>NZ_JAFBBY010000001.1:2907508-5815017 GCF_016907515.1 Nocardioides nitrophenolicus
TCCGCGACCAGCCGCCACCCGCGGTAGCCGGCCCTGGTGATCCGGGTCGAGAACTTGGCCTCGCCGGGGAGCTGGTGCGACATCACGCCCGCCCGCGCCATCGCGATGGTGTGCTGACGGGCCGCCTTGCGCAGCTGCTTGGCCGGCTTGAGCGCCCGGCAGCCGTTGCCGGCGCGCTGCTCGTTGACCAGCTGGACGACCCGGTCCTCGAGGTCGCGCTGGACCAGTTTGCGGGTGGGGACGACGTCCGGCGCGACCGGGCGCAGCAGGGCCGCGGCCGTCGTACCGGTCCCGGCGTCGGCGGCCGTCGGCGCCAGCAGGCCCAGGCCGAGCACGAGGCACGGCACGAGAGCGAGCAGGCGGGTCATGAGGGCCCGATCGGTGCCCCTTCAGCCGTCCTGAGCGTCCGCTGCCCAAATCGGGACGTTCGTCCCCGGTCGACTCCCGGCGGCGGGTCAGCTCAGCGGTCCGCGCACGAAGACGTCCTCGGTGCCATTGGCGTCGGTGGCGCCACCCACCAGGTTCGCGGCGTACGAGCTGAAGGCGGCGTGGCTTCCCGAGCCCGAGAGCGTCACCGAGAGCGCGGCGCCGGTCGGTGCCCCGGCGAGGGCCGGGGCCAGGTCGGTGAACTGGCCCGTGGCGCGGGTCCAGAGCATCGGGGAGCCGATGAAGGTGCCGGCGCCGGTGAGGTCGTCCGGGCGGCCGAGGAAGGCGATCCGGCTGCCGTCGGTGGACATGGAGGGGTTGTAGGCGCTCGAGCTGCCGGGGCCGGTCCCGGTCGGTCGGCTCACCAGGACCTGGCTGCCCGGCGCGTCCCGGCTCCACAGGAAGACGTCCTTGTTGGTGTCGCCGTCGGGTGTCGCGAGCACGTTGGTGGCGTCGGTCTCGTAGGCGACGAGGCTCCCGTCGGCGGAGAGCGTCGGCCAGAAGGCGCCCTCGGTGCCACCGGTGCCCGCGGTCAGGCCGCCGTGGGCGGTCGAGACGAGCACCGGCTCCGTGGTCGCGATCATCGTGGCATCCCAGAGGAAGACGTCGCTCTTGCCGTTGGCGTCCTCCTGGCCGCCCGGCATGCCGACCAGGTTCGAGGCCTTCGACTCGTAGGCCACGTGCAGGCCGTCGGCGGAGATGGCGGGGAACCGCGAGGCGCCGTTGGCTGCGGTGGCGCCGTGCGAGACCAGGGTGAAGCCGCTGCCCTGGCGCCACAGGAAGATGTCGCTCGCGGCGGGCGCGCCCGGTCCGGCGATGGTGGTGGCCGTGGACGCGAAGGCGATCGCGGAGCCGTCGGCGGAGATGACGGGGTCGGTGACGCCGTCGTCGAGGCTGTCCGGAGTCAGCCGCTGGAGCAGATCGGTCGTGCGGTCCCAGCGCCACAGCGAGTCCGGGCCCACCCCGCTCACCCCGCCGAGCTGGTTCGCGCCGCTCTGGAAGGTGACATACCGCCCGTCACCGGAGATCGCCGGGTCGCGCGAGGAAGCCAGCCCCGGCGTGCCGTCGGCACGGTGCGAGACCAGGGTGAGCGCGTCCGTGGTGCGGTCCCACAGGTAGACCTGCCACAGCCCGCCGCTGCCACCCGGCAGCAGGTCGGTGGCGGTGGACTCGAACACGACGAACCGGCCATCGGCCGAGATCGAGGCGTCGGTCGAAGCCTGGTCACCCGCGGTCGCCCCACCCGGGCGGTGCGAGACCAGCCGGGTGGCGAGCGGCTCGGGGACGCTCGGCGCACCGCCCGGCGTGCGTCCGGTGAGGGTGAACGCCGCGCCCCGTCGGCCCGGCGTACCGCCCCGGCGCGCGAGCACCACCCGGTACGTCGCCACGCCGGGAGCGACGGAGACGGCGAACCGGACTTTGCGGACCGCCCCCGTGCGCGGCAGCCGCCGGGTGGCGACCTTCGTCCACACGGCACCCGTCCGGCGCTGGAGGCTCACCCGCTGGCGGGCGGCACCGCCGCGGACCCGCACCGTCGCGACGACCGTCGTACCGGCGGCGACGTCGGTGGCCGACAGGGCCACCCGGACCGTGGGGCGCGCCACCGCCGTCGACGACGGGGCGGGCCCGAGGACGAGGGCCAGGGTGACGACGAGCGCGACGACGAGCGGCAGGTGGCGACGGGGGACCATGGAGCCAGCGTGGCCGCGCGGGGGCCCGATGTCCTGAGCAACGATTACTCATTCGGGTCTACGCTCACGACCGTGAGCATCCTCGACGACGCCCGACCGGGCATGGACCTCGACATCCGCCCGCAGGACGACCTCTTCGGCCACGTCAACGGCACCTGGCTGACCGAGGCCGAGATCCCCTCCGACCGCTCCAGCTGGGGTCCCTTCGTCCAGCTCGCCGACCAGGCCGAGGAGGACGTGCGGGCCATCATCACCGAGCTGGCCGCGGCGTCCGCCGGTGGCGACGGCGGTGCCGGCGCGGGCGACGGGGGCGGCAACGAGGACGCCCGCAAGATCGCCGACCTGTTCAACTCCTTCATGGACACCGAGCGGGTCGAGGCCGCCGGGCTCGCGCCGGCCCAGCCGCTGATCGCCGCCGTCGCCGGGCTGCGCGACATCCGCGACCTGGCCGCCTTCCTCGGCGAGTTCGAGCGGATCGGCGGCTACGGCCTGTTCGGCTCGTACGTCGACACCGACAGCCGTCAGTCCGACCGCTACCTGTTCCACGTGACGCAGGGCGGTCTCGGCCTGCCCGACGAGTCGTACTACCGCGACGAGAAGTTCGCCGAGATCCGCACCGCCTACGTCGCCTACCTCGCCCGGCTGCTTACCCTCGGCGCGCACCCCGACCCCGAGGCCGCGGCCCAGCGCATCCTCGACCTCGACACCGCCCTCGCCCAGGGACACTGGGAGCGGGCCGAGACGCGCGACGTCCAGAAGACCTACAACCTGCTGACCGCCGACGAGCTCGAGGCGCTGTGCCCGGCGTTCGACTGGGACGCCTACGTCACCAACCTCGGCGGGTTCCTCAGCGGCCCGCACGCCACCATCGCCGAGGTCGTGGTGCGCCAGCCGTCGTACCTCGAGCACCTCTCGGGCGTCCTCGAGGCGACGCCCATCGAGACCTGGCGCGACTGGTTCCTCTCGCGGGTGCTGCGCTCGGCGGCGCCGTACCTCACCGACGCGTTCGTCGAGACCAACTTCGACTTCTACGGCCGCACCCTCTCCGGGACCCCCGAGCTGCGGGCCCGCTGGAAGCGCGCGGTCTCGTTCGTCGAGGGTGCGATGGGCGAGGCCGTCGGCAAGGAGTACGTCGCGCGGCACTTCCCGCCCGCCAGCAAGGCGATGATGGACGACCTGGTCGCCAACCTGCTCGCCGCGTACCGCCAGTCGATCAGCAAGCTGGACTGGATGACCGACGAGACCAAGGAGCGGGCCTACGAGAAGCTCGCCACCTTCCGGCCCAAGATCGGCTACCCGGAGCGCTTCCGCGACTACGGCGCCCTGGTCGTCGTACCTGACGACCTGGTCGCCAACGCCCAGGCCGCCGCCGGCTTCGAGACCGACCGCCAGCTCGCCAAGATCGGCTCGCCCGTCGACCGCGACGAGTGGTTCATGCTCCCGCAGACCGTCAACGCCTACTACAACCCCGGCACCAACGAGATCTGCTTCCCCGCCGGCATCCTGCAGAAGCCCTTCTTCAGCCCCGACGCGCTCGAGGCCGAGAACTACGGCGGCATCGGCGCGGTCATCGGCCACGAGATCGGCCACGGCTTCGACGACCAGGGCGCGCAGTACGACGGCGACGGCAACCTCAACGACTGGTGGACCGCCGACGACAAGGCCGCCTTCGAGGTCAAGTCGAAGGCCCTGATCGCCCAGTACGACGGGTTCTCCCCGCGCAACCTGCCCGGCGAGCACGTCAACGGCGCCCTCACCGTCGGCGAGAACATCGGCGACCTCGGCGGCCTCACCATCGCCCACACCGCCTTCGAGATCGCCCAGGGCGGCTCCGCGTCGCTCGAGGACCGCACCAGGCTCTTCCTCAACTGGGCCTACGTGTGGCGCACCAAGCGCCGCCTCGAGCAGGAGCAGCAGTACCTCACCATCGACCCGCACAGCCCGCCGGAGTTCCGCGCCAACATCGTGCGTAACCTCGACGAGTTCCACGAGGTGTTCGGCACCGCACCCGGCGACGGGCTGTGGCTGGACCCCGCGGACCGGGTGCGCATCTGGTGAACGGCGAGGCGCCTCGCGAACGCTCGGGCGGTTCGGGACGGTGGCCTCGCTACCAGCGGCCGAGGACCGATGACGTCGAGCGCGAGACGCGGGACGCCGCGGGACGTCCCCTGCCGGAGGCGTCCCCGGCGCCGTCCCCGGCGCCGAGCAGCGGGCGGGGACGCGGCGGTCGCGCACGTGACGGTCGGGGCCGGCGGGGCCGGCGGGGCCGGAAGCGTCTGGGCTCGGTCGTGGTGGTGCTGGCCGCCGTCGGGCTGGTGCGGGCCGTCAGCGGTGGGGAGCCGGCGCCGGAGCCGCTGCCGGCCGAGGAGCGCTACCAGCCGATCGCGACCGCCGAGGGCTTCGCCGCGCTCGGTGCGGCACTGACCGCGCAGACCGGGAGCACCCAGATCCTCGAGCTGCGCGGCTACGGCACCGACGAGATGCAGGTGACCGTGCCCCCGGCGCAGCCGGGCGACCTCGCCGAGGTGTGGCAGTGGGACGGTCGCACCCTGGAGAAGTGGATGGGCGAGCAGGCCGGCGACAAGCTGCCCTTCGCCCTCGCGGACGTCGACCCGGCCGTCCTGGTCGCGGTGGACCAGGACGCCCGCGGTCGCAGCGACGGGCGGATCAGCGACAGCAGGTACGACGTCGAGAAGCCGGTCGACGAGTACGACCACTGGATCTACCTCAAGGTCTACGAGGTCGACCACGGCGGCGTCACGCTGTGGGCCGACCTCGACGGGGAGGTCCGGTCGGAGCTGGTCAACGAGAGCTGGCGCGACGACTGAGCGGCCGCCCCCCAGCCGGTCGCTCGTCGTACTCGGCCGGGGAGGCCGGCTCAGTTGATCATGAAGGTGAAGCCCTGGTCCTTGATGGCGACGTCGTTGCCGCCCGACCGCTCGTAGGTGAATACGGCGAAGCCGCCCACGCAGTCGGTCTCGTTGGCCGCCCACACCTCGATGATGGCGTTGCTCTCGGAGCCCGCGCTGGTGGTGTCGTCCTGGTAGTTGGGCGTCGCGACGAGGACCGCGGTGGTGGCGTCGACGGGCGTCGGCGTCCCCGCGAGCCTGATGCAGAAGATGCCCGTGCCCAGCTTCGTCACCGTCGCCGTGACCCCGGCCGCGCCGCGGAAGCGGGCGAGGGCGCCGCCGCGGGTGACCAGGCCCGAGGCGCGGACTCCGGCCACGTCGTACCTCGCGGCTCGGCTGAGGTCGGTCGAGTCGAGCGATCCGTCGGCGACATCGGCACCCGCGAGCGACCCGTCGGCGACGTCGGCGCCGGTGAGGCTGTTGTTCTTGATGTCCTTGGTGGTGACGGTGTTGTTCTTGATCTGCTTGCCGGTGATCATCGCGCCGGCGACGGCGCCGCTGGTGCCGGCGGTGAGGACCAGGCCGGTGGCGACGGCGACGGCGGCGATGCCGGACTTGCTGACGAGGGTCATCAGGGCTCCTTGCGGGGTGGTGTGCCGGCCGGTGCCGGCCGGTTGCCGGTGGCCTTGCAGGTGGATGGGTCAGCCGGCCTCGACCATGAGACGCAGCAGCTTCTCGCCGGTCGCGACGAGCTCGTCCTCGGACAGGCCCACGCCCTGGGCGAGGTTGAGCGTGTAGACCACCTGGCCGACCAGAACGCCCCCGGCGACCTGCAGGTTCTCGCCGCCGGCGACGGTGCCGATGTCGAGGTACGCCGCGTCGCCGATGCCGTCGAGGTCGTGCCGGACGGGCGAGTCCAGCGCACCCTTCGTGCCGGACTGGTAGCTCTCGTAGCCGCCGCCGGCCTGCACGTCCGTCGCCCCCAGTGAGCCACTCAGCGCACGGGGATCCTCCTGGTCGAACTCGCAGGCATCGAAGGGACCGGTGCTGGTCGTCACCGCCGCCCCCACGGCGGCGGCGAGCTGGTCGGCGGTCACCAGGTCGCAGAACGCCGGGAGCGCTGCTGCGTCGGTCTCGGTCTCGGCGTCGGTCTCGGCGGTGTCGGTTGCCGTGGCGACGGTGGTCGGCGTGGTTGCGTCGCTCGCGGCCGCGCCCTCACCGTCGTTGCACCCCGCCGCCAGCACGGCCACCAGGACCAGTCCGCCGGTGATCCCCATCCACCGCATGCCACTTCCTCCATCTGTCGCGGCGTCCGACTCTTCCCGACCAGGAGCCGAGGCGTCGGTAGGGATTGGTCGTAATCACGATGGTCGTCATCACGACGGTCATAGGCACGACGGTGGTCGGGCGGGCACGGCTCGTGGGAACGTTCGGGCATGGACCGCGACACGCTGCTCGACGACGTGCTCCGGCATCTGGCGGAGGGGACGCCGGACGCCGCGCGCAGCGACTGCCTCGCCGCGGCCGACGACGACGGCGCGGCGGCGTACGGCATGGCCGCCCTCGCCGACTTCTGGCTCGGCGACTTCGCCGATGCGACCCGGCACGCGTCGTACGGGCTGGCCCGGGCGGGCGACGACCGGGCCCGCGCCCTGTGCCTCGCGGCGGCGGCCCTCGCCGCCGGCGGCGACCCCGGAGCCGAGGCCGTCGACGAGGAGGAGCTGCACCGGCTGCTCGCGACCGCCGACGACCCGGGATCCCGGTGGTGGTCCGCCGTGCGGTACGTCGCCGCGGAGGCAGCCCTGGTCGGCGCGCGGATCCGCGCCGCGGCGGCGTACGACGCCCTCGGCCCGCCGGCCGGGGAGGCCTGGTCGGGCCACCCCGCCGCGACCATCCTGTGGATCTGCCAGGCGCGCATCGCTGCCTTCTCCGGGCGGATCGAGGCAGCCAACGCCCTGCTGGGCCCGGTCCGCGCCTCCGTCATCCCGGGCGCCCGGATCGCACCGGTCGTCGACGCCGTGGCCGTGCTGATCCGGGGCAACGCCGGCGACGAGGACGGTGTCCGGGTGGCGGAGTCGATCGCCGCCCAGGTCCCGCCTCGCCCGCGCGACTTCATCGATCGCGGGGCCTTGCTCCTCCTCTCCTATGGCGCCATCGCGCTCTATGACGTGGCGGGTGCGGCCGCCCTCGCCTTCCGGGCCGGCGACGACGAGGCGCTGAGCCGCTGCACCCTGATCGACCGGGCGATCTGCTTCGAGATGTTCCTGCACGCCGCCCTTCTCGAGCAGGACCGAGGTGCGGTCGAGGCCTGGCTCTCCGCCCTCGCGGAGCTGGCCTCCCACCCGATCACCGAGCCGACGGTCCAACGCGCCCGCGCCCGGGTGGCCATCGACGCGGGCGACGCCGCGACCGCGATCGAGCTGCTCACCGCCAGCATCGAGCGCTGCGTCGCCGAGGACCGCGGCGTCGAAGCCGGGGAGGGACAGGTCCTGCTCGCCCGTGCCCGGATCCTCGACGCCGACCTCGGCACGGCCTGCCGCAGTCTGCGGGCCGTCGTCGCCGAGGGCGACCGGACCGGGTTCGCCGCCCTCCGTCGGGCCGCCGGCGCCGCCCTCGCCGGCTCGGGCCGTCGACTGCCCCCGGTCGCCGGCGGCGGGTGGGAGGCACTGTCGGCTCGTGAGGCGGAGGTCGCTCGCCTGGTCCTGGCCGGCCACGAGGTCGAGGAGATCGCGGCCTCCCTCTTCCTGTCGCCCCTCACGGTGCGCACCCACCTGTCGCGCGTGCTGTGCGCCTTCGGCGTCGCCACCCGCGTCGGCCTGCTCGCCGCTGTCGGCGGCACCACGCCGACCGAGGCTCCCGCGCTCCCCGCCCCCGCCCTCAGCCCGCGCCAGGCGGAGGTGGCGGCGCTCGTCGCGTCCGGACGCACCAACCCGCAGATCGCCGGTGAGCTGGGCATCTCGGTCAAGGGCGTGGAGAAGCACGTCGGCGACGTACTGCTGCGCTGGAACGCCGGGTCGCGCTTCGACCTGGCCCGGATCTGGTGGTCCTTGGCCTGACCCTCGACGACAGCGCGGTCAGGCTGCGAAAAGGTGCAGCCGCTGGCGTCTCGGGTCACCAGCGGCTGCAGGAGGAAACCTACGGCGCCAGTGGTCGGCCTGTCCCGGGAATGCGGAGATCGGTGGTCGGAGCGTCGGGTCGTCGGTCAGGGCCCGGGCAGGGGCTGCTCGCGCAGGTCGCTCACCTCCCCGATCACGACGAAGTCGGCAGTCCGGTGGAGCAGGGGGACATCGTGGCGGATCGCGATGGCGGCGATCAGGCAGTCGACGCTGTTGCGGACCGTGCGGCCCTGGCGCCGAGCCGCACGATGGATCGTGGCGGCGTCGCTGAAGTCGGTGTGCGTGTCATACACACAAGTTGCACCTCCTCTTGAGTTGGCGATCACCGTAGGCGAACGGCCCGACACAAGGACGTTTCGAGGTCCGGGGCTGTGGACGACGCCCTCGTGGCACCGCCCCGTGAATGAGCGGTTGTGGATGAACGGGCGTCGTGTCGGGCCCCGCTGGTAGACACGGGGCATGGACACCCAGGCCCCCACCGACGCCGCCGTCCGCGCCCGTGCGGAGGAGCACCTCCGCGCCCTCGTCGGCCGCCCCGACGCCACCTTGTACGACGACCAGTGGGCGGCGATCTCCGCGCTGGTCGTCGACCGGCGCCGCGCCCTGGTCGTCCAGCGCACGGGTTGGGGCAAGTCGGCGGTCTACTTCGTGGCGACCCTCCTCCTGCGCGAGCAGGGGAGCGGACCGACGGTCATCATCTCGCCGCTGCTGGCCCTGATGCGCAACCAGATCTCCGCGGCCGAGCGGGCCGGCATCCGTGCGGTCACCGTCAACTCGACCAACACCGAGCAGTGGGACGAGGTGCACCGCGCGATCGCGGCGGGCGAGGTCGACGTCCTGCTGGTCAGCCCGGAGCGCCTCAACAACCCTGGCTTCCGCGACGAGGTGCTGCCCCGGCTGGCCGCGACCTGCGGGCTGCTCGTCGTCGACGAGGCCCACTGCATCTCCGACTGGGGCCACGACTTCCGCCCCGACTACCGGCGGATCCGCACCCTGCTCCGCGAGCTGCCGCCCGGGATCCCGGTGCTCGCCACGACCGCGACCGCCAACCAGCGGGTGACCGACGACGTCGCGGAGCAGCTCGGCGGCGAGGCGCTGGTGCTGCGCGGCTCCCTCGACCGGGCCTCGCTGCGGCTCGGGGTGGTCCGGCTGACGACGGCCGAGCAGCGGCTGGCCTGGCTGGCCGACCATCTGGCCGAGCAGCCCGGCAGCGGCATCGTCTACTGCCTGACCGTGGCCGCCACCCAGGAGGTTGCCGACTTCCTGCGCTCGCGCGGTCATCAGGTGGCCGCCTACTCCGGTCAGACCGAGCAGACCGAGCGGCTCGCGCTGGAGCAGGCCCTGGTCGACGGCGAGATCAAGGCGCTCGTGGCGACGAGTGCGCTGGGGATGGGCTTCGACGCGGCGTTGGGGTTCGTGGTCAACCTGGGTGCCCCCAACAGCCCGGTGGCCTACTACCAGCAGGTCGGCCGCGCCGGTCGCGGCACGGTCGACGACGCCACGGTGGTGCTGCTGCCGGCCACCGAGGACCGCGACATCTGGGCCTACTTCGCCTCGCTCGCCTTCCCCCGCGAGGAGCTGGTGCGTGAGACGCTCGCGGTGCTGGCCGAGGAGGGGCGCGCGCTGAGCACCGCCGCCCTCGAGCCCCGGGTCGACCTGTCCCGCAACCGGCTCGAGACCATGCTCAAGGTGCTCGACGTCGACGGTGCCGTACGCCGGGTCAAGGGCGGCTGGGAGGCGACCGGCGAGCCGTGGTCCTACGACGCCGAGCGCTACGCCCGGGTGGCCGCGGCCCGCGCGGCCGAGCAGCAGGCGATGCTCGACTACCTGCACAGCGACGAGTGCCGGATGCGCTATCTCCGCCGACAGCTCGACGACCCGGCGGTGCTGGCCGACCCCGACTGGCGCTGCGGGAGGTGCGACAACTGCGGCGGGCTGGGGCTGTCGACGGAGGTCTCGGCGGCGGCCGTGGAGGAGGCTGCCGACCGCATCGCACGGCCCGGCGTGCCGATCGAGCCCCGCAAGCTGTGGCCCACCGGACTGTCCGCGATCGGGGTGAGCCGGTCCGGCCGGATCAAGCAGCCCGCGGAGGAGGGCCGCGCCATCGCCCGGCTCACCGACCTCGGTCACGGCGCGGCGCTGCGCGGGCTGTTCGCGCTCGACGCCCCCGACGGGCCGGTCCCCGACTCGCTGGCCCGGGCGATGGTGACCATGCTCCACGACTGGCAGCCCCGGGTGGACGCCATCGTGGTCGCCGAGTCCGAGCGCAAGCCGCAGCTGACCGCCGACCTCGCGAGCGGGCTGTCCCGCTTCCTGCAGGTCCCGGTCGTCGGGCGGTGGGCGGTCATCGACCTGTCGGTCGGTCCCGACCGCGGGGCGACCAACTCCGCGCAACGAGTGGCTGCGGTCAGTCGCCGGTGCGCGCTCCAGCTCGACGACCCGGGGGCCGTCGAGGGTCGTCGGGTGCTGCTCGTCGACGACCGGCTGGTCACCGGGTGGTCCCAGACGCTGGGTGCGGAGGCGCTGCACGACGCCGGGGCGGCGGCCGTGCTCCCCCTGGTGCTGGGGGTGGCCGGGTGAGTGCCCGCAGCTCCGACCGAGGCCCGCCGCTGCCGCCTCCCCGCCTGTGAAGGGAGCGCCGCTCGCCTGCGCGATCCTGGGACGCGCCTCATCTAGAGTCCGAAGCATGACCGACGACGCTCCCGCGAACGGCACCCCCGAGCACCCCGCTGACGGCCCGCCGCCCCCGCCCGCGTCGTCGAGGCCCGCGTCCTCGGCCCCCGACGGCCCGGCGCCCGACACCGTCATCCGGCCGCCCGCGTCGGCGATCGTCGCCGATCCCGACGACGGCGACGTCCCGGCCACCGAGGACCGTGGCGCCGGTCAGCCGCCGGTGCCGCCGGCCCAGACCGGCGTGCCCGGACCGATCGGGCCGAGCGAGCCGGTCCAGCCGGCCGGGGTCGGCCGGTCCGGGGTCACCGGAGCGGTGGTGGCGCTGGGTGCCGGCCTGCTCGGGGCCGCGGTCGTCATCGGCGGCTTCCGCAGTCGCAGTGGCGGCGACGGCCTCGACTGGTCCAACTTCGGGGTCGCCCTGGGCGCGGCCGCGGTGCTGCTGGCCATCGCGGTCCTCGGAGCGCTGGTGAGCCGGGTCGGTGGGCGCCCGCGGGAGGAGGTGGTCACCTGGCCCGGCACGGTCGGGATCCTGGCCGCCGGCCTGCTGATCGGGATCGGCCTCGACCGCGACGACAGCTGGGTGGCGTACCTGATCGGCGGCGTGATGGTCGTGCTCGCGGTGATCGGGTACGTCGCGGCGCGCCGGGCGGCCTTCGTCGTGGTGGCGATCCTCGGCTTGGCGCTCGTCTACGGCGTCGCCTTCGACGACCTGCTCGCCGACAGCGTGGGCGACGAGCATCTCCAGGTGACCGGCGCGGTGCTGGTCGCGGTGTTCGTCGTCGCGGTCACGGTGCTCGGCTGGGCGCTGCCCAGCCGCGCGGTGTCCGGGGTCGTGGTCGGAGCGTTCGGCCTGGTCGGGATCCTGGGGATCCTCGCATCCTTCGCGGTGCTGCGGTTCCTCGGCGGGATCTTCGGCGGGATGTCCACGATGCTGCTGGGCGACGACCCGTCGATGTTCTCGGCCGTGGGCGTCTCCGACGGGTTCCGGGAGACCGACGTGTGGTGGGTGGTCGCCATCGGTGGGGCGCTCGCGGTGCTGTGGGCGCTGGCGGCGGCGGTGTCCGGGCATTCCGGCTTCTCGATCCTGGCGATCGCGATGCCCGCTCTCGGCGTCCCGCTCGCGTCGGTGGCGCTCGCGGCCGAGCACCCGACCTGGTGGGCGGCGAGCACCGCCGTCGCCGGAGGGGTGCTGCTGCTCGGCGGGGCGTTCCTCGCCCGGCTGCGCGGCCGTCGTACGACGGGCTAGGAGCCGGGCGAGGAGCCGGCTGGGAACTTCGTGTCGGACCCACCCGTTAGCGTCCCCATGTGAGCTTCGTTCCCGTCTCCGGACCCGCGACCTTCCGGCCCGGGGACCCGGCGACGATCGAGTTCAGCGATGCCGCCGGTGCTCGCCGGATCGCGTTGCCGGTCAGCGCTGCCCTGCCGGTGCTGAGCCGGTCCCGGTCGAGCGACGACGCCCACCCGAGCGTGCGTCTGCTCAGCGGGGCCGCGTTGCTCGGGCTGCGCCTGGTCGCGGCCGGCAAGGTGGCTCCCGACGGGGAGGGCCGCAGCTGGCGGGTCGCGGGGCTCGACCCTCGCGATGACGACGCGGTCGTCCGGCTCGCCCAGTCGTTCGACGAGAGCGACGACGTGGTCCGCGGGATGCTCGACGCGGTGGCCGACACGCTGCCGCGCGCGGCGCCGACGCGACGACCCACGCCGGCCGGGGCGCCGGCGCGGGACCCGGCGCGGGACCCGGCCGCCACCACGCCGGCGCCCTCCGCCCGCACCCCCGACCAGTTCGCCGACCGGGTGCGCCGGCGGATGGCGGAGCGCCGCGACGACGCGGTGCTGCCGGAGCTGGTGCGGGTCTCGCTGCGGGTGGAGGCCGCCGAGGAGGAGCTGGTCGCGGGCACGGTCCGGGTGGTGCTCCAGGTCCACGACGAGCGCGACCCGCTCCACGTCTGCGATGCGGCGCTGCTGTGGACCGGGGGCCCGGCCGAGCACGGCTTCGGGAGCCGGGCGCGGGTGCACGCGAGCATCGCGCTGCGGGCGGCGGCCGACGCGTGGCCGGTGCTCGACCGGCTGCTGGCGTTGGCCGTGCCGGACCAGCTGACTCTAGACGGCACCGAGATCGGCAGCCTGCTGGCCCACGTCGGCGCGCTGCGCGATGCCCGGGTCGACGTGCACTGGCCGCGTTCGCTGGGACCCGAGCTCACCACCCGCGCGGTGCTCGACCGCCGTCGGGAGGGAACGGTGAGCGCGGGGCCGGGGCGCGGCGAGGAGCTGCCACTGCAGGACAGTCCGTTCTCGACCGAGGGCCTGTTCTCCTTCTCGTGGCAGGTCTCGCTGCACGGCGAGGCGCTCACGCCGGACGAGATGGCCGAGCTCGCGAAGGCGGCCAGCCCGGTGATCAAGCTGCGGGGGGCGTGGACGGTGGTCGACCCGACCACCGCCGAGCGGGCGCGCCGGCGGCTGATCCGCAAGGCCAGCGGCGCGCAGGCGCTCGCGGCGGCGCTGACCGGGGTGACCGAGCTGCCGGCCGCCGGCGACCAGCAGCCCGCGACGACCGAGGTGATCGTCGGCGCCAGCCTGCTGCGGGTCCGCGAGCAGATCCTCGAGGCGGCGACCCGAGCGCCGCTGGAGGAGCCGGCCGGACTGGCGGCGCGGCTGCGCGACTACCAGCGCCACGGGCTGACCTGGCTCGCCGACCTCACCGGCCTCGGCCTCGGTGCCTGCCTCGCCGACGACATGGGCCTCGGGAAGACGATCACCCTGATCTCGCTCCACCTGCACCGCCTCGAGCACGGCCGGTCCCAGGGCGGACCGACCCTCGTGGTCTGCCCGGCCAGCCTGCTCGGCAACTGGGAGGCGGAGATCGAGCGGTTCGCGCCCGGCGTACCCGTCCGCCGGTTCCACGGCGGCTCCCGCTCGCTCGACGACCTCGCGGGCGGGTTCGTGCTCACCACCTACGGCACTCTGCGCCGCGACGCCGACACCCTCGCCGGCGTCGCCTGGGACCTGGTGGTCGCCGACGAGGCCCAGCACGTCAAGAACTCCCGCACGTCGACCGCCCGCGCCCTGCGCCGGCTCCCCAGCCGCGCCCGGGTGGCCCTGACCGGCACGCCCGTGGAGAACGACCTGACCGAGCTCTGGTCGATCCTCGACTGGTGCGTGCCGGGCCTTCTCGGCAGCCGGCAGGCCTTCCGTCGGGTGTGGGGTGCGCCGATCGAGTCGGGCGCCGAGCCGACCAAGGCACGCCAGTTCGCGGACCTGATCGGGCCGTTCCTGCTGCGGCGGCGCAAGTCGGATCCCGGTATCGCGCCGGAGCTGCCGCCGAAGACCGAGACCGACCACCTGCTCGGCCTGAGCCGCGAGCAGGTCGTGCTCTACGAGGCGTTCGTCAAGGACACCATGGAGCGGATCGAGCGCGCCGACGAGGAGACCCGCCGCGGGCTGGTGCTCGCGCTGCTGACCGGCCTCAAGCAGATCTGCAACCACCCCGCCCAGTTCCTCAAGCAGTCCGGGGCGATCCGGCTGACCGGCCGCTCCGAGAAGCTGGAGCTGCTCGACGAGCTGGTGGCGACGGTGCTCGCCGAGGACGGTGCGGTCCTCGTCTTCACCCAGTACGTCGCGATGGCGCGCCTGGTCGAGCAGCACCTCACGGCGCTCGGCGTCCCTCACCAGTTCCTCCACGGCGGCACCCCGGTCGCCCGGCGCGAGGAGATGGTCCGCCGCTTCCAGGCCGCGGAGGTGCCGGTCTTCCTGCTCTCGCTCAAGGCCGGCGGCACCGGCCTCAACCTGACCCGCGCCGACCACGTCGTCCACTTCGACCGGTGGTGGAATCCCGCCGTCGAGGAGCAGGCCACCGACCGGGCCTACCGGATCGGGCAGACCCGGCCGGTCCAGGTGCACCGGATGGTCACCCGCGGCACGATCGAGGAGCGGGTCGCGGGCCTGCTCGACCGCAAGCGTCAGCTCGCCGACGCCGTGCTCGCACGCGGGGACGCGGCGCTGACCGAGCTCAGCAACGAGGAGCTGCGCGACCTGGTCACCCTGCGCCGCCAGGCGCGCGAGGCGGCCGAGTTCGCCGAGGACGGGCGCGGCTGATGCGCACCACCTTCACCCGTCAGGCCCAGCCGGCGCGCGGCGTCCGCTCCTGGTGGGGCAAGGCCTGGCAGCGGGCGGTCGAGGAGGCGGCCTACTCCGAGGCCGAGCTGCGTCCCGGCCGCACCCACGCCCGCCGGGGCGACGTGGGCGCGATCAGCGTCGAGCCCGGCGTGCTGCTCGCCGCCTGTCGCGACGGCGACGAGGCGTGGACGGTGCAGGTCGGCGTACCCGTCCTCGACGAGACCGCCCGCGCGGCTCTGGTCGAGGCGGTGGCGGCGGAGTCCGGCCGGATCGCCGAGCTGCTCGCCGGCAACCTGCCCCATGACCTCGTCGAGCATGCCGAGGAGGTCGGCGTCGAGCTGCTGCCGTACGGCGGCGAGCTGAGCGCGTCGTGCACCTGCCCTCATTACCTCGACCCGTGCCCCCACGCGATCGCGGTGCTGGTCCAGGCCGGCTGGCTGGTCGACGCCGATCCGCTGGTGCTCTTCGCGCTGCGGGGCGTGGAGCGCGACGACCTGCTCGCCGACCTGCACGCGCGGGCCACGCCCGACCCGGGCCCGGGGCCGCTGCTGTCCGCCGACCTGGCCGACGACGTCGAGCTGGTGGTCGACGCCGCGGTCCGCGCGCAGCGCCTGGTCGCGCTGTTCGAGGCGGGCGCCGAGCTCCCCGACGGGCTGCTCTGAGCGTCGGCGGCGCTCACCAGAACGGACCGCGCAGGCGCAGCCGCCAGGGGCGACCGTCGGGGTCGTGCACGAGTCGGTAGAGCACTCCGGCGAGCGGCCGCCGCCAGCGCGGCACCACCGGCTCGGGCAGCCGGCGCAGCCGGCCGGGCGGGCGCGGGCCGCGGCGGCCGCCCGCGTGCCAGGCATCCAGCGCGTCGGCGGCTCCGGTGAGCGTCGCGAACAGGGCGCGCCCGTCGAGCGGGCCGGGATCAGGATCGGGCGCGCGGTCGAGGTGCTCGGCGACGAGGGTGGCGCGCAGCCGGGCGGCGTACCCGTCGCCGGGCGCGACCTCCGCGTCGTCGCGCACCGCCACGGTCAGCTCGGAGTCGCAGGTCCACGAGCGCCGGCAGAAGTTGTCGGAGCCGATGGTGGCCCAGTCGTCGTCGAGCACGCACACCTTGGCGTGCACGTAGACCGGCGTCCCCGCGGGGTTCTCGAGGGCGAGGAAGGCGACCCGGTCCGGGGCCGCGGCCCGCAGCCGCCGGATGGCGCGCTGCCGGCCGAGCAGCTGCGGGTCGCGGTTGAGTGCGCCGTCCTGGTCGGGATGCATGGGCAGCACGGCGACCACGTGGAGCTCGGGCGACCGTTCGAGCGCGTCGGCCAGCACCCGGCTCATCTCGTCGCCCCACAGGAACTGGTCCTCGAGATAGACCAGCGAGCGCACCCGGTCCAGCGCCTTGGTGTAGCCGCGCGCCACCGACCGTTCGCCGGCGGGCGCGAAGTCGTAGGTCCAGCCGATGCCGAGGCGTGGATAGGTACGCAGCAGCTGGACGGCGTGCCTGCCCGCGGGCGGCGGCGGCGCCGCCTGCGGGGGAAGGGGGCGCCGCGCCGCGTCCACCCGGGCCCTGGCGTCGCGCAGCCGGCGGACCGGATTGCGGGTGGTGGGGCTGGTGTCGTCCCAGCGCTCGCGGAAGACGGTCTCGACATCGGCGACCGCCGGCCCGTGGAGGGCGACCTGGACGTCATGCCAGGGCGGGGTGGCGCCGTACTCGTCGGCGATGTCGATCGCCTGCGGATCGCCGTGGTGGGCTGCGTCGTCGCGCCGGCCGTGGCACAGGTCGATGCCGCCGACGAAGGCGACATCGCGGGTCGGGTCGTCGCGGTGCCGGATCACCACGAACTTCTGGTGGTGCGCGCCGGCGGGGCGCACCCGCATGTCGAGCTGGACGTCGGCGCCGAGCTCCTGGAGCTGGTCGGCGAGCTCGAGGTGGTCCTCCGCGCTGTAGCCGAAGAGTCCGGCGTGCGAGCGCCAGATCAGAGCGCGTACGTCGGCGCCACGGCGGATCGCCGCGCCCAGCACCTCGATCAGCTCGCTGCCCGTCGTACCGGTCAGCCGCTCGTCGCCATTGCCCTGCCAGTCGGTGAAGAGGACCAGGTCGCCGGGGCCGAGGCGGGCCAGGCAGGCCGCCAGCTCGGCGAAGTACGCCGACCCGTGCACGAGGGGCGTGGCCTGGTTGCCGAGTGACCAGGCGGTGGCGCCGGGCTTGTCGGCGTCGAGCACGGTGTGGGGGTTGCCCCGCTCGACCGAGGTGAGGAACCAGGAGGCGTGATCGCCGTGCACCCGACCAGCCAACACCATCGGCCGGTCAGGGCCGGCCGGGGGGCGGGCCGGCGAGGGCGTCGAGGTGGTCGTCGAGCGCCCGGGTGGCGGCGCGACGACGGCCCGGGTCGCGCATGGCGTGCAGCGCGAGCCCGTCGACGAGAGCGTGCAGCGCGGTGGTCTCGCGGCCGAGGTGTCGCTGAGGAGCGACCAGACCGGCGTCCCGGAGGTCGGTGAGCAGCCGCCGGCACAGCTCGCCGATCGCATCGTGGGCGGTGTCGGCGAGGGTGGTCAGCTCCTCGTGCCGGGGCCCCTCGGCCATCAGGGCCAGGTGGACGCGCATCTCCACGGTGCGCTCGTCGTCGAGGGGCAGCAGCTCGCGCAGGGCGGCGACGGCGCGGCGGCGCGGGTCCCTGATCGCGGCGTGGCGGCTGATCCGCGCGGCCGCGCGCTCGTGGGCCAGACGCATGGCGAAGGCGAGCAGCTCGGCCTTCGTCGGGAAGCTGTGTCGCAGCGAGCCGAGCACGAGGTCGGCCTCGGCCGCGACGGTCCGCAGGGACACCGTGCCGACGCCCTCGCGGAGCACCAGCCGCCACACGGCCTCGCCGATCCGCTGGCGTCGCTCGTCGTGGTCGATGGTGCGCGGCATGGCACGATATTAGCACGGTTGTGCTACGGTTCGGGTGTTCGCACACCCGTGCTACCACAGGGAGCAGTCGTGTTCGTCGCCGCCTTCATCGCCGCCTCCGAGATCGGGCTCTGGGTGCTGCTGGGACTGGGGCTCGCGCTGCGCTACCTGCTGCGCCGGCGCCGCGCCAGCACGGTCGTGCTCGCGCTCA
Source organism: Nocardioides nitrophenolicus (assembly GCF_016907515.1). Classification (NCBI taxonomy): domain Bacteria; kingdom Bacillati; phylum Actinomycetota; class Actinomycetes; order Propionibacteriales; family Nocardioidaceae; genus Nocardioides; species Nocardioides nitrophenolicus. Next base: position 2,925,454 of record NZ_JAFBBY010000001.1, read on the forward strand.
TCCCACTGCTCGACGTCGCCCTCGTCGCCGCGACGGCGATCGATCTCCACCGCGGCGCGGAGGCCGGTACGACGCACGGGCTCGCCGCGATCTACCTCGGCTTCTCGGTCGCGTTCGGTCCCGCCCTGGTCCGCTGGGCCGACGTCAGGTTCGCGCACCGCTTCGCCGGCGGGCCGGCGCCCGTGAAGGCGCCGAAGCACGGCCCGGAGCGGATGGCGGTGCTGTGGCGTGAGTGGTTCCGGGTGGTCACCGCCGCGGCCATCGCCTCGGCTGTCCTGTTCGGCCTGATCCTGCTCGTCGCGGACTCCGACCAGGATCCCGTCCTCCTCGGCTGGGTGGCGCGGGCCTGGGTGGTCGTCGGCTTCTGGTTCCTGTTCGGCCCGCTCTGGGAGCTGCCGACGTCGCGGCGGACGCCTCAGGCGGGCGAGACCGCGGACAGGGCGAGCTCGCGCAGCTCGTCCTGATAGCCGGCGTACGTCGAGCGCATCGCCGCCGCGGGCCAGTCCGCGGGGAGCAGGGCGGCGGGCAGCAGCGGGTCGGTCGCGAGGTGGCGGACGATGTGGGCGGCGACCGCCAGGCGTGGCGCCGGCGCGGTGGTCTGCTCGAAGCGCCCGAGCAGGGCGCGGCCGGCCTCGGCCCACGCGCCCAGGTCCCACAGCCGGGTCGCGAGATCGGCGGGGTCGTCGTCGGGCGTCGCGGTGAAGGTGCTCAGCACCGCCTCGCCGGCGTACCCCCGCGGCCGGCGGAGGTTCGCCGGCCGGGTCCACACCCCCTCGCGCAGCTCGGCCAGCCGGTACGACGCCAGCCGCTCGCGCAGGGCCGCCCGCTCGGCTCCGGTGCGCCCGGCGACCACGACGACGGCCAGCTCCCAGGAGCCGTCCCAGCCGGTCTCGGCGTCGAGCACCGCCTCGTCCTGGCGCCGCTGCCGGGCGGCCAGCCGCTCGCCCAGGACGTACCGACCGGACTGACCGGGCTCGCCGTCGGCCCGGCGCAGGTCGCCCGCGGCGACCGCCCGGGTCAGCGCGACCCGGGCCGTGGCGGCCGGGATGCCGAAGTGCTCGCCCGCGCGCACCAGCTCGGCCGCCGACATCCGGTCCGGGTGGGAGCCGAGCAGCAGGCTGAGCATCACCGAGCGTGCCGAGAGCGGGGCGACGTCGGGCATGGACCGATTCTCCCACCGTTACGAATCTGGACACAAGCGTTGGCCTAAGCGTAATATCACGGCATGGTCGACGAGGCGCCCTGGCGGCGCGCCAGCACGGACGGCACGGACTCGCCGTACCGCGCCGCGGAGCCGCCGGCGGGCGAGCCGCCGGCGTACCGGACCCTGACCTACGAGGTCGACGGCCGGGTCGCGCGGCTCACCTTCGACCGTCCCGAGCAGGGCAACTCGATCACGCCCGACACCCCGGTCGAGCTCGCGGACGCCGTCGAGCGCGCCGACCTCGACCCGCGGGTGCACGTGATCGTGCTGAGCGGACGCGGCAAGGGCTTCTGTGGCGGCTACGACCTCGCCGCGAGCGCCGAGGGGCTGATGGACGGCCGGATGGCGGGCGCCGCGCCCCGGGCCGGCACGGTGCTCGACCCGAGCGTGCAGATGCTCAACCACGACCCCGCCGGCACCTGGGACCCGATGGTCGACTACGCCATGATGAGCCGCTTCACCAAGGGCTTCGCCAGCCTGCTGCACGCCAACAAGCCCACCGTGGCGAAGATCCACGGCTTCTGCGTGGCCGGGGGCACCGACATCGCGCTGCACTGCGACCAGATCGTGATCGCCGCCGACGCCAAGATCGGCTATCCGCCCACCCGGGTCTGGGGAGTGCCCAGCGCCGGACTGTGGGCGCACCGCCTCGGCGACCAGCGCGCCAAGCGGCTGCTCCTGACCGGCGACACCCTCACCGGCCGCGAGGCCGCCGAGTGGGGACTCGCGATCGAGGCCCCCGAGCCCGACCAGCTCGACGAGCGCACCGAGCGGCTGGTCCGGCGGATCGCCGCGATGCCGCTCAACCAGCTGATGATGGTCAAGCTCGCCCTCAACTCCGCCCTCCTCGCGCAGGGCGTGCAGAACAGCCAGCTGATCAGCACCGTCTTCGACGGCATCTCCCGCCACACCCGGGAGGGCTACGCCTTCCAGCAGCGCGCCGCGGCCGTCGGCTTCCGGCAGGCCGTGCGCGAGCGCGACGGGGCGCCGTACGACGACGGCGGCCCCACCACCAGCAATGTCACCGACCACGAGGGATGAGCGCCATGACCAGCACGCACGACGTCGTCAACCAGGTTCCGCCGCTCGTCGGCCACGACACCTCCGCCGATCCGGCCCTGCGCGAAGGACTCGAGCGCGAGGGCGCCGGGTGGGCGCTGGAGGAGGTCCGCGCGGTCGGGCTGCTCGCCGGCACCCAGGAGTCGATCGAGCTCGGCCGGCTCGCCGAGCGGGTCCCCCCGCGGCTGCACACCCATGACCGCTACGGGCGGCGGATCGACGAGGTGGAGTACGTGCCGGCGTACCACCGGCTGATGGAGACCGCGGTGAGCCACGGCATCCACGCCGCCCCGTGGGCCGACGACCGGCCGGGCGCCCACGTCGCGCGCGCCGCGAAGTTCTACGCCTGGAACGTCGACGCCGGCCACGGCTGCCCGATCTCGATGACCTACGCCGTCGTCCCGGCGCTGCGCGCCAACCCCGAGCTGGCCGCCCGCTTCGAGCCGCTGCTGACCAACCGCGCGTACGACTTCGGCCTGCGCGACCCCGAGACCAAGCGCGGTCTGATCGCCGGCATGTCGATGACCGAGAAGCAGGGCGGGTCCGACGTACGCGCGAACACGACGACGGCCACGCCCCAGCCCGACGGGACGTACCGGATCGTCGGCCACAAGTGGTTCACCTCGGCGCCGATGTCGGACATGTTCCTGACCCTGGCCCAGGCGCCGGGCGGGCTCTCGTGCTTCCTGCTGCCGCGGGTGCTGCCCGGCGGCGAGGCCAACCCGATCCGCTTCCTGCGGCTCAAGGACAAGCTCGGCAACAAGTCCAACGCGTCGTCCGAGATCGAGTACGAGAACGCGGTCGGCTGGCTGGTCGGCGAGGAGGGCAAGGGGGTCAAGACCATCGTCGAGATGGTCAACATGACCCGCCTGGACTGCGTGATCGGCTCGGCGTCGGGGATGCGGGCCGCGCTGGTGCAGGCCGCCCACCACGCCCGCCACCGCGCGGCGTTCGGCAAGCTGCTCATCGACCAGCCGCTGATGCGCAATGTGCTGAGTGACCTCGCGGTCGAGTCCGAGGCCGCCACCACCGCGATGATGCGCCTCGCCGGCGCCAACGACCGCGCCGTACGCGGGGACGCCGGGGAGGCGGCGTTGCGCCGGCTCGCGCTCGCGGCGACGAAGTACTACGTCTGCAAGCGCGGCCCCGTCGTCGCCAACGAGGCGCTGGAGTGCCTCGGCGGCAACGGCTACATCGAGGACTTCGACCTGGCCCGGATCTACCGCGAGCTGCCGCTGCTCTCGATCTGGGAGGGCTCCGGCAATGTCGCCGCCCTCGACGCCCTGCGCGCCATCGGCCGCGAGCCGGAGTCCCTCGACGCCTTCTTCGGCGAGGCCGAGCTGGCCCTCGGCTCCGACCCGCGCTACGACGACGCGGTCACGGCGCTGAAGAAGGAGCTCACCCAATTCGACGACATCGAGCTGCGGGCGCGCCGGCTGGTGGAGCAGATCGCTCTCGTCTTCCAGGCCGGGCTGCTGATCCGGCACGGCTCGAGCGCCGTCGCCGACGCCTTCTGCGCCACCCGGCTGGGCCGGGACTGGGGGAGCGCGTTCGGCACACTGCCCGCCGGCCTGGACCTGGCACCGATCCTGGAGCGGACCGAGCCGGTCTTCTGACCGCTCATTCGGGATAGTCCCTGCTCAAAAGCACCAGGAAGGGCGTCGTTTCGGTGCTTTTGAGCAGGGACTATCCCGGCGAGACGGTCAGCGGGGGCGGTCGCCGAGCTTGACCTTGACCGCGGCTCCGGCGGGCAGCACGGTTCCCCGCCGGGGCTTCTGGCGCACGACCCAGCGTGCACCCGGGTGGGTCCGGCGTACCTTGCCGACCTGGCAGCCCGCCGCATGGAGCCTCTTGCGGGCGGCCTTGATCTTGTGGCCGACCAGCTGGGGAACGGTGCAGGTCGTCGGACCCGCGGTGTAGGTCAGCGAGATGGCCGGCTGGCCGGTCGTGTCGGTCGCGATCGAGGTGTTCGTGGCCCCGGCGCCGGTGCCGCTGGAGCCCGCGCCACCGCCCGAGCCGGCCGAGCTCGCGCTCCCGCCGCCGCCGCCACCACTGAAGGGGAAGCCGCAGCCGAAGCCGGTCCGGCCGTCGGCGCCCGTGCCCAGCGATCCGGCGGTGACACTCGAGTCGCAACCGGCGCCACTCGCCCCACCGGAGGTGGCGGTTCCCGGCTGGCCGCCGCCGCCATAGCCCTGCCCGGCCGTCGGGACGGCCCCCGCGGCGCCGCCGCCGTTCGTCGTCGGCGGCGACGGCGTCGAACCACCCCCGCCTCCGCCACCGGCGGCGACCAGCAGCCGCAGGCCGAGCGAGGTGCCGGCCGCGCGTGGCGCGAGCCGGATGTCCGAGGCGCCACCACCGCCACCGCCGGGCGCGCCCGCGGAGCCACCGGCGCCGCCTCCGTTGAAGCCGCCGACGGCGCCGACGCCGTTGCCGGCCACCTCGATGTAGAGGATCTGCCCGGGCGTCCATGTCTCGGGCCTGGCACGCGTGGGTGGACGAGAGCATGTCGATCGGCGTCGACCGCTCGGGCTTCTACGTGCTCGCGGCGAGCGTCGGCGACCCGAGTGCGGCGGAGGCGATGCGGAGCGCGATGCGGGAGCTGATGCCGAAGCCGCGTCGGCGGCTGCACTGGCACTCCGAGGCGGCCGACACCCGCAGAGCGGCCGTGGACCGGATCGCCGCGCTGGACCTGGTCCACGTCGTCGTCGTGCGCGAGCTCGTCGGCGGTGTCCGCCGTGTTGCGCCACTCCCGTCGTACGGGGGATCGAGGCTCGCTTCTCCGATGGGGATCCAGCGTCGCGATCCTGGACTGAAAAAGCGCCGAGGCCGGCTCCCGTCATGCGGCGGGGGGTCCGGCCTCCACTTCCCGGCCCCCCTCAGGGGCGGGCGGTGAGGCCACCTTGCCACTCGTCGCCGGGTCCACTCAGCTGCTTGTGACCGGCACATCCACTCCCAGCGCCCCCAACGCCATCGACCCGAGCAGCTCCCGCAGCGCCGCGTCGGGGATCGCGTGACCCGCGCGGGGCGTGGAGTTGAGCAGCCCGAACGCGGCCTGGGCGGCGGCGTGGGCGCGGGTCTTGTCGAGGTCGGGGCGCAGCGCGCGCAGCTGGTCGGCCCAGAGGTCGACGTACGCGCGCTGGAGGCGGCGGACCTGCTCGCGGGCGTCCTCGGGGAGCGACTCCCAGTCGCGGTCCTGGACGATGATGAGGGGGCGGTGGCCGAGGGCGAACTCGACGTGCCAGTCGACGAGACCGCGCAGCGCGGCGGACGGGTCACCGGCGCCCGCGGCGACGCGCTCGCGGCCGACCTCGAGCAGGCGCTCGCTGATGGAGGTCAGCATCTCGGCGAGCACGGCCTGCTTGGAGGCGAAGTGCTTGTAGAGCGCGGGTCCGGAGATGCCGCAGGCCGCGCCGAGGTCGGCGACGGAGACGCCGTGGAAGCCGCGGGCGGCGAACAGGTCGGCGGCGGTGGCCAGGATCTGCTCGCGGCGGGTCGGCTCGGTCACGGTCACCCCCGAAGGCTACCCAGATTGGGTCATGACGCGGTCGGATCGCCGCTGCTAGGCAGGGGGACGGTGCGGCGCGCGCCACTGACCCCGAGGAGCGGACCATGGGCAAGGCAGCGATCAGGATCGGTACGACGGTGGCGGCGCTCGCGCTCGCGGCGATCGGAGCCCCCGCCGTGGCGAGGCAGCAGGACGGCGGCCGGGCCGCCCCCAAGACGGTGGTCCCGCTCATGGGTCCGCGTGGCGTCGACGCGCTCGGAGACGGGCGCACGCTGGTCACGGAGAGCGGCGGGAACTTCAGCCTGGTGGTCGAGCGCAGGCACGGGCCGGCGCGGGTGGTCCCGCTCGGCAACCTGCCCAGCGAGTTCCCGCCCGCCATCGCCAAGGGCCCGCACGGCGTCATCTACCTGCTCACCGGCGCCTCGGGCCCGCCGCCGGAGCAGCGCCAGCCCGCGCTCCGCGGCCGGGCGGCGGCGCCGCCGGCCACGCTGTTCAAGTGGAAGCGGGGGTGGCCCGCGCCGAAGCCGGTGGTCGACATCGGCGCGTACCAGAAGACCGACCCGGATCCGTGGGACCAGGAGAACCTGCCCACCGACAGCAACCCGTTCGGCGTCGTGGCGCTGGACGACGGCACCGTGCTGGTCTCCGACGCGGCGGGCAACGACCTGCTCCGGGTGTGGCCCAAGAAGCGGAAGATCAAGACGGTCGCCCGGCTGGTGCCGCGCACGGTGCCGGTCCCGGCCGGGCTGCCCGACGTACCTCCGCCGATGGGTCCGCTCCCGCCCGCCGGCACCCCCATCGTCTCCGAGGCCGTGGCCACGTCGGTGACGGTCGGCGCCGACGGCTACTGGTACGTCGGAGAGCTGCGCGGCTTCCCCGCGACCCCCGGCACCTCACAGGTTTGGCGGATCAAGCCCGGCTCGAAGAACGCGACCTGCGATCCCCTGCACCCGCGCAAGGGCGCCTGCACGAGGTATGCCGACGGGTTCACCTCGATCACCGACCTCGCCGCCGGACCCAAGGGGATCTATGCCCTGGAGCTGTCGAAGAAGAGCTGGTTCGCCTTCGAGCTGGGCCTGCCGGGCGCGCAGGAGGGCGGGCTGTTCCTGATTCGGCACCGCGGCGCCACGCCGCGGGTGCGTGAGCTCGCCGCGGGCCGGCTGGTCAACCCGGGTGGGGTGGACGTGAGCGACCACGTGTACGTCGCGGGGCCGCTGTTCGGGCCGGGGGCGCTGCTCCGGCTGCGGTGAGGCGGGCGCGGCGGATCGGACACGGGTGTTGCACGACAGGTTAACGATCATTAACCTGTCCCTGTGTCCGAGACTTCCGAGCCCACCCTCCGCGACCTCGCCGCCGACCTGCGCGAGCGCCTCGCGCGCGTGCGTCAGGGCGGCAGCGAGGCGGCCCGCACCAAGCACACCGACCGCGGCAAGCTGCTGCCCCGCGACCGGGTCGACGGGCTGCTCGACCCGGGCAGCCCGTTCCTGGAGCTGGCGCCGCTGGCGGCCTACGGCATGTACGGCAAGCCCGGGGCCGACGACGACTACGCCGTGCCCGCGGCCGGGGTGGTCGCCGGGATCGGCCGGGTCCAGGGCCGCAACGTCATGGTCGTCGCCAACGACGCGACCGTGAAGGGTGGCACGTACTACCCGATGACGGTCAAGAAGCACCTGCGGGCGCAGACCGTCGCCGCCGAGAACGACCTGCCCTGCGTCTACCTGGTCGACTCGGGCGGGGCCTTCCTGCCGATGCAGGACGAGGTGTTCCCCGACAAGGAGCACTTCGGGCGGATCTTCTTCAACCAGGCCACCATGTCCGCGCGCGGGATCCCGCAGCTCGCGGCCGTGATGGGCTCGTGCACCGCCGGCGGCGCCTACGTCCCGGCGATGTCCGACGAGACCGTCATCGTCAAGAACCAGGGCACCATCTTCCTCGGCGGCCCGCCCCTGGTGAAGGCCGCGACCGGCGAGGTCGTCAGCGCCGAGGATCTCGGTGGCGGCGACGTGCATGCGCGCAGGTCCGGTGTCGTCGACCACCTCGCCGACGACGACGCCCACGCGCTGCGCATCCTGCGCGGCATCGTCGACACCCTCCCCACCCCGGCTGCGCAGGCCGCCGTCGAGGTCGAGGACCCGCACGAGTCGCCGGAGAGCATCTACGACGTGGTGCCGACGAGCACCCGCACGCCGTACGACGTGCGCGAGGTGATCCGGCGCCTGGTCGACGGCAGCCGGCTGCAGGAGTTCAAGCAGCTGTACGGCGAGACCCTGGTCTGCGGGTTCGCCCGGATCCACGGCCACCCGGTGGGCATCGTCGCCAACAACGGCATCCTGTTCTCCGAGAGCGCGCTCAAGGGCGCCCACTTCATCGAGCTGTGCAACCAGCGCGGCATCCCGCTGCTGTTCCTGCAGAACATCTCGGGCTTCATGGTCGGCCGCGAGTACGAGAACCGCGGCATCGCCCGCGACGGAGCCAAGCTGGTCACGGCGGTCGCCTGCTCGGTCGTGCCGAAGCTGACCGTCGTCATCGGCGGCTCGTTCGGCGCCGGCAACTACGGCATGTGCGGGCGCGCCTACGACCCGCGCTTCTTGTGGATGTGGCCCAACTCCCGGATCTCGGTGATGGGCGGCGACCAGGCGGCGAACGTGCTCGCGACGGTCGCCGGGCGCGAGGACGATGAGGAGTTCAAGCAGCCCATCAAGGACCAGTACGAGACCCAGGGCTCGCCCTACTACGCCTCCGCGCGGCTGTGGGACGACGGCGTGATCGACCCCGCCGACACGCGCCGGGTGCTCGGCATGGCGCTCGACGTCGTGTCGACGGTGCCCACGCCCGCCCCCAACTACGGCATCTTCCGGATGTGAGCCACCGATGACCGACATCACCACCCTCCTCGTCGCCAACCGCGGCGAGATCGCGCGCCGGGTCTTCCGCACCTGCCGCGACCTCGGCCTCCGCACCGTCGCGATCCACACCGACCTCGATGCCGACGCGCTGCACGTGCGCGACGCCGACGCCGCGATCCGGGTGCCGTCCTACCTCGACGGCGACGCGGTGCTCGCCGCCGCCCGCGAGGCCGGCGCCGACGCGATCCATCCCGGCTACGGCTTCCTGTCCGAGAACGCCGGCTTCGCCGCGGCCGTCGCCGACGCCGGTATCGCCTGGGTGGGGCCGAGCCCCAAGGTGATCGAGCAGATGGGCCGCAAGGACGCCGCCCGCGAGCTGGCCGTCGCGGCGGGCGTGCCGGTGGTGCCGTCGTACGACATCGACGAGGACCCGGCGACCTTCGCCTACCCGGTGCTGGTCAAGGCCGCGGCCGGCGGTGGCGGCAAGGGCATGCGCGTGGTCCGGGCGGCCGCCGACTTCGACGCCGCCGTCGCGGCCGCGAAGCGCGAGGCGGCGAGCGCGTTCGGTGACGACACCATCCTGATCGAGAAGTACGTCGAGCGCGGGCGCCACATCGAGGTCCAGCTGCTCGGCGACAGCCACGGCACCGTCGTCCACCTCGGCACCCGCGAGTGCTCGGTGCAGCGGCGCCACCAGAAGGTGCTCGAGGAGGCGCCCGCGCCCGCGCTCGACGACGACCTGCGCGAGCGGCTGCACCAGTCCGCGGTCGCGCTCGGGAGCTCGGTGGGCTACGAGAACGCCGGCACCATCGAGTACCTCCTCGACGCGAGCACGGGCGACTTCTACTTCCTGGAGATGAACACCCGGCTCCAGGTCGAGCACCCGGTCACCGAGCTCCACAGCGGCACCGACCTGGTCGCGCTGCAGATCGCGGTCGCCGCGGGCGAGCCGCTGCCCTTCGACCAGTCGGGGGTGCGCTTCTACGACCACGCCATCGAGGCCCGCATCTACGCCGAGGACGCGTTCGGCGGCTTCCTCCCGCAGGCCGGCACGGCCACCGTGGTCTCCTGGCCGGAGGCCGCTCGCGTCGACCACGCGCTCGAGTCCGGCCAGGTCGTCAGCACGTCGTACGACCCGATGCTCGGCAAGGTGATCGTCCGGGCGGCCACCCGCGAGGCCGCTCGGCGGGCGCTGGTCACCGCGCTCGACGACACCGCGATCCTCGGGCTGACCACCAACACCGGCTTCCTGCGGGTGCTGGCGGCGGGCGAGGAGTTCGCCGTACCCGGGGGGATCGACACCGCGTGGCTGGACCGCCACGAGGTCCCCGCTCCCGACCCGGCGCCGGCGCGGGCCCTCGCCGCCCGGCTCTGGCTGGACGCCAACACCGCGGCCCGTGGCCCGTTCGCGGGCGACGGCTTCCGGATGGGCGCCCCCGCGGCCGTGCCGGTCGTCGAGCTCGACGAGCCCGCGACCCCCGCGGCGCGGGTGCCCGAGCGCACCGTCGCCCGGGTCACCGCCCATGAGGTGGAGCTGGCCCACCACGGCCAGCGCTACGTCTTCCACCGCCCCGACGCGAGCGCCGACCACGGCGCCGCCGCCGGTGACGGCACCATCGTCGCGCCGATGCCCGGCACCGTCCTCGACGTGCGGGTCGCGGTCGGCGACACGGTGGCCGAGGGCGACGTCCTCGGCGTCGTGGAGGCGATGAAGATGGAGCTGGCCCTCAAGGCGCCGTACGCCGGCACCGTCACCGTCGTCGGCGCCACCACCGGCCAGCAGGTCGCGCTGGGCGCCGTGCTGTTCGTCGTGGAGGCGGAGGACGCATGACCGGCCTGCCGATGGTGGTGCCCGAGCCGGGACTGCCGACGAGGGTCACGATCTACGAGGTCGGCCCGCGTGACGGGCTGCAGAACGAGAAGTCGGTGGTGCCGACCGAGGTCAAGGCCGCGTTCGTGAAGCGACTGATCGCCGCCGGGCTGCCGGTGGTCGAGGCCACCAGCTTCGTGCACCCGCAGTGGGTGCCCCAGCTCGCCGACGCCGCGGACCTGATGACCGGCCTGACCGCCGAGCTCGGGGACCTCGCCCGGCGGCTGCCGGTCCTCGTCCCCAACCAGCGCGGACTCGACCGCGCCGTCGAGCTGGGCCTGCGCCATGTCGCGGTCTTCGCCTCGGCCACCGAGACGTTCGCGAGCAGGAACCTCAACCGCACGCTGGAGTCGCAGTTCGAGATGTTCGAGCCGACCGTGGCCGCCGCGCTCGCGGCCGGGATGGACGTCCGCGGCTATGTCTCGATGTGCTTCGGCGACCCGTGGGAGGGCGCGGTCCCCGTCGAGCAGGTCGTCACGGTCGGCAAGCGGCTGCTCGACCTCGGCGTCGGCCAGCTCAGCCTGGGCGACACCATCGGCGTTGCCACCGCGGGCCACGTGAAGGCGCTGGTCGCGGCCTTCGCCGACGCGGGCGTGGGCTGCGAGCGGCTCGCCCTCCACTTCCACGACACCTACGGCCAGGCGCTCACCAACGTCCACGCGGGCCTGCAGGCCGGCATCACGACGTACGACGCGTCGGCGGGCGGCCTCGGCGGCTGCCCCTACGCCAAGAGCGCCACCGGCAACCTCGCCACCGAGGACCTGGTGTGGTTCCTCACCGGCCTCGGGATCGAGCACGGCGTCGACCTCGACGCGGTGGTCGGCGCCAGCGTCTGGATGGCCGAGCAGCTCGGCCGCCCCAGCCCGTCGGCCGTCGTACGGGCCCTCGCTTCCACGGGCTCCTGACCCCCCTCTACCGTGGGGCCATGAGTCGAGGACGCGCCTGGGGATGGGTGGCGGCGCTGCGGAGCGGCGCGACGACGCCGTGGCTCGACTGGCCGGCCGACGGCTCCGGTGAGGGCGTGGCGCTCGACGCCGAGCTCCCCGGAGCCCAGCAGCTCGCCCTGCTGCGCCGCCTCAACCTGTACGCCGCGGCCCAGGGACGCGCGGTGCCCGCCGCGACCGCCGACCGGGTCCTCGCCGCCGGCGTGTCCGGACGCGGGCGCAGCGAGCTCGCGCTGGTGGGGGTCGACGACGGCCCGGACCGGTTCGGCCCGCGGCCGGTCGACCCCGAGGCCCTGACCGACGACGAGCTGCTCCGCGTCGCGAGCGCGCTGATCGCCGACGACATCGCGGTGACCGCCGCGCTCCCCGAGACCGAGCCGACCCTGGTCGAGAAGGTCCGTGCCGTCCGCCGGCCCTGGGTGCGCTCGTTCGTGATCGTCGGCATGCCGTGGCGCGCCGACGCCGTGCGGACCGAGCTGACCGCCCAGGGGCACCGGCCGGGCGGGCGCCGCCCGACGGCGTACCTGCTCGCCGACGACCTCGAGACGGTCCTCGTCCAGGCGTGGACCGCCCGCTGCTTCGACCAGGGTGGCGCCTCCTGGCGGGGCTTCGTGCGCGCCAACGCGGGCGCCGGCAGCCTCCCACCCCGGGCCGACCTGGCCCGGATGGCGCGCTCGGCCTCCTACAAGTACGGCGCCCAGCGGGTCCGCGTCGTCCTCGACGACCGGCTGCTGGCCACCGAGCTCGGGGTGTCCCGGCTGGGCGGCCCGCCGCGGCTCGGCGCCCACGCCATCGACCTGGTCCGCCGCGTGGGGGAGCCGCTCGGCCTGCTGGTGCCCTCCTCGGACCGCCCGCGGCTGCTGCGCGCGACCCTCGGCGAGCGCCTCGACGGCCTCGGCGGAGCGACGCCGACGCTGCCGCCGCGGTGGGACGGCTGGCTGAGCACGCAGGCCGAGCGCACCCGCCACGAACTCGCCGCCGCTCGCTACCCTGTGCTCGGCGACCTCGACCGGCTGCTGCCGCGCCCCCTCGGACACGACCCGGTGGTGCCTGTCGACGCCGAGGTGCTGACCCTCGCGCTGGGGCTGCTCCTCGATCCCGTGACGACGACGGCCCGGACCCCGGCCAAGGAGGAAGCGTGACTCGGCGAGTCCTGCTGCACGTCGGCACGCCCAAGACCGGGACGTCGTACCTCCAGGACGTCCTCTACAAGAACCGCACCCGGCTGCTGAAGCAGGGCGTCCTCTACCCGGCCGAGCGCTTCGACGCCCACTTCCTCGCCGCCCTGGACCTGATGCGGCTGCGCTGGGGCGGGCTGGAGGCCGAGGCGGTCGGCGCCTGGGACCAGCTGGCCGAGCAGGTGCGCGCCCACGACGGCACCTCGATCATCAGCCACGAGATCCTCGCCTCCGCCTCGCGCAGCCAGGTGGCCCGGGCGCTCGCCTCGCTCGGCCACCGGCCCGGCGGCGACACCAGCGACGGCGGCACCGAGATCCACCTGATCCTCTCCGTGCGCGACCTGGTCCGACAGATCCCCGCCGAGTGGCAGGAGAACGTCAAGCACCGCGCCCGCTTCGGCTACGGACGCTTCCTGGAGCTGATCCACGACCCCGACCGCGGCCACCGCGTCGGCGCCTGGTTCTGGGGGGTCCAGGAGATCCCCGACATCCTCGACCGCTGGGGTGCCGACATCCCGCCCGAGCGGATCCACCTGGTCACCGTGCCGCCGTCCGGAGGTCCGCCCGACCTGCTCTGGGAGCGGTTCAGTGCCACCTTCGGGCTCGACGGGCTCGATCTCAAGCTCACCACCCGCCGCGCCAACCCGAGCCTCGGCGTACCGGAGTCCGCGCTGATCCGCCGGATCAACCGCACCGCCGCCCGCGACCTGCCGCCGCAGCACTACCGCCCGCTCGTGCGCGAGCTGCTCGCCCACCAGACCCTCTCGAAGCGGACCAAGTCGGCCCGGCTCGGCCTGCCGCCCGACCAGTACCCCTGGGTGCACGAGCTCACCGAGTCCTGGATCGCCGAGCTGTCCCGCCGGAGGTACGACGTCGTCGGCAACCTCGAGGAGCTGCGCGGCGCCCCGGCACCGGACAGCAAGTGGGTCGACCCGGACCACCCGCCCGAGCGCCAGGTCTCCGCCGCGGCGGTCGACGCGATCAAGGCGCTGCTGCTCGACAACGCCGAGGCGCACGCCGAGAACGAGCGGCTGCGCCGCAAGCTCGACGCGGCCCGCCGCGAGCTGGTCCGGGCCCGGACGCCCCGGCTGATGCGGTCGATGGAGTGGACCGTGCAGAAGCTGGAGGGCAGCGGCAAGGGCCGGCAGGCGCTCGGCGTCTACCGCAAGGCGCGGGGCCGGGTGGCGCGGGAGCCGTAGGTCTGGGGTGGGCTCGGATTCATCACGGGATGTAGGCGAAGGCCCACTTCCCCGGTGGAGTTCCACTACAGAAGTGGGGATTCACCTACATCCCGTGATGAATCCCCCCAGCGACCCGCCACCCGAACCACGAGCGCTCAGCCCTCGCGCCGCAGCGGCCGGAACTCCCGGCCGGCGTAGCGACCCACGCGGAAGGTGCTCCAGCCGTCGGCGACGGCGCCCACGGCGCCACCGACGAGCGGCACCCGCTTGCCGACGGTGGTGGCGAGGCGCTTGCCGATCACCCGGCTGACCAGCTCGCCGGCCAGCACCGTCGACACGGTGCGGTCCAGGGTCGGGTCGTGCTGCGGCGCGGTCGCGATCGCCATCGGCGGGGCCGGCAGCTGGCGCCGCTTCACCATCGCCTTGACCGTGTCCTCGCCCAGGATGCAGACCAGGATCGCGTTGCACACCCGCGGGTCGTCGAGGTCGTAGCCGCGCAGGTAGGCGATCCCCGCCACCATCCGGCACTGGATGAGCGCGAGTCCGGTGATGCTCGCCGGAGCCACGATCGTGGCGGTGATCAGGCCACCGAGGTTGGTCGCGAGCCCCTCGACGCTGGCGTAGGCGACGTGGTTCTCGATCAGCTCGCGTACCGCCTTGTCGACGTCGCCGTGCTGCTCGTCGAGCTGGACCCGCGCGGCGTGTGCCGCAGGCGGCAGCGGCCCGATGCCGACGAGCGCGCGGTGCAGCGCCTCGCGCACGAAGGACTGCGTCAGTCCGGGCGCGAGCCGGGTCACCTTCGGTGCGAGCTGCTGCGCGGTGCGCAGCGCGAGCCCCTTCTTCAGCGAAGCCATGCACCGAGCCTAGTCAGCGCCCCGAGCCGGGCTCCTAGGATCACCTCGTGCCCGTCGAGCCCGAGCCCAGCCCCTGGGTCTTCCCGAGCCGCGCCGACCTGGCCGCGCTGCCGGTGCTCGACGACCCCGGCGACGGCGAGGATCCGGAGGATCCGGACGCCGAGGACGGCGAGGACGGCGACGGCACCCACGACGGGAGCGACCTTGTCGCGGTGGGGGCGGACCTGGAGCCCGGGACCCTGTTGGCGGCGTACCGGTGCGGGCTGTTCCCGATGCCCGAGGGCCGCGCAATCGGCTGGTGGAGCCCGGCGTACCGCGGCATCCTGCAGCTCGACGAGCTGCGCGTCTCGCGCTCGCTGCGCCGCTCGGTGCGCGACTTCGAGATCCGCGTCGACACCGCCTTCGACGAGGTGGTCGCGGCGTGCGCCGACCCGCGCCGGCCGCACGGCTGGATCGACGCCAGGATCGCCCGTGCGTACGGCGAGCTGCACCGTCTCGGCTGGGCGCACTCCGTCGAGGCCTGGCGGGACGACCGCCTGGTCGGCGGGCTGTACGGCGTCGCGATCGGCGGGCTGTTCGCCGGGGAGTCGATGTTCCACCACGTGACCGACGCGTCGAAGGTGGCGCTGGTCGGTCTGGTCGAGGGGCTGCGGGCCGACGCCGACGGGGCGGCCGGCAACCGGCTGGTCGATGTGCAATGGGCCACCCGCCATCTCGCCGGCCTGGGCGTGCGGGAGATCCCGCGGGCGTCGTACATCGCCGCACTGGAGGGCCTTCTGGCCGTGCCGCCGGCCGCGCTGTGGGAGTCCTGACCCGGGCCGCGCACCACGCCGGTCATGGGCCGGCAACCTGCTGTTCGCCGTACCTGTGAATAGTCTGAGCCCGGTGGGGGCAGGGTGACCGCGTGGTCGCCCGTGCGGCCGCGCCCCTTCCGGGGGCGTGCCGCTGTGCTCCAGCCCCCAGGAAAGGAACGACATGACCCCGATCAGGCGGCCGCTGGCCGCTGTCGGCGCCGCGGCGCTGCTGGGCCTCACCCTCACCGCGTGTGGCGGCGGCAGCTACCCGACCGATGCGTCGGAGAAGGACTTCTGCGGTGGCGTCCAGGACGTCCTCACCACCACCGACGGCGTCTCCGGTGACGAGCCGACCGAGGCCGAGTGGAAGAAGCTGCAGGACGCCTACGGCGACCTCGGCGACATCGGCACGCCCCAGGGCATCGGCGACGCCGAGCGCAACGGCTTCGAGGTCATCGTCGACGCCATCACCGGTCTCGACTACGACGAGGCCCAGAAGTCGTTCGGCGACAAGGACGGCACGGACGCCGTTCCCGGTGTCTCGAAGGACGACGAGAAGGACGTCGACAAGTTCTTCGCCTACCTCCCGACCGTCTGCGCCGACCAGCTCGGCGGCTGACCCCTCCCAGTAACGAAAAGGAATCCAGATGACCCTCATGAAGCGCCCGCTCGCCACCGCCGGTGCGACCGTCCTGCTCGCCCTCTCGCTCACCGCCTGTGGCGGCGGCGCGCCGACCGACGCCTCGACCAAGGACTTCTGCGACGCCATCAGCGGCTCGGCCTCCGACAGCGAGTTCACCAAGGCCTACACCGACAAGGACTGGGGCAAGATCGCCGACCTGGTCCACGACCAGGCCGACGAGCTGGAGAAGGTCGGCACGCCGAAGGACATCTCCGACGACGCCCGGGAGGGCTTCGAGATCCAGGTCGACGCCGCGAAGGACATCGACGAGAAGGACATCGAGAAGGCGTTCAAGGACGCCGGCACCGGTGAGAACCCGTTCGAGACCGACCTGAGCTCGGACGAGAAGAAGAAGGTCGAGGCCTTCACGAAGTACCAGGGCGAGAAGTGCTCGGGCGCGACCGACGACGAGTCCTCGGACCTGCCGTCCGACCTCCCGACGGACGTCCCGACGGACCTGCCGTCCGACCTCCCGACCGACCTGCCGTCCGACCTGCCGACCTCGCCCGAGGACCTCGAGAGCCTGCTCTCGGACCTGCCGACGGACCTCGAGAGCCTGCTCTCGGACCTGCCAACGCCCTCGCAGTGACGCCAGGCTGACCAGCCGTACGCCGGCCCCGCCGACCGCGAGTTCAACGTGGTCGGCGGGGCCGTCGTCGTCAGGGGCTGGTCTCGCCCTCGATGAAGACCGGCGCGAACCGGTGCCCGTCGGGCGCCGGGTCCCGCTCGGACCGCTCTCCGCCCTCGATCAGGTCGCGGATCGCCAAGGTCATCTCCTCGACCGGCTGGCGCACGGTCGTCAGCGGCGGGTGGGCCAGGGTCCCGGCGCCGATCCCGTCGAAGCCGATCACCCGGAAGTCGTCGGGGACGGCGCGACCGGCGTGCAGCAGCTGGGACAGCACGCCGAGGGCGATCACGTCGGCCGCGGTCACCACGGTCGCCCGCTCCCACCCGTCGGCGAGCAGCCGGCGCGCGGCCTCGTTGCCCCAGGCCGTGGAGAAGGAGCCCAGCAGGACGGGGGCGTCGGGCCCGAAGGCCCGGCGGAAGCCGTCGAGCCGCTCGTGGGCCGAGGAGGAGTCCGGCTCGGCGCCGACGTACACGACCGGCTGCCGGGCCAGGTCGACCCGCTCCGCGGCGTGCCGGCCGACCAGCTCCATGCCGCGCAGGTTGTCGACGGCCACGAAGTGGGCCGCGGTGGAGGGCACGCACCGGTCCAGCTGGACGGTGGGGACCGCGCGGGCCGCCAGCTCGACCGCCTCCGCGCTGTCGACCTCGTGGACCGGGATCATCACCAGGGCGTCGACCTGCCGGCCGAGGAACGAGCGCACGCCGCGCAGCTCGGTCGCCAGCGAGCCGTCGGCGGCGAACACGAACAGGTCGACGTCGGTCTCGGTGAACACCCGCGCGAGGTGCTGGGCGAGCGCGGAGAAGAACGGGTTGTCGAGGTCGGGGACGACCAGGCCGACCGTGGCGGTACGGGTCTGGCGCAGCGCCCGGCCGACCAGGTTCACCTGGTAGCCGAGCCGCTCGGCGGCGGCGAGCACCCGCTCGGTGAGGGCGGGATCGACGGCCCGGGTGCCGCTCAGCGCGCGCGAGACGGTGGCGACCGAGACGCCGGCCTCGCGGGCGACGTCGGCCATCCGCGGTGACCGGGGCCGGGGTCGGGAGCGCACCCCCTGATCCTGCCGCCGCGCGGGGGCTGGTGCGAAGAGATCGTCTCACTCCGTGGAAATCGATTACCGACCTCTGGACGTGCTCCGGGTCACTTCCTACGCTCGTCGGAAACGGTCTCGGAAATCGATTACCCAAGGAGTGTGCGCGCATGGCCAGGATGAATCGGACCATCGTCGCGGCGACCGGTGCCGCGGCGCTGGTGCTCGCGGGATGCAGCACCGGCAACGACGGCGACGACAAGGCCGGGTCCGGCGGCTCGGGCAGCAGCGAGTGCGTCATCGGCATGACCCAGATCAACCAGACCGCGGCCTTCTTCACCCAGATGAACGAGGGCGCCCAGGAGGCGGCGAAGAAGGCGGGCTGCGAGCTCACCATCGCCAACGCCAACAACGACCCGGCCAAGCAGAACTCCGACATCGAGAACTTCGTGACCCAGCAGGTCACCGGCCTGATCGTGGTCGCCATCGACGTCAACGGCGTGCTGCCGGCGGTCAAGGCCGCCAAGCAGGCCGGCGTCCGGGTGGTCGCCATCGACGCCGAGCTCGAGAAGGGCGCCGCGGACACCTTCGTGGGCGTCGACAACGACGCGGCCGGCGCCGAGGCCGGCACCTGGGTGGTCGACAACGGCCTGGCGAAGGGCACCTACGGCGTCGTCGACGCGCGCAACTCCTTCATCCAGAACCAGCGCGAGGACAGCTTCCGCAAGGTCATCGACGCGGCCGGCGCCACCCACGCGCAGAGCGTCAACGGCGACAACGTCCAGGAGAAGGCCGCCACCGCGGCGCAGAACCTGGTGACCGCCGAGCCCGGCCTGGACTTCGTCTACACCACCGGCGAGCCCGCCACGGTCGGCGCGGTCGCCGCCCTCGACCCGGCCGGCAAGACGAAGATCATCGGCTGGGACCTCACCGCCGAGGTGATCGCCGGCATCGACTCCGGCCTGGTCACCGCCGTGGTCCAGCAGGACCCGCGCCAGGAGGGCGTCGAGGCGGTCAACGAGCTCGAGGCGGTCATCGGCGGTGCGGACCCGAAGGGCTTCATCGACGTCCCGATCACCATCGTGACCAAGGACAACGTCGACGACTTCCGGTCCATCTTCGAATGACCGCGCACCAGGACGGGGGCACGGCGCTCGCCGTGCCCCGCGTGGAGATGCAGGGCATCACCAAGAGCTATGGCGCGCTCAAGGTGCTGCGCGGGGTCGACCTCAGCGTCGCGCGCGGCGAGGTCGTCGGCCTCGTGGGCGACAACGGCGCGGGCAAGTCCACCCTGATGAAGATGCTGGCCGGCGCGGTCGTGCCCGACCGCGGCCGGATCCTCGTCGACGGCGAGGAGCTGACCGGAACCGGGCCGCGGGCCGCCCGGGCCCATGGCATCGAGATGGTCTACCAGGACCTCGCCCTGTGCAATGACGTCGACGTGGCCGGCAACCTCTTCCTCGGCCGCGAGCCCTACCACCGGCTGACCCGCCGGCTCGACCACGAGCGGATGCACCGCGAGGCGGCCGAGGACCTCGCCAAGCTGCACATCCGGATCTCCGACACCCGCCAGCTGGTCGGCAACATGTCGGGCGGTCAGCGCCAGGCGATCGCGATCGCTCGCGCCGTGGCCTTCGAGCCCCGGGTGCTGGTCCTCGATGAGCCGACCGCGGCGCTCGCCGCCCGCGAGGTCGAGATGACCCTGCAGCTGATCCGCGACGTCTCGGAGCGGGGCGTCAGCGTCATCCTGATCACCCACCGGCTGCAGGACCTCTTCGAGGTCGCCGACCGCTTCGTCGTGCTGCACGAGGGCGTCAACCACCGAGAGCTCGACCCGGCCGAGACCGACCTGACCGGCCTGGTCACCGCGATGATGGGGAAGTAGAGCGATGAGTGCCACCACCACGTCCGTCCCGGACCGCGACAGCCGTCGCGACAGCCGCCGCGACTTCGTCGCCAAGAACTTCGGCGTCATCTCGATCAGCGTCGTCTTCGTCGTGCTGTTCGCCTACTTCAGCCTCGCCTCCGACGCCTTCCTCACCACGACCAACCTGGTCAACGTGCTGCGCCAGGTGGCCCCGACCGTGATCGTCGCGGTGGGGATGACCTTCGTGATCACCACCGGCCAGATCGACCTGTCGGTGGGCTCGATCGTCGGCCTGTCCGCCGCGGCTCTGGGCCTGTTCGCCGAGAGCGGCAATCCCGTCGTCGCGCTGCTCGGCACCCTCGCCATCGCGCTCGCGATCGGCCTGGCGAGCGGCATGATCACCGCATTCGGCAAGGTGCAGTCCTTCATCGTCACGCTCGCCGCGCTGACCGCGGTCCGCGGCGTCGCGCTGCTGATCACCGACGGCTACAGCACCCCGATCACCTCCGACTTCCTGCTCCCGCTGGGGCAGGGCTCGCTGGCCGGGATCTACACGCCGACCTGGATCGCGGTGATCGCGGTCATCGCCGGCTGGTACGTCTTCAACCACACCCGCTTCGGGCGCTACGTCACGGCGGTCGGCTCCAACGACGAGTCGCTGCGCCGCGCGGGCGTCGACATCCGGCGGATCCAGGTGACCGTGCTCGGCCTCACCGGCGTCCTCGCCGGCCTCGCCGGCGTGATCACCGCGGCCCGGCTCGGCAGCGGCTCGTCGAACTCCGGCACCGCCTTCGAGCTCGAGGTGATCACGGCGGTGGTGCTCGGCGGCACCAGCCTGATGGGTGGGCGCGGCTCGATCATCGGCTCCGCCGTCGGCGCGCTGACCCTGGGCATCATCAACAACGGCCTGGTGCTGTCGAAGGTCGACGTCTACTGGGTGCCGATCACCCAGGGCCTGATCCTGATCGTGGCGATCTTCCTCAACAGCAAGCTCTTCGGCAGGATCGTCGGGAATCGCGGATGAGCGAGGTGATGACCGTCCGTGGGCCGGTGCCGGTCGCGGACCTCGGCGTCGTGCTCACCCACGAGCACCTGTTCAACGACGTGTCCTCGTGGTGGCAGCGCTCCACGCTGCCGGGCATCGACCCCGACGCGTACGCCGATGCCCCGGTCACCGAGGACCTCGGCTGGGAGCTGCGCCAGGACCCGTTCGGCAACCGCGACAACTGCCGCCTCGACGACCTCAAGGTGTGCGTCGCCGAGGTGGCGAGGTTCGCCGCCCTCGGGGGCGGCACCATCCTCGACGCCACTGGTCTCGGCCTGGGCCGGGACCTGGCCCGGCTGCGCGAGGTGAGCGAGCGGACCGGCGTGCACATCGTCGCCGGCACCGGCTACTACCTCGACGCCGCCCAGCCGGCCGACGTGCACGGCCTCGCGCCCGAGGCCATCGCCGAGCGGATCCTGGCCGACCTCGACGAGGGCGAGGACGGCATCCGGCCCGGCTTCATCGGGGAGATCGGCGTCGGCGCCGACTTCACGCCGGCCGAGCAGGCCAGCCTGCGCGGAGCCTTCCTGGCCCAGCGGGCCTCGGGCCTGCCGGTCCAGGTGCACCTGCCCGGCTGGTTCCGGCGCGGCCGCGACGTGCTCGACCTCGCCGACGAGCTCCAGGTCGACCCGGCCCGCGTGGTGCTGTGCCACATGGGTCCCTCCGGTGACGACCTCGACTACCAGGTCGAGCTGCTCCGGCGCGGCGCGTGGGTGCAGTACGACATGGTGGGCATGGAGGTGTTCTACGCCGACCAGGGGGTGCAGTGCCCGTCCGACGAGCAGAACGCCGCCTGGATCGCACGCCTGGTCGACCTCGGCCACGGCGAGCGGCTGCTGCTCAGCCAGGACGTCTTCCTCAAGTCGCTGCTGCGCCGCCACGGCGGTCCCGGCTACGCCCACATCCCCCAGTTCTTCGTGCCCCGGCTGCGGCGGCACGGCCTGACCGAATCCGACATCGAGACGCTGCTGGTCGACAACCCGCGGCGCCTTCTCACCCGATAGGGAGGACCCCACCATGACCCGTGTACTGCTCGCAGGCGAGAGCTGGATCTCGACCGCCACCCACGTGAAGGGCTTCGACGAGTTCACCAGCACCACCTTCCACACCGGGGCCGACGCGTTCATCGAGGCGGCCGCCCGGCAGGGCATCACGATCGAGCAGATGTACGCCCACGACGTGCCGAACCGGTTCCCGCGCGACCTCGCCGGGCTGTCGGCGTACGACGTCGTGATCCTGTCCGACATCGGCTACAACTCCTTCGTGCTCCCGCCCGAGACCTGGCTGGAGGGCAAGCGCAGCGGCAACCCGCTGCACGCGCTGGTCGAGTGGACCCGGCAGGGCGGCGGGCTGATGATGGCCGGCGGCTACCTGAGCTTCCAGGGCTTCCAGGCCCGGGCGAACTTCGCCCGCAGCCCGCTGGCCGAGGTGCTGCCGGTGACCATGCGGGAGTCCGACGACCGGGTTGAGGCGCCCGAGGGCGCCGCGGTCGAGCTGGTCGCGACCGAGCACCCGCTCGCCGCCTCCTGGGCGCCGGGCGCTCCCGAGCTGCTCGGCTACAACCACGTCGTGGCCAAGGACGACGCCGAGGTGGTCGCGACCGTCGGCGGCGACGTGCTCGTGGCGACGGCCCAGGTCGGCGCCGGCCGGTCGCTGGTGTGGACCTCCGACATCGGCCCGCACTGGTGCCCCGAGGAGTTCCTCGCCTGGGACGGCTTCTCGGGCGTCGTCGGCGGCATGATCACCTGGCTGGCGGGCGGCGCCTGAGCATGGACCCCGTCCAGTCCCCTCCGGTGTCGATCCTGCTCGACTGCGACCCCGGCCACGACGACGCCGTCGCGATCCTGCTGGCCCTCGGCTCGCCCCAGGTGCGCCTGCTCGGCATCTCGAGCTGCTTCGGCAACTGCGCCGTCGAGGACGCCACGCGCAACGCGCAGCGGGTGCTCGCCCTCGCCGGGCGGGCCGACGTACCGGTGGCGGTCGGCGCGGCCGGCCCGCTGACCGGCGAGCTCGCCCTCGGCAACTACGTCCACGGCGTGAGCGGCCTCGACGGCCCGCCGCTGCCCGAGCCCGCCGCCGAGCCGCTGGCCGAGGACGCCGTGAGCTTCCTGCGCCGGATGCTGCTCGAGGCGGCCGAGCCGGTGACCCTCGTGGTCACCGGTCCGATGACCAACGCGGGCCGACTGCTGCGCGAGCACCCGGACCTGGTCGAGCGGATCGCCGAGGTGATCTTCATGGGCGGCAGCACCGAGCGCGGCAACCACACCCCGACCGCCGAGTTCAACACCTACGCCGACCCGGAGGCGCTCGACGTCGTGCTGCGCTCGGGCGTGGCCGTGCGGATGGTCGGGCTCAACCTCACCCACCAGGCGCTCGCCACCCCGGAGGTGGTCGAGCGGATGCGGGCCATCCCGACCGGGATCGGCCGCACCTGCGCGGCCTGGATGGGCTTCTTCGGCGACTCGTACAACCGGATCTGGGAGTTCGACGCCCCGCCGGTGCACGATCCGTGCACCATCGCCGCCCTGATCGACCCCGACGTCATCGAGTGGCGCGAGGCCTTCGTCGCCGTCGAGCTGGACGGCACCTGGACCCGGGGTACGACGGTCGTCGACCTGCACCGGCGCTATCCCGACCAGCCGGTCAACGCCCGGGTCGCCGTCCGGCTCGACGCCGAGCGCTACTGGGACCTGGTCATCGACGCGCTGCACCGGCTCGGGGACGCGCCGTGAGCGGCGGACCGCTCGTCTGCGTGGTCGGCTCGCTCAACGAGGACACCACGCTGCGCGTGCCCGGCCTGCCGCGGCCCGGGGAGACCGTGCTCGCCACCGGCTCCTTCCGCGCACCCGGCGGCAAGGGCGCGAACCAGGCGGCCGCGGCCGCCGTGCTCGGCCGCAGCCGCGGCGCCTCGGTCGCGATGGTGGGCGCGGTCGGCAGCGACGACGCCGGCGAGCGCTCGGTCGCGGCCCTCGCGGCCGGTGGCGTCGACGTCGCCGGCATCCGGCGGCTCGACATCGTCCCCACCGGCACCGCCGTCGTCGTGGTCGACGACGCGGGCGAGAACCACATCGTGGTCGACCCCGGAGCCAACGACGCCCTCACCGCCGACGAGGTCGAGAAGGCCGTCGGCGACCTGCGGCCCGCGGTGGTGCTCGCCCAGCTCGAGGTCGCCACCGCCTGCATCGAGGCCGCGGCACGCGCGGTCCCCGAGGCGCGAGTGATCCTCAACCCCGCCCCGATGCCGGCCGACGCGGCCGACGTCCGCGCGCTCCTGGACCGGGTCGACGTACTGGTTCCGAACCAGGCCGAGCTCGGCCGCCTCGCCGGCCGGCCGACCCCGCGGACCCCGGACGAGGTCGCGTCCTGCGTGGCCGCCCTCGGCTTCGCGGGCGATGTCGTGGTGACGATGGGCGCCCACGGCGCCTACGTGGCCCCGCGCGACGCCGCCGCCCACCACGTCCCCGCCGAGCCCGTCGACGCCGTCGACACCAGCGGCGCCGGCGACGTCTTCGCCGGCTGCCTTGCCGTCGCGCTGGCGACCGGCGCCGACCTGGTCGCCGCCGTCACCGAGGCCAACCGGGCCGCTGGGCGCAGTACTGAGGTGGCGGGGGCGCGGGTGCCGGCTGACTTCACCGGCTGAACCGGCCCGCGCTTGCAGCTTGCGGATCCTCGTCAAGCGCCTCGGCCTTGCGACGCGGGGAGCCCGCTTCACCCGAGCATGGACATCTCATCGCCTGGCGTCGTAGGCGGAGACGGTGTGATGGTTGTAGGTCGGCGGTCCGCGGTCGGTGGTGGTGTACGCCAACACCGCAGTGTCGTAGTGGCCGTCGTAGCCGTAGGTCACGACACCGGGAGCCGCTACGGCCATCGTCGGTCCCGGACCGATCACGCCGAACAACGCCGCGATGAGCGCGGCGAGGATCGCGACCACGCGGCTCATGGAGGAGGCGCTTCGTCGGATCGCTGCATGACGACGAGAGCCGCCCGCGCTGCATCCACGACGGCAGCCCAGCGCGGATCACTCGTGTACGCCTCATCGGGCTCGTCGCCAAGATCTCGAAGCAGGATTCCGAGTGCACGCTCGAGGTCAAGGAACGCTGGAACCTCCTCCTCGTGTAGGACGTCGGGCACCACAGCCTGGGGCTGGGGAAGGACCATGCAGTCGTCGTAAAGAACGTGGACGTTGATGGTCAGGTCGTCGTAGTAGTTGACGCCCTCCTCGACCTTTCCCCACCGGGAGTGTTGGTGCTGCGGGTCGCTCAGTGACCGCAAGGCAGCAATCACCTGCAGGCGCATGTCAGGGAACACGATCGGCTGGTTCATGGCGTGCTCCACGACGACCACGCCTTCGGAGCCTTCCACACGCCACTACCGTTCTTGGTGAACGTCACGGTCGACCCGGTCTCCTGGAAGACCGTGCGCGTACCGTCGGAGTTCTTGCTCAAGGCCATGTCATAGGTGCTGCGCCAACCCCGGCCGAGGGGCCCGTTGTAGCCCGCGTCGAGCGAGTTGTAGCCCAGCTGGAAGTCCAGCCCCGGCCCACGACCGGCGATCGTCACGCCCGGAAGGGTCCAGTGCTCGTTGCCCGAGCGAGTGTCGACCGAGTTCGACGTCGACCCGCTGCACGGCGGGCACTGCTGTCCCGCAGCCGGGTTCGGGCCGAAGAACTCCGAACCACTGACGGCCCGGTTGCATACGCCTGTGGTGCCGCCAGGCACGTCGAACCCGAGACTCCATCGGATCCCGGCGCCAGCGAAGGTCCGGCTCGCCCTGATCGCGACCGCGAACATGCGCGACTGCCCCGTGCTGTTCGTGAAATGTGGGATCTCGTTGAGCGAGTGGGGTGGGGACCACGAGTACGGACCTGGACCCCAGATGATCCCGACATCCGCGAGCCCGAGCTTCGAGGTGAGCTCGATTCCGTCGGCCCAGATCGATGCATTCAAGAAGTACTCGCCGCGACCGGCGCCGAAGTACAGGCTGGGCATGATCTCCACGGCGGAGTCGAAGTACAACGAAGCGCCCGCCGGCACCCAGACCGCGGCGTACCTCGTCTCTGTCGAAAGATCCTCCACACGATCGTCGCCGCAGATCACCGGCAAGTCACCCGTGGCCGACGGCGAACCAGGAGTCGCGACCGCTGGAACCGCAAAGGACGGCAGCAGAGGAAGCAAACTGGCGACCATGCCGGCGACCAACACCGCGATCAACGCGCGAAGGCCATGGCGTCGATCCAGATCGGTCGTTCGACGCACTGCGCCACGCCCAGCGCGCGACCAGCGATGTCCCATGCTCGTCGCAATACCGAGCAGGGCCCGCGACCTGAGCACACCGGGTCGGGCGACGAAGGTGAGACGAGGCACGTGAACCACCAGGCTTTCGCACCAGGCCTCCCCAGGGCGCCACGCGCGCCCGACCCGTGCCGGGGATGCTAGAACGAGTCCCCTCCGCACGTCTGCCAAATCCTCACCACTGCACCCAGAAATGGGGTCAGTCCTACCCTCAGCGCAATCGCCGGCACCGGCGCTTCCAAACCGAGGTGCCGACACACGCGGACATTCATGCAGCCGGCGTTCCGCGGACCGCGTCCTTCGAGTCGCACACGTCGAGACGGAAGCCGCCAGAGCGTGGACGAGTAGATCCTCAAGACCACCCGATCGAACCCGGCGCCGTCCCCACGGCCATCGAGGGCATCGAGGTCCTCGACAGGGGGACGTAGCCACGGACTCAGGCTTCAGGTCATCGACGCCGCAAACGACAACCGCGCCACGACGACCGACGCTCGGCGCCGCTCGCGCCGCCTACCTGCGGGATCCCTTGGTCACAGCCCGTCGGCCGCCAGCAGGTGCAGGCCGGCGCCCACGGCCAGCACCCCCTCGTCGAAGACGGCGTCGGCGGCGTGGTTGAACGCGTGGTGGCCGGGGACCTGGGCGCCGAGGTAGACCATGGAGCCGGGCCAGCGATCGAGGAAGTAGGCGTAGTCCTCGATCACCATCGACGGGTCGGCCATCGGCCGGGCCTCGACGGGCGCGTCGCGGAGGGCGGCGACCAGCCGTTCGTCGTACGTCGGGTCGTTGACGACGGGCGGGTAGCCCTCGACGATCTCGACCGACACCGCGAGGTCGGCGTCCTTCGCCGCCCGCTCGGCGAGCTCGCGCAGGGTGGTGACGAGGGCCGCGCGGCGCTCCTTGCTCAGCGTGCGCAGCGTGCCGCGCAGGCTGCCCTCGGCGGGGATCACGTTGACGGTGTTGCCCATCAGGCTCTCGGTGACCGTGGCGACGAGGTGCTCGTCGGCCGCGAGCTCCGCGACCGCCCGGCGCAGGCCGTGGACGACGTCGGCGCCGGCGACGATGGGATTGCCGGCGAGGTGGGGCTGGCTGGCGTGCGCGCCGGGGCCGGTGAAGGTGATCCGGAACCAGTCGCCGGCGGCCATGAACACGCCGGGGCGGTGGAAGACGGTGCCGGCCGGCCAGGTGGCGTGCACGTGGATCGCGAAGGTCTCGGCGTCGTCGAGGCGCAGGTGGGCGTGCCGCGCGAGGGTCGGCACCGCGCCGCGGTCGCTCTCCTCGCCCGGCTGGAAGACGAGCACGGTGTCGCGGCGCGGCGGCTCCTCGACGAGGCAGCGGGCGGCGCCGAGCAGCATCGCCATGTGCAGGTCGTGGCCGCAGGCGTGCATCGCGCCGTCGCGCCGCGAGGCGAAGGGCAGGCCGGTCTCCTCGCGGACCGGGAGCGCGTCCATGTCGGCGCGCAGGACCACCGGCCGGCCGCCCTCCCGGCCACTGATCGCGGCGGTGACGCCGGCCCCCTCGTGCACCTCGGGACTTAGCCCGAGCCCGGCGAGGACGTCGGCGACGTAGGCGTGGGTGTCGGGGAGGGCGAGGCCGACCTCGGGCTCCTCGTGGAGCCGGCGGCGGTGGCCGACCATCCACTCGGCGTACGCCGCGGCCTGCTGCCAGCGATCGATCGGCACGGTTCCGACGCGCTCAGACGACGTACGGCGGCTGGTCGCCGTCGGCGGTCATCGGCCGGCCGGCGCGCTCCCAGCCGAGCATGCCGTCGACCAGGTTGACCACGTCGTAGCCCTGTTGCGCGAGATAGGCGACCGCGCGCGCCGAGCGGCCGCCGCCCTTGCAGACCACCAGGGTCTGCGGCGCCTCGAGTTCCACGAACTCGCCCAGCCGGGCGGGCAGCTCCATCAGCGGGATGTGGACCGCGCCTTCGATGTGGCCGGCGGCCCACTCGTCGTCCTCGCGGACGTCGAGCACCAGCAGGCGCTCGGGCAGCGGGTCCGGGACACCGTCGATCTCGACCTGGGGGATCATGGCTCCAGCCTAGGAGACGCCGCCCGCAGTGCGGCGGTCACCGCGTCGACGGCGGGGGTGCGTGCCCGCCGGGTCAGCAGGAACACCTCCCGGCCGAGCGGTCCCTCCGCGAGCGGGCGGACCGCGACCCCCTCGTCGCGCCCGGCGAGGGCGAGCTCGGGGAGCAGCGCGCCCGCGCCGGCCGTGCGCACCATCTCCAGCAGGATCACGAAGTCGTCGGAGCTGTGCCGCAGGTCCGGCTCGAAGCCGCCGTATCCACGGCACACCCGCAGGTGCATCGCACGATGACCGGTGCCGGGCTGGCAGGCCGCCCAGGCGAGGCCGGCGAGCCGGGTGAGGGGCACCCGGGCCGCACCGGCCTCGGGGTGGTCGGCGGGCAGCACGAGGAGGAGCCGCTCGCGCAGCAGCCGCTCGCGGCGCAGGTCGGCGTGGACCGGGCGCGGCTCGCCGTCGTACTCGTCCCCGATGACGAGGTCGTACTGGTGCAGGCGCAGCCCGGGCGCGGCCTGCTCGACCTCGCCCTCGGTCACCTCGATCCGTACGTCGGGGTGGCTGGTCGCGAGGGCGCGGACGGCGGGCGCGACGATCCGCAGCAGCGCGGACTGGAAGGCGCAGATCCGCACCACGCCCGCCACCCGGCCCGCGGCGAGGGTGGCGAGCTCGGCCTCGGCCGTCTCGACGCCCTCGAGCAGGGTGAGGGCGTGGTCGACGAGAAGGCGGCCTGCGTCGGTCAGCCGGACGTTGCGACCGGTCCGCTCGAGCAGCGGCGTGCCGGCCTCGCGCTCGAGGACGGCGAGCTGCTGGGAGACCGCGCTGGGGGAGTACCCGAGCGCCGCCGCGGCGGCGTGCACGGTGCCGCGCCCGTGCACCTCGCGCAGCAGGCGGAGCCGGTGGAGGTCGAGCATCCGTTCAGATTATCCGAACGATCAGGCACACAAAGGTGCGATGGACGTGAACGATTGCTGTCACGACCATGGATCCGTGGGTGCCCTCTACTGCTTGCTCTCGGCCGCCGGCTTCGGGCTGATGGCCGTCTTCGCTAAGTCCGCGTACGACGAGGGCGTGTCCGTCCCGGCGCTGCTCCTGGTGCGCTTCGCGCTGGCCGCCGTCCTGCTGCTCGCGATCGCGGCGAGCCGCGGGGCGCTGCGCGGCCTGACCCGCCGGGCGGTGCTGGTCGGCTTGGCGATGGGCGTCTTCGGGTACGCCGTGCAGGCATCCTTCTACTTCTCCGCGCTCCAGCACCTCGACGCCTCGCTGGTGGCCCTGGTCTTCTACGTCTACCCGGTCACCGTGATGGTCGCGTCGATCGCGGTCGGGCGCGAGCGGGCCTCCGTGCGTCGGGTGGCCGCGCTGCTGGTCGCCCTCGGCGGGATCGGCCTGGTCCTGGCCGGCGCCGCGACCGGGCAGTTCGACACCGTCGGCGTGCTGCTCTCGCTCGGCGCGGCGGCAACCTACACCGGCTACATCGTCGTCGGCGACCGGGTCACCGCCGGCACCCCGCCGGTCGCGCTCGCGGCGCTGGTCTGCACCGGCGCCACCGGTGCCCTGCTCGCCGTGGACGGGGTGCGCGGCCTGCCCGACCTGGGCTTCGGCGCCGCCGGCTGGGGCTGGCTGGCCGCACTGGTGCTGATCAGCACCGTCGCGTCGGTGCTGCTCTTCTTCGCCGGCCTCGCCAAGGTCGGTCCCTCGACCGCCGCGATCCTGTCGATCCTCGAGCCGGTCGTGACCGTGCTCAGCGCGGCCGCCGTGTTCGGCGAGACGCTGACGGCGCCGCAGTGGGGCGGCGGGCTGCTGGTCCTCGCCGCGGTGGTGCTGGTGCAGCTGCCCGCGCGGGGTCGGGTACCGGTCGTCGTACCCGGGGTCAGGTCGCGCGCACCACGCCGACCGGCTCGGGCTGGAAGCCCGGGAACACCTGCGCCGACGATGCCCCGAGCCGGTTGACGACCACCTCCGACAGGACGCTGCGGTAGTCGGTGGTGACCAGCAGGTCGCCGTCGACGGTGTTGACCAGGCCGGGCCACCGGCCGTGGTAGCCGCCGACGACCCCGGCGCCGAGCAGGAACATCACATTGCCGTAGCCGTGGTCGAGGCCGTAGTTGGCGTTCTCCTTCGTGCGGCGGCCGAACTCCGAGAGCGTGACCACGGTGACCTTCGCCATCAGCGGCCCGAGGTCGGTGAGGAACGCGGCCAGCGCGGCGGCGAGCTCCTTGGTCATCCGCTGGAGCTGACCCCACTCCAAGGTGCCGAGGTCGACGTGGTGGTCCCAGCTGCCGGTGTCGATGGTGATCACCTCGGCGCCGATGTCGCCGCGGATGGTGCGGGCGGCCGAGGCCAGGCTCTCGCCGAGGTCGCCGTCGGGGTAGACCGCGCCGTTCGCCGGCGTCGCGGAGGAGTCGCGGACCGGCGCGAAGTCGGCGATCGCCCGCATCGCCGACCGGGCGCCGGCCCCCAGCGGGCCGGGCGCGTCGGCCCACATCGTCGCCATCGACCGGGGCCGGCGCCCGTTGGTGTCCCAGCGGTCCGCGCCCGCGAGCTTCATCGACTCGACCCGGTCGACGGCGACGGCGGGCTCCGGACCCAGCAGCGCGGCCGGGAGCACCGAGTCGCCGAACTGCACCGCCTGCAGCGGATCCTGCTCCGCATCGCGCCCGATCAGGCGGTTGAGCCAGCCCACCCGCTCCGCCGACCCAGGATCGGCGTCCTCGACCTCCTCGATGGCCGCGAAGTGCGAGCGGTTCGGTGCCGGGAGTCCGGTCGCGTGGACGGCCGCCATCGAACCGGCGTTCCACCACGGCAGGAGCGGCGCGAGGTCGGGGTGGAGGCCGAAGAAGGCGTCCTTGGCGACCAGTCGGGCCGACGGTACGGCGATCCGCGGGCGCGCCGCGTAGTAGACCGGGTCCGCGTGCGGCACCACCAGGCTCATCCCGTCGACGGCGCCCCGCATCGAGAGCACCACCAGCACCGCCGGCGCGCTCGACGTCGCGGCGTACGACGTCGACATGAAGGCCCCGCCGATCGCGGTCGTGGTGGTCAGCGCGGCGGTGGTGCCGGCGACGCCGCGGAACAGCCCGCGGCGGGACAGCCCCCGGTTCAGGGCGGCGAACTCGTCGCAGGAGCAGTCGGGGGTCATCGGTACCTCACCGGGTCAGGTGGAGGGGTGAGTCGAGCAGGACGGTGATCAGGCGCGGGAACTCCCAGGCCAGGATCCGGTGCCGGGCGGTGAGCACGTCGGCCGGCGCGCAGCCGGCCGCCTCGCACGCCGCCTGCAGCATGGTCGCCTCGACCGGGAGGCCGAGCAGGGTGCGGCACAGGTGGTCGACCAGCTCGTCGAAGCGGATGCTGCTGACCGGCGTGGCGGGCGGGTCGGCCGGGTCGGGAGGGTCGGGCACGACCGGGTCCGGCGGCGGCGTGGGAGTCGGCGGGGGAGCCGCCGGCGGGGTGCGCTTCTTCTTTTTCTTCTTCTTCTTTTTCTTCTTCTTGCCCTTCTTCGGACGGCCGACGACGAGCGGGTCCTCGTCGGCGGGCGCCGCCGGTGCGGCCGGGGGCAGCCAGGAGAGCGGGTCGCGGTACTGCGCGCCCTGGACCGGCCACCAGCCGCCGCTCATCGTGTAGTGGATGTCGAGCGAGGCGAGGAAGCGCGACGTCGACGACCAGGCCTGCGCGCTGTCCGGCCGGCCGTCGGGGCGCGGCCAGTTGAACGGCTTCGCGCCGATCCGCTGGGCCTGCCACAGCATGGTGTTGGCGGCCGACTCGTCGGCCACGGCGCTCGGTCCCGCCGTGAGCCGTACGCCGAGCGCACGGTAGGTCGCGACCACGTCCTCGGACGGGGTGCGCACCTTGGTGTCGGTGGCGGCCCGGTACTCCGCCGACCGGATCAGCGCCCGCAGCACCGGGACGATGGCGGTGTCCTCGGCGAGGTAGACCGCGGCCAGGTCGTCGACCAGCGCGGCGGAGGGGGCGTCGGAGACGAAGCGGACCGCGAGCCGGCGGGCGATCCGGCGCGCGGTGGCCGGGTGCCGCGCCAGGTAGCGCAGGTACGCCGACAGCGCGGGACGCCCGTCCGGGGCGCTGTTGGGGTGGCTGAAGCCGATCACCTCGACCGGTCCGGTCCAGTGGGCGGCCGGGTCGTAGGAGGTGGCCCAGGTGGTCCAGATGCCGACCTTGAACCCGGTCAGCAGCCGGGCCGAGGCCTTCACGTCGTCCTCGTCGTACTGCCCGACGCCGACGGTGTGCAGCTCCAGCAGCTCGCGGCCGAGGTTCTCGTTGGGGGCGGACTTGTGGGAGTTCGCGTTGCCGAGATAGACGCTCATCGCGGGATGGGTGATCGCCGCCTCGAGCAGGTCGGAGAAGGTGCCGAGCGCGTGCGCGCGGATCACCTTGCCGTAAGCCGTGCGGAACGGGCCGACCGCGCCCTGCGCGGGGACGTGCAGGTGGTGCTCCCACAGCTCGGCCATGGTCTCCAGGACCTGCCGCTGCGAGCCGAAGCGCCGGACCATCGCCCACGACTGGTAGTTGGCGTCGGCCCACCACAGCGACTCGACCTCGCTGCGGTCGCGCTGCCACACCGTCGCGTCGTCGGCGTTGATCGAGAGCCACCACCGGGAGGTGTCGTGGTACCACGCGTCGTCGTACGTGCCGTCCAGCTGCCGCTCGAACCAGGCGTCGAAGCCGCCGGCGTCGGCGATCTGGTCGCGCAGGGCCGGGGTGTAGCCGGCGGTGAACCGGCGGATGCCGTGCCAGGTCTCGGCGTCGGGGACCGCCGTGGCGGGGTAGCCGCGGACGTCCGGAGCCGCGCTCGCCGCGGCAGGCCGGGCCAGCACCGCGCCCAGGCCGGCGGCGGCGCCGGACAGGATCGCGCGGCGCGCCGCACGAGCAGGGTGGGTACCCATGAGGGTGGGATCGGCCGGTCGCGGCGCTACTTGAGCAGCTTGCTCATCCGGCGGTCGGCGAGGGGCTTGCCGCCGGTCTGGCAGGTGGGGCAGTACTGCAGGCTGGAGTCGGCGAAGGACACCTCCCGCACGATGCCCCCGCACACCGGACACGGCTTGCCGGTCTGGCCGTGCACCGCGAGATTCGACTTCTTCTCGGCCTTCAGCTCGCTCGCGGCGAGCCCGCGGGAGCGCTCGACGGCGGCGCCGAGGGTGTCGCGGACGGCGGCGTACAGGACCGCGAGGTCGTCGTCGGTGAGGCTGTCGGCCGGTTTGAAGGGCGACATCCGCGCGGCGTGCAGGATCTCGTCGGAGTAGGCGTTGCCGATGCCGGCGATGGTGCCCTGGTGGCGCAGCACGCCCTTGAGCTGCTTGCGCCCGGCGTCGGCGAGGATCGCGGCCAGCCGCTCGGGCGTGAAGTCGTCGGTGAGGGGGTCGGGGCCGAGGCTGGCGATGCCGGGGACGTCGAGCGGGTCGCGCACCAGGTAGAGGGCCAGCGACTTCTTGGTGCCGGCCTCGGTGATGTCGAGGCCCGGCGTGAGGCCGTCGCGCTCGTCGAGGACGACGCGTACCGCCAGCGTGGACTTGGTGCTCGGGCGCGGCGGCAGCGCCGGCACCTCGTCCTTCCAGCGCACCCAGCCCGCGCGGGCGAGGTGGAGCACGAGGTGCAGGCCGCTGGCCTCGATGTCGAGGAACTTGCCGTGCCGTCGTACGTCGTCGACGAGGGTGCCCTCGATCGCCGACAGCGGCGGGTCGTAGGTCTTGAGCGCGCTGAAGGCCGCGATGTGCACGCGGGTGATGGCGCGCCCGTCCAGCCGGCCCCGCAGGTCGAGGGCCAGGGCTTCCACCTCGGGCAGCTCGGGCACGGGTCCAGCCTAGGACTTGCTCCCGACGCTATGCCCGGGATCCGGGACTTCGTCCCGATTCCGGCCCGGGCGCATCACCTCGCCGGGGCGCCCCGTGTTGTCAGGTCATCGGCGCCGCTCGGGAGCCCCTCCATCCCCGTTCCCGAAGGGACCTCCCATGCACAGCAGGCACCTCACCCTTGGTTCGCTCGCCCTCGTGGCGGTCCTCGGCTCCGGATCCGGCCTCCTCCCGGTCGCGGCCGCGACCCCGGCCGGCCCCGACACCGTGCCGGGCTGCGGGCAGCCGGCCGTCCCGGCGCAGTGGGGGAGCGTCGAGCATCCCGCGGTGACCCGCCAGGTCGCGGCGACCACCCGCGTCGAGTGGCGGTGGCAGCGGACCGTCGCGACCACGGAGCGGGAGTACGCCCGCGAGACCGCCGCGGCCGTCGTCCTGGTGCACTGGACCAGGACCGTCGAGCAGGTCGAGCACGAGTACGCCCGGACCGTCGTCGACCGGGCGGCCGTGCCCGGCGTACCCGAGCAGGGGCACGCCGAGACCCGGGTGGTGACGCCGGCGGTGACCGCCGAGGAGTGGGAGTACGTCCAGCAGACCACCGGGAATCTCCGCTGGCGGTGGGCCGGCTGGAACGCCGGCGACAACGGCGCGGGCTGGTCGTGGACCGGCCGCACCCGTGAGGTGGAGGTCTCGCCCGCCGTCACCGAGCAGGTCTGGGTCGTGGACCATCCCGCCGTCCCGGCCGAGCCGGAGCAGTCGCACGTCGAGACCGCCTGGGTCGCCGACGGTACGCCGCCCCCCGCCGGCGCGACCCCGACCGGCGTCGCCCGCACCGTCTCCTCGGGTGCTGAGGAGCAGGACCTGCCGGTCGGCGAGCCGCCCGCCGGCGCCGGCTGGGTCGAGGGCGCCACCGCGGAGATCTCCGCGGCGGAGGAGGAGCGGGTCTGGCTGCCCGACGGCACCGCGCCCGACCCGGGCTTCGACGCGACCGGCGAGACCCGCCCCGGCCCGGCCCGGGTGGAGACCACCGACGTCACCTCGGCCCTGCCGCCCGCGGGCGAGGGCTGGGCCGAGCTGCCCGGCTCCGCGGTCGAGCGGGTCGTCGAGGCGGCTCGCGAGGTCGTCGTCCAGCCGGCCTGGGTGGAGGACTTCGTCGTCGTCGCCGCTCAGCCCGCCGGCCCGCCGTGCGCCGAGGTGCCGGCCGGGGTGCCGGCCGGGGTGCTCGCGGAGACGGAGACGCAGCCGGTGATCGAGTCGGTCGTCGTCACCGGCGGCGTGGTCGGGGGAGAGGTCGGCGGCGTGGCCGACGGCGCGGTCGTGCCCGCGGTGGCCCCGGCGTCGGCCGCGCTGCCGGCGTCCGGCGCCTGAAGGCGGGCGGGGAGCAGCAGCACGCTGACGGCGCGTGGCCGATCCGACACGCTAGGTCGATCTAGAGAAACCGCTAGACATCCCGATAGCGTCGGATCATGGACCCGATCCGCAACCCGTACGCCCCCGGCGCCGGGCAGCGTCCGCCCGAGCTCGCCGGCCGTGACGAGCAGCTGGCGGCCTTCGACGTCGTGCTGGAGCGGGTCGCGCGCGGGCGACCGGAGCGCTCGCTGGTGCTGACCGGGCTGCGCGGGGTGGGGAAGACGGTGCTGCTCAACGCGCTGCGCTCGGCCGCGGTCCGCAAGGGCTGGGGGACCGGCAAGCTCGAGGCGCGGCCCGACCAGTCGCTGCGCCGGCCGCTCTCGTCGGCGCTGCACCAGGCGGTCCGCGAGCTGGGCCACCCGGAGCCCGCCGAGGCGGATCACGTGCTGGGCGTGATCCGGTCCTTCGCGCAGCGCGAAGCCGGCGCCGACGCCAAGCTGCGCGACCGGTGGTCGCCGGGGATCGACGCGCCCGTCGTCCGCGGCCGGGCCGACTCGGGCGATGTCGAGATCGACCTGGTCGAGCTGCTCACCGACGTCGGAGGGCTCGCGGCCGACGTCGGCAAGGGCGTCGCGGTCTTCATCGACGAGATGCAGGACCTCGGCGCCGACGACGTGTCCGCGCTGTGCGCGGCCTGCCACGAGCTGAGCCAGAACGGCCTGCCGGTCATCGTCGTCGGCGCGGGCCTGCCCCACCTGCCCGCCGTACTGTCGGCCAGCAAGTCCTACTCCGAGCGGCTGTTCTCCTACCAGCGCATCGACCGGCTCTCCCGCGACGCCGCCGACCGGGCCCTGGTCGCGCCCGCCGCCGAGGAGGAGGCCGCCTTCACGCCCGAGGCCCTCGCCGCGATGTACGACGCCACCCGCGGCTACCCGTACTTCATCCAGGCCTACGGCCGCTCCGTCTGGGACCTCGCCCCGCGCACGCCCATCACCGCCGAGGACGTCGCCGTCGCCGGACCCGAGGCCGAGACCGAGCTCGCCGTCGGCTTCTTCGGCTCCCGCTACGAGCGGGCCACTCCTGCCGAGCGCGACTACCTGCGTGCCATGGCCGACGCCGCGGTCGCCGCGGCCGAGGACGGCGTCGAGGACCCGGTCGGCTCGGTCGCCACCGCCGACGTCGCCACCGTGCTCGGCAAGAAGCCGCAGTCCCTCTCGCCCGCGCGCGACTCGCTGCTCAAGAAGGGGTTGATCTACTCCGGCGAGCGGGGGCGGATCGCGTTCACGGTGCCGCACTTCGGGAGGTACCTCCGCGCCCAGGCGTGACCGGGGCGCCGATAGGTTGGCCCCATGTACGGAGAGGTCGTGTCCGCGAGTCCGCTGACCCCCCAGCTGGTCCGGGTCGTGCTCGGCGGGCCGGGACTGGAGACGTTCGAGCTCGGCGCCGACGCCGACCAGTACGTCAACTGCTTCTTCCTCCCCGATGCGGCGCCGTACGCCGTGCCCTTCGACGACGAGGCGGTCCGCGAGCTGCCGCGCGAGCAGCGGCCCTACCCGCGCCGGATCACGGTCCGCGCCTGGGACGAGGAGCGCCGCGAGCTCACCCTCGACATCGCCACCCACGGCGACCTCGGCTACGCCGGCCGCTGGGCGGCGCACGCCCAGCCCGGCGACCGGCTGCAGTTTCGTGGTCCGGCCGGCGGCTACCGGCCGCCCGCCGACGCCGACAGCTACCTCCTCGTCGGCGACGAGAGCGCCCTGCCCGCCATCGCGGCGTGCGCCGAGGCGGTGCCCTCCGGCCGCCCGGTGGTCGCGGTCATCGAGGTCGAGGACGCCGCCGGCGAGGTCGCGTTGAGCTCTCCGGGTGACCTCGAGGTGCACTGGGTGCACCGCGCCGGCCGCCACGACGGCCTCGACGACCTGCTCGCCGAGGCCGTGGCCGCGCTGCCGCGGCCCGCCGGCGTGGTGAGTGCGTTCGTGCACGGCGAGGCCGCGGAGACCCGCGCGGTGCGCCGGGTGCTGCTGCGCGCGGGCATCGTCGAGCCCGAGCGGCTGTCCTGCTCGCCGTACTGGCGACGGGGGCTCGACGACGAGGCGTGGCGCGCGGTCAAGGCCGCCTGGGTGCGCGAGGTGGCGGCCGAGCCCGTGGACTGAGACGGCGCTTCGCCGTTCTGACTTAGGTACGGCTAACCTATCGTCCATGATCGTCTGCCAGTGCCGCGTCGTCACGGACCGTGACGTCGACGCCGCCCTGGCCGAGGGTGCCCGGACCGTCGGCGCGGTGTGTCGCTCGACCGGCGCCGCCCAGGACTGCGGCTCGTGCATCTTCTCGGTGAAGGCGCTGGTTCGCCAGCACCACGAGGAGCAGTGCGCGCACCTGCGGGCCGACGGCGCCGCGAGCTGAGCGCGTTCTGAGCCTGGCCTCACCCCGGGGGTGCTGTGCCAGC
The DNA here is from genome assembly GCF_016907515.1 of Nocardioides nitrophenolicus. Taxonomy (NCBI): domain Bacteria; kingdom Bacillati; phylum Actinomycetota; class Actinomycetes; order Propionibacteriales; family Nocardioidaceae; genus Nocardioides; species Nocardioides nitrophenolicus. The sequence goes on from NZ_JAFBBY010000001.1 coordinate 2,963,042, forward strand.
ATCGGCGGCAGGTCCCCATCGCCGGAGGTAGGTCCATGCAGCCAGTCGCTCCCCGCGTCGTCGAGCTCCTCAACGAGGCGCTCACCTTCGAGCTCACCGTCACCAACACCTACTTCCTGCACGCCCGGATGCTCGACAACTGGGGCCTGCCGAAGCTCGGGAAGGTGTTCTACGACCTCTCGATCGACGAGATGCGCGACGCCGACGACCTCATCAACCGGATCCTCATGTTCGACGGGCACCCCAACGTCCAGCGGCTCAACGCGATCCAGGTCGGCGAGACCGCGGAGGAGATGCTCGAGCTCGCGCTGGCCAGCGAGCGCGCGGCGGTCGCGCAGTTCAACGCCGGCGCCCAGGAGTGCCACGACCTCGGCGACCACGGCACGGCCGCGGTGTTCGAGGAGATGGTGCGTGACGAGGAGAAGCACGCCGACTGGTTCGAGAGCCAGCTCGACGCGATCAGCCGGATCGGCGCCCAGCAGTACCTCGCCCAGCACATCGGCGCCGGCGAAGGTCCCGAGTAGCCCCCGACGGGCCCCCGCGGTCCTACGCTGACGCCATGACCGCCGCCCCCCGCGACGAGCCGCGCCCGCCGTCCCTGCTCCGCAACGCGCTGCCGCCCGTCCTGTTCCTCCTGTTCTGCGGGATCGTCGGGCCGATCTTCCTGGTCATGGGCCTGGTGACCGACGGCCCCGAAGCCGGCTGGCTGCTGCCGATCGGCATCCTGGTCACGGTGCTGGACCTGGTCATCGGCGTCCTCATCGGTCGCGGCCGCTACCGCTCTGCCCAGAAGCTCTACCGGCTGCGCACCCAGGGCCGACCCGCGCGTGCCCAGGTGCTCTCCTTCGACCCGACCAACGTCCGGATCAACGACCAGCCGCTGCTCAAGCTGCGGCTGCGCATCCACGGCGCCGACCTCGCGCCGTACGAGGTCGAGAGCCGCACCGTCGTCCCGGACTTCCGGATGCCCCTGCTCTACGCCGGCGACCTGCCCGTCCTCGTCGACCCGGAGTCGCGGGAGTGGGAGCTCGACTGGGACGCCGCGGGCCCGGTCGCGCCGATGTCTCCGGTCGCCCCGCCCGCCGAGAAGACGCCCGCGGAGCGACTCGCCGAGCTCGACGACCTGCTCCGGCGCGACCTGGTCAGCCGGGAGGAGTACGACGCCACCCGGGCCCGGATCCTCGACGGGATCTGAGCCCCGCTCGCGGCGGTCCCTGGTCACGGGGCGGTCGACGCCTCCCGCCGCAGCACGAAGTAGAAGAACAGCGGCAGTCCGGCCGAGACCCCCAGCGCGCAGGTGAACACCACTGACCACACGCCCTCCGTCGTGCTGACGAAACGCCGCGAGAGCGCGGCCACGGCGACGACGAGTGCCGAGACGATGACATCGAGCCACGCGAACACGGAGATCCGGTTCGCGACCGCCTGGTCCAAGAGCTCCGGCAGGTCCGGGCCGTGGTCGAGCAGGAAGAGCGCCACGGCGCTGAAGGGGACCACGATGCCGAGGACCACCAGGCCGAGCATGAGGTTCGCGAGGGTCTGGACGCGCATGCCCCGACTATCGAGGACGCGGCCGGCCCCGGTCATCCGACCCGAGTGGCATCTTCGGCCCGATAATCAGTCGCGCCCGCGCCCACCCGGCGCCTAGCCTGTACTCATCATGCTGATCCTCGCCTGACCTCGACTCGCGCCCGCGGCCCTCTGCGCCCGGCGAGTCCGACCCCGTCACCGATCGGATCAGCCATGCCAGCGCCCACCACCGCCTCCCTCGGTCCCCTCGTCGTGCGCGACCTCACCGTCGCCTTCGGTCGTCGTACCGTCCTCGACGGGATCGACCTGCTGGCCCAGCCGGGTCGCCGGATCGGCCTGATCGGGGAGAACGGCGCGGGGAAGTCCACGCTGCTGCGCGCCGTGACCGGCTACCTGCCCGACACCGCGCAGGTGAGCGGCACCATCGAGCGTCCCGCGGACCTGGCGTTCCTCACGCAGGAGCCGCCGTTCCGCGACGACGACACCGTCGCCGACGTGCTCGCGACGGCGCTGCGGCCGCTGCGGGAGGCGGTGGCCGCGGTCGAGCGGCTGGCCGACCGGCTCGACGACCCGGTGATCGCCGAGGAGTACGCCGCCGCGCTCGACCTGGCGCTCGCCCACGACGCGTGGGACGCCGACCGCCGGGCGCTGCTCGCGGCCGAGCAGCTCGGCCTCGACCATCTCGCCCAGGACCGGCGGGTCGGCAGCCTGTCCGGCGGTCAGCGCACCCGGCTGGCGCTGGCGACGCTGATGACCCGGCGCCCCCAGTGCCTGCTGCTCGACGAGCCGACCAACCACCTCGACGACGATGCGGTCGCGCTGCTGGTGGCCTTCCTGCGCGACCTTCCGGGCGTGGTCGTGCTGACCAGCCACGATCGCGTGCTGCTCGACGAGGTCTGCACCGACCTGGTCGACCTCGACCCGGTCGGGATGGGCACCGACGGCCGCGGCGGGCGGCGGTACGGCGGCGGGTGGACGGCGTACGCCGAGGCCCGGGCCGCCGCCCGCCGCCGCTGGGAGGAGACCTACGCCGCCCAGCAGGACGAGCTCGACCGGCTGCGCGAGGCGGCGCGGATCGACAAGAGCGCGGTCGCGCCGGGGCGGGGTCCGCGCGACAACGACAAGTTCATCCACGCCTTCAAGGGCGCGAACGTCGACCGGGCGCTGGCCCGGCGCAAGCGGGACGCCGAGCGACGGCTGGAGGAGGCGGAGCGCGGCCAGGTGCCCAAGCCGCCCGCGCCGCTGCGGCTCGCGACCGGGCTGACCGCGTCCGCCGGCGGCGGCCGCGCGGTCACGGTCCGCGACCTCGTCGTGGCGGGCCGGCTGCGGCTGCCCCACCTGGACCTCGACAGCGGCGAGCACCTGCTGGTCACCGGTGCCAACGGCACCGGCAAGTCGACCCTGCTCGGCGTGCTCTCCGGCCGGGTCGCCCCGAGCGCGGGAACCGTCCAGGTAACGGCCCAGCGGGTCGCCGAGCTCACCCAGGACCCGCTGTTCCCGGACCTCACGGCCACCGCGCGGGCGACCTACGAGCACGCCGTCGGCCCCGACCTGGCCGAACGACGACCACTGCGTAGCCTCGGCCTGCTCCACCCGCGCGAGCACGCCAAGCCGGTGGTGCTGCTCTCGGTCGGCCAGCGGCGCCGGCTGGCGCTCGCCGTCGCGGTCGCCACCGAGCCGGATCTGCTGCTCCTCGACGAGCCGACCAACCACCTCTCGCTCGCACTCGTCACCGAGCTGGAGGAGGCGATCGGGGTCGGCCCCGGCACGATCGTCGTCGCCTCGCACGACCGGTGGCTGCGTCGCCGGTGGACGGGTGAGGAGCTCTCCCTGACCGCTCCCTGACCTCTCCCCGGCTCACCTCACCGCGTCGGCCGACGCCGCTCGCCGAACTGTCGGACCCCCGGCGTACCTTCGTTCGCAGACCTCGCCGATCCCCCAGACAAGGAACCCGATGACCAGCGCCCCCACCCCGATCGACGACGACGACAAGATCACGCCCGAGATCTTGAAGGTCGCCGGCGTCGTCGTGCTCGGCTCCATCATGGCGATCCTCGACACGACCGTCGTCAACGTCGCGCTGCCGACGTTCATGACGAGCTTCGAGGTGAGTTCCTACTCCACCGTCGCGTGGACGATCACCGGCTACACCCTGGCGCTCGCCGCGGTCATCCCCGCCACCGGATGGGCGGCCGACCGGTTCGGCACCAAGCGGCTCTACATGGTGGCGCTGGTGCTGTTCACCCTGGGCTCGGTGCTCTGCGCGACGGCGTGGAGCATCGAGACGCTGATCCTGTTCCGGGTGCTGCAGGGGCTCGGCGGCGGCATGCTCATGCCGCTCGGCATGACCATCATGACCAAGGCGGCCGGACCCCACCGGATCGGCCGGCTGATGGCCATCCTCGGCATCCCGATGCTGCTCGGCCCGATCCTCGGCCCGATCGTCGGCGGTTGGCTGATCGACACCGCCTCGTGGCACTGGATCTTCCTGATCAACCTGCCCCTCGGCATCGCCGCGATCGTCTACGCCCTGGCCGCCCTGCCGTCCGACAACCCCGAGCCCAGCGAGTCCTTCGACGTGGTCGGCATGGCCCTGATGTCGCCCGGTCTCGCGCTCTTCCTCTACGGCGTCTCCTCGATCCCCGGCGAGGGCACCGTCGCCGCCACCAAGGTCCTCGCCCCCGGGCTGGCCGGCCTGGCGCTGATGGTGGCGTTCGTGGCCTGGGCGTTCCGACCCGAGCACCCGCTGCTCGACCTGCGCCTGTTCAAGGACCGCAACCTCACGGTCGCGACCATCGTGATGTTCCTGTTCGCGGGCTCCTTCTTCGGCGCGCTGCTGCTGGTCCCGACCTACTTCCAGGAGATCCGCGGCGAGAGCGTGCTCAAGGCCGGACTCCTGGTGGCACCCCAGGGCCTGGGCGCGATGCTGACCATGCCACTCGCCGGAGCGCTGGCCGACAAGATCCCGGTCGGCCGGATCGTGCCGTTCGGCTTCATCGGCATCATCGTCGGCGTCGGCGGGCTGGCCTTCAGCACCGATCCCGACACCTCCTACGCCCAGATCATCCTCTTCCTGTTCATCATGGGCCTCGGCATGGGCGGCACCATGATGCCGGTCTTCACCTCGGCCCTGAGGACCCTGCGCGAGCACCAGGTCGCCCGCGGCTCGACGCTGATCAACGTGCTCCAGCAGGTCGCCAGCTCGGTCGGCGTCGCGGTGATGTCGGTGGTGCTGACCAACCAGCAGAAGTCGGTCGCCGACCCGTCCGAGGCGTTCCGGGCGCCGTACCTCGTCGCGGCGATCGCGCTCGTCCTCACCCTGATCCCGGTGGCCTTCCTCCCGCGGCGGCGCGAGGAGTCCCACCTGCTCGACGACGAGGAAGGGGGCCCGCGCAGCCCGGTCGTCCTGCACTGACCGGGCCGATCAGTCCCTCGTCGGCGGTCGCGCGCCGCTGACGGCGGTGGTCTCCCGCTCCTCGTCGTGGTGCGTGGTTGCGGTCAGACCCGCATTCGCGAGCGCGTGCACGGCGGCCGGTGCCTGCTCTCGCGACACCTCGGAGAGCAGCACCCCACCGGGCCGCAGCCAGCCGGCGGCGACGGCGGCGACCCGACGGAGCAGGTCGAGCCCGTCGGGGCCGCCGTCGACGGTGCCGCGCGGCTCGTGCTCGCGAGACTCCGGGGGCATCAGCGCGACCGCGGAGCTCGGCACGTAGGGAACGTTGGCGAGGATCACGGCGGCGGTGCCGCGCAGCGCGGGTGGCAGCGCGGCGGCGAGGTCGCCGACGACGGCGCTCCCGCCGACCGGGGCGAGATTGCGGGCCGCGCAGGCGACGGCCACGGGGTCGATGTCGGAGGCGTGCACGCTCAGCCCGGGCACCCGCCGGGCCAGGGCGAGGCCGAGCGCCCCGCTCCCGCAGCACAGGTCGAGCACGGTGTCCCCGGCGGCGACCAGGGGAGCGGCCAGCTCGACGAGGTACGTCGTGCGCTGGCGCGGGACGAACACCCCCGGATCCACCGCGACCCGACCGCCGTCGAAGGCGACCCAGCCGACGACGTACTCGAGGGGCTCGCCGGCGACGCGGCGGGCGAGCAGGTCCTCGAGCTGCGCGGGAGAGGTGGCCGAGGAGGTGAGGATCTCGGCCTCCTCCTCGGCGAACACGCAGCCGGCGGCGCGCAGCCGGGCGACGAGGTCGGGGGAGGACACCCGGTCAGGGTGTCAGCCGCGGGGCATCAGCCACCAGCCGGCGAGGTAGACGAGCAGGCCGGCGCCGCCGGTGAAGACGGTGAGGGCGACCGTCAGCAGCCGGACCACGGTGACGTCGACGTTGAGGTGGGCGGCGACGCCGGCGCAGACGCCGCCGATCATCTTGTCGTGCTCGCGGCGGGTGAGCCGGCGGGGCGCGGCGGGGTGCTGGGGGCTGGAGTAGTTGTCGTAGTTGGTCATGCCTCAACGGTGCCGTGCCGGGCGCCGCGACACATCGGGGAACGACCCCGGTCCGACCCGGATCCGACCCTGAGAACCCGGAGCCCGCCGACCTGCCACAATCATCCCGTGCCCACCGTTCGTCCCCAGGTGGTCGCCCATCGCGGCGCCAGTCACGAGCTCGCCGAGCACACCCTGGGCGCCTATCTCGCGGCCCTCGACGACGGCGCCGGCGGACTGGAGTGCGACGTCCGACTCACCGCCGACGGACACCTGGTGTGCGTGCACGACCGGGACCTGCGGCGTACCGCCGCCAACAAGGGCATCGTGTCCACCATGGAGCTCGCGGACCTGTCCGAGCTCGACTTCGCGGCGTGGAAGAACCCGTGGGCCGACCTCGACGACGAGGCGCCCGACGAGGACGAGAACCTGCGCGGCGTGCTCACCCTCCGCAAGCTGCTGGAGACGGTGGCCGACTACGACCGCCGGGTCGAGGTGGCGATCGAGACCAAGCACCCGACCCGCTACGGCGGCCTGGTCGAGAAGCGCCTGGTCGACATGCTCCGCGACTTCGGCTGGCACCGCGCGGGCGCGCCGGTCCGGGTGATGAGCTTCTCCTTCACGGCGCTGCAGCGCGTCGAGCGGCTGGCGCCGGAGGTCCAGCTGGTGCAGCTGCTCGACAAGCCCAACTACTGGCCGATGCTGCGCCGGGTGATCGGCCGCGAGTGGATCGTCGGTCCCGGCATCAAGATGCTGCGCGACCATCCGCGGGTGGGGGAGTCGATCGCGCGCTCGGAGCGCGACATCCACGTGTGGACGGTCAACAAGGAGAAGGACCTCGCGCGCTGCCTAGACCTCGGGGTGAAGGCCGTGATCAGCGACCGGCCACGGTTCATGCTCGACCTGCTGGAGGAGCGCTTCGGCCCGGCCGAGTAGGTTTCCGCGCATGGCGAAGAAGAACCGCACCAAGACCGCTGCCGAGACCCCCGCGGGCGAGGTCGGCCCCCGGCAGCCCTGCCCCTGCGGGTCCGGCAAGCGCTACAAGGCGTGCCACGGCGCGCCCGGCGGCGGCCAGGTCTTCGTCAAGCGGCCCTTCGAGGGCCTGCCGTCGGAGTGCGACGTCGTGGCGCTGCGCGAGCTGGTGCCGGCGGCCACCGCCCCGCTGACCCTCACCGGCGAGTACGCCGACCGCGTGGTCAAGCTGTGCACCCTGCTGCCGATGGCGGCGCCCGCGCTCGTCCGCGACAGCGGCGAGGTGTGGCTGGGCCTCCAGGTGCAGCACAACTTCGGCGACCCGGCCCGCGACCTCGGCGCGGTGCTGCTCGAGGCGCTCGCCGCCGAGCCCGGCGCCGGCATGGTCGGCCTCACCGCGCCTCCCGGGCCCGGTCCGCGGCTGCAGGACCTGGTCGCGGGCGACGAGCTCGCGGTCGAGGTGCACGAGGGCTTCGACTACTGGGTCTCCGACATGGACGCCAGCTCCGAGCTGGCGCAGGCGCTGGAGCAGGCCGAGGGCGCGGCCTCCCCGACCGCTCGGCTGACCGGCGTGGCAGCGGCGTACTGGACCCGGATGGGCGCCAAGGAGCACCTGCGCTGGGTGATGCCCGAGCCCGAGGACGCGCTGCTCGACGCGCTCGCCCGGCTGCATGTCTCCGGCGACGACGTGATCGTCCCGGACGCCCGCTTCGTCGGCATGTTCCGCGCCCACGGCCTGCTCGCGCCGGTGTGGGACCTGCCGGTCGGTACGGGCGCTGCGGCGCTCGAGGAGCCGGCCTCCGCGTTCAAGGCCAAGCTCGACGCGGCACTCGCCGACGACACCGACCTCACCACCGAGCAGCGCTCGGCGCGCAACGGCCTCGCCAACCGCCAGGTCACCATCCGCTGAGGGTCGGTACGACGAGCTCAGGCGGGCTGCAGCGCCCAGACCTTGAGTCGTGAGTAGCCCTTGACCGACACCCGCCGGAGCCGGCGGAAGCGGTAGCGACCGGTGTGGTCGTCGGCGTCGTCGTCGACCTGCCCGGTGAGCGCCTCGTACGCGCCGAGGTCGACCAGCACCGAGCTCTGGCGGGCGACCGAGGTGAGCCGGGCGGCGATGTTGACGACGGGACCGAACACGTCGCCGAGGCGGGTCACCACCTCGCCGTACGCGATGCCGGCCCGGACCGCGGGGAACGGGTCGTCGGGGTCGGCGCCGCGGCGGGTCAGCTCGAGGGCGAGGTCGGCCATCGCCTCGGGGGACTCGGCGACGATCAGGAGCTCGTCGCCGATGTTCTTGATGATCCGGCCGCCGCGGTCGACGGTCAGCCCGAGCACGGTGGACTCGAAGGACTCCAGCCAGGTCACCAGCTCGCGGTCGGTGAGCGTGCGGGAGCGGGAGGTGTAGCCGACGATGTCGACGAAGCAGACGGCCAGCATCGTGGTCGGTCCGGAGCTGCGCTCGGCGAGCAGCCGGGCGCTGGCGCTGAGCAGGTGGCGGCGCCACACATAGCTCTGCAGCTCCTCGACCCGGGGCATCACCTCGTCGGAGACGGCGAGCAGCCCGGCGGTCGGGTCGGCGCCGGCCTCGGCGGCGACGGAGGCGAGCAGCGCGACCTGCCAGTCGGCGAGCCGGGCGAAGCTGCGGCCCCAGGTGCGGACCAGTCCGTCCTGCCGCTCCTGGCTCAGGATTCCGAGCCGGATCAGGTCGCTGGTCAGCTGGAGCGCTCGGACGTCGGCGCTGGTGAACGCCGCCTCGTCGTCGGGCACGTGGGCGAAGCCCAGCAGGTGCCACAGCTCGTTGGCCGTCTCGAGGGGTACGCCGGCCTGCGCGGCGACCTGCTCCTGGGTGAGCCAGGGCGCCTCACCGAGGAGATGCTCCTCGAGCGCCCCGACCACCCCGCCGGACGGGGCGGGGTCGTCGGGCGTGCTCATCGTCGTACGGTCGGTCGGGGCGCGGCCGTCAGGAGCCGAGCCGGGCCTGGGCGACCTCGACGAGCGCGTCGTGGAAGGCCGGCCACTCGGCGTCGAGCTCGCGCAGGGTGTCGTCGGTGAGGTGGATGGTGTCGAGCGGCGTGAGCGCCACGATGGTGGCGTTGCGCAGCTTCTGGCCGACGATCGCGGCCTCGCCGACGATGTCGCCGGCACCGAGCTGGGCGATCTCGGCGCCGTCGCGACGGACCGAGACGGTGCCGTCGAGGATGATGTAGGCCTTGTCGGCCGGGGTGTCCTCCCAGATCGGCGACCAGCCCTCGGGGAGCTTCACCCGCCGTCCGGTCGCGCTGATCCGCGCGATCTCCTGAGGCGAGAAGTGCTCGAAGAACGTTGCCATGCTGACCCTTTCGCCGTGCCCGGTGCAGCGCGCGCCGGGCTCATCTGCCCTCTCCCCGACTGTCACCGTCGACCCTAGTGCGCCCGGCGCCGGTGCGGGGAACACCTGTCACAACGTGTCCGGGACACGTGCGTTATCCCGACGTACGTCACGGCGCGGCCGGGATGTGGTGGCGGCTGGCATCGGCTGTAACACGGGGTTCGCTGGTGTGCATGACCCGCGTCGGCTGTACCGGACCCGTACGGACGGCCCTGACCGACGTCTGGGGTCGGGAAGAGCGGCGAACTGCGTGTTACAGCGCCCCGCAGTGACGCCCACCCCACTGCTCTGCCCCGCCCCGCCCCCCACAGGCGCGAGCGGCGGCAGGCTCAGCCGCGCGCCGGGTCGGCGGGATAGACCCCGAGCACCTTGATGTCGGTGGTGAAGAAGGTCAGCTCCTCCAGCGCCCGCTTGAGGCCGGTGTCGTCGGGGTGGCCGTCGACCTCGGCGAGGAACTGGGTGGCCGCGAAGTGGCCGCCGACCATGTAGCTCTCCAGCTTGGTCATGTTGATGCCGTTGGTCGCGAACCCGCCGAGCGCCTTGTAGAGCGCCGAGGGGAGGTTGCGGACGTTGAACACGAAGCTGGTGACGACCGGGCCGTTGCCCTGGGGCGCCATGACGTACTCGGGGGAGAGCAGCACGAAGCGGGTGGTGTTGTGGTCCTCGTCCTCGACGTCGCGACGCAGGATCTCGAGGCCGTAGATCTCGGCGGCGAGCGGCGGCGCGATCGCGGCCTGGCTGGGGTCGGCGGCCTCGGCGATCTCGCGGGCGGCGCCGGCGGTGTCGCCGGAGATGATCGGGGTCAGCCCGAGCTCGCGGATCACCTTGCGGCACTGGCCGAGCGCGTGCACGTGGCTGTGGACGGTGCGCAGCGTCTCGACCGACGCCCCCGGGACCACCATCAGGTGGAACTGGATGCGCAGGAAGTGCTCGGCGATGATGTGCAGCCCGGAGTCGGGCAGGAAGTGGTGGATGTCGGCCACCCGGCCGGCGATCGAGTTGTCGATCGGGATCAGCGCGAGATCGCAGTCACCGCTCCCGACCGCCGCGAACACGTCCTCGAACGAGGCGCAGGCGACGGCCTCGGCGTCCGGGTAGTGCTGCTTGCACACGATGTGCGAGTTGGCGCCGGGCTCCCCCTGGTACGCGATTCGGACCATGCCGGAAAGGGTAGTCGCGGCGCGTGGGCCCCGGCCGCGCGGTCTCGCGGACTACGGTCGCCCTCATGGCCGTCGTCCTCGCGCTCCTCGCCCTCCTGGTGGCCCTCGCCGCGCTCGCCGTGGCGCTGCGTGCCGGCCGGTCCACCGCCACCGGCACGGTCGAGGACCTGCCCGCCGACGCCGCCGGCCTGCGCCGCGAGGTGGCCGCCCTGCGGGCCGAGGCGGTCGGTGCGCTGCGGCATCTCGCCGTCGTCCGGTACGACGCCTTCGACGAGATGGGCGGACGGCTGTCGTGGTCGTTGGCTCTGCTCGACGACAGCGGCGACGGCGTCGTCCTGACCTCGATCCGGGGCCGCAACGAGGCCCGCACCTACGCCAAGTCGATCGCCGCCTGGAGCGGTGACCAGGAGCTCTCCCCGGAGGAGGCCGAGGCGGTCGCCCACGCGCGGCTGGCCCGCACCTGACCCGCCGCCCGGCCTACAGCGTCCGCGGCACCCGCACCAGTACCCGGCCGTGGATGCACTCCATCCGCAGCTCCGAGCCCAGCCCGATGGTGTCGCCGTCGAGCTGGCGCGGCACCTCGCTCGACGCGCGTACGACGACCTTGCGGCCGGTCATCCGCGCCACCGACTCGCCCGCGTTGCGCTCGCGCCGGGTCACCACGCGCAGCACCAGCGGGATCCAGCTCAGGAACCGCCGCGGGTACAGCAGCACCACGTCGAGCTGGCCGTCGTCGATGGCGGCGTCGGGGATCAGGTTCATCCCGCCCTGCAGGCTGCCGACGTTGCCGATGACGCAGGTGCGGGCGCGGTGCTTGGTGAACGGCATGTCGTCGACCGAGATCTCCAGGCGCATCGTCGGGAACATCAGGCCCTTGAGCGCCGAGAGCACGTAGGCGAGCCAGCCGACCTTCTTCTTCAGGTCCTCGTTGACGCCCTCCATGATCGCGGCGTCGAAGCCCATCCCGGCCATCACCATGAAGTGGGTGGGCTCGAGGCCGTCGCCGTCGACCTCGACCATGTCGATGGCCCGGTCCTGGCCGGTGAGGGCGATGTCGATGGCGGCGCGGATGAACAGCGGGATCTCCAGGTTGCGGGCCAGCAGGTTGCCGGTGCCGGCGGGGACGACCCCCACCGGGATGCCGGTCCCGGCGAGCTCGGCGCACACCTCGCGCACCGTGCCGTCGCCGCCGCACACGATGACCAGGTCGGCGCCGTCGACGGCTGCCTGCTCGGCCTGTCCGGTGCCGGAGTCCTCGACGGTGGTGAGGTACCACTGGGGCGCGTTCCAGCCGGACTCCAGGGCCATCTGGGTCACGATGCCCTGGAACTGCTCGACCGACTCCACCTTGATCGGGTTCAGGACGACGGCCAGCCGGCGCGCCGACGGGAACGGCTCGGGCAGCGGCTCGGCCTTCAGCGCGTGGCTGCGGGGGAGCGGGTTGTAGAGCGCCACCCCGAGCAGCAGCACGCCGACGCCGAGCAGGGTGCCGCCGACCACGTCGCTGGGGTAGTGCCGCCCGAGCAGGATCCGGTCGGCGGCGACCAGCGCCCAGACCAGCACGGCGAGCGTCGAGAGCAGCCGCCGGATCCCGGGCCGGCGTACGAGCATCACGGCGAGCAGGATCACCAGTCCGGCGAAGGCCGCGGCCGCCGAGGTGTGCCCGGAGGGGAAGGCGTTGGAGTGGAGGAAGTACTCGGGGTCCTGCCAGACGGGCCGGCCGCGGCCGACGAGCACCTTGGCGCCGTACGTCAGCAGGGCGGTGGCCGCCATCACGGCGCCGACCAGGATCCCGGCCCGTCGGTGCCGCCTCACGATGAGTGCGAGCGCGAGGACGACGGTGATCGCGGTCATGCAGGGGGTGCCGAAGGCGATCTCGATCGCCCGCAGCGGGTGCTCCAGCCAGGTCTGGTCGCTCGCCCAGGACCGGGCGGACTCGCCGGTGCCGTCGAAGTCCTCCACCCACGACCAGTCGGCGGCGACGGCTCCGGCCACCCCGGCGAACAGGGCGAGCAGGATCAGCGAGGCCAGGAGAGGGGTCCGGCGGGGTCGGTCGAGCACTGGTGGAGGATAACGTCGAGGCATGACCGCCCCCTCTTCCGTGACTCCCTCGTCGACGACGCTGGGCCGCTCGGGCCTCGTCGTGTCCCGCGTCGGCCTCGGCTGCAACAACCTCGGCCGGCCGGGCGCCGCCACCGAGTCGCAGGAGGGCACCGACCGGGTGATCGGCGCCGCGCTCGACGCCGGCATCACCTTCTTCGACGTCGCCGACACCTACGGCGCCACGCCGGGCCTCTCCGAGGAGCGGCTGGGGGCGGCGCTCGGCGCGCGCCGGTCCGAGGTGGTGGTGGCCACCAAGTTCGGCATGGACATGCGCGGCGTCAACGGTCCCGACTTCGGCGCCCGCGGCTCGCGGCGCTACATCCGCACCGCCGTCGAGGCCTCGCTGCGCCGGCTCGGCACGGACTGGATCGACCTCTACCAGTTCCACACCCCCGACCCGCGCACCCCGATCGAGGAGACCATGTCCGCGCTCGACGACCTGGTCCGCGAGGGGAAGGTCCGCTACCTCGGCCACTCCAACCGGGCCGGCTGGCAGATCGCGGAGGCGGAGTACCTCGCCCGCGAGCTCGGCGTCGAGCGCTTCGTCTCTGCACAGAACCACTACAACCTGACCGACCGGCGGGCCGAGCTCGAGGTGCTGCCCGCCTCCCGCGCGTACGGCATCGGCGTACTGCCGTACTTCCCGCTCGCCAACGGCCTGCTCACCGGCAAGTACGCCTCCGGATCCGCACCCGCCGGCACCCGGCTCGCCCAGACCCGCCAGCACCTGCTCGAGGACGCCGTCTCCCCGACTCTCCAGGCGTACTCCGCGTTCGCCCGGGCCCGGGGCGTCTCCGAGGTGACCGTCGCCATCGGGTGGCTGCTCGCCCAGTCGCCCGTCGCATCGGTCATCGCCGGCGCCACCACGCCCGAGCAGGTCGCCGCCAACGCCGCCGCCGACCAGTGGGTCCCGACCGCCGAGGACCTCGCCGAGCTGGACGCGCTGTTCCCCGCGCCGGAGCCCATTGCGCTGTATTGAGGCTGTATTGAGGGTGTCGGAATCGCCGGTTGACCGGTTGTTCCTGCACTTGTCGGGCGTTGCAACGCCCGACAAGTGACAGTTTCGCCGGTCAACCGGCGATTCATACACCTCCCCCGACCCAAACCGATGCGCGACCAGCCACGGTCGGCGGATAGCCTGAGCCGCATGATCGACCCCCGCCTCCTCCGCGACGAGCCCGACCGCGTCCGCGCCTCGCAGGTCAAGCGCGGGGCCTCTCCCGACGCGGTCGACCGGGCGCTCGACGCCGACGCCGCCCGGCGTACGGCGATCGCCGCCTTCGAGGAGAAGCGCGCCGCCCAGAAGAGCTTCGGCAAGCAGGTCGCCCAGGCGCAGGGTGAGGAGAAGCAGGCCCTGCTCGCGCAGGTCAAGCAGCTCGCGGCCGAGGTGAAGGAGCTGGAGGCCGCGCAGGCGAGCGCCGACGAGGCGTGGACCACGGCTCTCAAGGCGATCCCCAATGTCGTCGCCGACGAGACCCCGTCCGGCGGCGAGGACGACTTCGTGGTCCTCGAGACCGTCGGCACGCCCAGGGACTTCGCGCAGGAGGGCTTCGAGCCGCGCGACCACATCGAGCTCGGCCGCATCCTCGGCGCGATCGACCTCGAGCGCGGCGCCAAGGTCAGCGGCAGCCGGTTCTACTTCCTCACCGGCGTCGGCGCCCAGCTCGAGCTGGCCCTGGTCAACCTGGCGATGGAGCAGGCGCGCAACGCCGGCTTCACGCAGGTGATCGCGCCCTCGCTGGTGCGCACCGAGGCGATGGAGGGCACCGGCTACCTCGACCAGGGCGGCGGCGAGGACATCTACCGGATCGAGGGCGAGGACCTCTACCTGGTCGGCACCTCCGAGGTGCCGATGGCGGCGTACCACTCCCAGGAGATCCTGGACGCCGACAGCCTGCCGCGCCGCTACGCCAGCTTCAGCCCCTGCTTCCGCAAGGAGGCGGGCTCCCACGGCAAGGACACCAAGGGGATCATCCGGGTCCACTGGTTCGACAAGGTGGAGATGTTCGTCTACACCACGCTGGAGGACGCGGCGGCCGAGCACCAGCGCCTGCTCGCGTGGGAGAAGGAGTTCCTCGACAAGCTCGAGCTCGCCTACCAGGTCGTCGACATCGCGGCCGGCGACCTCGGCGGCAGCGCGATCCGCAAGTTCGACTGCGAGGCGTGGATCCCGACCCAGGGCAAGTACCGCGAGCTGACCTCGACCTCGAACTGCACCGACTTCCAGACCCGTCGCCTCGACACCCGCGGCCGGTTCGGCGAGCGCACCGGACCGATCGCGACGCTCAACGGCACCCTCACCGCGATCACCCGCGCGATCGTCGCCGTCCTCGAGACCCACCAGCAGGCCGACGGCTCGGTCCGGGTCCCGAAGGCGCTGCAGCCCTTCATGGGCGGCCTCGAGGTGCTGGAGCCCGTCGCACGATGAGCGACTGGCAGCCCCGCCTCGTCGCGCTCGACATCGACGGCACCCTGCTCAAGTGGGTGGCGGGGCTCGGCATGAGCCACGAGGAGGTCACCCCGGCCGTCCACGACGCCGTCCAGCGGGTGCTCGACTCGGGGGCCCACGTCGTGCTGTCCTCGGGCCGCGCGCCCCACAACATGACGATCGTGGCCGACATGCTCGACCTCCACGGCCACGGCGAGCGGCTCTGGATCGTCGCCGCCAACGGCGCGGTCGTGCTGCGCTACCCGCCCGCCGAGGTGGTCCACGAGGTGACCTTCGACGCCCGCGCCGCCGTGGCGGCCGTCCTCGAGCAGCACCCCGACGCGCTGGTCGCGGTCGAGGAGCGCGGGGTGGGCTACCGGGTGTCGGGCCCGTTCCCCGACGGCGAGCTCGGCGGTACGACGATCATCGCCGACGTCGACGACATGGTCGCCCAGCCGGTCAGCCGCGTCATCATCCGCGACCCGAAGGCCACCGCCGAGGACTTCGTCGCGCTGGCCGCCAACCTCGGCCTCCACGGCACCGACTACGTCGTCGGCTGGACCGCCTGGCTCGACCTGGCCCCCGTCGGGGTGTCCAAGGCCTCCGGCCTCGAGTACGTCGCCCAGCAGCTCGGCGTCGACCGGGCCGACGTGCTGGCCATCGGCGACGGCCGCAACGACATCGAGATGCTGCAGTGGGCCGGCCGCGGGGTGGCGATGGGCCAGGCGGTCGACGAGGTGAAGCAGGTCGCCGACGCGGTGACCGACTCCGTCGACGACGACGGCGCCGCGGTCGAGATCGGGCGCTGGTTCCCCGCCCCCGGATCTGGTGGGATGGGCCTGTGAGGTCCCGCCGTCCGCTCCGCGCCGCCCTGCTCGGGGCCCCGGTGGCGCTGGTGGCGCTGGTCGCGCTCCCGGGCGCCGCCGCCCAGGCCGCGTCCGGCGGGCTGCCGGCCGACTGCGCGCCGATCGACATCACCAACGAGACGGCGCTCGACCAGAGCGCCGCGGCCGCCGACGACGTGTTCGCCGGCCGGGTCGACGCGGCCGCTCCGGTGACCGGCTCCACCCGGGTCGGCTACGGCGTCACCGTCGAGCGGGCCTGGCTGGGCGATGTCGCCCAGGGCCAGCAGGCCGCGGTCACCATCGACTGGCCGGCGGGGGCGCAGCCGGGCGTGACCCAGGGCGCGTCGTACCTCTTCTTCACCACGGACACCGTCGACGGCATCGTCGCCGACGCGTGCGGTGGCGCGGTGCTGTTGCCGAAGGGGCTGACCCCGAAGGTCGCGAGCATGCTCGAGAAGTACCTCGCCTCGGTCGAGCCGCCGCCCGCGCCGGAGCCGACCCCCGCGCCGGTGAGCTTCCACCAGCCCGACGACCCGCTGGGCGACCCGCCCCAGATCGGGCGGGTGGTCGCCTCGGGTGCCGCGGTCAGCCTGATCGGCGTGCTCGGCCTGCTGCTGGTCTCGCGGCTCGGCCGGCGCCGCTCCTAGAGGTACATCCCGCCCGACGACCCCTGCTCGCCACCGGGCTGCTGGGGCGCCGCCTGCTCGGCCGGGGGCGCGCCCGCCGCGCCGGGGCCGCCGAGGCTCATGCCGGGCGGCAGCGCGCGACGGATCTGCTCGAACTGGGCGCGCGCCGCCATCTGCTGGGCGTAGATCGCGGTCTGGATGCCGTGGAAGAGGCCCTCCAGCCAGCCGACCAGCTGGGCCTGGGCGATCCGCAGCTCACCCTCGGACGGCGTCGCGTCCTCGGAGAAGGGCAGCGAGAGCCGCTCCAGCTCCTCGACCAGCTCGGGGGCCAGGCCCTGCTCGAGCTCGGCGATCGAGGAGCGGTGGATCGCGGCCAGCCGGCTGCGGCTCGCCTCGTCGAGCGGGGCGGCCTTCACCTCCTCGAGGAGCTGGCGGATCATGCTGCCGATCCGCATCACCTTGGCGGGCTGCTCGACGAGGTCGGTCAGCGCCCGCTCCCCGTCGTCGTCGCCGTCGTCGGCGGTCGCGGCGCCGGCCTGCTCGACGGCGGACGCCGGCACGGTGCCGATCGGCTGCCCGTCCGGACCGATGACGACGATCTGCTCTTCGCTCCCGGAGGCGTTCTCGCTCATGATCCCAACTTACCCATCCCCCCGTTGGGCGATGCGGGGGCCGCCCGGTCGGCGTACGTTGCCGATGGGCCCGGCCGGGGCCCCGGTGTGAGCGGCCTCGACCGGTCCGGTGGACAGCCACGTCCGACCCGACGACCGAGGAGCAAGCACATGTTCATCCAGATGATCCAGGGCCCCTGCACCCGGCAGGACGATGCCCAGAAGATGCTCGACGAGTGGCGGCGCGACCTGGCTCCAGGCGCGACCGGCTGGCTCGGCGGCACCCACGGCTTCACCGACGACGGCCAGCTGATGGCCGTGGTCCGCTTCACCGACCGCGAGGCGGCGATGGCCAACTCGGCCCGGCCCGAGCAGGGCGCCTGGGCGGAGCGGATGGCCGCGGTGATGGACGGCCCGATGACCTTCCACGACTGCGACGACGTCACGCTCTTCCTCGACGGCGGCTCGGACGCGGCCGGCTTCGTGCAGATCATCACCGGCAGGGTCGACGACCCGGACCGGCTCAAGGCGATGCTGGCCGACACCGAGACGCTGCACGAGATGCGTCCCGAGATCCTCGGCGGCACCCTCGCCATCGAGGCCGACGGCTCCTTCGTGGAGACCGTCGCGTTCACCACGGAGGCCGCGGCCCGGGAGGGCGAACGGATCGAGCCGCCGCCCGACGTACGCCGGGAGCTGGAGTACGCCCTCGCCGGGGCCAGCTTCCACGACCTCCACCACCCCTACTTCCAGAGCGCCTGAGGAGGCCCGCGATGCTGTTGGAGGGCTGTCAGGTCACGGCGAACATCCCGGCCGCGGACCTGGGCCGCGCGCGCAAGTTCTATGCCGAGACCCTCGGCCTGGAGCCGTACGACGAGAACCCGGGCGGCCTGATCTACCGCACGGGCGGGACGGACTTCTTCGTCTACGAGACCCAGGAGGCGGGGAAGGCCGGGCACACCATCGCCCAGCTCCATGTCGCCGACGTCCGGCCGGTCGTCGAGGAGCTGCGCACGCGCGGCGTCAGCTTCGAGCACTACGACCTGCCCGGGACCACCTGGGACGGCGACGTGGCGGGGATGGCCGGGATGGGCCATGCCGCGTGGTTCAAGGACAGCGAGGACAACATCTTGTGCCTCGACGACCGCAGGCCGGTCTGATCCCGGACCGCCTCAGGGGGTGAGCAGCACCTTGCCGACGGCCGCGCCGGACTCGATCATCCGGTGCGCCTCGGCGACGTCGTCGAGGGGGAGCACGGCGGAGACGACCGGCAGGATCGTCCCGTCGGCCACGAGCGGCCACACGTGCTCGACGACCGACGCGCAGATCCGGGCCTTCCCCTCGACCGGACGCGACCGGAGCGCGGTGGCGATCACGGCGCCGCGCTTCGAGAGCAGGCGACCGAGGTCCAGCTCGGCCTTGGTGCCGCCCTGCATGCCGATCACGACCAGGCGGCCCTCGTCGGCGAGCACGTCGACATTGCGCGCCAGGTACTTCGCGCCCATGTTGTCGAGGACGACGTCCGCTCCCGCCCCGCCGGTGGCGGCCCGAACCACCTCGACGAAGTCCTCGGTGCGGTAGTCGATCGCCACCTCGGCGCCCAGCTCACGGCAGCGCGCGAGCTTCTCGGGACTGCCCGCCGTGGTGAAGACCCGGGCCCCGGACGCGGCGGCGAGCTGGATGGCGAAGGTGCCGATCCCGCCGCCTCCACCGTGGACCAGGAAGACGTCGCCGGGCCGCAGCCCGGCGATCATGAAGACGTTCGACCACACGGTGCAGGCCACCTCGGGCAGCGCCGCCGCGGTCACCAGGTCGACGCCGTCGGGGACCGGCAGCAGCTGGCCCGCGGGTACGACGACGCGGCTCGCGTACCCGCCACCCGCCAGCAGCGCGCACACCCGGTCGCCCACCGTCACGCCGGTGACGCCCTCGCCGAGCGCGGCGACGGTGCCACTGCACTCCAGGCCGATCACGTCCGAGGCGCCCGGCGGCGGCGGGTAGAAGCCCTGGCGCTGCAGCAGGTCGGCCCGGTTGACCGCGGTCGCGGCCACGTCGAGCAGCACCTCGCCGGGGCCGGGGACGGGATCGGGCAGCTCGGTGACGACGAGGGTCTCGGGCCCGCCCGGGGCGGACTGGGTGACGGCACGCATGGGTGCCAGTCTGGCCTATACGAGTGAGTCCTCGTCCGCGTAGTCGGCGTCCGCGAGCTCCTCGATGTCGACGTCGTCGTCCTCGTCGTCGGCCGCACCCGCCGGCCGGTCCCACGACTCGGCCAGGGCCTGCGCCCGGGCGGCGAGGCGCTCCACGGCGTCCGGGTCGGCGCCCTGCTCACCCGCGGCGAACCCGAGCAGGAAGGCCGTCACCAGCCCCGCGGCCGGATGGACGTTCTCGACCGTGATCCCGGCGAGATCGCCCAGCAGGCCCTCGTCGGCCTCGGCTTCGATGTCGAGGGCGTCGCACAACTCATCGATCCAGTCGTGGAGGTTCACCTACCCAGAGTGACCCGAGGTCCCGGTCGGTGCAAGGTTTTCGCGGGACTCCGGGGCCAGTCCAGATCAGCGCGGCTCAGCGATCTCCGGCCCCGCCGGCGAGATCGCGCAGGTCGCTCCAGGTATCGATGTCGCGGGCCTCGTCGCCCAGCGGCGCGACCTCGACCAGGTCGAGCGGCTCGAGCAGCGCCCGGATGGACAGGCCGTGCTGTCCCTCGTGGTCCGGGCGGACGGCGTCCAGCCGAGCCGTCTCCACCACGAGCGCGAGCTGCCGGCGACCGTCGGCGTCGGCGAGCACCGCGCCCTCGTGGCCCACCGCCGCCTCCTGCAGCCGACGAAAGGTGCCGGGGGCGAGGCGGGGCATGTCGACGGCGAGCACCGCGATCGTCGGGAAGCTGCGCAGCAGCACGTCGCGGCCGGTCAGCAGTCCGGCGGCCGGTCCGCCGAAGCGCGGCTCCTCGCGCACGAAGGTCACCGGCCGGTCGGTCGGGACCTGATGCCCCACCACGACCACCTCGCTGGCGTCGATCACGGCGTCCAGCGCGTGGTCCAGCAGCGACCGGCCGTCCACCTCGATGGACGCCTTGTCGACCCCGCCGAGCCGGGACCCCTGCCCGCCGGCGAGCACGATCGCCGCGAATCCGGCCAGTCCGAGCTCGATCACCACCCGTCGATCCTCTCAAGGGTCCGCCCGAGAGCCGTCGCGGGGAGGGCCATCCCGGCGCCGTCCCGCCTCGGGCTCCACCTGACCGGCTTCTCCCCGGTCGTCGGGCCTCTGGCGCCGGTGGCTCTGCCGCCCCGCCCGTGGGCAGGCCTCCGGGCGGGGCGGCACCGCGCTGTAACACGGGGTCCGCTGCTCTTCCGGACCTGCGACGTCGGAGAACGGGGTCCGTACGGGTCCGCTAGATGCGGCCCGGGTACGTCAGGCCGGCGAACTCCGTGTTACAGCGCCGCCGCCAGCCCCCTCCCGGAACCGGCCTACGCTGGCACCGTGAGCAGCCCCACAGACCCCGCGCTCCGCCTCGCCCTGGTGCAGGCCGCGTCGGCGCTCGACCCCGCGGCCAACCGCGACGCGGTCGCGACGCTGGTCGCAGAGCACGCCGGAGACGCCGACCTCGTCGTCTTCCCGGAGGCCTTCGCGCGCGACTTCGGCGAGGCCGGCTCCGACGTCAGCCCGTACGCCGAGCCGCTCGACGGCCCGTTCGCGACCACCCTCGCCGAGGCGGCCGCCGCGCACCACACCACGCTGCTGGCCGGCATGTTCGAGCAGGGGCCGGACCCGGAGCGGCCGTTCAACACGCTGGTGATGCGCGGCGACGCGACGGCGTCGTACCGGAAGGTGCATCTGTACGACTCCTTCGGCTACCGCGAGTCCGACCGCCTCAGCGCGGGTCCGTTGGAGCCGGTGGTCGTCGACCTGCACGGTTGGCGGGTCGGGCTGATGACCTGCTACGACCTGCGCTTCCCCGAGCTGGCCCGCGCGCTGGTCGAGCGCGGCGCCGAGCTGATCGTGCTGCCGGCCGCCTGGGTCGCGGGGCCGCGCAAGGTCGCGCACTGGCGCACCCTGGTGTCCGCGCGGGCGATCGAGAACACGGTGTACGTCGCCGCGGTCGGTCAGCCCGCCGGGCGCTACTGCGGTCACTCCCTGGTCGTCGACCCCTTCGGCGAGGTGCTCGCCGAGGCCGGTCCGGGCTCGCCCGAGCAGCCGGAGGTGGTCCGTGTCGTGATCGAGCACACGGTGCTGGCGGAGGCCCGCCGCGTCAATCCGTCCCTCCTCAACCGCCGAATGTAGGCTCCTCCTCCGTGTCCCGCGCTCCCTCCCGTGTCCCGCTCGAGCAGCGCATCGGTGAGTTCGGGGCGTCGCGGGCGCCGCTGACGATCTGGTTCGTCCTGGTCGTGGCCAGCACGGCCGCGCTGGTCTGCGCGATGGTGCCGGTCGGGCCGACCTGGCTCGGCTCCGCCGGCTCGATCGCGGTCGCGACCGCCTTCACCTGGGGTCTGGCCGCCCGCACCGGCGGTCGTCCGCTCGTCTTCGCACCCCTTGCCCTCGCGTGTGGCCTGGCGGCGGTGCTCAGCGACCAGGACCTGCTGCTCACCGGTGCCGCGGTCGGGACCTCGGCCCTCGCGGCGGTCCTCGGCGTGATGATCACCGTGCCCGCGGCCGGGATCGCGACCGCGGCCCGCGAGTGCGTGGTGGGCCTGGTCGTCGCCGGCATCGGGGCGATGGCGACGGTCGGCTTCGAGCCGGCGATCCAGAAGGAGCGCTTCGAGTACGTCGGCCTGGGTCTGGCGTTCCTCGGCGCGATCGTGCTCGTCTACCGCCTCGGCGCGGGCTTCCACGGCCTGGGCCGGCGGGGCCTGGTGATCGTCGCCATCGGTGCGGTGGTGCTCGCCGTGACCCTGCTGTACGCCGAGATGCTGCGCCGCTACGGCTCGACCAGCCTGGTCGACCAGCTGCTGGACTGGGTGTCGTGGAGCCGCGAGCATCTCGGCGCCTTCCCGCGTCCGGTCGCGACGGTGCTCGGCGTACCCGCTCTCGCCTACGGCTGCCACATGCGGGCGCGCCGGAGGCAGGGCTGGTGGGTGTGCGCGTTCGGTGTGGCCGCGACCTCGCCCACCGCCACCGCGCTCGCGAACCCGGCGGTCTCGGTCAGCGAGGCCGCCCTGTCGGTGGTCTACGGGCTGGTCGTCGGCCTGGTGCTCGGCTGGCTCCTGATCCGTCTCGACCTGGCGCTGACCGGCAACCGCGGGCGCCGCAGCCGGGCCGTGGAGCAGGCTGCCGCCGTCCGCCCGGAGCCGAGCCGGTTCGCGCCTCTCCTGTGAGCGTGGGGGACTGACATGGCCCGGCCCCGGGAGCTGGATCTCGACGTCCTGCTCGACCATGTCCGCGCGATCTGGGTCGCCGACGGCATCGCGGCGGTGACGATCCGCGCGGTGAGTGCGCGCGCGGGCGTCTCGAACGGCGCGATCTACCACCACTTCGAGTCCCGCAACCACCTGCTGGCCCGGGCCTTCGCCCGCGAGATCGCCGCCTATCTCGCGGTCCAGCGGCAGCGGGTCGTGGCGGCGAGCCGCACCGGCGGCCCCGAGGACGTCGTGGTCGCGGCGGCGCTCACCCCCGCGGCGTACGCCGAGACCACCGCCGACTCCGCACTGGTCCTGCTCGCCACCCGTCTCGCCGAGCTGGCCTCGGGCCCACTGCCCGACGCCGTGATCGAGGAGCTGAGCGCGCACGCGAGCGCGGTCGCCACCCTCGTCGGGGAGCTGACTGAGCGGCTGTGGGGCCGCACCGACGATGCGGCGACCCGGCTGGTGCGCTACTGCATCGACGACATCCCGGTCCGCCTGCTGATCACCTCGCGCCGGGCCTCCGACCCGTTGGCGGCGTACGCCGTCGAGCACGCCGTGCGCGGCATCCTGCGGGCCGGTCCACCGCCCGACTGACCGTTCCGGTTGCCGGGCCGGGTCGCCTCGTGCACAATTACCGAGCACTTGCTCTGTAACTGCCGACGCACCCCCCGAGGACGCCCCCCCGATGACCCTCCCCCGCCGTACCCTCCCGGCCGCCGTGGCCCTCGTGGCCGGCACCGGCCTCGCGCTCGTGACCGCTCCGCCGGCGACCGCCGCCACGGGTGCGACGGTCAGCATCTCGGGCACGACGCTGCTCGTCGACGACGCGGCGGACGTGCGCAACGTGATCGACGTCAGCATCGACGCCACCTACGTGTACGTCCGCGACATCGTGGTGAACCCCGTCGCGGGGGCCGGGTGCGCGATCACCGGGTTCGGCAACCAGGTGCGCTGCGCCCGCGGCTCCCTCACCGGCGCCAACGTCTCGCTGGGTGGCGGCGACGACAGCTTCACCGTCGTCGGCTTCGCGCAGCCGATGATCATCGACGGCGAGGCGGGCAACGACGGGCTCGGCGGCGGCCTGGGCGACGACGCCATCGCCGGCGGTCCCGGCACCGACACGGTCGGCTACACCACCGCCGCCACCGGCGTACAGGTCCGGTTGGGGACGTCCTCGGGCAACGGCGTCCCTGGCGAGGACGACTCCCTCAACGCCGACATCGAGAACGCCCACGGCTCGCCGTTCGACGACGTCCTCGTCGGCACCGCCGGGGTCAACCAGCTCGACGGGAAGGGCGGCGACGACGTCCTCGACGGCGGCCTCGGGAATGACGACCTCCAGGGCGGCGCCGGTGTCGACACCGTGACCTACGCGGGCCGGACCCAGCCGGTGACCGCCTTCCTGGGCGCCGGGGTCGGCGACGGCGGCGGACAGCCCGGCGAGAGCGACAACATCACCGGCCTGGAGAACCTGGTCGGCGGATCCGGCGACGACGTCCTCCACGGCACCAACACCCCCAACCGGCTCGAGGGCGGCGCCGGGGCCGACCTCCTCGACGGCCGCGAGCAGGACGACCGGCTCGACGGCGGGCCGGGCGCCGACACCCTGCTCGGAGGAGACGGCGTCGGCAACGACTGCGTCGACTACCGCTCCCGCACCGGCCACGTCACCGCCGTGCTGGGCGCGACCAGCGGCAACGGCGAGGCCGGCGAGAACGACACCTTCGACGCCTCGGTCGACTGCGTCCTCGCCGGCTCCGGCGGCAGCCTCCTGGTCGGCAACGCCAACGCCAACCTCCTCATCGGCGGCGCCGGCGCGGACGTCCTGCTCGGTGGCCTCGGTGGTGACACGCTCGACGGCGGACCGGGCCTCGACACCGTGTCGTACGCCGACCACACCGAGCCGGTCGTCGCCGACCTCGACGGCCTCAGGGATGACGGCCGGGCCGGCGAGAACGACCAGATCCAGCCCAACGTCGAGCGCCTCGTCGGCGGCTCCGCCGCGGACCGCCTCACCGGCTCCGCGGGGGCCGACGAGCTCGACGGAGGCAGCGGTGACGACCTCCTCGACGGCGGCCCCGGCGCCGACGTGCTGCGTGGGGGTGCCGGATCCGACACGGTCAGCTACGCGGGCCGGGTCGCTCCCGTCACCGTCTCCCTCGACGGTGCCGCGGGTGATGGCGAGGCGGGCGAGGGTGACCTGGTCGGCCCGGACGTGGAGAACGCCACCGGTGGCGAGGGTGCCGACCGGCTGACCGGCTCGGCGGGTCCGAACGTGCTGCTCGGCGGTGGCGGTGACGACGTCCTCGACGGCGGCCTCGGCGCCGATGCCCTGGGGGGCGGCGCCGGGGTCGACCTCGCGACCTACGCCACCCGTCGTACCCGACTCTGGATCCGGCTCGACGGCAGCGCCAACGACGGCGCCAAGGGCGAGGGCGACGACGTCCGCGCCGACGTGGAGAACGTCACCGGCGGCCGCAAGCGCGACACGATCATCGGCTCCGCCGCGGCCAACCTGCTGAGCGGCGGGCGCGGGGCCGACGTCCTCAAGGGCAAGGGCGGTGTCGACCGCGCCCTCGGCGGCGCCGGCCGCGACCGGTGCGTCGCGGAGGTGGAGCGGTCGTGTTCGCTCTAGCAGGCGCCACGCAGCAGAGAGGGCGGGATTCGAACCCGCGGTAGGTCTCCCTACGACCGCTTTCAAGGCGGTTCCGATCGGCCACTCCGGCACCTCTCCAGGGCCCGGTACGACGCGCGCGCCGGCCGGGCACCCGGACGAGTCTAGTGGGGGCGGCGGTACCGCTGTGGCCGGTCCGCGACCGGGCCGGGACAATGCGTCCATGAGCAGCGCGCAGCCGACCCCGGTCACCGACTACCGCCTGGCGCCGCCGGTGATGGCCCGCTTCGTCGGTGCCTACCTGGTCCTGCTCGCGCTGGTGCTGGTCGCGGTCACCGTCGTCGTCGCGTCCGCCGAGCTCAACGCCGACCTGATCGTGCTGGTGCTCGGGCTGGGGATCCTCGGCCTGATCGGGCTGGCCTGGTGGCTGCGCAGCCGGCTGGTCGTCGTACGGCTCACCGAGGCGGGCTACCGGGTCCGGATGATCCGCGCGGCCGGCGCCACCGAGGCCCGCTGGACCGAGGTCGAGGACGCCGTCGCGGCGGCTCCGTCGGGCATCGACTGCCTGGTGCTGCGGTTGCGCGACGGACGCAGCACCACCATCCCGGTGCAGCTCGTGGCCGGTGACAAGGACGACTTCGCGCGCGACGTCCGGGCGCACCTGCAGCGCGCCGCGAGCTGACCCGCGTCCTGGTCGGGCCCGATTGGGACAGGCGCGCGCGGTCCTAGTAGCCTGAGCACGCTGGCCGGTCCCTGACCGGCGCAGTGGAGGAGGCGTCGCCTAGTCCGGTCTATGGCGCCGCACTGCTAATGCGGTTTGGGTTTATCGCCCATCGAGGGTTCAAATCCCTCCGCCTCCGCCACCTGGACGAGACCCCCGGCAGACCCTGCCGGGGGTCTCGCTTATTCGAGGTCGATGGGTGAAGATGTTTGATGGTGCCGCCATGGGGGAAGGCGCCAGCGGTTCGGGTACATCCGGAGGGACGGAACTCGGCCGCCCACCACGTGAGGGGAAAGCTCATGAAGAAGCTCGCTCGCAAGACCGCCTTCGGCCTCGCCGCCCTGATCACCGCGGCCGGCATCGTCTCACTTCCCGCGGCCGCCGAGGCCGACACCGGCTGGGGCTGGCGGGTCTTCCCGCACGCCAAGGGCTGATCACCCCGCCCGGCCACCCGGGTCAGGACGACGTGTCGTCGTCCTGACCGGCGATGCCCAGGGTCCCCATCGTGTAGCCGAGCTGGAACCGGGTCTCGGCGTCGTACTCCTCCTTGAGCTCGGCGACGTACCCGGCGTACGTGCGCGGGCTGACGCCGAGCCGCTTCGCGCTGACCGCGTCGGCATGGCCCTCGATGAGCATCCGGATGGTCATCGAGCGCTGCTCCGAGGCGATCTCCTTGGTCACGCTCTGCCCCGCGCTCGCGAACGGGCGCCCGCGCGCGAAGGCACGCTCGAACACGTCGACGAGGTACGCCACGATCGCGGGCTCCCGGACGACGACCGCCGTCGCCAGGCTGTCGGCGGCCGGGATCAGCGCCACCCGCCGGTCGACAACGATCATCCGGTTGAAGAACTCGTCGAGGGTGCGCACCTCGGCGCCGTGCTCGGTCACCTCGGCGACGTACTTGTGGGTCGCGGGGTGCCGCCGGGCGCTGTGCTGGTAGAGCGTGCGCATCGCCAGCCCGCGCTTGAGCGCCTCCACGTCGCGCACCGTCGCCTCCGCCACTGTCTTCGCGCTCCGCGTCGCCTGGGGCTGCGCCGTCAGCAGCTCCTCCTGCGCCTCGCTGACCAGGGTCGTGAGGTACGGGTTGATCGCCTCGCCGTGCAGGTAGAGGAAGGGGCCCGACTCGCTCGCCGCCGGTGAGCGTCGCCAGCTCTGGTTGAGATGCGCGAACGCCGAGGCCCATCGCGCCGACTCCTCGAGCAGCCGGGCGCCCTCGTTGCCCAGCGGGGTCACCACGCGCGACTGCGCATTGCTCGGCTCCACCGGCCGCCAGGTCTGCCGGGTGGCGTCCAGCTGCAGCAGCCCCAGCTCCACCAGGAGGTCGAACGCCCGTCGTACGGGCGACCCGTCGAGGACCCGCGGGTCGTCCGCGGCGAGCCCACCCTCGGCCAGCACCTGCTCGTAGAGCCCGGACGCCTCCTCCTCGAAGAGGGCCCGGTCGGCGGGCTCGTAGGAGGTCATGGCGTCATGCTTCCACACGGGTGGCGGCGGTGATTCGGCATCTGCGGCTCGCCTCGGCTATTCTCGTGCGGTCGCCCAGCGACGAGCGCCTGTAGCTCAACGGATAGAGCATCTGACTACGGATCAGAAGGTTTGGGGTTCGAATCCCTACAGGCGCGCAGCTGATCTCGCGAGGAGATCCAGAAGGCCGGACCCGGACTCGGGTCCGGCCTTCGTAGTTTTTCGGGGTCCGCGGATACTCTAGCGCTAGAGTATGGCCATGGAGCTGACGCCTGCCGAGCTGACCGTGCTCGGACTGGTGGTCGAGCAGCCCCGGCACGGCTACGACCTGGAGCAGGTCATCGAGCAGCGCGGCATCCGGCAGTGGACGGAGATCGGCTTCTCGTCGATCTACTACCTGCTCGCCAAGCTGGAGAAGCGCGGGCTCCTGTCCGCCGAGGAGGCCGGCGGGGGTGCGAAGTCTCGACGGGTGTTCCGGGCGACCAGGCAGGGCCGGCAGGTCGCGACGGACGGTGCCCTCGCGTTCATCGCGGACGGCCGGACGGTTCCGCAGCCGGTGCTGGTCGGATTGGCCAACCTGGCGCTCGTGGCCGAGCGCGACTACGACCAGGCGCTGTCCAGCAGGCTGACCCGGGTCGAGGCTCGCATCGCATCGGTCACCGAAGCGCAGCGCTCGCAGACCCCACTCCCGCCTGCCGCGCGCGAGGTCTTCTCCTACTCGCTCAGCCTGCTGGAGGCGGAGAGATCTTGGCTCGTCGCACGGGTCCGGGGCGGAGATGAGTGAGAAGTCCGACGTCGACGCGACGATCGTCGACGGAGTTCCGACCGTGGGTGGGCTGCACTGCGAGACGACCGCGCTCGGTGTGCTCCTGAGCCATGCTGGGCTCCACCTCTCCGAGCCCATGATGTTCGGGCTCGGCGCAGGGCTGTCCTTCGTCTACTGGGACTCGAAGAAGCAGGACCTCCCGTTCCTGGGCGGCCGGGTGAGGCCCTTCGCGCTGACGCAGAACCTCACCGAGAGGCTCGGGCTGGAGCTGCGCGTGCAGGAGACGACATCGGCGCCGAAGGCTTGGGACCAGGTCCGCGCGTCGATCGATCGCGGGATCCCCGTCGGCCTGCAGCTCGACAGCCACGACCTGGAGTACTTCGGGTCCCGGGTGCACTTCGCCGGCCATGTCGTCGCCATGTACGGCTACGACGACGAGCGGGCCTATCTGGTCGACACCGCGCAGCAGGGCGGCGGCGTGTCCACCAGCTTGCAGAGCCTGGCCCGAGCGCGCGCCGCGCGGGGACCGATGGCGGCCCGTCATCGCTCCTTCACCGTGGAGGTGCCGGAACAGGTCGAACTGGCACCCGAACGCCTCCTCCCGGCCGTCATTCCCGCGATCACCGAGTGCGCTGAGGCGTTCCTGGCTCCGCCCATCGCCAATCTGGGCAACCGGGGCATCCACACGGCGTCGAAGCGGATCCGCACGTGGTTCGACCGGGTCGAGGAACCCGATCGAGACCTCCCCGTCATCGCCACGCTCATGGAACGGGCAGGCACGGGAGGCGCGCTCTTCCGCAACCTGTACCGCGACTTCCTGACCGAGTGCCTCGGCCTGTTCGAGACCTCCCGGGAGGGCAACCGGGACCGGGACCTCGTGCAGCGGGGTAGGGATCTCTTCGCCGAGTCCGCCCTGCTGTGGACGCGGGTCGCGGAGCTCGTCGAGGGCGCCGGCGTCACCGGCGACCTACAGCGGCTGGCCGACGCGAGTGATGTGCTGGAGGAGATCGCGGCGACCGAGACCTCCGCGATGACCGCGCTCCGGTCGCTGGCCGCGTCGACCAGCGGGACCGTGCTCGCCGCGGATGCGTGAACGCCTCAGGCCGGGGTACCACCGTCGCGAGGACGACGACGAGCGTGAGGGATCGACGTGGTGGAGACCTGGCCCGGGACGGCGTACCCGCTCGGGGCGACGTACGACGGCAATGGCACCAACTTCGCACTGTTCAGCGAGGTGGCCGAGCGGGTGGAGCTGTGCCTGGTCGGGGTGGGCGACGACGGCTCCCGTGCGGAGACCCGGGTGGAGCTGACCGAGGTCGACGGCTATGTCTGGCACGCCTACCTGCCGGGGGTGCAGCCCGGTCAGCGCTACGGCTACCGGGTGCACGGGCCGTGGCGGCCCGAGGACGGCCTGCGCTGCAACCCGGCGAAGCTGCTCCTCGACCCGTACGCCAAGGCGACGGTCGGTGACGTCGACTGGGACCAGAGCCTGTTCGGCTACGACTTCGACGATCCCGAGCGGCGCAACGACGACGACTCGCTGGAGCGGATGATGCTCGGCGTCGTCACCAACCCGTACTTCGACTGGGAGGGCGACCGGCATCCACGGACGCCGTACGCCGAGACGGTGATCTACGAGGCGCACGTGAAGGGCCTCACCACGACCCATCCCGATGTCCCCGAGGCGATGCGTGGGACGTACGCCGGCCTGACCCACCGCTCGGTCGTCGAGCACCTGCGCGGGCTCGGGGTGACCGCCGTCGAGCTGATGCCCGTGCACCAGTTCGTGCACGACGACGTGCTGCTGCAGCGGGGGCTGCGCAACTACTGGGGCTACAACACGATCGGCTTCTTCGCACCGCACGAGGGCTATGCGTCGGGGAGCACGCCGGGCGGGCAGGTGCAGGAGTTCAAGGCGATGGTCAAGGAGCTGCACGCCGCGGGGATCGAGGTGATCCTCGACGTGGTCTACAACCACACGGCGGAGGGCAACCACCTCGGGCCGACGCTCAGCTTCAAGGGCATCGACAACCCGTCGTACTACCGGCTGGTCGACGACGACCGTCAGTACTACATGGACTACACGGGCACGGGGAACTCGCTCAACGCCGGCAACCCGCACTCGCTGCAGCTGATCATGGACTCGCTGCGCTACTGGGTGACCGAGATGCACGTCGACGGCTTCCGCTTCGACCTGGCGTCCGCACTGGCCCGGGAGTTCTACGACGTCGACCGGCTGGCCACCTTCTTCGAGCTGGTGCAGCAGGACCCGGTGGTGAGTCAGGTCAAGCTGATCGCCGAGCCGTGGGACGTCGGCCCGGGCGGCTACCAGGTGGGCGGCTTCCCGCCGCAGTGGACGGAGTGGAACGGCGCCTATCGCGACACGGTGCGCGACTTCTGGCGTGGCGAGCCCAACCTGGGCGTGCTGGCGAGCCGGCTCGCGGGCTCGGCCGACCTCTACGAGCACACCGGGCGCCGGCCGGTCGCGAGCATCAACTTCGTGACCGCGCACGACGGCTTCACGCTGCGCGACCTGGTGTCCTACGAGGGCAAGCACAACGACGCCAACGGCGAGGACGGGCGCGACGGCGCCGACGACAACCGGTCCTGGAACCACGGCGTCGAGGGCCCGAGCGACGACCCGGGCGTCAACGAGGCGCGGGCCCGCGACCAGCGCAACCTGCTCGCCACGCTGCTGCTCAGCCAGGGCGTGCCGATGCTGCTGCACGGCGACGAGCTGGGCCGCACCCAGCAGGGCAACAACAACACCTATGCGCAGGACTCGGCGCTGAGCTGGGTCGACTGGGAGCACGTCGACCGCCCGCTGTGCGAGTTCGTCACCGAGCTGACCCGGCTGCGCCGGGAGCACCCGTCGCTGCGCCGCCAGCGCTTCTTCACCGGTACGACGGTGCGCACCGGCGAGGGGGAGCGGCTCAACGACATCGTCTGGCTGCACCCCGAGGGCCGGCCGATGGACGACGGCGACTGGAACGGCCTGCGGACGGTGGGCATGTACCTCAACGGCGACGGCATCGCCGGCCGCGACCGTCAAGGCCAGCCGATCCGCGACGACCACTTCCTGATCCTGGTCAACGGCGACGACGAGCGGGCGATCACGCTCCCCGACGAGGAGTACGCCGCCGGGTGGCAGGTGGTCGTCGACACGAGCGGGAGCTGCGACCCGGACGCCCGGATCGAGGCGGGTGGCGAGCTGACGCTGCCGCGCCGGTGCGTCGTCGTGCTGCGCCAGTGGCACGACCCGGAGCCCGAGACCGATGTCAGCCCGGCGGCGTCGGTGGCGTCGATGGCGGCCGAGCAGTGAACCGGGTCCCGGCCAGCACCTACCGCCTGCAGATCCGGGAGTCCTTCGACCTCGACGCCGCCCGCGAGCTGCTCGGCTATCTCGACGAGCTCGGGGTCGGCTGGGTCTACCTGTCCCCGATCCTCGAGGCGCACCCGGGCAGTGACCACGGGTACGACGTGGTGGACCCCACCCGGGTGGACCCGGCCCGCGGCGGCGCCGAGGCGCTGGCCCGGCTCTCCGCCGAGGCGCACCGGCGCGGCATGGGCGTGCTCGTCGACGTCGTACCGAACCACGTGGGCGTGGAGAGCCCGGCCACCAACGGCTGGTGGTGGGACGTGCTGAAGCACGGCCGCGACTCGCGGTTCGGCCGCTTCTTCGACGTCGACTGGGCAGCCGGCCGCGGCCGGATCCTGCTGCCGGTGCTCGGCGACGACGACCAGCCGGAGCCTGACGGAGCGATCGGCAACCTGCGCGTGGTCGACGGGATGCTCGGCTACCACGACCACCGCTTCCCCCTCGCCCCCGGCACGGCCGAGGACACCGACGACCCGCAGGTCGTCCACCAGCGCCAGCACTACCGGCTGGTGAGCTGGCGCGCCGCCGACGACGAGCTCGACTACCGCCGCTTCTTCGCCGTGAACACGCTGGCCGGCGTACGCGTGGAGGACCGGGACGTCTTCGAGGCCAGCCACGTCGAGATCGCGCGCTGGTTCCGCGAGCGGCTGGTCGACGGGCTGCGCGTCGACCACCCCGACGGGCTGCGGCACCCGGCGGCCTACCTCGACGACCTCGCCGACCTCACCGGCGGCGCCTGGGTGGTGGTGGAGAAGATCCTCGAGCCCGGCGAGGACCTCCCGGCGCGCTGGAACACCGCCGGCACGACGGGCTACGAGGTGCTGGCCCTCATCGACCGGGTACTCGTCGACCCCGCGGGCGAGGCCGCGCTCGGGGCCCTCGACGACCGGCTGCGCGGCGGCGTGCCGCCGTGGCCCGAGCTGGTGCGCGCCAACAAGCGACACGTCGCCGACACCATCCTGCACGCGGAGGTGCGTCGGATCGCCCGCGAGATCGCGGTCGAGCTCGAGGTCGTCCCCGACCGGGCCTGGCGCGAGCCGGTCGAGGAGGTGCTGGTCGAGCTGCTGGCTGCCTTCCCGGTCTACCGCAGCTATCTCCCGGCGGGCCGCGAGCACCTGCGCCAGGCCGCCGACGCCGTCCGCGCGGACCGACCGGACCTCGGCGCCGCGCTCGACCTGGTGCTGCCGCTGCTGGCGGACCGGGTGCGCGCGCCCGCGCTCCGCTTCCAGCAGACCAGCGGGATGATCATGGCCAAGGGGGTCGAGGATCGCGCGTTCTACCGCTGGTCCCGGCTCACCTCGCTCAACGAGGTCGGGGCGGATCCGGCGGAGTTCTCGGTCGCGCCGGGCGACTTCCACGCGGCCATGGCGCGCCGGCAGGCCGTCGCGCCCGAGGCCATGACCACGCTGAGCACCCACGACACCAAGCGCGGCGAGGACGTCCGGGCCCGGATCGGCGTCCTGGCCGAGGACCCGGCCTGGTGGTCGGACACGCTCGCCGCCCTGCTGGCCGCGGCGCCCGCCCCGGACGCGGGCTTCGCCCACCTGCTGTGGCAGGCCGCCGTGGGCGCCTGGCCGCTGTCGCGCGAGCGCCTGCACGGGTACGCCGAGAAGGCGATGCGCGAGGCGGGCGACCGGACGACGTGGACCGCGCCCGACGCGTCGTACGAGAAGGCGGTGCACGCGCTCGTCGACGCGGCGTACGACGACCCGGCTGTCGTCGCGCTCCTCGACGAGGCGGCCGCGCACCTGGCCGGTCCGGGCTGGAGCAATGCGCTCGCCGCCAAGCTGCTCAGCCTCACCGTGCCCGGGGTGCCGGACGTCTACCAGGGCAGCGAGCTGTGGGAGCAGAGCCTGGTCGACCCCGACAACCGGCGGGCCGTCGACTTCTCCCTGCGTCGCCGGCTGCTGGCGGACGCCGGTCCGGTGCGGCCGGACGGGCCGGCCGACGACGGTCGGGCCAAGCTGCACGTCGTACGGACGGCGCTGCGGCTGCGTCGCGACCGGCCCGACCTCTTCGCGCGCTACTACCCGGTCGACGCGACGGGCGCGGCCGCCGACCACGTGCTGGCCTTCGACCGCGGCGGCGCGATCGCCGTCGTCACCCGGCTGCCGCTGGGCCTGGAGCGGGCCGGCGGCTGGCGCGACACCCGGCTGCACCTGCCGCCGGGGGAGTGGCGCGAGCTGCTGACCGACCGCCCGGCCACGGCCGAGGTGGGCGTCCTGCTGAGCGAGCTGCCGGTCGCCCTCCTCGTCGAGGCGGCCGGATGAGCCTCGACGTCTGGGCCCCGCGGGCCGAGCGGGTCCGCCTCGTCCTCGATGACCAGGTCCGGCCGATGCAGCCGGGCGCGGACGGGTGGTGGACCGCGGATCCGGGACCGGTGCCCGACGGCACCCGCTACGGCTACCTGCTCGACGACGACGACCGGCCGCTGCCCGACCCGCGCTCGCGTCGCCAGCCGGACGGCGTCCACGATCTCTCCGCGACCTTCGACCCCGGCGCCCACCAGTGGGGCGACGCCGCCTGGACCGGCCGGCAGCTCGCCGGCGCGACGATCTACGAGCTGCACGTCGGGACCTTCACGCCCGAGGGCACCCTCGACGCCGTCGCCTCCCGCCTCGACCACCTGGCGAGCCTGGGCGTGGGCTTCGTCGAGCTGATGCCGGTGAACGCCTTCAACGGCGTGCACAACTGGGGCTACGACGGCGTGCTGTGGTCGGCGGTCCATGAGCCGTACGGCGGGCCGGCGGCATACCAACGACTGGTGGACGCCTGCCACCAGGCGGGGATCGGCGTGATCCAGGACGTCGTCTACAACCACCTCGGGCCGTCGGGCAACTACCTGCCCCGGTTCGGGCCGTACCTCAAGGACGGCCGCAACACGTGGGGCGACCTGGTCAACCTCGACGGCGCCGGCTCGGCCGAGGTGCGCCGCTACCTCCTCGACAGCGCGCTGATGTGGCTGAGCGACTTCCACGTCGACGGGCTGCGCCTCGACGCGGTGCACGCGCTGTCGGACGACTCCGACGTGCACCTGCTGGAACAGCTGGCGATCGAGGTGTCCGCGCTGTCGGCCCACCAGAACCGGCCGCTCACCCTGATCGCCGAGTCGGACCTCAACGACACCCGGATGGTCACCCCGCGCGAGGGCGGCGGCTACGGCCTCGACGCGCAGTGGAGCGACGACTTCCACCACGCCGTCCACGTGGCGCTGACCGGCGAGACCAGCGGCTACTACGCGGACTTCGCGCCGCTGGGCGCGCTGGCGAAGGTGCTCGACCGTGGGTTCTTCCACGACGGGACGTGGTCGAGCTTCCGCGAGCGCGACCACGGGCGGCCCGTCGACACCGAGCACCTGCCCGCGTGGCGGCTCGTCGTGTGTGCCCAGAACCACGACCAGATCGGCAACCGCGCGCGCGGCGACCGCACCGCCGAGCACCTGGACGACGAGCGGCTGTTGCTGGGCGCCCTGCTGACCCTCGCCGCGCCGTTCACGCCGATGCTCTTCCAGGGCGAGGAGTGGGCGGCGAGCACGCCCTTCGCCTTCTTCACCTCCCACCCCGAGCCCGAGCTGGCCCGGGCCACGGCCGAGGGGCGCCTCGCCGAGTTCGAGCGGATGGGCTGGGATCCGGACGAGGTGCTCGACCCGCAGGACCCGGCGACCTTCGAGCGCAGCCGGCTGGACTGGTCCGAGCTCGGGGAGGGCCGCCACGCCCGGGTGCTCGCCGGCTACCGGCGCCTCGCGGGGCTGCGACGTGAGCACGCCGCACTGACCGACCCGGCGTTCGGCGTCGCTCGGGTGGACGAGACGGAGCGGCGGCTCACCGTGGACCGCGGCGAGCTCGCCGTCCACGTCAATCTCGGCGACCGGGCCTGGGAGGTGTCGGCGGTCGAGGTGCTGTTCAGCACGACCGACCGGGTCGCGCTCGGCGCGTGCTCCCGGCCGGTCGTCGTGCTGCCGGGGAACGGGGTCCTGGTCAGGACTGCCCGTCCTGCGCCGGGTCGGCCCGGCGGGGCCTAGCCCGGCATCCGGCTACTCGTCGGCGAGGGTGTCGGCCGACGGGACCGGTGCGCTGCGGGAGGCGGTGTCCGCCGTCGTGGAGGCGAGCACCTGGAAGCCGCCGGCGGTGCCGGGGGCGCAGACGGCGAAGGCGGCCTGGATCGCGCGGAAGCCGGACGGCGGGGTGGTGCCGGGCACCTGGCGGGCCGAGACGGTCCAGCCGTCGATGACGTCGTCGTCGTTGCTGTCGTTGGGCAGGGAGTACTCGGTGACGACCCCGCCCAGGGTGTCGCGGCGCTCCTGGGCGGTCTCGTTGAGGTAGTAGGTGTCGAAGCCGCCGCCCACGGGGACGGTGCCGGCCGGGCAGATCACCACCGAGTAGCTGCCGGCGGTGTCGGCCCAGCGCCAGCGGTCCTGGATCGTCCGGGTGATCGCGATGGCGTCCTTGCCCGCCGGGCCGGCGGGTCCGGGGTGCTTCTTGGCGTAGGCGGCGATCAGCTTCTTGACCGCCTTCTTCTGCTGCTTGCTCAGCGGGCCGGCGGCAGCCGAGCCCTGCTCGCTGCTGGCGGCGACGTTGGTCAACCCGACGACGCCGGCCGAGGCGACGAGCACCGTGGCCGCCGTGACCGCCAGCCTGGCTCCGATAGCGCGACTCATCTTCTACCCTCCATCTCCCGACGGCGCCGGCCGCACGTCGTGGGCCGGGAGCCTAGGCAGCGGACCTGGCGGGCGCAATCGACAGTCTGCGCACGGGCCGGCGGCTGCCGCAGACAGCCCGGAAGCCCGCGGCCTACGCTCGCTGCGGACATACGGTCCCAGCGCACCGGGTGCCCCGGCTGGTCGCTGACAGGGCGTGGACACGTCGGCGATCTTCAGCGCGAGGACCGTATGGGTTGCCTTCAATCCAAGGGGGGAGCGAGGCAGCGTTCCCGAGGTCTGGGTGCAGTCCCCACATCGCGTGCGCCCAGGCCTCGGGGATCCCGCCCGACCCGGTCCTTCACACTCGTCGCGGGCCCGTTTGAAGGCCCGGCTCCTAGCGTCTCGCCTGCCTCGCGGCCACGATCCCCACGGGTACGGCGACGATCATCCCCCCGAGACTCGCCGTACCCGTGGTCCGCGCACGACCCGTGGCTCCCGGCGAAGTAGCCTCGGACCGTGCTCAAGTACCTGGGTTCCAAGCGAACCCTGGTCCCCGTGCTCGGCGACATCGCCGAGGCGGTCGAGGCGCGGACGGCGGTCGACCTGTTCACCGGCACGACCCGGGTCGCGCAGGAGTTCAAGCGGCGGGGCCTGGTGGTGACCGCGACCGACCTGGCGACCTACAGCCAGGTGCTCAGCGACTGCTATGTCGCGACCGACGCGCGCGAGGTCGACCTGCAGGAGCTCGACAACGAGCTGAAGCGGCTGGCGGCGCTGCCCGGGGTGGCGGGCTACTTCACCGAGACCTTCTGCGTGCGGGCCCGCTTCTTCCAGCCCAAGAACGGCGCCCGGGTGGACGCGATCCGCGACGCTCTCGAGGCCGACCACCGGGGCTCGCCGCTGTACCCGATCCTGCTGACCAGCCTGATGCAGGCCGCGGACCGGGTGGACTCGACGACGGGCGTGCAGATGGCCTACCTCAAGCAGTGGGCGCCACGCTCCCACAACGACCTCGACCTGCGCCGGCCCGCCCTGCTCCCCGGCCCGGGTACGACGGTCGGGGGCGACGCGATGCGGACCGTGGACGAGCTCCCGGCGGTCGACCTGATGTACCTCGACCCGCCGTACAACCAGCACCGGTACTTCACGAACTACCACATCTGGGAGACCCTGGTCCGCTGGGACGCACCCGAGCACTACGGGGTGGCGTGCAAGCGGATCGACAGCCGCGACCCGGCGACGAAGAGCGTGTTCAACGCGCAGCGGGAGATGCCCGCGGCACTCGACGACCTGGTCCGGCGGGCCCGGGCCGAGGTGCTCGTCGTGTCCTACAACGACGAGTCGTGGATCACCGCGGAGCAGATGATGGAGTCGCTGCGGGGCGCCGGGCACGAGGACGTCCGGATGCTGGCGTTCGACCGCAAGCGCTATGTCGGCGCCCAGATCGGCATCCACAGCCCGTCGGGGCAGAAGGTCGGGAAGCCGGCCCGGCTGCGCAATGTGGAGTACGTCTTCGTCGCCGGACCCACGGCGAAGGTCGAGGCAGCCATCCACGCGGCGCGATAATGCGCTCCATGCTCTCCCCCCGCCGGTCCGTCGTGGTCGCGACGGCTGCTCTCCTGCTCGCGTCCGGCTGCTCCTCCGGCGGCGACGGCGACGACCCCACCGGCGCCGGGACGTCGAGCGCGCCGAGCCCGCCGCCGCGGACCGCTCCCGCGCCGCCGGTCGACCCGGAGGTGGTCGCCAGCCCGCAGGGGCGGGCGATCGAGGAGTGGGCGGCGGCGTACGCGCGGGCGATCAACGAGGGCGACCGGACCTTCGGTGCGGCCGCCGACCCGGCCGCGCCGGCGCTGCGGGAGTGGATGGAGCGGCACGCGGTGCCCGAGTGGGGCCGCTACCTCCCCGGTCCGCTGCCGGTCGCGCCGCTGGGGATGCGCCCCGACGGCGACAGCGCCCGCGAGGTGCAGGCCTGCGTGCTGGTGTCGGGGTGGTCCCAGGAGTCGCGGTCGGTACGCCGGACCAGGTC
Organism: Nocardioides nitrophenolicus; assembly: GCF_016907515.1. Lineage (NCBI taxonomy): Bacteria > Bacillati > Actinomycetota > Actinomycetes > Propionibacteriales > Nocardioidaceae > Nocardioides > Nocardioides nitrophenolicus. The sequence continues at coordinate 3,001,056 of NZ_JAFBBY010000001.1, forward strand.
CCGCGACGTCGTGGGCATGACCTTCCGGGTGGTGTCGGCGACCGGAGGCTGGCGGGTCGAGCGGATCACCAGCGCCGAGGTGGACTGCCGGGGCGTCGTACCGCCGACCCGGACCTGGTGACGCCCGCGGTCTTGAGGACCGTTCGGCACAATTCCGCGGATTCCCGGACAGGGGCGTGCGCCGCTGGTTAGCCTCCGGCGAGCAGCCGCACGTCTGCGGGACGGGCGGCGCCACGACTATGGGGAGTCGACATGCGCACGCAGAACCGCGGACCGGTGGTCCGCCTGCTCACCGCGGTGGTGACCACGGCCCTCGCGCTGATGGGCCTGGTCGCGCTGACCACGGCCGCCGCGCCGGTCGCGCACGCGGCCGCGGGCAGCATCAGCGGCACCGTCAGCGCGGCCGGCACCGGCACGCCGCTCGCCGGCATCACCGTGGTCGCCTACTGCAACGACGACGGCGACTGGTACTGGTGCGAGCAGACCACGAGTGGCGCGAACGGGGGATATGCCTTCACCCTGCCCGCCGGCACCTACCACGTCGGCGCGTTCAGCGAGGACAACCGCTACGCCGCCGCCTTCTTCGGCGGCACCGACGAGGTCAACGCCGCGAACCTGACGCCCCCGGTCAGCGACGTCGACCTGGTGCTGACCCCGAACGCCACGGTCAAGGGCAAGGTCGGCCAGGGCCTGCTCAACACCGGCGTCGCCGACGTCGACGTGTGCCTCTACCAGCAGGTGAGCCACGACGGCGAGACCTGGTGGGACTGCGCCGGCCGGGCCGTCACCGGCAGCAATGGCACCTACACGGCGTACGTCGCGCCGGGCAGCTACCGGGTCGGCTTCTCCGTCGGCGACAACCACCTGCGCGACGTCTACTACCCCAACGCGGCGACCCTCGAGACCGCGACCGACGTGAGCGTGACCGCCGCCGGCCGCACGGGCATCAACGTGAAGATGGTGCCCAACGCCAAGGTGACCGGCACCGTCACCGCCGAGACGGGCGGAGCCGCGGTGGCGGGCGCCCAGGTCACGGCGTACCGGCTGGTGCAGGAGGGCGGCGCCTCGTCGTGGGAGCCGGTCCGGAGCACCGCCGCGAACGGCAGCGGCGGATACGAGCTCTACCTCGCGCCGGGCAGCTATCGGATCGGGTTCGACAACCCCTGCGACGCCGAGGGCCCGTGCAGCACGAGGTACCGGCCGGAGTTCTGGAACGACAAGGTGAGCGTCGAGAGCGCGACCGACGTCAGCGTCCCCAACAGCGGCTCGGTCGCCGGCATCAGCGCCACCCTCAAGCGCAACGCCCGGATCACCGGCACGGTGACCGCCCAGGCCGGCGGCGCGCCGATCGACGGCGCCGAGGTCACGGCACTGCGGCAGGTCACCGAGCAGATCGACGGCGAGACCCACACCTACTGGGACCAGATCGCCTGGGCCAGCACCGACGCCACCGGCGGCTACGACCTGTTCGTCCCGACCGGCAGCTACCGGGTCTCCTTCGACGACGGCTGCGCGGACACCTGCGAGGACCTCTACCAGACCGAGTACTGGAACGACGCCGCCGACCTCGAGAGCGCCGACGACATCGCGGTGACCGCTCCCGCCTCGCAGCTGGGCATCGACGCGGCCCTGGCCCGCAACGGGCGGATCACCGGCACCGTCACCGCCGAGAACGGCGGCGCGGCCCTCGCGGACATCCAGGTCGTCGCCCTCGACGAGGTGACCTACCAGGCCGGTGGCGAGACCTACACCGACTGGAGCCCGGTCGGCTTCGCGACCACCGACGCCGACGGCGACTACACCCTGAACGCACCGCCCGGCACCCACCGGGTCGGCTTCTTCGAGCCCTGCTGGGGCGCGACCTGCCGGTACCTGGCCGAGTACTACGACGACGCCGCCACCCCGGAGCAGGGGACCGACGTGACCGTCACCGGTCCGGACGCCACCACGCCGGACGTCGACGCCGCGCTGGCCGAGGGCTCGCTGCTCTCCGGCAAGCTCACCGGCACCGCGCAGGCGCCGGTCGCCGACGCCCTCGTCTCCGTGTACGCCGAGGACGGCGGCGCGTGGACCGAGCTGAGCGAGACCTGGTCCGACAGCAGGGGCCGGTACGCCGCCCTGGTGCCGGACGGCAGCTACCGGATCGGCTTCAGCTCACCGGACGGCGCGTTCACCGAGGAGTACTACGACGACAGCCGCACCCTCGCCGACGCCGACACGGTCGTCGTCGCCGGGGCGAACCGGCCCAACCTCGACGCCACGCTCGGGCTGGAGCTGCGCAACACCGCCACTCCGTCCATCCCCGACGCCGACCCGCAGGTCGGCGAGACGGTGAGCGCCGACCCCGGTTCCTGGTCCGCGACGCCCGACGCGTTCTCGTACCGCTGGTTCGAGACAGGCAACGCCATCCCGATCGGCACCACCAAGGACCTCGTGGTCCCGGCGAGTGCGCTGGGCAAGCAGCTGACCGTCGTGGTGACCGCCACCAAGGCCGGGTACGCCGACGGGGTCGCCACGTCGACCGCCTCGGCGGCCGTGACCCACGGCGTGCTCACCAGCACCGCCAAGCCGAGCATCTCGGGCGCGGCCACGGTCGGCAGCACGCTCACGGCGCTCGAGGGCACCTGGTCCGCGACGCCCGACGCCTACACCTACGCCTGGTACCAGTCCGGCACGTCGACCCCGATCGGCGCCGGCAAGGTGTTCGTGGTCCCGCCCGGCGCGCTCGGCACGACGCTGACGGTCAAGGTCAGCGCGGCGAAGGCCGGCCACACCGGCGCCGCCGCGACCTCCGACCCCACCGCCACGGTCGCACCCGGCGGCCTCGCCAACACCGCCAGGCCGGCCATCACCGGTGCGGTCGAGGTGGGCGGCACGGTCACGGCCAGCGGCGACACCTGGTCGCACAACCCGGACCCGGGCGCCGGCGGCCGCACCTACCGCTGGTTCCAGGAGGGCACCGCGACGCCCATCGGCACCGGCTCCACTCTGGTCGTCCCCGCGAGCGCCCTCGGCAAGAAGCTGACCGTCGAGGTCACCGCGACCGCCACCGGCTACGGCACCAGCAGTGCGGTGTCGGACCCGACCGCCGCGGTGGCGACGGGTACCTTCGCCCACTCCGTCGCGCCGACGATCTCGGGCGCGGCGAAGGTCGGCGGCACGGTCACCGCGGTCGAGGGCACCTGGTCCCCGACCCCGGCCGGGTACGCCTACCGCTGGTTCCAGGACGGCACCCTGATCGCGGACGCCACCGGCAAGACGCTCGTCGTCCCGGCCGGCGCCCTCGGCAAGCCGCTCACCGTGGAGGTCACCGCGACCGCGCCGGGCTACCAGTCCAGTGCCGTCGTGTCCGCCCCGACCGGGCCCGTGGCGCTGGGAGACCTGACCAGCGAGCAGGCGCCGAGGGTGAACGGCTCGCCCCAGGTCGGCAAGACCGTCTCGGCCGGCCCCGGCACCTGGTCGGCCACCCCGAGCGGCTACGCCTACCGCTGGTTCCAGGAGGGGACGGCGACGCCGATCGGCACCGGGCAGGACCTGGTGGTCCCGCCCGGCGCGGCCGGCAAGACGCTGAGCGTCGAGGTCACGGCCACGGCGTCGGCGTACCACGATGGGGTCGCCACCTCGGCGCCGTCGGCCCCGGTCGCCCTGGGCGACCTGGCCAACACGGACGCGCCGACGGTGACCGGCACCGCCAAGGTCGGCAGGACCGTCACCGCGGGTGACGGCACATGGTCGGCCGGCCCGGCGACGTACTCCTACCAGTGGTTCCAGGACGGCACCGCGATCGAGGGTGCCACCGCCAAGGACCTGGTCGTGCCGGGCGGCGCCCGGGGCAAGAAGCTCACCGTCGAGGTGACCGCCACCGTGCCCGGCTACGCGCCCAGCTCGGTCGAGTCCGCCGAGACGGCGACGGTCACCGTCGGCGACGCGCCGGCCAACACGGCACCCCCGACCATCACCGGGGACCACATCGAGGTCGGCCGGACCGTCACCGCACTGCCGGGCACCTGGTCGCCGGCGCCGGACGGCTACCAGTACCGCTGGTACCTGAACGGCACCAACGACCCGATCGGCACCGGCGCGGACCTGGTCATCCCGAGCTCCGCCGGCGGCCGCTCGCTGACGGTCAAGGTGACCGCGGTCAAGGACGGGTACGCCGACGGGACCGCCGTCTCCGAGGCCGTCGCCGTGGTGGCTCCCGCGATCGTCAACACGGTCAAGCCGGCCATCACCGGCCCGGTCCGGGTCGGTGAGACCCTCACCGTCGGCACCGGCAGCTGGTCGTCGACGCCGTCCGCCTTCGGGTACACCTGGTACGCCAACGGCGTCCAGATCAAGGGCGTCACCGGCAACCGGCTCACCCTCACCCCGGACCTCGCCGGCAAGGTGATCGCGGCGCTCGTCGTCGCGGCGCCGTCCGGTGCGGCGTGGGCCGACAGCACCGCGCCGGTCGCGCTCGGCGTCCTGAAGGTGAGCGGCAAGCCGACGCTGAGCGGCACGGCCAAGGTCGGCAAGAAGCTGAAGGTCGTGCTCCCGGCGGCGGTGCCGGCCGGCGCCACCGTCAAGGTGCAGTGGCTGGTCGGCAAGCGGCCCGTCCCCGGCGCGACCAAGAAGGGGCTCAAGCTCACCAAGGCCTTCCGCGGCACCAAGGTCCGCGCCGTGGTGACCTGGTCGCTGCCGGGCTACGCGCCGGTGACCCTGAAGACCGCGAAGGTCACCATCAGGTAGCCCGGGCGAGGAAGTGCGAACGACGACAGAGGCCCCCGCCGATCGGCGGGGGCCTCTGTCGTGCTTCCGGGCGGGTCAGCCGCGGGTCCGCCGCGGGTCAGCCGACGGCCGGCGGGGTGACCCCGAGCTCGCGCAGCGCGGCGGCGTACTCCTCGACATTGCGCAGCTTGACCGTCTCGTAGCCGCGGACCAGGTCCGGCAGCTCCGCGATCCGCACCGCCCGGTCGTACGCCGCCGGGTCGGCCAGGTCGCGGCTGAGGTCGACGACGAGCGAGCGGTAGTGGTCGCGCAGCTCCCGCTCGACCTTGCGCAGGTGGGCGTAGCCGAACACGTCGGCCCGGGTGCCGCGCAGCGACTTCATCCGCGCCAGGGTGCGCAACGTGCCGTGGGACTTCGGGCCGAACGAGATCTTCTTCTTGCGTCCCATCGCCCGCAGCACCGGCGGGTGCAGCTTGAAGGCGACCGTGCCGCCCGGGAAGGCCTCGCCGGTGGAGGCGAGGAACGCCGGGTCGGTGAGCAGCCGGGCGACCTCGTACTCGTCCTTGTACGCCGTCAGCTTGAACAGGTGCCGCGCCACGGCCTCGCTGAACCGAGTGTCCGAGGTGACGGCCCGCTCGGCGGCGGCGACCTGGGCGACGACGGCGACATAGGAGTCGGCGAGCTTCTCGTCCTGGTAGCCGACCAGGTCGGCGGCCCGCCGGCTGACCAGGCGGAGCAGCTCGCCCTCGAGGCCGGCGGCCGCCACGGAGGCGGGCACCGGGAGCTCGCGGACCGGCGCGCTCGGCGCGTCGGCGCGGACGCCGGCCGCCCGGAAGGCGGCCGGGTCGGTGACCGCGACCCGGCCCCAGCGGAAGGCGGCGATGTTGGCGGCGACGGCGGTGCCGTTGATCTCGATCGCCTCCTCGATCGCCGCGGCCGGCAGCCGCAGCGCGCCGGTCTGGTGGGCGGCGCCGACGAGCAGGAAGTTCGCCGCGACCGTGTTGCCGAAGATCCGGTCGGCCGCCTCCAGCGCGTCGAAGTCGAACAGCTCGACGCTGGCGGTGCGCACCCGGTCCAGCAGACCCGCCTCGTCGGGGTGCGACACCTTGGGGTCGTGGACCATGGCGCCGGTGGCGGTGCGGCTGGTGGAGACGACGGTGCGGGTCTTCTCCGGGTCGCCGTAGGTGAGGTTGCGGTCCTCGGCGAGGGTGAGCAGGTCGAAGCCGAGGAAGCAGTCGGCCGAACCGGGGGTGAGCCGGTTGGCCGGCTCGAGGTCGCCCGCGGCGAAGCGCAGGTGGCCGGTGACCGGGCCGGCCTTCTGGCTGAGCCCGGTCTGGTCGAGCGACTCGACGGCGTACCCGGCGCGCAGGGCGGCGGTCGCCAGCACCTGGTTGACGGTCACGATGCCGGTGCCGCCGATGCCGGTCATGAAGACGTTCTGGGTCGTGGTGACCGGCTGGTCCGCGGTGCTGGCGGCGACGCTCGGCGGCGTCGGGTAGGAGCGCTTGGCCTTCGCGACCTTGGGCTGCTTGCGCTTGCGGCGCGGCGCCGTCTCCACGGTCACGAACGACGGGCAGTCGCCGTCGAGGCAGCTGTAGTCGGTGTTGCAGGAGGTCTGCTCGATCCGGGTCTTGCGGCCGTACTCGGTCTCGACCGGCTGCACCGACAGGCAGTTGCTCTTCACGCCGCAGTCGCCGCAGCCCTCGCAGACCGCCTCGTTGATGACGACACGCTGGGTGCGGGCGGGCAGCTTGCCGCGCTTGCGCTGGCGGCGAGCGTCGGCGGCACAGTGCTGGTCGTAGATCAGCACCGTCACGCCGGGGATGTCGCGCAGCAGGCGCTGCGCCTCGTCGAGGCGGTCGCGGTCCCAGAGCAGGGTGCCGGCGGCGAGGTCGCGGCGGCGGTGCCGGCCCGGGTCGTCGGCGCAGACGATGATCTTGGCGACGCCCTCGGTGGTGAGCTTGTGGGTCAGCTGCGCGACCGACAGCGCGCCCTCGGCGTCCTGGGCGCCGGTCATCGCCACGACCTCGTTGAACAGCAGCTTGTAGGTGATGTTGACGCCGGCCGCGATGCAGGCCTGCACCGCGAGCTGCGCGGAGTGGAAGAAGGTGCCGTCGCCGACGTTCTGGAAGATGTGGCCGGCGTCGGTGAACCAGGCCTGACCGATCCACTGCGCGCCCTCGCCGCCCATCTGGGTGACACCGGTGACGGTGTCCTCCGGGCGGTCGGAGATGGTGACCATGGCGTGGCAGCCGATGCCGCCGCCGCCCATGGAGCCCTCCGGCAGCACCGTGGAGCGGTTGTGGGGACAGCCCGAGCAGAAGTACGCCGACCGGTTGACCGGCAGCAGCGGCAGGCTGGTGCGGGGGCGCTGGGGCGGGGCCACCGTCACCCAGCCCTCGAGGGCGTGCCGCAGCGGAGCGAGCAGCCGGCCGGCGGTGAGCTCGCCGTCGGCGGGGATCAGCCGCTGGCCCGAGGCGTCCAGCTTGCCGAGGATCCGCGGCGCGTTCGCGGTGCCGTAGAGCAGGTCGCGGACCTGCATCTCCATGAAGGAGGTCTTGTCCTCCACGACCACGATCTCCTCGAGGCCGTCGGCGAAGCGGCGCACCGCCTCGGGCTCGACCGGGCTCATCATGCCCATCCGCAGCACCCGGATGCCGGACGCGGCCAGCGCCTCGTCGGTGACGCCGAGGTCGGTGAGCGCCTGGCGCAGCGAGTCGAAGCAGCTGCCGGACGCGACCAGGCCGAGCCGGGCGGCCGGAGCGTCGACCTCGACGACGTTGAGGCCGTTGCGGGCGGAGTAGTCGTGGACCAACGCGGTGCGGGGCCCCACCAGCTCGGCCTCGGCGCCGACGATCATCGCCGGCCGCAGCACGATCGGGCTCTGGGTGTAGGCGTAGGGGTGGCCGTTCCACTCGATCGACGGCGTGACCGGCGTGAGGTGGAGGTCGCTGCTGTCGACCACCCAGGCGCCGTCGGCGACGTCGGCGACGATCTTGAGCGCGACCACGCAGCCGGTGGCGCGCGACATCTCGATCGCGTGCAGGCCGAGGGTCACGATCTCGGTGGAGTTGCGCGGGAAGAGCACCGGGATGCCGAGGGCGGCCAGGGACCGCTCGCTGACGGCCGGCACGGTCGAGGACTTCGACGCCGGGTCGTCGCCGACGAGGAGCACGGCGCCGCCGCGGCGGTTGACGCCGTACATGTTGGCGTGGCGCAGCGCGTCGGTGGCCCGGTCGACGCCGGGGCCCTTGCCGTACCAGAAGCCGGTCACGCCGTCGTACTTGCTGGTGCCGAGCGGCAGGTCGACCTGGCTGCCCCACACGGCGGTGGCGGCGAGCTCCTCGTTGAGGCCGGGCACGAAGCGGATGTCGTTCTCGTCGAGCACGTCCTGCATGTCGGCGAGCATCCGGTCCAGGCCGCCGAGGGGGCTGCCCTGGTAGCCGGAGACGAAGGACGCGGTCTTGAGGCCGCGGCGGCGGTCGAGCGCGCGGTGCTCGACGAGCAGCCGGGCGATGGCCTGGACACCGGTCAGCAGCGTCGGCGGCGCGTCGACCCGGAACCGGTCGTCGAGATCGTACGGCGTGGCCGGCTCTCCGGCGGGACGGGCGAGCAGCTCGGTCATGCGGTGACTCCCTCGGTCGGACGGGTCGCGGCGGCCAGGCGTTCGGCGACGATCTCGGCGGCGACCTCGCTGGGCAGCCGGCCGCTCTCGTCGGAGCGGGTGAGGATCGCGCGCACCGTGGTGGCGATCGCGGCGATCTCGGCGCGCAGCTCCTCCGGCGTGCGCTCCCAGATCTCGCCGCCGACCTGGATCAGGCCGCCGGCGTTGGCGACGTAGTCGGGCACCCAGGTGATGCCGCGCTGCTGGAGCAGCGGCGCGACCGAGGAGTCGAGCAGCTGGTTGTTGGCCGCGCCGCAGACGATGCTCGCGCGGATCGCGTCGACCGACGACGGGGTGAGCGTCGCGCCGAGCGCGCAGGGCGCGTAGACGTCGACGGGGGCGTCGAGCACGCCCGCCCGCGTGGTCACGCTCGGGTGCGCCTCGACGATGCGGGCCAGCGCGGCCGGGGAGGCGTCGGACACGACGACCTGGGCGCCCTCCTCGAGGAGCAGCGCGACCAGGTGGGTGCCGACCTTGCCGATGCCCTCGACGCCGACGCTGCGGCCGCGGAGGCCCTCGGGTCCCCAGCGGTGCTCGGCGGTTGCTCGCATCGCGCTGAACACGCCGAAGGCGGTGGAGAAGCCGCTGTCGCCCGAGCCGCCGTTGTGGCCGACGACGTAGCGGGTGGCGGTCGCGACGGCGTCGAGGTCCTGCGCCGTCGTACCGACGTCGGCGGCGGTGAAGTAGCGCCCGGAGAGCGTGTCCACGAAGCGACCGTACGCCGCCATCAGCTCCGGCGTCTTGATCGTGTCGGGGTCGCCGATGATGACGGCCTTGCCGCCACCGAGGGCGATGCCGGCCGCGGCGGCCTTGTGGGTCATCCCCTGGGACAGGCGCAGCACGTCGGTGAGCGCCTCGGCCTCGCTGGCGTAGGGGTAGAACCGCGTGCCGCCGAGTGCCGGACCGAGCCGGGTGTCGTGGATCGCGATGATCGCGCGCAGCCCGGTGGCCTGGTCGCGGCAGAACACGACCTGCTCGTGACCGGCGGCGCCGAGCTCGTCGGTGCGCTCGAAGACCAGGTCGTGGGGTGCGACGGGGGCGGCGGTGAGGGTCATGCGCACGAGCCTGGGGCCTGGTGGGCCGGGTCACAAGACTTGTCGCCCGGTTTGGCGTCGATCCGCAATCCCGGTCCGGTAGTGAAGTGATGGAGCGCAACGAAGAGGCTGTCAGGGGTAGATTCTGTTGCGTGAGTGATGCCGCCGTTCTCGACGCCACCGACCGCGCGATCCTCGACCTGCTCCGGGAGAACGCGCGCCGCCCGCTGCGCGAGATCGCGACCGCGGTCGGGCTGACCGTCGCGCCGGTGCAACGGCGGATCGCCCGCCTGGAGAAGCTCGGCGTGATCGAGCGCTACACCGTGAAGATCAACCACGGACGGATCGCGACCGGCATCGAGGCGATGACCGAGCTGCACTTCGGCGACGACCTCGACCTCGCCCAGATCATGGAGTTCGTCGCGCAGATCCCGGAGGTGGAGGAGGTGCTCACCCTCGCCGGCGATCCCGATGCGCTGGTCCGGATCCGGGTCGACGGGGTCGAGGACCTGCGCCGCGTCGTGGGCATGCTCCGCTCCGGGCGCGCGGTGGCGAGCACCAAGACGCTCGTGGTGCTCGAGCAGTGGACGCGCTTCGACTGAGCCTCCCGCGCTCCGGTCCCCTCAGGCGGCGCGTGGTCGGGCGGGTGCGTAGGCCATCCCGGCCTTGCGGAGGTTGTCGAGGGTGTTGCGTGGTGGTGGTGTCCAGACGGGTTGGCCGGTGTCAGGGTCGATGTGGACCACCCAGGGGGTTTGGTGGGTCAGGGTGTGGTGGTGGCGGCAGAGCATGACGAGGTTGTCGAGACTGGTGGTGCCTTGTTCGGCCCAGTGGGTGATGTGGTGGGCGTCGCAGGCCAGTGGCATGCGGGTGCAGCCGGGGAAGGCGCAGTGTCGGTCCCGGATCACCAGCGCGGTCCACAGGGCGGGGGTGACGAGGCGTTGGGCCCGGCCCACGTCGAGGACCTGGCTGTGGGTGCCGAGGACGGCGGGGATGATCTCGGCGTCACAGGCCATCCGCCGCACCGCGGTCGCGGACAGGCGGGTGCCGCTCGGGGTCTGGCCGTTGCGCGCCAGTCCGGTGTCGATGACTTGTTGGCGGAGGCTGTCGTGGTCGATGAGGACCACCACTCGGGGCTGGGCGCCGTGGTCCCTGGGGAGGTTGCCGGTGAGGTTGCCGGTGAGTTGGTCGGTGAGGGTGAGCCGGTTACACGCCTCGACCAGGGCGTCCCATAGCCGGGCGCCGGCGTCACGGACGTCGCGTCCGTCGTGGGCGCATTCGGGGTCCAGGCAGGCCCGGGCGGTGGCCACCCCGTCGGTGTCGTAGGCCGGGGCCCCGGCCGGCCGGGGGATCCCACCGCAGGCGCTCGGCGCGGAGGTCACCGGGGCCGCGAGCGGCAGCAGGACCGCCTTGATCGCCTCGGTGTCCTCGAGGGTGCCGTAGCCGTTGAGGCGGACCCCGCCGAGACCGTCCTCGGCGAAGGACAGGTGGCGGGCGTGGTGGGCACCGCGTTCGGTCTTGGCCTTCTCCTTGTCTGCGTTGACGAGTGCGGCGTCGGGGTCGAGTCCACGCACCACATCACCGAACGCGTTCTGCAGGTCGGAGGCGTCGTAATGGTGGGTGTCGACCAGTTCCAGCATCGCTCCCGCGACGGCGGTGCGGAACTCGGGGACTCGGGGCAGGGTGTGGACCTTGGCCGCGATCGCGCGGGCCTGGGGCAGGGTCACGTGTCCGGTTTCGAGGGCGGTCTGGACCTCGGGCAGGTCGCGGAGCTGTTCGACCGCGCGGACCAGTCCGCCGCCGCTGCCCTTGTGGCCGCCGGTGAGGTGGGTGAGGTAGTCCTTGACCGAGGCCCAGCCCAGTTCACGGACCGCGTCGGTGGCCTCGAGTCGTTCGATGCCTCGCAGCAGGGCGGCGTCGAGGAACGAGCGGGCCGCTGTGATCGACTCGACCACATTCACCGCATCGAGGCCCTCGAGCTCGTGCCAGTCGAGGCGGGCCAGCTCGGCGGCACGGTCGGCCGCGGCCGTAGCCGTGGAGAGCGCCCCGAGAGAAGACATGCGCTCATCCTATTCGAACACATGTTCGAACACAAGAGGTCTCTTCGAGCTGCCCGGCGCCCGTGGCGGGACGACGGCCTCGCTACAGCCTGGCCACCCGGTTCAGCAACCGCGCCTCCTCCTTCGCGTCCAGGGGCACGGCGAGCGCGTGCAGCCAGTCGGCGAGCTCGCCGGGTGCCAGTGCGCGGTGCTCGGTGGTTTCGCCCGGTCGCCGAACGGTCAGCGTGGTCGCGGTGAGCGCGACATGGCGGCCCTGGTCGTGCCGGGTGAGCATCAGGCTGGTGCGGAAGTGCGAGCCCGGGAAGGTGCTCGTGTAGTGGTGGCCCATGACGACGTCGACCGGCAACACCGGCAGCTCCTCGACGGTGTGCGTGTGCTCCCAGCCGCTCTCCCGCAGCCGCTGCAGGCCCCACCCGAGGTCGGCGCGCACCACCCGGTAGGTCCAGCCGGACTGGTCGCTGACGGCGCCGTCGGCCAGCACCGCCGGCCGGAGCAGGCTCATCCCGAAGCCCGGGTCGCAGAGCAGGCGCTCGCCGTCGAGCCGCACCTCGACGGTCATGTGGGTGCGGCCCTGGACGTCGCCCGTCGCGGGGTCGCCGACCCGGCCGAGGCGCCGCTCGACGTCGTAGCCCAGGCGGTCGAGGGCCGCCGCGAACACCGTGGCGTGCTCGAAGCAGTAGCCCCCGCGCCCGCGCTGCACGAACTTGTCGCTGAGCGCGTCGAGCCCGACGCCGGGATGCTGGTCGAGCAGGACGTCGATGTTGTCGAAGGTGAACGTCCGCACGTGCGCGCCGTGGAGCGCGTCGAGCGCGGCTCGCGACGGTGGCTCCGCCGGCAGGCCGAGGCGCTCGAGGTAGCCGGTCAGGTCGAGCCGGTCGGTCTGCCAGGCGTCGCTCATCGCTCGATCGTACGGACCCGGCGCACCGGTCCCGTGGTGATCGCCTCGACACTCAACGAGCGCTCCGCGATCAGCCATCGACCGCCGACCCGGGCGTAGGCGTCGTCGTAGTGCAGGTACCAGGTCAGGTCCCTGGCCTGACCGTCCTCGGCGACGCCGAGGTGGTGTGCGGTGCAGGCGACCCGACCGGTTGCTTGGTCGGGTCCGGCTGAGTCGGCGATCCGGCCGACCACCGCGTGGAAGGTGGACGCGAACCCGCTGAGCCGGCCGAGGGCGGCGACCACCGCGGGCCGCCCGCGCACCTCGACGCACGGGTCGAGCTCGGCCGGTGGGTCGGGGAGCCGAAGCCGCGCGTCCGGTGTGAACAGCTCGCCCACGGCGGAGAGCTCGCGCTGGTCGACGAGAAGTGCGTAGCGCTGCACGAGGTCGTCGAGAGCGAGGCGGTCCTCGGTCGTCAGGGTCACGTCGTCAGCCTCCTGGCGAGTCCGGATCGAAGGCAAGTGACGGGATCCGAGTTTTGCCCTAGCGTTTGCTTGGTTCGTATCTTACTATGACGATTCGAAATAACCCGGAAGGTCATACGAGCGACTCGGGTCCTCGTGTCGAACTGGCGGACCCGTCGGTCCGCCCAAGGTCATCAGAAGGAAATCTGGGATGAAGACACGTCTGTTCAAGGTGGTCGGCGGACTCGCCGCCCTCGCCCTCGTCGCCGCGGGCTGTGCCGGTGAGGACTCCACCGGTGGCGGCAAGGACGGCGAGTACCGCGTCCTGGTGCTCGGCGGCATCTCGGCCGAGGGTCCCCTCGCCGACAACGCCTCGACGTCGGTCCTGTCGGCGAAGGCGGGCGTCGAGCTCGTCAACGCCAGCGGCGGCATCGACGGTCGCAAGGTCAAGCTCGAGGTCCTCGACGACCAGGCCGACCCGACCGTGGCGGTCACCAAGCTGCGCGAGGCGATCGCCAAGGGCAAGCCCGACCTGGTCCTGAACTCCGGTCCCTCGACCGTCGCGGACGCGACCCTCCCGATCCTGAAGCAGAACAGCATCCTGTCCTTCAACATCGGCCCGACCGAGACCTCGGCCGACCCGAAGGCATTCCCGCTCAACTTCGACCTCTCGGCCAGCGCGCAGAACCAGCTCGACGCGTTCCCGCCGTACTTCGAGGAGAAGGGGTACGCCAAGGTCGGCATCCTGCACGGCTCCAGCTCGTACGGCGAGGTCTACGGCGCCGCCGCCGAGAAGACCTTCGACGCGGCCGGCACCGACGTCGTCGCGAACGAGGAGTACGACGTCGCGTCGCTCGACATGACCCCGCAGCTCGAGGCGATCCGCGCCAAGAACCCCGACGTGCTCGTCCTCGACGCGTACGGCGCTCCGCTGGGCTACGTCCTCAAGGGCATCGAGAAGCTCAACTGGAACGTCCCGATCATCGGCAACACCTCGGTCGCCGCGACCAGCCTGATCTCGACCGAGCCGCCGTCGGGCGTCCTCGGCACGCCGGCCACCAAGAACCTCGTCATGCAGGTCTACACCAGCACGGCGTACGACGCGGCCGACACCGATGTCGTCGACCTGGTCGCCCGGATGAAGAAGATCGAGCCGATCAAGTCGACGCTGATCCTGGCCTACAACAACGACGCGCTCGCCCTGGTCCAGGCCGCCGCCGAGGAGGCCGACTCCACCGACGCGAAGAAGCTCGCGGAGGCGCTGCTCGACCCGAAGGTGCAGGAGTCCGCCGTGACCGCGGTGCTCGGCACCTACCGGTTCTCTGCCGACTCGCACGCCGCCAACCCGTCGCCGGACGAGTTCGCCTTCATCTCGCCCGGTCCGCTCCAGGACGGCCAGTTCCACTGACGTGCTGACGCCGGCGGGGTGGGGTGACCCGCCCCGCCGGCGCTCGCCGTACGACCCGAGGGAATCACCGTGACTCTGATCTGGGGTGGCCTGTCCCTGGGGGCGATCTACGCGATCGTCGCCATCGGCTACAACATCGTCTTCATCTCCTCGAAGACCTTCAACTTCGCCCACGCGCAGCTGACCATGGTCGGCGCGTTCGTGGCCTACACCGGCCTGGTGACCTGGGACCTGCCGCCCGTGCTCGTCGTCGTGATGGCGGCGCTCGCCGTCGCGGTGATCGCGGCGGTCGAGGAGCGGATCGCGATCCGCCCCGTCGGCGACATGCACAACATCCTGGTCACCACGCTGGGTGCGTCGATCCTGCTCGACGGCATCGCCCAGCTCACCTGGGGCACCCAGCCGCTGACCGTTCCGTTCTTCGGCGGGGACGAGGCGTTCACCCTGCTCGGTGGCCGGGCGTACCCGGTCGAGCTGTTCCTGATCGCGCTGGCCGTGCTGCTCGTCATCGCGCTCGGCGTCTACAGCCGCCGCTCGCTCACCGGTCTGGCCCTCCTCGGCATGGCCGAGGACCGCGAGGCGGCGCTGCTGCGAGGCGTGAACGTACGCCGCATGGCCTTCATGGCGTTCGTGGCTGCGGGCGCACTCGCCGGCTTCGCCGGCATGTTCGTCGGGTCCAAGACGTTCGCGGTGTCCACGCTGGGTGCCGCGCTGGCCCTCAAGGGCTTCGTGGTGCTGGCCATCGGCGGCTTCGGCTCGATGCCGGGCACCCTGGTCGGCGGCGCGATGGTCGGGCTGGCCGAGGCCTACGCCTCGCGCTACCTCGGCGGTGAGTACGCCAACCTCGCCGTGTTCCTGATCCTCATCACCATCTTGATGGTGCGTCCCGCCGGGCTCTTCGTCCGCACCAAGGAAAGGGTGGTGTGACCGTGGCTGCTCAGTCGCTTGCCCGCCGTATTGCGGGCGGTCCGCTCTGGATCGTCCCGCTGGTGCTGGGGATCCTGCTGATCCTGGTGCCGTACTTCAACCTGGAGTACTCCATCGTCCGCCAGCTCCAGCTGGCGATGATCCTGTCGCTGCTCGTCAGCGGTCTCAACCTCAGCCTCGGCTTCGCGGGCGAGCTGGCGCTCGGTCAGGTGGCGATGTACGCCGCCGGCGCCTACACCGCCGGCCTGCTGTCCGTGCACGGGCACACCGACATCCTGCTGCAGCTGGTCGCCGCCGGCGTCGCGGCACTGCTGGTCGGCGTCGTCACGGGCATCCCGGGCCTGCGCCTGGGCAGCTGGTCGCTGGCGATGACGTCCTTCTTCCTCGTGCTGCTCCTGCCCGACGTGATCGCGATCTTCCGCGAGGACACCGGCGGTCGCAACGGTCTCACCGGGCTGCTCTCGCCGACCCTGTTCGGCCGGGTGCTCACGCCCGAGGACTACTTCATGGTCATCGCGATCGTGACCGTCGCCTGGTTCGCGGTGATGCGCAACATCGCCGTGTCCCGGCACGGCACCGCGCTGCGGGTGCTCAAGCAGAGCCCGGTCCTGGCCGCGTCGATGGGCATCAACGTGTTCCGGATGAAGCTGATGGCCTACGCCCTCGGCGCCGTCCCGGCCGGGCTCGCGGGTGCGCTGTTCGCGAGCCTCGACCTCTACATCTCGCCCGAGGCGTTCTCCTTCACCGTCGCCACCACCATCCTGGCCTCCTCCGTCCTCGGCGGCTCGGCCAGTGTGTACGGCGCCGTGTTCGGCGCGTTCGTGCTGCAGTTCGGCCTCAACCAGTCGACCGACTTCCAGAAGTACTCGCTGGTCGTCACCGGCGCCTTCCTCATCATCGGCGGCGTGCTGCTCACCGGCGGACTCTCCGGCCTGGCCCGGGCGCTGTGGCGCAGGATGCTCGCCGAGGACCCGGTGGCCCCGGCGGAGCGGGCGGTCGCGGCCGACGACGAGGTGCCCGCCGTACCCGGCAAGGTGCTGCGGGTCGAGGGCGTCGCCAAGGCGTTCGGCGGCAACCAGGCGCTCAAGGGCGTCGACCTGACCGCGACGCCCGGGCGGGTCACCGCATTGATCGGGCCCAACGGCTCGGGCAAGACCACGCTGCTCAACATGATCTGCGGCTTCTACCGCACCGACGCGGGCGTGATCGCGCTCGACGACCGGCAGCTGCAGCGGATGGGCCCGGACCGGGTCGCCCGCACCGGAGTCGCGCGCACCTTCCAGACGCCCAACATCCCCGAGGGGATCACGGTCCGTGAGGCCGTGATGGCGGGTCGGTACGCCGGCCACCGGGCCACGGTCCTCGAGGCCGTGCTCCGGCTGCCCCGCTACCGCAAGGTCCGCAAGGGCGACCTGGCCGAGGCGGACCGGGTCCTCGACCTGGTCGGCATCCGCCATCTCGAGAACGCCGAGGCGACCGCGCTCCCGCTCGGCCAGCGTCGGCTGCTCGAGGTGGCGCGTTGCCTGATCAGCAACCCGGGCGTGCTCCTGCTCGACGAGACCGCCTCCGGACTGGACGAGGACGAGGTCGAGCGCCTCGCCGAGGTGATCCGCCGGGTGCGCGACGCGGGCGGGACCGTCGTCCTGGTCGAGCACAACTTCCAGCTGGTGCTCTCGCTGGCCGACGAGATCGTCGCGCTCGCGCACGGTGAGCTGATGGCCAAGGGGACGCCGGAGGAGATACAGAACAACGAGCGGGTGATGAGCGAGTACCTCGGCATCGACCCCGACAAGCCGGCCGCGCAGCACGTGGTGCTGGCCGACGTGATCGACGGAGCCCAGGACGGAGCGGAGCGATGAGCGCCTCGAGCACCCCCGAGAGCGAGCTGCTGCTCGAGGTCCGCGGCCTCGGCACCGGCTACGGCGACCTCCGGGTCGTCTGGGACGTGTCGTTCGACGTACGAGCGGGTGAGATCACGGTCCTGCTCGGCCGCAACGGCGCCGGCAAGACCACCACCATCCGTGCGATCAGCGGCCTGAACAAGATCGTCGCCGGAGAGGTCCGCTACCGCGGCGAGTCGCTCGCCAAGGTGCCGGCGCACCAGCGGGTGCGGGACGGGATCGCCTACGTCCAGGAGGGCAAGCGGGTCTTCCACTCGCAGACCATCGAGCAGAACCTGCTCCTCGGCGGCTACACCCGCAGGCTCAAGCGCTCCGAGCTGCGTGCGGAGGCCGAGCGGATCTACGAGCTGTTCCCGATCCTCGCCGAGAAGCGGGCGCTGCCCGCCGCCAGCATGTCCGGCGGGCAGCAGCAGATGCTGGCCATCGGCCAGGCGCTGATGGCCCAGCCGCGCCTGCTCATGCTCGACGAGCCGTCCGGCGGCCTGGCCCCGGTCATCGTCAACGAGGTGATGGAGCGCGTCCACCAGCTCAAGGAGACCGGCATCGGCATCCTGCTCGTCGAGCAGGCCGTCGAGGCGTCCTTCGCCATCGCCGACCACGTCACCGTCCTGGACATGGGCCGCACCATGCTGTCCTCCCCGGCCAGCGAGGTCAGCGACCTGACGCTGCTGCAGGACGCCTACTTCGGCAAGGCTGCGGGCTGATCTCTAGCGCCGACCCGGCAGAAACTTGTGCCGGGTCGGCGCCGACCCGGCACAAGTTTCTGCCGGGTCGGCTCACGCCAGCCGGAGGACCGGCCCGCGCTTCGAGGGTGACCAGTCCGGGTACAGCGTGCGGCTGGTCGTGCGGGCGGCGGCGAGCAGCAGCGGCCCGATCACGGGAAGCGGGAGATGGCCGCGCCGGACCACGGAGATGGCGGCGAGCGGGCGCGGGCCGCGGGGGCCGGGGATCACGGTGGCCATCGAGCTGATGCCCGTGCCGGGCAGGCCGTCGAGGATCGCGATCCCCTTGCGCCGGCGTACGGCGGCCAGCTCGTGGTGCACCGACTCGAGGCCGCCGGGAGTCCGGTCCAGGTGGCCGACCAGGGCGTCGACCTGCTCGGGCGCGAGCGCCGCCAGCATCGCCAGGCCGCTGACCGAGTCGGTGGCGATGATCCGCCCGCCCACGCGGGACGGGATGGTCGTGGCGCGGACGCCGCCGACCTTGTCGAGGTAGTGCACGATCGGCCCGTCGAGCACCGAGAGGTGGACGACGGCGTCGGTCGCGAGCTGCAGCTCGTTGAGCGCCACCGACGCGGCGGCGCGCAGGTCGAGGTGCTCGCTCTCCCCGCCCCCGGTGGTGAGCCGGCGCCCGGGTGCGTAGCCGCGGCGGTCGTGGTGGACCCAGCCGAGGTCGCGCAGGGTGGTCAGGAGCCGGAACACGGTGGTGCGCGGCAGCTCGGTGATCTCCGCGATCTCGTCGAGGCCGAGCGGCCCGGGCGCGTCGTCGAACGCGTCCAGGATCATCGTCGCGCGCTCGAGGACGCCCAGGCGCGTGGCCCCGGCGCTCATCCGCGGTGCTGCCGCAGCTCTTCCGTCGTACGCCGGGCGGCGGCGGCGGACGACGTGCTCCAGGTGCGCGACGCCTCGTCGAGCTCGGCGAGCATCAGCTCGGCGCGGTCGCGCTCGTCGGCGTAGTAGCGCTCGGACCAGCGCAGCACCAGCTCGGGGAAGGCCCAGCCGGGCTCGGCGGTCGCACCCTCACGGTCGGCCTCCGCGCGCACCCGCATCCGCTCCGACTGGTCGCGGTGCTCGGCGAGGACCTCGCGCAGTCGGGCGGGATCGGAGAGGTGGCCGAGCCACAGCCGCAGCATCACGCCGTGCTTGAGCACGACCGGGTCGACATGCTCGTCGGCGGCCCAGTCGTGCAGCGCGGCGTGGCCGGCGTCGGTGATCCGGTACATCCGCTTGCCGCGTACGTCGTCACGGTTCTCGATCCGCGAGGTCGCCAGGCCGAGCTTCGCCAGCCGGCGCAGCTCGCTGTAGATCTGGGAGAACGACGGCGACCAGTAGAAGAACTTCAGGCTCCAGTCGGCCCAGCGCTTGAGGTCGTAGCCGGACAGCTCCTCGCCGAACGCGAGCAGGCCGAGCACCGCCCACCCGGTCGGGGGGAGCGAGGGCGCGGCGTCCTCGGGCGGCACGACGGTTCCCTTGGGCGGCACGGCGACATCCTAGCGCTTCCGTAGCGGTTCGAACTATTCCTATTAGGAATACGAGATGTCCAAGCGAGCGCTTGGTTGGCCAAGGAGTGATATCCCTGGTGACCTACCAACGAGTCACGGGCAGGCTGGACACGTGGCCGCACCTCTCGCCGAGCTCTGGTTCGAGCGCGCTCGCACGCATGCGGACGCACCCGCCGTCGACGACGGTCGCGTCCGGCTGACCTGGGGCGAGCTGCTGCCGCGCGCCGTCGCCGTCTCCGAGCGGCTCGCGAGCGCCGGGATGGCGCCGGGCGACGTCGTCGTCCTGCAGGCGCGCAACACGGTCGACTGGGTGCTGCTCGCGGGCGGGACCCACCTGGGTGGCGGCGTGCTCGCTCCGCTGGGCGCGGAGGAGCCGGTCGCCGCGCGGCGGGAGTACGCCGCCCGGGTCGGTGCGCGGCTCGTCGTCGCCGAGAGCCCGGCAGCGGGGGAGCTGGACCTCGGGCGGGTCTGTGACCGGCTCGCCTCCGGAGATCGTCGTGAGCTGGCCGCTCGGGCGGCGCATCCGGTTGGCGAGCCGGCGGGGCCAGCGGTGCTGCTCGCCACCTCGGGCACCGCGGGACACCGGCGTACGGTCGCGATGGACCATGCCGTCCTGCACCGCCTGTACGCCGACGTGGCGGCGGTGCTCGACATCGATCAGCACGACCGGCTGCTGGGCGTGGTGCCGCTGGCTCACTCGTTCGGGTTCAACGGGCTGCTGGTGCAGGCGGTGCTGACCGGCGCCTCGCTCCGGCTGGTGCCGGACCGAGGCGGCGAGTCCCTGGCCCGGATCGTCCGGGAGTCGGGCGCGACGGTCGTCGCCGGCCCGCCGGCGCTGCTGCACGACCTCGCGGCCGCCGTGCGCGCCGGCGCGGAGCTCGGCCCGCGGGTGCGGCTGTTCATGACCGGCGCCACCGAGATCCGGCCCGACGAGCTGCTGCCGCTCGCGGCCACCGCGGGCATCCCCCGGGTCTCCGCGGGCTACGGGCTGACCCAGACCTGTGGCACCGTCGCGATCTGTCCGGACCTCGGCCGGCTCGCCCACGGGCGCCATGCGCCGATGACGCCGCTGCCCGGTGTCGAGGTCTCCGTGGTCGACGCCGTCGGTACGCCGGTCGCCGCCGGGACCGCGGGGCGGGTGCTGACCCGGGGCTACCAGGTCGCCGTCGCCACCGGCGCCGGCGGCTGGCTGACGACCGGCGACGAGGGCCATCTCCATCGCGACGGCCGGCTGTGCGTGACCGGCCGGCTCGACGACCAGCTGGTCGTGTCCGGGTTCAACGTGGACCCGGTGCGGGTGGAGCGGGCGCTTGGTCGGTCGCCGTACGTCGCGCAGGTGGCGGTCATCGGCCTGCCGGACCCCCGACGGGGGCACCGACTGGTGGCGGTCGCCGTACCGCTGCCTGGGGTGGATGCCGATGGGCGGAACGACGCGGCGGTGCTCGCCGAGGCGCGGGCTGTACTGGCGGGGTACGAGGTGCCCGACGCCGTGGTCTGGATGGACGCCCTGCCGCACACCGCCACGGGGAAGCTCTCGCGCGCCGCCGTGCGCGCGCTGCTCGCCGCGCACCTGGCCGACAGTGATCAGGAGGACGACGGATGAGCGCAGTGACGGACCGGTTCGGCGGTGGTGTCGCCGTGGTGACGGGCGCCGGATCGGGACTCGGCGAGGCGATGGCGCTGCACCTGGCCGGTGCCGGCGTCCATGTCGTGGTGACCGATGTCGACCGCGAGCGTGCGACGGCCGTCGCCACCGCCTGTGTCGCCGCCGGGAAGAGTGCCGAGGCGCACCACCTCGACGTCGCCGACGGCGAGCAGGTCGACGCGCTGTTCGCCACGGTGTGGGCGACGCACGGGAGCGTCGACCTCGTCGTCAGCAACGCCGGCATCGAGTCCGGGGAGCGGCTCTGGGACCTGACGCCGGCGCAGTGGCGCAGGGTGCAGGCCGTCAACACCGACGGCGCCTTCCACTGCGCCCGCTCGGCCGTGCCGCGGATGGGCGCCCAGGAGCGTCCGGGCGTGCTCGCCGTCGTGGCGTCGACCGGTGCGGTGACCTCGCTGCCGTACCAGTCGGCGTACGTCACCAGCAAGCATGCCGCCCTCGCCCTGGTCGAGTGCCTCGACCTCGAGGTGCGCGCGGCCGAGCTCCCGGTTCAGGTGTCGGCGCTGCTGCCGAACTGGGTGCGCACCCGGATCTTCGACGACGTACGCCGGGCCGGGGTGCCGACCGACCCCGACGCGCGGGCGAGCTTCCTGCGGATGGCCGAGTCGATCCAGGCGCAGGGCATGGCGCCCCCGGAAGCAGCCGAGCGCTTGCTCGATGCGGTCGCGCGCGGAGAGTTCTGGTGCTTCACCGACCCCGACCGCACCGCCCGCCTGTTCGACGAACGGGCCCGGACGCTGCTCGACCTGCGCAGGCCGGAGCGTCCGGGCTGGTCGGTCGCTACTGCGTGACGGTCCAGCCGCCGTCGATCGGCAGGAACACGCCGTTGACGTAGGACGCGAGCGGCGAGAGCAGGAACAGGATCGGCCAGGCCATCTCCTCGGGGGTGCCCATCCGCTTCAGCGGCACCCGGCCCAGGATGTGGTGGCCCATCTCGGACTGGGCGAACCCGGCCAGCCGCGGGGTGTCGGTCATGCCGGGACCGATGCCGTTGGCGCGGATCTGGTCCGCCTTGTGGGCCGCCAGGTGGCGGACGTAGCCCATGACGGCCGCCTTGGAGGCGGAGTACCAGTCGCTCTCGGTGCCGACCTTGTTGCCCGCGACGGACGCGGTGACCACCATGGCGGCACCGGTCGGCGTACCTGCGTCGAGCCAGTCCTGGGTCAGGCCCCGGACGCTGCCGACGCTGATCCGCACGGCCTCCTCGAAGTCGAGCGGCACCTGGGACGACGGGCCGGCGTTGTTGACGAGGTAGCGGGGCACGC
Source organism: Nocardioides nitrophenolicus (assembly GCF_016907515.1). Classification (NCBI taxonomy): domain Bacteria; kingdom Bacillati; phylum Actinomycetota; class Actinomycetes; order Propionibacteriales; family Nocardioidaceae; genus Nocardioides; species Nocardioides nitrophenolicus. The sequence continues at coordinate 3,023,244 of NZ_JAFBBY010000001.1, forward strand.
CCCCGAGCGCTTGTTCGGTCGCGTGCAGGGCCGCGGCGCGCGCGGGCGCGTCGGCCACATCGCACACCGCGGTGTGGATGCCCTGCCCGGCGAGGTCTTCGAGACCGTCGGGGCGCAGGTCCCAGCCGCTGACCCGCAGGCCGGCGGCATGCGCGCGCAGCGCGACGGCGCGGCCGATGCCGCTCCCCGCGCCCGTGACGACGATCCCGTCGCCGGGGGTGAAACCGAGGTTGATGTCGTCCATGTCTCCTCCTCAGACTCCGTAGCCGCCGTCGATGTCGAGCTTCTGGCCGGTGATGAAGCCGGCCCGCTCACTGGCCAGGAAGGCGACCGCCTCGGCGACGTCGACCGCGCTGCCGAACCGGCGCAGCGGGATGTTGGCCCGGGCCACGTCGAGCGCGCGGTCGTCGAGGTCGCCCGTCGCGATCAGCCGCTCCGACATGCCGTCGGTGAGCATGCCGGGTCCGACGCAGTTGACGCGCACGCCGAACCGTCCCTCCTCCGCGGCCAGCGCCCGCGCCAGTGCCTCGACCGCCGCCTTCGGGCTGGAGGACAGGCCGTCGCGGACGGGGTAGCGCACCGTGGCCGCGGTCGTGACCGCGGTCAGCGTGCCCTGCGTCGCACGCAACGACCGCAGCACGGCGTGGGCCAGGTTGAAGAACGCGACGGCGTCCTGGTCGACCTGGTTCGCGAACTGCTCGGGCGTCACCTTCGACAGGTGGACCATCGGCACGTGCGGACCGGCGGCGTGGACGACCGTGCGGACCTGGCCGTGCTCGGCCTCGAGCTCCCCGACGGCCGCCGCCACGGCGGCCGCGTCGGTCAGGTCGGCTGCGCGGGTGCCGCGGATGCTGTCGCCGAGCTCGGCGACGAGAGCGTCGGGCGCCGTGCGTCGGTGCAGGAGCAGCAGCTCGGCGCCGTCCTTGGCGAGGCGGCGGCAGATCTCCGCGCCGATGCCGCCGGTCGCGCCGGTGACGAGGGTGGTTCCGTAGGTCATGCGGTGGCCTCCGTGGCTTCGATGGGGGTAAGAGATCGCGCGCCCTGCGCCCAGGCGTCGAGGTGCTGGCGGAGCAGGTCGGGGATGCCGACCGACGTCTGTTCGGGGGAGACCGCGACGATCCGGATCCGGGCTCGCGCGACCACCTTGCCGTCGGAGGTGCGGACCATCCGGTGGAGCATCTCGAACGACCGGCGCCCGACGCTCCCGAGCCGCAGCTCGATCCGGATCTCGTCGAACAGGCCGACCGCCTCGAGGTAGTCGCACGCGGTGTGCGCGGTCACGGTCCAGAAGCCGTGGCGCTCCTTGAGCTCGTCCTGGCGCAGGCCGTTGAGCCAGAACCACTCGCTCTGCATCCGCTCCATCCAGGGGAACCAGGCGGCGTAGTAGAGGATCCCGGCCGGATCCGTGTCGGCGTAGCTCAGTCGGAAGGTCGTCGTGTGGAGCGCCGGGCCCGGCCCGCCGTCCGCGACGCGCGCGTCGGTCGCCATGGAGACAACCTAGCACTTGCTTGGTTCGGGAGGGAGGGGCGGAAGGATCGAAGGGGCCGGGTGCGCCGCTCGGGATCCGGACCACGATGGAGAAGTCTCCATCGATGCCGAGACATGTTATGGTCTGACCATTCAGATCTCGCATACGGTGCGCGGCGGAGGTGGTGGCATGGCGTCGACGACGACCGAGCGCGCGCTGACCGGCCCGCTGGTGGGCCTCAGGGTGGTCGAGATCGGGAGCATCGGTCCTGGCCCGTTCTGCGCGATGCTGCTGGCGGACCTGGGCGCGGACGTGGTGCGGGTCGACCGGACCAGCGGCGCCGCACTGGTGGGCCCGAACGCCGACTTCCGGACCGAGGTGATGCACCGCGGCCGGCGTTCGGTCGCGGTCGACCTCAAGCATCCGCGCGGCCGCGAGGTGGTGCTGGACCTGGTCGCCGGCGCCGACATCCTGGTCGAGGGCTTCCGGCCGGGCGTCACCGAGCGGCTCGGGATCGGGCCGGAGGAGTGCGCGGCCGTGAACCCGCGGCTGGTCTACGGCCGGATGACCGGCTACGGACAGGACGGCCCGCTCGCGCAGGCCGTCGGTCACGACATCAACTACGTCGCCCAGAGCGGACTGCTGGCCCTGGTGGGCCGCCACGGTCAGCCGCCGACGCCGCCGCTGAGCCTCGCTGGAGACTTCGGCGGAGGCGGGCTGATGCTCGCGCTCGGGCTCCTCGCCGCGGTCTGGGAGGCCCAGCGCTCCGGCCGGGGCCAGGTCGTCGACGCCGCCATGGTCGACGGCTCGGCGCTGCTGGCGGCCGCCTTCCACGGGTTCGTGAGCAATGGCACCTGGGACACCGAGCGCGGCACCAACATCGTCGACTCCGGCGCGCCGTTCTACGACGCCTACGAGACCGCCGACGGCAAGTGGCTCGCGGTCGGCGGGATGGAGGCGCACTTCTATGCCGACCTGCTCGACATCCTCGACCTCGACCCGGCGACGCTGCCGGACCAGAACGACCGCGCGCAGTGGCCGCGGATGAAGCAGGTGTTCGCCGACGCCGTCCGCGCCCGGACCCGCGAGGAGTGGGTGACCCGGGCCGCGGGGCGTGGCTGCGTCTCGCCGGTGCTCGAGGTCGAGGAGGCGTGGGTGGATCCGCACAATGTCGCCCGCGGCACCTTCGTCGAGGTCGCCGGCGTCGTGCAGCCCTCCCCCCAGCCGCGGTTCAGCCAGACCCCGGCGCGGATCGACGGCCCACCGCCCGCTCCCGGCGAGCACACCCGGGAGGCGCTCGCCGCCTGGGGGATCGCCACCGACCGCATCGACGCATGGGAGGCAGCGGGCGCGATCGCCCAGACCACCTCCGACAACCCACAGAAAGGCAGCCGGGCACGATGAAGAGCCTCGACCGCAGCTACCGGACGCTGAGCCTCGAGCAGGTGGCGCCGGGGACCGTCGTCCTCACCCTCGACCGACCCGACCGCTCCAACGCGATGACGAACGAGATGTTCGTCGAGCTCGAGCGGGCGGCGCTGGACCTCGACCAGGAGGACGAGCTCCGCGTCATCGTGCTGACCGGAGCGGGCGCGGCCTTCTGCGCCGGCTACGACCTGGCCGACGCCGACGGGCTCGCCGACCTGGGCGCGATCGCGATGCTCAACCAGCAGGAGCGGGCGGCCCGGGCGCTGGTCGCCGTCCGCTCGGTGCGGGTCCCCGTCATCGCGGCGGTCAACGGTGCGGCCGCCGGTGGCGGGCTGGCGCTGGCGCTGCAGGCCGACATCCGGCTCGCGGCGCCGGAGGCCAAGTTCAACGCGGCGTTCGTGCGGATCGGGCTCACGGCCGGCGATCTCGGCACCTCTTGGCTGCTGACCCGGCTGGTCGGGCCGGCCGTCGCGAGCGAGATCGCCTTCACCGGACGGATGGTGCATGCCGAGGAAGCCGAGCGGATCGGGCTGGTCAACAGCATCAGCGCGCCCGGTGCGCTGCTGGCCGACGCCCTGGCCCTGGCCGAGCGGATCGTCGAGAACAGCCCGGGTGGCGTCCAGCTCTCGAAGCGCGCCCTGCACGCCAACCTGGAGATCGGCTCGTACGCCGCGGCGATCGAGCTGGAGAACCGGGGGCAGGCGCTGCTCACCCGGAGCAGCGACATGCCGGAGGCCCTCGCGGCCTTCAAGGAGAAGCGCCGTCCCGTGTTCAAGGGGGAGTGACCGATGACCGTGACCGACGAGAGGCCCGCCGTGGAGATCGACTTCCCCGAGCTCCAGGAGCTCACCTTCGAGGTGCTGCCCGGCGACATCGGGGTGCTGCGGATCAACCGGCCGGACCGGATGAACAGCCAGACCATCCGGATGTTCAGCGAGTACGGCGAGGCCGCCCTCGCGCTGCGTGACGTGCCGCTGCGCGCGCTGATCGTCACCGGTGCGGGCACGCGGGCGTTCTGCGCCGGCTTCGACCTCGACGAGATCCACGAGATCACCGAGATGGGCGTGCGCGAGTTCCTCAAGTTCCAGGAGACCGCGACCGGCGGCATCCAGGGGATCCACTTCCTGCCGTTCCCGGTGATCGCCGCGGTCCACGGACCCGCGACCGGCGGTGGGCTGGCCCTCGCGCTGGCCGCCGACATCCGGCTGTGCGACCCGGCCGCCAAGTTCAGCGCCGCCTTCGTCAAGGTCGGCCTCTCCGTCGGCGAGCTCGGCACGTCGTACCACCTGACCCGGCTGGTCGGGCCCGCGAAGGCCGCCGAGATCGGCTACACCGCGCGGATCGTGGGGGCCGAGGAGGCCGAGCGGATCGGCCTGGTCAACCGGGTGGTGCCGACCGACGAGCTGTTCGCCGCCGCCGTCGAGCTGGCCCAGGAGATCTCGCGGAACTCTCCCGCCGGGGTGCGGATGTCGAAGCGGGCGATCCAGCGCAACCTGGAGATCACGTCGTACGCCGCGGCGCTCGAGCTGGAGAACCGCGGCCAGGCGCTGATGACCCGGACCGACGACATGCCCGAGGCGCTGGCCGCGTTCAAGGAGAAGCGCGCCCCGCGCTTCACCGGCGAGTGAGCGCGGATGAGTGACTGGGACTGGAGCCCCGAGGAGCGGCACCGGCTGGCGGCCTTCCTGGAGCGGCACGACATCACCGCGGGGGAGGTGCTCACGAAGCCGATCGGCGACGGGCACTCCAACCTGACCTTCCTGGTGAGCGACGCGGAGGGCCGCCAGGCGGTCGTCCGCCGGCCGCCCCCGCCGCCGACGCCGCCGGGCGCCCACGACATGCTGCGCGAGGCCCGGCTGATCGGTGCGCTGGGCAGCACCGACGTGCCGGTCGCCCGCCTGCTCGCCACCGCGGAGGCCGGCGAGGTGATCGACGTCCACTTCTACGTGATGAGCTTCGCCGCGGGCCCGGTGGTCACGACGGCGACCCCCGCTCCGCTGGACACCCCGGCCGCCCGGCGGGCTGTCGGCGAGACCCTGGTCGACACCCTCGCCGACCTGCACGCCGTCGACTGGGCCGGCGCCGGGCTCGGCGATCTCGGCCGCCCCGAGGGGTTCAACGCCCGCCACCGCGCGCGGATGGCGCGCCTGGTCGCCGACGAGAACGGCGAGCCGCCGCCGCACTTCGCGGCGGTCGACGCCTGGCTGCAGGAGCACGTGCCGGCGGAGTCCGGGGCGACCATCGTGCACAACGACTACCGGATCGGGAATGTCGTGCTGTCCGCCGAGCGCCCCGGCGCGATCGCCGCGGTGCTCGACTGGGAGCTGGCCACCCTCGGCGACCCGCTGTTCGACCTCGGCTACTTCCTGGCCTCGGTGCCGGACGCGCCGCCGTACAACCCGACGCAGCGGCTCGGCCTGGCCATGCTCGAGGACGGCTATCCCGGACGCGACCAGCTCGCGGCGCGGTACGCCGAGCGGACCGGCGCCGATCTCGGCAACCTCGCCTGGTACACCACGCTCGCGCTGTGGAAGCTCGCCGTGCTCTACGAGTACGGCCACCGGCGTGCCGTGCGTGGCGTCGGCGACCCCTACTACGCCGACCAGCGGCTGGTGCAGTCCTTCCTGGAGGACGCGCACCGATCGGCCGGCCTGCCACCGCCCCCTCCCGCCCCCGAGTCCTGAGGAGTCCCGATGAGCAACCGCTCCTACGAGAAGTTCCACGACGAGATCATCCGGCCCGAGGAGGCCGCGGGCCTGCCCGAGCGCTTCTTCGACAGGTTCGTCTTCAACGTGCACCGCACCGACGCGACCACACCCTCGATCCTGTTCGGCCTCGGCCTGCACCCGGTGCGCGACACGGTCGACGGCTTCACGATCCTGTCCACGGCGACCGAGCAGCGCAACGTCCGCTATTCCACGGAGCTCTCGGCCACCGCGCCCGGCACCTGCGGCCCGTTCAGCTACGCCGTCCTCGAGCCCAACCAGACCTGGCGGGTCGCGCTCGGCGAGAACCCGACGGGACTGACCTTCGACCTGGTGTGGGAGGCCCGCACTCCCGCCTGGTGGGGCGACATCGACGTCACCAACAGCACGGGCGAGACCACGTCCTTCGCCCACCTCTTCCAGTCCGGCTGGGTGTCGGGCACGCTCGCCATCGACGGCGAGGAGCAGAAGGTCGAGCGCTGGTACAGCCAGCGCGACCGCTCGCGCGGCGTGCGCACCATGGCCGGCGGCCAGGGCCTGCACATCTGGTACCAGGCGCAGTTCGAGGACCGCTCGGTCGGCTTCCTGCTCGTCGAGTCCCGCGACGGCGGCCGGATCCTGCTCGAGGGTGCGGTGATGCACACCGACGGCACCCTCGACGAGATCATCGACGTCCGCCATGCCCTGGTCTTCGACGACCAGCTCGACCTGCGCTCCGGCCGGGTGCAGGTGACCACGGCGTCAGGCGCGGTCTACCCGATCGACACCGACGCGACCGCCGGTGGCGGCTACATGGCCGGCGGCGGGTACGGCGGCCACCACGGCAAGGCGCTGGGTCGCGACCACGTCGAGAGCGACGTCTATCCGCTCGACGGGTCGGTCACCCAGCGCACCCTCGACTCCTCGCTGACCGACCGGCTCTGTGCGTTCGACTGGGAGGGGCGGCCGGGCTCGGGGATCTTCGAGTTCGCGCTCACCCGGTCGTCGTCGTACGCCTACCGGCCGACGCTGGGCTGAGCGGGCGGGTCTTGCGTCGCACCCGGCATCCGGGTCGGTCCAGGGGCCGAATCACGACCCGGATGCCGGGTGCGACGACACCACCCGCGCCGGGGCTCCCTAGGCGGAGCGCGCGTGCAGCCAGGCGACCAGGTCCGCGGTGATCTGGTCGCGGTTGGTCTCGTTGAAGATCTCGTGCCGCGCCTCGGGGTAGAGCGTGACCGTCACGTCGGTGAGCCCCGCGTCGCGGTAGCGCTGGCCGAGCAGCTGCACCAGCTGGCCGGCGCCGGAGACGGGGTCCCCGTCGCCCGAGACGACGAGGAGCGGGAGGTCGCTCCGGATGCCGGCGAGAGCCGTGGGATCGGCCAGGCGGGCCGCCCCGGCGAACAGCTGCGGCACCGCGTCGTCGGGCAGGTCGAAGCCGCTGCGCGGGTCGGCGACGTAGGCGTCCACCTCGGCCTCGTCGCGCGAGAGCCACTCGTAGCCGGTGCGGTGCTCGAACCCGGCGTTGAACGCCTCCAGCCCGACCGGGCCCTCCGCCTGCGCCAGCTCGGCGGCGAGTACGTCGAGCGCGGTGGACCCGGAGAGCACCACGCCGGCGTACTGCGCCGAGTGGTCCAGGATCACCGTCTGCGCGGCGAAGGACCCCATCGAGTGCGCCACGAGGAAGAGCGGCAGGTCCGGGTGCTCGGCGCGCAGCGCGGCGCCGTAGTCGGCGACGTCGGCGACCAGCGCGGTGAAGTCGAAGTGCCCGAGCTCGTCGGGTGAGGCGACCGAGTCGCCGTGGCCGCGGTGGTCGACCGCGTGCACGACGTACCCGGCGGCGACCAGCGCCCGTGCGAGCCGATCGTAGCGCCGGCCGTGCTCGGCGATGCCGTGGGCGATCTGGACCACGCCCCGGGGCGAGGCGATCTCCTCGCCCCAGCCGCAGGTCGCGATCGCGGTGCCGTCGGTCGGCGAGGTGAAGCTGGCGGTGGTGGGCATGGGGCCTCCTGGGTCGCGGGGTGCTCATGCTGCCACCGTCCGCGACGTTCTACAGAAATCTGTAACGAGGGTTGCTTTCTGTCTAATGTCGGTCTACCTTCGTCACACCGCGCTGGGCGTGACTGGTGTCACACGGCGCTCAGAAAAGGTCTGAGATTCAACGACAGCGATGTTTCTGAACATTGCGGGACGGAGCGCACGATGGCGGCGGAGCCAGGTCAGCCGACGGGCGAGTTCGGCGGTCAGCGGGTGGTCGTCGCCGGAGGTACGTCGGGCGTCGGCCTGGCGACGGCGATCGCCTACGCCCTCGCGGGCTGCACCGACCTGGTGCTGGTCGGCCGGGACGAGCTGCGCGGCAAGCAGGCCGTCGAGACCGTCATGGAGTGCGCGCCGGCCGCCCGGGTCGAGTTCGTCTCCGCGGACCTCAACACCGCCGAGGGCGCGCTCGCAGCAGCGGCGAGCGCCCACCGGACGCTCGGTGGCATCGACGTGCTGGTCTGCTCCACGGTCGCGCCCTACCAGCCGACCCTGCTGCACGACATCGCGATCGAGCAGCTGCGCGACGTGCTGGTCGAGCAGGCGCTCGGACCGCTGCTGATGACCCGGGCCGTGCTGCCGTTCATGCGCGAGGCCGGAGCCGGCGCCATCGTCACCATCGCCAGCGACGCCGCGAAGGTGCCGACGCCGGGAGAGACCGGCATCGGCGCCGCGATGGCCGCGATCGTGACGTTCTCGCAGACCCTCGCGGTGGAGGCCAAGCGCGACGGCATCCGGGTCAACGTGCTGACGCCGTCGCTGATCGTCAACACCGCGTCGTACGACCGGGCGATGGCGCAGGAGTTCAGCAAGCGGATCTTCGACAAGATCGTCCGGCAGGCCGCCCTCGGCCTCACCGAGCCCGAGGACCTGGCCGAGGCCGCGCTCTTCCTCACCTCGCCGCGGTCGCGGCGGATCACCGGCCAGGTGCTCAGCGTCAACGGAGGGATCTCCGTTGCCTGAGCCGCGCCGGCTGCGGCTGCGCACGCCGAGCGACGTCGCCGCGGTCGAGGCCGAGGGCGGCGCCGGGCTGCTGCCCGCCACGACGATCCTCGACTGCCTGCGGCACGTCGCCCGGGAGCACCCCGAGAAGGCCGCGATCATCCAGGTCGAGGAGCCCGATCTCCTCACCCCCGAGCGGGTCCTCGACTACCGCACCCTGGTCGGCGACATCGAGGCGAGCGCCAATCTGTTCCGCCACCTGGCCGGCGCGGCGCCGGCGGTCGTCGGGGTGATGCTGCCGATGGTGCCCGAGGGACTCAGTGCGCTGTGGGGTGCGCAGACCGCCGGGATCGGCGTACCCCTCAACCCCTTCCTGGACCTCGCGCCGGTCGCGGCGATCCTGGCTCGCACCCGCGCGACCACGCTGGTCACGACTCGCGACGTCCTCGACGCCAAGGGCGGTGTCGGCGCGCTGCGGGAGCTGGTGCCGAGCCTGGTCGAGGTGCTGTACGTCGACGACGCCGACCCGGCCCTGGACCTCGCCACGCGCGCCGGCGCGCACCGGGGCGGCCTGGCGTTCGAGCCCGACCCGGACCCGGGGCGCGACTCCCTGGTCATGCCGACCGGTGGGACGACCGGCGCGCCCAAGCTGGTCCGGATGTCCCAGGCCGGGCAGCTCCGGGTCGGCTGGAACGTCGGCGCGCTGATGGGCAACGAGCCCGACGGCGTCACCGCGCACGGCATGCCCAACTTCCACTGCGGCGGCACCATCTCGCTGGGCCTGCGCACCGTCCTGTTCGGCGGCACCCTGCTGACCCTCACCCGGGTGGGCTTCCGCTCGCGGCAGGTGGTCGAGGCGTTCTGGGACATCGCCCGGCGCTACGGGGTGACCTCGCTGCTCGCTACGCCCACCACCGCGCTGGCGCTCCTGCACGGCGCAGGCAATGCCGCGGGCTGCGTCATCCGCGACTTCCACTGCGGAGGCAGCGCGGTGCCCATGGAGCTGGTCCGGGGCTTCCACGAGCGCTTCGGGATCTGGCTGCGCGAGAACTGGGGGATGACCGAGCTGCACGGCACCACCACCGGGCACTTCGACGGCACCCGCGAGCCACTCGTCGGCTCCGTCGGGCGCCCGCTGCCCTTCGTCCGGGTGAAGGCGGTCGAGCTCGACGCCGAGGGCCGGTGGCTGCGGGACTGCGCGGTCGGCGAGCGCGGCGTGCTGCTCACCGGGACCCCCACGGCGTGCGCGGGCTACCTGGACGGCTCGCTCGACCGGGAGCTGTTCCCGACCGGCGTCCCCGGCGAGCTGCCCGCCGGCGCCCGCTGGGTCGACACGGGCGACCTCGGGATGGTGGACGAGACCGGCCATGTGTGGGTGTTCGGCCGGGCCAAGGACCTGATCATCCGCGGCGGGCACAACATCGACCCGAAGGAGATCGAGGACGCACTGATCGCGCATCCCTCGGTCCAGCTCGCCGCCGCGGTGGGGCGGCCCGACCTCGCCAAGGGCGAGCTCCCGGTCGCCTACGTCCAGGCGCGCGCGGGCGTCGTGCCCGATCCTGTGGAGCTGCTGGCGCACTGCCGTGAGCACGTCCACGAGCGCGCCGCCGTCCCGGTGGAGGTGATCGTCGTCGACGAGATGCCGCTGACCCCGGTGGGCAAGATCGCGAAGCCGGTGCTGCGCGCCGACGCGGTCACCCGGGTCGTCGGCGACATCGCCCGGTCCCACGACGCGACGGCGACGGTGCGCCTCGACCAGTCCGGGCCGCGGCTCGGCGTCGACGTGACCGTCACCGTGCCGGGCGTCGAGGAGGAGCTGCGGCGCGCGGTCGCGGGCTTCGAGTTCGCCACCCGGGTGCTGCTCGCCGACGCGGGAGCCCGCTAGCCCCGGGCGTCCCCACTCCCACCCCGACCACGGGCCGACCGGTCCGCGGGCGGTCCGTCCTACCCACTCTCTCCCTCGGCCACCACTGGAGGTGCCATGTTCGTCCAGGTGCTGAACGGTCTCGCGTTCGGCGTCCTTCTCCTCGTCCTCTCCTCGGGACTGGCGTTGATCTTCGGGCTCCGCGGCGTCGTCAACTTCGCCCACGGCGCGATCTACATGCTGGCGGCGTACGTCGGCCTGTCGGTGTCCGACCGGACGTCCTTCTGGTTCGCGCTGCTCACGGTGCCGGTGCTGCTCGCCGGCGCCGGCCTGCTGGTGGACCGCTACGGCCTGCGCTTCCTGGTCGGTCGCAGCCCGCTCGACATGGTGCTGCTGACCTTCGGCATCACCTTCGTGGTGGCCGACGTCGTGCAGACCTTCTGGGGCACCCAGGCCCGGACCATCGATCCGCCGGCCGTGCTGGCGGGCAGCACCGACCTCGGGTTCGCGACCTACCCGACGTACCGGCTGTTCGTGATCGTGATGGGTCTCCTGGTGTGCGCCGGGCTGATGGCCTGGCTGCGGTTCTCGCGGACCGGCCTGTTCGTGCGGGCAGCCGGTGACGACCGGGTCACCTCCGGTGCGATGGGCATCAACGTGGACCGGGTCAGTGCGACGGTCGTGGCGCTCGGCTTCGGCCTGGCCGGCCTGGCGGGGGTGCTCGCGGGTCCGTACCTGACCCTGTCACCCGCCATGGGCACCGAGATCCTGATCACCACCTTCATCGTGGTCGTGGTCGGCGGCCTCGGCAGCATCGGCGGACCGATGGTCGCGGCGCTGCTGATCGGCCTCGCGAACTCGCTCGCCACGGTGCAGGCCCCCACGCTGGCGGCCTACGTGCCCTACCTGCTGATGCTGGTGGTCCTCCTCCTGCGCCCGCAGGGCATCGCCGGAAGGAGGACGGCGCTGTGAGCGGCACGCCGACCGTCGCGGACACCCTGCGCCGCCGCAACCGGACCGCGCGCTGGCAGGCCCTGGCCTGGCTGGTGCTCGCCGTCGCCGGGCTCGGCGCCCCTTGGGTGATCTCGCTCTACCAGCTCCAGCTCGCGCAGCAGGCGATGGTGATGGGCCTGCTCGCCCTCAGCATCGGCTGGCTGCTGCGGCAGACCGGGCAGCTGAGCTTCGGCCACGCCGCCTTCTACGGCATCGCCGGCTACGCGACGTCGTACGTCGCCCAGGAGGCGGACCTGCCGATCGGGCTGACCCTGCTGGCCGGCATCGCGTGCGGCACCCTCGCGGCGTTCGTCGTCGGGCTGGTGACCATCCGGGTGCCGGGCATCGCCTTCGCGATGCTCACGCTCGCCATCGGCATGCTGGTCTGGGTCGCCGGCGGCCAGCTGCACTCGGTCACCCGCGGCGCCGACGGGCTCAACGTCTCGCTCGACGGCACGCTGCTCGGCAAGGACGTCGTGATGTACGGCAACCCGGTCGAGGCCTGGCCGCTGGTCTGGGGCGTGCTGATGGCCGTGGTGGCGGCGCTGTGGGCCCTCAGTCGCACCACGTGGGGCCGCCGGCTCGCGTCGATCCGCGACAACGAGGAGCGGATGCGCTTCTCCGGCTACGCGACCTACTGGCCACGGGTGGTGGCGTTCACCGTCTCCGGCGCGGTGGCCGGCCTCGCCGGCACCCTCAACCTGGTCACCACCAGCTTCATCTCGCTCTCGGCGCTGTTCTGGTCGACGTCCGGCATCGCGCTCATCGTCGCCGTGATCGGCGGCGTGCGCAGCGTGCTCGGCCCGCCGCTCGGGGCGGTGCTCTTCGTGGTGCTGCAGAACTCGCTGGCCGGCAGCGGCAACCACTACCAGGCCGTGATCGGCGTGGTCCTGATCGTCGTGGTGCTCGTGGCTCCCGGCGGCTGCGTCGAGCTCGTCGAGCGCGCGGCCGCCGCGGCGCGGCGGCGCCTGTCCCGTCGTCCCCGGAAGGAGGCCGGCATGCCCGTCGTCCCCACCCCCACTCCCACCCCCGACCGAGGAGGTCGTCGTGCTGCGGCTCGATGAGCTGTCCTTCGCCTACGGCAGCGTGAAGGCCGTCGACCAGGTGTCCCTCGACGTCGTCGAGGGGTCCATCCACGGCCTGATCGGGCCGAACGGCGCGGGCAAGAGCACCTGCATCGACCTGATCTCGGGCCGCCGGCGACCGACGAGCGGCACCGTGAGGTTCCGCGACCGCGACATCACCCGGCTCGCGGCGCCACGACGCCGGCACGCCGGGATCGCCCGGTCCTTCCAGCGGATCAGCGTGTACGCCGACCTGACCGTCGCCGACCAGCTCGACATCGCGAGCCGGCTGGTCAGGGAGCGCGACGTCGACGCGGTCGTCGAGGCGCTGGCGCTCGGTCCGTGCCTGGCGCACACCCCCGCCGAGATCGGGTACGGCGAGCAGCGGCGGGTCGACATCGCCCTGGCCCTCCTCGGCGCGCCGGACCTCGTCCTGCTCGACGAGCCGGCGGCGGGGCTGTCCCGCGAGGAGAGCATCTCGCTGGCCGACCACCTCGCGGCGCTGGTCCGCGAGCGCGGGATGACGGTGGTCCTCGTCGAGCACCACCTCGAGGTGGTCTACCGCGTGTGCGACCGGCTGACCGTGCTCGAGCAGGGCGCGGTGATCGCCGACGGCGACCCGCAGCAGGTCCGTCGCGATCCCCGGGTCGTCGAGGCCTACCTGGGCAGGAGCGCGGCATGAGCAGCGTGCTGAGCTTCGCGGGCGTGCGCGCCTACTACGACGACGCGCTGATCCTCGACGGGCTGGACTTCGAGGTCGAGGAGGGCGAGTCCTTCGCGCTCCTCGGGCCCAACGGCGTCGGCAAGACGACCAGTCTCAACACCATGTTCGGCATCGCCCACCTGCGGGACGGCGCGATCACCATCGGCGGCCGGCCGCTGCGGGGCCGCAGGCCGCACGAGGCCGCGGCGCTCGGCGCGGCGCTGGTGCCGCAGGGCAGGTGGATCCTGTCGTCGCTGACGGTCGAGGAGAACCTCGTCGTCGGCTCCGCGCCGCGCCGCAAGGGACCGTGGGATCTCGCGGCGGTGTACGCGATGTTCCCCGACCTCGCGGAGCGGCGCGGCTCGCTGGGGACCCATCTTAGCGGCGGTCAGCAGCAGATGCTGGCCATCGGCCGAGCGCTGATGTCGAACCCTCGCGTCCTCCTCCTCGACGAGCCGTCCGAAGGACTCGCGCCCGTCGTCATCGATCTTCTCGGGGACTGCCTCGCCGGCCTGAAGGCCGCGGGGACGTCGATGCTGCTCATCGAGCAGCGCCTGGACCTCGTCACCCGTCTCGCCGACCGGTACGCCGTACTGCTCAAGGGCGAGACGGTCGCCGAGGGCCGCATCGAAGAAACCACGACCGAGACGCTGCGTGAGCTCGTCGGGGTCTGACCCGCTGGACCGGCCGATCAGCCGATCGGCCGACCTGATTGGAGAAGAAGCATGAAGAACAAGCGAGTCCTCCTCGGCGCCGCGCTCAGCGGGCTGATGATCGCGGCCGCGGGCTGCTCGGGTGGAGCGGCCAGCAGTGGCAAGCAGGACGCGGACGGCCCGCTCCGGATCGCGGTGGTGACCCCGGAGTCGGGTCCCTACGCCGCGTACGGCGAGGAGCAGCGCAAGGGCATCCAGTTCGCCGCCGACCAGGCCAATGCCGACGGCGGCATCGACGGGCACGAGATCGAGCTCGAGTTCGCCGACGACCTCGGCACCCCGGAGGGGGCGCTGGCGGCCGCGCAGCGACTGGTGCAGGAGAAGAACGCCCGCTTCGTGATCGGCATGGTGTCCTCGCCGGAGATGGCCGCGGTCACCCCGAAGCTCGAGGCCTGGGACGCGGTGATGATCGGCACCCAGGGACAGAGCGACGACCTGACCGGGAAGTCCTGCACCTCGCGGTACTTCCGGGTGACCGCCAACGACAGCGCGGGCATCAACACGCTCGCCTACTGGCTCACCAAGGAGGACGAGCCGCAGTGGGACAGCATCGCCGCCGACTACTCCTTCGGCCAGGCCAGCACCGCCGGCGTCGAGAGGACGCTCGAGAGTGACGGGAGCAAGCTCGGCGTCAAGCTGTTCTCGCCGCTCGGCACCACCGACTTCGGCAGCTACCTGAGCCAGCTCAGCGGCAAGGGTGGGCTGGTCGTCTCGCTCGCCGGCGGCGACGCGATCAACTTCCTCAAGCAGGCCCTGCAGTTCGGCGTGCTCCAGAAGTACGACAAGGTCCTGGTCAACACCGGACTGTCGTCGACCACGCTCGCGGCGCTCGACGACGAGCGGCTGGTCGGCGCGCTGGGGACCAACTCCTGGATCCCGACCGCCGACAACGAGGGCACCCGGGCGTTCGTCGAGGCCTACCGGGACGAGAACGGCGTGGCGCCGACGGAGAACATCGGCAACGGCTATCTCGGCATGCAGGCGATCTTCGCGGCCGTCGAGAAGGCGGGCAGCGTGGTGCCGGCCGACGTGGCGAAGGCGCTGGAGGGACTGACCTTCGACTCCATCCAGGGTGAGGTCACGCTGCGGGCCGAGGACCACCAGATCGAGGCACCGACCTACGTCGGCACCGTCGAGAAGACCGACGACGGCTCCCTCCAGCTGGTCGCCACGGAGGCGATCCCGGCCTCGGAGAACAACCCGGAGCCCAACCCGGCCTGCAGCCTGGGCTGACGGCGCCGGTGACGAGAGGGCGGGGGTGGCGCGGATGACCAAGGTCGTGGGCCCACCCCCGTCCGCCACGGATCGGACCACGCTCGGGCTGCTGCACGTGCCGAAGGCGAGCGACGTGCTGGCCGAGGACCTGGCCGCGCGGATCAGCAGCGGCGAGCTGGCCGAGGGGGACCTGCTGCCTCCGGAGCGCAGCCTGGTCGCGCAGACCGGGCTGAGCCGCACCTCGGTGCGCGAGGCGCTGCGGGTGCTGGAGGTGCGCGGCTTCCTGGAGATCCGGGCGGGGCGCGGCGGCGGCGCCGTCGTACGCCGGCCGACGGGGCACCTGCTCGCGGACTCGGTCCGGCTCGTCGTCCGGGGCTCCCAGGTGTCGCTGGCGGCGCTGCTGCAGACCCGGGCGACGGTCGAGCCGCCGTGCGCCGGCCTCGCCGCGCTGCGGCGTACGCCGGCGGGACTGCGGCAGCTCGAGGAGAGCAACCGGCTGATGTCGGCGACCAGCGAGGTCAGCGGCTTCCTGCGGGCCAATGTGGACTGGCACATGACGGTCGCGCGGGAGTCCGGCAACGAGCTGCTCTCCGGCCTGATGGAGGCGCTGGCCGAGCTGATCTACGACTCCACCGGCGTGGTCGGCCAGGTCGACGCGCGGGTGCGCACCGAGACCTGCCGTGCGCACCAGGCGATCACCGCCGCCGTCCGCTCGGGCGACCGGGCGCTGGCGCGGCACCGGATGGCGCGCCACGTCGAGGCCTACGTGGCCGGGATCGGCGACGGGGCCCTGCTCGACTGGACCGGGTCCGACGCGCCTTGACCGGTGGGCCTCGCGCGGGCGGCCGGGCCGGGGCTGGTTGCATGTGCTCCATGGCCGACGCACTGGTACTGCCGAGCCAGCGGGGGGAGCAGCCCCTGCTGCCGCCCCCGAGCGCGCGCTCGCTGCTGCTGACGCTCGCCGGCGAGATGCTCCCGGACCGGCCCGAGGGGGCGTGGACGACCGCGCTGCTGCAGGTCCTCGGCGGGCTGGGGATCGAGGACCACGCCGGCCGGCAGGTGCTCGCCCGCTCGGCCGCCGCCGGCTGGCTGGACCGCGAGCGGGTCGGCCGCTCGGTCCGCTGGCAGCTCGCCGCGCACGGCCGGGAGCTGGTGGCCGAGGGCGTACGCCGCTCGGAGACCTATCTCGCGGCCGACGATTCCTGGGACGGGCGCTGGCTGTTCCTGTTCGTGAGCGTGCCGCAGCAGCAGCGCACCACCCGCAAGCGGCTGTACGGCGGCCTGGACTGGCTCGGCATGGGCAACCCGACACCCGGGCTGTGGGTCAGTCCCCACAACGAGCGGGTGCCGGAGCTGCAGCGACTGGTCGCCGACCTCGGTCTCGAGGACACCGCGGTGGCCGTGGCCGGACCCACGGTCGGCGTGGGGCTCACCGAGGCCGAGCTGGTCGAGCGGTCCTGGGACCTGCGTGAGCTGGCGGAGCAGTACCGCCGCTTCATCGACCAGGTCTCCGCCGCGCCCGAGCCCGCCGGCGCGGACGCGATCCTGCTCAGCTATCTCGACCTGCTCAACCTGCAGCAGCGCTTCATGCGGCGCGACCCGCAGCTGCCCTCGGCGCTGCTGCCGGAGTGGGTCGGCCGCGAGGCCGCGGCCCTGCTGCGCGAGCGCCGCCGGAGCTGGGCCCGCAAGGCCCATGCCCGGTTCTGGCAGATCGTCGACGAGTCCGCCTGATGCAGGTCGAGCCCGCCGCCCTCACACGATGGAGACACCGCCGTTGACGCTGATCGCCTGACCGGTGACCCGGGCCGCCGCCGGACCGCACAGGAAGACGGCCATCGCGGCCAGGTCGGCGGGCTCGGCGACGCCGAGGTGCGCCTGGCTGGCGGCCTTCTCGAAGAGCTTCTTGCTGAAGCCGTCACTCAGCACGTTGGCGGCCGTCGCGGTGCCGGCGATCAACGACGGGGTCAACACGTTGACCCGGACGCCGTTGCGCTTCGCCTCGAGCGCCGCGACCCGGCTGTAGACGACGATCGCGGCCATCGCCGCGCCGAGCGCGGCCTCGCCGGGCGTCGGGACCTTCGCGGCGTCCGAGGCGATGGCGACGACGCTGCCGCCGCCCTGCTCCTGCAGGTAGGGCAGCACGGTCCGGGTCAGCAGCATCGGCGGCAGCGCCTGGCCGACCAGGATCCGCTCGATGTCGGCGGGGTCGGTGCGGTGCAGCAGCTCGGGGCGGTACGCCGTCGTGGTCGAGCAGACCAGCGCGTCCAGCCCGTCGAGCCGCTCGTGGGCGGTTCCCACGGCGTCGACGACCTGGCTCAGCTCGCCGGCGTCGCAGGCGAGGAACTCGACGCGCGCGTCGGGGCAGCGCTCGGCGACCCGCTCGCGGGCCGCGGCGCCGCGGCCCGGGTCGCGGCCGAGCAGGGCGATCCGGCGGACCCCCGCGTCGGCGAAGGCCTCCGCGGTCGCCAGGCCGACGCCGGAGGTGCCGCCGGCGACGAGAACGGCCGAGTCGGCGTACGAGCGGACGAGCGGGACGGTCATGCGGGCCTCCTGTTGATTTCTACAAGTATGGGCACTGAGTGCCCTTGATTGTCGAGCGTTATGGTCTTACCTTTTGGGTGATGCGGGTCACAAGATGGTGTTCCCGCGACCCGATGACGACCCACAGGAGCGGACCATGCTGAAGACCTCCCACTGGCCGGCCGAGCCGGGCGACGTGCGCGCGGTCACCGTGTGCGAGGTGCTGCGCCACGCGGCCGAGACGGTCCCGGACCGGCTCGCCCTGGTCGACTGCGTCGCCGAGCCGGAGCGTCGCCGGAGCTGGACCTACGCCGACCTGGTCGCCGACGCCGAGCGGGCCGCGCGGGCGCTGCTCCAGCGCTACCGCCGCGGCGACCGGATCGCGGTGTGGGCGCCCAACAGCGCCGACTGGATCGTGCTCCAGCACGGCGTCGCCATGGCCGGCATGGTCCTGGTGGCGCTCAACCCGGCGTACCGGACCCGCGAGATGGCCTTCGTGCTGCGCCAGTCCGGGGCGGTCGCGGTGTTCTGCGTCGACGAGTACCGCGGCTTCGAGATGCGCGCGCTGGTCGAGGGCATCCGCGACGAGCTCCCCGACCTCCACGACGTGCACTCCTTCGGCGAGTGGTCGGCCTTCCTCGACAGCGCGGACCCGGCGACGAGCCTGCCGGCGATCGATCCCGAGGACATGATCCAGGTCCAGTACACCTCGGGCACGACCGGCTTCCCCAAGGGCGCGATGCTGCACCACATGGGCCTGGTCAACGAGGCCACCTTCGTGGCCGAGCGCGCGGACTTCGCCGACGGCGACGTCTACGTCAACGCGATGCCGATGTACCACATCGGCGGCGGTGCGGTGACCTCCTTCGGCGCCTGGGCCAAGCGCGGCACCTTCGTCCTGCTGCCCGGGTTCGACCCCGCGCACCTGCTCGAGGCGATCGAGACCTACCGCGGCACGCACTCGCTCGTCGTACCGACGATGCTGATCGCGATGCTCGACCACCCCGACGCCGCGACCCGCGACCTCGGCTCCTTCAAGACGGTCCTCAGTGGCGCCGCCTCGGTGCCGGCGGCGCTGGTGCGGCGCACGATCAGCCAGCTGGGCTGCCAGTTCACCATCCTGTTCGGGCAGACCGAGACGCACGGCGTGATCAGCCAGACCCGGGTGACCGACTCGCCCGAGGACCAGGCCGACACGGTCGGCCAGCCGCTGCCGCGGCTCGAGGTCAAGATCGCCGACCCGGCGTCGGGGGAGCCGCTGCCGACCGGCGTCGCCGGCGAGATCTGCGTGCGCGGCTACCAGAACATGCGCGGCTACTACGACCTGCCCGGCGAGACCGCGATGACCATCGACGCCGACGGCTGGCTGCACATGGGCGACATCGGCTCCATGGACGAGCGCGGCTTCCTGCGCGTGACCGGGCGGGCCAAGGACATGATCGTCCGCGGCGGGATGAACCTCTACCCCGCGGAGATCGAGGCGGTCCTGCTCGACCATCCCGCGATCGAGACCGCCGCCGTGATCGGCGTTCCCGACGAGAAGTGGGGCGAGCAGGTCGGGGCGGTGCTGTGCGTCCGGGCCGGGCACGACCGGCCGACCGTCGCCGAGCTGACCGCCTTCGTCCGCGAGCAGATCGCGCCCCACAAGGCGCCGACGTACTGGTCCTTCGTCGAGGAGCTGCCGATGACGCCGACCGGGAAGATCCAGAAGTTCGTGCTGCGCGACCGGATCGACGCCGGGTCGCTCACCTTCGACGAGGTTCGGCAGGCGACGATCTGACCAGCCCCCGGAGGGCGTCCGGAGTGGTGCCGGTCCAGGTCTTGAAGGATCGATAGAAGGAGTTGGTGTCGGCGTAGCCGAGCAGGTACGCCACGTCGGACGTGCGCAGGTCGGGGCGAGCGAGGTAGTGACGCGCCAGGTCCTCGCGCGTCCGGGCGAGGACGGACTGGAACGAGGTGCCCTCGGCGTTGAGCCGGCGTTGGAGGGTGCGAGCGCTGACGTTCAGTCGCGAGGTGACGGCCGCGATGGAGGGGTCGCCGGCCGGCAGTGCTTCGTGCAGGGCCGCACGAACGCGGTCGGCCACCGTCGCGCCCGCCTCGAGATCGAAGAGCCGGCGGCGCAGCTCCGGCGCGAACACGCGCCACATGGTCTCGTTCTCCGTCAGGAACGGCCGCGCGGCGTCGAGGCCGCTGAAGGTGATGGAAGGCAGCTCGGCGACGGTGGGCCGGACGCCCAGGAACTCGGTGAGGCTCGGGCTGCGCTCGATCCACCGGGGGAGGGTGGCCGCGACCGGTCCGACCTTCTCGCGGGTCCCGATGCGTGCCAGCGCCATCCAGAAGACCAGCTCCGCGGTGGCCAGAAGCGGCGGCGGGTCCTCTCCGAGGGGCCAGCGGTAGGTGATGGTGAGACGACCGGACGCGTCGGTCTCGACGTCGGTCCGCAACGGGCCGATGAGGGGCTTGTGCGCGGCCAGGCGGGTGGCGGCGGTGGCGAGGTCGCCGCTGCACAGCGCAGCGAAGATCGGGGGCGAGAACAGGTCGACCGAGATGGCGTTGCCGATCGCGACCGCTGTGTCCGTGCGACCGGCCGACGCGGCTTCGTCGTCGATGGCGCGCCAGAAGGCGTAGTACTCGGCGACCGTGAGCTCGATCGGTCGCTCCGCGAACAGCTGCCCGGGGAGACGCGCACGCTTCAGTACCCGCGGCACCGACAGGTCGAGGTCGCGCAGGAGTGCCCTCATCATGGGGTCCACGTCGAACCGTTCTCCGGCCATGGGCCTGAGGCTACGCCTCGCGGCTCGCGAGGTGACCTGCGTCAAGCGCCTGCTCACTCGCAGATCACGACACCGGCGGCGTTGGCGCGAGATGCGGGTCGACTGGCGCTTACCGCTAGAGACCCGTCGCCGGGACGGACCTAGGTTCGAGGTGCCGGCCGACCGGGCCCGACAGATCGAAGAAGGAAGAGAGCGCCATGAGCACCAGGAACAAGTCAGCCGCCCCTGCCGAGGTCGCCCTGGTGACAGGCGCCTCGTCCGGCATCGGCGAGGCCACGGCGCTCGAGCTCGCGGGCGCCGGCTTCACGGTGTACGCCGCCGCCCGGCGCGTCGATCGCATGGAGCACCTGCGGGCCGCGGGAATCCGCCCCATCGCGATGGACGTCACCGACGAGAGCTCGATGCTGGCCGGCGTGGAGCAGGTCGTCTCCGAGAGCGGACGCATCGACGTCCTCGTCAACAATGCCGGCTACGGCTCCTACGGCGCGCTCGAGGACGTCCCGATGGCGGAGGCCAGGCGCCAGTTCGAGGTCAACGTCTTCGGCGCGGCCCGCCTCACCCAGCTGGTCCTGCCCCACATGCGGGCCCAGCGCTCCGGCACGATCGTCAACGTGACCTCCATGGGCGGCAGGATCCACACCCCGCTCGGTGCGTGGTACCACGCCACCAAGTTCGCCCTGGAGGCGATCAGCGACTGCCTGCGCCTCGAGGTCAAGCCGTTCGGCATCGACGTCGTCATCATCGAGCCCGGCGGCATCAAGACCGAATGGTCCGGCATCGCCGCCGAGAAGGTCCGCGAGGTCTCCGGCACCGGCCCTTACGCGCCGCAGGGGAATGCCGTCGCCGACTCCCTGGCCTCGGAGACCAATGCCAACCGGTCCTCCGAGCCCACGCTCATCGCCCGCACCATCGCCAGGGCCGTCCGGGCTCGGAAGCCGAGGACGCGCTACGCCGTCGGCTTCGGCGCGAAGCCGATGATCTTCCTGCACAACGTGCTTCCCGACCGCGCCTTCGACTCGATGATGCGTCGGGTCACCGGCGTTCCCTCCGTCTGACGGAGCAGGCGGCTCAGCCGCCGAGCCGCACCGGCAGGCCGAGGTCGACCGCGTGGGCGGCGCCGGTGTCGATGGTGCCGTCGCAGCTGCCGCAGGAGTGCGGCTCGCTCGGACGGGGGAAGAGCCGGTCCGCGCCGGCCACGTCGTCGGCGACCGGCCGGCCACGCCGGTCGGCGTCGCGGGCGAGCAGCGCGGCGCCGTACGCGCCGGTGATCTGCGGGTGCGCGGGAACGAGCACCTCGGTGTCGAGTGCCCGCGCGAGGAAGGCGACCGCGGCCGGGTTCTGCGCCACCCCGCCGGTGAGTACGACGGGTGTGTGCCGCCCGACCTGTGCCACCAGGGCGAGGGTCCGGGCGGCGATGGCGCGGTGCACCGAGGACGCGATGTCGGCGACCGGGGCGTCCTGCGCGAGCAGTGAGACGATCTCGGTCTCGGCGAAGGTCGCGCACATGGTGGAGATCTCCAGGTCGGTGCTGCCCTTCAGAGCGAGCGCGCCGAGCTCCTCGATCGGCACCTCGACCGCCGTGGCCAGCACCTCGTAGAACCGGCCGGTGCCGCTGGCGCAGCGGTCGTTCATGGCGAACTCCTGGACCAGGCCGTCGTCGTCGACGGTGATCGCCTTGGAGTCCTGGCCGCCGATGTCGATGACGAGCCGGCACCCGGGCACCATCGCGGAGGTCCCGCGGGCGTGGCAGGTGATCTCGGTGAAGGTGCGCTGCGCCCCGGGGACCAGGCGCCGGCCGTAGCCGGTCGAGACGGTGCCGTCCAGGTCCTCGGCCGTGAGGCCGGCGTCGGCCAGTGCCGCGTCGACCGCGCGCTGCATGCCGGCGCGGGACACGGCGCCCATCGCGATCGTGCTCGACGACACGATCGCGCCGTCCTGGTCGACCACGACCGCCTTCGCCGTGGTGGAGCCGAGGTCGACGCCGAGGTAGCGGCGCTCGCCGGTCACGACGCCTGCGCCCGCTTCACGTCGATCGCCTCCAGCATCGCCGCCAGCCGGCTCTCCAGGATCTCCTCCTTGTAGAAGGAGGCGTCGGCGACGTCGCCCTCGAAGAAGATCGACGGGATGCCGAGGTTGTTCTGGGCCGAGCGGGCCAGCAGCCGCTGGGGGCCGGTGAACGCGCGGCAGGTGCGGGTCGAGTGGAAGACGATGCCGTCGACGTCGTACTCCTCGCAGTCGCGCAGGGTGAGGTAGTCGAGGGTCCGGGTGCCGTGGTTGGTCGGGCAGAGCAGGTAGTGCTGGGCCATGCCGAGCAGCGGGTCGTCGGTGTCGATCAGCTGCGGCTCCTGCCAGAAGGCGTTGGTGATGTAGCGCCCCGCCATCACGGCCACGCCGTGCTCGGCGAACTTGCGCGAGAGGAAGCCGAGCTTGTTCCAGTTCATGATGCCGTCGAAGTAGAGCCGGTAGCGCTCGTTCTCGATGCCGGTGATGCCGTGGTCGATCCGGTGCTGGATCTCGTCGCGCACGGACGCGAAGTAGTCGACGAGCTCCTGGTTTCCCGGCAGGAAGTTGATCGGGGCGATCGCGGAGATCCAGTCCCAGAAGGTCGCGGGCGCCGGCTTGGCCTTGCAGAGCTCGAGGCCCTCACGGCGCAGCTCGGCGGCGCGCTTGATGTAGGTCATCGACTCGCGCAGCAGGTCCCAGTCGAACTTGTTGCCCGATCGCTCCTCCAGCCAGGCGATGAGGTCGACCAGCTGGTCGCGGACGTAGCGCGACGCCGACTCCCACTCCTCACCCTGGAGGTACCCGGCGTCGGCCTTGTTGCCCCACAGGAAGGGGTGGGAGATGTTGAAGATCGGCACCTCCTTGTCGAAGACCCGGTAGGAGATCTCGTCCCACTGCTGGCCGGTGCTGCAGCCGGCGTAGTTGTTGACGAAGAAGTCCGGCGCGGGCAGCCGGGCCGCCAGCTCGGCCTGGTCGTGCGCGCCGACGACGCCGGTCTGGGCGCCCTCGTCGCCCTGCACGGTGAGGACGGCGCAGCCCAGGTGGGTGCGGGAGTACGAGCACAGCTCGGCGTTGTAGCCGTACTCCGCCCCGGCGAGCTGGGCCGGGCCCTCGAGCTGTTGGGCCGCGAGGCGGGCGGCGAACGCCTCACCGTGGCACCAGGCCAGGCCGGCGGCCTGGAAGATCGGGTTCAGCGCGCCGCCGTTGTACCAGACGATCTGCTGGCCACGCTCGCGCGCGGTGAACAGGTCGTCCCAGTACTGCGCGACCATCCGGTTGCCGTGGCGGGTGGCGGCGAGGCGGTTGGTGCGGTCCGGGGTGGCGAGCGGGGGCATCGTGGCGGTCATGGGTGGCTCCTCGTCGGTCAGGCGTAGGCGGGACGGTTGCGGTGGCTGCGCTCGATCAGCGCTTCGAGCCGGGTGCGGAAGGACTCCAGCGGGATGCCCTCGTGCTCGGTCTCGATGAGCAGCTGGGGGATCCCGGCGGCCTCGAGGGCACGGCGCAGCTCGGGGTAATAGAGCATGTGCGGCTCGCAGAACTTCGGCATCAGGTGGACGACGGCCTCGGCGCCGCTGCGCTCCGCGGCGGCCAGCAGCCACTGGTCCCAGTCGACGTCGTGCTGCACCCGGGTCGGGCACGGCAGCGCGACGTTCCGGCCGGCGTACCACTCGGCGACGGCGGTCATCGGCGGCAGTGACTCGTCCAGGTCGGTCTGCAGGTAGCGGCGCCCGGTCCACAGGTCGTCGTCGACCACGACGGCGCCGGCCTCCTCGATCACCTCGAGCAGCTCGCGGCGCGGGGCATGGCAGAGGTGGCCCGAGAGGTGGACCCGGATCCGGTCGTCGCGGGTGCGCGGCGCTCGGCCCGCGACCACCGCGGACAGCAGCGCGTGGTGCTCGTCGGGGTCCATCACCTGCGCCGAGGCGACGATGTCCTGCAGCTCGACCGGGCCGAACGCGCAGTCGCCCGCGGCGCGCGCGTCGAAGAGCCGCCGGATCAGCGAGCGGTCGCGGTTGAACGCCCGGATGCTGGCGGCCAGTGCCGCGTCGGTGACCTCGGTGCCCGCGAAGGCCTCGACCTCGGCCCGGAGGGTCGCGACCATCTCGGCGATCTTGGCACCGGCCCCGCGGTCGCTGAGCGAGCTGATCAGCTGGCCCAGGAACACCGGCGCACGCGGCTCGAGCTCGCGCACGATGTCGGTCGCGCCGAGGAGCTGAATGCAGTGGTCGGCGACGAAGAGCCCGTCGTAGAGGTCGAACCGCCCGGTCGCGGCCTGGTCGGCGAGGTTGCGGGTGAAGCCGCAGTAGAACTCCGGCAGGAAGGCCCGCCCCTCGGTCACCGGCTGCTGGTCGTCGGGGACGATCACCGGCAGTACGCCGGCGGCGTGCGCCAGCTCCCGCGGGAAGTTCATCGGCAGCACGCCGAGGACCTTGCGGTCGGGATGCTCCTCCCGCCAGCGCTGTACGTAGGAACGCGGGTCGCGGGCGATCGAGCGCAGGGCGGCGAGCGGGTCCGCGGCGTCGGCGGTGTCCGGCCTGTCCATGGCGGCTTCCACCCTTCTAAAGTTTGACGGATCTGGTCATTCAGACATCTAGACTGTATAACATCGAGCATGAACAGTGAAGCCCTGGGAAGTGCGGGAGCGAGCCTCGACGCCGCCCCGATCAGCAACCGGTGGACCCGCCTGGTCGGCGTACGCCACCCGATCGTGCAGGAGGGCCTCGGGCCCTTCCGGACGCCGCGGCTGGCCGCGGCGGTCTCCAACGCCGGCGGGCTCGGGACCGTGTCCATGCCCGGCATGCCCGAGGACATCGAGAGCGGCGCCCGGACCTTCCGCGAGCACATCGAGGAGTGCGCCGCGCTGACCGACCGGCCCTTCGCCGTCAACATCCCCGTCGGCGTCGACGCCGCCGGCCGGGTGCTCCCCTTCACCGACGTCTACATCCGGATGGTGCTCGACCTGCGCCGCACCGACAGCGAGATCGCCCGCCGGCTCACCGTCATGACGACCTCGGCAGGCTTCCCCGGCGACTACGTCGCCATGGTCAAGGACGCCGGCATGGTCCACCAGCACAAGGTCGGCGCCACCCGCCAGGCGGTGAAGGCGGCCGAGGCCGGCGTCGACGTCGTGCTCGCGGCGGGCTTCGAGATGGGCGGCCACGCACCGGCGGCGAAGGTGCACACCTACGTGCTGGTGCCGAGCGTGACCGAGGCGGTCGACGTACCGGTGCTGCTGACCGGCGGCGCCCGCGACGGCCGCGGCCTCGCGGCGGCGCTGGCGATGGGCGCCGACGGCGTGGCCATGGGCACCCGGTTCATCACCAGTCGCGACAACTCCGACTGGCACCCGGCGTACGTGCAGGCCCTGCTCGCCGCGACCGAGGGCGACGATGTCGCCTTCGACGGCGTCTACGGACCCTGCCGCGGCCTGCGCAACGCGGCCTCGGAGCAGCTCCTCGCCCATGGCGCGTCCGGGCTGCCGGCCGACCCGGTGGAGCTGGTGCGCTGGAAGATCGAGTCGATGCAGCGCGCGCAGACGACCGGCGACACGACCGGCAGCCTGGTGATGACCGGCCAGGTCGCCTCGGCCATCCACGACCTGATCGACGTCGCGGAGTTCGTGGCCCGGATGGCGCAGGAGGCGGCCGACGTACTGCGGTCGCTGGCGCGGCAGCTCGACGGAGTGGCCGGTGCCCCGCGTCGTACCGGACGAAATGGCGGTGATTCAGGTTGATCCACGACCATCTCGTCGGGTACGACGGGCGGTCAGAAGAGCGACTTGGCGATGATCTCGCGCTGGATCTCGTTGGTGCCGCCGAAGATCGGCGGCGCCAACGCCCGGCGTACCTGGAACTCCATGCCGTACTCCCGTGCGTAGCCGGCACCGCCCATCAGCTGCATCGCCTCGAGCGCGGTCCGCTTGGCGACCTCGGTGGCGCGCATCTTGGCCATCGCGGACTCCCGGGCCAGGTGGTCCTCGCGGCCCTCGTCGATCGCCTGGGCGACGTCGTACACGAACGAGCGGGTGACGGCGATGTCGGTGGCGAGGTCGGCGACCCGGTGGCGCAGGGCCTGGAAGCCGCTGATCGACTGCCCGAACGCGTCGCGCTGGCGCATGTAGGCGATCGCGTCCTCCAGCGACCGGCGGGCCGCGCCGATGCTGAAGGCGGCGATGATCATCCGCTCCACGCTGAGCCCGCGCATCAGCTGCTTCCAGCCCTGTCCGGCCTCGCCGACCACGGCCGACGCCGGCACCCTGGCCTGGGTGAAGAAGACGTCATTGCAGGTGCGCGCCTCCATGGTGCGGACCTCGCGCATCTCGATGCCGGGGGTGTCGGTCGGCACCATCAGCAGGGTCAGACCCTGGTGCTTGGGGCCGGAGGCGTCCTCGCGCACCAGGACGAGCATGTGCTCGGCGATGTGGGCCACCGAGATCCACGTCTTCTGGCCGTCGATGACGTAGGCGTCGCCGTCGCGGATGCCGCGGGTCCGCACCGCCCCGAGGTCGGAGCCGGTGCCCGGCTCGGAGAGGGCGATCGCCTCGGTGCGCCCGGCCACGAGGTTGGAGACGATGGTCTTCTTCTGCTCCTCGGTGCCCCACTTGAGGTAGGTCTGCGCCGCGGTGAGGCCGGTCGTGTACGCCAGGATGCCCGGCGTCAGGCCGCGGTGCGCCTCCTCGATGAACACGCACTCGTCGACGAAGCCGGCCCCGCCGCCGCCGTACTCCTCGGGCAGCGAGACGCCGAGCCAGCCGAGGTCCGCCATCTTGTCGAGGATCACCTGGCTGGTGGCGACGGTGTCGTTCTCGGTGAGCGCGTCCCACTGGGCGGAGGTGCCGTACTCCCGCGCGCAGAAGGCCTCGATCGCGGCGGCGAACTCGAGCCGCTCGGCGTCCAGCTGCATCGGGTGCCCTCAGTTCCCGCGGTACTGCGAGAAGTCGGGCTGCCGCTTCTCGTTGAACGCGGTGATGCCCTCCTGCGCCTCCGGCATCTCGCCGAACAGCTTGAGGGTGGTGATCGCCATGTTGCCGATCGCGACGAAGTGCTCGGTGTCGCTGTTGAAGGACTGCTTGAGCACCTTGAGCGCGGTGGGGGAGTACGAGTTCATGGTCTCGGCCCAGGCGCGGACCTCGTCCTTGAGGTCGGCCGCCGGGACGACCTTGTTGACCAGGCCCCAGTCCAGCGCCTCCTCGGCGCTGAGCCGGCGCAGCATGAACCAGATCTCGCGGGCGCGCTTCTCACCGATGACACGGGCCAGGTAGCCCGAGCCGAGACCGGCGTCGAAGCTGCCGACGCGGGGCCCGTTCTGGCCGAAGCTCGCGGTGTCGGCGGCGATGGTCAGGTCCGCGAGCACGTGCAGCACGTGGCCGCCACCGATGGCGAGCCCGTTGACGGCCGCGATCACGGGCTTCGGTACGTCGCGCATCACCCGGTGCAGCGCCTCGACCTCGAACAGCCCGCTCTGGGAGGGGCCGTAGTCGCCGGTCTCCATCCGCTGCTTCTGGTCGCCGCCCGCGCAGAACGCCTTGTCGCCGGCGCCGGTGAGGCAGATGGTCCCGACCTCGGCGCTCGCCCAGGCGCGCTTGAAGGCCAGCACCAGCTCGTCGACCGTCTGGGCGCGGAAGGCGTTGAAGCGCTCCGGCCGGTTGATGGTGATCCAGGCGAGGCCGTTCTCGACCTCGTAGGTGATGTCGGTGAAGTTGTCCATGGTCGCTGTCCTTCTCGTGCCTTCTCGTGTGTTCGTGGGCCGCGTCCGATGCGCGTGACGTTTGGCCTGACCATTTGCAACAATAGGCGTGTAAACGATCGTTCACAACCCCTCTGGAGGACACGTGCAGCAGCTTCGCTTCCTGGGCAGCGGGCCCGAGGACCTGTTCGAGGTCTCCGGACTGCGCCAGTGCTCCGACGGTGTCGGCGGGCTGATGACGCTGGGGGCCTGGGGCCGGGGTGCGGACGGGCGCCTGGCGGTCGGTGCGCTCGGCGTCCTGGCCGACGAGGTGCTGGGATACGCGCTGATGGCGTCGCTGCCGCAGGACGAGTGGTCGATCAGCACCGAGATCTGGCTCGACGTCGTCAGTGAGCTGCCCGGGCCCGGCGTCGACCTCGTCGGCCACGCCACCCCGGTGCAGACCGGCGCCTTCTCCACCGGAGAGATCCGCGACGGCCGCGGGCGGCTGCTGGTGAGCTGTCGTCAGCGCGGCCGGTCGGTGTCGCGGCCCGACGAGGATGCCGTGGCCGCGGCTCCGAGCGTGGCGCCGGCGGCCGCGGACGGCATCGAGGCGGTGCTCGGACTCCGGGCCGCCGCCGACGGCTGGGTGCTGGACGCCCGCCCCGAGCTGGCCAACCCGAAGGGCATGCTGCACGGCGGCATCTCCCTGGCCGCCTCCGAGGCGGTCGCGACCCGGGCCCGCGTGGACCGCGGCTCGTCCCTCCGGACGACGTCGGTCCACATCGTGCACACCCGCGGCATCCCCGCCGGCGCGTCGGTCGTCTTCGACGTCGAGCACCGGCACGCCGGGCGCACCCTGTGGGTCACCCATGTCGTCGGCCGGGTCGACGGGAAGGTCGGCACGGTCGCGACGATCACCGCCGGCTGACCGGCACGGTGAGGGACCCGACTGTCGGAGTCCACAGTCGCCCGTACGACGACCCTGGGGCCCGGCCCGCACGGTCAGCACACTCGACCGGGTGACGGAGCACGAGTTCGACGTGGAGACGCTGCGCGGCCGCCGGGCGGACCAGCGCTGGAACCGGATGTCCGTTGGCGACGTGTTCGAGCGCGTCACCTGGGCGACCCCCGACAAGGTGGCGCTGGTCGGCTGGGAGGGCGCCTACTCCGCGCCCCGGTTCGAGCGGATGACCTATCTCGAGGCGGACCGGGCCGCCAACCAGGTCGCCCATGCCCTGCTCGCGGCGGGGCGGCAGCCCGGTGACCGGATCCTGCTCTACTGCGACAACTCGGTCGAGGCCGTCGTCACCATGGTCGGCATCGCCAAGGCGGGGATGGTCGTGGTCCCGGTCAACTCCCTGCTCGCGCCCGACGTGCTGGCCTGGGCCGTCGAGCACGTCGGCGCCTCCTTCGTGATCGCCGACGCCGCCCTGTTGCCCCGCGGGGCCGGGGTCCTCGCCGCCGCTGGGCTCGAGCCCGACGTCGTGATCGAGCTCGGCGGTACGACGACCGGGCCGGCGGTCGCCTTCCCCGACTGGATCGCGTCGATGCCGACCGGTGAGGTCGACGTACGGATCCACGGGGACGACATCTGGGCGCTGCTGTTCACCTCCGGCACCACGTCGATGCCGAAGGCCTCGATGACGGCGCACTCGTACTCGTACCTCAGCGGCTACACGTACGCGATGTCGTTCACTCGCGGGCTGGCGTACGAGACCGACCTGGTAGTGGGGACCTTCCTGCCGATCATCTACCACTGCGGCCACAACGCGACCGTGCTGCCGGCGGCGCTCAGCGGCGGCACCTGCGTGATCGGTCGTCGTCCCGACGACGTGGCCCTCGCCGAGGCGATCACCCGTGAGCGGATCACCACGGTCTGGGCGGGCTCTCCGCTGTGGGTGCGCAAGCTGGTCGAGGTCGCCGAGGCCCGCCCCGACGACATCGACCTGACCTCGGTCACGGTCGCGCTGTTCTCGTGGGGCGCGCTCACGCCCGACCTGTTCCCGCGGCTGCGCGCGGTCACCGGTGACGCGGTGCAGCCGGTCGAGGTCTTCGGGCAGACCGAGTCGCAGTGCTGCTTCCGGTTCTGGCCCGACGCCCACTCCGAGCGGGCCGAGGAGTCCTATCGCGGCGTCAACCACGTCGGCCTGCCGGTGCCTCTGCTGGCCGCCGACATCCACGCACCCGACGGCACCAGCCTGGCCGGCACCGTGGGCCAGGCCGGTGAGGCGGTCTACCGCAGCCCGGTCGTTACCCAGGGCTACTACCGCAACCCCGAGGCGACGGCCGAGGCCTTCCGCGACGGGTGGTTCCACTCCGGCGACAGCTGCGCGTACGTCGGCGGCCCGGACCGGTCGCAGATCATGCTGGACCGGCTCAAGGACGTGGTGAAGACCGGCGGTGAGAACGTCTCCAGCGTCCGGGTCGAGGCGGTTCTCGCCACCCACCCGGCCGTCGAGAAGGTCGCGGTCGTCGGCCTGCCGGACGAGACCTGGGGCGAGCTGGTGACCGCGGTCGTCGTACCCGTGGCGGGGCGGGAGGTCGACACCGGCGAGCTGATCGCCTGGGCGCGCGAGCGGCTCGCCGGCTTCGAGACGCCGAAGCGGGTGGTCGTCGTCGACGCGCTGCCCGAGACGGTCGGTGGGAAGGTGCGCAAGCACCAGCTCCGCGCCGCCCTCGCCGACCCGGCAGAAACTGGCTCCTGATCACCGCCGACCCGGCAGAAAGTGGCGTCGGAATGTCGCCGACCCGGCAGAAAGTGGCGCCGCGCGGATGTCACTCTCTGCCGGGTCGGCGCGTTTGCGGGACTAGTTTCTGCCGGGTCAGCGAGATTCAGGAGCCAGTTTCTGCCGGGTGGCGAGATTCAGGAGCCAGTTTCTGCCGGGTCAGCGCCGGATCCCCATCGCGCCGGAGAGGGGGAGCGGCCAGGGCAGGGCCCGGGCCGCGGCGACCCACTCGTCCAGGCCGGCCGCGACGTCGGCGGGGAACTCGGCGGGGCGGCGGGTGTCCATGTCGACGCCGACCAGGATGATCTCGACCGTGCACGCGAGCCGCTCGCTCGCGCGGTCCAGGATGAAGGACAGCAGGTGGCCGGCCCGGCCGGAGCGGTCGACGACCACGGTGTGCACCGAGAACTTCTCGCCCAGGTGCATCTCGGAGAAGTAGCGGATGTGGTGCTCGGCGGTGAAGACCCCGAGCCGCCGGGTCGCCCGGTAGTCGTCGTCGATGCCGATCCGGCGGCAGACCTGGTCCGCGCCCTGGGCGCCGGCGTCGAGGTAGTGCCGGATGTTCATGTGGCCGTTGACGTCGATGAAGTCGGCGACCACCTCGCCCTCCAGCAGTGGGGGCAGCTCCCCGACCTGTTCGTACGACGGCAGCGCGGTTCCGCTCATGACCGGAACCTAGGCGGTCCCGGGCTCCGGCGGCACGGCGGGTGGCCCTGATCACTGTGGGCCGCGACAGTCGGCGCCCTCGGCCGCGTTGACCCGCGCCGCCCGGTCCGCGACGGTGGTGCCCCCACCACCGTCGAGGAGAGTCGATGACCCTGCAGATCACCGTTGCCGAGCTGGCCGAGGCCCGTGACCTCGACCTCGGGTCGTCCCCCTGGCAGCGCGTGGAGCAGGCCCGGATCGACACCTTCGCCGACGCCACCGACGACCACCAGTGGATCCACGTCGACCCCGAGCGTGCGGCTGACGGGCCGTTCGGCCGCACCATCGCCCACGGCTACCTGACCCTCTCCCTGGTCCCGTCGATGCTCAAGCAGCTGATGGTCATCACCGACCACGGGCGAGGCACCAACTACGGCCTCGAGAAGGTCCGGTTCACCGCGCCGGTGCCGGTGGACGCCGAGATCCGGCTGAGCGCGTCCGTCCCCGAAGGCGTACGACGGGACGACGGCGGCGTGCAGTACCGGGTCGCGCTGCGGGTGGACGTTCGGGGCCAGGAGCGGCCCGCCATGGTGGGCGAGTCGATCTACCTGACCTACCCGGCGGCCTGAGCCCGGCGGCCTGAGCCCGGCCGACCAGAGCCCTCGCGCCTCCGGTCACACCTGGTCCGTCGGCCGTACGACGACCTCCGCCAGCGCCACCCGGCGTGGCGCCGTGACGATGGTCGCCACCACGTCGGCCACGTCCTCGGCCCGGAGCCGCTCGACTCCGGCGAACAGCCGGTCGTAGTGCGCCTGGACCGGCGCCTGCTGGTGCGCGAAGAGCTCGGTGTCGACGACTCCCGGCTCGACGACCGCGACCCGGACGCCGTGCGGGGCGTACTCCTGGCGCCAGGACTCCGACATCGCGGTGACGCCGAACTTGGTGCCGTTGTAGACGGCGACGTTGCGGTTGGCGAAGCGGCCCGCGATCGAGGAGATGTTGACCAGGTCGGCCACGCCGCGGGCGCTGGTGGCGGCGGCGGTGACCAGGTGCGGGAGGGCGGCCTTGGCGACGTACATCAGGCCCTTGAGGTTGATGTCGACCATGGCGTCCCACTCGTCGAGGTGGGCCTCGGCGGTCGGGCCGTTGAGCATGGCGCCGGCGCTGTTGACGACGATGTCGAGGCGCCCCCACCGCTGGACCGGTACGTCGACGGCGCCCGCCGCCTCGGAACGGGAGGCGAGGTCGGCGGGCACCGCGACGCAGCGCCCGGGACCGAGGGCGTGTCCCAGGCGCTCGACCAGCTCGTCGAGCCGGTCCGCTCGGCGTCCCACGGCCGCCACCAGGGCGCCGCGGGAGGCGAGGTCGAGCGCGACCGCGCGGCCGATGCCGCTGGTCGCTCCGGTGACCAGGACGACGCAGTCGTCGAGATCGCCGGTCGGTCCGCTCACCGGGCGAAGGCCTCGATGATCGCGAAGGTGTTCTCGCTGACCCGCTCGGCGGCCATCGTGAAGCTGGGGGAGTAGAGCGCGGCGTGGTCGTAGCGCTTCTCGAGCAGCGCCACCCGGTCACGCACCTCGTCGAGGGTGCCGGCGGCGGCCATCTCGTCGAGCATCCGGTCCGACACGGCGGCGACCATGGCGTCGTGGTCCTTGGCCCGGAAGGCGGCCTGGATCGCGGCCGCCTCCTCGCCGAAGCCGGACGCCTCCATCACCGGTCCGTACGCCTTCGGTGCGACGTAGAAGGCGATCTGGGCGGCGGCCTCGCGGCGGGCGACCTCGGGGTCGTCGTGGATCGAGGTGATGATCACGCCCTTGAGCCGTACGTCGGACGGGTCGCGGCCGGTCTTGGCGGCACCGCGCTCGATCGCCGGCCGGGCGATCTCCGCGAGATAGCGGTCGGTCAGGGTCGGGTGGCAGATCAGCCCGTCGGAGACGCGCCCGGCGACCTCGATCATCCGGGCGTTGACGCCGGCGGTGTAGATCGGGATGGCGGGCCGCAGCGGGGGCTGGATGTCGGCGGTCGGCGTGATGTCGCAGGTGTAGAACCGGCCCTCGTGCTTCACCGGCTCCTCGTGGAGGTGCCAGAGTCGGCGCAGGAGCGGGATCAGCTCCTCCATCCGGCTGGCCGGGCCGTCGGGGTCGGTGACGCCGTGCCAGCCGACCATCATGCCGCGGGTGCCGGTGCCGAGGCCCAGGGTGAGCCGGCCGTTGCTCATCTCGTCGAGGAAGCGGGCGTCGTTGGCGAGCACGAGCGGGGAGCGGCCGACGGCGTACGCGATCGCGGTGCCGACGCCGATCCGCTGGGTGGCCGCGGCCATGGCCGCGACCGAGACCACGGCCGAGCGGTTCAAGAACTCGCCGGACCAGGCGCCGTCGAAGCCGGCGCGGTCGGCTGCCGTGGTGATCTCGACGGTCTCCGCGAGTCCGCCGGCCAGAACGGTGATTCCTCGTGTGGTCACGCCGCCACTGTCGCCGGAGCGGCGGCGCCTCGCAAACGTCTGCCGTCGACGGCGCTGGAGGTCTCACCATTGGACCGCTTGATAAAAAGGACTGACCATTCTAATCTCGATGTGAGGTAGGTCGCATCAGGGACAGGAGTGGGCAGTGGTGGAGCAGCTGAAGTCGGTGCGGGATCGGTACTCGGCCGACGAGATCGCGACGTTCTACGAGCAGGGCTACTGGCGGGAGGCCAGCTTCTTCCAGCTGGCGGCGGACCAGGCGGCGGCCACGCCCGACGCCCCGTTCCTGATCGACGTGGCCACGACGCTCAGCTACGCCGACTTCGCGGACCGGGCGCTCCGGCTGGCCGCCGGCCTGCACCGCGCCGGACTGCGCCGGGGTGAGCGGATCGCCGTCCAGCTCCCCAACTGGGTGGAGTTCCCCCTCGTCGCCGCGGCCGCCTCACGGATCGGCGCGATCCTGGTCCCGATCATGCCGATCTACCGCGACGACGAGGTCGGGTACGTCGTGCAGCACTCCGGCGCCGTCATGGCGATCACCTGCGGCGAGTTCCGAGGGTTCGACCACGCGGCCATGTTCGCCGGCGTGCGGGCCGACGCCCCCGCCCTGCGCGAGGTCTACGTCGCCCGGGCCGGCGGTACGACGGGCGCGGGCCCCGCGCTCGACGAGCTGTACGCCGAGGGCGACCCGACGGACCTGGCGGCCGAGATCGGCCCGGACTCCTCGCCCGACGACGGCTTCCTCATCGTCTACACCTCCGGCACCACCTCGCGGCCCAAGGGCTGCTTCCACACCTTCAACACCCTGCGCGCCAGCGCGGCGGCGATCGCGCGCAGCCTCGACTACACCGCCGCCGACGTGCAGTTCGGGCCCTCGCCGATCACCCACAGCACCGGCCTGGTGACCAGCGTGGTGCTGCCCCTCCTGGCCGGCGCCACGTCGTACCTGATGGAGGCGTGGGACCCGGCCGAGGGGCTGCGGCTGATCGAGGAGCACCGCTGCACCGCCGCCGTCACGGCGACGCCCTTCCTGCAGATGCTGATGGGCGCCTACGACCCGGCGAAGCACGACGCCTCCAGCCTGCGGCTGTGGGTCTGCGCCGGCTCGCCGATCCCCGGCTCGGTGGTGGAGCGCTCCCGCGAGCTGTTCGCGGGCTGCCAGACGCTGTCGCTCTACGGCCGCTCCGAGAACTTCCTGACCACCATGTGCACGGTGCGCGACGACGCCGCGCGCTCGGCGGCGTCCGACGGCTCGGCGCTCGACGGCGCCGAGGTCCGCATCGTCGACGCGGCCGGAGCCGAGGTGCCGCGCGGCGAGGAGGGCGACATCGCCTATCGCGGACCCAGCCACATGATCGAGTACTTCCGCAACGACGAGGAGACGGCCGCGCTCTTCACCCCCGACGGCTTCTCGCGCTCGGGCGACCTGGGCCGGATGGACGCCGACGGCTTCGTCCGGGTGACCGGCCGGCTCAAGGACATCGTGATCCGCGGCGGCATGAACATCAGCGCCCGCGAGCTGGAGGAGCACCTGCTCGCCCATCCGGCGATCGCGAACGTCGCCGTGGTCGGCATGCCCGACGAGCGGCTCGGCGAGAAGGTCTGCGTGTACGTCGTGCCGGCCGAGCCCGACGGGGAGCTGAGCCTCGCCGACGTCACCGCCTACCTGCGCGAGCACGGCGTCGCGACCCAGAAGCTCCCGGAGCGGCTGGAGCTCACGGCGGTGCTGCCGATGACCGCGACCGGCAAGGTGCAGAAGCACCTGCTCCGCGCGGACATCGCGGCCAAGGTCGCGCCGGCCGGCCAGGCGTGAGCACCGGGCCGGCCGCCGAGCCGCGCCCCTTCGTCCCCCGGATCGACGACGCGGACGTCGCCGACCTGCGGGCCCGCCTGGCCCGCACCCGGTGGCCCGAGGAGGCGACCGAGCCCGGCGACGGCCAGGGCCTGCGGCTGGAGACCGTGCAGGCGCTGGTCGAGCGCTGGCGCACCACCTACGACTGGTCCCGGCTGGCGACCCGGCTCGCGTCGGTCCCCCAGCTGGTGACCGAGATCGACGGGCTCGGCATCCATGCCGTCCACGTCCGCTCGAGCCGGCCCGACGCCGTACCGCTGCTGCTGACGCACGGCTGGCCGAGCACCTGCTTCGAGTTCCTCGACCTGGTGCCGCTGCTGACCGAGCCCGCGAGCGGGCCGGCCTTCCACCTGGTCGCGCCGTCGCTGCCCGGGTACGGCTGGAGCGAGCGGCCGGCGAGCGCGGGCTGGGGGATCGAGCGCACGGCCGACGCCTGGGCGGTCCTGATGGCCCGGCTGGGCTACGACCGCTTCCTCGCGCACGGCGGCGACTGGGGCGCCGTCGTCGGCACTGCGCTCGCGCGGCGCCATCCGGACCGGGTCGCCGGCCTGCACCTGACCCTGCCGATGTCGGCCGCGAGCGCCGAGGACCGCGCCGGGGCCTCGGCGTCGGAGCGGCGCGGCCTGGACCGGGAGGCGGAGTACCGGCGTACCGGCTCCGGCTATGCGCAGATCCAGCGGACCCGGCCGCAGACGATCGGCTACGCCCTCGTCGACTCGCCCGCCGGGCTGTGCGCGTGGCTCGCCGAGAAGCTGCTGGCCTGGTCGGGGCGCGGCCCGGACGGTGGGTCGCTGCTCTCGGACGACGCCGTGCTCGACGTGGTGTCGGTCTACTGGCTCACCGCCACGGGAGCATCGGCGGCGCGGCTCTACCGCGAGGTCGACTGGCGCGCCCAGGCCGCGCCGGTGGACGTGCCGACCGGGTGCTCGATCTTCCCCGACGAGATCATCCGGCCGCCGCGCTCCGCCGTCGCCCGTCAGTACCGGCGGCTGTGCTCGTGGCGCGAGCTGGACCGGGGCGGTCACTTCCCGGCGGTGGAGGTGCCGGACCTGCTCGCCGCGGAGCTGCGGGCGTTCGGGGGCACGGTCGCGGCATTGGAGGGATCTCCAGTTAATGGTCAGGCCAATTCTTGTGAGGAGGGCGTCCGGTGGCGGAGCATCGTGCGGTGACCAGTGAGATCCAGGTGGGCATCGCGCTCAACGACGACTTCCTCGAGGCCGGTCCGGCCGCCCGCCGGTCCCAGCTCGCCGCGATGGAGGCGGCCGGCCTCGACCACCTCACCGTCGGCGACCACATCAGCTTCCACGGCGGCAAGGGCTTCGACGGCTTCGTGGCGGCGACCGCGGCGCTGGCCACCAGCGACACCCTCAAGGTGCTGATGGGCGTCTACCTGGTCGGCCTGCGGCACCCGCTCGCGACGGCGCGCCAGCTCGCCACCCTCAGCCAGCTCGCGCCCGGACGGCTCACCCTCGGGGTCGGCGTCGCCGGCGAGGACCGCACCGAGGTCGCCAACATGGGCGTCGACCCCGCCACCCGCGGCCGCCGGGTCGACGAGACCCTCGCCGTGCTGCGCCGGCTGGCCTCGGGCGAGGTGGTCGACCACGACGGCGAGTTCTACCGCTTCGAGGGGAGCCGGATCCTGCCGCCGCCGGACCCGCGGGTCCCGATCGTGATCGGCGGCGGCGGGGACGTCGCCGTGCGCCGCACGGTGCGGTACGGCGACGGCTGGCTCGGTATGTGGTGCTCGGCGCGGCGCTACGCCCAGACCCACCAGCAGCTCCTCGACGGCTTCGCCGAGAGCGGCCGCGGCGGCCCGACCTTCGCCGGCCTCAACATCTGGGTCGGGCTCGGCGCGGACGCCGGCCGAGCGCGCACGAGGCTGGGCGAGCGGATGTCCGCGCTCTACAACCTGCCGCCCGAGAAGTTCCAGCACGTCAGCGCCGCGGGCACGCCCGACGACGTGGCCGACTTCGTGGCGTCGTACGTCGAGGCCGGGGCCCGCACGATCACCCTGATCCCGGTCGCGGACTCGGCTGACGAGGCGATCGCGCTCTCTGGTGAGGTCCGCACCCGGCTGCGCTCCGTGGCCGCCGGCTCGTGAAGGCGGTCGTGCAGGAGGCCTACGGGCCTCCCGAGGTGCTCCGGCTCGGCGACCGACCGGACCCCCACGCACCCCGCGGCTGGACGGTCGTCGAGCTGCGCGCGGCCGCGCTGAACTGGCACGACGTCCTGGTCCGGCAGGGGAGGTACGGGTCGCCGCTGCCCCACACGCCCGGCGCCGACGGCGCCGGCATCGACCTCGCGACCGGCGAGGAGGTCGTGGTGCTGCCCTCGCTGTCCTGGGGCCGCGACGAGTCCGCACCCGGTGCGGGCTGGGAGATCCTGGGCGACCACCGCCCCGGCACCTATGCCGAGCGGGTGGCCGTGCCGGTCGAGTGCGTCGCCCCGAAGCCGGTCGGACTGACCTGGGCCGAGGCGGCGGCGCTGCCGCTGGTCGGCCTCACGACCTATCGCGCGCTCTTCTCGCGTGGCCGGCTGCGGGCCGGTGAGTCGCTGCTCGTCCTCGGCGCCGGCGGCGGCGTCGCCAGCTCGGCGGTCACCCTCGGCGCGGCGGTCGGCGCCCGCGTGGTCGTCACGTCCTCGGCCGACGCCAAGATCGCGCAGGCGACCGCGCTCGGCGCGCTCGGCGGGGTCCGGTACGACGGCGCCGCGGCCGACTCCTGGCCGGAGGCCGCGCGCGAGCTGGTGGGCGGCGGCTTCGACGTGGTGCTCGACTCGGTCGGCAGCTGGCCCGAGTCGATCCGGGCGCTGCGGCCGGGTGGCCGGCTGGTGGTGCTCGGCGCCAACCGGTCCGACCAGGCGCTGCTCGACGTGCGGCCGTTCTACTTCGGCCAGTACGACCTGCTCGGCACCACCATGGGCAGTCCCGCCGACTTCGCCGGCCTGCTGCGGCTGATGGCCGAGCACGACGTACCGCCCCCGGTCGTCGACCGTTCCTTCCCCCTCGACCGCGCCGCGGACGCCCACGCCCACCTGGAGTCCGGCGCCGGCTTCGGCAAGGTCGTCCTCGAGATCTGAGAGGTGCCCCGATGAGCCTGGTCCGCTACGAGGTGGAGGACGGGGTCGCCTTCGTGACCCTCGACTCGCCCGACACCCGCAACGCGCTGAGCGACGCGCTGCTCGACGAGCTCCTCGACCGGCTGCGGGACGCGCAGGGCGACGAGGCGGTCCGCGTGGTCGTCCTCGGCTCGTCCCACGAGCGGGTCTTCTCGGCCGGCGGCGACCTCAAGGCATTCGCGAGCGACGCCCCGACCGTCGAGAAGTACGCCGGCCTGGACCGCTTCCCGCGGCTCTACGCGCTGCTCGGCGGGCTGGGCAAGCCGGTCGTCTGCGCGGCGGGTGGGGACGTCCTCGCCGGCGCCTTCGGCCT
This sequence comes from Nocardioides nitrophenolicus, assembly GCF_016907515.1. Classification (NCBI taxonomy): domain Bacteria; kingdom Bacillati; phylum Actinomycetota; class Actinomycetes; order Propionibacteriales; family Nocardioidaceae; genus Nocardioides; species Nocardioides nitrophenolicus. The sequence continues at coordinate 3,062,434 of NZ_JAFBBY010000001.1, forward strand.
GGCGCTGGCGTGCGACCTGGTGATCGCGCGGGAGGGGGTGCGCTTCGGGTGTCCCGAGATCAACGTGGGGGTCTTCCCGTTCATGATCTCGGCGCTGATCTACCGCAACCTGCCGCGGATGCGGGCCAACCAGCTGATGATGCTGGGGGAGCCGATCGACGCCCGCGAGGCGGAGCGGCTCGACATCGTCAACGTCGTGGTCCCGGCCGAGGAGTTCGACGCGACGGTCCGGGACTGGGCCCGGCGGCTCGCGGACCGGTCGCCGCTGCTGATGCGGCTGGGCAAGAACGCGATCGACGCGACCCGGGACATGGCGCTGCCGGACGCGCTCTCCGCCCTGCAGGCGCAGCTCGCGCTGGCGTTCACGACCGAGGACATCAAGGAGGGCGTCACCGCCTTCCGGGAGAAGCGCGCGCCCGTGTGGCGGATGCGCTGACGAGGAGGAGCAGGACATGGCAGACGACAGGATCGTGCTGGTCGACGGGGCGCGGACTCCGGTGGGCAGCTTCGGTGGGGTGTTCAAGGACGTCCCGGGTTTCGAGCTGGGTGCGGTCGCGGCGCGGGGTGCGTTGGCGCGCGCCGGGGTGGATGCGGACGACGTCGAGGAGGTGGTGATGGGCTGCATCGGTCAGGTCGGCCCGGACGCCTACAACGCACGGCGGGTCGCGCTCGCGGCGGGCTTGCCGATGCGGGTGCCGGCGTACACGGTGAACCGGTTGTGTGGCTCGGGTCTGCAGGCGATCTGGTCGGCGGCGATGCAGATGCGGTGGAACGGGTTGGACTTCGCGTTGGCGGGTGGGGACGAGTCGATGTCGCGGATGCCGTTCTATGACTTCGGTGCCCGGGCCGGCTACAAGCTGGGGGACCGGTCGTTGGTGGACGGGACGGTGATGATGTTGACCGACCCGTTCCACGGTTTCCACATGGGGGTGACGGCGGAGCGGGTCGCGGAGAGGTACGGGGTGTCGCGGGTCGAGCAGGACGAGTTCGCGGCGGAGTCGCAGCGTCGGGCCGCGACCGAGCGGGCGCGGGTGGTGTTCGCTGAGGAGATCGTGCCGGTCGAGGTGGGTGGTCGGCGGCCGGTCACGGTCACCGAGGACGAGCATCCGAAGCCGGGGACGACGGTGGAGACGTTGGCGGGTCTGCGTCCGGCGTTCCAGCGCGATGGCACGGTCACGGCGGGCAATGCGTCGGGGATCAATGATGGTGCGGCGGTGGTGGTGTTGGCGCGGGAGTCGGTTGCGGTCGAGCGGGGGCTGCGTCCGTTGGCGGTGGTGGAGGCGGTGGCGACGGCGGCGATGGAGCCGGAGCTGATGGGCTATGCGCCGGTGCTGGCGTTGAAGGGGTTGTTCGAGAGGACGGGGACGTCGCCGTCGGACATCGGGACGGTGGAGCTGAACGAGGCGTTCGCGTCGCAGGCGGTGGCGTGCATCCGGGATGCGGGTCTGGACCCGGAGCGGGTCAACCCCTATGGGGGTGCGATCGCGTTGGGTCATCCGGTGGGGGCGACGGGTGCGATCTTGTCGTTGCGGGTGGCGCGGGATCTGGTGCGGCGGGACCTGGAGCTGGGTGTGGTGACGATGTGCATCGGTGGGGGCCAGGCGCTGGCCGCCCTATTCCGCCGGGTCTGATTCCGCCGGGTCTGATTCCGTCGGGCCTGATTCCGTCGGGCCCGGCTGGCAGGATTCGTGGCATGCGCACGAACATCGCCTTCCTCGGCTGCGGCGCCATGAGCGAGGCCATCCTGGCCGGACTGCTGCGCTCCGGCTTCCCGGCCGAGCAGGTCCGCGCGACCGTGCGCACGCCCGCTCGCGCGGCCTGGCTCGCCGACACCTACGGCGTGACCGCGACGTCGACCGAGGACAGCCCGGCCAACGCCGAGGCCGCCGCCGACGCGGGCCTGGTCGTGCTCGGCGTGAAGCCCGGGCTGGTCCGCGAGGTGGCGGCGGAGGTGGCGCCCGCGCTGGCGCCGGACGCGGTGGTGGTGAGCGTCGCGGGCGCCGTGCCCCTGGCGCGCATCGAGGAGGTGCTGCCGGCCGGGCAGCCGGTGGTCCGGGCGATGCCCAACACGCCGGCCCGGGTCGGGCACGGCGTGACGGCCCTCGCCGCCGGCGCCCACGCCGGGGCCCAACAGCTCGCGACCGCCCGGGAGCTGTTCGCGACGGTGGGCCTGGTCGTCGAGGTGACCGAGGACCAGGTCGACGCGGTCGGCGCGATCAGCGGCTCCGGGCCGGCGTACGTCTTCTACCTCGCCGAGGCGATGGCCGAGGCGGGCGAGCGGCTGGGCCTGCCGGCCGCGCTGTCCCGCAGCCTCGCCGCCCACACCGTCGCCGGGGCGGGTCGGCTGCTCGACGACCCCGCCGCCGACCCCGCGGCGCTGCGCCGCGCGGTCAGCAGCCCCCACGGCAGCACCGAGCGCGCGATCGCCGCGTTCGAGGAGCGCGGGCTGCGCGCGACCGTCGCCGCGGGCACGACAGCCGCCACCGCCCGCGCGGCCGAGATCACCAGGGAGCTGACGGCGGAGGTCGCGACCGGCGTCACCGGTGGCGTCGACGAGCCGGACGCCGCGAGCCGGTGAGCCGACCGGTGAGGTGGCCACCGACGTAGCCCGCGACCGCGGCGCCGACGGCGGTCGTCACGTGGAGCGCCAGCGGCACGATCAGGCCCCGCCGGCGATGCTCCTCGGCTCGCACCGAGGTCATCGCCCGGGTCCAGTACTCCACGGCCGGGTCGCCGAGACCGGCGCCGGTCGCGGTCGAGGCGTTCATCGGGAGACCGACGGGGGAGCGGGGGAGTTGGTCATGGCCGGGCGGTACCCGCAACGGCCGGCGGGAGACCTCAGCCCACGACGAGGACGCCGACGAGGGAGACCGTGGTGACGATGAGTGTCGACACCGCGCCCAGCGCGAGCGGTCGACCTCCGCCGTGGAGCAGGCCGCCGAGGTGGACGCCCGTCCCGAGGGCGAACAGCGCCGCGGCGAGGGTCCCCGCCTGCAGGGTGCCGACCAGGTCGACCACCCCCGCCGGCAGCAGGCCGGCGCTGCGCAGCAGGACGCACGCCACGAACCCCAGCACGAACAGCGGCACGACCGGGGGCCGCTGCAGGTCGGGGGCACGGCCGCGGCGCCCCGCGCTCACCACCGCCACGACCGGCGCGAGCAGCAGGACCCGGGTCAGCTTGACCACGACCGCGAGTGCGACGGCGGCGCCTCCGGCGGGGCCGGCCGCGGCGACCACCTGGCCGACCTCGTGGACGCTGGCGCCGGCCCAGATCCCGACCTGGCGGTCGGAGAGCCCGAGCGGCGCTTGCAGCAGGGGGAGCGCGATCATCGCGACGGTGCCGAAGAGCGTCACCAGGGTGATCGCGGTCGCGACGTCGTCCTCGTCCGCGTCGGCGGTGCGCTCCATGCCGGCGATCGCCGAGGCCCCGCAGATCGAGAATCCGGTCGCGATCAGCAGGCTGCGCGCCGGGCCGACGTCCATCCGCAGGCCGAGCCACCAGGTCAGGGCCAAGGTGGTGACCAGGGTCAGCACGACGATCGCGATCACCCGCACGCCGAGGCCGGCGATCGCGGTCAGCGGCAGCGAGCAGCCGAGCAGCACCACGCCGATCCGCAGCAGTCGGCGGACCGCGACCCGCAGGCCCGGCCGGGCCGCGGGAGGGACCAGGTCCAGGTTCGCGGCCGCGGCGCCGAGCAGCACCGCCCAGGTCAGCACGCCCACCGACGGCAGCAGCCGGTGGCCGGCCGCGGCGAGCGCGACGCCGATGCCGGTGAACACGAGACCGGGCAGCGGCGCCGACCCGGGGCCGCGGCGGCGGCCGGTCGTCGTACGGTCCCGGACGGTCGTGGAGGTCATGTCCACCACCTTCGAGCGGTGGGGCAGGCTTCGGTAGTGAGCACCTCGGCATCACGTCATACGGAGAGCGCATGAGCACCACCCGTCGACCCGACCTCGACGACCTCGAGGTGCTCGCCCTCGTGGCGCGGACCGGGAGCATCGGCCAGGCCGCCCAGGAGCTGCGGCTCTCGCAGCCGAGCGTGTCCCGACGGATGCTCGCGCTGGAGCGACGCCTCGGCGTCACGCTGCTGCACCGCAGCACGCAGGGGACGACGCTGACCGCGCACGGTCGGCTGGTCGTGGACTGGGCGGCCGAGCTGCTCGGTGCGGCCGACCGGTTCACCCGCTCGGTCGCGACGTTGCGCGCCGAGGGAGAGCTGGTGGTCCGGGCCGCGGTGTCGATGACCATCGCGGAGCACTACGCACCGGCCTGGCTGGCCCGGCTGCATGCCGGTGCGCCGGACCTCGAGGTCGCGCTCACCGTCGCCAACTCCACCGAGGTCGAGCGGCTGGTCCGCACCGGAGCGGCCGAGCTCGGGTTCGTCGAGGTCCCGTCCGCGCCCGACGGGATGCGCGGCCGGCAGGTCGGCACCGACGAGCTGATCGTGGCGGTGGCGCCCGGCCATCCCTGGGCGGAGCGGGCCGCGCGGGCCGAGCGGGTCGGCGCCGCGGAGCTCGCGACCGGGGGCCTGCTGGTGCGTGAGGAGGGGTCGGGTACCCGGGTCACCCTCGAGGAGGCGCTGCGCCGTGCCGGCCACGCGTTGCGGCCCGGGCTGGTGATGGCCTCCAACAACGGCCTCACCCACGCGGCGATCGCCGGACTCGGCCCGGTGGCGCTGTCCGAGCGGGCACTGGAGGCGCAGGTCCGGCTCGGCGAGCTGCGCGCCGTACCGCTCGACGGCGTGCTCCTGCGCCGCCCGCTCACCGCGATCTGGCCGGCCGGGACGGAACCGTCGGAGGCAGCCGTACGCTTGCTCGCGAGTGCCGAGCAGGCTTTCGCCCGGCCGCATCACATCTGACCCGAGGAGTCGTCGTGCCCGAAGCCGTGATCGTTTCCACCGCCCGCTCGCCCATCGGCCGGGCCGGGAAGGGCTCGCTGAAGGACATGCGGCCCGATGAGCTGGCCGTGCAGATGGTCCAGGCCGCGCTGGCGAAGGTGCCGGGCCTGGACCCCGCCGAGATCACCGACCTGATCCTGGGCGTGGGGCAGCCGGCCGGTGAGGCCGGCAACAACCTGGGCCGTGCGGTCGCCGTCCTGTCCGGGATGGACCGGCTGCCGGGGGTGACGGTCAACCGCTACTGCTCGTCGTCGCTGCAGACCACCCGGATGGCGTTCCACGCGATCAAGGCCGGCGAGGGCGACGCGTTCATCTCGGCCGGTGTCGAGACGGTGTCGCGCTTCTTCAACGGCTGGTCCGACAACCCCGAGGGCCAGAACCCGGCCTTCGCCGATGCGCAGGCGCTGACCGAGAAGCGGTCGCAGGGCGGCGCGGAGACGTGGGTCGACCCCCGCGAGGCCGGCAACCTGCCGGACCTCTACATCGCGATGGGGCAGACCGCGGAGAACGTCGCGCAGGTGTTGGGCATGTCGCGCGAGGAGCAGGACGTCTTCGCGGTGCGCAGCCAGAACCTCACCGAGCAGCGGATCAGCGAGGGCTTCTGGGCTCGCGAGATCACCCCGGTCACGCTGCCCGACGGCTCGGTCGTGACCGCCGACGACGGCCCGCGCGCCGGTACGACGCTCGAGGCGGTCTCGGGCCTGAAGCCGGTCTTCCGCCCCGACGGGACGGTCACCGCGGGCAACGCGTGCCCGCTCAACGACGGTGCGGCGGCGCTGGTGATCATGTCCGACACCCGGGCCAAGGAGCTGGGCCTGACCCCGCTCGCCCGCATCGTGTCGACCGCGGTCACCGGCCTCTCCCCGGAGATCATGGGCCTCGGTCCGGTCGAGGCGATCCCGGCCGCGCTGAAGAACGCCGGGATGAGCCTGGGCGACATCGACCTGTTCGAGATCAACGAGGCGTTCGCGGTGCAGTCGCTGGGCTCGGCGCAGCAGCTCGGGATCGACGTCGACAAGCTCAACGTCAACGGTGGCGCGATCGCGGTCGGTCACCCCTTCGGGATGACCGGCGCGCGGATCACCGCGACGCTGATCAACTCGCTGCAGTGGCACGACAAGCAGTTCGGCGTCGAGTCGATGTGCGTGGGCGGCGGCCAGGGCATGGCCATGGTCCTCGAGCGGCTGAGCTGAGGTTCGCCCGCCCGCCCTCGGGGGCGGCTGGGCCAGCGCGCATCTGACGAATGGGCTCTCGCGGAGGCGATTTCGCAGCCCGTTCGTCAGATGCGCGGGGAAGGACCCGCCCCACGACGAGCGTCGCGGGCCACGTGGTCGCGATCAGCCCCGACAGCCGCTGGGCCTATGTCGTCGACGAGCCGCCGACGATCAAGATCCCCAACCGGCTCTACGTCCTCGACGTCCGCGGCGGCAACCTGAACCCGGTCAAGGTCCGCACCGGCAAGAAGTTCGTCGGCAAGGGCGAGGTCGCCGACATCGAGATCTCCCGCAACGGCAAGCTGCTCTACGTCAAGCAGACCAACAAGATCAAGGTCCTCTCCCTCAAGAACCCGAAGAAGCCCAGGCTGGTCGGCACGGTCAAGGCCAAGGAGGGCGGCGGTGAGCTGTCCATCACCCGCGACGGCAAGCGACTGCTGTCCCTGAGCACCGTCGGCGACGGCTGGCTGACCGTCTACAAGCTGAAGAAGAAGGGGCTGCCGCGCAAGCTCTCGCGCCAGCCGATCAACGCCGGCGACGTGTTCGCGGTCGCCAGCAACCGGTCGACCGACCCGGCGTACCTGGTCACCGACTCCAACAGCATCGACGGCCCGACCCAGTACCTCCGCGTCGCCGCCCGCAACGGGCGCGCCGCCGGCGCCTGGACCATCCCCGACTACGAGGACATCACCGACGCCTCGCTCTCGCCCGACGGCCGCTACCTGTTCGTCGTCAGCCTCGGCGGTACGTCGTCGCTCAGCGGCGTCGTCGACACCCAGACCATGCAGCCGGTCAGCGACCTCGCCGGCACCTCCTTCGGCCGGGCGGTGGCCTGGTCCACCGCCGGACCGACCGCCGGACGGGCGTACGTCGTCACGACCGCCACGGCCACCGGCCAGCGGGTGCTGGTCGAGGTCAGCCCGAGCTGAGCGACGCTCCGGGATCGTGCTCGACCCGCGCGGCGTGCAGCCGGGCGTGCTCGATCGCCTCGGGTGTCGAGGCGAACAGGTGCCGCTCGTGAGCGAGCCGCCGGCGGACGCCGAGGTGCTCCAGGACGACGAGGTGCTCGGGTCGGGTGCCCGAGAGCAGGACGGTGACGCCGCGCTGCTCCAGCCGGCCGATGATGTCGGCGAGGACGTGCGCTCCGGTGGCGTCGACCGTGGTCAGGCGTGACATCCGCAGGACGACGACCCGGACCTGCTTGACCTCGGTGAGCTCGAGCAGGAAGTCGTGGGCCGCGGCGAAGAACAGCGGGCCGTCGAGGCGGTAGGCGACGATGTGCTCGTCGAGCAGGCGTCGCTCCTCGTCCTGGTGGTCGGAGGCGTCGAGCGGCACCTCCTCCAGCCGGGCGGTCGTCGCGGCCTGGCGCAGCGCGAAGAAGCCGGCCGCGGCCAGGCCGACGGTCACGGCCAGGACCAGGTCGAGAGCGACCGTCGCGGCGGCGGTCAGGACGAGGGTGGCCGCGTCGCCCCGGGTGGAGCGCAGCAGCGGGACCAGGCTCGAGACCCGGACCATCTGCACGGCGGTGGCGATCAGTACGCCGGCGAGCGCGGCCAGCGGGATCTGTCCGACCCAGCGCGCGGCCACGAGCACGACGACCAGGAGCAGGACGGCGTGGGTCAGTGCGGCGAGCCGCGAGCGGGCGCCGGAGCGGACGTTGACCGCCGTACGGGCGATGGCCGCGGTAGCGGGGATGCCGCCGAAGAGGGGCGCGGCCAGGTTCGCCAGGCCCTGCCCGAGCAGCTCGCGGTCCGGGTCGTGGCGCTGTCCAACGCTCATCGCGTCGGCCACCGTGGCGGACAGCAGGCTCTCCAGGGCGCCGAGGGCGGCCACGGCGACGGCGGCGAGCGCCAGGGTGTCGAGATCGGCCCAGGGAACGGAGGGGAGTCGGGGCGCGGGGAGGCCCGAGGGGATGGTGCCGATGGTGGCGAGCGGGGTCGTCCCGTCCGGATCCGCGAGCCGTGCGTTGCCGACGGTGGCCACGGCGACGAGGAGGAGGGCCGTCGGGAAGCCGGCGCGGACCCGGGCCGTCGCCACGATGAGGACGGCGATGCCGACCGCCGTGGACGGAGCGGCCCAGGTCGGCGCGCTGCCCCAGGCCCGGAGCGCGTCGGCGGTGAGGGCCAGGATCTTCTCGGCGTGGACGTCGACGCCGAGCGCGGCGGGGAGCTGCTGCAGGGCGATGATCACCGCGATGCCCGCCGTGAAGCCCTCGATGACGGGCACCGGGACGTACCTGATCGCGCGGCCGGCGCCGGTGACCGCGAGCCCGAGCAGCATCAGGCCCGCGAGAAGCCCGACGACGAGGACGCCGTCGGCGCCGTGCGCGGCCACGATGGGGATGAGGACGACGGTCATCGCGCCGGTCGGTCCACTCACCTGCACGTGGCTGCCGCCGAACACGGCCGCGACGGCGCCGGCGACGACGGCCGTCGTGATCCCGGCGCCGGCTCCGACGCCGGAGCTCACCCCGAAGCCGAGCGCCAGGGGGAGGGCGACCAGGGCGACCATGACGCCGGCCGTCAGGTCGTGGCGCAGCTCTGCCGGGCGCCAGTCGGCGCGGCGCGGCGCCAACCGGCCGACCCGCGCGAGCAGGGGACTCATCGAGCGCCGGGGACCATCAGCTCGTCCTCGAAGTCGGTGCGGGTCTCGGCGAGGCCGACCAGGATCCGGCGGGCCGACAGCAGCAGCTCGCGGACCTCGGGTGCGCTGATCGAGTAGACGACGGCGGTGCCCTCGCGCCGGGACACGACGAGCGAGGTCCGACGCAGCACGGCGAGCTGCTGGGACAGGTTGCTGGGCTCGATGGAGATCCGCTCGAGCAGCTCGTGGACGGCGTGGTCGCGCTCGGAGAGCAGCTCGAGGATCCGGATCCGGGCGGGGTGCCCGAGGGTGCGGAAGAACTCGGCCTTGGTCTGGTAGAGCGGCACGCCCATCGCGGGTGCTCCCTCGCTTCGGGGATCGACTCGCCCACGATACATGAACATGAAGAAGTCTTCATGTCGTGACTTCCGTGACCGCGTCCAGCAGTCGGCGCACCCCCTCGGCCAGCACCTCCTCCCGCTCCAGCGAGAACGCCAGCCGGAGCTGCTCGGCGCCGCCGCCGTCGGCGTAGAACGCCGACCCGGGCACGAACACCACCCGCCGCTCGATCGCGGCGTCCAGGACGGCGTGCACGTCGGTGCCGGCCGGCAGCGTCACCCAGGTGAAGAAGCCGCCACGGGGCACCGACCAGGTGACGTCCGGCCCGGCGCCGGTGGCGAGCGCGTCGAGGACGGCGGTGGCCCGGGCCTGGTAGCGGCCGCGGGCGCCGGCGAGGACGTCGAGCCAGTCGTGGCGCAGCACGTACTCCTCGACCACGGCTTGGCTGAGCACCGACGCGCAGATCACGGTGGCCTCGGACGCGAGCTGGAGCGGGCGGCGCAGCGACTCGGGCGCGACCACCCAGCCGACCCGCAGGCCGGGGGCGACCACCTTGGAGAAGGAGCCGAGGTAGATCACGTTGTCGGGGTCGAGCGAGCGCAGGCTGGGCAGCGTGCCGCCGTCGAAGGAGAGCAGGCCGTAGGGGTTGTCCTCGATGATGGCGATCCCGGCGTCCCGGCAGATCCGGGCCACCTCCGGACGCCGCTCGGCCGCGAGGGTCACCCCGCTGGGGTTGTGGAAGTTGGGGATCGTGTACAGCGCCTTGACCCGCCGCCCCGCGGCGCGCACCCGCGCGATCGTCTCGGCCAGCGCCTCGGGGAGCAGCCCGTCGCCGTCGATCGGGACGTGCGCCACGTCGACCTGCATGCCGACGAACAGCCCGATCGCCCCGACGTACGACGGCCCCTCGGCGAGCACCACGTCGCCCGGGTCGCACAGCAGCTTGACCACCAGGTCCAGCCCGAGCTGGGAGCCCGCGGTCACCTGCACCAGGTCCGGGTCGACGTCGAGTCCCTCGGCGGCCATGGTCCGGGCGGCGGCCTCGCGGGCGCCGGGAGCGCCGGTGCCGCCGCCGTACTGCAGCACCTCGAGGCCGCGCTCCCGGATCACCCGGGCCGCGACCTCGCCCAGCGCGTCGAGCGGCAGCACCGAGAGGTCGGGGTTGCCGCCGGCCAGGGAGATGATCCCCGGCTCCATCGACACCTCCCAGAAGTCGCGCACCGGGGAGGGCCGGAAGCCGCCCGCGCGGCCGGCGAAGAGGGAGTCCAGGAGATCGGTCACCCGGACAGTGTCACCCCGCCGGCCGGCGCGAGCGGGTACCTCAGCTGACCAGCTCCACGTCGACCTGCTGGCTGGTGCGGACGACGCCGAGCAGGTTGGTCTGCACGTAGACCGTCACGGTCTGGCCGGCGGTGACCTCGACCAGGAAGTCCTGGCTGATCCGCTCGCTGGCGAGCACGTTGTTGTTGACGGTCTTGTTGACCTGGCTGCCGGGCACCACCGGGTCCGTCGGCAGGCCGTTGGCGCCCTTGGTGGCGAAGGCGTACAGGCTCACCAGCGCGAGCGGCGTCTGCAGATCCATGCCGTAGCTGATCCGATAGGTGCCCGCGCGGGTGAAGGTCAGCCCGTTGGGGCCGAGGAAGGCCGGTCCGTCGCCGAGCTTGTCGAACGCCAGGCCGCTCACGTTCTGCGGGGTGTTGAGCACCAGGATCGGCACGGCGATCGAGCCCGGCGCGCTGTACTCGTAGGCCGTGTAGGCACTGCCCGGGGTGCCGTCCGCGCCGTCCGCGCCCTGGGGCCCGGCGGGTCCGACCGGTCCCTGGGGGCCGACCGGGCCGACCGGGCCGGCGGGGCCCTGGGGGCCGACGGGTCCGACGGGTCCGACGGGTCCGACCGGTCCCTGGGGGCCGACCGCGCCTGCCTGGCCCGGCGCGCCCTGCTGGCCGGGAGTGCCCGGCTGCCCGTTCGCCCCGGCGGCGCCGGGAGCGCCGGCCGGCAGCTCGCCGGAGGCGAAGTCACGCGCGCGCAGGCTGCCGTCGAGCACCTTGCCGGAGCCGACCGCGCCCTTGGCGATCTTGCCGCGGGTGACGGCGTGGTGCTGCAGGGCGGCGGTGTCGACGGAGTTCTTGTGGGCGACGACCGCCGCGTAGGAGCTGCCCGAGACGGCGACGAGGAGGGCGAGGAGGGCGATCACGAGCGCTGCCGGACCGCTGCCCTTGAGGGGGATGCGCATGCCCGGCACGCTAGTGGTGATCCTTCGCTGAAGGACGTGCTTCGCGGAAGTTCACCCACCGGTTCGCCCGGGGCTCAGCCGCCGAGCAGGTCCGCGACCAGGTCGACCTGGCGCGGGTCGTCGCTGGTCGGGATCAGCTGCACCTCGTCGGCGCCGATCGCCGCGAACCGGTCGAGCAGCGCCCGCAGCTGGTCCAGCGAGCCGGCGAAGCCCGCGGTCGGCGCGAGCGCGTCGACCAGGGCCGGCGGCAGCCAGTTCATGTAGTGGCGCAGGTGGCGGTGGATCTGCCCGCGCGGGTCGGGCGAGGTCTCCGCCAGCGCGAACCAGAAGGACGTGGTCAGCCGCGGGGCGGGCCGCCCGTTCTCGGCCCAGGCCGCGCGGGCCACGTCGAACAGCGCGGCGGTCTCGTCGACGTCGGCGGTGAGCGACATGCCGGCCAGGCCGTCGGCCCACCGCGCGGCGTGCCGGACGATGCGGTGCCCGAGGGTGCCGACCAGCAGCTCCGGGCCGCCCGGCCGCACCGGCCGCGGCCCGACCGGACGGGTGGCGCCGGTGAGGTTCTCGGCTGCCCAGACCCGGCGCAGCACCCCGGCGCGCTCAGCCAGGTCGGCCATGGTCCGGCTGCTCCAGTCGGCGGCGACGGCCGCGTAGTCCTCCTCGCGCCCGCCGACCCCGAGTCCGACGCTCAGCCGGCCGCCGCTGAGCTGGTCGCCGGTCGCGAGCGCCTTGGCGAGCAGCACCGGATCGTGCAGCTGGGGTACGACGACCGTGGTGGCGATCCGCACCCGGCCGGTCCACGCCGCGACGGCGCCGAGCAGGGTGAGCGCGTCGGGGTTGTCGAAGGCGATCCGCTCGCCGAAGCACAGCGAGCTGTAGGGACCGGCGTCGATCCGCTCGGCCCAGTCCCGCAGCATTGCGGGCGCGAGGTCCGGCTCCATCACGGGCAGGGTCATGCCGACGTCCAGCGGGGTGCTCATGCCGCTCAGCCTCGCGCCCGCAGGCCGGTCGCGACCAGGTCGACCAGAGCCTGGTACGCCTGGGCGTCGTCGAGACCGGTCGCCGTACCGATCCGGCCGTCGCCGATCGCGTCCATCACCTCGGCGACGGCGGCGCCGACGAAGATGGCGTTGACCTGGCGCAGGGTGCCGGCCGCGACGCCCTCGGACACCAGTGCCTGCACCCGGGCGGCGGCCTGGGCGGTGTTGGCGCGGTAGACCTCGGCGCCGGGCGGGAAGCCGGCCAGGTCGGCGTAGAACCGGGGCGAGGCGGGAGCCAGCTCGTCGGCCACCGCGGTGAGGTACGTCGAGAGCCGGTCGGCCGGGTCGGGCGCCGCCGCGACCCGCTCCTCGATCCGCTCGGCGGCCCGCTTGAAGAAGTGCCGCACGGTGGCGGTGATGACCTGCTCCTTGCTGGGCGCGACCAGGTAGAGGGTGCTGCGCGAGCAGGACAGGCGCTGGGCGAGCTCGCCGATGCCGAACGCGGCGAAGCCCTCGGCGAGGAACAGCTCGACGAGCTCGTCGAGCAGCGCGTCCCGACGCTGTCGGGTGCGCGGCGGGAGGCTTCGCTGCTGCTGCACGGGTCGCAGGTTAGCAACGAAGGGGGTACCGTAGTCCGTACCAGAATCACCGATTCAGTACTGAACACCGGAGGACCCGATGCCCGCACGTCGCCTGATGGCGTCCGACGAGTACGCCGACCTGCTCCGCCTGGCCCGGCAGCTCGCCACCGAGGAGCTGCTGCCGCGCGCCGCGGAGGCCGAGGCGACGGGGACCTTCCCCCGCGAGGTGTTCCGCCTGCTCGGCCGGGCCGGCTTCCTCGGTCTGCCCTACCCGGAGGAGGTCGGCGGCGGCGGGCTGCCCTACGAGGTCTACCTGCAGGTCCTCGAGGAGATCGGCTCGGTCTGGTCCAGTGTCGGCGTCGGCGTCTCCGTCCACGCGCTGAGCTGCTTCGGCCTGGCCACCGCGGGCACCGACGAGCAGCGTGCCGCCTGGCTCCCGGAGCTGCTCGGCGGCGACCTGCTCGGTGCCTACTGCCTCTCCGAGGCGCACGCCGGCTCCGACCCGGCCGCGATGCGCACCCGGGCCCGCCGCGACGGCGACGCCTACGTCCTCAACGGCGCCAAGGCGTGGGTCACCCACGGCGGCAAGGCCGACTTCTACAAGGTGATGGCCCGCACCGGCGACGCCCGCGGCGACATCTCCTGCTTCCTGGTCCGCGCCGGCACCCCCGGCCTGTCCGCCGACGCCCCCGAGGACAAGATGGGTCTGATGGGCTCGACCACCGCGACGGTGCGCTTCGAGGACGTCCGGGTCCCCGTCGAGCAGCGGCTCGGTGACGAGGGCCAGGGGCTCAAGATCGCGCTCGCCGGCCTCGACGCCGGCCGGCTCGGCATCGCCGCCGTCGCGACCGGTCTCGCCCAGGGCGCCCTCGACCGCGCGGTCGCCTACGCCCAGCAGCGCGAGGCCTTCGGCCAGCGGATCATCGACCACCAGGGCCTGGCCTTCGTGCTCGCCGACATGGAGGCCGCGATCCAGTCCGCCCGCGCGACGGTGCTGCACGCCGCCCGGCTCAAGGACCTCGGCCTGCCCTTCTCCCGCGAGGCCTCGATCGCCAAGCTGGTCGCCACCGACGCCGCCATGAAGGTCACCACCGACGCGGTCCAGGTGCTCGGCGGCGCCGGCTACACCAAGGACTTCCCGGTCGAGCGCTACATGCGCGAGGCCAAGGTGATGCAGATCTTCGAGGGCACCAACCAGATCCAGCGGATGGTCATCGGCCGCTCGCTCGACCGTGAGGCGGGCCAGGGCGCCATCGTCACCGCCTGACGGGGCGGGCTGCTGCCCGGCCCGGCACGAGCCCGTCCGACCCGGGCACCCTAGGGTGGCGCCGTGAGCGATGCGGAGCTGCCGGAGCCGGTCGAGCGCCGGCTGCAGCGACTCTGGGCCGACGCGGCCGAGCGGGGCGGGCCGATGCCGGGCGAGACGGTCCTGGCCTCTGAGCTGGAGATCAGCCGGCCGGCGGTGCGCGAGGCGCTGGTCCGGCTCGAGGAGCGCGGCTTCATCCACCGCCGCAAGGGCGCGGACACCACGGTCAACAGCTCGCTGCTCGGCATCCCGGCCCGCTTCGAGCAGCGCCTCGACAGCGCCGAGCTGATCGCCGCGATGGGCCGGACGCCGTCGGTCGAGGTGGTCTCCGCCGAGGTCGGCGAGGTCAGCCTCCAGGAGGCGGACGCCTACGACGTCTCGCCGCGCCAGGGTGTGTTGCGCACCACCAAGGTGTGGTCCGCCGACGGTGAGCCGGTGCTGGTCGCGCGCGACGTCGTACCGGTGCTGACGGGGGTGGACCCGGCCACGCTGGAGCCCGCGGCGCCGATGGCCGAGCTGGCCCGTGGGCTGGCCGGCGAGCAGGTCGGCTGGGAGCTGGTGTGGCCCGGCGCCGACGGCCTGTCGGCCGAGGACGCCGGGCTGACCGGTCGCCCCGAAGGTGAGCCGGCGATGACCCTGGACGCGACGGGAATCAGCCGCACCGGCACGGTCTGCTACTGGACCCGCGAGGTCCACCTGCGGGGGGCGTTCCGCTACGCGCTGGTGCGGCGCGCGGACTGGTAGCGGGTCGTCGTCTCCGACTCGGCGACCACCCGGCCCTCCCGGATCACCCAGCGGGGGCGGGCGTGCTCGGTGAGCACGTCGCGCAGGCGCTCGTCGGCGTGCACGCACAGGTTCGCCGGGTTGCCCTCCGCGATCGCGTGGTCCGCGATCCCGAGCACGTCGGCGGCCCGGGTGGTGATCAGCTCGAGCAGCAGCCGCTGGTCGGCGCCGGTGAGGAAGCGCAGCGTGTGGGCCGCGAGGAAGGCGACCTCCAGCATGCTGTGCCGGCCGAAGGGGTAGTACGCGTCCTCGATGTCGTCCTGGCCGAGCGCGACGGGGATGCCGTCGTCGGCGAAGTCCCGCACCGGCAGGTGCAGCGGACCGGTGTGCGGATCCGAGACGAAGCCCAGGCCGGCCGCGTGGACCAGGTCCATCAGCCGCTGCAGGGTCGGCTGGGGATAGGTCGCCAGCGCCCGCGCGTGGCAGGCCACCCCGCGTCCGCGCAGGTCGTGCTCGAGCATCGCCTCGGCCAGCATCTGCGTGGTCCGCAGCCCCGGGTCGCCCGCGTCGTCGACCAGCATCGCCACCCGCTTGCCCTGCTCGGCCGCGAGCCGGCAGGCCCAGGCCACGTGCGCCCGCGCGTCGGCGTCGGTCATCTCGATCCACGGGATCCCGCCGACCACGTCGGCACCCAGCCGCAACGCCTCCTCGCACAGCGCGGCCGCCCCCGGGTCGCGCAGCAGCCCGTCCTGCGGGAAGGCCACCACCTGCACGTCGAGCAGGTCGCGGTACTCCTCGCGCACCGCCAGCACCGCCTCCATCCCCACCAGCCGCGCCGTGGTGTCGACGTCGACGAAGGCCTGGACGTGCAGCACGCCGTGCGCGACCGCGGCGTCGAGCGCCCGGCGTACGTTGGGCTCGAGCCAGGCCCGGTCGTACTGCCGCTTCACCCCGCTCGCCTCCCGCACGATCGAGCGCAGCGCGGCGCCCATGCTGCCCGAGGTGTACGCCGCCAGCGCCCCGTCGCCGGCCCGGTCGAGGGTGTGCACCTTCTCCAGGTGCAGGTGCCCGTCGACGAAGGACTCGGTCACCAGCCCGCCGCCCGCGTCGATGGTCGCGGCCGCGGTGGCGCCGGCCGGGGCCTCCGGGCCGACGTACGCGTAGCGGCCCTCGCGGATCCCCAGGGTGACGGGCGAGCCGTCGGCCAGGTGTGCGTTCGTGACCAGCAGGTCGAAGGGCGCGCTCATGCCGCCGCCTCGAACGTGACCGACTCCTGCAGAGTGAGCGCGCGACGGAGCGTGTTGCCCACCGGGCAGGACTCGATACCGTGCCGCAGCGCGTCCTGCTGGTCGGCGGTGAGCTCGCCGTGGACGGTGACGTCCGCGATGATCCGCGAGATCCGCAGCTCCCGCTCGCCCGGGTCCAGCGGCCCCGACGTCGGCCGGTTGATTCGCAGCGAGAGCCGGATCTCGGCCCGCTCGTAGTCGAAGCCGTGCTGACGTGCGACGCCGCGCAGGGTGCCGGCCATGCAGCCGCCGAGCGCCGACAACACGAGCCCGAACGGGTTGGGCGCCGTACCGCCTCCTTCGAACTCCCGTGGCTCGTCGATGACGACGGTGTGCTCGCCGCCTACGACGGCGAGCGAGGCGAAGTCGGTCAGGCTGTGCACGACGACGTCGCGGTTGGCCGACGCATGGGTCGTTGCGGTCACGGGTCCTCCCCGGGGTCAAGGATCTGTCAGACAGGACGGTCCCCACCTGTCAGACATGTGTCAAGACCCTGGGGTGTGCTGCCGGGCCGGCTCGTCAGGTGTCGACGACGTGCGTCCGGGTTCGGGTGAGGAGTTGCCAGTGCCGTGGGCGGGCGATAGGCGGTCAGTGCACATTCCTCGTCCTTGCTGAAGGGAGCTGACGCATGAACGCCTTGCTCGGGATCCTGGGAACCCCGCTTTGGTGGTTACTTCAGGGAATCTTCGCCTCGTTGTTCGTGGGTGGTCGGACATTCTCGGCCGCGCTTCGCGAACGTGTCGGAAAGGAGATCGGCGGGGGTGCCCGTGCGCTCGTGTCCACGGCAGTCGGCCTGAACTGGCTGCTCGCCGTCGTCTTCGCTGCGCCCGCTCTGCTGAGCTCCATCGGCTGGGCGCTTCCCGAAACCATGCCCGAGCGTGAACTGTGGATCCTTCTCGGTCTCGTCATGGTTGCCGCGGTCCTCGGGGTCGAAGGCTGGCGACAGCTGTGCCGGCGGAGCATCCAGCGATGGGAGACGCGGTGTGCACGTGATGACTTCCTGGGGCCGCACGGCGACGACGCGCGGACCGTGGGGTGGCGCGTGGCGCGCTACCGGTGTCGGTTCGGGGCTGCGGCGGCCGGATCGTCGATCCTGCTGATCCCCGCAATGGCCGTCACCATCCGTGCGTTCGTCCACGACGACCAGCTCGCGATGGCGGCGGCGTTCGTCCCGCTCCTGCTGTGGCTCGCGGCCCTCGGGGCGACGGAGGTCGTTCTCGTCTACGTAGATCCGCTCGCAGTGCTGGCGAGTCGGGCTTGGTTCCGGGTGCTCGACCCGGGGCGCCTCGCCGTCGCGCCCACGACTCTCGACCGGATCGTCAGTCCCTACGGTCTGCGCGGTACGGCGGAGTCCCGAGTGCTGGCCGATCAGCGACATCTCGTCTGGGTCGCGGCGGTGGGGCTCGGTCGGGTCGCGGGGCGGTACCCGACGGGTATCGACACGACGGGTGGTCGGGAGGATCTCCTGGCACGGCTCGCCGCGCCAGGAGTGAGTGGCCGCGACCTCGGACGCAATGTCCTGGACGTGCTGGACGTCATGATCCGTGAGGCGATCTCGGGCGCAGTGGCCACGAGCAGGGTCGTGAAGGCGTTGCCCCCTGGTCTCGAGCCGCTTCGTCGATTCGGGTTGCTCCTTGCGGCCGTCGTGGGAGCTCCGTTCGTCCTGGCGCTGCTTCCGGCGGCGGTCGAGCTGGTGCGGGATCTGCTTGGCGGTCCGTGAGATCGCGGCTGTCGCGGCTACTCGTCGAGTCGGTCGAGGATCTCGGCGCAGTGATCTCGGAGGACGGGCAGGGTCCGCTCGGCCACCTCGGTCGCGCCGGGAGCATCGCTGACATCGCCGAGCGCCGTCTCGAATGCTGCTGGGAAGTCGGTGGCCAGGGCGGCGACGCGGCGGTGGAGGAGGTCGGGATCGAGGCCGAGGATCGCAGCGGCCTTCGTCCACTGCTTGGCTCGGATCCTGCTGAAGATCCGTTCGCCGCCGATGGACAGGGCAACGGTGCGTTCGACGGCCTCGGGGTCGTAGGTCAGTCCCGTTGCGAGGTCGTAGAGCGGAGCGATCCAGCGGCTGCCATCGGGCCGAGGATCAGGGAGATGTTCTTGGCATGACCGTCAGGGGCGCCGGCGACCAGGTTGACGGCGAGGAAGTCGGCCAGGGCGCGGAGATCGTCCTCGGGCTGTGTCATCTGTTTGCGGACGAGCCCGGCCAGGTCGCGGAGGCCGGGGCCGCCGGCCGACTCGTACTTCTTCTCCGGCAATCGGCCCAGTGCCTGGCAGAAGTCCTCCTGGTGAAGACGTAGGACCCTGTCGGCGGACGTTGCGCGATCGAATCGGTCGGGTATCTCGATGTCAGGCATCCGGCGCCTCCTGGTCGTCCTCGTACGACGACATTCGACGTGTCCTCGTACGAAGACAATTCAGAAATGTCCTCGTACGACGACAAGCCCGAGACGCGTTCCCTGCGCGGGACGGCGGCGATCAGGGTCCGCCGTCGACCGGTACGACGCCCGCGCGGTGCCGCTGCGCCAGCTCGGCGTAGTAGACGGCATTGGTCTCGACCCAGAAGTGCGCGCCGGTGCCCTCGATCGGCCGCTTGGTCTCGGCCGGCGCGCCCGCGGCGAGCACGCCCTCGGGGATCTGGGTGCCGGGCGTGACGACGGCGCCGGCGGCGACGAGGGAGCCGGCGCCGATCGAGGCGTGGTCGAGGACGGTGCTGGCGTTGCCGAGCAGGGACTTCTCGCCCATGGTGTCGCCGTGGAAGACGCAGCCGTGGGCCACCGTCGCGTTCGGGCCGATGTCGACGACCACGTCGGGGGCGCCGTGGACCACGGAATTGTCCTGGATGTTCGAGCCCTCGCGCACGATGATCGTGCAGATGTCGGCCCGCAGGACGGCGCCGTACCAGACGCTGGCGCCCTTCTCGACGCGGACGTCGCCGATCAGGGTCGCGGTCGGCGCGACGAACGCCTCGGGGTGGACCTGGGGCCGTCGGCCCTCGAACTCGTAGAGGAACACGGCCCCACCGTAGGGGTCAGCTGCCGGCGGCGCGCAGCCGGTGCTCCGCGGCGCGCCACGGCTTGACCCAGGTCATGTCCTCGGGCCGCAGCGGCTCGCCGCAGGCGCTGCAGGTCTCGGCGCGCGTGGTCTCCTGGCCGCAGCTCTCGTGGCGCAGCCCCATGTGCGCGCCGCCCTCGGGGAGCCGGGTGTGCTTCTCGCCCCAGAGTGCGAGCTGCTGGAGCAGGGGGAGCAGGTCGGCGGCGGCCTCGGTGGCGACGTACCGCTGGCGGGTGCGGCCGTCGCGGACGTAGTCGACGGTGTCGAGCAGGCCGGCCTCGCGCATCGCCCGCAGGCGCCGGCTGAGCACCGCCTCGGAGATGCCGAGGTTGTCGCGCAGCTGCTCGAAGCGGCCGGTGCCGTGGAGCACGTCGCGGACGATGAGCAGGAGCCACGGGTCGCCGAGGACGTCGAGCGAGCGGCGGACCGGGCAGAAGTCGGTCGACCAGTCGGAGCGCAGCGCCATGCGTGCTAGCGTACCGGTCTGACTTCGCTCAAGAAAGCCTGCTCGATGACGATCTCCTCCCCGCCGCTCACCCGTCGCGGTCTCCACCCGGCCTGGGTCGTGGCGGCGGTCGCCTTCCTCGCGCTCGTCGGGGCGGCCGGCTTCCGGGCGGCGCCCGGCGCGCTGATGGTGCCGCTGCACGACGAGTTCGGCTGGTCGACGAGCGTCATGTCGCTCGCGGTGAGCATCAACCTGGTCCTGTTCGGGCTGACCGCACCGTTCGCGGCCGCGCTGATGGACCGCTTCGGCGTACGACGGGTGGTCGCCGCCGCGCTCACCCTGGTCGCGCTCGGCTCGGGCGGCAGCGTCCTGATGACCGCGTCCTGGCAGCTGCTCGTGTGCTGGGGCGTGCTGATCGGGCTCGGCACCGGCTCGATGGCGCTCGTCTTCGCCGCCACGGTCGCCAACCGCTGGTTCGAACAGCGGCGCGGCCTGGTCATGGGCATCCTCACCGCCGGGTCCGCGGCCGGACAGCTGGTCTTCCTCCCCGTCGTGGCTGCGCTCGCCGAGGGGGCGGGCTGGCGGCCGGCGTCCCTCGTGATCGCGGCGGCGGCCCTGGCCGTCGTACCCGTGGTGTGGTGGGTAGTCCGCGACCATCCCGAGGACCGCGGCGTCACGCCGTACGGCGCCGCTCCGGGTTGGACGCCCCCGCCGCGCGCCACCGGAGGGGCCACCCGGCGGGCGATCGAGGGCCTGACGTACGCCGCCCGCACCCGCGCCTTCTGGGCGCTCGCCGGCGCGTTCGCGATCTGCGGCGCGACCACCAACGGCCTGATCGGGATCCACTTCATCCCGTCGGCCCACGACCACGGCATGTCCACGACCACCGCCGCCGGCCTGCTCGCCGTGGTCGGCGTCTTCGACATCGTCGGCACCATCGCCTCCGGCTGGCTCACCGACCGGTTCGACCCGCGCGCGCTGCTCGTCGCCTACTACCTGTTCCGCGGCCTGGGCCTGCTGCTGCTCCCGAGCCTGCTCGCGGACGCCGTCCACCCGAGCATGGTGCTGTTCATCGTCATCTACGGCCTCGACTGGGTCGCCACCGTCCCGCCCACCGCGGCGCTGTGTCGTGAGGCGTTCGGTGAGCGCGGCACCATCGTCTTCGGCTGGGTGTTCGCCTCCCACCAGCTCGGCGCCGCCGCCGCGGCCCTCGCCGCGGGCGTCATCCGCGACCAGCTCGGCGCCTACACCTGGGCCTGGTGGGGCGGCGCGGCCCTCTGCGCCCTCGCCGCGGTGCTGTCCCTCGTCCGCCGACCCGGCAGAAACTGGCTCTGATTTTGGGCCGACCCGGCAGAAACTGGCTCCGGAAATGCGCCGACCCGGCAGAAAGTGGCTCCGGAAATGCGCCGACCCGGCAGAAAGTGGCATCTAGGCGAGCCACTTTCTGCCGGGTCGGCGTCGTACTGAGGCTAGTTTCTGCCGGGTCGGCGCAAAACCAGAGCCACTTCGAGACGGGTCAGTCCTTGATCTCGCAGACGACCTCGCCGTTGCCGATGGTGGCGCCGACCTCGGCGGTCAGGCCGGTGATGGTGCCGGCCTTGTGGGCCTTGAGGGGCTGCTCCATCTTCATCGCCTCGAGTACGACGACCACGTCGCCCTCCTCGACCGCCTGGCCCTCCTCGACGGCGACCTTGACGATGGTGCCCTGCATGGGGGAGGTGACCGAGTCGCCCGAGGCGGCGGCGCCGGCCTTCTTGCCGCCCGCGCGCTTCGGCTTCTTCGCGCCGCCGGCGGCCGCGCCCCCACCGAGACCACCCAGGCCGGCGGGGAGGACGACCTCGATCCGCTTGCCGCCGACCTCGACGACGACCTTCTGCTTCTCGCCGGGATCCGCCGCTTCACCGGCCGCGCCGCCGTAGGGCGTGATCTGGTTGTCGAAGTCGGTCTCGATCCACGTGGTGTAGACGTCGAAGGAGCCCTCGCCCGACGGGTTGGAGGCGCCGACCCAGGCCGGGTCGTTGACGATGACCTCGTGGAAGGTGATCGCGGTCGGCATGCCGTCGACCTCGAACTCCGCGAGCGCCCGGCGCGAGCGCTCGATCGCCTGCGTCCGCGAGGAGCCGGTGATGATCAGCTTGGCGATCAGCGAGTCGAAGGCGCCGGGAACGGTCTCGCCGACCTCGTAGCCCCCGTCGACGCGTACGCCGGGGCCCTGCGGAGGGTTCCAGGCGGTGAGGGTGCCGGGGGCGGGCATGAAGTTGTTGCCGCCGTCCTCGGCGTTGATCCGGTACTCGATCGAGTGGCCGCGGATCTCCGGGTCGTCGTAGCCGAGCTCCTCGCCGGCCGCGATGCGGAACATCTCGCGGACCAGGTCGATGCCGGTGACCTCCTCGGACACGCAGTGCTCGACCTGGAGGCGGGTGTTGACCTCGAGGAAGGAGATGGTGCCGTCGGCGGCGACGAGGAACTCGCAGGTGCCGGCGCCGACGTAGTTGGCCTCCTTGAGGATCGCCTTGGACGACGAGTACAGCCGCTCGACCTGCTCGTCGGTGAGGAAGGGCGCGGGCGCCTCCTCGACCAGCTTCTGGTGGCGGCGCTGCAGCGAGCAGTCACGGGTCGAGACGACCACGACGTTGCCGTGGGAGTCGGCCAGGCACTGGGTCTCGACGTGGCGCGGCTTGTCGAGGAACTTCTCGACCAGGCACTCGCCGCGGCCGAAGGCGCTGATCGCCTCGCGGGTGGCGGACTCGAACAGCTCGGGGATCTCCTCGAGGGTGCGGGCGACCTTGAGGCCGCGACCGCCACCGCCGAAGACCGCCTTGATGGCGACCGGGAGGCCGTGCTCCTTGGCGAAGGCGACGATCTCGTCGGCGTCCTTGACCGGGTCCTTGAGGCCCGGGGCCAGCGGGGCGCCGGCGGCGAGGGCGATCTGCTTCGCCTTCGCCTTGTCGCCCAGGCCGTCGATCGCCTCGGGGGAGGGGCCGATCCAGATCAGGCCGGCGTCGAGCACGGCCTGCGCGAACGCGGCGTTCTCGGCGAGGAAGCCGTAGCCCGGGTGGACCGAGTCGGCGCCGGACTGATGGGCGACCTCGATGATCTTGGCGATGTCGAGGTAGGTGTCCGCCGGCGTCGAGCCGCCCAGTGAGTAGGCCTCGTCGGCCAGGCGCACGAACAGCGCGTTGGCGTCGGGCTCGGCGTACACCGCGACCGACCCGATCCCGGCATCCTTGGCGGCACGGATGACCCGCACCGCGATCTCGCCGCGGTTGGCGATGAGGACCTTCTTCAACGACATGGTGTGGCCTTCCAGTTCAGCGGGGCAGGGCGCTGGCACGCCAGGCGCCGCGTCCGGGATTCGGGTGGGAGCTGGCGGTACGACGCAGGCGGCGGGCCGGGTTGATCCACTCCGAGCGTGGTGCGTCGGGCGCCGGGGCGCCACCGCCGACGGCGGAGAGCACGGCGACGATCGCGGCGACCTCCTCCGGCGTGGTGCCCGGGGTGATCACCCGCAGCAGCGGAGCGGCGGGCGCCGCCGCCACCTGCTCGGTCGCGGGCTCGGTCACGGTCTCGGCGCTCACAGCGGGATGTTCCCGTGCTTCTTGGGCGGCAGCACCTCGCGCTTGTTGCGCAGCAGGCGCAGCGCCTTGACCACCTCGGCGCGGGTCTCCGACGGCTTGATCACGCCGTCGACGTAGCCGCGCTCGGCCGCGATGTAGGGGTTGGCGAGCGTGGTCTCGTACTCGTCGATCAGCTCGGCGCGCTTGGCCTCGACGTCGCCACCGGCGGCCTCGATCTCGGCGAGCGTCCGCCGGTGCACGATGTTGGCCGCGCCCTGGGCCCCCATCACGGCGATCTGGCCGGTCGGCCACGACAGGTTGATGTCGGCGCCGAGGTGCTTGGAGCCCATCACGTCGTACGCGCCGCCGTAGGCCTTGCGGGTGATGATCGTGACCAGCGGGACGGTGGCCTCGGCGTAGGCGTAGATCAGCTTCGCGCCGCGGCGGATGATGCCGAGGTGCTCCTGGTCGACGCCCGGGAGGAAGCCCGGGACGTCGACGAAGGTCAGCACGGGGATGTTGAAGGCGTCGCAGAAGCGCACGAAGCGGGCGGCCTTCTCGGACGCGTCGATGTCGAGCGTGCCGGCGAACTGCATCGGCTGGTTGGCGACCACGCCGACCGAGCGGCCCTCGACCCGGCCGTAGCCGACGATGATGTTGGGCGCGAACAGCGGCTGCACCTCGAGGAAGTCGCCGTCGTCGACGATCGTCGTGATGACGTCGTGCATGTCGTAGGGCTGGTTGGGCGAGTCCGGGATCAGCGTGTCGAGCGCGAGGTCCTCGGCGGAGGGCTCGAGGTCGGCCGCCTCGTCGTACGACGGCGCCTCGTCGAGGTTGTTCTGGGGCAGGAAGGCGAGCAGCGCCTTGACGTACTCGAAGGCGTCCTCCTCGTCGGAGGCCATGTAGTGGGCGTTGCCCGACTTGGTGTTGTGGGCCCGGGCGCCGCCGAGCTCCTCCATCGTGACGTCCTCGCCGGTGACGGTCTTGATCACGTCGGGGCCGGTGATGAACATCGCGGAGGTCTGGTCGACCATGATCGTGAAGTCGGTGACGGCGGGCGAGTAGACGTGGCCGCCCGCGCAGTTGCCCATGATCATCGAGATCTGGGGGATCACGCCGGAGGCGTGCACGTTGCGCTTGAAGATCTCGCCGTACAGGCCGAGCGAGACCACGCCCTCCTGGATCCGGGCGCCGGCGCCCTCGTTGATGCCGATGATGGGGCAGCCGGACTTGATCGCCAGGTCCATCACCTTGGTGATCTTCTCACCGTAGACCTCGCCGAGCGAGCCGCCGTACACGGTGAAGTCCTGCGAGAACACGCAGACCTGGCGGCCGTCGACGGTGCCGTAGCCGGTGATCACGCCGTCGCCGTAGGGGCGGTTCTTCTCGAGGCCGAAGGCGGTGGAGCGGTGGCGGGCGAACTCGTCGAGCTCGACGAAGCTGCCCTCGTCGAAGAGCAGCTCGATGCGCTCGCGGGCGGTCTTGCGTCCCTTGGCGTGCTGCTTCTCCTGCGCCTTGGCGGCGGGAGCGTGCACGGCCTCGTCGGTGCGGCGGTCGAAGTCCGCCAGCTTGCCCGCCGTCGTGTGCAGGTCGATCTCGGTCATGAAACTGAGTATCATCCATTGACACTGGAGTTCTCAAGGGGGGTGGGGTGTGACGCATTCGCAGGACGAGACCGTCCGGCGCGGCCCGGCCGCCAAGGGCGCGGCCGGCGCCATCGTCGAGGCCGCCTTCCGGCTGTTCGCCGAGCACGGGTACGACGCCACCAGCGTCGACGACATCGCCGCCGCCGCGGGGGTGAGCCGCAGCTCCTTCTTCCGGCTGTTCGGGTCGAAGGAGATGGTGATCTTCCCCGAGCACGACGCGCTCCTCGCCGCCGTCGAGGAGCGCCTCGCCGCCTCCACCGAGAAGAGCGCCATCCTCGCCGTCTCGGACGCCGTCCGGATCGTGCTCTTCCACTACATCGCCGAGGGACCGCTGGCCCGCCGCCGCTACCAGCTGACCTCCACCGTGCCCGCCCTGCGTGAGCGCGAGCTGATCAGTGGCGCCCGCTACCAGCAGCTGTTCCGGCAGTACATCAGCGCCTGGGGTGACGGCTCCGAGGAGTCCGAGCGGCGCGGCGAGCTGATGGCCGCCGCCGTCGTCGCCGCCCACAACCGGGTGCTGCGCCGGTGGCTGCGCGAGGAGTGCGAGGACCCCCACGTCGAGATCGACGAGGCGATGGCGCAGGTCAACGCGCTCTTCGCGCCCGGCGCTGGTGGTGCTGGTGGTGCTGGTGGTGCCGGGGGCGCCGCGGGGCCGGGGGCGATCGTGGTGGTGCGCACCGACCAGGACCTGGCCGCGGTGGCAGAGCAGCTGCGCGGGCTCTAAGCGGCGCGGCGCGGCGCGGCGCGGCGTGCCGGGTCTCGGCTGGGAGTGGGCTGTAACACGTTGTCCGCCGCTCTCGATGACCCCCGTCGGCTGTACCGGACCCGTACGACGGGTCCCGCGCGACGTCTCGGGTCTGCTACAGCAGCGGACCGCGTGTTACAGCGCCCGCCGACGGGGACGGGCCACCCGCACGCGGGCCACCCGCACGCGGACCGCCGGGCTGTGACCGCCCGGCGGGGGTACCGCCCCGCCATGCCGAGCGTCGAGCGCACTGTCCGCGTCCCCCGCCCTCTCGCGAGCGTCTGGTCCTACCTGACCGACTTCGCCACCACCGAGGAGTGGGACCCGCCCACCGTCACGACGGTGCGGACCTCCGGCGACGGTGGCGTCGGGACGACCTACCGCAACGTCTCTTCCTTCCTCGGTCACGAGACCGAGGTCGAGTACGAGGTGGTCGCCTTCGTGCCCCATGAGCTGTTCGAGCTCACCGGCTCAGCCTCGGGCGTCGACCTGCGCGACACGATCCGCTTCGCGGAGGAGGCCGGCGAGACCTCGGTGACGTACCGCTCCGAGATCACGCCCCGCGGCGCGGGCAAGCTCGCTGCGCCCCTGGTCAAGGGCGGGCTCGAGCTGCTTGCCACCAAGGTCGCCGCCAGCCTCGAGGAGCGGCTGCTGCTGCTCTAGCGGCTGCGGGTGGCTCGGGTGCGGTTGCGGGCGGCTCCGGCGCTGTAACACGCAGTCCGCCGGCCTGGCCGACCCGCGTCGTCGCGACACGCAGTCTGTGCGGGTCTGGTACCCACGACACGGGTCGGCAAGAGCGGCGATCAGCGTGTTACAGCGGCACCACGCCGACCCCCGGAGCCCCGCCCCGGAGCCCCGCCCCGGACCCGAGCCCGAGCCCGGGCCCCGACACCGTGGGGGCGTCCCGGACCAGGTCCGGCCGTGGTGAAGTTCGGCCGCTGATCCTCTCGCCAAGACGGCCCCGGACAGGACAGGATGTGGCCCGGCGCACATCCGCGCCCTCTCTCGGAAAGGGTTGATCCATGCCTCAGCTCAACCGGCGGTTCCGTGCCGCCGCCCTCACGGTCGCGACCGGCCTCACCTTGGCCGGCCTGTCCGTGACCGGATCCGGCGCCACCGCCGCACCCGCCGCCGGCGGCGAGCCGGTCTCCACGCCGGTGCCGATCAGCACGCCCGACGGGGTCGTGTCGGCGTACCTGCTCAACGCCAAGCACGCCAACCCCGGCCAGACCCGCCTGGTGGAGCGGGCGGTCGCCAAGGCGGGCGGCGTGGTCGTGCAGACCTGGCCGCAGATCGGGGTCGTGGTCGCCCACAGCGACCGGGCCGCCTTCCGTGCCGACGTCCAGGCGTACGCCGGCAACGCGCTCGAGTCCGTCGGCGCGACCCGCACGGTGCCGGTCACCGAGGGCACGCCGGCCGGCGTCCAGGCGCCGTGGGGCCCGGGCAAGGGACAGGTCCGCAAGAGCCAGTCCTCGCCGCAGCACGACGACACCGAGACCACGCTCGCCGCGGCCGACCCGCGCGAGGCCGAGCAGTGGGACATGCAGATGATCAAGGCCGACCAGGCGCACCAGATCACCGACGGCTCCCGTGACGTCGTCGTGGGCGTGCTCGACTCCGGGATCGACCCCGACCACCCGGACCTGGCGGCCAACATCGACGTCGCCGACTCGGTCAACTGCAGCAACGCGGGGCGTCCCGACACCTCCCCGACCGGCTGGTACCCGACCACGAGCGACCACGGCACCCACGTCGCCGGCACCATCGGCGCCGCGCGCAACGGCGTCGGCATCGTCGGCGTCGCGCCCAACGTCCGGATGGCGTCGGTCAAGGTGGTGAACGACGACGGGTTCATCTACCCCGAGTACGCCGTCTGCGGGTTCGTGTGGGCCGGTGCGCACGGCATGGACGTGACCAACAACAGCTACTACGTCGACCCGTTCGAGTTCTACTGCGAGGACCAGCCCGACCAGTACGCCGCCAAGGAGGCCGTGCGGCGCGCGGTCGCCTGGTCCACCGACCAGGGCGTGGTCCACGCCGCGGCGGCCGGCAACTCCTCGCACGACCTGGCCGACAAGTCCTCCTTCCTCGACGAGGGCAGCCCCGACGACGGCACCCCCGTCACCCGCACGCTCAACAGCGGCTGCCAGGACATCCCGACCGAGCTCCCGGGCGTGGTGACGGTGTCCTCGCTCGAGCGGTTCCCGGCGGGCACCCTGGAGAGCCGGCTGTCCGGCTTCAGCAACCGCGGCCTCGGCGTCATCGACGTCGCCGCCCCGGGGTCGCGGATCCTGTCGACCATCGTCAACGGCAACGGCTACGGCCTGAAGTCCGGCACCTCGATGGCGTCCCCGCACGTCGCCGGCGTGCTCGCCCTGATGAAGTCGGTGCACCCGGACTGGACGCCGGCCCAGATGGTCGCCAAGCTGCGCGCGCAGGCCGACGACCACGCCTGCGGTACGTCGACCGCCGGCGACCCGTGCGTCGGCACTGCCACCGACAACAGCTACTACGGAGAGGGCGTGCTCGACGCCCTGGACGCGGT
Source organism: Nocardioides nitrophenolicus (assembly GCF_016907515.1). Classification (NCBI taxonomy): domain Bacteria; kingdom Bacillati; phylum Actinomycetota; class Actinomycetes; order Propionibacteriales; family Nocardioidaceae; genus Nocardioides; species Nocardioides nitrophenolicus. Next base: position 3,090,563 of record NZ_JAFBBY010000001.1, read on the forward strand.
CAGCTGACGCAGCTGCGCTGGCGCTGGGACCGGGCCGAGGCTCAGTCCCAGTGCCAGCGGATGCCGAGGGTGCCGGGGCCGAAGGAGGTGACCGTGCGGCTGACGCTGGTCCCGAAGGTCTCCAGCTCGACGACCTCCTCGCGGCCGTCGACGATGGTGTAGTACTCGCAGCGGGTCGGCATGTCAGCCGGGTCGAAGCGGATCCACAGGCTGATCGAGCGCATCTTGCGCACGGCCCAGTAGAAGTAGCTGTTGTCCTCGGGGTCGGGCGTGCGGTAGACGACCTCCTGCTCGAGCAGGGTGGTCTCCCCGGGGCCGAGGGGCCGGTCCAGGATCATCTCGCCGACCACGATCCCGCGCTCCTCGTCGTGGCTGAACTCGCCGAGTCGGAAGCCGCCCAGCGAGGTGACGGCGGGTGTGAGCGCGCCGGGGCGCACGCGCAGGATGAAGGCCCGCCGGTCGGCGTTCACCCGGACCGACTCGACGACGACGATGTAGGTCATCCGGACCGGGGAGCGGTCGGGCCCGATCTCGTACTTGAGGGTGACCTCCTGGTCGATCAGCCGGTCGGACGGCGAGCGGAAGTCGAGCTGGTCGAGGAGCACCTGGATCCGGTCGGCGTCGTCGCTGAGGTCGGACAGCAGGTCCGGCGCGACCTGGCGCCGGCGGCCCTCGATCAGCGACTCCAGCGCGCCCGGCTCGAGGCCGAGGACCTCCTCGACCTGGGTGAGCGCGTGCAGCGAGCGCTCCTGCTCGGGCTCGCGCTGACCGGAGCGCCAGTAGCTGAGGGTCGCCAGGCTCACGCCGGCACCACGCGCGCTCAGCGCGCGGTGCAGCGCGCTCAAGCTCATCGCCCGGTCCGAGAGCGCCTGGTCGAAGGCCAAAGAGAACGGGCCCCTCCGCATGAGTGGACCCTAACCAACGACCGATCAGGAGGCGTGGGGGACCACCTCTCGGACCGGACGCACCTGCTGCTCGACCCGCTTGATCCGCAGCATCATCGTGGCCGACGGCACGACGTGCCCGTGCACGTAGCTCGACAGGCGCGATGCGGAGGTGCCGATCCGGCCGGCGAAGGCGCGCTGGCTGAGCCCGCTCATCGCCACGATCCGGCGCACCTCGGTCGCCACCGCCGCCCGCTCCCGCTCCGACTCGCGCTGCCGGCAGGCCTGCCGGAACTCCTCGGCCGCCTGCCGCGTGCGGGCGTCGGCGGTGCGCAGTGCGGCGTCGAGGGCGTGGTCGGCGTCGTGGCACCACGGGTTGTCGGCGACCCGGCCCAGCGCCTGGCGCCAGCCGTGTGCATCGAGCTCGCCACCGGGCGCGATGGTCTCGATCGCGCCCAGGAGCAGCCAGCCGGCGGGCTGGCAGGCCTCGCCCAGGTGCGCCAGCGCCCCGGCGGTGGCGACCAGCGCGGCCCAGTCCCGCACCCCGGCGGCCGTCGTACCGACCTGCTGGTGGACCCGGCCCACCTGCTCCTCGCCGACGGTGGCCTGGAGCTCGCGCAGGGTCAGCCGCGCCCCGGTGTCGGGGCGCGTCAGCAGCCGGTGCAGGTTGGCCAGGATCTCGCGGTCCCGGCCCTGGGTGGCGATGCGCGTGGCTGACATGGCGGCTCCCTCTCGGTGTGTCCTCCGCTCCGGGGAGCACGCTAGGGAGCCGGGCTTCACTCGCCGCGAGCGAAGTGTGAAGGCCCGGACCGGGACTCGCCCGGGTACCGGCCACCAGGCAGACTCGTGGCGTGAGCGCCATCGTCCCCGAGGAGCAGTCGGCCTTCCTGCGCGACCTGCGGCTGTTCCACCTGAACTACAAGTTCGGGCTCGACGAGATCCTGACCAAGATCAACATCCTGCGCGAGGAGATGACCTTCCGCGACGGGGCCAACCCGATCGAGCACGTCAGCTCGCGGATCAAGAGCATCGACAGCCTGCGGCTGAAGGCCGAGCGGATCGGCTGCCCGTTCGAGCTCGACGCGATCGGCGAGCAGATCCGCGACATCGCCGGGGTGCGGATCGTGTGCAGCTTCATCTCCGACGTCTACCGGGTGCTCGAGATGCTCACCTCGCAGCCCGACGTCACCGTGTGCGAGGTCGAGGACTACATCGCCGCCCCCAAGCCCAACGGCTACCGCAGCCTGCACGCCATCGTGGAGATCCCGATCTTCCTGTCCGACACCACCCGGGCGGTGCCGATCGAGGTCCAGCTGCGCACCGTCGCCATGGACTTCTGGGCCAGCGTGGAGCACAAGATCTACTACAAGTACGCCAAGGACGTGCCCGGGGACCTCGTCGACGAGCTCTCCGCGGCCGCGCGGGTCGCCCACGAGCTCGACACCCGGATGGCCGAGCTGCACCGGATCGTGCACGGGTGAGTCACGAGCTGGTCCTCATCGCGGCCGCCGGCCTGGCGATCAGCATCGCGGCCGCGGTGTTCGCGCGTCGTACCGGTGTCGCGGCGCCGCTGCTCCTGGTCGCCTTCGGCATCGGGGCGAGCCTGCTCCCCGGTACGCCGACCCTCGGCATCGAGCCGGAGCTGATCCTCGCCGGCGTCCTCCCGCCGCTGCTGTACGCCTCGGCCGTGCAGCTCCCGGTGATCGACCTGCGGCGCAACCTCTCGCTGATCACCTGGCTCTCGGTCGTCATGGTGATCGTCTCGGCGCTGGTCGTCGGCCTGCTCGTGCATCTGGTCTTCCCCGCCATCCCGCTCGGCCTCGGCATCGCCCTCGGTGCCGTGGTCAGCCCGACCGACGCGGTGGCGGCCACGGCCGTCGGCCGCCGGGTCGGCCTGCCGCCGCGGCTGATGACGATCCTCGAGGGCGAGAGCCTGGTCAACGACGCCTCGGCGCTCGTCGTGCTCCGCACGGCGCTCGCCGCGATCGGCACCGGGTCGGCGTTCAGCCTCGGTGGCACCATCGGCGACTTCGCCTGGGCCGTCGTCGGCGCCGGCCTGGTCGGCTGGCTGGTGGCCTGGGTGACCGCGCTGGTGCGCCAGCGCCTCGACGACCCGGTGCTCAACACCACCATCTCCTTCATCACCCCGTTCCTCGCCTACGTGCCGGCCGAGGAGATCCACGCCTCCGGCGTCCTCGCCGTGGTCGTCGCCGGGCTGGTCACCGGTGCCATGGGTGCGCGGCGGTTCAGCGCGCGCGACCGGCAGACCCAGACCACGACCTGGGCGACGATCAACTTCATCCTCGAGAGCGGTGTCTTCCTGGCCCTCGGCTACGAGCTGCCGGTGCTGGTCGACGACGCCCGCGCCGAGACCAGCGTCGGCCAGGTCGTCGGCATGGTCAGCCTGGTCCTGGTCACCCTGGTGGTGCTGCGTGCCGCCGGCCTGGCCTGGCCGGCCCTCACCGGCCGCTTCGGCCGAGGAGACCGCAATGCGCGGGTCCGCGAGCGCCTCGACCTGATCGAGCAGCGGGTCGAGGGCTGGGAGCCGAAGGACGACCGCGAGGAGACCCGGCTGCACTGGGCCCGCCGCCGGATCGACCGGGCCAGCGCCGACATCGCGTTCGAGGAGCGCGAGCCGATCACCGCGCGCGGCCACCTGATCCTCGCCTGGGCCGGCATGCGCGGCGTCGTCACCCTCGCCGCCGCCCAGACCATCCCCACCGAGACCGCCCACCGCGACACCGTGGTCCTCGTCGCCTGCCTGGTCGCCATGGTCTCGCTGGCCCTGTTCGGCCTGACCCTGCCCGCCCTCATCCGCCGCCTGGACCTCCCCAGCGTCGGCCCCGCCCGGCGCCGCGACGAGGTGCTCACCCTCATGCGCCAGATCGGCGAGGACGCCACCGACGCCCTCGGCCCCCTCGACGCGCAGACCATCGACGGCGAGCCGCTCGACCCAGCGGTCGTGACCGTGCTCAAGGACCGCTTCCTGCCGATGCTCCTCTCCGGCGTCCGCAGTGGCGTCGCCGCCAAGCCCGGCCAGCGCGAGCAGGCCTTCATCATCCAGCGCCGCTACCTCGACGCGCTGCGCGAGGGACTGCTGCGGGAGCGCTCGGTCGGCGCGTTCAGCACCGAGACCTACAAGCACGTCGAGGCGATCTTGGACCGGGAGGAGCAGCGGCTCGGCTCGCCCGGGTGACTTCCGGGGTGACAGTCGCGCCCGGTTCCGGGCTCGTGCAAAAGTAGAACAGGTTCTATGGTGATCCCGGCAGCTCGCCCCGACGTCGACCTGGAGGACCCATGACGGACCAGTCCGCTCCCCGCGCCCAGCGCTTCACCGGACGCCGGGTCCTCGTCACCGGCGCCGCCGGCGGTCTCGGCCAGGTCGTGGCCGAGCTGTTCCGGGCCGAGGGGGCGCGCGTGGTCGCGACCGACGTGGTCGCCGCCGACGGCGTGGTCGCCTGCGACCTGTCCGACGACGCCGCCCGTGACGCCTTCGTGGCCGCGGCGCTCGCCGAGCTCGGCGGGCTCGACGTGCTGTGCAATGTCGCCGGGATCCAGAAGTTCGCCGAGGTCGGCACGATCACCGCCGACCTGCTGCGCCGGCACTTCGACGTCAACGCGCTGGCGCCGATCATGCTCGCCCAGGCGTGCGCCGACGCGCTGGCCGAGAGCAAGGGCAACGTCGTCTCCGTGGCCTCCATCTCGGCCGTGATGGGTCAGCCGTACAACGCGCCGTACTGCTCCTCGAAGGCCGCGCTCCTGCTCGGGATGCGCGCCCTCGCCGTCGAGCTCGGCACCAAGGGGGTGCGGGTCAACTGCGTGTCCCCGGGTGGCATCGCGACCCCGATGGTCGAGGCCGCGGCCGCCGGACTGCCCGCCGACGCCAACTGGGACCTGGTCGCCCGCAGCACCTCCGTGATCCCCGGCTTCATGCCGCCCGCCGATGTCGCCGAGGCGCTGCTCTACCTCGCCTCCGACGCCGCGGCGTCGGTCACCGGCGCCAACCTGGTCGTCGACCGGGGTGTCGTCTGGTGACCGCCCGGCGTGCCGTCGTCACCGGCGCCGGGCCGCGCTCGATCGGCCGCGCGGTCGCGGACGCACTGGTCGCCGAGGGGTGGGACGTCGCCGTCACCCGCCGCGCCGACCTGGACCTCACCGACCGGGGCTCGGTCGCCGCCTTCGCCGCGTCGTACGCCGAGCGGGCCGACCACCTCGACCTGCTGGTCAACAGTGCCGGCATCCACCTCGACCTCGGCTCGCGGTGGACCGAGCCGCGGCTGGTCGACGGTCTCGAGATCCACTGGCGCACCAACTACCTCGGCACCGTCGACCTCACCACCGCGCTGCTGCCGCTCCTCCTCGCCGCCCCGGCGCCGACCGTGCTGCACGTCGTGTCGCAGCTCCATGAGCGCGGCACCACCGCCCAGCTGCTCGGACAGCCGGTCGCCTACGACTCGTGGGCGTCGTACGGCACCTCCAAGCTGGGCCTGGTCCACCACGCCGCCCTCCTCGCCGACAGGTACGCCGACCACGGGCTCCGGGCGCTCGCCGTCCACCCCGGCGCGGTGTCGACCAATATCGCCGACCGCGGCCTGGAGACCCGGCCGCTGCTGCGCCGGCTGCGCAACCTGGCGCTGCCGCTGGAGCGACGCACCCTGATGTCGCCCGAGGAGTCCGCCGCCCACCTGATCCGGATCGCGACCGACCCGGCGGCGGAGTCGGGCTACTACCGCAAGAGCCGGCGGCTCGACCCGGCTCCGGCGGCGTGCGACGTCGAGGCGCGGACCGAGCTGGCGCTCGCTACGGAGGCGTGGCTCCGGGGCTAGTGTCGGCACCGCGCATCTGACGAACGGGCTGCGGATCGCGCGATCTCACAGCCCATCCGTCAGATGCGCGGACCCCGCAACGCCGCCAGCGCATGCAGCTGCTCGACGTAGTGCTCCGCCGAGTCGGCTGCGATCCGCACCGACGCCGCGGTCGCGCCGACCTCCGCCAGCCGCCCGAGCGCGTCCGTCGCCGCCCCCGCCGCGCCCGACGGGTCCAGCGGGACGTCGGGCGTGAGCACCACCTCGAAGCCCTCGGGTACGTCGACCCGGCCCAGCATCGCGGCGAGCTCGGCGGGGGCCAGCCCGAAGGGCACCCAGCCTTCCGCGAGCTCGACGGCCCGGCGCAGCGAGCAGGACGTGCGACCGCCGATCCAGAACGGGACGTGCGGCTGCACCGCGTGGGGTGACACGACCACGTCGGAGAAGGAGAAGTGCGGTCCGTCGTACGTCGGCGTGGGACCCGAGAGCGCGGCGCGCAGGGCGCGCAGGGCGTCGTCGGCGACCGCGCCGCGTCCCTCGAAGCGGGCGCCCAGCAGCCGGAACTCCTCCTCGAGCGACCCGACCCCGAGGCCGAGGACGAGCCGCCCGCCACTCACCAGGTCGAGGGTGCCGTAGCGCTTGGCGATGGCCAGCGGGTGGTGGTAGCCGAGGACGAGCACCTGGGTGGCCAGCCGGATCCGGGAGGTGCGGGCGGCGAGATGGCCGAAGGTGGCGAGGGGGTCCCAGTAGGTGCCGCCGCGCTGGGCGGCGACGTCGGCCGGGACCAGGACGTGCTCGCTGCAGGTGAGGAAGTCGAAGCCGAGGGCGTCGGCCGCCTCGGCGATCAGGCCGAGCTCGGCGATGCCGGCGTCGGCCTCCCAGGGGGAGCAGGCGCCGGGCAGCTGGACCACCACCGGGCTGTTGATGCCGATCTTCACGTGGCGCCTCTTTCGTCGTCCGTTCGGGTCTGGTAGACCAAGTGCTTGCTTGGTTTTCCGCACCCTACCCTCACGCCCGCAGGAGCCCTCCGTGACCAGCCCGCTCGACGACAGCCCGCTCGCCTTCTTCTCCTTCGTGACCCTCGAGGGGGCCGGGCCCGAGGAGCATCGCGCCTACAACGAGTGGCACCAGCTCGACCACCGTCCGGAGAACCTCGCGCTCCCGGGTGTCGCGTGGGGCGACCGCTGGGCGCGGCCGGCCGACTACCGGGGCGGCATCGCCGTACCCGAGCACGAGGCGACCGACTACGTCGCGATGTACTGGTTCAACGACCCCGTCGACCGCGCCCTCCAGGAGTGGTCCGACCTCGGCTCCGACTCGTTCCAGTGGGGCCGGGGTCCGCTGATCCCGGGCGTGCGGCGCCGGCTGCTGTCGTTCTTCCGCCCGATGAAGGGGTACGCCGCCGCGTCGGCTCTGGTCTCGCCCGAGGTGCTGCCGTACCGTCCCAACCGCGGCCTGCATCTCACCCTCTCCCGGCACGCCGAGCCGCACAGCGGCGCCACCCACGAGCACTACGCCTGGCAGGACCGGAGCCTGATCCCCGCCCTGCTCGACCTCGACGGCGTGGCCGGTGCGTGGACGTTCTCCTTCGTCCGCCACCAGGCGCATCCGTCGCTCCCGCTCGCGACCGACGCGCCGGACGCGCCGGAGTCGCTGCGGATCCGGCTGGTCTACCTCGACCGCGACCCGCTGCCGACGGCCGCGGCGATCGACGAGACCACGGCGTCGCTGGGCGGGCGGCTGAGCGAGGAGGCGGCCGCGTCGGAGGAGGTGCTGCTCCGCACGCCCTTGCGCACCATCATCCCCTGGCAGGACTGGTGATCCGGGGTCACCGGTCGAGCTGGAGCAGGAACTCGATCGTGCCGTGGTCGTCGACGGAGATGCCGGCGAACCCGGGCTCCGGGATGTCGTAGTCGGCGAAGGTCACCTCGATCGAGCCGGCGACGTCGATCCGGTCGGCGGCGGCCTGGACGTCGAGGTCGACGCTCACGTCGCGGGTCACGCCGCGGACGCTGAGCTGACCGGGCACCGTGACGGTGAACCGCCCGGACGTGGCGGGCAGGTCGACCGGTGCGGTCTGGGTGAAGGTCGCGGTGGGATAGGTGTCGGTGTCCATGATCCGGTCGCGATACTGGGCGTCGCGCCTCGCCTCGTCGGTCGCGACCGACGCCAGGTCCACGGTGACCTCGGTCTTGTCGAGGACGCCGGCCGCCACCTCGGCGCCGCCGTCGACCTGCGACGTCCGGCCCACCACGGTCACATCGCGGCCGAAGAGCACCTCGGCCACGCGGTAGCCGGCGGTGGAGTCCCCGCCCACGGACCAGGTGCCGTCGAGGGCGTCCTGGGGTGCGGACGGGTCCGCCTTCGCGGTGGCGTCGCTCGCCGGGAGGGCGAGCTCGTCGGGCTGGTCGCCGACGACCAGCTTGGCGTAGGCCCACGGCCCCACCGCCACCCCCACCACCAGGAGGGCGACGAGGACGCCGCCGATCGCGAGGAGCTTGTTCTTCCGAGTCCCGAGCTTCTTGGATGACATGGCAACCACCGTAGGTGGTCAAACTGAGGGAACCCTTAGTCGCGGCTGAGTCTTGCGGCGAGCAGCTCCGCCAGGTGCACCGGCTCCGCGTCGGGCGCCAGCTCGTCGAGCTGGGTCCGGCACGAGAAGCCGTCGGCCAGGACGACCCGACCCGCGACGTCCGCCGACGAGCGCAGCGCCGGCAGCAGGTTCGCCTCGGCCACGGCGACGGACACCTCGTAGTGACCCTGCTCGACGCCGAAGTTGCCGGCCATGCCGCAGCATCCGGGCACCGCCTCGACCGTGGCGCCCGCCCGCTCGAGCAGCGCCTGGTCGGTCGACCAGCCCATCACGGCGTGGTGGTGGCAGTGCGGCTGCGCGACGATCCGCACCCCGGCCAGGGACGGAGGCGTCCAGCCGGGAGTGCGGGAGAGCAGCTCGGCCAGGGTGGTGGTCGCGCCGGCGACGGCCGCCGCGTCCGGTCCGGGCACCAGCTCGCGCAGCTCGTGGCGCAGCACGGCGGTGCACGACGGCTCCAGCCCGACGATCGGTACGCCGGCCAGAGCGTCGGCCTTCAGCGCGTCGACCATGCCGCCGAGGCGCCGGGCGGCGCCGTCGAGCTGGCCGGTGCTGATCCACGGCAGCCCGCAGCACTCCTGCTGCCGGGTGATCCGCGGGTCGTAGCCCGCGTCGCGGAGCACCGCGACCGCGGCCTCGGCGACGCGCGGGGCGAAGTGGTTGGTGAAGGAGTCGACGAAGAGCACGACCGGCGTGCCCGTGCCGACGGAACCCCCGAAAGTACGGCGGAAGGTCCGCCGGGCGAACGCCGGCATCCGCCGCCGGGTGTCGACGCCGGCGGCCTTGAGCGCCACCTTGCGCAGCGGCGTCACGTCCATCGACCGGTTGGCGAAGCGCGGCATCGCGGAGCCGAGCTTGGCCCAGCGGGGCAGCCAGCCCACGGAGTAGTGGGAGCGCGGACGCAGCCTGCGCTTGTAGGTCTGGTGCAGCACCTCGGCCTTGTAGGACGCCATGTCGGTGCCGGTGGGGCAGTCCGACGCGCAGCCCTTGCAGGACAGGCACAGGTCGAGCGCCTCGTGGACCTCGGGCGAGCTCCAGGTCGTCGTACTCGACCCGTTGACGATCTCCTGGAGCAGCCGCGCGCGGCCGCGGGTGGAGTGGATCTCCTCCTTGGTGGCCTGGTACGACGGGCACATCACGCCGCCGGAGCCGCTGTTGTCGGCGCGGCACTTGCCGACGCCGGTGCAGCGGTGCACGGCCTGGCCGAAGTCGCCGCGGTCGGCGGAGTAGGCCAGCGCGAGGCCCTTGGTCAGCCGGGCGGTCGAGGTGTAGCGCAGGTCGGCGGTGCTGGACGCGGGCTCGACCAGGATGCCCGGGTTGAGCATCCGGGTCGGGTCGAAGACGTCCTTCACGGCGGCCATCAGGGACAGCGCGGCGGGGGAGTACATCCGCGGCAGCAGGTCGCTGCGCGCCCGCCCGTCGCCGTGCTCGCCGGACAGCGAGCCGCCGAGCGAGGTGACCAGGTCGGCGGCGTCCTCGAGGAAGGCGCGGAACCGGTCGGCCCCGTCGGGCCGCTCGAACGGGAAGTCCATCCGCACGTGCAGGCAGCCCTCGCCGAAGTGCCCGAAGGGCATCGCGCTCAGCTCGTGCCGGGCGAGCAGCTCCTCGAACGAGGTCAGGTAGGTGCCGAGCCGCTCCGGCGGCACGGCGGCGTCCTCCCACCCGGCCCACGCGGGCTTGCCCGAGGGCGCGCGGCCCGCGAGCCCGGCGCCGTCGGCGCGGATCTTCCACAGCCGGTCGGCGGTCCGCGGGTCGTCGATCACCTGCGCCGACACGCCGAGCCCCGCGGCGGCCAGCAGGTCCGCCCGGCGGCGGACGTCGTCGGGGTCCTCGCCCGACAGCTCGACGAACACCCACGCGTCGCCGGGCGGCAGGTCGGGGACGGCGTTCGGCCCGCGCCGCTCACGGATCACGTCGACGATGCGGCGGTCCAGGCCCTCGCACGCGGACGGCTCGAACGCGAGCACCTCGGGGGTCGCGAAGCCGGCGGTCGGGAAGTCGGGGAAGCCCAGCACCACCATGACCGCGGCCTTCGGGGCCCGGACCAGGCGGACGGTCGCCTCGGTCACCACGGCGAGGGTGCCCTCGGAGCCGACCAGGGTGCGGGTCAGGTCGAAGCCGCGCTCGGGCGCGAGATGGTCGAGCGCGATGCCGGACACGTGGCGACCGAAGGTGCCGAACTCGGTCCGCACGGTCGCCAGGTCACCCGCGACGACGGACCGCAGCCGGTCCAGCACGTCGGAGCCCTCGGCGGTGGCGACCGGCCTGCCGTCGGCGTCGTAGCCCGTGCTCAGGCTCGACCCGTCGGCGAGCAGCCCGCGCACGCCGCGCACGTTGTGGGAGGTCCGCCCGAACGCGAGCGAGCGCGCCCCGCAGGCGTCGTTGCCGATCATCCCGCCGATGGTGCATCGGGTGCTGGTCGACGGGTCCGGGCCGAACCTCAGCCCGTGGGGCGCCGCGGCCTGCTGCAGCACGGCCTGGACGACGCCGGGCTGCACCACCGCCGTCCCGGCCTCGGGGTCGACGGCGAGGACCTGGTTGAGATGGCGGCTGAAGTCGACGATCACGCCCGGCCCGATCGCGTTGCCGGCGACCGACGTACCGGCTCCCCGCGCCGTGACGGTGAGCCCCTCGGCGCGGGCCGCCGCCAGGATCGCCGCCACCTCGTCGACCGAGCGCGGGAAGGCGACGGCGACGGGCGGGACGCGGTACAGCGAGGCGTCGGAGGAGTAGGCGCCCAGGACCGCGGCGTCGTCGCTGACGTCGCCCGCTCCGTGGCGCTGGAGCTGGAGAGCGATGCCGGACACGGCTGCAATCTATCGGGCGTGGCGACCGGCGCTCCCGGTGCCTCCGTCGCGCCCCCGGGCCGCGCACGCCGTACGCTCGGCGGGTGCCACCGGGTGTCGACTCGCTCCTGATGTCCGAGAGCCTGCAGGAGCTCGTGGACGCCCTCGCCGAGCGCCTCCGGCGATCGGTCGCCCTCGACGACCCGGCGCTGCACCTGATCGCGGCGAGCCGCCACTTCGGCGACGAGGACGCGGTGCGGGTGCAGTCCGTCCTCGGCCGAGGGGTCGACCCCGAGCTCCAGGAGTGGGTGCTGTCGCTGGGCATCGCCGAGCTCGACGGTCCGCACCGCATCGACGTCCCCGAACACATCGGGGCCAAGGACCGGATCTGCGCCCCGGTGCGCTGTGCGGGCCTGCTGCTGGGCTACCTCTGGCTCATCGACGACGGCCAGGTGTCCGACGACGACCTGCGCGACGCCGCGCTCGTCGCCGACAAGGCCGGCGTGATCCTGTACCGGCGCGAGCTGTTCATGCAGCGCCGTCAGGCGCGCAGCGGTGCTCTGGTGCGCGACCTGATCTCGGCCGACGAGCCGACCCGGGTCGCCGCCGAGGCCGAGGGGATCGACGAGGAGCTGCTGCTGCCCGCCGCCGCGGTGAGCGTCAGCGTCATCCGGCCGGTGGACGAGCCGGGGGAGGACGGCACCGCCCCCGATCTCGGGCAGGTCGCGCAGCAGGTGACGAGCATGGGCGTGGACCCGGCGATCCTGTGCCTGCCGCGACCGCACGATCTCGTCGTCCTCGTCGCGCACGCACGCGAGCGGGCTCCGTCCGCGTCGGCACTGCGCCTGCTCGTCGGCAGCATCGTCGAGCGGCTGGGCGGGCGCGCGATCGCGGGCGTCGGGGCCTGGCAGCCCAGCCTGGTGAGCGCACACGAGTCCTACCAGCAGGCGCTGATCGCGGTGCGCGCCGCGCGCTTCCTGCCCGGCCTGGACGACGTGGTGCCCTGGGACTCGCTGGGCGTGTACGGCCTCTTGGCCAAGCTCGACCCGCACGACCTGGCCCTCGGGGCCCATCTCGCCCCGCTCACCGGGCTGGCCGCCAGCAGGAACGGCGAGGTGCTGCTGGCCACGGCCGAGACCTTCCTGGACCTCGCCGGCAGCATCCAGCGCTCGGCCGAGGCGCTGCACATCCATCGGGCCACGCTCTACCAGCGGCTGGCCCGGATCGAGGAGGTGACCGGGCTCGACCTCGACGACGGTGGCGACCGGCTCACCCTCCACCTGGGCCTGAAGCTGGCGCGGCTCGCCGGCGGCGTCCCCCGATCCCGCCGACCCGGCAGAAGCTAGTCCCGCAATCACGCCGACCCGGCAGAAAGTGGCTTCGTCACGCGACCACTTTCTGCCGGGTCGGCGCAACCGGTGAACATTCGTCGATAGAACTGCTCGAACCAGTTGGCGTTCGTCCATGGTTCTGCCGCAGGGCCCGTCTCCATACTTGGTGACCGATCAGGCCGTGGAGGTAGGGGCAGATGAAGCAGTGGTACGACGACCAGGGCGGTCGGCGATGAGCGCGCCGACCCAGCCGCTGCTGGCGCTCGACGGCGTGTGCGTCGCCTACCGGAACCACGAGGTCGTCCACGACGTCTCGCTGGAGGTGGCGGCCGGTGAGGTCGTCGCGCTGATCGGGCCGAGCGGCGCCGGCAAGAGCAGCCTGCTGCGCGCGATCAACTTCCTGGAGCCGCCGAGCAGGGGCCGGATCCTGCTCGAGGGCGTGGAGGTGGGCGGCTCGCGCCGGACCCTCGACGCGCTGCGGCGTGAGGTCGGCATGGTCTTCCAGTCGTTCAACCTCTTCCCCCACCTGACGGCGCTGCAGAACGTCATGCTCGCGCCGGTCCACACCCTCGGGCTGTCGCGGGAGGAGGCGCGGGAGCGGGCCCTGCGGCAGCTGACGCATGTCGGTCTCGCGGGCCACGCCGACGTCAAGCCCGGCAAGTGCTCCGGCGGGCAGCAGCAGCGGATCGCGATCGCCCGGGCGCTGGCGATGGAGCCCAAGGTGATGCTCTTCGACGAGCCCACCTCGGCGCTCGACCCCGAGCTCGGGGCCGAGGTGCTGACGACCATGCGCGCGCTCGCCGCGGAGGGGATGACGATGGTCGTCGTCACCCACGAGATGCACTTCGCCGAGGACGTCGCCGACCGCGTGGTGTTCATGGCCGACGGCCGCGTCGTGGAGGAGAACGCCGCCGGCAAGCTGATGCGCGATCCCCAGCACCCGCGCACCCAGCGCTTCCTCACCGCGGTCAGGAACCGCTGAGCCGTGGACACCCTCCTCAGCGAGCTCGCCGCGGGCATTCCCCAGACGATCGCGATCACGCTCGCCTCCTTCGTCATGGCCGCCGTGCTCGGCCTGCCTCTCGCGGTGCTGCGCCGGTCCGGGGCCTGGTGGCTGCGCCTGCCCGCCGTCGTGGTCGTGGAGATCCTGCGCGCCGTCCCGCCGATCGTGTGGCTCTTCCTCATCTACTACTCCCTCGGCAGCGGCGACTGGCTCCGGCTGACGACCTTCCAGGCCGCGGTGATCGGCCTGGGCCTGATCTACGCCGCGCACCTGTCGGAGGCCTATCGGGCCGGGCTGAACGCGGTCCCCGCCGGACAGTGGGAGGCGACCCGCGCGCTGGCCCTGCCACGGGGCCAGGCCTACGCCCGGGTGATCCTGCCGCAGGCCCTGATCGTGGTCGTGCCGCCGATGGCGACCTTCGCGATCGCGCTGCTCAAGGACAGCGCCATCGCGTCGGTGATCGGCGCGACCGACATCACCTTCCACGCGGTGCAGCTGACCCAGCAGGACCTGAACGGGCTCGGCAACTTCACCGTCGCGGGCCTGCTGTACATCGCGCTCGGCGTGCCCTTCGCCATCGTGGCCAGGAGTGCCGACCGGGTGCTGTCGCGCCGGCTGGTGGGGAGCTGACCATGTCGATGCTGAGTGAGTGGCGGGACTACCTGCCGGACTACCTCGACGGGCTCGGGGTCACCCTGGAGCTGACGGGCGTCAGCCTGCTCATCGGACTGCCGGTGGGGCTGGGCCTGGCGCTGGCGATGACGGCCCCCCAGCGGGCGGCCCGCTGGCCCGCGACCATGCTCGTCGAGATCGGGCGCGGCGCGCCGGCGCTCGTCGTCCTGTACTTCGTCTACTACGGACTGCCGCAGCTGAGCCTGACCTGGAGCAGCTTCGCGTGCGCGGCGATCGCGCTCGCGTTCACGACGGCGGCCTACACCGCCGACATCTTCCGGGCCGGGATCAACTCGATCCCCGTCGGCCATCGCGAGGCGTGTCAGGCGCTCGGGCTCAGTCGCGGCAAGGAGCTGCGCCTGGTGGTGCTGCCGCAGGCGATCCGGGTCGTCATCCCGCCGCTGGTCGGCTTCTGCATCCTGCTCTACCAGGGGACGTCGCTCGCCTTCGCCGTCTCCGTCCCGGAGCTGCTCAGCCGCGCCTACAGCCAGGCGTCGATCACCTACCGGTTCACGGCCACGCTCCTGCTGGCCGGACTGGTCTACGCCGCCATCTCGCTCGCCGCCGTCGCGCTGATGCGGGCCCGATGGCCACGACGTGCTCCGTCCATCGCCTCGGGTGCGTTGCCGGCGGGACGGCCGGCCTCGGCCGGCACCTCGAAGGACACCCCCTCAGATCGGAGAGTGCAATGAAGGTTCGATCCCCCCTCCTCGCGGCCGTGCTCGGCGTCCTCGCGACGGCGGCCGTCAGTGGCTGCGGCTCGTCCGACGAGCCCGGAGCGTCGGCCCCGCCGGCGGACTGCGAGCCCGCCCACCCGGAGGTGAAGACCCTGTCGAAGGGCGAGCTGAGCGTGCTCGTCTACGTCACGCCGCCGTACACGGTCAAGGACGGCGACACCTACGCCGGCGTGGAGGGCTCGATCGTGGCGAAGATCGCCGAGCTGGAGTGCCTCGAGCTCAAGGCCGAGTCCGTCTCCGCGGCGGCCGGCCTGGCGAGCATCGAGGCCGGCCGGGCCGACATCGTCGTGGGTGGCATCTACTACACCGAGGAGCGGGCGCAGACCCTCGGCCTGAGCGCGCCGATGTACCGCGACGGGATGGCGCTGCTGTCGAAGGACGAGCTCGACGGCACGCTCGACGGGCTCCGGGGCAAGACCGTGGGCGTCATCCAGGGCTACCTGTGGAACGAGGACTTCCAGAAGGCGCTGGGCGCCGACCGGGTCAAGCTCTACCAGGACTCCGCGAGCCTGCTCACGGACGTCAAGAACGGCCGGGTCGACGCCGCCGTGCTCACCAGCGCCGAGGCCGGCTACCGGGCGGCGCAGGACTCCGCTCTCACGGTGACGGCCTTCCAGGCCACCCCCGACATCGCCGCCTCGACGAGCCAGAACGAGGTCGTGATGGCCCTGCCGAAGGACGAGACCGAGCTGATCGGCGTGGTCGACGACGACATCGAGACGCTCGTCGGCGACGGCACCGTCGCGACGGTCCTGAAGGACAACGGGATGGACCCGGCCCTGGCGGGCCCCGCCTCCTAGGACACGCCCTCGGTCTTCCGGGGCTCTGCGCCCATCGTTCGGCGGCTCGGGCCGCACCCTCTTCCACCAGCGGAGGCTCTCCCATGGAACACCCCTCGTACGACGCTGCCATCATCGGGGCCGGCGTCGTCGGCTGCTCGATCGCCCATGCGCTCGCTCGCGCCGGCTACCGCGTCTGCGTCCTCGACCGCGCCGGTGCCGTGGGCAGCGGATCCACCAGCGCCTCCTCGGCCAACATCCGGTTCAACTACTCCACCTGGGAGGGCGTCGCCATCGCGTGGGAGTCGCTCGCGATGTGGGAGGACTGGGAGCGCCATCTCGGGGTGGTCGACGAGGCGGGCCTGGCCCGGTTCGTCAGGACGGGCGGGGTGGTGCTGGACTCGCCCGACCAGGACACGGGACGGGTCCTCGACCTGTTCGACCGGGTGGGGGTGCCGTACGAGCGGTGGGACGCGGCCACGCTGCGCTCCCGACTGCCGGTGCTCGACCCCGGCCGCCACTATCCGCCCAAGCAGGTCGGCGACCCGGGCTTCTGGGAGGACCCGGAGGGCGAGCTGGGCGGCTACTGGGTGCCCGACAGCGGGTTCGTCGACGACCCGGCGCTGGCGGCGCACAACCTGATGGCCGCCGCGCGCGCCCACGGCGCGGACTTGCGGCTCAACACGTCCGTCACCGCGATCCGGCGCGACGGCGGAGCCGTCACGGGGGTCGAGGTCGCGGGTGGCGTGACGATCCCGGCCCGGATCGTGGTCAACGCGGCCGGCCCGCACTCCGCGGTGGTCAACGCGCTCGCCGGGGCGCTGGACGACTTCACCGTCGGCACCCGGCCGATGCGCCAGGAGGTGCACCAGGTGCCCGCCCCCGCGGGCTTCGGCGGTGACCGGCTGGTTCCTCTCGTCGGCGACCTCGACCTCGGCACCTACTTCCGGGGCACCCCGAACGGCGAGCTGCTCATCGGCGGCACCGAGCCGGCGTGCGATCCGATGCAGTGGCTCGACGACCCGGACGACTATCGGACCGGCGCGACCAAGGGCGTGTTCGACGCGCAGGTGCTCCGCACGGCCCGCCGGGTCCCCACGCTGGCGGTGCCGAACGCGCCGCGCGGCATCGCCGGGGTCTACGACGTCGCCGACGACTGGATCCCGATCTACGACAAGACCTCGCTGGGTGGCTACTACGTCGCCATCGGCACGAGCGGGAACCAGTTCAAGAACGCCCCGATCGTGGGCGACCTGCTCGCCGCGATCATCGGCGCCGGCGAGAGCGGCCGGGACCACGACACCGACCCGGTCCGGCTGACCCTGCCGCGCACCGGTCACACCGTCGACCTGGCGCACTACAGCAGGCGGCGTCCGGTCGACCGGGACGGCAGCCGCGGGGTGATGGGATGACGCACTCCTGGCCGACCGCCGACGGCCGCCTCTCGGGCCGGATCGGGCTGGACGGACGCGAGCTGATCATGCTCTCGTCGAACGACTACCTCGGCCTGGCCGGCGACGAGCGCGTGGTGGCCGGCGCCCGCCGCGCTCTCGACACCCACGGCACCGGCATCGGCCTGAACCCCAGCATCGCGCTCACCCGGGTGCATCGCGGGCTCGCCGACGAGCTGGCCGACTACCTCGGCGCCGAGTCGGTGCTGCTGTTCAACTCGTGCGCGGCCGCGAACTGCGCCACCCTGCAGACCCTCGCGGACACGCCGGAGACGGCGATCCTCAGCGACGAGTACAACCACGCGAGCATCGTCGACGGCGCTCGGCTGGCGCGTGGCCGGACCCGGGTGTACCGCCATGACGACCTCGCGGACCTGGCCCGGGTCGGCGCGGAGCTGGAGCCGGGCGCGCGGACGCTCGTCGTCACCGACGGCGTGTTCAGCATGGAGGGCTCCGTGGCCCGGCTCGACGAGCTGGAGCCCCTCGTCGCGGACCTCGGCGCCGACCTGGTCGTCGACGAGTCGCACGCCGTGGGCGTCGTCGGCCGCACCGGACGCGGCTCGGTCGAGCACCACGGCGGCGCGCCGTCGACGATCCGCACCGGCACCTTCTCCAAGGCGCTCGGCGCCGGACTCGGGGGCTTCCTCGCGGGACCGAGCGAGATCGTGGACGAGGTGCGCGGCCGCGGCCGCTTCTTCATCTTCACCAGTCCGATGCCGCCCGCGTCCGCGGGCGCGGCGCTCGCCGCGATCCGCGTGCTGCGCGACGACCCGACCCGCCTGGAGCTGCTGCGGGCGAACGTCGCCCGCTTCCGCCGTGGCATGGGGGAGACGGGGTGGGAGCTGCTCGACAGCCCCGGTCCGATCGTCCCGGTCATGCTCGGCGACGACGAGCGCGCCGCACGGGTGGCCCGCGTCATCAGGGACCTCGGGGCGTTCGTCGCCCCGTTCAGCTACCCAGTCGTCCCGCGCGGGACGGCCAGGATCCGCGTCCAGATCTCGGCGGCGCACACCGCCGACGACCTCGACGCGGCGATCGACATCTTCGCCGAGGCCGCTCGGCTCGAACCCACCGACAGGAGCTGACGCGAGCGATGTTCGCCTTGAGGAAGACCACGCCCACCCACGGCTTCACCGTGGCCCACGACGTACCCGTCCCGGAGCCCGGCGCGGGCGAGGTGCTCGTCGCGGTGAGCCGGGCCGGAGTCTGCGGCACCGACAAGGGCATCTACGAGTGGGCGCCCTGGACCGCCGAGCACGTCACGCTGGGCACGACGGTCGGGCACGAGTTCGTCGGAAGGGTCGCCGCGGTGGGCCCCGCCGTCACCCGGGTGCGCGAGGGGCAGCGGGTCAGCGGCGAGGGCCACCTCGCCTGCGGCTCCTGCCCGCCCTGCCGCACCGGCCGGGCGCACGTGTGCGAGAGCGTCCGGGTGCTCGGGGCCGGCGTCGACGGCTGCTTCGCCGACTACGTCCTGCTCCCCGAGGCGAACCTCTGGCCGGTGCACGACGCCGTGTCCGACGACGTCGCCGCCATCCTCGACCCGATCGGCAACGCGATGCACACGGTGATGACCGCGGACGTCGCCGGCCGCAGCGTGCTGGTCACCGGGGCGGGGGTGATCGGCGCGATCTCGATCGCGATCGCCCGGGCCGCCGGCGCGGGGACCATCATCGCCACCGACCTCAGCCCCCGCCGGCTCGAGCTCGCGCTCGAGATGGGAGCCGACCACGCCCTGCCAGCCGACGACCCCGACTGGCCCGAGCAGGCACGTCGCCTGACCCGCGGATCGGGCCCCGACGTACTGCTGGAGATGAGCGGCAGCCCGACGGCGATCCGGCAGGGCCTGCGGTCGCTGGGCAGCGGAGGGACCGCGGCGCTGCTCGGCGTGCCCACCCAGCCCGTCGAGCTCGACCTGCTCAACGATGTCGTCTTCAAGGGCGCGACCATCCACGGTGTGTTCGGCCGCCGCATGTTCGAGACCTGGTACCAGGTCGAGAACTTCCTGGTCGGCGGGCGGCTGCGCCTGGACCCGGTGATCAGCCACCGGATCCCCTTCCGGGACTACGACCGGGCGTTCGAGCTCATGTCGTCGGGCGAGGCGATGAAGATCGTGCTCGTGGCGGGCTGACGGCCTGCGCCGCACGCCGCGGCGCGCGGGCGGGGCGTGAGTAGGGTGGCGCGGACGCGGATGTTCCGGAACACGTACTGAGGAGAATCCCATGCGGCTCGGCATGATCATCGACTACTCCGGCGGCTTCGCCGAGACCGTGGAGCTGCTCCAGGAGTACGAGCGCAACGGCCTCGACCTGGTCGCGATGCCGGAGGCCTACTCCTTCGACGCGGTCAGCCAGCTCGGCTACATCGCCGCCAAGACCGAGCGGCTCGAGCTGATGTCGGCGATCTTCCAGATCTACACCCGCACCCCGTCGTTGACCGCGATGACCGCCGCGGGCCTGGACTTCGTCTCCGACGGCCGGTTCACGCTCGGGCTCGGCGCGAGCGGCCCGCAGGTGATCGAGGGCTTCCACGGCGTGAAGTACGACGCCCCGCTGGGCCGCACCCGCGAGGTGATCGAGATCTGCCGCCAGGTCTGGAAGCGCGAGCCGGTCGAGTACGACGGCCGCTACTACGACGTGCCGCTCACCAGGGAGAACGGCGGCTCGGGCCTCGGCAAGCCGCTGAAGCTCATCAACCACCCGGTGCGCAGCGAGATCCCGATCTCGGTCGCCGCCCTCGGCCCCAAGAACGTCGCTCTCGTCGCCGAGCTCGCGAACGGCTGGCAGCCGTTGTTCTTCCACCCCGGCAAGGTGGACCTGGCGTGGGGCGAGCCGCTGAAGGAGGGCTTCGCGAAGCGCGACGCCTCCCTCGGCGAGCTCGACATCCAGCTCCAGATCGCCTTCCACCTCGGCGAGCCGTCCCCGGAGGCGGTGCAGGCGATCCGCGACCAGCTCGCGCTGTACGTCGGAGGCATGGGGGCGCGCGACAAGAACTTCTACAACCAGCTGGCGTGCCGCTACGGCTACGAGGCGGAGGCCAAGGAGATCCAGGACCTGTACCTGTCGGGACGGAAGGCGGAGGCCGCGGCCGCCGTGCCCGCCGACCTGGTCGAGGCAGTCACCCTGATGGGCGACGAGGAGGCGATCCGCCGGCAGGTCGGCGAGTTCCACGCCGCGGGCGTGCGCACCTTCCTGCTCAACCCGCTCGCCGCCACCGACGAGGAGAAGGTCGCCCAGGTGCGCCGGCTGTCCGAGATCGTCACGGAGGTCGCGCCGTGACCGAGCGCCGGTTCACCGTCACCCGCGACGGCGCGGTCGCGACCGTCGGACTGGCCGGTCCGGGCGGCAAGGCCGTGATGGACGAGGCGTTCTTCGCCGAGCTCGCCACGACCTTCGCCGAGCTGGACGCCGACGACGCGGTCCGCGCGGCGGTGCTGGCGGGCGCGGGCGAGCACTTCTCCTACGGGCTCGACCTGGCCGCGGCCGCCAGCACCTTCGCGCCGCTGCGGCAGGCCACCCACGCCGGCGCCCGCCAGGAGCTGATGGCGCTGATCCGCCGGTGGCAGGCGGCGCTCGACACCGTCGCCGACCTCCGCAAGCCGACCGTCGCGGCCGTGACCGGGTGGTGCATCGGCGGCGGCGTCGACCTCGCCGTCGCCTGCGACGTCCGGGTCGCCTCGGCCGACGCGGTGTTCAGCGTGCGCGAGGCGAAGGTCGGGATCGTCGCCGACCTCGGCAGCCTCCAGCGCCTGGTCGGCGTGATCGGCGACGGCCACCTGCGCGAGCTCGCCCTCACCGGCGACGACGTCCCGGCCGCCCGGGCCGCCGAGATCGGTCTGGTCAACCACGTGCACGCCACTCCCGACGAGGCGCGTACGGCGGCCGCCGGGCTCGCGGCCCGGATGGCGGCCAACTCGCCGCTGGTCCTGCGCGGCGTCAAGGACGTCCTCGACGCCGAGCGCGGTCCCCGGGTCGAGGCCGGGCTGCGCTACACCGCGGTGTGGAATGCGGCGTTCCTGCTCAGTGACGACCTCGACGAGGCGATGCTGGCCTTCCTCGAGCGCCGGCCGCCGGACTTCACCGGTCGCTGAGCCTGGAGTCACCGATCTCGGTGATTCCAGGCTGAGCCTCACTGCACCACCCGGTCGCGGCCGGGACCGCCGTAGAGCCGGTCCTTGCCCGGTCCGCCGCGGAGCACGTCGCGCCCGGGACCACCGCAGATCAGGTCCCGGCCACCGCGGCCGCGGATCCGGTCGTCGCCGCCGAGGCCGACGATGACGTCGGGGCCCGGCGTACCGCGGAGCACGTCGTCGCCGGGCGTGCCGACGATGGTGGCCGCCTTCCCGCGGCAGGTGGGAGCCGGCGGCTGGCCGCAGCCGCCCTCCGGGGTGATCACCACCTGGGCGCCGGCCGCGGCTGGAGCGACCCCGGCCTGGGCGGGAGGCACGCTGCTGTAGCTGCCGCCTCCGCCGCCCCCGCCGGCGGTGCCGTCGAGCACGCCGCCACCGCCTCCGCCGCCGTAGCCGCCCCCTCCGCCACCGGCGACCCCGCCACCTCCGCCGCCGCCGAAGCCGCCGTTGCCACCGGTGCCGCCGGTGCCACCGGTGCCGGTCACGACCTGGCCGGTGCCGCCGGTGCCCCCGTTGCCGAGGGCCCAGCCGCCCGCGCCGCCCTGGCCGGCGTTCCCGCCGTCGAGGACCACGCCGCCGCCCCCGCCGCCGCCCTCGGTGCCGTCGCCCGCGCCGCGGGCGACGTGGCTGACCAGGCTGGAGCCGCCGACGGTCCCGCCGCCGGACGGGGTGTCGATGCCGGCGCCGGAGCCGCCGACGCCCGCCGGGGCGCCGTTGCCGCCGGTGCCGGTCAGGCTGGCGTCGAGGCCACCGGTCGAGGTCCCGGACCCGCCGCCACCACCGGCCACGGCGAGCACGCCGGCCGCCGTCGGGCCGGTCACCACGAACGACCCGCCGCCTCCGCCGCCACCGGTCTGGCCCGGGACGCCGTTCCCGCCGGCGCCGCCGACCAGCACCTGCAGGGTGCTGCCCGGCGTCACCGGGACGCCGGGCACGGCGAGGAAGCCGCCCCGGCCGCCGGGCGTGGAGGAGCCGCCGCCCGGCGCGCCCACGACGTACAGGCTCACCTGATGCACGCCGGCCGGCACCACCCAGGACTGGACGGCGCCGGTCGGACCGAACCCGACGGGGGCGGGACGGGCGCAGGCGCCGATGCCGGCCGCGGGCGGCGGGCCGGCCGCCGGGAGGACGAGGGCGCCGGCGGCGAGGAGCGCGCCGCCGAGCGCGCGGGCAAGGGGACGGGGGAGCGAGAGCGTCACGAGGGGGCCTTCCGGGAGCAGCGGTCAGCCGGGCCGATCCGCCCCCTCTCGGCCGGGCACTCGCACGCTACTCCGGCGACGCGCGCTCGGTAAAGGGTCTAACCGGCGTCGCGCTTGGCCCGGGTGATCGCCGCGACCGCGCGGCCGTACCGGATCGGCACCGCGCCCAGCGCCAGCGCCCGCTGCCGGGTCGGCTCGGTGACGTCGAAGTGCTCCCGCGCGGTGCCCGGGCTCTGGATCCAGCGCGCCTCGATGCCGAGCCGGTCGGCGAACGCCAGCAGCTCGCGACTGCCGGCCTCGCCGGGCAGGTCGGAGAGCAGGTGGGACCAGACCCCGTCGACCGGGCCGACCACGGCGGAGAGCTGCATGTCGTCGACGTACACGGTCACGGGCCCAGCCTCCCACGCGCTCGACCGCCGGTGCTCCCTCATACGGAGCACCGGCGGTCGTGGCGTGGGGTCAGCGCACGTGGCCGTAGAAGACCGAGCTGGTCCAGATCCGGTCCCTGCGGACCGGTACGCCGGGCCGCGAGGCGTGCCACAGCGTGTGGTTCCCGGCGTAGATGCCGACGTGGTAGACCCGGCCGCCGCTGGTGAAGAACACCAGGTCGCCGACCCGCGGGTTGCGCACCCGCTGGGTGGCGCCGGCCTGGGCGCCGGAGGTGCGGGGCAGGTTCTTGCCGACGTGCCGGTAGACCCACTGCACGAGCCCGGAGCAGTCGAAGGCGTTCGGCCCGGCGGCGCCGTAGGAGTACGGCTTGCCGGCCCGGGAGCGGACGGTGCTCATCACCTTGTCGACGCGCTTCTGGGCCTTCTCCTCGGCCTGCTCCTTGGTCTTGTCACCGTCGGTGGCGTGGTGGGGGTGCTCGGCGGCCTCGTCCTTGGCGATCTCGGCGGGGAGCACGAGCGACGAGCCGGTGTCGTCGTCGGCGTGCGCGGCCGGGGACGGGGAGAGCAGGCTCGCCGACGCGAGGACGGGTACGACGAGCAGGCGCGCGGCAGCGCGCGAGGCGATGGTGGACATCAGGGGGAACTCCGCAGCGGCGCCTGCGAGAGATGACCTGTCGGGCTTGGGCTGCTGGTGCCCCGGGACAGCTGTCCCTTCGCCCCGAGCCGGAGAGTGTCCGGCGTACTGCTTGGGTCTCCCGTGCCCGCGCTTACCTCATCGTTCTCGATGTCGCCCACCGTCGAGCGCGGGCCTCGGCGCGACGTGGCGGCCTCCCCGGGTCGGGGAGGGCGTGGTCCAGTGCACCCTGCTTGCAGGAGCAAGCGCTGTGGCCGACGTCACCTTTGGCGCGTGGCGATCCTCACCCGGTTCGATGTAACGCCGACGCTGATCGGCGGGACCGATCAGCCCGATCGGTCGGTCCGGCCGGTCAGCCGGTGATGTGCGGGTCGGCCAGCAGGTACTGCGCGATCCGCCCGTCGCGGCCGCGACGGGGACGCACCGGCTCGGGCACCATCCGGCCCTCGGCGGTGTCCCAGAACCGGTCGACCTGGAGCGCGACCCGGCGCGCCAGGCGGCCGGACAGGCCGTGGTGGGGCAGATAGGGGTGCGGGCGGGTGGGGACCCGGCGCTCGGTGCGGTAGAGCCGCTCGGCCAGCCGGCCGCACTCCTCGGGCGAGCTGGCGGCGGCCAGGTCGTCGACCAGCCGGAGCTCGAGGGCGCGGGTGGCGGCCAGCTCGCGCTCGACCTCCTCCCAGATGCCGGCCCAGGGCCGTCGTACGACGAACGTGGAGCCGTAGAGCTTGGCCTTCACCTGCGCCAGCGCGACCTCCAGGCGCCTGCTCTGCAGGGCGAGCTCACGGGCGCGGTGCTGGCCCCGGTCGAGCCGGCGCCGTGCGGCCGGGGCGAGCACCGCGTTCGCGGCGGCGACGTGCCGGCTGGTGCTGGCGAGGAAGGGGTCGGCCGCGCTGAGCGCGGCACGTGGTCGCTCGCGGGTGGGGCGGGAGGCCTCGGCGCTGCGCATCCGGGCGTGGAGCACGGCGTGGGTCTGGGTCACGGTGTCGGCGAGGACGTCGGCGCCGAGGGTCGGGCTCTCGGACATGGTCGCACCTCCGTTGGGGGAACCCCCTCAATTGCAGTGTGCGCCGGTCCCGCGCCCCGTTCAAGGGGCCGGAACCGGCGCACACGGGCGTGCGTCGGGCGTCGGTCAGACGCGCGGCAGCGTGGTGTACTCCACGCCGCAGATGTACTGCACGGTGCGCAGCACCTGGCAGGAGTAGCCGAACTCGTTGTCGTACCAGACGTAGAGGATCGCCGAGTCGCCGTCGACGATCGAGGCACCGCCGTCGACGATCGAGGCCGCGCGGGCGCCGATGAAGTCGGTGGACACGGCGTCGGAGGCGGTCGTGTAGTCGAGGTTGCGGGCCAGCGGGCCGACCAGGGAGGCGTTGCGGAGGTGCTCGTTGACCTCCTCGCGGGTGGTCTCGCGCTCGAGCTGCAGGCTGAGGATCGCGATCGACACGTCCGGGGTGGGGACCCGGATCGAGTTGCCGGTGATCCGGGCCTTGAGGTCGGGGAGCACCTTGGCGACGGCCGACGCCGCGCCGGTCTCGGTGATGACCAGGTTGAGCGGCGCGGAGCGGCCGCGACGGTCGGCCTTGTGGTAGTTGTCGAGCAGGTTCTGGTCGTTGGTGAACGAGTGCACCGTCTCGACGTGGCCACGGACGATGCCGAACTCGTCCTCCATCGCCTTGAGCGGCGGGACGATCGCGTTCGTCGTGCACGACGCGCAGGAGAGCACCTTCTCGTCGAGGTCGACGTCGAGGTGGTTGACGCCGTGGACGATGTTGGGCACGTCGCCCTTGCCCGGCGCGGTGAGCAGCACCTTGGCGATGCCGGGGCGCAGGTGGCCCGAGAGGCCCTCGCGGTCGCGCCAGATGCCGGTGTTGTCGATGAGGATGGCGTCCTCGATGCCGTACTCGGTGTAGTCGATCTCCTCGGGGGAGTTCGAGTAGATCACCTGGATCACGTTGCCGTTGGCGATGATCTGGTGCTTCTCCTCGTCGACCGTGATCGAGCCGTTGAAGGCGCCGTGGATCGAGTCGCGGCGCAGCAGCGAGGCGCGC
Source organism: Nocardioides nitrophenolicus (assembly GCF_016907515.1). Lineage (NCBI taxonomy): Bacteria > Bacillati > Actinomycetota > Actinomycetes > Propionibacteriales > Nocardioidaceae > Nocardioides > Nocardioides nitrophenolicus. Next base: position 3,115,997 of record NZ_JAFBBY010000001.1, read on the forward strand.
TTCTTCAGGTCGTCGCCCTTGCCCTTGCGGACCACGACGGCGCGCAGCCGCAGGCCGTTGCCGGAGCCGGACTTCTCGACCAGCAGGCGCGCGACGAGGCGGCCGATCCGGCCGAAGCCGTAGAGGACCACGTCCTGCGGCGACGGCGCGGGGAGCTTGTTGTCACCGGTGGCCTCGGCCAGCGCGGCGGCGGTGAAGTCGGCGACCGACTGGCTGCCGTCGGCGGCCCGGTAGGCGCGGATGAGCAGCGCGAGGTCGACCTTCGCGGCGCCCAGGTCGAGCCCGGCGATCGCCTCGAGGAAGGGGAAGGTGTCGCGCACCGACAGCTCGACGCCGTCGATCTGGCGGGCGTAGCGGTGGGTCTTGAGGATGTCGATGACCGACTTGTTCACCAGCGAGCGGCTGTGGAGCAGGATCGTGACGTCCTTCTCGCGGTGCAGCTTGCCGACGATCGGGATCATCGCCTCGGCGAGCTCTTCGTGGTGCTTCCAGCGAGTGAACTTGTCTTCGGTGGTGCTCAACGCTTCCCCTATGAACTGTCGACAAAAGCCGCTTGATGCTAGGCCCCCGGAACGGGGGAGGGGCAATCGGGCCGAGCGGTGGGACGTGTGGACTCCGTCACAGCACCTTGGTGCCGTACATCTCCCCGAGCGGGTCGGCCAGCAGCTCGAGCCGCTCGCCGTCGGGGCCGGGGAAGTAGAGCGAGACCTTCGACTCCAGGTGGTAGGCCACGCCCGCGTCGTCGAGCTTGGCGCGCAGGTAGTCCCACTTCTCCCGGGTCACCGAGATGGCGAGGTGGTGGTGCCCGCCCAGCACCTCGGCGTACGGCCCGAGGTCGAGGCCCGGGAGGGTGAAGAACGCCAGCAGGTTGCGGGCGCCGACGTCGAAGAAGAAGTGGTCGGAGCCGGCGTAGTCGCGGTTCTCGAAGATCTCGGTCAGGGGGAACTCCAGCAGTCCCTGGTAGAAGTCGATGGTGCGCCGGACGTCGGAGGACAGCAGGGCGGCGTGGTGGATGCCGCGGGCGCTGCTCTCGGGGCGCTCGCCCTCGGGGGCGAGGTACTCCCGCTTGATCCGCTCGCGGTCCTTGGTGATCGCGTCGAGGTCGATGGTTGCCATGTCAACTACTCTCCTCCAAGGTCGTGGATATGTCAACATTCTTGGCTAGAATGACACCGATGAGTACGACGACACGATGGCTCGACGACGAGGAGACCCAGGCCTGGCGGGCCTGGCTCGACCTCAACAACCGGCTGTTCGCGCGCCTCAACCGCGAGCTGCAGGCTGCGAGCGGGCTCTCGATCTCCGACTACGAGATCCTCGTCGCGCTCACCGACGACGACGTCCCCGAGCACTCGCTGCGGATGTACGAGCTCGGCGAGCGCCTCCAGTGGGAGAAGAGCCGGGTCTCCAAGCAGGTGTCGCGGATGGAGGCCCGCGGCCTGGTCGAGCGCCGGCACTGCGCCGACGACCGGCGCGGCGCCTTCGTCGACCTCACCGAGGCGGGCCTGGCCGCGATCTCCGCCGCCGCGCCGGGCCATGTCGCGCTCGTGCGCGAGCTGTTCTTCGACGGGCTCGACGGCGACCAGGTCCGCAGCCTCGGCCGGTTCGCGACCACGGTCCTCGGCCGGCTCGCCGACGGCTGAGGCCGCCGTCGGCTACAGCGGCCGGCCGCGCAGATCCGCCACGGCGAGCGAGGCGAAGGTCATCGCGGCGCCGAGCGGCGCCCCCGGACCCGGGTACGCCGAGCCGAACACCGAGGCGGTGGAGTTGCTCGCGGCGTAGAGGCCGGGGATCGGGCGGCCCTCGACGTCGAGCACCCGCGCGCTCGCGTCGGTGACCAGGCCGCCCTTGGTGCCGAGGTCGGACAGCACGAACCGGGCGGCGGTGAACGGCGCCTTGTCGACGGGGGCGAGCGCGGCGGAGGGGCCGCCGCCGCCGGCGAAGAAGGTGTCGTACTCGTCCTCGCCGCGGCCGAAGTCCTCGTCCCTGCCCGCGGCCGCGAAGGCGTTGTAGCGCTCGACGGTCGCGACCAGCGCGACGGGGTCGAGGCCCACCGCGACGGCGAGCTCCTCGATGGTGTCTGCCTCCACCCAGGTGCCGGCGGCGAGGTGCTCCGCGCGCTCGCCCTCGGGCATCGCGATCGCGGGCAGCCGGCCGTCCTCGCGGGAGTCGAAGACCAGCCAGGACGGCGTCCGGTCGGCGGCGGCCGCCATCGCCCGGCCGAACCTGTCGTAGGGCAGGCACTCGTTGGCGTAGCGCCGTGCCGTCGCGTCGACCATCACGCCGCCGCGGAAGCCGAGCGTGAAGGCGCCGCTGCCGTCGGGCTGCTGCAGGCCCGGGCAGAACCAGCCCTCGCCCGACCAGTCGGTGGCGGCGCCGATCTCGGCGGCCGCGTCGATCACCTCTCCGGTGTTGGTGCCGCGCGGCGCCATCGTCCAGGCGGCGTCGCCCGGCGTGCCGTGGGCGGTACGCCGCTCCGGGCTGCCCTCGAAGCCGCCGGCCGCGATCAGGATGCCGCGCCGGGCGCGCACCTCGCCGGCGCCGTCCGGCCCGGTGAAGCGCACCGTCGTGGCGCGGCCGGCCGCGTCCCGCCCGAAGCCGGTGACCTGGTGCCCGGTCGCGATGGTGCCGCCGTCGCGCACCGTCATCGCGGCCAGCCGCGCGATCAGCGCCTGCCCGCCGGACAGCGTGGCGCGGCCCGGCCGGCCCGCGCGGTCCCGCTCGACCGGCGGCCGCACCAGCGCCGCCACGGCGGGGTCGAGCTCGTCGCGCCGGATGCTCGTCGGCTGGATCGAGCGGCCCATCGGCACCCGGCCGGGCGCGTCGTAGTACTCCGCGAACGGGATCCACTCGAACTCCATGAGCGGGTCCGCCTCGAGCTGGGCGACCAGGCGCGGAGCCTGGGTGAGCAGCGCCTCGACCCGCTCCTGGTCGGGCGACTCGAGGATCGCGCCGAGGTACGCGCGGGCGCCCTCGGTCGAGTCCGGGAGCCCGGCGCGCTGCTGCACCTCGGAGCCGGGCAGCCAGCACGCGCCGCCGGAGTACGCCGACGTGCCTCCGATCAGCGGGGTCCGCTCGAGCACCAGCGTGCTCAGCCCGGCCGCGGCGGCGAGGGCGGCCCCGGTCAGGGCGCCACCGCCCGACCCGACCACGACGACGTCGTACTCCTGCTGGACGGGGCTGATCGCGCTCATGGCGAAACGATAACGCGTTCTAGTTTGCCCGGGCGGCGCTCGTCCCGACCCGGCTCAGTGGCGCCGCGAGCACCGCGCCGACCAGCCCGCCGAGCCCGTTGTGCGCCACGTCGGTGAGCGTCGGCACCCGGCTGGGGAGGAACTGCTGCTGCGCCAGCTCGATGCAGGCCGACGCGAGCACGGTCAGTGCGGCGGCGAGCAGTGGCCGTCCGAGGACGACGGCGAGCAGGAAGCCGGCCGGCACGAACAGGGCGACGTTCGCCAAGGCCTCGGTCTGGTCCCAGCTCAGCCGGCCGTCGCTGGCGACGTCGGCCGCGTGCCAGCCCAGGTCGAAGGCCCAGCGCCCGGCCGACGGGTCGGCGAGGGTGAGCCGGGCGACGAGGACGGAGTAGCAGGCCAGCAGGACGGCGGCGACGGGACGGCGGATCATGCTCCCGACGCTAGGCACGCCCCGCGGCCCACCCATCGGTCTCGGGTGCCGATCGCCGGTACCCGAGGACCGATCAGCCCTGGCGGCCCTTCATCCGCGGGTTCTGCTTGTTGATCACGTAGATCCGCCCGCGCCGGCGCACCACCTGGGCGCCCGGCTGGCGCTTGAGCGACCGGATCGAGTTCCGCACCTTCATCGCCTCGTCCCCCGTCCCGTCTCCGGATCGACCAGCCCGTCCAGGACGGCGCCGATCAGTCGTCGCGGCACCCGGTGGGTGCGCCCGTCGATGGTCACCGGCACCAGGTCCGGTGTGCTCGCCCGCCACTGCGCCCGGCGGTGCCGGGTGCGGCTGCGGGAGGTGCGCCGCTTCGGCACGGCCATCACGCCACCTCCCGGATCGGGCCCAGCCACGGCTCGAAGCCGTCCTCGCTCGCCGACCAGGAGCCGCGCTCGCCGTCCGCGACCAGCAGGTCGGCGAACGCGTCGCGCAGGTGGGCGGGCGCGACGCCGACACCGGTCAGCACGATCCGGGTGAACGGCGTACGACGACCCCAGCCGGCGTGGTCGCCGATGCTGAGCTGGCCGCCCGCGCCGTCCCACTCCACGGCCCGCCCGGGCCGGGTCGGCAGCCAGAAGCAGCCGCGCGAGCGGTGCGCGCCGCCGCCGAGGAGCTCCAGCGACTCCAGCAGCCGCTCGGGGTGGAACGGGCGCGGCGAGCGCAGGTCCACCCGCCACACGCCCTCCGCGCGAAGCTCGGGCAGCGGGTCGGATCGGGTGGGGCTGGTCCAGCCGTCGCGGTGTGCCCGCTGGTGCAGGCCGCCCAGCAGCTGTCCGCCGTCCAGGCCGTGGGCACCGTCGAGCAGCGCCACGCCGGGCCGGGCGAGGGCGGCGACCAGACTCCGCGCGACCGGGTCGGCGTCGCCGTCGAGGACCAGGGCGTCGGCGTACTCCACCATCGCCGCGAGCACCTCGCCGACGCCTCGGCGGTCGTCGGGCGCGCAGTGCAGGCCGCGGTCGGCGAGCAGGTCGTCGCCGACCAGGTCACGCACCGGGTGGCGGCCGCTGAGCGCGGTGACGACCGTGGCGACCCGCAGGAAGCGGGCCAGCCGGGTGTCCCAGGTGAGCGCGGCGCACAGGTGGCCGGCCTCGGCTCCGACGGGAAGGTGGGCCACGATGCTGTGCCACCGGCCGTCGCGGGCGAGCCGCTCCAGGGTCGGCAGGATGTCCTCGCGGATCGCGCAGGTGACGCAGGCGTGCTCCAGCAGGGTCTCGTGGGTCTCCACGATCCCGCTCAGGTCGCTCACCGTGCGGGTCAGCAGGCCTCGCTCCGGGTCGATCTCGTGGCGCACCGCGACGGCCTCGGGCAGGCTGAACTGCAGGCCCACCATCGCCGTCGCCATCGCCTCGGGGTCGACGCCGGCGAGCAGGACGAGCGGCACCCTCATCGCGCGCCGTCCCGCCGGTCCCGCCGGCCGTAGCGCCGCTCGAAGGCCTCGACCCGTCCCTCGGCGTCGAGCACCCGGCCCTGGCCGGTCCAGAACGGGTGACTGTGCACGCTCACGTCGACGTCGACGACCGGGTAGGACCTCCCGTCGACCTCGACCGTCCGGCCGTCCGGTCCTGTCGCGCCGCCGGCGAGCGTCGACCGGGTGAGCACCAGGTCGCCGGTCGCGCGGTCGCGGAAGACGACGGGTCCGTAGGCCGGGTGGATGCCCTGCTTCATCGCTTGCTCCTTGAGTTAGAATGAGAATCGTTCTCAATCATACGACAGGAGGGAAGCGATGTCACAGGTGTGTCAGGTCACCGGCGCCCGGCCGGGCTTCGGCAACCACGTGTCGCACTCGCACCGCCGCACCCGGCGGCGCTTCGACGTCAACATCCAGCGCAAGCGGTACTGGGTGCCGTCGCTGGGGCGGCACGTCACGCTGCGGGTCTCCGCCCGCGGCATCAAGACCATCGACCAGCGGGGGATCGAGGCCGTCGTGGCCGACCTCCGCGCCCGAGGAGAGAGGTACTGACATGGCGAAGAGGGCATCCGACGTGCGACCGATCGTGAAGCTGCGCTCGACGGGCGGCACCGGTTACACCTATGTCACCCGCAAGAACCGCCGCAACGACCCCGACCGGATCCGGCTGCGCAAGTACGACCCCGTGCTGCGCCGCCACGTCGAGTTCCGCGAGGAGCGCTGATGGCGTCGCGGGCCAAGATCGCCGCCGACGCGCGGCGCCGCGTGACCGTGGCGAGGTACGCCGGGCGGCGGGCCGCGCTCAAGGAGCGGGTCCGGCGCGCCGAGCCGGGCTCGGTCGAGCTGGCCGCGGCGGTGCGCGAGCTGGCCCGGCTGCCGCGTGACGCGTCGCCGGTGCGGCTGCGCAATCGCGACCAGGTCGACGGCCGGCCGCGTGGCTACCTGCGCAAGGCCGGTCTGTCCCGGATCCGGTTCCGCGAGCTGGCCCACCGAGGAGAGCTGCCGGGGGTCACGAAGTCGAGCTGGTGAGCCGGCGCAGCCGCTCCAGGTGGCGCAGTCCCGCCGGGTCCGGGCCGGTCGACGGCGTCAGCGCCGCCTCCAGCCGGGCCCGGGCGGCAGCGGCGTCCAGGTCCAGCCCGATCGCGACCAGCTCGCCGCGCTCGGGGGCGGGACGGAGCGCGGCGACGTGGACCTGGCCGCCGACCACGTGCACGACGTACCCGCGGCGACCGCGGGCGGTCTCGACCGCGACCGTGCCCTTGATCCGGTAGGCCCCGGCGGGCGGGTCGAGCAGCAGCTCGGCGACCGCGCCGGGCGCGACGGTGCCGTCGACCCGGACGGAGGCCGACGCGGCGTGCGGTCCGTGGTCGGGTCCGTGGGCGTCGGCGGCGGCCCGCTCGGCGCGCAGCAGCGAGGCGATCGGGAGCTGGTCGGGCGGGTCCTCGGCCAGCGCGACGTCGTGGATCAGCGCGGGGTCGATCCGGCCGCGGGAGGTGCGCACGACGTGCGCGTCGGGGTTCACCTCGCGCACCCGCGCCTCGATCGCCGCCAGCGTCCGCTCGCGCTCGTCGTCCGGCAGCAGGTCGGCCTTGTTGAGCACGACCAGGGTCGCCACCGAGAAGCGCGCCGGCGGCATCCCGCCGTCGTCGAGGGTGGCGAAGTACTCCACGGCGTCCACGACGTCGACCACCCCGCCCGGGCGCACCCGCGGCGCCCGACTGTGGCGGATCAGCTGCGCCAGCGCACCCGGCTCGGCCAGTCCGCTCGCCTCGACCACGACGGCGTCGAGCCCCAGCCGCGGATGGGTGAGCCTCTCGAGGGCGTCGTCGAGGCCGGACACGTCCTCGATGCAGCACAGGCAGCCGCCCGCGATCGACACCGGCTCGTCGACCTGCCCGGTCACCAGTCCGGCGTCGACGTTGATCTCCCCGAAGTCGTTGACGATCACGCCGATCCGCGCGCCCGGCCGGCGCAGCAGGCGGTTGAGGAGCGTGGTCTTCCCGGCGCCGAGATGACCGGTCAGGGCGGTCACGGGAACGGCGGTGCTCACCCCGCCAGTCTAGTTGACAACGATTCTCATATCCGGGGTGGTCGTGGCAGGGTGAGCGGGTGAGCAGCCACCGCCGAGAGAAGGCCCCGCGCGGCCACGGGCACGGACATGGGCACGGTCATGGCGGTCATGGTCATGGCGACGACCTCGCCCCCGTCCGGATCGGTACGACGGCCCGCACCGTCCTGCTCGCCGTCCTCGCCCTCGCGCTGATCGGCACCCTCGCCGGCCTCCTCGTCTGGTGGCCGCCCTCGGACGCCGCCGCACGCAGCGCCGAGGAGGGCGGTGCCGCCGCACAGTTCGCCGCCCCCGGCGTCACCTTCCCCTCGGCCGAGGTGCTCTCGGTGTCCCCACGCTGCCCCGGCAACGGGCTGCCCGACGGCTCCGGGTGCAGCTCGCTGAGCGTCCGGGTCGTCGAGGGCGAGGAGGGCGCCGGCGACAAGGTCCGGGTCGACGTACCGCCCGAGGTGATCGACTCCGGCATCGCCAAGGGCGACCACGTCGAGCTGCTGCGCAACCCCGCCCAGGAGACCGGTCAGGACGTGTCGTACTCCTACTTCGCCACCGAGCGCTACGGCACCCTGATCTGGCTCACCGTCCTCTTCGTCGCCGTGGTGCTCGCCGTCGCGCGGCTGCGCGGCCTGTTCGGCCTGGTCGGGCTGGCCTTCGGCGGCGCGGTCGTGTGGTGGTGGATGCTGCCCGCGCTGCTCGACGGCGCCCCCGGCGTCGGCGTCGCACTGACCAGCGCCTCGGCGATCATGTTCGTCGTCCTCTACACCACCCACGGCTTCTCGCTGCGCACCAGCACCGCGCTCGCCGGCACCCTGCTCGGCATCATGCTCACCGCGGGGATCGGCGTGCTCGCGATCGGCGACGCCCGGCTGACCGGCATCAGCGACGAGGGCGGCGCCATCCTCGCCAGCTTCGGCGCCCTCGACTTCCAGGCCCTGCTCGGCTGCGCCCTCGTCATCGCCGGCCTCGGCGTCCTCAACGACGTCACCATCACCCAGGCCTCCGCCGTCTGGGAGCTGCGCGCCGCCACCCCCGGCGCCTCCCGGACCGAGGTCTTCACCAGCGCCATGCGGATCGGCCGCGACCACATCGCCTCGACGATCTACACCATCGTCTTCGCCTACGTCGGCACCGCGCTGATCCTGCTCATGCTGCTGCGCGTCTACGACCGCCCGCTGCTCGAGCTGATCTCCACCGAGCAGCTCGCGGAGGAGGTCATCCGGACCCTGGTCACCTCGATCGGCCTGGTCCTCGCCGTACCCGTCACCACTGCTGTCGCGGCGGTGATCGCGGCTCCGGTGCGGGGGGTTGCGGATGAGTCGGGGGCTGCGGGTGCAGGAATCGCCGGTTGACCGGTTATTCCTGCACTTGTCGGGTTCTTCCTGCACTTGTCGGGCGTTGCAACGCCCGACAAGTGACAGTTTCGCCGGTCGACCGGCGATTCCTGCACACCCCGACCGTCACAACGACGGATCCGTCCACGCCAGCTGAACCACCTCGGCCCCACGATCCCGCGTGAGCATCTTGCCGCGACCCGCCTGCGCCGGCCCGGGCCGCAGGTTGCCGATGAGCGCACCCTCGTCGCGGCTGCCGGCGAGCAGGATGCCGGGCATCGCCAGGTCGCGCATGGACTGGATCACCGGCTCGTAGAGCGCCCGCGACGCGCCACCCGAGCGCCGGGCGACGGCGATGTGGAGGCCTACGTCGCGGGCCTGGGCCATCAGCGGCTGGAGCAGGGCGACGGGCGAGCTCTGCTGGGTGGCGACCAGGTCGTAGTCGTCGACCACGACGAACACCTCGGCGCCCTTCCACCAGGAGCGGTTGCGCAGCTGCTCGGGGGTCACGTCGGGTCCCGGGATCCGGTTCTGCAGGTACGTCGCCAGGTCGTTGAGCGCCGGCTGGGCCTGGGTCGCGGAGGTGAGGTAGTTGAGCAGGTACTCCTCGGGCACCTCGCCGAGCAGCGAGCGGCGGTAGTCGACGAGCAGGATCTGCGCCTCGGCAGGGGTGCGGGTGCGCATGATCTCCTGGCAGTACGTGCGCAGCAGGTTGGTCTTGCCGGACTTGCCGTCGCCGAACAGCAGCAGGTGGGGCTCGGCGTCGACATCCAACCCCACGGGGGCCAGCTCCTTCTCGTTGATGGCGAGCAGCACCTGGCGCTGGGGCGGGGTGCCGGCCTGGGCCCGGACCTCGTCGAGGGTGATCTTGTCGGGCAGCAGCCGCAGCTTCGGCCCGGCCGGTCCGCGCCACGCGGTCGCGACGGCGTTGATCATCGCTTCCACGCCGTCGCCGAGGGTCTCGACGGCGTCGTCGGCGTCGATGCGGGGCAGCGCGCCGAGGAAGTGCAGCTTGCCCGGCACCAGGCCGCGTCCGGGGCGGTTGCCGGGGACCAGGGCCGCCACCTTGCGGTCGATCTCGGAGTCGATCGGGTCGCCGAGGCGCAGCTCGAGGCGGGTGCCGATCAGGTCGCGCATCGCGGCCCGGAAGTCGGGCCAGCGGGTCGCGCCGGTGACGATGTGGAGGCCGAAGGTGAGGCCGCGCCCGGCGAGCTGCTGGATCTCCAGCTCGAGGTCGTCGAAGTCGGAGCGCAGCGTGCCCCAGCCGTCGATGACCAGGAAGACGTCGCCGTACCCGTCGTCGGCCCGGCCCTGGCCGCGGCGGCTGCGGTAGGTCTCGATCGAGTCGATGCCCTGGCTGCGGAAGTAGCGCTCCCGGCGGTCGACGATGCCCTTGACCTCGGCGACGATCCGGCGTACGACCTCGGGCTCGGAGCGGGTGCCGACGCCCGCGACGTGGGGGAGCGCGGTCATCGGGGCGAAGGTGCCGCCGCCGAAGTCGAGCACGTAGAACTGCGACTCCAGCGGGGTCGTGGTCAGCGACAGGCTGGTCACGATGGTGCGCAGCACCGTGCTCTTGCCGCTGCGCGGTCCACCGACCACCGCGACGTGCCCGGCCGCGCCGCTCAGGCTGATCGTGAGGGTGTCGCGGCGCTGCTCGCGCGGGCGGTCGACGGTGCCGAGGGGCACGGTCAGGTTGCCGATGCCGCGCCAGTGCGGCGACACCAGGCCGAGCTCGGGGTGGGGCGCCAGGTCGGGCATCAGCTGGTCGAGCGTGTCGGGCCGGTCGAGCGGCGGCAGCCACACCTGGTGCGCCGCCGGCCCGCGACCGTCCATCCGCGAGACGGCGACGTCGAGCAGCGACGCACTGCCCTCCGGTACGACGGCCGGTGCCGCGTCGGCGGCCTCCTCGCGCTCCGGCTCGTCGAAGGTCTGCACCTCCGAGATGGTGAACGGCAGGATGCCGCGCACCTTGCCGCCGCTGTCGCGCACCACCCGGCGCCGGCTGGTCTCCGGCGGCCCCGACACGTAGGCGGCCTTGAACCGGGTCATCGTGGTCGGGTCCGGCTTGAGGTAGCCGAGCCCGGGGACCGCCGGCAGCTCGTAGGCGTCAGGGACACCGAGCACCGCGCGGGACTCCTGGGCGCTGAAGGTGCGCAGGCCGATCCGGTACGACAGGTGCGACTCGAGGCCGCGCAGCCGGCCCTCCTCGAGGCGCTGGGAGGCGAGCAGCAGGTGCAGCCCGAGCGAGCGGCCGAGGCGGCCGATCGCGACGAAGAGGTCGATGAACTCCGGCTTGGCCGACAGCATCTCGGAGAACTCGTCGACGACGAGGAACAGCGACGGGAGGGGCGCGAGGTGGGCGGTGGCGGGGTCGCCCGACGTACGGGCCTTCTCGTAGTCGCGGATTGACGCGAAGTTGCCGGCCTCGCGGAGCAGCTCCTGACGGCGCACCATCTCGCCCGACAGGGCGTCCTGCATGCGGTCGACGAGGGTGAGCTCCTGGGCCAGGTTGGTGATCACCGCCGACACGTGGGGCATCTCGGCCATGCCGGCGAAGGTCGCGCCACCCTTGAAGTCGACCAGCACCATGTTGAGCTGCTCGGGGGAGTGGGTCATCGCGAGACCGAGCACGAGGGTGCGCAGGAACTCCGACTTGCCGGAGCCGGTCGCGCCGATCACCAGGCCGTGGGGGCCCATGCCCTGCTGGGCGGACTCCTTGATGTCGAGGTGGACCGGCCCGGCGCCGTCGCCGACGCCGATCGGGACCCGCAGTCGGTCGCGCGCCGGCCTCGGCCGCCAGGCGGTGCCGGGGTCGAAGCGGTGCACGTCGCCGAGGCCGAGCAGGTCCATGAAGTCGGTCGGGGCGGTCAGGTCGGCCGCCTCCTCGCCGACGGCCGCGCCGGCGCTCGGCGTGAACAGCGGCGTGAGCCGCCGGGCCAGCGCCTCGGCGGTCGCGGCGCCGCACTGGTCGCCCTTGGCCCGCACCGGCTCGGTGCGCAGGCGTACGGCGACGATCGGCACCGTGTCGGCGTCCGCCCCGGCGTGCGGCTCGATCTCGAGGCGCAGCGCCGTCGGGCTGTCGAGCTCGCCCCAGCGGGCGGGGAGGTCGATGACGGTCACGCCGTGGAGGCCGTCGGAGGGGATCAGGTGGTTGCCGGGCGGCAGCTCGGCGCCGTCGGTGACCACGATGATGTGGGGGATCGCGGGCCGCTCGTCGGCGCCGAACCGGGGGCGCTCGGTCAGGTCGGGCGGCAGCATGGTGGCCAGGTCGCTGAGCGAGGTGGTCACCATCCGGGCCGGGCCGACCGCGTCGTTGTGGTGCTGGCTGTGGGCGTGGGGCAGCCACTTCACCCAGTCCCAGTGGGCCAGGGTGGCCTCGGTGGCGAGGACCGCGACCTGGAGGTTCTCGGGCGACTGGAAGGCGGCCGAGGAGCACAGCAGGGCCCGGGCGAGCGCGCGCGCCTCCTCCTCGTCGCCGCAGACCTCGATCCGGTCGAAGGCCCGCAGGTCGATCGACGCCGGCAGGTCGGGCTGCAGGCGGTGGACGACGAGCAGGCGGTGCAGCGCGGACGCGGACGCCGGGTCGACCTCGTCGATCGGCGCGGCCTCCGGCGGCAGCAGCTCGAGGGCGAGCGGCTGCGCGCACACGCCGTAGCGCACCTGCAGGAAGGCGGGATCGGCCGACGAGCGCTCCCACACCCGGGTGCGGTCCTCGGCCAGGGAGGGCAGCGCGGTCGGCGCGGGGTGCATCCAGGTCAGCGCCCGGCGCTGCTGGTCGGCGGCGTCGCGGGCGACCTTGCGGACGGTCGCGAGATAGCGGAGGTACTCGGTGCGCGAGCCGGTGACCTGCTGCTGGCGCTGCTTCCGCTGCCGGTCGATCTGGACCACGATGAAGCCGAGGGTCGCGAACAGGAACATGCCGGCCGCGATGAACCGCAGCGCGGAGTTGCTGCCGGAGCCGCCGAGGCCCGCGACCAAGACGATCGAGCCGAGGCTGCCGAGCATCGGGATGGCGTTCATCGCCACGCCCGCCGCGCCCTCGCTCGGCTGGAGCTGAGGCGGCGGCTGGAGCTGGAGCTGGCCGCCCGGCAGCTCGGGCCGCTCGCCACGGCTGCCGCGCTGGGTCAGGCTGCCGGGAGCGGGCGCCGGCGGGGCCATGCGCCGCCCCGGAGGACCGCCGGGCAGGCCGGGGCCGGGTCCGGCGGGAGCGCGGTGCGCGCCCGGTCCGCCGCCTGGAGTGATGCCCACCGTCACGCTGCCGTCCCCTGTCGTCGATGCCCGGTCATGCGACGCCGATGATGATAGGACCCGGGTCCGTCAGGGTAAGGAGAGTCGGAGCGCACGGGGAGAAGGACTACCCTGCGAGCCGGACCTGAACCCCGGTCCGGCACCACGACTCACTCGGGAGGCGAGCACTGGTGAACGGCACGTCCCGTACGCCGGCCCCCGGCACGGTCACCGCGGTGAGCGTGCACGGGCCCCGTGGCGTGCTCGACCTGACGGTGCCGGTCGACGCCACGCTCGAGGACGTGTCGCGCGCCTACTCCGCCGAGGCGGGCCTGTCCGTCGTGCTGCCGCTCGTGTCCCGCTCCGGTGAGCCGCTGCAGCTGGCCGCCGTCGTCGGTGACGTCGGCCTGGTCGCCGGCTCGGTCGTGGTCGCGGTCGACCCGTCGGCCCGGCCCGCGCCGCCTCGCAGCCGGTTCCGGTCCGGGGAGGGCGGGGAGTCCGCCCTGGTCGCGGGCCCGGCCTCGGCCGCCTGGTGCGCGCTCGCCGTCGGCTTCGCCGCGCTCGCCGGCTGGAGCGCGTCCCGGCTGCCGTCCGACGACCGCTGGCCGGTCGTCGCCGTGCTCCTCGCCGCCGCCGTCGTGGGCTGCCTGCCGATCGGCGTCCTGCGCACCCAGCGGGCGCTGGCCGCCCCTGCGTACGCCGCGGCGGCGGGTTTCGCACTGGCCTGGGACCCGGTGCCCGAGCGGCTCCCGATCGTCGGGGCCGTCGCGGCTCTCTGTGCGGCCGTGACCGCCGGCGTCGCGCGGGCCCTGGCCGAGCACGACAGCCCCGCGGTCGACGGCCTGCGGGTCTGGATCGCCGTGGGAGCGGGCTGGTTCGTCGTCGCCGGTCTCGGGGTGCTCACCGGCGTTGCGCCGCAGGTCGTGTGGGCGGTGCTCTTCCTCGCGGCGGTGCTCGCCGCCCGCTTCGTGCCCGAGCTGGTGGTCGACGTCCCCGACCAGTACCTGCTCGATCTCGAGCGCCTCGCCGTGACCGCGTGGTCGGCGCGGGAGCGACCGACCGGGCGGCGCGGGCGGATCGTCGTCCCGGAGCAGGCGGTGCGGGCCGTCGCCGACCGGGGTGCCCGGGCAGTCACCGCCGCGGCGAGCGCCGTGCTGGTGGTCGTGGTCGTCACCGTTCCGCTCCTGCTCGCCAGCGCCGACCTGCCCCTCGACCGCACCGGCGCGCGCTGCCTGGTCGGCTTCGGCGGCGCCACCCTGCTCTTCGCCGCCCGCAGCTACCGCCATGCCGCCGCCGGCCGCCTCCTGCGCCTGGCCGGCGTGGCGGCGCTGGCCGCGCTCGCCGTGGTCCTGCTCGGGCTCGCGCCCGACGGCCGCGAGCCGGTGACGCCGCCCGCCGCGGTGGCCGCCGTCGCCGTGGCGCTGGGCGCGGTGCTCGTCCTCGCGGCGGTGTTCGTGGGCCGCGGCTGGCGCTCGGCCTGGTGGTCGCGGCGGGCCGAGATCGCCGAGGCGGTGTGCGGTGCGTTCGCCGTCGGCTCCCTGGTCGTGGCGGTCGGCTTCTTCCGCTACCTGTGGGAAGTGACGGGCTGAGGTTTAGCCCCTCGCGAGGCGGGGGTAGCACCTGACCCGTCGGCTCTTTGGCAGTGCTCGGGGAGCCAGATCGATGGAACCGCAATGCAGGGGCGGGTTGATGCCGCCCGCCAACCAGCAACCAAGGAGCAGACATGGCAGGCACTGAGTTCGGTCACGGAGAAGGCGCCCTCAAGAAGGTCGCCGAGCTCGTGGCCACCACCAAGCAGGACCTGGTGAAGAAGTCGGGCGAGATGGAGAGCGAGCTCGCGGCGATGAAGCAGGCATGGGTCGGCGGCGGTGGCCTCGCCTTCGAGAACGTCAAGAACGCCTGGATCGAGAAGCACAAGGTCGTCACGGCGGCCCTCGACAAGTTCGAGGCGTCCCTCATCGAGACCGAGTCGGACAACATGAACACCGACGGCACGATCAGCGGCGACCTCGCCGGCTTCCTGAGCAAGCTCGACGCCCAGTCCTGACCCCCCGACACCCACGAACTCCAGGAGACGAGAACCATGACCGGACCTGACTACGGCGCCCTCGACGGACTGCGCGTCAACCACCCCAAGCTCGAGGCCGCGGCCCACAACATGTACGAGACGGCCAAGGCGATGAACGCCCGCCTCGACCAGCTCGAGAGCGACGCGGCGCAGTACGTCGCGACCTGGGCGCCCGACAGCGCCCAGCGACAGAGCTACGACCAGGCCAAGCTGGCCTGGGACTGGGCGATGAAGGAGCTGCTGGACCTGCTCGACGGCGTCTCGAAGACGACCTACCAGTCCAACGCCGACTACATCCAGGCCGACAAGCGCGGCGCGGGCCGGTTCTGATCGCGAGCCGGTTGCCCGCCCGCACGGAGGGACCGACCCCGGTGGTCGGTCCCTCCGTTGCTGTCTGCGGTATCTAGGATCGAGCCCCAGGCTCTCGGGGAAGGGTTGAGCAGATGACACAGGCACCGACGCCGCGCACGAGCACGGCCGTCGCGTCCGGACTGGTCCGGGTCACCGTCACGTCCGGCACCCGGCGCGTCGACCTGGTGCTCCCGGGCGCCATCCCGGTCGCCGAGCTGCTGCCCGAGCTGGCCCGCAGCGTCGGGCTCCTCGATCCCGCCACGGTCCACGGCGGCTACCGCGTCGGCACCTCCGAGGGTCGGCGTCTGGCCCTCGACACCGGGCTCACCCTGCAGGGCATCGAGGACGGCGGCCTGCTCACCGTCACCGCCGGCGTCGACGACCCGGCACCGCGGGTCTACGACGACGTGGTCGAGGCGATGACCGACGTGGTCGAGCACGATCTCGAGCCGTGGCACCCGGCCGCGGGTCGTCGTACGGCACTGGTCGCGGCGGGGCTGTTCCTCGCCCTCGGTGCGGGCGCCCTGCTGGTGCAGCGCGGCTCCGACATCGCCGCCGCCGCGACCGCGCTGGTCGCCGCCGCGCTCTGCGCCGGCGCGATCGTGCTGTCCCGTGCGCAGGGCGAGCACGAGGCCGGGGTCGGCGTGGCCTGGCTGGGAGCCGGGTACGCCGCCGTCGCCGGCATCATGTTCACCCCCGACAGCGAGGCGTGGTTCGCCGAGCCGCTCGCCGCGGCCGGCGCGGGAGCGCTGCTCGCGGGCATCGTGTGCCTGATCGGCCTCGGCCCGGGCCGCACCCTCGCCTTCCCGCCTCTGGTCGTCGGCGCGCTGGCGCTGGGCGTCGGCATCTACGTCCGCTCGACGCCCGACGGCCTCGCCCCCGCGCCGCTGCTGACGACGGTGCTGGCGCTCGTGGTGCTCGCCGGCAGCGTCTTCCCGTGGCTCGCGCTCGGCGCGACGACCACCCGCGTCGACCAGCTCTACTCCGCCGCCGACATCACGGCCGACCCCGACGACATCGAGCGGGAGCGGGTCGCCGCCGACGCCCGGGTCGCCCACGAGATCCTGCTCGCGATCAGCGGCACGGTCGGTCTGCTGCTCGTCCTGGTCGCGCCGCTGGCGGTCAGCCTCGGCGTCACCGGCACCCTGCTCGCGGTCGACGCCTGCCTGATCGTCGTGCTCCGCACCCGCCAGTACCGCACCGGCAGCGAGGTCCTGCTCGGGCTCTCCTCCGGCGTCGCCGGCATCACCGCCACCGCGGTCGCCGTCCTGGCGTTCCACGCCGACTGGCGCCCGACTCTGGCCGTCGTGCTGGCCGTGGTCGGCGCCGTGCTCCTCGTCGCGACGCTCAGCCCCGCCGCGCCGTCCGTACGCCGGGGCCGGCTCGGCGACGTGCTCGAGTCCGTCGCGCTGCTCACCCTGCTCCCGCTCCTCGTCGTCGCGACCGGCCTGTTCGACCAGGTCCGCGACTGGATCGGCTGATTCTCGGTGGCCACCAAGAAGGACCTCGTCGAGGCCTACTCCTTCAGCCGCCGTCGGCTGGTCACGGCGTTCGTGTCCGGCGCGCCGGGCGGCCGCGAGGTCGAGCCGGCCCGCCCGGGCCGGATGATCGTCGGCGGGATCGCGCTCGCCGTGCTCCTCGTGGCCGGCGCGGCGATCGCGGGCGCGCTGTCCGACCGGGCCGAGGTCGACTGGAAGAAGCCGGGGCTGGTCGCCAACGACCGGGGAGCGCTCTATGTCATCCTCGACGAGGACGCCGTGCCCGGGCTGCCGCGGGTGCGCCCGGTCATCAACGTGACCTCGGCCCAGCTGATCCTGGGCGCCGACGTCCAGGCCCGCAAGGTGCCCGACGAGGAGATCGACGGCGTCCGCAAGGGTCCGTCGATCGGCATCCTCGACGCGCCGGCGACGGTGCCCGCCGCGAGCAGCCTCGACGAGAGCGGCTGGACCTCCTGCACCGGCACCGGCCTCGGCATGCAGACCACCGTCACCGCGACGCCCCGGGTGACGCCGGTTCCCGACGTCGGCTTCGTGGTCCGGTCCGAGGCCGACGGGCGGGTGTTCCTGATCGCCGAGGCCGAGGTGCCGGGACTGCCGCGCCGCGCCTACCGCTACGCGCTGCCCGCCGACAACGACGGGCTCTACACCGACCTCGGCATCTCGCCCAACGACGAGATCACCGTCCCCGACGCCTGGCTCGGGCTGTTCCCGCCCGGCGACCCGCTCGACGCCGAGGGCCTCGGCCTCGACGGAGGCGGCCGGCCCGCCGGGCTCCCGGGCTACGACACCGCCCGGGTCGGTGACCTGCTGACCCGGGGCCAGACGACGTACGCCTTCACGCGCGACGGCTTCGTGGAGCTGAGCCCGTTCGAGGTCGCGGTGCTGCGCAACACCTCCTTCGGCAAGCGCGGGAAGCCGGTGGAGATCCCCGACAACGCGGGCGCGCCGTTCAACATCGCGGACCCGGTCGCGGGCGCCGGGGAGTTCTGGCCCGAGCAGGTGCTGACCGACTCGCTCGACCCCACCGGGCAGGCCTGCGCCCAGCTGGTCACCGCGGAGGGCGAGCCCGCGGCCGCCCGGCTGGTGACCGCCCCCAGTGGGGACGCCAGCGCCGAGGACGTCGCGCCCGGCGACCGGGAGGTGACGGTCGCGTCCGGTCGGGGCGCGGTGATCCGCTCGGCCGACTGGATCGCCGGCGACGACGGCAGCATCCACCTCATCGACGACCGCGGCTACAGCTACCCGGTCGCCAGCACCTTCGACCTCGAGCAGCTCGGGTACGCCAAGGTGCCCGTGGTCGTGGTGCCCGACGTGTGGAACAAGCTGTTCGAGATCGGTCCCGAGCTCTCCCAGGACGCGGCGCTGTGTCCGCCGTCGAAGGACCAGTCGTGCGGCTAGGACACGCCCTAGGACGGGTCCTGGCGCGCGGCACGGCGGTGACGCTGGTCGGTGCGTTCGGGGCGCTGGCCGCGCCGCCGGCGGTGTCACCCGCCTTCTCGACCGCCCCCGGCCAGCCACCCGTCGGGGCGCCGTGCCTGGAGGTGACGGCGACGACCACCGACGTCCGACCGGTCAAGGGCGACAACACGGCCAACCTCTCCCTCCACGTCGCCGAGGCCCAGGCCCTGGCCGGCAAGGCGGGGCGCGCGCCGGGGGAGGGCGTCACGGTCGTCGTGGTCGACAGCGGCATCGGCGCCTTCCGGGGCCCGGGCCCGGTGGACCTGCCGAGTGGCCACGGCGTCGCGGTGGCGGGCATCATCGCCGGGCCCGACCAGCCCGACCCGGCGATCGGGGTCGGGATCGCGCCCGGCGCGACGGTGCGCGACGAGAGGTTCTACGACAGCTCCGAGCGGGCCCAGGAGGGCCAGCAGGTCCCCACCTCCGCGGCGCTGGCCGCCGCACTGGGCCGCGTCGCCGACCAGCGGGCGGGCGGCGGCCTCGGCGGCCGGGTGGTGGTCGTCGTACCCACCCAGGTGCCGCGCTCGCCCGAGCTCGCCACCCAGGTCGCCCGGCTCGTCGACTCCGGCGCCCTGGTCGTCGCCGCGTCCGGCGACCGTCCCGCGAGCGACGGCGGCTTCCCCGACGGCTACCAGGGCGAGCCCAAGAAGGGCGAGGACGCCGCCGACCTGGTCTGGCCGGCCGCCGACCCGGGCGTGATCGCGGTCGGCGTCTCCACGCCCGGCAGCTCCGGCACCGTGCTCCGCAGCTCCGACATCGACCTCGCCGCGCCCGGCGCCGAGGCGGTCTCCCGCGGCCGCGACGGGGGCTGGTGCGTCGTCGGGCCCGCCTCGACCGCGTGGGCCGCCGCCCAGGTCGCCGGCGTGGCGGCCCTGGTCTGGTCGATGCACCCCGACGAGAGCGCCGCCCAGCTGCGCACCCGCCTCGAGCAGACCGCCAGCGGCAACGGCGGCCCGTCCAGCCCGATCACCGGGTACGGCGTGGTCCAGCCGGTCGAGGCGATCCAGCGCGAGATCGCGGAGATGGGCGCCGAGCGCCAGGACCGGGTCGAGCCGGCGCGACCCCCGCGGGTCCAGGCCGACGTGCTCGCCGGCGCCCGGCACGACGCGATCTGGTGGGGACTCGGCGGCGGCGCCGCCTTGATCGTGCTGCTGATCCTGCGCCCCCTGCTCTCCCGGCGGCGCTGATGTCGCTGATGTCGCGGGTCGTGGTCCTGGTCGCGCTGCTGGTCGGTCTCCTGGGCGCGCCCCCGGCCCGCTCCGCGCCGACCGAGGCCGGTGCCTCCGCGGCCGCCCCGGGGCGACAGGTCGTCCTCCGCGCCCCCGACCACGCCCGCAGCGGCACGACCGTCCGGGTGCGGGTCCGGGTGCCCGCCTCCGGTCCGCGCAAGCGCACGGTCCGGCTGCGGGTGATGACGGCGAACGGCGTGACGGTGCTGCGCGCTCGCTCGGGCCGGGCGCGCACCGCCCGCTTCGACGTACCGCTCACCGCGCCGGGTGTGGTCCGGCTGCGGGCGCGGGTGGCGAAGCACGGCCACCGGCCCGCCGTCCGCTCGCGGGTGCGCCTGCTGCGGGTCTGGCCCGCGGCGACCCCGCAGCTGCTCGCCCACCGCGGCCGCAACGCGGTGGCGCCCGAGAACACGATGCCGGCGTTCAGCGCCGCGCTCGGCCATGCGTCGGGCGTCGAGACCGACCTGCGGATGACCTCCGACGGACGCCTGGTGCTGATGCACGACCCGACCCTTCGGCGTACCACCGACGTGCGGCAGGTCTTCCCCACCCGTGCCGACCAGCCGGTCGAGACGTTCACCCGCGCCGAGCTGCGCCAGCTCGACGCCGGACGCTGGTTCGGCCCGGCCTGGGCCGGCACCCGGATCCCCGACCTCGACGACCTGCTCCACCTCGTCGCCACCACCACCCTGAGCGCCCACATCGAGCTGAAGAGCTCGACCCCCGAGTTCGTCGACAGGCTCGTCGCCGCCCTCCAGCCCTACCTGCCGCTGGTCGCCGCCGGCCGGATCCGGTTCAACAGCGTCGACCTCACCGGCCTCGACCGCCTCCGCACCGCCCTCCCCGCCGCCCGGCTCGCCCTGATCCGCGCCGACCCACCCGCCGACCTCGCCGCTCTCGCCGGCCGGGTCGACGCGGTCCACGTGCTCGCGCCGTACGTCGACGGTGCCCTCGTCGCCCGCGCCCGCGCCGCCGGCCTCGGCATCGTCGCCCGCTCCGCCAACGACCCCGCGGCCTGGGCCGCCCTCGCCGCCGCCGGACCGTACGCCGTGATGACCGACGACCTCGACGGCGCTGCCGAGGTGCTGGGGCCTCCGCCTGCCGCGTGACCCGGCTCGAAATGGCCGACGGCGCCGCGCAGGGCGCGGCGCCGTCCGGTGGTGCTGGCGGAGCTGGGGGGATTCGAACCCCCGAGGGCTGTTAACCCAACCCGCTTTCCAAGCGAGCGCCATAGGCCACTAGGCGACAGCTCCGTGGGAGAGATTACCGGCAGATGGACGGCGGGGTGGAATCGGGACTCTCCTCGGGACCGCGCCGCCGACGTACCATCGCCCCATGACCGGGCGCGGCGACGAACCGGAGCCCTGGGCTCCCGCGGAGCACCTGCCCGCCGACGCCCGTCGGATGGGCCTCAACCGGCTGGTGCCCGACGGCGCCCTGCTCGAGCTGGCCGGCTCGCTCGACGGCTCCAAGCGCTCCCACCGGGTGGTGGCCTGGGTGCTCCTGGTCGTGATGGTCGCGCCGGTGCTGCTGACCGTGGCCACCATCCTGCGCTGAGTCCCGCGTCGTACCGGACGAAATGGTCGCGATCCGGCCCGGACCACGACCATTTCGTCCGGTACGACGCCCGAACCCGCCCACGACCCCGAGGTGACGACGCTGATGTGAGGCTCCCGGGACCCATCCTCTAAAGTGGTCCGCAACCCCCCACGTGGCGGTATCTCACCCAACTCCCCCAGGGCCGGAAGGCAGCAAGGGTAAGTGAGCTCTATCGGGTGCGTGGGGGGCCTTCGCTTTCTCGCTACGGCTTGCGCGAGACGTAGAAGTAGTTGAACGGGTCGCTGCGCACCTCGCGGACGTCGACGTCGACCAGGCCCGCCTCCTCGAGCATCCGGACGGCCCGCTGGCGGCCCCACACGGTGCCGAGCCCGGCGCCGCCGTGGGCCAGCGACACCGTCATGCAGTGCATCAGGCTGAGCGTGTAGAGGTAGGTCAGCCACGGCAGGCCGAGGTTGTTCTCGATGCCCGACTGCGCCTTCACGTCGACCATCAAGAAGGTGCCGCCGGGGCGCAGCGCGGCGGCGATGCCGGCCAGCACCCGGTCGGGGAAGGCCTGGTCGTGGATCGCGTCGAACGCCGTCACGACGTCGTACGCCGACTCCTCGCCGAGCGCCGCGACGTCGCGGACCTCGAAGCTCGCGTTGGTCAGCCCCCAGGCGGCGGCCTCCGCCCGCGCGGCGTCGATCGCCTCGGCGCCGAGGTCGTAGCCGACGAAACGACTGGCCGGGTACGCGCGCGCCAGCAGGTTGACGGCGTGCCCGGAGCCGCAGCCGATGTCGGCGAGCGCGGCGCCGGCGGTGAGCCGCTCGTGGAGGCCGGGGACGGTCGGCACCACGACGTCGAGCAGGCCGGCGTCGTGGACGGCCGCGGCGTCGGCGGCCATCAGCTCGTGGAACCGCGGGAAGCGGTCGTAGCCCAGCCCGCCGCCCTCGCGGAAGCGCTCCCGCAGCTCCGGCTCCACCCCGGCCAGCATGGTCAGCATCTTCAGGCTGCGCGCGAGGTTCACCGGCCCGTCGGCGGGGGTCAGGCAGGCCGCGCGCTCCCGGGGGAGGGCATAGTGGCCGGTGGCGGCGTCGTACGTCGCCACGTCGCCGGCGACGATCCCGTCCAGCCATTCGCGCAGGTAGCGCTCGTCGACCCCCGCGGCGGCGGCGAGGGTGGCGGGATCGGCGGGTCCGGTGCGGGCCAGGACGTCGAGCAGGCCGAGCTCGTCGCCGATGCCGAGGAGCAGGCCCAGGGCGGCGTCCTCACGCACCCGGACCATGCGCTTCTGGAATGCCCTCGCCTCGTCCCGGTCCAGCTCCCGGTCCCGCTCCCGGTCCACCGTCGTCATCGTGCTCGTCCTCTCCTTCGGGGGCGCCCGGAACTGTCGGGCCCAGCGACTAGGGTGGCACCCGTGGACTCCCCGCTCGCGCTCTACCGCCGCTACCGGCCCGAGACCTTCGCCGAGGTCATCGGGCAGGAGCACGTCACCGAGCCGCTGCGGGCCGCCCTGGCCGCCAACCGGGTCAACCACGCCTACCTCTTCTCCGGTCCCCGCGGCTGCGGCAAGACGACCAGCGCGCGGATCCTGGCGCGGGCGCTCAACTGCGAGAAGGCGCCGATCTCCGACCCGTGCGGCGAGTGCGAGAGCTGCCGCGACCTGGCCCGCAACGGCCCGGGCTCGATCGACGTGATCGAGATCGACGCCGCCTCCCACGGTGGCGTCGACGACGCGCGCGACCTGCGCGAGAAGGCCTTCTTCGCGCCGGTCAAGAGCCGCTACAAGGTCTACATCATCGACGAGGCCCACATGGTCACCACGCAGGGCTTCAACGCCCTGCTCAAGCTGGTCGAGGAGCCGCCGCCCCACCTGCGGTTCATCTTCGCCACGACCGAGCCCGAGAAGGTCATCCCGACCATCCGCTCGCGCACCCACCACTACCCGTTCCGGCTGATCCCGCCGCGCCTGCTCACGTCGTACCTCACCGAGCTGTGCGAGCGCGAGGGCGTCTCGATCGAGCCCGCCGCGCTGCCGCTGGTGGTCCGCGCCGGCGCCGGGTCGGCGCGCGACACGCTGTCGGTGCTCGACCAGCTGCTCGGTGGCGCCGGTCCCCAGGGCGTGACCTACGACCTGGCCAGCGGACTGCTCGGCTACACCCCCGACACCCTCCTCGACGACGTCGTCTCGGCGTTCGCGGCCGGTGACGGCTCGGCCGTCTTCGGCGTGGTCGACAAGGTGATCGAGACCGGGCAGGACCCGCGCCGGTTCACCGAGGACCTGCTGCGCCGGCTGCGCGACCTGGTCATCATCTCCGCCGTCCCCGACGCCGCCGCCTCCGGCCTGCTCGACCTCTCCGGCGACCAGGCCGACCGCCTCGTCGCCCAGGCGGCGGCCTTCGGGCGCGCCGAGCTGACCCGCGCCGCCGACCTGGTGGCCGCCGGCCTCACCGACATGCGCGGCGCCACCGCCCCCCGCCTGCTGCTCGAGCTGATCTGCGCCCGGATCCTGCTCCCCGCCGCCGACCACACCACCGAGGGGGTGCTCGCCCGCCTCGACCGGCTCGAGCGCCGCGCGGCGATCAGCGGTACGACGTCCGCCGAGTCCGCGCCCGCCCCCGCCACCGCCGCCATCCCCGCCCAGGACCGCCCGGCGCCGTCCCGCCACGACCGGGCCGCGCCCGAGCGGGTGGAGGAGCCGGCCGCCCCAGCCCCGGCGCCCGCGCCCGCCGCGGCTGTCGCCCCGACGCCCGAGCCCGCGCCGGTGATGGGCAGCCCCGAGCCGGCCGCGGCGACGCCCGCGCCCGCTCCGGCGGCTGCGGAGCCGGCTCCGACCGCTGCCCCGGTTGCCCAGCCGGTTGCCCAGCCGGTTGCCCAGCCGGCGCCCGCCGCCGAGCCGGCCGGCGGCACCGGGCTGACCCTGGTCGACGTCCGCCGGCTGTGGCCCTCGGTCATCGACCGGGTCAAGAGCGTCAAGCGGGTCACCTGGATCCACCTCACCCAGAACTCCCAGGTGGTCGGGTTCAACGGCAAGGTGCTCAGCCTGGGCTTCCAGTCCGACGGCCCGCGCCGCTCGTTCGAGTCGGGCGGGCACGCCGAGATCGTCCAGCAGGCGGTGATCGACGAGATCGGCGCCGACGTGCGGATCGAGGCGATCGTCGACCCGGCCGCCGACCCCAACGCCCGCACCCCCGAGCCTCCCGCTCCCGCCGCTCCGGCCGCCGCCCCCGCGCCCGAGGCCGGCGGCTGGCCCGCGGTCACCGCGCCCCCGCAGGCTGCCACCCCGGCCCCCGCAGCCCCCGCGGCGCCCGCCGCCCCGGTCGCCGCCCCGGTCGCCGCCCCGGTCGCCGCGCCGGTCGCCGCGCCGGCCGACGACCCACCGCCGTGGGCCACCGAGCCCCCGCCGCTCGACGGCCCACCCGAGCCGGAGCCCGACTTCGAGCCGGGTGCGCGACGGCAGATGATCGCCGACATCCAGGCCCGGGCCGACGCCGCCGCGGAGGCGCCGCCGGAGGACCCCGACGCCGCCGTCGACTTCAACGACCAGGAGGTCGACGCCGAGTCCAGCGCCGAGCTGCTGGCCCGTGAGCTCGGCGCCCAGATGATCGAGGAGATCCCGCGCGGCAGCTGACCCGCGTCCTGACCCCCGACCCCCAGCCCTACCCGCAGCCGCCGACGCGCGTTCCCCTCACCCGCGGTCCGGCGTACCGAGACCTCCCGCACCGACACGGAGAAGAGACCCACCCATGACCCAGAACCCCTTCGACGCCCTCGCCGGTGGCGGCGGCCTCGGCGGCCTCGACCTGGGCGCGCTGCTGCAGCAGGCCCAGCAGATGCAGGACCAGCTCCAGGATGCCCAGCAGCGCCTGGCGGAGTCCACCGTCGACGGCACCGTCGCGGGCGGGGCGGTGACCGTGACGGTCACCGGCGCCGGCGAGCTGACCGCCGTCCAGATCAAGCCCGAGGCCCTCGACGGCACTGATGCCGAGGCGCTCGCCGACCTCGGCGACCTGATCGTGGCGGCCTTCCGCGACGCCCGGGCCCAGATCGACGAGCTCGCCGAGCAGACGTTGGGTCCGCTGGCGGGCGGGATGCCCGATCTGGGTGGTGCGGGCGGCGGGCTGCCGTCGCCCGGCCAGCTCGGCTTCTGAGCGAGGGCGGCACCCTTGTACGAAGGCGTCGTCCAGGACCTCATCGACGAGCTCGGGCGGCTGCCCGGGGTCGGTCCGAAGAGTGCCCAGCGGATCGCGTTCCACCTGCTGCAGGCCGAGCCGGCCGACGTACGCCGACTCGCCGAGGTGCTGATCGAGGTGAAGGACAAGGTGAAGTTCTGCTCGATCTGCTTCAACGTCGCCGAGGACGACCAGTGCCGGATCTGCCGTGACCCGCGGCGGGACCCGAGCGTGCTGTGCGTGGTCGAGGAGTACAAGGACGTCGTGGCGATCGAGCGGACCCGCGAGTTCCGCGGCCGCTACCACGTCCTCGGGGGCGCGATCTCGCCCATCGACGGCATCGGACCCGAGCAGCTCCACATCCGCGAGCTGCTCACCCGCCTCGGCGACGGGACCGTCACCGAGGTGATCTTGGCCACCGACCCGAACCTCGAAGGTGAGGCGACGGCGACCTACCTCACGCGGATGCTGGGCCCCCTGGGGTTGCGCGTGACACGTTTGGCCAGTGGACTTCCGGTGGGAGGAGACCTCGAGTACGCCGACGAGGTCACCCTCGGCCGGGCATTCGTGGGAAGGCAGACAGCGACATGAGCGGGAACATGAGCGACGACGACACCACCACCGACCAGCTTCCGGGCCTCGCCGCGCTCGAGGCGCTGATCGCGGTCGAGACCGAGACGGTGCGCTTCGCCGACGACATCGCGGCGTCGGTGCGCTCCTTCCTCGACGGGCTTCGGGTCGTCGCGGCGCAGGCCACGGGCGGGCAGGCCGTGTCCCTCCTGCTGCTCCAGATCGGCCAGATCGCGCTGACCGGCGCCCGGCTGGGCGTGCACCGCGACTTCGCGCCGCGCGACGAGTACCAGCCCGACGACGGGCCGGACCCCGACGACATCGACGAGCTGCGCCTCCAGCTGGCCGGACTGCTCGGCCAGCTCGACACCTACAGCTACGTCTTCGACCCCTACGTCCCCGAGCTCGTCGAGGGCCTGCTCTCCGACGACCTCACCAGCATCGCGGCCGACCTCGCCGTGGGCGTACGCCACTACGAGGCCGGCGACGTCGAGGAGGCGCTGTGGTGGTGGCAGTTCTCCTACGTCTCGTCCTGGGGGGCGCTGGCCGGTTCGGCGATGAAGGCGCTGCTCTCGGTCGTGGCCCATGACCGGCTCGACGTCGACCTCGACACCACCCAGGAGCTGGCGCTGGTCGAGGCGGCGTCCGCCGTACTGGACAGCGCGGAAAACGGCTAGCCCGCTCTCGTAGAATCGGGGGTGGCCGTCGTCGAGGTGGCCTTGCCCTTCCCCCGAGACCACCGCCAGGAGTGAGCCCCCGTGGGCATTGTCGTGCAGAAGTACGGCGGCTCGTCGGTCGCCGATGCCGCCGGGATCAAGCGCGTCGCACAACGCATCGTCAACACGAAGAAGGCCGGCCACCAGGTCGTCGTCGTCGTCTCGGCGATGGGGGACACGACGGACGACCTGATCGACCTCGCCAACGAGGTCTCCCCGCTGCCGCCGGCGCGCGAGCTCGACATGCTGCTGACCGCGGGCGAGCGGATCTCGATGGCGGTGCTGGCCATGGCGATCCACGACCTCGGCCACGAGGCGCGCTCGTTCACCGGCTCCCAGGCCGGCGTGATCACCGACGCGGCCCACGGCAAGGCGAAGATCATCGACGTCACGCCGGGCCGGATCGAGGCCGCCATCGGCGAGGGCGCGATCGCCATCGTCGCCGGCTTCCAGGGCGTCTCGCAGACCACCAAGGACATCACCACGCTCGGCCGCGGCGGCTCCGACACCACCGCGGTGGCGCTCGCCGTCGCGCTCAAGGCCGACGTGTGCGAGATCTACTCCGACGTCGACGGGATCTTCACCGCCGACCCGCGCATCGAGCCGCACGCCCGCAAGGTGCCGCGGATCTCCTACGAGGAGACGCTCGAGATGGCCGCGCAGGGCGCCAAGATCCTGCACCTGCGGTGCGTCGAGTACGCCCGCCGCTACGACATGCCCATCCACGTCCGCTCCTCCTTCTCCGAGAAGGAGGGCACCTGGGTCGTCAAGGCCGAGGATGTTTCTCAGGAGAGCACCATGGAAGCCGCGATCATCACCGGTGTCGCCCACGACCGCAGCCAGGCCAAGATCACGGTGGTCGGCGTACCCGACAAGCCGGGCGAGGCGGCCGCGATCTTCCGTGCCGTCGCCGAGGCGCAGATCAACATCGACATGATCGTGCAGAATGTGTCGGCCGCGGCGACCAGCCTCACCGACATCTCCTTCACGCTGCCCGCCGGCGAGGGCCAGACCGCGATGACGGCGCTCTCACGGCTGCAGGACTCGGTCGGCTTCGAGTCGCTGCTCTACGACGACGGCGTCGGCAAGGTCTCCATCGTCGGGGCCGGCATGAGCTCCTCGCCGGGCATCTCCGCGCGCTTCTTCGAGGCGCTCTCGGAGGCCGGCGTCAACATCGAGATGATCTCCACCTCGGAGATCCGGGTCTCGGTCGTGGTGGCCGAGACCCAGGTGGAGGCGGCGGTCAACGCCGCCCACGCCGCGTTCGACCTCGGGTCGGACGAGATCGAGGCCGTGGTCTACGGAGGTACCGGGCGATGAGCATCAACATCGGAGTCGTCGGCGCGACCGGCCAGGTCGGCGTCGCCATGCGCCAGATCCTGCTCGAGCGGGACTTCCCGGCCGGCGAGGTCCGCTTCTTCTCCTCGGCGCGCTCGGCCGGCAAGGTGCTCCAGTTCGGTGACCGCGAGGTCACCGTCGAGGACGCCGAGACCGCCGACCCCACCGGGCTCGACGTCGCGCTGTTCTCGGCCGGCGCCACCGCCTCGCGGGCGCTGGTGCCCCGGTTCGTCGACGCCGGCGTGATCGTCATCGACAACTCCTCGGCCTTCCGCAAGGACCCGGCCATCCCGCTCGTCGTGTCCGAGGTCAACCCCGAGGCGGCGGCGTCGGTCATCGAGGCCGGGCGCGGGATCATCGCGAACCCGAACTGCACCACCATGGCCGCGATGCCCGTGCTCAAGCCGCTGCACGAGGAGGCCGGCCTGGTGCGGCTGATCGCGTCGACGTACCAGGCGGTCTCGGGCTCCGGCATCGCCGGCGTCGAGGAGCTCGCCACCGGCGTCGCCGCGGCCGGCGACAAGGCCCGGGAACTGGCCTACGACGGCGAGGCCGTCGCCTTCCCCGAGCCGGGCGTCTACAAGCGGACGATCGCCTACAACGTGCTGCCGTTCGCCGGCAACCTGGTCGACGACGGCCTCAACGAGACCGACGAGGAGCAGAAGCTCCGCAACGAGTCCCGCAAGATCCTCGGGATCCCCGAGCTGCGGGTCTCCGGCCTGTGCGTCCGGGTCCCGGTCTTCACCGGGCACTCGCTGGCGATCAACGCGGAGTTCGCGCGCTCGATCACCCCCGAGCGCGCGCGCGAGCTGCTCGCCACGGCCCCGGGCGTCGAGCTCGCCGACATCCCGAACCCGCTCGCCGCGGCCGGCAAGGACCCGTCGTACGTCGGCCGGATCCGGCAGGACCCCGGCGTCGACGACGACCGCGGCCTGGCGCTGTTCGTGTCGAACGACAACCTGCGCAAGGGCGCCGCGCTCAACACGGTCCAGATCGCCGAGCTGGTCGCCGCGGCCCGCTGACCCGGCCCGAACTGGCTCTTGTATTGCGCTGACCCGGCACAAACTGGCCCCAGAATCGGCCCGACCCGGCAGAAAGTTGCGAACTTTCTGCCGGGTCGGCGGGTTTTTCGCGCTACTTCGCGCCGGGTCGGCTACTCGTTGGCCGGGTCGACGAAGGTCTTGGTGACCCACACCGAGGCGAGGTAGCCGCCGACGCTGAGGATCGGCACGATGATCAGGGTCGACCAGTGGTCGAGCAGGTCGATGAGGAACAGCAGTGCCACCACGGCGACCAGCCCGACCGCCAGGAAGCTGCTGCTGCCCGGGTCGGGGATCGCGAACGCCTTGAGCAGCTGGGCGCCCAGCAGGACGCACAGCGCGAAGGTCGCCACCAGGAGCAGGAAGCCGGGCCCGCCGCCGCACGACGACGTACCGCGCACCGCCTCGCAGCCGCGCAGCGACAGCCAGGTCAGCACCACCATCGCCGCACCCACCACGAGTCCGGTGAGCGCCGCCGCCCGGTAGATGGTCAGCAGCGGACCGCCGTCGCTCAGTGCGGCGATCTCGGCGTCCTCGAGGGCGGCCGAGGTCACCGGCTCGGGCTCGACGTCGACCTCGACGGGCTGGGGTGCGGGTTTGGGGGCTGGCTTGGCGGCCGGCTTGGGGGCCGGCTTGGGGGCCGGCTTGGGGGCCGGCTTGGGGGCTGGCGCCGCCACGACCGGCGCGGGCTCCGGCTCGGGCTCGGGCTCCGGCGCGGGCTCGGGGGTCGGCTCGGGCTCGGGCTCTGGTTCGGGCTCGGGGGTCGGCTCCGGCTCGGGCTCTGGTTCGGGCTCTGGTTCGGGCTCGGGCTCTGGTTCGGGCTCGGGCTCTGGTTCGGGCTCGGGGGCCGGTTCGGGCTCGGGGGCCGGTTCGGGCTCGGGGGCCGGTTCGGGCTCGGGGGTCGGGGCGGGCGCGGGGGTCGGCTCGGGCTCGGCGGTGGCGGGGGTCGGAGCGGGCTCCACCTCAGGCTCCACCTCAGGCTCCGGGCGAGCGGCAGGACGGGCAGCGGGACGGGCAGGGGTGGCCGCCGCCGGGGCGGGCGCGGGGGCCGGCTGGGCGGGCTTCTTCTTCCGCCCGAACAGCTTGGGCGGCTCCAAGCTGAGCTTCAGCTTGTCCTGCTCGTCAGACATGGCATGCAGTGTGTCACGAACGCACGGGTGAGCGAGGGTTGGCCGCTGGGCGACACGGCGGCTGCCGCCAGGTGGCCACCGCGCGGGGTCAGGCGTCATCACACCGGCCGGGTCCACCGACAGGGCAGGGGCGAGAACGCGAAGGCCCGGACCCACCATCGTGGGTCCGGGCCTCGCTGATGTCTTGAGACATCACACGGTCGGGCTGACAGGATTTGAACCTGCGGCCTCCTCGTCCCGAACGAGGCGCGCTACCAAACTGCGCCACAGCCCGCCGATCGTGAGCTTCGATGAAGCCCACTCACAAGCACGAGAGCATAGCGGAGCCGGGTGCCGGACCCGCAATCGGGATACGCCTCCCGAGCGTCCGGCGGCGTGATCACCGCGGCTGCAGGGTCAGCAGCGTCGCCTCGGGCCGGCAGGCGATCCGGACCCGGGTGTAGGGGTTGGTGCCGAGCCCGGCCGACACGTGCAGCCACGCCGAGCCGGGGTCGCCGGGCCGCGAGTCGGCGGGGTGGCGGTGCAGGCCGCGGGCGCGGGCGGGCTCGAGGTCGCAGTTGGTGGCATACGCGCGGGAGCCGCCGGGCCACGGCAGCCGGATCTGGCCGCCGTGGGTGTGGCCGGCGATGATGGCGTCGTACCCGTCGGCGGCGTACTGGTCCAGCACCCTCAGGTACGGCGCGTGGGCGAGCCCGAGGCGCAGGTCGGCCGTGGGGTCGGCGGGTCCGGCGACGGCGGCCAGGTCGTCGTACTCCAGGTGGGGGTCGTCGACGCCGGCGAGGGCCAGCACCGTCTCGCCGACGGTGAGCCGCTCGCGCCGGTTGGTGAGGTCGAGCCAGCCGGCGCCGGTGAGGCCGGCGCTCAGCTCGCGCCAGGGCAGCTGGGGGACGTGGGTGTGGCGGGTGTCGTCGTCGGGGAGCAGGTAGCCGATCGGGTTGCGGAAGCCGGGCTCGAAGTAGTCGTTGGAGCCGTGCACGAAGACGCCGGGCCGGTCGAGCAGCGCCCCGAGGCTGTCGAGTACGACGGGCACGGAGTCGCGGTGGGCCAGGTTGTCGCCGGTGTCGATGACCAGGTCCGGCTCCAGCGCGGCGAGCTCGCGCAGCCAGGACTGCTTGCGCGCCTGTCCCGGGGTCATGTGGATGTCGCTGAGATGGAGCACCCGCAGCGGCCGCATCCCGGCGGGAAGCACCCGCAGGTCGAGCCGGCGCAGGGTGTACTGGCGGGCCTCCCACAGTGCGTACGTCGTCACCGCGGCCCCGAGCGTCCCCCCGGCTCCGGCCGCCGCCAGCAGCCGCCTCCCCAATCCCATTCGTCCAGTCTCGCCCACGCCAGGCAGAATCGACGCATGAGCACCCTCAAGGAGCAGCTGCGCGCCGACCTCACCACCGCCATCAAGGCCCGCGACGACGTCCGCTCGTCGACCTTGCGGATGATCCTGACCGCGGTGACCAACGCCGAGGTCGCCGGCAAGGTCGCCAAGGAGCTCACCGACGACGAGGTCCTCACCGTCCTCGCGGCCGAGGCCAAGAAGCGCCGCGAGGCCGCGGTCGCGTTCGAGGAGGGCGACCGGCCGGAGAGCGCGGCCAAGGAGCGCGCCGAGGCAGCGGTGATCCAGGACTACCTGCCCGAGCAGCTCGGTCCGGAGGAGATCGCCGCGATCGTCACGGCCGCGGTCGAGCAGGCCGGCGCGGCGGGGGCCGGGCCGAAGGCGATGGGCCAGGTGATGGGCATCGTCCAGCCGCAGGTCAAGGGCCGGGCCGACGGCGCCGCCGTCGCCGCGGAGGTACGCCGACAGCTCGGCTGACGGCGTACGGCGAAGCGGCCGGGCGTCAGCCCTGGCCGTTGCCGTTGTTGCCGCGCCCGCCCTTGCCCTTCTTTCCCTTGCCCTTCTTCACCTTGGGCGTGCCGTCGGAGATGTAGAGCGTGACGGTGTCGCCGGAGGCCAGCCGGGCGCCGGTGCCGGGGGCGGACCAGGCGACCAGGCCCTGGCCGACGGCCGAGTCGACGGTGCCGCCGTTGACGACGTTGAAGCCGAGTCCCTCGAGGGTCGCCTTGGCGCTGTCGTAGGTCTTGCCGGAGACGGCGGGGACGGTGATCAGCAGGCCGCGGATGTCGCTCGAGGACGGCCGGGTGAAGTCGACGTCGTCGAGGAACGGGGCGATGGCCTTGAAGGCGTCACCCCAGATCGGGCCGGCGGTCGTGGAGCCCGAGGAGGAGTACAGGGTGCGGCCGCCGACGGCCTTGCCGTCGAGCGACTCGGGGTGTCCTTCGCGGTTGACGCCCGCGACCATGGCCGCGCCGGCCAGGTTGGGGGTGTAGCCGACGAACCAGACGGACTTGTTGTCGTTGGTGGTGCCGGTCTTGCCGGCCGCCGGCTGGCCCGGGTCCTGGGCGTCGGCGAAGCCGCCGTCGATGACGCCGCGCAGGACGTCGTTGACGGCGTTGGCGACCGGGCTGGCGAGCACCTGGGTGCAGTTCTTCTGGTACTTCTTGAGCACGTTGCCCTGGACGTCGGTGATCTCGGTGACGGGGCGCGCGTCGCAGTGCAGGCCCTGGGCCGCGAAGGTGGCGTACGCCTCGGCCATCTCGAGCGGGCTGACGCCGGCGACGCCGAGCGTGAACGACGGCACGATGTTGGCCTCGGTCAGCTCGGAGATGCCCATCTCGCGGGCCAGCTTCCACGGCTCGCACAGGCCGGTGGCCAGCTCGAGGTTGACGAAGAAGGTGTTGACCGAGTTGCGGGTGCCCTCGTAGAGGTTGGGCGCCGCCGAGGAGCTGGTGGAGTTCTTGGGCGTCCAGATCTCGGTGCTCTGGTAGGGCCCGTCGCACGTCTGGAAGTCGTTGAGCGGGAACCGGCCGGGGTTGGGGGCCGGGAACCGCTGGGTGAGCGGGATGTCCTGGTTGATCGCCGCGGCCAGCACGAAGGCCTTGAACGTGGAGCCGGGCTGGACTCCCGCCGCGTCGCCGTACTTGGTGGGCACGGTGTAGTTGAGGAAGGTCTCGCCCTTCTTCTTGCCCATCGGGCGGGACTGGGCCAGGCCTCGGACGTTGCCCGTGCCGGGCTCGATCAGCGCGAGCCCGCCGATGGCGAGGTCGTCCTTGTAGACGTGGGCGGCGACGGCGTCGTTGGCGGACTTCTGGTAGCGCAGGTCGACGGTGGTCTTGATGGTCAGCCCGCCGTTGAAGATCAGCCGGCGGCGCTCCTCCTGGTCGGCGCCGAGGGCGGGGTCGGTCATCAGCCAGCGCACGACGTAGTCGCAGAAGAACTGCGCCTCGGAGTTCACGCAGCCGTTGGGCTGGTCCTGCACCTTCAGGCCCAGCTTGCGGTCCTTGGCCTTGTCGGCGTCGGCCTGCGGGATCACGTTGAGCTGGGCCATCCGCTCGAGCACGACATTGCGGCGGACCTTGGCCTGAGCGGCGTTCTTGGTGGGGTTGTAGGCCTCGGGGCTCTGCACCAGGCCGGCCAGCAGCGCCGACTGGCGCAGGTTGAGGTCCTTGGCGTTGGTGCTGAAGTAGTGCTGCGCGGCGGCCTGGACGCCGTAGGCGCCGTCGCCGAAGTACGCCGTGTTGAGGTAGCGCTCGAGGATCCAGTCCTTGCTGTGTCGCTTCTCCAGGGCGATGGCGTAGCGCAGCTCCTTGAGCTTGCGCCCGTAGCTGTCCTCCTTGGCGGCCTTGATGGCCTCCTCGTCGCCGTTGGCCTGGGTGATCAGGGTCAGCTTGACGAGCTGCTGGGTGATCGACGAGCCACCCTGGGCGACGCTGCCGGCCGCCTGGTTGGTGAGCAGGGCGCGCAGGGTGCCCTTCAGGTCGAGCGCACCGTGCTGGTAGAAGCGGTAGTCCTCGATCGCGACGATCGCCTCGACCATGGTGCGCGAGATCTGGCGCAGCGGGACGTTGACCCGGTTCTGGTCGTAGAGCGTCGCGATGGTCTTGCCCTCGGCGTCCTGGACCTCGGTGCGCTGGGGCAGCTGCTCGGTCTCGAGCTCCTGGGGGAGGTCGTCGACCGACTCGGACACATTGCGTGCGGAGAAGCCGATGACGCCGGCGAACGGGATCGCCAGGCCCGAGACGACCACGCCGAGCACCGCTGCGACCAGCAGCATCACGCCGAGGTGGGAGGCCACCTTGCCGGGGGGAAGGCCGTCGAAGCGGGTGCGAGCCATGCGGTCAGGGTACGGGACCCCACCCCACGGGTCCGACTCGTCGCCGCCGCCCCACCCGCGTCCTGTCTAGTCCGATGTGACTAGACAGGTTGGGCCCAAAGAGCGATATCAGGTTTGGCGATACTCCTTTACTTTGGTTCGGTCGGAGAGACCGAGCGCTGTGGGGGCGACGGCTCTTCGGATGTGGGAAGCATCAGGGGACAGACATGTGGGTTGAGGATTGGGCGCCGCGCGCCGCCTGCAGGGACGAGCAGCCGGACCAGCTCTTCGTCCGGGGAGCCGAGCAGAACAAGGCGAAGCAGGTGTGCACCAGCTGCGCCGTTCGCACCGAGTGCCTCGCCGAGGCGCTCGACAACCAGATCGAGTGGGGAGTCTGGGGCGGCATGACCGAGCGGGAGCGTCGTGCCCTGCTCCGTCGCCGGCCCGCGGCCTCGTGGCGCAAGGTCCTGGAGGACGCGCGCGACGAGACCATCGCCATCGTCTGACGTACGACGGCCCGCCCGGTCGCCGCTGACCCGGTCAGTGGCGCCGGGCGAGGAGATCGCCGACCCGGCGGAGGCCGTCGAGGTCGTGGACGTCGCCCGCGAGCGCCGGCACGACGGCCGTCGCCACCTGCGGGTGTGCGGTCGCGAACCGCTCGCGCAGCGTGCGCTCGCGCTCGACCATGCGCACCCGGTCGGCGTGCAGCCGGAGCAGTCCGGCTGTCAGCGCGCCCGCGCCGGTGCGCCGGAGCCGCTCGGCCGCCGCCATCGCCTCGTCGGCCGTCAGCTCGCCGCCGGGGTCGGGGCTGGCGCGGTTGACGACCAGTCCCGCGAGCGGCATGTCGTCCTCGCTGAGCCGCTCGACGAAGTACTCGGCCTCGCGCAGCGCGTCCGCCTCGGGTGCGGCGACCACGAGGAAGGCCGTGCCGTCGGCCTTGAGCAGCGAGTAGGTCTGCTGCGCCCGCTGCCGGAACCCGCCGAAGACGGTGTCGAGCGCGGTGACGAAGGTCTGCAGGTCCTTGAGGAACTGCGCGCCCAGGATCCGGGTGAGCGCATTCGTGATCAGGCTGAACCCGGCGGTCATCAGCTTCGCCGGCCCCTTCGCGGGCGCGAGCAGCAGCCGCACGAACCGGCCGTCGAGGAAGCTGGACAGGCGCTCCGGGGCGTCGAGGAAGTCGAGCGCGGAGCGCGACGGCGGGGTGTCGACGACGATCAGGTCGTAGCTGCCGTCGGCCTGGGCATCGCGGTAGATCTGGCCGAGCTTCTCCATCGCCATGTACTCCTGCGTGCCCGCGAACGAGCTCGACAGCGCGATGTAGAACGGGTTGGCCAGGATCTGCTTGGCCTTCTCGGGGCTGGCCTGGGAGAGCACGACCTCGTCGAAGGTGCGCTTCATGTCGAGCATCATCGCGTCGAGGCGGCCGTCGCCCCCCACGCCGGTGACGGGGCGCGGGGTGTTGTCGAGCTCCTCGATGCCCATCGACTGCGCCAGCCGGCGCGCCGGGTCGATGGTGAGGACGACGACCTTGCGCCCCCGCTCCGCGGCCCGGAGCGCGAGCGCGGCGCTGGTCGTGGTCTTCCCGACGCCGCCGGAGCCGCAGCACACGATGATCCCGGTGCCGGGGTCGTCGAGGAGTGCGTCGACGTCGAGCGGGTCGGCCGGCCGGCCGGTGGTGGGGCCGACACGGGAGGGTCGGTGCGCGCTGCTGCGGGCCATCACGCCATTCCCTGCTCTCGGAGGAGGCCGGCGAGCTCGTAGAGCCCGCCGAGGTCGATGCCGCCGGCCATCCGCGGCAGCTCGTACGACGGCACGTCCAGTTCGGCGACCAGGGCCCGCTGGGAGTCCTCCAGCGCCCGGCGCTCGGCGTGGTCGGCCGCCTCGGCGAGCAGCCCGTCGACCAGCCCGGCACCGACCGTGAGACCGCCCGCGGCGAGGTCGGCCTCGATCCGGGCGCGGTCCAGGGTGCCGGCCCGGGCGGCGGCGAGGTCGGCGGCGTCCAGGTCGCGGGGCCGGACCTGGTTGACGATGACGCCGCCCACCGGCAGCCGGGCCGTGCGCAGCTCGGCGATGCCGTCGGCCGTCTCCTGGACGGGCATCTCCTCCAGCACCGTGACCAGGTGCACCGCGGTCCGCGGGGAGCGGAACAGGGTCATCATGGTGTCGGACTGGGCCTTGATCGGCCCGACCTTCGCCAGCCCGGCCAGCTCGTTGCTGACGTTGAGGAACTGGGTGATCCGGCCGGTCGGCGGCGCGTCGAGCACCACGGCGTCGTACTCGATCGCGTTCTTGTTGCGGCTGTTGCGCTGCACCGCCTCGTAGACCTTGCCGGTCAGCAGCACGTCGCGCACGCCCGGCGCGATCGTGGTGGCGAACTCGATGACCCCGAACCGGTCGAGCGCCTTGCCGGCGCGGCCCAGGCGGTAGTACATCGAGAGGTACTCCAGCAGCGCGGACTCCGCGTCGATGTGCAGCGCGTGGACCACGCCGCGACCGCCGTCGTCGCCCGGCAGCCCGGTGGTGAGCCGCCGCTCCTGGTAGGGCAGCGGGTCGACGTCGAACATCCGGGCGATGCCCTGGCGGCCCTCGACCTCGCACAGCAGCACGTTCCTGCCCCGGGTCGCGAGGGCGAGGGCGAGGGCCGACGCCACCGTCGACTTCCCCGTGCCGCCCTTGCCCGTGACGACGTGGAGACGCACCTTCGGCCAATCGCTCACCCGACGGAGCCTAGTGGTGCGTCCCCACGCGAGGGGGTCAGTCGAGCGAGAGTCCCGCCGCCGGAGTGATCCGCGACGCCTTGCGCGAGGGCAGCACCGCCGCGACCAGGCCGGCCAGCGCGGACGCGGTCACGACCAGGGCGAGCTGGCCCCAGGGCAGCACCAGGGACGCGCCGTCCACCGCGGGCTGGACCAGGGCGCGCACGGCGGTCCAGGCGAACAGCACGCCCAGGGCGGTGCCGAGCACGGTCGCCACGACGGACAGCAGCACCGCCTCCGCGGCCAGCATCCGTCGTACCTGCCGGCGGGTGAGGCCGAGCGCCCGCAGCAGGGCGTGCTCGCGGCCGCGCTCCAGCACGGACAGGCCGAGCGTGTTGCCGATGCCGACCAGGGCGATCAGGACGGCGATCGCGAGCAGGCCGACGACGCCGCCGGTGAGCACGTCGAGCTGGGTGTCGACGTACGCACGCTTGGCCAGGCCGTTCTCGACGCCCGCGTCGACCGGCGAGGCGACCGCCTCGACCGAGCCGGCCAGGTCCTCGGGGTCGGCGTCCGCGGCGGCGCGCAGCCACACCGCCCGGGTGGTCGCGCCGGGTGCCAGCCGGTCGAGCGTCGTACGCCGGACCAGGGCCGCCTCGCCCCAGCCCTCGCCGCCGGCGACCCGCAGCTCACGCGTGGTGTCGCCGACGGTGACCGGGACCAGGTCGCCGACCTCGACGCCGTCGCCGATCAGGTCCCACGGCACGATCACCTGGCGCGGGCCGGGCGTCGGCAGGTCGCCGTGGAGCACCTGTGCCGTGCCGTCGGCCGTGGCCGGGAGCAGGGGGAGCGGGTCGAGGTCGCCGATCCGGGCCACCGCGCCCGGCACGGGCACGGCGGCGGCGATCCCGTCGACCGCGCGCAGCCTGGCCTCCAGGTCCGCGGGCAGGGGCGCCGTACCGGTCACGGCCAGGTCGATCGGGTGTTGCTCGTCCATGTCCGCGCTGAGGGCGCTGCGGGAGCTGGCCATGCCGGTGAGCACGGCGGTCGTGAGGGTGACGCCGACGAGCAGCGAGGCCGCGGTGGCGGCGGTCCGTCGGGGGTTGCGCACCGCGTTGCCGGCGGCCAGCCGCCCGGCCGGGCCGAGCAGGCGCTGCGTGAGCGGCCCGGCGGCCCGGATCAGGGCCGGGACCAGGACCGGGCCGAAGAGCAGCACGCCGAGGAAGACGGCGGTCCCGCCTGCGGCGAGGGCGCCGACGTTGGCGGTCGCGATCGCCGCGACCAGCCCGAGCGCGCCCGTACCGAGGGCGAGGACGCCGAGGGCGAGCCGGATCCGGCCGGTGCGGGTGCGGACCTGGGTGCTGTCGTCGGGCCGCAGCGCGGCGAGCGGACTGACCCGGACGGCCCGCCGCGTCGGCAGCCAGGCCGCGACCAGGGTGACCGCGATCGCCACGACGGCGGCGCCGGCGAGCCAGGCGGGCGTCACGTGCGCCTCGCCGAGCCGGGTCTGCGGCCACTGGGCGCGGACCAGCGCGACCAGCCCGTGACCGGCGCCGAGTCCGGTCAGGACGCCGATCACCGCGGCGAGCACGCCGAGGGCGAGCGACTCCAGGCGCACCGAGCGCAGCACCTGGCTCCGGGTCGCGCCGACGCAGCGCAGCAGCGCGAAGTCGCGGGTGCGCTGCGCG
Organism: Nocardioides nitrophenolicus; assembly: GCF_016907515.1. Lineage (NCBI taxonomy): Bacteria > Bacillati > Actinomycetota > Actinomycetes > Propionibacteriales > Nocardioidaceae > Nocardioides > Nocardioides nitrophenolicus. The sequence continues at coordinate 3,154,349 of NZ_JAFBBY010000001.1, forward strand.
AACAGGATGGTGAAGGTGTTGTTGATGACCAGCACGCCCACGACGAGGGCGATCGCGCCGAACATCAGCACGATGATCCGCACCAGGTCGACGCCGCTGTTGACCTGCTGGTGCAGCTCCTGGACGTAGGCGTCGACCCCCTCGACCTCCGCGTCCGGCGCGACCTCGTGGATCGCCGCCGTCGGATCCGGTCCGGCCCAGGCGAGGCTGGTCACGAACAGCTGGTCCTGCCAGCGGGCCAGGTCGGCCCACAGCACGTAGACCGAGGCGTACGCGTAGGTCGACGGCGAGTCGACCAGGCCGACCACGGTGACGTCGAGCGCGTCGCCGCCGGTGCCGATCCGGAGCCGGTCGCCGACCGCGATCCGCTCGACCTTGGCGGTGTTGGTGTCGACCACCGCCTCGCCCGGACCGCCGGGGAAGCGGCCCTGGACCAGCTCCTGCCAGCGCCGGCTCGGGCGGTCGGGCAGCTGACCGATGTCGGTGTCGGTGTCGATCACCGTGCCGCCGGCCGTGCCGCCCGTCGTGCCGCCCGCCGGGCCACTGGTCGCGACCTGCTGCATGGTCCAGCCGATCAGCCAGGCGTCGGCCCCGCTCGCGCCGGCGGCGTCGAGGAGGTCGCCCGCCTCGGCCGCGGAGGGGCTGTCGACGACCGCGTCGGCGCCGGCGTACGGCTCCGCGATGCCGGCGGTGAGCCCCTCGCGCATCGCCGAGGACAGGGCCGCGGTCACCACGATGAACGCCGAGCCGATCACGACGGCGAGCAGGGCGGCGCCGTACCTGCGGGTGTGGGTGCGCAGGGAGGCCAGGATGACGGTGCGCATCAGGCCGCGACCTCGTGGCGCTCGGTGATCCGGCCGTCGGCGAGGACGACGATCTCGTCGGCGTACCGGGCCGCCTCGATCTCGTGGGTGACCATGACGACGGTCTGGCCCAGCTCGCGCACCGACTGGCGCAGCAGCGAGAGGACCTCGGCCGAGCTGGTGCTGTCGAGGTTGCCGGTGGGCTCGTCGGCGAACACGATCGCCGGCCCGGCCAGCAGCGCCCGCGCGATCGCCACCCGCTGCTGCTGGCCGCCGGAGAGCTCGGCGGGCCGGTGACCGAGGCGCTGGTTCAGCCCGAGGGTCTCCACGATGGCGGCGAACCGCTGCTGGGCGGCGGCGGTCCGGTTGCGGCCGGTGAGCTCGGTGGGGAGCCAGATGTTCTGCTCGGCGGTGAGCATCGGCAGCAGGTTGAACGCCTGGAACACGAAGCCCACGTGGTCGCGCCGGAACCGGGTCAGCGCGTCGTCACCGAGGGTCTCGAGGGGCTGGCCGGCGACCGAGACGGTGCCGGTGGTGGGCTGGTCGAGCCCGGCCAGGCAGTGCATCAGCGTGGACTTGCCGGAGCCGGAGGGGCCCATGATCGCGGTGAACCGGCCGGCGGGGAGGTCGAGGTCGACGCCGCGCAGGGCGTGGACCAGCGTGTCGCCGCGGCCGAAGGACTTGGTGAGGCCGCGAGCGCTGGCGGCGAGCAGGGAGGTCATGACACCGAGCCTCGCCGGGATCGGCGGGCGGATCGTCAGGCCACGGGTTGATCCGGCGTACGACGACGGGTGGACCTGGTGTGCCTCGCGCATCTGACGAACGGGCTCTGAGAACGGCGAGATCACAGCCCATTCGTCAGATGCGCGGCGAGGCCCCGGACGCTCAGGACCCGACCAGCCCCGTCTCGTACGCCAGCACGACCAGCTGCACCCGGTCGCGCGAGCCGGTCTTGGCGAGCAGCCGCCCGATGTGGGTCTTCACGGTGGCCTCGGAGACCACGAAGTCCGCGGCGATCTCGGCGTTCGAGAGCCCCCGGCCGACCAGGACCAGGGTCTCCCGCTCGCGCTCGGTGAGCGCGTCGAGCCGGCGGTCCGGTACGACGGAGGCCGCGGCGGGATCGGGGAGGACGCCCGCGAAGTGCTCGAGCAGGCGGCGGGTGGTGCTGGGGGCGACCACCGAGTCGCCGGCGTGGACGGTGCGGATCGCGTCGAGCAGGGTCTCGGGGGTGGCGTCCTTCAGCAGGAAGGCAGCGGCGCCGGCGCGGATCGCGGCGAAGGCGTACTCGTCGAGGTCGAAGGTGGTCAGCACGATCACCCGCGGCGGGTCGGGCCGGGCGGCGAGTCGACGGGTGGCCTCGACGCCGTCGAGGCGGGGCATCCGCACGTCCATCAGGACGACGTCGCAGCGGGTGACCGCGAGCCGCTCCAGCGCCTCGCCGCCGTCGCCGGCCTCGCCGACCACGGTGAGGCCGGGCTGGCTGTCGATGAGCATCCGGAACCCGGCCCGGACCAGGTCCTGGTCGTCGACGAGGAACACCCGGATCGGCTCGGTCACAGGGGGATCCTCGCGCACACCGTGAAGCCGCCGCCCGGCGCCGGCCCGGTGACGAGCGTGCCGTCGTGGGCGGCGACCCGCTCGCGCATGCCGGCGAGCCCGAGCCCGCGGCCGTCGTCGTGGGCGGCCGCGCCGCGGCCGTCGTCGCTCACCTCCACCACGATCGCGTCGCCGTCGACCCCCACCGCGACCGCGGCCCGGGCGCCCGGGCCGGCGTGCTTGCGGACGTTGCTGAGCGCCTCCTGCACGATCCGGTACGTCGTCAGCGCCACCCCGTCCGACACGGCGGGCACGGGCGCCAGCCGAGCCTCGACCGGCATCCCGGCCGCACGCGCCTCGTCGAGCAGCGCGGGCAGGTCGGCGAGCCGGGGCTGCGGCACCGTCGGCGCCTCCTCGGCGCGCAGCAGGCCCAGCATCCGGCGCAGCTCGGCGATCGCCTCCCGCCCGGTGCTCGCGATGGTGCCGAGGGCCGGCCCGGTCACCGCCGGGTCGTGCACCGCCGCGGCCCGGGCGCCCTCGGCCTGCACCACGATCGTGGTCAGCCCGTGGGCCACCACGTCGTGCATCTCGCGGGCGATCCGGTGCCGCTCCTCGATCGCGGCCAGCGCGGCCTGCTGGACCGACTCCCGCTCCAGCCGCTCGCCACGCTCGACCAGGGCGTCGACGTACGCCTGACGGGTGCGGCCGAGCGTGCCGAGGGTCCAGGCGACGACGACGAACAGCCCGATCGTGACGGAGTAGGCGGTGATGTTCTCGACCGTGAGCAGGTTCGCCCCGAAGCCGTGCAGCCAGTCGACGGCGGCGATCCCGGCGCCGAGCAGGCCGGTGCCGAGCGCCGCGACGGCCCAGCGCGGGCCGGCGTACCGGGCGACGGAGTAGACGGCGACCGGGAACGCGAACTGGCTCCACAGCGGGTGGTCGTTGAGCAGTGGCTGGACCGCGGTGGCCGCCGCGACCGCGGCGAACACCGCGACCGGGTGCCGGCGGCGGGCGACGAGCGGGCTGATCTGGAGCAGCATCAGCACCCCGTCGACGGCGTCGACGAAGAACAGGTAGGGCAGCACCGGCAGCAGCAGGACGACGGTCAGGGTGACGTCGAACCACCGCTCGCCGCGTGGTCCGAGACGCCAGGGTTGCCGGTGCACCGGGCCACGGTAGACGGACAGGAGCGCCCGGACGTCAGACCACGGGTGGATCCGCGGCGTACCATCGAAGACGTCGGAAGGAGTCGCCATGGTCGAGCAGTCCCGGCTGGAGCGCTACAAGCACCTGCCCCCGCCCATCGAGCCCGACAAGCTGCGGTCCTCCCAGGACGTCGACCCGGCGCCGCGCGAGGACGACGACGAGTACCGCGAGATGCTCTGGGTCGTGAACCGCTACGGCTGAGCGCCGCACACCGGGGGACCCCGCCACCGGCCCGCGCGCGTGAGTAGGGTGCCAGGCATGACCAAGTGGGAGTACCAGGTGGCGCCCGTCCTCAACCACGTCGCGGCGCAGATCCTCAACAACTTCGGCCAGGACGGCTGGGAGCTCGTCACCCTCGTCCCGGGCCAGGGCGGCAACGACATCGCCTACTTCAAGCGCCCGGCCGAGGGCTGAGTCGTGGCGACCCCGCAGGAGCGTCTGGCCGAGCTCGGGCTGACCGTCCCCGACGTGGTGCCGCCCGTCGCGGCCTATGTCCCCGCGACGCGCAGCGGCGGCTACGTCTACACCGCCGGCCAGCTGCCCATGCGCGACGGCGCGCTGATCACGACCGGCAAGGTCGGTGACACGGTGAGCGCCGAGGACGCCTACGCCTGCGCCCGCCAGTGCGCGCTCAACGCCATCGCCGCGATCAGCTCGGTCGCCGGCGACCTCGCGCAGGTGCGGATCGTCAAGGTCGTCGTCTTCGTCGCGTCGACGGTCGACTTCACCGGCCAGCCGGCGGTCGCCAACGGAGCCTCGGAGCTGTTCGGCGACGTGTTCGGCGACGCCGGCGTCCATGCCCGCTCGGCGGTCGGCGTCGCGGTGCTGCCGCTGGACGCGCCGGTCGAGGTGGAGGTCGTCGCCGAGATCCTGGCCGGGTCATGAGGATTCCACTGCCGCCGGTGCCGCTGCCGGGTCACGTGGCCGACCTCGCCGCCGAGTACGGCGACGGCCGGCGCCAGGCCGCCGAGCCGCGCGACGCCGCGACGGTGGTGCTGCAGCGCCCCGACGCGCAGGGGCGCCCGGAGGTCTACCTGCTGCGCCGCCAGACCACGATGGACTTCGCCGGTGGCATGTGCGTCTTCCCCGGTGGCGGGGTCGACCCACGCGACTACGACCACACCGTCGCCTGGGCCGGTCCGCAGCCGGCCGAGTGGGCGGCGCGGCTCGGCACCACCGAGGACGTGGCCCGCGCGCTGGTGTGCGCCGCGGTCCGCGAGACCTTCGAGGAGTCCGGGGTGCTGCTCGCCGGCACCTCCGCCGACTCCGTGGTCGCCGACACCACCGGCGACGACTGGGAGGCCGACCGGGTCGCGCTGGAGTCGCGCGAGCTGTCGATGACCGACTTCCTCGACCGCCGGGGCCTGGTGCTGCGCACCGACCTGCTCGGCATCTGGAGCGGCTGGCTGACGCCGGTCTTCGAGCCGAAGCGCTACCGGACCTGGTTCTTCGTGGCCCGGCTGCCCGAGGGGCAGGTGACCCGCGACGTCTCCTCGGAGTCCTCGGAGGTGGTCTGGCTCCCGGCCGCCGAGGCCGCCGACCAGGCCGACCGCGGCGAGCTCGCGATGCTCCCACCGACGTACCTCACCTGCCTGGAGGTCGGCACCCTCGGCGACGTCGACGCCGTGCTGGCCGCCAGCCAGGACCGCACGGTCACCATGTTCATGCCGGAGGTCGAGCCGCTCGGCGACGGGTTCACGCTGTCGATGCCCGAGCAGCTGCGCCCGCTCGTGGCGGCGCGGCGGAGCTGAGCGATGAGCGAGGCCTGGGCCGGAGGGGAGTACGGCGGCCGCGGGCGCTGCGTCCTGGCGCCCAACCCCGGGATCATGACGCTCGACGGCACCAACACCTGGGTGCTGCGCGAGCCCGGCTCCGGCCGCTCGATCGTGGTCGACCCGGGCCCGCTCCATGACGACCACCTCGCCGCTGTCGCCGAGGTCGCGGGGGAGGTGGCGGCCGTCGTGGTCACCCACCACCACCTCGACCACACCGAGGCCGCCCGTTCCTTCGCCGAGCGGATGGGCTGCGGCGTGCGCGGGCTCGACCCCGAACAGTGCTGGCGGGCCGACCCCCTCACCGACGGCGAGGTGCTCTCCGTCGGCGGGCTCGACGTCGAGGTGCTCACCACCCCCGGCCACACCACCGACTCGATCTCGCTGCTCGTCGAGGCCGACGGCGCGCTGCTGACCGGCGACATGGTCCTCGGCCGCGGTACGACGGTCATCGTCCACCCCGACGGCGACCTGGGCTCGTACTTCGACTCGATCGCCCGGATGCGCGCCCTCGTCACCGAGGGCCGGGTGAGCTCGCTGTGGCCGGCCCACGGACCGGTCCTGCCCGACGCCGCCGGCGTGCTCGACCACTACGTCGTGCACCGCCGCGAGCGCCTGGCCCAGGTCGAGTCCGCGCTCGGCCGCCTCGGCCTGTCGCCCAACGGGCTGCCGGCCGACGTCGCAGAGCATCCCACCCTGCCCCGCGAGGTCGTCGAGGTCGTGTACGCCGACGTCGACGAGTCGCTGTGGGGCGCGGCGGAGTGGTCGGTGCGGGCCCAGCTGGCCTATCTCGCGGCGCGCTGAACGACGACGCCCCTCCGCGCCGGGCGCGGAGGGGCGTCGTCGAGTCGGGCGTCAGCGCGCGCGGCGCGACATCCGCTCCATGTCGAGGATCACGACCGAGCGCGGCTCGAGGCGCAGCCAGCCGCGCGAGGCGAAGTCGGCGAGCGCCTTGTTGACCGTCTCGCGGGAGGCGCCGACCAGCTGGGCGAGCTCCTCCTGGGTCAGGTCGTGGTGGACGTGGACGCCGTCGTCGGCGGTGCGGCCGAAGCGGTCGGCGAGGTCGAGCAGCGCCTTGGCGACGCGGCCCGGGACGTCGGAGAACACCAGGTCCGCGACGACGTCGTTGGCCTTGCGCAGCCGGGCGGCCAGCTGGGCCAGCAGGCCGCGGGCGACCGTCGGGCGGCCCTCGAGCCAGCGCAGCAGGTCCTCGTGGGACAGCGACGCGAACTCGGCGTCGGTCACGCAGGTCACCGTCGCCGAGCGCGGGCCCGGGTCGAACAGCGACAGCTCGCCGAACATCTGGCCGGGGCCCATGATCGCCAGCAGGTTCTCGCGCCCGTCGGAGGAGGTGCGGCCGAGCTTCACCTTGCCCTCGAGGACGACGTACAGCTTGTCGCCGCTGTCGCCCTCGTGGAACAGCACCTCCCCGCGGCGCAGCCGGGTCGTGGCCAAAGATGTGCGCAGCCCTGCCATCGCCTCGTCGTCGAGGGCACTGAACAGTGGCGCCTGACGGAGTACGTCGTTGTCCACGCTTCCTCCAAAGAACGTAAAACCCGGTCGGCGGCATCCTAGCCAGTGCTCGATCTCACACGTAACAGGACTCGCGAGTCTGGACTGTCCCACCCACACCGTAGGGTGGCGTGCGTGCGGCCGATCGACACCAGCGACGACACGTCGACCCAGCTCGTGCGGCGGGCGCGGAAGATCGACCGGGTGCTGGGGGAGACCTATCCCGACGCCAAGGCCGAGCTCGACTTCGACAACCCCTTCGAGTGCCTGGTCGTCACCGTGCTCTCGGCGCAGACCACCGACAAGCGGGTCAACGCGGTGCGGCCGACGCTGTTCGCGGCCTACCCCGACCCGGCGTCGATGGCGGCGGCCGACCGCGCTCACCTCGAGCAGATCGTCGGTCCGCTCGGCTTCTTCCGGGCCAAGACCGAGTCGCTGCTGAAGCTGAGCGCCGCCCTCGTCGAGCGCTACGACGGCCAGGTGCCCGCCCGGCTCGAGGACCTGGTGACCCTGCCCGGCGTCGGACGCAAGACCGCCAACGTCGTGCTCGGCAACGCCTTCGACCTTCCCGGGATCACCGTCGACACCCACTTCGGCCGGCTGGCCCGGCGGCTCGGGTTCACCGAGGAGACCGACCCGGTCAAGGTCGAGCACGCCGTCGGCGCGCTGTTCCCCAAGCGCGACTGGACCATGCTGTCCCACCACCTGATCTGGCACGGCCGCCGCCGCTGCCACGCCAAGAAGCCCGCCTGCGGTGCCTGCCCGGTCGCGCGCTGGTGCCCGTCGTACGGCACCGGTCCGACGGACCCGGTCGAGGCGGAGAAGCTGGTCCGCACCGAGGGTCCCAACTGATGCGTCGCCTGCCCGCCGTGCTGGTGGCGCTGGTGGCGGCCGGCGTCCTGCTGACCGGCTGCGACAGCGTCGCTCCGGCGGCCTTCGCGTGCAAGGTCGACCCGACCACGCCCGACCTGGTCAAGGACCGCGAGGCGGCCGGCATCGCCGACTGCAGCGCGCTGCCGACCGAGGCCGGCGCCACCGACCTGCCCGACATCACGCTCGACTGCCTCGGCAGCACCTCCTCGATCTCGCTCGCCGACGTGAAGGGCCCGGCGATCGTCAACTTCTGGTCGACGACCTGCGTGCCGTGCCGGGAGGAGATGCCGGTCCTGCAGCAGTTCCACGAGGCGTACGGAAGCCAGGTGCCGCTGCTCGGCGTCAACTACCTCGACACCTACCCCGGCGCGGCGATCGACTTCGCCCGGCTCAAGGGCGTCACCTACCCCTCGGCGGCCGACACCTGCGGCGACCTGCAGGAGAGCGACCTCATCCTCAAGGTGCTGCCCCAGTTCTTCTTCGTGCGTGCGGACGGCTCCTTCGAGCAGGTGGCGGGCGGCATCGACTCGCTCGACGAGGTCGTCGCGATGGTGAAGCAGAACCTCGGCATCGACCTCGCCGCGAAGGCGACGCCGTGACCGACCTGCCGTCCGACCTGCCCGACTGGCTGCGTCCGGTCGCCGAGGGCGCCCGCGCGATCAGCGGTAGCGACCTGAGCGCCTTCCTGCCGCCCAAGGACAAGCCGGTACGCCGCGGCGCGGTGCTGATGCTCTTCGGCGACCGCGACGTACTGCTGACCGAGCGGGCCCACGACATGCGCTCCCACCCCGGCCAGGTCTCCTTCCCGGGCGGCAGCATCGACCCGGGCGAGAGCGTGGTCGAGGCGGCGCTGCGCGAGGCCGACGAGGAGATCGGGGTCGACCCGGCCGGGGTCGAGGTCTTCGCGACGCTGCCCGAGCTGTGGCTGCCGCCGTCCAACTTCGCGGTGACGCCGGTGCTCGGCTGGTGGCGCGAGCCGGCGCCGATCCGGGTGGCCTCGCCGCAGGAGGTGCACGCCATCCACCGGGTGACCCTGGCCGACCTGTTCGCGCCGGAGCACCGGATCCAGGTCCGTCACCCCGGTGGCTGGACCGGGCCGGGCTTCCTGATCGGGCCCGACAAGGACGTGATCCTGTGGGGCTTCACGGGCGGGATCCTGACCCGTTTCTTCGACTTCCTCGGGTGGCTACCACCGGTGAGCGACCCCCCGGTGCATGATCTCCCCGACTACATGCTCGCCGAGCACGTCCGCCGGACGGCCGCCGCGGCAGCTGCCGACGAGGAGCCGGGGGACGGCATGGACATCCTGGAGCCCAACGAGTGAACCTCCTCGACTGGCTGCTCGTCGTCCTCGTCGCGGCGTACGCGCTGTCCGGCTACTGGCAGGGCTTCATCACCGGGGCGTTCGCGACGATCGGCCTGCTGTCGGGTGGTCTCGGCGGCATCCTGCTCGCCCCGGTGGCGCTGAGCAGCTTCGAGCCGTCGCTGGCGGTCTCGCTGGGCGCGCTGTTCATCGTGATCCTGTGCGCGTCGCTGGGCCAGGCCCTGCTCCAGTACGCCGGCGCCCGGGTCCGCGAGCGGATCACCTGGCAGCCCGCGCGGGCGCTCGACGCGGTGGGGGGCGCCCTGCTCAGCGGACTCGCCGTCCTGCTCGTCGCGTGGGCTCTCGGCGTGGCGATCTCCGGCACCCGGATCGGTCCCGTCACCTCGATGGTGCGCAGCTCCGTGGTGCTCTCGAAGGTCAACACGGTGCTGCCGGAGACGGCGCCCAACGCCCTGCAGGCGTTCAACAACGTGGTCGGCACCGGCTTCTTCCCGCGCTACCTCGAGCCGTTCGCGCCCGAGCGGATCGTCGAGGTCGCGCCGGGGCCGGCGGACCTGCCCGGCACCGACGCGGTCAAGGCGACCCGGAGCAGCGTGGTCAAGATCCGCGGTGCCAACGACTGCGGCCGCGGGGTCGAGGGCACCGGCTTCGTGTTCGCCCCCGACCGGGTGATGACCAACGCCCACGTCGTGGCCGGCGTCGACGACCCCGAGGTCAGCATCGGCGGCGGCACCGAGCTGGCCCGGGTCGTGCTCTACGACCGCAAGCTCGACATCGCCGTCCTCGCCCTCGAGACCGACGACGCCCCGGTGCTGAAGTTCGACACCGCCGTCGGCGCGGAGGACCCGGTGGCCATCGTGGGCTACCCCCAGGACGGGCCGTTCGACGTCCAGACCGGCCGGGTCCGCGCGATGCAGAACCTGCGCTCGCCCGACATCTACGGCAACGGCACGGTCGTGCGCGAGGTCTACTCCCTGCGCGGCCTGGTCCGCCCCGGCAACTCCGGTGGCCCGATCGTCACGCCGCGGGGCAAGGTCGCGGGCGTGGTGTTCGCCGCGTCGGTGACCGACCCCGAGACCGGGTACGCGCTCACCGCCGAGCAGGTGCAGGCCAGCGCCCGTGCCGGCAGCGGCCCGGGGTCCGACGACGCCGAGGTCGACACGGGGGAGTGCGCGTCCTGAGTCGCGGGGGTGGGGTGCAGGAATCGCCGGTCGACCGGTGGTTCCTGCACTTGTCGGGTTCTTCCTGCACTTGTCGGGCGTTGCAACGCCCGTCCAGTGACAGTTTCACCGGTCGACCGGCGATTCCCGCACCCCCGACCCCCGCATCCACCCCTCACCCGCCTCCGCCATAGTTGGCGCCATGACCGACACCTTCGTGCGCTACGAGTACGCCGCCGGCGTCGCCCGGATCACCCTCGCCGACGGCGAGCGCGGCAACCCGATCCACCCGGGCTCGGTCGCGCAGCTCCACGACGCCGTCCGGGCCGCCCACCGTGACGGCGCGCGGGTCGTCGTCCTGGCCGCCGAGGGCCGGTTCTTCTCGGTCGGTGGCGACCTCGGCGCCTTCGCCGGCGCCGACGACGTGGCCGGGTTCATCGACGACCTCGCCGAGGCGCTGCACCGGGTCGTCAGCGAGCTGGTCCGCTCCGACGCGATCGTGGTCAGCGCGGTCCAGGGCACCGCCGCCGGCGCGGGCTTCCCGCTCGCCGCGGCCGCCGACGTGGTCATCGCCGCCGACAACGTCAAGTTCAGCCTCGCCTACACCAAGGTCGGCCTCTCGCCCGACGGCGGCAGCTCGCTGCTGGTCAACACCCTCGGCCTGCACCGCGCGCTGCGGCTGGCCCTGCTCGGCGACCTGCTGACCGCCCAGGACGCGTACGACGCCGGGCTGGTCGCGCGCGTCGTACCCACCGACGAGCTGGCCGCCACCGTCGACCAGGTGGTCGAGGGGCTCGCGGCCGGGTCGGCCACCGCGAACGCCGCCGCCAAGCGGCTGCTGCGCGAGGTCGCCGCGCCCGCGCCGGAGGCCGCGCTGCGCAAGGAGACGCTCTCGATCCGCACCCTCGCCGTGAGCCCCGACGGGCGCGAGGGCGTGGCGGCGTTCGTCGGGAAGCGGGCGCCGGAGTTCAACGCCTGACGGTGCGGTGGTCGCCCGGTCGCCGTCGTATCTGACGAACGGGCTGGTCTTTCGCCGGTCTTCCAGCCCATTCGTCAGATGCGACGGAGGGACCCGACCCCGGGATCAGGCGGTCGCGTCGTGCCGGACCGGGCACCCGCCCCGCCCCGGGACGGGGAAGGTGCCGAGGTCGGCGAGGTCGAAGCCGTCGGGATAGCTCTTGATCCGCGGCAGGTCGGCGGTGTACGTCGGCACCCGGTTCGACGGGGTGTGCCGCAGCAGCCGGGCCCGGACCCGCATCGCACCCACGCTGAGCCGGCGGACCAGGGGGCCCGGGTCGGCGTACGCGAAGGCGTCGAGCAGCGGCTGGTCCATCAGGCCGCGGCTGAACAGCTCGACCGGCTTGCGCAGCGGGCGGGGGTAGAAGGTGGTGAGCAGGCGCAGCGTGGAGTCGGCGACCCGACGGCCCCCGGCGTCGAAGTCGAAGTGCGCGCGCTCGTAGTCGTCCATCAGGTGCATGAACTCGTCGTAGGTCTCGGGGATGTCCTTGATCCCCATGTGACGGCCGAGGGCGCGGTAGTAGTTGACGCTCGCACGCAGCTCGGTGTCGGTGAGCGAGCGCCAGCCGTAGTCGTCGAGCCAGCGCTTGGGCACGACGACGAAGGTCGAGAGCACGTAGCGGAAGTCGTCGTTGGAGATGTCGTACATCCGGTGCATCTGGTTGATCCGGCGCATCGCGGTCCTGCCGGCCTCGGAGTCGAAGCCGTGCACGAACGGGGCCTCGAGGAGGAGGGCGGTGTCGTCGTACCGCTTCTGGACGGCGCCGGTGAAGGCGCCGGTCTGGTCGAGGAGGCGGCCGATGCTCGGGACGGCGTAGGTGCGGAACAGCGCGAAGCTCAGCGCCTGGGTGAGATCCCAGGTGAACTCGTAGAGCGCCAGGTTCTGGTAGATCTCGACGTAGTCCGTCTCCGGGTCGAGCGATTCGTTGCGGTCCCGCCAGAGCGTCTTGGCCATGCTCCGGAGCCTAGAGCGGTCCGGAGAGCGGCAATAGATGACGAGTTCTCACTTTCTTCTCGCTTTTCTGGCCGGGGAATTTCTAGAACGTGTTCCATGTCGTCACTAGAGTGCGCCGGGTGAGCATCCCCGACGTCTTCGCCCCGGCCGACCTCGGCCCGGTCCGGCTGCGCAACCGCACGGTCAAGGCCGCCACCTTCGAGGGGCGTACGCCGGACGGCGTCGTCACCGACGAGCTGATCGCCTACCACCGGGCCCCGGCCGCCGGCGGCGTCGGGCTGACCACGGTCGCCTATCTCGCCGTGGCCCCCGAGGGGCGCACCCACCGGGAGCAGATCGTCGTGGGGGAGCGCACCCTGCCGGGGCTGAGCCGGCTCGCCGACGAGATCCACGCGACCGGCGCCGCGATCGCCGGTCAGGTCGGGCACGCCGGGCCGGTCGCCAACGGCCGCTCCAACGGCGTGCCCGCGATCGCGGCCAGCCGGATGCCGAGCCCGCTGTCGATGCAGATGATCCGCACGGCGTCCGAGCGGGACCTGACCCGCGTCACCCGTGCGTACGTCGACGCGGCCCGCACCCTGGTGCGGGCCGGGTTCGACGTGCTCGAGCTGCACATGGCGCACTCGTACCTGATCTCGTCCTTCCTCGCGCCCGGCCTCAACCGGCGCCGGGACCGGTGGGGTGGCCCGCTGGAGCGGCGGGCCCGGCTCGCGCGCCAGGTCGCCCGCGTCGTACGGGAGGAGGTCGGGGACGCCGTCGCGGTGACCGCGAAGGTGTCGGTCTCCGACGGCTTCGCCGGCGGGGTGACCACCGCGATGAGCGTCGAGCTCGCCCGGCTGCTGGAGGCGGACGGGCATCTCGACGCGCTGCAGCTCTCGGGTGGCTCGTCGCTGATGAACCCGATGTACCTGTTCCGCGGGGATGCCCCGGTCGCGGAGTTCGCCGCCACGATGCCGCCCCTGGTGAAGTGGGGGATGAGGACCCCGGCGGGTCGGGCCTTCTTGAAGCGCTACGCCTTCGAGGAGGCCTACTTCCGGCCGAAGGCGCTGGAGGTCCGGGCCGCGGTGGCGATGCCGCTGATGCTGCTCGGCGGCATCAACCGGGTCGAGACGATGCGGCAGGCGATGGCCGACGGCTTCGACTTCGTGGTCATGGGCCGGGCGCTGCTGCGCGAGCCGGACCTGGTCGACCGGCTGCGCGCCGGCGCGGCCGCGGGCGGGATCTGCATCCACTGCAACCGGTGCATGCCGACCATCTACTCCGGGACCCGGTGCCCCGAGTGGGCGCCGGGAGAGGCGATCCCGGCGCCCTGAGGCTCACTTGGTGGCGCAGTCCGTGCTGGCCTTGGTGATCACCTCGGTGGCCTTGGAGACCTCCTCGCTGGAGCCCTTGTCGTCGTCGACCATCTTGTTGAGCGTGTCGTCGGACAGGTCGGAGTCGACGACGGCCTTCGCGATGCAGTCGATGACGTCGTCGGTCACGGCCGACGAGCCGCCCGGGAGCTGGTCCTTGATCGCGTCGGCGACCTCGGACTGCGAGGGCCGGCCGCCGCCACCGCAGGCCGACAGGGCGACGGCGAGGAGGGCGGCGGTGGTCGCGAGCTTGATCTTCATGCGGAGTTTCTCCTGGGTCGATGCGTGCGGGCGCGCGGGTGTGCGCGCCCTCCGGTACGCCCGCATGCCCCGTTGTCGGGTGATCCAACCCCTTCCCAGAAACTAGAACTCGTTCTACATTGGCCCGCATGTCACAGGTCATCCCCGAGAAGCCGCTGCGGGTCGTCGTCTGGTCCACCGGCACGATCGGTCGGCACGCGATCGTGGGCGTCGACGCCCACCCCGACCTCGAGCTGGTCGGGGTGTGGACCTCGACGCCGGAGAAGCACGGCCAGGACGCGGGCCTGCTCGCCGGCCTGGACCGCGAGCTCGGGGTGAAGGCGACGACCGACCGCGACGAGCTGGTCGCGCTGCGTCCGGACTGCGTCGTGCACGGTGCGATGACCGACGACCGGGTCTTCGAGTCGATCGCCGACCTCACCGAGCTGATCCGCGACGGCGTCAACGTGGTGTCGTCGGGGCCCGTCATCCTGCTCCACCGTGCCGGCACCCTGCCCGACGAGATGATCGAGGCGATCGACGAGGCGGGTCGGCAGGGCAACGCCAGCCTGCACGTCAACGGCATCGACCCGGGCTTCGCGAACGACGTGCTGCCGCTCGTGCTGAGCTCGCTGTCCCAGCGCATCGACCACGTCACCGTCAGCGAGATCGCCGACTACTCGACGTACTACCAGCCGGTCGTGATGCGCGACCTCTTCGGCTTCGGGCAGCCGCTCGACGGGGCCACTCCGCTGCTGTGGGAGCCCGGCATCCTGACCACCGCGTGGGGACCGGTGGTCCGGGTGATCGCCTCCGGGCTCGGGGTGACCCTCGACGAGCCGCTGGTCGAGGAGGTCGACCGGCGGCCGGCCGAGCGGGCCGTGAGGACGGTGTCGTTGGACGTGGCGGAAGGCACCATGGGGGCCGTCCGCTTCCGCGTCATCGGCACCGTCGACGGGGTGCCGCGGATCACCCTCGAGCACGTCACGCGGACGGCGGCCGACCAGGTCCCGGAGTGGCCCACGCCGGCCGAGGGCGACGGCTGCTACCGGATCGAGATCACCGGGGAGCCGTGCATGAAGCTCGAGTTCACCCACCACGGCGAGCACGGCGACCACAACGTCTCCGGGATGATCGTCACCGCGCAGCGGCTGATCAACGCCATCCCGGCCGTCGTCGCCGCGCAGCCGGGCCTGGTCACCGCTCTCGACCTGCCGCTGGTCACCGGTCGCGGCCTGGTCGCGGGCACGAGCGCGCGGGAGCGGCGATGAGCATCCTGGACCGGTTCCGGCTGACCGACCACGTCGCCGTCGTCACCGGCGCCGGCCGGGGCATCGGCGCGGCCACCGCGCTCGCCCTGGCCGAGGCCGGCGCCGACGTCGTCATCTCCTCACGCACCGAGGCCCAGCTCGAGGAGGTCGCGGCGCGGATCGAGGACGCCGGACGCCGGGCTCTCGTCGTACCCGCCAACCTCGCGCACACCGACGAGGTCGCCGCCCTCGCCCAGCACGCGTACGACGAGTTCGGCCGGCTCGACGTCGTCGTCAACAACGTCGGCGGCACCATCCCGAATGCCTTCCTCGACACCGACGTGGCCTATCTCGAGGAGGCCTTCCACTTCAACGTCGCCACCGCGCACGCACTGAGCCGGGCCGCCGTGCCGCTGATGCTGAGGTCGGCGGGGGAGGGGCGGCAGAAGTCGATCACGTCCATCTCCTCCGCGATGGGGCGGCTGGCCGGTCGCGGCTATCTCGCCTACGGCACCGCCAAGGCCGCGCTCGCGCACTGGTCGCGGCTGGCCGCCACCGACCTCAACCCGGAGATCCGGGTCAACGGCGTCTTCGTCGGCTCGGTGATGACCAGCGCGCTGGAGTTCGTCGCCGGCGTACCGGAGATGAAGAGCCAGCTGGAGGAGGCGACGCCGCTCGGCCGGATCGGGGAGGCCGAGGACATCGCCGCCGCGGTCGTCTATCTCGCCTCGCCCGCGGGCAAGTACGTCACCGGCAAGCTGCTCGAGGTCGACGGCGGCATCCAGGAGCCGAACCTCGACCTCCGGCTACCCGATCTGCGACCGGATGTGAACGACTCCTAGAGTGCGTTCATGAGCACTGGAGGGATCCCCACCGGACACGCCGTCTCGCCGGACTCGGGCCGGCACTGGGCCGACGAGGGCGCGTGGGAGGTCGCCGAGGGCGTCTACCGGGTCCCGCTGCCGCTCCCGATGGACGCGCTCAAGGCGATCAACGTCTACGTCGTCCAGGGCGACGATGGGCTCACCCTGATCGACGGCGGCTGGTCGATCCCCGTTGCGCGGCAGCTGCTCGACCGGTCGCTGCGCTCGATCGGCTCGGGCTTCGGCGACATCAAGCGCTTCCTGGTCACCCACGTGCATCGCGACCACTTCACGCTGGCGACCGTCCTCGGCCACGAGTACGGCGCCGACGTCGCCCTGGGCGAGGGCGAGCGACCGGCCTTGGACCTGCTCAACCGCGCCAGCGCCGACGGACTCGACGAGAGCCCCTTCCTCGACGTCCTGCGCACCGCCGGCGCCGCGGAGATCGCGGACGAGTGGGCGGCCGGCCCGCGCGACCTGCCGCAGGCCGTGGACTGGGCCTACCCCGACACCTGGCTCGACGGCGACCTCACCCTCGACATCGGCCGGCGCCGCCTCGACGCCGTGCACACCCCCGGCCACACCCCCGGTCACTACGTCTTCGCCGACCAGGCCGAGGGCGTGCTGTTCTCCGGCGACCACGTGCTGCCCACGATCACCCCGTCGATCGGCTTCACGGTGCCGCCCTCGGACCAGCCCCTCGGACATTTCATGGCCTCGCTGGCCCGGGTCCGCGAGCTGCCCGACCTGCGCATCCTGCCCGCGCACGGGCCGGTCGCACCGTCGTCGTACCAGCGCGTCGACGAGCTGCTCGAGCACCACGAGCACCGGCTCGACCTGTGCCTGACCTCGCTGAAGGAGCGCGGCACCGCCACCTCCCTCGTCGTGGCCAAGGACCTGGGCTGGACCCGGCACGAGCGGGCCTTCGCCGAGCTCGACGTCTTCAGCCAGGGGATGGCCGCGATGGAGACCAAGGCGCACCTCGACCTGTTGGTCGCGCGGGGCCAGGCGAGCGCCGAGGACCTGGCTGACGGGGTCGTCTACCGCGCGTCCTGACCCGGAGCGGAGGATCTGTCGGGGGGTCGTGTCATCGTCTGCTCAGATCGTCCTGCTGGAGACGCTGACAGCCCGCGGGTGCCGCTCGGCTCCTCTAAGCCCCTATAAGTCGCGCCACTTATAGGGACTTAGAGATTCCGCGGGTGGGCGGCGCGCGGCAGGCGGCGCCACCCGCGGAATCTCTTGGAGAAGGAGTGCCATGTCCGCCTCAGCGCGAGACTCGCTCGACAGCCCTTATCAGCCGGGGTTCGGCGCGCGTCCCGTGGTGCTGGTCGGCCGTGACCAACAACTGGGGCGCGCCGCGGCGACCCTCACCAGGGTTGCCAACTCCGGCACGTCAGCGCCGTCCGCGATGGTGCTCACCGGAGCTCGCGGCCTCGGCAAGACGGTCACCCTCGGGGTCATCGGTGACGATGCCCTCGCCCGCCGGTTCGTCACGGTGGCGGTGACTCTCGATCGGGTCTCCGACAACGTCCAACTTCTCGCGGGCGGGCTTGCTGAGGCGATCGCGCCGCTCGAGGTCGACGCCCAGCGCGGTGTGGGCGAGATGTGGAAGCGCTTCCGCGACCGGCTGGGCACTCTTGCGATCGAGGTCAACGCTGGTGTCGTGAAGGTGTCCGCTACCGCCGACCCCGTCGCTCGGCGCACGACGACCCCTGACGTCGTGATGGCGGCCGCCTCCTTCACCGAGCGCTTCGACTATCGCGATCTCGGCCGCCTCGACGATGGAGCTGCCGCGCGCGCCCTCCTCGAGC
This sequence comes from Nocardioides nitrophenolicus, assembly GCF_016907515.1. Taxonomy (NCBI): domain Bacteria; kingdom Bacillati; phylum Actinomycetota; class Actinomycetes; order Propionibacteriales; family Nocardioidaceae; genus Nocardioides; species Nocardioides nitrophenolicus. The sequence continues at coordinate 3,172,023 of NZ_JAFBBY010000001.1, forward strand.
CGTCGCTGGGTCTCGGCGTGACCTGGGCTGAGTCCGCGGCGGTGGCTGTCATCCGCGAGGCCGGTGGCTCGCCCTACTTGATCCAGTACCTCGGCGACGAGACCTGGCTCCATGCGCAGCCCGGCGCCGGCTCTCGGGTCGAGCCAGCCCACGCCCGTGCTGGGATCGACGACGTCCGGCGCAGCCTCGCCACTGGCATGTTCCGCGGCCGTTGGAACAAGGCCACGCCGGCCGAACGACTCCTGCTGATCGCTCTGGCCCAGGTCATGGCTCCCGACGGCGTCGCCACCTCCCGGCATGTCACCGCGCTGCTCGACCGGACGACGCCGCAGCTCAGCACCGCCCGCAAGTCTCTCATCGACAAGGGCATCATCGAGTCTGCCGGCACGGGCCTGCTGCGCTTCACCATCCAGGGCTTCGCCGAGTTCGTCCGTGAGCACGTCGACGCGCCCTGGTACGGCGCCCGGCTCGCGGCCGGCGAGCAGGTCGACCTGACCGCGGTCCGCCGCCCCGAGCTCCCGGCCGTGGGCGCGGGGCGTGAGGCGCGCATGGTGGCCACCCGCGACCGGTCCGCGGGCAGTCACTAGACTGACCGGGTCAGACAGGGGAGCACCACGGGGTGCTGAGAGTGCGGCGCGGGCCGCAGACCCTCCGAACCTGATCCGGTTAGCACCGGCGAAGGGAGTCAACCGATGCGTACGCGCATGCTCACCGGCCGCCTCACCCTGGTGGCCCTCGCCACCACCGTCCTCGCCAGCGGCTGCTCGCTGATCGGCACCGAGAGCGAGGGAGAGCAGGACGCCGACAAGACGGTCACCCTGGTGACCCACGAGTCGTTCGCGGTGCCCGAGGAGCTGGTGAGGGCATTCGAGAAGGACACCGGCTACCACCTGAAGATCAGCAAGCTCGAGGACGCCGGCGCGCTCACCAACGAGCTGGTGCTCACCAAGGCGAACCCGGTCGGCGACGTGGTCTTCGGCGTCGACAACACCTTCGCCACCCGCGCGCTCGACGAGGGCGTGTTCGCCGGCTACGCGCCCACGCTGCCCGACGGCGCCGCGGCCTTCGAGCTCGCCGGCGACGAGGACGACGCGCTGACGCCCGTCGACACCGGCAACGTCTGCGTCAACGTCGACGACGCCTGGTTCGCGGCCAAGGGCATCACGGCGCCCAAGAGCCTCGACGACCTCACCAAGCCCGCGTACCGCGACCTCTTCGTGATCCCGGGCGCGAGCACCAGCTCGCCCGGCCTGGCCTTCCTGCTGGCGACGATCGCGACGTACGGCGCCGACTGGCCGTCGTACTGGACCCGGCTGGTCGACAACGGCGCCAAGGTCGTCAAGGGCTGGTCGGACGCCTACTACACCGACTTCACCTTCTCCGGCGGCGACCGGCCGATCGTGGTGTCCTACGACTCCTCGCCGGCGTTCACGCTCGACGAGGCCGGCGACGCGACGACGACCAGCGCGCTGCTCGACGGCTGCTTCCAGCAGGTCGAGTACGCCGGCGTGCTGAGTGGCGAGGACACCAACACCGCCGGCGCGCACGCCGTGATCGACTGGCTGCTGTCGCCCGAGGTCCAGGCCGCGCTGCCCGAGTCGATGTACGTCTTCCCGGTCGACTCCTCCGTCGAGCTGCCCGCCGACTGGGCGCGCTTCGCGAAGCGGCCCGAGTCCACCGAGCAGGTCGCGCCGGCCGAGATCACCGAGCAGCGCAAGGCATGGCTGGAGCAATGGACGGAGATCGTGTCGCGCTAGGCAGTTCGAGAATGGCCCGACGACTGGCACTGGGACTGCTCGCCGCGGTCCCGGTCGCCGTCGTCGCCGTGTTCTTCGTGCTGCCCGTCGGAGCGATGCTGCATCGCGGGGTCTGGCCGGCGGGCTCGTTCGACCCGGGAGCGGTGCTCGACGTGCTGCGCCGGCCGCGGACGGGGCGGGTGCTGTGGTTCACCGTGTGGACGAGCACCGTCGCGACCACGCTCGCGGTGCTGCTCGGCCTGCCGACGGCGTACGTGCTGCACCGGCTGCGCTTCCCCGGGCGCACCCTGGTCCGGACGGCGCTGCTCGTGCCGTTCGTGCTGCCGACGGTGGTCGTCGGCCTCGCGGTGCGGGAGCTGATCTCGTCGTCGGGGCCGCTGGGCTTCCTCGACCTCGACGGCACGCCGGCCGCGATCCTGATCGGCCTGGTCTTCTTCAATGTCGCCGTCGTGATCCGCACCGTCGGCGTGGCCTGGGAGGGGCTGGACCGCCGCCCCGCGGAGGCCGCGGCGGCGCTGGGCGCGACGCCCGCCCAGGTGTTCCGCACGGTCACCCTGCCCGCGCTGCGACCGGCGATCGTGTCGGCGGCGAGCGTGGTCTTCCTGTTCTGCGCGACGGCCTTCGGGGTGGTCCTGGTGCTCGGAGGGGTGCGCTACTCGTCGGTCGAGACCGAGATCTACCTGCTCACCGCCGACCTGCTCGACCTGCCCGCCGCGGCCGCGCTCTCGCTCGTGCAGATGCTGGCGGTCGTCGCGCTGCTGGTCGTTGTCGGCCGGCTGCGCGCCGTGCCCGACCCGACGGTCCGCCGGGTCGCCGCCGCTCCGGTCCGCCCCCGGCCGCGCGACCTCCCCGCCCTCGCCGTGACCGGGCTGGCTCTGGTGCTGGTGGCCGCGCCGGTGGTGGCCCTGCTGCTCGGCTCGGTACGACGCGACGGCGCGTGGACCCTCGCCTACTACCGCGCGCTCGGCGGCTCGGCCGAGGGCCTGCTGCAGGTGTCGGTCACCCACGCCCTGGCCGCCAGCCTGCGGATCGCGGCCGACGCCACCTGGATGTCGCTCACCCTCGGCCTGATCGTCGCCTTCGTGTTGACCCGCAAGGTCCGCTCGCGGGCGGGGAAGCGGGCGCGGGCGGTGCTCGACGGCTTCTTCATGCTTCCCCTCGGGGTCTCGGCGGTGACCCTCGGCTTCGGCTTCCTGATCGCCCTCGACTCCCCGCCGCTCGACCTGCGGGCGAGTCCGCTGCTGGTGCCGATCGCCCAAGCGCTTGTTGCGCTGCCACTCGTCGTACGCACCCTGGTCCCGGTCCTGGCGGGCATCGACGACCGTCAGCGCCAGGCCGCCGCGTCGTTGGGCGCGGGTCCGCTCCGGGCCCTGCTGACCGTCGATCTCGCCGTCGTGTGGCGGCCGTTGCTGGCCGCGGCCGGCTTCGCGTTCGCGGTGTCGCTGGGGGAGTTCGGCGCCACGTCGTTCATCGTGCGACCGGCCGAGCCGACCCTGCCGGTCGTGATCTATCGCTTGCTCGGTCACCCAGGGGCACTGAACTACGGCACCGCCATGGCCGCGTCGGTGGTGCTCGCCGCCGTGACCGCGGGTGTCATCCTCGTCGTCGAGCGGCTGCGTGTGCCGGGAGTGGGGTCGTGGTGAGTCTGGAGCTGCAGGGAGTGACCGTCGCCTTCGACGGGAGCGTGGCGGTCGACGCGGTCGACCTCGCTGTCGCGGACGGGCACGTGCTGGCCGTGCTCGGGCCGTCCGGATGCGGGAAGTCCACGCTGCTGCGCGCGGTCGCCGGCCTCGAGCCGCTCGCCGCCGGGAGGATCGCCTGGGACGGCGCCGACCTGGCCGGCGTCCCCACGCACCGGCGGTGCTTCGCGCTGATGTTCCAGGACGGCCAGCTCTTCGACCACCTCACCGTGGCCCGCAACGTCGGCTACGCCCGCCGCCTTCAGGGCGCGTCTCGCGCCGTCGTCCGCGCCGAGGTCGACGACCTGCTCGAGCTGGTCGGCCTGGCCGGGTACGCCGACCGCCTGCCCCGCACCCTGTCCGGCGGCGAGCGGCAACGCGTCGCGCTCGCCCGCTCGCTGGCCGCGCGACCTCGGCTGCTGCTGCTCGACGAGCCGCTCAGCGCCCTGGACGCCGGGCTGCGCGGGCGGCTCGCGACCGACCTGCGCCGCATCCTCACCGAGTCCGGTACGACGGCCCTGCTGGTCACCCACGACCAGGACGAGGCCTTCGCGATCGCCGACCGGCTGGCCGTCATGCGCGCGGGCCGCATCGTCCAGGAGGGCGAGACCGGTGCGGTCTGGACGCATCCCGCCGATCCCGACACGGCCCTCTTCCTCGGCTACGCCCGGGTCCTCGAGCCGTCCGCGGCCACCGCCCTGCTCGGCCGCCCCACGGGCCGGGTCGCGCTCCGGCCGACCGCCCTGCTGGCCGCCCCGGACCTCGACACCGGCCACCCGGCCACCGTCGTGGGGTTCCGCCCGACCTCCGACGGAGGCCGGCTCGTGGTGGCCGTCGACGGGGTCGGCGAGCTGGACGCCGTCGGGGTGCCGGGTTGGGTCACCGAGCCCGGCCGGCGGGTCGTCGTACGTGTCGAACAGCACGGAATCGCCGACCTGCCGGGCGGCCCGGCTCGCTGACCTGGGCCCGCACCGTAGGATCCCTCGGGTGTATCGCCGCGCCTACACCCTCCTCATCGGCACGGCCGCGCTCATGCTGGGTCTCGCGGTCTTCACCGCGTGGAAGCTCGATCGCCGGCTCCTCGACCCCGAGGGGAGCTTCCTCGGGCCGTCGTACATCCGGCTTCCGCTGCTCCTGTTCGGGGCGCTGCTCCTCGACCTGCTGCCGTTGGCGCTGTGGAAGGCCCACGGCCGGCCGAGCCGCGTGGTGCCGGTGGTCCGGGAGCGGCTGCGCACGCACTGGACCAAGGAGCGCGCGACCCTGGTCGCCATCGGCGTCATCAGCTTCTACCTGACCTACGTCAGCTACCGGAACCTCAAGTCGTTCCTGCCGTTCGTCCGCTCCGACCCGAACGCCGCGCCCGGCGAGGTCCGCGCGCTGTCGTACGACCGCGAGCTGCACATCCTCGACCGGGTGATCTTCTTCGGCCACGACCCGAGCGACGTGCTGCACGGCCTGCTCGGCAAGACCGTCACCGCCGAGATCCTCTCCCCGATCTACCTCATGTTCCTGCCGCTGGTGCCGCTCGCCGTCACGGCGTGGCTGGTGTGGTCGCGCAACCACTCCTTCGGCTACTGGTTCGTGACCTCGCAGTGTCTGGCCTGGTCCCTCGGCACGCTGTCGTACTACCTGCTCCCGACCCTCGGCCCCGGCATCGCCTACACCTCGGAGTACTACGGCGCCGGCGGCCTCGCCCACACCGGCACGACCGACCTGATGAACTCGATCGTGCGGGCGCGCGGGAACGTGCTGTACGGCGGCGCCACCGAGTCGGTGAACTCGATCGCCGGCTTCGCCAGCCTGCACTGCGCGATCACCCTGCTGTTCGCGCTGATGGTGCAGTACACGCTGCGCTCGAAGGTCCTGAAGTGGATCTTCTGGGTCAACTTCGGCCTCACCGTCGTCGCCACCCTCTACTTCGGCTGGCACTACGTCGCCGACGACATCGCCGGCATCGCGATCGCGATCGTGTCCTTCTACGTCGGCGGCATCGCGAGTGGGCAGAAGTTCGACAGACGCGGGCACTCCCACCCCACGACCACGACCTCCAAGGTGCCGGTGAACGTCGACTGAGTCGATGGCGCGAGCGGGTCGCTCGTTCCTCGCGTGCCTGTGGGGCGGCGTACCTGGGCGCTGTAACACGTTGTCCGCGGCTCTTCCGGACTTGCGGCGTCGCGGGAACGGGGCCGTGGGGGTCCGGTACAGCTGGCGGGGGTCGTGGAGGGCGGCGAACTTCGTGTTGCAGCCGTGGGCTCCTCGCGTGCCTGTGGGGCCGCGTACCCGATCGCTGTAACACGCTGTCCGCGGCTCTTCCGGACTTGCGGCGTCGCGGGAACGAGGTCGTGCGGGTCCGGTAGAGGCGGTGCGGGTCGTGAAGGGCGGCGAACAGCGTGTTACAGCCGCTGGGGCGGCCCGGAGCCCCGCCTCCGACGCGCCGCAAGAATTACAACGATGTAGTTCGTCAACCCGACACGCCGACATCTCGTGAGATTTCTGAGATTTTTGTTTCGCATGTGACAAAAGAGCACTACGGTGACGCGAGTGCGTTCTCCCAGCTTCGGTACCGGTCTGGCCGCCCTCGTCCTGACGGCGGTGGTCTGCGTCCCCGGCGCGCAGGCGGACCCGCCCGCCGATCCGGCGGTGCCGAGTACGCCGGCCGGGCCCAGTGCCGCGGACGTCCAGGCCGCGCGGGAGCGGGCCGGCGCGGCCGAGGGCGAGGTGGCGGCGATCCAGCAGCGGCTGGCGGGCGCGGCCGCGGAGCTCGACAGGGCGACGATCCAGGCGGCGCGCGCCACCGAGACCTGGAACGGTGCCCGGTGGGCGGCCCGCACGGCCCGGGCGGCTGAGGTGCAGGCGATCGCCGACGCGGCGAGTGCCGACCAGGTGCTGGCCGAGCACGAGGCCTCCTTCCGCGACGCCGTGATCACCGTCCAGGGCCTGGGCCTGGAGCTGACCGTCGTCGAGGCGATCGTCGACGCCAAGGGCATCGACGCGCTGCTCGAGCAGACCTCGGCGAGCGAGCACCTGCAGGCGCTCTTCGACCAGCGCCGCGACGAGTACGTCGCCGCGTCCGCGGCCGCGACCGAGGCCGCCGACGCGGCCACCGCGGCCTCGGCGGAGGCGGACCGTGCCCTCGCCGACGCCCGCGCCGCGCGCGACGCGGCCCGGGCGGCCGCCCAGGACGCGGAGGCGGTCACCGCGCGGATCGAGGGCCGGCGTACCCGACTGGTGAAGCGGCTCGCCCGGCTCCAGGGGGTCAGTGTCGCGGTCGCCCGCGCCCACCAGGCCGCGGTCGACGCGGAGGCGGCGGCGAACGCCGCGGCGGCGGCGAAGGCGGCCGAGGATGCCAAGGCGGCCGACGCGACCAAGGCCACGAAGGGCCAGCCCGACGCCGATCCGGCGCCCTCGGCCACGCCCACGTCCACGCCCGCTCCCGGCGACGGCGCCCAGGCGGCGATCGCGTTCGCCCGGGCGCAGCTCGGCGAGCCCTACCGCTGGGGCGCGGCCGGTCCGTCGGCCTGGGACTGCTCCGGGCTGGTCGCGAAGGCCTGGGCCGCGGGCGGCAAGTCGCTGCCGCACTACTCCGTGGCGCAGTACGCCCAGTCCACGCCGATCACCCGCGACCAGCTCCGGCCCGGCGACCTGGTGTTCTGGTCCGACGGTGGTCCGAGCGCGATCTTCCATGTCGCGCTGTACGCCGGCGACGGGCAGATCATCCACGCCCCGCGCACCGGCCGGCCGGTCAGCCAGGAGTCGATCGACTACTGGCGCACGCCTGACTTCTACGCGCGCCCGTAGGGCCGCTAGGTTCGCCCCATGGCCGAGGAGTCCACCACGCCCCCGGAGCTGACGGTCGACGTCGCTGCGCTGACCGCCCTGCTCGACGGGAGGTACGCCGACGTCCGCCGCACCGTGCGTGAGCTGCTGCCGGCGTACGCCTCGGTGCTCGAGGACGCCGAGACCATGCCGCGCGAGGAGTTCCGCGAGCGGGTCAAGGACGTGGTGCTCGAGATCGCCGGCACCGGCGCCGCGGGGATGGGCTTCCCGAAGGAGTACGGCGGCGGAGGCGACATCGGCGCCTCGATCGCGGCCTTCGAGTCCCTGGCGTACGGCGACCTGTCGGTCCTGGTCAAGGTGGGCGTGCAGTTCGGCCTGTTCGGCGGCGCGATCCTGCAGCTCGGCACCCAGCGTCATCACGACGCCTACCTCGCCGACGTGGTGAGCGGCCGGCTGCTCGGCTGCTTCGCGATGACCGAGACCGGACACGGCAGCAACGTCCAGGCGCTCGGCACGGTCGCGAGCTACGACCCGGCGACGTCCGAGTTCGTCGTCACCACCACGAGTGAGCAGGCCGGCAAGGACTACATCGGCAACGCCGCGAAGCACGCCCGGGTCGCGGTGGTGTTCGCCCAGCTCGAGGTGGCCGGCGAGGGGCACGGCGTGCACGCGCTCGTCGTACCGCTGCGCGACGAGGCCGGTGCGACGCTGCCGGGCGTCCGGATCGAGGACGACGGCCACAAGATGGGCCTCAACGGCGTCGACAACGGCCGGATCTGGTTCGACCCCGATGGCACCGTGCGGGTGCCACGAGAGAACTTGCTCAACCGGTTCGCCGACGTCACCGACGACGGCCGCTACGTCAGCGAGATCGAGAGCCCGGGCCGCCGCTTCTTCACCATGCTCGGCACCCTGGTCCAGGGCCGGGTGTCCGTGGGCGGGGCCGGGCTGAGCGCGTCGAAGGCGGCGCTGACCATCGCCGTGCGCTACGGCCTGCTGCGCCGGCAGTTCGAGACCGGCACCGAGGACGAGGGCACCGAGCAGCTGCTGCTCGACTACGGCCTGCACCAGCGGCGGCTGTTCCCACGGCTGGCGCGCACCTATGCGCTGCACTTCGCCCAGGAGGTGCTGGCCGGCGAGCTGCACGACGTCTTCTCCGGCATCCGCGACGACGAGGAGACCCGCCGGCTGCTGGAGTCGCGGGCGGCCGGGACGAAGGCGCTGGCGACCTGGCACGCCACCGACACGATCCAGGAGTGCCGCGAGGCGTGCGGTGGCGCCGGCTATCTCGCGGTCAACCGGTTCGCCGCGCTCAAGGCCGACACCGACGTCTTCACCACCTTCGAGGGCGACAACCACGTCCTGCTGCAGCTGGTCGGCAAGGGCCTGCTCACCGACTACGCGAGCGACTTCTCCGACCTCGACCAGCTCGGGATGGTCCGGTTCGTGGCGGGGCTGGCCGTCGAGACCGTGCTGGAGCGGACCCGGGTGCACCGCCTCTTCGAGCAGCTCCGCGATGCCCTGCCGGGCGGCTCCGACGACTGGCACACCGACAGCGGGCTGCGCGACCCCAACTACCACCTGGCGATGTACCGGTTCCGGGAGGAGCACCTGATCGGCGGCGTCGCCCGGCGCCTCAAGCGGGGCGTCGACTCGGGGATGAACCCGGGGGAGGTGTTCTCGCGGGTCCAGGACCACGTCATCGCCGCCGCGCGCGCCCACGTCGAGCGGCTGGTGCTGGAGGCGTTCACGGACAAGGTCGCCGGGCTCGAGGACGGCGACCTCAAGCTCACCCTCAACCTGCTCTGCGACCTGCACGCACTGTCCGGCATCGAGGCCGACCGCGCCTGGTTCATCGAGCACGGCCGGCTCACCACCCAGCGCTCGAAGGCGATCACCCGCGAGGTGGCCGAGCTGTGCCGCCGGCTGCGGCCGATCGCGCGCGAGCTGGTCGACGCGTTCGCCGTACCCGAGAGCCTGCTCCGCGCCGACGCGCTCCTCGGAGGAGGGTCATGATCCGGGCCACCCTGTCCCACGTCCCCGGACTGGGCGGCTGGTCCGACGACCCGCTGTGGGCGTCCTTCTACGACTGGACGGTCGAGCACCCGACCGCCGGCGGCGCGCTCTGGCGTCTCGGCATCAACAGCGACCTGCGCCGGCTCTACCGCGCGGCCGACGAGATCGGCCGCCAGCCCGCCGGCAGCCGGATCCTCGACATCCCCTGCGGCGGTGGGGTCGCGCTGCGCGGCCTGCGGCCCGGACAGGGCGTGGAGTACGTCGCCGGCGACATCGCGCAGACCATGCTGGACCGCACCCTGCGGGTCGCCGAGCGGCGCGGCGTCGTCGACCAGGTGACGCCGCGCATCGCCGACGTCGGCGACCTGCCGTTCGACGACGCGTCCTTCGACCTCGTGGTCACCTTCACCGGTCTGCACTGCTTCCCCGAGCCCGAGCGGGCGGTGGTCGAGATGGCGCGGGTGCTGCGGCCCGGCGGCGTGCTCACTGGGAGCGCGCTGCTCAACGACACCGGCCTCCGCTTCGAGCCGCTGCGCCAGGTCGGCCGGGTCGCCGGCCTCCTCGGGCCCGGCTGCACGAGCGCCGAGCTGGAGGACTGGCTCGCCCGGGAGGGCGTCGCCGACCTGGTGGTCGAGCGCAGCGGCGCGATCGCCTACTTCCGCGGGGTCAAGCGCGGGTGAGCGCGGCCGCGGAGCGTCGTACCGCTGTCTTCGCGGCGCTGCGCGCCCTGCTCCTCGAGCGGCCCTGGGGCGATGTCACGCTGGAGGCGGTCGCCCGGGACGCCGGCGTGAGCCGCCAGACGCTCTACAACTCCTTCGGGTCGCGCCACGGGCTCGCCCAGGCCTACACGGTCGACCTCGCCGACGCGCTGTGCGCGCTCATCGCCGCGACCCTCGCCGAGCACGCCTCGCCGCGGGACGGCCTGGAGCACGGGCTGCGGCTGTTCCTCGAGACCGCCGCCGACGACCCGCTGATCGGGCGGGTGCGTGCCGGCGACGCCCACCACGACCTGGTCCGGATCGTCACCACCGACGCCGGTCCGCTGCTCGTCCGGGTCGCCGAGCGACTCGAGGCCGGCGCGCTGGCCGCCTGGCCGGGAGCCGACCCGGACGTCGTACGGGTGCTCGCGCGGACGCTGGCCCGGATCGCGCTCAGCTACGTCACCATGCCGCCGGAGTACGACGACAGCCCCGCGGCGATCGCCGCAGGGCTGTCGGTGCTGTTGACGCCTGGAGCCGCTGGCCGCCAGGGCGTTGAGCCCTAGTCTCGTCGAGCGCGCCGCGTTGCCTGGACGTAGCGGAGCGAGGAACGAGCGGAGCGGAGGAAGGCGACGCGCGAAAGCGCGCTCGACATGCGCGAGCGCAGCGAGCGCCAGGATCAATGAGTCTTGAAGCGCTCGAAGGACGCGGCGATCTCGGCCTCTGCCTCGGTGCGGCCGACCCAGTCGGCGCCCTCGACGGACTTGCCGGGCTCGAGGTCCTTGTAGACCTCGAAGAAGTGCTGGATCTCGAGGCGGTCGAAGTTCGGGACGTGGTTGATGTCGCGCAGGTGCTCCATGCGCGGGTCGCCCGCGGGGACGCAGAGGACCTTGTCGTCGCCGCCGGCCTCGTCGGTCATCCGGAACATGCCGATCGCGCGGCACTTGATGAGGCAGCCCGGGAAGGTCGGCTCCTGGAGCAGGACCAGCGCGTCGAGCGGGTCGCCGTCCTGGCCGAGGGTGTCCTCGATGTAGCCGTAGTCGGCGGGGTACATCGTCGAGGTGAAGAGGAACCGGTCGAGGCGCATCCGCCCGGTCTCGTGGTCGACCTCGTACTTGTTGCGGCTCCCCTTGGGGATCTCCACGAGGACGTCGAACTCCAGCACTGGCTTCCTCCACACACTCTCGACCCGGATCGGCTCGTGACCACGCTCGAGCGCGCCCGGGGCCGATGTTCGCAGCATTGTCCCGCACAATGTCCCCGAACGCGCAGTCGGGGAGCACCCTCGGGAGGAGAACGGTGGCCAAGAAGGACCGCGAGCCCGGGGCCGGGCGCGCCCGGCGGGTGGTGTCCGGGGTGCTGGTGGTGGCCCTGCTCGCCGGAGCCGGTGTCGCCTGGCGGACCGGGTGGGCCGAGCGGTGGTGGGACGAGCTGCGCGCCGACGCGGGTACGCCGGCCGACCCGGCGGCGGTCGCGCCCCCGCCGGAGGTCGACGTGCCGCCGGTCGTCGTCCCCGACGCGTGGGCGCCGACCGCCGACGGCACCGCCCCGCTCGACGCCGCCGCGGTGCAGCAGGCGCTCGCCCCGCTGGACTCGGCCGCCCTGGGTCGGCACGTGATCGCGGCGGTCGGACCGCTCGAGGGCACCGGCTACGCCTACGAGGCGGCGGAGGGTGCCGGCGTCGCCATCCCGGCGTCGACGACCAAGCTGGTCACCTCGACGGCGGCGCTCTTCCTGCTCGGGCCCGAGCACACCTTCGCGACCACGACCGTGCTCGACACCAGCGGTACGACGCCCCGCCTGGTCCTCGTCGGCGGCGGCGACCCGCTGCTGGCGCGCGAGCCCAACCCGGCGCCGACGGGCGCGACGTACGACCCGAAGCGGGCCGACGTCCGCACCCTCGCCAAGCGGACCGCCCGCGCGCTGAAGGCGTCGGGGGTGACGAGCGTCGAGCTCGGCTTCGACGACTCGCTGTTCACCGGTCCGGCGGTGCACCCGCGGTGGAAGCCGGACTACATCCCCGAGGAGGTCAACCCGATCAGCGCGCTGTGGGTCGACGAGGGCCGGGCGCTCCCGGGCCGGGGTCCGGTCGCCGATCCCGCCCTGGAGGCGGCCACCACCTTCGCGCAGGCGCTCGCCCGCCGTGGGATCGCCGTCACCGGCGGTCCCGCCCGCACCACCGCTCCCGCGACCGCCACCGAGGTCGCGCGGGTGACCAGCCCGACCGTCGCGCAGATCGTGCAGCGGCTGGTCGAGGTCAGCGACAACGCCGCCGCCGAGGTGCTGCTGCGCCAGGCCGGGGTCGCCGACTCCGGCGAGGGCTCGTTCGCCGGCGGCCAGCGGGCCGTCGAGCGGGTGCTCACCGCCAACGGCATCGACCTGCGCGGCTCGGTCCTGTACGACGGCAGCGGGCTGTCCCGCGCCAACCGGCTGGCGCCCGGCGTCCTCGTCGACGTGCTCCGCCTGGCCGCCTCCGCCGACCACCCCCAGCTCCGCCCGCTGCTCGCCGCCCTGCCCGTCGCCGGCTACACCGGCTCGCTGACCGACCGGATGGACCTCGGTCCCGCCGCCGGCCGCGGCCGGGTCCGCGCCAAGACCGGCACCCTCACCGGCGTCACCTCGCTCGCCGGGATCGCCATCGACGCCCAGGGCCACCTGCTGGCGTTCGCGCTGATGGCCGACAAGGTAAAGAAGGACAAGTCGCTGCTCGCCCGGACCACGATGGACTCCGCCGCGGCCGGCCTCGGCGCCTGCCTGTGCTGACCACCCTCCGATTCGGAGACACGGCCTAGGCTTCCGTCATGACCGCACCCGCCGTCCCGCTGCCCCCGATGATCGACTGGGGCCTCGCCGTGGCGCTCGGCTCCCGGCTGGCGGGGGACGGGCCGGTGGTGAGCCGGGCCGAGGCCGACGACGCGGTCGCCGAGCTCCGGGCGGGCGCGCACCGCTCGACCGGGCTGGTCCGCGACTTCACCGGCCTGGACGCGCCGGAGGGCACGGCGCCGATCCTGGTCGTGGACCGGCCGGGCTGGGTGCAGGCCAACGCCGAGGGCTTCGAGATCGCGACCCGGCCGATGATCGAGAAGCTGGCCGCCAGCAAGCCGCCGAGCGGGATCGGGCTCAAGGTCGGCGCGAAGGTGACCGGCGCCGAGGTCGGCGGGCTGCTCGGCTTCCTGGCCGGCAAGGTGCTGGGGCAGTTCGATCCCTTCCACGAGCCCCACGGCCGGCTGCTGCTGGTCGCCCCCAACATCGTCCACGTCGAGCGCGAGCTCGACGTCGACCCCCATGACTTCCGGCTCTGGGTCTGCCTCCACGAGGAGACCCACCGGGTGCAGTTCACCGCCGTCCCGTGGATGCGAGAGCACCTGTTCTCGGAGATCCGGGCGATCAGCGACACCGTCGAGCCGAGCGGCTTCCTCGACGGCGGCCTGGAGCGGATCACCGAGGCGATCAAGGCCGGCCGCAACGGCGGCAGCATCGTCGAGATGTTCAGCTCCCCCGAGCAGCAGCAGGTGATCGACCGGGTGACCGGCATGATGTCGCTGCTCGAGGGGCACGCCGACGTCGTGATGGACGACGTCGGCCCGACGGTCATCCCCAGCGTCGCCAAGATCCGCAAGAAGTTCACCCGGCGCCGGCAGGGCGTCGGCGCGCTCGACCGGGTGCTGCGGCGGCTGCTCGGGCTGGAGGCCAAGATGGCGCAGTACCGCGACGGCGCCCAGTTCGTGCGCGCCGTCGTCGACAAGGTCGGCATGGAGGAGTTCAACGCCGTCTGGGCGGGCCCCGAGAACCTTCCTGGCAAGGCCGAGCTGAGCGACCCCGAGAGCTGGGTCAAGCGGGTCCTCGCCTGACGGCTCGCTGACATGGGCCTCCATCCCGCGATCGCCGCCGTGCGCCACGGCGTACGACGCGCGCTCGCCGACCGCGAGCCCGGCGCCACCGTGGTGGTCGCGTGCTCGGGCGGCGCCGACTCGCTCGCCCTGCTCGCCGCGAGCGTGTTCGAGGGCCGCAAGGCGGGCCTCCGCGTCGTCGGCGCGACCGTCGACCACGGCCTGCAGCCCGGCTCGGCCGAGCACGCCGCCCGGGTCGTCGCCCAGATGACCGGCCTCGGCGCCGACGAAACCGCGACCGCACGGGTCCAGGTCGACCCGGCCGGCCTCGGGGTCGAGGCCGCGGCCCGCCGGGCGCGGTACGCCGTCCTCGACCAGCTCCGCGCCCACCTCCACGCCGAGCTGGTGCTGCTCGGTCACACCCGCGACGACCAGGCGGAGACGGTGCTGCTCGGGCTGGCCCGCGGCTCCGGGGGACGCAGCCTCGCCGGGATGCGGCGCGGGTTCGACCACTACCGCCGTCCGCTCCTCGACGTGGCCCGCGCCGACACCGTGGCCGCCTGCCTGGCCGACGGGATCGAGTTCTGGGAGGACCCCCACAACAGCGACCCCGGCTTCGCGCGGGTCCGGGTCCGCCAACGGGTGCTGCCCGTCCTCGAGGACGAGCTCGGTCCCGGCATCGCCGCGACCCTGGCCCGGACCGCCGACCAGGTCCGTGCCGACGTCGAGGCGCTCGACGCCCTCGCCGCCTCGGCGTACGCCGGGCTGGGTGGACCCGACGGCCTCCCCCTCGCGGGCCTCGGCGAGCTGCTCCCCGCGCTCGCGACCCGGGTGCTCCGGCTGGCCGCGCTCGACGCCGGCGCGCTGGACGCCGAGCTGTTCCACGTCCACGTCACCGCGCTGCACCGGCTGGCCCAGGGGGAGAGCGGCGGGGAGGTGCAGCTCCCCGGGCTCGTGACGGGCTTCCGCGACGGCGGCCACCTCCGGTTCCGGCCGACGGGCGGGCCTGTGGCAGGCTGACGCCATGCATGCGAGCGACGTCGCGGACGACCTGGTCGAGGTGCTCTTCACCGAGGAGCAGATCCAGGCCCGGGTGGTCGAGCTGGCCGCCGAGATCGACCGCGACTACGACGGCAAGGACCTGGTCCTGGTCGGCGTGCTGCGCGGCGCGGTGATGATCATGGCCGACCTCGCCCGGGCGCTCGGCAAGCACGTCGAGATGGACTGGATGGCGGTGTCGTCGTACGGCTCCGGCACGAAGTCGTCCGGCGTGGTGCGGATCCTCAAGGACCTCGACGCCGACATCGCCGGGCGCCACGTGCTCATCGTCGACGAGATCATCGACACCGGCCTGACCCTGTCCTGGCTGACGTCGAACCTGGGCTCGCGGGGCCCCGCGAGCGTCGAGATCGCCACCCTGCTGCGCAAGCCGGAGGCGCTGCAGATGCCGGTGAAGCCCAAGTACGTCGGCTGGGACATCCCCAACGAGTTCGTCGTCGGCTACGGCCTCGACTACCGCGAGCGGTACCGCAACCTGCGCGACATCGGCACTCTCGCGCCCTCGGTCTACTCCTGATCCCGGCTTCGCTACCCCGCCCAACCAGGGACCAGACAGAATGGGACCCGTCGGCGGCGTGTACCGTCGTCTGATCCTTGTCGACGGAGTTGGGGAGCGAGTAAGTCTGTGAAGCGCGTTTTCAGGGGGCCCTGGCTCTGGATCGTGGTGGCGGTCCTCGCCGTCGTCCTCGCTCTCGAGTTCCTCGCGCCCGGAGGCGGGTACGACGAGGTCCCCACCTCGCAGATGTCGAAGTACATCGAGAAGGGCCAGGTCGAGGACATCACGTTCATCGACGGGGACCAGACGATCGAGGCCACCCTCGACAAGGGCACCCGCAAGCAGGGTGACAAGGTGATGTCGTCGTACATCCAGGGCCAGCAGGAGACCCTGCTCGCGCTGGTCGACGAACAGGTCGCCAAGGGCACCATCGACAAGGCCAACTCCAAGAACCCGCAGCCCAGCCTGCTGGGCTCGATCCTCGCGACGCTGCTGCCGTTCGCGCTGATCATCCTGCTGTTCATCTTCTTGATGAACAACGTCCAGGGCGGTGGCCGGGGCGTCATGCAGTTCGGCAAGTCCAAGGCCAAGATGATCAGCAAGGACATGCCGAAGACCACCTTCGCCGACGTCGCCGGGTGCGACGAGGCGATCGAGGAGCTCGGCGAGATCAAGGAGTTCCTCCAGGAGCCGGCGAAGTTCCAGGCCGTCGGCGCCAAGATCCCCAAGGGCGTGCTGCTCTACGGCCCGCCCGGAACCGGCAAGACCCTGCTCGCGCGCGCCGTCGCCGGCGAGGCGGGCGTCCCGTTCTACTCCATCTCCGGCTCCGACTTCGTCGAGATGTTCGTCGGCGTCGGCGCCTCCCGCGTCCGCGACCTGTTCGAGCAGGCCAAGGAGAACGCGCCCGCGATCGTCTTCATCGACGAGATCGACGCCGTCGGCCGCCACCGCGGTGCCGGCATGGGCGGCGGTCACGACGAGCGCGAGCAGACCCTCAACCAGCTGCTCGTCGAGATGGACGGCTTCGACGTGCGCGGCGGCGTCATCCTCATCGCCGCGACCAACCGGCCCGACGTCCTCGACCCGGCGCTGCTGCGCCCGGGCCGCTTCGACCGCCAGATCCAGGTCGACGCGCCCGACCTGGCCGGCCGCAAGCGGATCCTCGAGGTCCACTCGCGGGGCAAGCCGCTGGGTCCCGACGTCGACCTGATGTCGGTCGCGCGTCGTACGCCCGGCTTCTCCGGCGCCGACCTGGCCAACGTGCTCAACGAGGCCGCGCTGCTCACCGCGCGCAGCAACCAGAAGGTGATCACCGCCCCGCTCCTCGACGAGGCGATCGACCGCGTGATCGCGGGCCCGCAGCGTCGTACCCGGCTGATGACCGAGAAGGAGAAGCTGATCACCGCCTACCACGAGGGCGGCCACGCCCTCGTCGCGGCGGCGCTGCCCGGCACCGACCCGGTCCACAAGATCACGATCCTGCCGCGCGGCCGGGCGCTGGGCTACACCATGGTGCTGCCCGACGAGGACAAGTACTCCCAGACCCGCTCGGAGATGCTCGACAAGCTCGCCTACATGCTGGGCGGCCGGGCCGCGGAGGAGCTGATCTTCCACGACCCGACCACGGGTGCCGGCAACGACATCGAGAAGGCCACCTCGCTGGCCCGCGCGATGGTCACCCAGTACGGCATGACCGAGCGTCTCGGCGCGATCAAGCTCGGCGAGTCCAACTCCGAGCCGTTCCTGGGCCGCGACCTCGGCCACTCGCGCAACTACTCCGAGGACGTCGCCGCGATCGTCGACGAGGAGACCAAGAACTTCCTCGCCGCCGCCCACCAGGAGGCGTTCGACATCCTGGTCGAGAACCGCGACGTGCTCGACGCGCTCGTGCTCGCGCTGCTCGACAAGGAGACGCTCGACAAGGAGCAGGTCGCGGAGATCTTCACCGCGCTGCGCCTGCGTCCCGAGCGGCCCGCCTGGACCGGCTCGCCCACCCGGGTGCCCTCCACCATCCCGCCGGTGGAGATCCCCGAGGAGATCCGGCGCCGCGCCGAGCAGAACGGCTCCGCCCCCGAGCCCGGCGACAGCGGCCAGATCCTGACCCCGCCCGGACCCGGCGGCGACGTCTACGGCGGCACGCCCACCGCGCCCCCGACCGACCCGCAGCCGCCGGCGCCCTCCGCATGAGCGAGCCCCTGGGCGCGCCGGGCGCGATCGGCGCGTTCGACCACGAGCGCGCCGAGGCCGCCGTCCGCGAGCTGCTGGCCGCCATCGGCGAGGACCCCGACCGCGAGGGGCTCCGCGACACCCCGGCCCGCGTGGCCCGGGCGTACGCCGAGCTCACCGCCGGGCTGCGGATGTCGCCGGAGGAGGTGCTGACCACCACCTTCGACCTCGGCCACGACGAGATGGTGCTGGTCCGCGACATCGAGCTGTGGTCGATGTGCGAGCACCACCTGGTGCCCTTCACCGGCGTCGCCCACGTCGGCTACATCCCGGCCGAGTCCGGCAAGATCACCGGCCTCTCCAAGCTGGCCCGCCTGGTCGACGTCTACGCCAAGCGGCCCCAGGTCCAGGAGCGGCTCACCACCCAGGTCGCCGACTCCTTGATGGAGATCCTCGGCGCCCGCGGCGTGATCGTGGTGATCGAGGCCGAGCACCTGTGCATGACCATGCGCGGGGTCCGCAAGGCCGGCGCCCGGACCATCACCTCCGCGGTGCGGGGGACGATGTTGTCGAATGCGACCACGCGGGCCGAGGCGATGGCGCTCATCCACAGCCCGCGGGGCTGAATATCTGCAGGAATACCCGCTGAAGTGGGTAATCCTGCGGGCTTCCTGACGGAAACTGGCACTTCCTGACGTGTGCAACAGTCAGGAGGCGCAGGGATACCCGCTGAACCGGGTATTCCTGCACCGGCCTCACCCCAGGTACGCCGCCAGCGCCTCGTCCGCATCGACGCTGACGAACCCGGTGGCCGCGAGCTTGTCGAGCGCGAGCGTGCTGTACAGCGGCCGAGGCGAGACGACCTTACCGGCGGCGTACTCCTCGGTGGTCACCGTGCTGACCCGGGCCGGGTCGTGGCCGGTCAGCTCGAAGACCTTGCGGGCGTAGTCGGCCCACGACCGCTCGGTGCCGCCGTTGGTGACGTTGTAGGTGCCGTACGGCGCCCGGGTGGCGACCAGGTGGGCCGTGGCCCGCGCCAGCTCGGAGGTGAAGGTCAGCCGGCCGACCTGGTCGGAGACGACGGCCGGGTCGACGCCGTCGGCCGCGAGGCGGGCCATGGTGCGCACGAAGTTGTGGCCCTCGCCGATCACCCACGAGGTGCGCAGGACGTAGTGGCGGGGGGCGCCGGCGACGGCGAGGTCGCCGGCGGCCTTGGTCTGGCCGTACACGCCGAGCGGGGCGAAGCGCTCGTCCTCGGTGTGGCCACCGGAGACCGGGGAGCCGTCGAAGACGTAGTCGGTCGAATAGTGCACCAGGGTGATGCCGCGCGCGGCCGCGACTCGGGCCAGGGCGGCGGGGGCGGCGGCGTTGGCGGCCCAGGCGACCGGCCGGCCCTCGGGGGTCTCGGCCTTGTCGACAGCGGTGTAGGCGGCCGCGTTGAGGATCAGCTCGTAGTCCTCCCACGGCCAGGCGGCCAACGCCGCCTCGTCGGTGAGGTCGAGATCGTCGAGGTCGACCAGGGTCGCGTCGGGGAACAGCGGCGCCAGGGCCTGGCCGAGCTGTCCGCGGCAGCCGGTGACGAGCGTCTTCTTCGGGGCCACCGGCTCGACCTCGCCGAGCCGGGGATTGGCGTGGTCCTTGGCGGAGATCTCGACGTCGGCTGAGTCGAGCGGGATCGGCCACGGGATGGCGACGTCGGGGTCGGCGAGGTGCAGGGCGGGGTAGGTCGTACCGGGGCGCCAGTGGTCGTTGACCAGGTAGGCGTAGACGGTGCCGTCCTCGAGCGCCTGGTAGGCGTTGCCGACGCCGCGCGGCACGAACACCGCGACGCTCTCGTCGACCTCGCACCAGTACGTCGCCCCGAAGGTCTCGCCCGCGCGCATGTCGACCCACGCGGCGAACACCTTGCCGGTGGCGACGGACACGAACTTGTCCCACGGCTCGGTGTGGATGCCGCGGGTGGCGCCTCGCGTGGCGTTGTAGCTCATGTTGTTCTGCACCGGGCCGAAGTCGGGCAGGCCGAGCGCCACCATCTTCTCGCGCTGCCAGTTCTCCTTGAACCAGCCGCGCTCGTCTCCGTGGACGGGCAGGTGGACGACGAGCAGCCCCGGGATCGGCGTCGTCTCGACGCGCAGCTCGCCCATGGTCACTGGCCCTTCGCGGCGTACGCCGCCTCGGTCGCGTCCTTCTTCGGGCGCCACCAGGCCTCGTTCCGCTGGTACCACTCGACGGTCTGGGCCAGACCGGCCTCGAAGTCGGCGTACTGCGGCGTCCAGTCGAGCTCGGTGCGCAGCTTGCCGGAGTCGATCGCGTAGCGCAGGTCGTGCCCGGCGCGGTCGGTGACGTGCTCGAAGTCGTCGGCGTCGCGGCCCATCAGGGTCAGGATCAGCCGGACCACCTCGAGGTTCGACTTCTCGCCGTCGGCGCCGATCAGGTAGGTCTCGCCGATCCGGCCCCGCTCGAGGATCCGGAGCACGGCCGAGGAGTGGTCCTCGGTGTGGATCCAGTCGCGCACGTTCTCGCCGGAGCCGTAGAGCTTGGGCCGGCGACCGTCGACCACCTCGGTGATCTGGCGGGGGATGAACTTCTCGATGTGCTGCCACGGGCCGTAGTTGTTGGAGCAGTTGGAGATGGTCGCCTGCACCCCGAAGCTGCGCACCCAGGCGCGCACGAGGTGGTCGGACCCGGCCTTGGAAGCCGAGTACGGCGAGGACGGGGTGTAGGGCGTGTCCTCGGTGAACCGCTTCGGGTCGTCCAGCTCCAGGTCGCCGTAGACCTCGTCGGTGGAGACGTGGTGGAACCGGACGCCGGCCTTGCGGACCGCCTCGAGCAGCGTGAACGTGCCGATCAGGTTGGTCTGGATGAACGGCGACGGGTCGTTGAGCGAGTTGTCGTTGTGGGACTCCGCGGCGTAGTGGACGACCGCGTCGTGCTGGTTGACCAGCCGCTCGACCAGGGCGGCGTCCACGATGTCGCCGACCACCAGCTGGACCCGCTCCTCGGGCAGGCCCGCCAGCGACTCCCGGCTGGCGGCGTAGGTCAGCTTGTCGAGGACGGTGACGCTCGCGTCGGTGTGGCGGACGAGGTGGTGGACGAAGTTCGAGCCGATGAACCCGGCTCCGCCGGTGACGAGAACGCGCTGCACGCATGCCAGTCTAGGAACATGCGCGGGATCATTCTTGCCGGAGGTACGGGCAGTCGTCTGCACCCGGTGACCCATGCGGTCAGCAAGCAGCTGATGCCGATCTACGACAAGCCGATGATCTATTACCCGCTCTCCACGCTGATGCTGTCCGGCATCCGCGAG
The DNA here is from genome assembly GCF_016907515.1 of Nocardioides nitrophenolicus. Classification (NCBI taxonomy): domain Bacteria; kingdom Bacillati; phylum Actinomycetota; class Actinomycetes; order Propionibacteriales; family Nocardioidaceae; genus Nocardioides; species Nocardioides nitrophenolicus. Next base: position 3,192,808 of record NZ_JAFBBY010000001.1, read on the forward strand.
GTGCTGGTCATCACCACGCCCCACGAGGCCGAGCAGTTCCGCCGGCTCCTCGGCGACGGCAGCCAGTTCGGCATCGAGATCAGCTACGCCGTCCAGCCCTCTCCCGACGGCCTCGCGCAGGCCTTCCTCATCGGCGAGGAGCACCTCGCCGGAGGTGGGGCGGGCCTGGTGCTCGGCGACAACATCTTCTACGGCGCCGGCCTCGGCACCCGGCTGCGCCGCTTCGAGGGCCTCGACGGCGCCGCGGTCTTCGGCTACCGCGTGGCCGACCCGACGGCGTACGGCGTCGTGGAGTTCGACGCCGAGGGGCGCGCGCTGTCGCTCGAGGAGAAGCCCGAGAAGCCGCGCAGCCGCTACGCCGTGCCCGGCCTCTACTTCTACGGCGCGGACGTCGTCGAGAAGGCCAGGACGCTCCGGCCGTCGGCGCGCGGCGAGCTGGAGATCACCGACCTCAACCGGATTTACCTCGACGAGGGCCGGCTGCAGGTCGAGGTGCTCCCGCGGGGCTCGGCGTGGCTCGACACCGGCACCTTCGACGACCTCAACGACGCCAGCAACTTCGTCCGCGCGCTCGAGGTCCGGCAGGGCACCAAGGTCGGCGCGCCCGAGGAGATCGCCTGGCGGCTCGGGATCATCGACGACGCCCGCCTCGAGGAGCTGGCCCGGCCGCTGCTCAAGAGCGGGTACGGGCGCTACCTCCTCGACCTGCTCGCCGAGGCCGCGGACGCGGGTCCGAACCATCTGCTGTGACCGGGGCGCTCAGCCTCGTCGCAGCCGCCTGAGCAGCCCCTTCCGGGCGGGTGGCTCCTCGGCGGCGAGCCGGAGCAGCAGCCCGTCCTGGGCCGAGTAGTCGAGCACGACCGAGCCGACCTGGGTGCCGGCCGGCAGCTCGCTGAACGCGCGCTTGATCCCGGTGCGCCCGTCCAGCTCGCACATGCCGAGCACCAGGTGCGCGCCCGGCGGCAGCGCGCCGCCCATGGCGGCGGTGGCGGGGTCGAACCGGGCGGTGAAGGTGCCGGCCGGCTCGAGGGTGCCGTCGTCCTGCTCGACCAGCTCGATCCGGGAGGTCGACGGCAGCAGCCAGTTGACCCGGGTCGGGGCGTGCCGGACCGCCACGTCGACGAACGCGTCCGACACGTCCGCCGACGGGGTCAGGCCGTGCTCGGCGAGCAGGCCGGCGAGCGGTTCGGGGAGGGCGCGGACCACGGCGCCGTCCGTCGTACGCCGGGCGAAGGGCTGTCCCGGCACCGGGCTCCAGGTGACGGTGCCGGCGACCGTGACCCCACCCTCGGGCGCCTCCTCGACGGCGGTCATGACGAACTCGGGACGACGGTCGATGCCGTCGCGCAGGAAGTCGGCGGCGGCATCGGCGTGGCCGGCGCGGAACAGGGTGATCGCGACCCGGCTGCGCTCGGGGAGCAGCGCGTCGAGCTCGGGCGGGACGTACGCCGCGAGCATCCGGGCGACCTCGGCCCGCGCCTCGGCGACCCGGTCGGCGTCGTCGTCGCTCGCGCGCTGCCCGAGCTGGGAGACCAGCCGCACGTGGACGTTCTGGGCGAGCAGCTCGTCGCGGATCGCGGGGTGCTCGACACCCGAGATCAGCCGGAACAGGCGGTCGAGATAGGGCCAGTACTCCGGGTCGCCGCTGTAGTCGAGCCGGGTCCCGTCGGTCGACGTCGAGTTGTTCTCCGCGGTCTTGCGCCAGTGGTAGAAGGGCGTCGAGCTGAGCAGCGCGACCCGTGGCAGGTGCCGGATCACGTCGACGTGGAAGAACAGGTCCTCCCACAGGTGTCGCGGAGCCTCGGGGAACCGGACGTCGTGGTCGACCAGGAAAGCGCGCCGGTACAGCTTGTGGGGCGTCATCGGCAGCAGTCCGCGCAGTGGCTCGGCGCTGGCGTCGGGTGTGTCGTGGGTGTACTGGGTCAGCCCCCAACGCGCGATCTGGGTGCGCACCTCCTTGCCGTTGACCACGTCGGCGCCCGCGACGTCACCGAGCGCGACCCCGGCCCGCAGCGCGTCGGGGTACAGCTCGTCGTCATGGTCGAGGAAGAGCACATAGCGCCCCCGCGCCTCGCGGACGCCGATGTTGCGCGGCCGGCTCGGCCACCCGGACGGCTCCAGGGCGAACGAGCGGTAGTTGGCCCGGCCGGCCGCGATCCGCTCGATCCGGGCGGCGGTGTCGTCGGGGGAGCCGTCGTCGAGCAGCAGCACCTCGAGCTCGGCCTGGGGGAGGGTCTGCGCGTCGAGGGACGCGATCGCCCGGTCCAGCCCCGGACCGGAGCGGTAGGTCGGGATCACGACGGACACCGCGGGAGCCTCGGCCATGTGGGGGAGTCTAGGAGTCGGTCGTGCGGGTCGCCTGATCGCGCTCCCGACGAGCGGCGCTCACCGTCAGGACGAGCCGGCGCGGCAGGGTCGTGTCGATGAAGCCGTGATGCCGGTAGAAGCCGGCCGCCGGGTCGTCGACGGCGTCCACGACGACAGAGCGCCCGCCGCCCCGGTCGCTGGCCTGGACGATCACGTCGAGGGCGTCGGCGAGCAGCGCGGCACCGAGCCCGTGACCGTGCAAGCCGACGTCGAGGGCGAGCTTCGCGATCAGGTAGCTGGGGATCTGCGCCGGCTCGCCGCGCCTGAGGCGTGAGGTCAGCGAGGCGGCGTCGACGGAGTGGGGCGTGACCGCGACGTACGCCTGGACCGCCCCGCCGGGGCTCGGCCACACGTACACCCGAGCCGTTCCCTTCGCCTCCGCGGTCCGCGCCGCCGACCCGAGCCAGCCGTCGAGGCCGGCGTTGCCGCAGCGGAACGAGGTGACGTCGTGGTCAGGCGTCAGCCGGGTGAGCAGCATCGGCGCGCAGCTCCTCGAGGCGTCGGAACGCCTTCGCGAGGGCGGGGTCGGGGGCGGGCGGCTCGTCGAGCGCGGCCAGCAGGTCGTCGAAGAACCGGTCGCTGACGACCGTCCGCCTCATCAGGATCTCGTCGATCCGGGCTCCGGTGGCGCCGATGATCAGATCGGTGCCGCTGACGCCGTCCTCCCGCGCCGCCTGCTCGAGCAGGCTCTTGAAGTCCGCGCTCACGCGGATGTTGAGCCGCTCGGTTCGCGGGGCGTCGGTCCACCGGTGGTCGGGGCGCGGCGGCTCGGCCAAGTCTCCTCCTCCCCTTGTCGTCTGTACATCGTACGCACATCGCCCCAGCCACCGTCAGCATCTAGGGTTTCCGGCATGACCGGACCGTCGACGCCCCTGGTGATGGGTGTCGTCAACGTCACGCCCGACTCGTTCTCCGACGGCGGGCGGTACGCCGACCCCGCGCGGGCGATCGCCCACGGCCGCGAGCTGCTCGCGCAGGGCGCCGACATCCTCGACGTGGGTGGGGAGTCCACCCGGCCTGGCGCGACCCGGCCGCTGCTCGCCGAGGAGCTGGACCGCGTCGTCCCCGTCATCGAGGCGCTCGCGGCCGCCGGCGCGACGGTCTCGGTCGACACGATGCGTGCGGAGGTGGCCGAGCGGGCGGTCGCGGCCGGCGCCCGGATCGTCAACGACGTGTCCGGCGGGCTCGCCGACCCCGCCATCCTCGACGTGGTCGCCCGCACCGGCGCCACCTACGTCGCCATGCACTGGCGCGCCCACAGCGACCGGATGCAGCAGTTCGCCAGGTACGACGGCGGGGTGGTCGCCGCCGTCCGCGCCGAGCTGGGGGAGCGGGTCGCGGCGATCCGGGCGGCCGGCGTACCCGACGACCGGATCGTGCTCGATCCCGGCCTCGGCTTCGCCAAGCTGGCGGAGCACAACTGGGAGCTGGTCCGCAACCTGGACGCGCTGGCGGAGCTGGGCTTCCCGCTGCTGGTCGGCGGCAGCCGCAAGACCTTCCTCGGGCGTCTGCTCGAGGATCCCGCGGGCGAGCCGCGCCCGGTGGGGGAGCGGGAGGCGGCCGGGGTCGCCCTGAGCGCGCTGCTGGCGGCGGGGCTGGGGGGTGCTCCGGTGTGGTGCCTGCGGGTCCACGATGTGCGTGCCCATCGCGACGCGCTGGCGGTTGCGGCACAGTGGACCCCAGCCGCGGATCGGGCCGGGGCGCCGGAAGAGGGATCGAGATGACTGACGAGCTGAGCATCCTCGGCATCGAGTGCTTCGCCCATCACGGCGTCTTCGACCACGAGCGACGCGACGGTCAGGTCTTCCGGATCGACCTGACCCTCGCCGTCGACACCGCCCCCGCGGCGGCGTCGGACGACTTGCGCGACACCGTGGACTACGGAAGCCTCGTGGACCAGGTCGTGGCCGCCGTGACGAGGGACCCGGTCGACCTGATCGAGACCCTCGCGCAGCGGATCGCCGACACGTGCCTGTTGGACCCTCGTGTTGAATGGGTGCGTGTGACCGTCCACAAGCCGGATGCGCCGATCGAGGCGACGTTCGCCGACGTACAGCTCACCATCACCCGCCGCCGTGAGGTCGCGGGGACGGGAGACCGAACCGGGAAGGCAGAGGGCCCAGCATGACCGAGACCCCCAATCCGAACATCGTCGACGCGGACACGCTGACCGGCGAGATGCGACCGATCCGTCGGGTGGTGATCGCACTCGGATCCAACCTCGGCGAGCGGTTCGCGACCCTGCAGGGCGCCCTCGGCGCCCTCGCCGACACCCCGGAGGTCTGGATCACCGGCGTGTCCCCGGTCTACGAGAGCGCCCCCGTCGACTGCCCACCGGAGGCCAAGGACTTCCTCAACGCCGTCGTGCTCGCCGACACCACCCTGCCGGCCCACCGCCTGATCGACCGCGCCCTCGCCATCGAGGACGCCTTCGAGCGCGAGCGCAGCGACGTCAAGAACGCCCCGCGGACCCTGGACGTCGACCTCATCGTCGTCGGCGACCGCCGCAGCGACACCGACGAGCTGCGCCTGCCCCACCCGCGCGCCCACGAGCGCGCCTTCGTGCTGAAGCCGTGGCACGACCTCGAGGCCGACGCCGTGCTGCTCGACCACGGGCCGATCGCCGACCTGCTCGACAGGGTCGACGCCAGCGGCCTCAAGCTGCGTGACGACCTGGTGCTCGAGACGGTGTGACGCGAGACCCGGTCCAGGAGCCCGAGCCCGAGCAGGAGCCCGCGGGTCCGTCTCCCGACGGGCTGCGGCCCACCGGCCTGCCCACCGTGCTGGGCTGGGCGGTGGCCGGCACCGTCGTCGGCTGGGCGGTGCATCCGGTGTGCGACCGGCTCGGCGTCGTACCCCCGCTGGTGTCCGCCGCGCAGCCGCTCGCGCTGCTGCTGCTCGCCGCGATCCTCGGGTACGTCGCCTGGGTGACCCACCGCGCCGTCCACGTGCGCCGCGAGCGGCTGGAGGCCCACCAGGCCGTCAATCGGCTGGTCCTGGCCCGCGCGAGCGCCCTGGTCGCGGCGCTGGTCACCGGTGGGTACGTCGGCTATGCGCTCTCGTGGATCGGCGACTCCGCCGAGCTGGCCGACGACCGGATGGTGCGCTCGTTCCTCGCGGCCGGGTGCGCCCTGGGTGCCGTGGTGGCGGGGCTGCTCCTCGAGCGGGCGTGTCGGGTCCGCGACGACCCCGATCCTCCCCCGCGCATCTGACGAACGGGTCGCGTCCGGGACCGATGGGCGACCCATTCGTCAGATGCGCGGCTGACGCACTGTGACGGTTGGGACGAGTGTGACAAGCGTGTCTGCCGCGTCTCCGGGGTCCGGAGGCTTACCGTGCAAGACATGACTTCCCCTGTCATGTCCGGCAACCGCCGTCGACAGCGCTCCACTCGGGTCCTGGTCGCTGTCCTCCTCCTCGTGCTCGCGACGCTCGCCGTCGCCGGCACCGCCGTGACCGGCTCCTGGATCCTGGTCACCATCGCCGCCGTCGCCGCCCTCGTGCTCGGCGCGGCCGCCACCAAGATCACCCACACCGAGCTCCTGGACTCCCGCCAGGAGGCGGCGCGCGACCGGGCCGTCCAGGCGCGGGCGTACGCCGACCTCACCGAGGCCCGCACCGCGGAGAACGTCGAGTTCGCCGCCGACATGACCGGCAAGGTCGCCAAGCGCGACGCCACCATCGCCCGCCTCGAGAAGCGCCTCGGCGACGCCGCCGCCGAGCTGGCCGACGCCCGCCGCGAGCTGGTCGAGGCCGGCGAGCGTGCGGAGGAGGCCCAGCGCACCGCCGACCGGCTCGCGAAGAGTCTCGCCGACGCCGAGGAGCGCGCCGGCCAGGCCGTCGTCCGAGTCGCCGAGCTCGAGGCCGAGCTCGACGTGCTCACCGCCCAGATCCACGCCCTCGAGGCCCAGGCCCGCACCCAGGCCCGCCGCCCCGCCTGATCCGTCGTACCCCCTCGGTAGCATCGGGCGACCCATCCGTCGTCGACCCGAGAGGACGCTGCCGCCGTGGCCTTCGACCGCGCCCGCGCCCAGCAAGGCCTGATCCGGCTCGCCAAGGCCGGACCCGGCCGGCTGCGAGGACCCCTCGGCCGCGCCACCCGCCGGTTCCGGGGTGAGTTCTCCGGGCCGCTGGTCACCGTGGTGCTCCCGGTCAGCGACGACGACACCACCCGGATCGGCACCTGCCTCGACTCGCTGAAGGTCCAGACCCACCGCAACCTCGAGGTGCTCGTGGTGCGCTTCGGGCGCCACGACCGGGTCACCGCGACGGTGCGCGAGCACGCCGCCCAGGACTGGCGGATCAAGACCCGGATCAAGGTCGAGCGGTCGCTCGCGGCGGCCCGCAACGCGGGAGTCGCCGCCGCCTCCGGCGAGCTGGTGGTCGTGGTGACCCACGCGGGCGACGACTTCGTCCACACCGGCCTCGAGCGGCTGGTCGAGGCCCAGACCCGGTCCGGCTCGCCGGTCGTGGTCGGCGCGATGCGCGAGCCCGACATCGCCGGCTGGATCCCCGACTCGGCCTACGACGCCGCCCACCACACTCCCGTCCGCGCGACGACGCTCGCCGCCACCCCGGTCGCGGTCACCGACCTCGGCCTCGGCAACCGGCTCTTCACGAAGGAGACCTGGCGCGAGCTCGGGCTGCGCTTCACCGACGAGTTCCCCGACGGCGCCGACGTCGCGCTCGGGATGCTGGAGCGGGCGCCGGCCTTCGACCTGCTGGCCGACTTCACCTACATCCCCACCGACCGCCGCGACGGCGTCCAGGTCGGCACCGTCCCCGACGTGCTCAGCGGCCTGCCCGACTGGATCGAGCGCAACGACCACACCTGGCACCGCGTCGAGTCGCTCGGGCTGCCCGAGGTGCGCGACTGGTTCCTGTGGGGCGTGCTCGACACGGCGGTGCAGCCGCTGATCGCCGACGTCGAGCGGGCCGACGAGCAGCAGTGGCAGACCCTGCGCGACCACGTCGCGATGCTGCTCGACGCCGCCGACGAGCAGGTCTGGGCGCGACTGAACGCCGAGGCCCGGGTCAAGCTCTGGCTGCTGCAGGGCGGCCACCGCAAGGCGCTCGAGGACTTCCTCGGCGCCCGGCTGTTCACCCGCGGCAACCGGCCCACCGAGGTGCGCGACGGCAAGGTGTGGGCGCTGCTGCCCCACCACGACGACGTCGAGCTCGCGATACCGCCCGAGCTGTTCGAGATGACCGCCGACGAGACCCGGTTCCGCGCGATGCTGCGCGAGGCGCGCTGGGTCGACGCCACCACCCTCGAGCTGACCGTCTTCGCGGCCGTCGACTTCGTCCACATGACCACCACCCCGACCATCGCCTGCGCCCTGGTCGACAGCGCCGCCGGACGGCGGATCGAGCTGGAGATCCGGCAGTTCCGCGACGCGCGCGCCAACCAGGCGCTGCGCCGCCACCAGGACTTCTCCTGGGGTGCCTTCGACGCGGTGGTCCCGGTCGCCGAGGTGGTCGCCGCGAGCGCCGACACCGCCACCTGGGTGCTCGAGGTCGACATCGACGTCGACGGCGTGCGCCGCTCCGGCGCCGTCCCGCTCATCGACGAGCAGGCCTCCGCCGGCTTCATCGGCCGCGACCACCTCGCGCCGCGTCCGGTCGCCGGCTCGGTGGTCGCCTTCAACCCGCGCTCCGACGTGGTCGGCCTGCGCATCCGCCCCGACCAGGGGCCACGCCTGCGGACCCTCGCCGTCGAGGGCCGCGCGGTCCGGGGCGTCATCGACCCCGCCGACACCCCCGTCATCGGCCTCCGGGTCACCCAGGGCACCCAGCAGGTCCGTGCCGAGCTCGCCGACGAGCCCGACGGCGCGCGGTCCTTCCGGCTCCAGCTGCCCGCCGCGTGGACCGGACAGCGTCGCTGGCGGGTCGAGGCGCTCACCGCCGACGGCCGCGAGGTCGCGCTCGGCTGGCCCGCCGGCGCCCCCCAGTGGCTGGGGGTCGGCGCGGGCGAGGTGGTCGGCTCCCGCGCCCCCTCCGGCGACACCGAGCTCTACGAGGCCGCCGACACGCTCGTGGTCGACGACCTGTTCGTCGAGGGCCGGCGCCTCGACGTGACCGCACGCTGGCTGGGCCTCCCCACCCCCGACGCCCGGCTCGCCCTGCTCGCCCAGGTCGGCGGCGCGGAGGTGCTCGCCACCGACCTGCCGCCCGCCGCCGACGACGGCACCGTCCGGGTGAGCCTCACCCTGACCACCGACCGCTGGGGCCTCGGCGAGCGCCCGCTCGCCCCCGGCTGGCTCTGGCTCGCGGTCACCCACGCCGGCGCCACCACCCGAGCCCTCCTCGGCGACGCCGGCATCGACCGGCTCCACCACTTCATGGTCGGCGCCGACTACTCCGCCCGGGTGGTCCAGGAGGCCCGGGTCGCCGGGATCGAGCTGCTCCCGCCGGTTCCCGTCGAGGAGCGGGTGCCCTACGGCCAGACCCAGCTCCAGGAGTGGTACGCCGACGCCGAGATCCCGCTCGAGCCCGACGCGGTCTACTTCCAGTCCTATGTCGGGGCGTCGGCGACCGACAGCCAGCTCGCGCTCCACCACGAGCTGCGACGCACCCGCCCCGACCTCACGCTCTACTGGGGCGTGGCCTCGGCCGCGTCCTGGGTCCCGGAAGGCGCCGTGCCGGTCGTGCTGACCACCCGCGAGTGGTACCGCGTGCTGGCGGCGGCCGGGCAGCTGTGCATGAACATCGACCCCGAGCGCTGGTTCCGCAAGCGCCCCGGCCAGCGGCTGCTGCAGACCTTCCACGGCTACCCCTCGAAGTCGATGGGCATCCGGATGTGGGACGCCAAGCACTACCCGCCCCGGCGCATCGAGCTCGAGCTGGCCCGCACCTCCCACCAATGGGACCTGATCCTCACGCCCGATCCCGACATGGACCAGTACTACCGCCGCGAGTACGCCTACGACGGCGCGATCCACAACGAGGGCTACCCACGCGACGACGTCCTGGTGGGGGAGCGGGCCGCGGCCGTGCGCGACGACGTACGCCGTCGGCTCGGGATCCAGCCCCATCAGAAGGCGATCCTCTACGCCCCCACCTGGCGCGACGACCAGGCCACCAACTGGCGTGCCGCCGACGCCGTCCACCACCTCGACGTCGCCACCGCGGCCCGCGAGCTCGGTCCCGACTACGTCCTGCTGCTGCGTGGCCACCGCTTCCACAACCCCGCCGGCGACGGTGCCGGGGCGACCCGCTTCCTCGACGTCACCGAGTACCCCGAGATCAACGACCTGATCCTCGCCGCCGACGCGGCCGTGCTCGACTACTCCTCGCTGCGCTTCGACTTCGCGCTCACCAACCGACCGATGGTCTTCCTGGTCCCCGACCTCGACACCTATGTCGGTGGCGTGCGCGGCTTCCTCTACGACTACGCCCCTACCGCCCCGGGCCCCCACGTCGACACCGCCGAGCAGGTCGTCGACCTGCTGCGCGACCTCGACGGGCTGCGGAGCCGCTACGCCGACGACCTGGCCGCCTTCCACGCGCGGTTCAGCCGGTTCATGGACGGCCATGCCGCGGAGCGGGTGGCGGCGGCCTTCTTTGGAGACTCCTAGTCGCTCCTAGACGCCCTAGACATTGCTAGACGTCCTCGATCGACCTAGCCTGGCCACCGTGTCGAGACGGGTGCCCAATCCCTACCGCCCGGGCTTCAACCAGGCTCCGGTGGCACTCGCGGGACGGCACCGGATCACGGCCGCGATCGACGAGGTGCTGGCGATCGCCGCGCTGGACGCTCGCACGCCGCGCCCGCTGGCGCTGACCGGTCCACGGGGAGTCGGCAAGACGGTCATCCTGGGCGAGGCGGCCTCCCGCGCCGCGGACACCTACGCGTGGCTGACCGCCCCGGTGGAGGTTCGGCCCGGCCGCCCGTTCCTGCCCCTGCTGGCCGACCGGCTGCTCGCGATCCGCGATCTCTACCGGCAGGCCAAGCCGGGAACCCGGCTCCGGGTGACCGGCGCGACCGTCCGGGCCAGCGTGTTGGGGGTGGGAGGCGAGATCGCGCTCACGCGGGATGACGCCGACCGGTCCGGACGGCCGTCCCTGGAAGCGGCCCTCGCCGAGGCGTGCGCCGCGGCGGATGCCCTGGAAGCCGGCGTCGTGGTGACGATCGACGAGCTGCAGCTCGCGTCGAAGCCCGAGCTCGGCGAACTGGCCGCGACGCTCCAGGAGCACGTCCCCGACGACTGGCCCCTCGTCGTCCTGCTGGCCGGTCTGCCCAGCCTGCGGGGAAGCCACCAGGGGGTGACCTATCTCGAACGTGCGGAGTGGCACAGCATCGGCCTGCTGGACCAGGCGGACACGTTGGACGCCCTCCGCGTCCCTGCCGCGATGGCCGAGCGGCCGATGGACGACGCAGCGGCCGCACGCCTCGCCGCGGCCTCGGGCGGCTATCCCTACGCGATCCAGCTGATGGGCCATCACGCCTGGCGCGCGTCCAGCGGAGCCCAGGAGATCACCACCGAGCACGCCTCGGCGGCCATTCCGGCTGCACAGGAGGAGCTCGCCGCCGGCCTCTACGCCGCCCGCTGGGAGGACTCCTCCCAACGCGAGCGCGAGTACCTCCGCGCCCTCGCCCAGCTCCTGTCCCTCGAGCCGAGAGTGACGGGCGCCCAGGTCGCGGCCGCGCTCGGCAAGCCCGCCAAGGCCGTCTCCTGGATCCGCGAGAGCCTGATCCAGAAGGGCACGATCTTCCCTGAGGGAGACTCGGTGCGGTTCACCATCCCCGGACTGGGTGACTGGCTCAGGTCGGGGAATGATCCGTCGTGACCACGCCCTCGATTCCGCCGCCGACCGAAGGAGCCTTTCCCGCGATGCGCATCGTCGACCTGCCCGACGCCCTCCCGGACGGCTCGCGGTTCATCCACATCGGTCTGCCCAAGACCGGGACGACGGCGCTCCAGGGCGCGCTCGACCAGGCGCGCCCCGAGCTCGAGGCGCTCGGTGCCCACAACGTCAACCACGGCCGGCACGAGATGAGGGTCGGCCAGGTCGCGGCGGGCGGCCTCGCCGAGTTCTGGCAGGGGTCGTGGGAACGACGGTGGGAGGCTCTCGCGACCGAGTTCCGCGAGTCCGACGCCCGATGCACCTTCTGGTCGAGCGAGTCGCTCAGCCACGCCAAGGGTGAGCGGATCTCCTATCTCGCCGACAAGCTGGGCGCCGACACGCACGTCGTCGTCACGCTCCGTCCGCTGGCGCCGCTCCTGGTCTCGCAGTGGCAGCAATGGCTGCGACGTCGCGGCACCGAGTCGTTGGAGGACTGGGCGAGCGGACAGTTCTCCGCCGTGGACGTCGAGGGCGAGGTGCACGTCGACTACGTGAAGTTCATGCCGACGCTCCACCGGTTCAGCCTGCGTCGCATCATCGAGGAGTGGGGCCCGGTCTTCGGCGAGGAGCGGATCGTCCTCGTCGTCCCCGACCCGGTCGACCGGCTGCGCAACTTCCGGGTCTTCGAGCGCCTGATGGGGGTTCCGGAGATCCTGCAGCCGGTTCCCGAGGGGAACGCCTCGCTGCCCTATCCCGAGGCGGAGATGCTGCGGCACTTCAACCGCGCCTGGACCGACCACGGCGGCGACCACCCCACCTGGATGGAGGTGATCGGCGTGCTGGCCCGGATCCCGTTGCGCGACTACACCGCCACCACCACCCCCCACCCGATCCGCGCTCCGCGCTGGGTCGCCGAGAAGGCCAACGAGTACGCCGCCGCCTGGAACTCCGCCGTCGAAGCCTCCGGCGTCACGGTGGTCGGCGACCTCGCCGACCTCGTGGTGGACCCGTCCGGCTACGCCGAGCAGGTCGATGTCCCGACCACGGTCGACGTCGAGAGCGCCGGCAGGTTGATGGACGTCGCCTTCACCGCCGCGCTTCGGCACGCGCCCGAGGCTCCGGCGGCGACGCCGCAGGCGCCCGACCTCTCGTCGTACGCCGGTCGCGAGCTGGTCCGCGAGCTCGGCCGTCGCGCCCGCCGAAGGGTGGCGAGGCGATGAGCCGGCTCCACGTGCCCGACGCCCACGCCGGGATGAACGCCTTCGCGGTCCCGACCTGGTGGGCCTCGCTCGAGGACGAGCGGGTCACCCGCGACGACGACGAGCTGCCCGACGTCACCCTGGTCGAGCTCTCCGAGCTCGCCGGGGACCGCACCCTGCTGGTCGTGGGCGCGGTCGCCGAGCTGCTGTCCGAGCCCACCGCGGAGGGCCTGGCCGCCTGGGTGGCGGACGTCCGGGCGCTGCACTCCGCCGCCGCGCCGGTCCACCTCGTGGTCTCTCTCGACGAGGTGGTCTCCCTCGACCAGCTGCTCACCCTCGCCGCCGGCCGTCGCTGGCCGCGCTTCGACGTGGCCGCCGCGGCCGCCCACACCGACGCCGACCCGGTGCCGCCGCAGAGCGTGCCCGGCGGGCAGGACACCGCCCGCGCGTACGCCGACGCGATCGTCGCCCAGGTCGAGGTGCTGCTGCCGCCGAGCCGGCAGACCGCGGTCGACGGCGCCGCCGACGCCACCGCCTGCATCAGCCGCTCCCTCGACACCGACCCCGACCTCGGTCCCGCCGAGGCGCGGGCGATGCGCGACGCCTGCCGGGCCGCGCTCGCGGAGCTGGAGGCCGACGGGGTCGTGATCAGCGGTCCTCGCGACGCGCTGCTGTGGCCGGTCCCCGCCGAGCGCGGCCTGGTCCCGATCGATGTCGCGGCCGACGCCGCGCTCGAGGTGATGCTCGGCCTGGTCGAGCGGCCCGCCGACCTCGCGCCGGACCGGCCGGTCGTCGTACCCGTGGAGGAGCTGCCGGCCCGCGTCCTCCTCACCCGACTGAGGGGCAGCCGATGACCGCGCGGATCCAGCCGCTGCCCGATGGCTCCACGCTGGTCCACATCGGGCCCTACAAGACCGGCACCACCGCGATGCAGGGCGCGCTGTGGGAGGCCCGGGACGCGCTGGCCGCGCACGGCGTCGCCTATCCCGGCGAGCTGGCCCACGAGATGAACGCCGCCATGGCGCTCGCCCTCGGCCGGGTCGACCCCGGCAAGGACGTCGAGGCCTTCCGGGAGCGCTGGTACGCCCTGGTGGCCGAGCTGCGCGCGACGGCGCCGCGGATCGGGGTCCTGAGCAGCGAGGTCTACTGCGAGGCGACCGACGAGGGCGCCCGCACCCTCCTCGACGAGCTCGGCCCGCGCACCCAGATCGTGATCACGGTGCGGCCGATCGTGCGGCTGCTCGGCTCGCAGTGGCAGCAGTACGGCCAGAACGTCCCCGTGCCGCCGTACGCCGAGTGGCTGCGCGCGATCCTCGACCAGGCTGACTCTCCCGACGGAGGCGCGGTCACGCCGTCCTTCTGGCAACGGCACCGCCACGACCTGCTGGTCGAGCGCTGGGTGGGCCTGGTCGGCGCGGACCGGGTCAGCGTGATCGTGGTCGACGACCGCGACCACCGCGGGCTCCCGGCGGCCTTCGAGGGTCTGCTCGGCCTGCCCGAGGGTCTGCTCCGGCCGCCCGCCGACAAGACCAACCGGTCGCTGACGTTCGCCGAGGCCACGCTGATGCGGGAGCTGGTCGAGCGCACCTCGCAGCCGCCGTGGACCAGCGCCGACCACGGCCGGTTCGTCCGGTTCGGCGCCGCCCGGGGCCTCCAGGCCACGCCGCCCGACCCCGCGGCCGAGCGGCTGCTCACCCCCGGCTGGGCGATCGACCGGGCGCTCGAGGTCGGGGCCGCGATGGCTGAGCGGATCGGTGCCTCCGGCGCGCGCGTGATCGGCGACCTCGGCCTGCTCTCCGACCGGGCGCTCGCTCCCGCCGAGGGCGACAACGCGCCGGTCGGCGCCATCGACCCGAGCGCCGCCGCGGCCCTCGCGGTCGGCATCATCACCAAGCTCACCGGCGTCCATCCGCGCCCCGAGCCCCGCGACCTCGCCGGCCCGGTCGAGCGGGCCGCGTGGTCCCGGCACCGCGCCGTCACCGAGCGCTGGGACGCCGAGCGCGACCAGGCCGGCGCTCGTCGTACGGCCGCCCGCGAGCTGGCCCGCCGCGCCCGCCGCCGACTCGGCGGTTGACAGCGCCGCGTGGGAGACTGCGGGCCATGACGAGGAATGTCGCCGTCCTGCTCGCCGGTGGTGTCGGGAGCCGGGTCGGACTGGACATCCCGAAGCAGCTGATCAAGGTCGCCGGCAAGACCCTGCTGGAGCACACCCTGCTCGCGCTCCACGACCACGTCGACGTCGACGAGGTGGTCGTGATGATGACGCCCGGCCACACCGACGCGGTCCGCGACATCACCCGCGGTGGCGGCTACCCCAAGGTCACCGCGATCCTCGAGGGAGGCGAGACCCGCAACGACACCACCCAGCGCGCCATCGACCACCTGGTCGCGACCGGCGACGCGGCTCAGACCCGGATCCTGCTCCACGACGCGGTCCGCCCGCTCGTGACGCCGCGGATCATCGGCGAGTGCTTCACCGCGCTCGAGCGCTATCCCGCCGTCGACGTCGCGATCCCGTCGGCCGACACCATCATCGAGGTCGCCACCGACGACACCATCCGCTCCATCCCGCCGCGCGCCTCGCTGCGCCGCGGCCAGACGCCGCAGGCCTTCCGGCTCGACGTGCTGGCCCGGGCCTACCAGGTCGCCGCCGGCGACCCCGACTTCACCGCCACCGACGACTGCAGCGTCGTGCTGAAGTACCTGCCCGACGAGCCGATCATCGTGGTCCACGGCGACGACCGGAACATGAAGGTCACCGAGCCGATCGACGTCTACATCGCCGACAAGCTCTTCCAGCTCACCGGCATCGACCTGCCCCGGGCCAAGGACGACGCCGGCTACCGCGCCGCGCTCGAGGGCAAGACCATGGTCGTCTTCGGCGGCAGCTACGGCATCGGTGCCGACATCGCCGAGCTCGCCCAGTCGTACGGCGCCACCGTGCTCACCTTCAGCCGCTCGACCACCAACACCGACGTCGGCCGGCGTGCCGACGTGGCGGCCGCCGCCAAGGAGGCGGTCGCGAAGGCCGGCACCATCGACTTCGTGGTCAACACCGCGGGCGTGCTGCCGCGCGGCGAGCTCCTGGAGACCACCGAGGAGACGGTCTACGCCGCCACCGAGATCAACTACCTCGGCCCGATCTTCATCGCCCAGGAGTTCTACCCGCACCTCGCCGCCAGCCAGGGTGCGCTGCTGCTCTTCACCTCCAGCTCCTACACCCGCGGCCGCAGCGGCTACAGCCTCTACTCCTCGGCGAAGGCGGCGACGGTCAACCTCACCCAGGCGCTCGCCGACGAGTGGGCCGACGCGGGCGTGCGGGTCAACTGCATCAACCCCGAGCGGACCGCCACCCCGATGCGCACCAAGGCGTTCGGCCAGGAGGCCCCCGGCACCCTGCTCGACTCCCAGACGGTCGCGCGCACCTCGGTCGACGTGCTCATCTCCGACCAGTCGGGGCACGTCTACGACGTCCGGAAGGACGACCCCTTCAGCCTCGGCGACTGAGCCGCGCGCGCAGCCCGCGCACGGGCGCGGCCACCTCCGCCGGTGTCGGCCGGGACGGCGCGGCGACCTCGCGCGCCGTGAGCCGCTCGGCCGCCAGGGCCAGGCCGGCGCCGAACCACCCCGCGACCGCCGCGTCGATCGCCGCCGGCGGTTCGGGGGTGGCCGCGACGCCGCCGAGCGGGGTCGCGGAGATCGAGTCCAGGTCGCCGTAGACCGTCGCGCCCAGGTCCCGGATCGTGGCGGCCATCTCGGCCGCGACCGCGTTGGCGCGCTCGATCGCCCAGTCCGGGGTCACGAGCGGGGCCTCGCCGGGCGCCGGCTCGCGCTCCTTGAGATGGTCCTTGAGATGGCGGAACAGCCGGACGTAGTGGTCCGGCGGGAGCCCGAGCTCGGCGTACCCGGTGTTGAACCGGCGCAGCAGCTCGGCCTCGTCGGCGGTCAGTGAGCGATTCTCGCGGGCGTCCTGACCGGCCAGGGTCTCGGCGCGGAGGCCGAGGAGCTGCTCGAAGGTGTGGGGCAGGAAGGCGTGGTCGCGGGAGTCGAGGACGACGACCAGCACCCGCTCGGCGCCGACATGCGCGGCCCACCTGCGCGCCAGCGCGTCGTGGCGATGCCGGTTCCAGAACTCCCGCGGCTCGGGCGCCGACACGTCGTCGGCGAGCACCATCCGCAGCCAGGCGTCGAAGGTGTGGGGGCTCTGCCTCTGCAGGCCCTGCTGGTACTGCGACGACAGGATCCGGGCCAGCGGTCGCAGGGTGATCGCCACCCACAGCTCGTCGGTGCCGAGGTCGCCGACGATCCGAGCGATCTGCTCGTCGGTCGCGTCGGAGAGGAACTCGCTGCTGAACACCCGACGCTCCGGCCCCGCCGCGGTGAGCGTGCCCACCACGGCCCGCCAGGCCTGCTCGGCCCGCGCGGGGTCCCGCCCGGCGACCATGCGGTCGGTGACATAGCGCGCCGCCCGGGCGTCGTGCCGGCTGCGCGACGCGTAGTGCACGCCCTGCGGGCCGAGGTCCGCGCGCGCCAGGTCGAACGCGCTCTGCAAGGCCGTGGTCCCGGTCTTGTGGGGTCCCACGTGCAGCAGGCGGGCGCCGGCGGGCAGGACGGACGGCGTCGACATGGGGCCGAGCCTAGGAGACACCCCGGGCGTGTGACGCAAGCCACCGGACCGAGCCGTTCCGGGGCTCCCCGGGCAGGCGTACCGTTGAGGCGTCCCGGAACCCCGGGACGACACCACTGAGCACAACGTCCGGTACCCACACCGGCTCGCACCCCCGGGCGCGAGTGGTCGGCGGGACGGGAACGAAAGGTTCACGATGTCCCCCAAGTTCACTGTGGGTGTGGTCGGCGCGGGTCGCGTCGGCGCCGTGCTCGCCGCGGGTCTCCGCGCGGCCGGCCATCCCGTCGTCGCCGCCGCCGGCGAGTCCGACGCCTCGCGAGGTCGCGCCGCGGCGCTGCTGCCCGGCGTCGAGCTGCGCAAGCCGAGCGATGTCGCCCGCGAGGCCGAGCTGCTCCTGCTCACCGTGCCCGACGACATGCTGCCCAATGTGGTCAAGGTCCTCGCCGACAGCGGCGCGCTGCACGCCGGCCAGGTGGTCGCCCACACCTCGGGCCGCCACGGGCTCGCGGTGCTGGCCCCGGCCGTCGCCGTCGGCGCCCGGGTGATCGCGCTGCACCCGGCGATGACCTTCACCGGCACCGCCGTCGACCTCGAGCGGCTGCACGGCTGCGTCTTCGGTCTCACCGCCGGCCCCGAGGAGCGCGCCCTCGCCGAGTCGCTGGTCGCCGATCTCGGCGGTCGCCCGACCTGGGTTCCCGAGGAGATGCGCACGCTCTACCACGCGGGCCTGGCCCATGGCGCCAACCACCTGGTCACCCTGGTCAGCGAGGCGATGGGCCTGCTCGGCGCCGCCGGGGTCGACGACCCGGCCGGCACCCTCCGTCCGCTGCTCGACGCGGCCCTCGACAACGCGCTCGCCCACGGCGACGCCGCCCTAACCGGACCGATCGTGCGCGGCGACGTGCAGACCGTCGCCGCCCATCTCGAGGACATCTCGGCCAACGCTCCCGACACCGTGCCGTCGTACGTCGCGATGGCGTGGGCCACCCTCGACCGGGTGGTGATCGACGGCCGGCTGCTGCCGATCCGCGCCCAGGCCATCGCCTCCGTGCTCAGCGCGTACGGCGAGCGCCGGGTGCTGCCCACCCCGCGGGTGGAGTCGGCGTGACGACCCTGACCAGGCCCGCTGTCGCACGCAGCCGGGCCGACCTGGCGGGCCTGCTCGCCGGTCGCGGCACGGTCGTGCTGGTGCCGACCATGGGCGCCCTTCACCAGGGTCATGCCACCTTGATGCGGATCGCCCGCGAGCGGGCCGGCGCCGACGGCACGGTCGTGGTCTCGATCTTCGTCAACCCGCTGCAGTTCGGCCCGAGCGAGGACCTCGACCGCTACCCCCGCACCTTCGACGCCGACCTCGACCTCGCCGCGGCCGAGGGCGTCGACGTGGTGTTCGCCCCCGTCGTCGCGGAGATGTACCCCGACGGCGTGCCCCACGAGGGGGTCGCCTCCGAGGCGGTCACCGTCCAGCCGGGCCCGCTCGCCGACCTGCTCGAGGGCGCCAGCCGGCCCGGGCACTTCCGCGGCGTGCTGACCGTCGTCGCCAAGCTCTTCGGCCTGGTCCGGCCCGATGTCGCGGTCTTCGGCGAGAAGGACTACCAGCAGCTCGCGCTGATCCGCCGGATGACCGCCGACCTGTGCCTCGGCATCGACATCGTCGGCGCCGTCACCGACCGCGAGCCCGACGGCCTGGCCCGCTCCAGCCGCAACCGCTATCTCGACGCCGAGCAGCGGCAGCAGGCCGTCGCCCTGAGCCGAGCCCTGCGCGCGGCCCAGGACCGGGCGGCGTACGGCGTCCCGGCGGCGCGCTGGGCGGCGATGGCCGTGCTCAAGGCCGAGCCGGGCGTCGAGCTCGACTACCTCGCGCTGACCACGACCGGCCTGGGCGAGCTGCCCGACTACCCCGAGCCCGGCACCGAGGGCCGGGTGCTCGTCGCCGCCCGGGTCGGCACCACCCGCCTCATCGACAACCTTCCGCTGCAGTTCTGAACCCTCGAGGGAGACTCCCATGCTGCGCACCATGATGAAGAGCAAGATCCACCGGGCCACGGTGACCCAGGCCGACCTCCACTACGTCGGCTCGGTCACCGTCGACGAGGACCTGCTCGAGGCCGCCGACCTGCTGGCCGGCGAGCTGGTCCACATCGTCGACATCACCAACGGCGCCCGGCTCGAGACGTACACCATCGCCGGGGAGCGGGGCAGTGGCGTGATCGGCATCAACGGCGCCGCGGCCCGGCTGGTCCACCCCGGCGACCTGGTCATCCTGATCGGCTACGGCCAGATGACGACCGAGGAGGCCAAGGAGCACCAGCCCCACGTCGTCTTCGTCGACGCCGACAACAAGATCATGGCCACCGGCTTCGACCCGGCCGAGACCTTCGGCGACCCGAGCCTGTCCCGGGGCGACGTGACCGCCGGTCGCTGAGTAGCCTGCGGGGATGCCACAGCAGCTGCACCTGCCCGGGTGCCTCACCGCCCCGAGCCCCGGCTGGACGACGCAGGCGGACGTCGTCATCGTCGGCTCCGGCATCGCCGGACTCACCGCCGCCCTGCGCCTGCGCGGGCAGGTCGACAAGATCCTGGTCGTCACCAAGGACGTGCTCAACGCCGGGTCGACCCAGTGGGCCCAGGGCGGCATCGCCGCCGCGCTCGGTCCCGGCGACACCCCCGAGCAGCACGAGGCCGACACCCTGGTCGCCGGCGCGGGCGCCTGCGACCGCGAGGCGGTGCGGGTGCTGGTCAACGAGGGGCCGGAGGCGGTGCGTGAGCTGATCGCGCTCGGCACCAACTTCGACCACACCGACGACGGCGAGCTGTCGCTGACCCGTGAGGGCGGCCACCACCGCGACCGGATCGCGCACGCCGGCGGCGACGCCACCGGCGCCGAGATCCAGCGTGCCCTGATCGCCGCGATCGAGGCCGCCCCCGACATCGAGGTCATCCAGCACGCCCTGGCCGTCGACCTGCTGCTCGGCGCCGGCGACGTGGCCGAGGACGGCAGCACCGGCCCGGCGACGGTCGCCGGCCTCACCCTCCACGTCATCGGCGAGGGCGAGCGCGACGGCGTCGGCGCGGTGCACTGCCGCGCCGTGGTGCTGGCCAGCGGCGGCCTCGGTCAGGTCTTCACCCAGACCACCAACCCGGCCGTGTCGACAGGTGACGGCATGGCGCTCGCGCTGCGCGCCGGCGCGACCCTGCGCGACCTGGAGTTCGTCCAGTTCCACCCGACGGTGATGTACCTCGGCCCCGACTCGCGCGGCCAGCAGCCGCTGATCTCCGAGGCGGTGCGCGGCGAGGGTGCCTTCCTGGTCGACGACGACGGTCACCGGTTCATGCAGGGCGTGCACGAGCTCGCCGACCTCGCGCCGCGCGACGTCGTCGCCAAGGCGATCATGAAGCGGATGCTGGAGACCGGCCGGCCCCACATGTGGCTCGACGCCCGCCACCTCGGCAAGGAGTTCTGGGAGCGTCGCTTCCCGACCATCCTGGCCACCGCCCGCTCCTACGGCATCGACCCGGTCACCCAGCTGATCCCGGTCGCGCCCGCCTGCCACTACGCCTCCGGCGGGGTGCGCACCGACCTCCACG
This sequence comes from Nocardioides nitrophenolicus, assembly GCF_016907515.1. NCBI lineage: Bacteria > Bacillati > Actinomycetota > Actinomycetes > Propionibacteriales > Nocardioidaceae > Nocardioides > Nocardioides nitrophenolicus. The sequence continues at coordinate 3,213,376 of NZ_JAFBBY010000001.1, forward strand.
GCCGCACCGACGTGCCGGGGCTCTACGCCACCGGCGAGGTGGCCTGCTCCGGCGTCCACGGCGCCAACCGGCTCGCGTCCAACTCGCTGCTCGAGGGCCTGGTGTTCTCGCGGCGGATCGCGGAGGTGCTGCCGGGCGAGCTCGGGCCGTGGCGCGAGCCGGACGCCGAGCGTCGTACCGCGGGCCTGGTCGCCGGCGACATCCGCCGCGAGCTGCAGGAGACGATGAGCTCCCGGGTGGGCGTGCTGCGCTCCGCCCCCGGCCTGGCCGAGGCCGCCGCGGTGCTCGACAAGCTCGCCGGCCGGGCCGCCGAGACCGTCGACCAGGCCTCGTGGGAGGCCACCAACCTGCTGACGATCAGTGCCGCGCTCACCGACGCGGCCGCCCTGCGCGAGGAGACCCGCGGCTCCCACTGGCGCGACGACTTCCCCGAGCGCGACGACGCGCGTTGGGCCGGCCACTTCGACGTGACCATGGACGACGGCGCCACGACGGTCGCCTTCGTCGCCGCTCCCGCGACCGACGGGGACCTGCCCGCATGATCGCCCGCACGCCGTACGACAACCTGCCGGCCGCGCTCCTCGACGAGATCGCCGGCGCCGGGCTCGACCCACGCGCCGTCTACGACCACGTCGCCGTCGCCTTCGAGGAGGACCTGCCCGGTGGGGTCGACGACGTCACCAGCGACGCGATGCCCGACATGGGCACCGCGGTGGCCGACTTCGCCGCGCGCGAGTCGGGCGTGGTCGCGGGCCTGGCGATCGCCGAGCTCGCGTTCGCCTACGCGCTCGGCGACACCGTGACGATCAGCGGCCGGGTCGCCGACGGCACCCACGTCGAGCCGGGCGACGTCGTGCTCACCGTGTCGGGGCCGGTGCGGGGGGTGCTCACCGCCGAGCGCACCGCCCTCAACTTCGCCTCCCACCTCTCCGGCATCGCCACGGCCACCTCCCGGTGGGTCGACGCGCTCGCCGGCACCCGGGCCCGGGTGCTCGACACCCGCAAGACCCTGCCGGGCTGGCGCGCGCTGCAGAAGTACGCCGTCCGGTGCGGTGGCGGGGTCAACCACCGGTTCAGCCTGGTCGACCGGGCGATGGTCAAGGACAACCACGCCGTCGCCGCGGGTGGGGTCGTGGCGGCCTACGAGGCCGTCGTCGCCAAGCACCCGGGCCTGCGGGTCGAGGTCGAGGTGATGGACCTCGAGGAGCTGCGCGCCGTGCTCGCCGCCGGCTGCACTGAGATCCTGCTCGACAACATGTCCACCGCCGACATGGCCGAGGCCGTACGGATCAACGCCGACGCCGGCGGCAAGGCCACCCTGGAGGCCTCCGGGGGGCTCACCCTCGACCGGGCCCGCGAGGTCGCCGAGACCGGCGTCGACTTCATCTCGGTCGGTGCGCTCACCCACTCGGTCGTCGTCTTCGACCTCGGCCTGGACTTCCGGACCGACTGACATGCCCCTGCTCGCCGCCGACATCGGCAACGCCCACACCGTCCTCGGACTGGTGTCCGACGGCGCGGTGCACGCCGACTGGCGGGTCTCGACGGCCGAGCACCGCACCGCCGACGAGTGGGGGGTGCTGCTGCGCGGGCTGCTCGGCACCCGCGAGGACGAGGTCACCGGAATCGCGGTGTGCGCGACGGTCCCGGCGGTGCTCAATGCGTGGCGCGAGATGCTGCCGGTGCATTTTCCCGACATTCCCTGCGTCATCGTCGAACCCGGTATTCGCACCGGCGTGCCGATTCTCGTCGACAATCCGCGCGAGGTCGGCACCGACCGGATCGTCAACGCCCTCGCGGCCGCCGCCGATTTCGAGTGCCCGGCCATCGTCGTCGATTTCGGCGGGACCGCCACGACCTACGACGTGGTCGACGAGCAGGGCCGATATGTGGGTGGTGCGATCACGCCCGGAATCGAGATCTCGCTCGACGCGCTCAGCCGTGGCGGAGCCCAGCTGCGGATGGTCGAGCTGGTCCGCCCCCGCGGCGTGATCGGCAAGAACACCGTCGAGGCGCTCCAGTCCGGCATGGTCTTCGGTGTCGCCAGCCAGGTCGAGGGCATGGTCGAGCGGCTCACCGCGGCGCTCGGCGCGACGCCCGGCGAGGTCTCGGTGATCTCGACCGGCTATCTCGCCCCGCTCGTCACCGACGAGTGCCGGTGCTTCACCCACCGGGCCCCGTGGCTGACCCTGCGCGGGCTGGAGAAGGTGTTCGTCCGCAACCAGCGCTGATCACGGCGCGGCGTAGGCGATCTTCCAGTCGAAGGGGTCGCTGCCGGTGAGGTTCCAGGTCTCCTGGCGGCTCGAGCCCTCGCTGCGCGAGCCGGCGTAGGCGAAGAGGCTCGCCGTCGACTGCTGGTAGGTCTCGAGATAGATCTCCTGGTGGTACTCGCTCGGGTCGCCGTTGCAGGTGATCGGGAGGGTCTTGGCGGCGCTGGTGAGCTCGGCCTCGACGACGTAGTCGTAGGGCGCGCCGTCGTGGTAGCTGGGGTAGAGGATCCGCGCGCCCGAGGTCCCGGTGAAGCCCGAGGTGCCGACCGCGCCGGATCCGGTACAGCCGTTGAAGGTGTTCTGATAGCTCCAGTTCAGCGTGGCGCTCTGCAGCTTCCACTCCGGGTGGTCGCGTCCGTCCGAGGTCGGGTCGTAGACGTAGGTGACGGTGCCGTTCCAGGTCATGGTCTGGTCGTACGCCGGTCCCTTCTGACCGGAGAAGGTGCCGGTGATGACGCGGGGGATCCGCAGCGTCTTTCCCGTGCCGTCGCCTCCGCCGGCCGAGCCCGAGCCGCCGTCGTTGGCCCGGATCGTGACGGTCGCCGACGCCGCCGCGCCGTGCGCCGGCTTGAACCTGACGGTGAAGGTCTCGTCGGGCTCGGGTCGGGTGTCGTTGACGATGCCGACGCGCACCTTCCCCTTGCGGGCGCCCTTCGCGACGGTCAGCGTGCCCTTGGCCGCCTTGTAGTCGGCGCCGGCGCTCGCGGTGCCGGCGAGCGTCTTCCAGCGGATCCGGACGGCCTTCCTGGCCGGCTTGGCGAGCCGCACCTTCACGGTGACGTGCCCGGCGGTCTCCGCCACCGACAGGGCGGGTGCGTTGACGACGGTCGCCGCCGCGGCGAGCGCCGGCGCGGGAACGGAGACGCCGGCGAGGCCCAGCGACACGAGCGCGGCGAGGGTGCAGAGTCTGGCGATCACGTTCTCGACGCTAGATAGCGCGAGGAATTCCGACATCAGGGTACGACCCTGATCTTTGCGTCGAATGACTGCTAGTGTGAATTCGCTACCGATATCCGACATTGTCGGTGTTCGTTCGAATATCCCTACTTCTCCCAGCGAGGAATTCATGGCACAGAAGGTCAACATCGTCCTGGTCGACGACATCGACGGCACCGAGGCCACCCAGACCGTCTCCTTCGGCCTCGACGGCGCCCAGTACGAGATCGATCTCAACGACGACAATGCCTCCGCGCTGCGTGAGGCGTTGGCGCCGTACGTCGGCCACGGCCGCAAGTCCGGCCGCGGCGGCGCCGGCAAGCGGAGCGGTGGCCGGGCGGCGGCCGCCGGCGGCACCTCCGCGAAGGAGATCCGCGAGTGGGCCCGCGACAACGGCTTCGCCGTCCCCGAGCGGGGCCGGATCCCCGCCGACGTGCGGGAGGCCTACGAGTCGGCGCACTGAGCCGGTCCCCCGCCCGGGGGAGGCCGCGATCCGCTCCGGCGAGGGTGGTCGCGGCCGGTCGGGCCGCCCGAGGATGAGGTCATGAAGCCCGCGCTCCTGGAACCCCACGACCGACCGGTCCCGGCGTCGTACCTCCTCGCGGGCGTCACCGCCTCGCTGTTCGTGTTCGTCTGCTTCGCCACGGCGCAGTGGTTCCCGTGGTTCGTCCAGCAGACGTCGGTCGCCTACGTCGTGCCGACACTCTTCGGGATCGGCCCCGGCCTGGTGATCGCTACCCCGATGGCGGTTGCCTGCTGGGTGGCCTTCCGGTGGCCGGCCTTCGCCCTCGCCATCGCCGGGCTGCCCCTGGCCGCGACCCTGCTCAGCCCCAGCACCGCGCCGCTCCACTTCGGCGTGCTGGCCAACCTCGGTGCGGTCGCGCTGACCTGCTCGTGGCGCCGGCCGGTGATGTCGGTGGTGTCCGTGACGCTCGCCCTGCTCGTCGTCGGGGTCTGGGTGGTCACCGGGATCGACATGGAGGCACCCTTCGCCTCCCACATCGACCTCGCCTACGGCGCCGGCGCGGCCGGTGTCGGGATCGTCTACGGGATCGCGTTCCTGCTGCTGCTCGGCTTCGTGCTGTGGCTGCGTTCGACGGCGTTGCGCGAGGAGCAGCGGGTCCGGCTGGTGGCCCGCGAGGGCGCTGTCGCCGCGCAGGGTGCGGTGGTCGCCGAGCGGGCCCGGCTGGCACGCGACCTGCACGACGTGGTGGCCCACCACGTCTCCCTGATCGCGGTGCGGGCCGAGACCGCGCCGTACACCGAGCCCGACCTGGAACCGGCCGGACGCCGGGTGCTCGCCGAGGTCGCGGCCGAGGCGCGGCTCGCGCTCGACGAGCTGCGTGGGGTGCTCGGCATCCTCGGTCGCGCCGGGGACGCGGAGCGGGCGCCGCAGCCGACCCTCGCCGACGTCGCCGCGCTGGTCGAGCGCACCCGGCGCTCGGGCCAGGAGGTCCGCCTCTCGGGAGACGTGCGGGCGCCGGTCGGGGCGGCTCCCGGCTATGCGGCGTACCGCGTGGTCCAGGAGGCGCTCACCAACGCGCGCAAGCACGCGCCCGGCGCACCGGTCGACGTCGAGGTGACGACCACCTCGCACCTGCTGGAGGTCCGGGTCGCCAACCCGGTCGCGCTGCCGGGCGCCGAGCTCGGGACCGGGCGCGGCCTGATCGGGATGCGCGAGCGGGTAGAGGCACTCGGCGGCCGACTCCGGGTGCAGGCGGCGGGCGACCGGTTCGAGGTGGCGGCGACGATCCCGACGGGCGGTGCCGCGTGACAGCGGCCGACCAGCCGCTGCGGCTGGTCGTCGCCGACGACCAGCCGGTCATCTGCGCCGGCTTCGCCGCGCTGCTCGACGCCCAACCGGGCCTCGAGGTGGTCGGCACGGCGGGCGACGGCCGTGAGCTGGTCGCCCTGGTCGCCGCGACCCGCCCCGACGTGGCGCTGGTCGACGTACGGATGCCCGAGCTCGACGGCATCGAGGCGACCCGGCTGATCACGGCCGACCACCCCACGAAGGTGCTGATCCTCACCACCTTCGACCTCGACGCCTACGTGTACGACGCCGTCCGCGCCGGCGCGAGCGGCTTCCTGCTCAAGGACGCGACCGCCGAGCGGCTGGTCGAGGCGGTGCGGATGGTCGCCGAGGGCGCGGTGCTGCTGGCGCCGGCCGTCAGCCGGCAGCTGGTGGCCGCCCGGTTCGCCGAGGTGCCGGGCGCCCGCCCGGAGCCGGCCGCCGCCCGCGAGCTCAGCCCTCGGGAGCGGGAGGTGCTGCTCGAGCTCGCCACCGGCCGCTCGAACGCCGAGATCGCCGGCGAGCTGGGCATCGCCCCGGAGACCGTGAAGTCGCACGTGGCCGAGGTGCTGCGCAAGCTCGGCCTGCGCGACCGGATCCAGGCCGTGGTCTACGCCTACGAGCACGGCCTGGTGGCGCGTCAGTAGCCGCCGTACGGCAGCGGCTCGGGCTCCGGCGTCGGCGCCCACGAGGACTCGCCGCGCCCCAGGTCGTCGTGGAGACCGCTGAGCGCACCCTGGTTGTCCTGGTCGGCACCCGCGAGCCAGCCGGCGGCGATCGCGAGGTTCCGGCCGGCGTCGACCAGCTCGCGGCCGGAGCCGGTCGTGATCTTGTCGAACTCGGTCAGGATCTCGGCCACCTTCTCCTGGGGGCCGCTGGTGCCGTAGCCCAGCGGCCAGCCGCGGGCCCAGATGCTGGCCGGGGCCAGGCCGTAGGCGTCCTCGGCCGCGCGGGCGAAGATGCTGGCGATGACCGGGATCTGGTTGATCCCGATGTCGCGCAGGGCGCCGGTGTGGACCTGGATCTGCTCGGTGGTGGCGACGCCCGGGTCCAGGCCGGCGTCCGGATGGATGTGGAGGTAGTCGAGCTTCACGGTGCCGATCGCCTCGTCGAGCCGGCGGGCGCAGTGGTAGAGCTCCTCCTCCTGCGCGAAGGTGGCCCGGCGCAGGGTCAGGATCGCCTCCTCGAAGTTCTTGGCCACCTGCTCGGCGGTGCCGGCCGACAGCGGCTTCGGCGGGTCGGGCTTCGCCTTGTTCTCCGGGATCACCGCCTGCAGGAAGCCGGCGACCGCCGACGCGCCCTTGAGGACGGTGCCGGCCGGGGCCGGCACGAAGGTGCCGGCGAGGTCGGTGAAGGCCTTGACGATCTTCAGGTCGATGTTGAAGTCGAACGCGGGCGGCTCGTAGTTGAAGGCGGCCTCGGCGGCCGCGCACAGCGCCATGATGTCGTTGCCGGCCTCCTCCCACATCTTGGCCTCGCCGCCGAGGATCAGGGTGAGGCCGTAGGCGATCTGGCCCTGGTTCTGCAGCACGGTGCCGACCCGGACCGGGCCGTACTTGCTGCGGAAGGCGTAGACCATGTCGGAGTCGACGTCGCCGCCGACGTACTCGGAGAACAGGTCGAAGGCGGTGGTCCGGTTCGGGTCGGCGAAGGTCGGTCGCCACTCCTCGGCGTTCGGGCTGCCGAAGCCGCTGGTGGGCGTCAGCTCCTGCACGGCGGCGTTGGCCTTCCCGGCCTCCTGGGCGAACCGGCCGTGGTCGGGCAGCGTGTCCCAGCCCTCGAGGATGGACTCGATCCGCTCCAGCCAGGGCTGGTAGCACGACGTCCACGGGTCGACCTGGCAGATGTAGCCGGGCAGGTTGTCGATCTCCTCCTCGCGCACCAGCGTGGTGCCCGGCGGGAAGCTGGAGGAGGTGAGGGCGGCGCCGTCGGCGCGGTCCCACTGGCCGTGGGCGTTCATCGACACCCCGGGAACGAAGAACTGGACGGTGCCGGTCGGGCCGTTGACCGGAGGCAGGGTGTTCCCCGCCAGGGCCGGATAGGGGATCATCGACCCCTGGTTGAACCCGGTCGAGGCGTCCCCCTCCCAGCCGACGCCCTTCTCCTCGAACATCATCTTGATGGCGTTGTGGGCGATCTTCTTCTTGAAGTCGGTGATCGCCTGGCTCGAGTACGTGGTCACGCTCTTCCTCTCCTGCCCGAGACTCCCCAGTCGAGGTGGACACGTGCCCCACCTCGGCCCGGTGAAACAGGTCACGGGAAATCGGCCGGATCGGCGGGCGTTCGCTGACAGCGGACGGAGATGGGGGCGTGCGGGGGAACGCGTAGGGTGGGAGCGGAGTTGTTCCCCGTGGACAACCGTGTGACGTGTGAGGAGCGTGCAGATGTTCGAGCGGTTCACAGACCGTGCCCGCCGGGTGGTCGTGCTGGCCCAGGAAGAGGCCCGCATGCTCTCCCACAACTACATCGGGACCGAGCACATCCTGCTCGGCCTCATCCACGAGGGGGAGGGTGTCGCCGCCAAGGCGCTCGAGTCGCTGGACATCTCCCTGGAGGCCGTGCGCGCCCAGGTCGAGGAGATCATCGGCCAGGGCCAGCAGGCGCCGTCGGGCCACATTCCCTTCACCCCCCGTGCCAAGAAGGTCCTCGAGCTCTCGCTGCGCGAGGCGCTCCAGCTCGGCCACTCCTACATCGGGACCGAGCACATCCTGCTCGGCCTGATCCGCGAGGGCGAGGGCGTCGCCGCCCAGGTGCTGCAGAAGCTCGGCGCCGACCTCAACCGGGTCCGCCAGCAGGTCATCCAGCTGCTCTCCGGCTTCCAGGGCAAGGAGGGCACCGCCGCGGCGGCCAGCACCGGCAGCTCCAGCGGAGGTGACGCGCCGTCGTCCTCGCTGGTGCTCGACCAGTTCGGCCGCAACCTGACCCAGGACGCCCGCGAGGGCAAGCTCGACCCGATCATCGGCCGCGCGCAGCAGATCGAGCGCGTGATGCAGGTGCTGTCGCGCCGCACCAAGAACAACCCGGTGCTCATCGGCGAGCCCGGCGTCGGCAAGACCTCCATCGTCGAGGGCCTGGCCCAGGACATCGTCAAGGGCAACGTGCCCGAGACGCTCAAGGACAAGCAGATCTACACCCTCGACCTGGGTGCCCTGGTCGCCGGCTCGCGCTACCGCGGTGACTTCGAGGAGCGCCTGAAGAAGGTGCTCAAGGAGATCCGCACCCGCGGCGACATCGTGCTGTTCATCGACGAGATCCACACCCTCGTCGGCGCCGGCGCGGCCGAGGGCGCGATCGACGCGGCCTCGATCCTCAAGCCGATGCTGGCCCGCGGCGAGCTGCAGACCATCGGTGCGACCACCCTCGACGAGTACCGCAAGTACCTCGAGAAGGACGCCGCCCTGGAGCGCCGCTTCCAGCCGATCCAGGTCCCCGAGCCGTCGATCGCCGACACCATCGAGATGCTCAAGGGCATCCGCGACCGCTACGAGGCCCACCACCGGGTGACCATCACCGACGAGGCGCTGGTCTCCGCCGCGACCCTGGCCGACCGCTACATCTCCGACCGCTTCCTGCCCGACAAGGCGATCGACCTGATCGACGAGGCCGGCTCCCGGCTGCGGATCCGCCGGATGACGGCGCCCGCCGACCTGCGTGAGTACGACGAGCAGATCGCCGAGGTCCGCCAGCGCAAGGAGGCCGCCATCGACGGCCAGGACTTCGAGGCCGCCGCGCGCCTGCGCGACGAGGAGAAGCAGCTCATCCTGAAGAAGTCCGAGCGCGAGAAGCAGTGGCGCGCGGGCGACATGGACGAGGTCGCCGAGGTCGACGAGGAGCTGATCGCCGAGGTGCTCGCCGTGGCGACCGGCATCCCGATCGTGAAGCTCTCCGAGGAGGAGTCCACGCGGCTGCTCAAGATGGAGGACGAGCTCCACAAGCGGGTCATCGGCCAGGAGGAGGCCGTCAAGGCGCTCTCCCGGGCGATCCGTCGTACCCGTGCGGGGCTGAAGGACCCGAAGCGCCCCGGCGGCTCGTTCATCTTCGCCGGTCCGTCCGGTGTCGGTAAGACCTGGCTGTCCAAGACGCTGGCCGAGTTCCTGTTCGGCGACGAGGACGCGCTCATCCAGCTCGACATGTCGGAGTTCGGCGAGAAGCACACCGTCTCGCGGCTCTTCGGCTCGCCTCCGGGCTACGTCGGCTACGAGGAGGGCGGCCAGCTCACCGAGAAGGTGCGCCGCAAGCCGTTCTCGGTCGTGCTCTTCGACGAGGTCGAGAAGGCCCACCCCGACATCTTCAACAGCCTGCTGCAGATCCTCGAGGAAGGTCGCCTGACCGACTCGCAGGGCCGGGTCGTGGACTTCAAGAACTGCGTCATCATCATGACTACCAACCTCGGCACGCGCGACATCGCCAAGGGCATCAACCTGGGCTTCAACCAGGCCGGTGACGCGGCTGGCTCCTACGAGCGGATGAAGGGCAAGGTCTCCGAGGAGCTCAAGCAGCACTTCCGCCCCGAGTTCCTCAACCGCGTCGACGAGATCATCGTGTTCCCGCCGCTGTCGCAGGAGCAGATCGTCGCGATGGTCGACAACATGATCAACGCGGTCGAGGTCCGGCTCAAGGACCGCGACATGCAGCTCGAGCTGACCCAGAAGGCCAAGAACCTGCTCGCCGAGCGGGGCTTCGACCCGGTCCTGGGTGCCCGGCCGTTGCGCCGCACGATCCAGCGCGAGATCGAGGACGTGCTCGCCGAGAAGATGCTCTACGGCGAGGTCGGCCCCGGCCAGATCGTGCTCGTGGACGTCGACGGCGAGGGTGCCAACGCCACCTTCACCTTCGAGGGACAGAAGGTCGGCGCCCTGCCCGACCTCCCGCCGCTCGAGACGGTCGCCGAGACCATCGCCGAGCCGGGTGACCTGGGCGACAGCGACCTCCCGGCCGCCGGCAACGACTGACCCGGCACTAACTGGCCTCTGAATGACGCCGACCCGGCAGAAAGTAGCGCTACTTTCTGCCGGGTCGGCGCACTTTTCGCGCCAGTTTCTGCCGGGTCAGTGGGTGCCCGCGAGGTTGAGCAGGACGACGCCCAGCACGATCAGAGCGAGGGCGGCCGCCTTCAGCAGGTCCACGCGTTCGCCGAGGAAGAGCACGCCGACCACGGCCATGCCGGCGGTGCCGAGCCCGGCCCACACGGCGTACGCGACCGAGACCGGCAGGTGCTTGACCACCATGGCGAGCAGCCAGATGGACGTGGCGTAGCCCGCCAGGACCACGACGGTCCACAGCGGGTCGCGGAAGCTCTGGGTCCGGGGGAGGGCGGCGCTCGCCGCGACCTCGACCCCGATGGCGGCCATCAGGAGCGCCCAGGCGATCGCCATGGCGCACCTTCCTCTCTGCCCGCTCCGCGGGGCGTGTAGCAACTGCTACATACTGTAGCACCTGCTACATTCGACGCGTGGAGACGGCGACGACGGCTCGAGAGGGCGACCGGCGGGGACAGCTCGCCGAGGCGGCGACCGACCACGTCCTCGCCCACGGCCTGATCGGGCTCAGCCTGCGCCCGCTCGCCGCCGCGCTCGGCACCAGCGACCGGATGCTGCTCTACCACTTCTCCGGCAAGGACGACCTGGTCGCGACCGTGCTGCACACCTCGAACGAGCGGTCCGTCGGGCTGGTCCGCTCGCTGCCGGCCGCACCGTCGGTGCGCGAGACCGTCATCGCGCTGTGGGAGGCGTCGACGACGCAGGGTCAGCTCGAGAGCTGCCAGCGCCTGTACGTCGAGGCGGCGGCCCTCGGCCTGCTCGGCAAGGAGCCCTACGCCAGCGTCGTGGGTGAGTCGAACCGGACCTGGCTGCGGGCGCTCGCCGACCTCCTGGTGCGGGCGGGGTGCAGCCCCGAGCTCGCGCCGCGGGCCGCGAACCTGCTCGACGCGGCGCTGATGGGACTCCAGCTCGACCTGCCGCTCGACCGCGGCACGGCCACCCTGGAGCAGTCCGTCGCCGACCTCGCGGACGCGGTCGGGGCGATCGCCGCGGCGGGTCAGGGGAGCCGGTAGCGCCCGTCGGCGTCGAGGGCCGCGAGGCCGTCCGCCACGAGCGACGCCAGCGCCCGCTCGCGCTGGCCGGCGTCCTCCCACACGACGTCGAGGCGCGCCTTCGGGACCGCGCCGGGAGCGTCGCGGAGCACCGCGAGCAGCCGGCCCCGGCACTGCCGATCGGTTCCCGCATAGGTCTGCACCGGCCGCGGTGGTCCGTCGTACGCCGGAGCCCCGGCCCGCTGCCACGCGCACAGGTCCACGACGGGGCAGCCGGCGCAGCGCGGCCGGTCGGCCGTGCACACGAGCGCGCCCAGCTCCATCACGGCGACCGACCAGGTCGCCGCGGTGGGAGCGTCCTGGGGGAGCAGCGCCGCCCCCAGGTCGCGCTCGGCGCGGGTCACCGAGCGCGGCGGGAACTCGGTGCCGGTGATCGTGCGGGCCAGGACCCGCCGGACATTGGTGTCGAGCACCACCTGGCGCTGCCCGTAGGCGAACGCCGCCACGGCCGCGGCCGTGTAGTCGCCGATCCCGGGCAGGGCCAGCAGGTCGTCGTACGACGCCGGGACCTCGCCGCCGTGCTGCTCGGTGATCGCCACCGCCGCGGCGTGCAGCCGCAGCGCCCGGCGCGGGTAGCCCAGCCGTCCCCAGGCGCGGACCGCCTCGCCCGAGGACTCCGCCGCCAGCGCCGCGGGGGTCGGCCACCGGGTCAACCAGGCCTCGTGGACGGGCAGCACCCGCACCACCGGCGTCTGCTGCAGCATGAACTCGCTCACCAGCACCGACCACGGGCTCGCCTCGGGGCGGCGCCAGGGCAGGTCTCGGGCGTTCGCGTCGTACCAGTCCAGGACCGCGTCGACCAGGGTGCTCGTCGTCATCGCGGCTCCATTGTGACCTGCCTCCCGCCGTCGATCACGGGCGGCCTCGGCGGGTCAGCCGGGTTCGTACGGCGCGGCTGACTACCGTCGTCCCATGCCCACGTCCCGCCAGCTCCCTCCCGGGGTCTACTGGCGGCGCCGGGTGTTCGTGCTCGGCATCGCGTTCGCTCTGGTGTTCGTGATCGCCCGGGTGCTCACCGCCGGCAGCGACGGCCGTTCGGGGGAGCAGCCGGCCGCCGAGCAGGCCGGCGGGCAGGTCGACCCGGCGGCGGACCCGAGCTCGGACGACACCGAGTCGGCCGGCGCCGAGGGCAGCCGTGGCACCGATGCCGCTGACGGCGCCGTGCCGCCGAGCGTGCCGACGACGCCGACGCTCGCCGTGCCCGACGGCGAGTGCGCGGCCGCGGACGTCCTGGTCACCCCGTCGATCGCCGAGGGCGCCGTGGCCGGCCGCGACGTCGCGATCACGCTGTCCCTGCAGACCCGCGAGTCCGAGGCCTGCACCTGGCAGGTCAGCGCCGACAGCCTGGTCGTCAAGGTCGCCGAGGGCGGCCGGAACGTCTGGACCACCAGCCAGTGCCCGCAGGCCGTCGCGGCGCAGTCGGTCGTCGTACGTCGGGCGGTGCCGGCCGCCATCCAGCTCACCTGGGCCGAGGCCCGGGAGTCCACCGACGGCTGTACCCGCCGTGCTGGCTGGGCCGACCCCGGCTCCTTCACGGTCGCCGCGGCCGCGCTCGGGGGTGAGCCCGCCGAGGCGGACTTCGTCCTCAATGCACCCGTCGCCGAGACGATCCAGGTCACACCGGACGCGAAGAAGACCAAGAAGCCGAAGAAGTCGAAGACCCCGGTCAACTGACCGGCGTCGGCCGGGGCCGGCCGGCGTATCGACGATCTGCGAACGCGACGGGCTCTCGACGTTTGGTTCCCGGACCCGCCCGGGAACCCGGCGGACGATCTCTGTCCGACGGTCGGTGAAGGGTGTGGGTTCGATGGTGTCGAGAGGGCTTCGTTCGAGGGTGCTGGGTGCCGCTGTCGCCGGGCTGGTGGGCGTGGGTGTGCTGAGCCCGGCGCCGGGAGCGGTGGCGGCCGACCCGGGGCCCGCGGGCTACGCGTACGCCACGGAGTGGATCTACTCGACCGACGCCTCCGAGGTGCCGCAGGCCGTGGCGACCGACGCGGCCGGAAGGGTCTACGCGGTCGGCCCCAACTCCGGCTACGGCGACGACAACTCCACGGTGCGGGCCTACGACCCCAACGGCGGGCTGGTGACCCAGTGGGAGGTGCCCTTCCCCAATATCGGCGACCTGACCGTGGACGCCGCGGGCAACGTCCACGTCGGCGACTACTCCGGCCATGTCCCGTCGGACGTCCCGGCCGGGGTCTACGTCTACTCCCCGGCCGGCGCCTACCTGCGGTGGTACCCGATGCGGCCCTGCTGTGACGTCAACGAGACCGTGGGCGGGATCGGCATCGGGCCCAACGGGCGTACCTATGTCGCCAGCCCGACCAGCGACCAGGTCGTCGTCTTCAACGCCGACGGCACGCGGTACAAGACGTTCAGCGGCTCTGGCGTTGCGCCGGGGCGGCTGAAGTCGCCGTGGGGGCTCGACGTGGCTCCCGACGGGAGCGTCGTGGTCGCCGATCGCGACAACAGCCGGGTCCAGGTGTTCACCGCCGAGGGCGTCTACGTCACCGGTTGGGGACAGTCGGGCACGGGGCCGGGGCAGTTCGTGACCGCCGCGAGCAGCTTCAACGTCGAGGTGCGCGACGACGGCCTGGTCTACGTGGTCGACGGCACCGACCGGGTGCAGGTGTTCACCCTCGCCGGTCAGTACCTCGGCACGGTACTCGCGACGACCAAGCGGAGCGGAGACACCATGACCGGCCTGACCGGTGTCGCCTTCGGCCCGCAGCGCGAGCTCTACGTAGCCGGCAAGCTGTTCCCGTTCGAGAACGGCGTCGCGAAGTACGTCCTCGCCGGTACCGGCGCCGGTGTGGCCAAGGTGAAGGCGCCGAAGCGCGGGGTGCAGGTCACCAAGCGGAAGGTGCGGCTCACGGTGCGGTGTGTCAGCGCGACGCCGTGCTCGGGCACGCTGAGCCTGACGGTGAAGGGCAAGCCGGTCGCGACGCCGAAGGCCTACGCCGTCGCCCCGGGCGGCGAGGCCAAGGTCGCGGTGAAGCTGACCAAGAAGGGGCTGAAGAAGGTCCGCAAGAAGCCGGTGACCAAGGCGGTGGCGAGCGTGACCGGCGGGGCGACGAAGGTCAAGATCCGGCGCTGAGCCGACCGTTTGTCACGGGGACGGCGGGGGAGGAGGAGTCGGTGGACGTCTCACGGATTCTCGGGACCGGAGCGGTGCTGCTGCTCGGGGCTGCTCTGACCGGCTGCGGCGGCCCGCCGGGCGACGCGAGCGCTCACGAGTTCTGTGCCACCTGGCAGCAGGACTCGGGCAACGGAGTCGAGGGCGCGCGCGACCGGGCGGCGGCGCTCGAGGAGGTCGGTACGCCGGCCGGCCTCGGCGACGACGCCCGCGACGGCTTCGAGATCTTCGTCGAGCAGCTCGGCAGCATCGACGCGGAGCAGCTCACCCAGCTCGACCAGGTCGCGGCCGACGTCACCAGCCTCGCGGACGTCTACGGGATCGACGAGGACGAGGCGGAGGACGTGCTCGCGTTCTTCGACTACGTCACCGCGACCTGCGCGGAGTAGGCCCTCGGGTCGACCTAGACGTAGCGCTCGAGGATCGTCGACTCCGCGAGCCGGCTCAGCCCCTCACGGACACTGCGGGCGCGCAGCTCACCGACGCCCTCGACTGCCTGGAGGTCGTCGATGCCGGCCGAGAGCAGCTTCTGGAGGGTGCCGAAGTGGTCGACCAGGCCCTCGATGACGCTGGCCGGCAGCCGCGGCACCTTGGTGAGCAGCCGGTAGCCGCGCGGCGCGACGGCGCCGTCGAGGTGCTCGCCGGTGCCGATGCCGAGGACCTTCGCCACCGCCGACGGGTCGACCAGGTCGGTCGAGGAGAGCTGCTCCAGCTTGCCGAGCAGGTCGCCGGGCTCGCGGCTGCGGCGCCGGGAGGGGGCGTAGTCGCGGATCACCAGCTCGCGCTCGGTGTCGACGCCGGTGACCAGCTCCTCGAGCTGGAGCGCGAGCAGCCGGCCGTCGGTGCCGAGCTCGAGCACGTAGTCCTCGATCTCGCGCGCGATCCGGCTGACCATCTCCAGCCGCTGAGCGACGACCGCGACATCGCGCACCGTCACCAGGTCCTCGATCTCCAGCGCGGACAGGGTGCTGGAGACCTCGTCGAGGCGCAGCTTGTAGCGCTCCAGGGTCGCCAGCGCCTGGTTGGCGCGGGACAGGATCTGACCGGAGTCCTCGAGCACGTGGCGGGTCTCGCCGACGTACGCCGCGATGATCTGCATCGACTGGGACACCGAGATCACCGGGTGACCGGTCTGCTTCGCGACCCGGTCGGCGGTGCGGTGGCGGGTGCCGGTCTCCTCCGAGGGGATGCTCTGGTCCGGCATCAGGTGGACCGCCGCCCGGATGATCCGGTTCACCGCGCCGTCGACGATGATCGCGCCGTCCATCTTGGCCAGCTCGCGCAGGCCGGTGGCGGTGAACGGCACGTCGAGCTCGAAGCCGCCCGTGCACAGGCTGTCGACCAGCCGGTCCTGCCCGAGCACGATCAGCGCTCCGGTGCGGCCGCGGAGGATCCGCTCGAGTCCGTCGCGCAAGGGCGTACCGGGGGCGATGGACGCGAGGGCCTCGCGGAGTCGGGGATCGGCCGACGTGACCACTGGTGCTCCCTGCTGATGTGCTGCTCGGACAGGTCTCACCCTATCCGCGCGGGGTGCACCTCATGCCTGGTTATTCGGTAGGTGGTGTCGTCGTGGCGGGCGACTGTCGTGGATGGTGGCCGCGGCGGGGCGGTCGGAGGCGGTGACGGCTGCCAGGTGCGGGGCGACCAGGTCGGTCAGCCGTCGGTGGGTCGCGGCGTCGGCGGCGATGATCAGCCCGCGTCCGGAGGCGAGCTCGGAGCCGCTGAGATCGGTCACGACGCAGCCCGCCGCGCGGCACAGCGCGATTCCCGCTGCGAAGTGGACGCTGTCGACGACGGCGCCGTCGCTGACATAGCCGGCGCGCCGGCCCGCCGCCACCCAGGCGAGGGCCAACGTGGTCGATCCGACCCGCGGCCCGAAGGCGGCGCGGAAGGCGGCGTCGATCACCTGCGCGCCCACGAACGGACGGTCGAGCGGCCCGTCGCAGTTGACGTCGACCAGTCGAGACGCGCGCGACGGGGCCAGCGGGAGGTCGGTGCCGTCGGCGCTCCGGAGCGCGGCGCGCACGCCGTCGGTCCAGAACACCTCGCCGGCGATCGGGTCGGAGGTCGCGGCGACCAGGGTGAGGGCGCCGTCGACGAGCGCCACGTTGACTGCCACCAGCGGCGTGCGTGCGGCGAAGTTGACGGTGCCGCACAGCGGGTCGACCAGCCACCGGCGGGACGCGGTCGCGGCACCCCGGCGTCCGGTCTCCTCGCCTTCGACGGCGTCGTCGGGGCGAGCGGCGGTGATCACGTCGAGCATGGCGTGCTCCGCCTCGAGGTCGACGTTCGTCGCGAAGTCGAGACCGGTCTTCGCCTGGATGCGGAGCGCCTGCCCGTAGCCGGCCCGCACGGTCGTCGTACCGGCGGCAAGGGCCGCCAGGGCGACGTCGAGGTCATGCTCCGGCGCGGTCACGGCAACGGGTCCGTCGGGGTGAGGTCGGTGCCGAAGACCAGCGCCGGTCCGCCGTGGGCGTGCACCTCGCCCTCGAGGGCCAGGCCGATCCTCGCGGCCACGCGCTGGGACGGGAGGTTGTCCGGACGGATGATCGCCACCAGGTGGTCGATCCCGGCCTCCCGGGCGGCGTCGCGGACGGCCGCCGCGGCCTCGGACGCATAGCCCCGGCGGCGCAGGGGCGCACGGACGTGCCAGCCGACCTCGACCAGCTGCTCACCCTCGACCGGCTGCAGGGTCAGCCCGCAGTCGCCGACGAACTCACCGGCATGGGTCTCGATCACCCACAGCCCGAAGCCGTAGGTCTCGTAGTTCTGGAGGGTCCACTCGATCCAGCCCTGGGGACCTCGGGTGCCACCGATGTCCAGCGTCGCGATCAGGGAGAGGTCGCCGGTGTGCATCGGGCGAAACCGGAGTCTCGGCGTCGGCGGTGGAAGCACCCTGGGAACTCTAGGCCAGCGAGCGCGGTCGGGCGGGCGGGAGCGACGTGGGCTACTCGACCACCTCCAACGCGTGCTTGGTACGACGGTCGAGGTGGAGGGCGGTGAGGGCCGAGGCGACGTCGGGGACCTCGATGACGCGCATGCCGTCGACGGTGCGCTGGCTGGCGGCGCGGCGTACGCCCTGGGCGGTGCCGGGGTCGGCGGGGACGACGGCCATGGCGAAGCCGAGGCGGGCGGCCTCGGCGAGCCGCTGGGGGAGGTCGCGGACCCGGCGCAGCTCGCCGGAGAGGCCGATCTCGCCGAGGGCGACGACGCCGGCGGGCGGGGCGCTGACGAAGTGGGCGGATGCGACGGCGACGGCGAGGGCGAGGTCGGCGCCGGGGTCGCTGAGGCGGGCGCCGCCGACGGTCGAGGCGAAGACGTCGTGCTGGTGGAGGCGGATGCCGCAGTGCTGCTGGAGCACGGCGAGGATCATCGCCAGCCGGGAGCCGTCGATCCCCGAGGTGGTACGCCGAGGCCGCTCGGCGGGCGACAGCGTCACCAGGCCCTGCACCTCGGCCAGCAGCGGGCGGCGCCCCTCCATCGAGACGGCGACGCACGTGCCGGGGACGCGGCCGTGGTGGCGCTCGACGAAGATCCCGGTCGGGTCGTCGACGGTGCGGATGCCGTCGGGGCCGAGGTCGAAGCAGCCGACCTCGTCGACCGGGCCGAACCGGTTCTTGACCGCGCGCAGCATCCGGAACCGGGAGTTGCGCTCGCCCTCGAAGTGCAGCACCACGTCGACGAGGTGTTCCAGCACGCGGGGGCCGGCGATCGCGCCGTCCTTGGTGACGTGGCCGATCATCACCACGGTGATGTCGCGGCTCTTGGCCATCCGCACCAGCGCCTGCGCGACCTCCTTGACCTGGGTGACCCCGCCGGGGACCCCGTCGACGCCGGAGGCGCTGATCGTCTGGACCGAGTCGATGACGACGGTGCTCGGGCGGACCTGCTCGATGTGGGTGAGCACCGCGCCGAGGTCGGTCTCGGCGGCGAGGTAGAGCTGGTCGTGGATGCCGCCCGTGCGGTCGGCGCGCAGCCGCACCTGGGCGGCCGACTCCTCGCCGGTGACGTAGAGGGTGCGCTGGCGGGCGGCGGCAGTGCGCGCCGCCACCTCGAGCAGCAGGGTCGACTTGCCGACGCCCGGCTCGCCGGCGAGGAGGACGGCCGCGCCCGGCACCAGGCCGCCGCCGAGCACCCGGTCGAGCTCCGGCACGCCGGAGCGGTGGTGGACGGCCCGCTCGGCGGAGACCTGGCCGATCGGGACCGCGGCACTGGTCACCGGGGCGGCGGACGTGCGCCCCGAAGGGCTGGCGCTCGCGGTGGCGACCTCGGACACCGAGCCCCAGGCCTGGCACTCCCCGCACCGGCCCACCCAGCGCGCGGTGGACCACCCGCACTCGCTGCAGCGGTAAGTCGAACGTGTTTTCGAACCAGCCATGGCACGACAGTAGATCAGGGGTCCGACAGAACCGGTGTGGCACGCGGCGGTGGTGGAAAAGGGCCTGGCCGGGCCGCCCGGTGCCGACGGATCCGGGGCGATGGGAAAGGCTGGCCCCGTGACGACGGTTCCACGGCCGAGCGCCGGCCGGCCGGGAGCGGCGGGCGTCGCTCGCGAGCTGCTGCGTCGTACCGCGCCCTTCGTCCCGGGAGACGGCAGCGCCACCCGGAGCCTGGCGGACTCGATGCAGCGTGCGTTCCTGGTCGGCACCCTCGGCTGGCAGGTGCTGATGGTCGCGGCGGTGTTCGCGGCGCCCGGGCCGGTGTCCCGGCTGCTGCCCCTCCTGGCGGCCCACGTCGCGGCCGTCGTGCTGACCTGGCTGGTGCGCCCGGGCGGGCTGCCGGCCTGGGTCCCGCTGGCGACCACCTACGCGCTGTTCATCGCTGACTGGGCCGTGGCCGACTCGGCCAACGACCCGCTCCTGTTCGCGGCCTGCTGGATGATGAACCTGGCCGGCGCCACGCCGACCTTCCTGCTGCGGGGGCGCTCGGCGCTGCTCGTCCCGGCCGTGGCCTCGGTCGCCGTGACCGGCGCCATGCTGGTGCTCCGGCCGGACCTGGGGCCGGCGCTGCCGGTCTCGGTCCTCTTGACGCAGGTCTCGATCGTGCTGGCGACCAGGATCGCCCAGTCCTACCTCTACGACTTCGCGGCGCTGGCCGACGAGGCGTCCGCGGCCGCGCGGCGGGACCAGGCCGCGGCGGCTGTCCAGGCCGCCGCCAGCCGGGCCTCCGCCGAGGACGCCCGGGTCCTGCACGACACGGTGATCAACACGCTCGCGGCCCTGGCGAGCGGCGGCGCCGCGGTGAGCGACGTCCAGGCCGTGCGGGAGCGCTGTGCCCGTGACATCGCGACGGTGGCCGCGCTGCGCGACGGCGCCGACCCGGACGTCGACGAGAGCCACGGCCTGCGTGCGGCGTCGTACGACACCCGGGTGCGCGTGCATCACCGTGGCCTGAGCGACGAAGACCTGGCGGCGCTCGAGTCCGGGCTTCCTCCGCGGCAGCGGCGAGCGCTCCAGCGAGCGGTGGCCGAGCTGGTGCAGAACGCGGCCAAGCACGCGGGCGTCGACGAGGTCGAGGTGCGCGCGGAGCGGCGTGGCAGCGAGCTGCGCGTCACCGTGGCCGACGACGGGGCCGGCTTCGACGGGCACGTCGGCGCGTCCGGTGGGCTGGCCACGTCGGTGCGGGCGCGGGCGCTCGACGCCGGTGTCGGTGTCGTCATCGACACCGCGCCCGGGGCCGGCACCCGGGTCGCGCTCACCGTCGATGTCGCGGGGGCCGTCGCGTCGCCCGCCCCCGACCCGCAGGGCGACATCGCGGACGTGGTCATGGCACTGCGTCGGCGTGCCTGCCTGCTCTACAGCGTCGGGGTGGCGGTCATCGGCTTCTACCTCGCCGTCGCCAACCATCTCGGCGAGGTGAGCCCCGAGCTCGCGATGGCCGCCCTCGCGCTGCTCGGTGCCGGCCTCGGCTGGCGCAGCACGCGCGTTCACGGGGTGCTCCCGGTGTCGGTGGTGGCCGTGCTGGTCGTCGCGTCCGGGACGGCTTTCGTGCTGTCGGCGGCGGCGGTCGACTACGGCCGGGAGGAGGCGCCGAACTGGCAGGCGGTCGGCGCCACCGGCATGCTCGTGCTGATCGCCGAGTTCGGACGCCGCGCCGCGCTGATCGCGGCCTGCGCGGCGTACGGCGCCGTGGTCCTCACCGTCGCAGCGCTCGTCGCCCGGTCCGACGGGCCGGCCGCGATCATCGTGCTGATGGCCGGGGCCGCGGCGTTCGGGCTGGTCGCCGGCTGGCGTCGGTTCCAGCACATCATCGCGGCCATCGGCGCGGCGGCCGCGGCCGACCAGCACGCGGCCTGGACGGCCCGCACGCGGCTTGCCGAGCGGGAGGCCGCCGACCGATCGCGGGCGCGCTGGCGCGACGCGGGACTGAACCGTTCGCTCGAGCTCCTCGAGACCGCGCGCTCCGCCGACGACCCCGGCGATCCCGCCCTGCGGCCGCGGTTCGCCGCCGAGGAGGCCTACCTGCGCCAGCTCACCCTGCTCCACCCGGACCTGGTGCACGTCGGCCAGTGGTTCGCCCGCGCCCTCAACGATGCCCACGACAACGGGGTCCGCCTCGTCGTGCGCTCGGGCGCCACGGACCTGCCGACCGACCTCGCCGCCGACCTCGGCGGCGTCCTGCTCGCCGCGGTAGCCGATGCGCCGAGCGGCGCCGACCTCACCGTCACGCTCTTCCCCGACCCCGCCGGAGCCCGGCTGACGTTGGTCGGCGCGCATCCGTACGTCGGGGCCGGCGTACGGGCCGCGGCCGGGCCGCTCGGGGCCGCCGCGCGGGTGCGGTCCATCGGGGAGCAGGAGATGGCCGAGATCCTGATCGACCTCTCCGCCTGACCGACCCCTGCCGGGCGGTGGCGGGTGCTCGCGCCAGGCTGCATGGGAGAATCGGGTGGTGGACACCCCCCGCCCACCGGCCACCCTCGCCGACGTCGCCGAGCGGGCCGGCGTCTCCCGGCAGACGGTGTCGAACGCGATCAACAACCCCGACCTGCTGCGTCCCGACACCCTGGCCCGGGTCCAGGACGCGATCGAGCACCTCGACTACACCCCCAACCAGGCCGCTCGCCACCTGCGCACCCGCTCGTCCCACCTGGTCGGGCTGCGGCTCAGCCCGGCGCAGGAGTTCACCGCCAACATGGCGATGGACCGGTTCGTGCACGCGCTGGTCGAGGCCTCGCGCGAGGCGGGCTACCACGTGCTGCTGTTCTCGGGCGGGCGGGTCGCGGAGGGCGAGCTGCCCGACCCCCTCGGTGGGTACGACGACCTGCTCCGCTCCACCGCGGTCGACGCGTTCGTGGTGACCGACACCTATCTCGGCAACCCGCAGACCATCGGTCTCGCGCGGCGCAAGGCGCCGTTCGTGGCGTTCGGCCGGCCCTGGGACGACCCGGGATCGACCCACCCGTGGGTCGACGTCGACGGTGCCGCCGGCATCGCGGCCGCCACCGAGCACCTGCGCGCGCAGGGCCATGAGCGGATCGCCTGGATCGGCTGGCAGCCGGGGTCGAGGATCGGCGAGGACCGGCGCGCGGGCTGGCACCGTGCGATGACCGCGCTCGAGCTGCCGACCGCGGGTCTCGAGGCGGCGGTCGAGGACAGCGTGCTCGCGGGCGGCCGGGCCGCCGCGTCGCTGCTGGAGTCGAGCGCGCCCACGGCGTTCGT
This sequence comes from Nocardioides nitrophenolicus, assembly GCF_016907515.1. NCBI lineage: Bacteria > Bacillati > Actinomycetota > Actinomycetes > Propionibacteriales > Nocardioidaceae > Nocardioides > Nocardioides nitrophenolicus. The sequence continues at coordinate 3,235,259 of NZ_JAFBBY010000001.1, forward strand.
CTGCGCGTCCGACACCTTGGCGGTCGGCGTCCTCGGCGCGCTGGCCGACCGCGGTCTCAAGCCCGGCCGCGATGTCGGGGTGGTCGGCTTCGATGACTCGCAGGTCGCCCAGGTGATGGGCCTGACGTCAGTGCGCCAGCCACTGGAGGAGGTCGCGGTGCACCTGGTCGCGGCGCTGCGCGCGCTGCTGGCGCCCGGTCACGTCGCCGAGAGCGGCGTGATGCTCCAGCCGTCGCTGGAGATCAGAACGTCTTCGACCAGAGATTGACCGCGTAGTCGACCTCGAGCCCCTGGTGCTCGGCGAGGACCTGGTCCGCCACCTCGCCCGCGAACTCGATGCGTACGACGGCCTCCAGGTCCGCGCGGGACGCGAACCGCCAGCCCATGTCGACCCGGTCCAGGGTCCACCCGCGCACGCTCCAGAACCGCTCGGTCTCCTCAGGCGCGTCGAGCTGGGGATAGCCCCGCCGGAACCAGCGGCCGAACGTCGAGCGTGAGCCGTCGTTGTCGATGACGAGCGCGACCCCGCCCCGGCGGACGACGCGATCCAGCTCGACCAGGCCCGGCTCGCAGCCACGGCCGAAGAAGTAGGCCCACCGGGCGTGGACGACGTCGACGGAGGCGTCGGGGAGCGGGATCTGCTGCGCCGTGCCCTGCCGGACCTCGGCGTTGGCGACCTGGCGGGTGCGCAGCCGGCGTGCGGCGAGCTTGGCGAGCCCGGCGTGCGGCTCGACGCCGATCACCCGCCCAGCGGTCTCGGCGAAGGCGGGCAGGTGGTAGCCGGTGCCGCAGCCGAGGTCGAGCACGGTGCGGCCGGTCCAGTCGGCCCGCGCCCCCATCGCCGTCCAGAGCCGGCCGTCGGGGTCGGCGGCGCGGTTCTCGAGCTCGTAGGTCGCGGTGTGGTGCCAGATGTTGGGGCTCGGGATGGCCCCGGGGAGCTGCTTCACGGCGAGGTGCATGAGAACGGCCGCGGGGCGGGCGGCTGCGCGCCGCCGGTCGCAGGAACCCGTCGGGCGCCCCGCGTGGTCTGGACTGAGCGGAGCGAGCGAGGAACGAGCGAGCGCAGCGAGGGAAGACCTCGCGCCCAAAGGGCGCCCGACATGCGAGCGGAGCGAGCCAATTAGATGCGTACGATCCCGTTGGGCGTGAGCACCTGCGCGGCGAGGATGCCGGGGGTGCCGTGCGGCGCGACCCACTCGACCTTGACGTCCTCGAGTGGCGCCTCGACGGTCTCGCCGAGCCACTCGCTGACCCGCTGCGGGTCGCCGGCGATCTCGATGCCGGCCAGGGAGACGGTGCCGTCGGCGCCGGTGGAGGGGTGCAGCTCGGTGGGGATGTCCCACTGCAGGAAGAACGGCAGCTGGGGGTCGGCGATGAGGCCGTTGATGCCGATCTGCTTCCAGCGCAGCTCGGTGCCGTCGGGGCGGTGCCGCGAGCCGGGGACGGCCGAGCGGCCGAGGCGCTCCTCGACGATCGCGATGTCGGGGACGGCGACGGCCCAGCCGAGCCAGCCCCCGCCGAGTGCCGAGCGGGCCTTGACGGCCTGGCCGAAGGGGGCCTTGTCGGAGGCGGGGTGGTCGAGCGCCTCGACGACCTCGAGGTAGGTGCCGTCGGTCAGCGGAAGGATCATGTTGCGCGTGCCGAAGCGGGGGTGGACGCCGCCGTCGACGAACTCACGCCCGATCGCCGTACCCAGGCGGGCTGCCGTGCTCGCGAGTCCGTCGGGGCCGGCCGCGTAGGAGAGATGGTCCAGGCGCATGCCAGACATTCTGAGCATGCCGCGAGAGGTCCGACGAATCGGGGTCGTTGTCTCTTGACGTCGAGACGCTCAGCGCGGGTCGGCCGGGTGCAGCGCGAGCGCCGATCGGGAGCGCAGGTGGGCCTCGCAGTGGCGCACCAGCTCGTCGTACGCCTCCTGGCCCATCAGCGCCACCAGCTCGGGCTCGTTGGTGACGTAGACCGGCTCGACGCCGACGTGGGCCTCGGTGTTGCCGGAGCAGTACCAGTCGAGGTCGTGGCCGCCGGGGCCCCAGCCGCGGCGGTCGTACTCGGTGATGGTGACCTCGACGTACGACGTGCCGTCCATCCGCTCGATCTCGCGGAAGGTACGCCGGATGGGCAGCTGCCAGCACACATCGGGCTTGGTCTCGAGCGGGTTGCGGCCGAGCTCGAGCGCGAGGCCGTGGAGCGCGCAGCCGGCGCCGCCGGCGAAGCCGGGCCGGTTGGAGAAGACGCACGAGCGCTGGCCGTCGACCTCGTGCATGCGGGTCTTCCGCTCGCCGTCCTCGTCCTTCTCGACCCAGTCCTTGCGCTTGACGGGGCGGCCGGGGTGGGACTGCCAGTGCGCCGGGGTCAGCTGTTCGACGAAGACCGCGACCCGCTTCTCGTCGGCCTTGTCGGCGAAGTGCGCGCCGAGGGTGCAGCAGCCGACGTCGGGCGAGTCGGCGTAGATGCCGGCGCAGCCGCTGCCGAAGATGCAGGTGAAGGACGACGTGAGCCAGGTGAGGTCGCACTTGAGGACCTCGGACTCGTCGGCCGGGTTGGTGAACTCCACCCACGCACGGGGGAAGTCGAGCGGGACCTCGGGCACTCACCCCACAGTAGTGGTCGTGTGGGCGCGGCCGCATTCGTGGCTAGTACCGTGGACACATGCGTCTGGGCGTGCTCGACATCGGCTCGAACACCGGCCACCTCCTGGTGGTCGACGCCCATGGCGGTGCGGCGCCGCTGCCGGCGTACTCCTACAAGGAGCCGCTGCGGCTGGCCGAGCACCTCGACGACAAGGGCGACGTGTCGCCGACGGGCATCGCCGCGCTGACGGCGTTCACCGCGCAGGCGCTGGTCGTGGCGGAGGAGAAGGGCTGCGAGGAGATGCTCTCGTTCGCCACCTCCGCGGTCCGCGACGCCGGCAACTCCGAGCAGGTGCTGTCCCATGTCGAGAACGAGACCGGCGTACGGATCGCCGTGCTGCCGGGCGAGGACGAGGCCCGGCTGACCTTCCTGGCCGTACGCCGGTGGTTCGGCTGGTCGGCCGGCCGGCTCGCGGTGTTCGATATCGGCGGCGGCTCGCTGGAGATCGCGGCCGGCTCCGACGAGCGCCCCGACGTGGCGTGGTCGCTGCCGCTGGGCGCGGCCCGGCTGGCGCGGGCGGAGTTCGCGGCGCAGCCCGACGAGGAGCAGCTGCGCCAGATCCGGCGCCGGATCCGCGCCGACATCGCCCGCGACGCGGGCCACCTGCTGCGCGCCGGCACGACGCACCGCGCGTCGGCGACGTCGAAGACCTTCCGCTCCCTGGCGCGGATCTGCGGCGCCGCGCCGTCCGCCGACGGCCCGCTGGTGCCGCGGACCCTGCCGCTGGGCGAGCTGCGCCAATGGATCCCCAAGCTGGTGGCGATGACGCCCGAGGAGCTGGCCGCGCTGCCCGGGGTCTCCCCGAGTCGCACCCACCAGATCGTGCCGGGGGCGCTGGTCGCCGAGGCCTGCATGGACATCTTCGACCTGTCCGAGCTGGAGATCTGCCCGTGGGCCCTGCGGGAGGGCGTGATCCTCGAGCGGATCGACAAGCTCAGCGTCAACGACCCGTCATGAGCGAGCGGGGCCGTCCCCGGATCGGGCTCTCCACGAGCTCGGTCTACCCGGAGTCGACGGCCCACGCGTTCGCGTATGCCGCCTCGGTCGGCTACGAGGCGGTCGAGGTGATGGTCGGCATCGACGCGCTGTCGCAGCAGGTCGACGCCGTGCGCCAGCTCTCGGAGCACCACCAGCTGCCGATCAGTGCGATCCACGCCCCCTGTCTGCTGTTCACGCAGCGGGTCTGGGGCGTCGAGCCGTGGGGGAAGCTGGAGCGCTCGGCCGCGATGGCGCGAGCAGTGGGCGCGGAGGTGGTCGTCGTGCACCCGCCGTTCCGCTGGCAGCGGGAGTACGCCCGCGACTTCGTCAACGGCATCGCGGCGCTCGAGGAGTCGTCGGGGATCGCGTTCGCGGTGGAGAACATGTACCCGTGGCGGGCCTCGCGGCGCAGTCTCGAGATGTACCTCCCCGGCTGGGATCCCTCCGCGGAGCCCTATGCCAACACCACGATCGATCTCTCCCATGCGGCGATCGCGCGGTCCGACCCGGTCGCGATGGCCGAGCGGCTCGGCCCGCGACTGCGCCACATCCACCTCACCGACGGCACCGACTCCGCCAAGGACGAGCATCTCGTCCCGGGCCGCGGCGACATCGGCGCGGCGGCGTTCCTGCGCCATCTGGCGGCGACGGGCTTCACGGGCGAGGTCGTGCTCGAGATCAACACCCGGCGCTGTACGACGCGCGAGGAGCGGGAGGCCGATCTGCGCGAGTCGCTGGAGTTCGCGATCGAGCACCTCGCCGCCGTGGCCGTCGACGCCGACGAGGGCTCGTGACCGCCGCCGCGCGCGGCCGGCGCCGGGGCAGCCCCGACACCCGCGCGGCGATCCTCGCCGCGGCCCGGGCCAGGTTCGCGGAGTCCGGCTTCGCCGGTACGTCGATCCGCCGGGTCGCGGGGGACGCGGGCGTGGATCCGGCGCTGGTGCACCACTACTTCGGCTCGAAGGACGACCTGTTCGTGGCCGCGCTCGAGCTGCCGGTCGATCCGAGAGCGGTGCTCGCCGAGCAGGTCGTCGGGCCGGTCGCCGGAGCCGGTGAGCGGCTGCTGCGGGCGCTGATCGGCGTCTGGGACGACCCCGCGGTCCGGCCGGCGCTGCTGGCGATGGTGCGCCGGCTGATCGAGCCCGGTGGCGACGCGCTGTTCCGGGGCGGCTTCCTCCCTGTCGTGCTGGTGCCGCTGGGGGAGGCGCTGGGGATCGATGCGGCCGAGCGGCGGATGCAGCTGGTCGCGAGCCAGGTGATCGGGGTGATCGTGCTGCGCTATGTCGTGCGGGCCGACGCGATCGTCGCGATGGACGTCGACAGCCTGGTGGCGACGTACGCCCCGGTGCTGGACGGCTTCCTCACCGCGCCGCTGCCCTGACCCTTGCGCTCCCACCGGGGGAGGCGCATTATTCAACACATGATGAATTCTGTCGTCGGGATCGCCGGGCTCCGCGTCGTCCGCGGCCGCACGACGGTGCTCGACGGCCTCGACCTCGAGATCGGCCCGGGCGTGACGGGGCTGCTCGGCCCGTCGGGTTGCGGGAAGTCCACGCTGCTGCGCTCGGTCGTGGGGGTGCAGCGGGTCGCCGCCGGCCGGGTGACGGTCCTCGGCGAGCCCGCGGGGAGCGCGCCGCTGCGCGACCGGGTCGGCTACCAGACGCAGTCCTCGAGCGTGTACGACGACCTCACGGTCCGGGAGAACCTCCGCTTCTTCGCCCGGGTGCTCGGCCTGCCTCCCGGCGCGGTCGAGGAGGCGCTGGCGGCGGTGGACCTGACCGGGCACCGTGACGCCGTGGTCGGCCGGCTCAGCGGCGGCCAGCGCTCGCGGGTCGGCCTCGCCGTGGCGCTGCTGGGCAGCCCCGCGCTGCTCGTGCTCGACGAGCCCACCGTGGGCCTGGACCCGGTGCTGCGCCGCGACCTGTGGGCGCTCTTCCACCGCATCGCGGCCTCCGGGACCGCCGTCCTGGTCTCCAGCCACGTGATGGACGAGGCCGAGCGGTGCGACGAGCTGCTCCTCATGCGGGAGGGCCGGATCATCGCGCAGGGCGCGCCCGCCGCGCTCGAGGCGCGGCTCGGCGTACCCGACATCGAGAGCGCCTTCCTGGCGCTGGTCGAGGACGGCGCGGCATGACGCCCCGGGTCACGCTGGCGATCGCCGTCCGGGTGCTGACCCAGCTGCGCCGCGACCACCGCACGCTCGCGATGCTGCTCGTGCTGCCGTGCCTGCTGCAGGCGCTGCTGTGGTGGATCTTCCAGGACCAGCCGCTCGTCTTCGACCGGATCGGCCCGGCGCTGCTGGCGATCTTCCCGTTCTTCGTGATGTTCCTGGTCACCAGCATCACCACCCTCCGGGAGCGCTCGGGCGGCACCCTGGAGCGGCTGTTCACGATGCCGATGGGTCGCCTCGACTTCCTGGTCGGCTACGCCCTGGCCTTCGGTGCGATCGCCGCCGTGCAGGCCGCGCTGGCCGCCGCCGTGGCGATCGGGCTGCTCGACCTCGACCTGCGCGGACCCGACGTGCTGCTCGTCCTGGTGGGCGTCGCCGACGCCGTGCTCGGCACCGCGCTCGGCCTGTTCGTCTCCGCCTTCGCCCGCACCGAGTTCCAGGCCGTGCAGTTCCTGCCCGCGGTGGTGGTGCCGCAGATCCTGCTCTGCGGACTGCTGGTGCCGCGAGACCGGCTGCCGCGGGTGCTCGAGGTGGTCGCCGACGTGCTGCCGCTTACCTGGGCGGTGGACGCGATGGAGCATCTCGCCACCACCACCCGCACCGGTGCGGTGTGGCGCGACGTCGGCGTCGTGGTGGCGTTCGCGCTCGCCGCCCTGGCGCTCGGCGCGGTGACCCTCCGGCGGCGTACCGACTGATCGAGGTCACCGGAAGGCCCGTACTTTTGGGGCATGCGACCGCTCCGGGACACCCTGACGCTGCTGTCGCGCACCAGCCCCGGACGTCGCCTGCTGCGTCAGGTGGTGGCCGGCGAGCGGGTCGAGGACGTGGTGCGGGTCGTCGGTGAGCTCCGGGCCGCGGGCTTCGTTGCCGGTGTCGAGCGACTCGGCGAGCCGACCGGCTCCGTGGTCGCGGAGCACCTCACGTTGATCGACCGGCTCTCCGACGCCGGCCTCGCGGCGGGCACCGACATCACGATCGGCGCGTGCTCCCTCGACGAGGCCCGCAGGATCTGCCGGGCCGCCCTCGGCGCGGGCGCGACCGTGACGACAGGGGCGGACATCGCCGACGTCGACGTGCGGCTGGCCCTGGTCGCGGCCGTGCGCGCGGAGCTCCCCGGAATGGGAGTGGAGCTGAACGCGGCCCTCCCGCGCACCGAGGCCGACTGCCGCGCGCTGGCCGGACCGGGCATGCGGGTTCGTCTCGTACGCGGCGCGGGCAAGGACGCGGCGGAGACCGACAAGGCCTATGTGCGCTGTCTCAAGGTGCTGCTCGGCGGTGCCGGGCATCCGGTCGTCGCGACCCACGACCCGCGGCTGATCGAGATCGCGATCGCCCTGGCGAGCAGGTACGGCCGGGCGCCGTCGACGTACGAGATCCAGCTGCCGTACGGCGTCCGCCGCACCGAGCAGCGCCGGCTGGCGGCGAGCGGGGAGCAGGTCCGGGTCCGGCTGGCCTACGGCCCCGAGTGGCACCGGTACCTGATGGGGCGGGTGGCGGAGCGTCCCGCCGACCTGAGACTCTTCGTCACGTCGTTGGTCTCCGGAAGGTGAGTGAGCAGGGCGTGGGCGAGAAGCGGACCGCCGTCATCGGCGCGGGAGTGATGGGGGAGACCCTGCTGTCGGGCCTGATCCGGGCCGGCCGGAGCGCCGACGCGCTCGTGGTCGTCGAGAAGCGGGCCGAGCGGGCCGCCGAGCTCGCCGAGAAGTACGGCGTCCGGGTCGTCGACGACGTCACCGCCGCCGGCGCCGCCGACACCGTGCTGCTGGTCGTCAAGCCGCAGGACATGGCCGACGTGCTCGCCGAGCTGGCTCCGGCGCTGCGTCCGGGCCAGCTCCTGGTCTCCCTCGCCGCCGGCATCACCACCGGCTTCGTCGAGGCCCGGGTGCCCGACGGCGTCGCCGTGGTCCGGGTGATGCCCAACACCCCCGCCCTCGTCGACCAGGGCATGGCCGCCATCTCGCCCGGCACCCACTGCGACGACAGCCACCTCGCCGAGGCCGAGGAGCTGATGGCCTCGGTCGGCCGGGTGGTCCAGGTCCCGGAGAAGCAGCAGGACGCGGTCACGGCGATCAGCGGCTCCGGGCCGGCGTACGTCTTCTTCGTGGTCGAGTCGATGATCGAGGCCGGCGTCCACCTCGGGCTCCCCCGCACCATCGCCCAGGAGCTGGTCGTGCAGACCCTGGTGGGCTCGGCGACCATGCTCCGCGAGACCGGCGAGCACCCCGCGGTGCTGCGCGAGCAGGTCACCTCGCCCGCCGGTACGACGGCCGCGGCGCTGCGCGAGCTCGAGGTGCACCGGGTGCGCGCGGCCTTCCTCGCGGCCCTGGAGGCCGCGCGGGACCGCTCGCGCGAGCTGGGCAGCTGAGCCTCGGCACGGTGCCGGTCACCACGCCGGGGGCGTGTTGACGTGAAGGGTGACCGAGTCTCCGGCTAGGGCCTCCCAGCGGTGAGGGCTCTCGCTGCTGTGCCAGATGCTGTCGCCCTCGGCGAGCTCGTGCACCTCGCCGGAGACGAAGTAGCGCACCCTGCCGGCGACCACGAAGACGATCTCCTCGCCCGCGTGGCCGAAGGCCTCGAACCGGCCGCTGCCTGCCTCGGTCCGGTACAGCGTCGCCTGGAGCGCGGCGCCGGCGCGGGGGATGAGGGTCTCGGCGCGCGCCTGGAGCCCGCCGTTGGCCTCGGCCTCCAGCGCCGGGCCCTCGCCGCTGCGCATCACGAGGGGCTTGGGGCCGGTCTCGCGCTGGAGGAGGTCGACGATCTCGATGTTCCAGAAGCTGGCGATCTTGCGCAGGTTGTCGACCGTCACGCCCGTCTGGCCGCGTTCGAGGCGGCTGAGGAAGGACTCGGTGAGGCCCACGCCCCGCGCGAGCTCCGCGAGGGACTGCCCGTGCGACTGACGCAGTCCGCGGATGCGTCGTCCGAGCTCGATGGCGTCCTCGTCGTCATGGCCGGTCACCGTCCCAGTATCGCCTACTTGAGCAAGGTGCAAACAGCTTGCATGGAGAGTCTTGACCTCTATGCAAGTTACTTGCACCATATGCAACATGAATCGATTCGAGGGCCAGGTCGCCCTAGTCACGGGAGGGGCGTCCGGCATCGGTCGGGCGACCGGCGACCGGCTCGCCGACGAGGGCGCACGGGTCTGGGTGCTCGACCGCGACGGCCAGCAGGCGCGCGCCGCCGCCGACGAGATCCACGCGGCCGGAGGATCGGCCGAGGCCGCCGAGCTCGACGTCACCGATGCCGATGCCTTCGACGGACTCGTCCGCGAGATCCTCGGCCGCGAGGGGCGCATCGACGTCCTGGTGAACAACGCGGGCGTGACGCTGGCCGGAGCGGTCTGGGAGACGACCTCCACGGACTGGGCCCAGGTGATCGGCGTCAACCTCACCGGGGTCTTCAACGGGATCAGGACGGTCATCCCGGCGATGATCGAGTCCGGCCGAGGCGCGATCGTCAGCACGTCGTCGGACGCCGGACTCGTCGGCTGGCCCGGCCAGGCGGCCTACTGCGCGAGCAAGAGCGGCGTGCTCGGGCTGACTCGGGCCTCGGCCATGGACGCCGCCGCGCACGGTGTGCGGGTCAACGCCGTCTGCCCCGGGTTCACCCGCACTCCCTTGGTCGAACGATGGATCGCCGAGTGCCCGGACCCCGCCGAGGCGTTGCGGGAGATCGCGGCCGAGCAGCCGCTGGGCCGGGTGGCCGACCCCTCGGAGATCGCGGCCGCCATCGCCTTCCTCGCCTCCGACGAGGCGGGATTCATCACCGGTGTCGCCTTCCCGGTCGACGGTGGGGTGACGGCGCGATGACGACCGACGACCGCCCCCGGCGGACGGCACGCCTCGGCGACAAGGTCGCTCTCGTCACGGGAGCGGCGCAGGGCATCGGGGCGGCGGTCGCCGGCCTCTTCCTGGCCGAGGGCGCCAGGGTCGCCTGCGTCGATCTCAACGCCGACCGGCTTCGGGAGACCTGGCGGGAACCGCACGACGACCGGATGATCACCATCGCGGCCGACGTCTCCGTCGAGCGGGACGTCGTGCGCGCGGTGACGGCGACCGCCGACGCCTTCGGCACGGTCGACATCCTGGTCAACGTCGCGGGTGTCGCCGGTCCTCAGTCGGCCGCGGGCGAGACGCTGGTCGAGGACTGGGACCAGACCCAGGCGGTCAACCTGCGCGGAACCTTCCTCACGGTCAAGCACTGTCTTCCCCACCTGGTCGAGCGACGCGGCTCCATCGTCAACATCGCCTCGGCGCTGGCGCTGGTCGGCTGGCCGCAGGAGACGGCCTACGGCCCCTCGAAGGCGGGGGTCGTCCAGTTCACCCGTGGCGTCGCGCTCGACTACGCGCCGTACGTGCGCTCCAACTGCGTCTGTCCCGGCGCCGTGCGCACGCCGATGATCACCGAGGTGCTCGAAGGTCATCCCGATCGCGAGCGGGCGCTCGCCGAGTACGGCTCCATCCACCCGCTCACGGGTCGGCTCGCCGAGCCGATCGAGATCGCTCAGGCGGTCCTCTTCCTCGCGTCGGACGACGCCTCCTTCGTCACCGGTGTCGCGTTGCCGGTCGACGGCGGATTCACCGCTGCCTAGATCTCCAGCAGCCTCCACGAAAGGCAATCCGCATGTCTGCCAAGGATGAGTCCACCCACGGCTTGCCCAGCGGCGCGCTCGGCGTCGTCGGCATCGTCGTCATGTCAGCGGTCCTCATGGGACCGGCCATCTCCTTGTTCTTCAACAGTCCGGTCATGGCCGCCTCCGCCGGCGCGGCACTGCCGCTCGCGTTCCTGGCGTCGATGGTCGGGATCCTGTTCACGGCATACGCCGTGGCCCAGTACGCCGCCAAGGTCGCCTCGGCCGGCTCCTTCTACGGCTTCGTGCAGCGCGCGGCCGGCTCACGCGTCGGCTTCCTGGTCGGCTGGTCCACCTTCGGCGCCTACTTCGGCGCGACCATCGGTGGCGGCCTGATCACCGGCGCCTTCCTGTCCTCGATCATCGAGGCCGACTTCGGCGTGAGCGTCTCCTACTTCTGGTGCGCGTCGGTCGTCTTCGTGCTGACGGTCGCGCTCTCGATCCGCGGGATCAAGCTCTCCGAGCGCTTCAGCATCGTGATGCTGGCCGTCGAGCTCGTCGCGATCGCGGTCGTCATCGGCGCGATCTTCCTCCAGGGCGGGGCGGAGGGCTTCAGCGCCGCTCCGTTGGACCTCGGCGACAGCAGTCTCTCGGGCATCCGGCTCGCGATGGTGTTCGGCGTGCTGTCCTTCGTCGGGTTCGAGATCTCGGCGACCCTGGCTGAGGAGACCCGCAACCCGCTGCGCAGCGTGCCCATCGCCGTCCTGGGCTGCACCGTCGTCGTCGGCGTGATCTACATCGTCGGCAGCTATGCCGTGGTCATCGGCTACGGCCCGTCGAACATCGACCAGCTGGCCACGGACGCATCGTCGTTCGACACGCTCGCTCGTCAGTACGCCGGTCCGATCCGCCCACTGGTCGACCTGATTCTCATCAACTCGCTCATCGGCGCGGAGATCGCGGTGGTCAACAGCTTCGCCCGGGTGGCCTTCGCGCTCGGCCGCGAGGGCGTGATCCCCGCGGTGTTCGGTCGGATGAGCCGGCGCCACCGGACGCCGCAGGTCGCCCTCGTCACCGGCGGCGCGGCCGGCGTGATCTCGGCCCTGCTGCTGTCGCTGGGCCACGTCGACGGGCTCACCGCCTACACCTACGTGTCGACGCCCGCCAGCCTGCTGCTGATCCTGGTCTTCATCGCGTCGAACCTCTGTCTCGCGCGCTTCTACCGACGGCAGCACCACGACGAGTTCCGCGTGCTGAAGCACGTCGTCGTGCCGGTCGCCGGCTCCCTGGTGCTGGTGATCCCGTTGGCAGCGCAGTTCTATCCCGCGCCGCCGGCGCCGCTGAACCAGCTGCCGCTCTACGCTGCTGCGTGGATCGCCATCGGCGTCGTCGTCCTGCTCGTCAACCGTCGTCGCATCGGCGCGCTCGACGCCCCGTTCGGCGCGGACGAGGAGCCTGAGGAGGCAACCCGATGACCACGAAGCACCACCGGCTGCCGGACGGGACGCGCCTCGCCTACACCGAGGCCGGCGCGGGCCGCGCGGTCGTCCTGCTCCACGGCGTGCTCGGCTCGCGACGCTTCTACGAGCGGAACATCGACGCGCTCGCGCAGCGGTTCCACGTGTTCGCCCTCGACTTCCGCGGCCACGGCGACTCCAGCGACAGCCAGGGCGGCAACACGGTCGCGCAGTACGCGCGCGATCTCGAGCACTTCCTGAGCAGCCACGGCCTGGAGGACGCCGTGGCCGTCGGCTGGTCGATGGGCAACTTCGTGATCTGGGAGTACCTGACCCAGGCCGCGGGCTCGAGCCGCATCGCCGCCCAGATCTGTGTGTCCCAGGGGCCGATGGACCTGAAGGCCGACGGCTGGGAGCACGGCTTCACCGACCGCCACGGCCTGCGCGACATGATCAGGTCGGCACAGGACGACTACCGCGCGGTGTGTGCCGAGGTGGCGACGATCTTCACCAAGGAGCTGCCGTCGGAGGCGGACCAGGCGTGGATGGTCGAGGAGGAGCTCAAGCTGCTCCCGAACACCGCGGCCTGCATCCTGGCGGACCAGACGCAGCGGGACTACCGAGCGGTCCTCGCCGACCTCACGCTGCCGATCCTGGCGGTGTGGGGGAGCGACGAGAAATGCCTCCCGGTCGCGGCCGGCGTCTGGCTGGCCGAGACCGCGAAGAACGCCGAGCTGGTCGTCTTCGAGGACAGCGGGCACATGCCGATGTGGGAGGAGGCCGACCGCTTCAACCGGCTCGCGTCGGACTGGATCGCCGCGCTCGACCGACAGGTCCCGGACAGGTCTTAGGCCACCTCGGCGAGGCCGCGAACGGCCGTCACGCGGACGCCGGCCCGGCGCGCGTCGTAGCGTCCGTGGCGGTCGAGCAGCCGCGCCTGCAGGCCCGCCCGCTGCGCGCCGACCACGTCATGACGCAGCGAGTCACCGACCATCAGCGTCGCCCCGGGGTCGGCGCCGAGGGCGGCGCAGGCGGTGAGATAGGAGCGCGGGTCGGGCTTGGCGGCGGGCAGCGCGGACGAGGCGAAGACGGGCACGTCGGGGCGGAGCAGGCCGGTGCGGCGCAGCTTCTCGGTCTGGACGGGAAGCTGGCCGTTGGTGAGGACGCCGACCGCCAGCCCAGCCGCGCGGGCCCGGGCGATGGCCGCCGCGGCGTCGTCGAAGGCCCGCCAGGCGGCGCGGTAGCAGCCGAGGAAGCCGGCGTAGACGTCGTCGGCGAGCGCGTCGTCGGCGAGGTCCCAGCCCGGCAGGAAGTCGCGGATCCGGGCCCGGCGGTGCTCGACGTAGCTGACCTCGCCGCGCTGGGCGCGCTCGTAGTGGCGGGCCTCGAGCACGAACCAGCGCTCGACATGGGCCTCCAGCTCGGCCGGCGTCTGGGCCAGGCCGAGGCCGGCGAGCCACGCCCGCAGGCCGCGCTCGGAGGCGCCGCGGTGGTCGACGAGGGTGTCGTCCAGGTCGAGGAGCAGGGCCTGGAGCGTCATGCGGTGCAGTCTGCCAGCGGCCGCCGACAGGGCTACAACCCCATCGCGCTCCTCGCCGCGGCGAGCACGGGCGCGGTCACCGCCCGGCAGCGCTCCGCCCCACGGGCGTACACCTCGGTCACGTGGACCGGGTCCGCGGCGAGGGCCCGATACCGATCCTGGAGCGGCTCGAGCTCAGCCACAACGGCGTCGGTGACGGCCGCCTTCAGCGCACCGTAGGTGGTGATCCCGTCGGGGGAGCCGCCGCAGGCGGTGAGGATCTCGAGGAGGTTCGTGACGCCGGGCTTCGCGGCCCGGTCGGGACGCACGGCGCCCGGGCCGGTGTCGGAGTCGGTCACCGCCCGCGCGACCTTCCGGCGTACGACGTCGGGCGGGTCGAGCAGCGCGATCGAGCCCGCGTCGGGCCCGGACTTGCTCATCTTGCGGGTCGGGTCGGCCAGGTCCATCACCCGGGCGCCGGCCGCAGGCACGGTGATCTCGGGGAGCGTGAACACCTCGCCGTAGGTCGTGTTGAAGCGCAGGGCTAGGTCGCGGGTGAGCTCGATGTGCTGGCGCTGGTCGTCGCCGACCGGCACCTGGGTGGGCCGGTAGAGCAGGATGTCGGCGGCCATCAGCACCGGGTAGGTGAACAGCGAGGTGCGCACCGACTCCTGGCGGCGCGACTTCTCCTTGAACTGGATCATCCGGCCGAGCTCGCCGGTGGTGGCGACGCACTCCAGCAGGTACGACAGCTCCGCGTGCGCCGGCACCTGGCTCTGCCGGAACAGGGTGCTGGCGTCGAGCCCCGCGGCGAGCAGCAGCGTGGACTGCTCGGCGATCGCCGCACGCAGGTCCTCCGGGGAGCGGGGCGTGGTGAGGGCGTGCAGGTCGGAGATGCCGTAGAAGCAGTCGGCGTCGGCCTGGGCGGCCCGCATCGGGCGCAGCGCGCCGAGCAGGTTGCCGAGGGTGAGCCGCCCGCTGGGCGTCAGCAGGGAGAGGCGTCGGGACATGGTGGAGCTCCTGGGTGAGGGCCCACGGGCGCCGGAGCAGGTCCGGAGAGGCACGACGGCCGCCCGTGGGCGGCCGGTGAGGGGAGGTGTCGAGGGGCGGCCGCCGTCAGGCGGGCCACCAGCAGCGGTTCATCGGGTTCGACACGTCACGATCATCGCACGGTGGGGCGGGGGCGGGTCGGGGTCGGAGTCGGGGTCGGGGCGGGCTTGTAACACGCAGTTCGCCGCTCTACCGGGCCCGAGACGTCGCGAAACCGCGCCCGTACGGGTCGGATACAGCCGGCACGGGGAGGGAAGGGCCGCGAACGACGTGTTACAGCCGACGCGGGTCCGGGACACCAGCAGACTGCGTGTTACAGCGCGGCGAGCTCCGGCACTACCTGGCCCGGCGGGGTGAGCAGGCCGAGCATGGTCGCCGCGATGGCGGTGGCGCCCTGGTCGGGGGCCAGGTCGCCGGCGTACACCGAGGCCGCCGCGGCGTGGGTCACCGTGTGCATGGTCGTCAGCAGCCACGACACCGGGAGATCGGTGCGGAACCGGCCCTGGTCGCGCCCGGCCTCGAGCAGTCGGCGTACCCGCTCGCGCGGCTCGTGGTGGGCGGCGTCCATCTCGGCGGCCGGCAGGCTCTGGTCGGCGGCGACGACGAGCGCGCCGTAGCGCAGCGTGACCTGCCAGGTCGCCTCGATCAGCCGGACCAGCGCGGCCGCCGGGTCACCGGAGAGGTCGACATCGCGCACCGACGCCTCCGAGTCCCGCATCGCCCGGGCGACGACGGCCGCCACCAGCACCCCGCGGCTCTCGAAGTGGCCGTAGAGAGTCACCCGTCCGACGCCGGCGGCCTTGGCGATGTCGTTGACGCTGGCGTCGGGATCCCGGGCCAGGGTCGCCGTGGCGGCGTCGAGGATCGCCTCCACGTTGCGGCGCGCGTCGGCGCGCTGGGGACGGTCGGTACGGGTCGTCACGAGGCCATCATGGTCGCGCTCCGGTCGCGGCGGCGCGGGGCGTGGCACCCGGCGTACTCCTCCCAGCGCCAGGCCATCGCGGCCAGCATCAGCACGAACATCGCCACGTGGCCGACCACCATCAGTCCACCGGCGTCCAGTACGCCGGTCCAGTAGAGGGGGAGCGCGACCGCGAAGCCGGCGTACAT
Source organism: Nocardioides nitrophenolicus (assembly GCF_016907515.1). Classification (NCBI taxonomy): domain Bacteria; kingdom Bacillati; phylum Actinomycetota; class Actinomycetes; order Propionibacteriales; family Nocardioidaceae; genus Nocardioides; species Nocardioides nitrophenolicus. The sequence continues at coordinate 3,250,744 of NZ_JAFBBY010000001.1, forward strand.
CACCGCGCACATCTCGGCGATCGGCGCCCAGCGGTGGCCGCGCACGCGCATCCAGCCGGCCATCGGGAGCGCCATCGTGGTCGCCATGACCAGCGTCTCGACGCTCACCGAGCGCAGCCACGAGCCGTCGCCGGCGGCGCCGGTCGCGAGCAGCCACACCGGCCAGAGCACGGCCATGCCGATCAGCATGGCGGCCACCATCTCGCCGTAGTGCAGGGCGAACCTGCGGATCCGTCGGCTGGTCATCGGACACCTCCCGGAATCATCTCGAACATGGATGTTCAAGATCATAAGTTGAACAGTAATGTTCGACAAGGAGTCGGGTCGATCGTCCCGGGAGTTCTGGCGGTCAAGCCGACACGCCGGAGCGGGAAAGTTTCACTGATCAATCTCTTCCCCACGAGTCACATCTGGCCCTATTCTCACGCAAGTGGCGTCCGGCGGATCACAGCTGGGGAAGGCGGTGACCCCGGGCGCGGAAAGTTGGTGTGTCATGGCTCCTTCGTCGCGCGAGCGCGCCGAGTCCCTTCCGGACCCGAAGTTCCTCACCATCGCCGAGGTCGCCTCGGTCATGCGGGTCTCCAAGATGACCGTCTACCGGCTCGTCCACGGCGGCGAGCTTCCGGCCGTGCGGGTGGGTCGCTCGTTCCGGGTCACCGAGGAAGACGTCAACGAGTACCTGCGCAAGTCGTTCTACTCCGCAGGCTGAGTCGGCGGGGTGGTTTCGCCGGGTGCAGGAATCGCCGGTTGACCGATTGTTCCTGCACTTGACGGGCTCTTCTTGCACTTGACGGGCGTTGCAACGGCCGACAAGTGACGGTTTCGCCGGTCGACCGGCGATTCCGTCACCCGGCTGAGCCCCCGAGTCCCGCGGTGCGATCTTCATCCCATCTCCCGCGCTGATTCACCGCGCTCACGAGCCTGCGGATAGGCTGACCCGGTGCTCCGGGGTCCCCGGGGCGTCGTACGTCACGCCGAGCGCCACCGCGCCCGGCGCTCTGGAGAGGTTCCACGTGGGTTCAGTCATCAAGAAGCGCCGCAAGCGCATGGCGAAGAAGAAGCACCGCAAGCTGCTCAAGAAGACGCGCGTCCAGCGTCGCAAGCTCGGTAAGTGACCCGAGCCGACCAGTAGCTTCCTGATTCCGAGGAGTCGGTGGAGATGGGTGCCGGACGCACGGTCCTGGTCACGGGGGTCTCGCGAGACCTCGGCCGCACCCTTGCGCGCACCCTGGCCACCGACCCCGGGATCGACCGGGTCGTCGGTGTCGACGTCGTCCCCCCGCGGGGCGATCTCGGCGACGTCATGTTCGTGCGCGCCGACATTCGCAACCCGGTCATCGCGAAGGTCATCGCGAAGGAGGACGTCGACACCGTCGTCCACATGAGCGTGATCGCGACCCCCGGCTCCGCCGGTGCCCGAGGCACCATGAAGGAGCTCAACGTCATCGGGACGATGCAGCTCCTCGCCGCCTGCCAGAAGGCCGAGGGGCTGCGCACCCTGGTCGTGAAGTCCTCGACGACGGCGTACGGCGCCAGCAGCCGCGACCCCGCCATGTTCACCGAGGACATGGAGCCGCGCCGTCCGGCCCGCACGGGCTACGCCAAGGACGTCGCGGAGGTCGAGCAGTACGTCCGTGGCTTCGCCCGCCGGCGGCCGGACGTGACGACCACGCTGCTGCGCTGCGCCAATGTCATCGGGCCGCGCGTGGTGAGCCCGCTGGCGTCGTACTTCCGGCTGCCGGTCATCCCCACCGTGCTGGGCTTCGACCCGCGCCTGCAGTTCCTGCACGAGAGCGACCTGAGCCGGGTGCTGCGCCATGCCGTCCAGGCCGACGTCGCCGGCACTTTCAACGTCGCCGGCGACGGCCTGCTGATGCTCTCCCAGGCGCTGCGTCGCTCCGGGCGACCCAATGTCGCCGTCCCGGGCGTCGCCTTCGGCGGCCTCGGCTCGGTCCTCAAGTCCGTACGCCGAGCCGACCTATCGCCCGAGCTGGTCGCCTTCTTGACCTACGGCCGCGGGGTCGACACGACCCGGATGCGCAGCGAGCTCGGCTTCGAGCCCCATTACTCCACGGCCTCGGCGTTCGCCGAGTTCGCCGCCTCCCTCCCGCCCGGCTCGCGTCGCACCGACCGGGTGCTCGGCGCGCTCGCCGAGCGTCTCCCCGCGGTCGACGACGACCGTCCCGCCCAGCTCACCCTCGCTGGAGGCACGGATGGCTGACGCCGAGATCATCCCGATCGGCACCCGCGGCCAGCCCGGCCGCGGCACCGGCAAGCGGCCCTCGGCCGCGGCCCGCGGGCTCGCGCCCAAGGCCAGTACGCCGCGCAAGACTCCGGCCAAGAAGCCGGCTCCGAAGGCCGAGCCCACTCCCGCGGCGGAGCCGCCGGTCGACGAGACCCCCGTGGTCGAGACGCCGTCCCTGCTCGACCCGCCCGCCGACGTACCCGAGGCGCCGCTGGTGGCGGCGGCCCGCACCCAGGAGCGTGGCGCGAGCCCGCTCACCGGGATCCCGGTGGGTGACTGGCTGGCCGGCTTCCAGCACGCCAGCAAGGAGCTGTTCGGCGAGCAGTGGGAGCCCCAGCTGGCCCGCTTCCTCGCGTTCCTGCGGCGCCGGGTGACCGGCGACTACACCGTCGACGAGTACGGCTTCGACGCCGAGGTGACCGAGCGCTTCTTCATGGCCGCGCTGCGGCCGGTGGCGCAGAAGTGGTTCCGGATCGAGGTCCGCGGCATCGAGAACATCCCGACCGAGGGCGGCGCCCTGGTCGTCTCCAACCACTCCGGCACCATCCCGGTCGACGGCCTGATGACGATGGTGTCGATCCACGACCACACCGGCCGGTTCCTGCGCCCGCTCGGCGCCGACCTGGTGTTCCGGCTGCCCGTGGTGGGCTCGGTGGCCCGCAAGGGCGGCGCCACCCTGGCCTGCAGCGAGGACGCCGAGCGGATGCTGCGTGGCGGCGAGCTGGTCGGCGTGTGGCCCGAGGGCTTCAAGGGGATCGGCAAGCCGTTCTCCGACCGCTACAAGCTGCAGCGCTTCGGGCGGGGCGGCTTCGTCTCGGCGGCGCTGCGCACCGGCGTCCCCATCGTGCCGCTGTCGGTGGTCGGCGCCGAGGAGATCTACCCGCTGGTCGGCAACATCCCGTCGCTGGCGAGGCTGCTCGGGGTGCCCTACATCCCGATCACACCGTTCTTCCCGCTGCTCGGCCCGCTCGGGCTGGTGCCGCTCCCGTCGAAGTGGCTGCTGGAGTTCGGCGAGCCGATCCGCACCGACGAGTACGACGACGGCGCGGCCGAGGACCCGATGCTGGTGTTCAACGTGACCGACCAGGTCCGCGAGACCATCCAGCAGACGCTCTACAGCCTGCTCATGCAGCGGGAGTCGGTCTTCCGCTGAGCGAGCGCGGACGGGGAGTCCGCTCTCGACCGCTACTTGCTGCCGAGCAGGCCGCCGAGGATGCCGGTCACGCCGTCGACCAGGTTGGGCACCAGGCCGGGGTCGGTGGTGGTGCCGTCGGTGGTCTGGCTGCCGCCGTCGATGCCGAGGGTGCCGGTGAGGTTGCGGGTGACGTTGTCGACGGTCTCGCCGATCGGGTTGGACGGCTTCGGCGTCTTGGTCGGGTCGGGAGGCTTCGGGAGGTCCACCGGCGGCAGCGGCGGGATTCCGGTCGGGTTCGACTCGGGGCCCTTCGACGGCGGAGGAGAGGACGGCGTGGTGGCCTCGGGCACCATCGGCGCCACGTCGGTCACCGACGCGGTGACATTGCCGGTCAGCACCGCGCTGAGCGGCAGCGCAGCGAAGTCGGGCACCTCGGCGACCCCGCCCTCGGCGCACGACGGGCACGCCTCCCAGGCGGCCGCGTCGATCTGGCGGACGGTCTGGGACGCCGTGATCAGGCTCGGCCGGCTGTCGGTCGCGATGACCTGGCCGAGGCCGGCGAGTACGTCCATGCTGTCGCCCGCGAAGGCCCGCAGGTCGGCGATCCGGTCGGCCTTGCCCGTGGCGGCGTAGTCGTCGAGCGCGAACTCGGAGGCCTGGCGGGCCTGGTCGGTGAAGTCCTGCAGGGTCACGTTGACCGCGTCGGCGCTCGCACCGCGCGACACCAGCGACTCGAGCTCGCGCAGCCGGGCGTCGGCGTGGGAGATGAGCGCGTCGGCCTTGGCCGCGCCGTCGGACTGCAGGTTGGTCTGGGCGTTCTCGATCGCACGCTTGACGGGGTAGAGCACGTCGCCGGGCAGCGCGTCCTGGGACGCCATCGCCATCGACCCGGTCGCCGACACCACCGCGAAGCCGCCGATGACCGCGGCGAGGCGGCGCTCGCGGGAGCCGCGGCGCTGGCGCGGGGTGAGCCGGGCGGCGAGGGCCTGCTCGGCGCGCTCGGGCTCGCGCTCGGCGGCCGCGACCAGCTGGGTGCGCAGGGAGGCGACGAACTCGGGGCGAGCGGTGACCGGCGGGACGGCGCGCAGCGCGGCGACCAGCTCGAGCAGCTCGGCGTGCGCCTCCGCGTCCCCGGCACCACCGGAGACCAGAGCGTCGAACTCCTCGGCGCCGCCCGACCAGGCGTTCCCGCGCATCACCACGACCATCCTCGCGTCAGGAGGGACCGCGCCCCGGAGGAGCCCGCCCTCGTGTTCTCTCGAACAGCCAACGACCTGGCAAGGCGGGTGGTTACGGTCCGGAAGGTCACACCGGCATGGCCCGAAATGACCATCGGCCGCGGCGCGCTCATCGGATGCCCTCCGGCATCAGTTTGGCGAGATTGCGGACACCGCGCAGCTGGAGCTGCTTGATCGCGCCGTCGCTGCGGCCGAGGGCCGCCGCGGTCTCGGCGATGCTCATCCCCTGGAGGAAGCGCATGATCAGGCAGTCGCGCTGCTCGTTGGGGAGCTTGGTGAGCGACTCCAGCAGGATCTCGTTGGTGAGGCTGGCGAGCACGGCGTTCTCGGGCCCCTCGGTCGCGTCGTCGTGCTGGCCCATGTCCTCGGTGGTCAGCTCGAGGCGGGTGCGGCCGGCCTTGAAGTGGTCGGTGGCGAGGTTGCGGGCGATGGTCATCAGCCAGGCGCCGAAGTCCTTGCCCTGCCAGCGGAAGGACGACATGTTGCGCAGCGCGCGGAAGAAGGTCTCCGAGCACAGGTCCTCGGCGACCACGACCGAGCGGGTGCGGTAGTAGAGGAACCGGTAGACCGAGGGCTGGTAGTGGTCGTAGAGCTGGCCGAACGCCTCCGCGTCGCCGCCGCGCGCCAGCTCGACCAGGGCGATCAGCCGCTCGCGCGCCTCGGGCGACTCCTCGGAGGAGGCCGCCAAGGTGGCGTCGCCGAAGCCGCCGGTGCTCTCGCGCTCGTAGCCGTCGGTCTCGGTGCGGGCCTCGCTCAGCAGCCAGTGGTCAGCGGTACGACGCCCGCCAGGGCCCGCCGGGGTGCCGCCGGCCAGCGCCGGCTGAGGGGACAGGGCAGCGAGCACGGCCGCGCGCAGGGCATCGAGCCCTCGCGACAGGTCGGTGCGCTGCCAGGTCATGCGGGTCCCCTCCCTACTGCCCCCGCAGGGGATCCTACGGCGGATCCTTGCGCAGTGGTACCGGAACGCGACAACCGCTCGCCCGGATCCCGGACCACCCGATCGGATCAGGTTACCGTCCGGTAGGGAGGACGGGCTCAGCCGACGTGGCGTCGCACCTGCCGTCGTACGACCGCCCCGGCGATCGCGGCGCCGGTGGCCGCCGAGCCCGCGATCAGCCCGGCCCGGGCCGCCTTGCGCCCGGTGCGGTAGTCGCGGATCCGCCAGCCCTGCGCCCGGGCGTGGGCGCGCAGCCTGGCGTCGGGGTTGATGGCGCACGGGTCGCCGACCAGGCTGAGCATCGGCAGGTCGTTGGCGGAGTCGCTGTAGGCCGAGCACAGCGCCAGGTCGAGGCCCTCGCGCTCGGCGAGGGCGGTGACCGCCACGGCCTTGGCGGGTCCGTGCAGCATGTCGCCGACGAGCCTGCCGGTGTAGACGCCGTCGACGTGCTCGGCGACGGTGCCGAGCGCACCGGTGAGGCCGAGCCGGCGGGCGATCAGGCTGGCGATCTCGATCGGCGCCGCGGTGACCAGCCAGACCCGCTGGCCCTGGTCGAGGTGCATCTGGGCGAGCGCCCGGGTGCCGGGCCAGATCCGGTGGGCCATCGCCTCGTCGAAGATCTCCTCGCCGATCTCCTCCAGCTCCTGCACCGTGTGCCCGGCGATGAACGCGAGCGCGGAGTTGCGCGCCTCGGCGACGTGCTCGGGGTCCTCGACCCCCGCGATGCGGAAGTAGGCCTGCTTGTACGCCGCCCCGACCAGGTCGCGGGTGGTGAAGAACTTGCGGCGGTACAGGCCCTTGGCCAGGTGGAAGATGCTCGCGCCCTGCATGACCGTGTTGTCGACGTCGAAGAACGCGGCCGCCTTGGGGTCGACCGGGTGTGCGAGGGCCGTCTCGACCTCCGCGGCGGCCGCCGCGGCCTCGCCGGCCAGGCGCGAGCGCTGCTGCAGGTTGAGCCGGCGGGGTCGGTCGGCGGGCGGCACCATGCGGCCCAGCCTAGAAGACTTCGGGCACGTAGGATCCCTCCATGTCGTTGCCGGACGCTGTGCCCGACGTGGCCGCTCTCGTCGCGTCCGCCGCCGCCGAGCACCCCGACCGGCTCGCGGTCGTCGAGGCCGGGGGGCGGGGGCTGACCTGGGCCGAGCTGGAGGACGAGGTGGCCCGGGTCGCGACCGGCCTGGGCCGGTCCGGCGTCCTCGCGGGCCATCGGGTGCTGCTCCTGCTCGGCAACCGGCTCGAGTTCGTCACCGCCTATCTCGGCGTGCTGCGCGCGCAGGCGGTCGCCGTCCCCGTCAACCCGGGGTCGACGGCGACCGAGCTCGCCACGATGCTCGTCGACTGCGGGGCGCGCCTGGTGCTGGCCGACGAGCAGACCGTCGCGACCGTGCGCGACGCGGTGGCGCGTCCCGAGGTCGCGGCGGCCGCCCACGACGAGAGCCGCCCGGAGCCGCGGGTCGTGCTGGTCGGCGGCGAGCCGCGGCCCGACGAGAGCGCGTACGACGACCTGCGCGCCGAGCCCGCCGTCCCGGTACCGCCGCTGCAGGACCCCGAGAAGCTCGCCGTGCTGCTCTACACCAGCGGCACGTCCGGCCGGCCGCGGGCCGCGATGCTCACCCACCGCGCGCTGCTGGCCAACGTCGAGCAGGTCGCCTCGGTCGAGCCGCCCATGATCCACTCCGACGACGTCGTGCTCGGAGTGCTGCCGCTGTTCCACGTCTACGGCCTGGGGGCGGTGCTGGGCGGGGTGCTCCGGCATCGCGCCAAGCTGGTCCTCGCCGAGCGCTTCGACCCCGAGGGCACCCTCGACCTGGTCGAGGACGAGGCGTGCAGCGTCGTACCCGTGGCGCCGCCGGTCTTCGCCGCGTGGCGGGGCGTCGACGCGCTCGCCGAGCGGCTCGGCCCGGTGCGGATGATCCTGTCCGGCTCGGCGCCGCTCGCGGCGGAGACGGTCGAGGAGTTCGGCGCGCTGGCCCGGGTCCCGATCCACCAGGGCTACGGCCTCACCGAGGCCTCGCCGGTCGTCACGAGCACCCTGCGCTCCGCCGAGCCGAAGGCCGGCTCGGTCGGCGCCGCCCTCGACGGCATCGACCTCCGGCTCGTCGACGAGGAGGGCGTACCGCTCGACACGCCCGCCCTCGACGATCCCGGCGAGATCCAGATCCGGGGCCGCAACCTGTTCAGCGGCTACTGGCCCGACGGCCACGACGGACCCGCCGACGACGGCTGGTGGTCCACCGGCGACGTCGGCTTCCTCGACGCCGACGGCGACCTCTTCCTCGTCGACCGGGTCAAGGAGCTGGTCATCGTCTCGGGCTTCAACGTCTACCCGACCGAGGTCGAGGCCGTGCTCGAGGAGGTGACCGGCGTGCGCCAGGCCGCCGTGCTCGGCGTACCCGACGAGCAGACGGGCGAGGCCGTCGTCGCGTACGTCGTACCCGAGGCCGGCGAGGTCACCGGGGCCGCCGCCGAGGAGGTCGTCGACGCGGTCGCGGCGGCGGCGCGCGAGCACCTGGCGCCGTACAAGCGACCGGTGCGGGTCGAGGTCGTCGCGGCGCTGCCCCGCACGGTGACCGGCAAGATCCGCAAGGGCGTGCTGCGCGGCGCCGAGCGGCGCAAGGCGCTGGGGATCCTCGAATGAGCGCCCGGGTCACGCTCTACAGCCGCCCCGGCTGCCACCTGTGCGACGACGCCCGAGCGGTGATCGAGGCGGTCTGCGCCGAGCTCGGCGAGTCCTACGAGGAGGTCTCGATCGACGACGACCCGGTCCTCGCCGACCGCTTCGCCAACGAGATCCCGGTCACCTTCGTCGACGGTCGCCAGCACGACTTCTGGCGGGTCAGCCCGGAGCGCCTGCGCGCCGCGTTGAGCTGAACGGGCCGCCGATCGGCCGGCGTCTACCACGGGCCGCGCCCGTACCCGATGCGGGGGGCTTTCGTCCATTTTGTTCCCACGTTCACAAACTCCTACAGTGATCGAGCCGCGTGGTTGACGCCAGATCGCGCGGCTGGAAAGTGGAGCTGTGACCACACGGAGTTCGACGGATGCCGCCCGGGTCATCCCGGAGGCCACGGTCGCCCGCCTGCCCGTCTACCTGCGGGCCCTGACGGCGCTGGCCGACAGCGGGATCCGCACCTGCTCGAGCGAGGACCTCGCGTCCGCCGCCGGCGTCAACAGCGCCAAGCTGCGCAAGGACCTGTCCTATCTCGGGAGCTACGGCACCCGCGGCGTCGGGTACGACGTCGACTACCTCCGCTACCAGATCGCCCGTGAGATCGGGGTCACCCAGGACTGGCCGGTCGTCATCGTCGGCATCGGCAACCTGGGCCACGCGCTGGCCAACTACTCCGGCTTCCGCAGCCGCGGCTTCCGGGTCGTCGCGCTGCTCGACGCCGACCCGGGCATCGTCGGCCGCGAGGTCGCGGGCGTCGTCGTGCGTCCCTTCGCCGACCTCGAGGAGATCGTGCGCGAGCACGACGTCGCGATCGGCGTGATCGCCACGCCGGCGTTCGCCGCGCAGGACGTCGCCGACCGGATGGTCGCGATCGGGATCACGAGCATCCTCAACTTCGCGCCGGCCGTGGTGGCGGTGCCCGAGGGCGTCGACGTACGCAAGGTCGACCTGTCGATCGAGCTGCAGATCCTCGCCTACCACGAGCAGCGCAAGGCCCACGGCGCCGACGGCGCGGCCGCGGGCGCCGACGGAGGTGCCGCATGAGCGTTCTCGTCGTGGGGATCTCCCACAACTCCGCCCCGGTCTCCCTGCTCGAGCGGGTCGCGCTCGACCGCGACGGCGTCCACAAGCTGATCGCCGACGCCGCGTCCTGCGAGCACGTCAGCGAGGCGACCGTCATCGCGACCTGCAACCGGCTGGAGATCTACACCGAGGTCGAGCGCTTCCACGGCAGCATCGAGCAGATCTCCCGACTCCTGGTCGACCGAGCCGGCGAGACGACCGAGGCGATGCTCCCGCACCTCTACGTCCACTACGACGACGGCGCGATCTCCCACCTCTTCCAGGTGGCGGCCGGCCTCGACTCGATGGCGGTCGGCGAGGGCCAGATCCTCGGCCAGACCCGCGAGGCGCTGCGCCGCGGCCAGGAGCTCGGCACCGTCGGCCCGGCCCTCAACCTGCTGTTCCAGCAGGCGCTGCGGGTCGGCAAGCGCACCCGCGCCGAGACCGAGATCGACCAGGTCGCCCCCACTCTGGTCAGCGCCGCGCTCGACGAGACCGCGTCGGTGGTCGGCGCGACCGAGGGCAAGTACGTCGTCGTGGTCGGCGCCGGCGCGATGGCCGGGCTCGCCACCGCGACCGCCAGCCGGCTGGGCGCCGGACACCTCTCGATCGTCAACCGCTCGGTGGACCGCGCGGTCCGGCTGGCCGTGCAGTACTCCGGCGAGGCGGTCCGGCTGGGCGACCTCGCCGACGAGCTGGCCAAGGCCGACATCGTGATCAGCTGCACCGGCTCCTCCGGCACGATCATCGACCGCGCGCTGCTGACCCGGGTCCGCGGCGACCTCGACCGGCCGCTGGCGCTGATCGACCTCGCCCTGCCCCACGACATCGCGCCCGACGTGGCCGACCTGCCCGGCGTACGACGGGTCGGGCTGGCCGAGCTCGCCGACCTGCTCCACGGCGGCCCCACCGGTCGCGAGGTCCAGGAGGTGCGCCGGATCCTCGGCGAGGAGGTCACCGCCTTCCTCGCCGCGCGCCGCCAGGCCAGCGTCACGCCGACCGTCGTCGCGCTGCGCTCGATGGCCACCAATGTCGTCGACGCCGAGATGACCCGCCTCGAGAGCCGGCTGCCCGACCTCGACGAGGCCACCCGCGACGAGATCCGCCACACCGTGCGCCGGGTCGCCGACAAGCTGCTCCACGAGCCGACGGTCCGGGTCAAGGAGCTCGCCAACGAGCAGGGCGCCGTCTCGTACGCCGCCGCGCTGGCCGAGCTGTTCGCGCTCGACCCCGACGCGGTCGACGCCGTCACCCGGCCCGTCGTCAGCGAGGAGGGACGCTCATGAGCCTGCGCATCGGCACCCGCCGCAGCCTGCTGGCGACCACCCAGTCCGGCCACGTCGCCGCCGCCCTCCAGGCGCTCGGCGGCGCCACCGAGCTGGTCGAGATCACCACCGACGGCGACCGCAGCCAGGCCAGCGGGGCCTCGCTCGTGGGCGTGCCGTCGACCGGGGTGTTCGTCAGCGCGCTGCGCGACGCGCTGCTCGCGGGCGAGGTCGACGTCGCCGTCCACTCGCTCAAGGACCTCCCGACCTACGCCACCGACGGCATCGCGCTGGCCGCCGTACCTCCGCGCGAGGACCCGCGCGACGTCGTCGTCGCCCGCGACGGGCTCACCCTCGGCGAGCTGCCCCCGGGCAGCAAGGTCGCCACCGGCTCCCCGCGCCGCGTCGCGCAGATCGAGGCGCTCGGCCTCGGCGTCGAGCTGGTCGCGGTCCGCGGCAACGTCGACACCCGGATCGGCCGGATCGCCGAGGGCCGCTACGACGCCGTCGTGCTCGCCCGCGCCGGCCTGGCCCGGCTCGGCCGGCTCGACGAGGTCACCGAGGTGCTCGACCCGCTCCAGGTGCTCCCGGCCCCCGGCCAAGGCGCCCTGGCCGTCGAGTGCCGGGCCGACGACACCGAGACCCTCGCGCTGCTCGCCCGGCTCGACGACCCCGGCACCCGCGCCGCCGTCACCGCCGAGCGCACCCTGATGGCCACCCTCGAGGGCGGCTGCGCCGCTCCGATCGGCGCCCTCGCCGAGGTCGCCGAGGGCGACGACGGCCCCGAGCTGTGGCTGCGGGCCGTCGTACTGAGCGAGGACGGCGGGCTCGCCGTACGCCGCTCGGCGTCGGCCGAGCTGGGCGCCGATCCCGCCTCCTGGCCCGACTCCGCCGCCAAGCTCGGCGGCGACCTCGGCGCCGAGATGCTCGCCGACGGTGGCGCCGAGCTGATGGCCGAGCTGCGTGACGCGCAGTCCACCACCCCCGAACCGAACGACCCCCCGTCCGCACGATCTGCAGAGGTGCACAACCCATGACGCGAGCCACGACAGCCAAGGCTGCTTCGACTCCCGCCGCCGCCCAGGTCCACCCCGGAGGCCCCGGCTTCACGGCCTTCGTCGGAACCGGCCCCGGCGACCCCGACCTGCTCACCGTGCGCGCCGTCAGGCTGATCGAGGACGCCGACGTGGTCATCACCGAGGAGCCCGGTCACGCCGACCTGGTCGCCGTGGTGCGGGCCCGGGCCGAGCAGGTCGGCGACGAGCCGGCCCCCGACCCGGAGATCATCGACGGCGGCTTCGGCGAGGACGGCCAGCCGCTCACCCACGCCGCCCGCGCGAAGGTCGTCGTCAAGCAGGCCAAGCGCGGCCTGCGCGTGGTGCGCCTCCTCGGCGGCGACCCCTTCCTCTACGCGTCCGGTCCGGAGGAGGCCCAGGCGGTCGCCAAGGCCGGTCTCGCGTTCGAGGTCGTCCCGGGGGTCTCCTCGGTCGGCGCCGTCCCGGCGTACGCCGGCATCCCGCTCACCACCAAGGACCACCGTGAGGTGGCCGTGGTGACCTGCGGCGACAAGGTCGACTGGACCCGGTACGCCGACACCCCGACCCTGGTGCTGCTCTCCGCCGTCGGCCAGATCGGCGACATCGCCAAGCAGCTCATCGCCATCGGCCGCTCGCCGCAGACCCCCGTCGCCATGACCCGGGTCGGCACCACCACCGAGCAGGAGACGATCACCTCCACGCTCGAGCACATCGCCGCCGACGCCCGGGCCGCCCGGATCGCGCCGCCGGCGATCACCGTCATCGGCGCCGTCGTCGACCTGCGCGAGAAGCTGTCCTGGTTCGAGACCAAGCCGCTGTTCGGCTGGCGGGTGCTGGTCCCGCGCACCAAGGAGCAGTCCGCGTCGCTGTCGAACCGGATCCGCGAGTTCGGCGGCGTCCCGGAGGAGGTCCCCACGATCTCCGTCGAGCCGCCGCGCAACCCGCAGCAGATGGACAAGGCGGTCCGCGGCCTCGTCGAGGGCCGCTACGAGTGGATCGCGTTCACCTCGGTGAACGCGGTGAAGGCGGTCCGCGAGAAGTTCGAGGAGTACGGCCTCGACGCGCGTGCCTTCTCCGGCCTCAAGATCGCCGCCGTCGGCGAGAAGACCGCCCAGGCGATCGCCGACTGGGGCCTGCGCGCCGACCTCGTCCCCTCGGGCGAGCAGTCCGCCGCCGGCCTCCTCGAGGACTGGCCCGAGTACGACGAGCAGCTGGACCCGATCAACCGGGTCTTCCTGCCGCGTGCCGACATCGCCACCGAGAACCTCGTCGCCGGCCTGATCGACCTCGGCTGGGAGTGCGACGACGTCACGGCGTACCGCACCGTCCGGGCCGCCCCGCCGCCGGCGCCGACCCGCGACGCGATCAAGACCGGCAAGTTCGACGCCGTCGTGTTCACGTCGTCCTCGACCGTGCGCAACCTGGTCGGCATCGCCGGCAAGCCGCACCCGTCGACGATCATCGCGGTGATCGGGCCCGCCACGGCCAAGACGGCGGAGGAGCACGGGCTGCGGGTCGACGTACTGGCTCCGAAGCCGGACGTCGAGCTGCTCGTCGAGGCGCTCGCCGGCTTCGGCGCCAGCCGCCGGGCCGCGATGCTGGAGGCCGGCGAGCCGGTCACCAAGCCGAGCGACCGCAAGCCGTCGGCTCGTCGTCGGAAGGCCTGACCCGGCAGAAAGTGGTTCTGGGTTCGCGCTGACCCGGCAGAAAGTGGCTCAAAGCAGAGCCAGTTTCTGCCGGGTCGGCGTCTTCCGGGAGCTACTTTCTGCCGGGTCGGCGCAATTCGAGAGCCAGTTTGTGCCGGGTCGGTGCAACCTGGGGGCGTGGTCACCACGTTGGGTCCGTCATGGAGCGGATGACCGATGCGTGACGAGGACGAGTTCGTCGCCTTCGCCCAGGGGGCGCGCGACCGGCTGCGCCGGACGGCGTACCTGCTGTGCGGTGACTGGGACCGGGCGGCGGACCACGTCCAGGACGCCCTGATCCGGGTGTACGTCGCGTGGCCGCGGCTGACCCGGGCCGGGCGCGAGTACGCCTATGCCCGCCGGGCGCTGGTGAGCGTGGTGCTCGACCACGCGCGGCGCCGGTCGAGCACCGAGCTGGTCGTCGAGGCCGACCACCAGCGGCCGGACGGGATCGACGTCGCCGAGCTGGTGAGTGCCCGGGAGACGCTGCTCGCCGTGATGGCAGAGCTGCCGCCGCGACAGCGGGCCTGTGTGGTGCTGCGCTACTTCGACGACCTCAGCGTCGCCGACACCGCGAAGGCGCTGGGCTGCAGCGAGGGCACCGTGAAGAGCCAGACCGCCCGGGCGCTTGACCGGCTCCGCTCCGTGTTCGAGGACTCGTCGCTCGGCGAGATGACCCTGGGAGGAATGCGGACATGGTGAACGAGATGCGCGCCCTGCTCCACGAGGCGGTGGCGAGCCCGCCGGCCGACGACGTCGACCTGGCGGCGGTGCTGGACGGCGGTCGCCGTCGCGTACGCCGGCGTCGGGCCGGCCTGGCCGGGGGAGTGGCGATCGCGGTCGTCGGCGTGATGGCCGTGAGCTCGCTGGTCGGCCGCGGCGCCGATGGGCGGGACGAGCCGGCGGCGAGCGTCGTACCCCGTCCGGAGGGACCGGTGACTCGGCTCACCGACGCCCGGGCGGCGGTGGCCGGCACCGACTACGACGTGCTGTCGTCGTACACGAACGACGACCTCGAGGCCGCCAACGGCCAGTACTACGACGGCGTGACCGACGACGGGCTGATCCTGTTCCGCGACGGTCCGCACGGGGCCGAGAACCGCAGCCGCTACGCCCTGCTGGACCCGGCGACCGGGGCCAAGCAGTGGCTGCCCGTGCTGGACGACCAGAGCCAGGCGTGGCCGGTGGAGCTCGGCACCGACCGGCTGGTGCTCGCCTCGCTGGAGGGCCTGGAGCGGCCGGGGCCGCTGGTCGTCCACGTCTTCGACCGCGCCACCCGCAGCTGGTCGACGATGTCCTGGCCGGGCCTGCCCGACGGCAGCGAGGGCCCGATCCCCAAGCTCGGCCCCGATGGCCGCCTCTACGTCGGCATCCCGGCCACCCAGGGCACGGCGCCCCCCGGCGGATGGCCGACCGGGCCCGACGGCGAGGCCGACGACGCCGCGGCGCCGGGCGACACCCATGACCTCTGGTCGGTGTCCCTGGACGACCCGGCCGACGTCCGCGACGAGCACCTGCGGGTGGGGGCGGTGGCGTTCACCGACGACGCGATGATCTGGTCGGCGGTCAGCGGCGGCGTCAACGACCGGATCCACGTGCGCGACCTGGCCACCGGCGCCGAGCACGACTTCGATCCCGGCTCCGGCAGGAAGTGCAACCTGCTCGGCTTCGGGGCGGTCGGCGACCGGATCGTGCTCAGCCAGTACTGCGGCACCTACGACAACGGGCGCGACGACCGGATCCAGGTGCTCACGACCGACGGCGAGCCGGTCACCACCATCCAGGGCGACGGCATCGACGGCTGGGTGACCGGCGGGCTGGTCGAGATCACCTCGTACGAGCGCGGCCGGGCGGGGACCTACGTCTACGAGCCGGCCTCCGGCGCCTTCGCGCGGGTCTCGAAGGCGAACTCGTCGTTCTCGCTCGGCGGACCGGTGCCCGACGGCTACCTGCTCTG
Organism: Nocardioides nitrophenolicus; assembly: GCF_016907515.1. NCBI lineage: Bacteria > Bacillati > Actinomycetota > Actinomycetes > Propionibacteriales > Nocardioidaceae > Nocardioides > Nocardioides nitrophenolicus. The sequence continues at coordinate 3,265,976 of NZ_JAFBBY010000001.1, forward strand.
GGACACCCCCGTCGGCACGTCGAGCGGTCCGCAGGAGCCGATCCCCGGCGCCACCCAGTGGCTGGCGCGGTGGCACTCCTAGACTCGGAGGCGTGAACGAGATCCTGCGCCCGGTCGTCCGTCCCCGTCGCCTGCGGAGCTCGGCGGCGATCCGGGATCTGGTCGCCGAGGTCACGCTGCGGCCCGAGCAGCTGGTGCTGCCGGTCTTCGTCCGCGAGGGCGCGAGCGAGCCGATCCCGATCAGCTCCATGCCGGGCGTGGTGCAGCACACCCGCGACTCGCTGCGGAAGGCGGCGGTGGAGGCGGCCGAGGCGGGGCTGCGCGGGATCATGCTGTTCGGCGTACCGGAGACCAAGGACGCCGTCGGCTCCGGCGCCACGGATCCCGACGGGATCCTCAACGTCGCGATCGCCGACGTGGTCGCCGAGGTCGGCGACGCCCTGGTCGTGATGGGCGACCTGTGCCTCGACGAGTTCACCGACCACGGCCACTGCGGGGTCCTCGACGCGGCCGGGCGGGTCGACAACGACGCCACCTTGGTGCGGTACGCCGACATGGCGCTCGTGCAGGCCCGGGCCGGCGCCGGCATGGTCGGCCCCAGCGGCATGATGGACGGCCAGGTCGCCGTCATCCGCGACGCCCTCGACGAGGCCGGGTTCACCGACACCGGCATCCTCGCGTACTCCGCCAAGTACGCCTCGGCCTTCTTCGGCCCGTTCCGGGAGGCGGTCGACAGCTCGCTGCAGGGCGACCGCCGCACCTACCAGCAGGACGGCCGGCGCAATGCCAACGAGGGCGTGCGCGAGGCCCTGCTCGACATCGAGGAGGGCGCCGACGTGGTGATGGTCAAGCCGGCGTTGGCCTATCTCGACGTCCTGCGCCGGGTGGCCGACGCGGCGGGCGAGCTCGGCGTCCCGACGGCGGCGTACAACATCTCGGGGGAGTACGCCATGCTCGAGGCGGCCGCCGCGCACGGCTGGATCGACCGCGAGCCCGCCATCCTCGAGATGCTCACCTCGATCCGGCGCGCCGGCGCCGACCTGATCCTCACCTACTGGGCGACCGAGGCCGCCGGCCTGATCCGCTGAGCCAGCGCGGAGAAAGACGAGAGCCCCGGACTGGGGGGTCAGATTCCGGGGCTCTCGCGGGTCGTGCGACCGGCTACGGCTTGAGGCCGTAGCTCAGCAGGCAGTTCAGCAGGTCGACCGTCTGGGTCAGCTTGGGGTACTGCTTCTGGCAGGCCGCGGCCGCGTCCTGCTTGGTGAGCAGGCCCAGCACGCCGCTGATCAGGTTGGACGTGACCGCGCCGACGCCGTCGTCGACACCCTCGACGACCGGGTCGAGCGGGGTGTTGGTCTTCGGGATGGACGGGGTGTTCGGGGTCGGCTTCGGGGTCGGCTTGGTCGGGGTGCCGCCGTTGCCGCTGTCGCCCCCGTTGTCGGCACCGGCGGGCGGAGCCTGGACGGTCGGGTCGCTGGACGGGTTGCCGGTGGTGGTGCCCTTGCCGCCGCCCTTGCCGCTCTTGAACTTGCCGGGGCCGCGGACGTCGAAGCTCGGCGGCTCCGGGACGACGTAGCCGGCGGCGGTCGAGTTGTTGGGCACCGAGGTGAAGTCGCCCTCGAGGTAGGCGTTCATGATCTTCAGGACCAGGTCGACGTACGCCTGGCTGTGGTTGTAGCGGTAGACCGCGGCACGCTGGCCGACGACCGTGGAGAGGTCGCCGTCACCGGAGCACAGGTAGACCGCGGCGGCCAGGGCCGCGTCGTCGATGTCCTGGGGGTTGCGGGCGGCGTCGTCGTCGGCGTCGACGCCGACGACCTGCCAGGTCGACGGGATGAACTGCATCGGGCCGACGGCGCGGTCCCACTGGGTGTCGTTGTCGTAGACGCCCGCGTCGGTGTCGGAGATGGCCTGGGTGTTGTTCTGGCCGTCGAGCGCGGGGCCGTAGATGCCGGGGGTGGCCACGCCGTCGTTGTCGAGGACGTTGCCGCCGTGGCGACCGTGGTTGGACTCCACGCGGCCGATCGCGGCGATGAGCTGCCAGGTGATGTTGCAGGACTCGTCGGCGGAGTTGATGACCGTCTCGGCGCGCTGGTAGGCGGCCAGGGCGGCGGCGGGGATGGCGTTGGTGGACGCGGCGGAGACGATGCCTGCCTCGTTGCCGTCCTCGAGTCCCTCGATCGAGGCCGGGTCGGAGAGGCTCGCGGGATCCTCGATCGACTGCTCGGGCACGCTGGTGCCGTCGGTCACCTGACCGGGCGTCTCAGCGGCCTGGACGGGGGAGCCGATGCCCCCGATGCCGGCGACCGAGGCGGTCCACGCCGCGGACAGCAAGGCGAGTGGAATGATCGTGGCGACGCGTTGCAGTCGCCCCAGACGCTTCCTCGACATGTGTGACTCTCTCCCCTGGCCACGAGTGGCCCCGTTCGCGCGGGCTCTCCCTCAGTGCCCACCTGTGCACCGAGTCAACGAATCGTGACACACCGACGTTACGGGTGTCACATGATCCCGCGCACAACTCTGTGAACATGCTATGGGCGTGGCGCACGACGCAGGGACCGCGATGAGGGCGATTGGGACCCATCGGAGACAATGGCGCGGTGTCCGCACCCCTGACCTCGACCTCCGAGGCCCTCTTCGCCCGGGCCCGTGAGGTGACCCCCGGCGGCGTCAACTCCCCGGTCCGGGCGTTCAACGCCGTCGGCGGCACGCCGCGCTTCATCCGCTCCGCCTCCGGGCCGTGGCTGAGCGACGTCGACGGCAACGAGTACGTCGACCTGATCTGCTCCTGGGGCCCGATGCTGCTCGGCCACGGCCACCCCGCCGTGCTCGACGCGGTCCAGGCGGCGGTGGCCCGCGGCACGTCGTACGGCACCCCGACCGAGGGCGAGGTCGCGCTGGTCGAGGCGATCGTCGCGCGCACCCCCGTCGACCGGCTGCGCCTGGTGACCTCCGGCACCGAGGCGACCATGTCGGCGATCCGGCTGGCGCGCGGGTTCACCGGCCGCGACGTGGTCGTGAAGTTCGCCGGCTGCTACCACGGACACGTCGACTCGCTGCTCGCCGCGGCGGGCTCCGGGCTCACCACCTTCTCCATCCCGGGCACCCCGGGCGTGCCGGTCAGCTCCACCGAGCTCACCCTGGTGCTGCCCTACAACGACCGCGAGGCGGTCGCTGCCGCGTTCGCCGAGCACGGCGACCGGATCGCCTGCCTGATCACCGAGGCGGCCCCGGGCAACATGGGCGTGGTCCCGCCGGAGCCGGGCTTCAACCGGTTCCTCGCCGAGACCTGCCGGGCCAACGGGGCGCTGTTCATCAGCGACGAGGTGATGACCGGCTTCCGGGTCTCCCGGTCGGGCCAGTGGGGCACCGACGGCGCCGTCGAGGGCTGGGCGCCCGACCTGATGACCTTCGGCAAGGTGATGGGTGGCGGCTTCCCGGCCGCGGCGTTCGGCGGTCGCGCCGACGTGATGGCCCACCTCGCGCCCGAGGGGCCCGTCTACCAGGCCGGCACCCTCGCCGGGAACCCGGTCGCGACCGCCGCCGGCCTCGCCACCCTCACCGAGGCGACCGACGAGGTCTACGCCCGGCTCGACGTGGTCGCCGACGCGCTGCGCGCCGGGATCGCTGAGTCGTTCACCGCCGCCGGGCTGCCCCACGTCATCCAGTCGACCGGGTCGATGTTCTCGGTGTTCCTCACCGAGCACCCCGTGACCGACTTCGCGCAGGCCCAGGCCACCAGCGTGCCGGCGTACGCCGCGCTCTTCCACTCGATGCTCGACCAGGGCGTGCACCTGCCGCCGTCGGCGTTCGAGGCGTGGTTCGTCTCCTCCTCCCACGACGACCGTGCCGTCCAGCAGGTCCTCGACGCGCTCCCGTCGGCGGCCCGCGCGGCGGCGGAGGCGATCCGATGAGCACCCCCGACACCGTCGTCCACCTGGTCCGCCACGGCGAGGTCCACAACCCCGAGGGCATCCTCTACGGCCGCCGCGACGGCTTCCACCTCTCCACCCGGGGCCGGGCCATGGCCGACCGGGTCGCGGAGGCGCTCAAGGGCAACGACATCACCCTGATCCGCTCCTCCCCGCTCGAGCGGGCCCAGGAGACGGCGGCGCCGCTGGCGTCCGCGCTGGGCCTGGAGGTCGGCCGCGAGGCCCGGGTGATCGAGTCGGCCAACCGGTTCGAGGGGCTCACCTTCGGCAAGGGCAACAACGCGCTGCGCAACCCGCTGCTGTGGCGCCACCTCTACAACCCCTTCAAGCCGTCGTGGGGCGAGCCCTACCGGGCGATCGTCGAGCGGATGATGGCGGCGGTCCACGACGCCCGCCGCGACGCCGCCGGCCACGAGGCGGTGCTGGTCTCCCACCAGCTGCCCATCTGGACCACCCGCCTGGCCGCCGAGAAGCGCTCCTTCCTCCACGACCCGCGCAAGCGCCAGTGCACGCTGTGCTCGATCACCTCGTTCGGGTTCGCGGGCGAGGACCTGGTCGAGATCTCGTACGCCGAGCCGGCCATCGACCTGATCCCGACCGGCGACATCGCCGCCCCGTTCTCCGCCGGTGACGCGCCGGAGGAGAACCGGCCCGAGGGGACGCCCCCGGCATGACCCTGGTCCGACGTGCTGTCGTCGCCGCCCTGGCCGGCGTCGCCCTCCTCGCCTCCGGATGCTCCCGGATCGGCGGGACCGGCGACCTGGAGTACATCAACGGCGACCAGCAGGTCGTCTCCGTCGACTCCGGCAAGCGGCAGCAGCCGCTCGCCATCAGCGGTACGACGGTCCAGGGCGACCCGCTCGACATCGCCGACCTGCGCGGCAAGGTCGTCGTGCTCAACGTCTGGTGGTCCGGCTGCGGCCCGTGCCGCAGCGAGATGCCGATGCTGGTCGAGGCCGAGGACGAGCTCGCGAAGGACCAGCCCGACCAGGTCGCCTTCGTCGGCATCAACATCCGCGACCTGGCGCCCGAGACCGCGGCGGCGTTCGAGCGGGACCGCGGCGTCGACTACCCCTCGCTCTACGACCCCGGCAGCGAGACCCTGCTCGACATGGGCAAGTACGCGCCGTACGCCCCTCCCGCGACGCTCGTCCTGGACCGCGCGGGCCGGGTCGCGGCGCTGATCAACGGACCGGTGCCGTCGAAGACCACGCTGACCACCATCGTCGAGGACACCCTGGCGGAGTCCGATGGGTGACTGGTTCCGCGAGCAGGCGCTCGCCGGCGGGCTCGGCATCGCGATCCCGGTCGCGATGATCGCGGGCCTGGTGTCCTTCTTCTCCCCGTGCGTGCTGCCGCTGCTGCCGGGCTACCTGTCGTATGCCACCGGCCTTTCCGGCGCCGACCTGGCGTCGGGTGAGGCGAGCCGCCGCCGCGGCCGGATGCTGCTCGGCTCGGTGCTCTTCGTGCTCGGCTTCGCCGTGGTCTTCGTCTTCGCCGGCACCGCCTTCGGCGGGCTCGCGTCGCGGCTGCAGCGCTGGCAGGACCTGATCACCCTCGTCCTCGGGGTGGTGCTGATCGTGCTCGGCCTGGTGTTCGCGGGCTTCGTGCCGTGGCTGCAGCGCGACGTCCGCATCCACAAGCTGCCCGGCGTGGGGCTCGGCGCCGCGCCGGTGATCGGCGCGCTGTTCGCGATCGGCTGGACGCCCTGCGTGGGCCCGACCTTCGGCGTGATCCTCAACCTCACCTACGCCGACGGCGGCACCGCCGCCCGGGGCGCGCTGCTCGCGCTCTGCTACGCCCTCGGCCTCGGCATCCCGTTCGTGGTCGTGGCGCTCGCCTACAACCGCACCGTCGGCGCGCTGAAGTGGGTCCGGCGGCACCAGGCGACCGTGATGCGCGTGGGTGGGCTGTTCCTGATCGCGATCGGGCTGCTCATGGTCACCGGCTGGTGGGACCACCTCGTGCAGTGGGCGCAGCTGCGCACCGTCGAGTTCGGGCAGACCGTCGTATGAGCGGCACCGACGAGCGCCGGCCCGGCGAGCTGACCGCGCGCGAGCTCGGCCGCTGGGTGTGGCGCCAGATCACCTCGATGCGCACCGCCCTGCTGCTGCTCCTGCTGCTCGCGCTGGCCGCGATCCCCGGCTCGGTGATCCCGCAGGCCGACGTCGACTCGCTCGCCGTCACCCGCTGGAAGGAAGAGCACCCCAAGCTGACGCCGATCTACGAGAAGCTCGACCTGTTCTCGGTCTACGGCTCGCCGTGGTTCTCGGCGATCTACCTGCTGCTCGTGCTCTCGCTGGTCGGCTGCATCATCCCGCGCCTGTTCGTCTACTACCGCGCGCTGCGTGCCCAGCCGCCCGTCGCGCCGCGGAACCTCACCCGGATGCCGGTCCAGGCGTCGTACGACACCGAGCTGGAGCTCGACGAGGTGCTCGCCCGGGCCCGCCGGGTCCTCGGCCGCCGCCACCGGGTGCGCCGCGGCGCCGACGGCGACGACTTCGTGGCCGCCGAGCGCGGGTACGTCCGCGAGGCCGGCAACCTGGTCTTCCACCTGTCCCTGCTGATCGTGCTCGCGGGTGTCGCGATGGGCAGCCTCTGGGGCTACCAGGGCGGCGTGATCCTGGTCCAGGGCACCACGTTCAGCAACAACCTCACCCAGTACGACGACTTCAAGCCCGGTGGGCTGTTCCGGCAGAGCCAGATGAAGAACTTCCGGTTCTCCGTCGACAAGTTCTCCGTCGACTGGCTCAAGGAGGGTCCGCGCTTCGGCCAGGCCCGCAAGTTCCAGGCCTCGCTGAGCTACCGGGTCGGCGACGGCGCGACCAAGAAGTACGAGCTCAAGGTCAACCACCCGCTCGAGATCGACGGCACCGACGTCTTCCTGATCGGCCACGGCTACGCCCCGGTCATCACGGTCAAGGACGGCACCGGCCAGGTCGTCTACACCGGGCCGACGGTGTTCCTGCCGCGCGACGCCAGCTTCTTGTCGTACGGCGTCGTGAAGGCACCGACCGCGAAGCCCGGCCAGATCGGCCTCGACGGGCTGTTCTTCCCGACCTTCGAGATGGTCGACGGGAACCCGGTCACGGTCTTCGGCGACGACCTCAACCCGACCCTGTCGATGCTCGCCTACACCGGCGACCTCGGCCTCGACGACGGTCGCTCCCAGTCGGTCTACGTCCTCGACAAGGCGAAGGCGACCCCGATCGTGAAGGCCGACGGCAAGCCGCTGCGCGTCGACCTCCAGGTCGGCCGCACCGTGGAGCTGCCTGACGGGCTGGGCTCGGTGACCTTCGACCGGGTGGACCCGTGGATCCGGGTCCAGATCAGCCAGACGCCCGGCAAGGGGATCGCGCTGTTCGGCGTGATCCTCGCCCTCGTCGGGCTGTGCTGCTCGCTCTTCATCCGGCCGCGCCGGGTGTGGGTCCGCGCCGTCCCGGCCGGCGTCGGCGGCACCCGGGTCGAGGTGGCGGTGCTCGACCGTTCCGGCAATGGTGAGATGGACGAGGTCCTCGCCGCCGTACTCGATCAGCTGCAGGACAAACCCGAGAACGTGAGGCAGTCATGAGCAATACCGCGTGGGAGACGCTGAGCAACCAGGCCGTGGGGGCGGCCGGCATCGTCTACTTCCTGGCCCTGGTCGTCTACCTGGCCGAGTGGGCCTCGCTGCGCCAGCCCGCCGCCGACCGCGAGCTGGTGGGTGCGGGCGCCGCCGCCGATGTGCCGACGGTGGGCGAGCCGGCGTCCGCCGGCCGGACCGCCTTCCTCGGCCGGCTCGGCATCCTGCTCACCACGATCGCCTGCGCGGCGCACTTCGTGTCGCTGGTCGGGCGCGGCATGGCCGCGGACCCCAACCGGGTGCCGTGGGGCAACATGTACGAGTTCACCCTGTCGGGCACCTTCGTGGTGGCGCTGCTCTACGTCGTGCTCTACCGGAGGTTCGCGCTGGGCTGGATGGGCCCGCTCGTCGTCGGCTTCGTGGTCGCCACCTTGATGGTCGCCGTGATCTGGCTCTACGACGGCGTCGCCCCGCTCACCGAGGCGCTCAACTCGCCGTGGCTGGTCATCCACGTCGTCTCGGCCGTGATCGCCACCGGCGCCTTCACGCTGGGTGGCATCACGTCGGTGATGTACCTCGTCCGGATGCGCGCCGAGCGCCGCGCCGCCGCCGCGGAGCGCCCGCTGAGCGGCTGGCTGCAGCGGGTCCCCAAGCTCGACGCCCTCGACCGGCTCGCCTACCGGGTGCACGCCTTCGCCTTCCCGGTGTGGACCTTCGCCGTCCTCATCACCGGCCCGATCTGGGCGCACGAGGCGTGGTCGCGCTACTGGAACTGGGACCCCAAGGAGGTGTGGGCGTTCATCACCTGGGTCGTGTACGCCGGATACCTCCACGCCCGCGCCACCGCCGGCTGGAAGGGCCGCAAGGCCGCGCTCCTCGCGCTGGTCGGCGTCGCGACGCTGTGGTTCAACTTCATCGGGATCAACTACTTCTCGACCACCAGCCAGCACTCGTACGCGGCGGAGCGGGTCGTCCCCTGACGGAGACCCGCCCGGGGCGGCGGGCCCGAGTCCTGCCGGGCGTTCGGTCAGGCGTCGGGGGTGTCCGGCGGCTGCGGCCGGTCGCGGTGCCGCTCCTGCTGGCGGCGCCGCCACTCCAGGTCGCGCAGGAAGCTGTCGTCGTCGTCGGGGGCGACCGGACGCGTGGGCGGCTGGGGCTTCTGCGTACGACGGCGGGCCGGTTGGTCGCCGTGGCCGTGGTCCTGCAGCCAGCGGACCGCGAGGTAGGTCACGGCCGCGAAGACGAGGACGACGAGCAACAGCTTCACGTCTCCAGAGTAGGCCGTGGGCGGTGAGATCGGGTCGGGTCCCGATGACCGCGGCCGCCCGTCGGCCGCCTAGGCTGGAGAGGTGAAGGAGTTCTGGATCTACACCGCCCTCCGGGCCGGCCTGTTCCTCGGCGCGTTCTGCGTCGTGGCCGGCGTCTGGCTGCTCGCCGCCGACACCGTCAACGTGCTGTGGGTCATCGTGATCGCCTTCCTGATCAGCGGCATCGCGTCGTACGTCCTGCTCGAGCGGCAGCGCTCGGCGTTCGCGGCCAAGGTCGAGAACCGCGCCGGCCGGATCACGGAGAAGTACGAGGAGATGCGGTCCAAGGAGGACTCGGAGGAGTGAGCTGATCGGTCTGCTGGCTCGGCATTCATCACGGGATGTAGCCGAACCGGAGCTTCTGTAGCGGAACCCCGCTACAGAAGTGGGGATTCGCCTACATCCCGTGATGAATCAGCAGCCCCGCGGACTGAGGCGCAGCCTCAGCCCACGACCAGGCCGACGCCGGCCAGCACGGCCCAGAACAGCTCGGCCACACCGGTCTTCTGCAGCACCGGGATGAGAGCCGGGCCCTGGGCGCCGCCGAGGACGATCCGCGCCCCCGCGACGGCGGGCAGCAGGAAGCCCAGGCCGAGCAGTGCCCACCAGGTGGTGATCGCCGCGAGCACGACGACGGCGGCGGCGGAGAGCCCGACGAGGACGGCGTAGAAGCCACGCGTACGACGCTCGCCGAGGCGCACGGCCAGCGTCATCTTCCCGGCCACCGTGTCGGTGGGGATGTCGCGCAGGTTGTTGGCGACCAGGATCGCGCAGGCCAGCGCGCCGACGCCGGCGCCGGCCGTGAGGGCGGCCCAGCCGCTGGTGCCCCAGCGCTCGGTCTGCACCCAGGTGGTGCCGATCACGGCGACCAGGCCGAAGAAGACGAACACCATGACCTCGCCGAGGCCGAGGTAGCCGTAGGGCTTCTTGCCGCCGGTGTAGTACCAGGCGGCGAGCACGCTGAGCGCGCCGACGAGCACCAGCCACCACGACGTGGTCGCGGCGAGGACCAGGCCGGCGACGCCGGCGACGCCGAAGGACAGGAAGGCCGCGCGCTTCACGGCGCCGGGGCTGGCGAGCCCGGAGCCGACCAGGCGCAGGGGGCCGACCCGCTCGTCGTCGGTGCCGCGGATGCCGTCGGAGTAGTCGTTGGCGTAGTTGACGCCCACCTGGAGGGCCAGGCTGACGACGGCGGCGAGCAGCGCCTTCCACCACACGCCGCGGTCGTCGTACACGGCGACGGCGGTACCGACGACGACCGGTGCGACCGCGGCCGGGAGGGTGCGGAGCCGGGCGCCGGCGATCCAGTGCGCGGGAGTGGCCATAACGGCCGATTCAAGCAGGCGGGGGTGCGGCGGCGTCCAGCCGGGTCGGGTGCCGAGGGTGCGCGCTCGGCCACCGCTACGGCGTCGTCGTGGACGCGCCGTCCCGGGCGGCTCGGAAGTTCCGCTCGGCGAAGCGCCGCGCCGAGCGCACCGAGGGGCCGAGCCCGATCGTGGCGGCGAGGATGATCGCGGCGATCACCAGCCACCCCTCGGCGCCCCAGGTCAGCGCGAGGAAGGTGTAGACGGCAGGCGACCACTGGAAGCCCAGCGCGCCCGCGACCTCCTGGACGCCCTGGTACTCGCCGCGCCGGTCGGGGTCCGACAGCTCGGCCTCGAACGACCAGCTCGCCGCGGAGATCGCCAGCTCGGCGCCGGTGACGGTGACGTGCCCGAGCCAGACGAGCAGCACGGTGATCAGGCCCACCGTGGAGTGGGTGATCATCGTGATGACGCACGACGTCACGAAGAAGGCCGAGGAGACCCAGGTGTAGCGCAGCGCGTCGTCGAGGGTGCGCACGCCCTTCGAGGTGTACGCCGGCAGGAAGATGCACAGCACCGTGTTGGTGCCGAACAGCCAGGCCAGCAGGACCTGCGGCGCGTCGGTGGCCTCCACCAGCCACAGCGGGATCACGACGTTGAGCAGGATCTGGTTGGTCCACATCACGCCGAGGAAGAAGGTCGTGAGGATCCAGCCGATGTTGCGCAGCGGCCCGGGGCCGGTGGGCCGGACGCGGGCCTCGCCGCTCGACGCGCGCAGGTCGTGGGGCGCGGCGGGCAGCCGGGTGATGCCGACGGCGTTGAGCACCATCAGGGCCGCGGTGACGACCGGAGTCCACCGGATCACCTCGAGGCTGCCCGTGGCGAGCGCCAGGCCGCCGACCAGCGCGCCGAGGGTGTGGCCGACATTGAGCCAGGAGTACATGTAGGACTGCGTCTGGACCCGGGTCTGAGGCGGCAGCACATCGTAGACGTAGGCCTGGTGGCTGGACCGGCCGAAGGCGGTGAAGGCGCCCATCAGGGCGGCCGCGACGACGTACTGCCCGAAGCCCTCGACGAACGGGAGCGCGAGGAACACCAGGGCCCGAGCCACCGCCTGGGCGGCCCAGACGCGCTTGGGGCCGAGGCGGTCGATGATCCGCCCGGCCGGGTAGGAGAACGCGAACTGGGCGATGCCCATGATCGTCAGCGCCAGACCGGCGCGGCCCGCCGACATGCCGACGACCCTGGTGAGGAAGACCGCGCTGCCCGTCATGAACGCGCTCTCGCCCAGCGCGAAGACCATGCCCTGGGTGGCGAGTCGTCGCGGGAGGCCGGCAGGAGGCATCAGGCGGGCGAAGAACCCACGTGGATCGCCCGAGAGGGGAGTGCTCATCGCCGACATCCTCGCGCCGGGGGCTAGCGTCTGTCGCGTGGATTTCTGGTCGCCCGACGGCTCGCCCGACAGTGTGGTGGCGCAGGCGCGCGCCTGGCTCGACGGTCCCGCCGAGGTCGACCTCGTCGTCGCCACCTCCGGTTCGACGGGGGAGCCCAAGCGGGTGCGGCTCCCGCGCGCCGCGCTCCTCGCGTCGGTGCGGGCCTCCGCGGCCCGGCTCGGTGCGAGCGGACCGTGGGTGCTGGCGCTGCCGCCGTCGTACGTCGCGGGCGCGCAGGTGGTGCTGCGGTCCCTCGTCGCCGGCCACGAGCCGACCGTGCTCGAGCGCGACGGCTGGCCCGCCGGGGAGGGCTGGTTCGTCTCGCTGGTGCCGACCCAGCTGACCCGGATGCTCGGCTCTCCCGAGGACGTCGCCGCGCTCCGGCGGGCGCACACGGTGCTGCTCGGCGGCGGGCCGATCGGTGCGTCGCTCCGGCTCCGGGCCGCGGAGCTCGGGGTGCGCGTGGTCGCGACGTACGGCTCCGCGGAGACCTCGGGCGGCTGCGTCTACGACGGGATGCCGCTCGACGGGGTCGGCGTCGCGCTGGGCGAGGGCGGCCGGATCCGGATCGCCGGGCCCACCCTGTTCACGGCGTACGACGGCCGGCCGGACCTGACCGCCGAGGTGCTCGTCGACGGCTGGTTCCTGACCTCCGACGCCGGCCGGTTCGACGAGGACGGGCGGCTGGTCGTGATCGGGCGGGTCGACGACGTGATCGTGACGGGTGGCCTCAACGTGCCCGGGCCGGCGGTGGCCGAGCGACTGCGGGGGCATGCCGGGGTCGGCGCCGCAGAGGTGCTGGGGATCGCGGACCCCGAGTGGGGCAACCGGGTCGTCGCCTTCGTGGTCGGCGGGCCGGACCTCGACGAGCTGCGGGAGTGGGTGGCCGCCGTCCACCCGCGGGCGTGGGCGCCGCGCCAGCTGGTCCGGCTCGACGCGATCCCGCTGCTGGCCAACGGGAAGCCCGACCGGCAGGCGCTGCTCCGGCTTGCGGAGCAGGCGGGGTGAGCGGCGCGATGAGGGTGGTGTCGATCCCGATGCGGACCCGGTTCCGCGGGATCACCGTGCGCGAGGCGGCGCTGGTGCGCGGTCCCGCGGGCTGGGGGGAGTGGAGCCCGTTCCTGGAGTACCCACCCGAGGTGGCCGAGCCCTGGCTGCGCTGCGCGGAGGAGGCCGCCGCGGGCGCCTGGCCCGAGCCGGTGCGGGACCGGGTGCCGGTCAACGTGACCGTGCCGGCCGTCGGTCCCGAGCGGGCGCACGAGATCGTGCTCGCCGGCGGCTGCCGGACCGCGAAGGTGAAGGTCGCCGAGCCGGGGCAGAGCCTCGCCGAGGAGGAGGCCCGGCTGGAGGCGGTGCGCGCCGCGCTCGACGCGCTGGGCCCCGGGGGCCGGATCCGCGTGGACGCCAACGGCGGGTGGTCGGTCGACGAGGCGGTGGCCGCGATCGCCCGGCTGGACCGGGCCGCCGGCGGCCTGGAGTATGCCGAGCAGCCGGTCGCCTCCGTCGAGGACCTCGCGCTCGTCCGCCGCCGGGTGTCGGTGCCGGTCGCGGCCGACGAGTCGATCCGTCGGGCCGAGGACCCCTACCGGGTGCGCGAGCTCGACGCGGCCGACATCGCGGTGCTCAAGGTGCAGCCGCTCGGCGGGGTCCGCGCCTGCCTGGAGATCGCCGAGCGGATCGGCCTGCCCGTCGTGGTGTCGAGCGCGCTGGAGACCTCGGTCGGGATCGCCGCCGGGGTGGCGCTGGCGGCGGCGCTGCCGGAGCTGCCCTACGCGTGCGGGCTGGCCACGGTGCAGCTGCTCACCGACGACGTCGCCGCCACGCCGCTGCTGCCCGTCGACGGCGCACTGCCCGTCGTACGGCCGGCGGTGGAGGAGGCGCGGCTGGACGCCCTCGGGGCCGCGCCCGAGCGGGTGGCGCACTGGGAGGCGCGGCTCGCCGAGGTGCGGGAGGTGCGGGCGGTGCGGGCGGTACGGAAGGATCAGCGGCCATGACCGACAGCTCGTTCGCGCTCGCGGAGGCCCTCGTCGCCCGGCTCCGGCGTGCCGGCGTGACCGAGGTCGTGGTGGCTCCCGGCTCCCGCAATGCTCCGGTGGCGATGGCGCTGTGGGCGGCGGCGCAGGCCGGCGTACTCCGGCTGCACACGCGCATCGACGAGCGCACCGCCGGCTTCCTCGCTCTGGGGCTGACCAGGTCGGGAGCGCGCGCGGCCGTGCTGACCACCTCCGGCACCGCCGTCGCCAACCTGCATCCCGCCGTCCTCGAGGCGGCGCACGCCGGCATCGGCCTGGTCGTCGTCTCCGCCGACCGGCCGGCCCGGCTGCGTCGTACCGGCGCCAACCAGACCACCGACCAGGTCGGCATCTTCGGCCCCCTGGTCCCCACCCACGACCTCACCTCGGTGGCGGAGGTGGCCGCCGTACCCGCTGCGTGGGACTCGGTGGTCCACCTCAACCTGCAGCTCGACGCTCCGCTGGTGCCGCCCGTCCCCCGCGCATCTGACGAATGGGCTGTCATCTCGCCCGATTCGCAGCCCATTCGTCAGATGCGCGAGAAGAACCCGCTCGCCCCGGGACCCCGGACCGTGGTGGTGGCCGGGGACAGCGCCGGGCCGCCCGCCCGCCGGCTCGCCGAGGACGCCGGCTGGCCCCTGCTGGCCGAGCCGTCGAGCGGCGCGCGGACCGGTGAGAACGCGCTGCGCACCTACCGGCTGCTGCTCGGCACCGAGCTCGGCGCGTCGATCGAGCGGGTCGTGGTGTTCGGCCGGCCGACCCTGTCCCGGCCGGTCACCCGGCTGCTCGAGCGAGCCGACGTCGAGGTGCTGGTGGTCCCGGGGCCCGGCGTCTGGCCGGTCCGGCCCCCTGGCTCCACCACGGTCGACGGCCCCACCTGGTCCGGCGCACCCGACGACCCGGCCTGGCTCGGCGCCTGGCGCGAGGCCGACCGCGAGCTGGGGCGCCGGCTCGACCGCCTCCTCGCCGAGCAGCCCGCCCTCACGCCGTACGACGTCGCCGCGGCCACCCACGCCGCCCTGCCCGCCGGCGGCCTGCTCGTCGTCGGCGCCTCCAGCCCGATCCGCGACCTCGACCTGATGCTCCGCCCGCCGGCCGTCGGCACCCGGCGCAAGGTGGTCGCCAACCGCGGTCTCGCCGGCATCGACGGCACCATCAGCACCGCCATCGGCGCCGCACTGGGCCGCCCCGACGGCACCCGGAACCTCGCCCTGATGGGCGACCTGACCTTCCTGCACGACCAGACCGCGCTCGTGCTCGGACCCGACGAGCCGCGCCCCGACCTGACGATCGTCGTACCGAACGACGACGGGGGCGCCATCTTCTCGATGCTGGAGCAGGGCGCACCCGAGCACGCCGCCTCCTTCGAGCGGCTCTTCGGCACCCCCCACGGTCACGACCTCGCGGCGCTCTGCGCCGCCGCCCGGGTCCCGCACCTGCGGGTCGGCTCGCGCCCCGAGCTGGAGCAGGCGCTCGCCAGCCCCAACGGCGGCATCGAGGTCGTCGAGGCCGTCGTGTCCCGGGCCGGGCGACGCGAGCTGGACCTGCGGATCCGCGGGCTCGCCGAGGCCACCTAGCGGCTGCTAGGCGATCCAGATCTCCCCGGTGTCCGGGCCGCTCAGCGCGGCGCACCGGACGCCGGGCAGCACCTGGACGTCGAAGATCTCCTCGACCGCTTGGGTGAACTCGAAGGTCGCCACGGTCGTCCCCGAGGCCAGGTCGATCACGCCGAAGCCGCATTTCAGCTGGTCGTGGTACTCCGCGAGCGGGACGTCGCCGAAGATGCCGGTCTCCCGGATCCGCGAGAGCCCTACGAACGCCAGGCCGTCGTGGACGGCCAGGCCGCGGGCGTAGCCGGGCAGTGCCGCGACCACCTCCCGGCGGCCCGAGGCGAGGTCGACGCGCTGCAGGTGGCCCATCCCCGAGTTGAGGACGTAGAGCTGGCCGTCGTGCCACCGCGGTGAGTGCGGCATCACGATGCCGGTCGTGACCGGCTGCCCCGAGGCGACGTCGAGGATCATCCCGCTGGCCTTCGGCAGCCTGCGCCAGCCGGAGGGCTCGTCCGTGGCGGCCATCAGGCTGACGTACGCCGGCCGCCCGTCCCGCAGCGCCAGCCCGTTGAGGTGGCACCGGTCCTCGGCGGCCATCGAGCTGATGAAGGGCGGGCGCCAGCGTGGCACGAAGTTGTGCTCCGCGCTCTCGGCGTCCGTCATCCCGACCAGGCAGGAGAAGGCGGTGTTGACCAGCCACAGCTCGGCTGCGCCGTCCGGGTCGCGCCCCCAGACCACCTCGTGGCCCTGGATCGGCCCGGTGAAGATGGAGCTGCGCGGCAGGTAGCAGCCGTCGTACCTGGCGCCGGGGAGCTGGGGTGCGATGCCGGGGAAGGAGCGCAGCGACCACACCTGGTTCTTCGAGCCCACGGTCAGGCCCGGGCCGGCCCGTCCGGCCGCGCTGGGCGCGTCGGCGGGGTCCACCGCCACGCCCATGGCCCGGTCGAAGTGCCGGAAGGACAGGTGGACGCGTCCCTCGTCGACACCGACCGCGACCAGCTGGCCGGCCTGGTAGGTCGAGACCAGCAGGCTGCACCCGGCCCGCGTCAGGATCTCGGGCAGGGAGGCGCTGTGGGTCCAGGAGACGGGGGTGCCGGCGTCCTTGCCCGTCGCCTTCTCGGAGCTCTCCACCCCGTCCTCAGGCGCAGGACGCGGACTGGTTGGCGGCCGCCGCCGTCGCCGCCTTCTTGGCCTTCTTGAGCTTGGCCTTCGCCTTCTTGATCTTGGCCGCGTTGTGGGACTTCTTGGCCTTCTTGAGCTTGGCCTTGGCCTTGGCCACGGCCGAGGCGGCGTTCGCGGAGGCTGTGGTCGCGGGCGCGCAGGCCGGGTTCACGGCGGGCGTCCCCGCACCACCGCCGCCACCGCCGCCACCGGTCGCGGGCTCGTCCACGCCGATCACCCAGAGCTCGCGGCCACGAGCAGCGTCGTCGGCGGAGAAGAACAGGATGCTCCCCGTCGCGGCGAAGCTGCCCGGCCCGCCCGAGTTCGGGTAGGTGTAGGTGTGCCCGTTGTCGGTGTAGGAGTAGGTGCCCGGGAACAGGTCCTCGACCAGCGCGGTGCCGCCGGTGGTCCCGTCGGAGGACCACAGCTCCGCGCCATTGGCCTGGTCGCGCCCGGAGAAGTAGAGCGTGCTGCCGACCATCGCGCCGGAGCCGGCTCCCTGGCCGTAGGAGTACGTGCCGCTGCGCGGGCCGGGGGAGACGTCCTTGACGAGCACGGTGCCACCCGTCGTCCCATCGGACTTCCACAGCTCGCGGCCGTGGGCCTCGTCACGCGCGGAGAAGAAGAAGGTAGAGCCCGCCGAGGCCAGAGCCGTGGGTGAGGACTGGTTCGTCTCGGTCACCGTCTGCTCGATGCCGTCGTCGTCGACGTAGGTGTACGTCGAGGTCCCGGGATAGATGTCCTTGACCAGCGAGGTGCCGGCGGAGCTGCCATCGGACTTCCACAGCTCCCGGCCGTTGGTCCCGTCGGTCGCGGAGAAGTAGAGCGTGTTGCCGATCGCGCCGACCGCCCGGGGGTCCGCGCTGTTGGCGAAGGTGTACGAGTAGGTGTGCTCGACGCCGTCGTCATCGACGTAGGTGTCCGTCTCGGTGGTGGTGCCGGGGTAGATGTCCTTGACGAACGCGGTCCCGGCCGACGTGCCGGATGACTTCCACAGCTCCCGACCGTTGGTCTCGTCCCAGTTGGAGAAGAAGAGCATGGTGCCGGCCGCGGCGAAGCCGTCCAGGCTCGAGCTGTTCGGGTAGGTGTAGGTGTGCTCGACGCCGTCGTCGTCGGTGTAGGTCTCGGACCTGGTCCCCGGGGTGATGTCCTTGAGGAGCGCGGTGCCGCCCGTGGTGCCGTTGGACGCCCACAGCTCTTGGCCGTGCTCGCCCTCGTAGGCGGCGAAGTAGAGGGTGTTCCCGATGACGGCGAGGCTGGTGCCGCCGGAGCCGTACTCGCCGTACCCGGAGTACGTCGAGCCCGCGCTGCCCGGATTGACGTCCTTCACCAGGACGGTGCCGGTGGCCGTCCCGTCGGACTTCCACAGCTCACGCCCGTGCGCCTCGTCGAAGGCGGTGAAGTAGACATTGCCCCCCATCGCGACGAAGTCGCGGGGCCACGAGCTGTTGTCGTCGGTGTAGGTGTGCCCGTTGTAGGTGTACGACGAGGTGCCCGGGTAGATGTCCTTGACCAGGACGGTGCCGGCGGCGGTGCCGTCCGACTTCCACAGTTCGGTGCCCTTGCCGGGCGTGGTGGCCGCGAAGAGCACCGAGCCGCCGAGCGCCGCCTTGTCACCGGGGTCGCTGCCATCGGGACCGGGCCGGATGTCGGCCACCGGGTGCGGGTCGGTCGAGGCGGCGAGGGCGGGCGCCATGCCGAGTCCGGACAGGCCCAGAGCGGTCACGGCGACGGCGGCGCCGGAGCGGGCGCCGGCGCTGCGCAGCCGACGCCGGCGCAGCTTGCGCTCGGCCTTCTTCGCCGCTCGCCGCTGGATCGACTTCTCGCGTGCCTGGCGCTGGCCCATGCTCATGGGAGCGAAGGTAGTGACGGCGTGCCGGACCGCGAGGAAACTCCCGGAATTCTTTACCCGGTGGGGTCGTCCGGTCTCGTCAGCAGCGCCGGCTCAGATAGTCCAGGACGGGCGGCGCGAATCGCGCGTAGACCTCCTGGGTGAGCTGTTCGACCTGGCTGCGGGCCGCGCCGTCGAGAGATCCGTCGCCGTCGGGGGCCAGCTCGCCGACGCGACGGTAGTAGCTGCGCAGGCCGTCCACCGCCGCTTGGACCGCCGAGGGCGGGGCCATCTCGCGCAGCAGCTGCAGAGTGCCCGTGACCTGGGCCCGGATCCGTGGCGCCGCCGCGTCCGCCGGCACCGGCGCCACCGGCCCTCGGCCTGCCGGAGCACCACAGGACCCGGTGGTCGGGACGCCCGTCGGGTGCCCCGACGGGCGGTCGGAGGGGTGCGCGGACGGACGGCCGGTCGGGGTGCCCCCGTCGGGGGGTGTGCTGGGCGCGGCGTGGGGGCCGGAGGGCGCCGACGAGGGCGGCGGCGACGGCGAACCGGCGGGCAGCGCGGGCGCACTCGCCGGTGCGGTCGTCGCCGGCCCGTCGGACGCCGCAGGGGCCGGGTCATGGCCGCGGCCGAGCGCCCAGACCAGCACGCCGGCCGAGATCAGCACGACGACGAGCACCGCTGCCAGCGGGCGCGGGCGGAGTCCGGGCGAGGGCATGACCGGGATGCTAGGTGCGCCGACGGGGCGCCGGCCGCGAATCCCCCGAATCGGCGCCCGGCCGGGGAGCGGAATCTCCGGGCCACGCCTTAGGTTGGGGCAGCACGCCGTCGACCCCCAGACAAGGACGGACCCCTGTGGAGATCGCCCTCCTGCTCGTGGCCATCGCGGCCACGGTGCTCGCCGTCACCGCGATCTCGGAGCGGGCCGAGATCCCGGCGCCGCTGACCCTGGTCGTGGTGGGGGTCGCGGCGTCGTACGTCCCGGGCGTGCCGGAGCTGCGGCTCGAGCCCGAGGTGGTGCTGCTCGGGCTGCTGCCGCCGCTGCTGTACTCCGCCGCGGTCAACACCTCCCTGGTCGACTTCAACGCCAACCGCCGGCCGATCCTGCTGCTGTCGGTCGGGCTGGTCGCGTTCACGACGGTCGGCGTCGCCGCTGTGGTCCGCCTGGTCATCCCCGACATCGAGTGGCCGCTGGCGCTCGCGATCGGCGCCGTGGTCGCGCCGCCCGACGCCGTCGCGGCCACCGCGATCGGGCGCCGGATCGGCCTGCCGCGCCGGATCGTCACCATCCTCGAGGGCGAGTCGCTGTTCAACGACGCGAGCGCGCTGGTCGCGCTGCGCGCCGCCGTCACCGCGATCGGTACGACGGTCACCGCCTGGCAGGTCGGGCGCGACTTCGTGATCGCCGCCGGAGGTGGCGTGGCGGTCGGCGCGCTGGCCTTCGTGGTCGTCGGCTTCCTGCGCAAGAAGATCACCGACCCGCTGATGGACACCGCGATCTCGCTGGTGATCCCGTTCGCGGCGTACATCCTGGCCGAGGAGATCCACGCCTCCGGCGTGGTCGCGGTCGTGGTCGCCGGTCTCGCGCTCGGGCACGTCGCGCCGGTGCTGCAGACCGCGCAGTCGCGGATCGCGGAGCGGATGAACTGGCGCACCATCGCCTACGTCCTCGAGAACACCGTCTTCCTGCTCATCGGGCTGCAGGCCGACTGGCTGCTGGGCGAGGTGGGGGACAGCGAGTTCGGCGTCGGCACCATCGTGACGGCCTGCGTCGCCGCGTTCGTCGCGGTCGTGGTGCTGCGGATGCTGTGGGTCTTCGCCGGCCAGGCCTTCCTGCTGCGGCACGGCCCGGACCCGGTGACCGGCGAGCAGCGCTCGTGGCGCTATTCGTTCCTCATCGGCTGGGCCGGTATGCGCGGCGTGGTGACCCTGGCCGCCGCCTTCACCGTCCCCGAGGACACCGCCCACCGCGAGGTGCTGCTCATCGTCGCGTTCACCGTCGTGGCCGGCACCCTGCTCGGTCAGGGGCTGACCCTGCCGCTCCTCGCGCGCCGGCTGCGGGTGCCCGCACCCGACCCGCACGACGACGCCCTGGCCCGCGCCACCCTGCTCCAGCAGGCGGCCAAGGCCGGCATCCACCGCCTCGACGAGCTGGCCGCCGACTGCGACGACCCGCACCAGGTCCGGGCGCTCATCATCCAGCGCATCGAGCAGCGCAACTTCGCCGCCTGGGAGCGGCTCGGGACGACCGAGGGCGAGGAGAGCCCCAGCGACCTGTACTCCCGCTGGCGCGGCGACATGATCGAGGCCGAGCGTCGCCGGGTGCTGGAGATCCGGTCCACCGGGTCGGTGCCGTCGGAGATCGTCAGCGAGGTGCTGGCCATGCTCGACGTCGAGGAGTCGATGCTCGACGCGGCCGAGGCGGACCGCGCCGAGCTGCGCAACAGCACCCGCATCCAGCGCAACGACGGCTGCGAGCACCTCGCGAGCACGCCGCTCCTCGACCCGCCCGACGAGCTGGTCTGCGCACGCTGTCTCGCCGAGGGCACCCGCTGGGTGGCCCTGCGGATGTGCCTGACCTGCGGCGAGGTCGGCTGCTGCGACTCCTCCCCGAGCCGCCACGCCACCGCCCACTTCCGCGAGACCCAGCATCCGGTGATGCGCTCGGTCGAGCCCGACGAGGACTGGCGCTGGTGCTACGTCCACCACCAGACCGGCTGACGAGATGGACGACGACGCGGCGGCCAGCCGGGTTCTCGCGGTGATGGACGGTCTCGCCGCCGACCGGCTGGTCGAGTCGGGCCCGCCGGACAGGTCGCCGGGTGCATCGGCTGTTGCGGCCTACGGCCTTCTCTTCGCTGCGCGGTTCGACGAGGCGCTCGCCAGGGTGGCGATGTCGGAGGGCCACTCGCCCTACCAGCGCGCCGTGCGGCGCCAGGTCGAAGCGCTCTGTTCCGCCACGATCAGCGACTCCCTCGACACGCACGGCGCCGATCCGGCGACCTTGGGCGGGGCAATGGCGGTGTTTCACACCTGCGAGGCCGCGCACGTCGTGGGAGCTCTGCGCGAGTGCGAGCGGCTCGCGTCGGAGGCCCTCCAGTTGGGCGTCCGTGATCGACGGGTGCGGACGTGGTTGAGGCTGGCACTCGTCCGTGGGCTGCTGTTCCAGGGGGAGATCGCCCGGGCGACCGACGAGCTGGACCTCGCCGCGGCGGACGCGACGACTCCGGTCGCTGAGCAGGCGGTGCGCTGTCTGCGTGCTCTCGTCGCGGGCCTTCGCGGCGACACCGAGGCCGTGGTCTCGGTGGCCGAGCAGATGCGCGCGCTGATCGTCGCCCCCGCCACGTACGCCGACAGTGGGCTCGCGCTCGTGGGCGCCTTCGGTCTGGCGTCGTGTGGGTACCCGGCCGCTGCTGCGGAGCTCCTGCGGTACGGCAGCGGCGGTGCCGGCCTACCGCTCCTGCCGCCTGCACTGCGCGCCTACGGCTACGACCTGCTCGTCGAGGCAGCGATCGCCGGGGGGAACCTGGAGCTCGCGGAGTGGATTCTCGCGGACTTCGACCGCCTCGCCCTCGGGGACAACGCTCAGATGATCGCCGCCAGAGAGGCCGCGCACGCTCGGCACCGGGTCGCCTGTGGCGAGGTCGAGGCAGGCCTGCGGCGTGCTTCGGCGGCAGCCGGTCGGGCGGCGGGCGTGAGCAGTCATCTGATAGGTGTCCGGGCCGTGCTGGCGGCGGCGCAGGCCGGGACGAACGGAGTCGGGGCGATCGCCGAGGCGGACGTCGCCCGGCTGATGGTCGACGTGGCGGGGGACGACCTGCGCGACTGGCTGGTCCGCGCGCTCGCCCGATCGGGGCGGCGACCACGACCTCTTCCCGGTGTCGGCTGGGACCGGCTCACTCCCACCCAGACCGTGGTCGCGCGGCTGGCCGCGCGCGGCTTGCGCAACCAGGAGATCGCCGAGCTGTTGGTGGTCTCCCCCCGCACCGTCGAGGTACATGTCGCGGCGGTTCTCGACGTGCTCGGCGTGACGAGCCGGGTCGGCATCGTCGGTGCCGCTCGTCCGGCTGCCGTCCTCGACCAGACCGTGCTGGACCGGCTGACGCCGCGTCAGAGGCAGGTGGCAGCGGCGCTGACCGCCGGTCGCTCGAACGCCGAGATCGCGCTGGAGCTGAGCCTGGGCGTCAAGACCGTCGAGAAGCATGTGTCGGCGGTCCTGCGTTCCCTCCGGGTCAGCTCGCGAGCCGCCGCCGCGGCCCGCCTGCTCGGCGTCGACGAGTAGGGAGACCACGTAGCTGACGTAGGGCAAGCACTGGTTCGGGCCTGATCGCGCCCCGGAGTCGCCCATCTGCCGCCACTCTTGCGTCCGAACCGATGGACGACGCAGATGAGGGGCAGCGATGAGAGCATGGCGGAGCAGGGTGCGGTGGAGCGCTGTCGTGCCGTGGGCCGTGGTGGTGCTGGTGGCGAGCGCCGGCTCCGCGAGCGCCGCCGCGATGATCACCGGCAAGCAGATCCGGAACAACACGGTCACCTCGGCGGACATCAAGAACGGCTCGCTCACCGGTGCCGACATCAAGGACGGTTCCGTTCACGGAGCCGACGTGCTGGACGGTTCGCTGAGCTGGGCGGACCTGCCGGCCGGTTCTCGTGAGGCGTTGGTGGACACCTCGCCGTGGGAGAGGATTCCCTCCGGCACGACGGTCGTGGGCACCTGGTACACGAGCTATCTCACCGGTCCGGTCGCCGGTGGCCACGTGCAGTCGTTCCAGCTGCCCGCACTGCCCAGCGCCCCGTTGGTCGGGAACGACGCAGTCAACATGCAGAACGTGATGCCCGTCGACGCCGATCCGGCGTGTAGCGGCTCGTTCGCCGGACCGACCGCTCCCGCGGGCAAGGTCTGTCTCTATGTCTATGGCACCTCGAATGTGGCCGGGTTCAACGGCAAGGCCTTCGAAGCCGATGTCACGTTCAACAACGCGGGAACCTTCGTGCTCGGCTGGACGGACCTCGCCGCAAGCACTCAGTCGCTGTTCGCTCTCGCCTGGGCATACACCGCGCCATGAGGATGATCGGCGCGCTAGTTGCCGCCGGCCTTCTGATGCTGGCCACCGCCTGCGGTGCGGATACGCCACCGCCCGGTCGTCCGGATGCCGAGCCGGCGGACGCATCACCCTCGGCGTCGAACGTCGCGTCGGACCCAGCGCCTTCGGGCCGACCGATGCCCTCAGACGTCTGTGCGCTCCTGCGGGAGGAGAACGTGACCGCCGCCATCGGCCCTGCTGAGGTGGACCCGGTCGCGACCTTCGGCGCGGTCGATGACTCGACCGGAGGGCAGTGCGTGTGGGCCGGGGCGAGTGGCAGTCAGCTCGAGCTGGCGGTCTGGTCCCCGGATGGAGCCAATCCACCACCGCCCGAGGCGCCGGCACCAGGTAGCGGCGCCGTCGTCGATGTCGAGAACGGACGGTACGCGGCGACGGCCACGCATGTGTTCCTGCTCAGGGTCATTGGTGTCGGCGCGGGAGACCAGGTGCTCGTCGAGAGGGTACGAGCTCTCGCGCCGGTGGTCGCCTCCGGGCTGTGAGCCGGTGAGCGTCAGCCGCAGGCGGCCGCCTGCGCGGCGGCTGCGGCGGCAGCGGCCTTCTTTGCCTTCCTCAGCTTCCTCTTCGCGGCCTTGACCGCCGCCGCGCGGTGCGCCTTCTTGGCCTTGGCCAGCCGCTTCTTGGCCTTGGCCACCTCGGCCTGGGCGGTGGTGGCGGCCGCGGTGGCGGGGGCGCACGCCGAGGGGGTCGGCGCACCTGACGGCGGAGTGGTGGGGGTGCCCGGGGTGCCCGGCGTGGTGGGCACATCGGCCAGGGACAGCGACCAGAGCTCCCGGCCGTGGCTGCCGTCGTCGGCGGTGAAGTACAGCCGGGTCGGCGTGCGCCCCAGGACATGGGCCTGGGAGCTGTTGGGGTACTCCCGGCCGTAGCGGGGAGAGGTGCCGGGGTAGATGTCCTGGACCAGTGCCGTGCCGGCCGAGGTGCCGTCGCTGCGCCACAGCTCGTAGCCGTGGTCGTCGTCGTGGCCCGAGAAGTACAGGGCGTGCTCGGTGGCGATCAGGTCGCCGTACTCGTCGGCGATGTCGTCGACGGTGTCCGCGTCGGTCACCCGAATCGTGCCCTGCGCGGTGCCGTCGGAGGTCCACAGGGAGCCGAAGGCTTCGAAGTACAGGGCCTGGCCGAACGCGGTCAGGTTGTTCGGCCGGGTCTTGTTGGGCCCGTACATCGGGTCGCTGCCCGGCGCGAGGTCGACGACCATCCGGGTACCGGCGGGGGTGCCGTCGCTGCGCCAGAGCTCTTCACCGTTGGTGTCGTAGCCGCTGAAGAACAGGGTGTCGCCCACGGCGGCCAGCCGCCGGGCGTGGAAGAAGTCCTCCGGGGGATGGTCGACGACCGGTCGGGTCCCCGCGGCGGTGCCGTCAGTCGCCCACAGCTCGGTCTGGTCGCCGTCGTCGGCGGCGAAGTAGAGCCGGTCGCCGAGCGCGGTGAAGCTGAACGGCGACGAGCTCTCCGGGTGGGTCGTGCCCTCGTAGGTCTCGGTCCGCGTATTCAGGTCCTTGAGCAGCGCGGTCCCGGCGGGCGTGCCGTCGCTGGACCACAGCTCGCTACCGTGTGCCTCGTCGTAGCCCTCGAAGTAGAGGCGGCCGCGCCAGGCATACATCTCCCCAACGCCGGCATCCGGGACGACGAGCGTGGTGCCCGCGGCGGTCCCGTCGGTCCGCCACAGCCCGTCCTCGGTGCCGGGTGCCGACCGGGCGGAGAAGTAGACGACGTCGCCGAAGGTGACGAACGCGCCGGGCCAGGATCCGTCGGCCCCGGGAGCGAGGTCCTTCACCATCCGGGTGCCCGCGGCCGTGCCGTCGGTGCGCCACAGCTCGCGACCGTGCACGCCGTCGTCGGCGGCGAAGAGGAGTATCTCCCCCAGGGCGGCGGAGGCGCTCATGTCCCAGTCCTCGAAGGAGTCCCCCGCACCGGGCGCGATGTCCGCGACCAGCACCGGATCGCCGTCGGCCGCGGTGGCCGGCGGGAGGACCAGCCCACCCCAGGCGAGGGCGGCCACCGTCGCCGCGGCGCCGGACCGGGCCGCCGCCTTGCGCAGGCGTCGGCGCCGGGCCTTCGCGATCGCTCGCCGTTCCCGGCTCCGGTCCTGTGCCGCACGCTGTCCCTTGCTCACGGGCGTGAGCGTAGGAAGGCCGCCGCCGTCGCCCCAGTCGTCCGATCGGTCGACAGCGCGCGCGTCACGAGGCCAGCCAGACCTCCTGGCCGTCCGGCCCGCTGAGCGCCGGGCTGCGGACGCCGGGCAGCACCTGCACGTCGAAGATCTCCTCGACCGCCGAGGTGAACTGCAGGGTCGCCACGGTCGTGCCGGTCGCGAGGTCGACGACCCCGATGCCGCACCTGAGCCGGTCGTGGTGCGCGGCGAGCGGCACCTCCCCGAACACGGCCGTCTCGCGGATCCGCGACAGGCCGACGAAGGCGAGTCCCGCGTGCAGGGCCAGCCCGCGCGTGTAGCCGGGCAGCGCCGCGACGGTCTCGCGGGCGCCGGAGGCGAGGTCGACGCGCTGGAGCTGGCCCAGGCCCGAGTTCAGCACGTGGAGCCGGCCGTCGTACCAGCGCGGGGAGTGGGGCATCACCAGGCCGGACGTGATCACCTCCCCGCTCGGTACGTCGAGGACGACCCCGCTGCTCTTCGGCAGCCGCCGCCAGCCGTGGGCCTCGTCGGTGGCCGCCATCAGGGTCACCGCCGAGGCGCGGCCGTCGCGCACGGCGACGCCGTTGAGGTGGCAGCGGTCCTCGGCGGCGGGCCGGGTGATGAAGGGCGGTCGCCACAAGGGCCGGAAGTTGGCAAGGTCGTCGATCTCGGCGAGACAGGAGAAGGCGGTGTTGACCACGATCTGTCGCGGCTCGCGTCCCGGCGGGTGCAGCCAGACGAGCTCGTGGGCCTGGATGTCGCCGGTGAAGGTCGACGTACGTGGCAGGTAGCAGGTGTCGTGGGTGCCGGCCGGCGGCAGCTCGGGCGCGATGCCGGGTGCGCTCCCCAGCAGCCAGACCTGGTCGCGGCTCGCCACCCGCAGCCCCGCGCCGTCGGGGTCGACCGCCACGCCCATCGGCCGGGGGAGGGCGCGGAAGGAGACGGTGAGGCGCCCGTCGGCCGCGCCGATCGCGGCGAGCTGGCCGGCCTGGTAGGTGCTGACCAGCAGCGAGCACCCGGCATTGGTCAGGACGTCGGGCAACCCGTCACTGTGGGTCCAGGAGACCCGGGACGGCTCCGCATCCGAGCCCGGAGGAGCGTCGGCCACCGGCTCAGCCGCAGGCGGCGGCCTGGGCGGCCTTCGCCGGCGCGGCGGCGGCCTTCGCCTTCTTCAGCTTCTTCCGGGCCTTCTTGATCTTTGGCGCCGAGTGCGACCTCTTCGCCCTCGTCAGCCGCTTCTTGGCCTTGGTCACATCAGCGGCGGCGTCCGCTGCGGCGCTCGTGGCGGGAGCGCAGGCCGGGGCGGGAGTCGGGCTGGTCGGGCCGGCGGGAGGCGTCGGCACGGCGACGGTGAAGGTCCGCGCGGCGGGGGTGGGGTCGATGTTGCCGGAGGCATCGACCGCGCGCACCTCGAAGGTGTGGGTGGTGCTGCCGAGCCCGGTGGCGGTGTGCGGCGAGGTGCAGGCAGCGAACAGCTGGTCGTCGATCCGGCACTGGAAGCGGGTGGTGTCGTCGCCGACGGCGGTGAACGCGAAGCTGACGCTGCTCGAGGTGCTCACCGAGCCCGCGGCCGGCCCCGCGGCGATGGCCGTGTCGGGCGGCGTCACGTCGCCCGGGGAGTCGGCGGTGCTGCCGAGGCGCCACAGCTCGCGGCCGCGCTGCCCGTCGTCGCCTCCGAAGTAGAGGTGACCGTCGTAGACGGACGCAGCGACGCTCTCCTCCCAGCCGCCCGATCCGCCCGCGACTCCCGCGCTCCCCGGGTTCAGCTCGGCGACCAGCACCGTCCCGGCGGCCGTGCCGTCGGAGCGCCAGATCTCCCGGCCGCGGCTGCCGTCGTCGGCGGTGAGGTACAGCTCGGTGCCGAGCACGGCGAGGATCTCGGGCCCGTTGCTCCACGCGCCCGCCTCGTTGGGGTGGATGTCCTTGACCATGGCCGTACCGGCCTCGGTGCCGTCGCTGCGCCACAGCTCCCGGCCATGGGTCACGTCATCGGCGACGAAGTAGAGGACGTCCCCCATCACCCGGAACTGGCTGATGAACTTGCCGTCGGTGTCCTCCTCGTCGTCGGGGTCTCCCGCGTAGAGGTCCTTGACCCGCACCGTCCCCGGTGCGGTCCCATCGGTCTTCCACAGTTCGTTGCCGCCGTCCGGACCGTGGCCGGCGAAGAAGACGGTGTCGCCGAGGACTTTCGCGAAGGAGGCGCCGCCGTAGTCACGGGTCGCGGGCGCGGGCCCGACGTCGTCGACGGTCGTGCCGTCCGTCGTCCACAGCTCGGAGCCGGTGAACGCATAGAGGGTGTCACCGACCGGAACGAGGTAGGGGTCGTCGGCGTAGTACGAGCCTCCGGGAAGCCCCGAGGGGACGGTGCCGGCCGCAGTGCCGTCGGACCGCCAGACCTCGCGCCGGCCGTCCGCGCGGTCGCTGATGTAGTAGACGTAGCCGCCGGCAGCACGGACCTGTCCGACCCCGGCCCAGGACTCGGTCGCGGGATTGACGTCCTTGACCAGGACGGTGCCGGACTCGGTCCCGTCGGTGCGCCACAGCTCCTCGCCATGGCCGCCGTCATCGGCTGTGAAATAGAGGGCCCCGCCCATCGGGGTGAACGAGCGAGGGTAGGACCCCGCGGGTCGGGTGCCGTCCTCGTCGGACGTGGTGCCGGCGCTGATGTCCTTGACCAGCACGGTCCCGGCCGCCGTCCCGTCGCTCGTCCACAGCTCGCGCCCGTGGCTGCCGTCGTCCGCCGAGAAGTAGAGCGCCCCGCCGAACACGGCGAGGTTCGTGGGCCACGACGAGATCGGGCAGGCGTAGCTGCGGTCCTCGTCGGTGCACGTCGTCGACCCGGGGGCGATGTCCTTGACCAGGGTGGTCCCGGCGCTCGTGCCGTCCGATCTCCAGAGCTCGGTGCCGGCGACATCGTCGAAAGCGGCGAAGTACATGCTGCCGTCGAAGGTCACGAACTCGTCAGGCCAGGAGCCGTCGGGGCCGGGCGCGATGTCCTTGACCAGCTGTGGAACCAGGTCGTCGTCAGCCGCGCCCGCGGCGTACGGGCAGGTCAGTGCGGCCGCCGCCACGCTTGCGGCGACACCGATCCGGCTGAGTGCTCTGCGGGTACGTCGGCGCGCGGCTGGACTCATGGCCGCGATGCTAGGAAGCGTCGTGCCTGACCGGCAGGGGCCGCGGTGTCGTCCGATCCGCCGACAGCAGCTCACGCGCTCGCTCAGGCGCAGGCGGCTGCCTGGGCGGCTGCCGCGGTCGCGGCGGCCTTCTTGGCCTTCGCGAGCCTCTTCCTCGCCTTCTTCACCTTGGCCGGGTTGCGGGTCTTCTTCGCCTTCTTCAGCTTCACCGTGGCGCTGGTGACCTGGGCGGCGGCGCCTGCCGCCGCGGTGGTGGCCGCGGTGCAGCCCGGCTTGGTCGTCGGTACGACGGCCGGGGGCGTGGACGGCTCGGCAACCCCCTGCACCCACAGCCCGGCGCCGGTGCCGTCGTCGCCGGTGAGGAACAGGGTGCTGCCGGACGCGGCCAGGAAGCTGGGGGAGAGGTCCGCGACGCGGTGGGTGCCGGCGGCGGTGCCGTCGGTGGACCACAGCTGGCCCTTGTCGGCGGCCGCGAAGTAGAGGGTGCCGTCGACGACGGCGGTGTCGCTCCGCGAGACGCCGAAGAGCGCGCCCGGCCCGTCCGGCTCGAGGTCGGTGACCAGGCGGGTGCCGCCGGGGGTGCCGTCGGACCGCCACAGCTCGGTGCCGGTCTCGCCGTCGTCGGCCGCGAAGTAGAGGACGTGGTCGATGACGGCGAGCAGCCCGTCGACCAGCTCGATCGTGGGATCGCTGCCGACGGCCGGGTTCGTGACCCGGCTCGGCGTGCCGTCGACGATCTTCCACAGCTTGGGACCGGTGCCGTCGTCGGCGACGAAGTAGAGGGTGCTCCCATCAGCCACGAAACCGGCCGGTGTGGAGCTGTTGACGACCGGGCCGTCCTCCCCGGGAGTGGTGCCGGGATAGAGGTCGGCGACCTCCCCTGCGGAGCCGTCGGTGGCGTCGTAGGCCCAGAGCTCGTAGCCCGTGCCGCCCGGATCCGCCGCGAAGTAGAGCGTGGAGCCGACCGCCGCCATGGCGGCCGTGGGAGGCAGCCTGCTGCCGGTGTCGTTGCTGCCCCCGACCCGCACGGTCCCGGCCTCACTGCCGTCAGAGCGCCACAGCTCCCGACCGTGCACGCCGTCGTCGGCGGCGAAGTAGACCTCGCCGCCCAGCGCGGTCAGCCCGGCGCCCTCGCCCGACAACGCGTCCAGGTGGGGGCCGGCGATGTCCTTGACCATCCGGGTGCCGCTCGGGGTCCCGTCCGAGGTCCACAGCTCGCGGCCATGGATGTCGTCGCTGGCGGTGAAGTAGAGCTGGCTCCCGACCACGACCAGGTCGGTCGGCACGGAGCTGCCCGAGCCGGGATGGGCATCCTCGAGCAGCCGGGTGCCGCCCGACGTACCGTCCGAGGTCCACAGCTCCCGACCGTGGATCCCGTCGTCGGCGGAGAAGTAGGCCCGGCCGCCCATCGTCACGGTCGCGGCCGGGTCGATGAAGGCGACGACCTGGTGCAGCTCGGTCCCGGCCGCGTGGGCGGGTGCCACCGTCAACCCGACCAGCCCCGGCATCCCGAGCGCGACGACCAGTGCCCCACAGCGTCCCCAGTTCACAAGGCGCAACAGTAGGTTGGACGGCATGCGTCTCACCAAGTTCGGTCACTCCGCGGTCCGCCTCGAGCACGCCGGCACCACCCTCGTCCTCGATCCCGGCGCGTGGAGCCAGCGGGAGTCGGTCGAGGGCGTCGACGCGGTGCTGATCACCCACGAGCATCCCGACCACTACGCGCCGGACCACCTGCGGGCCACCGACGCGCCCATCTTCACCATCGACGCGGTCGCCGCCCAGATCCGCGAGCACGCCCCCGACCTGCTGGAGCGGGTCACCGTGGTGGCGCCCGACCAGGCCTGGACCATCGGCGGGATCGAGGTGCGGGCGGTGGGCGAGCTGCACGCCGTGATCCACCCGGAGCTGCCGCGCTTCCACAACAGCGGCTACCTGCTCGCTGCGGGGGAGACCACCGTGTTCCACCCGGGGGACGCGCTCCTCCCGCCGGGGGTCGCGGTCGACGTACTGCTGGCGCCGGTGTGCGCGCCGTGGATGCGGGTCTCCGAGGGCGTCGACTTCGCCCGCACGGTCGGCGCGGCCCGCAACGTCGCGATCCACGACCGGGTGTTCTCGCCCGAGGGCCTGGGCGTGGCCGACGCCCAGTTCGGCCGGTTCCTGGAGGCCGCCGGTCAGGAGTACGCCCGGCTGGCCGACGGCACCGACCTCTGACCCGCCGGCCGGGGCGATCAGCCGGCGCTCAGGTGGACCCGGCATGATGGCCTGATGCCGATCGCACGATCCACCGTCGTGGGCGCCACCACCGGCGTCCTCCTCCTCGCCGGAGCCGTGGGCTTCGGCGTCGGCCTCCCCAAGCTGGTCGACGACACCGCCGCGGTGCCCTCGCTGCCGACCAAGCTCGACGACCGGTTCGTCGCGCTCCAGAAGGTCACCCAGGAGCAGACGGGCGCCGACGCCGAGCGCTACGCCACCTTCGTCAAGGAGACCGAGGCGTCCGAGGCCGCGTCGCAGAAGGCCCTCGAGGCGCAGTACGGCGAAGCCGCCGTCCGCGCGTACATCGACGTGCCCCAGGCGACGAGCGCCGCGCAGTCGGTGCCCGCTCAGATCGCGGTCACCGTGGTCCCCGGCGAGGCCGGCCTGGTCAACCCCAGTGGCCCGTTCGTCGTCGACGACACCGACTCCGGGACCCACTACGCGCTCGAGGACATCGACGGGAGCCACTGCGCCATCGCGTGGAGCGACCCGGTCGACCAGACCACCGGCGCGCCCACCGGCGAGAAGCCGACCGGCGCCGACTACCGCGTGCAGTGCCGCAAGGCCGTCAACGGGCTCACCTACGACCTGTTCACCAACGGCCTGACGCCCGACGAGGTCGCGTCGTACGTCGACAAGGTGCTGGCCCTCACCCACCAGGCCTGAGCGCCGTGGAGGCGATGTCCGACCGGATCGCCTCCTGGGGGTACGTGGTCCTCGCGCCGCACCTGTTCCACCGCGACGGTGCCGTCGCGGACGGTCCGCTCGGCGTGACCGGCTACTGCATGGGCGGCGCGGTCGCCGTCCGGACAGCCCCCACCTCGGGCTCCCGGCCAGCCGGGCGGCGTACGTCTTCGCACACGCCGACCACGACCCGTCGATGGCGCCCGACGCGATCGCGCGGCTCGAGGAGGCACTGACGGCAGCCGGTCTGGCCCACACCAGCGCCGTCTACCCGGACGCACCCCACGGCTTCACCATGGCCGACACCAGCAGCTACCAGGAGGCCGGCGCCGAGCGGCACTACCGCGAGCTGCGGGACCTGCTCGACAGGCAGCTGCGAGGCGACGACTAGGCTGCCGCGGTGGCCCGCGCAGAGCTCGACAAGCAGCCCGCCGACGTACGACGGATGTTCGACACCGTCGCTCGGCGCTACGACCTGACCAACGACATCCTGTCCTTCGGGCAGGACCGCCGTTGGCGGCGGGACGTGCTCGCCGCGGTCGACCCGTCGTACGGCGACCGGGTGCTGGACCTCGCCGCCGGGACCGGCACCTCCAGCCAGCCCTTCCTCGACGCCGGCGCCTCGGTGGTGCCGTGCGACTTCTCGATCGGCATGCTCCAGGTCGGCAAGAAGCAGCTGCCCCACCTGCCGTTCACCGCCGGCGACGGCACCCGGCTGCCGTTCCGCGACGCCACCTTCGACGCGGTCACCATCTCCTTCGGGCTGCGCAACATCGTCGACCCGCTCGCCGGACTCGCCGAGATGCGCCGGGTCACCAAGCCGGGCGGGCGGCTGGTGGTCTGCGAGTTCAGCCACCCCACCTGGTCGCCGTGGCGCACCGTCTACATCGAGTACCTGATGAAGGCGCTGCCCGCCGTCGCCCGCACCGTCTCCTCGGCCCCCGACGCCTACGTCTACCTGGCCGAGTCGATCCGGGCCTGGCCCGACCAGCGCGGTCTCGCCGACCTGATCGCCGAGGCGGGCTGGACCAAGCCGGAGTGGCGCAACCTCTCGGGCGGCATCGTCGCCCTGCACCGCGCGACGGCCTGACCCGCCTCGTGGACCCGTCCGTCGGCCGCGTGGAGTGGACCGTCACCGCGGCCGAGCAGGCCACGCTGATCCGTACGACGACCTGGCGGCTGTGGCGCCGGCTCTCGCTCTACCTGGTGCTCCTGTTCGGCTGCGCCCTGGCGGTGCTCGGCGCGGCCCGCTGGGACACGCCCGGCCTGCTCCTGGGCCCGGTGGCCGCAGGCGCCATGGCTGCCTGGTTCTGGTTCTCCGCGCGTGGCCCGGTGCGCCGGATGCTCGTCGCGGCGTACCCGGTCGGTGCCACCGTGGCCGCCGAGGCGAGCGCGGAGGCGCTGCGGCTCGAGACGGCGGCGGGGGCCAGTGAGCTGCCCTGGGAGCGGCTGACCCGGGTGCTGCCCGGGCCGGTCGTCGTCCTCGCTCGCGACGAGGTCGGCCGACAGTGGGTCACCATCCCGCGGCAGCTGCTGCCGGACGCCTGGCTGGCGCGGCTGCCGGCCTGACGAAACCGCTACTGCCGAGCCGACGAAACCGCTACTCTGGATGGCGTGACCTATCTTCCGCGGATCGCCGACGAGGCTCTGGCTGCCGCGATCGACACCTTCCCGGTCGTCATGCTCGACGGTGCCCGAGCGGCCGGGAAGACCACCTCTGCCGCGCGGGTGGTCACGTCGGAGCTCCGATTCCCCCGTGACCTCGCATTCGTCCAGGCGGATCCAGGTGGAGTCCTGGCCGACGAGATTCGTCCGGTTCTGGTCGATGAATGGCAGTTGGCGGGCACCGAGCTGCTCTGGGCCGCCAAGTCCATCGTCGACGCAGATCCCGCGCCGGGAGGCTTCATCCTCGCCGGCTCGGTCGAGCCCGAGGCATATGGTCCGACGTACCCGCTGACGGGGCGCAGCGTCCGGATCGCACTGCGTCCGATGACCCGGCGAGAGCTCGAAGGAGGCGGCGCCGAGCCGCTGTGGCTCGAGCGGCTGCTTGCCGGCCAGGTCGCGACGCCGGGACGCCGACACCCACGATTCGACATCGGGGACCTGGCGATCACCGGGTTCCCCGCCGCGGCGAGACTCGCTGGGAGTGCTGACTGGCTGCGGTCCTACGCCGGCACGATCGCCGAACGGAGCGTCGAGGACAAGCGCGATCCGGTGCGGGTCAACCGGCTGCTGCGGGTGCTGGCCGAGTGTGAGTCACAAGCCGTCCCCGACGAGTACCTGTGGCGTTCTGCCGACATCAACCGGGTGACCCTGGCTGCCTATGAGCAGATGCTGACCCGCACCCACATCAGAGCGGACCTACCGGCGTGGGAGAGCAACAGGATCAAACGCATCACCACCTATCCCAAGCGGCAGTACGTCGACACCGCGCTGGCTCTGGCCCTCGCGCGGATCGGGCCCGACCAGCTGCGCCGCGACCCGGCGCTGGCCGGGCGCTTCCTCGAGTCCTTCGTCGCGACCCAGCTCCGCCCGGAGTGCGACCGACTCGGCGGCGTCCTGCACCACGTCCGGACCAAAGGCGGCGAACGCGAGGTCGACCTGCTGATCGAGCTCGACCACGGGCTCGTGGCGGTGGAGGTCAAGGCCGGCGTGGAACCGCGACCCGCTGACGCGCGGCACCTGCTCTGGTTGCGCGAACAGCTCGGGGACCGACTCCTGGCGACCGTGGTCCTCCACCGGGGTGAGGCCACCTTCGAGCTGGTCGACGGCGTCTGGGCCGTTCCGGTCACCTCGCTGTGGACCTGACGGGCCGCGCCCCTGCGCCCGCCGAATTACGCAACCCTCTCGTGCGTTAAATCCCCAGGTCAGGGGCGGTTTTCGGGTTTCCGGGCGGCGCGGAGCCGGCTTTGGGCACCCCCCTGTGCCGAGGTCTCCGAGCAGTGGCAATATGTGTGGCACGCCACTAGTGATTCTGTTCACAAGATCACGAGAGGGAGTCTCATGGAGCTCTACACGCCGGTGCTGGTGCTGGCGGCTCTGGCCGCGCTGTTCGCGGTCGGGTCGGTCGTCATGAGCACGATGGTCGGGCCACGGCGCTACAACCGCGCCAAGTACGACTCCTACGAGTGCGGCATCGAGCCGACTCCCCAGGCGCTGACCGGACGCTTCCCGGTGAAGTACTTCATCACCGCGATGCTCTTCATCGTCTTCGACGTCGAGATCATCTTCCTCTACCCCTGGGCCGTGCGCTTCGACGCGATGGCCTGGTTCGGGCTGATCGAGATGGTCCTGTTCATCGCCACCGTCTTCGTCGCCTACGCCTATGTCTGGCGTCGTGGCGGCCTGGACTGGGACTGACCGGAGGGACACACCATGGGTGTCGAGGAGAAGCTCCCCAGCGGAGTCCTGCTGAGCACGGTCGAGGGACTGGCCGGCTACATGCGCAAGGCCAGCTTCTGGCCGGCGACCTTCGGGCTCGCGTGCTGCGCGATCGAGATGATGACCAGCGGTGGCCCCAAGTACGACCTCGCCCGGTTCGGCATGGAGGTGTTCCGGGCCAGCCCGCGCCAGGCCGACCTGATGATCGTCGCCGGGCGGGTCAGCCAGAAGATGGCGCCGGTGCTGCGCCAGATCTACGACCAGATGGCCGAGCCCAAGTGGGTGCTGGCGATGGGCGTGTGCGCCAGCAGCGGCGGCATGTTCAACAACTACGCGATCGTCCAGGGCGTCGACCACGTCGTGCCCGTCGACATGTACCTCCCCGGCTGCCCGCCGCGCCCGGAGATGCTGATCGACGCGATCCTCAAGCTCCACGACAAGGTCCAGCACACGCCCCTCGGCGCCAACCGCCAGGCTCAGATCCGCGAGCTCGAGGCCGAGGGCCTGGTGGCGCTGCCGACCAGCGACATGAGGGGGATGCTGCGGTGAGCGACGAGAAGCCGGCCGGCCCCGACAAGGCCGTCGAGCAGCCCGCCACCGGGCAGTCGCCCGAGAACGCGCCCGAGTCCCTCGGCGAGCCCGGCGTCGAGATCCGCGCCGTCGGCGAGCGCCGCGGGATGTTCGGCGTGAAGGGCTCCGGCGACACGAGCGGGTACGACGGCCTGGTGGTCCCCGTGGTGCTGCCCGGTGCCGCGCAGCGTCCCTACGGCGGCTGGTTCGACACCGTGGCCGACGTGCTCGACCCGCTGATCGAGCAGGTCGTGATCCACCGGGGCGAGATCACCTTCCACGTCCACCGCGACCACCTGCTCGAGGTGGCGACCAAGCTCCGCGACGACCCGAGCCTGCGCTTCGAGCTGCTCTCGGGAGTCAGCGGCGTCCACTACCCGGGCGACGCGGGCCGCGAGCTGCACGCGGTCTACCACCTGATGTCGTTCACCTGGAACCGCCGGGTCCGGGTCGAGGTCGCCGTACCCGACAGCGACCCGCACCTGCCGTCGCTCGTGCCGATCTATCCCGCGGCCGACTGGCACGAGCGGGAGACCTGGGACATGTTCGGCCTGCAGTTCGACGGCCACCCGGCACTGACCCGGATCCTGATGCCCGACGACTGGCCGGGCCACCCGCAGCGCAAGGACTACCCCCTCGGCGGCATCCCCGTCGAGTACAAGGGCGCGAGCGTGCCACCGCCGGACCAGCGGAGGAGCTACAACTGATGAGCACCGACTTCTACGCCGACGCCAGCGACACGGCCGAGGGCAGGGTCTTCACCGTCACCGGCCAGGACTGGGACGAGATCGCCGCCGACCTGGGGGAGGGCGACGCGGCCGAGCGGATCGTCGTCAACATGGGTCCGCAGCACCCCTCGACCCACGGCGTGCTCCGGCTGATCCTCGAGATCGAGGGCGAGACGGTCACCGAGGCCCGCTGCGGGATCGGCTACCTCCACACCGGCATCGAGAAGAACATGGAGTTCCGCTCCTGGACCCAGGGCGTGACCTTCTGCACCCGGATGGACTATCTCGCGCCCTTCTTCAACGAGATGACCTATGTGCTGGGTGTGGAGCGGCTGCTCGACATCGAGGACCAGATCCCCGAGAAGGCCCAGATCATGCGGGTCCTGCTCATGGAGCTCAACCGGATCTCCTCCCACCTGGTCTGCATCGCCACCGGCGGCATGGAGATCGGGGCGCTCACGGTGATGACCATCGGCTTCCGCGAGCGCGAGCTGGTCCTCGACCTGTTCGAGCTGATCACCGGCCTGCGGATGAACCACGCGTTCATCCGTCCGGGCGGCGTCGCGCAGGACCTGCCGCCCGGCGCGCTCGACGAGATCCGCTCCTTCGTCGCGCTGATGAAGAAGCGGCTGCCCGAGTACGCCGCGCTGTGCAACGCGAACCCGATCTTCAAGGCCCGCCTCGAGAACGTCGGCCACCTCGACCTCGAGGGCTGCATGGCGCTCGGCCTGACCGGACCGGTGCTGCGCAGCACCGGCTACGGCTACGACCTGCGCAAGGCCCAGCCCTACTGCGGCTACGAGACCTACGACTTCGACGTGCAGACCTGGGACACCGCCGACTCCTACGGCCGGTTCCGGGTCCGGCTCAACGAGATGCACGAGTCGCTCAAGATCATCGAGCAGGCCGCCGACCGGCTGGCCCGGCTCGAGGGCGCGCCGGTCATGGTCGCCGACAAGAAGATCGCCTGGCCCAGCCAGCTGTCCATCGGCAGCGACGGGATGGGCAACAGCCTCGACCACATCCGCCACATCATGGGTGAGTCGATGGAGGCGCTGATCCACCACTTCAAGCTGGTGACCGAGGGCTTCCGGGTCCCGGCCGGCCAGGCCTACGTGCCGGTCGAGTCGCCGCGCGGCGAGCTCGGCGCCCACGTCGTCTCCGACGGCGGCACCCGACCGTTCCGGGCGCACTTCCGCGACCCGTCGTTCAACAACCTCCAGGCGATGGGCCTGATGAGCGAGGGCGGCCAGATCGCCGACGTCATCGTCGCCATCGCGAGCATCGACCCCGTGATGGGAGGCGTCGACCGATGAGCACCCCGCCGCTGGACGACAAGACGCTCGCCGAGCTGCGCGAGATCGCCGGGCGCTACCCCGAGCCGCGCTCGGGGCTGCTGCCGATGCTGCACCTCGTGCAGGCGGCCCAGGGCCGGATCACCCCCGAGGGCATCGAGGCGTGCGCCGCGATCCTCGAGATCAGCGCCGCCGAGGTCAACGGCGTCGCGACCTTCTACACGATGTACAAGCGCCACGGCGTCGGCGACTACCACGTCGGCGTGTGCACCAACACCCTGTGCGCGGTGATGGGCGGCGACGCCATCTTCCAGCGGCTCAAGGACCACCTCGAGATCGGCAACGACGAGGTCGCCGTCCAGCGCCAGGGCGACTCGCGCACGGTGAGCCTGGAGCACATCGAGTGCAATGCGGCCTGCGACTACGCGCCGGTGCTGATGGTCAACTGGGAGTTCATGGACAACCAGACCCCCGAGTCGGCGGTCCAGCTGGTCGAGGCGCTGCGCGCCGGCCACGAGGTCAGCTCCACCCGCGGTCCCAAGCTCTGCACCTGGCGCGAGGCCGAGCGGGTGCTCGCCGGCTTCCCCGACGGCCGGGTCGACGAGGGGCCGTCCGCGGGCGCCGCCTCCCTCGCCGGACTCGAGGTCGCCCGCCAGCGCGGCTGGCACGCTCCCGACCCGGCGGCCACGCCGGCCGTCGAGGCCCCGCAGAAGGACGGTGACGCATGACCGACACGCTGACCCCGGTCCTCACCGACATCTGGGACGCCGAGCAGTCCTGGAAGCTCGCCACCTATGCCGCCCAGGGCGGCTACCAGGCCCTCGACGTCGCGTTCGGGATGAGCCCCGACGACGTCATCGCCGCGGTCAAGGACAGCGGCCTGCGCGGGCGCGGCGGCGCCGGCTTCCCGACCGGGATGAAGTGGTCCTTCATCCCCCAGGACAACCCCAAGCCGAAGTACCTCGTGGTCAACGCCGACGAGTCCGAGCCGGGCACCTGCAAGGACATCCCGCTGATGATGGGCAACCCCCACGTCCTCGTCGAGGGCGTCATCCTCAGCTCCTACGCCATCCGCGCCAACAAGGCGTTCATCTACATCCGCGGCGAGGTCGTCCACGTCATCCGCCGGGTCCAGGCCGCCGTCGCCGAGGCGTACGCCGCCGGTCACCTCGGCACGGACATCCACGGCTCGGGCTACGACCTCGACGTCGTCGTCCACGCCGGCGCCGGCGCCTACATCTGCGGCGAGGAGACCGCCCTCCTCGAGGGCCTCGAGGGCCGCCGCGGCCAACCCCGCCTGCGCCCGCCGTTCCCCGCCGTCGCGGGCCTCTACGCCAGCCCGACGGTCATCAACAACGTCGAGTCCATCGCCTCGGTCCCCGCCATCGTCAAGAACGGCGCGGCCTGGTTCGGCTCCATGGGCACCGAGAAGTCCAAGGGCCACGGCATCTTCTCGCTGTCGGGCCACGTGACGAAGCCCGGTCAGTACGAGGCGCCGCTCGGCATCACGCTGCGCGAGCTGCTCGACCTGGCGGGTGGCGTGCGCGAGGGGCACCAGCTGAAGTTCTGGACGCCGGGCGGCTCCAGCACGCCGCTGCTCACCGCCGAGCACCTCGACGTACCCCTCGACTTCGAGGGCGTCGGCGCCGTCGGCTCGATGCTCGGCACCCGCGCCCTGCAGATCTTCGACGAGACCGTCTGCGTGGTGCGGGCGGTGCTGCGCTGGACGGAGTTCTACAAGCACGAGTCCTGCGGCAAGTGCACGCCCTGTCGCGAGGGCACCTGGTGGCTGGTGCAGGCACTGACCCGGCTCGAGAACGGCCAGGGCAGCGAGGCCGACCTCGACCAGCTCCTCGACCAGTGCGACAACATCCTCGGCCGCTCGTTCTGCGCGCTGGGCGACGGCGCGACCAGCCCGGTGTCCAGCTCGATCCAGCACTTCCGCGACGAGTACCTCGCCCACCTCCAGCAGGGAGGGTGCCCCTTCGACCCGGCGCGGTCCACGGCCTGGGCCGGACAGGAGGTGTCGGCATGAGCGCCGGCGAGATCGAGAAGACCGACCTGGTCACCGTCACCATCGACGGCGTCCAGGTCAGTGTGCCCAAGGACACCCTGGTGATCCGGGCCGCCGAGCAGATCGGCGTCCAGATCCCGCGCTTCTGCGACCACCCGCTGCTCGCGCCGGCCGGTGCCTGCCGGCAGTGCCTGGTCGACGTACCCGACGCGGGGAACGGACGCGGCTTCCCCAAGCCGCAGGCCTCCTGCACGCTGCCGGTCGCCGAGGGCATGGTCGTCAGCACCCAGGTCACCAGCCCGGTCGCCGACAAGGCGCAGCAGGGCGTGATGGAGCTGCTGCTCATCAACCACCCGCTCGACTGCCCGGTCTGCGACAAGGGCGGTGAGTGCCCGCTGCAGAACCAGGCGATGTCCAACGGCCGCGGCGAGTCGCGCTTCTCCGACGAGCGCAACCGCGGCGTGAAGCGGACCTTCCCCAAGCCGATCAACCTCTCGCCCACGGTCCTGCTCGACCGCGAGCGCTGCATCGTGTGCCAGCGCTGCACCCGCTTCGCCGACGAGATCGCCGGCGACCCGTTCATCGCACTCGTCGAGCGCGGAGCCCAGCAGCAGATCGGCATCGCCGAGGACGCGCCCTTCCTGTCGTACTTCTCCGGCAACGTGATCCAGATCTGCCCGGTCGGCGCGCTCACCTCCGAGCAGTACCGCTTCCGCTCGCGGCCCTTCGACCTGGTCTCCACGCCCGGTGTCGCCGAGCACGACGCGTGCGGCTCCGCGATCCGCATCGACCACCGCCGCGGCACGGTGCTGCGCCGCCAGGCCGGCAACGACCCCGCGGTCAACGAGGAGTGGATCAGCGACAAGGACCGGTTCGCGTTCGCCTACCTCCAGGCCGACGACCGGCTCACCTACCCCCAGGTCCGCGACGACGACGGCAGCCTGCGCCCGGCCTCGTGGCCCGAGGCGTTCACCGTCGCCGCCCGCGGCCTGGCGGCGGCGAAGCAGGCCGGCGGCGTCGGCGTACTGACCGGCGGCCGGCTCAGCGCCGAGGACGCCTACGCCTACGCCAAGCTGGCCCGGGTCGCGCTCGACACCAACGACATCGACTTCCGGGCCCGCCCGCACTCCGCCGAGGAGGCCGCCTTCCTCGCCGCTCACGTCGTGCTGACCGGGCCCGGCCACGGCGGCGTCACGTACGACGACCTGGAGTCGGCCGCGAAGGTCGTCCTGGTGGGGCTGGAGCCCGAGGACGAGGCCGCGACGATCTTCCTGCGGCTGCGCAAGTCGGTGCGCGCCGGCGGCACCCAGGTGGTCGGCCTGGCGCCGTTCACCACCCGCGGCCTGGCGAAGCTCTCCGCCCGACTGGTCCCGACCCTGCCCGGCGACGAGCCGGCCGCGCTGCGCGCGCTGGCCGGTGAGCTGGACGCCACGTCGGTCCTGCTGGTGGGGGAGCGGCTCGCGACCGTGCCCGGTGCGCTCAGCGCCGCCGCCGAGGTCGCCGCGGCCACCGGCGCCCGGCTGGCCTGGGTGCCGCGCCGGGCCGGTGACCGGGGCGCGCTCGAGGCCGGCTGCCTGCCGACCCTGCTGCCCGGCGGCCGCCCGGTCGCCGACGCCCGCGCCCGGGTCGACGTCGCCGCCGCCTGGGGCGTCGAGCACCTGCCCGAGACCCCGGGCCGCGACGCCGACGGCATCGTCGCGGCGCTCGTCGACGGGACGCTCGGTGGCCTGGTGGTCGCCGGCGTCGACCCCGACGACACCAGCGACCCGGCCGCCACCCGCGCCGCGCTCGACGCGGCCGGCTTCGTGGTCGCCTTCGACCTGCGCCGCACCGAGGTCACCGACCGTGCCGACGTCGTCTTCCCGGTCGCGCCCACCACCGACAAGGCCGGCAGCTTCGTCAACTGGGAGGGCCGGGTGCGCGGCTGGGAGGCCGCGCTCCACAACCCGGCCTCGCTGCCGGAGCTGCGCGCGCTCGCCGGCATCGCCGAGGAGCTCGCCCAGCTCGGTCAGGGGAGTCCGCTCGGGTTCCGCACGGTCGACGAGGTGCGCGCCGAGATGGCGCAGCTCGGGCCGTGGGACGGCGAGCGGCCATCGCTCGGCACCACCGACCCGGCCGAGCGACCCGGTGACGGCGTCCGGCTCGCCACCTGGAAGCAGCTGCTCGACAACGGCTCGCTGCAGGACGGCGACAAGTACCTCAAGGCGACCGCCCGCACGCCCGTCGCCCTGGTCACGCCGGCCGACTTCGACAGCTACGGCCCGACGGTCACCCTCACCGGCGACCGCGGCTCGATGACGCTGCCGGCCGAGATCTGCGACGACCTCGTCGAGGGCGCGGTCTGGGTGCCGGCCAACTCGGTCGGCAACGGCGTCCTCGCCGACCTGGCGTCCCCCGGCGCCACGGTCACCATCACGGGAGCGGAAGGGGTGCACGGGTGAAGGAGTCGCTCGCACTGTTCGGCAAGGACCCGTGGTGGGTCGTCGGGCTCAAGACCCTGCTGATCTTCGTGATCCTGGTCCTGCTCACGCTGTTCAACATCTGGTGGGAGCGCCGGGTCGTGGCCCGGATGCAGCACCGGATCGGCCCCAACGTGCACGGCCCCTTCGGGCTCCTGCAGTCGCTGGCCGACGGCGTGAAGCTGGCGTTCAAGGAGGACCTGATCCCCAAGGCCGCCGACAAGGTGGTCTTCGTGCTCGCGCCGGTGATCGTGGTGGTCCCGGCGTTCGTGACCTTCAGCGTGATCCCGTTCGGTCCCGAGGTGAGCTTCTTCGGCCACGACACCCCGCTCCAGCTCACCGACATGCCGGTGGCGGTGCTGTTCGTGATGGCGATCGCCTCGATCGGCATCTACGGCATCGTCCTCGGCGGCTGGTCCAGCGGCTCGACGTACTCCCTGCTCGGCGGGCTGCGCTCGAGCGCCCAGATGATCTCCTACGAGGTCGCGATGGGCCTCGCGCTGGTCTCGGTCTTCATGTACGCCGGCTCGATGTCGACCAGCGAGATCGTCGCCGCCCAGGACAACCTGTGGTTCGGGCTGATCCTGCTGCCGTCGTTCGTGATCTACACGATCGCCATGGTCGGTGAGACCAACCGCGCGCCGTTCGACCTTCCCGAGGCCGAGGGCGAGCTGGTGGGCGGCTTCCACACCGAGTACTCCAGCCTGAAGTTCGCGCTGTTCTTCCTCGCCGAGTACATCAACATGGCGACCGTCTCCGCGCTCGCCACCACGCTCTTCCTCGGCGGCTGGCACGCGCCGTTCTGGATCGACCACGTGTGGGAGGGCGCCAACCAGGGCTACTGGCCGGTGCTGTGGTTCTTCGGCAAGGTGCTCTTCTTCATCTTCATCTTCATCTGGCTGCGCGGCTCGCTGCCGCGGCTGCGCTACGACCAGTTCATGGCGTTCGGCTGGAAGCGGCTGATCCCCATCTCGCTGGTGTGGATCGTCGCGGTCGCCACCATGCGCGCGGCCCGCAACGAGGGCGTGTTCGACGAGGGATTCGGCAGCAACCCGCAGTTCTGGCTGATCATCGCCGGCGTGGTGCTCGTGGCGCTGCTGCTGAGCTTCTTCCTCCCCGAGAAGGACGCCGAGCCCGAGACCGAGGGTGTCGCTCCGCGCGCCGGGGGCTTCCCGGTACCGCCGATGCCCGCGGGCGGCGCGGTCCGCGGTGCTGCCGCGCCGCTGGTGTTCCGCTCCGATGCCACCGTCAACGAGACCGTCCGCGATTCAGGGGTGAGCAATGGCTGACCAGCACGGTTCGAAGAGGACCGGCGAGAAGGGCCCGTCCCTCAAGGAGCAGTTCTGGGACCCGGTCGCCGGCTTCGGCGTCACCTTCCGGACCATGTTCCGCAAGGTCGTCACCGAGCAGTACCCCAAGGAGAAGCTGCCCACCGCGCCGCGCTTCCACGGTCGTCACCAGCTCAACCGCTGGCCCGACGGCCTCGAGAAGTGCGTCGGGTGCGAGCTGTGCGCCTGGGCCTGCCCCGCCGACGCGATCTACGTCGAGGGCGCGGAGAACGACGACAGCGTGGGACCCGACGGCGAGACCGGCCGCTACAGCGCCGGTGAGCGCTACGGCCGCGTCTACCAGATCAACTACCTGCGCTGCATCCTGTGCGGTCTGTGCATCGAGGCCTGCCCGACCCGGGCGCTCACCATGACCAACGAGTACGAGCTCGCCGACGACAGCCGGGCCAGCCTGATCTACGAGAAGTCCGACCTGCTGGCGCCGCTGCTGCCCGGCATGGAGCAGCCGCCGCACCCGATGCTGCTCGGCAACGACGACGACTACTACCGTGGGGAGTTCAAGGGGGCCGAGCAGTGACCGCCTTCTGGATCCTCGCGCCGATCATGGTGCTCGCCGCGCTCGGCATCCTGTTCGTCCGCAAGGCCGTGCACGCCGCGCTGCTGCTGGCGGTGGTGATGATCAGCCTCGCGGTGCTCTACGCCGTGCTCGAGGCGCCCTTCCTGTTCGCGGTGCAGATCATCGTCTACACCGGCGCGATCCTGATGTTGTTCCTGTTCGTGCTGATGCTGGTCGGCGTCGACGCCTCCGACTCCACGGTCGAGACCATCAAGGGCCAGCGCCCGCTGGCCTGGGTGGTCGGCCTGGCGTTCGTCGTGGTGATGGTCGTCGCCCTGACCCAGCTCACCTTCGGCACCGCCGTCGGCCTCGACGAGGCGAACTCCGGCGGCAACGTGCAGGCGCTCGCCGATCTGCTGTTCTCGCGCTACGTCTTCATCTTCGAGGCCACCAGCGCGCTGCTCATCACCGCCGCGGTCGGCGCGATGGTGCTCG
This sequence comes from Nocardioides nitrophenolicus, assembly GCF_016907515.1. Lineage (NCBI taxonomy): Bacteria > Bacillati > Actinomycetota > Actinomycetes > Propionibacteriales > Nocardioidaceae > Nocardioides > Nocardioides nitrophenolicus. Next base: position 3,310,162 of record NZ_JAFBBY010000001.1, read on the forward strand.
CCCACCGCGAGCGGCTCACGCCGAAGAAGACCCAGGCCGACCTGGCCGCCGACCGGATCCGCGCGTACGGCGAGAGCGGTGCCCACCTCGGCCCGCTGCCCCCTCCCGGCGTCTACGCCCGCCACAACGCGGTCGACACCCCGGCCCTGCTGCCCGACGGCAGCCCGGCGCCGGCGTCGGTCTCGCGGGTGCTCGCGGCCCGCGGCACCATGCAGAAGACCGGCCTGCGCGACATCGACGCGATCACGGACCAGCTCGGCGTGGATCCCACGGAGAAGCCCGAAACGGCGGGGAAGAGCGCTGCTACCGGCTCCAGTGAGGAGAACGAGGCGTGACCGAATACGTGGTGCTCAGCGCCATCCTCTTCACCATCGGCTCGATCGGGGTGCTCACCCGGCGCAACGCGATCGTGGTGTTCATGTGCGTCGAGCTGATGCTCAACGCCTGCAACCTGGCCTTCGTCGCGTTCGCCCGCCAGCACGGCAACCTCGACGGCCAGATCGCGGCCTTCTTCGTGATGGTGGTGGCCGCGGCCGAGGTGGTGGTCGGGCTCGCGATCATCATGACCATCTTCCGGACCCGTCGCTCGGCCTCGGTCGACGACGCGAGCCTGCTGAAGTTCTGAGGACGGGATGATGCACGCACTCACCGCGCTGACGCCGGCCCTGACGCTCAAGGCCAGCGAGACCCACATCCCCGTGGTCGCGCCGACCGAGGCCGACGGGCCGTTCACCCTGCTCTGGCTGATCATCGCGCTGCCGCTGCTCGGCGCCGCGATCCTCCTGCTCGGCGGCCGGCGTACCGACAAGTGGGGCCACCTGCTCGGTACGGCGACCTCGGCCGGCTCGTTCCTGATCAGCCTGGTGCTGTTCGTCAACCTGCTCGGTCGCGACGAGGGGGAGCGCCAGGTCTCCCAGCACCTCTACGACTGGATCGACGCCGGGAAGCTCCACATCGGCATGGATCTGCTCTACGACCCGCTGTCGGCGCTCTTCCTGCTGCTGATCACCGGCGTCGGCTCGCTGATCCACGTCTACTCCATCGGCTACATGGCCCACGACCCGCGTCGCCGGCGGTTCTTCGCCTACCTCAACCTCTTCGTCGCGGCCATGCTCATGCTGATCCTCGCGGAGAACTACGTGGGCCTGTTCCTCGGCTGGGAGGGCGTCGGTCTCGCGTCGTACCTGCTCATCGGGTTCTGGCAGCACAAGCCGTCCGCGGCCGCCGCCGCCAAGAAGGCCTTCGTCATCAACCGGGTCGGCGACATGGGCCTGAGCCTGGCGATCTTCTTGATGATCGTCACCTTCGGCACCACCAGCTTCAGCGGTGTCAGCGCCCTGGCGGGCGGCGCGACCGAGACCACGCTGAACTGGATCGGCGTCCTGCTGCTCGTCGGAGCCTGCGGCAAGTCCGCCCAGGTCCCGCTCCAGGCCTGGCTCCTCGACGCCATGGAGGGCCCGACCCCGGTCTCCGCCCTCATCCACGCGGCGACCATGGTCACCGCCGGCGTCTACCTGATCACCCGCTCCAACTTCGTCTTCGAGCTGGCGCCGACCGCCCAGACCGCGGTGGTCATCGTGGCCACGGTGACGCTGCTGTGGGGCGCGATCATCGGGTGCGCGAAGGACGACATCAAGAAGGGCCTGGCCGGCTCCACGATGAGCCAGATCGGCTACATGATGCTCGGCGCCGGTCTCGGCGTCGCGGGCTACGCCTTCGCGATCTTCCACCTGCTGACCCACGGCTTCTTCAAGGCCAACATGTTCCTCGGGGCCGGCTCGGTGATGCACGCGATGGACGACGACGTCGACATGCGCCACTACGGCGCGCTGCAGAAGGCGCTGCCCATCACCTTCGCGACCTTCGCCCTCGGCTTCCTGGCGATCATCGGCATCCCGCCGTTCGCCGGCTTCTGGTCGAAGGACAAGATCATCGAGGTCGCGCTCACCGAGAACCCCGTCGTCGGCATCTGTGCCCTGCTCGGAGCGGGCATCACCGGCTTCTACATGACCCGGATGATGCTGATGACCTTCTTCACCAAGAAGAGGTGGGAGAAGAACGTCCACCCCCACGAGAGCCCGCTGGTGATGACCATCCCGCTGATGGTCCTCGCCGCGCTGTCGGCCCTCGGCGGCCTGATGCTCGCCGGCAACTGGATCGTCGACTGGCTCAGCCCGGTCGTCGGCCACGTCGAGCACGAGGACCCGCCGCTGCCGGTCATCGTGCTCACCCTGATCACCATCGCGGTGGTGCTCGCCGGCGTGGCGCTCGCCTGGGTCCTGGTCGGCCAGCGCGACGTACCGCGCACCGCGCCGGCCGACGTCTCCCTCGCCACCAGGGCCGCTCGCGCCGACCTCTACGGCGACGCGATCAACGAGGGCCTGGTCGTCAACCCGGGCCGCGCCACGGTGCGCGCGCTCACCGACGGTGACCGCACCCTCGTCGACGGCCTCTTCATGGGCGGCACCACGGTCCTCGCCGGCACCGGCGAGCTGCTCCGGCGGCTCCAGAACGGCTATGTCCGGTCCTACGCCCTCGGCATCCTCGGTGGCGCACTGCTCGTCGTCCTGACCCTGGTGGTGGTGAACTGATGTTGCTCAGCCTGCTCGTCTGGCTGCCGATCGCCGGTGCGGTCGCCGTCGCGCTCGCGCCCCGCACGGTCAGCAAGACCGCCGGCCTCGGCGTCGCGCTGGCGACCCTGGTCGTGGGCATCGTCGTCGCGGCGTCCTACGAGGTCGACGGCGGCCGCCAGCTGACCGAGGAGCACGAGTGGATCGAGGCGTTCGGGGTGCACTACGCCCTCGGCGTCGACGGCCTGGGCCTGCTGCTGGTCCTGCTGACCGTGCTGCTCGTCCCGCTGGTGCTCGGCGCGGAGTGGTTCAAGGCCGACGCCGCGGGCTCCGCCGGCGCCCGGTCGTTCGTCGCCTGGACCCTCGCCCTCGAGGGTCTCTCGCTCGCCGTGTTCTGCGCCACCGACGTCTTCCTCTTCTACGTCGTCTTCGAGGCGACGCTGATCCCGGCGTACTTCCTGGTCGGCGGCTTCGGCCGCGAGGGCCGGGGCGCGGCGGCGCTCAAGTTCTTGATGTTCCAGCTCGCGGGCGGCCTGATCCTGCTCGCCGCGGTGATCGGTCTCTACGTCGTCTCCGCCCAGCAGGGCGAGCCGTCGTACCTCCTCTCCGACCTAGAGCAGCTCGACATCGGCACCGAGGCCGGCCGCTGGCTGTTCTTCGGCTTCTTCATCGCCTTCGCGATCAAGGCGCCGCTGTTCCCGCTGCACACCTGGCTGGCCGACACCACCGAGAAGGCCACGCCCGGCACCGGCGTGCTGCTCGTGTGCATCCTCGACAAGATCGGCACCTTCGGGATGATGAGGTTCTGCCTCGGCATCTTCCCCGAGGCCTCGCAGTGGGCGACCCCGCTGGTCATCACGCTCGCGCTGATCTCCGTCGTCTACGGCGCGTTCATCGCGATCGGGCAGGACGACATCTTCCGGCTGATCGGTCTCACCTCGCTGAGCCACTTCGGCCTGATCACCCTGGGCGTCTTCACCATGACCAGCCAGGGCGGCACCGGCGCGATCCTCTACATGGTCAACCACGGCCTCGGCACCGCCGCGCTCTTCCTGGTCGCGGGCTACCTCTACGACCGCAGCGGCACCTCGTCGATCCGTGAGATGCGCGGCGTCGAGAAGGTCGCCCCGGTCCTGGCCGGCCTGCTGCTCGTCGCCGGCCTGGCCACGCTCGGGCTGCCGGGCCTGTCGCCGTTCATCAGCGAGTTCCTGGTGTTCGCGGCGGCCTTCGACTACGGCTGGTACGTCGGCGCGATCGCGGTCACCGCGGTGGTGCTGTCCGCGATATACGTGCTGTGGATGTACCAGCGCACCATGACCGGGCCCACGCCCCCGGAGGCCGAGGCCACCCGCGACGTCGGCGTCCGCGAGATCGTCGCCGTCGCGCCGCTCATGGCCGCGCTGGTCTTCTTCGGGTTCTATCCCGCACCCCTGCTCGACGTGAGCAACCCGATGGTGGGTGACCTGATGCACCAGATGGGGATCCAGGACGACCAGCCCACGGTCGTGCAGACGGAGGAGGCGCACTGATGGAGTTCGTGAAGCCCGAGCTCGAGTACGTCGAGCTGCTGCCGCTCCTCATCGTCCTCGGCGGCGCCTGCGTCGGCGTCGCGCTGGAGGCCTTCCTGCCGCGCGGCACCCGCCGGCTGCCCCAGGTGGGCGTGGCGCTGGCCGCCGTGCTCGCCGCCCTCGTCGCGACCGTCCTCATCGGCATGGACCTCGAGAAGCACCAGGGCGCCGACGGCGCCGAGGGCCGCGGCCTGGTCGGCGCGATGGGCAGCGTCGTGGTCGACGGCCCGACCGTCTACCTGTGGGGCCTGCTCCTCGTGTTCGCGCTCGGCGGCATCGCGCTCTTCGCCGAGCAGCGGCTCGAGGGCGGCGTGTCCGCGTTCACCGGCCAGGCGGCGGCGCTGCCCGGCTCCGAGGGGGAGCGCGACGCCTCCACCCGCGGCCTGGAGCACACCGAGGTCTACCCGCTGCTCCTCTTCGCGGTGGGCGGCATGCTGCTGTTCCCGGCGTCCGGCGACCTGCTCACCATGTTCGTGGCCCTGGAGATCCTCTCGCTGCCGCTCTACCTGCTCTGCGGCCTGGCGCGCCGGCGCCGCCTGCTGAGCCAGGAGGCGGCGATGAAGTACTTCCTGCTCGGCGCCTTCGCCTCCGGCTTCTTCCTCTACGGCGCCGCGCTGGTCTACGGCTACGCCGGCTCGGTGAGCTTCGCCGGGATCAACGAGGCGGTCCGCGCCGGCTCGGCCAACCACGGCCTGCTGCTCGCCGGCATCGGCCTGCTCGCCGTCGGCCTGCTGTTCAAGGTCGGCGCCGCACCCTTCCAGGCCTGGACGCCCGACGTCTACCAGGGCGCGCCCACCGCGGTGACGGCGTTCATGGCCGCCGGCACCAAGGTCGCCGCCTTCGGCGCGCTGCTCCGGCTGCTGTACGTCGCCTTCGGCGGCGAGCGCTGGAGCTGGCAGCCGATGCTGTGGGTGATCGCGATCGCCTCGATGGTGCTGGGTGCGGTGCTCGCCATCGTCCAGAACGACGTGAAGCGGATGCTGGCCTACTCCTCGGTCGCCCACACCGGCTTCATCCTGGTCGGCGTGCTCGGCGTGCAGAGCGCCGACGAGCTCGCGAAGGGGCAGTACACCTCGCTCGAGGGCGTGCTCTTCTACCTCACCACCTACGGGTTCGCGATGATCGGCGCCTTCGCGATCGTCACCCTGGTCCGCGACGGGGGCGGCGAGGCGACGGCGTACGAACGCTGGGCCGGGCTGGGCCGCACCTCGCCGCTGGTGGCCGGGGCGTTCGCCTTCTTCCTGCTCTCCATGGCCGGCATCCCCCTCACGGCGGGCTTCATCGGCAAGTGGGCGGTCTTCACCTCGGCGCTGTCCGCGGGGGCCTGGCCGGTGGTCCTGGTGGCCATCGCGTGCAGCATCCTGGCGATCACCTTCTACGTACGCCACATCCGGCTGATGTTCTTCACCGAGCCCAGCGCCGACGGCGCGGGCGTCGTCACCCGGTCCTCGCTGCTGACCTCGGGCACCATCGCGGTGTGCCTGGTCGCGACCCTAGTCCTCGGCATCGTGCCGGGCCCGGTTCTCGATCTGGTGGTGAGTACGGGAGACTTCATCAGGTGAGCCCTGATGCGCGTCCCGCCGACCTGGCCCTGCCGATCGACGACACCGCCCTCGCCGACCGGCTGAGGGCGCGGATGGCCACGGTCGAGGAGGCGCTGTACGAGCACGCGTCCAGCCGGGCGCCCTACGTCACCGAGGCGGCGCGCCATCTGCTCGCCGCCGGCGGCAAGCGCTTCCGCCCGCTGCTCGTGCTCCTCGCCGCCGAGGCGGGGCCGCGGCCCGACGCCGAGGAGGTGCTCACCGCGGCCTGCGTCGTGGAGATCACCCACGTCGGCTCGCTCTACCACGACGACGTGATGGACGAGGCCGCCCTGCGCCGCGGCGAGGACTCGGCCAACGCCCGCTACGACAACCTGGTCGCGATCCTCACCGGCGACTGGCTGTTCGCGAAGTCCTCCGAGCTGACCGCCCGGCTCGGCCCGGACGCCGTACGGATCCAGGCGGAGACCTTCACCCGCCTGGTCGAGGGCCAGATCCTCGAGACCGTGAAGCCCGGCCCCGGCGAGGACGCGCTGGCCCACTATCTCGAGGTCGTCGCCGGCAAGACCGGCTCCCTGATCGCCACCTCGGCCCACTACGGCGCGCTCTTCTCCGGCGCCGCGCCGGAGGTCGTCACGGCGTTGACGGCGTACGGCGAGCTCGTCGGCACCGCCTTCCAGCTCTCCGACGACATCCTCGACGTCGCCTCCGAGAGCGAGGAGTCCGGCAAGACCCCCGGCACCGACCTCAAGGAGGGCGTCCCGACCCTGCCGGTGCTGCTCGCCCGCGCCTCGACCGACCCGGCCGACGCCCGTCTGCTCGAGCTCCTCGACCCGGCCCGCACCGACCTCGCCGCCGACGCCGAGCTGCACGCCGAGGCGCTCGACCTGCTCCGCAAGCACCCCGCCATGGGCCAGGCCCAGGCGTACGTCGTCGCCCGGGCCCAGGAGGCCAAGCAGCTCCTCCAGGCGCTGCCCGAGGGCTCGGTGCGCACCGCCCTGGAGGACTTCGCCGACGTGGTGGCGGTCCGCTCGGCCTGAGGTCATCTGTCAAGCCACTGGACATGTCGACAGAACGTGTTAAGTTTTCTGGAATCTCTTAACATGTAGCGGCGATGTGGTGAATGAGTTGACCGATGACCTGGCGACCTGAGGTCCCGTTCAACGACCTGCCGCCATTGCCGCCGGCCCTCGACATCGAGCCCAGGTCGGTGCTGAAGGCGACTGTCGGAGCCCGTGCGGCGCTCGCGACTCTGGCGCAAGCCGGTCGGCTGCTGCCGAATCCGAACGTGCTCATCCATGCTGTCCCGATCCTCGAGGCGCAGGCGAGCTCCGAGATCGAGAACATCGTGACCACGGCGGATGAGCTCTTCAAGCACGTCGATACTGGCGGTGGTGACCACGCCACCAAGGAGGCGCTGCGCTATCGCAGTGCCCTGTTCGCAGGTGTCGCCGCGCTGCGCGAGAGGCCGCTCTCCGCGCGTACCGCTGCCACGATCTGCTCCCAGCTCCAAGGCACGGACATGGATGTCCGCAGTGTGCCGGGAACGCGGATCGCCAACCCGCTGACCCGGGAGATCGTCTACGCGCCGCCCGAGGGGGCGGAGGTCATTCGGGACAAGCTGGCCGCGTGGGAGCGCTTCATCCATGCGGACGACGACCTCGACCCGCTCGTCCGGATGGCCGTCGCTCACTATCAGTTCGAGGCGATCCACCCCTTTCACGACGGCAACGGGCGCACCGGACGCGTCCTCAACATCTTGATGCTGATCGAGGCCGGACTCCTCGACGAGCCGATCCTCTACCTGTCCCGGTCGATCATCGCTCGCAAGAACGACTACTACCGACTGCTTCGTGCGGTGACGGCCGAAGGGGCGTGGATCGAGTGGATCCACTACATGCTCGACGTGGTGCGCGAGTCCGCGGAATCGGCCGTCCGCAAGATCTCGGCGATCCGTGACTGTCAGGAGGTGATCGCCGACCGCGCTCGGGCCGCGACCCCGGGTGGTCGTGACGCACAGTTCCTCGACGTCTTGTTCGAACAGCCGTACTGCCGGATCAGCGGCGTCGTCAGCCGCTGCGACGTCTCGCGACAGACCGCCTCGGTATGGCTCCATGCCCTCGTCGAGGCCGGCCTCCTCCTCGATGTGAAGGTCGGGCGCGAGCGGCTCTTCGTCAACCACGAGTTCTTGGAGGTCCTCGTCCGCCCGGAGTGATCGGCAGGGCCTGTCAGGGGTTCGGTCGAACCGTGGTTGCCTGGGCTCGTTGAAGCCGAGTTGTCCAGTTAACTTTGTAGTCGTGGCTCGGGCCACGGACGCTCCGCCCGAGCGCCCCCTGATCGCCTCGTGCGGCGGCGACGTGCACCCCGTCCGCCGCCGCCCGAGGTTCGGGATGTCTTTGTGTGACATCCGGTTGAGTCTCCCGTCGGGCGCGCCGCGTTGCCTGGACGAAGCGAAGCGAGCGAGGAACGAGCGAGCGCAGCGGAGGAAGGCGACGCGCAGCAGCGCGCCCGACATGCGAGCGCAGCGAGCCAGATCACACAGCGCAGCTCTCCGCCGCGAGCGCGAGCTGGCGGCGGTGATGGCGCAGCGCCTCCACGGTGAGGATGGCGAGCGCGACCCAGACCAGCCCGAACCCGACCCACCGGCCGGGGGGCATGTGCTCGCCGAGCAGGGTGACGCCGAGGGCGAACTGGATGGTGGGGGTGAGGTACTGGAGCAGCCCGAGCGTGGTCATCGAGACCCGGGTGGCGGCGGCGCCGAAGCAGAGCAGCGGGACGGCGGTGACGATGCCGCTCGCGAGCAGCAGGACGACGTGGCCGGGGCCCTCGCCGGTGAAGTGGGCGCGGCCGGTGCTGCCGAGCCAGACGAGATAGCCGAGGGCGAACGGGGCGATGACGGCGGTCTCGAAGGTGAGGCTCTCGATGGCGCCGACGCCGGCGGACTTCTTCGCCAGGCCGTAGGTGCCGAACGAGAAGGCGAGGACGAGGGCGATCACGGGCGGGCGACCGTAGTCGACGGTGAGCACGACGACGGCGACCAGCCCGATCGCGAGGGCGGTCCACTGGACGGGCCGGAGCCGCTCGCCGAGGATGAGGACGCCCATCAGCACGGTGACGAGCGGGTTGATGAAGTAGCCGAGCGAGGTCTCGACGACGCGGTCGCTGTTGACGCCGTAGATGTAGGTGCCCCAGTTCAGGGTGATCGTGGCGGCGGCGACCGCCAACAGCAGCGCGGTACGCCGGGCGCGGAGCACCGCGCGCAGCGCCCCGGCCCGGCGCAGCGCGAGGACCAGCAGGCTCATCACGACCAGCGACCAGACCATGCGGTGGGCCAGGATCTCGATGGCGCCGCTGGGTTTGAGCAGCGGCCAGTAGAGGGGAAAGGCACCCCACATCAGGTAGGCGAGGAACCCGAGGGTGAAGCCGCGACGCTGGTCCGACACACTGGGACCCTAGCGACGTGGGGCTGCTTCGCGCGGTCGAGGTGGTTTCAGGTCGCGCCAAGGTGGGCACGAAGGCCGTGTCCACGCACGAACCCGATCTCGAGGGGGAGTCCCTGATGCGATTCACTCGCACCATCACCGTCCTGGTGGCGGCCCTGACCGCCGCTCTGCTGGGCTTGACGCTCGCACCGACCGGCGCCCAGGCCGCCGATTCGATCCAGGTCCAGCCGTCCAACAAGGTCGTCGCCGCGAAGGGGGTCACCCCGCGCGAGGTCGGCATCGGCGCCTGCGGCCCGAACCCGCCCGACTGCTACGGCAAGCGCCTGTGGGCGAAGTTCGCCACGAACCCGCTCGCCCCCGGCGTCAAGATCAAGGTCTACGTCAAGCGCAACGGCAAGTGGGTCCGGATCGCGAAGCTGAAGACCAAGGCCAGCGGCCTCACCAAGAAGGTCTTCGTCAAGGCCGAGCGCCGCAAGACCACCCGCTACAAGGTCGTCGCCAAGGGCGACGCCGTGTACGCCAAGGCGACCTTCAAGTTCAAGGTCTACCCGCGCAGCTGACGCACTCCGTCACCACGCAACGCAACGCGCCGCCGAGCTCAGCTCGGCGGCGCGTTGCGTTGTGCCTGGCGTGGGGGGCGGGTCAGTCGATGGTCCAGGTGTCGCCCGCGTTGATGAGGGCGGTGAGCCGCTCCTCGGGGGTGCCCTGGGGTGCCGCGGCCTCGCTGGCGGTGGCGACCTGGGCGCGCGCCTGGTCGTCGTACGTCGGGCGCTCGACCTGGCGGAAGATGCCGATCGGGCTGCGGTTGAGGTAGCCGGCGTCGGTGAGCCGCGAGATGGCGAACGCCGTCGACGGGTCCGGGTTCTGGGCGTCGTGGACGATGATCTCCTCGGCCGCGACGGAGGCGGTGTCGGCGACCTCGACCCCGCCGCCGGCGCCCCGGACCAGGGCCTTGTCGCCGAGCCCGGTCTCCTCCGAGCGCACGCCGAAGGTGATCGGCTCGCCGTGGGTGAGCGGGATCAGGGCGTGCGCGTTGTCGCGGTCCTTGATCGCGTCGAAGGCGCCGTCGTTGAAGATCGGGCAGTTCTGGTAGATCTCGACGAGTGAGGTGCCGCGGTGGGCGGCCGCGGCGGCGAGCACGGCGGTGAGGTGCTTGCGGTCGGAGTCGATGGTGCGGGCCACGAAGGTGGCTTCGGCGCCCAGGGCCAGGGAGACGGGGTTGAAGGGGTGGTCGAGGGAGCCCAGGGGGGTGGACTTGGTGACCTTGCCGACCTCGCTGGTGGGGGAGTACTGGCCCTTGGTGAGGCCGTAGATGCGGTTGTTGAACAGCAGGATGGTCAGGTTGACGTTGCGGCGCAGGGCGTGGATGAGGTGGTTGCCGCCGATGGAGAGGGCGTCGCCGTCGCCGGTGACGACCCACACGGAGAGGTCTTCGCGGGCGGTGGCGATGCCGGTGGCGATCGAGGGTGCGCGGCCGTGGATGGAGTGCATGCCGTAGGTGTCGAGGTAGTAGGGGAAGCGCGAGGAGCAGCCGATGCCGGAGACGAAGACGATGTTCTCGCGGCGCAGGCCGAGGTCGGGGAGGAAGGACTGGACGGCCTTGAGGACGGCGTAGTCGCCGCAGCCGGGGCACCAGCGGACCTCCTGGTCGCTGGAGAAGTCCTTGGCGGTCTGGGTCTCGCCGTCGGCGAGGGTGGGGACGAGCGCGGTCCCCAGCGCGGGCATGGGCAGATCGATGGTGCTCATCGGACCGGAGCCTCCTCGTGGTCGGCGGGAAGATTGAGGCCGTGCTCGCCGAGGTCGACCTCGCGACCCTCGGCATCGCCGACGAGGACGCCGATGGCCTCGGCGAGCTCGGCGGCCTTGAGCGGCAGCCCGTAGACGTGGTTGTAGCCCTGGGCGTCGACGAGGTACTCGGCGCGCAGCATCTTGGAGAGCTGGCCGAGGTTCATCTCGGGGACGAGGATCTTGTCGTAGCCCCGGAGGATCTCGCCGAGGTCCTTAGGGAACGGGTTGAGGTGGCGCAGGTGGACCTGGGCGACGTGGTAGCCCGCGCGCCGGACCCGCCGGCAGGCGGCGCCGATCGGGCCGTACGTCGAGCCCCAGCCGATCACGAGGACCTTGGCCTCGCCCGAGGGGTCGTCGATCTCGAGCGGCGGGAGGGAGTCGGCGATCCGCTGGACCTTCTCGGCGCGGAGCCGGACCATCTGGTCGTGGTTGGCCGGGTCGTAGGAGATGTTGCCGTGGCCGGTCTGGACGGTGCCGGCCTTCTCCAGGCCGCCGATGCGGTGCTCGAGGCCGGCGGTGCCGGGGATGGCCCACGGGCGGGCCAGGGTGTCGCGGTCGCGGGCGTAGGGCCAGAACTCCTCGACCTGCTCGCCCTTGGCGTTGGTGGAGGTGTGGTTGGGCGCGGTCGCGAAGTTCGCCTCGATCTTCGGCAGCTCGTCGATCGACGGGATCGCCCACGGCTCGGAGCCGTTGGCGAGGTAGCCGTCGGAGAGCAGGAAGACGGGGGTGCGGTAGGTGATCGCGATCCGGGCGGCCTCGACCGCGGCGGCGAAGCAGTCGCCGGGCGACTGGGGTGCGACGATCGGGACCGGCGCCTCGCCGTTGCGGCCGTACATGGCCTGCAGCAGGTCGGCCTGCTCGGTCTTGGTGGGCAGGCCGGTCGAGGGTCCGCCGCGCTGCACGTTGACGACGACGAGCGGCAGCTCGGTCATCACGGCCAGGCCGATCGCCTCGGACTTGAGCGCGATGCCGGGGCCCGAGGTGGTGGTGATCGCGAGCTGGCCGGCGAAGGAGGCGCCGATCGCGGCGCCGATGCCGGCGATCTCGTCCTCGGCCTGCAGCGTGGTCACGCCGAACGCCTTGTGCTTGCTCAGCTCGTGGAGGATGTCGGAGGCCGGGGTGATCGGGTACGAGCCCAGGAACACCGGCAGCTCGGAGCGCACGCCGGCGGCGACCAGGCCGTAGGACAGGGCCAGGTTGCCGGTGATGTTGCGATAGGTGCCGGCGTGCATCCGGGCCGGCTTGATCTCGTACTGGACCACGAAGGTCTCGGTGGTCTCGCCGTAGTTCCAGCCGGCCTTGAAGGCGGCGATGTTGGCGCCGAGGATGTCGGCGACCTTGGCGAACTTGCGCTCCAGGAAGGCGATGGTCGGCTCGGTGGGGCGGCCGTACATCCAGGACAGCAGGCCGAGGGCGAACATGTTCTTGGCCCGCGCGGCGTCCTTGCGGGACAGGCCGAACTCCTTGACCGCCTCGACGGTGATGCCGGTCAGGTCGACGGGCTGGACCTGGAAGCCGGCCAGGATGTCGTCGACCTCACCCAGCTTGTCGAGCGGGTTGGAGGAGTAGCCGGCCTTGTCGAGGTTGCGCTTGGTGAAGTCGTGGGTGTCGACGATGATCGTCGCGCCACGGGGCAGGTCGCCCAGGTTGGCCTTGAGGGCGGCCGGGTTCATCGCGACCAGGACGTCGGGGCGGTCGCCCGCGGTGAGGATGTCGTGGTCGGCGAAGTGGATCTGGAACGACGAGACGCCGGGGATGGTGCCCTGGGGGGCCCGGATCTCGGCGGGGAAGTTGGGCAGCGTCACCAGGTCGTTGCCGAACACGGCCGACTCCTGGGTGAACCGGTCACCGGTCAGCTGCATGCCGTCGCCGGAGTCACCGGCGAACCGGATGATCACCCGGTCCAGCTGCTTGACCTGCTTGGTCTGGCTCACACCTGCTCCACTTCTCTCGAACGTCGACGAGTGCCGATTCTAGAGCCGATCTAGAACACGTTCCACTTTTTGGCCGGGCGCCCGCCCGGCCGGCGCTCCGGCCGCCCGATCGGCGCACGTCGGCAACTCCTCACCACGATAGTCCGCCGCGCTCGCGCGCCCGGTCCGGTGCCGCCTGGTGGGCGTCGCGGGCCGCTCGGGACCCCTGTGACCTCCGTCATCTCGTCGATTTGTCTACGGGCGGAGTCGGGTAACTCGCTAATGTGTATTATTCCGATCTAGTTTGAGAAACCGGCCCCCGAGAGGCCGGCCGAAGCAGAGCAAGGAATGGGTGCAATGAAGCGAGTGATCAAGGCTGCGGCCCTGGCGATGACCGGCGCACTGGCGCTGACCGCCTGCGCGAGCGCCGACGGTGGCAGCGACAGCGACAGCGGTACGACGATCAACATCGTCGGCTTCGCCGTCCCGGAGGCCGGGAACAAGGCCGCTGCGGTGGAGTTCAACAAGACCGACGCCGGCAAGGACGTGAAGTTCTCCGGCTCCTACGGCCCCTCCGGTGACCAGAGCCGCAAGGTCGTGGACAGCAAGGGCAAGGACGTCGACTACGTCGTCTTCTCGCTCGAGCCCGACATGACCCGCCTGGTCGACGCCGGCCTGGTCGCCGACGACTGGAACGCCGGACCCAACAAGGGCATCGTCTCCAGCTCGGTCGCCGTGATCGCCACCCAGAAGGGCAACCCGCTCGGCATCAAGGACTGGGACGACCTGACCCGCGACGACGTCAAGATCGTCACCCCGGACCCCGCCAGCTCCGGCTCGGCGAAGTGGAACATCCTCGCGCTCTACACCTACGCCAAGCAGAACGGCGCCACCGAGGAGCAGGCGGACGCCTTCCTCGAGAAGGTCTTCAAGAACGTCACCACCTGGGCCGCCAGCGGCCGCGAGGCGACCGAGGCGTTCAAGAAGGGCGTCGGCAACGTGCTGCTGACCTACGAGAACGAGGCCATCCTGGCCAAGCAGAACGGCGAGGACCTCGACTACATCGTCCCGAACCACACCTTCCTGATCGAGAACCCGGGCGCCGTCCTCAAGGACTCCGACCCGGCCGCGAAGGACTGGCTGGACTTCATCCTCAGCGACGAGGGCCAGACCGCGTTCGTGAAGAAGGGCTTCCGCCCCGTCGGTGACCTCGACATCTCCGGCATCGAGGTGGAGGGCGCCAACGACCCGAGCAACCCGTTCCCGACCCCCGCGTCGCTGAGCACCGCCGCCGACCTCGGCGGGTGGAGCGCCATCAACGCGGAGTGGTTCGGCAAGGACGGCGAGAAGCTCCGCTTCGACAAGCTGTACGCCGAAGCGACCAAGAAGTGACCGACACCCTCGTCACACCCGCAGGGCCGGCTCCGACACGGGGCCGGCCCTCGGGCTCTGCCAAGGGCAGCTCCGGGCTGTTCCGGCTGACGCCGACCTCGGGCCTCGGGCTCGGCGTGGCGCTGGTCTGGTTCAGCCTGCTGGTGCTGCTCCCGCTCGCCGCCGTCGTGGGCGCGGCCGCCGACGGCGGCTTCGGCCGGTTCTGGGACACCCTGACCGACGCCCAGACGTTCGCGGCGCTGCGCCTGACCGTCGTCGAAGCGCTCCTGGTCACCCTGGTCAACGCGGTCATCGGGACCGTCGTGGCGTGGGTGCTGGTCCGCGACCAGTTCCCCGGCAAGCGGATCCTCGACGTCGTCATCGACATCCCGTTCGCTCTCCCGACCATCGTCGCCGGCCTGGTGCTGCTCAGCCTGTGGGGACCGGAGAGCCCGGTGGGGGTCAACATCGTGAACACCCGGCAGGGCATCTTCCTCGCCCTGCTCTTCGTCACGCTGCCCTTCGTCGTACGAACGGTCCAGCCGGTGCTGCTCGAGCTCGACGCCGACGTGGAGGAGGCGGCGGCGTCCCTCGGGGCCTCGCGGGTCACGACCTTCCGCCGGATCATCCTGCCGAGCCTGGTCCCGGCGATCGCCGCGGGCTCCTCGCTCGGCTTCGCGCGGGCGATCAGCGAGTTCGGCTCGCTGGTGCTCATCTCGGGCAACACGCCGTACGAGACCGAGGTCGCGTCGCTGAAGATCCTCAAGTTCCTCGAGGGCGACAACCAGGCCGGAGCGGCCGCGGTCGCCGTGCTCCTGCTGATCGTGGCGGTGCTGACGATCGTGCTGCTCGACGTGATCTCGAGGCGGGTGGCGCGCCGTGGCTGACACTCGTGCGATCCGCAGCCGCAAGGGACCGGTCGCCTACACGCTGCGCGTCTTCGTCATCGTCTACCTCGCCGTGCTGGTGATCTGGCCGCTGTTCGAGGTCGGCAAGCAGACCTTCGCCCCGGCCGGTGCGGGCGACGAGGGCGGCTTCGGCGCCTTCTGGGAGCGGCTCACCGACCCCTCGGTGACCTATGCGTTCAGCCTGACGCTGACCGTGGCGTTCTGGGCGGTGCTGATCAACACCCTGTTCGGGGTGGGGATCTCGCTGCTGCTGGTGCGCTACCAGTTCCCGGGCCGCCGGATCCTGTCCGTGCTCGTCGACCTGCCGATGTCGGTCTCCCCGGTCGTCGTCGGTCTCGCGCTGGTGCTGGCCTACAGCACCGGCAAGGGCTGGTTCGGCGGAGCGCTGGAGTCGATCGGCTTCTACGTCATCGGCACCACGCCCGGCCTGATCATGGCCACCGCGTTCGTCAGCCTGCCGCTGGTGATCCGCGAGATCGTGCCCGTGCTGGAGGAGATCGGCACCGACGCCGAGCTCGCCGCCAGCAGCCTCGGAGCCAGCGGCTGGCAGACCTTCCGGCGGATCACGCTGCCCAGCATCAAGTGGGCCGTCGTGTACGGCGTCGTGCTCAGCATGGCCCGCTCGCTCGGCGAGTTCGGCGCGGTCAAGATCGTCAGCCCCGGCGCCGAGATGCGCGGCGAGACCGCCACCCTTCTCATCCAGAACCGCTACAACAACTACGAGGAGCCCACGGCGTACGCCGCCGCGTTCGTGCTCGTGCTGGTCTCCGTGCTGGCCCTCGTCGTCGTCTCTCTGATCCGCAAGGAGGATCACGCATGAGCATCGAAGTGAGAGGGATCGGCAAGCGCTACGGCGACTTCGTCGCCCTCGAGGACATCAACGTCTCCCTCCCGACCGGCCAGCTGACCGCCCTGCTCGGGCCCAGCGGCGGCGGCAAGTCCACCCTGCTGCGGATCATCGCCGGGCTCGAGGGAGCCGACTCCGGCTCGGTCGAGATCGAGGGCGTGGACGCCACCAGGCTGCCCCCGCAGAAGCGCAACGTCGGCTTCGTGTTCCAGCACTACGCCGTGTTCAAGCACATGACGGTCGCCAAGAACGTCGCCTTCGGCCTGGAGATCCGCAAGCGGCCCAAGCCCGAGGTGAAGGCGAAGGTGGCCGAGCTGCTCGAGCTGGTGCACCTCTCGCAGTTCGCGCACCGGCTGCCCTCCCAGCTCTCCGGCGGTCAGCGCCAGCGGCTCGCGCTCGCGCGGGCGCTCGCCGTCGAGCCGTCGGTGCTGCTGCTCGACGAGCCGTTCGGCGCGCTTGACGCGAAGGTGCGCAAGGAGCTGCGTGACTGGCTGCGCCGGCTGCACGACGAGGTGCACGTGACCACCGTCTTCGTGACCCACGACCAGGAGGAGGCGCTCGAGGTCGCCGACGAGATCGTCGTCATCAACGAGGGGCGGATCGAGCAGATCGGCACCCCCGACCAGCTCTACGACGAGCCGGCGAACGACTTCGTGATGGGCTTCCTCGGTGCGGTCACCCAGCTCGGCCCGGTCGCACTGCGCCCGCACGACATCGAGGTCGCCGTCGAGCCCGGCGTACCCGGTGCGGCGGCGGGCGTCGTCCAGCGGGCTCTGCGGGTCGGCTTCGAGGTGCGCCTCACGGTCGACGTCGAGGGCCAGGCGGAGCCGGTGCTGGTGGTGCTCTCGCGCACCCACGCGCGGGCGCTGGACCTGGAGCTCGGCAGCCGGGTCTGGCTGAGCCCCACCACCGGTGCGACGACGGTGCCGGTGCTCGGGGTTCCGCGGGATGCGGTGGCGTCCGCCTAGTCTGGGCGGGTGAGCTATCTCCGCGCGACGAGGGTCCTGTGCTGGCTGCTCGGGATCGCGGTGCTGGTGTCGGTCGTCCACTACGTCGACAACTACGTCAACTACGACGACTACCCGGTGCCCGGTCCCGACGCGGCCGTGCCGGCGCCGTCCGCGACCCTGGTCGCCGTGGGCTGGTTCGTGTTCACGGCGTTCGGGGCGGTGGGCCTGCTGCTGTGGTTCCGTCGCCACATCACCTCGGCGGCGGTGGCGCTCACCGGCTACTCGGTGTCGGGCCTGATCGGCGTCGCCCACTACACGGTGCCGGGCGCCACCGACATGGTCTGGTGGCGCCAGGCGCACGTGCTGGCCGACATCGTCTGTGGGGCGGCGGTGCTGGGCTTCGCGCTGTGGGCGGCGAAGAACTCCGACGAGCTCATCCCTCCCGGCGCGAAGCCTCCTGCTCCGCCCGCTGCTTGAGCCCCTCGGCGTGGCGGCGGAAGCCGTCGGCCACCCGGGCCGGACCGGCCAGGCGGACGAGCGGGCCGCGGAACTCCTCGACCGTCGCGTACGTCGTGGGCCCGCCCGGCCGCTGCGTGAGGCGCTGGTGCCGCACGCCCCGGACCAGCCCGAGCCGGGCCGGCAGGCCCTCGTAGACGTAGGACATGAGCGCGCTCGTCGCGCCGGTCGCCGGGTCGGTGGCCGGGGCGTCCAGCGCGGTGATCCGCTCGGGGGAGCGGGTCCGGCGGCCGTCGGCCCACACGACGTGGAGCAGGATCGGATTGCCGACGGCGGCGGGCTGCGCGGTCTCGGCGCGCTCGACGAAGGGGTTCCACTCGCCGTACCGCTCGGTGTCGGTCATCACCGCCCACACCACGGCGAGCGGGGCGTCGATGTCGATCTGTGCGGAGGGGTTCACGGCGCCATCATGACCGACCCGCGATCATGGGGTCGTGAGCGCGGGCACGATCGGCATCGTCGGCGGCGGCATCCTGGGCCTGGCGGTGGGCCGGGAGCTGACCCGCCGCCGCCCGGGCGTGCGGGTCGTCGTCCTCGAGAAGGAGGACCGGCTCGCCGCGCACCAGACCGGGCACAACTCGGGGGTGGTGCACGCCGGCATCTACTACCGGCCGGGCAGCCTCAAGGCCGAGCTGTGCACCCGCGGACGCGCGCTGCTGCGCGACTACTGCGCCGAGCACGCGATCGCGTACGACGAGTGCGGCAAGCTCGTGGTCGCGGTCGACCCGGACGAGCTGCCGCGCTTCGAGGCGCTGGCCCGCACGGCGCGGGACAACGGCGTCCCCGGCCTGCGCCGCCTCGACGGGGCGGCGCTGCGGGAGGTGGAGCCGCACGCCGCGGGGCTGGTCGCGCTGCACTCGCCGCGCACCGCGATCACCGACTACGTCGCCGTCGCGGAGGCGCTCGCCCGGGAGATCGTGGCGGCCGGCGGGTCGGTGCGGCTCGGCGCCGAGGTCACCGACGTGGCGCGGGTGCCGGGCGGGGTGTCGGTCAGGGCGGGGGAGGACGCGCACCTGGTGGACCGGCTGGTGGTGTGCGGCGGGCTGCAGTCCGACCGGCTGGGTCGGCTGGCGGGAGGTCCGGCGACCCCGCGGATCGTGCCCTTCCGAGGCGAGTACATGCAGGTGTCGCCGGCCAAGGCCGACCTGGTCCGCGGCATGGTCTATCCGGTGCCGGACCCGGCCTACCCCTTCCTCGGCGTGCACTTCACCCGCCGGGTCGGCGGTGGCCTCGAGGTCGGCCCGAATGCCTTCCTCGCGTTCAGCCGCGACGACTACGGCCGTGCCGCACTCTCGCCGCGCGACCTCGCCGACACGCTGGGCTACGCCGGCTTCTGGCGCTTCGCGCGCCGCCACTGGCGCACCGGGATCGGCGAGCTGCGCGGCGTGCTGTCGCGCACGGCGTACCTGCGCGGCGCCCAGCGCTATGTCCCCGCCATCGGGCCCGGCGACGTCACCCGCGCCGGGCTCGGGCTGCGCGCCCAGGCGGTCGAGGCGGACGGGTCGCTGGTCGACGACTTCGTGATCCAGCACGGCGACGGGGTGACGGTCGTCCGGAACGCGCCGTCACCCGCCGCGACCTCCAGCCTGGCGATCGCCGAGCACGTCGTTCAATCGATCAGCTTGGCGTAGGCCAGGCTGCGGTACCTGTACCGGCCGCTCCCGTCGAGCGCCCACCGGTTGCACGTGGTCAGCACCAGCTGCGAGGGACCGAGATTGCTCTGCAGCTCGGCCATCCGCTTCTCGGAGAGGTTCAGCGGGGCCCGGGCGATCGCCCGGGTCACCCGGTAGGTCAGCACCTTGCCGGAGGCCAGCTCGACCTGCACCGTCGCGCTCTTGCGCAGTCTCGGCAGCTTGTTGCCGGCGGCCCACCCGCTGCGGTTGGAGTGCAGTGCCACCAGCACCGAGCCGGGGCCGCCCGGCTCGCCGTCGCCCTGCCAGAAGTAGGCCTGGCCGAGGGCGGTCCGGTTCAGCGGGACCCGCTGCGTGGCCGTCGCCCGCAGCTCGGCCGACACCCCGGCCGACGGCACCAGCAGCCGCCCGCCGCCCCAGGCGGCCTGCCGCACGCCGGTGGTCGGCGCGACCGCCTTGACCTTGCAGCCGCCCTTCACCTTCGCCTTCGCCAGGACCGCGCCGCCGTCCATCACCACGCGCACCACCTTGCCGATCCGCAGGCCGGCGAGATGGAGGTCGCGGGTCAGGCCCGGGGCGACCTCCGCCGTGGCCCGCACCTTCTTGCCGACGCGGACCCGGACCGTGCCCGCGATGGTGGAGGAGATCGGGTTGGTCGCCGTGACCAGCGCCTCGCCGTACCGCTTGGTCACGCAGGCGGTCTTGACCGAGGCCTGCATCGACAGCTGGACGCCGCCGACCTGCCCCGGCGTGCAGACCCGGACCTGCTCGTTCGCCGACTGCTGGGTCTCCACGATGGTCGCGGTGTTGGTCCAGGTCTGACACTGGCCGGGCGTGGCCGACAGGGGCAGCGTGTAGTCGAACGCGGTCGGCTGGCCCTGGGCGTTCCAGTTCGCCGTCCCGAGCGTCGCGGGAGCGCCGACGGTGCCGGCCTTGTCGTCGGTGACGGTGACCGTCCGGTTCGTCTCAGCGTCCAGCACGAAGGCGACCGGCACCTGGGTCACGACCGGCGAGCCGGCCGCCCAGGCGACCGACACGGTGGCCGTCCCGTCGACGTAGCCGCTGTCGGGAAGGTCGCAGGCGATGGGTACGTCGACCGTCTGCCCGGCTGGCACGGTCACCGGCGAGCCGGTCGCGACGCAGGTGGCCGGGCCGCCGACGTCGAGGGTGACCGTGATGCCGGCCGAGAGGTCCTTGAAGTCGTTCGGGTTGGTCACCTGCACCGAGCCCGCCGCCGTCCAGCCGCTGTCGGTGGCCGCACCCGGGACCGCCGAGACGACGTAGCGCGCGGTGGCCTTGCCGTCGGGGCCGGCCTGGAGCTGGGTCTGGTCGGCCTCCTTGGTGATCGACCAGGCGTAGGACCGGTCGAAGTCGCCGTCGACCGCGGCCGCCGCGGCGGGCGTCCTCACCACGCACAGCTCGACCGACTCGTCGGCGGACTGGTCGGTCTGCACGATGACGGCGGTGTTGTCGTAGGTCGTGCAGGTCCCGGCGACGCCGGACTTGGTGACCGTGTAGGTGTAGGAGAACGGCCCGTTGTCCCAGGTGCTGGTGCCGAGCGGGTGGCTGGCTCCCGGCTCGGTCTTGTCGTCGTTGACGTCGACCGACTTGTCGACCTCGTCGTCGACCTCGAGGCTCAGCGCCGCGCTGCCGGTGGCCGTCGCGGGCTCGTCGTCCGGGTCGGTCCAGCTCGCGGTGGCGGTGTTGGTGCCCGTGTACGACGCGGGCTTCGCCTGGAAGGTGCAGGCGTAGTCGAGCTCCTTCGTCGCGCCCGGGGCGAGCTCGACGTCGGTGCCGCCGGTGACCGTGCAGACACCGCCGGTCACGCCCGACAGGTCGTCGGTGACGTCGGCGACGATGCCGCCGTCGGCGTAGGTGTTCGGGTTGTGCACGGTGATCACGCCGTGCGCCTCCCAGCCGGAGTCGGTGAACCCGTCCTTGGCGACGTCGACGGTGTAGTGGAAGTCGTGGCTCTGCCCGTCGCGGATCTCCGCCGTGGTCTGGTCGGCCGCCTTGGCGATCGTCCAGTGGTAGGTGCGGTCGAAGGTGCCCTCGGCGGTCTTGGTGACGGTGAGCGGCGCCTCCCGGCACACCTCCACCTGCGCGCTCGCGGTCTGGGCGGTCTCGGTGATCGTGGCGGTGTTGTCGTAGGTCTCGCAGACGCCGAGGGTGCCCGCGGGAGCCGTCCAGTCGTACTCGAAGGTGGTCGCCTGGGTGCCGTCACCCCAGTCGGCGGTGCCGAGCGTGGTGCTCGGGGCCTTGGGGTCGGTCACCGTCACCGTCTTGTCGACGTCGGTGACCTTGGTGAAGCTCACCGGCACCTGGGTCGCGACGGTCTTGCCGCCGAAGGCCGCCGTCGCGGTGTTCGTACCGCTCGGGTGGGTGGTCACGTCGCCGGTGCAGGTGTACGGGACGACGGCCGTGTCGCCGATCGCCACGACGACCGTGGGATCGCCCGTGATCGCGCAGGTCCAGCCGGGGACCCCCGACACGTCGGACACGGTCGTGGTCAGCGCCGTCGTGGTCGACGGGTTGGTCACCGAGATCGTCCCCGACCAGGACGCCGTCCCGTCGGTGAACCCGTCGGGCGTGGCGGTCACGCCGTAGTGGAAGGTCGCGCTGCCGTCGGGCCCGATCTCGACGGAGTCCTCGTCGACGGTCTTGGCGAGCTTCCACTTGTAGGTGCGGCCGTACTCCGCCTTCACGGACTTGGTGATGCCCGGACGGCACACCTCGGTGGTCGCCGTGCTGGACTGGCCGGTGCCGGTGATCGACACCTCGTTGTCGTACGTCGTGCACGCACCTGCCGCGAGGCCGGTGTCGAGCTGCACGGAGGCGTCGATGGTGACGGTGTGCTGGGCGTTGGCGTTCCAGACGTCGACCCAGTTGAGGGTGGCCGGGGTGAGGGTCACTCCGGCCGGGCTGCCGCCGGCCTCGGTGATCTCGTCGACCAGGTCGATGTCCTTGTGGGCCGGCGTCTCGGTGGTCTCGCTGTCCTCGACCGCGTTGTCGTAGGTCGCGGACCCGTGGGGGGAGAAGTAGGCGCTCTCGTCCCAGGCGACCTCGGCGGTGTTGGTGCCGTGGTAGTCGTCGGGCCACGAGCCGGCGTCGATGGTGCACGTGTAGTCGAGCACCAGCGTGTCCTTCGCCGGCACCACCGCGTCGTCGCCACCGGTGACGGCGCAGGCATAGGTGTCGCCGTTGAGCGCGAAGGTGTCCGTGACGTCGGCAGTCACGTCCCAGTCGTTGGGATTGCTGACCGTGATCTTGCCGGCGAGGATCGGCTTGGAGTCCGAGGTCGGTTTCGCCTCGACCGCGATCTGGTAGTCGACGGTCGTCTTGCCGTCGTCGCCGACGAAGACGCTGGCCGGGCCGGTCTTCTCGACGTCCCAGTTGTAGGTGCGCTCGTAGGCCACGGCGACGGTCTTCGTGATCGACAGGTCGAGCCCGACGCAGACCGCGACCGACGCGCTGTCGGTGCGCGGCGTCCCGGAGTCGGTCTCGGTGAGCGTCGCCGTGTTGTCGTACGACGTGCACGTGCCCGGCGTACCGGCGAGCTCGAGCTGGTAGTCGAAGACCCGCTGGTGGCCCGGCAGCGCCCACACGTCGTCCCACGCCAGGGTGCCCAGCGCGCCCTGGCGGGAGTCGGTGACGGTGACCGACTCGTCGGTGCGGGAGGTGCGCTGGAAGGTGTAGTCCTTGGTCGCCACGGCGCTGCCCTGGGGCGCGTTGGCCGGGTCGTTGACGTCGCTCTGCTGCTGCGGGTAGGCGGCGCGGCTCCAGGTCAGGGTCGCGGTGTTGGTGCCCTGCAGGCTCGCCGGCGCGGCGGCGTAGCTGCAGGTGTAGCCGAGCGTCGTCGGGCCCGGGGGCAGGGTGCGCTGCTCGCCGGCCAGCCCGGCGTCGGCGTCGGTGCCGGCGACCGTGCAGGCCGTGCTGTCGCTGAGCAGGTCGGTGACGGTGACGACCATGGGGCGGGCGTTGGGGTTGGTGATGCTGAGGGAGCCGACGACCTGGTAGTCGCTGGTCTGCTCGGGACCGGCGGTCACGGTCACGGTGTACGACGGCTTGGCCGTGGTCCCGGCGGGCACCTGCCAGGTGTCCTGGTCGACGGCCTTGGCGATGGTCCAGTCGTAGCTGGCGGCGTACGACGCCACGGCGGTCTTGGTGAGGGTCGGGGGCAGCCACCGGTGCGGGTCGGCGAAGTTGACCGTGACGCTCGCCGCCTCGCCGACGCTCACCTGCTGGGTGCGGTCGGCGGGTGGCGGCAGCAGCATGCCGGTGGGCGGGGCGGTCTCGGTCACGGTGTAGCTGCCGGGCTCGACCGGGTCGATCACGATCACGCCGTTGGCCGCGCCGTCGTCGTCGCCCGCTCCGCCGTCGGTCACGCTCAGGTTCGGGGCGGCGCTGCCGGGCGTCGGGTCCGGGGTGATCTGGAAGGTGGCGCCCGGAGCCGGGTTGCCCTGCGGGTCGCGCTTGTTGATGGTGAGCCTGCCGCACGTGGAGGGCACGGAGAGATCGGCGACCACGTAGTCCTTGAGGGCGGAGGACGGGGAGTCCGAGGACCGCGAGCGCATGTTGATGGTGCCGAACTCGTTGGAGCAGGTGCCCGCGGGGAAGAGGGCCGACAGGTTGAGCGCGCCCTCGCCGAAGAGGTCGTCGGCGCTGGTGGCGCCCTCGAAGGCCGCTCCCGGGACGGGGATCTCGCACCAGCCGGCCGCCGGGACGTAGGCGGGGCCGGTGACCTCGGTGCAGCCGGCGCCCCAGGCGCCACTGCTCTTCAGGGTCCAGGTGTAGGCGTGGGCCACGGAGAAGTCGCCGCCGCCGTGCTGCTGGACGTCGATCATCAGGTCGCCGACCGAGCGGACCGGCCGGGCGGGCGGACCGGCGGTGTCCTTGAGCTGGTTGAACTCGACGTCGTAGTTGACGGTGCCGTTGTTGGAGTCGCGCTGGAAGGCGAAGTAGGCGTAGACGGTGCCGCCGACGGTCCGGGTGTGCACCCATGCGTCGGTGATGTCGCCCTTCGGCTGGGCGACCCCGCTCGCCGCCGACCAGCTGGACGGGTTGTCGAACTCTCCGGGGTTCTGGTACTGCGTGCCGTCCTTGACCCCGTCGACGATGTGCGTGCCGACGGTGTCCCAGTCGAGCCCGCCGTTCGACACCGTGTTGCCGTCGATCTCGAAGCCCCCGACGACGCCCATGGCGACGGTCGTACCCACCCGGGCCGGGGCCGCGGCCGGGGCCGTGGCCGGTGCCGCGGCCGCGGGAACCGCGACCGAGACGCAGGCAAGAGTCGTGGCAGCGATCAGTCCTCGCCGGAAAAATGACATGACAACGTCCCCCACGACGTGTCGACCCGAGAGCGCGTCAGGACCGCTCCAACACCGTCACACCTGATCCGCCGGTACCTCCGGCGCCGGTTCCCCTTGGCGAGACCCCGAACAGGTGGCGCCACTTGGGACCATAGGCCCGGGTCGGGCCGCGCGGTGTCGCTTTGTCGACACCGATCGGTAAAATCTCCGTGGCTCCGCCGTGGGGACGACGACCTCAGCCGGCGCCGGTCCGCGCGGCGTACACGTTCGCCAGCTCGGCGATGTCGGCCACATAGGCGTCGGAGTGGTTGAAGCTGAAGATCGCGCGCCGCCAGGTCTCGGGGGAGGCCAGGTCGCCGGCGTGGCACAGGTAGCGTGCCGCCGCCAGCGCGGCGTCGTCGATCTGGTTCGGGTCGCTGGTCCCGTCGCCGTTGCCGTCGGCGCCCCAGCGGGCCCAGGTCGACGGGATGAACTGCAGCGGCCCGATCGCCCGGTCCCAGGTCGCGTCGCCGTCGAGCGCACCGCCGTCGGTGTCGTGGACCGCGCCGAACGCGCCCCCGTCGAGCACCGGCCCGAGGATCGTGGGCCGCGGCACGCCGTCGTCGCCGAGCACCGAGCCGTGCACGCTGCCGTGGAGCGACTCGATGCCGCCGATCGCGGCCAGGCTGTTCCAGGCGACCCGGCAGCCGGGCTGCTCGGCCGCCACCCGCAGGTGCGCCCGCGCGTACGCCGCCAGCGCCCGCGGCGGGATCCCGGTCTGCCCGGCCACCCGGGCCAGCCAGGCGTCGTCGGGCCGGTACGGGTCCGCGGCGGGCGCGGCCGGCGCGGCGCCGGTCACCGCGGGGGCGAGCGGCGCGACCGCTCCGGTGGCCGGCGGCGGCGGGGTACGGCGCCGGGGCGCGCCGGCGTCGTACGCGAACGCCACGCCGACGCCGATCACCAGCGCGACCATCACGACCGCGAGGGAGACCGCGCCGACCAGGTAGCGGTCGGGTCGGGGCATCGGGTCAGCGGTAGTTGGTGAAGCGGGCACGCGGGAACGGGTGCCGACGGTTGCCGATGGACATGTGGGTTGACCTGCACAGACGTCGTTGGGGGCGTTGAGTGTCGATGGTATCGACTCGACATCCTGCGGACTGCTTGCGGACTGGCTAGTACTCGCGCGACTCGACAGTCGGGATCCGCTTCAACAGGCCCTCGACGTCGGTGCGCTTGACCCTGATCAGCTTGGAGCCGGCGATCCTGTACGCGGGGAGAGTGCCCAGGCCGACGTATCGACGGACCGTGGAGGCGGAGACCCCGAGATAGTCCGCGGCTTCCTGGAGGCTGATGTGCGCCCGCTTCGAGGTCACTCGATACGTCCTGTCTCCCGCGCCCATTTCTCGATGTCGGCCTTGAGCCAGACGGGACCCATGGCAACGACGCCGAGCGGCTCGGGCAGCTTTCCGGCCTTGTAGAGCTGCTGAGCGCGTTGCTTGGTGACGCCGAGCAACGCGGCAATCTCGGCCTGCCCCATCAGGTCTTCTGGCATGTGCCCCAGTTTCCCAGAGGGCCTTGACTTTGACAAGCGCCGGGACCTAGCGTTCCTCTTGTCAAAGTCAATAGCGGCCCTCGGTGGGTGCGGGAACACCAACCGAGGGCCTCGGCACCACGTCGCGAGAGGACGTAGACCGTGACCGAATCATCCAGCAACCAGGGGCGGGGAAGCCACCTGGATGCCAACAGCAACCCTGAAGACCAGATCCCGTCCGCGATCACGAAGGCCGACCAGATGGCCTGGGAGAGGCCGGAGCTCCGTCCGACCTTCACGCCGGACGGGAAGCGCGAGAAGTGGGCCCACCCGTGCCCGCCTTGGTGTGACCAGGACGGCGATCACCACGATGTCCTTCGGCTAATCGATGGCGCTCGCGGACACATGGGCACCCCGATCCTGATCCGCACCGACGGCGGGAGGGGCTACTACGACGACGTGGCCGGCGTCGAGGGGATCCGCAACCCCCACCTGGAGGTTCGCCTAGGGGCCGCGAGTCGAGCGCTGGAGCCTCGCATCCAGATCACCCGGGTCTGGGGTGAGGACGGTGAGCGCAGGAGCAACACGATTCCGGCGATGTACTTCGACGAGGTCCGTGAGCTGATCACCGTTCTGCAGCACCTGATGAAGGTCGGGCAGGAGTCGTGAGCACGCCGCCTGTCCTCGCGGTCAAGCCCGGCATGAGGCCGGAGATCGTCTGCCCGTCATGGTGTGTCCACACCTACGAGATGCACTACGAGGAACTGGGCGAGCTCGAAGGGTTCGTCATCCACCACTCGGAGCCGACCGCCGGGATCTCGCACACTCGTCACGCGTACCCGGACAACACGGTCTCCGGCGACGAGCCACTGATCCACATGGAGGCGCAGCAGCAGCTCACCCTCGCCGAGGCCATGACAGTCGCTCGCAGCCTCCTCGCGGTCATCGAAGAGGTGCAGTCGTGACCGGGCAGGAGCAGGTGACGCCGGAGGTCCTTGCCGCCCTGGCTGACTTGCGGGCCGAATGGGAAGCGACGTGCGAACGCCTGGAGCGCCGGATCGACGAGTTGGAGCAGCGTCAGGCCAACAGGGAGGCTCGCGCCTGACGCACCACGCCTTCTGAGGGGCCACGGAGCCGCCCCCGTCCATCTCGACGGGGGCGGCGACACTGGCCGGATGCTCATGATCGCGTACACCATTGAGGGCGCGGCTGCGGTCACGCCGTTCGGGGAGAAGGTCATCCGGGAGGCGATCCGGGAGGGCGAGCTGCTCGTCCACTACCGCCGCGATGGCGGTCAGCATCCGATCATCCTGGCCGAGGACTTGGTCGAGTGGATCCGGTCGCTGCCGACGGAGCGACCGCCGCGCTAGAAACGACTGCGGCGGTCGGTCGGGCCGTCGTAGCCTGCCGGGGTGAAGTCACATCGGATCCTTGCCGCTCTCGCGCTGGCGTGCGCCCTGCTTCTCGGGGCAGGTTCGCCGTCATCCGCGGACTCGGTTCCGCCGATCACGAAGAAGCTGGCAAAGAAGCTGAAGTGCAAGTGGCCCCATTCGGAGACCCTGGCGGGAGGTGGGAAGAACAGCGGAGTCGAGTGCCGCGTCAACAACGGTGCCGGCCGACAGGACATCTACGTCCTCAAGTACCGCAACATGACCCGTGCCCTCGATTTCTGGCAGGACTGGTTGCAGGTGGGCGCTGAGGCCGAGGTCCCGCCCGGCTGCATCGTGAAGAAGAAGGCGATACTCATCATCCCGATGGGCGGCGGTTCCGGGGTCGACTACGACGCCTACGCCGAGAAGTGGTGCCAGTACATCGCGGTTCGAGTGGGCGGACAGATCATCTACGGCTATCCCTCCTAGGGACCTGCTCGGGTCGAATGATGAGGGGTGTCCAAATTGGACAGTGGGACGGTCTGGCGCGCGCAGGGCGCGGGGAGTTCCACGTTCAAGCGCGGCCGCCGGCCGCTCGCCGATACGCTCGTCAGATGACTGCCGGAGAGATCGAATACGTCATCGTCGAGACCGGGGCTCCGGGGCGCAAGGAGTTGGGGGTCATCTCGGCTCGATCGGTGGCAGAGGCGGCCGCCGAGGCCGAACAGTGGGTATCGGGCCTCGACGACTGGTCGGCGTGGGAGTTGTTGAAGCGCAGCACCCGAGAGCAAGTGGCGTACTCCTCTGTCGAGGACGGCTTCGTTCTGGTCGATCTCTCCGGCTCATGACGAGCAACCGCCATCGCGAGGTGGCGTGGGAGCGTGAGCCTAGGAGTGCCTCCAGCGTCGCCGACGCTCCCAGTAGGTCGGCGGTGGCGGCGTCCGTGCCGTCTGACGCAGATTGGTCCGTCGAGCAGCAATCCGTCGCGGTTCCATCACGGCAACGGGGTCACCGCCGGCCTCTCTGATGTCGATGAACTCTTCTATCGATGCCATGGAGATTCTCGGAGCGCCACCCTTCTCGCCGAAGTACCGCGTCTCGAGTACGAAGCCGAGCCGATGCATGCGCCAGTAGGGAACGTCGAGCAGCTCCGCCGCCCTCGTGAATGTGACGTAGAGGGGCTTGGCCAGTGGCTCCTCCCAACGGTGACGGTTGGTCACCACGAGCGAACGGGTTCCGTTGGCATCGAGTTCACCCAGGCGAGAACCGAGTCGTAGACCAATCGGTAGTTGGTGGTCCCTTGGCCGATGAACACTCGATCGATGTCACCGTTCCGAACCGCTTCGTAGACCATGCGCGTACTCAGGCTCAGGACCCACGCAGCCTCCTTGACGGAGATGAGAACTCGGTCTTCCCAGGGGTGTCCGACAGAGGTCGTGCTGCCCTCTACCTCGGAACGCTGCTTGATGCGTCGGGGGCTATCGATCGGGAAGTCTTGGGAAACCGCCTGATGCGTCTCGTTGCTGCCATCGGGCCTTGGGGTTTCCGGGGTTTCGGGTTCAACCCCAGCCGCGGCTGATTTGTGCCCTCGCTTGTGGGGCGCGAAGCGATGCCCGGGCGGATAGGCACCGTGCTCCAGGTAGTAACTGCCGTCGTCGGTGATCGTGGCCGACCAGCGTGGCCCTCTGCCCTTCACGGTGACCAAGCCCCGATTTGCTAAGGCGGAGGCGCTCAGCGTGTGGCTGTAGTCGTCCGGTGGCCAGCGCCCAGGCAGGCAACCCTCATCGATCCATTTCAGCACGTCGAGCTGGCGCGAATTCACCCGAGGATCCACGCCGGCGAGGCTACTGCGCTCGACACGTCGACCTGCGGTGGGTACTGCACGGGCCGACAGATCGACCGTCCCGAGGCGCTCGCTCACGACCCGATGCTGGTGCGTCGGTTGCGGCGGCTTCGGTCCCATCGAGCGCACCAGCGGTCCGCGCGCCGGCTCGGGTTCTAAGCGTAAGGCGGCAAGAGACCCGGACCTATGCCGGGTAGTCCCGGCACAGCGGGTCGCTTAATGCCGGTTATGCTGCCGTGCGGCGGCTGTGGCTGCCATCGAGATCGACACGGAGGACCCTCAAATGACTCGTGGCCTGGCGCGCACTCTCCCTCGATTGTCGTCAGACTGGGCGACGCATCGTCATGACGGTCCAGGCTGGCCCCAGTTTCTTGAGGGGGTTCAACTCGACGGGATTCGAGGCTGGACAGGCCAGTGGATCGAGTTCCGATTCCCGGTCGTGGCGATCGCCGGCGAGAACGGCTCTGGGAAAAGCACCGTAATCAAGGCGGCGGCTGCAGCCTACGGTCCCACGGGCGGCGCCGGAACGCGCGACTTCTCGCCGGACGACTTCTTCCCCACGACCCCTTGGGAGGACGTGAGCGGCGTTCGGCTTGAGTACCGCATTCGACAAGGCGCCAAGGTCACCTCGCCGTCGCTGCGAAAGAAGAGCACTCGCTGGCGAGGAATGCCCGAGCGCGTCAAGAGGAACCTACATTTCTTGGACATCTCCCGCACGCAGCCGATCGACACGTTGATCGGCTACGGACGCGTAGCCCGAGTTGACCTCGCCGCAAACGCTGACACCGTCGCCCTCGATGAGGACAGTGTCGTGATGCTGTCTCGTGTGCTCGGTCGCACCTACAACCGGGGCGAACTCGTCCGCGATGACCGCGGGAAGCAGGTCGGCATCGTCGGCACGGGCGACGTGACGTACTCCAACTTTCATCAGGGCGCCGGAGAGGACGCCACGACAGACCTTGTTGCGCTCCTCCAGGAGGCGCAGCCGAACTCTCTCGTCTTGATCGACGAGGTGGAGGCGTCCCTGCACCCACGTGCGCAACGCCGGCTGATGACAGAGCTGATTGACATCGCGCGCCGACGTCGACTCCAACTCATCGTCACAACCCATTCGCCTTACGTCCTCGAGCAACTGCCCGCCGAGGCCAGGATCTATCTTCGCTCCCGTCGGGATGGCCACCGCGAAGTCATTTACGGGGTAACGCCTCAGTATGCGCTCTCGCTTATGGACGACGAACAGCATCCCGAACTCGTGCTCTACTGCGAGGATTCCGAATCGGCATCCATGATCGACGCGGTCATCCGAAAGGTTGACCCGGGCCTTCTTCCCCGTCTCTCTGTGGTCGAAGTCGGCCCTGCTGGCACGGTTCGCGCGGTGGGAGAGCTTGCGGGGTCTGGAGTCCTCGCCGAAGACGGCATGGGGGTGCTCGATGGTGACCAAGCCGAGGCACCCTCATGCATTGTTCTTCCCGGCGAGGAAGCGCCCGAACGCGTCATCTTCGCCGCCATCTGTCGCTCGGACGAGGCCCTCGAGATCGCCGCAGAGCGCCTCGGGGTGGACTTCAACGACTTGGCTACTGCCGTAGAAGACGCGTTGACCATTCCCAACGCCCACACATGGGCGGCCGAGATCGCGAGGCGGCTCGCTGGCCGTCACCGCACCTCGCGAGTCTGGGACTCCTTCCTTGACGTTTGGTCCACAGATGTTCTCGCGGCAGAGGAAGCGGAGGCGTTCGTCGAGAAGATCCGGGGCCGCCTCCCCACCATGAGCGCCACTGCCACGGCGGAACCCGCTACTCCCTAGCGCGTTCGACCCTGACCCCGAGCAGCACCCAGCCCTCGGGGATGTCGCTGCGGATCTGCTCGGGTGACGGGCGGGCGTTCGCTCGGGGCGGAAGGGGTACTGTGAGGTCACCCCCTCTTCCCAAGCAGAGGCGTGGCGGGGGTAGGCGTCTCACTCGTACTGCAGTGCGAGGGGGGCGCTTCCGCACCGGTGACACTGGCTTCCTCGCTCCTCGTTCCGATGCTCTGTCATATCTGCGGCCAGGTTGGGGCGCCCCATGATGGCACTCCGGCGGTCTCGGCAGGCGCAGGATGGATCGCGGGTGGGTGCGAGTTGGCGGCACAGCCCGCCCGGTTGACAGTGCTGTCCGTTGCGAGGACCGTCATAGGGACAAGTCTTCGAGCCGAAGCACTCTTGTCGGTCGCGACGATTCTCGGGTCGTGGGCGCCGTGGGCGCGCCTGACCCGAGGTCGAACTCCCGACCGTCAGGACCGGTGGGCTTATGTCGCTTCCAGCAGCGATGCGGATCACGATTGTCGATGACCATGTGCTGTTCGCCGAGGCGGTGGCGCTGACCTTGGAGCATCACGGGTACGCGGTGCGTCGTGTCGACCTGACCGATCCTGGCGCGACACTGGCGTCGGTATTGTCAGCGACGCTGCGCACCGTTCCGCGTCTGGTGTTGCTCGACCTGTGTCTTGGTCGCGTCGGTGACGGGACGAGGCTGGTGGCGCCGTTGGCGGCGTCGGGGGCTGTGGTCGTCGTGCTCACAGGGAGCCTTAGTCGACCGGAGTGGGGGGAGTGTCTGCATCGAGGAGCCCGAGCGGTACTGCTGAAGTCGTCGTCGTTGAACCAGATCATCGGAACCATGCGACGGGCCCGCGACGGCCTTGCGTTGATGCCGGCGGGCGACCGCGCTGAGTTGATTGCGGTCGCTGCCCGACACCGGTCGGACACCCACGACATCTCGAGCCGTCTTGAGCGGCTCACGCGTCGGGAGGCAGAGGTCTTGGGGGCCTTGATGCGAGGTATGCAGGTTCGTGACATCGCTCGGGTCGGTGTGGTCTCCGAGGCGACGGTCCGCACCCAGGTGAAGACGATCCTCGCCAAGCTCGACTTGACGTCGCAGCTGGCCGCGGTCGGTGCCGCGCACAAGGTCGGCTGGCGAAGCCCCGGACCCTAGCCCGCGATGGGGACGATTCCGGTCAGGCTCTCCGAGATACCGTTGTGATCAGAAGCCCCTGCAGTACGTCCGGTGCGGTAGGAGCGCGACGAGAGGCGGCGCCATGAGAGCGCCCGGGGGCCACTACCCGCACCGATACCCTGATGCGCTCGGGCTTCTTCGACTGCGGTTGACCGAGGAGTCGCACCTCGCTGTCGCGGACGGGATCTGGTTGCCCTACGGCAGGGATCTGGTCCGGGAGGGGGCGCACCTGGTCGACGAGTTCCCGGAACGTCGGGGGCGGATCGACCGTCTGGCGTACCCGCGCAGCGATTGGGAGGATGCTGCGAGCGAGATCTTCACCCGACACGGCAGGATCAAGGTGGGGCTGCTGCCGCAGGCACGGGGCGGGGGGATCGTTCTGGTCCGCCTGCACACCTCCGAGGTCCTACGTATCCGGGCCGCCTGGCCAGGCCGGATCGTCGCGGAGAGGTTCGAGCAGGAACTCCGCTCGGCGGCGGCTGAGGAGGAGTGGGGGCCGCGGGGTACCGTGGGTGGTGACTGGTCGCCCTGAGGCCTCCATTC
The DNA here is from genome assembly GCF_016907515.1 of Nocardioides nitrophenolicus. Taxonomy (NCBI): domain Bacteria; kingdom Bacillati; phylum Actinomycetota; class Actinomycetes; order Propionibacteriales; family Nocardioidaceae; genus Nocardioides; species Nocardioides nitrophenolicus. Next base: position 3,342,770 of record NZ_JAFBBY010000001.1, read on the forward strand.
GGACACCCGGACCGGTCGAGAGGTGGCCGTCATGACGACGCCCGACAGAACCGTCCCCTCCGCCCGACCTGCAGCTCCCGCCGCATCTGGGGCACCGAACCCGGTGCAGGTGCTCGAGCGGCGTCCGCTCCGTCTTCGCATGGCCCAATCGATGGGAGTCGACCGGCTTGATGGAGGCTGGTGGCCACAAAGCCGCGACCTCGCCGTGGAACTGGCGGACCTGGTGGACCACTTCCCGGTCGAATGCGGTCGAGTCGTCCGGGCCTTGTTCTCACCGCCCGACTGGGATCCCGCACCGCGACGTATCCCGGTCGAGGGTGGCTACATCAAGGTCGGATCCTTCCCCCGCGACGACACCCACCTGATCGAGTTGAAGACGTCCGACCGCACTGTGCTCCACGTGCTCGTCGTGCCGCCGACGTTCACCGACGCCCAGGGTGCAGAGGCACTCTTGGCGGCGGTGACCCGCGGCAACGTGCATGCCGCCGGCGACCTGTTGGCCGTCGTCGACGAACAGCTCGAGGTCGACCCGGCCGACCACTGGGAGGACGACGGCGGCCACTGGTGGGGAGACGGCCAGGTAGCGCCGTCCTTCCGTACCGCGGCCGAGACGACCGACCGATGAGGTTCGTTGTCGAGTCGGTAGTGGCCGGCCATCCCGCGTGGTGGCTGATCGACAACGACGGCCTGGTCCTCGCCTGGTCGGGCACGACCTACGCCAGTCTGGCGATCGCCGACCACGCGGCCCACCGGTTCCGCGTGGATCCAGAGGGTCGGGAGTACCGCACCGAGGTGCGGGGCGATGACTCGTGGCGGTGGACCGCGTGGAACCCAGCCGGAGAGCGGGTCGCTGTCTCGGGCGACTACTTCACCACGAGTGTCGAAGCCAGCGATGCGGCCGACCGGATGTCTGCGTTGGCCGGAGACTCGATCGGCCCATAGCCGAGCGGAACGACAACGAAAGCCGCCCCGCCTCCAGGTAGTCGGAGACGGGGCGGCGGTCGGCCTGCGGTAGCGGGTCAGAGGGCGGTGCCGGGGAGCGTGGTGGGCCATGGTGCGGTGATGGGCCAGGTGGCTGAGCCGGAGAAGTAGTGGTCGGAGCCCGGGGCGATCTCGCTGTTGAGGCTCAGGAGGTACGCGGTGGCCATGCCGGCTCGGGCGTTGATAGTCCACTGCTGCCCGGGCTCGGGAGCGCCGGTCGGCACGAGCGCAAAGTTGGTGCCGACGGGCGACCCGCTACTCGCGTCTTGGAACCCGGCGATCCCGGAGATGGCGATGGAGCCGGGCGAGGGGCCTGACGTGGTGAGCGAGGAGACCTTGAGGTGGACCAGGTTGTTGACGCGCCGGACCGCGACGACGTCCTCTGCGTAGTAGGGGGCGAGGAGCAGGCCGCTGAGGTCGCGCCATCCGGTGTCGCCGTGGGTGACTCGCCAGCCGGTGTTCCCGGTGGCGGTGGTCTTGATCCACTCGATGGCGCCGTTGGTGGCTGCGAGGTCGGTGTACTTCTCCCCGATCGGCGCGGTGACGACGCCCTCGGGGGATCCGGTCCCGGCGCCGGGCGTGGCGATGCGGGTCCAGGGCTGCCAGGTGGTGCTGAAGGTGCGGTACCAGGCGTTGCGCTGGGTCGCGCCGACTCCGGGCGCGGAGGAGAGCGAGAACGCGATCTGGATGACGACGCCGGGGTTGGGGGCCATGACCAGCAGGTAGCCCCCCCAGTCGGCGATGGGGTACCCGAGCGCGGTGGTGTTGTTGGAGATCGTCTGGCGCAGGTAGAGGCCGGGGGTCTTGATGGTGTCGAGGTTGGTGCCGGTCGCGATCAGGGTCGAGGCGGGCAGCTCGCCGGCCGAGCCCCACCGCAGCCCGCTGGCCTGGTTGAGGTCGGTGAGCAGCAGGGTCCCGTGGTTGCCGACGGGGAGCCGGGTCACGGTGTCGTTGGCGGTGCCGACGAGGAGGTCGCCCTTGGCGTCGAACAGGGTCTTGGAGAGGTACTCGTTGGCCAGCACGGGAGGCACGCCGGCCGCGACGACGTCGGAGAGATCCTGTGTGGCGGTGTGGGCGAACAGGCCGGAGTCCCAGGTGCGGGTCTGGCCGTTGGGGTCCTTGTAGACGACCGTGACCCGGTAGCGCAGGGTGCCGCCGGAGATGTTGGTGCCGGTGGAGTTGGTCGCGATGAGGCTGGTCGTGAACGTCCCGCCGGCGGCGAGCGGGATCCGCTTGCTCCCGGCGAGGCGGACCTGGTTGGCGTCGAGGTCGACCAGGGCGACGTCGCCGAGGTTGGTCGACAGGTACGCGGTCGCCGACTTGGAGGTCTCACCGATCAGGTCGCGGATGTTGCCGGTCAGGTTGTACGACGTGGTCATCGAGGCTCCTCGGGGTCAGCGGAGGGTCCGGCTGCAACGCAGGCAGATCCGGAACGCCGGGGCGGCGTGGTGGCGGAACGAGTACGGGCGGTGGCGGCCGGTGATCCGGCAGACGACCGGGCCCAGCAGCAGGCCGGGCACCTCGAGCAGAGCCCGGGCGGGGAGCACGGGACCTACTCGGTCTCGCCGGTGTAGTCCTCGGGGATGCCGTCGCCGAGGATCGAGAAGTACGACGCCGCGCCGGCCACGACCGGGGCGACCAGCGAGACGGCCATCGTGACCAGGGTCGGGATGAGCTGGACCTCGCCGGTCACGACGCCGAGCACGACCGAGGCCGAGATGCCGGTGGTCAGGGTCGCGCCGTAGGACTGAGCGGTGGTGCGGAGGAAGCCGCGCTTGGCGGCGATCTTGGTCTTGTCGGGGACGAGCTCGGTCATGGTGTTGCTCCAATCCTTGGCGAAGCTGGGAGGTCAGTTGGCGATCGGGGTGAGTCGGGCGCGGAACCAGCCGTGCATCCCGAGCGGGGACCGGAGCCGGCGCAGGGCGATGCGCAGGCCCTTGGCCACCACGCCGTCGACGCCGGAGGCCATGGCGACCTGGCCGTCGGCGGGCATCATGTGCTCGCGCAGCTCGGCGCCCTTGGCGTTCCCGTCGCCGACCGCAGCGCCCCGCACGACGCCGGTCAGGACGTGGCGGACGTGGTCGGCGTACTCGGCCCAGGCGGGCGCGTTCCGGCCGCGGGTGCTGGTGCCGCCCTTCGGACCGCCGGACGGTGCGTGCATCCCGATGACGACGTAGATCATGCCGGCCTTGCGCAGGGTGAGCACCGGGACCAGGCGCGGCTTCTTCCGCGAGTGTGGGTAGCGGAACGGGCCCCACCACTCCTTCGTCATCTCGACGAGTTCGTAGTCGAGGATCTCGATCCCGTGCCGGACGAGGACCGCGACGTCGGGTCCCTCGGGTCCGTGCTTGGCCCGGGTGGCGTGGCGCAGCTCGTAGCCGAACCGCTCGGCCCACCGCTTCAGGTAGGGCCGGGCGTTGTACGCCTCGGTGAGGATGAGGACGTCGTCCTTGTGCTTGCGCATCCGGCGACGGATCCGGCGGACCTTGCGGCGCCCGGCGATGTTGCCGTGGAACACGTCCAGGCTCGGCGCCACGGCGGCGAGAGGACCGAGCACAGCGAGCTGGGTGGCCAGCCACCGGAGCCGGCCGGAGAACTCAGCGACCGCGGCGCTCATCGCTTCGCCGCTCGCTTCGCGGCCCGGCGCGCGGCGCGGGTCTTCTTGATCGCGGTGGTGTACGGCTCGGGGTTCTCGCCGTGGGTGATCGCAGCGGCGCGGGCGGCGCGCAGGCGCTGGATCTCGCGCTTGGCCTCGGCGAGGAACCGGATCACGCGCTTCGGGAGCTGCAGGAGCGCCATGACGCCCCAGGGCGCGGTCGAGTCGTAGCCGAAGGCGGCGGTGGCGACCGAGAGGTGCAGGTGCTTGGTGTGCGGGTTGGTGCCGCGGTAGACGCGCCAGCCCTCGGCGCGGCGGTCGTAGGAGAAGATCGCGCCGTTCCAGATGACGTAGGCGCCCGACCGGAGCGCGGGGTGGGTGCCCTTGAGCATGAGCGCGACGAGGCGTCGGGCGAGCTCGTTGCAGTCGAGGCCGCCAACGGGGTCGTGGGTGAAGTCGCGGGCCCGGACCACACCGACGCCCTTGTCGTCGATGACCCAGGGGTTGTGGTCGGACTCGCGGGTGGCGTGGGCATCGTCGCCGATCCATCCGTCGGAGGCGGTCGAGCGCCGCGGGGCGGCGGCGTTGATCTCGGCGAGCAGGGTCTTGAGGGACTTGGCCTCGCGGTACATCAGGTGTTCTCCTGTCGGGTCTCCAGCGCTACGAGCCGGGCGTGGACGGCGGCGTCGGTGGTGGATGCGCTGATGAGGTGGGCGTCGAGCTGGCCGCCGATCCGCGCGACCGCGCGCGAGGTGTCGTCGCCGGTGGTCTTGACCTCGGCGATCTGGGCGGCGAGGGCGTCGATGTCGGCGCGCAGGTTGGTCTGGTGGGAGTTCGCGACGTGATCGCGGGTGACCTGGACGGGCTTGACGATCTGCTCGCGCAGCCACGGGAGCGCGACCTTCCAGATTGCTGCGAGGAGGCCGAGGATCGCGAGGAGGGCGCCGCACACGGCTCCGGCTCCGAGGAGGGCGGCCTGGGTGGTGTCGGTCATCGGGTCGGCCTCTCAGTCGACGAGGTAGGTGATCGGGGATAGGTCGATCCAGGCCGGGTCCCCGGCCACGGGGACGAAGTTGCCGTTGCTGCCGTCGGCCGAGACCACGCCGAGCGCGTTGCCGTTCGACATGACAGGCCAGGCGTGGTCGGCGTACAGGCGCGCGACCGGGCGGAAGCCGGCGGGCAGGGTGAACGCGACCGCGTTGATCGCCCCGGAGCGCATGAAGCCACGCAGTTGGACGCGGGTCCCGATGCGGCGGTACTGGACGGGGCGGGGTGCGTCGAAGTGGGTCCAGCCGTTCTGGAACGTCGTGACAGTGATCCATCCGGTGTCCCCGGAGCGTCCAGCGGTCGCGGCCGCCATGGCGTCGACGGCGAGGTTGCCGACCTGCTCGAGAGCTGCCTCGGGGTCGCGGGCAGCGAGGCCGCGGGGGGTGGCGGTGAGGTCGTCGTCGTCCCAGTCGTACTCGGCCTCGTCGAGGATGATCGCGGTGTTCAGCGCGAGGCCGCGGGTGTCGCGGACGTCGCGCAGGACCATGGCCTGCGGGGCCCGGACGGTGGCGCAGTCGGCCTTGGTGCCGCCGAGGTTGGTGATGACGCCGTGGTGCAGGGACAGCCGGTTGACCCATCCGGGGCGGCCCTGCATCTCGGCCCAGATGTTCTGCGCGGTCGTGGTCGCGTCGGCCGCGGTCATGGCGCCACGGCCGGTGAGGTCGGTCGGCTCCTCGTTGGGCCGGACCGGCGAGGTCGACGGGTACCACGCCGAGTCCCGCCGACCGGTGGCCGCGTTGATGAACCGGACGAACACGACGTCGACCTGCTGGTCACCGGCGGCGCCGAGGACCCCGGAGCCGGGGGTGACCAGCCACGAAGGCGCGGCCTCGGAGGGCTCGATGATGATGAGCTGCCGGCGAGCGTTGACGTGCCAGGTCTTCCCGGTCTTCTGCGCCCAGGCGTCGAGCACGGAGCGGAGCTTGACCAGCCCGCCGGTGGTCTCGCCCATCGGGGTGTTGCCGAAGTCCCCGACCCGGGTCCACGACAGGGCACCGCGGGCGATCGCGGCGTCGATGACCTCGTTCGGCTTCGTCGAGGCGTTGCCCGCGGCGTCGAGCGCGATCGCGTCGTCGGCCTCGCGGGAGGCGCCGATGACGGTCATCGACCCGTCGTCCCAGTTCGGCTCGGACATTGAGCCGGCGAACAGGCAGGTCGGCCCGTACATCAGGTCCGTCAGGGCCCGCTTGGTGAGCGCGGGGTGGCGCCAGTGAGCGTCGGCCGCGATCCGGAATGACAGCTCCCAGTCGCCGTTGGGCCGGCTGGAGTGCTTGAGGGAGTCCCAGTGCGGGACGATCGCGGACAGGCGGTAGCCCCCGATCCGGAGCTCCGGTCGGGTCGCGGTCGTGCGCATCATCCGCCGACCACCACACCCATCAGCCGGGCCATCGGGCGGCTCATCAGGCGGCCTCGGTGAGGACGTGGGAGTGGTAGCGCGGGTAGAACTCCAGCACCGACTGGGAGACCAGCGAGGTGGTGCAGATCGTGAAGACCTGCATCAGCCCGGGCTCGGTGATGTGCTGGCCACAGGCCCCGAACCCGGGGACGGCGGCGGCCTTCCAGTCGATGCACACCGGGTTGGTGCCCAGCGCGCCGGTGCCGCCGTAGATGGTGGGCCGGTCCGAGCCGATCTCGGGGGAGCGGATCTCGATCCAGGTCAGGGAGTCGGTGTCCGGGATCCAGGTCAGCACGCCGTCGGTCTGCGAGCACAGCCAGCCCTCGTCGAACGTCATGTTCGCGGTCCCGGTCAGGGTGAGCTCGACCATCTGGTCGCCCTCGGCCGCCACCGGCGGGAGGAGCATGGCCGCGAGGTTGAGCACCTTCTGGCCGCCGGTCACGCCGAGCGCGATCGACCCGGACTGGGTGATCGAGGACCCGACGGTCGCCGCGCCGGTCGAAGACACGATCCGGGTGGCCCAGTTCAGGGTGCCGGCGGTGGTGACGTTCATCTTCGCGAGCAGCGAGTAGGTGCCCTCGGTCAGCAGGTTCGCCGGGATCAGGAACTTCATGGTCGTGGCCATGGTGTTCCGGCCGCCCGAGACCATCGTGGCGTCGGCGGTAACTGCCGAGGACGCCGCGAGCCACTTGCGCAGCGGCGGCTGCCACAGCGGGTTCTGCGAGGTGTAGACCAGGATGTCGGCGCCCAGCGGGCCCGGGGTGGCGTCGTAGAGCCGGATCTCGGCCTGGGTGGGCGCCGAGCCGATGATGTTCGCGGTGCGCCGCTGCTGGCGCAGCGTGCTGTTGGCCTTGTCGCCGATCGTGTCGGTGCGGGCGACGTGGGTGATCGACAGCCCCACGTTCTCCGACCACGGCGGACCCCAAGGAACCTTCACCGCCAGTTTCTCGACGGTCGCGAACCCCGGCTGGAAGTAGTAGTCCACCCACAGCCCGCCAAACGCGGAGGGCTCCGATGCGATCGGGAACAGCTCTGCGGTCATGGCGCCACCGGCGCCGGTGAAGATGGCCCGCGGGGTGGTTGGAGTCCCAGAGTAGGCAGTGATCGCAGTGACGCGAATGTAAGGCGTGGCGCCCATCGCGACAGTGCCGGTGCGCCTCAGCTCGTAGGCGTAGTCGTTCGAGGCGCCCGAGCCAGTCGAGTAGAGCCATCCGGGGCCTTGCCCGACGTCGGAGGTTCCGCCCTCGCCGTCGGTCCACCCGACCTTCGAGTCGCAGGTGTCGATGACGACGATCGTCGCGGCGCCGCCCGGGTCCGGAGGGACCGGGATCGCAGGCACCACCACCGTCGTCTCCGGTCGCACCCACGGCCAGCACGACAACGACAGCGTGTAGTACCGGTACTCCCGCATCACCTCCTCGCGGTCCCAGCCCTCGCCGGTGTCGCGGGCCAGGTCGGCCGCCTCGACGTCGAACACCGTGGTCGCCGAGTCCGTCGCCGGCGGGACGTAGACCAGCGGAGCCGGGCGCGGCTTGACCCGCGTCGCGAGCTGTAGCGCCTTCTCCGCAGCGGCGAGCGCCGGGCCAGCGATCGCCTCCGGCGCCGACACCCGAAGGCTGAACTCCGGCTCCCGGTTGTCCGTGCCCTGCAGCACCGACAGCGACCCGTCCACGAACAGGCTCTTGACGAACTCCCGCAGCGCCTTCGGGTTGCCCAGGCTGGTCCCGTCGACCATGGTCTCGATCAGCCAGCCCTCGTCGGTCGGCTCCCCGCTCGTCAGGTCGATGTCGCCGAGCCGGAGTGCCAGATCCTGGGTCATCACTTCCCGCCCTTCTTGATGTTCCGAGCGCCCTTGCCTGTGGACTTCTTCAGCGCGCTTCCGGTCGCCTTGCCGGCCGAGGGGCCGACGTCCTGGGTCACGCCCTGGAGCCGCTTGATCTCGGCCACGACCTGATCGAGCTTCGCCGTCGTGGCGGCCTGGGCGGCCACCAACGTGGCCGTCTGTGCAGCCATCGCGACGTTCTGCGCGTTGGTCACCGCCGTCTGGCGGGCCTGGAACGACGCCTCGTACTGGGCGATGACCTCGGGTGTCGCGGTGGCTGCGATGTTGGCGATGGTCGCGGCGTCGGCCTGCGAGAGCAGGGCGTTCAGGGCGCCCGGGTCATCGAGCCCCAGGGCCTGGAGGCGACCGACGTTGCCGGTGAACGCGTTGGCTGCGGCGGTGTCGCCATTCAGGATCCCGATCGCATCGGCGAGTGACCCGCCGGCCGACCAGGGGTCGGTGTTGCCGAACAGCGCCGTGGTGAATCTGCTGCCGATCGTGTCGCCGAGCTCCGTGATGAGCGACTGACGAGCGTCGTTCTCGGACTGGAGGGTGTCCCGGGACTTCTCGAGCTCCTTGATCCAGTCCGTCAGCGCGATGTAAGCGCCATTGGCGGCCATGTGCAGGCCCAGGATCGAGTCGCCGCGCTGGGGGCCAGTCGGCACGAGCGAGGAGCCGAGGTTCTTCGACTGCTTGCCCGTCGTGCCGCCGTTCGCGAGTCCGAGGATGCGGTCGTTGAGCAGGCCGCGGTTGATGAGATCGAGGGCCTTGGGGCTGTTGTCGACCTGTCCGTGCCGATTGGAGGTGACACGCTCCCCGTCAGCCAGGAGGTACAGATGGCGGTCGGCATAGGGGAGACCCGTCTTGGGAACGGTGGTGCCATCTGCGCCGACGCCGGGGACCTGCATGCCGGGGATCTGGGGCACCTTGGGCGTCTTCTTTGCCCCCGCGCCTGCGGGGCCGTCGAAGAAGTTGCGGAACGTCGTGGAGACGGTGATCTTCTTGTCATGGATGTCGGCGAGCTGCGCCTTGAACGACTGGAGCGCGGCCTTGGCCGCAGCGGTGTCGACGTTGATCTTCGGGTCGACCTTGACCTTGGCCAGGTCGCGTAGACCACGCAGAACCTCGCGAGCGCGACGGTCGAGACCGCCAGCCTTCTCGGCCGCCTCCTTGAAGTCCTGAATGGCGCCCTGCAGGTAGCGCTTTCGGTCAGCCCCTTCGAGGGTCTCGGCGTACTGAGCAGCCCGCTCCGCGATCAGGTTGAGGTTCTCGCGGTTCTCGCGGCCCGCCTCAGTGTTCGCGTCGAGCGTCTGCCCATTGCGCTTGACCGACTCGGTCAGGCTGTCGAGAGATGCCTGGTAGGCGTCGAACGCGCCCTGCTTGGTTAGTACCTCGCTCAGGCTGGTGAACCGCGCCTGGAGGTCGGCCGCAGCAGCCTCGGTCTCGGTGACGCTGGTGGTCAGGGCATCGAACGCGCCGCGGGCGGCCATTGCGGCGAATCCCATGTCCTCGACGTTCTTGACGTCGGGGCCGGTGAAGATCCGCTTGACGATGTCGCTGCCAACGAACTTGTCCGCGTCCCAGGAGGTCAACGCCTTGATGGCGTTCAGGGGCGAGGAGTTGCCGAAGTTGACATCGAAGGTGTTGTCCTGGGCCTTCTCGCCTTGTGAGCTGACGAACTCGTTGCCGAGGTAGCCGGCCAGAGCGACGCCGCCGGGGCCGCCGAGCAGGGCGCCCTTGCCCTTGGCTGCCGCGCCAGCGCCGCCCATGCCGAGTGCCGCCTGGGCGGCCTTGAGGCGCAGGGTCGCGGCGGTGGCCACGTTCGTTGCCAGCGACAGCGCTGACATGGCGGCGACCGCGGTCATGATCGGTGTGCCGAGCGGCGAGTCTGCGATGTCGGCGATGAGGTTGGCGAACGAGGTCAGCGCATCGAGGACGGGGCCGCCCAGAGGGGCGGCGGCCTCCGCGATCTGAAGCACCGCGTTGGCGATTGCCACCACGGCGTCGGCGACCTTGGGTCCGTTGGTCTGCACGTAGTCGACGAACTCGGCGAACCCTTCGGTCTGCGAGAGGCCCTCGGCCCAGTCGGCGAATCCGCGGGAGGCGTCGAGGAGCCAGGACGAGAACGAGGAGTTCAGCGGGCCGAAGGCCATCCAGAGCTCGGCGAGTCCCTTGGCGACGTTGCCGAGCGTGTGCCCCAGGTCGTTGAGTGCCTTCGGGGCCTCCATCGCGACGAAGTGCCGGAAGTCGGCCCATTCGGGGCCAGCGAATGCCGCAGCGCCCTCTGCGACGAGATTCCCGCCGACGGTGCCGATCTCGTTGAACAACGTCGCGACCTCGGGAGCGATGTCCTCCAGTTCGGTCAGCGACTCGGTGAGTCCGGGGAACCAGCCGGCGGCGGCGGCGTCGCGGATGTCGGTCAGCGCGGGCCGGATCTCCTGGAACCGGGTGACGAACGCCTGCGCCTCGGGCCCGAGGCGGGACATCGCCTCGCGGGCCTTCTCCAGGTTTGCGGTGGTGGGCTCCAGGGCGGCCTCGTTGACGGCCTTGAGCGCGTCCCCGACCCCCTGGGCGGCGACCACGAGCGAGAGGGCGCCGGTGGCGGCGAACCCGAGCTGGGAGGCCAGGCCGGCGACACCGGCGACACCGACGGTGGCGATCGGCGCGAGGGTGGGGCCGAGGACCGCGAAGCCGCGCAGCAGGATCCCCAGGCGCCCGGAGTACTGGTCGATCGCCCGGCCGCCTCGCACAGCGGAGTCGCTGAGCCGGTCGATGCCCTGCTCGGCGTCGATGGCGGCCTTGGCCTGCTCGCGCAGCCCCTTGCGGAAGCGGTTGGTGCGCTCCTCGGCGACCGCGGTCTCGAGGCTGTACTCCTTGGTCGACTTCGTGGTCCGGTCGACCGACTTGCCGAGGGCGTCGGTGTCGCGGGCGGTGTCGACCGACGTCCCGTCGAGGTGGTCCAGCTCCTTGGCCAGCATCGCCGTGGCGGCGGCGTTCTTCGCCATCTTCGTGCTGAACCCGGCGTCGTTGAGCTCGAGCCGCACCGACTCGTGACGGACTGCCACCGGACCACCGCCTCTCGCGCGTCAGGACCGGCGTTCAGGTGCCGGCGTCAGGAACTGGTGTCGGACGGCTGGGCGCTCTTGGCGCGCAGGGTGAAGTGGCGGCCGTCTTCGGGACGGGCCGCGTCGGCGGGTGGCTTCTTGTCGCCGTACAGCTCGCGCATGACCTGCTCGTCGCTCTCGGCGATGACGCGGAGGTTGCGGGCGATCGCCCGGCACGAGGGGCAGATCCGCGAGCCCATGTCCAGGTCCGGGTCGGTGTCGGCGATGGACTGGTGCATGCCGCACTCGCACATCCCGGCGTCGTACTCGACCAGGGCGAGCATCTTGGCCCGCTCGACGTCGTCCCACTCGGGCTCGCGGGTGATGATCGTGTACCCGGTCGGGTTGCCGTCGGGGTCGTAGTGGTCGTGGCGCTCGGTGGGCGTCCAGCCGAGCAGGCGCTTGTCGCTGATGTTCAGCGACCGCGCGAGGTTCAGGCGGTCGCGGAATCCTCGGTCGTAGATGATCCGCTCGACGAGAAAGGGACGCGGTTCACGCCCTGCTCGAACATCTCGACGACCTTGGTCGTCAGGGCTCGGCGGTCGGCGTAGGTGACCTTCTCGGCGAGCTTGGCGTCCCACGCGCCCTCGGGGACCTCGGCGCCGTCCCAGTGCGAGACGTACTTGCCGAGGTCGTCGAACAGGTCGACGGAGTTGCACCAGCCGTGGGTGACGTTGATGTCCCCGGCGGACTCCTTGCGGGGCGGGTGCTCGTCCTTCCAGCGGTGCCACTCGCCCGACGAGGTGCCGGTGAGGCCGATCTTGACCTGGAAGGCGGCCAGCCGTGCCAGGGCGTCCTCGCTCTGCTTGCCGATGGCGGCGATGTCGGGGGCGGTCTCGCCGGCCTTGCGCGGCGGCCCGGTGCGCTCGCCGGACGCGTTGGTGCGCCGGGACGCGGCGACCGCGTCCTGGAGCCGCTCGTCGAGCTCGGCGATCTCGTCGAGGATGTGCTGGCCCTCGATGAGGGTGACCGTCAGGCTCGCCTTGGGCAGCGGTGCCGGGGCGCTGTCGGCGAGCAGGTCGGACAGGGACTTGGACATGGAGATCTCCTTGCTGGGCCGAGTGAGCCGAGTGATCCCCTCGCGCCCGCGACTCGGCAGCGCGGGCGCGAGGGTGCTCGAGATGGGGTCAGGCGGGTCAGGTGGTGAAGACGTGGTCGACCGCGACGGCCTCGCCGCCGGAGATGACCAGCGAGCAGTTGAAGGCCACGTGGTCGAACTCGCCGTCGCCGGTCTGGCCCTTGCGGATCACGCCCGGCTCGGTGAGGTAGACGTCGCCGACCGCGCCCGTGGGGATCGGGGAGATGTCGCCGTCGATGGCGTCGAAGACCACGGCGGTGATCTTGTCCCCGGCGGCCTCGGCGGCCTTGAACATCTCGTAGACCTCGTTGCCGACCGCGCCCGGGGTGCCGAGCTTCTGCGGCAGGTAGGAGCCCTGCACGTCGACCGCGGGGTAGGTGACCAGGCCGTTCTCGGTCGGGACCGTCTTGGCGCCGAGCTTGCGGGGGCCCTGGCCGGTGGACTGGTCGGGGGTGACGTTGAACGGCGTGTAGAGGTGCAGGGACGCCTGGAGGCCGGCGTTGACCTCGGTCAGGGTCGGGATGCCGGTGGGCGCGGCGGGCGGGGTGTCGCAGAACACGACGACCTTGCGGCCGAGGCTCTTCTCGACCGGGGGCAGGGAGATGGGCATGTCAGGACTCCTTGTCGGCGTTCGTGATGGCGGCCGGCGCGGCGGCCTTCTTCGCCGCGGGCTTCCTGCTCGCGGTCGTCTTCTTGGTGGCCGCCTTCTTCGCGGCCGGCTTCGCCGCGGGCTTCGGGCGCTTGGCGTCCTGCTCGCGCAGAGCGGCGGCGAGGTAGGGGTTGGGCATGGCTCCTCCTAGAGCGCGAAGTTGTAGACGTTGACGCCCGAGAACCAGCTGTCATCCGGCGCGACGGCTCGGGCGCTGTCGAACCGGATCGGGGTCGAGGTGACGCCGCCGACGGCGATGACGGCCGACTCCAACGCGGCGCCGGCGGCGGCCAGCGAGTTGCGGGCGTTCGCAACCGACACCTGGGAGACCGCCATCAGGTACAGCGACCAGCCGGACGTGACGTAGCGCCCCGAGCGCGCGGTGCCGCCGGCGCGGCGGACCACGGTCACTATGACGTGCTCGGCGGGCCGCGGGGAGGGGACCTCGTCGGGAGCGAACGCCTCGGCGGGCTCGGAGAGGGCGGTGTTGACCAGGTCGAGGACGACCGTGGCGACCTGCTGCTCGGTCGGCATCAGAAACCTGCCTGCTGCCAGATCAGCCGCATCTCGTCGGACACGTCCATCGGGAACTCGGTCCGCTCGATGTCGACCGAGCGGTCGAGGTTGCGGTGCGGGCTGGCCTGGTTGACCGACCCAAACTCGTAGCCGCTGGCCTTCGACCCCTCGGGCAGAGCGGCGTCGGGACCGTACTCGTAGACCAACGGCGCGATCTGCTCGACGGTGAACGACGGGGCGTAGTCGGCGTCCACGTCGGAGAACATGGTGTGTTGCTCGGAAGCGAACGCCTTGGCGTTGCGGTTGCCCCGCTGGGCCGCGTCGCGGACCACGCCAGCCATGCGCCGCGGAGTCGACGTCGCGATCCCCTTCAGGTCGTCAGCGAGGTCACCGATGCTGTGCTCGACGTGGACGCGCATGCTCAGACCTCCACGACCGTGAGGCGACGCATGGTCGCGTGGGACTTCGCGGGGACGGCGACGACGAGGTAGCGGCGCCCGAGGAGCGCGAGGTCGTCGAGGGGGCCGACCGCGAGGACGACGTACTCCCAGCCGGTGCCGCGCTGCTCGCCAGCGACCGGGACTTTCGCGGTCAACGGGATCTGCAGGCCGCCCTTGATGACGGGGCGCTCGACGTCGCCGATCTTGATGTAGCGGGTGGTGGTGTCGCCGCCGGAGGTGGCCTGCACGCGGCCGAAGGTCAAGCCCTCAGAGGCGAACTTCGGGACGGTGTAGCCGCCCGGGTTGGTCGTCTTGCCGTCGGGGGAGTAGGCGGCCAGCGTGAGAGTCATCAGGGACTGGGCGCGGGCCTGCATCGCGCCGAGGCGGGCGGTGGCGCGCATCAGAGCGTCTCCACGACGGCGACCCCGCCGCCGAACCGGGCGCGGAGCCAGGCTCGGGTGAGCTCGGGGATGTACACCGGCGTGATCTGGCTGGCGGCCTCGTCGGTGTAGGTCTCGGAGGCGTCGTCGATCTTCACCGAGGTCAGGCCGGCGGTGCTGCTGGCGCCGGCGGTGCGGTGCTCCAGCCAGGCGACGGCGAGGCTGACGCACAGCTCGGCGATGTCGGCGGGGACCTCGGGTAGGCCGAAGGTCGCGGTAACGGCGACGGGTGCGTGGTCGTCGCCCCAGCCGCCGCGGCGCCACAGTCCGTCGCCGAGGTTGCGGTAGTCGGTGACCGGGCGGCCGTCGATGGTGACGGCGGTGATGGCGCGGATCGGGCCGGGCAGGGCGAGCTTGGTCCCGCCGGGCGCATCGATGGTCACGGTGCCGGTGGTGGCGGCGATCGGACCCTCGGCGGCGTCACGGATGGCCGAGGACGCGACGGCGAGCGCCTTGGCGGCGTCCTCATGGTCGGCCCACGCCGGAGGGAGGTCCGTCGGGTCAGCTAGCGGTGCGAGCGTCATGGCGAACCTCCCTCCTTGGGGCCGGGCGTTACTGGTCGTTGGCCGCGGGGCGGGCGGCGGTCTTCTTGGCGGGCGTCGGCTTGGCCTCGGCGTACTCCCACTCGGACTCGTGGCCGTTGACCAGCCCCGAGGCGGTGGCCTCGGGGAGGTCGTAGACGTCGCCGTTCGGGGCCTTGACGAGCGCCATCAGGACGCCGTCCAGGCCGCGACGCCGGCGCCACCGCGCAGCACCTTGCCGCCGTAGACGTGCAGGCCGCGGACGCGGTCGGCGAACGAGTCCACGTCGCGCATGGCCTCGGTCTCGTCGATCTGGGAGACGTACCCGACCGAGGGCACGTACCAGGCGACGGCCTGCGGCTTCGCGACGACGGGGAGGTTCTCCGAGGTCACGACGGTGAAGCCGAGCAGGCGACCGAGGACGGCCTCGCGCAGACCCTCGGCGACGCCGGACTTGTCGACGTTGGTGATCTTCGAAGACGCCTCGAGCAGCAGGCCCTCGAACTCGGCGTTGATCGCGACCACCCGCTGGGCGACCGGGACCTTGTTCTTGCTCATCACCTTGCGCAGGTCGCGCAGGATGTTCCACGCCTCGTCGCCGGTCGTGATGGTCGAGGCGGTCTGGTGGGTGACCGACCCGGAGATCATTGCGAGCAGGAACTTGTCGGCGTCCTCGGCGAGACCGAGGCCGGCGTCGGTGGTGTAGACGCCGAGCGAGCCGGCGGCCTGGGCGCGGTCGATGTCGTGGACCTTGAAGTCGAACGACTTCTCCTGGTCGATGAGCAGGTCGACGGAGGTGGAGTTGATGTTCTCCGGGGTCGTGATCCGTCCGGCCGCCTTGTAGTCGGTGATGGTCACCGACGCGGCGGAGTTGATCTTGACGGTGTTGCCCTTGGTGGCGTCACCCTCGTAGTTGCGGTTCGTGAAGTTGGCCGCGAGGGCGTTCTGGCGGAACGACACGAGCATCTCGGCGTTCCAGATCTGCGGGATGAAGCTGGTGAAAGCCATGGTGCGAGTCCCTTTCTGGGGCTATCGGCGGATGCCCATGAGCTGGTCGAGCTGGCCCTTGGCCTTGGCCTCGACGATCTGCTCGGCGGTCATCCGGTCGAGATCGGTCTGGGTGAGTTGGGCGGGCCCGGTCCCGTTGCGGGAGCCGCCGTCCGCGCCGCCCTGGAACCTCGTGCCGTCTTGCACAGCCAGGTAGGGCTTGGTGGTGATGAGGTCGGTGATCGCCGCGGCGATCGCGTCGGTGTCGACGTCGCCGTCGTCGCTGACATCGAACGACGACAGGTCGATGTGGGCCAGGGCGTCGGCCGGGTCATTGAGCTTCCCGGCGGCGGCCGCGCGGACCTCGGCCTTGAGGATCCGCTTGTTGGCGGCGGAGAGGGCCTCGTCCTTGACCCGCTGCGCCTCCTGCGCGGCGGTGAACTCGGCCTCCTTGCCCTGGAGCTTGGCGAGCTCGGCGAGTGCCTTGTCGAGCTCGGTGCGGGTGTTCGCGGCCTCGGTGCGGGCCTTGTTCCGGTCGGCCTTCATCCGGTCGAGGGCCTGCTTGCCGGCGTCGCCGAGCGCGGCCTCACCGGCGTCCGCGCTGCCGGTGGCGTCCGCGCTGCCGGTGGCCCCGGTCGCGCCGGTGCTGGTGCTGCCGGCGTCCGTGGTGGTGGCCCCGGTCGCTCCCGTGTCGCCGCCGGTCGTGGTGCCGGTGGAGCCGGCGTCGGTGGTGGTGCTGGTGTCGGCTGCGTCAGCCATGTGTCTCTCCTTGCGAGAGTCGGCCCGACGCTTTGCGCGTCAGGTGGATCGGGAGGGGGTGCGCCAGTCGGATTCGCGGCGTACACTCGGTGGTGAGTGGGGCGCGGCTTTGGCGAACAGCTGGGGATACGGCCCCACTCGTCATTTCTCGACGATCGCGATCAGTTCGCCGTGGCTCATGAGCCAGATGCGCTCGAACGGTCGGGGTGGGGCGCTGTAGTAGGCGATCAGCTCGGCGATGATCTCGGGTGAGACGTCACGGTCGCCGACGTCGACCACGACGTTGGTCACGATGAGCCGGCGCTTGTTCTTGTTCATCGCGTTGCGGATCTGGCGGGCGATGTGCTTGAAGTCGACCGGGGTGTCGGCCCGCAGGCCCTTGTGCTCGACCTGCAGGTCGGCCGGCAGGGTCGCGTCGTGATCGTGGCTGGTGTGCCAGGTGAAGTCGTTGGCGGGCAGGGTGCCGATCTCGTCGGTGCCGTTGGAGCCGGTCGGGATCCACGAGAGCCGGTGGCCGGCGCCGACCATGCGCTCAGCGAAGCGGACCTCGTCGGAGTCGAGCGGCTCACCTGCGGCAGTGAAGGCCGGGCCTTCGAGCTGGTCGCGCCGTGCCTGCCAGTAGGCCCGGTGGGCCTCGCGGTCATTGGGGTCGGGCTCGTCGGGCATCGCCACGCCGGGGCGCGTCGGCGGCCGCGGCGGGTCCTGCGGTCCCGAGCCACCCGCAGGGGCAGGAGCGGCGGATCGGGTACGGCGTCCGTAGCCGTTGGTCTCGATGAGCTCGGGGATCCGGTCTCGGTCCTCGCCAGCGGCGTTGAGGATGCCCGCGGGGGTGAGGCGGCCGCGACGCACGAGCACCGCGCGGCCGTCGGTCATGCGGGCTTCGAGCTTGCGGACGTTGACGACCTGGTTGAGGTCGGCGCCCTCGGCGAGCAGCTCGAGGTCGGCCTTCGACAGGCCGGTGACCAGGCCCTGGTCGACGAGCTCGTCGGGGTCGATGGTGAGCCCGTTCGCGGCCGAGACGGTGGTGGGGATGTGGGTGCAGTCGCAGCCGGGGTGGCGCTCGAACCCGTCGGACCAGCGGTAGACACGGCCGGCGAGGATCGCGCAGTCGCGACAGCACGGCGGGTTGACGTGCCGAACCCACGCGATGTTGGGGCGGGCGGCGACCTCCAGCGCCATCGCGTCGCGGCCGGCGCCCTGGGTGAGCGACCCGATCAGCCGGTCGAACTGCCAGTCGGTGACGACCTGGTCCAGCATCCGCTCGATGTCGGCGACCTGGGTGACGAACGCGGCGGAGCTGAGCAGCGCCTCGGCCTCGGCGTTGATCCGCTGCTCGTCCAGCATCGCGACGATCCCGCGACGAGCGAGGTCGACCTCGGCCATCTGGTGGGTAGCCAGCACGGTCGCGACGGCCCCGGCGTCGCGGCGGCGGACCGGGCGGGCTTCGAGGACCGCCTTGCGGGCGATCGCTGCCGAGCGGCGGTAGAACTGCTCAGCCGAGCGGAGCGTTCGCACCGGCGCTCGCGCCCGTGTTCGTGGTGGCGTTCATGCCGCCCACGAGTGCGGCGAGGATCGGGTCGGCCTTCTCCTCGCGGATCCGGTCCAGCTCGCGGTCGATCTCGGGCTCGGTCATTCCGTAGCGGCGTTCCAGTACGGTGCGCAGCGACATGCCCACGGCGCGGTCCTTGGTCGCGGCGTCGGCGATCTGCGCGATGGAGTGCATTGCGGGGTCCTGCCACTGCACGAAGTCGCGGCCGTTGGTCTCGGCGATCTGCTGGGCCAGGGCCTTCTTGCCACGCACCAGCGCCATGAGCCGGGCGGTCTCCTTGGCGGCGGTGTTGAGGTACTTCGCCTTGTCGCGCAGCTTGTCGACCAGGGGGACCTCGGCGGCGGTGAGGGCGTCGCCGTTGAGGTTGGCGAACTTCTCGTTGGTCAGCAGGTAGTGGCCCGGGGTCTGGGTCTGCGCGGCCAGGTGGCCCAGGGCCCGGGTGGTCTCGGTGCCGAACACGTCGAGCTTGGCGGCGTCCCACTGGTCGATGCGGGCGTTGCCCCCGACGCCGGGCAGGAACAGCAGGCGGCCCTGGGCGAGGTCTTCGAGCTTGGCCGGCTTGGAGCCGACGACCTGGCCGTTCTCGTCGAGGACCGGGACCTTGGGCGGCTCGGCGCCGAGGACGACGCGGGCGGCCATCGAGGCGTGGTCGGCGGCGGTGAACAGGTAGGCCCACAAGGTGTTGATGGCGTCCTGCATGGCGATCGCGCCGTCGATGTCGCTGATCGGCTCGCCGCCGAGCAGGGGCCGGTTGGGCCACTCGACGACCGGGACCTCGCCGAGCGGGTTCTCGACGGGCCAGGGCTCGCCGGAGACCTCGCGCACGCGCCATCCGCCGTTGCCGCCGAGCATGGAGGCCGGGAGCACGAACCCCTGGTCCTTCATCCGGTTCTGCATCTCGGCCGACATGGCGGCGGGCCGGTCGAACTTGTACAGCCCGTCAGGCAGGTAGAGGGTGGCGAACTCGATGTCGCCCTCCTGCCACGCCTTGAGCGCGGAGAGCCGGCGCCGGCCGGTCGGGTCGTAGTCGACGATGACCTGCGAGGGCTTCTCCCATGTCACGACCGGCTCGTCGTCGCTGTTGCCCCACACCACGACGAAGGACCGCTTGGCGACCGAGGAGGCGAGGAACCCCTGGGAGGACTGGGCCTCCAAGTCGTTGCGGTTCCAGTCGCGCCACAGCTCCTGCTCGTCGTCGGTCAGCGTGTCGGTGGGCCCGCCCAGGCGCAGCCCGTCGATGCGCTGACGCGCGACAGCGGTGCGCGCGACAGCGGCACACCAGTTGTCGGAGAAGTCCTTGTAGCGGTCCTCGTGGAACTTCTTCCAGGCGTCGGTGGCGTAGGCGAGGGGCTGCTGGCCCTCGAGATAGCGGTACTGCTTCTCGATGCTCGGCCGACGGTCCACGAGACGTGCGTAGAGCTGGTCGACCAGCTTGAGGGCCTCTTCGAGACTCGCCACGAAAGCCCTCCTCATCTGGTTCACACCGGGTCGGGGACCCGCGCGGAGCAGGTCAGATGAAGTAGGCGAAGTTCTGGTCTTCCTCGACCGGCCACAAGTCCTTGGCGGTGACGTCGCAGGCGGCTTCGTGGGCGAGGATCGAGACGACGGCGAGGTCGATCTTGCGGCCATCGCCGGGCTTGTCGAGGACGTAGCGGCCGCCGGGGCGGTGGGACTTGCGGGCCGCGCCGATGCACTTCTCGGTCAGCTCGCAGCCGTCGTGGGTGAACGTGGAGTCGCGCTTGGTGACGTCGGTGACCAGCCGCTCGGCCGCGGGGTGCATCCGGGTCGGCGCCGAGGTCGCCCAGCCGATGATGACGGTGTCGCCGTACTTCTCGGCCCAGGCGTCGATCTCGGTGCCCCAGTAGGGCCGGTCGAAGTAGCCGCGGACCACCTTGAAGGTGGTCATGATGTGCTCCAGGCCGGCGGCGACCTCCAGGCGGGGGACCTGGCCGCCGTGCTCGGCGGGGTTCCACACCATCGGCCGGCCGTCGGGGAACGTCGGGGTGAACTGGTAGCCCTCGCGCGTCTCGCAGCGGAACCCGGTCCAGTCGTCCTTGTCGGAGCCGTCGAACCCGAGCGTGACCGCCGTGCCCGGCTTGATCTCGCGCGGCTCCTTGGCCTTGCGGGCGTTCCAGGAGTCGATGTTCAGCCACGACCCGAGTCCGGCCTTGGCGACGTTGCCGTAGAACCGCTCGGCCTGGCCGGGGTCCTTCTCGCCGATCTCCAGCGCCTCGGCCTCGACCGACTCGATGTTGATGTGGTCGATGCCCTGGTAGACGTGGGCGAGGATCTTGCGGCGCTCGCGCTTGACCCAGAATGAGAACGGCTTCCCGTCGGGCCGGTGCAGCGTCACGTCGAGCTCGGGGTTGAGCCAGAACCGGAAGATGTCCGGGCGCTTCGACTCCCACGTGCGCTGCGCGACCGAGTCCTCGGATGGGTCCCACGGGTTCGTGGTCTCGATCGACCGCCCACCCATGGCCGACGCGCCGCGGCGCGTGATCTCGGCCGGCTTCCGCAGCTTGTTCGAGTCGGTGTAGAGCCCGGTCTCGTCCTGGCCGATGAAGATGATCGGGTTGCCCAGCCGCGAGAGCGCCGAGGAGGTGACGGTCTCGATCTTGCCGTCGCCCGGAAGCCGGGTGAACTCCTCGCCGACCGTGAACCGATCGGCGTCCCAGCCGTTCTTGAGCATCGCCTTGAGCGGGTCGTAGACGTTGTCGACCTGGTCCTCGGCGGTCGCCATGAGCTGCATCAGCGGCTTGCCCCACGGCTTGCCCATCGGATCGCCGGGCCGGTAGACGTACACCCACCCGCACCCGCAGCCATGGTCAGCGCAGCGGTAGACCTCGCCACCCTGGGCCCAGCCCGCGAACAGCACCGGGCCGCCGGCCTGCGCCTTGGTCTTCTTCGCCAGCCACGGCCCCTTGCCGCACTTCTGCGGGCCGACGTACTGCACCCGGCGGTAGTGGAAAGCGGTGGCGAGGTCGCCCGGCTTCGCGGTCGGGCGGATCCGGTACCAGTTGACGGTGACCCAGAGCTGCTGGGCGTACTCGGTGAAAGGCTCCGGGTTGCCCGCCTCGTCGAGGTGGACGCCGCGGACCGGGTCCGAGACGACGGCATGGCGCTCTTCCCAGTCGACCGCGACCCACAAGACGGGGAAGTCGACGACCCAGGTGTCCTTGCCGGTGGTCCAGCGGACCGGCGTCTCAGCCTTCGCCGCCACCGTTGACCACGGTCATCCGGTCGCGGGCGCTGGACTGCGGGACCTGCGCGGCCTCGGTCTGCTTCTCGGCGGCCTTGTCGGCGATCTCGTTGCGGGCGATCGCCCAGCCGTTCTCCTTCAGCCCGGCCGGCGTCATCCCGATCTGGTCGGCGAAGCGGTGGATCGCGCCCTTGTCGGCCGCGGTCGCCTCCGACGACTCGCACACCACCTGGGTGCGGACCCACATCGCGACCGTGTTCCAGCGCCACGACTCCTGCGCCCACGCGCACGCCTGCGGGTAGGTCCACGCCTGCTCCCACAGCTCGAGCTCGCGCCGACGGAACGCCTCGGTCGCCTCGTCGTCGCGGACCTGGTAGCGGCGCTTGTCCTCGGTCTCCCAGCGCAGGACGGTGAACTCCATCAGTGGGAAGTCCGGCACCTCGCCGGCGTACCCCTCCGACGGCAGCGCCGTCAGCACGTACCCAGCGGCCGCCGAGCGCAGCGAGTTCGGGTCCTTGCCCGGGCCGGATCGGTTGCGAGCACCACCGCGCGTCATCGAGGCACCGCGGCGAGGTCGATGTCGTCGGCGAAGAACACCACCAGCGACGCTCCGGTCACAGCCTTGATCCGCTCGCCCAGCTCCGACATGACCTCGGTGTTCGCGGGACCGATGTTGCCGAAGACCAGCACGTCGTCCGGCTTCACGAGCACCACGCGCGTCACATCGGTCATGTCGATCAGCTCCTCGGCAGCCTTGCGCCGCCATCGATGGCCGAGCGGCCTTGCGCCGCCCGCTTGGGGGATGCTCTGGGACCTCTGAACCCGCGTGACCGGACAGAGACCTACTCCGCAGTTCTTCTCGACCGGGCGAGGCAGGGTGCCCCGCCAGGGGGTGGGTCAGGAGCGGTCGGCCTGGCCCGCCTGGGCCACGTGGTCGGGGTGCGGGCAGCCGCCGCGGGTGTTGGCGAGGTTGCACTTCCGCAGGTGCTCGGGGCCGTGGATGATCGTGCGGTCGTCGTCGCAGTGGCCGAGCGAGTAGTCGTGCGGGTAGACCACGGTGCCGCAGCGCCAGCAGGTCAGCACCTCGCCGCGTCCGAGCCGTGCGATGTCAGCGCGTCGCAGTCGGTCGTACTCGGCGTCGTACCCGCGCTGCTGCTTCGTGCCAGCGTCGCGGCTCTTGGCCCGGGCGTGCTCGGGGCACCGGGTCTTCGGCGTCAGCTCACCACAGCCGGATGTCAGGCAGACCCGCATGCCTCAGTCCCTCTGATCGCGGCCAGGAAGTCTGCACACCGCTTCAAGGTCCCTGACCCATCCACGGTGGCGGGTGCGGGCCGTCGTTCCTAGGAGGCGGTCCGCGTAAGGCCCAGCCAGTCCCGGGGGACGGCTGGGAGGAATCCCGCCCTCCATGCCTGGTTGGGCGGGCTTCCTCGCCGTGGAGCCTGTGGCTCCTGGCGAGGGCAGCAGGAGGCCGGAGCGTCCCGCCTTCCCGCTCAGAGCCCAGTCGCTCTCACGGGAAGCTGTCGTCGATGCGGCTCATCACCGGGCTCTTCTGCCTGGAGGCGCCGCTGCCGTTCGCCCTGTGGCCTTCGGCTCTGTCGTGGTCGACGCCACGAGCGTCCGGTATGCGAGTGTTGCTCGTCCCGCGTGGCCCGGTGCGCCTACCTCGTGGAACGACTGAGCCCCGGTGGTTGGCCGGGGCTCTCGGGTTAGCGGGCATGGCTCCGCTGGAGAAATCATGACAGATCGCTGTGGCGATAGCCAGCAAGCCATCGCTTCCGGAGTGCTTGGTGTCGGTTCAGCCAGCTCTTGGGCCGGTGGTCGCGCTGGACCCGGGCGATGTCGTCGTAGTTGAACCGCAGCGGCTTGTGTCCTGGGTTGGTGGGCTTGATCCATCCGCGTTCGATCCACTTCCAGATGGTGGCTTCGGCGATGCCGGCGAGTTCGGCGGCTTCGCGGGTGGTGACGATGAGGGCGTCGGTCAACTTGCCTCCCGGTTGAGGACGATCTGTTCCCAGAGCCCGAAGGCTCGTTCGTTGATGGTGGTGCGGCAGGACAGGCAGGTGACGTCGGTGTCTCCGCCGTAGATGGCGAGGTTGGTCTCGCCGCAGTTCTCGCCGGGGCATGGGATGCCGGGGATGCGTCGGGTGATGGGGCGCCAGGGTGCGAGCTGGTGGGCGTCGCGCATGGTCTCGGCGAGTTCTTCCATCCAGTCGCTGACGATGTCCCAGCAGGCGATGGAGGGTAGCCAGCGGATGAGGTGGGCTGCGTCGTTCGCGGGGGTGTGTTCGTCGGGTCCGGTGACCTTGACTTCCTCGCAGTGGTGGTCGACCCAGATGGCGAGTCGGTCGGCGAGGAGTTGGCGGGTGTCGAGGATGCCGACGTTGAGCGGGGCGGGTGATTCGTCGCCCTTGGTGCGGTGGCGGCTGGGGGCTGGGCCGTCGGGGTCGAGGTGCTGGGTGGTGGAGGCTGCCATGTTTCCGCCGAGCCAGCGGTGGACGATGGGGGCGTCGGTGAGCATGAGCTCGAGGCGGCGGTAGCAGTTGTCGCAGAGGAGCCCGTGGCGTGCTCGGGTGGGGAGGCATCCGCGGCATCCGTCTCCGGTGCAGTCGGTGAGGTGCTGGCGGTAGAGCGAGCAGCCGTTGATGCATGCTCGGGTTTCGGTGGCGGTCATGCGGTGGGGGGCTCCTCGCTGGGGTTGGGGACGACGCTGAGGCCGCCGCGCTTGATGTGCTTCGCGGCAGCGACGAGGTGGTGTGCGAGGTCGAGCGCTTCGTCGGCCGTGACCATGTCGTCGTCGAGGATGATGCGGCGGCCGGCCGGCTGCCCGCCGACCATGACCTCGGTTGTGTAGATCTCAAACAGCCGGATGTCTGTGTGCACGATGGCGCTGTATTCGGTGTTGCGGTTCATGAGGGCTCCTCTCGAAGGGTCTTGAGTGGGATCTGGCGGCGGTGGACTTCGCGGCACAGCGCGACGAGGTGGCCCGCCTCGTCGCAGGCTTCGGCGAGGGTCCGAACCGGCTGTCCTGAGGCGAGGCGGGTGTCGAACCTGCGGCGGCGGAGGCGCTGGCGGAGTCGGCGGATCATGGTCATGCGCTCCTTCGCTTGTTGATGGTGTTGATGACGGCCTTGGGGTGGGCGCCGTTGGCGAGCATCCCGTCGACAGTGCTGGCTTCGATGTCGAGGACGCGGCCGAGTTCGTCGAGGAGTCGCTCGTAGCTGTCGTCGGTGAGATCGCCGTCGGCGTCGTACTGCCAGGGGTCCGTGGCGTGGGGCGTTGCTGCGGCGCGTGCGCCCGACGCGCCTGCGGCGGAATGATGAATTGGACCTGATGCGTCCCCTGATGAATGACCTGATGGGGTCCGATTCACAAGACCCTTCTCGGCACGTGAATCGGACCCTTCTTGTTCGCTCATCGGACCCTTCGGCTGTGAATCGGACCCTTCTGGGTCGTCTAGGGTCCGGCCCCCCGGACCCTTTAGGGGCCGCTCATCGGACCCTTTGTGGATAACTCCTCTGCGGATCGGACCCTTGTGGATATCCGGAGGAGTGTGGATCGAGAACGCGTGCGCGATGCCCCATCCGTGCTGGTGTCCGCCCTCCTCGGTCATCCGGATCCAGCCCTTCTCCTGCAGCGCCTTCAGGCCGGTGATGACCGTCGACCGAGCAAGGCCGGTGTCCTCCACGAGACGCTTCGTGCCGGGGTGTGCGTTCAGCAGCGCCTGGTCGCTGTACGTCGCGAGGATCACCAAGATCCGGAACTCGGCGTTGCTCAGGTCGGCGGCGCCGCGGAGATCCTTCATCCACGTGAGCTTGGTGCGGCGGGCCATGGCGTTCCTTCGTGTGAGCTGGGTGGAGTGGGCTGACTGGCCGGGGTCACGCCCGCTGCTCGAGGTCGGTGATCCGGGACTTGAGCCACGCGATGCCGAGATGCAGGCCGCGCTCGTAGTCGTCGCACGGGTAGTCCGTGAACATGTGCGTCTCCTTGCAGTCGTTCGACCAGTGGGCGTGCTGGAAGGCCGTCTCGTGAAGGTGGCATGCGATGTGGTGATCGAGGTCCGACTCGGTCCTCTTGTGGATGAACTCCGAGAGGTAGCCGAGCTCGTTGTCGGGCGGGTTCCAGCAGTCGTCCTTCGGCTTGTCCTCGGGCGTGGCGGCCTGGGCGGTGGCGGTCGTGTCGGTCATAGCGGTCTCGCTCTCTGTGGTCGGGATGGTGAGTTGTTCGGCCGAGCCGGTCATCCGTCCCACCCCGGCATCTCTCCGGAGGTGCGGCCGGCGCGTCGATCGGCGTGACCACCAGGCGTGTCGGCGTACCGGGCACGGCCCGCGATGACGTCATCGGCGGTGGCGAGGTGGGGGCCGAACATCGGATCGGACGCTGGTGCCATGGAGGGGGCCAGCCGTCGCAGGGAGGCCATGTCGGTCTCGCGCTCGATCTCGCCAGCCAGGTCGAGGGCACGGGCAGAGAGCTGCCGCAGGTCGGCGACGAGCTGGTCGCGGTCGGTGTTCTCGGCGTGCGCGACCAACCGCTGGACACCCGCGTCGATGGTGACCTCGGCGTAGGTGACGTCGTCGATGTCCCACCAGGACGAGGTGAGTGTGTACGTCACAGCGGCACCTCGTTGTCGGTGAGCCCGAACACCGGGTCGGCGCCGGGCGGGAGGGGCTCGTCGGGGACGTCCATGACGGTGGACGCCCTCTCGGCGGTCGGCTCCTCTGTCCGCCGCTGACAGGCCGGGCACGTGTCCACGTCGACCTCTGCGGCCTTGTGGGCCTTGTGCCGGACGACACCGCCGGGCGACATGCCGCCGAGGACCGAGGAGGCGTAGCCGTCCCACTCGTCGAGCTCGTCAGCGGCCTTGTGGGCGGCCTCCAGCAGCGCCTCGGCGGTCATGACCGCGACGAGCCCGGCGGCACGACAGCGACCCGCTGCCTCGGCCCAGGGCACGACATCCTTGCTGTCGGGAGACGGGGCGTCGAGCTGCTCGCGGATCCGGTCGAACAGGATCGCGTTCACGCCGCCACCTCCGGCATCTCCCACCCACGGCCGAAGAGACGCATGAACCGGCGACGCTGCCGCCTGTCGAGGGCGGTGGACTCCCTGAGGCGGCGGCGGAGTTCCCGACCCCGCAGACTGCTCTCGAGCCACAGGGCATGGCGGCCCATGGTGCAGTACCGGAGCTGCGTCGTGTCCCCGTCCGGACCGGTGATGTTGACCGTGATCGGGGTCAAGCTGATCTTGCTCATGTGTCCTCCTGAAGGATCGAGCGGGCGAGAGCGAGGGCGAACGAGTCGGTCCTGGCGTGCATCCGCCAAGAGCCGGTCTCCGCTCGGCCGACGTCGACGTGCGAGGAGTTGCCCGAGGTGTGCTGGATCGTCACGCCGATGAGGTCCGCGAGCGGCTCCATGGCGGCGACGGTCGCGGCCTCGCCTTCGAGCCAGTCCGCGACGAGCAAGGCGTTGGTGGGCGACCAGATGGCGATGTGCTGGGCGTTGGCCCGCCAGCGGTCGAGGCTGCCCGCGTTCGTGACGTCCTCGGTGACGTAGCGGTCCTCTGGCTGCGACCAGACGCTGATCTCGCGGGCTGGCTCGGGGTACCCGCGGTGGACGTCCTCGATGACCTCCCATGGGCCGGACGTGGCAGCCTGCGCCAGTTCGCGCAGCGTTGCCGCCGCCCGCTCCAGCAGGTCCACGACGTCGGCGTTCACTTCGACCACCCGGCCTCGATGATCGCGACACATTCGGGGCACCGCTGGGTCGCGACAGTCCCGCCGCGGCCGGGCTTCCACGTCTTGCCGCACAGGCCCGTCACGGCACCATTCGGGGCGGGCATCCCGACCACCAGGTGCTCGAACACCTCGACCGGCTCAGGTGGCGCGACCAACCCTCGGATGGCCTCCTGCATCGCCTCGGCCTGTCTCTCGGCCGTGTAGTCGGCCGGGTCGTTGGTCTCAAACTGGGCGAAGAAGGCATCGACCAGCCGCTCCGCGACCTGGTGGTCTTCGGGATCGACCACGGCGACCAGGCGGTCGTTGAACGTCGCGACCCGAGGCGGCACCTCCACGCCGTCGACCCAGCAGCGGCGGAACGTGAAGGTGACCCCGTCGACCCAGGTCGACTGGACCTCCCCGCTCACCGCAGATCACCCGTGACCGCCGCGGCGATGGCCATCACCGACACGATGACCGCGCACATCGTGCACACCGCGATCACCGCGATCGCACGCAGCTTCTGATCCCCGTTCACCGGACCACCACCACGGCCAGCCGGGACGCGATCGCCAGGGCCAGGAGCGCGGCCATCGGGAACAGCGCCACCAACACCCAGGCGACCTGCAACGGCCACACCACAGCCTGCTCAGCCCGACGCATCGCGACCGCGAACAAGACGACGCCCAGGACCGAGAAGGCGAACGACTGCCAGCCGGTCATCGGGCAGCCGCGCCGAGTGCGTCGATGGCGGCCAACGAGACCGTGGAGGTGTCCAATTTGGACAGCTCGGCGATCCCGGAGAACGCGTGCTCAAGCACCTTCCGCGCATCCTCCTGATCGACGCGCCAGGGAATCACCAGGTCGTCGGGCAGCATCGATCGGATGTCGCTCAAGTCGTTGAACAGGGTCGTGTAGACGTAGAAGTCGACGAGCGCCTGGCGGTTGACGAGGTCGAACGCGTCCGCCGCGAGATCATCGATCGTGGCGACACTGCGGTCCTTGGCGGCCTCGGCCCGGGTGAGCATCTCGTCGATCGGCGCCCCGCACAGCAACAGCTCGTGCAGCACCTTCCACAGGGACCGATAGCCCTGTCGCATGGCCTCCTGCCATCGACGCGTGAGCTCCTCGGCTTGCGTTCGCCGTTCAGACCGGACCGTGCCCACGGTTGTCGGGGAGCACCCCACCCGCCGGCTGATCGCGCGATCCGAGTCGTCGGGGCGCCGGATCAGCTCGTGCTCGATCAGGGCTCGCTTCTGCTCCTGGTTGAGGTGGCGGCGGGCACCGTTAAGGGTGACCGCGAGATCCATCGCGGCGTCGTCGTCGGCGACGTCGACCGTGATCGTCGGGTAGGGGATGCCGAGCTCGTCGGCGATCGCCGACCGGTTGTGGCCGTCGATGATCCGGCCGTGCTGGTCGACCGTCACCGGGACGAGGACGCCGTGCTCCGCGACGTCCTCGCGCAACGCCGCCATCTGGTCGTCGGTCAGTGGCGGCATCGGCTGGAAGACGCCCATGCCTGTCTTCGAGGTCACCGGGACCGACCCTCCTTCGCATCCATGGCGAGGGTCGCGGCGACTGCCATCGAGAAGTCACGGGCCTCAGCGAGGCCGGCGCGAAGATCCTGTGCCGGCACCCCCGTCGCATCCCTCGTCGCGTCGATGACATCGAGCAGCGGGCCGACGACACCCTCGGCCAGTTGCTTGGCTGCGACGGCGGCGACATACCCGAACGAAGCGGCGCCGATCCGAGCCAGGGTTGCCGCGGCGATCTGGTCCAGGGCGTCCTTGTCCCCGGCAGCAGCGGCCAGGGAGTACGACATCGCCGTACCTTCGGCCTGGATCAGGTCGATGTTCATGACGCCGAGCGGGGAGCCACAGTCGTCTGTCACGATGAAGTTGCTGGCGTCCATCAGATGCCATCCCGGTGGCTGGCGTCGCGCTGCTCACGCTGGCGGCGGAGGCGAGCGTTCCGGGCTGCGTCGGCCTCTTCGCGGAGGCGGGCACGGTCTCGCAGGTCGTTGGCGATCTGGCCGTCGCGGTTGATCTTTCCGACGGCTGCGTTTGCCGTCGGGTCACTGCTGGTGTGACGCTTGGACATGCGTCGTCCTTTCAATAGGGGGGGGCGTGGTTAGTGCGTGGCGAGGGGCCGGTTCTTGGCGGGATGGGCCCCTCGCTTCGTCATCCGGTGGCCTTCTCGAACTGGGCGTCGATCCATGCCTGGACGTCGGATTCGCGGTAGACGATCCGCTTGCCGAACTTCGCCGAGGGCGGTCCGACGGACTGCGGGTGATCGCCCTGCGCGAGCTGGCGCCAGTAGCGAAGAGTGTTTTCTGAGACGCCGATCCACTCGGCCACCTGCGCGATGCGGAGCAGGCGCTCCCGATCTCCCATCGAATCCTCCTTTGTAGATGGATGTCTGCGGACCAGCATATACCGAGACGTAGACGGTCGTCAGCAACTGGGTTAGCCTGCTCTGCGTGAGCCGGACGGAAGCTGATGAGAATGAGTGGGACTTCCGATTTCGCACGCGCATGAGGGAGTTGCGAGAGGCGAAGGGGATGACTCAGACCGATCTCGCCAGAGAGTTGTCGGAGTACCCGCTTCTGAAGCTGGGGCATCAACCGACGATCGCGCGGATTGAAGCTGGCGATCGGCCGGTCCGGCTTGGAGAGGCACCGTTCATTGCGAGGGAACTGGGGACGACGGTCCACGCGATGGTCGCGGAGGAGGGGTCAGATGAAGATCTGGACCTGTTCCTTGACGTCCTCTATAGCGAGATCAGTGGGCTTAGCGGGGCGCTGGCGGACTTCGAGGCCGAGTTCGACGACCCCTCTAGAGCTGCCCGCGCTCTGTATGAGCGGGCGCACTCTCAGGGGGCCAGCCTCGATGAGGCGGTTGCCGGCGGATCCGTCCTCGCGACGCGGATCACAGATGCGCTTGCGGCATTCGATGTGGTCATGAAGGCATGGGACGGACTGCGTGATGCGGTTCGGACACTAGAAGAGCAGCCTTTCACGATTCATCCTGGGCGCGAGGCTGAGTCTTCAGCGGAACGTGATGGCTAGCGTCGCGAAGCGGCCGAACGGCAAGTGGCGCGCCCGGTACCGCGATGACGCCGGCAAGGAGCACGCCCGCCACTTCGACCGCAAGCTAGACGCCCAGCGGTGGCTCGACGACGAGACCGCCGGCCTGGTCCGGGGCGACTGGATCGACCCGCGGCACGGCAAGATCACTTTCGACCAATGGTTCGCCGACTGGTCTGGTCGCCAAGTCTGGGCAGACGGCACGCTCGAGGCCGCACAGCAGGCGGCGGCATCGGTGACGTTCGGTGCTCTCCCGATGCGCAAGATCCTCCGCTCGCACGTTGAGGCGTGGGTCAAGGAGATGAGCTCCGGCAGCGCTGACGGTGCAAGGAAGCCGCTCGCCGCGAGCACCACGAAGATGCGCTTCAACTTCGTCCACATGACGTTCCGGGCCGCCGTCCGCGACAAGGTGATCCGGGAGGCGCCCTCGGACGGCGTCGCGCTCCCCAAGGTCGCCAAGGCCGAGGTCACCATGATGATCCCGACAGCCGAGCAGGTCGCGACCGCGCGTGAGACCTGCCCCGACCCGGCGTTCGTCGGCTTCATTGCCGTGTGCGCCTACGCCGGTCTCCGGCTCGGCGAGGCGGCCGGGCTCCAGGTCGGCGATGTCGACTTCCTGCGTCGCGAGATCCGCGTGCGCCGCCAGGTCCAGGGGCAGGCGGCAGCGACCGCCAAGGTCGTGCCGCCCAAGGCAGGATCGGCTCGCACGATCTACATCGACGACAAGCTGGTCGAGCTGCTGTCGAAGCATGTCCGCGATATCGGCACCTGGGGTGACGAGGGCTGGCTGTTCGGCGTCGGGACGCTGCTCAACCGGAACTCGGCTGGCCACTTGTGGCGGCAGACTCGGCAGCCGCTCGGCATGGACGCCTTCACGCTGCATGACCTGCGCCACTTCTATGCGTCGGGCCTGATCGCCGCCGGCTGCGACGTCGTCACGGTCCAGCACGCGCTCGGGCACTCGTCGCCCACGATCACGCTCAACACGTATTCGCACCTGTGGCCCAAGTCAGAGGACCGCACGCGGGCCGCAGCGGCCTCGCTCTGGGCTCGTGCGGACTCTGTGCGGACTCAGCGGCCCGACGACGTGCCTGACCTGCGGCGTCAGCGGTAGTTGGTGAACTGCACCGCGAAGTCGTAGTCCTGCGCCTTGACCAGCGCCTGGACGGCCTGCAGGTCGTCGCGCTTCTTGGACGACACGCGCAGCTCGTCGCCCTGGATCTGGGCCTTGACGCCCTTGGGGCCCTCGTCGCGGATCAGCTTGCAGACCTTCTTGGCGTCCTCGGAGCTGATCCCCTCCTTGAGGGTGATCCCGATCTTGGACACCTGGCCGGACTGGCGCGGCTCGGAGGCGTCGAGGATCTTGAGCGACTGGTTGCGCTTGATCAGCTTGTCCTGGAAGACGCTGAGCACGGCGCTGGCCCGGTCGTCGGCGGACGCGCTGATCTCGATCGCGTGCTCGCCCTTCCACTCGATCGTGGCGCCGGTGCCCTTGAAGTCGAAGCGGGTCGAGATCTCGCGCGCCGTCTGCCCGAGCGCGTTGTCGACCTCCTGGCGGTCGATCTTGGAGACGATGTCGAACGAGGAGTCGGCCATGGGTGTCACCTGCTGATTCGGAGGGGTCAGTCCTGCTGCGCTATTGTTCCGCGTAGTGGTCCGGTCGCCAAAAGCGGTCGGACGACACCGAGGCAGGTTGCCCGAGCGGCCAATGGGAGCGGACTGTAAATCCGTCGGCTTTGCCTTCGAAGGTTCGAATCCTTCACCTGCCACGGCACAAGGAACGGCCCGTGACCAGCGCCAGCGCTGGGAGCGGGCCGTTCCGCATTGCCGGCCGTACGTCCTGATCTCCGCCCCGACCCGCGCGCCGTGGCACACTGGCACCACGACCGACCGGCCGGGAGGGACACATGACGACGTCTCCGCAGTCCGACCTGCCTCCTGAATGGATCAGCGACAAGGAAGACCTCGCCGATCTCGTCAAGGGGGTCAAGCCCTACTCCGGGGGCGACGAGTACGCCATTCCCGACTTCTTCGCGAGCGACGCCGAGCAGGCGGAGTTCGTCGCCTGGGTTCGCGATGAGCGCGAGAAGGACATCGCCTGACGAATGCCTGTCGTGGTCCTCGACACCGACGTCATCTCGGGTCTGATCAGGACCGCGCCGCAGGGCGGAGATCGACCGGTGGGTCGCCGGCCCGATCATCACCGGCGGTCGTGACGTCGCGCGCAAGTGGGGCGAGATCATGGCCTATGCGGAGAAGCGGGGCCGGCCGCGGCCGGCGAACGACGCATGGATCGCGGCATGCTGTCTCGTCCACGACGTACCCCTCGCGACCCTCAACGTCGGTCACTTCGGCGACTTCGCCGAGTACGAGGGGCTCCGGCTGATCACCGCCTGATGTGGTGACTGCGGCGTTTGCTTTACTGCCCCGGTGACCGACACCGACCGCCGCGAGATCCACGACACCGTGCTCCGCTACTGCCGGGCGGTCGACCGGCTCGACTACGCCGGCATCCGGGCGGTGTACGCCGACGACGGGGTCGACCACCACACCGGCTTCACCGGGCCGGCCGACGACTACGTCGCGTGGCTGCGCGAGGTGCTGCCGCGGCTCGACGGCACGATGCACATCGTCGGCAACCATCTGGCGGAGGTCGTGGGCGACCAGGCGGTCGCGGAGACCTATGGCACGGCCGTGCACTGGGGCACGCCGGCCAGCGAGGCGCGGCTCAACTTCACGACCGGCTTCCGGTACGTCGACCACTTCGTCCGTACGCCGGCCGGCTGGCGGATCCGGGAGCGGTTCGCCGTCCGGGAGTGGACCCGCAGCGACGCCGGCCGGCTCCTGGCCCCGGAGGGCGAGGGTCCCCGAGGCCGGCGCGACGGGAGCGACCCGGTCCTCGTCCTGCGCCGGGCGGTGCTGGGCGAGGACTGATCCGGCCGGCCACCGGGTCACCGGCCGCCGGATCAGTCGGGTGGCTCGGTGAAGCGGACTGCGCCCGCCTTCTCCGGGCCGGGTGCGGTCAGGTCCTCGACGTGGACCACCGCCGACTCGAGCTGCTCCACGATGCTCCGCGCCTGGTCGAAGGTGCTCGGCGCGGCGTTCGCCTGCGCGTTCACAGGCGGACGATCAGTCGGGCGCCCAGGTGCCGGAGCCGGAGCCGACGCGGCGACGTGCGGGGCGTGGGGCCGGTGTCGCCGCGGAGGAACGCGGCGAGCTCCTCGTCGCTCGGGGCGCGGCCGACCAGCCGGATGAACTGGTGCACCGCCGCCCGGTCCTCCTCGCGCGATCTCTTGATGTCGTGGGCCATGGCCGACTCCTGCTGCCGGGCGCCGGGAGCGGCGCTCATGAGACACCGCCGCTGCCGGACGGTACCCACCGTGGGTACCCCGCCGGCCGAGGCGCATACCTCCCCCTACGGCTGGCCCTGGTACGGGAAGAGCGCCCGCGATGCCCAGCCGGAGCCGGCCGGGGCGATGGGAGCGGCGGTGCCGGCGAGCGCGCCGGTGGGCGTCCAGTCCGCCCGGGTCAGCGAGCCGTTGGCACCGGCGAACCACAGCCGGCCGTCGGCGACGAAGGCGCCGCGGACCCCGCTGTAGCTGACGCCGGCGACCGACGGGTACGAGTACAGCTGCTGGCCAACCACCCCGGACTCGACCTCGAAGCCGCGGCGGAACAGCTGGGCCGAGCCGGCCTTGGTGAAGTAGATCCAGCCGCGGTCGTAGAACAGGCTGGTGAGGAGCGGGACGTCGCCGTTGTGCCAGTCGGACTGGAAGACGAGCTGGTCGGCGGCGTTGACCGTCGTCGGTGCGCCATAGCTCGTGCCGTCGAAGGCACGCCGGGTCAGGGTGCCGTTGGCGTAGGCCGTGTAGAGGGTCCCGTTGACCATGAACGCGCCGACCGTCGTACCCCAGCCGGTGCCGTTGGGGGCGTCGACGGGCGCGGTGGCCGTGGTCCCGTCGAAGCCGACGTCGACCAGCTGGGAGCCGCCGCTGGCCACCCGGTAGACCGTGGCGGGCAGCGATGTCACCTGGCGGGTGGGGAGGGTCGCTCCCGAGGAGAGCGGCACGAAGGCGACCTTGCGGTGGGTCTCGTTGGCGAACACGTCGGTGTCGGAGCCGACGAAGAGACCCTCGGGCGTGGCGACCATGTCCTTGACCCCGACGCCGAGGGTGCGGGTCGGGTTCCAAGAGTACGGGAGACCGTTGGCCACGTCGAGGGCGCCGATGCCGGGCCGGGACACCGCGCCCTGCCCGGCGGCGTCCCCGCGGGTGGGGTTGTTCTGCCAGCGCATGTGGCCGCCGACGTAGACCACGTCGGCCGTCACCTCGGTGTCCCAGGTGGTGTCGCCGCCGGTGTAGGCCACCCAGGTCGGCCGCACGCTCGTGCCGGCCGCGGCGGACTCGTAGCGGGCGACGACGTCGCAGCCGCTGGTGCCGGCGACGCTGGCGCTGCCGCCGAACGCGCCCGTCGTCGAGACCACGAAGAAGCTGCCGTCGGGGGAGAACTCGACGTCGGTCATGTAGGTCTCGAAGGACGCGCTGCACGGCGACTCGTACTGGGTCGTGTAGTAGTTCGCCAGCGCCATCGCGGGCCCGGAGATGTCGAGCACCGCGAACTGGTGGCGGTGCGCGCCGTTGACCGTGTCGAAGTTGCCGATGAGCACCAGCCGGCCGTTGGCCGGGTCGGTCGCGATCTTCTGCACGTTGGTGGTGGTGCCGCGGTGGACGCCGGCGATCACCCCCGTGTAGTAGGGATCCCGGGCTCCCGTCGTCGCGTCGAGGGTCCCGAGGGCGAGGCTGGGCCGGCCCTGCAGGTGGGTGAACTTGCCGGCGACCCACAGCCGGTTTCCGGTGACGGAAAGGTCGCGGACCTGGCCGTTGACGGTGCCCGGCTGGAAGGCGGCGACCCGGGCGCCGGTGGTCACGTCGGCCTTGTAGAGCCGGCTGACCGCGACGCTCACGCCGCCGGAGGTCGCGCTGGTGAAGGCGCCGCCGATGTAGACCGAGGTCCCGTCGGAGGCGGGCTGGAGCGCGTACACCCGGTCGTTGGGGTTGGGGGCGAAGGTGGTGCTGACCTGGCCGGTGAAGGCGTTGAAGGCGAACAGGTTGGTGCGCGGGATGTCGACGGAGCTGCCGGCGTTGCGGACCCGGGTGAAGGTGCCGCCGACGATGACCTGGTCGCCGACGCGGGTCATCGCGTAGACCGCGCCGTCCATCACGTGCGGGGTGAACCCGACCGGGTCGGAGTCGACGATCCGGCCGTTCTGGGGTGCGGCGTTGCCGGTGTCGGCGCCGTGGGCCGGCGGCGAGAGGGCGCCGGTCAGCAGGGCGGCGAGGACCGCCCCGACAGCCATCAGCGCCGTGGTGCTGCGGGTGGTCACGGTTCCCATCGAGTGTCCCCTTCAGTAGGCCCCGCGGCCGCTGAGGACGGCGCCGGCGGTGCGGAGCAGGATCTTGGCGTCGAGCAGCAGCGACCAGTTGTCGACGTACTGCTGGTCGAGGCGGACGGTGTCGTCCCAGGACAGGTCCGAGCGACCCGACACCTGCCACAGCCCGGTCATCCCGGGCCGCACCACCAGCCGGTGGCGTACGTCGGGCAGGTAGGCCGCGACCTCCGACGGCAGCGCCGGGCGCGGGCCGACCAGGGACATCTGGCCGAGCGCGACGTTGATCAGCTGGGGCAGCTCGTCGAGAGAGGTACGTCGCAGCCACCGCCCCACGCGGGTGATCCGGGGGTCGCGGTGGATCTTGAACAGCGGCCCGCTGCCCTCGTCGAGCGCGACCAGGTCGGGCTCGGCGAGGTCGGCGTCGCAGCGCATGGTGCGCAGCTTCCAGATGGTGAACGGCGCGTCGGCGCGGCCGATCCGGGTCTGCCGGAAGAAGGCCGGGCCGGGCGAGTCCAGGCGGATCGCCAGCGCCAGCGCCAGCAGCAGGGGGGCGAGCAGGAGCAGTGCCAGGGTGGCGAGCACGCGGTCGAGGAGGTGCTTGACCGCGTGGGACGGGCCCAGCCGGCGGGGTGCGCCGAGGTGGAGCAGCGGGAGCTGGTCGCCGAGGTCGAGTCGGGTCCGGCCGGCCGGCGAGGTCAGCAGCCCGGTCCAGACGAAGATCGCGACGCCGGCGTCCTCCAGGCACCAGCACAGGCGCTGCAGGTCGGCGGCCGAGACGGTCGGGTCCGGCGCGAGGATCACCGCGTCGGCGCTGTCGTCCGCGGCCCTGGCGACGCAGGACGCGAGGTCGCACGCACCGACCACCTCGAAGCGCTGGGCGGGGGACTTCCCGAGCCGCTCCACCAGCGCGGGCAGGGTCACGACGGTGCCGGCGACGACCACGCGGTGGGTCACGCCGCTGAGCCGGACGCCGCTGCGGGCGAGGACGGCCATCGTGCCGCGGGCCGCGCCACCGAGCAGCGCGCTGAGCGCGCACACCGCGGCGACCGTGCCGGCCGAGAGCGGATAGCCGACCAGGTCGGCCACCAGCAGCGCACCCGTGGGCAGCACCAGCGCCGCCACGGCGAGTCGCCGGCAGCGGGCGCCGAGATGGCCCGGCAGCTGGTAGTCGCCGGTCGCGCAGACCGCGGCCACCCACATCGGGACGAAGAGCAGGGCCGGCCCCACGCGCGCGATCGCGTCGGGTACCAGGCTCGCCACCAGCACCACGACCAGCGCGGCCAGGGCGTCGGCGGCGGCGCGCATCCGCCCGGCCCGGTGCAGCGGCGCCGTGGCCCGGGAGCCCCCGTGCTCGGCGGGTGTGACGGTGGTGCGGGCCGACAGGACGGTCATCGGTGCACCAGATCCTCGACCAGGGCCTCGAACCGGGCCAGCGTGGGCGACACCCGGTGCTCGGTCGGGTGGCGACGACCGGTGAGCACGGCGAGCGCCAGCCGGTTCGCGAGCTCCGCCTCGTCGTACGCCGTCACGACCAGGCCGGTTCGCGAGACGAAGCGGGCGAAGCGCTGCTGGTGGTCGTCGACGTGCTCGCCCTGGTGCGGGTCGCGGGGCACCACGATCGGGAGGTGCCCGTGCTCGCGGGCGTCCATGATCGAGCCCGGTCCGCCGTGCGTGATCACCGCGTCCGCCCGGTCCAGCAGGTCGGCCATCGCGGCCGGTCCCATCAGCCGCTCGCCCGTCAGGCCCGCCGGCAGCGGGGTGGCGCCGTGCTGCACGTGGAAGACGAACCGGCGCTGCTCGACCAGCCGGCCCACCCAGCCCAGCAGCCGGTCGAACCGGTGGTGGTCCGTGCCGAGGAACACCGCCACGAGCGGCGGCCGCGCGGGCGTCACCACAGCTCGCCCACCAGGACCGAGGACCGGTACAGGTGCTGCTGCTCGGGCCACTGCACGAGGAAGAGGTCGCTGGCCGGCCGGCACAGCTTGCCGGTGAGGGTGCGGGTCTCGATCCGGTCGTACACCTCGAGGTAGATCGACGAGGTCCGCCGTCGGTGCCGCAGCCAGAAGTACGGCACCGCCACGGCCGCCCCCGTCGAGACCACGACGTCCGGGCCGAACTCGTCGAGCACGTGGTGGGCCTGCACCGAGTTCCGGGCCAGGTTGACCAGGTTGCGGGTCGTCGGGTGGTGCGCCCAGGTCACGCTCTCGCCCTCGAGCTTGGCGACGGCGTCCGCGGTGTCGAAGGTGACCCAGTGCCGGTCGTGCTTCTCCCACCAGGGACGCAGGCACATCAGCTGGGCGAGATGGCCCCCCGAGGAGGAGACGAGAAGCACCCGCATGACGACTCCCGGAGCTTGGCGGCTGACGGCGATCCCCCGACCCTAGGGAGCCTCCGTGGGCCTGACATGCCCCAAATACGGCATGTCTGGGCCTTGCTCAGGCGGCGCAGCCGTCGGCCAGAACGATCGCCTGCTGGGCGTGGAGGTGGTACTCGGCTCGGGTGATGGGTCGGGTGCCGCCGCCGGTGACGAGGCGGTAGAGGCCGTGGGGTGTGCCCCAGACCCAGCGGTCGGGTCCGAGCTGTAGGACGGTGTAGCCGAGGTGGGTCTTGGCTCGGTGGTGGTGTCGAGTGAGTGGGGTGTCGTTGTGGTCGCCGGTCTGGCCGGGTGGTCCGTTGTTGTCGTAGGGCGTGGTGTGGTCGTGGTCCGGTGTCCGGCCGTGTCTGGTGAAGAGGCCGGTGGCGTGGGGGAAGACGTCGCCGAGCGTCCTGAGCTCGGTGCGGTGCTTGACGTCGGTGGGGTGCTCGTAGCCGTTGACCGAGCGGCCGGTGTGGAGGTCGATGACCGGGGTGAGGGTGACGGCGGTCTGGCGGCGCAACAGGTCGCGGACCTGGTCGAGGAGTCGGGGGCCGAGGTCGTCGACGCGGGCGAGGGGGCCGAGGGTGCCGTCGGCCTGCTGGGCGACGTGGACGACGATCTCCGCCGCGCCCCCAGTCGTGGCGTCGGCTTCGTGTTCGTCAGGAGCCTCGATCGAGCGGTAGAACGCGAGCACGGCGGCGGGGTCGGCGAGCATCGCGAAGGCCTCGGCGCGCCAGTGGTCCATCGGCAACGGGTCCTGCCCGTCGAGAGGTGGGGTGGCGTGCGCGGCCAGTGCGGTGGCGAGGTCCTCGACCGTGCGGGCGCACTCGAGGGCGTCGGCCTCGTCGAGGCGGGCGAACACGGTCCCGATCCCGGCCTGGCTGTCGGTGTTGCCGTCGGTGTTGGCGTCGGGGTCGTCGACCTGGTCACCGGAGCGGGGTCGGGAGAACCAGACGCCCTTCTTGTCCTGGTTGGCCTTGATCCGTTCGGTGTGGGCGGCGGTGTCGG
This sequence comes from Nocardioides nitrophenolicus, assembly GCF_016907515.1. Lineage (NCBI taxonomy): Bacteria > Bacillati > Actinomycetota > Actinomycetes > Propionibacteriales > Nocardioidaceae > Nocardioides > Nocardioides nitrophenolicus. Next base: position 3,381,399 of record NZ_JAFBBY010000001.1, read on the forward strand.
CCTCGATGACCTTGGCCTCGGCGATCGCCAGGACCCGCGCGGGTGCTGCGTCCAACGCAGCAGCGACCGCGGTGTCGACGATGCGGATCTGGTGCCGGTCGAGGCGACGCGCCATCCGGGCGACCTTGCGCACCACCCACACCTCGCACCGGCCTTCACCGACGCCGGCCCAGACCTGGGGGAGGCGGTGGCGCAGGTCGAGGGCGTCGGCCAGCGCCCGGCGGGTGGTCATCACGGCCTCGTGGCGCGCGATCGCGATCTCGACCAGCGCGAGGTCCTGGACCTGTGGCGTGCCGTCACCGCCGAGCGCGATGAGCCGCGGCCCGCCGAACCTGGCAGGCACCGCGTCGGGCTCGGCCTGCGGGTCACCGGAATGCAGGTCGGCCCAGGCGAGCAACAGCTCGAGCTTGTCGACCTCGACCTGGCGGGCCATCCGGACGCCGTCCTCGGCCGCCTGGAGCAGCTGCTCCGGTGTGGCTTCCGAGAGGTCCGAGATCATGGCTCATTGTATCGAACATCTGTTCGAATCGCCAGGGCTCCGGAGGACCTTTCCCGGGCCTCCGTGCCTGGCTCTCCTTCACCGCAGAACCGTCTCGCGATCCGTTGGGAGACAGATGGTCCCCACGTCCGAGGGAGCGCTACGAGGGCGGATGCCACCCGACCTTGTACGCCGCGCCGACGGCGGCGAGCTGGGAGCTCATCTCCAGCTTGGCCAGGATCGACTTCACCTGGGTCCGGACGGTGGCCTCGGAGACCACGCTGGTACGGGCGATCTCGCGGACCGGGGCGCCGCGCATGAGCGCGCCGAGCACCTCCATCTCGCGCCGGGTGAGCCGGTCCAGCCGGGTCCGGATGTCGCGGACCTCGTCGCGATCGTGGAGCGCCAGCTCGATCAGGGAGCCGCGCTCCTCGGCGTTCATGAGCGGCAGCCCGTCGCGGGCGCGGCGGACGGTGGCCACCACCTCGTGCAGCGGGCAGGTCTTGACCAGGACCGCCTTGGCGCCCCGGCGCAGGCATTCGCCACGGCGGGCGCTCTCCCCGCTGCCGGTGACCACCACGACCGCGATGCCGGCCGCCGCGAGCGGGGTGATCAGCCGCATCCCGTCGCCCACGCGCCCCAGGTCGAGGTCGAGCAGGATCACCCGGGGCGCGCTGCGCAGGGCGGTCGCGAGCACCGTGGCGAGGGTGGCGTGCGCGTCGGTGAGGTCGATCCGGCGTACGACATAGCCCTCGGACTCCAAGGTGAGGGAGACCGACTCGGCGAACAGCGCGTGGTCGTCGATGATCGTGATCCGCATCGGGCGGGGGCGTCCGGTCGACATCGTCGTCACCCCGCCACGGCCGTCGTCGGTACGACGTGCGCCGGTGGGGCGGCCGCGGACACGTGCGGCCTCGGCACGGGACCGGCCGCCGTCCGTGCGGCGGGGAGGGTCACCACGAAGGTGGCGCCGCCCCCGCGGGAGGCGGCGGACCGCTCGTGGTGGAGCGAGCCGCCGAGCTCGAGCATCAGCCGGTGCGCCCGCTGCAGGCCGATGCCCTGACCGGTGGAGGCCACGCCGCGGGCGCCCCACTGGAAGAGCCGGTCCTCCAGCTCCGGCTCGACGCCCGGTCCCTGGTCGGAGACCCGGATCTCGACGCACTCGCCGGTCACCTGGGAGACGACGGTGGTGGCTCGGCCGTGGGCGTGGCGATGGGCGTTGGTGAGCAGCACGTTGAGAACCTCCGCGAGAGCGTCGTGACGGGCGAGCACGCGGTGCCCGTCCGGATGCCAGTGCACGCGGTGGCCGAGTGCCTCCTGGGCGATGACGAGCGGTTCGACGACGTCGTCGACCGCGATCTCGGTCACCTGGTCGGGACCGTCGTCGATGCAGGTGCGACCGAGGCGGGCGGCCTCCGCGTCGACCATGTGCTTGAGGGCCAGGCGCCGCGGACCGGGCGGGACCTGGTCGCTGGTGAGCAGGTGGACGCCGGCCACGATCCCCGCCGTCGCGGCCCGCATCTCGTGGGCCACCTCGCGGTCGTGCTGCACGGTCGCCTCGGCCTCGGCCGCCCGCAGGACCAGGCTGGCCTCGAGCGAGCTGTGCTCGCGCAGCGAGGAGAGCAGCAGCCCGATGACCGTGGTCGCGAAGAGCGCGTCGCACAGCACGATGCCCGCGATCACGCCCGGGGGCGGCGAGGTCGCCTCGGTCAGCGTCGCCGCCACCCGGGCCGCGAAGAGCACGAAGACGCCGCACGCCAGTCGCACCGCCGCCCAGCGGGGCAGCGGCGAGCTGAGCAGGCTCACGGTGACCAGCACGGTGACGGCGGTGATCGCGGCGAGCACCAGCAGGTCCGGCCAGCGGTCGACCGACAGGAAGGGTGAGGGATCGGTGAGGATCAGCCCGAGCCGGACACCCAGGACGCCGAGTCCGAGCAGCAGCCCGCCGAGCATCGGGTTGACCCGCGGCGGGTGCTGGTCGCGGAGACCGACGGAGAGCACGGCGAGCAGCACCAGCACCGTCACCAGGTGACCGGCGGTGAGGCGGTAGCTGTGCCCGCCGTGCGCCGCGTCGCCGAGCGACATCATCACCAGGGGCAGGTCCTGGACGGCGACCAGGGTGGCCGCGGTCGCCATCCGGGCGCGGACCAGGCTGTGCCCGATGCTGACGTCGAAGGAGAGCACCAGGGCGCTGGCGAGCAGCACCAGGTCGGACAGCACCATGCACAGGTGGCCGGCCGCGGCCACGGACTGCCGGGACGGGTCCTCCAGCAGCAGGACGCCGTACGGGTGGAGCATGAGGCACGCGAGGAGCAGGGCCCACCACAGGGGCGCGCGGTCAGCAGCTCGGGGTGAGGTGAGTGACCGTCGAGTGACCGCCCGAGAGAGCACCGGATGAGGGTGCCGGGACTGACGGCCCGGGTGCGGACGCGTCATGGATGCGATTATGCGCGGCTGTCCGGCTCCCGGTCGAGGTTGGCCGCAACGTACCCAATTTTGGCTCGTTCCGCTCGTATTGTCGGCAGGCCCTCACCATCCTTCACGGACCGGTCACGGTGACCTGGCGGGTGGTCGTGGTGGCCACTCCCCAGCCATCGGTGACGGTCAGCTGGACGGGGTAGGTGCCCGCCGCGGCGAAGGTGTGGGACACCGAGCTCGTGGTGGCGTTCGGTGTGCCGTCCCCCCAGACCCAGCGGTAGGTGATCGTGTCGCCCGGGTCGGGGTCGCTCGAGCCGACGGCCGAGAAGTTGCAGACCAGTGTCGAGCACGCCGGCGGGTTCAGCACGGCGACCGGTGCCCGGTTTCCGGGCGGCGTCGTGATCGTGACGGTCTGCGTCGCGGTGCCGGTGTCACCCCACTCGTCCCGCGCCGTCAGCGTGACCGTGAAGGTCCCGGGTGTGGCGTAGGTGCGGGTCGGTAGCGGCCCGGTGCCGGTGCCGTTGCCGAAGTTCCACGAGTAGGTCAGCGTCGCGGCGTTCTCGTCGGTGGAGCCACGGGCGTCGTAGGTGCAGACGTTGTTCGTGCAGCTGACCGTGAAGCTCGCCACCGGCGGGTTGTTCGGCGGGTGGGTGACCGTCGCGTGCCGCTCGGAGACCGCGCTGACGAAGTTGTGCTGGTCGATCGCCCGCACCTGCACGGTGTAGGCCCCGGCCGGGATCACCGGTGTGGTGTAGGAGAAGTTCGAGCCGGGGGTGCCGGGACTGTTGAGGAAGGCCGTGCGCCAGCTCGGGGTGGTGCTGGTGAAGGTGCCCGTCGAGCTCAGGTACTGCCCGGCGGAGTTCACGATCCCGACCTGTACCTGCTGCATCGCCTGGTCGTCCTCGGCTCGGCCGCTCACGAAGATCTTCCCGTCCGGGAACGCGGCGCCCTCGGTCGGGCTCAGCAGCGCGTCGGTCAGGACCGGCGGCTGGTCGCCCGGATAGATCGGGTAGCGCGAGGTCGCTCCGGTGGTCGACGGGTCCTGCTGCCCCGCGCTGTCCCAGGCGTAGGCCGTGACATTCCAGTCGCCCTGGGTCGGCAGCGCCCGGTTCAGCGACCAGGTGGTGCTCGTCGCCCCGGGACTGGCCAGGGTGGCGTCGAGGTAGGCGAGCGAGGCCGACAGGGTGCCGTCCGGCTGGAGGTAGCGGCTGGTGTCGGCGTCGCGGAGCGACACGGCGACGCGGGCGACGCCCTTGTCGTCGGTGGCCGCACCCGAGAGGTTCAGCAGCAGGACCTGCTGGCCGGTGATCGTCCCGGTCGGCGTGATCGTCGCGTTGGGCGGGCTGTCGCCCGGGATGGTCGCGTTGAGCGTCAGCCGGCCCTGGTTGGCCGACGACGTCGACAGCCCGATGTTGTCGTCGGCGCTGACGGTGAACGTGTAGCTGCCGGGGCTGAGATTGAACGGCGTCGTGTAGCTCCAGTTGTAGCTGCCCTGGTTGATGTTGACCGGCGAGATCCGGTAGGAGCCGGCGATCACATTGGTGCCCCACGAGCCGTCGGCCGCCAGCCGTTCACCCGTCGAGTTGTTGCGCAGCGTCACCCACACCTGGTGCAGGGACTGGTCGTCGTTGGCCGAGCCCGCGAACGTGATCGGGCTGCCGGGAGTCACCGCGACCGGCTGGACCGTCGTCGGAGGCACCATCGACACCGGCTGGCTGATCGAGACCGTCGGCGCCTGTCCGGTGGTCGTCACGATCCAGCGCCGGTCGGCCGTGTCGAGCGACGACTGGCCACCGGTGTCGGAGGAGCGGGCCTGCGCCCACCACTCGTCCTCGAAGGGCACGGTGACCTCGTAGGACCAGGTGGTCGAGGTCGCGCCGACCACGTCGGGGGTGATCTGGAAGGAGTTGTAGGTGAAGGACACCGTGCCGTCGTCCTGCAGGTAGCGGTTCTGCGTGTCGCGCAGGGTCAGGCTGATCCCGTTGACGCCGATGTCGTCGGCCGCGCTGCCGGTGATGGTGAAGGTCGTCTGGGCCTGGGGGCTCGGCGGACCGGTGATGCTCGTCGTCGGCGGCGCGTCCGCGGTCCCGAAGGTCTCGTACTTCTTCGACGCCTTGGTGTTGTCGCCCGTGCCGTTGCTCGCGACCGCGCGGGCCCGGACCAGCAGCTCGCGGTTGTTGGTCATCGTGACCGGCAGCCGCCAGGTGCGGTTCGGACCGGTGCCCGGGTCCAGGGTCGCGTTGAAGGTGTTGAGCGTCGTGGTGCCCCAGGTGGTGAGGTCGTCGTTGAGGTAGCGGTTGGAGTTGCGGTCCTGGATCTCGACCTCGACCCGGTTGATGCCGGAGGCCGCGGTCGCCGTGCCGGTGATCTCGTACGGCGTGTTCACCGGCTCGATCCGACCCTCGATGGGCGCGGTGATCGTGGTCTGGGTGCCGTTCTGCGCCGGCACGCTGTTGAAGTCGAGGAAGGCGATCCGGCCGACGTTGTAGCCGCCCTTGGTGTTGCCGTCGCCGCCCACGAACAGCCCGCGCGGGGTCGCCTCGAGGTGCTTGTCGCCCTCGTTGGAGTTGGACGACACGAACCACTCCAGGGCGTGCCCGTCGACCGGGTCGAGCGCGCCGAGGTGGGCGCGCTTGACCACCGCGTCGCCCAGGGCGTACGCCGAGAGCCCCTGTCCGGTGCCGTAGCCGACGTCGTCGAGACCGGGCCACGGCAGCGGCGCGGTCGCCGACTCCGACCACTGGAAGTGGCCGCCGACGTAGATGCCGGCCTCGGTGATCGCGACCGAGTACGTCGAGTCGAACTGCCGGGTGATCCAGACCGGCTGGGCGTTCGGGTCGTCGTTCAGGTCGAACCTGATCACGGTGTCGTTGATCGGCGGGCGGTCGCCGCCCGAGCCGCTGGTCACGATGAAGTAGGACCCGTCGGGCGAGATGTCGCCGCCGTAGGCGCGCTGGATGCCGCCCACGAACTGCAGGTTGTCCTGCCACAGCGTGGTCTTCCACGGTGTCAGCCGGTTTGTGCGGGTGTTGATGATCGCGACGCCGTACCGGTCCTGGCCGTTGACCTGGCGACCGGTGTGGACCACCAGCAGCCGGCCCTCGTCGCGGCTCAGCTTCAGTCGCTGCACGGCGAGGTCGCCGTTGGTGCCGATGCCGCCGGTGATGTTGTTGACGAAGTCGCCGCGGACCGCGCCGGTGACCCCGTCGAGCGCGGCGAGAGCCCCGCGCGGCACGTTGTTGATCGTGCTGAAGCGGCCGCCGGCGTACACCGTGGTGTTGGTGACGGCGAGCTCGTTGACCTTGCCGTTGGCGTTGGCGACGAAGCCGGCGATCGGCGCACCGGTGGCGGGATCGATCCGGGCGATCGCCTTCCTGGTCTGGCCGTTTACGGTGCCGAAGGTGCCGGAGATGTAGAGCTTGGTGCCGTCGGGCGTCGCCTCGACCGCGTCCACGCCGCCGTTGGTGAAGGTCGGCCGGAAGCTGGTGTCGACCTGTCCCGTGCTCCAGTTGTAGGCCGCCAGCCCGGCCTGGTTGACGATCGCGCCGTTGTTGGGCTGCCGGATCGAGGTGAAGGTGCCGGCGATGTACACCCGGTTGCCGACGACCTCGATGTCCCAGATCTCACCGTCGGTGATGGTCGGCTGGTCGGTGCGCGGGGTGTCCGGCACCAGCCGGGTGTGCCCCGGTGCCGGGTCGAGCGGCACCGCCGTCGCGGTGCCGGTCGTCTGGTCGGTGTGCCCGTGCCCGTCGTTCACCGTCAGGGTGACCGTGCGGGTGCCGGTGGTCGCATAGGTGTGGGACGGGTTGACCCCGGACCCGGTCTGGCCGTCGCCGAACTGCCAGCTGTAGCTCAGCGCGTCCTTGTCGAGGTCGTAGGAGTGCGCGGCGTCGAACTCGCAGGTCATGCCGGCGCATCCGGTCGAGAAGTCGGCGACCGGAGGCTCGTTGGTGCCGGTCGCGTCGACGCCGGGGTCGATGACGACGGAGAGCAGCATGTCGCGCGAGACGGACGTGCTGGTGGTGGCGGTCCGGCCGGGCACGGGACCGACGGCCACGGCGCCGTCGGAGTCGCCGAGGATCGCGCTCACCTTGCCGGTCCCGGACGCCGCGGCCTGGGTCCGCGTCTGCTCGCCGGCCGGCAGCGACCACACGGTGTCGGTCGAGGACTTCTCGCTCCAGACGTTGACCAGCCACGAGTTGGCGTGGGCGGCGCTGACCGCGGGAGCGGTGTGGCTGGTGGCCGGGGCGTCCACACCCCCCAGCGCGGACGCCCCGACCACAGCCGGTCCGGTGCTGCGATAGGCAGCGACGGTCAGTGCGGACTTCAGGTAGGTGGTGCCGGACGACACCGTGACGTCGCGGCCCGCGTCGGCCGCGGTGGCGCTGCGCGTCCAGGCGCGGCCGCGGATGCCGTTGCCGTCCCGGGTCTGGATCAGCGTCCAGCCGGCCGGGTCGTCGACGGGCACGGTCGTGGTGTTGGCGACGAAGAAGAGCAGCAGCCGGTCACCGGGCTCGACCGTGCTCGGGATGGTGACCGAGCGGCCGGGTGCGTTGCCGGCGGTGCTGGCCGAGCCGACGTACTGGATCTGGCCGGCGGTCACGCTCACGTCCGGGCTGACCTGGCGGGTGGTCGTCGCCTGGTGGCTCCCGTCGCTGACGGTGAGGGTCACCGTCCGCGGGCCGGCGGAGGCGTAGGTGTGGCTGGGCGTGCGGCCGGTGCCGCTCTGCCCGTCGCCGAAGGCCCAGGCGTAGGTCAGCGGGTCGCCGTCGGCGTCGCTCGAGCCGGACCCGTCGAAGGAGCAGGTGAGCCCGCTGCAGCCGGCCGTGAACGAGGCCTGGGGCGCGGTGTCGCCGAGCTGGCCGGGGCTGATCACCACGGAGAAGGTGGCCGACCGCGAGGCCGCGGAGCTGAGCGTGGCGGTCCGGACGGGCGCGGTGCCGGTGGCGACCGGGCCGTTGGAGTCGCCCCACACGCCGCTGACCTTGCCGCTGCCGGTGGTGGCGGCGGTGCCGCGGCTGGTGGTGCCGGCCGGGACCGTCCAGGTGCTGTCGGTCGAGGACTTCTCGGTCCACACCCCGACCAGCCAGGAGCCGGCGTCGGCGACCGCGATCGCCGGCGCGTCCACGCTGGTGCTCGACGTGTCGGAGCCGCCGGCGAGGGCCGTGACCGCCGGCGTGACGCCGGTGCTGCGGTAGGCGCCGACCGACATGACGGACTTGGCCGCGGTGGTGGTCGTGACCGTCACATTGGTGTTGGCGTCGCCGGCGACCGCGGTCCGCGACCACAGCCGGGCCCGGATCGCGTTGCCGTCGCGGCTGGCGAGCGGGCTCCAGCCGGTCAGGTCCGGGATCGTCTCGGTCGTGTTGGTGGTGAGCTCGAGGAGCAGCAGGTCACCGGGCTGGACCGTGCTCGGGATCCGCACGACGTGAGCCGTCCGGTTGCCGGCGGTGCTCGCCGCGTCGACGAAGGAGACCACTCCCGGTGCCGCCTGGGCGGGCGGGACCAGCGGGCTGAGTGGCGCGAGTGCGGGGACGACCACGAAGGCGGTAAGGATGGGGACGACCGCCCGGGCGATGCGACGCCATCGTCGGCTGGGGACCGGTTGACGCCGACTGGTGGTGGTTGAACGCATCTGCCTCACCGTCCCCGCACTCGCATGTGCCCTCGGTCCTGAGGGCGAGCCCAGATCGTGTCAACGGTCACATGACGACGGCATGACCGATATTGGGCAGGAATCGCCCGTACTTTCGGGGCTTTCGCGAGCCGTCAGTCGACCCATCCCACAAATTGGGGGTATCTGCCCACGTCGCCCTCCGGACCGCCCGGAGGCGCCCATGATGAACCGGTCATCGAGCGGACCGGCCGGTGGGATCAGGGCTGGGCCGACCCGACGGCTGGACCGAGACCGGGGAGGTGGACGTGGAGCAGCGCCGCATCGTCCCCCTGCGAGTCGTCGCCCTCGCCCTGCTCGCGGGGCTGCTGGCGGCGACCGCGGCGTGGGGCTGGGCACAGCACCGCAGCCACGAGCACCTCGGGACGGCGACGATCATGCTGCACCCGCTGGAGGGCAACGCCTACAGCCCCGGTGGTCGCGGCGACGACCTGGTCAACCTGGAGACCGAGGCGCAGGTGCTTCGCTCCGACACCGTCGCGCGCGCCGTCCTGGACCAGCTCCACGAGGGCGGTACGCCGGCCGACCTGCTCGCGGCGGTGACGGTGAGCGTCCCGCCCAACACCCAGCTGCTCCAGATCACCGCACGCGGGCCCGACGACGCCACCGCGGTGGCCCGGGCCTCGGCGTTCGGCGACGTGTTCTTGAAGTTCCGGCGCTCGCGCACCGAGTCGGCCGTCTACGAGCAGACCTCCCGGCTCGAGGAGCTGGTGAAGAACCGCGAGGACGAGCGCGACGCGGCCGTCGCCCATCTCGACCAGCTCCGCAGCGACGCGCCCGAGCGGGCGCTGATCCAGCAGCAGGTGCAGGAGGTCGTGGTCCAGATCAGCTCGCTGCGGGCCCAGCTGGCCGCGGCCCAGGCGGTGGCGCTCGACCCCGGGCAGGTGGTGACGCCGGGCCAGGTCGTCGGAGCCGGGCTGTGGGGCTCACCCGGACGCGTCGGCGGCCTCGCCGGGGCCCTCGCGGCCGTGCTGGTGCTGGCGATCGCCGTGGTCCGCAGGACCGGTGCGGCCCCCGACGTGGTGCGCCACCTCGACGACCTCGACACCGCGGGACCGACCGTCCTCGGTGAGCTCTGGACCCCGGTCCGGGCCGACAGCGACGTGATCGCCCACGCGCGGTCCGTGGTGCTCGCCGTCGGTTCGGACCGGCCCCCCGTCGTCGCCGTGGGCGCGGTCGCGGGCGGCACCTCGATCGCCTTCCCGGCCCTGGTCGACTCCTTCGTCCGGGCCCGTTACGAGGTGGTCGCCGTCGACCTGACCCGGCGGGCGGACCGCCAGGCGATGGCCGAGCTGGTCCTCCAGGACGCGGTCGTCGCCGACGTGCTGGTCGAGGACGGGCACTTCCGCAACCGGCTGCGGCCCCTCGACGTACCCACCGACGGCCCGGACGCGGCGCCTCCCGACGGTCTCGACGACCTCGCCGCCTCGGCGGAGATGCGCCGCAGCCTCGCCGAGCTCGCCAAGCGCGCCGACCTGGTGCTGCTCCGCTCGCCCGGCCTCGGTACGACGGTCGGCCGCGCGGTCCTCGCCGCCTCGACGGTCGTCGTGGCCGAGGTGACGCAGGGGACGGCGACGCAGGCCGACCTCGCGACGCTGGCCGCCGACGTCGAGCGGGCCGGGTCGGTCGTGGCGGGGCTGATCCTCACCCACGGCCGCGAGGACGAGTCGTGACGGACCTGAGCGCGCCGAGCCTTCGGGAGCTCGAGGCCCACCACCTGCGCGCGGTCGCGCGGGGGAGCACGGCCACCCTGGCCGGCGCGGTGCTCAGCACGGTCGCCGGCTTCGGGCTGGTGCTCGTGGTCACGCGCGGCGTCGCCCCGGATCCCGCGGGCCGGTTCTTCGCGGCCACCGCGATCTTCCTGGTCGCCCTCGCCGCCGCGGGACTCGGCACCGACACCGGCCTGGCCCGCTTCGTGCTGCGGACCGACCGACCGGCCGTCGTCCGGCGGCTGGTCGCGATGGCGGCGCTGCCGGTCCTCGCGGTGGCCGGCGGGCTGGCGCTGGCCCTGGCGGCCTGGTGGCCGGACACCCGGTGGCTGGTCTGGGCGCTGCCGCTCGCGGCCGCCTCCGACCTGTGCGTGGCCGCCGTCCAGGCGCACGCGACCTTCCGCTCGGCCGTCCTGATCGACCGGATCGTGCGTCCCGCCGTGCAGATCGTGCTGGTGAGCGCCGTGGTCGTCGCCGGCCTGCCCGGCGCCGCGCTGGCGCTCGCCTGGGGGTCGGCGTACCTGCTGAGCGCGGTGCTCGCCGTGCGCGCCCTGCACCGCGTGCTGCGGGCGAGCCCCGCGGCGAGCGGCCCGGGCGCGGAGGTCACCGCCCGCGAGTTCTGGGGGTTCACCTGGGCGCGGGCGGCGGCCCGGGTCGCGCAGGTCGGGGTGCAGCGGCTCGACATCGTGCTGGTCGCGTGGCTGCTCTCGCCCGCGGACGCGGCGGTCTACACCGTGGCGACCCGGTTCGTGGTGTTCGGGCAGCTCGCCAACCAGGCGGTGTCCTCGGTGGTGCAGCCGCGGTTCACGCTGATCCTGGTGCGGGCCGACGCCGAGGGTGACAGCACCGCTCGGCGGGCGCTGCTCAGCCGGGTGTTCGCGGTGACCACGTGCTGGAGCGTGCTGCTGGCGTGGCCGGTGTACCTGTGCGTGGCGGCGGCACCCCTGGCCTATCTCGGCTGGTTCGGGTCGGCGTACACGACCGGGGACGCGCGCACGGTCGCCCTGGTGATGGCCGGCGGGATGTTGGTCGCCGTCGCCTCCGGGCCCGTCGACACCCTGCTGCTGATGACCGGGCGCAGCGCCCGCAGCCTCGGCAACACCCTCACCGCGCTGGCGATCGACGTCGGCGGGTGCCTGCTGCTGGTCCCGCGGCTGGGCATCGCGGGGGCGGCGCTCGCCTGGGCGGTCGCGGTCGTCGTCCGCTGCGCGCTCGCGGTGGTCCAGGTCCGGGGCGACATCGGCCTGCTGCCCGGCCGCCGCCAGCTGCTGCTGGCGGCGGTGGTGCCGCTGGCCTGCGTGGGACTCCCGCTCGCCGCCCTCGAGCTCGTCGGCGGACTCTCGTCGCCCGGCTGGCTGCTGGCGTCGGCGCTCGTCGGCCTCGGCTACGCCGCCGTGGTGTGGCGACTGCGGACCCGGCTCGCCGTCGACCTGTTCCTCGCCGGCCGGCGAGGCGGAGTGGCGGCGGCATGAGCGGCGTACGGACCCTGGCCGGGCGGGCAAGGCAGCGGCTCCCGGAGCCGGCCGTGCGCGCGGCCCGGGCCGTCCTCCTCGGCTGGGGCTGGCTGACCGCCGATCTGCGCGAGGAGCCGGGCGTCATCGTGGTCGGCGCCCAGCGGGCCGGGACCACCACCTTGTTCCGGCTGCTGAGCGAGCATCCCCGGCTGTGCCGGCCCACCGTGGACAAGGGGACCGGCTACTTCGACGACGGCTACGCGCACGGCCGGCGCTGGTACCGGGCCCACTTCCCGCTGCGCCGCCCCGGCCGGTGGCGCCGGACCAGCTTCGAGTGCAGCGGCTACTACCTCTTCCACCCGCTCGCCGCGGCCCGGATCGCCCGCGACCTGCCCGGCGTCCAGGTGGTGGCGATGGTCCGCGACCCGGTGGCCCGGGCTCACTCCGCGCACCGGCACGAGCTGGCCCGCGGGTTCGAGACGCTGTCGTTCGCCGACGCCGTCGAGCGCGAGGAGCAGCGGACGGCCGACGCCACCGCGCTGCTCGCCGCCGACCCGGGCGCGGTGAGCTTCGCGCACCGCCACCACGCCTACCTCCAACGCGGCGAGTACGCCGCGCAGCTGCGCCGCTTCGTCGCCGCGCTCGGCCCGGACCGGGTGCACGTCGTCGAGGCCGACGAGCTGTTCGCCGACCCCGTCCCGGTGTACGTCGACCTGCAGCGCCGTCTCGGCCTGCCGGTGCACCGGCCCGAGCGGGTCGGCCGGTGGAACGAGCGGCCGGGCGCGCCGCTGCCGCCGGAGCTCGAGGAGCGGCTGCGCCGGCACTACGACGACCACGACGCCTCCCTCGCCGAGCTCCTCGGCCGAGTGCCCAGCTGGCGAAAGGAAGCACCCCGATGACCGTTCTCTCCGCCCCCGCCCGACACCGACTGGCCCGGGGCACCCGCTGGCATCCGGGCATCCGCGAGGTGCGGCTCTCGCACCTGCTGCTCGGCGGCCAGAACGGGATGACCGCGCAGGCCTTCGCCACGGCGCTGATGGACCCGCTGTGGCCCTCGCGCCGGGTGGTCGAGGGACCCCACGCCCAGCTCCTCGCCCGGGGCCCGGAGCAGTCGGACCGCGACATCCTCGGCTCTCCCTACGCGCGGATGGCGCGGGCCTGCATCCGCCACACCGGCGTCTACTTTGCCGCGGTGGACGACGCCGGCATCCTGGCCCACGCCCGGCAGTTCCTGGCCCGCGCGGCCGGCGAGCCGACGGCGGTGCCGACGGGGGTGATGCACTCCCCGCCGGGCCAGCCGGTGCTCGTCGTACCCGTCGCGGACTCCAGCTGCTTCCAGGTGATCGACGGCCATCACCGGATCGCGCTCGCCGGGGCGGCGGGGGAGAGCACGGTGCCGGTGCGGGTGCGGCGCGGGAAGGTCAGCACGCCGCTGCAGGACCTGCTGCACCAGATGTCGTGGCTCGAGGGCGGCCGGGAGCTGTACCAGCCGGTCGACTCGCCCGAGCTCGCGGCGCAATGGCCGGTCGTGCGCTGCTGCGTCGACCGGCTGGAGGCGATGGAGAGCTACCTGCGCCCGCGCGGCCTCCTCGAGGGCAGCTACCTCGACGTCGCGAGCTGCTACGGCTGGTTCGTCGGCCAGCTCGCGGAGCGCGGGATGGCGGCCGAGGGCATCGAGCGCGACCCGCTCGGGGCGACCCTGGGCCGGCTGGTGTACGGCGTGGACCCGGGCCGGATCCGGATCGGTGACGTCGTGGACGTCCTGCGCGGGACCCACGAGCAGTGGGACGTGGTGTCCTGCTTCAGCCTGCTGCACCACTTCGTGCTCGGGCGTGGCGCCTGCGACGAGGTCGAGCTGGTGCGGCTGCTCGACAAGTCGACGCGGCGGGTGCTCTTCCTCGACACCGGCCAGGAGCACGAGCACTGGTTCCGCAAGTCGCTGCGCGGCTGGAATCCCGACCACATCCGCGAGTTCCTCCGCACCCACACCACCTTCGACCAGGTCCTCGACCTCGGTCCCGACCGCGACGCCGTCGGCCCGTACGCCGACAACTACGGGCGGCACCTGTTCGTCTGCACCCGCGCCGAGGACCGGGAGCACCGGTGAGGGCGGCGCCCAGCGAGCTGCTGGAGACCGCGGCCGAGCTGTGGCCCGGTGCCGACCTGGTCCCGGCGGGGACAGCGGGCGATGGCCGCCCGGTCCGCGCCCGCTACGCCCTGCTCAGCCGGGGCGACGCGCCCACCGTCCTGGTGCCCGTCGAGTCGGCGACGGCCGCCGGGGCGTCGCTGCGGCGGTTCAGCACCGCCTCGTCGTGGTGGGAGACGACCTCCCGCGTGGCCGCCGGCGCCGCGGTGCGGGCGGTGCCCGGGCTGCTCCGGCAGCGGGTCGAGGTCCGCGGAGGGCAGGACGGGCTGGCCGAGCACCTCTCGGAGGTGCTGGGGACGCCGGTGAGCTTCAGCATCAGCATCGGCACCGCCCGGGTGAACCGGAAGCCGGTGCTGCAGGTCTTCGACGAGGAGGGCCGGTGCCGGGCGTTCGCCAAGGTCGGCTGGTCGGAGAACACCTGCGCCGACGTCACCGCCGAGGGCCGGGCGCTGGCGACGGTGACCGCGGTGGACTACCGGCACCTGGTGCCGCCGCCGCTGCTGGCCCGGACGTCGTGGGCCGGGCACCCGGTCCTGCTCATCGGCCCCCTTCAGCCCTCGCCGTGGCGCCGCCGCCGGCGCTCCTGGACGCCGCCCGAGGAGGCGATGAGCGAGCTCGCGAGCACCTTCGCCTCGCCCGACGGCCGGCTCGGCGACTCCGCCTGGTGGCACCGGCAGTGGGAGGCGACCGGCGCGCTGGCCGATCCCGTGCTGCGTGGCCGGTTCGGCCGGGCGCTCGAGCGGGTCGACGCGATCGTCGGCCGCCGCGAGCTGAGCTGGGGCGCCTGGCACGGCGACTGGACCCCGTGGAACATGGCCGTCGCCGGCGATCGGGTGCTGCTGTGGGACTGGGAGCGCTTCGAGACCGGCGTGCCGCTGGGTCTCGACGCGCTGCACTACGTCGTCAACGCGCTCAACGCCGGCGTGCCCGCCTCGACCGAGGGGGTGCTCCGGGCGCTCGGCTTCGCGTCGTACCGCGACCGCAGCCTGGGGGGCGGGCCGCATGTCACCAGCCTGCTCTACCTGGTGGCGATCCTCACCCGGTACCTGCGCCTGGTCGACGTACCCGGCGGCGAGCACATCTCGCCGCGCGCCATGCAGACCCTGGTCGCGCTCGAGCGCCTGACCCCGAGCTGATCGGGGCCAGGCGCTCGCGAGGGCGTGCGGTCAGCGCAGCCGGGGCGACCCGGCCAGCACCTGGGCGAACTCGTTGCGCTTCTCCGGGGTGCTGAGCGTCCACGGCGCGGTGCTGTTGAGCTCACTGTCGAAGTAGGAGTAGGCGATCCCGCCGAAGTCCTCCATGCTCCGCACCGTGTTCGCGATCTCGGTCGGCCGGTCGATGGCCGCCTTGTCGGTGATCCCGGTCTCGCCGAGCGCCCAGTCGACGCCGACGGTGCGGGCCCAGGCCGCGATCTTCTGGAAGTAGCCGGGCATGTCGACCCACCGCAGGTCCTGCTTACCGTTCTTGACCGAGCCGTACTCCTGGTAGATGTCGAAGCCCGCGACGTCGACCTTGACGCCCCGCGGCCAGATGTTCGCCAGGCTGTACTGCGGGTCGCCGTAGAACTGGTGCCACCCGGTCACGATGACCGTGAACGCCACGTTCGGCGCGTTGTCGCGCAGGATCGGAGCGAGGTGCTCCTGCATCCGGCGCCACTCCTGGATGTCGCCGTCGTTCTCGGGCTCGTGGTGGAAGGCCACCCAGACCGGGCCGTTCAGCGCGGCCAGCCGCTGGGCCAGGTCGGTCGCCCAGGCGTCGCCCTTGCCGTCGGCCATCTCGGTCCAGCTGTACGGCGGCTTGAAGCTGATCCACGGCAGCCGGCCGGCCGCCAGGTCGGTCGTGGCGTTCTTGACGGCGCTGGCGACGCCGGTGCCGGTGTAGTACGTCCGCCGGACCGCGAGCTTGCTGCCGAGCTGCTGCTCGAGCGCGGTCGGGTCGGTGTTGCCGCCGTGCGCGGCGCCGATGTACGTGCCGCACGACGGGATGCCGCGCGCCGTGCGGCTGCAGCCGTTGCTCAGCGTGCCGGCCGTGCCCTTGCCGCCCTTGCCCCCGCGCGGGGTGACCCGCAGGTCGTCCACGAGCAGGCGCTGCGAGGACTTCAACAGGGGCGTGCGGAAGCGGAGCTTGAACACCGAGTCCGCGGCCTTCGCCGTCATCCGCACCTTGATCCGGGTCCAGCCCCGGCCCTGGGCCTTCACCTGCTTGGTCTTGGTCTGCAGGGTGTGCTTCTTGACCTCGCGGACCCGCAGCGCGACGGGGCGCTGGCCGGTGCTGCGCACCCAGGCGCGGATGACGTACGCCGTGCCCTTGGCGTGGGCGCCGCCGAACTCGTGCCTGCCGACCGCCGCGGCCGGTCCGTGCTTCGTGGTGCGCACGACCAGCGCCCGGCTGTGGTTGCGTCCCGCGCCGGTGCGGGAGAGCTTGACCCGGCTGCCGGCGACGCCGGCGAAGCCGTCCAGGTGGGACTCGAAGGTCCCCGTGGGGACCGCCTCCTGGGTGCTCGCGCCGACCTGGGCCGACGTCGGCACGGCCGCGACGGCGCTGGTCATCAGCACCGCCGCCAGGACGGGCAGCCAGAGCCATCGGCTCAGGCCGGTCTTCTTCATTGCTGTCTTCTCGGCGTCCTGCACGACGCCACCTCCCCGGATGTCCGGGGCCGCTCGAGCGAAGCCACGGCCCTCGTTCTCTGTTGTCTTCGGCTCGATTGGAACCGGGACCAGGGAACGGGGCCAATATCCTCCCCCATTTGGGGTAAGCCGACCCGGCCGTGCCGGGAGTGCCGGGAAGGTGGGGAGACGGAAGCCGGCCGGGGCCAGGGCGACGGCGCTCAGATGCCGTGCCCCCGTCGGTGGGCGAGGTGGAGCAGTCGCTCCGCGCTCACCAGGTGCAGGGCGACGGCCGCGGCGAGGTACGCGCGCGGCTCCAGCGGAGAGCTCCAGGCGGTGCGGGCGGCCCAGGGCAGCGCGTCGCGCCGGCCGAGGGCGGCCAGGGCGAACGCCTTCCGGCCGGTCTCGCGGGCCAGCGCCCGCCGGTCGTCGAAGAAGACCGGGTGCTTGGCGAGCCCGTAGTCGATGGCCGCGGCGATGGTGGCCCACTGCTGCGAGAACTGCGAGCCGCCCCACCGGACCCGCACCAGCGGCGCCTCGACGAGGGCGAAGCCGCCCTGCTGGGCGGCCCGGATCATCCAGTCGAAGTCCTCGCCGTAGCTGCCGGGGATCTCCTCGTCGACGAGGCCGATCCGGTCCAGCAGGTCGGGGCGGCGGACCACGACCGAGGACGGGTGCGCCGCCATCGTGCGATGCCGGACCAGGTGCCGCAGCTCCAGCTCGGCGGGCGCCGGCACCCGGCGGGTGGTGGTGCCCTGGTAGGTCACCTCGATGCCGGTCACCGAGGTCGGCGCGTCGCCGGCGGCCAGGGCGGTGACCTGTCGGCGCAGCTTGGTGGGCAGCCAGAGATCGTCGTCGTCGCAGAACGCGACCAGCTCGCCGTCACCGGCGAGGATGCCGCTGTTGCGCGCGCCGGCGAGCCCCGGGGTCCGGGTGTTGCGCACCACGTCGACCCGGCGCTCGACCGTGGTCCGGACGAGCAGCGGGTCGGGCTCGGAGCGGTCGAAGACCACGATCACCCGGATCCGGCCGGGATACTCCTGCTCCAGCACCGCGGCGATCGCCTCGCGCACCATGACCGGTCGGTCGTGGGTGGCGATCACGACGTCGACGTCGGGCCAGCCGTCGTACCACGTGTCATCCTGCATGGACCAGCACCTCCTCTGCGGGGGCCGGCGGGCCGAGCGCCGGCTGTTCGGTTCTCCGTGGCCTCTCGGGCCGGCCCCGCCGGCGCGGCAGCCGGACGACGACCAGGCCGGCCAGCCCGCCGAGGGCGATCCCGCTGGTGACCGGGACCCCACGGTGGGCGCCGACCGCGTGCGGGGGATCCAGCCGGATCAGGGTCCCGGCCTCGGGCCGGTGCGTCGTCAGGTAGTCGATCGCCGCCCGCAGGTAGGTCCGGGTGGCCGCCCAGGCGGGATCGGTGGGGTCGATCGCGGCCAGCCGCTCCTGGAGCCGCGCGACCAGGGTGGTGCGCCGGTCCTCCAGGTAGGTACGGCGCTCGGTCAGGTACTCGTGCGCCACCGCGCGGGCCGCCGCCGCTGGATCGCGGTCCGCGGTCGTGGTGAGGGTCAGCTCGAGCACGGTGGACAGCGGCGGCGCGGCCACGGTGATGTCGCCACGCAGCTCGGTCGCGGGCATCCCGACCCGTCGCCCGGCCCGGACCAGGGCCCGCTCGGAGCGGACCAGGGCGGCCTCGGTGTCCACGGTCGCGGCGACCGGCTGGACGACGGGCTGGTCGACCCGGGCGCCGATCGTGGCCTCCCGCGCGAACTCGCCGACGTCGAGGTAGGTCGGCGAGGGGGTGAGCGCGACGGTCGCGGTGCTGGCACGCTGCGGCTGCTGCCCGAGGCTGACGGCGCCGCCGGCCAGGCCGCCGAGGACGCCCGCGCCGGCCACGACCGCGAGGGTCCGGGCGCCCGCGGGCTGCAGGCGGTGGCCCTGGCCGTGCTCGCGCCAGGCCAGGCCGATGGCCGTCATCACCAGCATCATCGGCAGCTCCATGGTGTCGTACACCGAGAGCTGGAGCAGGAAGACGCCGATCACGAAGGTCGCGACGGTCTGGTTCAGCGTGCGACATCGCCAGGTGCGGCGCAGCGCGAGCACGAAGAACGCCAGGAAGAACAGGGTGCCCAGCCAGCCCTGCGAGAACAGCACCAGCCAGAGCTGGCCCTGGGTCCCGAGCGGAGGCACGCCGCACGCCGGGCAGTCCGGCTTGGCGCCGCCGGCGATCGAGGTGAAGGTCCCCGCGACGTCGCGGGTGCTGCCGAAGCCGACGACGGGCGAGCCCGAGGTCATCGAGTCGACCGTGGCGACCAGCAGCTGGGAGCGGCGCTCGTTGCTGTGCGGGTGGCTGAGGCGCTCGCCGATCGTCGTACCGAGGGGGGTGCTGGTCAGCGCCACGCCGCCGACGATCACGACCACGGCCAGCCCGGCGAGGGCGGCATGGTGGCGCCGGGTGGCCAGCAGCACGAGCAGGCCGACACAGCAGCCGCCGACCGCCAGCCACAGGCCGCGGTTCAGGCTCCACACGACCGGGATCGCCGCCAGGACGAGGACGACGGGCGCCAGCAGGCGCAGCCGCGAGCGGGAGCGGGCGACGGTCGCGACGAAGAACACCAGGCCCAGGGACATCACGCTGCCCCAGGTGTTGGTGTAGGGGAAGGGTGCCTTCGGCCGGGGCTCCGGCACGCCGAGCACCGTCTGCACGTCCGAGGCCCGCGCGGACACCAGCGTGCTCACGAAGCCGTTGGCGCGCAGGCCGCCGGGCAGCACCCGCTCGGCGAGGGTGGTGATCGACAGGTCGGGGGCGACCAGGCCGAGCAGGCCGCCGGCCACGGCGACCACGAAGACCGTCGCCATCACCCGGTGCACGACCCGGTCCGGGAGCCGGTGGACCGGCGTGTTGCCCAGCCAGACCAGCACGATGGTGGACGCGGCGTACCAGCAGAACCGGTAGCCGAACACCAGCAGGCGCCCGGTGCCGCCGCCGTCGACGGCACCCGGTGCGGCGGCCCAGAGCGTCCCCACGCCGAGCAGCACCCAGGCCAGGAACAGCAGCCACCAGCCGAAGCCGCTGGGCACCAGGACCCGCCGGCGCCGACGCAGGTCGAGCAGCAGCACCACGGCGACCAGCAGTGGCACCACCGAGGCCAGGCCCAGCAGCCACCACACCGGCAGGCCGACCATGCCGACCACGAAGCAGCGCTCGGCTCGGCCCTCCGGTCCCCGTCCGGGCCGGTCACCCGGTGACGTGGTGGACGTCATGGGCCAAGCGAACCCGGCGTCCGCTCGCGGCGGCTCACCAATATTGGGGGACTAATGGCGCACCCGGCCAGGGCCCGGGGGGACGGTCCTACTGTCGCCTGAACGCCCGGATCCGGCACGTGGTGAGGGGAGGCCGCCATGAGGAGGACCGCAGCCGCACTGGCCTGTGTCGCCGCCCTCGCGGGCGCCGCGGGCCTGGTGGCGCCGGTCGGGTCGGCCGTGGCCGGCTCCGAGAGCGGCGGCGTGCTGGTCGGCGAGCAGCCGGTCGCCGGCACCCCGCAGGTGCTCGACGGCGAGGTGTTCGCCATCGCCCAGGTCGGCGGCACCATCGTCCTCGGCGGCAGCTTCACCCGAGCCCGCGACGACGGCAGCGACGTGGAGCTCCCGCGCCGGGGACTCCTGGCCTTCGACGCCGCGACCGGCCGGATCGACCCGGCCTTCCACCCCGACCCGGACGGCGTCGTCGAGGCGGTCACGGTGGGCCGGTCCGGAAGCGTGTACGTCGGCGGGGAGTTCTCCTCGATCGGCGGGCTGCCGCGCGCCGGCCTCGCGCAGGTCGCGCTCGCGGGTGGTGCGGTCGTGCCGGCGTTCGACCCCGGTCGGGTCGACGGCCCGGTCCGGGACCTGCGACTGCGCCACAACCGGCTGTGGGTCGCGGGCGCCTTCACCCGGATCGGCGGGCGCAAGCAGCGCGCGCTCGCGGTCCTCGCGGCGCGCACCGGACGGACCCGGAGCACCCCGCAGGTGCGCCTCGCCGGGCAGGCGCGCCACGGCCTCGGCCGCACCGCCGTGACCCGGATCGACCTCAGCCCGAACGGCCGCTATCTCGCCGTGGTGGGGAACTTCCGCTCCGTCCAGCGCGAGCGCCGCGCGCAGCTCGCCGTGCTCGACCTGCGTCACGGCGCCGCCGTGACGTCCTTCCGCACCCGCTTCTACGCGGCCACCTGCCAGGCCCAGTACTACAGCTACGTCCGCGACGTCGACTTCGCGCCGGACGGCTCGTACTTCGTCGTCGCGACCTCCGGGGGACCCGGCGGGCCCGGGTCGCCGTGCGACAGCGTGGCCCGCTTCGAGACCCGCGGCGCCGACCGGGCGGCCCGGCCGTCGTGGATCGCCTCGACCGGGGGCGACACCCTCCAGGCGGTCGAGGTGACCGCCGGCGCGGTGTACGTCGGCGGCCACCAGCGTTGGCTCAACAACCCGTTCGGGGCCAACACCGCGGGGCCCGGGGCGGTGGTCCGCGAGGGGATCGCCGCGCTCAGCCCGGTCAACGGCCTGCCGTTCACCTGGAATCCGGGGCGCAGCAAGGGCGTCGGTGTCGGGGACCTGCTGGCGACCGGCGCGGGACTCTGGGTGGGCTCCGACACCGACCGGATCGGTGGCCAGGTGCGCGCCCGGATCGCCCTGCTGCCGGCGGGCGGACTCTCCTACCCGGCGGCGTTGGCGCCCCCGCGGCGCCTCGCCACCGTCTACAGCGCCCGCGGCGGCGAGCTGGTCCGCCGCAGCCATCGCGCCAGCCGCGCGGGACCGCCCTCGACCGTCCCCGGCGGCCCGGACTGGACCGGCGTAGCCGGCGCCTTCCTGCTGGGCGGTCAGCTCTACGTCGCCGGGCGCGACGGCTCGTTCACCCGGCGGGCCTTCGACGGCATGACCTACGGGCCGCCCGAGCCGGTGGCCGCCGCCGACGGCCTGGTCCCGCTGCTCGCCTGGCGCGCCGAGCTCGCCACCGTGACCGGCCTGTTCTACGACGGGGGCCGGATCTACTTCACCCTGGCCGGCTCGCGCGCCCTGCACTACCGGTACTTCAACCCGCAGAGCGGCATCGTCGGCGCCGACCGGCTGGTCGCCTCGCGCCGGGTCGGCGGTTTCGCGCCGCGGCGGGTGCGGGGGATGTTCGTCGCGGGTCGGCACCTCTACTGGGTGACCGGCTCCGGCCGGCTGCGCCGGACCGGGTGGCTGCGGACCGCGCAGGCCGCCGAGCCGAGCGGCGAGGCGAGCGACGTCGGCGGCCCGAAGGTCGACGGGGTCCGGTGGGGACCGGGCGTGGTGTTCGCGGGGCCACCGGCACGGCGGGGAGGCTGAGCCGTGTCGACCCCGACCCTGGTGCCTCGGCTCCTGATCGGCGCGGCGATCGGCGCCCTGATCGGCGCCGTGATCGGCGCCGCGGGCGGCTGCGCGGTGAGCGACGGCGCGGGCGCGGCGCCGCCGTCACCGGGCCGGCACCCCGGGAAGGGCCTCGCCAAGCTGGACCTCGGGCTCGGCTTCGACCAGGTGGTGGTGCCCGGCGACATGGTCCCGGGCGCGACCAACGACGGCACCGCGACCGTCGACATCACGGTCGCCACCCAGGCCGGTGGCCGGCTCACCTGGACCCCGGGGCGCGCCGGTGGCTCCGCCGTACGGACCCCGGGCTATGTCGCCGAGGGACCGGTCCCGGCCGCCGCGCTGGTGGTGCGCACCGACCCCTCGGCACCCGACCCGCTCGATCCCGGCGCCGCCGACTTCGTGGTGGGCGTCGACTTCCGGGCCGACCCGGCGACGGCCGGCCGGGCCGAGGACGACGGCGACAACCTGGTCCAGCGCGGCCGCTTCGGCCAGCCCGCCCAGCTCAAGCTCCAGCTCGACCACGGCGTCGCGTCGTGCCGCCTCGCCGGCACCCTCGGCGAGGTCCTGGTCCAGGCGGACCAGGCGGTGACCCCCGAGCGCTGGTATCGGCTCACCTGCACCCGCTCCGCCGGCGCGGTGCGGATGCGGCTCGCTGACCTCGACGGCGGCACCGACCCGCGGGAGTGGGCCGTCACCGCGGACCCCGGGACGATCACCTTCGACGGGGTGCCGTTGTCGATCGGGGCCAAGCTCGCCGACCACGGCCGGATCGCCCCGGGCTCCGCCGACCAGTTCCACGGAACGATCGACCGTGTCGTCCTCGATGTCCGTTGAGGAGCCGGTCCGCCGGATCGCGCTGGTCGCCGAGCGTCGGCTCGTCGGCCAGGCGATCGCCGCCGCGCTGCGCGGCCGGGGCCTGGTCCCGGTGCTGTTCGAGTGGCCCGAGCGCGGCGGACGGCTGTCCTTCCGGCAGGGCCTGGCCCGCAGCGGAGCCTCGGTCGGCGTGATCCTCTGCGACCTGCGCACCCCGGACCTGCTCCACGACGTCGAGCTCCTCGTCAGCCGCGGCCCGATCCGCTGGCTGGTCCTCACCGACAGCGAGTTCGGTCCGCGCTGGGGCACCGTGCTCGGGGCCGGCGCCACCGGCGTACTGCCCACCACCACGACCACCGTCGGCCTCGCCAACGCGGTCCGGGAGACCCTAGCCGGCGGCTCGCCCACGCCGGGCGTGCTCCGCGAGCGGGCGCTGCGCGAGTGGGAGAGCGTGGCCGAGGAGCAGCGCGACCTGGTGCGACGGATGGAGCTGCTCACCCACCGCGAGTACGAGGTCCTCGGCGCGTTGTACGACGGACTCTCGGTACGCCGCATCGCCGAGGCGTCCGGGGTGGCCGAGGCGACGGTGCGCAGCCAGGTGAAGTCGCTGCGTCGCAAGCTCGGGGTGGACTCCCAGCTCGCTGCCGTCGCGCTGTACCGCCGGTCGCTGGAGGTGTTCCCGCGGGCCCGGCAGTGAGCTCTCTCAATGCTGTGGACGACGCCCCGCGCTAGTCCTCCTCGGGGAGCCTGGCCCGCGGCAGCCGGATCACGAAGGTCGTGCCCGGGCCCTCCCGCTCGCCCAGCTCGAGCGTGCCGCCCTGCTCCAGCAGGATGCGCCGGGCCCGGTGCAGCCCGATGCCCTGCCCACCGGACGCCGTGCCGTGGCTGCCCCAAGAGAACAGCCGATCGCGCACCGCCGGGTCCAGGCCCGGCCCGTCGTCGGAGACCAGGATCTCGATGTGCTCGCCGACCCGGCGCGAACTGATCGTGGTGCCCTGGCCGCCGGCGTGGTCGGCGGCGTTGGTGATCAGGGTGCCGAGTGCCTCGGCGAGGTCGTCCTGGCGGGCCCGGACCCGGTGGCCGCCGGGCGTCCAGGCGACCTGGTGCCCGAGCGCCGCCTGCGCCACCACGAACGGCGACACCACGGCGTCGACGGAGACGGTGGTGAGCGGGCCGGGCTGCGCCTTGACCGTACGGCGCAGCCGGGCCGCCTCGATGTCGACCATCCGCTCCAACGCGTCGCGGCGCGGGCCGGCCGGGATCTGGCCGCTGGCCAGCAGCCGGGCGCCGGCGGCCAGGCCGGCGGCGGCGGAGCGGACCTCGTGGGCGACCTCCCGGTCCTGCTTCACCTCGGCCTCCGCCTCGGCGGCCAGGTGGGCGTACCGGGCCACCCGGGCGTCGAGGTGCTCGAGCGCGGTCCGGAGCAGCGAGGCCGCGGTGGTCGCGGTCAGCGCGCTGAACAGGGCGACGCCGACCACGGCCACCGGCGGCGGGGTCATCGCGCCGACGAGGGTCGAGTAGAGCCGGGCGGCGAAGATCGCGAGCATCCCGACACCGATCCGGGTCGAGGCCCACGCCGGCAACGGCGACAGCGCCAGCTGCAGGCCGACGGCCGCCAGGACCAGGCCGATCAGCACCATCAGGACGACATCGACCGGGTCGCCGACCCGCAGCACTCCCGCGTCCGACTCGAAGCGCTTGACCAGCCGGTGCAGTCCGAGGGTGAGCGACGCGGCGCCCAGCCCGAGCGCGATGCCCGTCACGATCAGGTGCTTGCCCGGTACGGCGGCGCGCCGGCCGCGATGGATCACGACCAGCACGACGAGGACGGTGACCAGGTGGCCGTTCGTGAGCCGGAAGGACAGCGGGCTCATCGAGCGGTCGATCATGCCGAGCACGACCAGCGGCGCGTCCTGGACGGCGACCGTGGCCGCGGCGACCGCCATCGCGCCGCGCAGGCCGTCGTACATGAGCCGGGCGTCCACGGCGAGGGCGACGCTGGCGCCCAGCAGCAGCAGGTCGGAGAGCAGCATCACGGCGTGCCCGGCGAGGACCACCCGGTCGCCACGGGGATCGCCGATCATCCCGACCACCAGGTAGGGATAGAGCAGCAGTCCCGCGACCGCGGCGATCCACCACCACGACGAGCGCGTCGCCCGGCGCCCATCGCGGCGGATCCACCGCCGGGCTGGCGACCCCGAGGGGTCGCGGTCCCGACGGCCCCCCAGGTGCGCCGTCATGCCTCCATTGTGGGGAGCCGTCGGTGATCCGGGGCCGGATCGGCCGGATTGGGACCCGGGCCCGGCTCAGATCCCGTGGTTGGCGACGAAGCGCCGCTCGGGGTCGACCGCGTCGCGGACCCGGCACAGCCGCACCCAGTCCTCGCCGTCGTAGAAGCGGCTGGTGTCCACCTTCGACTCCGCGAAGGTCGGGACCAGGCCGGTCCGCGACCACGCGCCGAGCGCGCGCACGACCGAGAAGGCGGCCGCACGGCCGGCGACGGCGGCCTGGGGCGTCGGCGCCATGGCGAGACAGAGCAGCGCGTACTCGCCCGGGACGTGGGCGAGCGCCCCACCGCCGGCAGCCGGTACGCCGAACGCGCCACCCAGGTGCCGCAGCTCCGCGAACAGCAGCCCGCTCCGGGTGCCGGGACCGACCTGCTCGAGGAAGACCTCGATCCCGGACTCGTCCAGCGCGCCGAGCACGCTGTGCTCGCCGACCGCCGGCGACGGCCCGGGCGGGTCCATGTGCACCTGCAGCAGCGCCGTGGTCGGCATCCGGCCGAAGGTGTCCAGCTCGGGTCGCAGCGCCCGCAGCGGTGCGAGCAGCGCGTCGGCGTCGGCGTCGGACTCGAGGACCGCGCCGTCGACGACGACGAGATCGCGCCCGGACAGGAACGGCGGCAGCTCGGGCAGCGGCGGGAAGCTCATCACCCGCAGCGAGGTGGTGGCGGAGTCGGGTGCGGTGCGGCTCCACTCGACCCAGGCGCGGACCACCTCGGGGGCTCGCTCGCGGTCCCAGAGCAGCATGCCGGCGTAGACGTCGGCGTACGGCAGCAGGTCGAGCTCGAGGGCGACCACGACGCCGAGGTTGCCGCCGCCGCCGCGCACCGCCCAGAACAGGTCCGGCTCCTCGGTGGCGCTCGCGCGGCGCAGGGTGCCGTCGGCGGTGACGATCTCGACCGCGCGGAGCGTGTTCACCGACAGGCCGTGGCGGCGTCCGTAGAAGGACAGCCCGCCGCTCAGCAGGAAGCCGGCCACGCCGACGTCGGGCGCGGAGCCGTGGGGCGCGGTGAGTCCGTGCGGCGCCGCGGCGGCGACGACGTCCTCCCACAGCGTGCCGCCGAGCACCCGCGCGGTGCGGGCGGCCGGGTCGACGGTGACGCCGGTCAGGGCGTGCAGGCGCAGCAGGACGACGTCGTCGAGCGCGCCCTCGGCGAGCGCCGCGGCGCCGTGACCGGTGCTCTGCGGCGCGACCCGGAGGCCGGCCTGGGCGGCCGCCCGGACGACGGCCTGGACCTCGGCCGGCGTGCGCGGCACGGCCACGGCGGCGGGTCGCAGGTCGACGGCCAGGTTCCACGGCGTACGGGCCGCGTCGTACCCGGGATCGCCCGGGAGGTGGATCTCGCACCCGGAGCCGAGCCGGGTCAGGGGAGTGAGGTCAGGAGTGGTGGTCATGGCGCCCAGCCTCTGGTCGGCGCGGCGGCCGCCACCATCCCCGATCCGCGTACTCTCCAGCCCCGCCGGCGCTGGGACCCGGACTTCCCCAGAAAAGTGGGATACGCACCCCCGGGCGGATCGGTCACACTGCTGACATGGCCCGAGGACTGACCGCCGAGCGCGTGCGCCAGGACGTCGACGTGGTCGCGCGCGCCGGCCTGGACCTGGAGACCTTCCTCGCCGAGGCGATGGACTCGCTGCGCCGGGCGGTCCCGTGGGAGAGCGCCTGCGTGGCGACGCACGACCCGGGGACCCACCTGCTCACCAGCGGCCGCAAGTACGGCGCCCTCGCCGGGGAGAGCGAGCACGACCACGAGTTCGCGCTCATCGAGTACGGCGAGGTCGAGGCCACCGCCTTCACCGAGCTGGCCCGCACCCACACCGACGCCGCCGGCGTCCACCTGGTCCACGGCGGCCAGGTCGAGCGCTCGCCCCGGATGGAGCGGTTCATGGTGCCGCGCTTCGGCATCGGCGACGAGGCCCGGGTGGCCTTCCGCGACGGCCGCGAGCTGTGGGGCGCGGCCGCGCTCTTCCGCGGGTCCGACGACCGCCCGTTCGACGCCGACGAGATCGACTTCCTCGCCTCCCTCACCGGACTGTTCGCCCGCGGGGTGCGGGCCGGCGT
Source organism: Nocardioides nitrophenolicus (assembly GCF_016907515.1). Classification (NCBI taxonomy): domain Bacteria; kingdom Bacillati; phylum Actinomycetota; class Actinomycetes; order Propionibacteriales; family Nocardioidaceae; genus Nocardioides; species Nocardioides nitrophenolicus. The sequence goes on from NZ_JAFBBY010000001.1 coordinate 3,408,414, forward strand.
GCTGACCCGGATGGCCGACGTCGTCGCGCCCACGCCCGGGCCCGGCCCCGCGGTGATCATCGTCGGTCCCGACGACCGGGTCACCCAGATGACGCCGACCGCCGAGCAGTGGCTCGGCGAGCTGGTCGACAGCCCCACCCACCCCGACCCGGTGTCGCCGGTCGCCGCGCTGATCGGCTCCGCCCGCCGCTTCGCCCGCGGCGAGGTCACCGCCCCACCGCGCTGCCGGCTGCGCACCGCCGGCGGCATGTGGCTGGTGCTGCAGGCCGGTCCGCTGAGCAGCTTCCGCGACCGCGACGGCGACGTCGTGATCACCATCGAGGAGGCCCGGCCGCCCGAGATCGTGGCCCTCGTCGTCGCCGCCTTCGGGCTGACCCAGCGCGAGCGCGACGTCACGCAGCTGGTGCTCCAGGGCATCGACACCAAGGAGATCGGGCGCACCCTGCATCTCTCGGCGTACACCGTCCAGGACCACCTCAAGTCGGTCTTCGACAAGGCCGGGGTGCGCTCGCGGCGCGAGCTGATCGCGCGGGTCTACTTCGACCAGTACGTGCCCCGCATGGGCGGCGAGCTGGCCCCGTCCGGGTGGTTCGCCTGATGGCCAGCACCCTGCTGCGCGAACGGGTCCGCCAGGACGTCGGCGTCGTCGCCCAGGCCGGCCTCGACCTCGAGTCCTTCTTCGCCGAGGCCATCGAGTCGGTACGCCGCGCGGTCCCGTGGGTCAGCGCGTGCGTCGGCACCCACGATCCCCAGACGCTGCTGCTCACCAGCGACCGCAAGTTCGGCGACCTCGGCCTCCAGGACGACATGCACGACGACCAGTTCGGGCTGCTGGAGTACGGCAGCCCCGAGCCCACGTCGTTCGCCGTGCTCGCCCGCGCGGAGCGGCCCGCGGCCGGCGTCCACCTCAGCACGGGCGGCGACATCACCAGCTCGCTGCGGATCCGGGAGTACCACCAGCACCACTTCGGCTACCACGACGAGGTGCGGCTGATGTTCCGCGACGGCCGACACGTCTGGGGCGGGCTCGGCCTCATGCGCGGGCCCGACGACCGGCCCTTCGACGAGGCCGAGGTCGACTTCCTGGCCTCGCTCGCCCCCGCCTTCGCCCGCGGCGTACGGCTGGGACTGCTGGCCACCCTCGCCGACTCCGACTCCGACTCGCCGCTCGACCTCGGTCCCGCCGTCATCATCGTCGGCGGCGACGACCGGGTCACCCAGACCACCGGAGCCGCCGAGCGCCGGCTCGCCGAGCTCGGCCCCCGCGGCATCTCGCCCGCCGTCGTCTCCAGCCTGGTCGGCGCCGCCCGCCGCTTCGCCCGCGGCGAGTCCACCGACCTGCCCCGCTGCCGGATCCGCGCCACCACCGGCCGCTGGCTGATCCTCCAGGCCGGCCCCCTCAGCGGGCTCGGCGACGCCGCCGGTCAGGTCGTGATCACCATCGAGGAGGCCCGGCCACCCGAGATCGTCTCCCTGGTCGTCGCCGCCTTCGGCCTCACCCCGCGGGAGCGCGACGTCACCCAGCTGGTGCTCCAGGGGGCCGACACCAAGGCCATCGCCGGGAGCCTGCACCTGTCGGCGTACACGGTGCAGGACCACCTCAAGGCGGTGTTCGAGAAGGCGGGCGTGCGCTCGCGGCGGGAGCTGATCGCGCGGGTGTACTTCGAGCAGTATGTGCCGCGGATGAACGAGCAGCTGGCGCCGTCGGGGTGGTTCGTGGGGTAGCGGTGCGGGCCCGGGCGTGGCCACCGGGCGGTGCTGTAACACGCTGTCCACCCGACTACCTGGCGGTTCTCCGCAGTTCGGAGCCGCTGTGGCGGCGTTTCGTGCGGAGAACCGCCGACCAGACGGGCGGACAGCGTGTTACAGCGGCGGCAGGTCAGCCCGCGAAGGCGGTGACCTCGCCGACGACGGTGACCCGCACCTGGTCCCCGGCCGCCGGGACCGAGTCGCTGGGGGTGCGGGCGGTGACCTGCTCGCCGGAGGCCAGCCGGACCCGGATGGTGGCGTCGTGGCCGAAGAAGCTGACGTCGACGACCTCACCAGGTACGCCGTCGGCGGAGCCGGCGGGGCGGACCTGCACCTGCTCGGACCGTACGGCGAGTCGGGCCGCCCCAGGCGGGGGCGGGGTCCCGTCGGTGCGGACCGCGACCTCGCCGAGCGCACAGTGAGCACGGCCGCCGGGCAGCACCTCGCCGGGCAGCAGGGAGGCGTGGCCGATGAAGGCGGCGACGCGGGGGTCGGCGGGGGTCAGGTAGACGTCGGCGGGGGCGGCGACCTGGAGGAACTGGCCGGAGACCATCACGGCGACCTGGTCGGCCAGGGAGAGCGCCTCGCCCTGGTCGTGCGTCACGAGGACGGCGGCGGCGTCGGCCGCCCGCAGCGCCCGGACGACGGCGCGGCCGGTCTCCTCGCGCAGGGAGGCGTCGAGGGAGGAGAACGGCTCGTCGAGCAGGACGAGGGCGGGGCGGGGAGCGAGCGCTCGGGCGAGCGCGACCCGCTGCTGCTGGCCGCCGGAGAGCTCGTGGGGGTACCGCTCGGCGAGGGCGGGGTCGAGCTCGACCAGGCCGAGTGCCTCGCTGACCACGGCCCGGGCGGTGCCGGCGCGGCGCTGGGCGCGCGGCAGGCCGAAGGCGACATTGCGGGCGACGGTCAGGTGGGGGAAGAGCGCGCCCTCCTGGGGGACGTACCCGATGCCGCGCTCGCGCGCCGGGACCGTCCGCGGGCCGCCCACGACCGGGCGACCGGCGACCGAGATCGTGCCGGCGCTGGGCTCGACGAAGCCGGCGACGGCGCGCAGCAGGGTGGTCTTGCCGCAGCCCGAGGAGCCGAGGATCGCGGTGACGCCCGTGGTGACGGCGAGGTCGAGGCCCTGGAGCACGGGGGTGCGGCCGTATCCGGCACTCAGGCCGCGGATCTCGAGTGCGGTCATCAGCGGCTCCTGATGCTCAGCCGGGCCAGCAGCCAGGTGGACGGGACGGACAGGACGATCAGGGCCAGCGCGTACGGCGCGGCGGCCCCGTACGCGATCGAGGACGCGTCGGACCAGAACCGGGTGGCGAGCGTCTCGGTGCCGAGCGGCGCCAGCAGCAGGGTCGCGGTGAGCTCGGTCGAGACGGCGAGGGCGACGAGCGCGGCGCCCGCCGACAGTCCCGGTACGACGAGCGGCAGGGTCACCCGGCGGGCGACCTCGGGTCCCGAGCAGCCCAGGCTGCGGGCCACCTCCTCGAGGCCGGGCGGCACCAGCTCGAAGGTGCCGCGCACGCTGACCACTGCCCGTGGCAGGAACAGGATGAGGTAGCCGACCAGCAGCAGCGCCAGGGTCTGGTAGAGGTCGGGGACCACGCGGATGGACACGGTGACCAGGGCGAGCGCGATCACGATGCCGGGCATGGCGCTGGCGGTGTAGACGCTGCGCTCGATGGCGGTGGTGACCCAGCCGCGGTGCCGCACGGCCAGCCAGACGACCGGGACCGCGGCGGCGGTGGTGACCGCGCCGGCGAGCACGGCGAGGAGCAGCGTGTTGCCGAGCGCGCTGACCAGCTCGCCGCCCTCGATGCCCGTGGAGGTGCCGCGGACCAGCCAGCGCACCAGCGCGCCCAGAGGTACGCCGAGCGCCCAGATCGCGAGCCCGGCGAGCCCCGCGAGCACCAGCGGCCGGCGCCGCCCGAGTCGCACCCGGGTGACCTGCCGGCTGGTGCCCGCGCCGACCCGGGACCGGGGCCGGCGTCCGCGCAGCAGCAGCTCCAGGCCCAGCAGGAGCAGGCAGAAGGTGACCAGCACCAGCGCGAGCAGGGTCGCCGACGGTCCGTTGAAGACGGTGGCGTACTGCTGCAGGATCGCGGTCGTCAGGGTCGGGTAGTTGAGCAGCTGCAGCGCGCCGTACTCCGCCAGCAGGTGCAGCCCGACGAGCAGCGCGCCGCCCAGCACGGCAGGGCTGATCGCGGGCAGGGTGACCCGGAGGAAGACCTGCCAGGGCCCCTTGCCGAGCGCGGTCGCGACCTCCTCGACGGCCGGGTCGAGCCGGCGCAGCGCGGCGACCGTCGGCAGGTAGACGAGCGGGTAGTAGGACAGGGTCACGACCATCACCGCGCCCGGGAAGGACTGCACGGCGTGGGTGGTGGACACCCAGCCGAAGCCGTTGACGAACGCGGGGACGGCGAGCGGCGCGCAGAGCAGGCCGTGCCACCACCCCCGTCCCGGCACGTCGGTCCGCTCGACCACCCAGGCGCCGGCGACGCCGACCACGACGCTCGTCACCACTCCCGCGACCAGCAGCCGGGTGGTGTTCCACAGCAGCTCGCCGATCCGGGGTCGCCACAGGAAGTCGACGGCCTCGGCGCGGCCGAGTTCGGCGGTGGTCCACAGGACGTAGCCGAGCGGCACCAGCGCCAGAGCGGCGATCGCCAGCCCGACGAGGAGGAGCGCGGGGGTCGAGCGGGTCGACGTGGAGCGGCTCAGAGGAAGCCGACCTCCTCGAGGAGGTCGACGACCTTCTTCGCGTCCAGGTCGGACACGTTGACCTGCGGCGGCTGGAGCTGGCTGAACTGCTGGGTGACGCCCTCGAGCTGCACCTCCGGGTTGAGCGGGTACTCCAGCGCGTAGCTGTCGGCGAGGATCTGCTGGCCCTTGCGGTCGACGAGGAACTTCACGAACTCGCGGGCCTCGGACTTCATGTCGCTCGACTTCAGCACGCCCGCGCCGGAGACGCTGACGAAGGCGCCCGGGTCGCCGCCGGTGAAGTAGTGCTGGGCCGAGTGGTCGCTGACGTCGCCGTTCTCCTTGCGGTCGCGCTCCCAGTAGTAGTGGTAGACGATGCCGACCTCGACCTCACCGGAGTTCACCGCCTCCAGCACCAGGTTGTTGCCGTCGTAGACCTTGCCGTTGGCCTTGATCCCCTCGAGCCACGCCTTGGTGGCCTCCTCGCCCTCGAGCTCGAGGACGGCGGCGACGATCGCCTGGAAGTCGGCGCCGGTGGGGGAGAACGAGATCCGGCCCTGCCACTCGGGCTTCGCCAGGTCGAGCAGCGAGGCGGGCAGCTGCGACTCCTGGACCTGGTCGGTGTTGTAGACGAGGACCGTCGAGCGGGCCACGAAGCCCGTCCACAGCCCGCTGTGCGGGCGGTACTGCTCGGGGATCACGTCGAGGATGTCGTTCGGCAGCTCGTCGAACAGCCCGGCCGCCTCGACCTGCGACATGGCGGGGGAGTTCTCGGTGAGGAAGACGTCGGCGGGCGAGGCCTTGCCCTCGGCGATGATCTGGTTGGACATCTCGAGGTCCTTGCCGTTGCGCAGCTCGACCTCGATCCCGGTCTCCTTGGTGAACTCCGGCGCGAGCTCCTTGAGCAGCGGCTCGTGCTGGGCGTTGTAGATCACCAGGGTGGGCTCGTCGCTGCCGCAGGCGGCCAGGAGCGGGGCGACCAGGGTGAGCGCCGCGACGCCCAGGAGGGGGCGCAGGCCGGTGCGGACCAGGCGGTTGTTCATCGGGGTTCCTCATCGACTCGGTTGGACGGGAGCGTAGTGAGACGGGTCGGGCGCCGGGACGGCACCCGGGCCGACACGTGGTTGACGACCTGCCAGGCCAGGACGCCGACCGCCAGCGAGGCGAGCAGCCCGCCCAGCGGCCAGCGGGTCTCGAACCACGGGTAGACCTGCCAGTGGGTCAGGTAGACGTAGAGCGAGGCGCTCGCGATCACGCCGGTGGGGCCCACGAGCACCCGCGGCCACGGCACGGTCCGCACCCACACCAGCACGAGTACGCCGGCGATGATCACCAGGTTGCGTGGGCTGCTGTCGGTGAACCCCCAGCAGCCGGCGACCAGCACCGCCGTCGCCAGCACCCGGTCCCGCGGCCCGCCGGCGACGGCGGCCGCCCAGCCGCCGAGGAACAGCCAGCCGACGAACAGGGTGGAGTGGATGACGTCGCCGTCGTACGACGTCACCTGGGCGGCGTAGCGCGGCGCGAGCGCGAGCGTGGCCAGGCCGAGCGCCAGCGGGAAGCGGTGTCGTCGCTCGAAGGCCATCACCCGCGGCAGCGCGGTGAGCAGGCCGGCGCCGACGGCGAGGAGGAGCACGACCTCGACGAACCAGTAGTACCAGTCGGGCTCGGACCAGTCGCGGGAGCCGAGGAGGTCGTTGAGCAGCAGCACGCTGCGCCACCCGGGCTCCCCGGTGAGCAGGGCGACCGCGCCGATCCACAGGACCGACGGCACGGCGACCCGGGCCGCCGCCCGGGCCACGCGGCGTACCCGCTGGCGGGGCCCCTCGTCGGCGAGGTGGAAGCGGGCGAAGTTGACGCCCGCGACCGCGAGCAGCACGTGCGCGCCGCCGAGCACCACCCACAGGTCGGTGTGGGAGCCGACGACCAGCACGATCGCCAGCGCCCGCAGCGCGATCGTGGTGTCGACCCGCGCCCAGCGGGGGCGGCGCCGGGGCGCCGGATCGGCCGGGTCGAGGTGGGCGGCCAGCTCGGCGACGGTGCGGTTCGGCCAGTCGGCGGGCAGCCGGCCGAGCCGGCTCTCGAGGCGCAGCGAGAGCTCGACGTACGAGAGGGAGTCTCCGCCGAGGCCGACGAAGGACTGGTCCAGGCCGACGTCGGGCCGACCGAGGATCCGTGCGTAGAGCCGGGTGAGCGAGGCGACGGGGTCGGCGGTGACCGGAGGGGGCGGGGCCAGCCCGAGCCGGCCGACCGCCTGCTGGTCGAGCTTGCCGTTGGGCAGGCGGGGCAGCGCCGGCACCGGTGCGGCGAGCACGGCATGGGCCGGGAGCCCCGTCGCGGCGGTGGCCGCCGCGGTCACCTCGGCGAGCGTCGCGGCGTCCGGGCAGCCGGGGACGGCGACCACGAGGCGGGTGCCGTCGGCGGACTCCGCGCACCCGGTGTCGTGCCCGCCGAGGCCGAGCAGGGTCTGCACCCGGTCCAGGTCGATCCGCTGCCCGAAGAGCTTGGCGAAGCGGGAGCGGCGCCCGACGATCTCGACCAGTCCCTCCGGCGTGAACCGGGCCAGGTCGCCGGTGCGCAGCTCGTCGGGACCGGCGGCGCTGGCTAGGTCGGCCGGCGACTCGGCGTACCCCAGCATCACGTTGGGGCCGCGGAAGACCAGCTCGCCCACTCCGGGCCCGGCGTCCGGGACCGGGTCGATCCGGAGCTCGCCGCCCGGGATCGCGACCCCGACGGTGCCGGGGTGGGTGGCGGCCAGCTCGGGCGGCAGGTACGCCATCCGCGCGGTGGCCTCGGTCTGGCCGTACATCACCACCAGGTCCCAGCCCTCGCGCGCGCCCTGCTCCGCCAGCGCCCGGACCCGGTCCGGGGCCAGCCGGCCGCCGGCCTGGGTGACCTGGCGCAGGCTCGGCAGCCGCGGCCAGCCGGCGGCGCCGAGCAGGTCGAAGGTGTAGGGCACCCCCGCGAACGAGGTGACCCCCTCGGCCCGGGCCCGCTCCCACAGCGCCGGGTCCGTCACCGAGCGGTCGTCGAGGACCACGCTCGCGCCGGCCACGAGGTGGCTGTGGAGCACGGAGAGGCCGTAGCAGTAGTCGAGGGGGAGCGTCGTGAGCGCGACGTCGTCGCCGGTGATACCGAGGTACGACGCGATGGCGCTCGCGTTGCTGTCGAGGTTGGCGGCCGAGAGCCGCACCAGCTTGGGCGAGCCGGTCGAGCCGGAGGTGCTGAGCAGCAGGCGCAGGTCGGGGTGGAGCGCGGGCGCGGGCGTGCCGGTGGTCCGCCAGTGGTCGCCGGCCCGCTCGACCGACGCGTGGTAGGCCCGGGCCAGGCCGTCGTCGTGGGTGAGCAGCGTGGCGTGCCCGCCGCTCAGCGCCGCCAGCCAGGACACCACGAACCCGACGCTCGGGTCCGGCCGGAGCCGGACCAGCTGGTCGGCGCCCAGCGCCGCGAGCTCGGCTCGCGCGATCGCGACCCGCTGGTCGAGGGCGGCGTACGTGAGCGTCTCGGTGGTGGTGCGCAGGGCGGGTCGCTCGCCGTGGCGGGCCAGGCCGTCGGCGAGGCGCGCGACGACCTGTGCGCTCGCTGTGCCTTCCACCATGAACGGAAGGCTAAAGCAAGCCTGCCCTTACTGCGGAGTCAGCAGGAATACTGGGATGACCCGGTCGGTCCACTCGACGTACTTGTCGTAGTTCGGCCACACCGTGACCATGTGCGCCCAGGCCCGCTCCTTCTCCGCGCCGGTCAGCTCGCGCCAGGCGCAGGTGTGGGCCCGGCCCCGGTAGCGGACCTCGGCGGTCTCCGCGGCGCGCAGGTTGTGGGTCCACACCGGCGCCTTCGGGCCGCCGAAATGGGAGCCCGCGATCAGCCAGCCGCCCTGCCACGGCACGCAGAGCAGTGGCGTCGATCGGGGGACGCCGCTCTTGCGGCCCACCACGGTGAGCATCAGGTTCGGCAGCCCCGCGACGTCGAGGATGCTGACCCGGCCGCGGGTCACCTGCTGCAGGTGGGTGTCGGTCCAGGTGATCTGGGGGAGCAGCTTCGGCATCCACGGCTGGGAGCCGAGCTTGATCGCGACGGGGGTGAACAGGCCCATGGGCGAAACCCTAGAACCTGTTCTCCCCCGGTGCGACGAACGGGTCAGCCGATCTGCATGACCCGGGTGCCGCCGGCGAACTTGTCGTGCCAGCCCTGGTGGTTCGGCACGTCGCTGTTGAGGGTGACCGCGATGTAGATCACCGCCGCGAGCTCGGCCAGACCGGCCACGAACGCGCCGAGGATCGGGATCACGCTGATGATGTTGAGCGCGAGGTAGCCGTTGCGCTTGAGCGCCTGCTCCAGCGTCGGGTTCGACACACCGTCGGGGCCGTAGGTACGCAGCTTCAGCAGCATCTTGCCGACGGTCTGGCCGCGGTTGGACTCCATCAGCCCGAAGTACGCCAGGTTGACGGCCACCGAGATGACCGACAGGAACAGGTAGAACAGGAACCACTCGCCCACCGAGTAGGTGAAGCCGGTGAGGAAGATCGCCGACAGCACGCCCCACAGGATGCCGAACACGACCCCCAGCAGGACGTGGTCGATCAGGCGGGCGAGGAAGCGGTTGAGCAGCTCGGCCGGACGGGGCACGCCGGTCGGCGCACCGCCGAACCCGGGCTGCGGCGGACCGCTGTACCCACCCGGCGGGGGCGGCGGCGTACCGCCCGGGGGAGGCGGCGGGGGCGGCTGGTTGTAGGACATGAGAGCTCCTCGAGTGATGGGGTGCGCGTGCGCACCCGGGGGTGGCAGCAATGTAGTGCCGAAATGCGCCTCCGAGACGGCATTGCGAGCGTTCTTGCCCCGTTGCCCGCCCGTTCAACCCGCTGACGCCGGATCCCCCTACCTTCCGACCGTGATCGCTCGCGGAACGCTCGGCAGCCTGCTGGTGCTGCTCGGGGGACTCGTCACCGCCACCCTGCCGGCCTCGACGCCGGTGCTGCGCCTGGGCGCCCTGGGCGCGCTGCGGGCCCACGAGGTCGGCCGGATGACCGGTCTGGTGGTGGTCCTGGTCGGCCTCGGGCTGTTGGCGAACGCCTGGCTGCGGCTGTGCCGCACGGTCGCCGTCGGCGACCGGGAGACCGAGGACCCGGTCGAGGGCGTGGCGCTGGCGCGCTTCGCCGCGACCGTGTGGACCGCGCCGCTGCTGCTGGCCCCGCCGCTGTTCTCCCGCGACGGCTGGTCCTACGCCGCCCAGGGCAAGCTCGCCGAGGTGGGCCTCTCGCCGTACGTCGTGGGGCCGGGTGCGCTGGCCCCCGACACCTTCCTGCCGCTGCCGGGCTGGATCACCGGACCGCCCATCGTGCAGGCCGTGGACCCGCTGTGGTGGGACACCGCGACGCCGTACGGACCGGTGCCGGTGTTCCTCGGGGCGCTCGTCGCGCACATCACCGGCAACCCGTGGATCCTGGTGATCGCCCATCGCGGCTTCGCGCTGGTCGGGCTGGTGCTGCTGGCGTGGGCGGTGCCGCGGCTCGCGGCCTGGGGAGGCGCGAACCCGGCGGTCGCCACCGCGCTGGTGATCGTCTCGCCGCTGATGATGGCCAACGGCGTCGCCGGGCTGCACAACGACCTGCTCATGGTCGGGCTGATGGCCGCCGCGCTCGTGGTGGCCGTCGACCGCGGCTGGGTGTGGGGCGCCGCCGTCGCCGGCCTGGCCGCCGGCGTCAAGGTGCCCGGCGGCCTGGTGGCGGTGGGGATCGTGCTGGTCTCCCTGCCCGCCGCGGCGGGCCTGGGCGCGCGGCTGCGCCGGCTGGGCGCCGCCGGCGCGGTGTCGGTCGGCACCCTGGTCGGGGTCGGCGTCCTCACCGGGATCGGCAACGGCTGGCTGCGCGCACTCACCGTCCCCGGCGAGGTCAACACCCCGCTCTCGGCCACCACCCTGGTCGGAGGCGTCCTCGACTGGTTGGCCCTCCACCTCGGCCTCGGCACCGAGCCCGCGCTCTTCCGCGACCTGGTCCGCGGCCTGGGCCTGCTCGCCTCGCTCCTCGTCGGCGGATGGGTCGCGCTGCGCTGGGAGACGGGCTCCCGGCGTACGGCGATCGCGGCCGTCGCCACCGTCGGCGCCGCCTTCGTGCTGCTCTCGCCGGTGGTGCACCTGTGGTACTTCCTGATGCTCCCGCCGTTCCTCGCCGCCCAGCGCCTGCCACGCCACGCCACCGGCGCCTTCGTCGCGGTGTCCGTCCTGCTCGGCCTGGTCGCGCCGCTCGACTCCTCGCTGCACGGCGCCTACTACGCGATCGTGATCGGCTGCATGACGGTCGCCCTGCTCATGCCGGTGCTGCTGCTCACCCCGCCCGCCCGGGAGCGGCTGGCCCGGATCGTCGCCCCCCTCGCCCCGCCGCTTGCAACCAGGGGCTACGGCACGAGAACCGGTTCGACGACGCCCGGGTAGCTGTCGCAGCGCGCGGGTGGAGGGGCTGGCCGGAATCCACGTCGCGCGCTCCGAGGGTGACCAGGGGCTCGTGGTGGGGTGGGCTGGTCGGGAGGCGCTGTAACACGTTGTCCGCCGGCGTACCCGACCTCGGTCGTATGTCCCCGACCCGTACAGACACCGTTTCGCGACGTCCCGGGTCCGGAACAGCAGCGAACTGCGTGTTACAGCGCCCGAACGGACCCGCCCACCGGCCACCAGGCCGTCAGGCGCTGAGCGCGCCGACCCGGTCGCCGGCGTGGAGGGCCAGCATCCGGGCGACGGTGCGGTCCCAGCCGTACTGCTCGGCCCGCCACCGCGCGGCCGTACGCCGACGCGCCTCGGGCAGCGCGAGCAGCCGGAGCACGGCGTCGGCGAGGGCGCCGGGGGAGGGGGCGGCCCAGGCGCCGCAGGTGGCGTCGACCAGCTCCCGGGCGCCGCCTCGGTCGGCGGTGACGACGGGGGTGCCGCAGGCCAGGGCCTCGAGGACGGCCAGGCCGAAGGTCTCACCGGGGCAGACCGACAGGGACACGTCGGCGGCGGCGAGCCGGTCGCGCAGGGCGGCCCGGCCGTCGACGTATCCGTGGAAGACGACGGGGGCGTCCCCGGCGACGGCCTCCAGCTCGGCGCGGTGGGGCCCCTCGCCGTACACGTCGAGACGCAGCGGGATCCCGCGGCGGTGCAGCTCGACGGCGGTCGCGACCGCGAGGTGGGGCGACTTCTCCCGGGAGAGGCGGCCGGCGTGGACCAGCCGCAGCTCGCGGCCGGCCCGCCCCCGACCGCCACTTCCGGACGCCGGCCGGAAGGTCGCGAGGTCCACCCCGAGCGGGACTCGCGACACCGGGCAGCCGGCGGCGTCGGCGATCGCCCGGAACTCGCCCTCGGCGTACGCCGACGTCACCACGACCTCGTCGAAGCTGCGCACGACCAGCCGGTTGAGCAGCCCGATCGAGACCTTCGAGGTGGTCTCCAGCCCGGTGCGCATCGCGAACATGTCGCCCATCCGCTCGTGCGAGAGCAGCACCGAGCGCACCCCGTTGCGCCGCGCCCACCATGCCACCGGCAGCAGGGTGAGCTTGTCGCTCCACTCCACGCTCGTCGGCGCGAAGCGGTCCAGTACGTCGGTGACCCGCCACGGCTCGACGATCAGCCGGTAGCCGCCGCCGACCCGCGGCGCCCGCACCTGCACCACGTCTCCCAACGGCGTCGAGCGGACGGCGTCGACCGGTCCGGGGATGACGAGGAGGCGCTCGGCCCCGGCGGCGACGTACCCCTGGCCGAGCTGCTCGATCGCAGTCCGCATGCCTCCCGAGGTCGCGCCGACGAAGTTGGCCAGCTGGGCGATCCGCACGGGCACACCATCCCCGCAGTGGATGAACCCGGCCCCACGGCGCGGTTGACGGGCGGGGAAGGATGAGCACATGAGCAACCCGGAGGCGCGTCCCGACGAAGTCGTGTGCGAGGGTCGGCAGGCCGCCGGCGTCGAGCTGATGGAGCCGCGCGAGGTCCCGCTGGGCGGGCCCCGGGCGATGCCGGTACGACGCACCCTGCCCCAGCGGCAGCGCTCGCTGATCGGCGCCTGGTGCTTCCTGGACCACTACGGCCCGGACCTGGTCAGCGAGAGCGGTGGCATGGAGGTCGCGCCGCACCCCCACACCGGCCTGCAGACGGTGAGCTGGCTGTTCACCGGCGAGATCGAGCACCGCGACAGCGCGGGCAATGTCGCGATGGTGCGGCCCCAGGAGGTCAACCTGATGACCGCGGGCCGCGGCATCAGCCACTCGGAGGTCTCCACGCCGGAGACCACGGTGCTGCACGGCGCCCAGCTCTGGGTCGCGCTCCCGGACGCCGACCGCGACACCGACCCCGGCTTCCAGCACTACGCCCCGGCCGAGGTGAGCGGCGAGGGCTGGCGGGCGCACGTCTTCCTCGGCTCGCTGCTCGGCGACAGCTCGCCGGTCACCACCTTCACGCCGCTGCTGGGCGCCGAGCTGGTCCTCGACCCCGGTACGACGCTGCGGGTCCCGGTCGACCCGGACTTCGAGCTGGGCGTGCTCGTCGACCTCGGCTCGGTGACGGTCGGCGGCGTCTCCGCGAAGGTCGCCGACCTGGCGTTCGTCCCACCCGGCGGCGACGAGCTGGTGCTGGCCGCCGGCGACGAGGGCGCGCGGCTGCTGGTGCTCGGCGGGCCGCCGTTCGGCGAGTCGATCGTGATGTGGTGGAACTTCGTGGGCCGCACCCACGAGGAGGTGGTGGCCTACCGCGCCGCCTGGCAGGAGCAGATCACCGGCGCCGACGGCGGGGTGGTCCCCGACAGCCGGCAGGTCGCGCCGGGCCGCTTCGGCGTCGTACCCGACCAGCCGCTGCCGCCGATCCCCGCACCGGGCCTGCCCAATGCCCGCCTCCGGGAGCGCCGGTGATCGCTGGCCTGACCTGGCTGCTGGCGTTCCAGGTGCTCGGCGAGGTGGTGGTCCGGGTCCTCGACGTCACCGTGCCCGGCCCGGTCGTCGGCATGCTGCTGCTCTTCGTCTACCTCCGGGTGCGCCGCTACGGCGACGACGGCGCGATCGTCCGGGCCGGCAGCGCGCTGCTGCGCCACCTGCAGCTCTTCTTCATCCCGGCCGGCGTGGGGATCGTCGCCTACCTCGGCCTGCTCGGTGACCACGCGCTGCCGATCGCCGCCGCGCTGCTCGGCTCGTGGCTGCTCGGCCTCGCCGTGGTCGGCTGGACCGCGGTGGGCCTCGAGCGGCTCCTCGGCAAGCCCCGCGACGACCTGGACGACCTGGGCGACCTGGCGGCCCCGGGGGAGGCCGGGTGAGGGACGACCTGCTGGAGCTGGCGCGCTCCCCGCTGGCGCTGCTGCTGGTCACCCTGGCCGGGTACCAGGCCGGTCGCTGGCTGCAGGCCCGCACCGGTGGACACGCGCTCGCCCAGCCGGTGCTGGTCGCGATCGCCGTGGCCGGTACGGCGATCACCGTGCTCGACGTCGACTACGCCGACTACCGCAGCGCCACCGAGCTGATCGCGTTCTGGCTCGGGCCGGCGACGGTCGCGCTGGCGATCCCGCTGCACCGGCAGGCCGACCGGCTGCGCGGCTTCGTCGTACCGCTCCTCGTGGCGATCGTCGTCGGCGCGACGACCTCGATCGTCAGCGCGGTCCTGATCGCGCGGGCCCTCGGTGCGGACGAGGCGCTGCAGAAGACCCTCTCGACCAAGGCCGCCACCACCCCCGTCGCGATCGCGCTGACCGAGAGCCTCGGTGGCATCCCGCCGCTGGCGGCGGTGTTCGCGATCGTGATCGGCATCGTCAGCGCGATCACCGCTCCCGCCACGCTCACCCTGCTGCGGATCCGGGACCGCCGGGCCCGCGGGCTCGCGGTCGGCGCGGTCTCCCACGGCATCGGCGCGTCCAGGATGCTGCGCGAGGACGAGACGGAGGGCGCCTTCGCGGGTCTCGGCATGGGCCTGTCCGCGCTCGCGATCAGCCTGCTCGTGCCGGTGCTGGCGCTCGTCCTGTTCTGACGGGGATCTCCGACCCTGGTCGGAGGTCAGTGGCCGAGCGAGACGCTAGGTTCGCTCCATGCGCGTGCACGCCTTCACCGACGACGCCCTCGCCGACCTCGACGCGGTCGGCCTCGCCGAACGACTCGCCGCCGGGAAGGTCTCCGCGACGGAGGCGACCGAGGCCGCGATCGCCCGGGTCGACGCGGTCAACGGCGAGCTCAACGCGATGGCGTACGCCGACGTCGACCGGGCCCGCAGCGACGCCCGGAACCCGCGCCCCGGGTTCCTCTCCGGCGTACCGACCCTGGTGAAGGACAACGTCGACGTGGCCGGCATGCCGACCCGCTCCGGCACCGACGCCTGGACGCCGCGGCCCGCGAAGCGCAATGGCGACTTCGCCGACATGTACCTCGCCACCGGCCTGGTGCCGCTCGGCAAGAGCCAGCTCTCGGAGTACGGCTTCAGCGCCTCCGCCGAGCACCCGCGGCTCGGCGCGGTGCGCTGCCCGTGGGACACCGAGCGCTCGGCCGGCGCCTCCAGCTCGGGGTCGGCGGCGCTGGTGGCCGCCGGCGCGGTGCCGATCGCGCACGCCAACGACGGCGGCGGCTCGATCCGGATCCCCGCCGCGGTCAACGGCCTGGTCGGCCTCAAGCCCACCCGGGGCCGGCTGGCCCAGGACAAGATGTTCCGCGACATGCCGATCCGGATCATCTCCGACGGCGTCGTGACCCGCTCGGTGCGCGACACGGCGGCCTTCTACCGGGAGGCCGAGCGCCACTACCGCAACCTGAACCTGCCGCCCATCGGCGACCTGACCCGGCCGATCAAGCGGCGGCTGCGGATCGCGCTCAACACCAGCGGGGTCGGCCGCAGCGCCGACGCCGAGACCCGCGCGCTGACCGAGCAGACCGCGAGCCTGCTCGAGGACCTGGGCCACTCGGTGACCGAGACCGAGGCTCCGGTCGCGCCGAGCTTCGTCGACGACTTCCTGCTCTACTGGGCGCTGCTCGCGCAGGTGATGCTCACCACCGGCCGCCCGCTCCACGGCCGCAGCTGGGACGCCTCGAAGCACGACAACCTCACCCTCGGCCTGGCCCGGCACGCGCGCCGCAACCTGCACCGCCTGCCCGCCGCGATCACTCGGCTCAAGCGGGCCAACGCCCAGGCCGAGCTCTACTACGAGAAGTACGACGTCGCGCTGACGCCCACCCTCGCCACCGCCACGCCCAAGGTCGGCCACCTCGACCCGACCCAGGACTACGCCACGATCATCGACCGGCTGCTCGACTGGGTGGCCTTCACTCCCTGGCAGAACGTGACCGGCGCCCCGGCGATCTCGCTGCCCCTCGCGACCACCGCCGGGGGACTGCCGCAGGGGATGATGCTGGGCGCCGCGCCGGGCCAGGAGGGAGTGCTCATCGAGCTCGCCTACGAGCTCGAGCAGGCCCGTCCGTTCGCCCGGATCCAGGGCTGAGACCGGGCCCGGTCCCAGAAAGTCGACGCCGATTTTTGGCGGCAGGACGGCGCGTGTATCGTTCTGCGTCGTTGCCCCTTTAGCTCAGTCGGCAGAGCGTCTCCATGGTAAGGAGAAGGTCTACGGTTCGATTCCGTAAAGGGGCTCTGAGATGGGGCGCCACCCGCGGGAGACGCGGAGGGCGCCCTCCTCACGTGGCGGGATAGCTCAGACGGTTAGAGCGCACGACTCATAATCGTGAGGTCACGGGTTCGATCCCCGTTCCCGCTACCGAGTACCCGGCACCACCACCAGCAACTGAAGGACTTCCTGTGGCCAGCAAGAGCAGCGACGTTCGCCCCAAGATCACGCTCGCGTGCGTGGACTGCAAGGAGCGCAACTACATCACCAAGAAGAACCGCCGCAACGACCCCGACCGCATCGAGCTGTCGAAGTTCTGCCCGCGGTGCCGCAAGCACACCGCGCACCGCGAGACCCGCTGACGCGGCGGTTCCCCGAAGCACCACGACAGCCCGTCTCCCCTGGGAGGCGGGCTTTCGTCATGCCCCGCCCCCGCAGGTCGAGCGCTGCCACCGGGCCAGCTCGCCGACGTCGTACTGCGCCAGGGTGGGCACCACGGGCCGGCCGCCCTGGCGGACGTAGCGCGGCGCGGTCGCCTCGCTGACCACCCACACCCGGCCGTCCTGGTGGGCGATGCCCTCCGCGCCGGGCAGGAAGCCGTACCGCCGGTCCCGGCCGCCCCACAGCTCGCCGCACCGGGTCGTCGAGCGGGTGAACCAGACCCGCGCCGGGCCCGGGCCGAGGTCGGCCCACACCGCGCCCTGCACCCCCGGCGGTCCGGGCTGGCGGTCCACGGCCTCCCGCGCGGCGAGCTCGACCCGCCCCGGCTCGAGCAGCAGCGCGGGCTCGAACCAGCGCAACGGCCGGCTCCGCCGCGGATGGAAGCCGCCGAAGCCGATCCGGCCGGCCGGGTCGGTGACCAGGTAGGAGCCGCGCAGCGCGCCGGTCAGCCGCCAGCCCCGGCGCACCTCCAGCGTCTCCGGGTCGAGCAGCCACGCCTTCCCGCGCTGGGCCAGCCACAGCCCGTGCGGGTCGAGGGCCAGGCCGCCGGCGTGCTGGCAGCTCGGGGCGGCGGGCGACCAGTCCCGCGCGACACCCGCGCGGTGCGCGATCTCGGCGCCGGTGCGCAGGTCGACCACGATCACCCGGCAGCTGTCGCCGCCGGCCTGGGGGCGTCGGTGGTTGTAGCCGCTCACCCAGGCCCGATCGCCGCGCACGACCAGGCCCTGGGGGACGAAGGCCGGGCCGGTGGCCGGCAGCCACCGGCCGCGACACAGGGCGTGCTCGTTGGGGGTCCTCGCCAGCGGAGGGCGGAGGTACGACGGCGCCCGGCCCGCCACGTCGTCGTACCGGATCGGTCCGCAGCCGTCGATCGTGGCTGCCCGGTCGGGCGGGGCCGGCTCGTCGCCGGCGGCGCCGCTGCAGGCGCTCAGTCCGAGCGCCAGGCAGGCGACCATGGCGAGCACGTCCCCCCGGATCGACATGGCGACGAGTATGACAACCGGACCCCCTAGACTCGCCGCATGCCGATCGACGCGTCCCTGGTCGGGCGTGCCTTCCCGCCCACCTCGCCGGTTCCGGTCACGACGGAGGCGGTCACCGCCTTCGCGACGGCCGTCGGCGGCGGCGCGGTGGCCAGCGTCCCGCCGACCTTCCCCATCGTGGTCACCTTCGCCGCGCTCCAGGACTTCCTGGCCGCCGAGCAGATCGAGCTGTCCCGGATCGTCCACGGCGACCAGCGCTTCCGCTACGCGCGGCCGGTCGTCGTCGGCGACGAGCTGACCGCGACGCTCACCGTCACCGGGGTGCGCTCCATCGGCGGCAACGACATCATCGCCACGTCCAGCGAGATCACCGACGCCACCGGCGCCGTGGTCTGCACCGCCACCGCCACCCTGGTCCACCGCGGAGGTGCCGCATGACCGAGCTGACCCCCGGCACCGCCCTGGAGCCGCTCACCTACGAGATCACCCGCGCCGACCTGGTCGCGTACGCCGTCGCCAGCGGCGACCACAACCCGATCCACCAGGACGAGGAGATCGCGCTCGCGGTCGGCCTGCCCGGCGTGATCGCCCACGGGATGTACACCCTCGCGCTGGTCGGTCGCGCCGTCGCGACCTGGACCGGCGAGGCGGAGGTCGTCGAGCTGGGCGCGAAGTTCGTCGCCCCGGTCGTCGTCCCCGCGGACGGGGCCGCGCGGGTCACCGTCGCGGGCACCGTCGGTGAGCGCACCGACGCCGGGCTCGCCCTCGCCCTCGAGATCACCGCCGACGGCACGAAGGTGCTGGGCGCGCCCAAGGTCCTGGTCCGTGCCTGATCCCGCTCTCGCGGATCTGACCACCCTCCGCCTCGGCGGGCCCGCGCGCCGCTACGTCGCCGCGCCCGACGCCGACGCCCTGGTCGCCGCCGTCACCGAGGCCGACCGGGCCGGCGAGCCGGTGCTCCTCGTGGGTGGCGGCAGCAACCTGGTCGTCGCCGACGAGGGCTTCGCCGGCACCGTCGTCCACCTGACCGGTGGGGGCGTCCGGGTCGAGGACACCGAGGACGGCGTGTCCGTGACCGTGGCCGCCGGCGAGTCCTGGGACGGCTTCGTCGCCCGCGCGGTGGCCGAGGGCTGGGTCGGCGTCGAGGCGCTCTCCGGCATCCCGGGCACCACCGGAGCCACCCCGATCCAGAACGTCGGCGCCTACGGCCAGGAGGTCGCCCAGGCCATCACCTCGGTCACCGTGTGGGACCGGGTGCTGCGGGGGTCGCGGACGTTCTCCGGCGCGGAGTGCCGCTTCGGGTACCGCCATTCGCGGTTCAAGGCCGACCCCGGCCGCCACCTCGTCCTCGACGTGACCTTCGGCTTCGAGCGCGGTGCGCTCTCCGCGCCCGTCGGGTACGCCGAGCTGGCCCGCACCCTCGGCGTCGCCGTGGGGGAGCGGGCCCCACTGGCCGACGTACGGGAGGCGGTGCTGGGGCTGCGCCGCGGCAAGGGCATGGTCCTCGACGCCGCCGACCACGACACCTGGAGCGCCGGCTCGTTCTTCACCAACCCGTTCGTCGACCCCGACCGGGTGCCGGCGGGGGCGCCGTCGTACCCCCAGCCCGACGGGCGGGTGAAGACCAGCGCCGCCTGGCTGATCGAGCACGCCGGCTTCGGCAAGGGCTTCGGTCTGGACCGACCCGGCGCCCGGGTGTCGCTGTCGACCAAGCACACGCTCGCGCTCACCAACCGCGGTGGCGCGACGACCGCGGCCCTCCTCGATCTCGCCCGCGAGGTCCGCGACGG
Organism: Nocardioides nitrophenolicus; assembly: GCF_016907515.1. Taxonomy (NCBI): domain Bacteria; kingdom Bacillati; phylum Actinomycetota; class Actinomycetes; order Propionibacteriales; family Nocardioidaceae; genus Nocardioides; species Nocardioides nitrophenolicus. The sequence goes on from NZ_JAFBBY010000001.1 coordinate 3,427,608, forward strand.
GGTCGCGGCGCGGTTCGGCGTCGCGCTGGTCAACGAGCCGGTGCTCGTCGGCTGCGCCCTCTGATCGACGATCTCCGAACGGGCGGGGCCAGGTCCGGCGCGCACGACGGGTTCGGGTGATACCGAGGTTCCCGTGATCACCCGTGCCCTGCGCCACGCCGCCGTCCCGCTCGCCCTCGCCGCCCTCGCGACCGGCGGCCTGGCCACCCTCCCCGCCCCGGCGGGTGCCGACGTGGCCGAGCCCCAGGTCGGCGGCAGTGGCTGGACCACCGACGACAGGTGCACCCTGAGTGGCGCTCAGCCCGCGACCTGGGTGCCGTGGACCGACAACGGCGTCCCGGTCACCCAGGGCTTCAACGGCACGACCACGGTCACCAACCCCGACCAGGCGAGTGACAAGTACACCGTCACGACGTCCGGGTCCGCGACCGTCCAGGCAGCCCCGCTCACGGGAGGGACCGGGACGATCACCTTCTCCGCGAACGTCGCGATGAACCGGGTGCGCGCGCAGGCCGCCTCGGCGTGCGCGCCCGACGTCAGCGCCTCGGCCGAAGCCAGCGGCAAGGTGACGCTCACCCAGCCCACCTGGGTGACGGTCGCCGGGTCCGGGGACGGACCGCTCGACCCCGACGGCTGGTCCGGCGGTGCCACGGCGTACCTCACCGGAGTGGACCGCACCCTCGAGCTGGACCTCGGGAAGCGCGGGTCGGGCAGCGTGACCACGCTGATGCCGCCGGGTCAGCTCGACGTCTACCTCGCCGCGCGAGTCGGCGGCGGCACGGGCGTCGGCGCGCAGTCCTACACCGCGAGTCTCTCGGTCCGGCTCCAGCCGGCCGGCGCCGGCTCCGCCCCGAGCGGGAAGGGCCAGGCGATGGTGGTCTTCGGGGCGCGCGACTGCGCGACCGGCCAGGTGAACGCGGCGCTGACCAAGAAGGCCAAGAAGAAGGCCGCCAAAGTGGTGTTCCGGGTCAACGGCGCCAAGGCCGCCACGTTCAAGCGCAAGAAGGTCAAGCCCCGGGCCGTCGTCCTGCCCGCCGCATCCGCGAGCCCCGTGACGGCGAGCGCCGCGATCAAGCTCGCCAACGGCAAGAAGGCGACCGTGACCCGGTCCTACCTGCCGTGCTCGTGACGCGCGGGTGAACCGGCGGGCGAGAATTTCGCCAACCTGTCCCCAAGAGTGGTTTTTGGACTTAGCCTGCGAGAGACCCAGACGGCGCTCCCCCCGCATGCCGTCGTTCTCTCGAGGAGTTCTCTCGGATGAAGAATCTCTCCGTCCGGCGCGCCGTCGCCGGTCTCTCGCTCGCTGCGCTGGCCGGTGTCGGCCTGGTCGGCGTACCCACTGCCGCGCACGCCGCCGTCGAGGAGGCCATGATCGGCGGTCTGAACACCGTCTACTCGTACAACTGCGAAGGCGAGGGCAGCAACTGGAACGAGCAGGACGCGGTCCCGTGGGCCGACGACAACGTCCCGGTCTCGAAGAGCACGTCGCACTCCACGACGTTCACCGGCGGCGAGGACGACACGGTCGCCGCCACGTCGTCGACCACCGCGTCGATCACCGCCTCTCCGCTCGGCGCTGCCCCGGCCACCATCACCGGCACCGCCGCCGCGACCGCCTCCGCACTCCCGTCCGGCGCCGAGACGGACTGCGCTGTCACCACGCAGTCCTTCGCCATCGCCTCGGGTGTCTTCACGCTCACCCAGCCCACCTGGGTCACCGTGAGCGCCACCGGCAAGGGCCAGCATCAGGGTCAGTCCGCCGGCACCAGCATCGTCGGGATCGGCAGCGCCGACTCGTTCTTCGGCTCCTGGGAGGGCCTGTTCGCCGGCGTCGGCGGCGACGGCCTGATGATCTCGGCGGGCGACCGCGGCACCGCCACCTCGAGCACCCTGCTCCCGGCCGGCACCTACGGCGTGCTCTTCGGCTCCATCGCCTTCGCCGGGACCGACAGCGACCTGCCCGTTCGCAAGGTCGCGGGCCTGCAGCCCGCGGCGAGCGACGCGGTCGGCGGCAGCGCGACGACCTCCGGCAGCTTCAAGGTCGAGTTCTCCAAGCCCGGCACGGCCTCCCCCGTCACCGGCAAGGGCGCGGCCAAGGTCCAGTTCGGCGAGCGCGACTGCGCGAGCGGCAACGTCGCGATCCACCTCACCAAGAAGACCGTGAAGCAGGCCAAGCGCGTGGCCGTGCGGGTCAACGGCGCGAAGGGTCAGGTGCTCAAGGGCAAGAGCCTGAAGGGCAAGAAGCCGAAGGCGAAGACCCTCCTGGTGCCGACGTCCGCCTCCGGCGTGACCAAGGTGAAGGTGAAGATCACGCTGGCGAACGGCCGGCGGGTGCAGGCGACGAGGTCGTACCTCCCCTGTCGCTGAGCGGGTGATTCGCCGGGCGACATTCGGCGTCTCAGCGGGCCTGGTCGAAACCGACCGGGCCCGCTCCCGTTGCGGGGGTGTCCCCTATCTCGAGGAGCCCCCATGAAGCACCCTGTCATCCGTCGTGGCGCGCTCGGCCTGGTCGCCGGCGCGCTCACCCTGGCCGGCCTGGCCGGCGTACCGAGCCCGGCCCGGGCCGCCGTCGACTGGGGCCAGGTCAGCGCCGGCGTCGACTTCAACACGTGGTCGGCGCCGCCGCTCCACTGCCAGGTCGTCGGGGGAGGCGGCGCCGACGCGCTCGACCTCCAGGACAACGGGGTGCCGGTGTCGCAGTCGTGGAGCGCCACGGCGACCGTCGTCGACACCACGACCGACGCCGTGGTGGCGGACCTGGCGGCGTCGAGCCAGATCACCGGCTCGATCACCCCGATCGGCGCCGGCCCGGCCACGATCAAGGCGACCTTCTCCGCCACCGCCAGCGCGAGCCCGCGTGGCGCCGACAGCGACTGCGGGGCCTCGGTGAGCGGATCGCCCGGGCTCGGCGCCGACTTCACCCTGCCCCAGCCGATGTGGGCGACCATCAGCGGCACCGGCGAGGGCTCCGGGGTCGCCCAGGCCGTGGTGTTCCTGGGGAACGGCAGCGGCGGTGGCCTCGTCCTCGGCCCGCGTGGCCACGGCTCGAGCTCGATCCTGATCCCCGCCGGGGAGGTTCAGGTCCAGATCGAGGCGCGGGCCGACGTCAGCGCCACCGACGCCGTCCTGAGCCGCAGCTACGCCGGCTCGGTCACCATCGACCTCCAGCCGCTCGGCACCGCGTCGACGCCCACCGGCGACGGCAAGGGCCTGGTGCAGCTCGGCGGCCGGGACTGCGCGAGCGGCAATGTCTCCGTCGACCTGGCCAAGAAGGCGAAGAAGAAGGCCAAGCAGATCACCATCAGCGTGAACGGCGCGCAGGTCGCCAAGCTCAAGGGCACGAAGAAGCTCAAGGCCCGCACCCTCGCCGTACCGGCCGCCCGCGGCGCCGACTCCGAGGTCGCCGTCCGGATCAAGCTGAAGAACGGCAAGCAGGCGACCCTCACCCGGTCGTACCTCGCCTGCGCCTGAGGCGTACGGCGGTGCGATGAGTCGGCGGGGCCGGTCGCGGAGGAGTGGGGCGCGACCGACCCCGTCGACCTTCGGGTGCGGAAGGTAAAGGAGTTGCGAAGTGCCGGACGCGGGGCCGAGGGATCACTAACGTCGCGAGACGACTCTCAGTGACGGCGCCGTTCGGAGGCGCCGTCCCCCTCCCCCCGAGGAGTACATACACATGAAGAACCTTCTCGTCCGGCGCAGTGCGGTCGGACTCGCCCTGGGCGCGCTCGCCGCCACGGGTCTGGCCAGCGTGGCGGCGCCGGCGCAGGCGGTCGTGACCAACACCACGGTGTACGCGAGTGCGGGCAGCCACGACGACGCCTCCTGCACGTGGGTCGGCACCGAACAGGACCCGGGCGGGGTTCCGTGGACGGACAACAGCGTCCCGATCAGCCAGTCCGTGGCGGCGAGCGGGACGGTGACCGGTGCTCCCGGCGATGTCACTGCTCTCTCCTCGTCCGGCGCGACGACGGTCACCGCGAGCCCGCTTGGCAGCGGCCCGGCCACGATCCAGCTCACGGCCAACGGTGCGGCGAAGTCGACCCCCGCGCTGCCCGCGTCGGCCTGCAAGGGCCACGCCTACGCATCCGGTGGCGTCGAGAGCGACTTCACCCTCGCCCAGCCGATGTGGGCCACGCTCGCGGTCAAGGTCGTCGGCACCGGCTCGACCGGAACGTCCCTCACGCTGAACCTCCCCGACGGTCAGGTGCGGCTGGATGGCGCGGGGAGCTCCAACGGCACCGTCACCGCCTACCTCCCGGCGGGCGCGGTCGACCTCGACTTCGATTGGTGGGTCGACGCGCACGGCGAGGTCCCGGCGCAGCGCAGCTCGTCGATCAGCGCGTCCGTGAAGATCGACCTGCAGCCGATGGGCGCCGCGTCGGCGGTCGCCGGCAAGGGAAGCGGCTACGTCCAGTTCGGCGCCCGCGACTGCGGCACCAGCAACGTCGCGGCAGCGATCACCAAGAAGGCCAAGAAGAAGGCCGAGCAGGTCCTGATCAAGGTCAACGGCGCGAAGGTGGCGAAGTTCAAGGGCAAGAAGCTGAAGAAGCGGGCGCTCGTCCTGCCGGCCGCGCCGGCCGCGGAGGCCACCGTCGAGGCGACCATCAAGCTCAAGAACGGCAAGAAGGTCACGGTGACCAGGTCCTACCTGGCCTGCTCCTGATCGCCTGATCTCCGCCTGAACGCTGCGGGCCCGGCCATTCGGCCGGGCCCGCAGTGCGTCACGACGCTTCTCGAGCCAGCCAGTCGTCGATGCCGGCCATCCCGGCGTCGACGACGTCCTTGGGCGCCCGGCTGGCGCGGAACGACATCCGGGCCAGCTCGGCGAGCTGCTCGTCGCCGAGGTCGTGGGCGGCGCGCATGGTGGCGTACTGGCCGGCGAGGCGGGAGCCGAAGAGCAGCGGGTCGTCGGCTCCGAGGGCGACGGTGGCGCCGGCGTCGAGGAGGGTGGGGAGAGGGACCGAGGTGAGGTCGGAGTAGACCCCGAGCGCGACATTGGAGACCGGGCACACCTCGAGGGCCACGCCGGCGTCGACGATCCGGGCGAGGAGGTCCGGGTCCTCCGCCGCGCGTACGCCGTGGCCGAGGCGCCCGGCGTGCAGGTCGTCGAGGCACACCCGGATGTGCTCGGGGCCGCGCAGCTCGCCGCCGTGGGGTGCGAGGAGCAGGCCGGCGCGCTCGGCGATGGCGAAGGCGCCGGCGAAGTCGGAGGTGCGGCCGCGGCGCTCGTCGTTGGAGAGCCCGAAGCCGACGACGCCGCGGTCGACGTACTGACTGGCGAGGCGGGCCAGGGTGCGGGCGTCGAGTGGGTGGCGGGTGCGGTTGGCGGCGATGACGACGGCGATGCCGAGGCCGGTGCGCGTGGAGGCGTCGCGGACGGCGTCGAGGACGAGGTCGGTGAAGGCGGTGATGCCGCCGAAGCGGGCGGCGTACCCGCTCGGGTCGACCTGGATCTCCAGCCAGCGCCCGCCGTCGGCGACGTCGTCCTCGGCGGCCTCGAGCACCAGCCGGCGTACGTCGGCCTCGGTGCGCAGCACGGACCGGGCCACGTCGTAGAGGCGCTGGAAGCGGAACCAGCCCTTCTCGTCGGCCGCGGTGAGCTGGGGCGGCCAGTGCTCGACAAGCGCGTCGGGGAGGTGGATCCGGTCGCGGGCGGCCAGCTCGAGCAGCGTGGCGTGGCGCATCGAGCCGGTGAAGTGCAGGTGGAGGTGCGCCTTGGGCAACGCCTTGAGATCCCGCACGGGCCCATCCTAGGAGGAGGTCCGGCCGGACCCCGAAAGCACGAACTTGAACACGTTCAAAACCTGGCCTAGAGTGCGCACTGTCAGGTTTTGAACGTGTTCAAGAAAGGGGTCCGCCATGAGCTGGACCATCGCCGGCTACGTCGGCTACCTCGCCATCACCGTCCCGCTGACGATCTGGGTCGCCACGACGCTCGCCCACAACGGCCGGGTCTTCCTCGCCGACGTCTTCGGCGGCGACGAGGCGCTCGCCGACGCGGTGAACCGCCTCCTGGTCGTCGGCTTCTACCTGCTCAACCTGGGCTTCGTCTCGCTCTACCTGCGCAGCGGCGGCTCGCGCAGCGCCGAGGACGTCTTCAACGTGCTGAGCGTCAAGGTCGGGGTCGTGCTGCTCACCCTGGGCGTGCTGCACTTCCTCAACGTCTACGTCTTCAACCGGCTGCGCCGCCGCCACCGGATGGAGCAGCTCCAGGCCCTCGCGCCGGCCCCGCCGGCGATGCCGTACGCCGGGCCGGCGTACCCGACGCCGCCGCGCTGAGGTCTCTAGGGTGGGCACCGTGCCGGACTCCCCGCTCACGCCCAAGGCCGCCCAGACCCGCGCGAGCATCCTCGCCACGGCGCTGCAGCTGTTCCGCGAGGACGGCTACGACCGCACCACCATGCGCGCCGTCGCCAAGGGCGCGGGGGTCTCGCTCGGCAGCGCGTACTACTACTTCGCCTCCAAGGAGCACCTCGTCCAGGCGTTCTACGACGAGCTGCTCACCGAGCACGAGGCGGCGGTCGAGGCGGTGCTGGCGCGCGAGTCCGGGTTCGCCGCGCGGCTGCGGGGGAGCCTGGAGGCCTGGCTCGACGTCGCCGAGCCGCACCACGCCTTCGCGGCGCAGTTCTTCCGCAACGCCGCGGACCCGGCGAGCCCGCTGTCGCCGTTCAGCCCCGAGTCGGCGCCGGCCCGCGACGGCAGCATCGCCCTGATGCGGCGCCTGCTCGCCGGGTCGGACGCCAAGGTCTCCCGCCGGCTCGAGGGACGGCTGCCCGAGCTGCTCTGGCTGCTCCAGATGGGGATCGTGCTGTTCTGGGTGTACGACGCAAGCCCCGGCCAGCGGCGCTCCCGCACCCTGGTGGCGGGCGTCGTACCGCTGGTCGACCGGCTGGTCCGGATGAGTCGGCTGCCGGTGCTGCGCGGGGTGGTCGACGACGTGCTCGGGCTGCTCGACGCGATCCAGGCCGACGCCGGTTCGACTCCGCCGGGCGCGAACCCGTAGACTCCCCGCTTGGTGGTTCTGCCACATGGTGAGTCGCGCCCTTGGGGCGATCGGCACACTGGGTGACAGAGGCCGCGGAGGGCACTAGCTCAACTGGCAGAGCATCGGTCTCCAAAACCGAAGGTTGGGGGTTCAAGTCCCTCGTGCCCTGCAAGACGTGACGACCAGCCGGCCGGACGGTCGGCTGCTGACAAGGAGAAGGTGAGCAGCGTGGCGGATGCTCCGGCAGTCCGTGGAGGCCGCAAGGACTCCTCGGGTGGCAAGCAGTCCGAGAACCGCACCGGGCCGGTGACCTTCTACCGCCAGGTCGTCGCCGAGCTCCGCAAGGTCGTCTGGCCGACCCGGGAGCAGCTCGGCACCTACTTCGTCGTCGTCATCGCCTTCGTCCTCGTGATGATCGCCCTGGTGTCGGTCCTCGACCTCGCGCTCGGAAAGCTCGCGTTCGAGATCTTCACCGGCGCCGACGACATCTGAGCACCGCCGCGCACCCGCGTCGGCTGACCTTGTTTTCGACAACTGATGGAGCAGCACGTGTCCGAGCAGTACGACCCGGCCCAGGCTGACGAGGCGCTCGCCGAGGCGGCCCACGACGTCGCCGACGTCGAGGACGCGGAGGACACCGCCCTCGAGGAGAGCCTCCAGGGCGACCTGGACGACGAGTTCGACGCGGACGTCGAGGTCGACGAGACCGTCGACGTCGAGGGAGCCGACGAGATCGCCGCCGTCGAGGACGACGCTGACGAGGACGTTGAGGACGAGCCCGCCGAGGCCGCTGACGAGGACCCGCTCGAGGCGTTCCGCCGCGAGCTGTGGGCCAAGCCCGGCGACTGGTTCGTGGTGCACACCTACTCCGGCATGGAGAACCGGGTGAAGCAGAACCTCGAGAACCGGATCCACTCCCTCAACATGGAGGACTACATCCACGAGATCGTGGTCCCCACCGAGGAGGTCGCCGAGATCAAGAACGGCCAGCGCAAGATGGTCAAGCGCACCGTTCTCCCCGGCTACGTCCTGGTCCGGATGGACCTCACCGACGAGTCCTGGGCCGCCGTGCGGCACACCCCGTCGGTCACCGGCTTCGTCGGCCACAGCCACCAGCCGGTCCCGCTGAGCATGGACGAGGTCGAGAAGATGCTCGCCCCGGCCGTCGTCACCGCCGCGGCCGCCGAGGCCGAGGCTGCCGCGGCCAGCACCCCCGGTGCCGCCGCCACGCCGGCCAAGAAGCCGATCGAGGTCGCCGACTTCGATGTCAACGACTCCGTCCTCATCGTCGACGGCGCGTTCGCCACGCTGCATGCGACGATCACCGAGATCAACGCCGAGGCCCAGCGGGTCAAGGCGCTCGTCGAGATCTTCGGCCGCGAGACCCCGGTCGAGCTGTCGTTCTCCCAGATCCAGCGGGTCTGAATTTCCCTTCTCCGGGCTTCGGCACGGAGAATGTCAAGGTTGCCCGGCCCCGAGCCGGCGACGCAGGTGGCAGAGGCGCACGACGTACGCCTCGTCATGACCACGAGAAGAAAGAGACAACGCAATGCCTCCCAAGAAGAAGATCGCCGCACTGGTCAAGGTGCAGCTGCAGGCCGGCTCGGCCACCCCGGCTCCGCCGGTCGGTACCGCGCTCGGTCCGCACGGCGTCAACATCATGGACTTCTGCAAGGCGTACAACGCCCAGACCGAGTCCATGCGCGGCAACGTCATCCCCGTCGAGATCACCATCTACGAGGACCGGACGTTCGACTTCATCACGAAGACGCCGCCGGCCGCCGAGCTGATCAAGAAGGCCGCGGGCCTCCAGAAGGGCTCGGGCGTCCCGCACAAGGAGAAGGTCGGCAAGCTGACCAAGGACCAGGTGCGCGAGATCGCGACGACCAAGCTCCCCGACCTCAACGCCAACGACATCGACGCCGCGATGAAGATCGTGGAGGGCACCGCGCGCTCCATGGGCGTCACCGTCGACTGAATCACCGTGGAAGGGCCGCGCTGGCCCGCTGACCACACCTCCTCTCCGACTTAAGGAATCCTCATGCAGCGCAGCAAGACCTACCGCGCGGCTGCGGAGACGTTCGACAAGAACGAGCTCTACGCGCCGCTGGCCGCGATCAAGATCGCCAAGGCCGCCAGCAAGAAGAAGTTCGACGAGACCGTCGACGTCGTCATGCGCCTGGGTGTCGACCCGCGCAAGGCCGACCAGATGGTCCGCGGCACCGTCAACCTGCCCCACGGCACCGGCAAGACCGCCCGCGTCCTGGTGTTCGCCAACGGTGACAAGGCCGACGCCGCCCGCGAGGCCGGCGCCGACTTCGTCGGCAGCGACGACCTGATCGACAAGGTCGCCGGCGGCTGGACCGACTTCGACGCCGTGGTCGCCACCCCGGACCTGATGGGCAAGGTCGGCCGCCTCGGCCGTGTGCTCGGTCCCCGTGGCCTCATGCCGAACCCGAAGGTCGGCACCGTGACGCCGGACCCGGCCAAGGCCGTCTCCGACATCAAGGGCGGCAAGATCGAGTTCCGCGTCGACCGCCACGCCAACCTCCACTTCATCGTCGGCAAGGCCTCCTTCTCCGAGCAGCAGCTCGCCGAGAACTACGCCGCCGCCCTCGAGGAGGTGCTGCGGCTCAAGCCGGCCAGCTCCAAGGGCCGCTACCTGAAGAAGGTCACCGTCTCCACGACCATGGGCCCCGGCGTCCAGGTCGACCCCAACCGCATCAAGAACGTCGCGGTCGAGGACGAGGCCTGAGTCAAGGCTCCCGCTCGTCGTACGACGCCCGCCGCTCCCTCGGGACGGCGGGCGTCGCGGTTTTTTCGGCGTCCCGGGGCGGGACTTGACGGGTTCTTCTGGCACTTGTCGGGCGTTGCAACGCCCGACAAGTGCCAGAATCGCCGGTCGACCGGCGATTCCGACGCCGTCGTCAGGCCGTGAGCTTCTCCAACGCGGCCAGCTCGACGCACACCGCCACGCCGGCCATCGCGGTCTGCACCTCGGCGAGGCTGGGGAAGGTCGGCGCGAGGCGGATGTTGCGGTCGCGCGGGTCCTTGCCGTGGGGGAACGCCGAGCCGGCGGGGGTCAGCACGATGCCGGCCTCCTTGGCGAGCTGGACCACGCGCGAGGCGGTGCCGTCGACCACGTCGAGGTTGACGAAGTAGCCGCCGGTGGGGACCGTCCACTCGGCGATCCCGAGCCCGGCGAGGCGCGAGGTCAGGGCCTCGTCGACGGCCGCGAACTTCGGCGCGATCAGCTCGCGGTGCTTGCGCATGTGGGCGCGCACGCCGTCGGCGTCGCCGAAGAACTCGACGTGGCGCAGGTGGTTGACCTTGTCGGGGCCGATGGCGGCGAAGCCGAGCCGCTGGAGGTACCAGGCCCGGTTCTCCGGGGAGGCGGCGAGCGCCGCGACGCCGGCACCGGCGAAGGTGATCTTCGAGGTGGAGGCGAACACGATCGGCCGGTTCGGGTGACCCGAGGCGGCCGCCAGCCCGAGCGCGTCGGCGCTCTTGGTCTCCTCGTCGGTGAGGTGGTGCACGCCGTACGCGTTGTCCCAGAGGATCCGGAAGTCCGGCGCCGCGGTCGGCATCGCCATCAGCTCGGCGGCGACCTCGGGGGAGACGACCGAGCCGGTGGGGTTGGCGTACGTCGGCACCAGCCACATGCCCTTGACGCTCGGGTCGTCGACGAGCGCGCGGACCGCGGCCACGTCGGGGCCGTCGGCGTTCATCGGGACGGTGACCATCTCGATGCCGAGCTCGGCGAGCATCATGAAGTGGCGGTCGTAGCCGGGCACCGCGCAGATGAACTTCACGACCGGCTCCTGCGACCAGGGCCGGGGCGAGTCGGGACCGCCCTTGAGCAGCAGCGAGGTCAGCACCTGGTGCATCATCGTGAGGCTGGAGCTCCCGCCGGCCACCACGTCGGCGGCGTCGACGCCCAGCAGGTCCGCGAAGATCTCGCGCAGCTCGGGCAGGCCGTCGAGTCCGCCGTAGTTGCGGACGTCGGTCCCCGACCGGTCGCGGTACGTCGACGGTAGGTCCAGCAGCGCGTTCGACAGGTCGAGCTGGTCGGAGCCCGGCTTGCCTCGGGTGAGGTCGAGCTTGAGGTCGCGGGCCTTCAGCTCGTCGTAGGCGGCGCGCACCGTCGTCAGGCGCGCGGCGAGCTCGTCGGCGGACAGGGAGGACAGTGGCGTCGCGGTGGTGGTCACGGGACCATCGTGCCAAGTCCGCGCGCGCGGCGCGCGGCCTGGTCACCCCAGGCGCAGTCGCAGGGTCGTCTCGGCGGGGTGGGTGCCGGCGTTCCCGGCGAACCGCACGCCCGCCGTCGGGCGGCCGGTCAACGCCGCGCGGGCCCAGCGCTTGCGCGCGGCGACGACCTTCACGGCGACCGTGTAGTGGCAGTCGGCGGCGGTGCCGGTGAGCACGCCGGAGCCCTGGCCGCGCACCGCGACCTTGCGCCGCTGCCCGACGACCCGGGCCTTGCCGGTCACGGTGACGGTGACGGTCCCCGAGCAGCTGCTCGTCCCCGCGAGCGAGCCGGAGACGGTGAACCGGTACGGCCGCCGGCGGTCGCGCGCCGGTGCCGCGCTCGCGGAGAGGGTGCCGGTGACCGGTCCGGCCCCCGGCGGGTTCGCTCCCGGGGGGACCACGGGCGGCGTGAGCCGGAGCGGCCGGCCGAGGGGGACCGGGCCGGCCGCCGTCGGCAGCTCGTCGTCGCCGAGGCTCTCGGTGTCGCCGTGGCCGAGCTGACCGGTGAGGTTGCGGCCCCAGCAGTGCAGGGCGGCGGTGTCGAGCGCGGCGCAGATCCAGCCCAGGCCGCCGACGCTGGCCGCGAGGACGGTGCGTCCGGCGCCGAGCGGGATGTTGGGCAGCAGGGTGGGCTCGTCGTCGCCGATGCTGTCGGAGCCGGCGAGGACCAGCTGGCCGTACTGGTCGCTGCCCCAGCAGCGCAGTGCGCCGTCGTCCAGCAGGGCGCACGAGTTGGCCGGGCCGGCGACCACGCCCACGGCGGTCCGGTTGAGGCCGAGGAACACGGGAGCGACCGAGGTCACCGCCTCGTCGTCGCCGAGCGGATCGGTCGAGCCGGTGCCGAGCGCGCCGACGTTGCTGCGCCCGAAGCAGCGCACCTGGCCCGTGTCCAGGACCACGCAGGTGAGGTCCTCGGCCGCGCTGAGCGCCCGCACCGTCCGCCCCACGCCGAAGTCGATGGGGAGGCGCCCGATGATCGCCTCGTTGTCGCCGAGGTTCACCGTGTCGCCGAGGCCGAGCTGGCCGTCGGAGGCCTGTCCCCAGCAGCGCAGCTGGGCGGTGTCGAGCAGCGCACAGCTGTGGTCGGATCCGGTCGCGATCGCGACGGCGGTGCGGTTCGGTCCGAAGTAGACGGGGTCGACCGAGGCGGGCGACTCGTCGTCGCCGATCGTGGTCGTGGTCCCCAGCCCGAGCTGGCCGTTGCCGTTGCTGCCCCAGCAGCGGACCCGGCCGGTGTCGAGGATGGCGCAGGTGTGGTTGCCACCGGCGGAGATGGCGCGGGCGGTGCGGCCGGGGCCGAGGTCGACGGCGGGCAGGCTCGCGACGGACTCGTTGTCACCGGCGTCCGCGCCGCCGGTGTCGATGCCGAGCTGGCCGTGGACGTTGAAGCCCCAGCACTTCACCGCGCCGGTGTCCAGGATGGCGCAGGTGTGCTGGCCGCCGGCCGAGACGGCGACGGCGGTGCGCCCGGCGCCGAGGTCGACCGCCGGGACCGAGGTGATCGCCTCGTCGTCGCCGATGTTGACCCGAGTGCCGTTGTTGCTGCCGATGCCGAGCTGGCCGTCGAAGTTCGCGCCCCAGCAGCGCAGCTGACCGGTGTCGCCGATGGCGCAGGTGTGGTGGCCGCCGCTCGACAACGAGGCGGCGGCGAGCGGGTCGCGGAGGGACTCGCCCGCGTCGGCCGGTGCCGGGGTGGGGGTCAGGACGACGGCGAGGACGGTGAGGAGCGCGGCGACCGGGATCGCGACGAGCCGAGACATGGGATCTCCTGGCAGAGGGGGCAGAGGCGGGCTCGAGCCTCGTCGTACCCGGGGCTTCCAGGATTGGGGAAACCCCTCGATATGCCCCGGTACGCCGGAAGAATGACGCCGTGGGCGCAGAGGGAGACGACGCCGAGGCGATCCTGCTCGGGAGGCGGGCCGAGGTCCGGACGGCGGTGGAGGGGCTGGCCGGCCCCGGCGCGGTGGTGGTGTTGGCGGGCCCGGCGGGGATCGGCAAGAGCGCGCTGTGGCGCGAGGTGCTGCGCGATCCCGCCGGTCCGGACCGGGTGCTGCGTGCCGGCGCCTTCGAGGGCGATGCGGAGCTCGGGTACGCCGCCCTCGCCGACCTGCTCGGGGGCCTGGACCGCGACGTCGACCGGCTGCCCGCCGCCGCCCGCGACGCCTTGCGGGACGGGGTGCTGCACCCGGTCGCCGACGGCCCGGACGAGCGCGCCGTCGCCGCCGGCCTCCTCACCCTGCTGCGGTCCCTCGTCGGCCCGACGCTCATCGCCGTCGACGACGTCCAGTGGCTCGACCAGTCGTCGGCGACGGCGCTCGGCTTCGCGGTCCGCCGGCTCGCGGGCACGCCGGTGCGGGTGCTGATGACCCGCCGCGGCGAGGAGCCCGCGGTCGTCGAGTCGGGGCTGCGCGAGCGGACCACGGTGCTGACGCTGGGCCCGCTGGGCGACGACGCGGTCGCCCGGCTGGTGGCCGACCGGGTCGTCGGCCTGGCTCCCGCCGAGCTCGCCGCCGCGGTGGCCGGAGCCGCCGGCAACCCCCTCTATGCCATCGAGCTCGGCCGCCACCTGGCCCGCGCCGGAGACCCGTCGGCGCTGCCGCCGGGCATCGGCGCGCTGCTCGGCGCCCGGCTGGAGTCCGCGCCGCCGGCCGCCGTGCGCGCGCTCGCGGCGGTCGCGGTCGGTCCCGGCCTCCAGGACGCCGAGCTGCTCAGCGTGGTGGGCGCGGGCGCCGTCGACGAGGCCGTGCACGCCGACCTGGTCCGCACCGGCGACGGTCCGCCCCGGGCCAGTCATCCGCTGCTGGCGCCGGCGGTGCTCGCGCACGTCGGGCCCCGCGAGGTGCGCCGCCTGCACGCCGAGCTGGGCCGGGTGGTCGCCGAGCCGCTGCGCGGCGCCCGGCATCGCGCCCTCGCCGCGGAGCGGCCCGACGAGGAGCTGGCCGGGGAGGTCGCCGCCGCGGCCGACCTCGCCGCCCACCGACACGACCGTCGTACGGCCTGCGAGCTCGGCGAGCACGCCCTCCGCCTCACGCCGCCGGCCTCGCCGGCCCGGCACGAGCGGCGGGTGACGCTGGCCGAGTACCACGCCGCCGCGGGCGACACCCAGCGCTGCACCGGGCTGCTGGCCGCGCCCGAGGAGCTGCCCGCCGGCCGGCTCCGGGCCCGGGCATACCTGGTCCGCACCGACGTCGAGCTGGTGCCGCTCGCGGTCCTCGAGCGCTATCTCGACCTCGCCCTGGAGAATGCCGACGACGCGGTGACCCGGGCCCGGGTCCTGGTGCAGCGCACCGCCTTCGAGGTGCGCGGCACCCTCAGCCGCACGGTCGCGGCGGCCGGCTGGGCGCAGGAGGCGATGGAGCTGGCCACCGGCGACCCGATGGTCCAGCGCCTCGCGCTCTACGAGCTCGCCTGGACCCGGATCGAGCGCAACCTGCCGGTCGACGACCTGCTGGTGGTCGAGGCCGGGCTGCCGGGCGCCTCGCCGTCGTTCGCGTTCTCGGTCGACCGGGCCGCGGCGATCCGGGAGATGTGGCGCGGGGAGCTCGCCGAGGCCCGGCGCCGGTACGACGTCATGGCCGCGCTCTGCGAGGCGCGCGGCGAGGAGGAGGCCACCCAGGTCCTGCTGACGCAGCGCTGCGAGCTGGAGCTGCGGGCCGGTCGCTGGGACGAGGTCGAGCGGCTGCTGACCGCCATGGGCGGCGTGACCCGCTACCAGTCCGGCGCGCTCTCCGATCCGCGCTTCGGCGCGGCCGTGGCCGCCGGGCGCGGGGACGGCGAGCGGACCCGGGCCCGTGCCGACGAGGCGGAGGCGACCGGCGGGGACCCCGACGTGCTGCGCTGGCCGCGCTTCGAGATCGCCCGGGTGCGGGGGCTGGTCGCGCTGCTCGAGGGCGACTCGGCGGCCGCGGTCGCGCTCCTGGAGCCGGTGTGGCAGCACCTCCGGCGCGCCGGCTTCGCCGATCCCGGGGCCTTCCCGCTGGCGCCCGACCTGGTCGAGGCGCTGGTGGCGACCGAGCGTCGCGACGCGGCCGCCGAGGTCGCCGCGGCCCTCGCGGCCGTGGTCGACCACCCGTGGGCCGCGGCCGCCGCCTGCCGCGCCCGCGGCCACCTCGCGGTCGCCGACGACGCCGACGACGCCGTCGCGCACTTCGACGAGGCGGCGCGCAGGTACGGCGACCTCGGCTGGGCCTTCGACCGGGCCCGCTGCCTGACCTACGCCGGCGCCGCTCGCCGGGCGCTGCGCCGGGTCCGCGAGGCGCGGGCGCACCTCGAGGAGGCGGTCGCCGCGTTCGACGCCCTCGGCAGCCCCGGCTGGTCCCGCTGGGCGGCCGCCGAGCTCGGCCGGCTCGGCGGACGGCGGGCCGCGGGCTCGCGGCTCACCGACGCCGAGCACCAGGTCGCCCGCCTGGCCGCCGCCGGCCGCCGCAACCGCGAGGTCGCGGCCGAGCTGTTCATCAGCGTCTCGACCGTGGAGGCGACCCTCACCCGGGTCTACGCCAAGCTCGGCGTGCGGTCCCGGGCCGAGCTCGCCGGCCGGCTCGCCGCGGAGGGCTGACCCGGACGTCCCGGGGCCGGCGGCGAGGATTTGGCCGGGGCGGGCCACCCGCCGTACCGTTGTCGACTGAAACCTTTAGACCGCCGGTCGTCCGGGCTCCGAGCCCTGACCGAAGGTTCCGCCGAGAGGCGGACGGCCTGCGCAGGGGATCAGAGCACTGCCGAGCGCGTGAGCGCGAGGTCCACGCCCTGAGCGCCTGCGCTCGGGGCGTCCGTCATTCGGCGGAGACTTCGCGGCGGTCTTCCATCCGGAAGGAGACCCATGGCGCGGGCAGACAAGCAGGCCGCCGTCGCGGAGATCGCTGAGTCCTTCAGCGAGTCCGCAGGCGCTGTGCTGACCGAGTACCGCGGTCTCACCGTCAAGGAGCTGCAGGACCTTCGCCGCTCCCTCGGTGCGAACGCCAACTACGCCGTGGTCAAGAACACGCTGGCCAAGCTCGCCGCCAAGGAGGCGGGCATCGAGGGCTTCGACGAGCTCCTCACCGGCCCGACCGCCATCGCCTTCATCAAGGGCGACGTCGTCGAGGCCGCCAAGGGTCTGCGTGACTTTGCCAAGGCGAACCCCACCCTGGTCATCAAGGGTGGCGTTCTCGACGGCGCGCTCCTCGACGCGAAGGAGATCGCCAAGCTGGCCGATCTCGAGTCGCGCGAGGTGCTCCTGGGCAAGCTCGCGGGCGCGATGCTCGCTTCGCTCAGCCAGGCCGTCTACCTCCTCAACGCCCCGCTCGCCCAGGCTGCCCGGCTCGCCGGCGCCCTGGAGGCCAAGGCGCAGGAGGACCCCTCGATCCTCGCAGGTGGTGCCGGTACGCCGGCCGCCGCCGAGGAGGCTCCGGCTGCCGACGAGGCTGCCGAGGCCCCCGCTGACGAGGCTCCCGCCGCGGACGACGCGGACGCGGCCGCCTCTGACGAGGGCGACACCGCCGAGGCCTGAGGCCCCGGCGTCACCACCACCTGAAACCCCGGCCCGGCTGCTCGACGTACGCAGTCGGACCACCTGAGAAAGGAACCGCCACCATGGCGAAGCTCACCACTGACGAGCTCCTCGACGCGTTCAAGGAGATGACCCTCATCGAGCTCTCCGAGTTCGTGAAGCAGTTCGAGGAGACCTTCGGCGTCACCGCCGCCGCCCCGGTCGCCGTCGCCGCCGCTCCCGCCGCCGGCGGTGCCGCGGGCGGTGCCGACGAGGCCGCCGCGCAGGACGAGTTCGACGTCATCCTCGAGGCCGCTGGTGACAAGAAGATCAACGTCATCAAGGAGGTCCGCGCGCTGACCTCCCTCGGTCTCAAGGAGGCCAAGGACCTCGTCGAGGGTGCCCCGAAGGCGATCCTCGAGAAGGTCAACAAGGAGGCCGCGGACAAGGCCAAGGAGGCCCTCGAGGGCGCCGGCGCCACCGTCACCCTCAAGTGACCCGTCGCTGAGACGACTCACTCGGTCACGGGGCCGGCAGAGCGGATGCTCTGCCGGCCTCGTGCCATTTTTAGGCCCGCGTCGTCGCCGCGGCCTGCCGCCGGCCACGTTCCTGGCGGGGCTGTAACACGTTGTCCACCTGACTGGTCGCCGGTTCTCCGCGTCAGATCGCGATATCGAGGCCCCTGCGTGCTGACAAGTGCCGGGTAGTCGGGTGGACAACGTGTTACAGCGGGCAGCGCCGAGAGGGCCGTGCTGGGAGGGCCGGTGCCGACGGCTACCACTACTCGCGAGTTGGACGCTAGGTCCTACTGACCAGTAGGTTCCCGGTCTCGATGGCAGAGTATGCGTGACGCGTGCCACGGTTGCCGCGTAACGTGCGCCACGCGGTTGCGTTGATCCTTCGCAGCCGGGGCGGCGAGCCGACGTAGGGAGAGGGTTCAACATGGGCGTCGACGTACAGGTCACCAACCTGACGAAGCAGTTCGGGAAGCAGCTGATCTGGAAGGGCGTGACGCTGACCCTTCCGGCCGGTGAGATCTCGGTGATGCTGGGCCCCTCCGGTACGGGCAAGTCCGTCTTTCTCAAGGCGCTGATCGGCCTGATCAAGCCCGACGAGGGCTCCATCGTCATCGAGGGCACCGACATCGCCTCCTGCTCCGAGAAGGAGCTCTACGAGATCCGCAAGCTGTTCGGCGTGCTCTTCCAGGACGGCGCCATGTTCGGCTCGATGAACCTCTACGACAACGTCGCCTTCCCGCTGCGCGAGCACACCAAGAAGTCCGAGTCCCAGATCCGTGACATCGTCATGGAGAAGATGGACATGGTGGGTCTGCTCGGTGCGGAGATGAAGCTCCCGGGCGAGATCTCCGGCGGCATGCGCAAGCGTGCCGGCCTGGCCCGCGCCCTGGTGCTCGACCCCGAGATCCTGCTGATCGACGAGCCCGACTCGGGTCTCGACCCGGTGCGCACGTCGTTCATCAACCAGCTCTTCGTCGACCTCAACGCCCAGATCGACGCGACCTTCCTGATCGTCACCCACGACATCCACAGCGTGCGCGTGGTCCCCGACCAGATCGGCCTGCTCTACCACAAGCATCTCGCCATGTACGGCCCGCGCGAGATGCTGCTGTCGTCCGACGAGCCCGTCGTGCGCCAGTTCCTCAACGCGCAGACGATCGGGCCGATCGGCATGTCGGAGGAGAAGGACGCCGACCAGCTCGCGGCCGAGAAGGACATGGACCTGCCGCCGCTGCCGCCGATCCCGCTGCAGATGGAGCCCTCCAACGGCATCCCGCGGCGGGCGCAGGCCGAGCCCGGCGCGTGGTGCCGGGCCAACGGCGTCATCCCGCCTCCCGGGTCCTTCACCCGCGAGGCCGAGCACGCATCGGGCAGCCAGCAGGGCTGAGCAGCAGGACACCCGGGGGCACGACACACTAGGACGAAGGAAAGGGGCGGTAGGTGTCGCTCACTGCTGCGCGCGTGGTCGCCCCGCTCGGGACCGCGGGCAAGCTGTTCGCCTTCGCGCTGGACGTGGGGCGCGGGCTGTTCCGTCGCCCCTTCCAGGGTCGCGAGTTCATCCAGCAGGCCTGGTTCATCGCGTCGGTGACGATCATCCCGACCGCCCTCGTGGCGATCCCGTTCGGCGCGGTGATCGCGCTCCAGGTGGGTGGCCTGATCAAGCAGTTCGGCGCCCAGTCGTTCACCGGCTCCGCGTCGGTCCTCGCGGTCATCCAGCAGGCCGGGCCGATCGCGACGGCGCTGCTGATCGCGGGCGCCGGCGGCTCGGCGATCGCGGCCGACCTCGGCGCGCGCAAGATCCGCGAGGAGCTCGACGCGATGATGGTGCTGGGCATCGACCCGATCCAGCGCCTCGTGGTGCCGCGGGTGCTCGCCTGCATGCTCGTCGCGGTCTTCCTCAACGGCATGGTCAGCGTCGTCGGCGTGGGCGGCGGCTACGTCTTCAACGTCATCCTCCAAGACGGCACCCCGGGCGCCTATCTCGCGAGCTTCACCGCCCTCGCCCAGCTGCCCGACGTCTGGATCGGCATGATCAAGGCGCTCGTCTTCGGTCTGATCGCGGCCATCGTCGCCGCCTACAAGGGCATGAACGCCGGAGGCGGCCCCAAGGGCGTGGGCGACGCGGTCAACGAGTCCGTCGTCATCACCTTCCTGCTCCTGTTCGTCGTCAACTTCACCCTGAGCACGATCTACCTGCAGGTCGTGCCCCCGAAGACGGGTTAGGGGAGGAGACGACATGGCGAGCATCAAGGCGATCTACGACCGGCCGATGAAGGGCCTGGACAACCTCGGCCACGAGCTGTCCTTCTACCTCAAGGTCCTCCTCGCGCTGCCCCGGTCGGTCAAGCGCTATCCCCGCGAGATCCTGCGGATCCTGGCCGAGGTCACCCTCGGCTCCGGCGCGCTGGCGGTGATCGGCGGCACCGTCGGCGTCATCATCGGCATGACCTTCTTCACCGGCGCCCAGGTCGGCCTGTCCGGGTACGCCGCGCTCAACCAGCTCGGCACGGCCGCCTTCGCCGGCTTCGTGTCCGCCTACTTCAACACCCGCGAGATCGCGCCGCTGGTCGCCGGCATCGCGCTCGCGGCGACCGTCGGCTGCGGCTTCACCGCCCAGCTCGGTGCGATGCGGATCTCCGAGGAGATCGACGCCGTCGAGGTGATGGCGATCCCGTCGATGCAGTTCCTGGTCACCACCCGGGTGATCGGCGGCCTGATCGCGATCGTCCCGCTGTACGTCGTGGGCCTGTTGTCGTCGTACGTCGCCAGCCGGCTCGTGGTGACCCAGTTCTACGGCCAGTCGTCAGGCACCTACGACCATTACTTCAACCAGTTCCTGCCACCCGGCGACGTGCTGTGGTCCTTCGGCAAGGTGCTGGTGTTCGCGGTCGTCGTGATCCTGATCCACTGCTACCACGGCTACACCGCCTCGGGTGGCCCGGCCGGCGTGGGCGTCGCGGTGGGCAAGGCGGTGCGCACGAGCATCGTCGCGATCAACGTGATCGACCTGTTCCTGTCGATGGCCATCTGGGGTGCCTCGACCACCGTCAGGCTCGCGGGGTGATCGGCTGATGGACCGCATCCTGTCCGCCCACAAGGCGCTCGGCGTCATCTTCGTGGCGCTGCTGCTGCTCGGCGTGTGGCTCACCTACGCGACCTTCACCAAGAAGTTCACCGCCTACGACGAGGTGACCCTCAAGACCTCCTCGATCGGCCTCCAGCTGCCCAACCGCGCCGACGTCAAGGTCCGCGGCGTGATCGTCGGGGAGGTGCTGGACGCCCGCTCCGGCGCCAGCGGCGCCGAGCTGACCCTCGGCATCTACCCCGACAAGATCGGCGTGATCCCGGCGAACGTGACCGGCTCGATCGTGCCGAAGACCCTGTTCGGCGAGAAGTACGTCTCCCTGGTCGTGCCCGACGCCGGCCCCAGCGGCACGATGCGCGCCGGCGCGACCATCGACCGCACCGAGGTCTCGACCGAGCTCGAGGAGGTCCTCTCCGACCTCTACCCGCTGCTGCGCACGGTCCAGCCCGCCGACCTCAACGCGACGCTGACCGCGATCGCCACCGCGCTCCATGGCCGCGGTGAGCTGATCGGCAAGAACCTCGAGACCCTCGACGGCTACCTCAAGCGGCTCAACCCCGAGATCCCGGCGCTGCTCGAGGACGTCAAGCTGACCGCGCAGGTCTCCGACACCTACGCCGACATCCTGCCCCAGGTGGCCCAGATCCTCGACGACACCGTGAAGACGACCGGCACCATCGAGGAGCGCGAGGCGGCGCTGACCGCGACGCTGCGCGACATCCGCAGCTTCTCCGACACCGCGCGCTCCTTCCTCGACGCCAACGCCGAGCGGCTCAAGCGGGCCGGCGAGCTGAGCACCGACATCCTGCGGGTCGCGGCCCGCTACGCCCCGACGATCCCCTGCATGTCGGCCGGCATCGTCAAGGCCCAGGGCCGCCTGGCCGAGGCGTTCCGCGGCTTCGAGCTCCACATCGTGCTCGAGACGCTCCAGGACCAGCCCCGCAAGTACACCCCGGCCGACCGGCCGAAGTTCGGCGACGACCGCGGCCCCGACTGCCTCGGCCTGCCCGACATCCCGTGGAGCCAGGACAACCCGTTCCCGCCGCTGCCGCACCTCAACGACGGCATGAACGGCGACACCGGCAAGGGCAACCTGCGCCCGGCGCCGACCGGCTACACCGGCAGCCCCGACGACGTCACCGCCCTGCGGGGCGCGCTCGAGCAGGAGTACGACGCCCGGACCGACCTCACCGTGCTGCTCGCCGGCCCCCTCGTCGCGGAGGCCGCCCGATGAGCGTGCGCGGACTCGACAAGAAGACCAGCGGCGACCTGATCCGCCTGGTGGTGTTCATGGTGACCACGGCCCTCGCGACCAGCGTCCTGATCATCACCATCGGCAACCTCTCCTTCGGCTCGACCAAGGAGTACGCCGCCGACTTCGTCGACGCGACCGGAGTCAACAAGGGCGACGACATCCGGATCGCGGGCGTCAAGGTCGGCACGGTCCAGAAGGTCGAGATCGTCGACGCCGACCGGGCCCGGGTGACCTTCACCGTCGACGCCGACACCCGGCTCGACGAGGCCACCCACGCGACGGTGAAGTACCGCAACCTGATCGGCCAGCGCTACATCTCGCTGACCCAGGAGGGCGACAGCGGGCAGCGGCTGGCGGAGGACGCCGCCATCCCGGTCGACCGCACCAAGCCTGCGCTCGACCTGACAGTGCTGTTCAACGGCTTCAAGCCGCTGTTCCAGGCGCTCTCGCCCGACGACATCAACAAGCTGTCCTACGAGATCGTCCAGGTCTTCCAGGGAGAGGGCGGCACCGTCGAGGGACTGCTGTCCAGCACCGCCTCGGTCACCCAGACGCTCGCGGATCGCGACCAGGTGATCGGCGAGCTGCTGAGCAACCTCGACTACGTCCTCGACCACGTCGCCGACCGCGACAAGCAGCTCACCAACCTGATCGACAGCTTCCGCTCGCTGATCGGCGGCCTCAACGACGACCGCGAGGCGATCCTGGGCTCCCTCGACTCGATCTCGGAGCTGTCGGTGCAGACCGCCGCGCTGGTCACCGACATCAAGGACCCGTTCATCAAGGACATCAAGGAGCTGCGCAAGGTCGCCGGGACCCTCGACGACAACCGCCAAGAGATCGACCGCGCGCTTCAGGTGCTGCCGATCAAGCTCACCAAGATCGGCCGCACCGCCACCTACGGCTCGTGGTTCAACTTCTACCTGTGCCACTTCAAGGCCACGATCAAGGTCCCCGGACTCAACAACCCGGTCAGCGCCACCTATGGCGCGACCGCCGACCGCTGCACGCTCGGATGAGGGGAGGACGACTGACATGAAGCCCTTCCGCGAGCGCAACCCCGTCGTCATCGGGGCGGTGAGCATCGCCGTGCTGCTGCTCGGCCTGGTGGCCGCCTTCCGTGCCAACGACCTCCCGCTGATCGGCGGCGGCGACACCTACTACGCCTCCTTCTCCGAGGCGGGCGGGCTCAAGCCGAAGGACGAGGTCCGCATCGCCGGCGTCCGCGTCGGCCAGGTGACCTCGATGGAGCTCGACGGCAACTCGGTCAAGGTCGCGTTCAAGCTCAAGACCGACACCCCGTTCGGCGACCAGACCCGTGCCGACATCAAGGTGAAGACCATCCTCGGCTCGATGTACCTCGCCCTCGACCCGGCCGGCCAGGGCCAGCTCGCCGAGGGTGCGGTGATCCCGGTCGAGCGCACCAGCTCGCCGTACGACGTCGTCGACGCCTTCTCCGGTCTCGCCGAGACCTCGGCCGACATCGACACCGACCAGCTCGCCAGTGCGCTGACGACGCTGGCCGACCTGACCCGCAACACGCCCGAGGAGTTCCGCTCCGCGCTCGACGGCCTCTCGGCCCTCGCCGAGACGGTCGCCTCGCGCGACGGCGAGATCAACTCGCTGCTCAAGAACCTCAACCGGGTCTCGACCGTGCTCGACTCCCGCGACGAGGACATCGTGGCGCTGATGAAGGACGCCGACTCGCTGTTCACGGCGCTGCTCCAGCGCAAGGCCCAGATCCATCGCCTGCTGGAGTCGACGAGCACGCTGAGCACCAAGCTCACCGGCCTGATCAAGGAGAGCCGAGCCGACCTCAAGCCCGCGCTCGACCACCTCGACTCGGTGCTGCAGGTCGTGAAGAAGAACGAGGACAACCTGGAGGACTCGATCCACCTGATGGCGCCGTTCTATCGGGTGTTCGCGAGCACGCTCGGCAACGGGCCGTGGTTCGACACCTACATCTTCAACCTGCCTCCGGTGCCCGGGACGGTGGGACAGTGACCGGGGCGCGGCGCTGGCTGCCTCTGGCCGTGATCGGGCTCCTGGTCGTCACCGGGCTGGTCTGGATGTTCGGCGGCGGCGGCAACGAGAAGACCGTGACGGCGTACTTCCCGCGGGCGGTCTCGGTCTACGAGGGCAGCGAGGTCCGGATCCTCGGCATCCCGGTCGGCCGGGTCCGCGAGGTGGTGCCCGCCGGCACCAAGGTCAAGGTCGTCATGGCCTACGACTCCGACATCAAGGTGCCGGCCGACGCCGACGCCGTCATCGTGTCGCCGTCGGTGGTCGGCGACCGCTACATCCAGCTCTCGCCGGCCTTCGAGGACGGTGACCAGGTGATGGCCGACAACACCGTCATCGACGCCACCAAGACCGCGATCCCGCTGGAGCTCGACGAGATCTACGGCAGCATCGACAAGCTGACCGTCGCGCTCGGCCCCGAGGGCGCCAACAAGGACGGCGCGCTCAGCGACCTGCTCGTGCAGACCGCCAAGAACTTCGGCGGCCAGGGCGCGCAGTTCCACCAGACGATCGAGGACTTCGGCCGGCTCAGCGAGACGCTCGACAACAACAAGGACGAGCTCTTCGAGTCCGCCCAGCAGCTCGAGTCCTTCCTCAAGACGCTCGCCGACAACGACACGACCGTGCGTGACTTCAACAAGTCGCTCGGCGACGTCTCCACCCTGCTGGCCGACGAGCGCCAGGAGCTGACCACGGCCCTGTCGAACCTCGGTACGGCGCTCGACCAGGTCGCCCGGTTCGTCAAGCGCAACCGCGCGGTGCTGGGGCGCAACATCCGCGACATCAACCGGGTCGCCAAGGTGCTGGTGCGCCAGCGCGGCGCGCTCGACGAGCTGCTCCAGGCCGGCCCGCTGGCGATCACCAACCTGTACCACACGTACAACCCGAAGGACGCCACGCTCGACACCAACGCCAACCTCGGCAACATCCTCCACGAGCTGACCTCGAACCCGTCGGCCGTGGTGTGCGCCCTGGTGTCCGGCGCCGACGCCAAGGGCGACATCTGCAAGCTGATCGAGAAGCTGCTCCCGCGCAGCGCCCCGTTCGGCACCGGCTCCTGGTACGGCCAGGCCTACGACCCGACCCTCAACGGCCTGGTGGAGGTGGACCGATGACCCGCCTGCGCACCCGCCTGCGGGCCGGCGTCGCCTTGCTCGCCGGCGCGCTGCTGCTCTCCGGCTGCGACTTCGACGTCTACGAGCTGCCGCTGCCCGGTGGCGCCGACACCGGCAAGGACCCGATCACGGTCAGCGTCCGCTTCGACGACGTGCTCGACCTGGTCCCCAAGTCGTCGGTGAAGGTCAACGACGTCGCCGTCGGCCAGGTCACCGACGTCAAGCTCGACGGCTACCAGGCGGTGGTCACCCTCGAGCTGCGCAAGGACGTCGACCTGCCCGACAACCCGGTCGCCTCGATCCGCCAGACCAGCCTGCTCGGCGAGAAGTTCGTCTCGCTCGCCGCGCCGGCCTCCGGCGCGCAGGGCCGGCTCTCCGACGGCGACGTGATCAAGGACGGCGGCCGCAACCCGGAGGTCGAGGAGGTGCTGGGCGCGCTCAGCCTGGTCCTCAACGGAGGCGGCATCGCCCAGCTCAAGACCATCTCCACTGAGCTCAACCTCGCCCTCGAGGGCCGGGAGGACTCCGCGAAGTCGGTGCTCACCCAGGTCTCCTCGCTGATGGGCCAGCTCGACCAGCGCAAGCAGGACATCGTCGACGCCATCGAGTCGGTCAACCGGCTCGCGGTCACCGCCAAGCAGCACCAGGCGAGCATCGACCGGGCCCTGGAGGAGCTGCCGAGCGCGCTCGACTCGCTCGACCGGCAGCGGGCCGACCTGGTCAAGATGCTCGACGGGCTCACCCAGCTCAGCGACGTCGGGGTGCGGGTCATCAAGACCACGAAGACCGCCACCATCGACACCTTGAAGTCGCTCGACCCGGTGCTCTTCCAGATCGCGCAGGCCGGCGACGACTTCGCGAAGGGCTTCAGCACCTTCCTGACCTACCCGTTCATCGACGAGGCCGTCGGCCGCGACCCCCAGGTCGCCCGCAACCTCCACATGGGCGACTACGTCAACCTGTCGATCGACCTCGCGCTCGACATCGGCAACCTGCGGCTGCCCGACCTGGTCTGCATCGCCACCGACCAGCTGCCGGACCTCCCGCTCGACGTGCTGATCGACCTGAAGACGCTGTGCCCGGCGGCGACCCAGACCCTGCAGACCTGCCTGAAGACGCCGCCCGACCTGCAGGCCTGCCTGAAGCTCCCGGGGGCACTGGTCGACAACGTCTGCCAGGCGGTCAAGCTGCTCTGCGGCGGGACCGGCGGGGCCAAAGCCGGAGCGCCGGCCAGCAGCCCGAACACCGCGGCCAACCCGCTGGGCACCCTGCTCTCGACCGTGCTCGGTGGCGGCGGGCTCGGCCGTCCGGCCCCGGGCGGCGACAGCGACGCCGACGTCCTGTGGCGCGACTTCGACGAGACCTACGACACCAGTCTGGTCAGCCTGTACGCCGCGCCCCTGGTCGCGAGCCACGTGGTCGAGCAGAAGGAGAGGTCGGCGCAGTGATCACCCGTCGTACCCGGATCCAGCTCATCGTCTTCGCGATCATCACCCTGCTCGGCGTCACCTTCGTCGGCGCCCGCTACGCCAAGCTCGACCGCCTGGTCGTCGACCGCAGCTACACCGTCACCGCCCACTACCCGCAGTCCGGCGGCATCTTCACCGGCGCCGAGGTGACCTATCGCGGGGTCGGGATCGGCACGGTCGGCGAGCTGGTGCTCACCGACGACGGCGTCGACGTGAAGCTCGACATCGACAAGAAGTGGGACAAGATCCCCAGCGACTCCCGCGCGCTGGTCGGCAACCGCTCCGCCGTGGGTGAGCAGTACGTCGAGCTGCAGCCGCAGGTCGACGGCGGTCCGTACCTGCGTGAGGGCTCGCAGATCTCCGACGTCGCGACGCCGATCGCGACCGAGAAGCTCCTCGGCGACCTGTCGGCCACCGTGTCGAGCGTCGACCGCGAGGCACTGAGCACCACCGTCCACGAGCTCGGCGAGGCCTTCGCCGGCACCGGACCGGATCTCCAGCGGATCATCGACACCGGCAACTCGTTCATCGAGACCGCCGACGCCAACTTCGACCTGACCACCGCCCTGATCCGCGACAGCAACACCGTCCTGCAGGGCCAGGTCGCCTCGGAGTCCTCGCTGCGGACCTTCGCCCAGCAGCTCTCCCTGTTCAGCTCGGCCCTGGCCGGCGCCGACCCGGCGCTGCGCCGGGTGATCGACTCCGGCTCGGTCGCCGCCACCCAGCTGCGGACCTTCCTGGAGCAGAACGGCGTCGAGCTCAGCGAGCTGCTCGCCAACCTGGTCGCGACCGGCGAGGTCGTCGTCCAGCACCTCGACGCCCTCAAGCAGATGCTGGTGGTCTACCCCTACGCCGTCGGCGCCGGTCAGGTCGTCGTCGGGCGCAAGTCCAAGGCGGAGGGCGGCAGCGGCTTCTGGGACGCCCATTTCGGTCTCATCCTCGCGCCGACCAGCACCCCCTGCTACGCCGGCTACCTCAAGACCCGTCGCAACCCGGAGTCCGACCGCGGCAACGCGCCCATGCCCGACAACGTCGGCTGCACCGAGCCGATCACCAAGAGCAACCCGCGTGGTCCCCAGAACCTCCCGCGGGTCGCGCCGGGCGTGCAGGGCTACGACGTGGGCGTCCGACTGAACCCGACGACCGGCGAGCTGGAGTGGGGGACGACGGCCCAGGACCAGGAGTGGTCCGGTGCGCGCGGTAACGTGGCGCCGCCGTCGCTGGGGAAGGATTCGTGGAAGTGGCTCTACCTCCAACCGCTGCTCGACCCGTCCACCCGGTGAGCACGCTCAGGCGCAGCGCGTGACGGGCTCCAGTGCCACGCTCCGCTGGAGCGTGATCGGGCTGCTGCTCGGCGTCGTCGTGGCCGCGCTCGGCGTGAGCGGGTGGACCCTCGTCGACAAGGGCGTCCCCGGCAACCCGGGCAAGAAGCTCGACTCGCTGCTCGACCCGCCCCGCGACGAGTCCGCCGACCGCGAGCAGGCGCTGGCCGCCGGCCGCGTCTTCGTCCAGCGGTTCAACACCTACGGCCCCGACCTGCTCGACAGCGCCGGGAAGATGCCCGACTACGCCGCGGTCGGCGAGCTGATGACGGCGAAGTTCCGCACCGTCTTCGACAAGAACGTCGGGTACGCCGAGGAGACGGTCAAGCAGACCCAGATCGACCGCAAGGGCACGCCGTACGCCGTCGGCGTGGCCAGCATCGACGACGACTCCGCCGAGCTGCTGGTCGCCGGCATCGTCCAGTTCGCCTATCCCTCGCCCGCCGACGGCAGCGAGCAGGTCCAGCTCGAGCCGCTGCGCTTCCGCTACGAGGTCTCGCTGGTCAAGCAGCACGGCACGTGGCTGGTCGACGACCTCGACGACCTCGACGACGAACTGCCCTCCTTCGGCGAGGCGTCGATCCCCGAGGGCGGCACGGGCGGCACGGGCGGCACGGGCGGCACGCCCACCGAGCAGCCGAGTGGCCAGCCGAGCGGGGAGCCCAGCGGCCAGCCAAGCGGGGAGTCGAGCGGGGAGTCGAGCGGCCAGCCGTCCGCGAGCACGGGGGAGGGGCAGTGAGCACCAACCTCTACGACCTCCTCGACGTGGAGGAGGACGCCACCGAGGACCAGATCCGGGCCGCGTGGAAGAGCGCGATCGCGGACCTGGACCCGACCGAGCGCCGGTTCCGCGCCTACAGCGACGCCGCCGGCGTCCTGCTCGACCGCGACAAGCGGGCGGCGTACGACGCCGAGCTGGCCGCCGAGCGCGCGGCCGAGCAGGCGGCCCAGCAGGCGGCCCAGCAGGCGGTCGAGGAGGTGCCGGCCGACGTCCCGGCCGCGTCCGCCCCGACCCTGGCAGCCGCCGCGCCGGCGGACGCCGCGGACGCCCCCGGCGCGCGGGCCGCGGGCCCGGGCAAGGTCGCGCTGATCGTCACGGCGGTGGCGGCGGTGCTGGCGGTCGCCCTGGCGGTGACCCTGGTGCTGACGCCGGGGGCCAGCGGGAAGCAGTCGGCGAAGCAGATCGCGCAGGCCAACCAGCGGGTCGAGAGCGCGGCGATCGCCGCCGAGGGCGCGGCCGAGCAGATGGTCGGGCCGGTGCTGTCGTACGACCACAAGACCATGGCCGCCGACCTCGAGCGACTGCGTGGCTACATGACCGAGAGGATGGCGGAGAAGCAAGCCGCCGGCTGGCCCGCGCTCACCAAGGAGGCCGAGTCCCAGCAGGTCGTGGTCGAGGCCAAGTCCGCCGGCACCGCGCTGACCCGGGTGAGTGCGAACGGTCGTCGGGCCACGGTCGTGGTGTTCATCGACCAGTACGTCACCAAGGCCGACCAGGATCCGTTCGTGCTCCGGATGTGGGCCACGCTCGTCCTGGTCAAAGCGGCCGGCAGCGACGCGCGCTGGCTCCTCGACAAGCTGTGCACCGACGACCGCTGCGAGGAGTGATCCGGCGCACCCCGCCGGCCAGCGGTGGTAGCAGCGTCGTGCCGGGTCGCGTCGTGCCGGGTCGCGCCGTGCCGGGTCGTGCCGGGTCGTGTCGTGCCGGGTCGCGTCGTGCCGGGTCGCGTCGTGCCGCTGTAACACGCTGTCCACCTGACCACCTGGCGGTTGTCAGCAGAAATGCGGCCTGTACGGGCCGTTATCTGCTGACAACTGGCGCCCAGTCGCGTGGACAGCGTGTTACAGCGTCGGTCGGCCCGCACCGGACGAGCCCCGCACCGGACGAACCCCGCGGCCGACGACCCCCCCGCACCCGACGAGCCCCCGCGACGCCGGGAGCACCGCGGGTTCGCCCCGGCCCCGCTGCTTGACCTCGCGGCCCGCGCCGAGCATGATCGGCGAACCGGATTCCACCGGCCGCCGATGGGACCGCTCCTCGACTGCGTGAGTGTTGCGCAGTCGACATTGTGGAGCGCTCAGGTGTCGTGTATCGTGGCTCCTTGCGCCTGCCCTCAGATGCGCTTCGGCCTGCCCGGTGGCCGATGACGTGGTGGGTCAGGGCGCTCTCGAAGAGTCGAACCCGTCGAAGGACAACTCTTGGCCGCGCGCACCACCCCCGGTAAGTCCCGCATCTCCTTTGCGAAGATCACCGAGCCGCTGGAACTCCCGCAGCTCCTCTCGCTCCAGACCGACAGCTTCGACTGGCTGATCGGCAACGAGGCGCACAAGTCCCGGATCGAGGCCCGGATCGCATCCGGCATCGACGCCACCTTCAAGTCCGGCCTCGAGGAGATCTTCGAGGAGATCTCCCCGATCGAGGACTTCTCCGAGACGATGTCGCTCTCGTTCGAGAACCCGGTCTTCTACGACCCGAAGTACACCGTCGACGAGTGCAAGGAGAAGGACCTCACCTACTCCGCGCCGCTCTACGTCTCGGCCGAGTTCACCAACAACGAGACCGGTGAGATCAAGGGCCAGACGGTCTTCATGGGCGACTTCCCGCTCATGACCCCC
The DNA here is from genome assembly GCF_016907515.1 of Nocardioides nitrophenolicus. Classification (NCBI taxonomy): domain Bacteria; kingdom Bacillati; phylum Actinomycetota; class Actinomycetes; order Propionibacteriales; family Nocardioidaceae; genus Nocardioides; species Nocardioides nitrophenolicus. The sequence goes on from NZ_JAFBBY010000001.1 coordinate 3,457,707, forward strand.
AAGGGCACCTTCGTCATCAACGGCACCGAGCGCGTCGTCGTCTCCCAGCTCGTCCGCTCGCCGGGCGTCTACTTCGAGCGCACCGCCGACAAGACGTCCGACAAGGACATCTTCACCGCCAAGCTGATCCCGAGCCGCGGCGCGTGGCTGGAGTTCGAGATCGACAAGCGCGACATGGTCGGCGTCCGCCTCGACCGCAAGCGCAAGCAGAACGTCACGGTCCTGCTCAAGGCCCTGCAGGCCATCGCCGAGGACACCGGCGAGGAGTACGACTACGAGGCCGTCATGGCCGACCTGCGGCAGTACGAGTCGATCCAGCTGACCGAGGAGAAGGACAACACCCAGGGTCCCGACGACGCGCTGCTCGACATCTACCGCAAGCTGCGCCCGGGCGAGCCGCCGACGCGTGAGGCCGCGCTGACCCTGCTGAAGAACTACTACTTCAACCCGAAGCGCTACGACCTGGCCAAGGTCGGTCGCTACAAGGTCAACAAGAAGCTCGGCTCGCACGAGGCCTTCGACCAGCAGACGATGACGATCGCCGACATGGTCGCGACCATCAAGTACATCGTCCAGCTCCACAACGGCGACCAGCACGTCACCGCCATCGGCGGCGAGGTGCTCAAGGACGCCGACGGCAAGGACCTGCCGGTCTCCGCCGACGACATCGACCACTTCGGCAACCGTCGCATGCGCACGGTCGGCGAGCTGATCCAGAACCAGCTCCGCACCGGCCTGGCCCGCATGGAGCGCGTGGTCCGCGAGCGGATGACGACCCAGGACGTCGAGGCGATCACGCCGCAGTCCCTGATCAACATCCGCCCCGTGGTCGCGGCGCTGAAGGAGTTCTTCGGCACCTCACAGCTCTCGCAGTTCATGGACCAGACCAACCCGATCGCCGGTCTGACCCACAAGCGCCGCCTGTCCGCGCTCGGCCCGGGTGGTCTCTCCCGCGACCGCGCCGGCATGGAGGTCCGTGACGTCCACCCGTCGCACTACGGCCGGATGTGCCCGATCGAGACGCCGGAAGGCCCCAACATCGGTCTGATCGGCTCGCTCGCGTCCTACGGACGGATCAACCCGTTCGGCTTCGTCGAGACGCCGTACCGCAAGGTCGAGAACGGCCGGGTCACGGACCAGATCGACTACCTCACCGCCGACGACGAGGACCGCTACGTCATCGCGCAGGCCAACGCCGTGCTCGACGCCGACGGCAACTTCGTCGAGGACCGGGTGCTGGTGCGCCTGCGCCAGGGCGAGGTCTCCGAGATCCCCGGCGACGAGGTCGACTACATGGACGTCTCGCCGCGCCAGATGGTGTCGGTCGCGACCGCCCTGATCCCGTTCCTCGAGCACGACGACGCCAACCGCGCGCTCATGGGCGCCAACATGCAGCGTCAGGCCGTGCCGCTCATCAAGAGCGACAGCCCGATCGTCGGCACCGGCATCGAGTTCCGCGCCGCCGTCGACGCCGGTGACGTGGTCGTGGCCGACAAGGCCGGTGTGGTCAAGGAGGTCTCCGCCGACCTCGTCGAGACCATGAACGACGACGGCACGTACTCCTCGTACCGCCTCGCGAAGTTCAAGCGCTCCAACCAGGGCACCTGCATCAACCAGCGCCCGCTGGTCGAGGCGGGCGACCGGGTCGAGGTCGGCTCGCCGATCGCCGACGGTCCGTGCACCGACATGGCCGAGATGGCGCTGGGCACCAACCTGCTCGTGGCGTTCATGCCGTGGGAGGGCCACAACTACGAGGACGCGATCATCCTCAGCCAGCGCCTGGTGCAGGAGGACGTCCTCACCTCGATCCACATCGAGGAGCACGAGGTCGACGCCCGCGACACCAAGCTGGGCCCGGAGGAGATCACCCGCGACATCCCGAACGTCAGCGAGGAGATGCTCGCCGACCTCGACGAGCGCGGCATCATCCGGATCGGCGCCGAGGTGTCGACCGGTGACATCCTCGTCGGCAAGGTCACGCCCAAGGGCGAGACCGAGCTGACCCCCGAGGAGCGCTTGCTCCGCGCGATCTTCGGTGAGAAGGCGCGCGAGGTCCGCGACACCTCGATGAAGGTGCCGCACGGCGAGTCCGGCACGGTCATCGGCGTGCGGGTCTTCGACCGCGAGGAGGGCGACGAGCTCCCGCCGGGCGTCAACCAGCTGGTCCGCGTCTACGTCGCGCAGAAGCGCAAGATCTCCGTGGGCGACAAGCTCGCCGGCCGTCACGGCAACAAGGGCGTCATCGCCAAGATCCTGCCGATCGAGGACATGCCGTTCATGGAGGACGGCACGCCGGTCGACGTCGTGCTCAACCCGCTGGGCGTGCCGCGACGGATGAACATCGGTCAGATCCTCGAGCTGCATCTCGGCTGGCTCGGCAAGCAGGGCTGGCACATCGACGCCGACCTGCAGGACGAGGACTGGGCGAAGCGGCTCACCGCGATCGGCGCGGCCGAGGCCCCGGCCGGCTCCAAGCTAGCCACGCCGGTCTTCGACGGTGCCCGCGAGGACGAGATCACCGGTCTGCTCGGCGCCACGCTGCCCAACCGCGACGGCGTCCGGATGATCGGCGAGAACGGCAAGGCCCACCTCTTCGACGGTCGCTCCGGCGAGCCGTTCAAGAGCCCGGTCTCGGTCGGCTACATGTACATCCTCAAGCTCCACCACCTGGTCGACGACAAGATCCACGCGCGCTCGACCGGCCCCTACTCGATGATCACGCAGCAGCCCCTGGGTGGTAAGGCCCAGTTCGGTGGCCAGCGGTTCGGCGAGATGGAGGTCTGGGCGATGGAGGCGTACGGCGCCGCCTACGCCCTGCAGGAGCTGCTGACCATCAAGTCCGACGACGTGCCCGGTCGCGTCAAGGTCTACGAGGCGATCGTCAAGGGCGAGAACATCCCCGACTCGGGCATCCCGGAGTCGTTCAAGGTCCTCGTCAAGGAGATGCAGTCGCTGTGCCTCAACGTGGAGGTGCTGTCCCAGGACGGCTCCACCATCGAGATGCGCGACGCCGACGAGGACGTCTTCCGCGCCGCGGAGGAGCTGGGCATCGACCTGTCCCGTCGCGAGAACCCCTCCGTCGAAGAAGTCTGAGCGTGACGGCGGTACGGCCCACGGGTCGTACCGCCTCCCTCAGTCCCCAGCCTCACCTTTCACAGAACTAACGAAGGACAGCAGCCACCGTGCTCGACGTTAACTTCTTCGACCAGCTTCAGATCGGCCTGGCCACCGCGGACGACATCCGGACGTGGAGCCACGGCGAGGTCAAGAAGCCGGAGACCATCAACTACCGCACGCTCAAGCCCGAGCGTGACGGCCTCTTCTGCGAGAAGATCTTCGGTCCCACCCGGGACTGGGAGTGCTACTGCGGCAAGTACAAGCGGGTCCGCTTCAAGGGGATCATCTGCGAGCGCTGCGGCGTCGAGGTGACCCGCTCGAAGGTCCGCCGTGAGCGGATGGGCCACATCGAGCTCGCCGCCCCGGTGACCCACATCTGGTACTTCAAGGGTGTCCCGAGCCGCCTCGGCTACCTGCTCGACCTGGCCCCGAAGGACCTCGAGAAGGTCATCTACTTCGCGGCCTACATGATCACCGCCGTCGACGAGGACGCCCGCCACCGCGACCTGACCTCGCTCGAGGGCAAGATCCAGCTCCAGCGCGAGTCGATCGAGAAGCGCCGCGACGCCGGCCTCGAGGACCGCACCAAGAAGCTCGAGGAGGACCTCGCCGCCCTGGAGGCGGAGGGGGCCAAGGCCGACCAGCGCCGCAAGGTCCGCGACGGTGCCGAGCGCGAGCTCAAGCAGCTGCGCGACCGCGCCCAGCGCGAGCTCGACCGCCTCGACGAGGTGTGGGACACGTTCAAGAGCCTCAAGGTGCAGGACCTCATGGGTGACGAGGTCCTCTACCGCGAGATGAAGAACTGGTTCGGCAAGTACTTCGAGGGCCACATGGGCGCCACGGCGATCCAGAAGCGCCTGCAGTCCTTCGACCTCGACGCCGAGGTCGAGAGCCTGCGCGAGACCATCGCGACCGGCAAGGGCCAGCGCAAGGTCCGCGCCCTCAAGCGGCTCAAGGTCGTCGAGGCCTTCCGCAAGACCGGGAACAAGCCGCAGGGCATGGTCCTCGACGCCGTCCCGGTCATCCCGCCGGACCTGCGCCCGATGGTGCAGCTCGACGGTGGCCGGTTCGCGACGTCCGACCTCAACGACCTGTACCGCCGCGTCATCAACCGCAACAACCGCCTCAAGCGGCTGCTGGACCTGGGCGCGCCCGAGATCATCGTCAACAACGAGAAGCGGATGCTCCAGGAGGCCGTCGACTCGCTGTTCGACAACGGCCGTCGTGGTCGTCCCGTCACCGGCCCGGGCAACCGGCCGCTGAAGTCGCTGTCCGACATGCTCAAGGGCAAGCAGGGTCGCTTCCGTCAGAACCTGCTCGGCAAGCGCGTCGACTACTCCGGTCGCTCGGTCATCGTGTCGGGGCCGCAGCTCAAGCTGCACCAGTGCGGTCTGCCCAAGCAGATGGCGCTCGAGCTGTTCAAGCCGTTCGTGATGAAGCGTCTCGTCGACCTGTCGCACGCGCAGAACATCAAGTCCGCCAAGCGGATGGTCGAGCGCGCCCGCCCGGTCGTGTGGGACGTCCTCGAAGAGGTCATCACCGAGCACCCGGTGCTGCTCAACCGGGCGCCCACCCTGCACCGCCTCGGCATCCAGGCCTTCGAGCCGCAGCTGATCGAGGGCAAGGCCATCCAGCTCCACCCGCTCGTGTGCACCGCGTTCAACGCGGACTTCGACGGTGACCAGATGGCCGTGCACCTGCCGCTGTCCGCCGAGGCCCAGGCCGAGGCGCGGATCCTGATGCTGTCGACCAACAACATCCTCAAGCCGTCCGACGGCCGTCCGGTGACCATGCCGACCCAGGACATGATCATCGGCCTGTTCTTCCTCACCACCGAGCGTGGCGAGGCGACGGTCGAGGTCGACGGCGAGACCCGCCTGCGCACCTTCACCTCTCCGGCCGAGGCGATCATGGCCTATGACCGGGGCGAGATCGCGCTGCAGGACCGGGTGCGCATCCGGCTGACCAATGTCGCCCTCGATGGCGTCGAGGAGGGTGTGGCCACCCTGGTCGAGACCACCCTGGGCCGCACGATCTTCAACGACGCGCTCCCGGCCGACTACCCCTACGTCAACGAGGAGGTCGGCAAGAAGCGCCTCGGCGCGATCGTCAACGACCTCGCCGAGCGCTACCCCAAGGTCGTCGTCGCGGCGTCCCTGGACGCGCTCAAGGACAACGGCTTCCACTGGGCGACCCGCTCCGGTGTGACCGTGTCGATCGACGACGTCATCACGCCTCCCAACAAGGCCGAGATCCTGGCCGTGCACGAGGAGTCGGCGGCCAAGATCCAGAAGCAGTACGAGCGTGGTCTGGTCACCGACGAGGAGCGCCGCCAGGAGCTCATCGAGATCTGGACGAAGGCGAGCCAGGAGGTCGGCAAGGCCCTGCGCTCCACCTTCGAGGCCAACCCGACCAACCCGATCTACGTGCAGGTGCACTCGGGTGCCTCGGGTAACTTCAACCAGATCAACCAGGTCGGCGCGATGCGTGGTCTGGTGGCCAACCCGAAGGGCGAGATCATCCCGCGGCCGATCAAGGCCAACTTCCGCGAGGGTCTCTCCGTGCTGGAGTACTTCATCTCCACCCACGGCGCCCGAAAGGGTCTGGCGGACACCGCGCTGCGGACCGCCGACTCGGGCTACCTGACCCGTCGTCTGGTCGACGTGTCGCAGGACGTCATCATCCGCGAGGAGGACTGCGGCACCGAGCGCGGCCTGCCCAAGACCATCGGCGTCGACGACGAGAACGGCGTGGTGATCAAGGACGAGAACGCCGAGACCGCGGCGTACGCCCGCTCGGCCGCCAAGGAGATCACCCACCCCGAGACGGGTGAGGTGCTCGCCGCCGCGGGTGAGGACCTCGGTGACGTCAAGATCGCCGAGCTGATCGAGGCCGGCATCAAGGAGGTCACGGTCCGCTCGGTGCTGACCTGCGACGCCCGCACCGGCACCTGCGCGAAGTGCTACGGCCGCTCGCTGGCCACCGGCAAGCTGGTCGACATCGGCGAGGCGGTCGGCATCATCGCGGCCCAGTCGATCGGTGAGCCCGGCACGCAGCTGACGATGCGTACCTTCCACACCGGTGGTGTGGCCTCGGCCGACGACATCACGCAGGGTCTGCCCCGCGTGGTCGAGCTCTTCGAGGCCCGCACCCCCAAGGGTCACGCCCAGATCTCCGAGGCCGCCGGCCGGGTGCAGATCGAGGAGACCGACAAGGCGCGGATCATCGTGGTCACCCCCGACGATGGCAGCGAGGTCAAGGAGTACCCCGTGTCCCGTCGCTCGCGCCTGCTCGTCGAGGACGGCGGCCGGGTCGAGGTGGGCGACAAGTTCACCGCCGGCACCGAGGACCCGAAGGAGGTGCTGCGCATCCTGGGTGTGCGCAAGACCCAGCAGCACCTCGTCGACCAGGTCCAGGAGGTCTACCGGTCGCAGGGCGTGTCGATCCACGACAAGCACATCGAGATCATCGTGCGGCAGATGCTGCGCCGGATCACGGTGCTCGAGTCGGGTGACACCAACCTGCTGCCGTCCGACCTCGTCGACCGGGTCCGGTTCGAGGAGGAGAACCGCCGCGTGGTCTCCGAGGGCGGCAAGCCGGCCTCGGGTCGCCCGGAGCTGATGGGCATCACCAAGGCCTCGCTCGCGACCGAGTCGTGGCTCTCGGCGGCCTCCTTCCAGGAGACCACCCGAGTGCTCACCGACGCCGCGATCAATGGCCGCTCCGACAGCCTGCGCGGCCTGAAGGAGAACGTGATCATCGGCAAGCTGATCCCGGCCGGCACCGGCCTGGAGCGCTACCGCAACATCCGGGTCGAGCCGACCGAGGAGGCGCGCGCCGCGGCGTACGCCGTCACGGGCTACGAGTCCTACGACTACGAGTTCGGCAACCAGGGCCAGGCCGTGGCGCTGGACGACTTCGACTTCGGTTCCTACCAGAACTGAGGCCGGTCACCGAGGGCCCTCCCGAGCACTGCTCGGGAGGGCCCTCGGGCGTTCGCGGGGGCGCTCAGTCAGGGTTCAGGCGAGGGCGCCGGCGAGTCGCGCGCCCACCGCGGCGATGGTGTCGGCGTCGCCCTCGACCCCGGGCTGCCAGGGCAGGGTGAGCCGGTCGCGGGTCTTGTCGACGTAGCGCGGGATGACGTGCAGGTGGAAGTGGAAGACGGTCTGCCAGGCGTCGGCGCCGCAGCAGTTGAGCAGGTTGACGCCGTCGGCGCCGAGCTCGCTCAGCACCGTCCTCGCGATCCGCTGGGCGGCCAGGGTGACCTCGCTGAGATCGGCCGGCTCGATCTCGGTGAGATCGCGGCTGTGCCGCTTGGGGATCACCAGCAGATGGCCCTCGGAGGCGGGCCGGATGTCCATGAAGGCGTAGGTCGTCGCGTCCTCGGCGATCTTCACCGACGGCACGTCACCGGCCACGATGCCGCAGAACAGGCAGGAATCGGTCATGGACCGACTCTAGGAGACGCGGCCGGCAACCTCCGGCCGCCGCCGTTCGTCCTACGTATATGAACAGGTTCCTGCTTCTGCCCGCCGCCGCGCTCCTGGTGGCGGCGGGGTCGCTCTCCGTGCCGGCCTCCGCTGACACCGCTGACACCGCTGACACCGCTGACACCGCAGCCACCGTGCGCGCCGCCGTGCCGCGCTGCCATGACGCCGACCTGCGCGCCCGCTACCGCGCCACCGATGCCGGCGCCGGGCACCGGTTCGGCAAGATCGTCCTCACCAACGTCTCCGGCCACCGCTGCCGCACCGGCGGCTTCGGCGGCCTGTCGTACGTCGGCGACGGCAACGGCACCGAGATCGGCGCGCCCGCGACCCGGGACGGGACCGCGCGGCGCTTCGTGCTCGCCCCCGGGCAGCGCGCCGTGAGCCGGGTCGACGAGAGCGTCGCGGAGAACTACGCCCCCGCGACCTGCCGGCCGCACCCGGTCGACGGGTTCCGGATCTACGTCCCGAACGCGACCCGCTCGCAGTTCGTCGCCCACCCCACCACCGGCTGCCTGAACCCCGCGGTGGAGCTGATCGCGCACCGCGCCTACCGCAAGCGGGGGTGAGCCCCGGCGCCGCGGGACCGCCCGGGCCTGTGGCCCGGACGGCCCCGCGCCCTTTCCTCTCAGGAGCCCCGTGGGGGTGGGCTCAGCGCCGGACTCGCCGGACGGGCGAGACCGAGACCAGATCGGGCCGGCCGGGCGCGCTCGCGGTGATCCGGACCGCGAGGCGGCGGCCGCGGTCCGCCTTCCGGATCCGGTACGACGCCGCGGTGGCCCGCTTAATCGGCTTGCCGTTGCGCAGCCACTGGTAGGAGTACGTGCTGGCGGACGCGGTGAGCTGGGGCAGGACGGCGCGGAGCCTCGCGCCGACCTCGGCCCGTCCCCTGAGCCCGGCGGTCGTCGTCGCCGTCCACCCCGAACCGGTCGTCGGTGCGGGCAGGGTGGGCGTGGTCGGGGTGGGGGTGGTCGGTCCGCCCGGACGGGCCTGCACGATCACCCAGGGCAGGCCGGCGTTGCCTGCGTTGAACGCACAGGGCAGCGTGACGGGGCGGTAGCCCGGATGTCTGTAGGACTGCTCGCAGGAGATCCGGGACCCGAGCAGCTCCGGGGTGAGCAGGAGCTGGTGGCCGGTGTCGCCCCGCGTGGTGTCGTCGATCGTCCAGAGTGTCTCGACGTACTGGGGGTCGGGGAGGAGGCCGGCGCGAGTGACCGTCAAGGCCTCGCCGACGTAGGGGACTTCCGGCACCGAGGGATGGGGGCCGTAGTAGTAGAAGTCCTTCAGGTCCTCTCCCGCCGCGCTCTGTTGACCTGCCGTGGTCGTGAGCACACAGCTCAGGAGCAGGAGAGGGAGCAGTGCAGGTCGTCGGTGGATCGTCATCGGGGCACTCGTCTCGCCGGGCTGTGGGAGACCAGGTCGGGCCGTCCTGGCGAGATCGCGGTGATGCGGACGGCGATCCTGCGTCCGCGGTCGGCCTTGCGGACCTGGTACGTCGCCTTGGTGGCCTTCGTGATGGGCTTGCCATTGCGCAGCCACTGATAGGAGTACGAGGCGGCGGGACCGGTGAGCTGGGGCAGGACCGCACGGAGGGACTTGCCGGGCTTGGCCTTGCCCTTGAGGCCGGCGCCGGTCGTCATGCTCCAGGCGGCTTCGCTGCCGGGGTCCGGGCCGTCGGTGGGCGCGTCGGCGATGGTGACGCTCTCGGCGCCGCCGGGGAAGGTGCAGGGGACGGCGAGGTCGGAGTAGCCGGTCCTGACGAAGACCTGGTGGCAGGAGAGGGTCCTCCCGAGGTGGGCGCGGGTGAGGGTCAGCTGGTTGCTGGTGGCGACGGTGTCGCCGTCGATGACCCAGCGGGTAGCGGCGGGGGCCGCGGTGGGAGTGACTGTCCCGTCGGCGAGGGTCAGGGTGCCGCCGACCCTCGCAGCGCCGCTCACCCGTGGGGGGCTGTCGACCTCGAGAGCGGGTGGCACGACCCGGACGGCGCCGCTCCGTTCGCTGGTGACGTCCAGGTAGCCGGTGCGTTGCGCGACGGCGACGAGGTCGACGGCGATGGTCTTGCCGACGTCGGTCGGATGGACGGTGTAGAACTCGCCGTCGCCGACCTGCTCGTCGTCGGCGTACCACCGATAGGTGACGCTGTGCGGCTCCGGAGTGATCTCGGCCCTGACGATGCGCAGCCGGTCGCCCGGGCGGGCGGTGACGGGATCGCCTTCGATGCCGGGCTGACGGCTCACCTGCAGCGGCCCGGGCTCGACGAGCAGGTCGCCGACCCGATCGGTCTGGGTCTCGCGATAGCCCAGGACCCAGCCCCAGGCATACACGGAGACCCGCTTGCCGAGGAGCTCCGGTCCCGGGGCGAAGACAGGACCCCGGCCGACCCGTTCACCATCGACGATCCAGGTGTAGCCGAAGGAGGTCGACGGAGCGGGGTCGAAGACAGCGCCCGAGACGCGGAGCTGGTGGCCGACTCTGGCGTGGGTGGGAGAGCCCTCGATGACGGGCTGGCCGACGACCTTCAGCGGTCGGACGACCTCGACGTTGATCGTCCGCCTGGCGACTCGTCGGACTCGGTCGGTCGTGGTGACCACGAGCTGGCGCGAGCCCGGCTGGGAGGTGTCGACGGAGCTGCCGGAGGTGATCGGGACGCCATTGTCGGTGGCGGCGCAGGAGACGATCGCGCCCCCGGGATCGTCACAGGAGAACTGGAGCGGATAGCTCTTCCCGACATCCAGTACGTCCTGGTGGGCGACGCCGCCGACGGTGAGGACGGGGTCGGTCACATCGACGCCGACGCCGTACCTGGCAGTCGCGGACGAGTTGTCCTTCGCGGTCGCCGTGATCGAGATCATGGTGCTGCCCTCGGCCTCGATCCGCAGCGCGAGCGTCGAGCCGCTGACGCTGCCCGATCCTGTCTGGCTGCCGCTGAGGGAGTACGACAGGGTCGCGACGCCGCTCGAGGCACTCGCTCTCAAGGTGACCGCGACCGGGCCGTCGTACCAGCCGATCCAGGGACCAGTGCCCTGGCTGGGGCCGACTTCCACGCCGATGACCGGTGCGGTGATGGCGGGCGCCCCGGCCCGAGCCGGGACCGCGCAGAGGGCGGCCAGCGCCGTCGCGAGGGCGAAGATCGTCATGAGGCGGCGCTTCACGGGGACTCCTTGGTTCGAGAGCGGATGCGGCGTCGGTCAGCGGCTGACCCGGAGGGCCTTGGCGGTGGACACGACGACGCCGCCCGTGGGAGAGGTGGCGGTGATGCGCACGGTGACCTTCCGCTTCCGGTCGTTCTTGCGGACCTTGTAGGTGGCCGTGGTGGCCTTCTTGATGGCCTTGCCATTGCGCAGCCACTGATAGGAGTACGAGGCGGCGGGCCCGGTGAGCTGGGGGAGGACCGCGCGGAGAGTCTTGCCGGGCTCGGCCTTGCCCTTGATCCTGGCCGGGCTCGTGACGGTCCACGCGGTGTCGCTGCCAGGGCCGCCGGCACGGGTGCCGGGGATGGTGACGCTGGTGGCGCCACCGGGGAAGGTGCAGGGGAGGACCAGGTCGGCATAGCCGGGTCTGGTGAAGAGCTGGTTGCAGGCCACGACGCGGCCGGCGTGGGCGCGGGTGAGGGTGAACCGGTTGCCGGTGGCCACGACGGCGCCGTCGACGGTCCAGTGACTGCCGGCGGGCGGGGTGGTCGGGCTGACGGTGCCGTCGGTGATGGTCAGGGTGCCGCCGACGTCGGCGATGCCGGCGACCACGGGGGACGTCTGGTCATCGAAGGAGTTCGGCCCGACCTTGACGGACCCGACGCGAGCGCTGACGGTGTCCAGGTAGTTCGCGTCGGCTGAGACGGCGAACGCGTCCATGGCGATGGTCTTGCCGGCGTCGACCGGCTGGACCCGGTATTCCCTGCCGGTGCCGACCTGCTGGCCGTCGGCATACCACCGGTAGGTGATGCTGCTGGGGATGGGGGTGAAGGTGGCATCGGTGGCCGTGAGCACGGCGCCCGGGCGGACGGTGGCCGGATCGCCCGTGATGGTGGGCTGTCTGGTCACCTGCAGGTCGTCTTGGACGAGGATCTCGGCGGTGGGTAGCGGACGCGTCGTGTTGCTGAAGTCGGGCGGTCCGTCCGAGCAGACCACGCGGAGGGAGATCCGCTTGCCGCGATGCGAACCGGCTGGTGTGAAGGTCGCCTGATTGGAGGCGTGAACGCCGTCGATGTACCACGCGTAGTTGAGCGCGCCCGGGGTGGGCTCGAACCCGACGCTGGCGCGCAGCTGCTGGCCGACCTTGATGACGGTGGGGTTGCCCTCGATCATCGGCGGTCTGGTGAGGGCGTAGCGGGTGATCTGGTAGGTGACCGTCTCCAGGGCGGTGCGGCCGACCCGGTCCTTCGCGGTGACGACGAGGGTGTGGGTCCCGGCCTGGGAGGTGTCGATCCGGCTGCCGGAGGTGAAGGGGATGCCGTCATGGGTGGCGGTGCAGGAGACGATCGCGCTGGCGGGGCCTCCGGGATCGGCGCAGGAGTAGTCGACGGCACGGTTCTCGTTGCGGGGTACGCCACTTTCCCGACTGAGGTTGACGGCCCCGGCCGTGGGATCGGTGCGGTCGATCCCGACGCCGTAGCTGCGGGTGGCGGTGTTGCCGGCGGTATCGGTGGCGGTGATCTCGATGGTGGTCAGTCCCTCGGCGGAGATGGTGACCGGGAGCAGCGCTCCGACGATGCTGCCGTCGCCGGTCTGGGCGCCGGTGAGCCGGTAGGACAGGCGGGCGATGCCGTCGTCGTCGGTCGCTCTCAACACGGCAGAGACGTTGTCCTTGTACCAGCCGACCCAGGCCCCCTGACCGTCGCTGGCTCTGACGTCGACCGTGATCACCGGTGGCGTGGCGGCGGTGAGCGCGTCAGCGCGCGGTCCGGGAGCGACGGCGAGCGCGGCGGCCAGGGTCAGGGCGCAGGTGGTCAGCAGGCGATGTCTCATGACGGGGGGGTCCTCGAATGGGTGCGGCGCGGGTCTCAGCGGATGCGCTTCGGCTTCGCGGTCGAGACGACGACCGCGCCGGTGGCGCTGGTGGCGGTGATGCGGACGGTGACCTTGTCTCGCCGGTCCGTCTTCCGGAGCCGGTAGGTCTTCGTGGTGGCGCCCTTGATCGGCGTGCCGTTGCGCAGCCACTGGTAGGTCCAGGTCTGGGCGGGAGCGGAGAGCTGGGGCAGGACGGCACGCAGCCTCCTGCCCACGGCCGGCTTGCCCTTGACCGTCGCGGCGCTCAGCAGGCTCCAGGAGCCGGCGGCGGGACCGCCCGGACCGGGACCGCCCGGACCGGGGCCGCCCGGCGCGGGAGCCCGCGGGACGACGCGGACCGCGGCGGTCCTCGCGCTCGGCGTATCGAAGTGGTCGGGATGGGTGGCCACGGTCATCAGCCGGACCGAGGCGCCGACGTGCTCGTCGCCGGGCGTCCACGTGGGGTCGGTGCCGACGAGCTCGTCGCCGACGAACCACAGGTAGGTCACCTGCTCCGGCTCCGGGGCGAAGGTGCCGCTGTTCGCGCGCAGTACGTCGCCGGGCGCGACGGTGACGGGATTGCCCCCGATGGTGGGCTGCTCCACGACGACCATCGGGGACAGGGCTGGACGGACCAGGACGCTGCCGACCGCGACCGTGACGGTCTCGCCGTACTCACTGCCGGATCCCGAGCCGACGGCTCGCACGGAGATGCGCCTGCCGAGGTGCTCCGTCGTGGGTGTGAAGGTGGTGCCGTGGGCGACGACGAAGGCGCCGTCCCACCACTGGTAGCTGATGGAGTCCGGCGTGGGCTCGAAGGTCCCGCCCTCGACCCTCAGCTGCTGGCCGACCCGGACGACGGTCGGGTTGCCGGTGATCACCGGCGGGCTGACGATCCTCAGCTCCTTGCGCCCGACCTGGTAGCCGAGGATGCGCTCGGAGCGCCGACCGACCCGGTCGACGGCCGTGACCTTCAGCTGGTGCGGGCCCGCGGTCCCCGTGGCGAGAGCACCCCCGGAGGTGAACGGAGCGCCGTCGTTGGTGGCGGTGCACGACACGATGGCGCCGCCCGGGTCGGTGCAGGAGAACTCGGCTCGCCGGAGCTCCCCGTTCTTCAGGGTCGTGCCGTCGGTGAGACCGGTGATCGCGGCCGTCGGGTCGGTGAGGTCGATGCCGACGCCGTACTTGAGCTGGGCGACGTTGCCGGAGCTGTCCCTCGCATCGATGACGATCGTGGTGAGGCCTTCCGTCCCGATCACCGTCTCCAGCCTCGCGGGTGGCGAGGTGGTGCTCCCCACGCCGGTCTGTGCGCCGTCGAGCCGGTAGTAGAGGAAGGCGATGCCGGTCGAGTCCGAGGCCCGGATGGTCGCCGCGGTCGAGGACCGATACCACCCGACCCACGCTCCGGTGCCGTGGCTGGGGGCGATCTCGACCCAGATGGCCGGCGGCGTCGTGTCCGGGGCGGGGTCGGCCTGCGCCGCTCCGGCCGCGGTCAGCGCCAGAGCGAAGGAGGCGAGGAGTGCGACCAAGAGGCGGGCCCGGACGGCGATGGACAGGGCGCGCTGTCGCAGGGGCGTGGTGACCGTCATGGGCCGAGCCTCGGCGCTGCCACGGCCCGGACGACAGATGAGACTTGCCCGACTTCTCGGGACATCGGGCCGGGACATCGGGCGGCCGCGGCGGGTGCCTGGCCCGCGATGCCCGCCGTGGCGCGGGCCAGGGCGAGCATCGCGAGCCGTGGGCGTCCGCAGGGCCGGCGCCGCGTCATCGGTGCACCCGTTTCGGGGTGGCGACCGAGACGGTGTCGGCGCGGTGCGCGGTCGACGCCGTGACGCGCACGGTGACCTTGCGCCCCGCGTCGGCCTTGCGGAGCTTGTAGGAGGCGCCGGTGGCGCTCTTGATGGGCTTGCCGCCGCGCAGCCATCGGTAGGAGTAGGACGTGGCGGGACCGGAGAGCACGGGGAGGACGGCGCGCAGCCTCGTACCGACCCTCGCCCTGCCCTTGAGTGCTGCTGCTGTGAGCACGGTCCAGGCGTGACCGGCGACGGTCACGGTGGTGGCGCCGCCGGGAAAGACACACGGCGCGTGGACGTCGGTATAGCCGTCTCGGCGGTAGACCTGCTCGCAGCCGACCGGTTGGCCCACGTCGGCACCGGTCAGGGTGATCTGCTCGGCATCGACCCTCCGGGATCCGACGGTCCAGATGGTTCTCGTGACCTCGGGCGCGGGGTCGACGCTGGCAGGGGCGGCGACGCGGAGGCTCGCGCCCTCGACCGGCGCGGTGGTCACGGAAGGGCGGCCGGTGACGCTCAGGTCCGCAACGACGCGGACCGTGTCCGTCTGGTCGTACTCCGTCGGGGCATAGCCGTCCCGGGTTCCGGTGGCCACCACCTTGATGTCCACGCCTAGGTGCTCGCGGCGGGCCACGAAGGTGCGGCCCTCGTGGACCGTGCTGCCCCACGCGTCGGTCCAGCGGTAGGTGACGCCCGTCGCGGCGGGATGGAACGTCGGGGGTACCACGGTGTAGGTCTGGCCGACACGGAGATGGTCGGGATGGCCTTCGATCCGCGGGGGCTCGACTCCCTCCAACCTCGGGTCCACCACGGTGTAGGCGAAGGACCTCTCGGCCCGGCGTCCGACGGCGTCGACGGCCGTGACGGTGACCGTCCGTGGCCCGTTGGTCTCGGTCGGCACCAGGTCGCCGGAGGTGAAGGGGGTGTCGGCGATCCGGCCGGCGCAGGAGATGACCGCGGTGGGCTGGTCGGCGCAGGTGTAGACGAGCGGGCGTACCTCGCCTCGGCCGATATCGAGCGTGGTGGTCGCGCTCCCGCTGAAGGCGATAGTCGGGTCGCTCAGGTCGAGCCCGACGCCGTAGGCCCGGGTCGCCTCGTTGCCGGCACAGTCCCGAGCGGTGACGGTCAGCGTGGTGACACCCTCGTGGGTGACGGTGTGCCCGGTCGGCGCGCCGCCGCTGCCGCCCCACCCGGTCTCGGCGCCGGTCAGCCGGTAGAGCAGCGCGGTGAGGCAGCGGTCGTCGTCGACGGCATTGATGGCGACGTCGACCGGGCCGGCGTACCAGCCGACCCAGGCGCCCCGCCCCGGGCTGTCGGGCACGGTGATGTGGATCGTGGGTGGAGTGGTGTCGGCGGCGTGGGCCGGGCCGGCGACGCTCGCCCCGGCGCAAGCCAGGGCGAGCGTCGCGAGGAGCCGGCGGCTCCGTGGACGGTGGTGCATCAGCGCCGAACCCTCTTCGCCGCGGAGGTGGACACCACGTCCGGCCGGTGCGGCGTGGAGGCGGTCACCTGCACGCTGATCCGGCGCTTGGCGTCCCCCTTGCGCACCTTGTACGTCGACCCGGTGGCCCCGGCGATCGGCTTGCCGTTGCGCAGCCACTGGTAGGTGTGCGTCGTCGCGGGGCCGGAGAGCTGCGGCACGACCGCGCGGAGCACCTTGCGGACCTTCGCCCGGCCAGTGAGCCCGGCGGGCGCCTGCACGGTCCAGGCGTTCCCGGTGACGCTCACCTCGGTGCGGCCGTCGGCGAACCGGCAGGGGGTGCGCACGTCGGCGTACCCGGGCCGGGTGTGGACCTGCTCGCAGCTGATCCGCCGCCCGACGTGCTCGCCGGTCAGGGCCAGCCGGGGGGCGTCGGTCTCGACGACGGCGCCGTCGATGGTCCAGAGGTTGGCGATGTTCTGCGGCTGCGGCGTCACCCGCGGTCCGGCGATGCTCAGCACCCCGCCCTCGTGTGCCGTCCCGGTCACGATCGACTGGCCGTCGACCTCGAGCGCGCCGGCGACGGCCAGCACGCTGCCGACCGTGGGCGTCGTCCCGTCGTCGTGGTCCGCGCGGACACCGACGGCGTACATCGAGATCCGCTTGCCGAGGTCGGCGGCTCGCACGACGTAGGTCGGGCCCTCGCCGACCGACTCTCCGCCCACCTGCCAGTGGTAGTCGACCCGGGTCGCCTTGGGCGCGAAGGTGCCACCGGTCGCGGTGAGGGTCTGGCCCACCCGGGCCGTGGTCGGGTTCCCGGTGATCGACGGGTTGCCGGTCACCTGGAGCAGCGGGTCGGCCACCGTGTAGGTGAAGGTCCGCTCGTTCCAGCGACCGACGGCGTCGATCGCGGTCACCTGGACCGCGTAGGTCCCGTTGGCCTGGGTCGGCACCGGCTCGCCGAAGCCGAACCGCTCCTGGCCGATGCGGGCCTGGCAGGACTTGATCGCGGTGGGCACGTCGGTGCAGGTGATCGTCAGCGGCCGGTTCTCGCCGCGCCGGATGGTGCGGCCGTCGGTGGCGCTGCCGCCGAAGGCGATCGTCGGGTTGGTGAGGTCGACGCCGATGCCGTAGGTGCGGGCCGCGGTGTTGCCGAACAGGTCGGTGGCGACCACGTCGAGGGTGGTGACGCCCTGGGCGTCGACGGTCAGCGCGACGCCGTGCTGGTCGGTCTGGCCGGTGCCGGTCTGGGCGCCGGTGAGCTCGTAGTCGACCGTGACCACGCCCAGGTTGTCGGTGGCGTAGACGTGCACCGTCACCGGCTCGGCGTACCAGCCGGCCCAGGCGCCGGTGCCCGGGCTCTCGTCGACCTCGATGAAGATGGTCGGCGGAGTGGTGTCGAAGGCCGTCGGCTCGGCCCGGGCGGGGGAGGCGGTCGCGGTGGCGGCCGCGGCCGCGGCCGTCGCCACCACCGCGGCGGCGACGGCACGGCATCTCATGACTGCGCCGCCGTGATCGGGCTGCGGCCGACGGCCAGCCAGATGCCGGCGACGACCAGGCCGACGATGATCATCGACGGCAGGCCGGGGACGCCGGTGAGGAACACCGCGACCAACAGCGCGGAGGCGAGCAGCGCCGAGAGGGCGCCCAGGCCCCGGGAGACCAGGCGCTCGCGGAAGGCCATCCAGGCCAGCCCGTAGGCCGAAGCGAGCAGCGGGATGAAGGCGATGTAGGGGCTGAAGTCCGTCATGATGTAGTAGCTGTAGACGCCGGCCGCGTCGTAGGTGTCGCCCTCCGCGCCGGACGGGAGGTAGTTCCCGACCGCGCCGCGCCAGCCGTAGGTCAGCGTCACCAGGGCCGCGGTGGCCAGCACGCCGTACGACACGGCGGTGGCGCCGGAGGAGCCGGGGAAGCGACGCTCGACCCGGTGCCGCCACAGCACGGCGGCCGCGATGAGGAGCAGGGCGAGGACGTAGCCCACCGCGCCCGAGAGGCGGTAGGGCACATGGTCCAGGCCGAGCACGTCCTCGGCGGTGACCGGGTAGTCGAAGTCGCTGCCGTTGGCGTCGGGGCGGCCCTCGAGGAAGAGCGCGACGATGCCGAGCAGGCCGCACAGCGAGATCAGCAGCGGCCAGGCGGTGAAGCCGCCGGCGGCCGGCGCGGCCTCCGGCGCGGGGGCGGACGGGGGTCGGGGGGTGGTTTCGTTCATGCTCCGAGACTCGGCAGGTCGACGGCCCGGGCGTCAGGTCATCGCGTCCTGACCTGTCGGGCCGTGCCTCGGGACATCGGCCGGGACATCGGCTCCGCTCAGCTCTCCTCGGCGCCCAGCCCGGCCTCGCGGGCCCGCACGATGAGCTGCCCGCGGTCGGGTACGTCGAGCTTGGCCAGCACGCCGTAGACGTAGTTGCGCACGGTCTTGCTGCTCAGCACCAGGCGCCGGGCGATCGTGGCGTTGTCATAGCCTCGGGCGACCAGGTCGACGACCTCGCGCTCGCGGTCGGTCAGCTCGGGGAACGGCAGCGTGCCGCGGGTCCGGGCGCCGGAGAGGTAGAGCGCGCCGCGCTGGGCGAGCTGAGGTCCGAGCAGGAAGTCGCCGTTGGCGACCGAGCGCACCGCTCGCGCCACGTCGTCGGGGGAGGCGCCCTTGAGCAGGAAGCCGCGGGCGCCGGCGCGGATGGAGGCGAAGAGCGAGTCGTCGTCGCCGAGCATGGTGATCACCAGGACGCCGAGGGTCGGGTCGCGGCGGCACAGCTCGCGGGTGGTCTCGACGCCCGAGTCGTCACCGAGGTCGAGATCCATCAGCACCACGTGGGGCGCGTGCTCCTCGACCGCCGCCAGCGCCTCGGCCCGGTCGGCCGCCTCGCCGACCACCTCGACGTCGGGCAGCGAGCGCAGCAGCGCGCCCATCCCGATCCGGAAGACCGGATGGTCGTCGACGACCAGCACCCGGATCGGCTCGGTCCCGTTCACGGCAGCACCATGACCACGCAGGTCCCTCTCTCCTCACCGGGGTGCACCTCGACGGTGCCCCCGAGCTCCGCGGCGCGCTCGCGCATCGACGCCATCCCGACGCCGGGAACGGCGGCGTCCCCGATCCCGTGCCCGTCGTCGGACACCTCCAGCCGCACCCCGCCGGTAGCGGGCAGACCGAGCCGCACGGCGCAGTGCCGGGCGCCGGCGTGCCGGGCGGCGTTGCGGACCGCCTCGGCCGCCACCTGGTACACGACGATCTGGTGGATCCCGTCGAGGCCGTCGGCGTACGGCGCGTCGACGGTGACCGAGAAGCGCGGCATCGAGTAGCGCTCGGCCAACAGCCGCAGCGCGTCGCCGAGGCGCCCCTCGTCGAGCACGGGCGGCAGCAGCACCCGGGCCATCTGGCGCACGTCGTCCGCACGCCGGCTCAGCTCCTCCACGAGCCGGCCGAGCAGCACCGCGTCGGCGTCGCTCAGCGCCGAGGTGGTCGGGACGGCGGCGAGGGCGAGGGCGGTGCCGGACAGTGCGGGGCCGAGCCCGTCGTGCAGCTCGCGGCGGAGCAGCCGGCGCTCCTCCTGGCGCACCTCCACGACCCGGGCCCGCGCCTCCTCCACCGCCCGGTTGGCGTCGTCGAGCTGGGCGGCGACCGCGACCAGACCTGAGATCTGGCGCAGCAGGCGCACGGTACGGGGGTCGAGGCGCTCGCCCCGGGGCGGGACCACGCTCAGCACCCCGACCGTGCGCCCGCGCGGATGCAGGTCGAGGTGCAGCGCCCGGTCGTCGTCGTCCGCGTCGCGGCGGCCCGCGGACGCGACGGTGCTCTGGTGCAGGCTGACCTCGACCCGCGCCAGCCGCAGCGCTCGCCGTAGCGCCTCGACCAGGCTGCTCAGCTGCGGACTGTCCGGGTCGCCGGCGTCGATCGCCTGGGCGATCCGCTCCAGCAGCGCCGAGGGGTCGGCGCCGGAGCCGAAGACCAGGCGCTCGACCTGACCCTGCAGCCAGTCGCGCAGCGGGAGCACGGCCAGGGCCAGGGCCGCGACGGCGACCAGGCCGGTCGACTCGGCGCCCCAGGGCAGCACCATGCTGAGCGCCCACACCGCGAGCACGTACGCCGCCACCAGGCTCGCCGTCAGCAGCAGCCCGACCAGGGTGCGGGAGATGGCGAGGTCGACCCGCCACGACGGCTGGCTGCGGATCAACACGAACACGGCCGCCAGCAGCATCACCTCGGCCAGCGACAGCAGCACGATGCCCGCCACGAACCAGGTGCCGTCGAGGCTGACCCCGATCTCGAAGGTCATGTAGGCCCAGGCGACCGCGAACAGCGCGAGCAGCAGCCAGACCAGGCCCCGGCGCTGCTCCGGGCCGCCGGTGCGGAGCCGATGGCCCAGCCACCCGACGACCGCGAGGCCGAGCAGGAAGTAGATCGGGATCAGTGCGGCGTCGGCGTCGTACGCGAAGTCGGCGACCGCGCCGCCCGTCAGCGGGTTCGGCGGCGCGCCCTCGGTCTGGATGAGCAGCCGCAGACCGCTCGCGCCCGCGACCACGAGCGCGCCGAGGACGGCGAACCGGCGCGCCCAGCCGACAGGTGGGCCCGGGGTCAGCAGGAAGGGCAGCACGAGCAGCGACACCAGGGTCGCCGTCGTCCAGCCGGTCAGCAGCACCGGTGCCGCCAGCCCCGCGCCGGGCAGGTCCGGACGGTCCACGCACAGCACCGTCCAGGCGATCGCGGCCGACGTGGCGCCGTACCCGCCGCCGATGACGAGGAAGGCCCAGCCCACGGCATGGCGGCTGCGGACCACGATCAGCCCCCCAAGCGGGCCGTACATCAGGCTCGCGATCAGGTCGAGCGGGGCCAGCTCGCGGCGCACCTGGTACGGCGGGTCCGCGACGTCGCCGGTCGTCAGCAGCACCGCGAGGGTGGCGGCCGCGACCAGGGCCTGGCCGACGCCGAGCCCCGCCGCGACCGGGCGGGAGACGTCGGATGCGGACACGGTCGCCATCATCGCTGCTTCGCCTGCCCGATGGGGCGGGTTCGGCCTCAGCGCGCGAAGGCCAGCACGAAGCCGCCCTCCTGGGGCGTGACCTGGATGACCACCTCGCCGGCGTTCGCCGTGACGATCGGCCGCCCGACGCCGTCCCGGTCCCGGGCGGCGCCGTACGACGCGAGGGCGGTCTCGTAGCCCGCGAGCACCTCCTCCGCGCTCGCGGGGCTCGCATAGGACGCCGTCTCCTGGGCGCCGCCCACCGTCTCGGCGGTGACGCACAGCGTGGCGTCGACCGGGGGCTCGGGGAAGCCGTCCGGCAGCAGCGCGATCTCGCCGAGGTCGGGCTGCTCCAGGGCCTGGGGGAAGGCGGCGCGGCACTCCTCGGGGACGTTCGCAGCCGTGTCGCCGGGCGGGTCGGCGGTGTCGGCGCCGGGGGCGTCCGCGCCGGGCGGGTCGGCGGTGTCGTCGCCGCAGGCGGTGGCGGACACGGCCAGCGCGACGCCCGCGAGCAGGTGGACCGCGGCCCGCCTCATCGGCGCACCTTGACCTTGCGGCTGGTCGCCACCGCGTCGGCGTATCCGGCCCGGCTCACCGTCACCCGGACGCTGATCCGGTGCTTCCGGTCGACCTTCTTGATCCGGTACGACGCCTTGGTTGCCTTCGTGATCGCCTTGCCGTCGCGCAGCCACTGGTAGCGCACCGCGCTCGGTGCCGGCCGCCAGGTGCCGGCGGTCGCCCGCAGCCGGGTGCCGACCCGGGCCGTGCCCTTGGCCTTGACGGTGGGCGCCGCGGTGAGCGCGAAGCCGCTGCCGGCGCCGCCGCCCGGCGGGGTCGGGTAGGTCGGCCGCACCGACTGCAGGGCCGCTGCGCTCCAGTGCGGGGCGTAGCCGCCCGGGACCACCAGCGACGGCGGGATGTCGCAGCCCAGCGGGTCCTCGAGCACCCAGATCCCGTCGCCCTCGGCCCACGCCAGCGAGGAGCTGTCCGGCGCGAAGGTGGGGCTGGAGAAGCTGGCCTCGATCCACTTGCAGATCAGGGTCGGCCAGATCGCGGGGACGCCGGCCCGGATCGGGCCGGTGAGGATGTTGCCGTTGAGCTGCCAGATCCCCATGTGCTGCTCCGGGCCGACCCCGCGGACGGTCGCCATCATCGAGCCGTCGCGCGAGATCGCCGGCTCGAACAGGTCGTGCTGGTCGCTCACATTGGGCTGGGCGTCGTTGAACCAGAGGTTCTCGCTGACGCCGGGGTCGAACATGTGCAGGTCGTCGGTGTTGCCCCCGGTGACCAGGCGCGAACCGGTGACCCAGGACGGGTCCGGGAAGAACGCGAAGCCGTACGGGAGGGCGGAGGTCAGTGCCGTGGACGCGCTGATCGCGGTCGTCCAGCGCAGCCGGCAGGCGCCGCGCGGCGGGCAGCTGTGGTGCTCGAAGGTGTAGGCCACCCGCGATCCGTCGGGGGAGACCTGGACGTGCTGGATGGTGCCGCCGATGGTCTCGCCCGCCGAGTCCCACAGGTCCGGCGGGTCGAAGCTGTTGAGCACGGTGCCCCACTGGTCCATCCGCACCACCAGCGGCCCCCGCCCCGCGACCACGGTCCCGTCGTCCGCGCTGCTCGGCGAGCGCCACGGGTTGTTCAGGGTGCCGTCGGTGGTCAGCCGGCGCTCGCCGGTGCCGTCGGGACGGGCCACGTAGATGTCATAGCCCTTGAGATAGACGATCGTGCCCGCGTTCGACGGGGCGGCGGCGGCCGGGGACGGGCCCGCGCCGGGCAGGCCGAGGACGCCGGCGACGAGGGCCAGGACGAGGGGGAGGAGGAGGCGCAGGGGTGGTCGCATGGAGTGACAGTGGCCGGGGGCGCGACCCGGGTTCCAGGGCTCGGTGGCCCGAGTTCCCGGGACGGTGCGGGCCTGTGGAGGACCGGTTGCGTCGGACCCGGGTGGTACCCAGGATCGACGGATGACCGATCTCGGGAGGACGATGCACAATGGAGGCCATGACGCTGGACCTCGACCTGCCGCAGGGGCAGACGCTGACGGCGTACGACGTCGCGCAGCTGTGGGAGCCCGATCGCCGGCTCGAGCTGATTGACGGGGTGCTGACCGTCATGAGCTCGCCGTCGATCCCGCACCAGCGCACCCAGATGCGGCTGCTGAAGCTGCTCTTCGCGGCGGCGCCCCCGCATCTGGAGACCTGGGCCGCGCCGGTCGACGTCCTGTCTCCGGACACGGTGGTCCAGCCCGATGTGCTGGTCGTCGATCCGAGTCACGTGGTCGGGTCGGACCCGATCGAGGTGAACCCGCTGCTGGTGATCGAGATCCTCTCGCCGAGCACCGCCCTCTACGACCTCAACACCAAGTTCAAGCGCTACGAGCGGGCGGGGATCCCGTCGTACTGGGTGGTCGACCCGCTGGGCGGCCGGCTGATCGTGTGGGAGCTGCGCGAGGGCGCCTACGTCGAGGTCCTGGACCGCGCCGGTGACGAGCCGTGGACGGCGAGGCAGCCGTTCGCGGTGACGGTCGTGCCGTCGGAGCTGGTCGGCCCGGAAGGTGGTCGCTGAGGCGCGCGCTGCGAGAATGGCGGGCATGACGAGCGCGCCCTCCCTGAGCACCGACGTCCTCGTCGTCGGTGCCGGTCCCGCCGGCTCCGCGGCCGCCACCTGGGCGGCCCGTGCCGGGCTGGACGTGGTCCTGGCCGACGCGGCGGTGTTCCCGCGCGACAAGACCTGCGGCGACGGGCTGACGCCGCGGGCGATCGGGGAGCTGGAGCGGCTCGGGCTGCGCGACTGGGTGCGCTCCCACACGGTCAACCAGGGCCTGCGGGCGCACGGGTTCGGGCAGACGCTGCACCTGCCGTGGCCGGGCGGCCACCTGCCCGACTGGGGCAGTGCGATCGCCCGCACCGAGCTCGACGACCACCTGCGCAGCACCGCGCTCAAGGCCGGGGCCACCGGGCTCGACGGGGCCCGGGCGGTCGACGTACGGATGGACGGGGCGCGGGTCGCCGCGGTCGTGCTCAAGGACGGGCGCGAGATCGCCTGCCGGCGGCTGGTGGTCGCCGACGGGGTGCGCTCTCCGCTGGGCAAGGTGCTGGGACGGGAGTGGCACCGCGACACGGTCTACGGCGTCGCCGGGCGCTCCTACGTCACCTCGACCCGCGCCGACGACCCGTGGATCAGCTCCCACCTCGAGCTGCGCGGCGAGCAGGACGAGATCCTGTCGGGCTACGGCTGGATCTTCCCGCTGGGCCGCCAGAGCGGCGAGGTCAACCTCGGCGCCGGCACCCTCGCCACCGCGAAGCGGCCCGCCGACGTGGCGATCAAACCCCTGATGAAGCTGTACGCCGACCGGCTCCGTGCGGAGTTCGGGCTCGGCGAGGAGCTGCGCGCCCCGACGTCGGCGCTGCTGCCGATGGGCGGCGCCGTCTCCCACGTCGCCGGCCGCAACTGGGCGCTGATCGGTGACGCCGCGGCCTGCGTGAACCCGCTCAACGGCGAGGGCATCGACTACGGCCTGGAGACCGGGCGGGTGGTCGCCGAGCTGCTCGCCGAGCGGCCCGACGCCGACCTGGGTGCGGTCTGGCCCGAGATCCTGCGCGAGCACTACGGCGAGTCCTTCTCGATCGCCCGGCGCCTGGCCGGGCTGGTGACCGTGCCGCGGCTGCTGCCGGCGCTCGGCCCGGTCGGGATGCGCTCCGACCTGCTGATGACCCTCGCCCTGCGCTGGATGGGCAACCTGGTGACCGACGAGGACCGCGACCGCTCGGCGCGGGTGTGGCGCTGGGCCGGGCGGCACTCCCTGGCCCGCGACAGCCGCCCGCCCTTCTCCTGATGCCCACCCCCTAGGGTGGACGGCAGAGGAGGTCGGGCGATGGGGCAGCGGGTGCAGCGGCTGGCGGCGTACGCCGTCATCGTCCGCGGCGACCGGATCCTGCTCTCCCGGCTGGCCGAGCGGGTGACCAAGCGGGAGCTGTGGTCGCTGCCGGGCGGCGGCGTCGACCACGGCGAGGATCCGCGCGACGCGGTGGTGCGCGAGGTCTACGAGGAGACCGGGCTGCACGCCGAGGTCGGCGAGACGGCCCACGTCTACTCCCTCCACGTCGCCGACTCGTGGCGCCGGGGGCGCCGGGTCGACGCGCACTCGGTGCGGATCGTCTACGAGGGCTGGGTGCCGGCCGACGCGCCCGAGCCCCACGTCACCGAGGTCGACGGCTCGACCGCGGAGGCGGCCTGGAAGCCGATCGCCGCGGTGCTCGATGGCAGCGTGCCGACGGTCGGCCTGGTGACCGAGGCGCTGGCGTCGTACGCCGTGCGCCAGCGGCAGCGCACCGCCGCCTACGCCTACGTGGTGCGCGACGACGCGATCCTGCTGACCCGGACCTCGGACCTGGCGCCCGACCCCGGGACCTGGCACCTGCCCGGGGGTGGGATCGACCACGGCGAGTCGCCGCGCGACACGATCCGGCGCGAGCTGTGGGAGGAGTGCGGGCTGGAGGGGGAGGCCGGTGACCTGCTGACCGTCCTCGACCACCATTTCACCGGCACCGCGCCCAATGGTCGCGAGGAGGACTTCCACGCGATCGGGGTGATCTACCACGCCGAGGTAGGCCCCGGGGAGCCCCACGTCGTCGAGGAGGACGGCACCACCGACGAGGCGGCGTGGGTGCCGCTCGCCGACGTGGCCGCGCGCCGGATCAAGGTCTACGGCTCGGTCCGGGCCGCGATCGAGGCCGCCGGCGATACTGTCGCCGGGTGACCGAGACCGTCTTCACCTACGCCGCGCCCGCACTCAAGTTCGGCCGGGGCGCCGCCGCCGAGGTCGGCTACGACGTCCGCGGCTGGGGCGCGCGCCGGGCCCTGCTCGTGACCGACCCGGGCGTGCTGGCCGCCGGACACGCCGAGACCGTCGCCGCGTCGCTGGGCGGCCACGGCATCGAGGTGGTCACCTATGCCGGCGCCCGGGTCGAGCCGACCGACGCGTCGCTGGAGGAGGCGGTGGCCTTCGCCCGGGGCGCGGGCCGGTTCGACGCGGTGGTCGCGGTGGGCGGCGGCTCCGCGATCGACACCGCGAAGGCGGTCGCGCTGCTGGTCACCAACCCGGGCGAGCTGATGGACTACGTCAACGCGCCGATCGGCAAGGCGCGCGCGCCCGAGCAGCCGGTGCTGCCGCTGGCCGCCGTACCGACCACGACCGGCACCGGCGCCGAGTCGACCACGATCTGCGTGCTGGACGTGCTCGCGCTGAAGGTGAAGACCGGCATCAGCCACCCGGCGCTGCGCCCGCGCCTGGCCGTGGTCGACCCGGCGCTGTCGGCGACCCAGCCGGCGGGCGTGATCGCGGCGGCCGGGATGGACATCCTGTGCCACGCGCTGGAGAGCTACACCGCCCGCTGGTACGCCGACTTCCCGGCCAAGCAGGCCGAGCAGCGGGTGCCCTACTGCGGCGCCAACCCGATCGCGGACCTGTGGTCGGAGCGGGCGCTGGGGATGCTGTCCGGGGCCTTCCGGGCCGCCGTCCGCTCGGCGCGGGAGGGGGAGGAGGGCGCCGAGGCGGCCGAGCAGATGGCGCTCGCCGCCACCTTCGCCGGCCTCGGCTTCGGCAACGCCGGCGTCCACATCCCTCACGCCAACGCCTACCCGATCGCCGGCCGGGTCCGTGACTTCCGGCCCGCCGACTATCCCCAGGACGAGGCGATGGTGCCCCACGGCATGGCCGTCGCGCTGACCGCGCCGGAGGCGTTCCGGTTCACCTTCGACGCCGCGCCCGAGCGGCACCTGCGGGCCGCGCAGCTGCTGTCGCCGGGTGTCGCGGGCTCCGACGCCTCCGTGCTGCCCGGCGTGATCGCGGCGCTGATGCGCGACATCGGGATCCCCAACGGCCTGGCCGAGGTCGGCTACGGCGCCGGCGACGTGGACGCACTGGTCGAGGGCGCGCTGCAGCAGCAGCGGCTGCTCGCCACCGCGCCCAAGGACGTGGCCGGCGAGGACCTCGCCACGATCATCACCGCGTCCCTCGAGCACTGGTGAGCGGGTCCGGGCGTCGTACCGGACGAAATGGTCGTGGATCGGCCACGATTGCAGCCATTTCGTCCGGTACGACGGGGACTCAGGTCAGCGGCGCACCTTCACCTTGATCGGCGTGGTGGTGCTGGCCGTGGTGTCGGTGCCGGCGAAGGTGACCCACACGGTCAGCTTGCGGCCCTTGCGCAGCGTGGCCGACGCCGCCTTGCTCAGCCGGACCTTGACGGTCGACTGGCCGCCCGCCCCGACGACGGCAGGTGCGGTGAACACGCGCTTGCCGACCCGCACCTGGACCGACCCGGTGCAGTCGTCCGCGACACTCGCGCAGCCGATGCTGAGCGCCACCCGGGCCTTGCCCTTGCGCAGCGCCGCCCTGGCGGAGCGGTCGAGGACGGTCAGCCGCTTCGCGGCGGCCGGCGTGACGACCGGCGGCTCGGGCAGCGGGACGAGCGGGTCGACGCCGCCCGGCACCGCGTCGGCGTCGTACGCCAGGCGCGGGGTGACGTCGGTCGGCAGGATCCGCCCGTTGGCGATCTTGTCGAAGGCGTAGGCGAAGCCCATCAGCTCGGCGTCCTGGAACGCCTTGCCCTGGAGCTGGAAGCCGACCGGGTTGCCGTTCTCGGTCGCGCCCGCGGGGAAGATGACCGTCGGCACGCCGGCCGCGGAGGACTGCGGGTCCTTCCGGCCGAAGCTGGGCTGGATCGAGTCGTTGAGGTGGATCTCGCTGAGCTCGGCGGGGTAGAGCACCGCGTCCACGCCGTTGTCGTCCATCCAGCCCGCGAGGTTGTCGCGGTACAGCGCCCGGTACGCCTCGAAGTCGCGCTGCTGCTGCTCGGTCATGCCGGTTCCGTCGCCGGTGTAGGGGCCCGGGTACTGGTAGGGCACCCGCAGCGGGTTGTTGGTGATCTGCTCGGGCCGGGTGTACGGCGCGTCGGGGTGCGCGGCCAGCCACTGCAGCCAGCCCTCGTACCCGGTGTTGCCGTAGTTGCCGCGGGTGGGGGCGTTCGCGAAGTCGGGGATCACCCGGACCGTCGCGCCGGCCGCCTCGAAGTCGGCGAAGCGGGCCTCGAGGGCGTCGCTGACCTCGCTGGTTCCGAACGGGTCGTCGAAGGCGGTCGCGGGGACGCCGATCACCTTGCCCTGCAGCGCGTCGGCGCTCAGGTACGCCGACCAGTCGTCGGGTCGGTGGCCGTTGGCGACGTCGTCCAGCACGTCGTCGGGGTTGTCGACCGCCGTCACGTCCAGCAGCAGGGCGAGGTCCTCGAGGGACTGCCCGATCCAGCCGACGTAGTCCTGGATCAAGGTGAGCGGCATGGTGCCCGCGCTGGACTGCATGCCGTCGGTGCCGCGCAGGGAGTACAGGCTGGCCGCGCCGGACGGACCCCACAGCGAGTCACCGGTCTGGGTGCCCCAGGCCGCGGCGGCGAAGCTCGACGCGACCGCGACGGCCGACCCGCCGCTGGAGCCGATCGGGCTGCGCGAGGGGTCGAAGGCGTTCCACACCATGCCGTAGCCGTTGGGGCTGTAGTGGCCGTCGTTGGCGAACTCGGCGAGGTTCGCCTTGCCGAGGATGATCGCACCGGCCTCGCGCATCAGGCCGACCTGGAAGGCGTCGGTCGGCGGCTGGTAGCCGTCGAACACCCGCGAGCCGCCGGTGGTCGGCAGGTCCTTGGTGTCGATGATGTCCTTGGCCAGGACGGGGATGCCGAGCAGCGGCCGGGTGTCGCCGTTCCTGCGGGCCTGGTCGGCGGCCCGGGCCTGGGCCATCGCGTCGGGCGCGACGGTGATCACCGAGTTCAGGCCCAGCGGGCCGCGGTCGTAGGCCGCGATCCGGTCCAGGTAGGCCCGCACGATCTGCTGGGAGTTGGTCCGCCCGGCCTTGATGTCGGCGATCAGCTCGGTGATGGACTTGCCCACGACGTCGTACGGCGAGGTGGTCGGCGGGGTGTGTGCCGCGGTCGCCCCGCGGGCCTGGTTGACCAGCTCGTTGCGCGCCCGCTGGTCGCACTCCGCGCCGCCGAGGCCGAGCGCGCCCGCGTCGAAGTTGGTGACCGAGCACAGCTCGGCGGTGCTGAGCCCGGCGACATCGGGCAGCGCGGCGAGGGTGGCGGCCGCGGCCTCGACCCGGCTCACCTCCGAGCCGGCCGGCCGGGTCGCGCCCAGCACCGCGCGGCCCTCGGGCAGGCCGGTCACGACGTAGTGCAGCAGCGAGGCGCTGTCGCCCGGCGCGACCGTGACGGTGTTGACGAAGCCGGGATGGTTGGCGGCGTCGCCCTCGGTCGCGAGCGGGGTGGCGAACGGGTCGAGCAGGAAGCTGCCCATCCGGTCGAGCGCCTCGGGCCGGTCCGGCGTACCGAAGACGGTGGCGGAGGGGCCGTTCTGGCTGGGTGCGCCGGCGGCCGTGGTCGGCGTCGACCAGGAGGCCCACCCGTCCGCGCTGTCGATGGTGGTGTCGCCGCTGCCGGTGCTGCTGATCTCGCTCTGGTTCTCGCCGGTGTCGTAGCCGAGCTGGCCACCGAAGGCGACCTCGAAGGTGACGTCCTCGTGCGTGGTGTTGGTGAAGGTGTCCAGGAAGCGGCCGTAGCTCTCGCCCGCCGGGACCACGAGCTCGCGCCGGACGACGACGCCGTCGACGTCGACGCCGCGGGTGGTGGTGAACGTCTGGTGACCGTCGTAGGTGAGCCCGAAGCCGCGGAGCAGCACGCCGTTGAGCCGGCTGGTGCCGTCCTCGACCTCGATCCGCAGGCCGCCGTAGCCCTGCAGGGCGTTGCCGGCGGTGTTGCGGACGCTGCCGGTGTCGAGCCCGGGATTCGCGGCGTCGTGCACCCCCCAGGTGTCGCCGCCACTGGTGGGCACCGAGTTCCAGCCCTGTGCGGGGGTGGGGACGGCGGCCAGCAGGCCGGCGGTGAGGGCGGTCATCGCCCCGGCCGCGAGGCCGGGGAGCAGCCGGCGGCGGGCGCGTGGTCGTGGCTGGTGGGGGTGGGATGTCACGGGGGGTCTCCTCTGCCTGCTCGGCCGGATCTCGGTCGAACGCTCGCCGAAACTAGTGAGGGCTTGTTCCAACGAGGTGTCCGCGCGGTTTCGGTGGTCGCCCGGGTGTGCGTCGTACCGGACGGGATGGTCGTGGATCGGCTTCGATCGCAGCCATTTCGTCCGGTGCGACGTGGGGACGGCACCACCGCGTGACTACGATCGACGGGTGAACCCTCGCCACCGCCGCCTGATCATCCCGGCCGCGCTGGTCGCGCTCCTGCTGATCGTCCTCGTGACGTCGCTGGTCAAGTGAGCACCACCTCCCTCGACGAGGCGCTGGCGCGGGTCCGGGCGGACCTGCTGGCCGACGAGCGCCTGGTGCGGGCGGTCGCGTCGGGGCGGCGGAAGGCCGCCGTGCCCCCGTGGCGCCGGGTCGAGCTGCGCTGGGTCGACCTCAAGGCGGGCCGAAGCCTCCAGGTCGTCAGGTACGACGCCACCCAGGCCCACACGGCCAACCACCCCCGCGGGGAGGCGGCCGAGCAGGCGGTCGACGCGCTGCTCGCGGAGCCGTTCGGCAACTGGACGGTGGAGACGGCGGAGCAGCAGCTCAGCCTGCGGGTCACCAAGAGGGGCGACGCGGCCGTGCATGTCGCCGCCGGGAGGCAGCAGGCGCCGGCGGACCGGAGCCACGACCGGGCCAAGGATCGGCTGCTGCCCGAGGACGACCCGGTGTTCGCCGCGCTCGGCCTGGCCGACGCGCAGGGGCGGATCAAGCCGAGCCGGATGGCGAAGTACCGCCAGGTCGAGGACTTCCTGCGGATCCTGGACCGCTCGGTCACCGAGGCGATCGCCAAGAGCCGGCTGCGCCGGCCGACGCCCGAGGACCCGCTGCGGGTGGTCGACCTCGGCTGCGGCAACGGCTACCTCACCTTCGCCGCGCAGCGCTATCTCCAGGAGCGCCGCGGCCTCCCGGTCCGGGTCACCGGCGTCGACGTGAAGGAGCAGTCGCGCGACCACAACGCCGCGGTCGCGCGCGAGCTCGGCATCGAGGCCACCTTCGTCGCCGGCACCATCGGCGAGGCCGAGCTCGCGCAGGCACCCGACGTGGTGCTGGCCCTGCACGCCTGCGACACCGCCACCGACGACGCGCTCGCCCGGGCCGTCGAGTGGCGGACGCCGCTCGTGCTGGCCGCGCCCTGCTGCCACCACGACATCGCCGCCCAGCTGCGTGGCGCGGAGCCGCCGGCGCCGTACGCCTCGCTGGTGCGCGACGGCATCCTGCGCGAGCGGTTCGCCGACACCCTCACCGACACGCTCCGGGCGCTGCTGCTGCGCCGGGCCGGCTACCGGGTCGACGTGATGGAGTTCGTCGACAGCCGGCACACCCCACGCAACACGCTGCTGCGCGCGGTGCGCACCGGTGCCGGCGCCGGGGCCGGCACCGACGACGGCGAGTACGACGCCCTGGTCGCCGCGTGGGGGATCCGGCCGCGGCTCGGGGAGCTGCTCGGGTGAGGAGGCTGCTCGGCCTGGTGCTGCTGGTGCCCTTCGTCGTCGGCTTCCTCTCGCCCGGCGCCGCGGTCGAGCCCGAGCCGGAGCCGGTGTTCGCCTTCACCGACCGCGAGATCACCGAGTCCAGCGGCCTGGTCGCGCGCGACGGCCTGGTCGTGACCGTCAACGACTCCGGCGACCGCAACCGGATCTTCACCGTCGACCCCGCCACCGGCGACACCGTCGGGGTCACCCACTGGCAGGGCGACGCCACCGACGTCGAGGCGCTCGCCCCGGCCGGCGACGGCGCGGTGTGGGTGGGCGACATCGGCGACAACCTGGGCGCGCGCGACCACGTCGAGGTGGCCCGGGTGCCCTTCGGCCGGGGGAACCGGACGGTCCGGGCGCCGACCTACCGGCTCGTCTACCCCGACGGCCCCCACGACGCCGAGACCCTGCTCGCCGACCCGGCGACCGGCCGGCTCTACGTCGTCGCCAAGGAGTTCATCGGCCGGCTCTACGCCGCACCGGAGCAGCTCGACCCCGACGGCCCCAACCGGCTGACCCTGGTCGACGAGGTGCTCGGCATCGCCACCGACGGCTCGTTCCTGCCCGACGGGTCGCACCTGGTGCTGCGCAACTACGGGCAGGCGGCGGTCTACACCTGGCCGGAGCTGCGGCGGGTCGCGCAGGTCGACCTGCCCCGCCAGCCGCAGGGGGAGGGGCTCGCGATCAGCGAGTCCGGGGAGGTGCTGCTCAGCTCCGAGGGAGCGGGCTCCGAGGTGCTCCGGGTCGAGCTGCCGGTGCCCCCGCCCCAGCCCACGGCCACCGCCACGCCCACCCCGACCCCCGCGCCGGACGCTGCGGGCGGCGAGCAGGCACCGGTCCGGGCCGAGCAGCGGTCCTGGTGGCCGTGGGCGATCGGCGGGGTCGCGGGGCTCGCGATCGTGGCGGTGCTGCTGCGCTCGCTGCGGCCGAGGGACTGAGCCGGGCGAACCCGGTTACCTCCTCCGTCGTGGCCCGGCTGCGTCGTACCTCACCTGACGAGCCGGGCTGGACCCGTCGGAGGGCCGGGCGCGGCTTCGTCCACCTCGGCCTCGACGGGCGCCCGCTGCCGGCGGAGGACGCGGCACGGTGCCGGGCGCTGGTGATCCCGCCCGCGTGGACCGAGGTGTGGATCTGCCCGCGCCCCAACGGGCACCTGCAGGCGGTCGGCGTCGACGCGGCGGGCCGGCGGCAGTATCTCTACCACCCGGACTGGGTGGCGCGGCGCGCCCAGGAGAAGCACGAGCGGGTGCTGGGACTGGGCCGGCGGCTCCCGCGGCTGCGCGAGCGGGTCGAGGCCGACCTAGCCGACGACGACCTGGGCCCGCGCGCGACCTGCGCGCTCGCGGTGCGGCTGATCGACCTGGGCTGCTTCCGGATCGGCAACGACGTGTACGCCGCCGAGTACGGCTCGTTCGGCCTGACCACCCTCGAACGCCAGCACGTCCGGCGCTCGGGGGACGCGCTGGTCTTCGAGTTCACCGGGAAGTCGGGGATCGAGCACCACGTCGAGGTCGACGACCCGGTCGCCGTGCGGGCCCTGGACCGGCGCCGCCGGCGGCGCCGGTCCGACCGCCGGCTGCTCGACGTCACCGGGACCGACGTCAATGACTACCTGCGCGAGGTCAGTGGGATCGAGGTCACCGCCAAGGACTTCCGCACCTGGCACGGCACCGTGCTGGCCGCCGCCGCGCTCGCGGGAGCTCCCGGACCGGAGGCGTCGAAGACCGCCCGGAAGCGGGCGGTCGCGGCGGCGATGCGGGAGGTCTCCGAGTTCCTGGGCAACACGCCCGCGCTGGCCCGTTCGGCGTACGTCGACCCACGGGTGGTCGACGCCTACGAGGAGGGCCGCACCATCCGGGTGCGCCCGGGGGCGACCCGCGAGCAGCTGGAGCGGGCCACGCTCCGCCTGGTCGGCGGTCGGTGACACGATCGGGGCGTGACCGAGCACGAGTTCACCGCCGAGCTGTGGCGCTGGCGGGCCCGCGACGAGCAGTCCGGCGGGGCGTGGTTCTTCGTGAGCCTGCCGTTCGACGTCACCGACCAGATCGACGAGGCCGGCCCGCGCCGGGGCTTCGGGAGCGTCCGGGTGGAGGTGACGGTCGGTGCGAGCACCTGGCGCACGTCGGTGTTCCCGAGCGTCGAGGAGCGCACCCTCGTGCTCCCGGTGAAGAAGGCGGTGCGTGCCGCCGAGGGCCTGGTCGAAGGTGGACGGTGCACGGTCCGGCTCCGTACGGTCGAGTGATGGACATCGAGGTCGTCGAGGGCGACATCACCGCCCAGCAGGTCGATGCGGTGGTCAACGCCGCCAACCGCGCGATGCGCGGGGGAGCGGGCGTCGACGGCGCCATCCACCGCGCCGGCGGGCCCGAGGTGCTGGCCGACTGCCGCCGCCGGTTCCCGCGGGGCCTGGCGACCGGCGACGCCGGCTGGACCACCGCGGGCCGGATGGCGGCGCGGTGGGTGATCCACGTCGTCGGACCCAACCGCAACGCCGGCGAGACCGACCGCGACCTGCTGACCTCGTGCTACCGCCGCGCGCTCGAGGTCGCCGACGAGCTGGGCGCGCGCTCGGTCGCCTTCCCGCTGATCAGCGCCGGTGCCTACGGGTGGCCGAAGGAGGACGCCGTCGACGCGGCGCTGGAGACCCTGCGCGCGACGCCGACCGCGGTCGAGCAGGCCCGGCTGGTGGCCTTCGGGCGCTCGGCGTACGAGCTCATCGCGGGCCGGCTGTAGGAGCCTGCTCGCGCACCCAGCGCCGCCACTCGTCCTGGCGGCGGTAGCCGGCGGCCCGCCAGATCGTCTGGCCGAGGTCGTTGTGCTGGAGGACCATGGCGTCGATCCGGCCGGCGCCCAGGGCGACCAGGCGGGCGGCCGCCGCTCCTCGACCACCCGGGACCCGGTCCCGATTCTCGCGGGGCGTCGTCACCCGGCGTACCCGTCGTCGTTGGTCAGGCACCGATCCACCGAAGCCGACGAGGAGGCGACGAGATGTCGATGGAGCTCACCACCGCGGTCCTGCTGCTGGCGCTCGCCGTCGTCTGCGCGGGCTGGCTGGCCCGTTCGCGTGGAGCGGCCACCTCGATGCCGGGCATGGGGCCGGACATCGAGGAGTGGCGTTCGGCCGCGCTGCGGCACTTCCAGGAGCACCGGGACCTCGAGCGCGCCGTCGCCGAGGTGCTGGCCACCCCGGGCGCCGTCCGCGGTCCCGGCCGCACCGAGCTGTTCGTGGCGCTCGGTGCGCGCCGGGTCGACCTCTACGCCTGAGTCGCTAGGGCGTGTCGCTCGAGTCGGCGTCGTGGCGAGCGGGGTGGTCTGGGTTGGGGATTCACCACGGGATGTAGGTGAGTGACCGCTTCTGTAGTGGAACTCCGCTACAGAACCACGGGTTCGCCTACAACCCGTGGTGAATCCCCACCCCGACCACGAAGCAGGCGCGAAGAAACCCGACCTGTTCAGCAGCCTCCTACGCCCGAAGCGCCTCGACGACGTAGTCGATCGAGGTGGTGAGCGCCTCCACGTCAGCCGGGTCGATCGCGGGGTACATCGCGATCCGCAGCTGGTTGCGGCCGAGCTTGCGGTAGGGCTCGGTGTCGACGATGCCGTTGGCGCGCAGCACCTTCGCCACCTCGGCGGCGTCGATCGCGTCGTCGAAGTCGATGGTGCCGATGACCAGCGAGCGGTGGCTCGGGTCGGCCACGTAGGGCGTGGTGTACGACGTCCGCTCGGCCCAGCCGTAGAGCGCGTCGGAGGAGGCAGTGGTGCGCTCGACCATGCCCTTGAGGCCGCCCTGGCCGTTCATCCAGTCCAGCTGCTCGGCCATCAAGAAGAGCGTGGCGACCGAGGGGGTGTTGTAGGTCTGGTTGAGGCGGCTGTTGTCGATGGCCGTCTTGAGGTCGAAGAACGGCGGGATGTAGCGGTCGGTGGCGGCGATCCGCTCGGCGCGCTCGAGGGCGGCGGGGCTGAAGATCGCGAACCACAGGCCGCCGTCGGAGGCGAAGCACTTCTGCGGCGCGAAGTAGTAGACGTCGCTCTGGGTCAGGTCGACGGGCAGGCCGCCGGCACCCGACGTCGCGTCGATCAGCACCAGGGCGCCGTCGGTGCCGGCGGGCCGCACGACCGGCGCCATCACGGCGGTCGAGGTCTCGTTGTGGGCCCAGGCGTAGGCGTCGACGCCGTCCTCGGCGACGGCCTCGGGCCGCGAGCCGGGGTCGGCGGCGATCACCGACGGCGCGTCCAGCCAGGGCGCCGCCTTCACCGAGGAGGCGAACTTGCTCGAGAACTCGCCGAAGGCGAGGTGCTGCGAGCGCTGCTCGATCAGCCCGAACGCCGCGATGTCCCAGAACGCCGTCGCGCCGCCGTTGCCGACCACCACCTCGTAGCCCTCGGGCAGCGCGAACAGCTCGCCGAGGCCCTCCAGCACGCGGCCGACGACCTTGCGGACCGGGGCCTGCCGGTGTGAGGTGCCCATCAGCGTGTCGCCGGTGGCCGCCAGGGCGCTCAGGTGGCTCGGCTGGATCTTCGAGGGACCGGCGCCGAAGCGGCCGTCGGCGGGCTTGAGCTCGGCGGGGATCTGGATGTCGGTCACGGGTCAACCTTCGATCGGCACAGGCAGAGACAGGCTGACGACGCTGTCAGAGATGCCCCCATTGTGACAGCCCCCGCATCGCCCTGTTCAATCGGTTTCGCCATGCAAGCCTCCCTCGACCTGCGTCCCGTCGGCTATCTCCACCCCGACGCCGCGGCTCTCGTCGCCCGCGTCCAGGAGGAGTACGTCGAGCGCTACGGCTCGCCCGACGAGAGCCCCGTCGACCCGGCCGTGTTCGACCCGCCGGAGGGCCTCTTCCTGGTCGGGTACGACGGCGCCGAGCCGGTCGCGACCGGGGCCTGGCGCCGCTCCGGCGTGCGGGCGCTCGGCGGCACCAGCGCGGTGGAGGTCAAGCGGATGTTCGTGGTCGCCGAGCACCGGGGACGGGGCTTCGCGCGGGCGGTGCTGGCCGCGCTGGAGGACTCGGCCCGGGACGCCGGTCACGACCTGGTCGTGCTCGAGACCGGGCTGCGGCAGCCCGAGGCGATCGGGCTGTACCGCAGCGCCGGCTACGAGCCGGTCCCCGGCTTCGGGTTCTACCGCGACGCCCCGCTCTCGCGGTGCTTCGCCAAGCTGGTGTGAGCGGCCCGGGGCCGGCCGCACGGGGTCACTGGAAGCGCGCCGAGCGCTTCCACAGCAGCCGGGTGAGCAGCCAGTACACCGAGGCCCCGTCGGGCCACTGGGTGACGACCCGTCCGGACGGCGAGCGGAAGTAGTTGGGGGTCTGCGCGAAGGAGCTGGCGTCGAGGCGGCGCTTGAGCCAGCGGTTGAGCGCGGCGACGTACGACGCCTTCACCTCGACCGAGCGGGCGCCCCGCCGGCGCAGCTCGTCGAGGGTGCGCCCGATGAACAGCGCCTGCTTCTCCATGCCGAACACCGGGGCGTACCAGTTGGTGTTCGGGCCGTAGAGCAGGAACAGATTCGGCATCTCGTCGACGGTGATGCCGAGGAACGCCATCGGGTCCTCGCCCCACTTCTCCGCGAGCACGGTGCCGCCGCGGCCGACGACCTCGATCCCGGCGAGGAACTCCGCCGCGCGGAAGCCGGTCGCGGTGACCACGACCT
This sequence comes from Nocardioides nitrophenolicus, assembly GCF_016907515.1. NCBI lineage: Bacteria > Bacillati > Actinomycetota > Actinomycetes > Propionibacteriales > Nocardioidaceae > Nocardioides > Nocardioides nitrophenolicus. Next base: position 3,494,647 of record NZ_JAFBBY010000001.1, read on the forward strand.
CCGCGACGTGCTCCTCGCCGCTCGCGTCGATCAGGCCCTTCTCGTGCATGCCGACCACCGCCCGCGGGACCAGGGTCACGTCCTCGCGCAGCAGCGCCGGGTAGAAGGTCGAGGAGTGCACCGCGCGCTTGCCGAGGTACGCCGAAGTGGGGGTCAGCTGCGCCTTGAGCTCGGGATGGTCGGCGAAGACCTCGTCGAGGTAGCGCCGGCAGGCGTCGACCAGGGAGGTGTCGACGTCGCTGCCGGGCCGGATGATCCGGCCCCCGAGCCAGCGCCGCTCCAGGGCGAGGAAGAGCCGCCAGCGGGCGATCCGGCGGTGCACGGGGTGGCGCAGCCGGGCCCGCTCGGCGTCGTCGTACACCCGGCCGGCCTTGGGGTCCACCCAGCCGGGCTGGCGCTGGAAGACGGTGAGCTGGCTGGCCACGCCAGCGAGCTCGGCGACCACCTGCGCGGAGGTGGAGCCGGTGCCGACCACGGCCACCCGGCGTCCGGTCAGGTCCAGGTCGGCCGGCCACTCGGCGGTGTGGAAGATCTCGCCGGTGTACGTCGAGCGGCCGGGCCACTCGGGGTGGCGCGGGACGTTGAGCAGCCCGACCGCCGACACCACGGCGCGGAAGTCCGCGCTCTCCTCCTCGCCGGTCGCGACGTCCCGTGCGGTCACCGACCAGGTCGCGGACCGCTCGTCCCACACCAGCCGGGTCACCCGGCGGCCGTAGCGGAACAGCGGCAGCAGGCCGGCCTCGCGCGCGACCCGCTCGAGGTAGCGGCGCAGCTCGGCCCCGCCCGGGAACTCGCGGCTCCACTCGCCGGGCGCGAAGGAGTAGGAGTACATGACGGCCGGGGTGTCGACCTCGACGCCGGGGAACCGGTTGGCCCGCCAGGTGCCGCCCGGACCGTCGCCGGACTCGAAGATCGTGACCGCGTAGCCGCGCCGGTGCAGCTCGCGGGCGGCCGCGATGCCGGCGAAGCCGCCGCCGATCACGGCGACCCGAAAGCCGGTGGGACTGGATGAGGGCATGCTCGCGCCTCCCGATGACATGGGTTGGTGCCTCTCTGGCTGAAGGGGAAGGGTCAGAGGACCTTGCTGAGGAAGTCCCGGGTGGCGGGGTGCTCGGCACCCTCGGTGAGCCGGCGGGCCGGGCCCTCCTCGACGATGCGGCCGTCCTGGAGGAAGACGAACCGGTCGCAGACCTCGCGGGCAAAGCCGACCTCGTGGGTGACGATGATCGTGGTCATCCCGCCCACGACCAGGTCGCGGATCACCTGCAGCACCTCGTTGACCATCTCCGGGTCGAGCGCGGAGGTCGGCTCGTCGAAGAGCAGCGCCTTCGGGCGCATCGCCAGCGCCCGGGCGATCGCGACCCGCTGCTGCTGGCCGCCGGAGAGCTGGCCCGGGTAGGCGCCGACCTTCTCGGCCAGGCCGACCCGCTCCAGCAGCTCGACGGCGTGCGCGGTCGCCTCGCGCCGGGAGCGGCCGGCGACCTTGACCGGGGCCTCGATCACGTTCTCCAGCACGGTCTTGTGGGCGAAGAGGTTGAACTGCTGGAAGACCATGCCGAGGTGCTGGCGCTGGGCGGCCTCCCGGCGGGCGGGCAGCCGGTGGATCCGGCCGCGTCGTACGTGATGGCCGAGCAGCTCGCCGTCGAGCATCACGATGCCCTCCTCCGCACGCTCGAGCAGGTTGAGACAGCGCAGGAAGGTGCTCTTGCCGCTGCCCGAGCGGCCGAGCAGGCACACCGCCTCGCCCCGGCGTACGTCGAGCGAGACGTCGTGCAGCACCTGATGGCCGCCGAAGGACTTGCTGATGCCGCGGGCGCTGATCAGCGGCCCGTCGAGCGGCCGGTCGACCGCGGTCGTCGCCAGGGTGGTCATGTCGCGCTCCTCGCTGCCCGGGCCCGCGGACTGACCCGGGCGCTCGCGGATCGGCCGAGCCACCGCTCGAGATAGAACTGGCCGAGCGAGAGGATGCTGACCAGGATCATGTACCAGACCGTGGCCACCATCAGCAGCGGCACCACCTCGAAGGTGCGGTTGTAGATCTGCTGCACGGAGTAGAGCAGGTCCGGCACCGAGATGAACGCGACCAGGGCGGTCGCCTTGAGCAGGTTGATCAGGTCGTTGCTCACCGGCGGCACCGCGATCTTCATCGCCTGCGGGAACACGATGCGCCGGAAGATCCGGCCGGGCGGCATCCCCAGCGCGAGCGCGGCCTCCCGCTGCCCCGCCGGCACCGCGAGCAGCGAGGCCCGGATGATCTCCGAGGTGTACGCCGCCTGCTGCAGCCCGAACGCCAGCACCGCCGACCAGTACGCCGTCATCAGGTCCCGGGTCTCCCACGACCACCCGCCGCCGGGCAGCGGGATGCTGAAGGTCGGGTAGATCAGCGAGATGTTGAACCACAGGATCAGCAGCACCAGCAGCGGGACCGAGCGGAAGAACCACACGTAGACGCCGGCGGCGGCACGCAGCACCGGGTTGTCCGAGAGCCGCAGGTTGGCGATGAGCACCGACACCACGAGCGCCAGGCCCATCGACAGCGCGGTCAGCGTGATCGTGTTCTTCAGGCCGGTCAGGACCGGGTCGGAGAAGAAGTACGAGCGCACCGTGGCCCACTCGAAGGCCGGGTTCTCCACGATGCTCCACGCCAGCCGCACGGCCGCGGCGAGGAGGACCACGGCGAGCACGATCCGGAACAGGTGGAGTCGTCGCGCATGGGGGATCGCGGCGAGCTCGGCGAGGTGCTCGTCCCACGCGGCGCGCTCCCCGGTGCGGTCCGCCATCGTCTCGGTCACGACGCCGGCTCGGGGTTGAGCACCGACTTCTCGACGGCCATCTTCTCCGCGCCGTACTTCGCCAGGATCTCGGCGTAGGTGCCGTCCGCGATGATGTCGTCGGTGGCCTGGACCAGCTTCTCGGCCATGTCGTCGCCCTTCATCACGGCGAAGCCGATGTCGATCGCCTGGTAGATCGGGCCGGTGATCTTCCAGACGCCGGGCTCGGTCGTCACCTGGTAGGCCAGCCCGCTGCTCGTGGCGGTCACCGTGTCGGCGCGCCCGCTCTTGACCGCGAGGTCGGCGGTCGCCTGGTCGGCGAAGGTCTGCACGTCGATCGGGTCCTTGCCGTCGCCCTTGCAGGTCTTCGACAGGTCCTGCAGCACCGGCACCGGGCTGGAGCCCGCGGTCACGGCGACCGAGAGGCCGCACAGGTCCTCCATGGTGTCGCCGATGTCGATCCCGCCGTCCTTGACCCGGAAGCCGTAGCTCTCGACCAGGTTGGTGGCGAAGTCGAACTTCGCGAGCCGCTCGGCGGTGACGTCGACGCCCGGCACCCAGTCGTAGGTGCCCCGCTGCAGCCCGAGCAGCCCGTTCTCGAAGGAGGCCTGCTCGTTGTCGACCTCGAAGCCCATCGCCTCGCCGAGCGCGGTGGAGAGGTCGGGGAGCAGTCCGGCGAGCTCGCCCTTGTCGTCGAGATAGCTGTACGGCGGCACGCCGACCTGCTGCGGGATCACCAGCGTCTTCGCGTCGCCGCTGCCGCCGTCCTTGCCGGCGTCGTCGCCGGAGGAGCAGGCCGTGAGCGTCCCGGTCGTGGCGAGGGCGAGGAGGGCGATCCCGCTGATCCGGCGGCGCAGGGTGGGGGTGTTCGACATGGCGGGCTCCGTGGGGTCTCGGTCCGGCGTCGGGCTGGCCGGGTGCACCCACCGTAGGGACCGCCGATCGGCGGAGTCGATGTAGGATCCTTCAAAGAAATGCCGGCTGCCTTTGAGGATTCTCCATGCCCGTATCGGACGTGTTTCCGAAGGCCGGCGAGCCGTCCGCGACGATGTCGGCGACATTGCGCGACCTCGTCCACGCGCTGCGGCTGATCACCGACGTCCGCCTGCTCGGCGCCGCCGACCCCGAGCTCGCGCTGCGCACGCACCTGCTCGTCGACGCCGCCGCCCTGGGCGCCGAGCCGCTGCCGGAGGAGGTCGGCGCGGGCCTGCTGGTCCTCACCGGCGACGCCGCCGGCGAGCTGACGGCGCTGGCCGCCGACCTCGCCGCTCGGGCGCCCGGCGCGCTCCTGGTCCGCGACCCGGGGACTCCGGTCCCCGAGGCGCTGCTCGCGGGCGCGGTGGTCGTCGTACCTCGGGGGCCGGAGTGGTCCGCGCTGCTCGCCGAGGCGCTACGGGTGGTGGTCGAGCCGCGCCGCCACGACGTCGGCAGCGCCCGGCTCAACCGCGCCCTCGCCGAGCACACCGACCTCTTCGACGTCGCCAAGGCGCTCGGCGTCGCGACCGGCACGCTCATCTCGATCGAGGACGAGCGGGCCCGGGTGATGGCGTTCTCGCCCTACAGCGACCAGGCGGACCCGATCCGCCGGCTGGCCATCCTCGGCCGGGAGCCACCGCAGTGGCACGTCGAGCAGCTGCGCTCCGAGCGGGTCTACGACCGGCTCCGGGTCCCCGGCGCCACCGTCGAGCTCCCCCAGGCGGGCGAGGTGCGCCGCCGGCTCGGCATCGGGATGGCCGACCCGACCACCGGGGTCTACCTCGGCACCATCTGGGCCCAGGAGACCGACGTCCCGTTCGGGCCCGAGCTGGAGGACCACCTGATCGGCGCCGCGCGGTACGCCGCCCGCCTGGTCAGCCAGGCCCGGCAGATCCACTCGGTCAGCACCGAGCTGGTGCAGCGGCTGCTCGCGCCCGAGGGACCGGGGCCCGGGGACGACGTACCTCAGCTGCGGGTGCGGGAGCCGGCCAGCTTCACCCTGATCGGCATCGAGGCCGTCGACGACGACCACGCCGCCGAGTGGCTGCTGTCCTCCGAGGCCGTCGCGCTGCTCAGCATGCGCGCGGTGTCCCTGGCCGAGCAGGCCCTGGTGGCGCCGTACGGTGCCCGGCTCTACGTCCTCGCGCCCGGCCCCGTCGACCCGGCCCGCGACGTCGCCTGGGCGGAGCGGACCCTCGCCCACCTGCGGGCTCAGCGGCACGCCGGCTTCCGGGCCGCCGTCAGCTCCTCGGCCTCGGCGGGTTCGGTGCGCGCCGCCCGGGCCGAGATCGAGCGGGTGTGCGCGCGGACCGCGCCCTCGGCCGCCCGCCCGGTGGTCACCCTCGACAGCGACCGGACCGCGGTCCTGCTCGCGGAGTGCCTCGAGGCGCTGCCCCGCGCCGCCCTGCTCGACGACGAGCGCTTCCGCACCCTGGTCGAGTACGACGGCCGGAGCAGCATCGACCTGCTGGAGACCGCCCGGGTCTGGCTCCGCGTCCACGGTGAGTACGGTCCGGCCGCCCAGGCGCTGACCACCCACCAGAACACCGTCCGCTACCGGATCGGCCGGCTGGAGTCGCTCGCCGGCTACGACCTCGCCGACCCCGACGACCGGCTCCTCCTCGCCCTCCAGCTGCGCCTCCACGACCAGGTGTGAGGCTCGGGTTGTGCGCCGACCCGGCAGAAAGTGGCTCGGGGTTTGCGCCGACCCGGCAGAAAGTGGCTCGGGGTTTAGGTCGACCCGGCAGAAAGTGGCTCTTCGCGGGTCACTTTGTGCCGGGTCGACCCGGTTTGCGAGCAAGTTTCTGCCGGGTCGCGCCCTTACGGGAGCCAGTTTCTGCCGGGTCAGGTCACGTCACGCCGCCGGACCAACACGATGCTGGCGACGACCGCGACGACGACGTACGCCGCGACCGTCAGCGCGGCCCGGGTGCCGGGGACGGTGTCGACGACGCCGGGGGTGCCGTCGCCGGTGCCGACGCCGACGATGGAGCCGATCAGCGAGCCTGCCGACGTGCCGGGGAGCACCTCGGTCAGGCTCTCGACCCAGCCGAGGAGCCGGCCGACACCGCGCAGCAGGTTCTCCACGACCAGCGCCCAGACCAGGCCGAGCCCGACCGACAGCGCCGGTCCGAGGGCCAGGGTGCCGAGCAGGAAGCCGAGCAGGGCCCACATCTCGAGGACCAGGAAGCCCGCGCCGAAGGCCTGGACGACCGAGCCGGCCGAGGGCAGGACGACGTCCTGCGACTCGGTCGAGGCGATCAGCAGCGAGACGCCGAGGTCGACCACGAAGGTGACGACGAGGGTGCCGACGACGATCGTGGTCAGCGACAGGACCGAGCCGACCAGCGCCGGCGTACGACGAACGCCCTGGGAGAACAGGGTCTTCCAGGTGCCCCAGCCGTAGCCGTTGCCGGCGACCAGCGCACCGAGCACCATCATCAGCGCGCCGCCGAACATCGGCATGCCCTGCAAGAAGACATCGGGTACGGCGTCCGGCATCATCTGGGCGAGCTGCTCGGCCCGGGTGGTGCCCTCGTCGGCGAAGCCCGGCTCGCCGCTGGTGTAGGAGAGGTACGTGAACAGGTAGCCGAACAGCAGGCTCAGCACCAGCCAGGCGCCGAGGGTGATCCACACCGCCGGCCAGGCACGCAGCCGGACCAGCTCGGCGCGGGCGCTGCGGGTGGTGTCGCGGGTGGTCGCGGTCAGCGTGCTCATCGGACGGACTCCTTCTGCGTCATCTCGAAGAAGACCTCTTCGAGGCTGCGCTCGGCAGCGGTGATCTCGTGGACGTCGACGCCCGCGCCGACCAGGGCCCGGGTCACGTCGGGTGCGCGGTCGGCGGGGAGCGTGAGCAGCAGGCCGCCGTCGGCGCCCCGTCGTACGCCGTCGTCGCCGGCCAGCCGCATCGCGACGGCCAGCGCCGTCGGCTCGGGCGTGGCCCGGACCCGCAGCGACACGCCGCCGCGCAGCTCGGCCACGGTGGACTCGCGCAGCAGCCGGCCGTCGTCGATCACCCCGACCCGGTGGCAGATCTCCTGTACCTCGGCCAGCAGGTGGCTCGACAGCAGCACGGTCTGCCCGCCGCGGGCCAGGTCGACGACCAGTGCCCGCATGTCCGCCATGCCCGCCGGGTCGAGTCCGTTGGTGGGCTCGTCGAGCACGATCAGCTCCGGGTCGCCCATCAGGGCGGCCGCGACGCCGAGACGCTGCTTCATGCCTAGGGAGTAGCCCTTGAACCGGTCGTCCCCACGAGCGGCGAGGTCGACCCGCTCCAGCACCCGCTCGACCTCGGCGTCGGGCAGGCCCCGGTGCCGGGCCAGGACGCGCAGGTTGGCGCGTCCCGAGAGGTACGGGAAGAAGCCCGGTCCCTCGATCAGCGCACCCACCGACGTCGACGCGTACGACGACCCGGAGGTGGGCCGGATCAGGCCGAGCAGCATCCGCAGGGTCGTGGTCTTCCCGGCACCGTTGGGGCCGAGGAAGCCGTAGACCTCGCCGCGCCGCACGGTCATGGTGACCTTGTCGACGGCGACCCGGTCGCCGTAGACCTTGGTGAGCTCGTCGGTGGCGGCCACCGTGTCTCGATCTGCGTTCATGGCTCCACGCTCGCCGCTCGGCGGCCCCGACGCGTCCGCCCGGAGGCGGCCGCGTCGTACGCAGGACTGCGTACGGACGAGGCGCTCGTCGTCGTACGACGACGGGTCGATGCTCGCCTAGGTTCGCTGCATGGACACGAACATCTGGCTGGCCCGGCGCTGGTGGCTGATCCCGGTCGCGGTGATCATCACCGGCGGCTCGTTCGCCGTGAACCTCGGGCACGGTGGAGAGGTCGACGCCGACGTGCTCGGGCGGGTGCTGTCCGTCGGGTTCGCGGCAGGGGCGGCGTGCTCGCTGCTGCTGCTCGACCGGTTCCCCCTGCTGCTGGTCGCGACCGGCGCGCTGAGCGGCGGGTACTTCGCCGTCGGCGGTGAGAACGGGCCGATCTTCTTCGCCCTGATCGTCGCCTCGTTCGTGCTCGCGACCCGACGTCCGGTCCCCACCTGGTTCCCGCTGCTGCTCGCCGCGGCGGTGCTGATCTGGGCGGGCCTGCTGGTGCGCGGCCTTCGGTGGGACCACCTCGCCGTGGGGGCGTGGCAGGCGATCGGCATCGGCGCGCTCGTGTCCGCGGCGGCCGCGATCGGCACCATGCTCCGGCAGGGCCGCTCCGCCTGGGTCGACCGCACCTCGCGGGCCGCCGCCGAGGAGCGGTTGCGGATGGCGCAGGACCTCCACGACGGCGTGGGGCACGGGCTGGCCGTGATCGCGATGCAGGCCGGCGTGGCGCTGCACGTCCTCGACCGCGACCCGGCCGCCGCCCGCAGCAGCCTGGAGGCGATCCGGACGACCAGCCGCGAGGCGCTGGACGCGCTGCGCACCGAGCTCGCGACGATCGCGGGGGAGCCGGCCCCGCGCCGGCCGGCGTACGGCGTCGAGGCGATCCCGGCCCTCGTCGAGCGGGTCCGCTCCGCGGGGCTGCGCCTGGAGGTGATCGGCGAGCCTGGTGAGCTGACCCCGGCGTCCGGTGCGGCGGCGTACGCCGTGCTCCAGGAGGCGCTGACGAACGTGCTGCGGCATGCCGCCGCCTCGACCGCCACCGTGGTCTGGGAGCGGGGCACCGACACGGTCGCGCTGCGCGTCTCGGACGACGGGCACGGCGGCGCGGTGCAGGATGAGGGCATGGGCATCAGCGGCATGCGCACCCGGGTCGAGGCGCTCGGCGGCAGCTTCCGGGCCGGCCCGGTTCCGCACGGCGGCTTCGAGGTCAGTGCGGTGCTGCCCGCATGACCGCGGCCATCAGGGTCGCGCTCGTCGACGACCAGCCGCTGGTCCGGATGGGCCTGGCGACCCTGATCGCCGCCGAGCCGGACCTGGAGCTGGCCGGCGAGGCGGCGGACGGACGCGAGGGGCTGGCCCTGCTCCGTCGTACGACGCCCGAGGTGGTGCTCTGCGACATCCGGATGCCGGTGCTGGACGGCCTCGGCCTGCTGGCCGAGGTCGCCGCCGACCCGGCCCTGGCGGCGGTGAAGGTGGTGATGCTGACGACCTTCGAGCTCGACGAGTACGTCTTCGAGGCGCTGCGCAATGGCGCCAGCGGCTTCCTGCTCAAGGACGCCGAGCCGACCGCGATCCTCGACGCGGTCCGGGTGGTGGCCGAGGGCGGATCGCTCCTCGCCCCGTCGGTGACCCGCACCGTCATCGACCACTTCGGCGCCGGCCGCGCCGAGCGCCCGCACCCGCGGATCGGCGATCTCACCGACCGCGAGCGCGAGATCCTCGGCTGGGTGGCGACCGGCCGCTCCAATGCGGAGATCGCGGAGGCGCTCGTGGTCAGCCCCGACACCGTCCGCACGCACGTCAGCCGCGCGATGGTGAAGCTCCAGGCGCGGGATCGGGCGCAGCTGGTGGTCTTCGCGATCGAGTCCGGGCTGCGGCGTACCTGATCCGCCGACCCGGCAGAAACTGGTCTCGGATTCGCGCCGACCCGGCAGAAACTAGCTCGCGCGCGGGCCACTTTCTGCCGGGTCGGCGGATCCTGCGCGCAACTTTCTGCCGGGTCGGCGGGATCTGAGGCCCACTTTCTGCCGGGTCGATCAGCGAGACCGGCCACGAACATCGTCCGGTACGTCGAGCCCCGGCAGGTTGTCCGGAGCCGGGACCGGTACGTCGAGCACCCGCCGGACCGGCACGTGGCCGCCCCAGATCCCCGCCGCCACGTCCTCGGGCTCGTCGACCGGGGCCCCGGCGCGGGCCTTCATCGACGCCTCCGCCAGCGGTACGCCGAGCACCGCGGTCGCGGCCAGCTCCTTGCGGGTGCTGGGGCGCAGGGTCGCGGACCGGCCGGGGATCATGTGGTCGACGATCAGGTCGAGGGCGCGCTGGCGCTCGGCGGGGTCCTCGACGACCCGGGCCCGGCCGATGACGACGGCCGAGCGGTAGTTCATCGAGTGGTGGAAGGCCGAGCGCCCGGCGACCAGGCCGTCGAGCTCGGTGACGGTGACGCACACGGTGGTGTCCGCGGACTCGCGCAGCCACCGGGCCGCGACCGAGCCGTGCACGTAGAGCGTGCCGCCCTCGTCGGGGCCGTCGGTGTCGACCGCGTACGCCGTCGGGAGGACGACCGGATGCTCGCCGACGGTGACGCCGAGGTGGGCGACGAAGGCGTCGGCGAGAAGGGCGAGCAGCTCGGCCCGCTCGGTGACGGCGCGGTTGCGCCCGCGGCGGATCCGGGTGCGGTCGGTGGGCTCCATGACGACGCTCATGGGACTATCGTGGATCGGAAGTGGCCTGTGCGCACGGGCCAGTTCCCCGATAGATCGACAGGCCAATTCCGATGCTGCCCGTTCGCCTCGACCGGACCGACCCCCGACCGCTCGGCACCCAGCTCGCCGACCAGGTTCGGCAGCTGGTGCTCGACGGCGCCCTCGCCCGCGAGGACCGGATGCCCGCCACCCGGCGGCTCGCGGCCGACCTCGGCGTGTCCCGGTCCGTCGTCGAGCAGGCCTTCGACCAGCTGCTCGCCGAGGGCTGGCTCGAGGCCCGGCAGGGGTCCGGGACCTGGGTCGCCGGCGGCACGACCGGCCGGCCCGCGGCGCCGCCCCGCCGTCGTACCACCGTCGAGGAGCGGCCGCTCGTCCTGCTCGACGCGGGCACCCCCTGGATCGACCCCCGGCACCAGGCCGTCTGGCGCCGGGCCTGGCGGGAGGTGTCGGTGGCCACGCCCCCGCGGGGGTACGACGACCCGCGCGGCCTGCCCAAGCTGCGTGCCCTGCTCGCCGAGCGGCTCGGCCGCACGCGTGGCCTCGCGGTCGACGCCGAGCGGGTGCGGGTCACGGGCGGCACCGGCGCCGGGCTGCGGCACCTGCTCGCCGTCCTGCCGCGCGACGCGGTGGCGGTCGAGGATCCGGGCTACCGGGCCGCGGTCGCGACGGTGCGCGAGTCGGGTCGTGCGGTCCTCGACCTGCCGGCGCTCGGGCCGGTCACCGACCTGGCCGGCTGCGCCGCCGCCTACGTGACGCCCGCCCACCAGCACCCGCTCGGTCGGGTCATGCCCGCCGCCGACCGGCTCACCCTGCTCGCCACCGCGCGCCGCGACGAGGCACTGGTGATCGAGGACGACTACGACTCCGAGTTCCGCTACGACGTCGCGCCCGTGCCTGCCCTCGCCTCGCTCGACCGCGACCGGGTGGCCTACCTCGGCACCGCCTCCAAGGCGATCCTGCCGTCGCTGCGGCTGGGCTGGTCCGTCGTACCCGACCGGTTGCTCGACGCCTACGACGCCCACCGCTCGCTCACCCACGACGCACCGCCCTGGCCGGTGCAGCGGGCGCTGGTGACCCTGCTGCGCGACGGGTACGTCGACGCCGTGGTCCGCTCCGCCCGCCGGGTGTACGCCGAGCGGGCGCCCCGGGTGGTCGCGGCCCTGTCGCCGTACGCCGAGCTCGCGGGCCCGGTCGCCGGGATGTACTCCACCTGGCTGCTGCCCCACGCCCGCGCGGCGCGGGTGCGCGCCGCCGCCGAGGACGCGGGCTTCCTGGTCAACCTGCTGCGCGACTACTGCCGGTCGGCCCGGCTCAGCGGCCTGGTCGTCGGCTTCGGTGGGCCTACCGACGAGGAGCTGGACCGGGCGCTGGACGTGCTGGTGCGGGCGCTCAGCTCCTCGGCTCGCCGATCTTGACCGGCCGGCCCGCGAGGTAGCCCGCGCTCGCCTGGACGACCCCGAGGCCCACGAGCAGGGCGCAGGGGAGCGCCCAGCCGCCGGAGCTGTGGTGCAGGATGCCGACGAGCAGCGGGCCGCCGGCGGCGAGCGCGTAGCCCACGCTCTGGGCCATCGTCGACAGCGACGCCGTGTCGGCGGTGGAGGTGGTCCGCATCGCGAAGAAGGACAGGGTCACGGGGAACACCGCGCCGCCCGCGCCGAGCAGCGCCGCCCAGACCCAGGCGCCGGCGTGCGGCGCGAGCCAGAGCCCGGCCCAGCCGGCCGCGGTGAGGACGGTGAGGAGCAGCACCAGGTGGCCCTGGTGGCGCAGCCGGGCGGCGACGCTGGGGGCGAGGAAGAAGAAGGGCACGCCGAGGGTGATGCTGATCGCGAGCAGGACGCCGGCGGTGGCGTCGCTGAACCCGGCGTCGGCGTACAGGCTAGGGAGCCAGCTCATCATCACGTAGGCGTAGAGCGACTGGGTGCCGAACAGGACGGTGACCGCCCACGCGGTCGGGTTGCGCCACATGGCGGCGCCGCGGACGGCGGAGCGGGCCGGGTCGTGCCGGCGGCAGTACGGCGCCCACGCGAGCGCCGCGGCGACGGCGAAGACGGCCCAGACGCCGAGTCCGGCCCGCCAGGAGCCGGCGGCGTCGGCGATCGGGACGCTCGCGGCCGCGCCGCTCGCCGAGCCGAGGGAGAGGATCGCGGTGTAGGCGCCGGTCATCAGGCCGACCCGCTCGGGGAAGTGCTCCTTGACGATGGCCGGGATGAGCACGTTGGCGAGCGCGATGCCCGCGGTGGCGACGGCGGTGCCGGCGACGAGGGCGGGGGCTCCGTCGAGGATGCGCAGCACCAGGCCGACGGTCAGCAGCCCGAGCGCGCCCTCGAGCCCGCGGTCGACGCCGACCTTGCGGGTGACGACCATCGCGGTGGCGCCGACGGCGGCGAAGCACAGCACGGGCAGCGAGGTCAGGATGCCCTGGGTGGCGGGGGAGACGCCCGCGTCGCCGAGCCGGTCGAGCAGCGCGCCGAGGCTGGTGATGGCGAGCCGGAGGTTGAACGCGACGAGGAGGACCGCGACGGTCAGGCCCATGCCCGCCCGCCCGCGCGCGCCGCGCGGGCCGGTGGATGCGTGCGGCGACCGGGCGGCGGCATCATGGACCACGGCGGACATGTCGCCTAGGATACGCAGACATCCGATCATTGGACGAATAACCGGAAGGAATTCCATGCCGCTCGCCCCCACCACGCCCGCCTCCCTGGTCGACCAGGCCATCGAGGGGATGCGTGCGCTGCTCGAGAGCGGTGAGTGGGAGGTCGGCACCCGGGTCCCGCCCGAGCCCGCGCTCGCCGCGGCCCTGGGTGTCAGCCGCAACACCGTCCGCGAGGCCGTCAAGGCGCTGGCCCACCTCGGGCTGCTGCAGGTCCGGCGCGGCGACGGCACCTATGTCGCCGCCACCACCGAGATGCAGGCGCTGATGCGCAAGCAGCTCGACCGGGTCGACATCGTCCACCTGCTAGAGGTCCGGCACGCGATCGAGGTCCGGGCGGCGGCGCTGGCCGCCGAACGTCGTACCGACGCCGATCTCGACGCGATGGACGCGATCATCGCGCGCCGCCGCGAGGCCGTGACGAGCGGCGACGGGCCGGGCTTCATCGACGCCGACGTCGACTTCCACTGCGCCGTCGTCGCGGCCGCCCACAACCCCCTGCTCGTCGAGCTGTACGACGGCCTGGTCGAGACCCTGCGCGCCAGCATCGAGCACCCCGGCTCCGCCGACGTCCTCGCCGACGAGCACGAGGCCGTGCTCGAGGCGGTCCGCGCGGGCGACCCGGCGCGCGCCGCGGCCGCGAGCGCCGACCTGCTCGACCACGTCGTGCCCTGAGGCCCGGCGACGCCCTCAGCGCCGGCCGAGCTGGCTGAGCTGGCCGCCCAGGATGGCGGCGAGGGCGAGCGCGAACCCGGCGAGCTGCAGCGGCCGCAGCGCCTCGCCGAGGACCAGCCAGCCGAGGGCGGCGGCCACCACCGGGGAGAGCAGGCCCAGCAGCGCGGTCGCGACGACCGGCAGCGAGCCGAGGCCGCGGAACCAGAGCAGGTACGCCGCCAGCCCGCCCACCGCGCCGAGCCACAGGTAGCCCCCGACCGCCGGGGCGTCGATCGCCGGCGCGGCACCCTCGACCAGGAAGGTGGTCGGCAGCAGGACCAGGCCGCCGGCGGTCAGCAGCCAGCTCACCAGCACCGGTGAGCTGACCCCCTCGGGCCGGCCCCAGCGCCTGGTTAGCACAACGCCGGCCGCCATCGACAGCGCGCCGCCCAGCCCGGCCAGCAGCCCGACCGGGTCGAGGCTCGCGTCGGGGCCGAGCACCACGAGCGCGACCCCGCCGACGCCCGCCAGCGCCCAGCCGACCCGTGCGGCCGTCGGGCGCTCGCCGAGGAGGGGGAGGGCCAGCGCGATCACGAGCAGCGGCTGGACGGCGCCCACCGTTGCCGCGACTCCTCCGGGCAGCCGCTCGGCGGAGAGGAACAGGAGCGGGAAGAAGGCGCCGATGTTGAGCGTGCCGAGCACCAGCGCGCGCCACCACCAGATGCCTTCGGGCAGCCGGCGGAAGATCGCCAGGAGGAGCAGCCCGGCCGGCAGGGCGCGGAGCAGGCCGGCGAACAGCGGGTGTCCGGCCGGGAGCAGCTCCGTGGTCACCAGGTAGGTCGTGCCCCAGACCGCCGGTGCCAGAGCGGTGAGGGTGGTGAGGCCGGCGGTGCGGGTGCTGGTGGGAGCCGCGGGTGCGAACCGGTCGAGCGTGGTGGTCATGCATCCAGGGTCAGCCCTCCACTATCAATGAGTCCAACACATGCTTTTCATCGAATTGATCGTGGATCAAGATGGATGGATGGAGCTGCAGCAGCTGAGGTACGTCATCGCCATCGCCGAGCACGGCAGCTTCACCCGCGCGGCGGAGTCCTGCTTCGTCGTCCAGTCCGCGCTCAGCCACCAGGTGGCCAAGCTGGAGCAGGAGCTGGGCGTCCGGCTGTTCCACCGCACCAGCCGCCGGGTCCGGCTCAGCGCCGCCGGAGAGGCGTTCGTGCCCGTGGCCCGGCAGTGCCTCGACGCCGCGGACCGGGCCCGGGCGGAGGCCGCCGCCGCGACCGGCGAGGTCCGGGGACCGCTGTCGATCGGCGTGATCCCGACGGTGGCCGCGGTCGACGTACCGGCCGCGCTGCGGGAGTTCCGGGAGCGCCATCCGCAGGTGCAGGTCCGGCTGACCAGCGGCAACAGCGACCTGCACGTGCAGCGGGTCGCCGACGGGGCGCTGGACCTGGCGTTCCTCGGCCTGCCCGACGGCTGGGAGGTCGGCGGCGTCGCCGGGCGACAGCTCGCCCGCGACCACCACCGCGCGGTCCTGGCGCCCGACCACCCGCTCGCCGGGCGCTCGCGGCTCACCCTGGCCCGGCTCGCCGGCGAGACCTTCGTCGACTTCCCGGCGGGCTCCACCGGCCGGCTGCAGACCGACGCCGCCTTCGCCGACGCCGGGCTGCGGCGCGAGGTGAGCTTCGAGACGACCGACATGCTGCTGATGGGGCGGCTGCTGCGCGCCGGGCTGGCGGTCGCGCTGCTCGCCTCGACCTTCGTCGAGCAGCTGCCGGGACTGGTCGCCGTCCCCGTCACCCGGGCACCGGTGCGCACCGAGCACGTCGTGTGGAGCCCGTTCGGGCCCTCGCCGGCCGCCGCGGTGTTCCTGGAGCAGATCGGCGTCACGGTCTGATCCTCAGGTGCCGCCCGGTCCCGCCGATGGACCGGCGTGTCCGTCGTCCGCGCGCTGCTCGCCGTCGCCCTGGTGGCGACGGCGTTGACCCTGCTGCCCGCGCCGGCGGCGCGCGCCGACAGTGCGCCGATCGAGGACTACGCGCCGTACGAGCCGCCCACCCGCTGCTCGCCGCACGACCGGGTCGGCACCCGCGCACTTGCGCGGTGGACCGTCCGCCGCTTCGGTGGCGCCTTCGGGGGGATCTCCCGGGCCTGCGGCTCCAGCCCGTCGGAGCACGACGAGGGGCGCGCGTTCGACTGGACGGTCGACGTGCGCCGGGCGGTGGACCGGCGTCGGGTCCGGCGGCTGCTCGCCGCGCTGTTCGCCCCCGACGCCGCCGGCAACCCGGCCGCCCTGGCCCGCCGGATGGGGGTGATGTACGTGCTGTGGGACGACACCACCTGGTCCTCCTGGCGCCGGTTCGCCCCGGCGCCGTACCTCAACGCCGCCTGCCCTTCGAAGCGTCAGTGCTCGCGCACCCTGCGGCACCGCGACCACGTGCACATCTCGCTCACCCGGGAGGGTGCGCGGGGTGAGCTGTCCTGGTACGCCGGGCGGCTGTAGGCCGGGAACGCGACGCACCCGGCATCCGGGTCGTCGGATCGGTGGATCCGCGACCGGACTGCCGGGTGCGACGAGGAGACGGTGCCCAGGACCGGCCCGGGCTCACTTCCCCCAGGCGGGGTTCCAGCCCTCGATGGCGTCGGCGGGCCGGGCGGCGGGGCCGGTGTAGATCGCCGAGGGGCGGATCAGGCGACCGGTCGTCTTCTGCTCCAGGATGTGGGCCGACCAGCCGCCGGTGCGGGCGCAGGTGAACATCGAGGTGAACATGTGGGCCGGGACCTCGGCGAAGTCGAGGACGATCGCGGCCCAGAACTCGACATTGGTCTCCAGCACGCGGTCGGGACGACGGGCGCGGAGCTCGGCGAGGGCCGCCTTCTCCAGCGCCTCGGCGACCTCGTAGCGAGGTGCGTCGAGCTCGCGGGCGGTACGCCGCAGCACCCGGGCGCGCGGGTCCTCGGCCCGGTAGACCCGGTGGCCGAAGCCCATCAGCCGCTCGCCGGAGTCGAGCAGGCCCTTGACGTAGGCGTCGGCGTCGCCGGACCGCTCGACCTCCTCGATCATGCCGAGCACCCGGGAGGGCGCGCCGCCGTGGAGCGGGCCGCTCATCGCGCCGATCGCGCCCGAGAAGGCGGCGGCCACGTCGGCGCCGGTGGAGGTGATCACCCGGGCGGTGAAGGTCGAGGCGTTCATGCCGTGCTCGGCCGCGGAGGACCAGTACGCGTCGATCGCGTGGGCGTGCTTCGGGTCCGCCTCGCCGCGCCAGCGGATGAGGAACTT
This sequence comes from Nocardioides nitrophenolicus, assembly GCF_016907515.1. Lineage (NCBI taxonomy): Bacteria > Bacillati > Actinomycetota > Actinomycetes > Propionibacteriales > Nocardioidaceae > Nocardioides > Nocardioides nitrophenolicus. The sequence continues at coordinate 3,511,276 of NZ_JAFBBY010000001.1, forward strand.
CTCGGCGAGGGTCTTGCCCTCGTCGACCAGCCGCTGCGGTACGACGGGCAGGTGGAGGTCGCGGGCCGACTGGCCGGCGTACGACAGCACCATCACGGCGACCCGGGCCAGGTCGGCGCGGGCCTGCTCGTCGGTGATGTCGTAGGTCTGGCCGAAGCCGAAGGCCGGCGCGAGCATCGCGATCGCGGCCTGCACGTCGACGCGCACGTCGCCGGTGTGGACCGGGAGGCTGAACGCCTCGGCCGGCGGCAGGCCCGGGGTGAAGGCACCGTCGATCAGCAGGCCCCAGACGTTCTCGAAGGGGACCCGGCCGACCAGGTCCTCGATGTCGACACCGCGGTAGCGCAGCGCCGAGCCTTCCTTGTCGGGCTCCGCGATCTGGGTCTCGAAGGCGATCACGCCCTCCAGTCCGTGGTGTACCTCAGGCATCGGCGTACTCCTTCGTAGGACGGTGCGGACGCTCCGAGCCGGGCGGTCCGCGGGCCACCCGGCATTCTGCCCCACGCCCCTCCGGCCCCGGTCCCTAAGGTGGCCCCATGAGCACCCGACCCGACCTGGCCGCCCTGCGCCGGGAGTACGGCGAGCACGGGCTCGTCGAGGCCGACCTGCCCGCGGACCCGTGGACCCTGTGGCAGCTGTGGTTCGACGAGGTCGTCGCCGCCGGCGTCCACGAGCCCAATGCGATGGTGGTCGCGACCGTCGACGCCGACGGCTCGCCGTCGGCCCGGATGGTGCTGCTCAAGGGGGTCGCGACCGACGGTCCCGACGCCGGGTTCGCCTTCTTCACCAACACCGCGTCCCGCAAGGGTGCGGCGCTGGCGGCGGAGCCGCGCTGCGCGCTGCTGTTCCCGTGGCACCCGCTGGAGCGCCAGGTCCGGGTCGAGGGCACGGCATCCCCGCTGAGCGAAGCGGAGGTCGCGGCGTACTTCGCCTCCCGGCCGCGCGGCGCCCAGCTCGGCGCCTGGGCCTCACCCCAGTCGCAGGTCGTCGCGGGCCGGGCCGAGCTGGACGACAGGTACGCCGAGGCGGAGGAGCGCTTCGGCGACGTCGACGTGCCGGTGCCGCCGATGTGGGGCGGCTACCGGGTCCGGCCGGCGTCCTTCGAGTTCTGGCAGGGGCGGGCCGGGCGGATGCACGACCGGATCCGCTACGCCCGCACCACCGCCGGCTGGGAGCCGACCCGGCTGGCTCCCTGAGGCAGCCCGCTGTCGGAGGGCTGGTCGGCCTGCTCGACGGCGGCGTAGATCGCGGCGAGCAGGATCAGCACCGCCAGCACGGCAACGACGATCAGGGTCTCCCGGCGACCGGTGCCGGGGGTCGGCTCGCGGGTCGGCTCCGGCTCGGGTGCCGGCTCGGACGCGACGGCGGGGCGATGGACCGCGGAGCGCCGCCGTCGCCGCCGCCGGCTGCTGCGTCGGCGGTGGACCACGTGGTCGCCGAGGCCGGGCACCTCACCGGCGCCCTCGAGCGGCTCGAAGCGGGGGACGGCGTGCCCGGTCACCACGACCGGGTGCGGCGCCTCGTCCGCGGCGTCCCCGTCCGCGGCGTCCCCGTCCGCGGCGTCCCCGTCGTCGGCGGCCTCCGTCAGCGGGTCGAACCGCGGCACCTCGCGGGACGGGATGAGCAGCGAGCGGAACTCGGCGTGCTCGCGCGCTCGCTGGTCGGGGCGGGGCTCGGTGGGGTCGTCGGCTGCCACGGGGACATCCTCGCGGATCTCGGCGCCGTTCGGGTCGGGTGCCTGAGAACCCGCTATTCCGGGTTCTCGGGCACCCGACCCCGAGCGGCGCGGGAGAGCAGCCGGTCGCGCACCTCCGCGGCGATCGCCTCGACGGCGGGCCGGCGGGCGAGGTCGGCGGCGACGGCCCGCGCCCGGAGCCGGTACGACGGCTGGTCGAGCACCCGGCGCAGCGCGGCGGCCAGCGCGTCCGGGCGGTCCCGACGGCGCAGCCGCACCGCCACGCCGGCGTCGACCAGCCGGACCGCGTGGTCGAACTGGTCGTAGTCGACCGGCCACACCACGGCCGGCAGCCCGGCGGCGAGGGTGTGGCCGAGGACGCCGGCGCCGCCGTGGTGGACCACGGCGGCGAAGCGCGGCAGGTCGCGGGCGTAGTCGACGTAGTCGTGGACCACCACGCCCGGCGGGAGGTCGGGCACCGGGCCGGTGCCGCCCAGGCTGACGTGGACCTCGACGTCCGGCAGTGCGCGGGCGGCGGCGGCCGCCCAGGACACCAGGGTGGTCTTGTGCCAGGGCAGGTGGGTGCCCGCGGTGACCAGCACCGCCCGCCTCCCCGGCGCGAGCACCGGCGGCGGCGCCGCGGACGGCGGGGTGTGCAGCACCGGCCCGACGTACCGGACGGCGGTGGGCAGCGCCCGCGGGTACTCCATGACCTCGGGCGTCAGCGCGAAGACGCGCTCGGCGGAGTAGATGCTCTCCGAGCCGTCCGCGCGGTACTGCCGGGTGATGCCGACCTCGGCCAGGCGCACCCCGGCCAGGCGCGGCGCGAGCCGCTTGAACCCGCGCACCCAGGTCCGCCCGGCGGCGTCGCGGCCACGGCCGACGGCGGAGCGGCCGGGCCGCCAGCCGCCGAGGTACGCCGGCGGCCCGGCGCGCCCCTCGATCGCGCACGGCGAGGGGTGGGTGGTCCACCAGGGCACGCCGATCTCGTCGGCGGCGGTGCCGACGGCACCCATGGTGAAGTCGGCGATCACCAGGTCGGGGCGGCGCCCGGCCCAGGCGTGGAGCAGCTCGCGGCGGAAGTCGGCCTGCAGCGCGACGGCGGCCCGGAACTGCCGGAACAGCAGGCGTGGGCTGCTGCCGATCCGGTACGGCGGGTCGACCACCGTCTCGATCACCTCGTCGGCGCCGGCGAGCAGCGCGAGTCCGCTCACGCCGGAGGCGGCGATCGCGGGGAGGGCGGCGGCGGTGCTGATCACCCGCACCTCCAGGCCCGGCTCGGCGGCCAGCCGGGCGGCGATGCCCAGGATCGGGTGGAGGTGGCCGGCCATCGGCGGCGCCACCAGGTCGACCCGCCTCACGGCGCGGCCTCCAGCTCGGCCAGCAGCGAGCGACACAGCGTGGCCAGCTCGGGCGCGGCGAGATAGTCGAGGTGTCCGGCGTCCACCAGGACGTCGGCCGGCCACCAGCGCGCGAGGTGGTCGCTCCGGCTGCCCACCCGGATCACCCGGCAGTCGGGCGGCCGGGTCGCGACGGCGCCGTAGGCCACCACGACCAGCCGGTCCAGCACCGGTGCGGGCAACGAGAGCCGCCCCAGCAGGTCCAGTCCGATCGACCCGGCCAGCACCAGGGTCCGGTCCGCGGCGAGCAGCTGTCGGGTGACCGACGGCGTGACCCGGGCCGCCCACGACCGCCGGCGCAACCGGATCCGCCAGAACAGCACCAGGTGGCGCAGGCTGCCGAGCCACAGCGGCACCGGTCGGTACGGCGCCAGCCGGTCGTCGTACGGGAAGTTGAGCCGGACCTTGGCCGACTCGGGCACGGGCAGGTCGTCGAGGAAGGCGTGCTGGGCGGGGGAGAGCGCGCACGAGCGCGGATCGCTCTGCCCGGTGAGGTGGAGCACCTGGACGCTCATCGGACCGGTGTGAAGTCGTCGTCGGCGCGGACCCGGTAGGTGCGGGTGCGCCAGCGGATGGTGCGCTGCACGGCGCCGTGCCCGAGGTGCGCCGGCTGCGCCAGCTCGGACACCAGCGAGGCCAGCGGAGCGTGCAGCGAACGCCCGTAGACGCGGCGCTGCACGACCCGGAGCAGCAGCCAGCGCCCACCGAGGAGCGCGACGAGCGGGCCGGGCCGACGGGTGCGGACCGAGCCGGCGAGCACCGCCCAGAGCAGGTTCGGGTGGACGCCGTGCAGCACGCTGATCGCCGCGACGGTGCCGGGCGGCTGGCGGCGCAGCAGCAGGTCGGCGAACAGCATCCAGCGGTGCATCAGCCGCACGTAGTGGCCCGGCGACTCGACGGTCGTGGTGATCCACTGCGGCGACGCGGTCTGGCAGATCGTGCCGCCCGCGCGCCGGACCGCGCCCGCGACGGCCAGGTCGTCGGTCAGGTTGCGCAGGATGGGGGTGAACCCGCCGCTTGCGCGCAGGTCCGCGACCCGCATCGCCCAGCACATCCCGTTGATGGTGACCGGCGCCATCGGCAGGTAGGTCAGGGCCGCGTTGTTGTCGACGAACTGCTCGACCAGCCGGGCCCACGGCGTGCGTCCCGGCAGGTACGCCGGCAGCCCGGTCGCCAGCGTCGCCCGGTCGAGTCCCCCGAGGAGCGCGCCCAGGCTGGCGCGGGGCAGGCGGGTGTCGTCGTCGAGGACCAGGAACACCTCGTCGCCCGCGCAGTCGTCGAGCGCGGGCTGGAGCTTGGCCAGCTTGGGGTTGATCCCGTCGGGTGCCGGTCCGCAGAGGCGGACCTCCAGCCGGGGTGCGGGGCCGATCCGCTCGACGACGCGCTGCGCCTCGGCGTCGTCGGCGTCGACCAGCCACACGAACCGGGCGCCGGCGAGCGAGAGCAGGTTGTCGCGCAGCGCGTCCTCGAGGCCCGGGTCGCCGGACAGGATCGGCTGCACGACGACGACCCGTGCCACGGCCTCCTCCGGCGGCTCCACCGCTGGGGGAGCGGCCGCCGCCGCCCGCAGCGCTGCCACGCCCTTCCCGCCCTGCAGGGCCAGGTAGCCCGCCGCGGCGTACCACCGCCACCGGCTCACAGCTGCTCCCGCTGCCAGGCCACGAACTCCTCGACGCCCTGCGCCACCGACACCGCGGGTGGACCGAGGTCGCGGAGCATCTTGTCGGGGACGAAGGTCTTCGACCAGCTCAGCACCCCCACGCCGTACGGCGTGATCGGCGGCTCGCCCGGGAGGTGCAGCAGCCGCCAGGCCCGCTCCAGCACGGTCGCGACCCGCATCGCTGCCGTGAGGCCGACCTCGCGGGACGGCGGGTCGAAGCCGAGCCGCCCGATCACCTCGAGCAGCAGCGCCTGGATCTCCACCGGCTCGGCGTTGGTCAGGTGGTAGACGCCGCCCAGGTCGGGGCGCGCCGCCAGCTGGAGGAGATAGTCGGCGAGGTTGTCGACGTAGACCAGGTCGCCCACGGCGGGAGTGGCGCGCCCGGTGAGCCGCGGCACCCGGCCCGCCTTCGCGGCGGCGATGATCCGCGGGAAGAGCACCGTGTCGCCGGGGCCGAAGACCGCGCGGGGCCGGGCGATCACCCACGAACCCGCGTAGCCGCGGACGATCCGCTCGGAGTCGGCCTTGGTGCGGGCGTAGTCGTTGGCGAAGGTGTCGGGCAGCGGCGTCTCCTCGGTGAGGTCGAGCTGGTCGCCGTCGCGGTAGAGCACCGAGGAGGACGACACGTGCACCAGCCGCGGATTCCCCAGCGCCGCGCACCAGTCGAGCACGGTCCGGGTCGCGATCACGTTGTCGCGGTCGTAGTCGGCTCGCCTCGCGTACGGCGTCGCGCGGGCCGCGCAGTGGACCACCGCGTCGGGTCGCCAGGGGAGCGCGGGCAGCTCCTCGGACGGGGTCCGCCCGAGGTCGACGCTCAGGTAGTCCGGCCGGTCGAGCCGGCGCCGGCCGACCCCGACCACCTCGTGCCCGGCCGCGGTCGCCCGCTCCCACAGCCGTCCGCCCACGAACCCGGACGCACCGGTCACCAGCAGCCTCATGACACCTTCCTGATCCGTCGTCTCTTCGCGCCGGGCGCCTCGTCGGGCCACGCCATCGGCACCACCTCGGGAGGAGCCGCGCCCAACCGCGCGGCCAGCCGCCCGATCTCCGCGGCCACTCTCGCCGTCGTGCCTGACGAACCGGTCGTCGTCGCCAGCCGCCACTGTGGCCCGTGCTGCTCGATGCGGTAGTCGCCGAGCTCGCCCGCGAGGGCGACGGCATGGCGCAGCACGTCGGGATAGACCGGGACCGGGCCGAGCGTCAGCACGTCGTCGGCCCGCCCGAGCACCGCCGCGACCGAGCGCCCCGGCCGGCCGCACGGGCAGGGACCGGGCGCGGCGAGGAGGACGTCGTCGAGCCGGTGCCGGACGACGAACTGGGTGGTCCGGGTGAAGTCGGTGACGATCGGGTGGAAGCGCTGGTGGTCGAGCCACTCCGGCTCGATGTGGACATGCCCCTCGTTGAGGTGCAGCCGGCCGGCGGGGCAGCTGAGCGCGAGCAGGCCCTCGGTGGCCTGGTAGATCTGCTCGACCGGGCGCCCGAAGGCCGCCCCGACGAGGGTGGCGTCGTCGGGCTCGAGGGTCTCGGCGACCGAGATCACCTGGAGTGGCCGCAGCCCGGCCGGCCGGGCCTCGGCGATGCCGCGGAGCACGCTCGCCGGCGCCACCAGCACGTCGGTCCCGGGCAGCGCCGGCAGGTGGGTGGCCAGTGGTGCGGTCAGGTCGTGCCAGGAGAAGGCGACCCGGCGGCTGTCGAGCGTCTCGTAGAGGTTGCTGTTGGCGCGCAGGAAGAGCGCGATCCGCAGCGGCCGCCGGGCCAGGGTCCACAGCGACTCCGCCGACATCAGCTGACCCATCAGGATCCCTGCCCACAGGCGGCTCTCCGCCTCCGAGACCAGGAAGACTCCACGGGTCCCGGAGGTGCCCGACGACAGCCCGACCGTCACCCCGCCGGGCAGCCGGTCGGTGAAGGAGCGGGACCGCTCGGCCGCCTCGGCGACGGCCAGCGCGCGGTCCAGCGAGATGCCGTGCCGGTTGAACGCGGCGAAGTCGGCGAGCACCGTCCGCTTGTCGACGACCGGCAGCTCCGTCAGGGGCCGGCCCGCGAAGGGCGCGTAGAACCGGGCCTTCGGCAGCTCGACGCGCAGGAACCGGTCCAGCGCACGGGCCCGCGCGGCGTCGTACCGACGGGGGAGCAGCCAGCGCTCGCGGGCGAAGGCGGCGGCCACCGCCGCCGGGGAGCCGGCCATCAGCGACCGGCGGACCAGGCCGCGTGACCCTCGGGGCAGTGCGCCGGGAGGATCAGCAGGTCGTCATGGGTGGCGTCGAGCACGTGGAGCACGCCGAGGGTGCGCACCGCCGCGTCCCAGTCGTGCATGACCCCCTTGGCCAGCCGGGACGGCGGCTTGAGGTCGCGGAACGAGCGCGTGGTCCACGCGGCGTCGCCGACCAGCAGCACCTGCCGGCCGCCGGAGGTGAACAGCAGGCCGAGATGGCCGGGCAGGTGCCCGGGCAGGTCGACGGCGAGCAGGCTGCGGTCGCCGAGCAGGTCCCAGGTGCGCAGTCCGCCCACCTGGACGGCGGGGAAGGCGTCGACCGGGTCGAGCCGGTCGCGCAGGTCGGCGGGCAGCAGGGCCGGCAGGATCGCGTGGCGCACGGCGTTGATCCCGCGCAGGGACAGGGCGTGCTCGGCGCCCGCGGCGCCGGCGATGATCCGGGCCCGCGGATGGTCGAGCAGGCCGCCGACGTGGTCGCCGTGGAAGTGGGAGACGACGATCCGGCGCACCTCGGCCGGGTCGATGTCGAGCGCCGCGAGCTGGCGCGGCAGGTGCTCCTCGGGCCGCAGCGTCACCGGCAGCGTGGAGCGGTAGAGCAACTCGGGCAGCCGGCTGGTGGCGTCCAGGAAGTGCTGGGAGTAGCCGGTGTCGAACAGGGTCCAGCCGTGCGTCGGGTGGCGCAGCGCGCCGACGTACGACGGGAACTCGATGATCCGCAGCCGGCCGCCCTGGCGTGCCATCGCCTCGGGGCCCTTGCAGTGGCCCACGCGCAGCCAGTGGAAGTCGACCTCGGGCTGGTCGGTCAGTAGCACAGGACGACCCCGCCCAGGCTCAGTCCGGCGCCGGTGCCGAGCAGGAGCGCATGGTCGCCGCGGCGCAGCCGCCCGGACTCGATCGCGGCGTGCAGCGCCGACGGGAGCGAGGCCGCGACCTGGTTGCCGTGGTCGGTGTAGATGTCCACCAGTCGGTCCTCCTCGATCCCGAAGCGGTGCCGCAGCCAGGCCAGCGCGTGATGGCTCGCCTGGTGCGGTACGACGACCGGCAGGTCGGCCAGGTCGGTGCCGGCCGCGGCGAGCAGCCGGTCGACGAACGGCGGCAGGTGCTTGACCGCGAGCCGGAAGACCGCGCCGCCGTCCATCCGGAACCGGCCCCAGTCGGCGTACGCGCCGTCGACCCGGTCAGGGGCGAACCGCGAGCCGCCACCCCGGATCTCGCAGGTGTGCGCCCCCTCGCTGTGGGTGGCGAAGTCGGCGGCCAGGACGGCCGACCCGGTCTCGCCGGCGGGTCCGACGACCGCGGCGGCCGCGCCGTCGCCGAAGATCCCGGACGCGCCGAGGTCGGACCAGTCCAGGCCGACCGAGGCCAGGTCGCTGGACACGATGAGGATCCGCTCGTGGCGGCCCGCGTCGACCAGCGTGGCGGCGAGGTCGAGCGCCACCAGGAAGCTCAGGCAGCTCGCGTTGACGTCCCACGCCGCGATCGGTCGCTCCGGGGCCAGCTCCTCGTGGAGCAGCGCGGCATTGCACGGCAGCGGCTGGTCGGGCGTGGCGCTGGCGCCGATGATCACGTCGACGTCGGCGAGGCCCAGCCCGGCCGCCGCGAGGGCCTTGCGGGCCGCGCGGGCGCCCAGCTCGGCGGCGGAGCCCCGCTCGACGTACCTGACTCGGACGCCGGTGCGCGCCTCGACGGTGCCGGGCGCCAGACCGAGCCGCTCGTCCACCGCGGCGCTGGGGAGCGCCTCGTCGGGCCGCACGGCGCCGGTGCCGAGGATCCGCAGGGCGCGGGGGCCGAGAGCAGGCATGGCGACGAGGATAGTCAGCTGGGGCTGGGGGATCCGGGTGCGGATTCACCACGGGATGTAGGTGAGCACGCGCTTCTGTAGCGGAGTTCCACTACAGAAGCAGGCTTTCGCCTACATCCCGTGATGAATCCCCGCCCGCCGAGCCAGCGCACCCACCCCGCCACCGGGCTGCTCACCGCCCGGCGCGGTCGAGCGCCTCCTTGGTGAGCGTGCGACCGAGGTCGACCAGCTCGGCGGCCCGGTGGAAGTCGATGGTGCGGGCGGCGCTGAGCGGCACGGTGACCAGGACGTCGGGCGGGAGCGTGGCCAGGCGGTAGCGGGTGATCAGGCTCTGCATCGCGTCGAAGGACAGCGAGACGACCTCGGCGGTCCGCATGTCCGGCCGTACGTCGACCGCCTCGGCCGGCGGCGCCTCCGCGGGCGCCTCTGGTGCCGCGGTCTCGCCCAGCTCCTCCTCCCCGCGCCGGAACCTGCGCCGCAGGTCGGCCGCCCACTCGGCACGGCGCACCGAGAAGCCGCGGGCGGGCGAGGTCGGCTCGTGCGGCTCGCGGGGGCCCTGGAGGGAGACGGCGACGGTGAAGTCGGCGGTGGCGGCCGCGGTCGGCTCGAGCGGCAGCGGGTTGAGCAGGCCCCCGTCGACCAGCACCCGGCCGTCGACCACGGCCGGCGTGAACAGGCCCGGGATCGCGAAGGAGGCGCGCATCGCCGGGATGAGGGGGCCACGCTGGAACCACACCTCGCGGCGGGCGGCGAGGTCGGTGGCGACCGCGGTGAAGGGGATCGGCAGCGACTCGATGAGCACGTCGCCGACGATGTCGTCGAGGGCGGCCATCAGCTTCTCGGCGGTCGCCGCGCCGCCGCCGGCCCAGGTCGGGTCCGCCAGCAGGACCACGCGCCGCCCGGTGAGGGTCGAGGCCCAGGCGGCGAACTCGGCGTCCTTGCCGGCGGCGACCAGGCCACCGATGACCGCGCCCATCGACGTACCGGAGACCGCGACGATCTCGTGGCCGCGCTCGCGCAGCTCCTGGACCGCACCGAGGTGGGCGTAGCCGCGGGCGCCGCCCGAGCCGAGGACCAGTGCGACGCGTGCCATGCCTCCATTGTGGGTCGGGACCCGCGACATAGCCCGCGACGGGGCATGTCGTTGTGCTCACATGGGTCGCCTCGTGCTCGCGCTCTGCCTCGCCGTCGCCGGACTGGGGGCCTGGCCGCAGCCCGCCCGCGCCGACGGGCCGGCGCCGGTCGTGGTCGAGCAGCGGTTCACCACCTCCGACGGCGTGCAGCTGCAGACCACGCTCACCAGCACCGGCCCGGTCACCGCCAGGCCGACGGTGGTCGAGTTCTCGCCCTACGGCGACGGCAGCCAGACGCTCGAGGTCACGCCCGACTACAACTACCTGCTGGTCCAGATCCGCGGCACCGGCGACAGCGACGGCTCGTTCGACGCGCTCGGGCCGGCCAGCCAGCGCGACGTGGTCGAGGTGCTGCGTTGGGCGTGCGACCAGCCGTTCAGCGACGGCCGGCTGGCGCTCAACGGCTTCTCGGCGAGCGCGATCGTGCTCTACAACTCCTGGCACCAGCAGCTGCCGTGCGTGAAGGCCGCGATCATGAAGTCCGGCACCCACGAGCTGTACCGCGACCTGCTGGTGCCCGGCGGCATCCTGAACCTGGTCCCCGGAGCCGGCGTGATCGGCATGATCGGCGCGCCGGCGCTGCTCCAGGGCGTCGACCGGCTGCGGCGCGACCCGGCCTCCTCGCTCGACGTGGTCGGCGGGCTGTTCGCCAGCGGCACCGGCGTCCTCGCCCATCCCACCCTCGACTCCTGGTGGGCCGAGCGCGGCTGGCGGGGCGACGCCAACGACATCCCCGTCCTCATGGTCAACGGCTTCTACGACGTCGAGTCGCGGGGCGCCTTCCAGGCCTACCAGGCGCTGAAGGACGACGGTGCGCATCTGGTCATGGAGGGCGGGCACGACGGCGTCCCGGTCGGCAGCGACGGCGCCGTCGGCGAGGCGCACGCCTGGCTCGACCACTACGTGCGCGGCGTCGACAACGGGATCGAGGCCACGCCGCGGGTGAGCCTGCTGCTCGCGAAGGGCTCCCGGGCGGCCTACCTCGCCGGGGAGCACGTGCGCCGCGAGGCCGCCGACTGGCCGGTCCCCGGCACCACCTGGACCGACCTCGCGCTGGGCCCCGGCCGCGCGCTCACCCTCGACCCGCCGGCGGCGCCGCGTACGGCGTCGTACCTCACCGTGCCGTCGCTGCCGACCATGACCGACGTCCCGAACGCCGCGATCCTCGAGGCCGGCGGCGCCAGTGCGCTCACCGGGGCGCTGCCGCTGCTCGCGCAGACGAACCTCGCCGGCATCGACGGGGTCACCGGGCTGACCTACACGACCGACACGCTCACCGCCGACGTCGACCTCGCCGGTCCGCTCGCCCTCGACCTCGCGCTGGCCACCACCACGCCGGGCTCCGGCATCTGGGCGGTCCTCTCCGACGTCGCCCCCGACGGCACCTCGAACCCGCTCACCGTCGGCCGGCTCTCGACCAGCTTCCCCGGCCTGGTGCCCGGGCGGTCGCTGAGCGACGACCAGGGCCGGGTGGTCCAGCCGTACGGCGACTACACCCACCGCTCGCTCGCCCCGGTCGGCCAGTTCCGGCGCTACCAGGTCGAGCTGTGGCCGGTCGGCAACCGGTTCCGCGCCGGGCACCGGATCCGGATCCAGCTGGTCGGCACGTCGGCCGCCTCGCTGCCGAGCCTGCCCGGCCTGCACACGATCCGGCTCGGCGGGACCGGCGGCGCGGTCCTGCGAGTGCCCGTCCTGCCCGGAAGCGACCTGGGCGCCGCGCTGCGCTGAGCACCGTGACTCGCCCCGCGGCTCACCGCTCGATCCGCAGCACGGCCGAGTCCACCCGCGGTGGCGGGCGGAACGCTCCCCGCGGCACCGACCGCGCGAGCGTCAGCCGGTAGCGCCGGGCGTGGCGAGCGCGGGGTGGCTCCGTCACGAGCCGGCGCGCGGCCGAGACCTGCAGCACCAGGTCCGCCGACAGCAGCCGGTCGGTGCCGAGGAGCAGCCGGACCAGGGCCGTGGACAGCGCGTACGGCGGGCTGGCGACCACCCGGAACGGCCGGGAGGGCAGCCGGAGGTCCCGCAGGTCGCAGCGGACCACCCGGACGCCGCGCTCGGCGTACCGCTCCCGGAGGAGGGCGGCTCGGCCGGGGTGCAGCTCGACCGCGACCACCCGGGCCCCGGCGTCGAGCAGGGGTCCGATCAGGGCGCCGTGCCCGGCGCCGAGGTCGAGGACCAGGTCGCCCGCGGCCACCGGGCTCTCGGCGACCACCCGGCGCGCCCAGTCAGGACGAAGCGGATGCCAGCCCCAGTCCCGTCGCGTCCGCTGCCCGGACACGACGCACCATCACGAACACGCAGCTCATGCCCGCGAACCTACGGGGCCTCGGGTGCGCCCGCATCCTCTTTTCGGGCGGGGAAGGACACCGCGAAATCAAGTTGTGAGTGAGCACTCACTCATTTAGAGTGGCCGGCATGCCACCCCGTGCCGCCCCGCTCTCGCCCGAGGACCGTCGCGAGATGCTGATCCGGGCCACCCGACCGCTGCTCTACGAGCACGGCCGGGCCGTCACCACCCGGCTGATCGCCGAGGCGGCCGGGGTCGCGGAGGGCACCATCTTCCGGGTCTTCGACTCCAAGGACGACCTGGTCGACACCACCATCGCCCGCGCCTTCGAGCCGGGTGACGTCCTGCACCGTCTCGACGAGATCGACCCGGCGCTGCCGCTGCGGGAGCGGATGGTGGCGATGACGTCGATCCTCCAGCAGCGCTTCCTGGCGATCTTCGAGCTGATGCGCGCGCTCGGCGCGGTCGGCCCGCCGCGCCACCTCCACGACCGCCCCGAGATCGTCGCGGGCCTGGAGGAGGTACGCCGCCGGCTGCTCGCCCTGATCGAGCCCGACGCCGACCAGCTGACCCTGCCCCCCGAGCAGGTGCTGCACGTGTGGCGCCTGCTCACCTTCGCCGGCTCCCACCGGGAGATCGCCGACAACGACCTGCTCACCCCGACCCGGATCGTCGACACCGTGCTGCACGGCGTCGAGAGGAGGGACTCCTGATGCTCGCCCAGCTGCTGCGCAGCTACCTGCGCCCCTACAAGGGCTGGCTCTCGGCCATCGTCGTGCTCCAGTTCACCGGCACCGCCGCGATGCTCTACCTGCCCAGCCTCAACGCCGACATCATCGACCAGGGCGTGGCCCGGGGCGACACGGGCAAGGTCGTCGAGCTCGGCGCGATCATGCTCGGCGTCGCTCTCGTCCAGGCGGCCTGCTCGATGAGCTCGGCCTGGTTCGGCGGCCAGGCGGCGATGGCGTTCGGCCGCGACCTGCGCAAGGCCGTGTTCGGCCGGATCGGCAGCTTCTCGGCGCGCGAGGTCTCCACCTTCGGCGCCCCGTCGCTGATCACCCGGGCCACCAACGACGTCCAGCAGGTGCAGATGCTGGCGATGATGACCTGCCTGATGGCGGTGACCATCCCGATCATGATGGTCGGCGGCGTCATCATGGCGATGCGCGAGGACTTCGGCCTGTCCTGGCTGGTGGTCGCCGTCGTACCCGTGCTCTTCGTCTGCATCGGCGTCGTCGTCTCGCAGATGGTGCCGGCGTTCCGGCAGGTCCAGGAGCGGCTCGACGACGTCAACCGGGTGCTGCGCGAGCAGATCACCGGCATCCGCGTGGTCCGCGCCTTCGTCCGCGAGCCGCAGGAGGCGCGCCGCTTCGAGCGGTCCAACCAGGACCTCACCGCCGTGTCGCTGCGGGCCGGGCGCTGGATGGCGCTGATGTTCCCGCTCGTCATGGCCGTCTCGAACGTCGCGAGCGTCGGCGTGATCTGGTTCGGCGGCCACCGCGTCGACACCGGCCAGATGGAGGTGGGTGCGTTGACGGCCTTCCTGTCCTACCTGATGCAGATCCTGATGTCGGTGATGATGGGCACCTTCATGCTGATGATGATCCCGCGCGCCTCGGTCAGCGCGGAGCGGATCGGCGAGGTGCTCGACACCGACACCAGCGTGCTGCCGCCGACGCGCCCGGTCACCGAGGTCGGCGTCGCCGGCCACCTCGACCTCGAGGGCGTCGGCCTCACCTATCCGGGCGCCGAGGCGCCGGTGCTGCGCGACGTCACGTTCTCGGCCCGCCCGGGACAGACCGTCGCGGTGATCGGCTCCACCGGGGCCGGCAAGACGACGCTGGTCAACCTGGTGCCGCGGCTGCTCGACGCGACCGAGGGCGTGGTGCGCGTCGACGGCGTTGACGTCCGCGAGCTCGACCCCGAGCTGCTCTGGTCCCGGATCGGGCTGGTGCCCCAGCGCGCCTTCCTGTTCTCCGGCACGATCGCCTCCAACCTGCGCTACGGCCGCCCCGACGCCACCGACCAGGAGCTGTGGGCGGCGCTGGAGATCGCGCAGGGCGCCGACTTCGTGCGGGCGATGCCCGACCAGCTCGAGACCGCCGTCGCCCAGGGCGGTACGACGGTCTCCGGCGGCCAGCGGCAGCGTCTCGCCATCGCCCGGGCACTGGTCCGGCGACCCGAGATCTACCTCTTCGACGACGCCTTCTCCGCGCTGGACGTCGCCACCGACGCCCGGCTGCGGGCAGCACTGAAGCCGGTGACCCGCGACGCGACGGTCCTCATCGTCGCCCAGCGGATCGCCACCATCCGCGACGCCGACGTGATCCTGGTTCTCGAGGACGGCGAGGTCGTCGGCCAGGGCACCCACGACGAGCTGATGCGCGACAACCCGACGTACCAGGAGATCGCCGCCTCGCAGGGCATCAAGGGAGAGGAGGTCCTGGCATGAGCGAGAACCGCAAGAACGGCACCATGAAGCAGACCGAGCGGATCGTCCAGCAGGGCGGCCCGGGGCGCGGCCCGATGGGCGGCATGGTCGGCCAGAAGGCCGACGACTTCGGCGCCTCCGCGCGCCGGCTGCTGTCGCTGCTGCGCCCGGCCCGCGGCAAGGCGGTCGCCGTGCTGCTGCTCGGGATCGGCAGCGTCGCCTCCGTCGTGGCCGGCCCCTACCTGCTCGGCAAGGCCACCGACGCCGTCTTCACCGGCTTCATCGGCGGCCGGCTCGAGGGCCACACCCAGGCCGAGGCGGTCGCCCAGGCCGAGGCCAGCGGCAACAGCGGCCTCGCCGACTTCCTGCGTGGGCTCGAGGGCGTGGTCCCCGGCCAGGGGGTCGACTTCGACAAGGTGGGTCACCTGCTGCTGGTCACCCTGCTGATCTACGTCGGCGGCCAGATCCTCGGCTGGCTGCAGGGCTACCTGGTCAACGACGTGGTCCAGGCGACGGTCAAGCAGATGCGCACCGACGTGGAGGAGAAGATCCACCGGCTGCCGTTGGCCTACTTCGACAAGCAGCCGCGCGGCGAGCTGCTCAGCCGGGTCACCAACGACATCGACAACGTCGCCCAGAACCTCCAGCAGACCATGAGCCAGCTGCTCACCTCGCTGCTGATGGTCGTCGGCGTGCTCGGCGCGATGTTCTGGGTCTCGCCGCTGCTGGCGGTGATCGCGCTGGTCTCGGTCCCGATCGCGATGTTCGTGACCGGGCGGATCATGAAGCGCTCGCAGAGCCAGTTCATCAACCAGTGGCGCCAGACCGGCCGGCTCAACGCCCAGGTGGAGGAGTCCATCTCCGGCCACGCGCTGGTCACCGTCTTCGGCCGCCGCAAGGCCGTCGAGGACGAGTTCGACGCCGCCAACGAGGAGCTGTACCAGTCGTCGTACCGCGCGCAGTTCATCAGCGGCCTGGTGATGCCGCTGATGATGCTGGTCGGCAACCTCAACTACGTCGTCATCGCCGTCGTCGGTGGGCTCCGGGTCACCTCGGGCTCGCTGACCCTCGGTGAGGTGCAGGCGTTCATCCAGTACTCGCGCACCTTCACCCAGCCGATCACCCAGATCGCGTCGATGGCGAACCTGCTGCAGTCCGGCGTGGCCTCGGCCGAGCGGGTCTTCGAGCTGCTGGACGCCGACGAGGAGGTCGCGCCGTCCTCGCTGTCCGCCACGCCGCGGCGCGACGCCGCGACCCGCGGTGAGGTGCGCTTCGAGCACGTGTCCTTCTCCTACGACCCCGACGAGCCGCTCATCGAGGACCTCTCCCTGGTCGCCCAGCCCGGCCAGATGGTCGCCATCGTCGGGCCGACGGGTGCGGGCAAGACCACGCTGGTCAACCTGATCATGAGGTTCTACGAGCTCGACGGCGGGCAGATCCTGCTCGACGGGCGCGACATCGCCGCGATGGACCGCGCCGAGCTGCGCAGCCGGATCGGGATGGTGCTCCAGGACACCTGGCTGTTCGAGGGGACGATCCGCGACAACATCGCCTACGGGCGGCCCGACGCGACCGAGGAGGAGATCCGCGAGGCCGCCCGCGCGACGTACGTCGACCGGTTCGTGCACTCCCTGCCCGAGGGCTACGACACCAAGGTCGACGACGAGGGCTCCAACCTGTCGGCCGGCGAGCGGCAGCTGATCACCATCGCCCGGGCGTTCCTGGCCCAGCCGGCGCTGCTGATCCTCGACGAGGCCACCTCGTCGGTGGACACGCGCACCGAGCTGCTGCTCCAGCAGGCGATGGCCGCGCTGCGCACCGACCGCACGTCGTTCGTGATCGCGCACCGGCTCTCCACGATCCGCGACGCCGACCTGATCCTGGTCATGGAGCACGGCCGGATCGTCGAGCAGGGCTCGCACGCCGAGCTGCTGGAGCGCGAGGGGGCGTTCGCGCGGCTGCACGCCGCGCAGTTCGCGGCCGCGGCGGTGTGACCGGCGGGGCGGGTCAGCAGTCGAACTGGAAGTAGGCCGGCTCGCCGCCGGTCACCGCGATGGCGGCGATCGGGGTGTCCTCGGCGACGTCGGAGGCCGGGGCGTCGAGCAGGAACCCGAAGTAGGGCAGCCCGTCCTCCTCGCCCGGCGGATAGACCGAGGACTGGTCGAACCCGTCGTCCACCGGCTGGGTGAGCGTCGGGAAGGCGGCCAGCAGCTCGCCGTACGTCGAGCCCACCTGCAGGTCGCCGGTGGCGGTGACCGGCCCGGGTGCGGTCACCCACAGCTGGGTGATCGTGGCGTCCTCGTCGGTGAGCACCCGCAGGCCGGCGCCGTCGGGGTCGTCCTTCCAGTGGATCAGCTCGCCCTCGCAGATCGCCGCACCGTCGGCGAACAGGCCCGTCGCCGTCCACTCGTCGCGGTTCATCCCGACCCGGGCGTCGCCGATCGCGCCCGGCCGGATCACCAGGGCCGGGAGCGCGGTGCTGGGCGCCGGGGTTCGGGGTACGCCGGTCGGGGCGGTCGGCGTCGTGGTCGGCGTCGTGGTCGGCGTCGTGGTCGGCGTGGTCCGGCGCGTCGGAGTCGTGTCGAGCGGGGGATCGTCGGACGAGCAGCCGGTGAGCGCGAGCAGCAGGGCGACGGCGACGAGCAGCGGGCGGGCCATGTTGTGCACCTACCCGCCCGGCGCGGCCCCATGCCGTCAGCGGCGCAGCACCTTGCGGGCCAGCAGGTTCCCGCCGAGCTGGATCACCATCACGAAGGCGACGAGCACCAGGATCGAGGCCCACATCACGACGTCGTCGAACTGCCGGAACCCGAACCGCTGGGCGAACGAGCCCAGGCCGCCGCCCGCGACCACGCCCGCGATCGCGGTCATGTCGACGATCGCGACGAAGGCGAAGGTGTAGCCGAGGACCAGCGGACCGAGCGCCTCGGGCACCAGCACGCTGAACGTGATCCGGGCGCGACCGGCGCCCATCGCGCGCGCCGCCTCGATCACGCCGGGGTTCACGGTGACCAGGTTCTGCTCGACGATCCGGCTGATCCCGAAGGTGGCGGCGACGACGATCGCGAAGGTGGCGGCCGGCGTGCCGATGCCGGTGCCGACGACCACCCGGGCCAGGGGCTGCAGCGCGGCCACGAAGATGACGAAGGGGATCGGGCGGAAGAAGTTGACCGCGACGTTGAGCACGACCTGCAGCGGGCGGTTGGCGTACAGGCCGCCCTTGCGGGTGAGGTAGAGGCCCAGGCCGAGCGCGAGGCCGAGCAGGCCGCCGAGCAGCAGCGCGCTCGTGGCCATCACCAGGGTCTCGCCGGCCGCCTGCCAGAACTCCGGCTGCAGGTCGCCGAGGCGGGTGTCGATCGCGTACGTCGTCATCAGGCGACCTCCGTCCACTCGACGAGGGGCGCGACCTCGGCCAGGGCCCGGTCGACCGCGGAGGTGTCACCGGACAGGGCGAGGGTGAGGTTGCCGAAGGTGGTGCCCTGGACCTCCTCGATGCCGCCGTAGACCAGCTCGAACGCCACGTCGTGGCGCAGGAAGGTCGCGAACACCTCGGACTGGCGGACCTCCTGTCGGCGGAACGCCAGCCGCACGAACCGGCCGTCGTGGCGCTCGCGCAGCGCGGCGACGACGTCGGGCGCGGGCAGGTCGTCGACGACGGTGCCGACGAAGCGCCGGGTCACCGGGTGCTGGGGGTCGGCGAACAGGTCGACCGCGCGGCCCTGCTCGACGACCCTGCCGTCCTCCATCACCGCGACCCGGTGCGCGATGCGTCGTACGACGTCCATCTCGTGGGTGATCAGCAAGATGGTGATCCCGAGCTCGCGGTTGACCCGCGCCAGCAGGTCGAGCACGTCGCGGGTGGTGTCGGGGTCGAGGGCGCTGGTGGCCTCGTCGGCGAGCAGCAGGCGCGGCTCGGTGGCGAGTGCCCGGGCGATCCCGACCCGCTGCTTCTGGCCGCCCGACAGCTCGCTGATCCGGGCGTGCGCCTTGTCGGCGAGGCCGACGAAGTGGAGCAGCTCGGAGATCCGGCGCTGCTGCTCGCCGCGGGGGACGCCGGCGACCGTGAGCGGGAAGGCGAGATTGCCCCACACGGTGCGCGACTCCATCAGGTTGAACTGCTGGAACACCATGCCGATGCCGCGGCGCAGGTCGCGCAGGCCCCGCTCAGAGAGCGTGGTGACGTCGACGCCGTCGACGACCACGCTCCCCGAGGTGACCGGCTCGAGCGCGTTGACCAGCCGCACCAGCGTCGACTTGCCGGCGCCGGAGTAGCCGATGATCGCGAAGATCTCCCCGGGCTCGACCCGCAGGTCGACGCCGTCGACCGCGCGGTGCGCCGGGTCGCCCCGGCGGGCGCCGGGGAACTCCTTGACGACGCCGCGCAGCTCGACGAGCGGCTCGACCCGCGGCTCGGTCACTTCTGCTCGCGGATCTGGTTCTCGACGTCGTGCAGGCTCTGCTCGAGGTCGGCCTGGCTGATCGTGACGAACTCGGCGGTGCCGCCGGCCGCCTCGTCGACGCCGTCGAGCACGGCCTGGGTCTGCTGGTAGACCTCGACCAGCTTCTTCAGCGCCGGGTTGTCCTTGTCCTCGGCGCGCACGGCGAAGATGTTGACGTACGGGATCGCCTTCGGGTCGCTCGCGTCGTCGACGGCGATGGCGTCGTCGAACGTCAGCCCGGCGTCCTCGACGAAGTCGTTGTTGACGATCGCCGCGGCCACGTCGGGCAGCGAGGTCGGCGTGAGGTCGGCCTGGAGCGCCTTCACCTTGACCCGCGAGGCGGACTCGTCGACGTCGGCGACGGTCGAGAAGATCGAGCCGCCGTCCTTGAGCGTGATCAGGCCGGCCGACTGCAGCACCAGCAGGCCGCGGGCCTGGTTGGAGTCGTCGTCGGGGACGACGACCGTCGCGCCGTCGGGGATGTCGGCGACGTCGTCGTACTTCTGGGAGTAGAGGCCGAGCGGGTAGATCGCGGTCGCGCCCAGCGGCACCAGGTCGTCGTCGTTGGCGACGTTGTACTCGGCCAGGTAGACGATGTGCTGGAACTGGTTGGCGTCCAGCTCGCCCTCGGCCAGCGCCGGGTTCGGCAGCGGGTACTCCGCGAAGTCGCGGATCTCCAGCTCGATGCCGGCGTCCTTCGCGGCCTGTTCGAAGGTCTTCCAGTACGGGTCGCTGGCGCCGACGGTCCCGAGCACCACCTTGACCGGGTCACTCTCCGACAGCTCGGTGCTGCTGTCACTGCCCGTCGCGCGACGGGTGTCGTCGCCGTCGCGGGTCAGGAAGAAGATCGCCGCCGCGATGACGGCGAGCACGGCCACGGCCGCACCGATCACCAGCGGTAGCCGGGACTTCGGGGCCTCGATGAGGGGAGTCTGGTCGGACATGCCTGGCGTAATGCCACCAAACCGCTCGACATTCCCGGACGGGGGCGTTGTCTCGGTCACAGGGCGTCGGGAGAAATGCGTTGTCCGGAGCGGATCGGCGACCTACCGTAGGGGCACACGGGAAAGGAGGTGGTCCGAAGAATGAGTTCTTCCAGGACGCGTGAGGTGGCTGCCCGCTAGCAGCCCATGCAGTTCCGACGGGCTGCGCGCGAAACCAACGCAGCCACCCGACCCGCAGGTGAAACCGGGATCGTCCCCCGGCCCGGTCCGAGGACCGCACCTGCGGGTCGCTGCATTTTTCGGGCCGCGGCACCCGCGCATCTGACGAACGGGCTGTGAGCGAGGCGGAATCGCAGCCGATTCGTCAGATGCGCGCGAGAACTGTCTCCCGCGTCACAGAAAGTTGCCGTCGTCAACCATCCCGCATATGGTTGATCTACGACAACCATTCGGGTGATGACGAGAAGAGATGACGACTCGATGACCAACGCTCCGTCGGCTACCGCCGAACCGGGCCAGATGAGCCACCGCGAGATCATGGAGGCCCTGACCGGGCTCCTGCTCGCGATGTTCGTGGCGATGCTCTCCAGCACCGTGGTGAGCAACGCGCTCCCCGCGATCGTGACCGACCTCCACGGCAGCCAGACCGGCTACACGTGGGTCGTGGTCGCGACCCTGCTGACCATGACGGCGACCACCCCGATCTGGGGCAAGCTCGCCGACCTGTTCAGCAAGAAGCTCCTCGTCCAGGTCGCCCTGGTGATCTTCTCGGCCGGCTCGGTCGTCGCCGCGGTGGCGCCCAGCATGGGCGTGCTGATCGGCGCCCGCGCGTTCCAGGGCCTGGGCGTCGGCGGCCTGACCGCCCTGGTCCAGGTCGTCATCGCCTCGATGGTCTCCCCGCGTGAGCGTGGCCGCTACAGCGGCTACATCGGCGCGGTCTTCGCGACCGCGACGGTCAGCGGCCCGCTGCTCGGTGGACTGATCGTCGACAGCCCGATGGGCTGGCGCGGCTGCTTCATCGTCGGCATCCCGATCGCCGCGATCGCCTTCGTCGTGCTGCAGAAGACCCTGCACCTGCCGACCATCAAGCGCGACGTCAAGATCGACTACCTCGGCGCCACCCTGATCATGGCGGGCATCAGCCTGATCCTGGTCTGGGTCAGCCTCGCCGGCACGAACTTCGACTGGATCTCCGCTACGTCGGCCGCGCTGGTCGTCGGCAGCCTGGTCCTGATCGGCGGCGCGCTGTGGGTCGAGGCGAAGGTCGCCACCGAGCCGGTGATCCCGCTGCGGCTGTTCCGCGACCGCACCACCGCGCTGGCCACCGCCGCCTCGGTGATGATCGGCGTCGCGATGTTCGGCGCGACCGTCTACCTCAGCCAGTACTTCCAGCTCGCCCGCGGCATGAGCCCCACCGAGGCCGGCCTGATGTCGGTCTGCATGGTCGGCGGCCTGCTCGTCTCGAGCATCATCAGCGGCCGGATCATCACCCAGACCGGGCTGTGGAAGCGGTGGCTGGTCGGCGGCATGCTGTTCGTCATCGCCGGCATCGGCCTGCTCGGCACCATCGACGCCACCACGCCCCTGGTGGTCGTGGGCGGCTACATGGCGCTGGTCGGCATCGGCCTCGGCGCGACCATGCAGAACCTGGTCCTCTCGGTGCAGAACAACGTCGCCGTCGAGGACCTCGGCGCGGCCAGCTCGGTCGTCGCGATGTTCCGCTCGATCGGTGGCTCCGCCGGTGTCGCGGCCCTCGGCGCGGTGCTGGCCCACCAGGTCACCGGTGGCGTCAAGAGCGGCATCGAGGCCCTCGTCCGGGCCGGCAAGATCAGCCAGGAGCAGCTCGCCGCGATGCAGCACTCCACCGGCGACATCCCCAAGCTGGCCGACCTGCCCGCCCCGATCCGCTCGCTCTACGAGGCCTCGTTCGGTGAGGCCGTCGGCCACCTGTTCCTGGTCGCCGTCCCGTTCGCGATCGCCGCCTTCCTCTGCATCCTGTTCATCAAGGAGGTCCCGCTGCGCACGTCCACCGGCCCCAGCGTCGCCGAGACCGAGGTCGAGGCCGCCCTGGTGGCGTCCGGCGAGCCGGCCGACTACCCGGCGTACGACGTCGAGGGTGCCGCGGTCCGGGAGGGCGAGCGGCGATGACCGCCACGCTCACCCGTGGCGACGCGCTCAAGGACCTCGAGGCCGAGGTCGGCGTGCTCATCCGGCGGGTACGCCGGGTGATCGGCGAGCGGGCCCGGGCGGTGCACCCGGACCTGCTGCCGGCGTCGTACCTGATGCTCAGCTATGTGCTGGAGAACGGGCCGCTGCGGGCCTCGGCGATGTGCGCGGTGTTCGACATCGACAAGGGCGCGATCAGCCGCCAGGTGCAGCACCTGATCGACCTCGGCCTGGTCGACCGGGCGCCCGACCCGGAGGACGGCCGGGCGACCCTGCTCAGCGTGAGCGAGGAGGGCGCGCGCCGAATGGAGGCGGTCGCCGCCGAGCGGCGCGAGCAGCTCGCCGAGCGGCTCGGCGACTGGAATGTCGCCGAGCTCCAGGAGTTCGCGGTCTCCCTGCGGCGCTACAACGACGCGCTCGGGATCCCGTCGGACCGCTGAGCGTTCTGGCCCCTTGCGATAGTCCCTGCTCAAAAGCACCGAGAACCGGTGTCGAACGGTGCTTTCGAGCAGGGACTATCGCAAGGGGCTCAGCGGATCCAGGCAGCGGTGTCCGGCGGCAGCAGTCCGCCGGGCACCGCTGCGCTGCTGATGAGGACCTCTCCCTCGGGCAGCGGCACCGGCGTCGAGCCGGCGTTGAGGACCACCGTCACCCCCGCCCGGCGTACGACGAGCAGGCCGCCCTCCGCGCTCGCCACCGTCGCCTCGTCGGCGCCGGCGAAGACCGCGCGGCGCGCGGCGAGGGCACGCCGGTAGAACGCCAGGGTCGAGCCGGGGTCGGCGTCCTGGGCGGCTACCGTGAGGTCGGCCCAGTCGGCGGGCTGGGGGATCCACGGCTGCGCGCCGTCCGGCCCCCCGAAGCCGTACGGCGGCGCCTCGCCCGACCAGGGCAGCGGCACCCGGCAGCCGTCGCGCCCGGGCTGGCCGGTGCGGAACCAGGACGGGTCCTGGCGCGCCTCGGGCGGCACGTCGACCTGCTCGAGGCCGAGCTCCTCGCCCTGGTAGAGGTAGGCCGACCCCGGCAGCGCGAGCATCGCGAGCGTGGCCGCGCGCCCCCGGGCGAGCCCGACCGGACCGCCGCCGTAGCGCGTCGGGTGCCGCTCGACGTCGTGGTTGGAAAGCACCCACGTCGGGGCGGACGCGGCGGCGGCCACCGCCGCGATCGAGTCGGTGATGACCTCCGCGAACGCCGTCGCGGACCACGGGGTGCCGAGCCAGCCGAAGTTGAAGGCCTGGTGCAGCTCGTCGGGGCGGATGAACATCGCCATCGACGCGGCCGTCTGGGTCCAGGCCTCGGCGACGGCCATCCGGTCGCCGGGATAGGAGTCGAGCACCTTGCGCCAGCGCCGGTAGACGTCGTGGACCTCGGGCTGGTCCCACATCGGCTCGTCGTTGAGGACCCGCTCGACCATCGACTCGGCCGCCTTCTTCGGCTTCTTCGGCCGGACCTGGTCGCGCAGCGTGGCCTCCTTGTAGAGCCCGTGGGCGACGTCGACCCGGAAGCCGTCGACCCCCCGGTCCAGCCAGAACCGCAGCACGCCCTCGAACATGTCGCCGACCTCGGGATTGCGCCAGTCGAGGTCCGGTTGCGAGGTGTCGAACAGGTGCAGGTACCACTGCCCGTCGGGCACCCGAGTCCAGGCGGGGCCGCCGAAGACCGAGTCCCAGTTGTTCGGCGGCTCGGCGCCGTCGGGGCCGCGACCGTCGCGGAACAGGTAGCGCGCCCGCTCCGGCGAGCCCGGCTCGGCGGCGAGTGCCGCCTGGAACCAGGCGTGCTGGTCGGAGGTGTGGTTGGGCACCAGGTCGACGATCACCCGCAGGCCCAGCCCGTGGGCGGTCTCCAGCAGCCGGTCGACGTCGGCGAGGGTGCCGAACAGGGGGTCGACGTCGGCGTAGTCGGCGACGTCGTAGCCGTGGTCCTTCTGGGGCGAGGTGTAGAACGGCGTGATCCACAGCGCGTCGACGCCGAGCTCGCGCAGGTAGGGCAGCCGCGAGGTGATGCCGGGCAGGTCGCCGATCCCGTCGCCGGGGACGGGCATCGCGTCGGCGAAGCTGCGGACGTAGACCTGGTAGACGACCGCGTCGTACCACCACGGGTGGGCGGCGCTCACCGGAAGGACTCCGGGTCGACGGTGATCCAGGTGTGCTCGGCGGTCGCGACCACCTCGTCGCCGGGGCCGTAGACCGTCGCCGCGGTGAAGGTCTTGCGGCCCTCGATGCCGCGCAGCTCGCCGACCACGACGTACCGCTCGGAGGTGCGGGGCAGGCTGCGCACCTCCGCGGTCATCCGGCCCAGCACCGACGGGCGGCCCTCCAGGTCGCTGGCCCAGCCGCCCGGGCAGTCCAGCGCCGCCCAGGCGATCGGGACCGCGCTCTCGTACGGCGTCCAGGTGGCCGCCACCCGCGCGTCCTCGGCGTCGCCCGGCGCGACCGCGCCGGCGAAGATCCGCAGCCCGTCGCCGACCCGGCGGTCCGGGCCGCACGCGAAGCAGCTGGGGAACGGGTGCGAGCGGTGGCCGGGGAAGCGGGCCTCGGCCTCGGCGGCGACCAGCGCCGACACCGGCGCCACGGGCACCGGCCGGGCCTCGGCGTACACCGCCTCGGCGACCGGTTGCCCGTCGTGGGTGAGGCTCGCGCCCGCCGCGGTCGCGAGCACCGGCATCGGTACGTCGAGCGGCGGCGGCAGCCGCAGGGTGACGGTCACGGCGGTGCCGACGGCCTGGGCCGGGAGCGTGGCGGCGAGGGCGCCACAGGTCCAGCCTCCGTTGCCCGAGCGCGGGGGGCCGTTGAAGCGGTGGGGGACGATCAGGGGCGGCAGCGTGCTCACCCGCCCAAGCATTGCAGGCACTGGTGTGCGGCCTTTCTCTTAATGGGTCAGAATAGGCGGGTGAGCGATCTCATCGACACCACCGAGATGTACCTCCGCACGATCTACGAGCTGATCGAGGAGGGCATCGTCCCGCTGCGGGCCCGCATCGCCGAGCGCCTGCACCAGAGCGGGCCGACGGTGTCCCAGACGGTCGCCCGGATGGAGCGCGACGGCCTGCTGACCGTCGAGGGCGACCGCCACCTCGAGCTCACCGACGAGGGTCACCGCCTCGCCACCCGCGTGATGCGCAAGCACCGCCTCGCCGAGCGGCTGCTCACCGACGTCATCGGCCTCGACTGGGAGCTGGTCCACGAGGAGGCGTGCCGCTGGGAGCACGTCATGTCCGAGACCGTCGAGCGCCGGCTCATCGAGCTGCTCGGCCACCCGACCGAGTCGCCGTACGGCAACCCGATCCCGGGCCTCGGCGAGCTCGGCCAGGAGGCCCTGGGGGAGCAGTTCATGACCGGCGTCGAGCCGCTCTCCAAGGCCGCCGGCACCGAGTCGGCCCGTGCCGTCGTCCGCCGCATCTCCGAGGAGATGCAGAAGGACGACGCGCTGATGAGCGCGATGCGCCGGGTCGGTGCGCTGCCCGACAAGACGATCACCATCCAGGCCACGGCCGACGGGGTGCTGGTCGGCGCGGGTGGCGAGACCGCCGAGATCTTCCCCGAGGCGGCCGACCACATCTTCGTCAAGCGGCTCTGAGCCGGCCCGCGAGCCTTCCTGGGCCGCGGTTCTCTCGTCAGACGCGTGCGTCGCCGCCGATCGCCACGGGCGCGGGCACGCTCACGCTCCGCGCGGCGGCCAGCGCGCTCAGCCACTCGCCGACCCCCGTCTCCACCTTGTGGGCGGCCAGGTCGTCGCCCCGGGTGGCGCCGCGGTTGACCACCACCACCGGGATCCCGCGCTGGGCGGCGCGCCGCACGAAGCGCAGCCCGCTCATCACCGTCAGGCTGGACCCGGCCACCAGCAGCGTCCCGTCGCCGGCCAGCCCCTCGACGGCGGCGTAGCAGCGCTCGACCCGGGGCTTGGGAACGTTCTCGCCGAAGAACACGACGTCGGGCTTGAGCCGGCCGCCGCACTCCTCGCAGTCGGGTACGACGAAGTCCGCGGTGTCGTCGAGGTCCACGTCCCCGTCCGGCCGGACGGCGACGTCGGCATGCCGCGCCGCCCACCCCGGGTTCGCGGACTCGAGGCGCTGCTGGAGCGCGGCGCGCGGCGACGTACGCCGGCAGTCGAGGCAGATCACGTCGGCGATCCGGCCGTGGAGGGCGACCAGCGAGGGCGTGCCGGCCGCCTCGTGGAGGCCGTCGACGTTCTGGGTGATGACGAGGTCCGCGCCGAGCGCGGCGACGGCGAGGTGACCGGCGTTGGGGGAGGCCCGGCGCATCCGGGACCAGCCGAGGTGGCTGCGCGCCCAGTAGCGCTGTCGCGCGGCCGGCCCGGAGACGAACTCCTGGTAGGTCATCGGCATCCGCGCCGGCGCGCCCGGGCCGCGGTAGTCGGGGATGCCGGAGTCGGTGGACAGGCCGGCGCCGGTCAGCACCACCAGGGCGCCGGACGCACACCGCTGGAGCGCGGGGTCGCCGGCGAGGGTCACCGGTCCAGGGTACGCAGCGGGACGAAGGAGTAGCGCCCGTGCCGCTCCACGCGCAGCATCTCCCCGGCCACCGGCCCGACCAGCACCCCGCCCGGCCGGAGCTGGCGGACCAGCTCGTTGGGCAGGGCGACCGCGTCGGCCGACACCAGCACCCGGTCGTACGGCGCGTCCGCCGGCCGCCCGAGCACGCCCGGCTCGGCCAGGTGCAGCCGGATCGTGGGGTGCGGATCGGGGAGGTGGGCCCAGGCGAGCGCCAGCACCTCCGGCAGCAGCTCCACCCCCACCACCAACCCGGCGGGCCCGGTCAGCCGGGCGAGCAGCGCCGTCGACCAGCCGGATCCGCAGCCCACGTCGAGCACCCGGTCGCCGGGCTCGACGCCGAGCAGGGTGAGCATCCGCCGGACCGTGGTCGGCTGCGAGCAGGTGACGCCGTGGCCGAGGGGCAGGGCCCGGTCGGCGCCGGCGTACCGCTGCTGGTCGGCGGGCAGGAAGCGCTCACGCGGGACCGCCGCGAACGCCTCGTCGATCCGACGCTCAGCCGTAGCGGAGCCGCGCACGCTCGCGCGCCTTCTCGGCCTCGACCTCCCGGTTCTTCGGCGGCGCCGTGGTCACCAGGTCGTCGAGGAGATGCTGCGTGATGTGGGCGATCTCGGCCACCGCGTGGTCGAAGGCCGCCTGGTTGGCCTGGCTGGGCTTCGTCGTCCCGCTGACCTTGCGGACGAACTGCAGCGCCGCCGCGGTCACCTCGTCGCGGGTCGCCGGGGGCTCGAAGTTGTTGAGCGGGCGGATGTTGCGGCACATGGCTCCACCGTACGCCGGGGCGGGTGTCAGGTTGGGCGCTGTAACACGGTGTCCGCCGCTGTTGCGGGCCCGGGTCTGCTGTAGCGGACCCGTACAGACGCCGCGGGTCGACGTCTCGGGTCGGGTAGGCCAGTGGACAACGTGTTACAGCGGCCCGGTGTCAGGTTGGGCGCTGTAACACGGTGTTCGCCGCTGTTGCGGGCCCGGATCTGCTGTAGCGGACCCGTACAGACGCCTCGGGTCGACGTCTCGGGTCGGGTAGGCCAGCGGACAACGTGTTACAGCGGCCCGGAGTCAGGTTGGGCGCTGTAACACGGTGTCCGCCGCTGTTGCGGGCCCGGGTCGTAAGAGTCCCTGGGAGTGGTGGGGTTTGAGGGACCACGGCGGGGCTGTCTGACGTAGGCGGCCATCGGCGGGATCTTCGGTGTGTAACGGCTAAGCACGCACTGAAGGAGAACCACCGATGGCCTTGCCCCAGTCTGCCCTGTCCGAGCTCCTCGAGGCGTTCCGCACCGGCGACGGCGTGGACCTGATCCGTGAGTCGGTCCGCGTCGCGCTGCAGGAACTGATCGAGATCGAGGCAACCGAACGCATCGGCGCCGCACCCTACGAACGCACGCCTGAGCGTGTCACTGATCGCAACGGCCACCGGCCACGGATGCTGACCACCAAGGCCGGCGACGTCGAGCTGCGTATCCCCAAACTGCGCAAGGGCTCTTTCCTGCCCGTGATCCTCGAACCCCGCCGGCGCATCGACCAGGCCCTGTACGCGGTCGTGATGGAGGCCTACGTCCACGGCGTCAGCACGAGGAGCGTCGACGACCTGGTCGAAGCGATGGGCTCCGATTCGGGGATCTCCAAATCGGAGGTATCTCGGATCTGCGCCGGGCTGGACGAGCAGGTCGGCGCGTTCCGGACCCGGCCGCTGGACCACATCGAGTTCCCCTACGTCTACCTGGACGCGACCTACCTCAACGTCCGCAACACCACCTCCCAAGTGGTGTCCATGGCGGTGGTGGTCGCCACCGGGATCGCCGCTGACGGCTCACGCGAGGTTCTCGGCCTTGATGTCGGCGATAGCGAGGACGAGACGTTCTGGCGCGGGTTCCTGACCAGCCTCAAGCAACGCGGCCTGCACGGCGTGCGGCTGGTCATCAGTGACCAGCACGCCGGCCTGGTCAAGGCACTCAAGCGGTCGTTCCAAGGCGCCGGCCACCAACGCTGCCGGGTGCACTTCGCACGCAACCTGCTGGCCCACGTGCCCAAGTCACACGTCGACATGGTCGCCGCGGTGTTCCGCACCGCGTTCGCGCAACCCGATGCTGACGCGGTCGCCACCGCGTGGGACGAGGTCCGTGACCAGCTCGCGAAGTCGTTCCCCAAGATCGGGCCGTTGATGGACGAGGCCAAGCCGGAAGTCCTCGCCTTCGCCACGTTCCCGCGCGCGCACTGGCAGAAGATCTGGTCGACCAATCCACTCGAGCGGGTCAATAAGGAGATCAAGCGCCGCGCCCGCGTGGTCGGGATCTTCCCCAACCCCGCCGCGGTGATCAGGCTCGTCGGAGCGGTCCTGGCCGACATGCACGACGAGTGGCAAGCCGGCGATCGGCGCTACCTGTCCGAAGGATCCATGGCGCTGCTCTACCCCGACAGCGATACTGGACCCATCGCCGCGATCGATAGCGGCGAGTAGGCACCGAGGATCACCTCAAAGCCCACCACCCCGCGGGGCTCTGTCCCCGGGTCTGCTGTAGCGGACCCGTACAGACGCCTCGGATCGACGTCTCGGGTCGGGTAGGCCAGCGGACAACGTGTTACAGCGGCAAACAGCCCCCGCCCGCCCCACCGCTGCAGGCAGCCCCCCCCGCCGCCCGACTCACAGCTCCAGGAACTGCGCCGCCTCACCCGTCACCAGCACCACCCGCCCGTCGGGCAGCGGCACGGTCCGGATCCGATCGACGTCGGCGCCGTACTCCACCTTGATCCGGCGCTCGTGCAGCCGGCCGCCGGCGAGGCGGAGGATCGAGAGGTAGCCGACCCGGCGGCTGCTCGACTTCTCGATGACGGTGAGCAGCGTGCGCTGGTCGGGGAGCCAGGTGAAGGCGCGGGGGTCGGCGCCGGCGAGGGCGGTGGTGCGGGAGCCGTACGGCAGCACGTCGAGCCGGGTGACCCGCCGGGTGTCGCGGACGTCGAAGAGACCGACCTGGGCTCCCCAGCCGCCGGGGCCGGGACCTTCGCCGACGCCGATCAGGCGGGCCCGGCCCAGGGGGTGGAGGTACGCCGAGAAGCCGGGGATCTTCAGCGCGCCGAGCAGGCGCGGGGCGGCTGGATCCGTCAGGTCGACGGTGTAGAGCGGGTCCCGGCGCCGGAAGGTGACGACGATCGCGAGGTCGTCGAACCAGCGCACCGACTGGATCTCCTCGTCGTGCCCGAGCCCGTCGAGCCGGCCGCGCTCGACCAGGTCGCGGCCCTGCTGCTGGAGGGTGAGCACCGAGCTGAAGTTGCCGGTCTCGCTGGTCGGCCCGACCGCGACCCGGAGCACGCCCCCGGCCTCGTCGAGCGACCACCGGTCGCGCAGGGCACCCTCCACCTCGCCGGAGGCCACGTGGGTGGCGCGGGTGCCGTCGAGCGCGAAGTCGAAGAGGTACGACGTCCCGCCGGCGTCGTCGCACCAGTCGGCGCACACCCGCCCCCCGCCCGAGCCGGCCAGGTAGAGGTGGTCGGCCGACTCGTAGGCGATGTCGGTCAGCCCGGCGAGCCCGATCGCGTCGAGCCGGTCGGCGGAGGCGGCGTCGAAGCCGACCACGCTGGTGGTGCCGAGGGCGAGCTCGTCGGTGGGCAGGGCGACGTCGTCGCAGTCGAGCAGCTGACGGGACGTGCGGTCGTCGGAGGGGCCGGAGGTGACGGTGGGCAGCCAGTCCTCGAGGGTGCTGTCGCGCACGGCCTGCCGGTTGTGGGCGAGCGCCTCCTTGCGGCTGCGCTTGCCGGTGGGCTCGACGAAGTCGAGGTCGGGCAGGCCTCGGGCGAGGACCAGGCGGACCGTGTCGCCGTGCTGGCGGGCCGAGGCCTGGGCGGCGTCGTAGCCCACGTCGGCGACCAGGTCCGGCGTGGCCGGGTCGGCGAGCGACACGGTCAGCACCCGGGTGCCGGGTGCGTCGGGCGGCGAGCCGGTGTCGCGGCCCAGCGCCACCACGGTGTCGCCGGCCAGCAGGATCTCGGGGTCGTCGACACCCGGGAGGTCGACGGAGGAGACCTTCACGCTCGAGGCGCCGGTGACGTCGTACACGTCGAGCCGGGCGCCTCGGACGACGACCATGGTCGAGCCGTCGGTCTTGACCGTGTCGGGCTCGTCGACCCCGGCCTCCTGCACGTTGGTGCCGGTCTCGCTGCTGATCCGCCGCTCGGTCCGGGGGGCACGGGCGGCCGGCGTCGCGGAGAGGTCCTTCCCGGCCGCGGCCGTGTCGGCCTGCTCGAAGAGCTCCAGGCCCCAGCCCCAGGGGCCGACGAGCGCCAGGCCGCGCTCGACGTACGACGCCCGCAGGTCGGCGCAGGACCGGGCCGGCTCGAGGTCGGCCTGGAAGGCGACATGGCGCGGCAGCCGGTCCGGGCCGCCGGGACCGCCCGGTGCGGCGGCGGGACCGGCCGGGCCGGAGCCGCCGACCAGGGTGCCGGCGACGAAGGCGCCGGTCAGCGCGGTCGCGGCGCCCGCGGTCAGGAGCGGGCGGACCAGCACCCGCCGCTGGCGCGTTGGGGGAGCGGAGGCGGCCAGGATCGCGCCCACCGGCGCGGGACCGGCGGGGTAGTCGTCCCAGAGTCGTTCGAGGTCGGTCACGGGGTGCCTCCGGTGACGTCGAGGAGGTGGTCGTCGGCGGCGAGGTGGGCGAGCGCGCGGGACAGCCGGCTCTTGACCGTGCCGGCCGGGACGCCGAGCACCTCGGCGGTCTGCCGCTCGGTGAGCTGGACGAAGTAGCGCAGCACGACCACCTCGCGGTTCGGCTTGCTCAGCCCGCCGAGCGCGCGGTGCACGGCGTCGGCGACGGCCACCCGGTCGGCGGCGTCGGGCTGGGCGGTGCGCGGCCCGTCGAGCGGGTCGTCGTACTGCCGGTCCTTCCACCAGCGGGTCCGGCGCACGTCGCGCAGGCAGTTGAGCAGCATCCGGTAGACGTAGGCGTCGCGGTTGTCGGCGCTGCTCACCCTGCCCCAGCCGGTGTAGCAGCGCACCAGCGTGGCCTGGGCCAGGTCCTCGGCCTCGTGGGGGCGCGCGCCGAGGAAGACGGCCGCCCGTACGAGGGACGGCCAGCTGTGCCGCACGTACTCGGCGTAGCTCGCCTCGGCGTCGGGTTCCACATGCCTATGACGGACGCGATGGCCGGAAGGGTTCCATCGGGTTCGCGACCGATGGAAGAGTGGGGGCCATGGCAGACAGCGCGCGCCCCTACGACGTCGTCCTGTTCGGAGCCACCGGCTTCACCGGGGGACTCACCGCCGACTACCTCGCCGCCCACGCGCCGGCCGACCTGCGGTGGGCGCTGGCCGGCCGCAGCGAGTCCCGGTTGCGGGCCGTGCGGGACCGGCTCGGCGTCGACCTCCCGCTCCTCGTCGCCGACGCCGCGGACGCCGACGCGCTGGCGGAGGTGGCCGCCACGACCAAGGTGGTCGCCACGACGGTCGGGCCGTACGTCGAGTTCGGCGGCCCGCTGGTCGCGGCCTGCGCGAACGCCGGCACCGACTACGTCGACCTGACCGGCGAGCCGGAGTTCGTCGACCGCACCTATGTCGAGCACAACGCCGCCGCCGAGGGCTCGGGCGCGCGACTGGTGCACTCGTGCGGCTTCGACTCGATCCCCCACGACCTCGGTGCCTACTTCACGATCCAGCAGCTCGCCGAGGAGGTCGGCGGCGAGATCACCACGCCGGTCACGATGCGGGGCGTGGTGCGGGCCGGCGCCGGCTTCTCGGGCGGCACCTTCCACTCCGCGCTCACCGCGTTCTCCCGCGCCCGGCAGATGAAGGAGGCGGCGAGCGCCCGGCGCCGGCTGGAGCCGCGTCCCGAGGGCCGCCGCTCGCGGGCGGTGGCGGGCCGGCCGCGCCGCGACCACGAGCTCGGCTACTGGCTGCTGCCGCTGCCCACCATCGACCCCTTCGTCGTCGCTCGCAGCGGTGCCCACCTGCCGGCGTACGGACCGGCGTTCAGCTACTCCCACTTCGCCGGCACCAAGACCCTGCGGTACGCCGCCGGGGGAGCGGTCGGCGTCACCGGCCTGACCCTCGCCGCCCAGGTCCCGCCGCTGCGCAACGCGCTGCTGAAGCGGGTGCCGCAGGGGGAGGGGCCCTCGCCCAGCCGCCGCGAGAAGTCGTGGTTCACCGTCGACTTCGTCGCCGAGACCGCCGGGCACGAGGTCCGCACCCGGGTCTCCGGGGGCGATCCGGGCTACACCGAGACCGCCAAGATGCTGGCCGAGTCGGCACTGTGCCTCGCGCTCGACGAGAACCCCAATGTCGCCGGGCAGGTCACCACCGCCACCGCCATGGGGGATGCGCTGCTGCGGCGCCTGGAGCGCGCGGGGATCGCCTTCGAGAGGCGCTGACCGGCCGCTGGCCGACCAAGCGTCCGCTTCGGTACCCTCTCCCCGGACGCGGGGAGCGTCTTGAAGTGAGTCCGTGCGTTGGCGCAGGGGGTACGACGGCCGCGCGGGCCCGGTGGGAGGAGAGCCGTCGATGGCGCGCGCCCTGCGTCGTACCCCGTCACGTCCGCTGCGTCCCGCCCGCGACGAGCGTGGCGCGACCGCGATCCTGGTCGCGATGGTGCTGGCCGTGGTGATGGTGGTCGCGGCGTTCGTGGTCGACCTCGGCATGCAGCGGGTGCTGCGTCGCGACCTGCAGTCGGTCGTCGACGTCGTCGCCCTCGACCTGGCCAGGGAGCTGACCGGCCGGAAGGCGGGGGACTACGGCGCGTCCGAGCGGGCGACGATCGACGCGGCCAAGGCGGCGAGCCTGCACCGCAACCGCGATCTGGTGGGCGGCGAGGTCCCGGCTGCCGACGTGCGGTGGGAGCTGGTGGTGCTGTCCGACGGCGAGTGGCGGCCGGCCGCGGCGAGCGAGATCCCCGGCGGGGTGCGGGTGACCGCGCGCTCCGACGTCGCCTTCGCCTTCGGCGGGTTCACGGGCGTGGAGTCGGGCGGGGCCGAGCGCACCGCCGTGGCCGCGACCCGCACCAGCGCGTGCCTGCGGGTCGGGTCCTACGCCGCGCAGCTGGACACGGGGCAGTCCTGGCTGCTGAACCCGCTGCTGGGCGGGCTGCTGGGCTCCGATCTCGCGCTGAAGGTGCTGGACCCGCAGGCGGGACTGGCCGGGGTCGGTCTCAACCTGCTCGACCTGATCGACGAGCTCGACCCGCTCGTGAGCGCCGACATCTCGGCCGCGTCCTTCACCCAGGCGGCCGGCGTGAGCGTGGGGCTCGCGGAGCTGATGCTGGCGGCCGTGAAGGTGCTGGAGCGGCAGAGCGACCGGCTGGCCGAGGTCGACCTGCTCCGTGAGGTCTACGGCGGCATCCAGGCCAACCTGCCCGCCGTCGGGATCGAGCTCGGCGACCTGGTCCGGCTGGCGACCGCGGACGACGCCGCGGCCGACCTCGACCTCGACCTGCTCGACCTGGTCGCCGGGTCGCTGGCGATCGCCAACGGCACCAACGTGGTCCGGCTGCCGCTCGCCGTACGCCTGCCGCTGCCGATCGGGCCCGGCGGCACCAGCCTGGTCGACCTGAAGGCGAGCGTGAAGGTCGGCCAGAAGCCGGTCGTGGCCTGCCCGACGGCGACCAGCTCGCAGGTCGAGATCACCCTCGCCGGTGACGCCCTGGCCCTCGACCTCGGCGTGATCGCGGTCCGGGCCCCGCTCACGATCCGGCTCACCGTGGCCGACGCCAGCGCCACGGTCACCGCCGTGGAGTGCCTGCCGGCCGGCCGGCGGATCAAGATGCTCGTCGACAGCGGCCTGCTCGGGGTCGACGTCCGACTCGGGCAGCGCGCCGACGACCCCGCCTCGCCCAAGCTGAGCGTCTCGCTGCTCGGCCTCGGCATCCCCGGCTGGAACGGCGTCGAGGTGGTCAGCGGCACCGTCGCGCTCGCCAGCGGCGGCAACCCGAACCGGCCGGTGCGCGCCGAGCAGCTCGACATCGTCGACGACGACTACGACGTCAGCGTGCCGATCCGGCAGGGCGGGCTCGGCGTCCCCGACCTGTTCGTGTCGGTCAACAGCCTCAAGCTGCTCGGCGGCCTCGGACCGCTGTCCGACCTGCTGACCTTCCTCGGCATCCCGAGCCTGCTGCAGTGGGTGGTCGACCTGGTCCTCCAGGGCATCGTGAACCCGCTCAAGAACAGTCTCGACAAGTGGCTGCTCGGCCCGCTGCTCACCGCGCTCGGCGCGGACGTCGCCGGCGGCACGGTCACCGCGGTGCCGAAGGTCGACTGTGGCACGCCACGCCTGGCCGAGTGAGCACGGCTCCGGTCAGCCGGGACAGGGATCCACGTCGAAGCTGGTCGAGCGGGTGCTGGTGTGCCCGGCGCGGTCGACGGCGGTGACCGTGGCCGTGACGCTGCCGCCGATCGGGAACGGGCCGATGCTCGCGGTCCAGCCGCCGCCGGAGGCCGACATCGCCTGCTGCCCGTTGCCGCTCGGGCCGCTCCAGGCGACCCGGACCGACCGGAGCGTGGTGTCGGAGGCGGTGGCGGTGACGGTGCGGCCGGTGCAGTCGGTCGGGCCGCCGATCTGCAGGGCGCCGATCACCGGCGGCCGGTCGACGGCGGCCTGGACCGACACCAGCACCGTCCCGCCCGACCAGGACACGGCGACGGCGCCGGTGCTGCTGCCCTCGGCGAGGGTGGAGCGGTCGACGGTGACGGTGAGTCCGGAGTCGGCGCCCGGCTCCAGCGAGCCCGACGTACGCGACACCGAGAGCCACGCCACCCGCGACCGCACGGCGTACGAGAGGGCGGTGCCGCCGGTGTTGCTCAGCCGCACCGAGCCGCCGGACCGAGCGCCCAGCCGGAGAGTGCGGGTCGACACCTGCAGCTCGCCCGGCGCGGCCACGGTGGCGCCGGTCGAGGTGGGCTCGGTAGCGGCGGTCGGGGCGGTCGGGGCGGTCGGGGTGGTGGGTGGGGAGGGCTCGGCCGCCGTCGTGGGCGCGGGCTCGCTCGGGGTGGGGGCACTCGTCGCGACGGTGGTGGGCGACGGCGCGGTGGCGGTGGTCGCCGGGTCGGTGGCGACCGCGGGTGCGGTGTCCTCCGGCCACCAGGTGAGGGCGGCGGCGCCGCCGAGCGCGAGCAGCAGCAGGACCAGGCCCACGACGAGCAGCGGGCGCCGTGGCGTGCTCTGGTGGCCCGCGTCGCCCGGGGGCGGGAGCACCGGGTCGTCGATGTAGTGGGCGACCAGTCGCTCGTCCTCGAGCACCCGGTCGCGCAGCGCGGCGGGGGCCGCGAACGCGGGAACGCCGGCGAGCAGCGCGAGTGGGCTGACCATGAGCCGGCGCCGGGTCTCGCAGGCCTCGCAGCCGTCGATGTGGCGGGAGACCCGCTTGCGGATCAGTGGTGAGAACCGGCCGTCCCAGCCGTCGAGGATGCCGCTCAGGTCCGCGCAGAGCTCGCTGCCGCGTCGCGCCACGAGCAGCGCGCCGAGCGCGCGCTCGACCTGGTCGCGGGCCCGGCTGAGCATGACGTACGAGCTCTGCGGGGTGACGTCCATCGCCGCCGCGAGCTCCGCGCCCTCCAGCCCCTGGCGCAGGTGCAGGTCGAGCAGCGCCCGGTCGCGGTCGTTGAGCCCCTCGACCGCCGCCCAGACCAGCTCGCGCAGCTCGTCCTGGACCGCCGCGTCGGTGACCTGCTGC
The DNA here is from genome assembly GCF_016907515.1 of Nocardioides nitrophenolicus. Taxonomy (NCBI): domain Bacteria; kingdom Bacillati; phylum Actinomycetota; class Actinomycetes; order Propionibacteriales; family Nocardioidaceae; genus Nocardioides; species Nocardioides nitrophenolicus. The sequence continues at coordinate 3,547,574 of NZ_JAFBBY010000001.1, forward strand.
TCGGGCCCACCGCCGAGGTCAGGCATGGCGGCCAGCCACTCGTCGTCGTGCGCCTCTCGGGCCCGGCCGCGCAGGGTGCGCAGGCACTCGTTGCGGACCACGGAGTACAGCCACGGCCGCAGCCGCGACCGGTCCCGGAGCTGGCCGACCTTCTCCGCCAGGACGACGAAGGAGTCCGCCACGCAGTCGGCCGCCTCCTCGCGGTTGCGCAGCAGGGAGTAGGCGAAGTCGTGCAGCCGGTCGGCGTACCGCTCGTAGACACCGGCGAAGGCGTGCCGGTCGCCCGCGAGGACGCCGGCCACGAGGGTCGCGTCGTCCGCGGGCGGGCCCGAGACAGTCATGGCCAGATCGTAGGGACACGGAGATGTGAGCGCCCGGGATTGCCGAACCTTGCAGATTCTCCGGGGTGACTTTGTGTCGGAGGTCGTGGCTAGCGTGCTCAGCGTCCCCTCACCACCGCAGGAGGAAGCTGATGGCCGAGGTCGTCCTGTTCCACCACGCCCGCGGGCTCACCGACGGAGTCCGCGCCTTCGCCGACGCGCTCCGCTCCGCGGGCCACGTCGTCCACACGCCCGACCTGTTCGAGGGCGTCCTCCCCGACAGCCTCGACGCCGGCCTGGCCCTGATCCGCGAGCTCGGCGACGAGCTCGACGCGCGCGCCGACCGCGCGGTGGCCGCGCTGCCCGCCGACCTGGTCTACGCCGGCTTCTCCGTCGGCGAGGCGGCCGCCCAACGCCTCGCCCAGACCCGCGCCGGCGCCCGCGGCGCGTTGCTCTATGAGTCCTGCATCCCGGTCACCGGCGAGTGGGCGTTCGGTCCGTGGCCGGCGGGCGTGCCGGCGCAGGTCCACGGCGCCGAGGGCGACGAGTTCTTCGCCGAGGACCTGCCCGCCGCGCGCGAGCTGGTCGAGGTGGCCGGGGCCGAGCTGTTCCTCTACCCCGCCGCGGGGCACCTGTTCACCGACAGCTCGCTGCCGACCTACGACGCCGCGGCGGCCGCCGTCGTCCTGGAGCGGTCGGTGGCGTTCCTCGACGGACTGGAGGTGATGCCGATCAGACCGGAGTGATCGGGATCGACCGTCGTGGCTCGAAGGCGAACGACGCTCCGGTGCTGAACCGGGTCACCGCGACCTCCTCGGCCTCGGGGCGGACCTCGCCCGCGACGACCTCGACCCGCCAGCCGGCTCCGGGGGCCTCGGTGACCCGGGCGTCCAGGTGAGGGGACACCGCTCCCGCGATCGCGCGCAGCGCGTCGGGCCAGTGCGGGCCGCACAGCGAGATCCACGCCCCGTCCTCGTCGGCGGGCCCCGGGGCCACGGTGATCGAGCCGGCGCCGCCGGAGGCCGGGACGTAGGCGGCCGGGTTCAGCAACGGGTGCAGCCAGAGGGTGCGCAGCGCCCCGGCGGTGTCGTGGGGCAGGTCGAGGGCGCGGGCGAGCCGCTCGGCGCCGAGGCCGGCGATGCCGACCAGCTGCTTGCGGCGCAGCCGGACCAGCTCGTCGCCGGTCTCGACCCGCTCGGCGACGGCGAGCGCGAACGCGCGGTCGAGCAGGTGCATCTGCAAACACACCTCGTCGGCGATGCGGACCAGGGCGGAGTGGGAGAACGCGCCGAAGTCGACGTCCGAGAGCAGCGGCCCCCGGTAGTCGGCGAGGCCCTCGTCGGCGGGGTCGATCGGGGCCAGCTCGAGCCGGGCGGCCCGGGACAGCTCGTTGACGGCGAGGGCGGGGACCGGCTCGGGCTCGGGGTGCGCCGGGTCGATGGTGACGGTCCAGGCGCAGTGGGGGTGCCGGTCGGCCGGCGTGCGCGGGGGTCGGTGGATCGGCCGGACCTGGGCGTGGGGATTGGTCGCGATGGCCGTGGCGTCGAAGGTCGGGTCCTCGATGTCGTGACACATCCCGCGCACGTAGTCCTCGCCCATCGGCTCGACGTCCATCAGCGCGCCGCAGTGGTCGAGGCGGAACTCGCCGTGCCACGGGTCGTGCACGGTGTAGCGGAAGTCCATGAACTGCGGGGGTGCGCCGATGTCGAGCTGCAGGCCCTTGAAGACGGTGACCACGTCACCCTGGCCCGGTACGTCGGGGGCGTAGCCGAGCGCGCGCTGCATCCGACGTGTGTAGATCGGCGACGCGGCCGCCCACTCCTCGATCGCGATCTGCAGCATCTCCTCGCGCCCGAACGCCGCGATGCACCACGCCATCCCGGACCGGTCGATCAGCTGCCCGATCAGCAGCAGCTCGGGGACGAGCGTCGCGAGCTGGTCGCGGGTGAGGTCGGCGTACCGGCTCGGGTTCTCGTCGCGTATCTGACGAACGGGCTCTGTTGCGGCCGAACTCGCAGCCCATTCGTCAGATGCGTCGCTCACGACCCGAGCCCCAGCCGGCCCGCGAGCTTGTCGAGATAGCCGAGGACGGCCGTCTCGTCGGAGTCGGGTACGCCCCAGATCAGCTCGGATGCGCCGGACGCGCCCCAGTCGGCGAAGTCCTCCTCGGTCGGGCGCTTCGCGACCAGCACCCGGACGTCGGGCTGGCCCTCGCGCCCGGCCTCGGCCCACTCCTTGCGCAGCAGCTCCGCGCCGGCCGCGACGCCGGTCGTGGTGGGCGTCGTCATCCAGCCGTCGGCGTGGGCGGCGATCCACTTCATCGTCTTCGGGCCGGCGCCGGCGCCGATGATGACGGGGATCCGGCCCTGCGGGGGCTTGGGGTAGGCCCAGCTCGGCCCGAACGAGACGAACTCGCCGTCGTAGGACGCCTCCTCCTCGGTCCACAGCGCCCGCATCGCGCCGAGGTACTCCGCGAGCACGGTGCGGCGCTTGGCGGCCGGGACGTGGTGGTCGGTGAGCTCGTCGGTGTTCCAGCCGAAGCCGGCGCCGATCGTGACGCGGCCACCGGAGAGGTGGTCGAGGGTGGCGAGGGTCTTGGCGAGCGTGATCGGGTCGGACTCGACCGGGAGCGCGACGGCGGTGGACAGGTCGATCCGGCTGGTGACGGCCGCGCAGGTGGCGAGCGAGACCCACGGGTCGAGGGTGCGCAGGTAGCGGTCGTCGGGCAGGTCCTCGCCGCCCGTGGGGTGCAGGGCGTCCCGGCGGACCGGGATGTGGGTGTGCTCCGGCACGTAGATGGTGTCGAAGCCCCGCTCCTCGGCCGCCTGGGCCAGTCGGGCCGGCGTGATGCCGCGGTCGGAGGTGAAGAGGACGATCCCGTTGCGCATGGCCACAAACTAGAACGAGTTCTAAGAAATGTCTTGCGCCTGCCGGGAACGTCTCCTATCTTGGACACGTGTCCAGTCAGGTGTTCGAGGCGCCGCGCCAGGGGTTGAACCCGCGCCAGGCCGAGACGGTGGAGCGGCTGCTGGCCGCCGGTCTCGAGGAGCTGCGGGCGGTCGGTCACGAGGCGCTGACGGTGCGCACGGTCGCGCAGCGGGCGGGGGTCTCGCCGGCGACGGCGTACACCTATCTCGCCTCCAAGAACCACCTCTTCGCCGAGCTCTTCTGGCGCCACCTCACCTCGGCCGAGATCGCCCAGGCCGCCACGGGTACGCCGACCGAGCGGCTCCAGGCCACCATGCGCGCCCTCACCGCGCGGATCGTCGAGGAGCCCGAGCTGGCGGCGGCGGTCACCCCCGCCCTGCTCGGCTCCGATCCCGACGTCGCGCGACTGCGGCTCAAGATCGGCGGCGCGTTCCTGGCCCGCTTCGAGGCGGCGCTGGGGGAGCAGGCCGACCCGGCCGTGCTCGAGGTGCTGGTGCTGACCTTCTCCGGCGCGCTGCTGCAGGCCGGGATGGGGCTGCTGACCTACGACCAGATCGCCGAGCGGCTGGTCGCGGCCGTGGACGTGATCATGCGAGGGAACCGATGACCACCGCCGCCGGGCTCGTCTTCGACCCCTACGACTACGCCTTCCACGAGGACCCGTACCCGACCTACCAACGGCTGCGCGACGAGGCGCCCGTCTTCCACGCGGCCACCGACGACCTGTGGGTGATCTCGCGCCATCAGCACGTCTTCGAGGTGCTGCGCGACGACGTGGTGTTCTCCAACCGGATGGGCGTCTCGCTCGACGCGTCGGCGTGGAACCCCGAGGCACACCGGGTGATGAGCTTCCTCGGCCTCGACGGCGCGGAGCAGTCGCGCATCCGCCGGCTGGTCTCCGCCGCGTTCACCCCGCGCCGGGTGCGAGAGCTGACGCCGGAGGTGCAGGCGCTGACCGAGCGCTACCTGGCGCGCACCTTCGCGGCCAATGCGGCGCACGGCGAGGCCGACTGGATCGCCGACTTCGCGGGCAAGCTCCCGATGGACGTCATCTCCGAGATGATGGGCGTGCCGGTGGCCGACCGCGACGAGGTACGACGACTCGCGGACCTGGTGGTGCACCGCGAGGACGGGGTGCGCGACGTGCCCGAGGCCGGTGTGGAGGCGTCCTTCGCGCTCTTCGGCTACTACGGGGAGATGGTGGCGCAGCGCCGCAAGGCGCCCACCGACGACCTCACCTCGGCGCTGGTGGCCGCCGAGGTCGACGGCGACCGGCTCACCGACGGCGAGATCATGGCCTTCCTGTTCCTCATGGTGGTCGCCGGCAACGAGACCACCACCAAGCTGCTCGGCAACGCGCTCCTCCACCTCGCCGCGAACCCGGCGCAGCAGGCGCGGGTCCTCGCCGACAGCGCCCTGGTGCCGGCGTGGATCGAGGAGACCCTGCGTCACGACACGTCCAGCCAGATGCTGGCCAGGTACGTCGTGGAGGACGTCGAGGTCGGCGGGGTGCTGATCCCGGGCGGGTCGAAGGCGCTCGTGCTGCTCGGCAGCGCCAACCGCGACGAGCGGGTGTTCACCGAGCCCACCGTCTTCGACATCGACCGCGACAAGGCCGAGCTGTCGCAGATCCTCAGCTTCGGCACCGGCCGGCACTTCTGCCTCGGCGCCAACCTGGCCCGGCTCGAGGCGCGGGTGGTGCTCGAGGAGCTGGTGCGGCGGGTCGCGGGCTTCGAGGTGCACGCCGAGCGCGCGGTGCGGGTGCACTCCACCAGCGTGCGGGGCTTCGCGTCGCTGCCCGTCACGTTCACCGAACGGAGCTCCTGATGGCCGCCTCGCGCAAGCCCGTCCACCCCGACCGCCGGCCGGCCGTGGTCGCCGGCGCCTCCTCCGGGATCGGCGCCGAGACCGTCCGCGCGCTGGCCGCCGCCGGCTTCCCGGTCGCCCTCGGGGCCCGTCGCGTGGACCGGCTCGAGGAGCTGGCCGCCGAGATCCGCGACGCCGGGGGAGAGGTGTTCGTGCACCCGCTCGACGTGGCCTCGACGGCGTCGGTCGAGGAGTTCGCGACCGCTGCGGCCGCGGCCCTCGGCGACATCGAGGTCGTCGTCAGCAATGCCGGGCTGCTGGCGCCCGGGGCGATCGTGGACGCGACGACCGAGGAGCTCGCGGCCGAGTTCGACGTCAACGTGCTGGGAGCGCATCGACTGGTCCGCGCCTTCGGTACGGGGATGGTCGAGCGGCAGCGCGGCGACCTGGTCTTCGTCTCCTCCGACACCGCGCTGCGGGCTCGCCCGTTCATGCGGGGCTACAGCGCCACGAAGTCCGGCCTGGAGGGCCTGGTCGAGGCGCTGCAGATGGAGCTCGAGGGCTCCGGCGTCCGGGCCTCGGTCGTGCGACCCGGGCCGACCTGGTCGGAGATGGGCTCGGACTGGGACGCCGACGCGGGCGCCAGGGTCCTCACCGAGTGGGTCAAGTGGGGGCACGCGCGCCACTCCCACTTCCTCAAGGCCACCGCGATCGCCGCGGCCATCACGACGGTCGTCAGCGCGCCCCGCGGCGTGCACATCAGCCCCGTCGACGTGAACCCCGAAGCCCCCATCGCGAAGGAGGAGTCGTGACGCTCGCCGACATCCCCGAGGTCTCGACGGTGCTCGACGACCAGGGTGCCGACGTACCCGCGATCATCAAGGGCACCGGTCACCTGCCCGAGATGCGGGTCGACCCGATCGCGCTCTTCCACCGGGTGCGCAAGGAGTGCGGCGACGTCGGCCGGTTCCGGCTCGCCGACAAGCAGGTCGTGCTGGTCACGGGCGCGGAGGCCAACGAGGCGTTCTTCCGGGCGCCCGACGACGTGCTCGACCAGGCGGCGGCGTACCCCTTCATGACGCCGATCTTCGGCAAGGGCGTGGTCTTCGACGCCTCACCCGAGGAGCGCCAGCAGATGCTGAAGAACCAGGCGCTGCGCGGCGACATGATGCGCGGGCACGCGCGGACCATCGAGGCCGAGATCCGCCGGATGGTCGCCGACTGGGGCGACGAGGGTGAGATCGACCTGCTCGACTTCTTCGCCGAGCTGACCATCTACACCACCTCGTCGTGCCTGATCGGCAAGCCCTTCCGCGACCAGCTCGACGGATCCTTCGCCGAGGTCTACCACCGGCTCGAGCACGGCACCGACGCCATCGCGTACGTCGACCCGTACGCCGACATCGAGAGCTTCCGGGTCCGTGACCGGGCCCGCGAGGAGCTGGTCGCCAAGGTGCAGGCGATCCTCGACGCGCGGCTGGCGCGGGGCGAGGTGCCCAAGGAGGAGCGGGACCTGCTCGACGTGCTGATCGCGGTCGGCATGGACGCCGACTACATCACCGGCATCTTCATCTCGATGATGTTCGCCGGGCACCACACCTCCTCCGGCACCGCCTCCTGGGCGATGATCGAGCTGCTCCGCAACCCACACGTGATGGCCGACGTGGTCGCCGAGCTGGACGTGCTCTACGCCGACGGCAGCGAGGTCTCCTTCCAGGCGCTGCGCTCGATCCCGGTGCTGGAGGCCGCGCTGAAGGAGACGCTGCGGCTGCATCCGCCGCTGGTCATCCTGATGCGGCTGGTGCAGGCGGACTTCGAGCTGCTCGGGCACACCATCCCCGCCGGCACCGTGCTCGCCGCCTCGCCGCGGGTGTCGAACCGGATCGAGGAGGACTTCCCGAAGGCCGACTCCTTCGACCCGGGACGGTACGTCGACCCGCGCCAGGAGGACCTGCAGCACCGCTGGACCTGGATCCCGTTCGGTGCGGGCAAGCACCGCTGCGTCGGGAACGCCTTCGCGATGATGCAGATGAAGGCGATCTTCTCGGTGATCCTGCGCGACTTCACCTTCGAGCCGGTGCAGGACCTGGACTCCTATCGCGACGACTTCACGAAGATGGTCATCCAGCTCGCCCAGCCCGCGCGCGTCCGGTACCGGCGTCGGGTGAGGGAGACGCGATGAGGGTCGTCGCCGACACCGGCCTGTGCCAGGGGCACCAGCTCTGCCAGGGCGAGGCCCCCGACGTGTTCGGCTTCGACGCGGACGCCGACGTGGTGACCGTGCTCGACGAGCACCCGGCCGAGGACCGTCGTACCGACGTCACCACGGCCGTGAAGTACTGCCCCGCCTTCGCGCTGTCGATCGAAGAGGACTGACCATGAGTGACCTGACCCGGGCCGAGATCGAGGAGTTCTGGGACTCCTGGCTGCAGATCAACCGCGACGTCGAGGCGGCCGGCGACTGGCGGCCGATGGCCGAGTGGTACGCCGAGGACGCGACGTACGGCTGGATGTACCACCCCGACGAGCACTTCATGGCCGTCGGCCGCGACCAGATCCGGGACTGGGCGATCGGCATCGAGATGGACGGCCTCGACGGCTGGCACTACGACTACGTCTGCACCATGATCGACGAGCAGAAGTCGATGGTGCTGGGCTTCTGGAAGCAGCGCGCGGGGATCATCGACGACGCCACCGGCAAGGAGTTCGAGATCCTCGGCATCGGCGGCTCGTGGTTCGGGCTCAAGCGGGTCACCGAGGGCGCCGACGCCGGCCAGATCAAGATCGACTGGCAGCGCGACTGGTTCGACCTGCCGTCGACCGGCCACACCTTCGTCGAGATCCTCAAGTCCGGCAAGGCACCCGAGACCCTGATGAAGCGGCTCGAGGTCACCGGGCACGGCGTTCCCGGGCACTACCACTACGAGGACCTGCCCTCGACGCTCTGGCCGCCGCCGGTCGAGGCCGGTCGGTACGTCACCCAGGCCGCTCCGGGGGTGTCGTCGTGACGGCGCTGCCTCCCGCCGCCCAGCAGCTGATCGACGGCAAGCTGGTCGCCGCCTCGTCCGGCGAGACCTACCCGATCCTCGACCCCGCCTCCGGCTCCGAGATCGGCGTCGCACCTGACGGTACGGCGGCCGACGTCGACGCCGCGATCGCCGCCGCCCGCCGGGCCTTCGACGAGAGCGACTGGTCGACCGACGTCGCGCTCCGGGTCAGGTGCCTGCGCCAGCTGCACGCCGCGCTGCTGGAGAACGCCGACGCCTTCCGCGCGCTGACGACGGCCGAGGTCGGCATGCCCGGCTTCATGATGGGTGCGGCCGGGTTCGACGTACCCGTCGACGGGCTGCGGTGGGTCACCGACCTGCTGGAGACCTACGCGTTCGCCACCGACCTCGGCGTCGCGGCGCCGATGGGGATCCCCTCGCGGCGGACCGTCCACCGGGAGCCGGTGGGTGTCGTCGCCGCGATCACGCCGTGGAACGTGCCGACCCAGATCAACCTCGCCAAGGTGGGTCCGGCCCTGGCCGCCGGCTGCACCGTCGTCCTCAAGCCCGCCCCCGACACCCCGTGGGTGGCCGCTGAGCTGGGGCGGCTGGCCGCCGAGCACACCGACCTCCCTCCGGGCGTCCTCAACGTCGTGACGCCGCGGTCCAACGAGGTCGCGTCGGTGCTGTCGACCGACCCCCGCGTCGACATGGTGTCCTTCACCGGCTCGACGGTGGTCGGCCGGGCGATCATGGCGGCGGCCGCGCCCACCCTGAAGAAGGTCTTCCTCGAGCTCGGCGGCAAGTCGGCGGCGATCGCCCTCGACGACGCGGACGTCGGCGCGGTGGCCGGCGCGACCGCCTTCGCCGCCTGCATCCACGCCGGCCAGGGCTGCGCCATCACCACCCGGCTGATCGTCCCCCGCGACAGGTACGACGAGGCGGTCGCCGTCGCGGCGTCGACGATGGAGTCGATCGGCGCACGCGATCCGCGGGACCCGGGCGCGATCTGCGGCCCGGTGATCTCGGCGGCGCAGCGCGACCGGGTGGCGGCGTACTTCTCGGTGGCGCTGGAGGAGGGGGGCAGCTTCGCCACCGGCGGCTCGTTCATCGACCGGCCCGGCTTCTGGGTGCAGCCCACTGTCGTGGCCGGCCTCGACAACTCGTCTCGGCTCGCGCAGGAGGAGATCTTCGGGCCGGTGCTGGTGGTGATCGCGCACGACGGCGACGACGACGCGGTCCGGATCGCCAACGACTCGGCGTACGGGCTCTCGGGGTCGGTCGACTCGGCGTCGCTGGACCGGGCGAAGGCCGTCGCCGCGCGGATCCGGACGGGGACGCTCGCGGTGAACGGGGGTGTGTGGTTCAGCCCGGACGCGCCGTTCGGCGGGTACAAGCAGTCCGGTCTCGGACGGGAGATGGGCGTGGCCGGGTTCGAGGAGTACCTGGAGATCAAGACGGTGGCGGAGCCGGCGTGAGGGGGGTGCAGGAATCGCCGGTCGACCGGCGGTTCCTGCACTTGACGTGCGTTGCAACGGCCGACAAGTGCAGGAACAACCGGTCAACCGGTGATTCCGCAGCACCAGAGTGACAGGAGTGAACATGCGTTTCCAGAACAAGATCGTCGTCGTGACCGGCGCGGCGCAGGGCATCGGGGAGGCCTACGCCCGCGCGCTGGCCGGGGAGGGCGCGGCGGTCGTGGTCGCGGACCTCAACGCCGAGGCCGGGGAGCAGGTCGCGAAGCAGATTGAGGCCGACGGTGGCCAGGCGCTGTTCGTGCCCTGTGACGTCTCCTCCGCCGAGTCGGCCGCGGCCCTCGTCAGCAGGACCGTCGAGCGCTTCGGCGGCATCGACCACCTGGTCAACAATGCCGCGATCTACGGGAGCATGGAGTTCAACCTGCTGATCAGCGTCGACTGGGACTACTACAAGCAGTTCATGGCGGTGAACCTCGACGGCGCCCTCGTCATGACCCGGGCGGTCTACCCCGAGATCGCCAGGCGCGGCGGGGGCGCGATCGTCAACCAGTCCAGCACGGCGGCGTACCTCTACTCCGGCTTCTACGGGCTCGCCAAGGCCGGCATCAACAGCCTGACCCAGCAGCTCGCCCACGAGCTCGGCGGCCAGCGGATCCGGGTCAACGCGATCGCGCCGGGGCCGACCGACACCGAGGCGACCCGCACCCAGGCGGGCGACGCGGCCAAGGACATCGTCCGCACCAGCCTCGCGATCAAGCGGATGGGCTCGGTCGACGACATGGTGGGTGCGCTGCTGTTCCTGCTCTCCGACGACGCGTCGTGGGTCACCGGCCAGATCCTGGCGGTCGACGGCGGCCAGACCTTCCGGCTCTGATGACGACCGTCGTCGGGTTCGTCGGTCTCGGCAACATCGGCAAGCCGATGGCGCTGCGCCTCGCCGCCACCGAGGGCATCGACCTGCGGGTGTACGACGTCGCCCCGGATCCCGTCGCCGAGCTGGTCGCCGCCGGGGCCACGGCCGTGTCCGCCGTCGCCGAGCTCGACGCCGACGTGGTCTGCGTGATGGTGCGGGACGACGACCAGGTGCGGGCGGTCGCGGCCGAGCTGCCCGTCGAGGTGGTGCTGGTCGTCCACTCGACGGTCGCGCCGACGACGCCGGTCGAGCTGGCCGCCGCCGGACGCCGGGTGCTCGACGCGCCGGTCAGCGGCGGCCCGATGGGGGCGGCCGAGGGCAGCCTGGCGATCATGGTGGGCGGCCCCGAGGACGCCTTCGCCGTGGCCCGCCCCGCGTTGGAGGCGATGGGCAGCCGGGTGGTCCATGCCGGCCCGATCGGCGCCGGCACCCGGATGAAGCTGGCCCGCAACCTGATCCACTTCGTCGCCTTCACCGCCGTCACCGAGGCTCAGCGCCTCGCGGAGGCCGCCGGCCTCGACCTCGCGACGCTCGGCGAGGTGGTCCGCCACACCGACGCGATCACCGGCGGTCCGGGCGCGATCATGTACCGCGACACCACGGCGCCGCTCGCCGAGGACGACTTCTGGCACGGCGTCTTCTCCCACGTCGCCGCGCTGGGGGAGAAGGACCTGGGCTTCGCGATCGCCCTCGCGGACGAGCTCGGGGTCGACGTACCACTGGCGCGGGAGGCGCTGCCACGACTCGCGAAGGGACTGGGACTGCGATGAGCGACAAGTTCGACGACCTGCCGGAGGTGCGGGCCAGGGGGCTGCGCAAGATGGAGCAGGTCTACGGCTTCGACATGAGCGACGGGGACGGCGACTTCTTCCGCTACACCGCCGACCACCTGTTCGCCGACATCTGGGAGCGCCCCGGGCTGAGTGACCGCGACCGCCGGCTGCTGCTCATCGGCATGCTCGCCGGCCAGGGGGCGGCCGACGTGCTCGGCATCCAGGTCCCGGCCGCTCATGCCGCCGGCGAGCTCGACGACGACGCGCTGCGCGAGATCGTGGTCTTCCTCAGCCACTACGCGGGCTGGCCGCAGGGCGCCCGGCTCAACTCGATCGTCGAGGAGACGATCGCCAAGGCGCGGCGCGGCAAGACCGGCTTCTGAGCGTGGCGCCCGACCGCGCGGTGAGCCCGCTCACACCGTCTTGTTAGCCTCGGCAGTGATGACGCGCGACGTGGCGAAGGCCGTACCGGACCAGCAGGCCGAGCCGGTGACCCCGGACGTCCTCGACTCCCTGCTCAACACCTCGGTGACCCGGGGTGCGGAGGGAGTCGCGGTCTGGCGCGTCCCGACCGAGACGCTCGGCGACGAGGAGCTCGAGGTCGCCCGCGACTGGCTCGACGAGGACGAGCGGCGCCAGGCGTCGTCGTACGTCCGGGCCGAGCTGCGCCGCGCCTACGAGATCGCGCACGCCGCCGCGCGCCTGGTCGTCGGCTCGGTGTCGGACACCCCGCCCGAGAAGGTGGTCTGGGGACGGCATCCCTGTCCGGGGTGCGGTGAGCCCCACGGCCGCCCGCGGGCCGAGGGCGCCGGGGTCGAGTTCTCGCTGAGCCACACCCCCGGGCAGGTGCTGGTCGCGGTGGCCGACGGAGCGGTCGGCATCGACGTCGAGCGCCACCCCGACGACCCGGTGGCGCTCGCCAAGCTGCTGCACCCCCGCGAGCTCGAGGAGATCGAGGCCGCTGCCCACGGCACCCTCGACGGCGGCCGGGCGACGGTGCGGTTCACCCGCGCCTGGTCGCGCACCGAGGCATATCTGAAGGGGATCGGCATCGGGCTCGGCCGCGATCCCCACCTGGACTACCTCGGCACCGACGGCGCGCCCGGTCGGAGCCTCGGGTCGTGGACGGTGCGCGATGTCGTCGTACCGGAGGGCTACGGCGCCGCGCTCGCGCTGCAGAGGTAGTCGGCGACCGGATCTTGTGTGGCTCAGGTCACCCGCGAAGGTTAAATATCAGATCTGAGGCCGCCTGTACGCCGGATTTCACCGAAAACCTGGCCCCCGGGACCTTGGTCCTGCCTATGCTCCCTACTTGGGTTCCGATCGCCCCTTCCTGCTCGGGAAGGCGCGGACGACCGGAGCGGCTCTGTAGGGGCCTGGGTTTCGCGGTGGGGCGTGGACATCAGGCGCCCACCGTCGTCGTGCGTCCGCGGACCGCCCGTGTTCTCACCTTGCAATTGGTCGCGTCGGCCCCCCTCGACGCGGCGCAATGGGGGTATCCCGCACATGACGAACTCTCCGCGCCGAATCTGGCGCCCGACCACCTGGGCACTGCTGCTGCCGACGGTCGTGATGGTGAGCACCGTGCTCACTGGGCCCGCGCGCGCCGACGACGTGGACCCGGCGCCGGCCGCGCCCGACAGCTCGCAGTCCACGGCGACGCCGGACCCGACGCCGAGCCCCGAGCCGGAGCCGAAGCCCACGCCGGAGCCGAAGCCCGCGCCGGAGCCGAAGCCGGAGCCGAAGCCGTCCGACCAGCCGACGCCGTCCGACCAGCCCTCCGAGGAGGGTGAGAAGCCCGCGCCGAAGAGCGACGACGACGAGTCCGCGCTGCCCGACGAGGCCACCGCCGAGCCGACCGAGGCTGCCGCGCAGCCCGCGCCCGAGGTGGCGAAGCCGCCCGTGGCCAACAAGGCGCCGAGCACCTCCTTCGCCGCCGCGGCCGCCGCGGTCAACACCAAGAAGGTCGTCGTCTGCAAGTACGTGTCGACGCCGCCGGGCGTGCTGCACCACATCGTGATCCCCAGCGTGAACTCGCTGCCGGGCTTCCCGGGCACCTTCCCCTGGGCCTTCGCCGACGCGCAGATCTCGGTGGCGATCCGCTACGCCAACGACGGCGAGCAGGCCAAGGACGTGGCGCTGTCCGAGTGCCCCCAGCAGATCTCCGTGCCGACGGTCCCCGTCGACGACCCGTGCGGCGCGAACAACGCCGTCTACGGTCAGGTGCCGGCCGGCAACTACATGGTCGTGCGCAACGGCGACGGCTCGATCACCCTGGTCGCCAACGCCGGCTACCTCTTCTTCGGCGGCTCGACCACGGTCACCCTGCCGAAGCCGACCGAGACCTACACCGCTGCCTGTCCGGTCGAGATCCCGGTCCCGGCCGTGCAGTGGGACGACCCGTGCGGACCCGGCAACATCCATGCCCGCACCCCGGTCCCCGCGACCGCGGAGTACGACGGCGCCGTCCAACCCGACGGTTCGGTGACCTTCACCGTCAAGCCGGGGGCGGGCGTCACCTTCCCGGGTGGCCAGACCTCGGTCAACGTGCCGAAGCCGGCCGACAGCATCCAGGCGTGCGCCCAGGGCGAGATCCCGGTGCCGCAGATCCCGGCCGACGACCCGTGCGGGTCCGGCAACGCCGCCTTCCGCACCCCGCTGCCGACGGCGCCCAACGGGGAGTGGACGGCCGTCCTCAACCCGAACGGCTCGGTGACCATCACCGCCGGCCCCAACACCACCTTCCCCGGCGGTGACACCGAGGTGACGCTGCCCAAGCCGACGGAGACCAACACAACGGCCTGCCCGAAGAAGATCGTGGTCTGCAAGTACGTCTCCACCCCGCCGGGCGTGCTCGACCACATCATCATCGTCAGCGTCAACGCGGCGCAGTGGCCGGACAACACGTCCTTCCCGGTCCCGTTCAACGACGAGCAGAACTCGATCGCGATCCGGTTCGCCGAGCCCAACGAGCAGGCGCACGACGTCGACGTGGCCGAGTGTCCATCGGCGGCGACGGTGCCGACCGTGCCCAAGATCGACCCGTGCGGGCCGGGCAACGCCGTCTTCGGCGCCGTACCGCAGGGGCCGTGGACCGTGACGTCCAACCCGGACGGCAGCATCACGCTGACGGCCACCGGCAACGCCTACTTCCCGAACATGCAGAAGCAGGTCACCATCCCGGCGCCGACCGACAGCGGCATCGCGTGCATCGTGGTCCCGCCGCTGGACACCAAGGACCCCTGTGGCCCGAACAACGCCACGTGGGTGCTGCCGGCCGAGACCGACGAGTACTCCGTCGCGATCGTCCAGGGGCAGATCGTGCTCACCGCCAAGGACGACTACCGCTTCGACGGCGACGCGACGACGTACACCTACCAGGTGGCGGCAACGCCGACCGACTCCGGCACGGCCTGCCTGGTCGCGCCGGCCATCGCGCCGAACGACCCGTGCAACCCGGCCGGCGTCACGTCCAACGCGACCTGGGTCGTTCCGGCGGAGACCGCGGACTACACCGTCAGCGTGGTCAACGGCGTGATCACCCTGATCGGCAAGCTCGGGAAGGTGTTCGCGGGCGACCAGCCGACGTACGTCTACAACCTCCCGGCGACCCCGACCGACTCGGGCGTGGTCTGCACGGTGGGTGGCGTCGAGGAGACCCACAACCCGGGCAAGGCGAGCGAGGGCGAGGTCGACAGCGCCACCGCCGCCACCGGCCTGCCGAACACCGGCGGTCCCGCCGGCTGGCTGCTGCCGCTCGGCGGCGGTCTGGTGCTGGCCGGCGCCGGCCTGGTGCTGGCGATGCGGCGGCGGGTGGCGTGAGGGTGGCGTGAGGGCGGCGTGAGGGCGGCGTGAAGGCGGCGCTGTAACACGTTGTCCGCTGCCCTTGCTGACCCGTGTCCGATGTGGGCGACCCGCACAGCGCCCCTCGGGCGACGTCTGGGGTCGGGAAGAGCGGCGGGCAACGTGTTACAGCGGCCCGCAACGACCGGCTGACCGCCTGACCGGCCACCCGGTTGAACGCCACGGAGCCCGGGGCGAGGAGCGATCCTCGGCCCGGGCTCCGTGGCGTGGGCGGGCTCAGCCCTCCCGGATGGTCATCGAGGCGACCTGCTCGCCGGCCACGGCGAAGGTGAAGCGGCTCAGGCCGTTGGCGTAGTTGCTGCGCCAGTCGCCGACCACGACCACCTCGCCGGCGTCGGTCGTGCTCACCTCCTGGACGGTGAGCGTGCCCTCGGCGCCGATCAGCTCCTTGCTGCTCCAGCCGTCGATCGCCTCGCGCCCGCGGAACTCGCGGCCCCAGTCGTCGACGTACCCGTCGGCGGTGAAGGCGTCCAGGAAGGCCTGCTCGTCGTGACCGTTGACGGCCGCGATGAGCGAGGCGACGGGCTCGGGTACCTGCGTGGTCATGGCTGCTCCTCGATGCTCGGCTCGCACGTCGCGCGAGCGAAGGGACCGGCTCAGTGCCGGCGGTAGGCGGGGGAGGCGTCGTGCGCCCCCAGCTGGTCGCCGCGGACGAGCGGCGCGACGGCGAAGGTCACCGGCGACTCGGGGAACTCGCTCGCCCACTCCCGGCTCTCGGAGTCTGCCACGGCCACCGCCTCCGCGCGGCTGGCGAAGGGGCCGAAGTAGCGGTCGCCCGTCGGGCCGTGCGCGATGACGAGGTGCGGGCCCCGGAGCTCCGCGCGGACGTCCTCCTCGACCATCCGCGCCAGGGTCCGCTCCATGGCGGACGCGCGCTGCTCGAGGTGGGTCGGAAAGGGCAGCACATTGCACGGCAGCAGCGCCCCCGTGGTGGTTCCCGGTGCTCGGCTCATCGTTCCTCCTCCTGCCGGATCCGGCCCGGCTCCCGTGCTCCCTCGTGGAGGAGACAGCGGGCGCGGGCGTTCGTGACGCGAACCCGCCCGGATTTCTTCCGGAGCCGGTGCCGGCCGTGGGACGAGCTCAGGCGTTCGGGGTGATCGTCAGCGAGTAGTGGTGGAACTCGTCGTCGCGCCGCCAGCCCTCCGACTCGTAGAGCGCCTGCGCGGCCGTGTTGGTCGTCGCCGTCGACAGGTCCATCCGCAGTACGCCGTCGCGCCGGGCGCGGTCGGCGGCGGCGCGCATCAGCGTCCGCCCGACCTGCTGCCCGCGGCGGTCGGGTCGTACGAAGAGGTCGTAGAGCACGTAGATCGGCCCGGCCTCGACCGAGCACAGGGTCGGGTAGAGCTGCACGAAGCCGCCGAGCTCGCCGTCGCGCTCGGCGACCAGGATGACCGAGTCCCGTTCGCGCAGCCGGTCGGCGACGAACGCGCGAGCTCGGGGCAGGTCGGCGGGGCAGTCGTAGAACCGCCGGTAGGCGTCGAACAGGACGGCCAGGGCGGCCTGGTCCTCGGGGCGGGCGTCGCGCACCTCGACCGGCGGGCTCACGGCACCACCAGCACCGGCCACCGCCGCAGCCGCATCAGCTGCACCGGCAGCGGACCGCCGGGGCGCAGGTAGGCGTGCTGGCGCGACGAGCCGAGCACGATGAGGCCGGCGGCGAGCTCCTCGGCGACCTCGGCGATCACCCGCGCGGGCGGACCGGTACGCACGAACAGCTCCACGTCGACCGGCCACTGGGTCTGCGCGATGGCCGCGCGCAGGCTCCGCTCGACCTCGTCCTGGCCCTCGATCGCCGCCCGGACTGCCTGCTCCTGACCGAGCGAGGCCTCCGTGCTCAGGTCGCGGGCCAGGACCAGCGCGAGCCGGCTGCCCTGGCGCCGGGCCAGTCCGGCGGCGTACGCTCCCGCGCGCTCGGAGGTCACGCTGCCGTCGACGCCGGCCACGATCCAGGCGGTGCCGTCACGCCCGAGCTCGAAGCCGGTGCTGGACTGGTGGGTCACCGGGCCAGGGTACGACGAGCGGCGGGCCGCTCCTCAGCGGTCGGTGAAGCGCACCTTGGGGCTGCGGCAGATGAGCAGGCGGCGGACCCGGGCGCCGTCGTCGGTGAGCTGCGCGCTGGCGTTGAACGAGGCCTCGAACGCCCCGTCGCGACGGGTCTCGCCGAGCACCAGCTCGGTGCCGTCGACCCGGGCGCCGCCGAGGATGTGGTGGGTCAGCACGCTCACCTCGCGCTGGGCGAGGTAGACCTCGAGGCCCGCCCGGTCGCCCTCGAACTCGGCCGCCTGGTCGCCGGTGGAGAACAGGATCGAGAGCCGGAAGTCGTCGGTGATCATGTCGAGCACCCGCTCGGGGGTGGTCGAGTCCATGATCTCGAACCAGTCGCGCAGCAGCGGGGTCGCGGTCATCGGGGTCGGCTCCTCAGGCATCGGGCAGCAGGGACAGTTCGGTGTCGAACGACACCTGGTACGCCGTGATCAGCCCGTCGTCGCCGACGCGCACCGAGGCGAGGAAGTGGCCGGTGGTGGTGCGCTCGTCCTCGACGACCTTGCCGTAGACGAACTCCAGGTCGCCCGCGACGCTCTCGCGGAGCGGGACATGACGCCGGACCACGTCCCCGCGACCGGACAGGTAGGCGCGCAGGTCCTCCCGACGGGTGCCGCGGACGGCCTTGCCGGGCAGCAGGATCGCGGATCGCACGTCAGGCGCGAGGAACGCCATCGCGGTGTCGAGGTCGCCATCGTCGACGGCGGCGTAGTAGCGGACGAGCGTCGTGCTGGACATGGACTGAACCTAGTTCAATTCGCGCCTCCCTGTCCAGCGCTTGCCCCGCACGGCGCGGGCGCCTACCCTCAATTGAACTGAACTCAATCCAATTCTTTGGAGGGCGCCGTGGTCCACCCCTGGCCAGAACTCGATCCCGCGCTCATGGCGCCCGTCGCCGAGCGCGACCAGCTGCGGGAGGTGGTGCGCGACCTGCTGCGCAAGGACGCCGGCCACGAGCAGGTCCGCGCCTCGGCCGACTCGGCGGTGGGCTACTCCGAGGACCTCTGGCGCCGGCTCAACGCCGAGCTCGAGATCGGCCGGCTCGCGGTGCCGGAGGCGGTCGGCGGGCACGGCTTCGGCATCGCCGACCTCGCCGTCGTCCTCGAGGAGTGCGGCGCCGCGCTGCTGCCCGAGCCGGTGCTCGGCTCGGCGGTGCTCGGCTGCCAGGCGCTGGCCGCCGCGGACCAGCCGGCCGGGATCGGCGACCTGCTGGAGCCGGCCCTCGCCGGTGAGCTCGTCGTCGCGGTGTCCCAGGGCGGCGCGGAGCTGACGGCCGAGCGGACGAGCGACGGGTGGCTGGTCCGGGGTCGCCGCGAGCGGGTGCCGCACGGTGCCGCCGCCGACCTCGTCGTCGTGGACGCCGCGACCCCCGAGGGGAGCGCGCTGTTCGTGCTGCGGACCGATGACCTGGAGGTCGCCGCGCGGACCACGATCGACCCGACCCGCCGGCAGGCCGACCTCGCCGCCGACGCCGCGCCGGCGCGCTGCGTCGTGGGCCCGGAGCGGGCGCCGCGGGCGCTCGAGCGGCTGCGGACCCTGACCGCCCTCGCGGTCGCCGCCGAGCATGCCGGGATCGTCGGCGAGCTGCTGCGGAGCACGGTGGAGTACGTCGAGCAGCGCGAGCAGTTCGGCCGGGCCATCGGCTCCTTCCAGGCGGTCAAGCACCGCCTCGCCGACGTCCTCGTCGACCAGGAGCGCGCCCGGTCGGCGGCACGCTACGCCGCGCTCGCCTACGACGCCGACCCGGCCGCGGCCGCGCTCCCCGCGACCATCGCCGCCGCCGTGTGCGGCGACGCCGCGATGCGGACGGCGCACGAGGCGGTGCAGCTGCACGGCGGCATCGGCTTCACCTGGGAGCACCACGCCCACTACTACGTACGCCGGGTGCTCGGCGACGAGGGCCTGTTCGGCTCGTCGCGGGCCCAGCGGGCGCGGGTCGCCGACCTGGTCGGCGTCTGATCCCGCGCAACGACGACGAAGGGGCGCCCGGCCGAGCCGGGCGCCCCTTCGCGCGTCTGGACTCCCGCGTCGCAGACCGTCAGGCGGTGACCGGGGCCGCGGCGGTCGCCGCGGCGGTCAGCCCGAACACCAGGGCCGAGGCGAGGCCGCCGGCGTAGGCGCGGTGGTAGAGCCCACCGGTGTCGGAGCCGGCGCAGAGCAGGCCGGGGATCGGCGCACCGGCGGGGTCGAGGACCCGGGCCTGGTCGTCGATCCGGATCCCGTGGAACGGGAAGGTCACGGCGGGCACGCACTCGACGACATACCAGGGGCCCTCGGTCAGCGCCGCCGCGTCCTTCGCGCGGCCCGGTGTCAGGGGCTCGCCCGCGGCGGCCGTGCGGTTGAACTCCTCGATCGCGGCCCGGATCGCGGCGCCGTCGTAGCCCCACTCCTCGGGCAGGTAGTCCAGCTCGTCGAGCGTCTCGGCCAGGCCGACCCGCCCGCCGCGCCGGTTGGCCAGGGCGTACTTGTCGACGGCGACCGCGCCCTCGACGTACGAGGCGACGATCCACTCGCGATGCACCCGGGCGTCGCAGACGAGCAGTCCGCGCGACTCCGGCTGCTCGAGCAGCGCGACCGTCGTCAGGTGGTCGCCCAGGGTCTCGTCGGTGAAGCGCTGGTTGTCGAGGTTGAAGAGCAGCGCGTGCTCGCTGTAGTAGAGGGAGAGGTCGACGAAGTCCGCCGGGTCCGCGAAGGGGACTCCGCTCGGGATCAGGTGACCGTAGAAGCCGGCGTCCTCGGGGCCGGTCGCGGCGCCGACGGCCGTGGCGAGCCGGTAGCCCGCTCCGGAGCTGTGCGGGTTGGCGCGCAGCTGCATCTCGCCGGCCCGGGGGTGCACCTTCTCGGCGAGCAGGTCCGGGTCGCCCTGGAAGCCGCCGGTGGCCAGCAGCGTCCAGCCGGCCCGGATCTCCTCGGGGCCGTCCGGGCCGGTGACCTCGGCGCCGACCACCCGTGCGCCGTCGGTGAGCAGGCGGGTGGTCTCGGTGCGCAGCCGGACCTCGCCGCCGGCGTCGACCACGACCCGGCGGCAAAGGTCGACGTACTGGTTGGTGTCGAACTGGTGGCCGCTGCCGAAGCCGAGGATCGGGACCGCGTCGCGCGCCTCCACGCCGACCGAGCGGATCCACTCGACCCCGTCCGGGAAGCGGTCGACGAGTGCGTGCCGCAGCCGGACGTCGCCGCGCGGGTTGACCTCGTCCATGACCGCGCGGCTGGGCGCGGTCCAGGCGTAGCCCGCGAAGCGCGCGGACCCGCCGACGTCGTCGCCGACCTCGACGACCACCACCCGGCGGCCCTCGCGCGCGGCGCGCGCCGCAGCGGTGAGTCCCGCCATCCCGGCGCCGATGACCAGCAGATCCGTCTCGACCATCTCGCAGTCGTCCCTTCCGTCAGTGATGCTCGTTACTCTAAACTAAACTCACTTCAGTTCAAGAGGATGGTGGGAGATGGTCCCCGAGTCGGTACGCCGGACCGCCGCGTCGACCGGACCCGGGGCGGCGCTGCGGGTGCGCACCTTCCGGCTGCTGATCGCCGTCCAGCTGGTCAACGCGATCGCGGTCTGGGTCCACGTGGTCGGCGTGCAGTGGCTGCTCACCGAGCGGGGCGAGGCCGCGGTCGTGGTCTCCCTGGCCCCGGCGGCGATGTCGCTGCCGTTCATCGCGCTCGCCTTGCCCGTCGGCGTCGTCGTCAGCCACGCGCGCCGGCAGCGGCTGATCGGGGGCGCGGTCGCGCTGTCCGGTATCGCCTCGGTCGCCGCGTCCCTGCTCGTGCTCTCCGGCGCCGACCGCGCGGCCCCGCTGCTCCTGACGGTGCTCGTGATCGGCGGCGCCCTGGTCGTGGTGGGGGTGGCCTGGCAGTCGCTGCTGCCGGAGGTGGTGCCCCGGGCGGCGGTGCCCTCGGCGGCCATGGTCGACGGCGCGGTGTTCAACATCGCCCGCGCCGTCGGTCCGCTGACCGCCGGCATCCTCCTCGGCCTCAGCGGTCCGTTCGTGCTCTTCGGCTCGGTCACCGCGCTGTTCGCCGGCGCCGTGCTGCTGTTGGTTCTCGCCGGCCCGGGAGGCGACGGCCACGCGCCGCGCACCGAGTCCATCGGCGCCGCGGTGGGCGGCGCGCTCCGGTTCGTCCGGCACTCGCCGTGGACCCGCGGACTGCTGGTGCGCATGGTGCTCTTCGGTCTGCCCGCGAGCGCGCTGTGGGCGCTGGTCTCGCTGGCCGTGCACGACCTGATGGGACTCGGGGCCGCGGGCTTCGGCATCGCCATGGGCCTGCTCGGCGTCGGCGCGGTCACCGCCGCGCTCGCCCTCGGGCGGGTGCGGGCCCGGTTGCCCGCCCATGTCTTCGTCGCCCTGCTCGCCTCGGCGTACGCCGTCAACCTGCTCGCGCTGGGCCTGGTCCGGGAGCTGTGGCTGCTGGCGCCCTTCCTGGTGCTGGCCGGCGTCGGCTGGGTCGCGGTGCAGAGCACCTGGATGATGCTCGCGCACCAGGCCCTGCCCGACTGGGTGCGGCCCCGCGTGATCGCGCTGGTGCTGATGCTCTTCCAGGGAGCCCAGGCGCTCGGCGCGCTGCTGTGGGGCGCGGTCGCCGATGCCGTCGGCGTCGACCTGGCGCTCGGGATCGCCGCGATCCTGCTCCTCGGGTACGCCGGCTGGCTGGCGCTGGGCGGGCTGAGCTCGAGCGCCGGCATCGAGCCGGTGCTCGCGACGCCCGACGCCGCGATCCCCGCGCTGGTCGAGCGCGCCGAGGAGGGCGAGCTGCTGGTCCGCTACGAGTACCTGGTCCCGCCGGGCCAGGAGGCCGCCTTCGGCGCGGCGATGGCCGACCTGCGGCTGTCGCGGCTGCGCCTGGGCGCGCGGGCCTGGCGCCTCGATCCCGACCCGGACGCCACCGGTCGTCAGGTCGAGAGCTACCGCGTGCGCGACCGCGCGCTCCTGCTCGAGCAGGAGACCACTCGGCTGACCGTGCCCGAGAGGCGGCTGCGCGACGCCGTCCGGGCCCTCAGTGCCCAGGCCATCGGCCCGTTGCTGACGTCGACGGGACCGGATCGATCAGGAGGAGATGCATGAACGAGAACGCACTGACCGCGGCCCGGTTCGCCGGACGGACCGCGCTGGTGAGTGGCGGTGGGTCGGGGATCGGCGCCGCCGTGGCCCGCCGGCTGGCCGCGGAGGGGGCGGCGGTCCACGTCGCCGACGTGGTGGGCGAGAACGCCGCCGCGGTGGCCGCGGAGGTGGGCGGCACGGGGTACGGCGTCGACGTCACCGACGCGGCCGCGGTCGACGCGCTCGTCGAGGGCATCGTCACGCAGGGCCCGCTCGACGTGGTGGTCCACACCGCCGGCGTCGACGACCCGGTCGCCAAGGCCTGGATCCGTGAGGCCGGCGAGGGCGATGCACCGGTCGACGTGATCGCGCGGCTCAGCGACGAGCAGTGGCGCCGGGTGCTGGCCATCAACCTCGACGGCACCTTCCACGTGCTGCGCGCGGCGGTGCGGGCGATGCGGCCCCGGAGGAGCGGGGCGGTCGTCACGGTCGGCTCGTCGGCCGCCTTCGACACCCTGGTCGGCTATCCCCACTACGCCGCCTCGAAGGCCGCGGTCCACGCGCTGAGCCAGTCCGTCGCGAAGGAGGCCATCGCCTACGGCATCCGGGTCAACACGGTGGCCCCAGGGCCGGTCGACACCCCCATGGCCGGGCGGACACCGGCCTCGGTCCGGGCGGCGATGGAGGCGACCGGCGCGATCGGCTACGCCAGCGCGGAGGAGCTCGCCGACAACATCTGCTATCTGGCCTCGCCCGGCGCCGCCAACGTCGTGGGCGCGGTGCTGCTGAGCAATGGCGGAAGGTTCACGGTCTCGTGAGCGGCCACGACGCCTTCCCGCACGCGTTCTCGCCGTTCACCGTCGGCCCGATGACACTGCGCAACCGGCTGGTCGCGCTGCCGGCGGGCACCAGCCTGGTCGAGCGCGGGGTGCCCACGCATGGCGACGTGGAGCACTTCGAGCGGCTCGCGGCCGGCGGGGTCGGCCTGGTGGTGGGCGGCGCGATCGTCGTCCACCCCACCACCACCCTGCGCTCGCGCAAGCTGGTCGAGGCCTACGTCGACGAGGTCGTGCCGGCGCTGCGGGAGAAGGCCGACGTGATCCACCGCCACGGCGCGAAGTTCGTGGGCCAGCTGGTCCACCTCGGGCGCGAGTTCATCGGCGGCGAGTCGGACGCCCCGCCGATGGCGCCGTCCGCGATCAAGACGCCCCGGGACGCCTATCCGCCTCACGAGCTGAGCGTGCGCGAGATCGACGACATCGTCGAGGGCTGGCGGGTCTCGACCGAGAACCTGGTCAAGGCCGGGCTGGACGGGGTGGAGATCCACGCCGCCCACGGCTATCTCGTCGCCCAGTTCTTCTCCCCGCTCACCAACCGGCGCACGGACGCCTTCGGCGGCTCCTTCGACCGGCGGATGCGCTTCGCGCACCTGGTCATCGAGGCGATGCGCTCGGTGATGCCCGACGACTTCGCGCTGGGTGTCCGGCTCAGCGGGGAGGAGGAGATCCCCGGGGGGATGGGGATCGAGGACTGCGTGCGCATCGCGGAGGATCTCGCCCCGTTGGGTGTGGACTACTTCAGCATCACCCATGGCACCCGCGGCAGGTACGTCAAGGACTCGACCCATCCCGACGCGGTCGCCGTGCCGTCCGCCGCGCGAGTCCGGGCCGCGACGGGGATCCCGACGCTGGTGGGCCAGCGGATCCGGGACGTCGCCACGGCCGACCACATCGTGAAGGCCGGGCACGCCGACCTGGTGGGCATGGCGCGAGCGCTGATCGCCGATCCGGACCTCCCGGTCAAGTCAGCGACCGGACGGCTCGACGAGATCCGGGGCTGCCTCGGCGTCAACCAGGACTGCCGGGCCTTCGACCCGCACCTGCACTGCGCGGTCAACGCCGAGATCGGCCGCGGACGCCACCCGGGCGTGGGGGTGCGGGCGGCGCGCAGCCGGGAGGTCTACGTCATCGGCGGGGGACCGGCCGGCCTGGAGGCGGCCCGGGTCGCGGCTGGACGGGGGCACCGGGTCACCCTGTTCGAGCAGGCCCCGGTCCTGGGGGGTGCGGTCGCGGTCGCTGCCGCCG
This sequence comes from Nocardioides nitrophenolicus, assembly GCF_016907515.1. Taxonomy (NCBI): domain Bacteria; kingdom Bacillati; phylum Actinomycetota; class Actinomycetes; order Propionibacteriales; family Nocardioidaceae; genus Nocardioides; species Nocardioides nitrophenolicus. The sequence goes on from NZ_JAFBBY010000001.1 coordinate 3,571,806, forward strand.
CGCCCCGGCGCGCGACCCTCATCGACATCGTCGACTACCTCGAGCGGGAGCTGCGGCGGCTGAAGGTCGAGGTCAACCTCGGCGCGGCGATCGACGAGGCCGACCTGGCCGAGATCCGGTCGATGGCCGACCACGTGGTGCTCGCGACCGGCGCCCGGCCCGCTCCGGCGCCGGTGGTGTCCGGCGTACCCGCGGTGGTGTCGGTCGACGACGCGATCCTCGGCCGCATCCCGGATCTCCCGGACCGGCGGGCCCTGGTCTACGACGAGAGCGACGGCTTCTGGCCGGCCTACAGCGCCGCGGAGGCGCTGGCGCACCAGGGCTGGCAGGTCACCTTCGCCACGCCGCTCACGGGCCTGGCGACCCGGGTGCCCGCGGAGAGCGCGGGGCCGCTGCTGACCCGGCTGGGACAGGCCGGCGTCGAGCTCCACGTCGGCCGCGAGCTCGTGGCGCCCGAGGACGGTGCGCCCGTGCTGCGCGACGTCTTCAGCGGCGCCGCGAGCCCCGTGCCGGAGTCGGTGCTGGTGTGGCATCAGCCCCGGGTGCCGGTGCTCCCGGGCGCCTGGCCGTCGGACGGGCCCGGTGCGGAGCTCAGTGTGATCGGTGACTGCGTCGCGCCGCGCCGGATCGGCCACGCGATCGCGGAGGGCTACCGCGTGGGCGCCGGCATCTGAGCACGACGACGGCGTCCCGAGCGCATTCGGCGGCGCTGCCCCTTGACAGGTGTACTGAACTCACTTCAAACTAAACTGAATCCAGTTCGGTTCTGAAAGGACTAATGACCATGGTGGACACCGACCACGTTCTTCTCGAGAAGGACGGCGACGTCGCCCGGGTGTGGCTCAACCGCCCCCACAAGAAGAACGCCGTCACGGTGGAGCTGCTGCACCGCCTCGACGAGATCATCAAGGAGGTCGACGAGGACCCCGACCTGAAGGTCCTCGTGCTCCGCGGCGTGCAGAACCAGTTCTGCTCGGGCTTCGACCTCGACGAGCTGCTCTCCGACTTCATCGGCACCACCACCGCGATGGACGTCGCGGTGCTCAGCGCCCAGGTCTGCGACCGCCTCTACTCGATGAACACCCCGTCGGTCGCGGTCCTCGAGGGCTACGTGACCGCCGGTGGCTTCGAGCTGATGATCTCCTGCGACTTCGCGATCGCCTCGGACGACGCCAAGATCGGCGACTTCCACATCCGCCGCGCGCTCTTCGGCGGCGCCGGCCCGATCTACCGCCTGCCGCGGATGATCGGCCTGCGCAAGACCAAGGAGCTGATGCTCACCGGCAAGCTCCTGTCGGGCCAGGAGGCCAAGGACTTCGACCTGATCAACGACTCGGCGCCGGCCGACCAGCTCGACCAGCGGGTCGAGGAGTTCATCGGCACCCTGACCGACAAGTCGCCGTTCATGATGAAGCTGACCAAGATGGCCATCAACCAGGGCCTCGACGCCGACGTGAAGTCGCTCATGATCATGGAGCACCTGGCCGTCGGCAACGCGCTGCAGTCCGAGGACGGCAAGGAGGGCGTCCAGGCCTTCCTCCAGAAGCGCGAGCCCAAGTGGGTCGGTCGCTGACCCGTTCGACCCTGTCCGCGCTGGATATCCACTCGAGGAGATGACCGCCGTGCCGGCCACGTCCCAAGCCGCCCACCTGACGGGCAGTCGCTGCCGCGACTGCGGCAACGTCGCCTTTCCCGAGGCGACCGGCTGCCAGCGGTGCGGGAGCGCCGACCTGACCGCCGTGGCCCTGGCCGACAGCGGGACCGTGTGGGCGCACACGGTGCAGCGGTTCGCGCCCAAGTCTCCTCCGTACGTGCCCCCGGCGGAGGGCTTCACGCCCTTCGCCGTGGGGTACGTCGAGCTCCCGGACGGCGTCCGCGTGGAGGCCGTCCTCGACGCCACCACGGTCGACGACCCGGCCGAGCTGACCGGTGCGACGGTCACGCTGGTGGCCACCGAGCCGGTCCCGCGGTTCGCGACCGCGGAGTGGCTGGCCGCCCACCGGGCCGAGGGGGAGGGCCGATGAGCGAGGTCTCGATCATCGGCGCCGGGCTCTCGCGCTTCGGGCGCCAGCCCGGGGTGACCGGGCGGGCGATGGCCGTCCAGGCGATCCACGCCGCGCTGGCCGACGCCGGCATCGCCTGGCCCGACGTGCAGGTCGCCTTCGGCGGCAGCGACGGGGCCGGCCTGGCCGACACCCTGGTCGCCGAGCTCGGCCTGACCGGCATCCCCTTCACCAACGTCAAGAACGGCTGCGCGACCGGGGGCAGTGCGCTGGTCGCCGCCGTCAACGCGATCCGCTCGGGCGCCGCGGAGATCGCGCTCGCGGTGGGCTTCGACAAGCACCCCCGCGGCGCGTTCGACCCGCGTCCCGAGGACTGGGGGCTGCCCGCCGGCTACGGCGACGCGGGCCTGATGGTCACCACCCAGTTCTTCGCGATCAAGATCGCGCGCTACCTGCGCGAGCACGACCTCCCCGAGAGCCTGCTGGCGCAGATCGCCGCCAAGGCCTACCGCAACGGCGCGCTCAACCCCAACGCCTGGCGGCGCGAGGCCATGAGCGAGGAGCAGGTGGCCTCCTCCGCGATGGTCAACGACCCGCTCACCCAGTACATGTTCTGCTCGCCCGGCGAGGGCGGCGCCGCGATCGTGGTCGCCAGCGCCGCGGCCGCGAAGCGGCTGGAGGCCCGGGCGGTCAAGGTGCTCGCCGTCGCGCCGCGCACCCGCGCCTTCGGCACCTTCGAGGTGTTCAGTCCCTCGATCCAGGGCGCCGGCGCACCGACCAGCGTCAGCACCACCGCCGCCCGGGCGGCGTTCGAGCAGGCGGGCGTCGGTCCCGGCGACATCGACGTCGCCCAGCTCCAGGACACCGAGGCCGGTGCCGAGCTGATGCACCTGGCCGAGTGCGGCTTCTGCGAGCACGGCGAGCAGGAGAAGTGGATCGGCGCCGGGGAGACCGAGATCGGCGGCCGGCTGCCGGTCAACACCGACGGCGGCTGCATCGCCAACGGCGAGCCGATCGGCGCCTCCGGGCTGCGCCAGGTCCACGAGATCGTGACCCAGCTGCGCGGTGAGGCCGGGGCCCGGCAGGTCCCCGACGGCCCGCGGCTCGGCTTCACCCACGTCTACGGCGCGCCCGGCATCAGCGCCTGCACCGTGCTGGGGGTCTGAGATGAGCGCACCCGACATCGACACCTTCGTCGCCGAGGCGCGGTCCTGGCTCGCCACCGTGGCCGAGCCGCGCACCCGCCGGCCCTGGGGCGAGGGCTCCGACGCCGTGGCCGTCTTCGAGAACTGGACGGCGGAGGAGGAGCGGGCCGAGACCGACCGGATCCGCGGCTACGAGCAGGCCAAGTTCGACGCGGGCTTCGGCGCGATCACCTGGCCCGCGGAGTACGGCGGGCGCGACCTGCCCACGTCGTACCTGCTCGCCTTCCGCCGGGTCGAGGCCGAGTACGACGTCCCCCGGCGCACCGAGATGTTCCCGGTCACCCAGCAGCTGATCGCCCCGACGATCGCCCAGTGGGGGACCGAGGAGCAGCGGGCGACGTACGTCCGGGCGATGGTGCGCACCGACCTGATCGCCTGCCAGCTCTTCTCGGAGACCGGCGCCGGCTCCGACCTGGCCGCGGTGCGGACCCGCGCGGTCCGCGACGGCGACGCCTGGGTCCTCGACGGCCACAAGGTCTGGACCTCCGGCGCGCGGATCGCCGACTACGGCCTCGCCATCACCCGGACCGATGCCACGGTGGCCAAGCACGCCGGCCTCACCGCCTTCCTGGTCCCGATGGACGCGCCCGGGGTGGAGGTGCGCCCGATCCGGCAGATGACGGGCGGCAGCTCGTTCAACGAGGTCTACCTCGACGGCGTCCGGCTGTCCGACGCCCACCGGCTGGGCCCGGAGGGCCAGGGCTGGAAGGTCGCGCTGACCGTGCTCGCGTCCGAGCGGCTCGACTCGGGCAACCTCGGCCTGGAGAACGCCGACCAGGCCGTGGAGCTGGCCCGCAACCTGGGCCGGCCGCTCACCGAGCTCGAGCGGGACCAGGTCGCCGACCTGGTCACCCGCAGCTACGTCCAGCGCCTCACCGGGATGCGGGTCGCGGCGGCCGTGGTCGCCGGGCACGACGCCGGCCCCGAGGCATCGGTCGGCAAGCTGCTCGCGACCGACACCATGGCCCGCACCTCCGAGGTGGTGCGGACCCTGCTCGGGCCCGACCTCACCGTCGAGAGCGACCGGTGGGGCGCCTGGGCCTGGACCGAGCACGTGCTCGGCGCGCCCGGCTACCGGATCGCCGGCGGCACCGACGAGATCCAGCACAACATCCTCGCCGAGCGGGTGCTCGGCCTGCCCAGGGAGCCGCGCTGATGGCCACCGAGACCCGGCCCACCCCGGCCGAGCTGCACGCCCTCGACCTCCAGGACCGGGTCGTCGCCGGCCTCCGCGCCCAGGGGTACGACGGCGCGCCGACCGCGCTCGAGCCGATGCTGGGCGGCCACTCCGGCCTGACCTACCGGATCACCCTGGGCGAGCAGTCCTTCGTGGTGAAGGCGGTCCCGCCGGGTCAGCGTGCGATCGGCCGTCACGACATGCTGCGCCAGGCGCGGATCATGGCGGCGCTGGCGGACACCGACGTGCCCGTGCCCCGGATCTGCGCCACCGACGAGACCGAGCCCGGCTGGTTCGCGATGAGCCTGGTGCCGGGGGAGTCGCTGGAGCCGGTGCTCGACGACCCGGCGGTCGAGCCGGCGCTCGCCGCGGCCCGCATGCTCCGGGCCGCGGAGATCCTGCCGCGGCTGCACCGGGTGCCGCTCGACCGGCTGCCGGTCGACGCCGACCCGCTCTCGCCGGCCGACGAGCTGGCCCGTTGGAGCCGCACCCTGGGCGCGGTGCCGCCGGAGCTGGTGCCCGGGGCGGACCGCCTGGAGCGGCTGCTCGCCGACGCGACGCCGGCCGCCGTCGCGCCGGTCCTGGTCCACGGCGACTACCGACTCGGCAACCTGCTCTCGGTCGGCACCGAGCCGGCCGCCCTGATCGACTGGGAGATCTGGAGCCCCGGCGACCCACGGGTCGAGCTCGGCTGGTTCCTGGTCTTCGCCGACGGCGCCAACTTCCCCGGCGTCGGCCGGATCGTGCCCGGCCTGCCCACGCCCGAGCAGCTGGTCGAGCGGTACGCCGACGGCGCCACGCCGCCGGCCGAGCTCACCTGGTTCGACGCCCTGGGCCGGTTCAAGATGGCGGCGATCATGGGCCACAACCTGCGCCGGCACCGCGAGGGACGGCACCACGATCCCGCCCAGGAGCTGCTGCCCGCGACCATCGCGCGCCTGATCGAGACCGGCACCGACCGGCTCACCTGACCGCCGCAACCCGCACCCCGACGCGAGAGGCATCCTCCGTGGACTTCGCACCCACCCCCCGCACCGCCGACCTGGCCGCGCGACTCGAGACCTTCATGACCGAGCACGTCTACCCCGCCGAGGCGGTCTACGACGCCCAGATCGCCGCCAACGCGAACCCGCACGAGCAGCCCCAGGTGATGCGGGACCTGCAGCGCACGGCGCGGGAGCAGGGCCTGTGGAACCTGTTCATGACCCACGGCGACCGTGGCGCGGGCCTGACCAACCTCGAGTACGCGCCGCTCGCCGGGATCGTCGGACGCTCGATCATCGGCAACGAGGCGATCAACTGCTCCGCGCCCGACACGGGCAACATGGAGATCCTGGCCATGTACGGCACCGAGCAGCAGCAGAAGGAGTGGCTCGACCCGCTGCTGGCCTGCGAGATCCGCTCGGCGTTCGCGATGACCGAGCCCGCGGTCGCCAGCTCCGACGCCCGCAACATCACCTCGACGATCCGCCGCGACGGCGACCACTACGTCCTCAACGGGCGCAAGTGGTACACCTCCGGCGTCCTCGACCCCGACTGCAGGCTGATCATCTTCATGGGCAAGTCCGACCCCGAGGCGCCGACCTACCGCCAGCAGAGCATGATCCTGGTCCCGACCGACGCCCCCGGCGTCGAGGTGGTGCGCGACCTGCCGATGTTCGGCTACCACGACCGGCTCGGCCACGGCGAGGTCACCTTCACCGACGTCCGGGTCCCCGCGGAGAACATGCTCGGCGCCGAGGGCGACGGCTTCGCGATCGCCCAGGGCCGGCTCGGGCCGGGCCGGATGCACTACGCCATGCGCGCGATCGGCATGGCCGAGCGCGCGCTCGAGCTGCTGTGCCGCCGGGCGCAGACCCGCGAGGCGTTCGGCGGCCCGCTCGCCGAGCAGGGCGTGGTCCGGGAGTGGATCGGCCGCAGCCGGATGGAGATCGACCAGATCCGCCTCTACACCTTCAAGGCCGCCTGGCTGATGGACACGACGGGCAACGCGTCGGCGCGCACCGAGGTCGCGGCGATCAAGGTCGCGGCGATGGAGGTGGCCCACCAGGTGGTCAACCGCGCCGTCCAGGCCTGGGGCGCCGCCGGTGTCAGCGACGACACCGTGCTCGCCCGCCTCTTCTCGCTGACCCGCGCGCTCCAGGTCGCCGACGGCCCGACCGAGGTCCACCTGCGCAGCATCGCCCTGCGCGAGCTGAAGAAGTACGACGCCGAGGCGGGCGTGGCGTGACCGGGCTCCTCGACGGCAAGGTCGCCCTCGTCACCGGCGCCACCCGCGGCCTCGGCCGGGCGATCGCCGACGCGCTGGCCGCGGCCGGCGCGACCGTCGTCGTGTCCAGCCGGAAGGCCGACGCCTGCGAAAGGGTCGCCGCCGAGATCAGCGCGGCCAGCGGCGTCCCCGCGCACCCGCTGCCCCTCCACGTCGGGGACTGGGACGCGATCGAGCCCGCGGTCGACGCGATCGTCGCCGAGCACGGCCGGATCGACGTGCTCGTCAACAACGCGGGCATCGCGCCGCTGGCTCCGTCCGCGAAGGACGTCACCGAGGCGCTGTTCGACAAGACCATCGACGTCAACCTCAAGGGACCATTTCGGCTGATGGCGGTCGCCGGCGCCCACATGCACGCCGCCGGTGGCGGCTCGATCGTCAACATCTCCAGCATCGGCGCGGAGCGGCCCAGCCCGCCGGAGGCGACCTATGCGGCCTCCAAGAACGGGCTCAACGCCCTGACCCGGGCCTTCGCCCAGGAGTACGGCCCGACGGTGCGGGTCAACTGCGTGATGCCGGGCGCCTTCGCGACCGACATGGCGAGCGAGTGGGACGAGGAGTTCATCGGCCTGGTCACCCACCGGCTGCCCGCCGGGCGGCTCGGCGACCCGCGTGAGCTCGCCGGCCTGGTCGTGCACCTCGCCTCCGACGTCGCCGGCTACACGACCGGTGCGCTGATCCCGGTCGACGGTGGCCGGACGGCGGTGTACTGATGGCCGCTCCGCAGCCGTTCGCCGCCTTCGACCTCACCGGGCGGGTCGCCGTCGTCACCGGTGCGTCCTCCGGGCTCGGCGCCGGCTTCGCGCGCGCCCTCGCCGGCGCCGGCGCGACCGTGGTCGCCGCGGCCCGGCGGGCCGACCGCCTCGACGCGTTGGCGGCCGACGTACCGGGCCTGGTGCCGCTCGCCTGCGATGTCACCGTCGCCGCGGACCGCGAGCGGCTGGTGGCCGCCGCCACCGACATCAACGGCGGCGTCGACGTGCTGGTCAACAATGCCGGCATCCCCGGCCCGCCCGACGCGCTGAGCGAGACCGAGGAGGAGTTCGGGCGGATCCTCGACCTGAACCTCACCGCGGGCGTCCGGCTCGCCGTCGACGTGGTCCGGGCGCTGCCCGAGGACCGCGGCGCGTCGATCGTCAACATCTCCTCCGTGGTCGGCCTGGTCTCCACGGCGCCGATCGGAGGCGCCGGATACGCCGCGTCCAAGGCTGCCGTCATCGGCGTGACCCGCGAGCTGGCCGGTCAGTGGGGTCGGCGCGGGGTCCGCGTCAACGCCCTGGTGCCCGGCTGGTTCGATACCGAGATGACCGAGGGGCTGTTCACCAACGAGAAGTCGGCGGGCTGGGTGCGGCGCAACACCATGCTGGCCCGCGGTGGCCGTGACGGCGAGGTCGACGGCGCGCTGCTCTTCCTCGCCTCCGACGCGTCGAGCTATGTCACCGGCCAGGTGCTGGCCGTCGACGGCGGCTGGACCGCGCGATGAGCCTGCCGCGGACCATGCGCGCCCTGCGCCTGACGGCGTGGGGCGCACCGCCCGAGCTGGTCGAGCTGCCCGTGCCCGAGCCGGCGGCCGGCGAGGTGCTGCTGCGCGTCGAGGCGGCCGGGCTGTGTCACTCCGACCTGCACATCATGGACGCGCCGGCCGGGCGGATGCCCTACGAGCTGCCGTTCACCCTGGGCCACGAGGTCGTCGGCACCGTCGTCGCCACCGGAGCCGAGGTCGACCACGCCTGGCTCGAGCGGCTGGTCGCCGTCCACGGCGTGTGGTCGTGCGGCCGCTGCCGGGCCTGCCGCCGGGGGCGGGAGAACTACTGCTTCGCCCTGACCGGCCCGATCGGCTGCGGCATCGGGTACGACGGCGGGCTCGCCGACTACCTGCTGGTGCCCGACGTCCGGCACCTGGTCGCGGCCGAGGGGAGCGACCCGGTCCGGCTCGCCCCGCTGACCGACGCCGGGCTGACCGCCCAGCACGTGGTGCGCTCGCTCGGCGCCGACCTCGACGGCGCGACCGCCGTGGTCGTCGGCGTCGGCGGACTCGGCCATCTCGCCCTCCAACTGCTCGCACCGGCCCGGCTCGCCTGCCTGGTCGCGGTCGACCCGCGGTCCGAGGCGCGCCGGCTCGCCATCCGGCTGGGCGCGGACGCGGTGACCGCGTCGGCGAAGGACGCCGCGGAGTGGCTCGACGACCGTGAGGACGGCCAGGGCGCGGATATCGTGCTCGACTTCGTCGGCTCGCCGGAGACCCTGGACGCCGCGGCGGACCTGCTGGCTCCCGGGGGCCGGATCGTCGTGGTCGGCTCCGCCGGGGGCAGTGTCGAGGCGGCCAAGGGTGGCCGGCTGCCGCGAGGCTTCGCCGTCACCGCGCCCTTCTGGGGCACCCGGCGCGACCTCGAGGAGGTCGTCGCGCTCGCCGCCTCCGGGGCGGTGCGGGCCGAGACCGAGACCTTCAGCCTGGCCGAGGCGCCGGCCGCCTACGCGCGGCTGCGCGCGGGCGAGATCCAGGGCCGCGCGGTCGTCGTACCGGCGCGGTGAGCAGAATCAACGTGAAGCAGGAGGCGGGGACATGAGGCAGTTGGCGCAGGAGCTGGTCGAGCGCGCGGAGCGCGACCCGGACGCCGTCGCGGTGATCGACGGGGCGGGCGTGCACACGCTGGGCCAGGTGGTCGCCCGGGCGAACGAGGTCGCCGACCTGCTCGACCGGTCGCTGGCGGGCGCGCCCACCGTGCTGGTCCAGGCCGACAACTCCTGGCGCACCCTCGCCGCCGCGGTCGCGGTCGGCCTGCGGGGCGGGCTGATCGCCGTGATCAGCGGCCACGCCGCCCGCTCGGAGTACGAGCTCGCGCTCGAGGACATCCAGCCCGACGCGGTCATCGCCTCGCCGCAGGCGATCGCGACCTGGCAGGCGGACGCCGCGAAGATGCCCGTCGCCGGCGAGGTGCTCGACGGCTGGCCGCTGCGCGCGGCCGCCGGCGGCCGGACCACCGGCGTCGAGCGCTGGAACGGCGGGGTCGTGATCGCGATGACGTCGGGGTCGACGGGCCGGCCCAAGTGCGTGGTGCAGTCGGAGTCCGCGCTGCGCTACGCCGGCCAGGCGACGATCGACGCGGTGGGCCTGGTGCCCGGTGACCCGGTCGGCGCGCTGGTGCCGCTGTCCAGCGTCGCGGCGTTCTGCTTCGGCATGCACCTGTCCGCGATGCTCGGCGGCCCGATGGTCTGCCTCGACAAGTGGAGCCCCGAGGATGCCGTCGCGCTGCTCCGTGAGCGCCGGGTCGCCTGGACCATGCTGGTGCCGACGATGGCGCTGCAGCTCTCGCTGGTGGCCGGATCCGAGGGCTCGCTGAGCTCGCTGAAGGCGATGACCGTCGGCGGCGGCCCGATGAACACCCATGCGCTGGAGACCGCGGAGCTGCACCTCGGCACCCGGTTCCTGCGGGTCTTCGGCATGTCGGAGTGCCTGGGCCACACCACGCCGCTGCCCTCGGAGCCGGTCGCGACCCGGCTGGGCCGCGACGGCCGGCCGTTCCCGGGGACGACGGTCCGCGTCGTCGACGCCGAGGGCCGGCCGCTGCCCGACGGCGAGGTCGGCAACGCCCAGGTCCGCGGGCCCTCGCTGTTCGTCGGCTACGCCCGGGAGGGCGCGCCGCTGCCGCCCGACATCACCGCCGACGGCTTCTTCCCGACCGGCGACCTGGCGCGGATCAACGCGGACGGCACCATCAACATCCTGGGCCGCGAGAAGCAGGTGATCATCCGGGGCGGACGCAACATCGACATCAACGAGGTCGAGGCCGCGGTCGCGGCCATCCCGGGCGTGGCCCAGGTGTGCGTCGTACCGGTGCCCGACGACCTGCTCGGCGAGCGTGCCGCGGCCCTGGTGGTGTCGACCGGACCGGTCCTCGACCTGGAGGCGGTCCGCAGTCATCTCGCCGCGGCCGACTTCCCCAAGTTCAAGTGGCCCGAGTTCGTCTACGCCGTGCCGGCGCTGCCGCAGAACCGGGTCGGCAAGCTCGACCGCAACGGCGCCGTGGCGCTGGCGAGCGAGCTCGCAGCACCCGGGTCCGGCGCGGTCGGCTGAGCCGAGGCCCGCTCTCGGGATACTCTGATCTGAATTCACTTGGAATCAAGGACGGGCCTGATGACGGTAGACGAGCAGGAGCGGACCGAGAGCCCCCGGTCGAAGCGGCGGATGATCCTCGACGCGGCGATCGACAACTTCGGTGGCGTGGGCTTCGAGCACACCAAGTGGGCGACGATCGCCGACGAGGTCGGCATCGGCCAGACCGCCCTCTACCACTACTTCGAGTCCAAGGTCCACTGCCTGCTCACCATCATGAGCACCGAGCTGGAGCGCTCGCTCGAGCGCACCCGCGCGGTCACGGCCGGCATCGAGGCCCCCGACGAGAAGATCCGGGTCGCGGTGACCGCGGCCTTCGACGTGACGCCGCGTGAGGCACTCCAGGCCCGGATCCTGATGAGCCACCAGGACCTGCTCGTCGGTGAGCGCTCCTCCAAGCGCGAGGAGGCCGAGCGCCAGCGGGCCCGCGAGCTGGTCCGCGAGATCGAGCACGAGTGGGCCGACCTGATCCGGGCCGCCACCCCCGCGCGACGCCGGCGCAAGGACGACCAGATCGTGCTGGCCCGGCTGATGCTCGGCATGATCACCAGTGTGTGGCGCTGGTACCGGCCCCAGGGCGCGCACACCCTCGACGAGATCTCGAGTGTCGTCGTCGACTCCTGTGCTCGCCTGATCCCCTGATCCGGAGCTGACCCACGGCCCGCGGAGCGCCCTCCGCGGGCCGCTTCGTCGCCACCTCATCACCTAAAGCGAATTCAAGTCAGGAGACGCCCATGTACAACCTCATCGTCCTCGCCTCGAAGCCGTCGGAGTGGACCCACGACGAGTTCATCACCTGGTGGCGCGGCGAGCACGCCGACGTGACCTATCCGCTGCCCGGCCTGCGGCGCTGGCTGCACACCGAGGTGCTCGGCGCGATGGACGACAAGCGCTCGGCCGGCTGGGACGGCATGTCCGTCCTCAGCTTCGACGACAAGGAGGCGCTGGACGCCGCCCTGGCGAGCGAGGAGTGGCAGCGTGCCGTCGCGCACGTCGGCTCGATGGGCGGACGCAGCATCATCGTCACCGGCGACGAGCGGGTGATGGTGCCGCAGGCCTGAGCCCGCGCGCTGACGGCCGGCGGGGACGGGCCGTCAGCGCGCGGTCCAGCCCCCGTCGGCGTACACCTCGGTGCCGGTCAGGTATCCGGCGTCGTCGCTGCCCAGGAAGGCGACCGTGCCCGCGATCTCGGCCGGACGGCCCAGGCGCCCCATCGGCGTGTTCGCGAGCATGGCGCGGTGTCGTTCGGTCCCCGCGTAGCGCTCCAGCAGCTGGGGGGTCTCGATGAACCCGGGGTGCAGCGAGTTGACCCGCACGCCGCGGGTGGCCCAGTGCAGCGCGGCGTTCTTGGTCATCGTGCGCACGGCGCCCTTGGCGGCGTGGTAGGCGACGCTGTTGCCGAGTCCGCCGGTGCTGCCGAGGATCGAGGCGACGTTGACGATCGCGCCGCCCCCGGAGCGCTCGATGAGGGGGCCGGCGTGCTTCATGCCGAGCCAGACGCCGGTCGCGTCGACCGCGAGCACCTTGTCCCAGTGCTCGCGCTCCTCGTCCTCGACCGTGCGGATGGAGCCGATCGCGGCGTTGTTGACCAGGACGTCGAGCCCGCCGAGGTGCTCCTCGATCCGGCCGACCGCCGCCTGCCAGGCGCTCTCGTCGCTCACGTCGAGGTCGACGGCGAGGTGCGCGCCGGGCCGGCCGGCCGGCAGCTCGGCGATCAGCTCGTCCACGGCGGTGCCCGGCAGGTCGGCGACGGCGAGGCGGGCGCCTTCGGCGGCCAGGCGGCGGCAGATCTCCGCACCCAGGCCGCCGCCGGCGCCGGTGACGAGGACGCGGCGGTCGGTGTAGCGATCCATGTCGTCACCCTGGCATGGAATTGAAGTCAGTTCAATCCTCGGCTCGGGTCGTCTCGGCGGGCAGGACCAGCATCAGGGCGTCGAGCACGCACGCCGGCCGCTCGGCGTCCTCGATGTCGATCGTGTAGCGGACCCGGCCCAGGACCCCGGCGCCGTCGGGGCCCGCGGCGGAGGTCTCGACCAGCGCGGCGCGGGCCCGGATCCGATCGCCGGGGCGGACGGGCGCCGGGAAGCGGACCCGCTCGATGCCGTAGTTGACCGCGCGGCCGATGTCGGTGAAGTCGAAGATGCCCGAGCTCAGTCGGGGGACCAGGCTCAGGGTCAGGTAGCCGTGGGCGATGGTGCTGCCCAGGTCGCTGTCCGCGGCCCGCTCGGGATCGGTGTGGATCCACTGCCAGTCCTCGGTGACGTCCGCGAAGGCGTCGATCCGCTCCTGCGTGATGGTGAGCCAGGGGCCGGAGCCGAGGTCGGTGCCGCCGGCGGCGGCGAAGGCGGCGGGGCCGGCGAAGACGATGGTCATGGCGATACCTCCGGGATGGTGAAGACACACCTGTACTGAAGTCAGTTCAAAAAGATGGCCTGAACCACTTGCTGTCGGCGTGACGCGCGTCATAAGGTTCAACTGAACCAACTTCAATTTAGCGGCTCGCCGCACGTACCAAGGAGTGTTCATGAGAATGAAGCGACTGGCCGCGACCATGGCCGGCGGTCTTCTCTCCGTTGCCGCCCTCGCCGGATGCGGCAGTGACTCGGGCGGTGGAGAGGTTGCCGGCAGCTGGGACGAGATCCTGACGGCGGCCGACAAGGAGGGCGAGGTGGTCATCTACGGCACCGTCGCCCCGGACAACCTCGAGCTGCTCAAGAAGGCGTTCGAGAAGAAGTACCCCAAGATCAAGCTCACCTACGTCCGTGGCACCGACGCAGACCTGCTGCCCAAGGTCGAGATCGAGAACCAGACCGGCCGGGGCACCGCCGACGTGCACATGACGACGGACGCGGGGTGGATCGACCGGAATCTCGACACCGACTCCTCCGTCGACATCGTCGGGCCCTCGTTCGACGACGAGGCCTACGACAAGGCCAAGAGCGTCATCGACGACAAGTGGTTCCTGACCAGTGCGACGGTGTTCGGCATGGCCTGGAACACCGACAAGCTGCCCACGGGGATCAAGACCCCCGCGGACGTGCTCGACCCTGCCCTCGCGGGCGGCAAGATCGGCGTCACGAACCCGTCCGGGATCCCGACGTACGTCGACATGTACCGCCAGATCAACGACGACTGGGGTCCCGGCTTCGTCGACAAGCTGGCGGCCCAGAAGCCGCGGGTCTACGACAGCGCGGTCGCCGTCGGCCAGGCCATCGCGTCCGGTGAGATCTGGGCGTCGCCGACGATCGGCAGCACCATCTTGACCGAGAAGGCCAATGGCGCGCCCGTGGAGTTCATGATCCCCGAGAAGCCGTTCGGCGTCCCGTGGTACAGCCACGTGCTGTCGTCCTCGCCGCACCCCAACGCGGCCCAGGTGCTCGCCGACTTCCTGGTCACCCCCGAGGGGCAGGCCGCGATCTCGCACGACTTCATCCCCGTCCTGCCCGACATCGAGGGCACCGGAGTGGCCGGGACCGACGTGCTCGCGCAGGAGATCCCGCTCGGCGACCCCGACGAGCTGTCCGGCGACTCGGTCGCCGCCTACCAGCAGGAGTGGGAGAAGAAGTTCCTCGGCTGAGGAACCCCCTCCCCGCTCAAGCCCCACCGTGGTGGCAGGTCGACGACCTGCCACCACGGCCCGATTCGCAGAGGTGAACGAGATGGCCCCGATCCGGGCAGTCCCCCTGATGGGCGTCGACGCGCGCGTGTGGCGCGGCCGGCTCTTCTACGGAGCGATCGTCGCCGCGCTGGCGTACCTGATCGTCGTACCGGTCTGGCGGCTGCAGTCGCTGGCCTTCGACGACGGCGGCGCGGGCTACAAGTCGCAGTTCGGTCGCTCCGACATCGGCGACACGCTGCGCACCACCGTCGTGCTCGCGCTGGCGTCCCTGGCGATAGCCATGGTGCTCGGCACCCTGCTCGCCTTCGCGGTCACCCGCCTGCCCCATCGGGCGGGCTTCCTGCGCATCATCCCGGTCCTGCCGATCGTGATGCCCTCGGTGGCGAATGTCGTCGGGTGGGCCTTCCTGCTCTCGCCGGGGCCGGGCTATCTCAACGCGCTGCTGCGACAGCTGCCGTGGTGGGACCACCTCGACTCCGGACCGGTCAACGTCTACTCATCGACCTGGATCATCATCATCACCGGCTTCGGCCTGACCTCGTTCGTCTACCTCTTCGTCAGCGCCGGCATGCAGAACATCAGCTCGGAGCACCTCGAGGCCGCCCAGTCGAGCGGATCCTCGCAGCTCGGCGTGTTCTTCAAGGTCGTCCTTCCGCTGCTCCGCCCCTCGCTCGTGTACGGCGGCGGCGTCGCCCTCCTGCTCGGGCTCGGCCAGTTCACCGGTCCGCTGCTGCTCGGCCAGAACGAGGGCATGAAGGTGCTGACGACCGAGATGTACCGGCGCACGTCGGAGTCGCCGGTCAACTACGCGGCCGCGGCCGCGGCCGCGTCCCCGCTGGTGATCCTCGGCCTGCTCGTGGTCTTCGGCCAGCGCTTCCTGCTGGGCAACCAGAGCCGCTTCGTCACTCACGGCGGCAAGTCCTTCGCCCCGGTCGGCGGTCGCTCCTGGTGGGCGGCGGCCTTCGTGGCGGGCTACGGCCTGGTCGCCCTGGTCCTGCCCCTGCTCGGCGTGCTGATCGTGTCGCTCTCGCCGTACTGGTCGGAGAACCTGAGCTGGGACCTGTTCACCCTCGACAACTACCGAAAGCTCGTCGACACCCCCGGCATCATCGAGTCGGTCACCACCAGCGTCGGCACCTCGCTGGCCGCGGTGGCGGTGTGCGTGCCGGTCGGACTCGCGATCGCGATGCTGGTCGTCCGCAACCAGCACCTCAAGGTGATCCGCACGCTCGGCGACGTGATCAGCGCGCTGCCCCTCGGCATCCCGTCGGTGATCTTCGGCGTCGGCTTCCTGCTGACCTACACTCAGCCGCCGTTCATCCTCTACGGCACCAAATGGGTGATCATCCTGGTCTACATCGTGCTGATGATCCCGTTCGCGACGCGGATGCAGATGACCGCGCTGATCTCGATGGGCAACACCTACACCGAGGCGTCGGCCGTCAGCGGCGCCAGCCCGCTGGTGACCTCGCTGCGCGTGACCCTGCCGATGCTGAAGCCTGCGGTGCTGAGCGCGGTCGCGTTGATGTTCATCCTGCTGACCCACGAGTTCGCCGCGTCCTTGATGGTCCGCTCCGCCACCACCCAGGTGATGGGCACCGTGCTGTACGACCACTGGAGCAACGGCTCGTACACGCTCGTCGCGGCGATGGCGATCCTGATGTCGGCCGTGACGACCGCCGGCGTCGCCGTCGCGATGATGGTCGGCGGCCGCAACGTGCTCGACAACCTCTGATGTCCCCGTCCCAGACCCACCAGAACCACCCGAGAGGTGCATGATGGCCAGCTTCCGGATCTCCGGCCTCACCAAGTCCTACGGCTCCAATGTCATCGTCGACGACCTCGACCTCGAGATCGAGCAGGGCGAGTTCCTCGTCCTGCTCGGCCCCAGCGGCTGCGGCAAGACCACGACCCTGCGCTGCCTCGCCGGCCTGGAGACGCCGGAGCGCGGTCGCATCGAGTTCAAGGGCCAGCCGGTGTTCGACGCGGACCAGCGGCTCAACGTGCCCGCTCACAAGCGCAGCATCGGCATGGTGTTCCAGTCCTACGCCCTGTGGCCGAACATGACGGTGCGCAAGAACATCGCCTATCCGCTCAAGGTGCGGAAGATGAAGGAGGCCCTGGCGGCCGGGCGGGTCGAGGACGCGGCGGAGATGGTCCACTGCGGCCACCTTCTCGACCGCTACCCGTCCCAGCTCAGTGGTGGCCAGCAGCAGCGCATCGCCGTCGCCCGCGGGCTCGCCGCCCAGCCCGACCTGGTGCTCTTCGACGAGCCGCTGAGCAACCTCGACGCGCGGCTGCGCGACCAGGTCCGCACCGAGATCCACCGGCTGCACGAGAGCCTCGGCTTCGGCGCGGTGTTCGTCACCCACGACCAGTCCGAGGCGTTCGCCCTCGGCGACAAGATCGCGATCATGCGCGCCGGGCGGATCGAGCAGCTCGGCACGCCCGTCGAGGTCTACAACGCCCCCGCCACCGACTACGTCGCCGAGTTCATCGGGATGTCGAACCGGCTCGAGCTCAAGCGGACGGGGGCGGGCTGGCAGACTCGCGAGGGCGTCGCGATCTCGGTCGAGCGCGCGCTGCCCGACGTACCCGCGCTGATCGCGCGGATCTGGCCCGAGGACGTCCAGCTGCACCGCTCGGAGCAGGAGGCCCCGGCGCACGCCGTGCGGCTCGCCGCCACCCTGCTGGCCTCCGAGTTCGGCGGGCGCCACTACGACGTCACGGTCGCCGCGGGCAGCGAGGAGTTCCGGCTGCGTGCCGACGCCGCCACCCACGGCACCTGGCTGCGGGCTGCCCGTGACGGCGAGCCCGTGGTCATCAGCTTCCAGCCGGATGCGATGCACGTCTTCGCCGACGGCGGTACGACGGAGCCCACCCCCGAGCTGGTCGCGACGCCGTGACCGAGGCGCGCCGCCCCGCGGTGCGCCGGGCCGCGGTGCGCCGGGCCGCCGCGGACCTGCAGGTGTGGGCCTATCCGCTGATCCTCGCGCAGCGGCTGCGGTTCAACTTCACCCAGCCCGCGGATCCGCTCGCCCCTCGGCCGCCGGTGTCCGCGGGCGCGGCGCTCGGTCGCTTCGGGCATGCCCGACGCTTGGCTGATCCCGCGCTGCGGGTCGGGGTGGCGCCGAACGTGGACACGCTCTACTCCGTCGCGTGGCTCGACGTACGACGCGGGCCGCACCGCGTCGTCCTGCCCACGGCGACCGACCGATATCTCAGCCTGCAGGTCGGCAAGGCCGACACCACCAGCCCGGTCGTGATCAGCCGCCGCTCCCATCCCGAGGGCTTCCCCGAGCTCGTCGTCGAGCGCGGCGCGCCCGGCGTGGTGGCGGACCCGCGCGAGGTGCGGGTGACGACGCGCGACCGCTGGCTGATGCTCGTCGGACGCACGGGCGTCGAGCCGGAGGACCCGGCGGATCTCGCCGCGGCGCACGCCGTCCAGGACGCGCTGTCGCTCCGTGGCCCGCACCACGAGACGACCGCGGTGGACGGGGAGGCCGACGAGGTCGACGTCGCGCTCGCCGCGGTCGAGCGGGACCACGAGATCCTGGATCCCGGCGCGTTCGCGCGGGCGCTGCGCCGCGTCCTCGCGACCGGAGGGGAGTCCGTCGCCTGGGAGCGCCGCGACGCCCTGCTCGAGGCCGTCCGGCTCGACGAGCTCGCCCGCGACCACGGGGACGAGGAGCTGAGGTCGGCGGTGGCCGACGGGCTGCGGGACGGCTACGACGCGGTCAGGGCGCACGTCCGCGCGCTCGGCGGCGCGGTGGCCGGCTGGGCCCTGAACGAGAAGGTGGCGTCGTTCGGCGAGGACCACCTGAGCCGCGCTGCGGTCGCGCACTCCCAGATCTACGTCAACCCGCCCGAGGAGGCGAGCTACCCGGTCTGCGAGGTCGATGCCGAGGGCCGGGCGCTCGACGGCCGCGACGCCGACTACCGGATCGCCTTCGCGCCCGGGACGCCGCCGGTGCGCGGCTTCTGGTCGCTGACGATGTACCGCGGCGTCGGCAACCTGGTCGCGAACGAGCTCGGCCGCTACGCGATCGGGGACCGGACCCGTGGCCTCGAGCGGTCGGCGGACGGCTCGCTGGAGATCGACATCAGCGCCCGGCGCCCCGACCGGGGCGCGGCCAACTGGCTGCCCGCGCCGCGGGGACCCTTCCGTCTCATGCTCCGCCTGTACTGGCCGTGCGACCCGTCCTGGCAGCCGCCACCCGTGATCCGGAGGATGACCCGATGAGCTATGTCGCGCTGGACCTCGGCTCCGCGGACCAGATCCAGGCGTCCCGGCGACCCGACCTGGTCCCCCGGGACCCGGCCGCCCGGCGTACGCTCGCGCGGCAGGTCGCCTTCGACGCCGTGGTCTACGGGCTCACGCCCGCCTTCGAGTACGCGCAGCTGTGCCGGCAGCACGCCGAGGACGGCCGGGCCTTCGGCCGGTTCGTCCATGAGCGCCGCCTGGCCGCGCCGGGCTTCGCCGTGTTCCGGGCGCCCAATGTCGACACCCTCTACTCCACGGCCTGGCTGGACCTCCGCGAGGGGCCGGCGGTGATCGAGCTGCCGGACTTCGGGGAGCGCTACTTCACGCTGCACCTGCTCGACTTCTTCGGCAACGGAGCCAACCTCAGCCGTCGGACGATCGGAACGGCGCGCGAGATCTGGCTGGTCGCCCCCGGTGACGAGGTCCGGGTCCCGGCCGGCGCGGCCCGGATCGCCGCGGCCGCGCGGGTGGTCTGGGTGCTGATGCGGATCCAGGTGAGCGGCGACGAGCCGGAGGTGCACGCGCTCCAGGACGCCGTCGTGCTGCGCGCGCCGAGCCTCGGCGCGGAGCCGCGCCCGGCGGACCGGGGGAGGGGCTTCGGCCCGCGGGTCGACCCGACCGAGGTGGAGACCTCCTGGGCGGCCTTCCTGCGGGCGATGGACGGCGCGCTGCGGCTCGGCGGCGTCCCCGACATGGAGCAGGCGTTGGTGAGCCGGTTCGGCCTGCTGGGCCTCGCGGGCGAGGCGCCGGTCGATCCGGACCGGCTCGACGCCGCCATCCAGGAGGGCGCCGCCCAGGGCTTCGCGGACGCGATGGGCGTGCTGGACGCCTGCCGGCCCCAGCTCGGGGAGCGCGTGGCCACCGGCTGGACCAAGGTGTGCGACAAGGGCGCGCACGGCGTCAACTACCTGAGCCGGTCGGTGATGAACCTCGTCGGACTCGCCGCCAACGTGGTCGAGGAGAACACCTCCTACAACACCTACGTCGACGTCGACGGCGTCTTCCTCGACGGGGCCACCTCCGACTACCTGCTGCGCCTGGACCGACAGCCTCCCGCCCGCGCGTTCTGGAGCGTGACCATGTACGACGGCGAGGGCCTCCTCGTCGCGAACCCGATCGACCGCTACGCGGTGGGCAGCGCGACGCCCGGGCTCGTGGTCGACCCCGACGGCGGGGTGAGCATCGCCATCAGCCCGGACCGGCCGGCCGAGGGGAACTGGCTGCCGGCGCCTCGGGGCCGGTTCTTCCTGGCCCTGCGCATGTACGAGCCGCTGCCCGAGGCGCTCGACGGCGTCTGGACGCCGGGTGCGGTCCAGCGCAGGGATGCCGTCAGCCGGTGAGGATCCCGGCGAGCGCGCCGAGGGCGACGCTCAGGGCGAGGCCGGTGAGGATCGCGAGCTGAACGCCGCCCCGGTCGCGCAGCCGCGGCAGGAGCGCCGTCACGACGGCGATCGCGGCGACGGCCAGGAGTGCGAGTGCCACGCCGGTCGGGGTCGGGGTGAGATGGACCAACGCGAGCGCCGCGACCGCGGTGCTGAGCGTCGTCCTGCGGTGGGCGAGCCGGGTCCGCTCGGCCTGGAGTCCGGGGTCAGGCTCAGCCACGGGTGAGAACCAGCGCGGCGACCGCGCTCGCCACCACGAGCAGCGCCCCACAGGCCACTGCGCCGACGCCGAAGCCGGGCAGCGGCTCACCGCGTCGGATCGCCCGCTCGCTCGCGCGCCAGCGCAGCCAGGCCGCGACCGTTCCCGCGGCGCCCAGCGCGACCAGCGCCGCGGTCAGCGTCCGGACGCCCGGTCGGGGGTCGTCGCCCGCGAAGGTGTCGAGGGCGACCGCCCCCGCGACCAGCGCCATCGAGGTGCGCAGCCAGGCCAGGAAGGTCCGCTCGTTGGCGAGGGAGAACCGGTAGTCAGGCTCGGCGCCGGTCCCGTAGACGCCGGCGGGCCAGCGGGCCCGAGCGCCGGGATGGTCCGGATGGTGCGCGCCGGGCACCGTCGTCACCGTCCCCGCAGGTCGGCGACCAGGCGGCCGCGGACGTCGCCGGCGCGCAGCCGCTCGATCCCGGCGGGAATGCCGGCGAAGTCGATCCGCTCCAGGACCGGGGTCAGGACGCCCTCCGCGAGATGCCGGTAGACCGCCTCGACATCGGCCCGGGTGCCGCCCGAGGAGCCGTGGATGCGGGCCTTCTGGTGCACCACGTCGGCCGTGGTCAGCGTCGTGAGCGTCGCGCCGAGGCCGACCAGGACGACGTCCCCGCCGACCTTGATGGCGTGCACCGCGGCCTCGGTGGTCGTGCCGAAGCCGGCGAAGTCGATGACGGCGTCCAGGCCGAGACCGCGCAGGTCCTCGGCGGCGGGATAGGTCGCGGCCAGGCCCCACGACGCCGCCAGCTCCAGAGCTGCGGGACTGCTGTCGGCGGCATGGACCTCGGCGCCGAGGTGGACGGCGAGCTGGGCGCCGAGCTGGCCCAGGCCACCGAGCCCGATGATGCCGACCCGCATGCCGCGACGTACGCCGGCGACCACCGCGACCGCGTGGTGGGAGGTCATCCCGGCGTCGGTCCCGACGGCGGCGAGCTCGTCGGACAGCCCGTCCGGGACCGCGACGAGATCGACGGCCGGAGCGACGTGGAAGGCGGCGTAGCCGCCGTCGCGGCCGTAGCCGGGGACCGTCCTGCCGAGCGGGTGGACGCCGACCCGGTCGCCCGGTGTCCAGTCCCGGACGTCCTGGCCGACGAGGACCACCTCGCCGGCGATCTCGTGGCCGAGGGTGATCGGGTTGCGCGTGATGTTCTCGGCCCAGGACGGCTCGTCCAGCTCGCCGACGTCGGAGTGGCACAGGCCGGCCGCGCGGACCGCGACCAGGACCTCGTCCGGGCCCGGCCGGGGGACCGGCACCTGGTGCAGCCGCAGCGGGCGCCCGGTTCCGGTCCATTGCCATGCCGACATCTGCTCAGGGGGCATGAACTGAAGTTAGTTCAGGTAGGGTGGCCCTGTCCAGCACCGAGGAGGCGCACCATGAAGAGTGCTCAGCTGCACGTCACGACGTACCCGACCGGTCCGGTCGGCCCCGAGCAGTTCGTCGTCGCGCAGGTCGACCTGCCCGGCCCCGACGAGCTCGCCGTGGGCGAGGTGCTGGTCCGCAACACCTGGACCTCGGTCGACCCGGGCCTGCGGCTGCGGCTGCGCGCCGCGGCTCCCGACGGCTACTTCGCGGCCTTCCCCCTGGGGGAGGCGATGGACGGGATCCTCACCGTGGGCGAGGTGGTCGCCTCCCGCGCCGACGGGTTCGCGCCCGGCGACACCGTGAGCCACTCGCTGGGCTGGCGCGAGCACGCCGTCGTGCGGGCCGGCGAGGAGGCGATGAACGGGATCGGGACGCTGCGCCGCCTGGACGTCACCAGCACCCAGCCGCAGTGGTACCTCGGTCCACTCGGGCCGATGGGGCTGACGGCCTACAGCGGGCTCGCCGTCGTCGACGCGCTCGACGGCGGAGGCGTGCTGTGGGTGTCGGCCGGCGCCGGGGCGGTGGGCTCACTGGTCGCCCAGTTCGCGCGCGAGCTCGGACATCGCGTGATCGCGACCGCGGGATCGCCCGACAAGGTCGCCTGGCTCCGGGACCAGGCCGGGGTGGAGGCGTTCAGCTACCGCGACGAGCCGCTGCGCGCGGGCCTGGCCCGTCTCGCGCCGGACGGCATCGACGTCTACTTCGACAATGTCGGCGGCGACCATCTCGAGGCGGCGCTCGACGCGCTGCGCCCGCACGGCCGGATCGCGATGTGCGGCACGGTCTCGGACTACGAGTCGGAGCCGACCGGGCCGCGCAACATCTTCCTCGCGACCGCGAAGCACCTGACCATCCAGGGCTTCCGCGGCAGCCTCCACCTGGACCTGCTGCCCGAGCTGGAGCAGCGGGTCGGGCAGTGGCTGCGCGACGGGAGCGTGGTCTACCGCGAGTCCGTGTACGACGGTCTGGCGAGCGCCCCGGAGGCGATGGCCGACATGCTGGCCGGCCGCACGGTCGGCAAGACGCTCGTCCGGCTCTGATCGGGCCGCGACGGATCAACCGAGACGAAGGTGGAGATGATGGACGACAGGATCGTGCTGGTCGACGGGGCGCGGACTCCGGTGGGCAGCTTCGGTGGGGTGTTCAAGGAGGTGCCGGGTTTCGAGCTGGGTGCGGTCGCGGTCCGAGGTGCGTTGGCGCGCGCCGGGGTCGAGGCGGACGACGTCGAGGAGGTGGTGATGGGCTGCATCGGTCAGGTCGGCCCGGACGCCTACAACGCACGGCGGGTCGCGCTCGCGGCGGGCTTGCCGATGCGGGTGCCGGCGTACACGGTGAACCGGTTGTGTGGCTCGGGTCTGCAGGCGATCTGGTCGGCGGCGATGCAGATGCGGTGGAACGGGTTGGACTTCGCGTTGGCGGGTGGGGACGAGTCGATGTCGCGGATGCCGTTCTATGACTTCGGTGCCCGGGCCGGCTACAAGCTGGGGGACCGGTCGTTGGTGGACGGGACGGTGATGATGTTGACCGACCCGTTCCACGGCTTCCACATGGGGGTGACGGCGGAGCGGGTCGCGGAGAGGTACGGCATCTCGCGGGTCGAGCAGGACGAGTTCGCGGCGGAGTCGCAGCGTCGGGCCGCGACCGAGCGGGCGCGGGTGGTGTTCGCCGAGGAGATCGTGCCGGTCGAGGTGGGTGGTCGGCGGCCGGTCACGGTCACCGAGGACGAGCATCCGAAGCCGGGGACGACGGTGGAGACGTTGGCGGGTCTGCGTCCGGCGTTCCAGCGCGATGGCACGGTCACGGCGGGCAATGCGTCGGGGATCAATGATGGTGCGGCGGTGGTGGTGTTGGCGCGGGAGTCGGTTGCGGTCGAGCGGGGGCTGCGTCCGTTGGCGGTGGTGGAGGCGGTGGCGACGGCGGCGATGGAGCCGGAGCTGATGGGCTATGCGCCGGTGCTGGCGTTGAAGGGGTTGTTCGAGAGGACGGGGACGTCGCCGTCGGACATCGGGACGGTGGAGCTGAACGAGGCGTTCGCGTCGCAGGCGGTGGCGTGCATCCGGGATGCGGGTCTGGATCCGGACCGCGTCAACCCCTATGGGGGTGCGATCGCGTTGGGTCATCCGGTGGGGGCGACGGGTGCGATCTTGTCGTTGCGGGTGGCGCGGGATCTGGTGCGGCGGGACCTGGAGCTGGGTGTGGTGACGATGTGCATCGGTGGGGGCCAGGCGCTGGCCGCCCTCTTCCGCCGGGTCTGAGCCCGGAACCAGAACGAGACAACCAGAACGAGAACAACGAGAACGAGGAGAGTCATGGGTCGTTTCGACGGGCGAGTCGCCGTCATCACCGGAGCCGCACGAGGGATCGGGTTCGGCACCGCCAGCCGGTACGCCGAGGAGGGCGCCTCGGTCGCGATCGTCGACCTCGACGAGGCCGCGGCCGCGAAGGCCGCGGCGAAGCTGCCCCTGGTCGAGGGCGCGAAGGCCGTCGGCGTGGGCGCGAACGTCTCCGACGGGGCGTCGGTCGACGCCGCGGTCGAGCGGGTCGTCACGGAGCTGGGCGGGATCCACATCCTGGTCAACAACGCGGGCATCACGCGCGACAACCTGCTGTTCAAGATGACCGAGGAGGACTGGGACCTGGTCATGGGCGTCCACCTCAAGGGTGCGTTCTTGATGACCAAGGCCGCGCAGAGGCACTTCGTGGAGCAGAAGTACGGCAAGGTCGTGAACATCTCCTCGATCTCGGCGCTGGGCAACCGGGGGCAGGCCAACTACTCGGCCGCGAAGATGGGGGTGCAGGGCTTCACCCGGACCCTGGGCATCGAGCTGGGTCCGTTCGGGATCAACGTCAACGCGGTGGCGCCGGGGTTCATCGCGACCGAGATGACCGACGCGACCGCGGCCCGGCTCAAGCTCGACGTCGACGAGTTCCGCCGCCTCAACGCCGAGGCGGTCCCCGTGAAGCGGGTCGGCCAGCCGGCCGACATCGCGGCGGCGGTGACCTTCCTGTCGAGCGACGAGGCGTCGTACATCACCGGACAGACCCTCTACGTCGACGGCGGCGCCAGTGTCGGCTGAGCGGGCGCTGGTCGCCGAGACCGAGGAGTTCGTGCGCCGTGAGGTGCTGCCGATCGAGGACGCCCACGACGGCGACGTGGAGGCGGCCGGCGGCGAGAGCCTGCGCCGCGAGCTGCAGGCCAAGGCCGCCGCGGCCGGGCTGCTGTCGCCCCACGGTCCGGTCGACTGCGGCGGGCTCGGGCTGGGGATGGTGGACCGCGCGCCGGTCTTCGAGGCGGCGGGCCGGGGGCTGTTCGGGCCGATGGCGCTGAACATCAACGCCCCCGACGAGGGCAACATCCACCTGCTCGACCATGTCGCGAGCGCCGCGCAGCGCGAGCGCTACCTGCGGCCCCTGGTCGCCGGAACCGTGCGCTCGGCGTTCGCGATGACCGAGCCGGCGCCCGGCGCCGGGGCGGATCCGTCGATGCTGACCACCCGGGCCACGAGGGTCGACGGCGGCTGGGTCGTCAACGGGCACAAGTGGTTCATCACCGGCGCCGACGGCGCGGGCTTCTTCATCGTGATGGCCCGCACCAGCGGCGAGCCGGGCGGCGCGGGCGGAGCGACCATGTTCCTCGCGCCCGCCGACGCGCCGGGGATCGAGGTCGGGCGCCACATCGGGACCATGGACCGCTCGATGCTCGGCGGCCACTGCGAGATGAGGTTCACCGACGTCTTCGTCCCCGACGAGGACGTGCTCGGCGGCGTGGACGAGGGCTTCCGCTACGCCCAGGTGCGGCTCGGGCCGGCCCGGATGACCCATGTCATGCGCTGGTCCGGCGCGGCCCGCCGGGCCCACGAGGTCGCGGTCCGCCATGTCGCCGGCCGGGAGGCCTTCGGCGCCCGGCTCGCCGACCTCGGGATGATGCAGCAGCTGATCGCCGACAACGAGATCGACCTCGCGGCGACCCGGGCCCTGCTGCTCGCGGCCTGCCGCGAGCTCGACGACGGTGGCCGGGCGTCGGAGGCCACCTCGATCGCGAAGACCTTCGCGGCCGAGGCGCTGCACCGGGTCGTGGACCGGGCGACCCAGATGTGCGGCGGGCTGGGCGTCTCCAGCGACCTCCCCGTGGCCCGGATCGCCCGTGAGATCAGGCCCTTCCGCATCTACGACGGTCCGTCCGAGGTGCACCGCTGGTCGATCGCCAAGCGTGCCGTACGCCGGCTGGCGGGGGGCGAGCGGTGAGCGAGCTGACCGAGCCCGAGCTCGCCGCCGTCGCCGACCGCCTCGCCGCCGCGGGCGTCGCGTCGGCCGGTCCGCTCACGTCGGACCTCATCGCGGGCGGTCGCTCGAACCTCACCTACGCGATCACCGACGGACGCACCCGCTGGGTGCTGCGCACCCCACCCCGCGCCGGTCGCACCGCCTCGGCCCACGACGTCGCCCGGGAGCACCGGGTCACGGCCGCGCTGATGTCGTCGGGCGTCCCGGTCGCCGACGCGGTGCTGCTCTGCGCGGACGAGACCGTGCTCGGCGTGCCGTTCACCGTCAGCGGCTTCGTCGACGGGGCCGCGATCCGCACCCAGGCCGACCTCGCGGCGTACGACGACCAGCGGCTGGGCACCGTCGTCGAGAGCCTGCTGGAGACCCTGGCCGCCCTGCACCGGGTCGACCACGTCGCCGCGGGCCTGGAGTCCTTCGGCCGTCCCGACGGCTATGCCCAACGCCAGCTGCGGCGCTGGTCGGGGCAGTGGGAGACCGTCGGCGAGGAGCGCCTCGGCGCGCTGGCCCGCGAGGTCGTCGCCCGGCTGGGCGCCGTCGTACCGGAGCAGCGGGCCACCTCGGTCGTCCACGGCGACTACCGCGTCGACAACACCCTGCTCGGCCGGCCCGGAACGGCGGGCGAGGACCGGGTCGCCGCCGTCGTCGACTGGGAGCTCTCCACCATCGGCGACCCGGTCGCCGACGTCGCGATGATGTGCGCCTACCGGCACCCGTCGTTCGACCTCGTGGTCGGTGCGCCGAGCGCCTGGACCAGCCCGCGCCTGCCCGAGGTCGAGGAGCTCGCGGGCGGCTACGAGCGGCTCGGCGGCGTGGCCCTGGACCAGTGGGACTTCCACCACGCGCTGGCCTGCTTCAAGGTCGCGGTCATCTCGGCCGGGATCGACCACCGCCGCCGCGCGGGATCCGGCTCGGGGGCCGGGTTCGACACCGCCGGCGAGGCGGTGGAGCCGTACCTGGAGCTGGCGCTGCGGCAGCTGGGCTGACGGGGGGGCGGGCTAGGGCGAGCTGGGGCGCGCCAGGCCTACCCGTGAGCGCCTACGGCTTCATCACGGTTCGTAGGTGGCGCTGCTCGGCACTGAACTGCCGGCCGTTCTGTCTGCTGTCGCCGCTGAGTTCGCCGGTTTCCGCACCGCTCCCGCTCACTCGTTGACCTTGCCTGGGCGCCGACCGACGATCAAGCGACCGACTGCTGGCGCCGGGTCGCGATCGGGGCGAGGGGGGATGGGACCATGGCACGGAAGCAACACAGGTGGCTCGCGGTTGCTGCCGCGGCTCTCACGATCCCAGCGGGCTTCGGCATCGCCCAGGCGGTAGCAACCGACGACGGTAGTCCAGCCGCGGATGGCAACCGAACCATCTCGGTCCCCCGCCCTGGGGACGACCTCGAGAAGCTCGTCGAGGGTGTGGACCCGCTGAAGGAGGGCCGACGCCTCGATCTGTCCGAGCTCGAGATGGGAACCCCGCTGAGCGAGTGTGACGTCGCGCTCGCCTTCTATCAGCGGCCAGACGTCAAGGCATTCAGCGAAGAGCACTTCGGATACTCGCTCTCAGCGAAGGACTTCGTCGACGGTGACTGCCCCGACATCGCGACGCTCGAGCGGGACTACCGCGCCGCGCAGGACCGGGTCGAGCAGGGGCTGATCCCGTGAGGCGCCGTACGACCGCGATCGCGGTCGGCAGCCTGGTCGGCTTGAGTCTCGGCATCGGCCTCAGCTTTGGGCTCGGCGCCGCCCAGGCGGCCAATGTCAACTGCACGGGCGGCACCTGCACCGGCACGGCGAACAACGACACCATCACCGGGTCGAGCTACAACGACACGATCTATGCCTATGGCGGCTCCGACGACGTCGCCGGGCGGGAGGGCACCGATATCGTGTACGGCGGCGGCAGTCCGGACACCATCGGCGGTGGCCAAGGAGACGACTCCCTTGCGCTCAACGGCACGTCGATCGGCCTGATGGGCGAGAACGGCGAGGACGTCATCGACGGCAAGTCCGGCACCGACCTGGTCGCCGGCGGTGACAAGGTGGACTGGCTCTACGGTGGCGCGGACGACGATGCCGTGGTCGCTTGGGATGATCTCGTCGCTGACTACCTCGACGGCGGCACGGGCAGCAACGACCACTGCTTCGTGACCACCAACCTCGACCATGTCCTGGGCGGCTGCGAGTACTTCCACACCAACACCATCGGCTGATCCCGATCGCGTCGGTGCGTGCGTTGCCGTGCTCGCTCGGCGAACCGGTCCGCTCTGTCGGCTCGCTCAGCCCCGCCGCAGGAGCCGCCGTACGCCGAGCGCGAGCCCGCCGAGCGCGACCGCCGCCGCCGCGCCCGCGATGGTGTCCTGGCGCCGGATCCGGCCGTTGATCTGGGCGTACGGCGTGGTGGTGAACGAGACCAGCTCGTAGCGCGAGACGTACCGCTCGGGCAGGCGCCGCTCGAGGAAGTGGCGGGTGCTGGTGACGGCCTGGAAGACCTTCGAGTTGACCTTGTCGCTCATCTCGACGAAGTTCTCCAGCGCCATCTCCGCGATCGCGTCGGCGTTGGGCTTGCGGCGCTCCTGGTAGAGCCGGAGCGCGGCGGACCAGTCGCCGGCGCTGTCGGTCAGGCACCGGTCCAGCTCGATGCAGTCCTCGAACGAGCAGTTCGCGCCCTGGCCGAAGAAGGGCACGATCGCGTGGGCGGCGTCGCCGAGGAGGGCCACCCGGTCGCGCACCCAGGGGTAGGCCCGGACGGTGACCAGGGAGCCGACGGGGTTGTGCTGGAAGTCCTCGACCAGCGTGGGCATCAGCGGATGGGCGTCGGGATAGTGGGTGCGGAAGTAGGCGTCGATCTGGTCGGGCCGCTCCAGGGCGGCGAAGCTGTCGGCGCCGGTCTTGGGCCAGAACAGGGTGCAGGTGAAGGACCGGTCCAGGTTCGGCAGGGCGATCATCATCGACGAGCCGCGCGGCCAGATGTGCAGGGAGTGCTCGTCGAGGGCGAAGTCGCCGTCGGCGGTGGGCGGGATGGTGAGCTCCTTGTAGCCGTGGGGCAGGAAGCTCTGGCTGAAGTCGAAGCCCTCCGCGAACTGGATCGCCCGGCGTACGGCGCTGTACGCGCCGTCGCTGCCGATCACGATGTCGGCCGTGGCGGTGACCTCCCCGTCGTCGGTGCCCAGCACGAGGTCGCCGGTGCGCGCGTCGAGGGTGCGCAGCTGGTGGCCGAAGTGGAGGGTGACGCCTGGCGTCTGCTCCGCGCAGTCCAGCAGCGAGGCGTTGAGGCCGGAGCGGCTGATCGAGTTGATCGCGCGGGTGCCGTCGGCGCTGTAGGACTGGTAGCCCACCTTGCCGTCGGTGCCGTGCAGGGTGCGTCCGTGCATGGGGAGCGCCGCCGCGAGGGCCTGCTCGTCCAGCCCGACCCGGGACAGGGCGTCGAGGCCGCGGGCGGAGATGGCCAGGTTGATCGAGCGGCCGCGCTCGGCGCCGACGAGTCGGGGGTCGGAGCGGCGCTCGTAGAGGTCGACCTCGAGGCCGCGGCGCGCGAGCAGCACGGCCATCAGGCAGCCCGCGAGCCCGGCGCCGACCACCGCGACGCGGCGGACCGGCTGGCCGCCGATGCCGGTGAAGACTTCCTCAGCCATGGCTGCGCACCACCTCGACCAGGGCCCGCGCGGCGCGCCAGGCATCGTGGAAGGTGCAGTACATCGGCACCGGTGCCAGCCGGATCACGTCGGGCTGGCGCGCGTCCGCGATCACGCCGTGCTCGTGGCGCAGCCAGCGCGCGACGTCGTTGGCCGCGAGCCCGCCGCCGATCCGGACGGACAGCTGGGTGCCGCGCCGGTCGGGGTCCGTGGGGGTGATGACCTGCAGGGGGAGCTCGCCGATCTGCGCGTCGAGCATCTCCGCGAGGTAGCCGGTCAGTCGCCGGCTCTTGGCGCGCAGCGTGGCCATCCCGCTCTCGTCGAACATCCGCAGCGAGGCCAGCACGGGCGCCATCGCCAGGATGGGCGGGTTGGAGAGCTGCCAGCTGTCGGCGCTGTCGACCGGCTCGACGACCGGGTGCATCTGGAACCGGGTCTCGTAGCGGGTGCTCCACCAGCCCTGCAGCTTGGGCAGCGACCGGTCGGCGAGGTGGCGCTCGTGGACGAAGCAGCCGGCGAGCGCGCCCGGGCCGGCGTTGAGGTACTTGTAGGTGCACCACGCCGCCCAGTCGACGCCCCACTCGTGCAGTGCGAGCTCGACGTTCCCGGCGGCGTGGGCCAGGTCCCAGCCGACCACGATCCCCGCCTCGCGGGCGGCCGTGGTGATGGCCGGGATGTCCATCAGCTCACCGGTCAGGTAGTTGACGCCGCCGAGCATGAGCATCGCGACCCGGTGCCCCTCCTCGGCCAGGAAGGCCACCACGTCCTCGGTGCGCAGCACGTCCTCGCCGGCACGCGGACGCAGCCGGATCACCGCGGTGTCGGGGTCGTAGCCGTGGAAGGCCGCCTGGCTGCGGGCGGCGTACGAGTCGGAGGGGAAGGCCGAGTCCTCGATCACGATGGCGTGCCGCTCGGCGGTGGGCCGGTAGAAGCTGACCATCATCAGGTGCAGGTTGACCGTCAGCGAGTTCATCACCACGACCTCGCGGGGCAGCGCACCGACCAGGCGGGCGGCCGGCTCGCGCAGGAACTCGTGGTACGGCGCCCACGGGCGCTCGGCCTCGAGGTGGCCCTCGACGCCCAGGCGGGCCCACTCGGCCAGCTCCTCGTCGAGGATGGTGCGGACCGAGCGCGGCTGCAGGCCCAGCGAGTTGCCCGCCAGGTAGGCGACCTCGGGGTGGTCGCCGGCCTCGGCGGCCAGCAGGTGGAACTCGTCGCGGCGGCTCGGCACCGGGTCCGCGGCTTCCAGGTCGCGTGCGCGCTGCTCGGAGATGTCGGGTGTGGTCACGGAGTGGTTCCTGTCCTTGAGGCGATGGTTGCGTCCACGTGCCGGGCGGCCGGCCCGGACAGCAGGGACTGGAGTCGGAGGAAGAGCTCGACGCCGCGATGGCCGTTCCAGTCGGGCGGGGTCAGCGCGGCCGGCAGGCCGGGGTCGAGATAGGGGAGGGCGCGCCAGTCGTCGACCAGGCGCAGGTGCTCGTCGAACGCCCTCTTGTCCGTGCCGTCCCACGCACGCTCGGTGTCGCGATGGGCCTCGAGGAACGCGGCATAGCGCTCGGTCAGGTCCGCGAAGTCCCACCATTCGGCGACGGCGGCGGCCAGGCCCCCGGGCGGGTGCAGGTCGACGATTCGGGCAAGGGTGACGTAGTCGCGCAGGCCGCGCTGCTCGAGGAGGCCGGTGGCCTCGTCGAAGAGGTGGCCGGGGCCGACCCAGGTGCCGGGTGTGATCGTCCCGCAGCCCAGCCAGGTCAGCAGCTGACGCAGCTGGTGGCGCAGGTGGCGCTCGGCGTCGGGGATCGAGAACACCGCGAGCAGCCAGCCCTCCCGCTCGGGGTCGAGTCGGTGGTGGTGGAAGATCCGGCGGTCGCCGCGTTCGAGCATCGGGACCGCCGCGGCGCTCAGCCGGTAGCCGGGACGGCCGTCCCGGACCTGCGGCTCGACCAGGCCCTTGGACTTCAGCCGGGAGAGCGCCGAGCGGGTCCCGCCGGGGTTGCCGCCGATGGTGCACAGGTCGACCAGGTCGGCGACCGAGATCCAGCCCCCGATCCGGCGCAGGTGCAGGCCGATGAAGGTGCGGAGCACCGAGCTGGCGCTGTGGGGCCGGACGGAGAGGTCGTCCAGCTCCTCGGTCACCATCGGCTCAGCTCCCGATCTCGGTGCGCACGGCGTACAGCTCGGGGAAGAAGGTGAGGTCGAGCGCCCGGCGCAGGAAGGCGCCGCCGCTGGAGCCACCGGTGCCGCGCTTGAAGCCGATGGTGCGCTCGACGGTCTTGAGGTGCCGGAACCGCCACAGCTGGAAGTTCTCCTCCACGTCGACCAGCTCCTCGCACGCCTCGTACGCCGACCAGTAGTGGGTGGCGTCCTCGTAGATGTGCTTGAAGACCTCGACCAGGGCGGGGGTGAAGGTGTGCGCCCGGGTGACGTCGCGGTGCAGGATCTCGTCGGGGATCGGGTGGCCCTGGCGCGCGAGGTAGCGCAGGAACTCGTCGTAGATGCTCGGCGCCTCCAGGATCTCCTCGAGCATCCGCCGGACCTCGGGATCGTGGTCGAAGACCGCCAGCATCGCGGCGTTCTTGTTGCCGAGGCAGAACTCCACGGCGCGGTACTGCCAGGACTGGAAGCCCGAGGAGCTGCCCAGGAAGCCGCGGAACTCGGCGTACTCCGTGGGGGTGAGGGTGGCCAGCACCGACCACTGCTCGGTCAGCTGCTTCTGGACGTGCTTGACCCGCGCGAGCTGCTTGAGCGCGGGCGGCAGCTCGTCGGCGGCCAGGTGCCGCTGGGCCGAGCGGAGCTCGTGGAGCATCAGCTTCAGCCACAGCTCGGAGGTCTGGTGCTGCACGATGAACAGCAGCTCGTCGTGGTGCTCGGGCACGCTGACCGGGACCTGGGCGGAGAGCAGCTGGTCGAGCCTGAGATAGCTGCCGTAGCTCATCGTGTCGCGGAGGTCGGTGACGATGCCCTGCTCGACTTCGCGGGTGTTGTCGTTGCTCTCGGTCATCGGCGCTCCTGGGACGAGGGGGTGGTCGGGCTGCTCGGCGCGCGGTCCGCTGGTCGCTGAGGCTATTGCATTTTCCCAACCGAGGTCACGATACTAAGACATGTGATCGCCGATCTGAAGGACGAATGATGACCACCTCAGCCGACCCGACCACCAGCGCGACGTACCTGAACCCCACCGCCCAGGACATGGTGGAGTGGCTGCCGGCGACCGTCGCCGACCACCGGATCCGGTACGGCGAGGACGCCCAGCAGTTCGGTGACCTGCGGCTCCCGTCGACCCCGGCGCCCGCGGCCGGTCACCCGGTGATCGTGGTGATCCACGGCGGTGGCTACTCCCCCAACTGGCCGCACGACCACTGCGCGCCGATCGCCGAGGACCTGACGGCCGCGGGAGCGGCGACCTGGACCATCGAGTACCGCAAGCCGGGCCAGAGCGGTGGCGGCTGGCCCGGCACCTGGCTCGACATCGCGGCCGCCTTCGACCACCTGCGGGTGATCGCGGAGCAGCACCCGCTCGACCTCGCCCGGGTCGTCGTCGTCGGCCACTCGGCGGGCGGCACCTTCGGCAGCTGGGCGGCCGGGCGGGCCACGATCCCCGCCGGCAGCGAGGTCCACGTCGCCGATCCGCTCCCGCTGAGCGGCGTGGTGACCCTGGCCGGCATGCTCGACCTCCAGGCCTTCCTGGAGGAGGAGCCGGAGCCGTCGATCCACGTCCGCCGGCTCGTCGGCGCCGAGGGAGCGGACGACGCCGCGGCCTGGAAGGACCGGCTGGCGGAGATCTCGCCCAGCGTCCGGGGTGGCGCGGTCTCGGTGCCGCAGGCACTGGTCATCGGCAGCCTCGACGACCCGGGCATGATCGAGCAGTCCCGCGCCTACGTCGCCGAGGCCGAGGCCGCGGGCCGCCCGGTCACCTTCGACCTCCTCGAGGGGGCCAACCACTTCGACATGGTCGACACCCGCGGCGGCGCCTGGCCGCTCATCGCCGCCCATGCCCTGAGCCTGGCCGGGATCGAGGTGTCCGCGTGATGACCGGCGAGCAGAGCCGTGACGTGACGCGGCTGCCCTGCTGGGTCGGCGGGCGCGAGGTCACCGACGGCCCGAGCTTCGACAAGATCAGCCCGGTCGACGGCTCCCTCGTGGCCACCGTGACCGAGGCGGGCCAGGAGACGGTCGACGCCGCCGTCGCCGCCGCACGACGGGCGCTCGACGCGGGCTGGGCGACCAGCCCGGTCGGGCAGCGCGGCGCGCTGCTGCGCCGCATCGCCGACCGCATCGACGAGCGCTTCGACGACCTGGTGGCCGCCGAGATGCGCGACACCGGCAAGCCGCTGTCGCTCGTCCGCGAGCTCGACGTCGCCCGGGCCGCGATGAACTTCCGCTCCTTCGCCGACACGATCGCGGCGGAGGGGATGGACTCCTATCTCACCGATCTCGCCGACGGCCGCAAGGCCCTCAACTACGCCGTCAGCAAGCCCGTGGGCGTGGTCGCGGTGATCGTGCCGTGGAACCTGCCCCTGCTGCTGCTGACCTGGAAGGTCGCGCCCGCGCTGGCGTGCGGCAACGCGGTCGTGGTCAAGCCGTCGGAGGAGACGCCGTCCTCGGCGACCCTGCTCGCCGAGATCATGGCCGAGGCCGGCGTGCCCGACGGCGTCTACAACGTGGTCCACGGCTTCGGTCCCGGCTCGGCCGGCGAGCTGATCACGACCCATCGCGGCATCGACGCGGTGACCTTCACCGGGGAGACCTCGACCGGCTCGGCGATCATGCGCGCGGTCGCGCCCCGCGTGCGGCCGGTGTCCTTCGAGCTCGGTGGCAAGAACCCGGCGGTCGTCTTCGCCGACACCGACCTCGAGCGCACCCTCGACGGGCTGGCCCGCTCGACCTTCCTCAACACCGGCCAGGTGTGTCTCGCCACCGAGCGGATCTACGTCGAGCGCCCGATCTTCGACGACGTCGCCGCCGGCCTCGCCGAGCGCGCGCGGAAGCTGCGGCTCGGACGCCCGGAGGACCCGGCGACCACCACCGGCCCGCTGATCTCCGTCGGGCACCGGACCAAGGTCCGGTCCTATCTCGACCTCGCCGTCGCCGAGGGGGCCGAGGTCCTGACCGGCGGCGGCGTGCCCGACCTGGGCGCCGACCTCGACGGCGGGGCGTGGATCGAGCCGACGCTGTGGACCGGCCTCGACAACACCCACCGCACCGTGCGCGAGGAGATCTTCGGGCCGGTCGCCGCGCTCATCCCGTTCGACGACGAGGAGGAGGCCGTGCGGCTGGCCAACGACACCGACTACGGCCTGGCGGCGGCGGTGTGGACCCAGAACCTCGAGCGCGGGCACCGGGTCGCGCAGCGGATGCGGGTCGGCATGGCGTGGGTCAACACCTGGTACCTGCGCGACCTGCGCTCGCCCTTCGGCGGCACCGGCCTGTCCGGCATCGGCCGCGAGGGCGGCCGGCACTCGCTGCACTTCTACTCCGAGCCCACCAACGTCTGCATCCAGCTGTGACCGGGAGGAAACCCTTGCCTGACATCGAAGCGCTCGCGCGCGAGCTCGACGAGGCGGTGCGCACCGCCACCGCCGTGCGCCAGCTCAGCGCCGAGGTCGAGCTCACCCTGGAGCAGGCGTACGCCGTCCAGGCGGCCGGCGTACGGCTCCGGGAGGCCCGCGGCGACGCGGTCGTCGGCGCCAAGCTGGGCTTCACCTCGCGCGCCAAGGCCGAGCAGATGGGCGTCTCCGACGTGATCATCGGCGTGCTCCACGCCGGCATGCAGGTCCCCGACGGCGGCCGCGTCGACCTCGCCGCGGGCGTCCATCCCCGGGTCGAGCCCGAGGTGGCCTTCCGGCTCGGCGCCGCGGTCGACCCGCTCGACGACGACGCCGACATCCTCGCCGCGACCGTCTCCGTCGCGCCGGCGCTGGAGATCATCGACAGCCGCTACCGCGACTTCAGGTTCAGCCTCACCGACGTCGTCGCCGACAACACCTCGGCGTCGAGCTTCGTGATCGGGCCGTGGCGCCCCTTCGCAGAGGCGCGGGCCGAGCTGGACCTCGCGGCGCTCGACGTGACCTTGACCGTCGACGGCGAGCAGGTCGCCCAGGGCAGCAGCGCCGACATCCTCGGCGACCCGGTGCTCGCGCTGGCCGCGGTCAAGCGGATGGCGCGCGAGCACGGTCTCG
The DNA here is from genome assembly GCF_016907515.1 of Nocardioides nitrophenolicus. Taxonomy (NCBI): domain Bacteria; kingdom Bacillati; phylum Actinomycetota; class Actinomycetes; order Propionibacteriales; family Nocardioidaceae; genus Nocardioides; species Nocardioides nitrophenolicus. The sequence continues at coordinate 3,607,540 of NZ_JAFBBY010000001.1, forward strand.
CGCTGCCCGCGGGCTCGATCATCCTGGCCGGCGCGGCCACGGCCGCCGTCGCGCTCACGCCCGGCGTCACCGTGGAGGCCGTGGTCGGCGGGCTCGGACCGGTCCGGGTGACGACCTCGGGCGGCGACGATGACTGAGCCGGACCGCCGCGACGCCCGGGTGGTCGCCGGCAAGGCCACGCCGCGCGGTCGCTTCCCCCACGTCAAGGTGGTGGGCGACACGGCGTACGTGTCGGGCACCAGCAGCCGGCGTCCCGACAACACCTTCGCCGGGGTCGCGGTCGACGCGATGGGCGTCACCGACCTCGACATCCGGGCGCAGACCCGGGCCGTCATCGACAACATCGGCGACATCCTCGCCGACGTCGGCGGCAGCCTCGCCGACCTGGTCCAGGTGACGACGTACCTGGTCAACATGAACGACTTCGGCGGCTACAACGAGGTCTGGGCCGAGTACTTCGACGAGGACGGACCGGCCCGCACCACCGTCGCGGTCCACCAGCTTCCCCATCCCCACCTACTCATCGAGATCCAGGCGGTCGCCCGGTTGGCGGCCCGCCCCGCACCCCAGGAGGAAAGCCGATGACCACCATCCCGCCCGTCGTGAACTTCGAGGCCTGGATCGCCGAGCACGAGCACCTGCTCAAGCCCCCGGTCAACAACAAGCAGATGTGGGTGCCGATGGGCGACTTCATCGTCCAGGTCGTCGGCGGCCCCAACCAGCGCACCGACTTCCACCTCGACCCCTACGAGGAGTGGTTCTACCAGTACCGGGGCGCGATGCACGTCGACCTGATGACCGACGACGGGCCGCAGCGGGTCGACATCCGCGAGGGCGAGATGTGGATGCTGCCGCGCGACACCTACCACTCGCCGCAGCGCCCCGAGGCCGGCTCGATCGGCATCGTGATCGAGCGGATCCGCGAGGAGGGCACCCTCGAGAACTTCGCGTGGTTCTGCCTGGAGTGCCACACCAAGGTGCACGAGGTCCAGCTCCAGGTCCGCGACATCGTCGAGGACCTGCCGCCCGTCTTCTCCCAGTTCTACGCCTCGTCCGACGCGGAGCGGACCTGCCCCAACTGTGGGGCCGTCCACCCCGGCAAGGGCTGAGCGGCGTGGGGACGATCGACGTCCACACCCACTCGGTGCCGCGGGGCTGGCCCGACCTCGGTGCGGGCTTCCCGTGGCTGCGGGTGGATTCCGAGCGGGAGGCGGTGATCATGGTCGGCTCCCGCGAGTTCCGCCGGGTCCAGTCGGACTGCTGGGACGCCGAGGTGCGGCTGCGCGACATGGACGCCGACGGCGTGGACATCCAGGTCGTCTCGCCCACCCCGGTCTTCTTCGGGTACGACGCCCCGGCGGGCGAGGCCGAGCGGATCTCCCGGGTCTTCAACGACCTCGCGCTCGAGGTGTGCGCCCCGGCCGGTGACCGACTCATCCCGTTCTGCCAGGTGCCGCTGCAGGACACCGACGCGGCCTGTCGCGAGCTGGAGCGCGCCGTCGCCGCCGGCCACCGCGGCGTCGAGATCGGCAACCACGTGGGGGACCGCGACCTCGACGACGCGGGCATCGTCACCTTCCTGCAGCACGCCGCCGCGCTCGACGTACCCGTGTTCGTGCACCCGTGGGACCTGCCCGGCTCGCCCCGGTTGAACCGGTGGATGGCGCAGTGGCTGACCGGCATGCCGGCCGAGACCCACCTCTCCATCCTCGCGATGATCCTCGGCGGCACCTTCGACCAGGTGCCGGACTCGCTGCGGATCTGCTTCGCCCACGGCGGCGGCTCCTTCGCCTTCTGGCTCGGGCGGGTCGAGAACGCCTGGCACCGCCGCTCCGACATCATCGCCACCTCGGAGCAGCCGCCGTCGGCGTACGTCGGGCGGTTCAGCGTCGACTCCGTGGTCTTCGAGCCGGCCGCGCTGCGGCTGCTGGTCGACACCCTCGGCGCCGAGCAGGTCATGGTCGGCAGCGACTACCCGTACCCGCTGGGCGAGCGGCCGGTGGCCGACGTCGTACGGCGGGCGGACTTCCTCGACGACGCCGCCCGCGAGCTGATCCTGCGCGGCAACGCGCTCCGGTTCCTCGGGGAGGCGGGCGCGCGCGCGTGACCTGGTCGGTCGTGGCGGGGGCGCGCGTGTGACCTGGTCGGTCGTGGCGGGGGGGCGCTGCCGGCCGACCAGACCACCGGCGGCACCGGCCGGGCCCGGCAGTCCGCGGGCGTCCTGATCGTTTCGGCCCCACCGGACGGCGTACTGCAGGCGAGGGTTCGTGGCTTCGATCGGTGGGGGCGGGTCGGTTCGGCGCTGTAACACGCAGTTCCGCTGCGTAAGAGTCCCTGGGAGTGGTGGGGTTTGAGGGACCACGGCGGGGCTGTCTGACGTAGGCGGCCATCGGCGGGATCTTCGGTGTGTAACGGCTAAGCACGCACTGAAGGAGAACCACCGATGGCCTTGCCCCAGTCTGCCCTGTCCGAGCTCCTCGAGGCGTTCCGCACCGGCGACGGCGTGGACCTGATCCGTGAGTCGGTCCGCGTCGCGCTGCAGGAACTGATCGAGATCGAGGCAACCGAACGCATCGGCGCCGCACCCTACGAACGCACGCCTGAGCGTGTCACTGATCGCAACGGCCACCGGCCACGGATGCTGACCACCAAGGCCGGCGACGTCGAGCTGCGTATCCCCAAACTGCGCAAGGGCTCTTTCCTGCCCGTGATCCTCGAACCCCGCCGGCGCATCGACCAGGCCCTGTACGCGGTCGTGATGGAGGCCTACGTCCACGGCGTCAGCACGAGGAGCGTCGACGACCTGGTCGAAGCGATGGGCTCCGATTCGGGGATCTCCAAATCGGAGGTATCTCGGATCTGCGCCGGGCTGGACGAGCAGGTCGGCGCGTTCCGGACCCGGCCGCTGGACCACATCGAGTTCCCCTACGTCTACCTGGACGCGACCTACCTCAACGTCCGCAACACCACCTCCCAAGTGGTGTCCATGGCGGTGGTGGTCGCCACCGGGATCGCCGCTGACGGCTCACGCGAGGTTCTCGGCCTTGATGTCGGCGATAGCGAGGACGAGACGTTCTGGCGCGGGTTCCTGACCAGCCTCAAGCAACGCGGCCTGCACGGCGTGCGGCTGGTCATCAGTGACCAGCACGCCGGCCTGGTCAAGGCACTCAAGCGGTCGTTCCAAGGCGCCGGCCACCAACGCTGCCGGGTGCACTTCGCACGCAACCTGCTGGCCCACGTGCCCAAGTCACACGTCGACATGGTCGCCGCGGTGTTCCGCACCGCGTTCGCGCAACCCGATGCTGACGCGGTCGCCACCGCGTGGGACGAGGTCCGTGACCAGCTCGCGAAGTCGTTCCCCAAGATCGGGCCGTTGATGGACGAGGCCAAGCCGGAAGTCCTCGCCTTCGCCACGTTCCCGCGCGCGCACTGGCAGAAGATCTGGTCGACCAATCCACTCGAGCGGGTCAATAAGGAGATCAAGCGCCGCGCCCGCGTGGTCGGGATCTTCCCCAACCCCGCCGCGGTGATCAGGCTCGTCGGAGCGGTCCTGGCCGACATGCACGACGAGTGGCAAGCCGGCGATCGGCGCTACCTGTCCGAAGGATCCATGGCGCTGCTCTACCCCGACAGCGATACTGGACCCATCGCCGCGATCGATAGCGGCGAGTAGGCACCGAGGATCACCTCAAAGCCCACCACCCCGCGGGGCTCTGTCGTTCGCTGCTGTTCCGGACCCGAGACGTCGCGAAACGGTGTCTGTGCGGGTCCGGGACATACGACCGAGGTCGGGTGGGCCGGCGGACAACGTGTTACAGCGGTTCCCGCCGCGTCCATCCGGTGGGCGGGTCCGTTCGGCGCTGTAACACGCAGTTCGCCGTTGTTCCGGACCCAGGACGTCGCGAAACGGTGTCTGTGCGGGTCCGGGACATACGACCGAGGTCGGGTAGGGCAGCGGACAACGTGTTACAGCGGCTTCGCGCATGGCCACCGCAGCGACCCGGCCGGCATCGAGGACGAATGAAGAGGTCATCCAGGCCGAGGGCGAGCGGCGCCGGCGTGACCCGGCGGCCCGGGTGTTGCCGGTCCAGAGCGAGGGCTCAGGTCAGGTCGGACGAGCTGAGCTGCTGCAGCCCGATCCGCTCGATGCGCAGCACCAGGCCCTCCTCGGGGTCGGGGCAGCACACGTGGGAGTCGCGCTCGAGCCAGTCGTTGGCGGGCAGCTGCCGCATCTTGGCGGGCAGCAGCGGCAGCACCGACTGGAGGGCGAACATGCACATGTGGCCGCCCTCGGGGATCCGGATCTGCGAGCTGTTGACCACCTCGAAGTAGTCGCCGACCGAGAGCCCGCACACCGACCGGCCCTCGATCCGCTCGACGACCACGCGCAGGTCGTAGAGCTCCATGTCCGGCTGGTCCGCCGTCGTCATGCCGTCACCCCTGCCCGGTCGTCGCGGACGACGTCGCCGCCCTTCATCACCCACCGCAGCGACCGGAACGCGCTGGTCGCCCGGGTCGGGTCGTCGTCCATCGCGATCAGGTCGGCCCACTTGCCGGCCTCGACGGTGCCGATGTCGGCGTCCGCGCCGAGCCAACGGGCCGGCACGATGGTGGCCGCCCGCAGCGCCGCCAGGGGCGCCAGGCCGTGCTCGGCCATGTGCTCGAGCTCGCGGACGGTGCCGGTGGTGCCCTCCGTGGGCCAGAACGGCGGCATGTCGCTGCCGAGCATGATCTCGACGCCGGCGGCCAGCGCCATCCGGTAGCTCTCCACGTGCCGCGGACCGGCCGAGAGCGAGCGCTCCTGCATCCAGGCCGGTACGCCGAGCTGGTCGAAGAAGTCGCCGCAGCGGGTGACGATCAGGGTCGGAACGAGCGCGGTCCCGGCCTGCGCCATCGCCGCCGCGACCTCCTCGGTGAGCTGGTAGCCGTGCTCCACGCAGTCCAGGCCGCGCTCGACGGCGGCCTGGATGACGGGCGCCGGACCGGCGTGCGCGGTGACCTTGCGGCCCCAGGCGTGGGCCGTCTCGATCGCGGCGTCGATCTCGTCGAGGGTCAGCTGGGGCGTGTCGATCTGCTCGTGCTCGCCGGCGATGCCGCCCGAGATCATGATCTTGATCAGGTCGGCTCCGGCCGAGACCTGGGATCGGACGCCGCGCCGGAAGCCGTCCGCGCCGTCGCACTCGAGGGTGTCGGTGCCCTCGTGACCGTGGCCGCCGGTGCAGACCAGCGCGCGTCCGGCGGTGAAGATCCGCGGCCCGGCCACCTGCCCCGCCTCGATGGCTCGTCGGAGGGCGAAGTCGGCGTGGGACTTCTCGGCCACGCACCGCACGGTGGTGACGCCGGCCAGCAGGGTACGCCGGGCGCCCGACGCCATGTGCAGCGCGAGGGCGTGCGGGTTGAGGTCTTTGAGCGCGTCGCCCGCGGGCCCGGGCAGGGACAGCGAGAAGTGGGTGTGCATGTTGAGCAGGCCCGCGGTGACGTACGCGCCGCCGAGGTCCACCCGCCGCGCGCCGGCCGGCGCCTGCGCCGTCACGGCGTCCTCGGGCCCGACGGCCCGGATCCGCCCGTCGCTCACCCACACGGCGTGATCGCGCAGGGGCTGGTCGGCGACGCCGTCGACCACGTGGCAGTGGTGCAGGACGACGTCCTCGGTCGGCTCGGTCACGTTCGTTGTCTCGCTTTCGTGGGGGCGATGCGATGGAGGAGGGCCGGTCAGAACAGCCGCGGGGTCACCACGGAGACGACGACGGCGAGCTCCTCGGCCTCGTTGTTGAGCTCGTGGGGGATGTTGGAGCGCAGGTGCAGGCTGTCGCCCTGGCGCAGCACGTGGCTGGTCCCGTCGACGATGAAGGTCAGCTCACCGGAGATCACGTACGCGAACTCCTCGCCCTCGTGGACCTCGGCGCCCGCGCGCCGACCACCCGGCTCGATGGTCACCAGCATCGGCTCCAGGGTGAGCCCGGGCGCGCGCTGCGAGAGCAGGCGGTAGGTGCGCAGCCCGCTGACGAACTGCGACGAGTGCTCGCCGCTGCCGCGGGTGAGCGTGAAGTACGGCCCGGGGGAGGCGGCGGGCGAGGTGGCGTCGGCGGGGACCGCGGCGAGCGGGGCGGCCGGCGGCGCTGGAGTGGCGGGGGCTGCGGCGGCGGCCGGGGCGGTGGCCGGCGACTCGGCGGCCGGGCCGTCCTCGAAGAACGCGGTGATCGGGTGCCCGAGGTCGTCGGCGAGGTCGCGCAGCGTGGTGAGGCTGATCGAGGTGAGCCCCCGCTCCAGCTGGGACAGGAAGCCGACCGACAGGCCGCTGCGGGCGGCCAGGGCGCGCAGGGTGAGCCCCTGCTGGGTGCGGAAGGCGCGCACATGTCGGCCGATCACGGCGGACAGGTCGGCCGGCGCCGCCGGCTCCGGCGCGCTGTCGATGCGGGTGCGCTCGACCATCGGGTGCTCCGTTCGCCCTCGTTGTCTCAGAACTTCTTGGGACCATCAAACTCTTGTTTGATGGTACTGTACTTGTTACCTGGATCACAGTACTGGATGTGACCCGTCGAGCCGCTGGGAGGTGTCGTGCCGATCAGCGAGGCCGACGAGCCGCACCCGGTCGCGGAGCTCGCCTTCGCGGCCGACCCGATCGCGGCGAGCGAGGCGGGTGACCGGCGCCGCGAGGGGGAGCTGGGCGAGGTCGACCGCGACGCGCTCGCCGACCAGCGGGCCGCGCGGCGGCGACTGCTCGCCGAGGCCGAGCGGGCGGCGCCGCCCGACCCCGGCACCCGGGCCTGGCTGGAGCACCAGGTGCTGCTGGCCGAGCTGCGCCGGGGAGCCGCGACCGACGAGCGGATCCAGGTGGCGTCCCGGGTGCCCTACTGGTACGCCGAGCGGCTCGGCTCGGCGCTGTCGACGGTGATGGTCCCCGGCGACGCGTCCGCCGCGGACGCCCTGCTCTCCCGGCTGCGCCGGATCCCGGGCCACCTCGACGCGGCACGCGCCAACCTGGGTGAGGACGTGCCGCGGGTGTGGGCCGAGATGGGGGAGACCGCCGCCCGGGGGCTGGCGGGCTTCCTCGCGACCGCGGTCCCCGAGTACGCCGTGGGCCTGCCGCCGGCGCTGGCCGGCGACGTCGCCGCGGCCGCCCTGGCCGCGGGGCCCGCGGTCGAGGAGTTCGCCGACTTCTCCGGCGCCCTGGCCGAGCGCGCCACCGGCCGTTGGCAGGCCGGGACGGCGTACGTCGACCTGCTGCTGCGCGAGGTCCACCATCTCGACCTCGACGCCGCGCAGCTGATGGCCCTGGGCCGCGAGCGGGTGGACTCCGACGAGGCGGCCCTGGTGGCGTTCGCCGCGGCCCGGGACCCGCGCCGCGACTGGCGCGAGCAGATCGAGGCGATCAAGGACGACCACCCCGAGTCGGCGGGGCTCCTCGACGCCTATGGCGCCGCGACGCGCGCGGTGCGGCGGCACACCGCCGAGGCGGGCCTGCTCAGCCTCCCGGAGGGCGAGGAGTGCGTGCTGGACTGGGTCCCGGCATACCGCCGCGAGAGCCTGCCGCTCGGCGAGATGGCGCCGAGCGCGCCGTACTCCGCCGGCCTGCGCAGCGAGTTCCGGATCACGCCGACCGACCCGCGCCTCTCGGCGGAGCGACGCCGCGGGCACGCGCGCGAGAACAGCCACGTCTTCATCGCCTCGATCGCCGGGCACGAGACCTATCCGGGCCACCACCTCCAGGCGGTCCACCACAAGCTCGGCACCGAGCGTGGCTCGGTGCTGCGCTTCGTGCAGTCGCCGCAGTTCGTCGAGGGCTGGGGCCTGTACGTCGAGGACCTGCTCGAGGAGTCGGGCTTCATGGCCGACGACGGGGTGCGGCTGTTCAAGCGGCGCAACGCGCTGTGGCGAGCGCTGCGGATCGTCATCGACGTCGGGCTGCACACCGGGACCCTGAGCGAGCCGGAGGCGGTGGCGCTGCTGGTCGAGCGGGCCGGCATGGAGCAGCACCTGGCCGCCGGGGAGGTGCGCCGCTACCTGCGCCACGACAACCCGACCTATCCCTCGAGCTATGTCCTGGGCCGCGACGCGCTGCACGCCGTCCGGGCCGAGGCGCGGGCGCGGGCCGGGGGCGGGTTCCGGCTGCAGGCCTTCCACGACGAGCTGCTCTCCCACGGCTCGCCGCCCGTCGCCCTGCTGGCCGCGGTCATGCGCGCCGCAGGTGGACCGTCTGCACGGTGAGAACCATTGACGTGAGACGAATCACGGTGTTTAGTGACGCAAAAGTCTGTTCACTGCACCACAACCCGGGCCACGGTGGGCCATGCCCCTCTGCCCAGCTGGGAGGAAGACCATGAAGCGCACGTTCACCCCTCGGCGGCTCATCGGAGCCGTCATCGGGGTCGTCGTGGTCTCGGGCCTGGCGGCCTGCGGAGGCGGCGAGTCCGAGGCGGGCAGCGGTTCGGCCCTGACCGTCAACACCTCGTTCGTCGTGAAGAGCCTGGATCCCGGTGCGGTCTACGAGCCGACGGGCAATGTCGTCGTGCACGCGCTCTACGACACCCTGGTCACCTTCGAGGGCGACGACGTCTCCACGCCCGTCCCGGACCTGGCCGAGTCCTACGAAGCCTCCCCGGACGCGACGACCTTCACCTTCACGCTGGACCAGGACGCGGTCTTCTCCGACGGCAGCCCGGTCACCTCCGCCGACGTGGTCTTCAGCCTCAACCGGCTCAAGAACCTCAAGGGCAGCGCCGCGGCGATCGTCACCAACCTCAGCTTCGAGGCGCCCGACGAGCGCACCGTGGTCGTGACCAGCTCGGTCCCGGACCCGAGCGTGCCCTCGATGCTCACCATGCCGGCGACCGGCATCTTGAACTCCAAGGTGGCCAAGGAGCACGGCGGCGACGACAGCGCCGACGCCGCGAGCACCGACAAGCTGACCAGCTACCTCAACAACACCGCGGCCGGCAGCGGACCGTACGTCATCGAGTCGTTCGACGCCGCCTCCCGGATCGTGCTGTCGGCGAACCCGAAGTACTGGGGCGAGAAGCCGGCGTTCCCGCGGGTGGTGTTCCAGAACATGGACGTGCAGAACCAGAAGCTGACCATGTCGAAGAAGCCGGACGCCTCGGTCGCGATGGACCTGTCGGGCAGCTCGCTCGACGGCCTGCCCGGTGAGCTGCAGCAGACCAGCAGCCCGAACACCTACTACCAGCTGCGCCTGAGCCAGGACCCGTCGGTCAGCAAGGTGACGTCCAACCACGACTTCGTCCAGGCGCTGCGCGCCGCGATGGACTACGACGGCATCGCCGCCATCTTCGGCGAGGGCGGCCAGCCGGCCGCGGGCGACGTGCCGACCGCGTTCGCCGGCGCGCTGCCGGCCTCGGAGGCGCAGAAGCAGGACCTGACCAAGGCCAAGGAGCTGCTGGCCGCATCGGGCGTGGGTGACACCCCGGTCAAGCTGCTCTACCCGGCGCTGACCTTCGGCGGCGTCGACCTCGGCACGATCGCGACCAAGGTCCAGGCCGACGCGGCCAAGGCCGGCATCAAGATCGAGCTGGACCCCGCGCCGATCGCGTCCTTCCTCGAGCAGCGCAAGGGCGGCAAGGTCGCGCTGAGCTTCAGCCCGCAGTCCTTCGACTACCCGGTGGCGACCGTCGAGGTCTCCGACCTGATGCCGGGCGGCGGCGCGGCCGAGGCCGCCGGCTGGACCGAGGAGAACGCCGACCCCGAGACGGTCGCGGCCGCCCAGAAGGCGCTGTCCACCTTCGACCCGGCCGAGCAGGCGACGGCGATCCAGGACTGGCAGCGGCTGATGCTGCAGCACTCGCCGTTCATCACCCTGGCCTACAACTCGGGTGTGGTGGTCGCGAGTCCCGACCTGTCCGACGCGACCTTCACCGCGGCGGGCTGGACCCTGGACGTCGCGGACATCGGGCGCAAGTAGGTGGCAGGCGGACGGGCGGCGCCTCCGAGCACGGGGGAGAGCGCCGCCACGACGACCAGGACCGTGGTCGTCCACCGGCACCGTGGTCGGCTGGCCCGGTTCGTCGTACGCAAGCTGCTGATCACGCTCGGCCTGCTGCTCGGCGTCACGGTGGTGACCTTCCTGCTGGTGCAGCTGGTCCCGGGCGACCCGACGACGACGAACCTCTCGGAGTCGGCGCAGAACGACCCCGCCGTGGTGGCCGCCTACCGGGCGAAGTGGGGCCTGGACCAGCCGATGGTCGTGCAGTACCTCACCTATCTCGGCAACCTGCTCCAGGGCGACCTGGGGATCTCGCAGAGCACCGGCAACACCGTCGCCGGGGACCTCGGCCGCTACGTGCCGGCGACCCTGGAGATCGCGCTGCCGGCCATGACCTTGTCGCTGGTGATCAGCGTGGTCGTCGGCATGTGGGCGGCCGTCCGCAAGGACCGGCCCGCCGACCACACCGTGCGCGGGGTGGCCCTGGTGGGCCTCTCCACCCCGTCGTTCTGGCTCGCGATCCTGGCGCTGTACGTCTTCTTCTACGTCCTCGGGATCGCGCCGAACGGCGGCCGGCTCAGCGTCCAGTACGTGCCCCCGGACAAGATCACCGGGATGTACACCGTGGACGCGCTGCTGACCGGCCGGCCCGAGGTCTTCTGGGACGCGGTCGCCCACCTGGCGCTCCCGGTGCTGGTGCTGACCTGCCTGACGGTGTCGGCCCTGATCCGATTCGTGCGCTCGGCGATGCTCGAGGTGCTGGACCAGGACTACGTCAAGGCGGCGACGGCCAAGGGCCTGTCCCGGTGGACCGTGCTGCGCCGCCACGTGCTGCGCGCCGGCCTGGTCCAGGTGGTGACCGTCGGCGGTCTCGCCTTCGCCTCGCTGCTGTCGGGCACCGTGCTCATCGAGCAGATCTACAGCTGGCCCGGAGTCGGCCAGTACGCCTATCGCGCCGCGGTCAACCTCGACCTCCCGGCGATCATGGGCGTGAGCCTGTTCGTGGCGCTCGTCTACACCCTGGTCAACCTGCTCGTCGACCTGCTCTACGGCGTGATCGACCCGAGGATCCGGCTATGACGCTTCCCGATCCCACGCCGGACGCCGTGAGCCCCAGCCCGGCGGCCCTGGCGGACCCGGCGAGCGACGCCGCGCTCGCGCCGCGGCGCTGGCTCGGGCTGAGGCGGGGCGCGGCCGGAGCGACGGCCCGGCGTCCCCGGTGGCGCGGCCTGACCCTGCTCGCCGCGGTGATCCTCGCCGGCTGGACCCTGGCCGCCCTGCTGGCGCCGGTGATCGCGCCCTACGACCCGCTCGAGCAGGTCGGGACCTACTACGCGCCGCCTTCCGGCGCGCACTGGTTCGGCACCGACCAGCTGGGCCGGGACGTGCTCAGCCGGGTGATCTACGGCGCCCGCCTCTCCCTGCCGCTCGCCGTGGTGATCGTGGCCCTCGCGCTGGCGCTCGGCGGCACCCTCGGCCTGATCGCCGGCTACATCGGCCGCGGGGTCGACGAGGCGCTGATGCGGCTGACCGACCTGGTCTTCGCCTTCCCCCAGATCATCTTGGCGATGGCGGTGTCCGCTGCCTTCGGGCCGAGCACTCGCAACGCCGTGCTGGCGCTGGTGATCGTCTCGTGGCCGATCTACGCCCGGGTGGTGCGCAGCGCGGTGCTGTCCATCCGGGGCTCGGACTTCCTCCAGGCCTCGCGGATGCTCGGCGTCGGGCCGTGGACGGCGCTGCGCCGCGATGTCGTGCCGAACAGCGTGGGCCCGTCGGTCGTCCTGGGCAGCCTCGAGCTGGGCAACGCGGTGCTGCTCCTGGCGTCGCTGTCGTTCCTCGGTCTCGGCCCGCGCCCGCCGGCACCGGAGTGGGGAGCGATGATCGCGGCGGGATCCACCGACCTGTCGAAGTGGTGGGTCAGCATCATCCCCGGCATCGCGATCCTGACCACGGTGCTCGCGTTCAACATGCTCGGCGACGCGATCCGCGACTGGCTGGATCCGAGAAACCGGAGTGCCCGATGACCGGCTCCACGGGAGAACCGCTGCTGCGCATCTCCGGCCTGCGGGTGACCCTGCCCGGCCCGGCCGGGCCGGTCGACGTGATCCGCGGCGTCGACCTGCGCGTCGACGCCGGCGAGATCGTCGGCGTCGCCGGCGAGAGCGGGTCCGGCAAGAGCCTGACCGCGTCGACGCTGCTCAACCTGCTGCCGCCGGGCGCGGTCGTGGAGGGCTCGATCCGGTTCGGCGAGCGCGAGCTGGTCGGCCTCGACGACAGGTCGTGGCGGCAGGTGCGCGGCTCGGAGATCGCCATGGTCTTCCAGGACTCCAGCGCCGCCCTGCACCCGATGCTGACCATCGGCACCCAGCTCACCGAGCACATGCGACAGGGCCTCGGCCTGGACCGGGCGGCGGCGCGCAAGCGGGCCGTCGAGCTGCTGGACCGGGTCCGGATCCCCCAGGCGGAGCGGGTGCTCAAGGCCTATCCGCACCAGTTCTCCGGTGGCATGCGGCAGCGGATCGCGATCGCGGTCGCGCTGGCCTGCCGGCCCCGGCTGCTGATCGCCGACGAGCCGACGACCGCGCTGGACGTGACGGTCCAGGCCGGCATCCTCGCCCTGCTCGACGAGCTGCGGGCCGAGGGCGACCTCTCGGTCCTGTTCATCACCCACGACCTCGGCGTCCTCGCCTCGCTGACCCGGCGGTCCTACCTGTTCTACGCCGGCCGGGTGATGGAGAGCGGCCCGACCGCCGAGATGCTGACCGCGCCGGAGCACCCTTACACCGCCGCCCTGCTCGCGGCGCGCCCGCACGGCCTGGCCGGCGGCCGCACGCTGAAGGCCATCCCCGGCTCGCCGGTCGTCCCCGGCCAGTTCCCGCCCGGCTGTCCGTTCGCCCCGCGCTGCGGCTTCAGCACCCCTGAGTGCGACACCGCGCTGCCGCCCGTGGTGGCGACCTCGGCCACCCGGGAGCTGGCCTGTCCCGTGGCGCCGAGCCTGGTCGAGTCGGGGGCCTGAGATGGCACGTGAGGAAGGAGGCGCCGTGAGCCTGCTCGACGTGGCCGACCTGTCGGTCGAGTTCCGCTCGCCGTCGCGGGGCACCGTGCGCGCGGTGGAGGGCGTGGACCTGCAGGTCGCCGCCGGCGAGGTGCTCGGCCTGGTCGGCGAGTCCGGGTGCGGCAAGTCGTCACTGGCCCGCGCCGCGGCCGGCCTGGCCGTGCCGAGCGGCGGCACGGTGCGCTTCGACGGCGAGCCGGTGCAGCCGGTGCGCTGGCGGCGGCGCGCGGAGAGCCAGACCCGCCTGCAGATGGTCTTCCAGGATCCGTACGGCTCGCTGAACCCGCGGCGTACCGTCGGCTCGCAGATCCTCGACGGGATCCCGTCGGCGGTGACCGGAGCGCAGCGTGCGGAGCGCGTGGCCGACCTGCTGTCCCGGGTCGGCATGTCGCCGGACGCGGCCCGGCGCTTCCCCCACCAGTTCTCGGGCGGCCAACGCCAGCGCCTGGCGATCGCCCGGGCGCTGGCGGCGGAGCCGCGGCTGATCATCGCCGACGAGCCGGTGACCGCGCTCGACGCCTCGGCGCAGGCCCAGGTGGTCTCGCTGCTGCTGTCGCTGGTGCGGGACCTGGACGTCGGCCTGCTGTTCATCTCCCACGACCTGGCCCTGGTCCACGAGATCGCCGACCGTACGGCGGTCATGTACCTCGGCCGGATCGTGGAGACCGGGCCGACCCGGCAGCTGATGGCGCAGCCGCGCCACCCCTACACGCAGGCGCTGGTCCGCGCCATCCCGCAGATCTCGGCCGAGCCGAGCCTGCCCTTCGCGCTGATGGGCGAGGTGCCCGACGGCGCGAACATCCCCGCCGGCTGCCGGTTCAGCCCGCGCTGCGTCCACAGCACCGACCAGTGCCGCACGGAGCCGGTGCTCCGGCCGGCCGTGGACAGCGTCGTGGCCTGCTGGCGGGCCGAGGAGATCGCATCGATGGGAGCACCGACATGACGACCGGTTCGCCGGGGGCCCGGTTCAGCCTGGGCATCCAGACCGACAAGTCGCCGGAGGAGTACGAGGAGATCGCCCGGGTCGCGGAAGGGCTCGGCTTCGACGGCGTGAGCGTCTTCGCCGACCTCGGCTTCCAGCCGCCGCTGCCGTCGCTGCTCGCCGCGGCGCGGGTCACCGACCGGCTCACCCTCGGCACCGCCTGCCTGAACAGCACCCTGCTGCACCCGGTGGAGATCGCCGGACAGGTCGCGGTGCTCGACGAGGCGTCGGCCGGCCGTGCGTACTGGGGGCTGACCCGTGGCGCCTGGCTGGGCCAGATCGGCCTGGCGGCGCCGTCCTCGATGGCGGCGATGGCCGAGGCGATCGAGGTGGTGCGGCTGCTGCTCGCCGGCGACGACTCCGGCTTCGCGGGCGAGCACTTCCGGATCGAGCCCGGCTTCCGGCTGCGCTACCGGCTGCCCGAGCGTCCGCCGCCGTTGCTGCTCGGTGTCTGGGGTCCGCGCGGCGCCACCATCGCGGGCCGGTACGCCGACGAGGTCAAGCTCGGCGGCTGCGCCAACCCGGCGATGGTGGGCCTGATGGCGTCCTGGCTGGCGCCGGCGGCCACCGCCGCCGGGCGTCCCGCCGACGCCGTCGGCGTCGTGGCCGGCGCCGTGACCGTGGTCGACCACGACCGCGAGCTCGCCCGCCGGCTGGGACGTGCGGAGGTCGCGATGTACCTCGACGTGGTCGCGGGCTTCGACCGCACCGTGACCGTCGACCCCGAGCTGCTGGACCGGCTGCGCGGCCATCTGGCCGAGGGCGACCACGACGCGGCCGGCCGGCTGATCCCCGACGACGTCCTCGACCTGTTCAGCCTCTGCGGGACGCCGGGTGAGGTCGCCGAGCACGCCGCCGCGCTGGTCGCGGCCGGGGCGACCCGGGTCGAGTTCGGCACCCCGCACGGACTGACCGGGCTGGGCGGCATCCGGCTGCTCGGCACCGAGGTGCTGCCGGCGCTGCGGGCGTTGACGGCGGGCGCCGCCGGATGAGCGGGTCCAGCTCCTGGGCCGCCGCCGACGCCTATTTGGACGCACGCGCCGAGGTCGATCCCGCCGCGGCGCAGGCGCGGGGCGACGACGTCGACCTGCTCCTCCCCGACCTGACCTGGGACGGCTTCGCGGCCCGAGACGCGGCCGACCGCGCCGGCCGGACCGCCCTCGGCCCCGAGCCGGACGACGCCCTGGGCCGGGCGCTCGCCGAACGCCTCGACTCCGAGATCGCGCTCTACGACGCCGGGTTCACCACCACCCTGCTGGCACCCCTGGCGACGCCGGTGCACCGGCTGCGTGAGGTCTTCGACGACCTGCCCGACCACTCCGAGCAGGACTGGGTGCGCATCTCCACCCACCTGGCGGCCGCCGCGCAGGGGTACGCCGACTACGGCCGGACCCTGCTCCGCTCCGCCCGGACCGGCGGGCGGGCCGCCGTACGCCAGGTGAGCACGGTCGCCGACCAGGTGGCCTCCTGGATCGACCCGGCGGGCACCGACTTCTACCGGGCGCTGGCCGCCCGGCACGTCGGCGACCCGGCGCTGCACCGCGAGCTGGGGGAGCGGGCGGACCGGGTATCGGCCGCGGCCGACGGGCTGGTGCGCCTGCTGCGCACCGAGCTGGCCCCGCTCGCGACCCCGACCGACGCGGTCGGCGCCGAGCTGTACCAGGTGACCGCGGGCGCCTTCCTCGGCGCCGAGATCGACCCCGCGGAGCTCTACGACTACGGCTGGTCCGAGCTCGCACGGCTGCACGCCGCCGCGACGGCCCTCGGGCACCGCCTCACGGGCGAGCGCGAGCCGGCCGCCGCCCGGCTGGCCCTGGACGCGCGTCCCGGCGCCTCGGTGCGCCCGGGCCCGGAGCTCGTGGCCTGGCTGCAGGGCCGTCTCGACGAGCTCGGCGAGCGGCTGGACGGCGAGTTCTTCGACATCCCCGCCGCCACCCGCCGGGTCGAGGCCCGGATGGTCACCGCCGGCTCCGGCGTCATGTACTACTCGCCCCCGGACCCGGGGCTGACCCGGCCCGGTCGGGTCTGGTGGTCGGTGCCCCCGGGCACCGAGCGCGTCGCCACCTGGCGCGAGGTGAGCACCGTGCACCACGAGGGCCTGCCCGGCCACCACCTGCAGTTCGCGGTCACCATGGGCCAGCGCGAGCTGCACCCGTGGCAGCGCTACCTGTGCCAGGTGCACGGCTACGCCGAGGGCTGGGCGCACTACGCCGAGCAGCTCGCGATGGACTGGGGCCTGGTGCACGAGGACGCCGAGATCCTCGGCATCTACCAGGCCCAGCTGTGGCGCGCGGCCCGGATCGTGATCGACATCGGGCTGCACCTCGGCTACCCGGTCCCCTCCGGCAACCCGCTGCTCGCCGCCGAGCGCTGGGACCCCGCGGTCGCCACCGAGTTCCTCGCCCGCGTGGCCGGGATCGACCCGGCGACCGCGCACTGGGAGGTCGTGCGCTATCTCGGCTGGCCCGGCCAGGCGCTGGCGTTCAAGGCCGGCGCCCGGCTCTGGACCGCCGCCCGCGACGCCCGGGCCGCGGCGTCGGGAGCGGCCTTCGACCTCAAGCAGTTCCACATGACGGCGCTGGGACTCGGCCCGATGGGGCTCGGTCCGCTGCGCGAGACGTTGGCGAAGGAGAACCACGCGTGACCACGGCGATCAGGGAGACCGACGGCGAGATCGTCCGGGCCACCCGGGCGATGTACGCACGACTCGGCGACCGCGCGGGCTTCGACGCCCACCTGCACCCCGACGTCACGATCTGGGAGTCCGACCAGCCCGGCGGGCTGATCGGGCTCGCCGAGCTCGACGCCTTGCGCGACCGTCGTACGTCCGCGCCGGGGGAGCCCGCGGCCCCGGTGGCGCCTGCGGGTCCGCCTCCCGTGGTCGAGGTGCGTGACCCGGTGGTCGACCGCTGGCAGGAGACCGCCGTCATCAGGTACGTGCTCCACGCCGAGGCCGCCGACGGAGAGTCGTCCTTCCGCGTGACCGACGTGCTGCAGAGGCACGGGCAGGAGTGGCTGATCGTGCACCATCACGCCGAGCAGGTCGGGGAGCGGGCGAGCGCGGGATAGCAGCGCCCTACTCGGCGTCCAGGTCCTGCTCGACGAGCGCGGCGATCGCGGCCACGTCGGCCTCCGCCTCGCCGGACACCTCGACGGTGTCGCCGTTGCCGGCGCCGAGGGTCATGATCAGCAGGGCCGAGCTGGCGTCCACGGCCTCGTCGCCTGGGACGCCGATGAGCACCTCGGAGTCGAGCTCGGCGGCGGCCTCGGCGATGATCTGGGCCGGGCGGGCGTGCAGGCCGATGGCGGAGCCGACGGTGACGGTGATGGTGGGCATGGGGCTTCCTCTCACAGGGCGGCGGGTGCCGGGACGGGCGTCTCGGCCGCGGTGCGGCCGAGGGACTTCAAAGCGATGACGGCGGCCGCGGCGACGAGGACGCCGGCGGCCAGGGCGATCACGAAGCCGACCACGCCGTCGACGGCGAAGAGCACGAAGATCCCGCCGTGGGGTGCGCGCAGGCTGACGTCGAAGGCCTCGGCGAGACCGCCGGTGACGCCACTGCCCAGCACGATGGCGGGAATGACGCGCAACGGGTCGGCGGCGGCGAAGGGGATGGCGCCCTCGGTGATGAACGACGCTCCCAGCGCCCATGCGGCCTTGCCGTTCTCACGCTCGGGCGTCGTGAACAGCCGGGGCCGGACCACGGTGGCCAGCGCGAGGGCCAGCGGCGGGACCATGCCGCCGAGCATCACCGCGGCCATGATCTTCAGCTGCGGAGCGTCGGTGGCGGCGCCGGCCGCGGACAGGCCGGCCGTGGCGAAGCTGTAGGCCACCTTGTTGAGGGGGCCGCCCATGTCGAAGGCCATCATCATGCCGAGCAGCGCGCCGAGGATGATCGCGGAGCCGCCGCTCATGTCGGCCAGGCCGTCGTTCATCGCGTCCATCAGCGAGCTCAGCGGCTGGGCCAGGATCGCCAGCATCACGAAGCCGGACGCCAGGGTCGCCACGAGCGGGATGACCAGGACGGGCATCAGGCCGCGGGCCCAGACCGGGACGGGACGACCGGCCACCCACCGGGCGACCAGGCCGGCGAGGACGCCGCCGACGATGCCGCCGAGGAAGCCGGCGCCGACCACCACCGAGATGGCGCCCATCACGAAGCCGGGCGCGATTCCGGGCCGGTCCGCGATGGCGTAGGCGATGTAGCCCGCGAGCGCGGGCACCAGGAAGCCGAAGGCGGCGCCGCCGAGCACCATGAGCAGCGCGCCGAGGTAGGTCAGCAACGGGCTGCGCACCAGCTCCGCGGACCCGAGGTCGTAGGCCGCCGGATCGGGCAGGTGGAACAGCGAGCTGTTGAGCACGATGTGCTGCGCGGTGTTGACCGACTCGCCGTCGTACGTCGATCCGAGCGCGATCTCGTAGCCGCCGAGCAGGAAGGCGAGCGCGATCAGCAGCCCGCCCGCCGCCACGAACGGGATCATGTAGGAGACGCCGGTCATCAGCACCCGGCGGATCTCGCCGCCCCGGCCGGTCCCCGTCGTCGTACCCGCGTCGGCGGATCCGGAGGATCGCTCGACCCGGGCGGCGGCCGGGTCGGAGGCGGCCCGCAGCGCCTCGGCGATGACCGCGTCGCCGTCGTCGATCGGGCGCTTGACCCCGGTGGCGACCAGTGGCTTGCCCGCGAACCGGCCCCGGTCGCGCACGCCCACGTCCGCGGCGAAGATCACCGCGTCGGCGGCGTCGATCGTGGCCTGCGGCAGCGGCTTGGCCCCGGCCGAGCCCTGCGTCTCGACGGCGATCTCCACCCCGGCGCGCGCCGCCGCGGCCTCGAGCGCCTCGGCGGCCATGTAGGTGTGCGCGATCCCGGTCGGGCAGGAGGTGACCGCGACGAGGCGGCCGGCCGGGGCGGGCGGCGCGGCCGGGACCGGCTGGTCGGCGGCCGGAGCGGGGGCGACCACCTCGCGCACGATCGCGACCACCTCCTCGGGCCCGCTCGCGGCGCGCAGCGCGTCGGTGAAGGCGGGCTTGACCAGCGAGCGCGCGAGCTTGGCGAGGATCTGCAGGTGGGCGTTGCCGCCGCCTTCGGGCGCGGCGATCAGGAAGACCAGGTCCGCGGGACCGTCCTTGGCGCCGAAGTCCACCGTCGGCGCGAGCCGGGCGAAGGCGAGGGTCGGCTCGCTGACCGCCGCGGAGCGGCAGTGGGGGATGGCGATGCCGTCCTTCATGCCGGTCGCCGACTTCGCCTCCCGCGCGCGCAGGTCGGCGCGCAGCCGCTCGACGTCGTCGGCTCGTCCGGCCTCGACGACGAGCGAGGCGAGGGCGGCGATCACGTCGTCCTTGTCGCGCCCGAGGTCGGCGTCGAGGGCGACCAGCCTGCTGGTCATCAGTTCTGCCATGACGGCACTCCTTCGGATGCGGTGGTGCTCGACGGGACGTCGAGCGGGAGGACCCGGATCTCGTGGACCCGGGCGTCGGCGGGGGAGGGGACGGTGGAGCCGGGCAGCGCGGCGGCCGCGCTGCCGTAGGCGACGGCGGAGGCGAGGCGCTCGGGACCGCTCGCGCCGCGCAGGTCGGCGGCGAGATAGCCGAACAGGCTGCTGTCGCCGGCGCCGACCGTGCTGACCACCCGGACGGGCGGTGGTGTGGCGTGCCAGGCCCCCTCGCCGTCGACGAGGACGGCTCCGGCCGCGCCGAGGGTGGCCAGCACCGCCCCGGCGCCGCGCTCCACCAGGGTCCGGGCCGCGGCCGCGGCCAGCGTGGGGTCGCCCTCCAGAGAGCCGGGGGCCGCGCCCACCACGGCGGCCAGCTCGTCGGCGTTGGGCTTGAGCAGGGACGGCGCGGTGCCGGCGGCGAGGCCGGCGACGACGGCCGAGAGCGCCGCGTCACTGGTGTCGACCGCCACCCGGCGGCCGCGCCCGCGCAGCCGCGCGGTGAGCTCGGCGTACCAGCCGTCGGGTACGCCGGGCGGGAGCGAGCCGGCGAGCACGAACCAGTCGCCGCTCTCGTCGAGGACCCGCTCCGCCAGCGCGGCGAGCAGGTCGGCGGGCAGTGGCGCGCCCGCGGCGTTGAGCTTGGTGGTGGTGCCGTCGGGCTCGGTGAGGGTGAGGTTGACCCGCATCCGGCCGGGTGCCGGGACGGCGGCGCAGGCGATCCCGAGGTCCGCCAGGTCGCCCAGGAAGGATGCGTCGGCCGTGGGGAGCACCGCCCGGGTGGCCAGGCCCGCTGCCGCGCACGCCCGCGAGATGTTGATCCCCTTGCCGCCCGGCTCGTCGACCGCGTCGGCGACGCGGAGCACGCCGCCGCGCGCCAGCGGTCCGGGCAGGGCGATGGTGCGGTCGACGCTGGGGTTGAGGGTGACGGTGACGATCACGCGACCACCACCTCGACGCCCGCGCCCTCGAGCTCACGCCGTGCGTCGGCGCCGATGCCGGCGTCGGTCACGACGGTGGTGACCTCGCTCAGCTCGGCGAACCGGACGGTGGCCTCGACGCCCAGCTTCGAGGAGTCGACCAGGGCCACCACGCGCTCGGCCGCGCCGACGAAGGCGCGCTTGGTGGCCGCCTCCTCGCTGTCGGGGGTGGACAGGCCGTGGCGCGGGGAGATCCCGTTCGCGCCGACGTAGGCGACGTCGACGCGCAGCGCGCCGACCGCCGCGACCGTGGCCGCGCCGACGGCGGCCTGGGTCTCGGGGCGGACCCGGCCGGGGAGCAGGTGCAGCTCGACGGCCGGGTTGGCCGCCAGCCGGGCGGCGATAGAGACGGCGTGGGTGTAGACGACCAGCCGCAGGTGGCTGGGCAGGGCGTCGGCGAGGCGAGCCGTGGTCGAGCCCGCGTCGAGCAGGACCGAGGCGCCCTCGGGTGGCAGCTGGGCCGCCGCGGCCCGGGCGATCGCCGTCTTGGCCTCGATGTTCGCGGAGTCGCGCTCGCTCAGGGCCAGCTCGAGCGTGGTCAGCGCGGCCCCGGGGACGGCGCCGCCGTGGACCCGCCGGACCAGGCCGAGCGCCTCGAGTGCGGTGAGGTCGCGACGCGCGGTCTCGGTCGTGATGGCGAACTGCTCGGCGATCTGGGCCACGGACAGCCGGCCCTCGGTCGCCACTCGGCGAGCGATGGCCTGGTGGCGCTCTTCGGCGTACATGCGGTGTGACCGTCCTCACAAATCTGTGTTTGTGTTGTTCTATGCCCGTTTGTGTTGCATGTCAAGAGGTGACCGGTCTAGCGTGTGACCATGGTCACCACCTTGAGCGGCACTCCCGTCGTCCCCGGACTGGCCTGGGCGCCGGCTCTCGTCGTCGCCACGGGCGTGCCGGACGAAGCGATCGAGCGCTACGGCGACGGCGCCCACGCCGACGACGAGGCCGCGCTCGCGGCGTACGACGCGGCGGTCGCCGCCGTCGCGGACGGCTTCCGGGCGAAGGCGGCGGCCGCCGACGGGGCGACCGCGGGCGTGCTGACCGCCAGCGCCGGGCTCGCGACCGACCGGGGCCTGCGAGCGGCCGTGCGCAAGAACCTGCGGGCCGGGCAGCCGCTGCTGACCGCGGTCGACCATGCGGTCGAGCAGTTCGTCACCGTGTTCACCGGGATGGGCGGCCTGATGGCCGAGCGGGTGACCGACCTGCGCGACATCCGCGGCCGGATCGTCGCCCGCCTGGTCGGCGTACCCGAGCCGGGGGTGAGCCTGCCGGCGACGCCGACCGTGCTGGTCGCCTCCGACCTGGCGCCGGCCGACACCGCGGGGCTCGACCCGCGCACGGTGATCGCCCTGGTCACCGAGCGTGGCGGGCCGACCAGCCACACCGCGATCATCGCCCGCCAGCTCGCGATCCCCTGTGTCGTGGGGGCCGCCGGCATCGTGGCGGCGGCCGCCGGGCGCCGGCTGCTGGTCGACGGCGGCACCGGGGTGATCGAGCTCGACCCGGACCCCGTGGCGGCCGAGAGCCGGGTCGCCCGGGATGTCGCGGCGCGCGCCGACCTCGCGGCGTGGGAGGGGCCGGGCCGTACGTCGGACGGCCACCCGGTGTCCCTGCTCGCCAATGTCGCCGACCCGGCCTCGGCCGCGGCGGCCGCCGCGGGCCCGGTGCAGGGCGTGGGCCTGTTCCGCACTGAGCTCGGCTTCCTCGACCGCACCAGCGAGCCGAGCGTCGCGGAGCAGGCGGCGATCTACGCCGACGTGCTCGCGCCCTTCGCCGCCGGCGATCCGTGGGGCGAGCGGCATGTGGTGGTCCGCACGCTCGACGCCGGCTCCGACAAGCCGATCGCCTTCGCGGCCCATCCCGACGAGGAGAACCCCGCGCTCGGGGTGCGCGGCCTGCGGCTGTCGTTCACCGACCACGGCCTGCTCGAGCGCCAGCTCGACGCGATCGCCGACGCGGCCCGGCGGGCGGGTACGCCGACCTGGGTCATGGCCCCGATGGTCGCGACGGTCGACGAGGCGCGCGACTTCGCCGCCGCCGTCCGCTCGCGCGGACTGCGGGCCGGCGTGATGGTGGAGGTGCCGAGCGCGGCCCTCCTCGCTGACCGGATGCTCGCCGAGGTGGACTTCCTCTCGATCGGGACGAACGACCTCACCCAGTACACGATGGCCGCCGACCGGATGTGCACCGACCTGGCCCATCTCACCGACCCCTGGCAGCCGGCCGTGCTGCACCTGGTCGCGCTCACGGCGGCGGCCGGGCAGCGGGTCGGCAAGCCGGTCGGGGTCTGCGGGGAGGCGGCGGCCGACCCGCTGCTGGCCTGCGTCCTGGTCGGCCTCGGCGTCACCTCGCTGTCGATGGCGGTCGCGGCGGTGCGTGCCGTCGGAGCTCGCCTCGGCACGGTCACCCTGGCGCAGTGCCAGGAGATGGCGCGGGCGGCGCTCGCCGCGCCGAGCCCGGCGGCGGCACGTGACGCGGCCCGCGCCGTCGGGTGAGGCGGTTCCCGGCCGGCCGCCTGGCCGGTTGCGGTCATTGCTAATGCCGTAGACATCCCCTACTTTTGCATCTGGAAAGCATAAGTAACCCCAAGGAGAGCCGTGACTGTTCGCGTAGGCATCAACGGGTTCGGCCGGATCGGTCGCAACTTCTTCCGGGCGGTGCGCGCGAGCGGCGCCGACATCGAGATCGTGGGGGTCAACGACCTCACCGACACCGCCACCCTGGCGCACCTGCTGAAGTACGACTCGATCCTGGGTCCGCTCGACGCCGAGGTGGGCGCGACCGAGGGCGCGATCGTGGTCGGCGGGACGGAGATCAAGGTGTCCGCGGAGCGCGATCCCGCGGCGCTGCGGTGGGGCGACCTGGGGGTGGACGTGGTGGTGGAGTCGACCGGCTTCTTCACCGATGCGACCAAGGCCCGTGCGCACGTCGATGGCGGTGGGGCGAAGAAGGTGATCATCTCTGCGCCGGCGTCGAACGAGGACGTGACGATCGTGATGGGGGTCAACCACGAGGTCTACGACCCGGCGGCGCACACGGTGATCTCGAATGCCTCGTGCACGACGAACTGTCTGGGGCCGATGGCCAAGGCGCTCAACGACGGGCTGGGCATCGTGAAGGGGCTGATGACCACGGTGCATGCCTACACCGCGGACCAGAACCTGCAGGACAACATTCACAAGGACCTGCGGCGGGCGCGGGCGGCGGCGCTGAACATCATCCCGACCTCGACGGGGGCGGCGAAGGCGATCGGGTTGGTGTTGCCGGAGCTGAAGGGTCGTCTGGACGGCTATGCGTTGCGGGTGCCGACGCCGACGGGGTCGTTGACCGACCTGTCGTTCGAGGCGTCGCGGGAGACGAGTGTGGAGGAGGTCAACGCGATCGTGAAGGCGGCTGCCGATGGCCGGTTCCTGGTGTACTCGACCGATCCGATCGTGTCGTCGGACATCGTGACGAACCCGGCGTCGTGCGTGTTCGACGCGCCGTTGACCAAGGTGATCGGCAACCAGGTCAAGGTCGCGGGGTGGTACGACAACGAGTGGGGCTACTCCAACCGCCTCGCCGACCTGATCACGCACGTGGGCGCCGACGCCTGAGGGTTCCGTCTGGGCGTCGCATCTGACGAATGGGCTGTGAATTCGGCGAATTCACAGCCCATTCGTCAGATGCGCGCGGACCACTGGCCCCGACCCCGAGGTGGGTGGCGGAGCGTCAGCGGATCTCGTCGAGCGCGCCGGCGCGCAGGCCGAAGGTCTGCTCCAGGCGCTGCGTGAGCCGGGCGCTCGGGGTGGTCCGGCCGGACTCCCAGGTGCGCACCGCGGCGCTGCTGCAGCCGCACCGCCGCGCCACCTCCGCCTGGGTGAGCCCGGCCCAGGCGCGCAGCGTGCGCAGCACCCGGGGCAGATCTCCCGGGCGCCACCGGCGGTGGTCGAGCAGAGGCGGTGGCTCGATCCCGGCGGCCCGCGCGACCGTGGCGACGGGTACGCCATAGGCCCGGGCCAGCCGGCGTACCGCGGCGAGCGAGGGGCGGGCCTCCCCGCGCTCCCAGCTGCCGAGCGAGCGCCGGTCGACGCCCGCCAGCCGGGCGGCCCGCGACTGGCTGAGCCGGCTGCCGTGCCGCAGCCGGCGCAGCGGACCGGCGGGCGCGGCGGGCCGGGAGGCGATCGGGGTCGGGGTCGCCAACGCCGAGACCAGGTCGTCGTGGGGGACGCCGAGCAGCTCGGCGATGGGCGGGATCCGGTGCGCCGGGATCCGCGCGCGGCCGCCTTCCCAGTTGTAGACCGTCGCGACGGGTACGCCGGCCCGGCGGGCCACGGCGGCGGCCGAGACGCCGGCCGACCAGCGCAGCGGCCGCAGCGCGCAGCCGCGGTAGCCGGGGGCCGCCGGCGGTGGGGGAGCGGCGCGGGCGTCGTCGAAGAAGTCCGCGACCCGGGTCGGGTCGAGGTCCAGCACCCGCGCCAGCGCGTGGATGTGGGCCGGGCCGGGGAGCCGCTCGCGGCGCTCCCAGCGCAGGATCGACATCGGGTGGACGCCGATCTCGGCGGCCAGGTCCGCCGCACGGAGCCCGCGGCCGGTGCGCACCGAGCGCAGCAGCGTGGGCGTGCTGCTCCGCCCCGCCGAGCGGGCCGGCGCGGCGTCCGGGTCAGTCCGCACGGCCGTGCGCGCCGGGCTCCCAGTCCCGGGTCCGCTCCCGGAGCAGGGCGTACCGCTCGAGCACCTCGGGCGTCGCCGGGGCGACCACCTCGCTCGCCCGCGGGGCCGGCCACGGGGGCGGCTCGGTGGCGCCGGCGAGGGTCCAGGCGGCCTGGCGGGCGGCGCCGATCGCGACGTACTCGGCCGGCTCGGCGACCAGCACGGGCCGGCCGAGGACGCCGGCCAGGATCACCCGCAGCGCCTCGCTGCGGGCCGCGCCACCGACGAGCAGCACTCGGGCGGGCTCGCCCTCCAGGCGGCCGGTGATCTGCCCGACCGCCTCGGTCAGGGAGCAGGCGAGGCTCTCGAACGCGGCGCGGGCGAGGTCGGCCCGGGTCGTGTGGGTGCGCAGGCCGGTCCAGGTGCCGACCGCCTCGGGCCGGTTGGGGGTCCGCTCGCCGCCGTAGTAGGGCAGCAGGCTGACGCCCTGGGCGCCGCTGGGCGACTCCAGGGCGAGCGCCGACAGGGTGTCGTGGTCGACGCCGAGCCAGCGGCACTGGAGGTCGAGGATCTGGGCGGCGTTGAGGGTGGCCGTCATCGGCAGGAAGCGTCCGGTGGCGTCGCAGAAGCCGGTCACCGCGCCACTGCCGTCGGCGGTCGGCGAGGCGCTCACCATCGAGGCGACCCCGGACGTGCCGACCGAGAGCAGCACGTCGCCGGGGGTGAGCTGCATGCCCAGCGCCGCGGCCATGTTGTCGCCGGTGCCCGCGCCCACCACCGCGCCGGCCGTGGTCTCGGCGCCCGGGAGCCCTGGCGGGACCAGGCGGGGGAGGGCCGGCTCGTGGCCGAGCGCGGAGGCCGCGAGCTCGGGGAGCCAGCGGTCCTCGCGCGGGGAGAAGTAGCCGGTGCCGGAGGCGTCGCCGCGGTCGGTGAACGCCGGCGTACCGGGTGCGGAGAGGTGGCGCGAGACGTAGTCGTGGGGGAGCAGCACCGAGCTGACCCGGCGGGCCGCGGCGGGCTCGTGGTCCCGGGTCCAGCGCAGCTTGGCGGCGGTGAACGAGCTGACCAGGGTGCTGCCGACCAGGTCGGCGCAAGCCTGCGGCCCGCCCCACTCCGCGACCAGGTCGGCGGCGCTGCCGGCCGAGCGGACGTCATTCCACAGCAGCGCGTCGCGCACCGGCGCGCCGTCCGCGTCGAGGGCCACCATCCCGTGCTGCTGACCGCCGACGGCGACCGCGGCGGCGCGGGGGAGCAGGTCCGCCGTGGCGTCGTCGACCGCCGCCAGCCAGGCGCGCGGATCGACCTCGGTGCCCGGCGGATGGGGGACCTGGCGGCGCTCGACGACGGTGCCGTCGGTCGCGTCGACCAGGAGGGCCTTGGTGGATTGGGTGGACGAGTCGATGCCGAGGACGAGGGTCACGTGGGCTCTCCGCTGAAGGAAACCTTCTTGAAATGTGTGGTTGACATCACTTCGAAGGGGGACTTAGTTTGTTGGCCCAACGTACTAGCCAGTGACGCGAGTCACAACCACAGGTCGCCCGAGAGCGACGAGGAGTCCCGGTGGAGCGAACGACCAGCAGCCTGAGAGGCGCCCTCACGGCCGATCAGGTCGCCGTCCGGCGGCACAACCTGGCCGTCGTGATGAACCACCTGCGCCTCCACGGCGCGCGGTCGCGGGCCCGGGTCGCCGCCGAGACCGGCCTGAACAAGGCCACCGTCTCCAGCCTGGTGGCCGAGCTCGTGGACCGGGGCCTGGTGACCGAGGGCGACACCGAGCGCGGCGCCGTCGGACGCCCCGGTCGGGCGGTCCAGCTCGACGCCACCACCTACGTCGCGCTCGGGGTCGAGGTCAACATCGACTACGTCTCGGTGCTCGCCATGAGCCTGCGCGGCGAGGCGGTCGCCGAGAGCCGGGTGCCGCTCGACACGGCCAACATGGCGCCCGGCGAGCTGCTGCAGCGGATGGGCGCGGTCACCAAGGCGCTGCTCGACCCGCTCGTCGAGGGCGGGGCCAGCCCGGTCGGGCTCACCCTCGCCGTCCCCGGCATCGTCGAGCCCGCCACCGGCATCGTGTACGACGCCCCCAACCTCGGCTGGCAGGAGACGCCGGTCACCGAGCCGATGCGGGAGCTGCTCGGCCATCCCGAGTTCCCGATCCTCCTCGACAACGAGGCCAACCTGGCGGCGCTCGCCGAGCTCGACGTCCGTGGGCCCGACGGTGCCCAGGAGCTGCTCCTGCTCACCGGTGCCGCCGGTGTCGGTGGCGGGATCGTGAGCGGCGGGCGGCTGCTGCGCGGACTGCGTGGCTTCGCCGGCGAGATCGGCCACCTGCAGGTGGACCGCGCCGGACAGCCGTGCCGGTGCGGACGGGTCGGCTGCTGGGAGACCGTGGTCGGGCTCAACGCCCTGCTCGGCCTGGCCGCCGACAGCGACGACCCGGTGCGGGACCCGTCCGTCGACGTGGTGCAGCGCCTCGAGGACCTGCGCGCCCGGGCCGAGGCCGGGGACGACCGCACCCTGTCCGCTATCGACGAGGTGTGCGGCTGGCTCGCCGCCGGGTGCGGCAGCCTGGTCAACATCTTCAACCCCGAGGTGCTGGTGCTCGGCGGCTACTTCGCCGTGCTCGGCCGCTGGTTCGGCGCCCGGCTCAGCGAGGACCTCGGCCGGCAGGTCTTCGCCCCCGACTCGGGCGGCTGCCGGGTCGAGCTGTCCACGCTCGGGTTCTCCGCCGCCGTCCGCGGTGGCGCGCTGCGAGCCACCCACGCCGTCCTCGACGACCCCACCCTCGCCCCGGTGCGCGGCGAGGTCCCTCGAACCTCAGGAGCCCTGTCATGACCGACCCGACGCCCGCGCCCGGCGCCACGGACCGGCCGCTGCTCGAGATGCGCGGCATCGTCAAGGAGTTCCCCGGCGTCCGCGCCCTCGGCGGCGTCGACCTCGACGTCCGGGCCGGCGAGGTGCACTGCCTGCTGGGCCAGAACGGCGCCGGCAAGTCGACCCTGATCAAGGTGCTCGCCGCCTCGTACCAGCCCGACGCGGGCACCATCCACTGGGACGGCCAGGAGGTCCGGCTCACCCACCCGATCGCGGCGATCCGCGCGGGCATCTCCACGATCTACCAGGAGCTCGACCTGGTGCCCGACCTCAGCGTGGCGGAGAACATCCTGCTCGGCCACGAGAAGTCGCGCGCCGGGTTCACCCAGCGCCGCCGGGCCAACCGGATCGCCCGCGGCCTGCTCGCCCGGCTCGGGCACCCCGAGATCTCGCCCACCCGCACGGTCGGCAGCCTCTCGCCGGCGGGCCAGCAGATCGTCAGCATGGCGCGCGCGCTCTCCCACGACACCCGGCTGCTGATCCTCGACGAGCCCTCCGCGGTGCTCGACGCCGAGGAGGTCGCCAACCTGTTCCGCGTCATCCGCGGCCTCACCGAGTCCGGAGTCGCCGTCGTCTACATCTCCCACCGGTTGGAGGAGATCCGTGAGATCGGCGACCGGATCACCGTCCTCAAGGACGGGAGCACCGTCGCCACGGGCCTGCCCGTCGACGAGACGCCGACCCAGCAGCTGATCCAGCTGATGACCGGCCGGGCGATCGAGTACGTCTTCCCGCCCCGACCGGAGCACGGTCCGGAGCGGGCCGACGTGGTCCTGGAGGTGTCCGGGCTCAGCCTCCACGGCCACTTCCGCGACGTGGACCTGACCGTGCACGCCGGCGAGATCGTCGGCCTCACCGGCCTGGTCGGCTCCGGTCGCTCCGAGATCCTGGAGTCGATCTACGGCGCCCGCAAGGCCAGCGCCGGCCGGGTCAGCGTCGACGGCAGGGCGCTGCGCCGGGGCTCGGTCACCGCCGCGGTGCGCGCCGGAGTCGGGCTGTGCCCGGAGGAGCGCAAGAGCCAGGCGCTGCTCCTCGACCACCCGGTGGCCGACAACATCACCGTCTCGTCGATGGGCGCGTTCGCCCGGGCCGGCTTCCTCAACGGCGCCGAGGAGCGCCGCCGGGCCGCCGAGCTCACCCGCTCCCTCGACGTACGGCCGCCGGGGGTGACCCGGCCGGTGCGGATGCTCTCGGGCGGCAACCAGCAGAAGGTCGTGCTCGCCCGGTGGCTGCTGCGCGGCTGCCGCGTGCTGCTGCTCGACGAGCCGACCCGGGGCGTCGACGTCGGGGCCCGTGCCGAGATCTACCAGCTGATCCGCTCGTTGGCCGACTCCGGAGTCGCGGTGGTCGTGGTCTCGAGCGAGGTCGAGGAGGTGCTCGGGCTCGCGGACCGGGTCCTCGTCGTCAGGGAAGGAGCCGTCGTCCACGAGGCGGCGGCGGACCAGATCGATGAGTCCCAGGTCCTGGACCTGGTCATGGAAGGAAGAGTCGCATGACGGAGAGGCAGATCGAGGTGGCGGGTCCGCGGACCGCGGCCCCCGATGCCCCGAACGCGGGGGGCGGGCACGCCGACGAGACCACCCCCGTGGGCAGCAGGATCGCCGGCAGCCTGCGCTCGGCCGGGCTGGGCAGGAATCTCGGCCTGCTGGTCGCCCTCGCGCTGCTGTGCGGCGTAGGCGTCGCCACCGCCGGAGACCGCTTCGTCACCAGCGACAACCTGCTGACCATCCTGCGCCTGGCCTCGGTCGTCGGCGTCGTCAGCATCGGCATGACCTTCGTGATCACCGGAGGCGGCATCGACCTGTCGGTCGGCGCGATCCTCGCCCTCTCCTCGGTGTGGTGCACGACCCTCGCGACCCAGAACCTCGCGAACGACACCCACTGGATCGTGATGGTCGGCACCGCGCTGCTGGTCGGCGGCGCCTGCGGACTGGTCAACGGACTCCTGATCGCGTACGGCGGGGTGGTGCCGTTCATCGCCACGCTCGCCATGCTCGCCAGCGCGCGCGGGCTCGCCGAGATCATCAGCGAGCGGCGCACCCAGATCGTCAACGTCCCGGGCTTCACCCGCTTCTTCGCGACCGAGGTCGTGGGCATCCCGCTCCTGGTCATCATCTTCGTGCTGGTGGCGATCGCCGGCTGGGTCGTGCTCAACCGCACCACCTTCGGCCGACGCACGCTCGCCGTCGGCGGCAACCCCGAGGCCGCGCGGCTGGCCGGCATCAACGTCAAGCGGCACACCGTCTACCTCTACGTCCTGCTCGGCGTGTGCTGCGGCGTGGCCGCGCTGATGATCGTCGCCCGCACCACGACGGGCAGCTCGACCCACGGCACGCTCTACGAGCTCGACGCCATCGCGGCCGTCGTGATCGGCGGCACCCTCCTGTCCGGTGGGCGCGGCACCATCGTCGGCACGGTCTTCGGCGTGCTGATCTTCACCACCCTCACGAATGTGTTCACGCTCAACAACCGCTCCATCTCCGAGCAGTCCCTGCTCAAGGGAGCCATGATCGTCGCCGCCGTGCTCCTCCAGCAGCGGCTGGCGTCTCGGAACAGCAACACCTAGCACCACCGAGCAGCACCCAGCCCCCATCCCCCACCCTCACCCCCTTCCACCACTCTCCCCGAGCGGGCGTCCCCCGCGTCCGCTCGCGCCCACCCAGCCACCTGGGCAGGCCGCGCCATGCCGGGATGGCGCACCCCTCACCATCCGAGTACAAGGAGCACCCTCCATGACCCTGCGGCCCATCACGAAGCGCATCGGGTCCGGCCTCGCCGTCGGGCTGACCGTCTTCGCGCTCTCCGCGTGCACCAGCAATGACGCCGACGCGGGCGACAAGGAGCTCGGCGGCGGCACGTCCGACGCCAAGTCCGGCTCGAACGACGAGTCCGGGGAGAAGGTCGTGATCGGCTTCTCCGCCCCGGCCGCCGACCACGGCTGGATGGCCTCGATCACCGAGTCCACCCGCAAGGTCGCCGAGCAGTACGACGACGTCGAGCTGCGGGTGGCCGAAGGCACCAACGACGTCAACCTGCAGATCAGCCAGGTCGAGACGTTCATCAACGACAAGGTGGACGCCATCGTGCTGCTGCCCTTCGACGGCGCCGCGATGACCCCGATCGCGCTCAAGGCGATGGAGGCCGGGATCCCGGTCATCAACGTCGACCGCGAGTTCGACGACCCGAACGCGGCGCGGGTCACCGTGCTCGGCGACAACTACGGCATGGGCGTCTCGGCGGGCCAGTACATCTGCGAGCAGCTGGGCGACAAGCCCGACGCCGTCGTGGCCGAGATCGCCGGCATCGACTCGCTGCCGCTGACCCAGGACCGCAGCAAGGGCTTCAAGGACGCCCTGGACGAGTGCGGCCTCGACGTCGACAACCGGGTCGCGGCGGACTTCACGGTCGAGGGTGGCGAGGAGGCGGCGGCGAACCTGCTGCAGGCCGCGCCCAAGATCGACGCGATCTGGAACCACGACGACGACCAGGGCATCGGCGTACTGGCGGCGATCGACAACGCCGGCCGCGACGAGTTCTTCATGGTCGGCGGCGCCGGCTCCGCCAACGCGATGCGCTCGATCGAGGCCGGCGACGGCGTCCTCAAGGCCACCGTCATCTACCCCTCGACCCAGGGCGCCGACGGCGTGAAGCTGGCGCGGCTCCTGGTCCAGCAGAAGGCGATGGGTGACCTGGTCGAGGTCGGCGTCCCGCGCACCATCCAGCTCTTCGCGCCCGTCGTGACCAAGGACAACGTGGACCTGTACCTCGGTACCGCCTTCGAGTCCTGATCCTCCGGCTCCCCCGCGGGCAGCGTCACCACCTCCCTCCTCCGGCCCACCGGGCCGGAGGAGGGCGAGCGGAGTGCGCCCTCGCGCCGAACAGAAAGCCCGATGACACATGACCCAGACGATCGACGGCGACCGCACGCTCGCGGTCGCGATGATCGGCCACAGCTTCATGGGGGCCGCCCACAGCCAGGCCTGGCGCACCGCGCCGCGCTTCTTCGACCTGCCCCTCACCCCGTCGATGCACGTCCTGTGCGGGCGCGACCCGGGCCGGGCCCAGGAGGCGGCCGACCGCCTCGGCTGGGCGCAGGTCGAGAGCGACTGGCGCCGCGTGGTCGAGCGCCCGGACGTCGACCTCGTCGACATCTGCACCCCGGGTGACAGCCACGCGGAGATCGCCGTCGCGGCGCTCGCCGCCGGCAAGCACGTGCTGTGCGAGAAGCCGCTCGCCAACTCGGTCGCCGAGGCCGAGGAGATGGCGGCGGCGGCCCGGGCGGCCGCCGAACGTGGCGTCCAGGCCATGGTGGGCTTCACCTACCGCCGCGTGCCGGCCATCGCGCTGGCGCGCCGGCTGGTGGCCGACGGGCGGATCGGCGAGGTGCGCCACGTCCGTGCCCAGTACCTGCAGGACTGGATCGCCGACCCCGAGGCGCCGCTGTCCTGGCGCCTGCAGAAGGAGCGCGCCGGGTCCGGTGCGCTGGGCGACATCGGCGCCCACATCATCGACCTCGCCCAGTACCTCACCGGCGACACCATCACCGAGGTGTCGGCACTGATGGAGACCTTCGTCAAGGAGCGCCCGCTCGCCACGGAGCACGCCGGGCTGTCCGGTACGGCGAGCACGGAGCGTGGTCCGGTCACCGTCGACGACGCGGCCCTGTTCCTGGCCCGGTTCGGCTCGGGAGCCGTCGGCTCGTTCGAGGCCACCCGCTTCGCCACCGGGCGCAAGAACGCGATCCGGATCGAGCTCAACGGCTCGCGCGGCTCGCTCGCCTTCGACTTCGAGGACATGAACGTCCTCGAGCTCCACGACGCGACCGAGTCCGACGACACCGCGGGCTTCCGCCGGATCCTCGTGACCGAGCCCGGTCATCCCTACGTCGCCGCCTGGTGGCCGGCCGGGCACGGTCTCGGCTACGAGCACGCCTTCACCCACCAGGTGGTCGACCTCGTCCGCGGCATCGCGGACGGCGTCCCACCCCATCCCACCTTCGACGACGGTCTGCGGGTCCAGCGCGTGCTGGCCGCGGTCGAGACCAGCGCCGACACCCGAACCTGGCAGGAGATTCCCCGTGACTGACTACCTCCCCCGACCCGACGACAAGTTCTCGTTCGGGCTCTGGACCGTCGGCTGGGAAGGAGTCGACGTCTTCGGTCCCGCGAGCCGCAAGCCGCTCGACCCGGTCGAGTCGACGTACAAGCTCGCCGAGCTCGGCGCGGCCGCGGTCACCTTCCACGACGACGACCTGGTGCCCGACGACGCGACCCGGGACAAGACCCTCGAGCGCTTCGGCAAGGCGCTCGCCGACACCGGCCTGCGCGTGGAGATGGTGACCACCAACCTGTTCAGCCCCCCTGTCTTCAAGGAGGGCGGCCTGACGGCCAACAACCGCGAGGTCCGCCGCTACGCCCTGGCGAAGGTGCTCCGCAATGTCGACCTGGCGGCGAGCCTCGGCGCGGAGACCTTCGTGCTGTGGGGCGGCCGCGAGGGCGCCGAGCACGGCGCGAGCAAGGACGTGCGCGCGGCCCTGGACCGCATGGTCGAGGCGCTCGACATCCTGTGCCAGTACGCCCTCGACAACGGCTACCCGATGCGCTTCGCGCTGGAGCCGAAGCCCAACGAGCCCCGCGGCGACATCCTCCTCCCGACCATCGGGCACGCGCTGGCGCTGATCTCCGAGCTGGAGCACCCCGAGATGGTCGGGCTCAACCCGGAGGTCGGCCACGAGGAGATGGCCGGGCTCAACTTCGCCCAGGGCATCGCGCAGGCGCTGTGGCACGACAAGCTCTTCCACGTCGACCTCAACGGCCAGCACGGCCCGCGCTTCGACCAGGACCTGCGCTTCGGCGCCGGCAACCTGCGCGGGGCCTTCTGGACCGTCGACACGCTGCTGGGCAGCGGCACCAGCAACAGCTATGACGGCTACGTCCACTTCGACTACAAGCCGCCGCGGGCCGAGGCCGAGGACG
The DNA here is from genome assembly GCF_016907515.1 of Nocardioides nitrophenolicus. Classification (NCBI taxonomy): domain Bacteria; kingdom Bacillati; phylum Actinomycetota; class Actinomycetes; order Propionibacteriales; family Nocardioidaceae; genus Nocardioides; species Nocardioides nitrophenolicus. The sequence continues at coordinate 3,641,405 of NZ_JAFBBY010000001.1, forward strand.
GCGTGTGGGAGTCGGCGCGGACCTGCATGCGCAACTACCTGATCCTGCGGGAGAAGGTCCAGGCCTTCCGCGCGGACCCGGAGGTCGCCGCCGCGATGGACGCCGCCGGCGTGGGCGAGCTCGCGCAGCCCACGCTCGGGTCGGGGGAGTCGCTGTCCGACCTGCGCGCGGCCGACTACGACCTCGTCGCGCTGGCCGAGCGGAGCGTCGCGATGGAGGCGCTCGACCAGCTCGCCATGGAGCACCTGCTCGGCGTTCGCTGAGCAGTCTCTGGGGGACCTGCAGCACCAGCTAGGAACAAGGGCCGAACGCCCGGGGACCCGCCCCGGACCCAGTGGAGCGCACCGCCAACACGAAGGAGTACGTGATGCACACCGTCATCACGCGGCTACGGGGCCGGGTGCGCTTTGCGCTCCTGGCGCTGCTGGCCACGCTCGTCGCGCTGCCCGTCAGCGCGATGACGTTCGTCGCCCCGGCCCGGGCGCACGACGACCATGGAGACACCGATCCGTTCAAGGCCCTGCTCTTCAGCAAGACCGCGGCGTTCCGGCACGGCAACATCGGCACGGGCATCACCGCCATCCAGCAGCTGGGCGTCGACCACGGCTTCACCGTCGACGCCACCGAGGACGCGGGCGCGTTCACCGACGCCAACCTGGCGCAGTACGACGTCGTGATCTGGCTGTCGACCACCGGTGACGTCCTCAACGAGGCCCAGCAGGGCGCCTTCGAGCGCTACATCCAGGGCGGGGGCGGCTACGCGGGCATCCACGCGGCCTCCGACACCGAGTACGACTGGCCCTGGTACGGCCAGCTGGTCGGCTCCTACTTCCAGGGACACCCGCCGGGCACGCCCAACGCGACCGTCAAGGTCGAGGATCCCGCGCACCCCTCGACCGAGGGCATGGCGCCGACCTGGAACCGCACCGACGAGTGGTACAACTACCGCACGAACCCGCGCGGCGCCGTGCACGTGCTCGCTTCGCTCGACGAGACCACCTACTCCGGCGGCAACATGGGCGTCGAGCACCCGATCAGCTGGTGCCAGGACTACGACGGTGGCCGCTCCTGGTACACCGGCATGGGCCACACCGACCAGTCCTTCGCCGACCCGCAGTTCCTCGACCACATCCTCGGCGGCATCCGCACCGCGGCCGGCGTCCTGGACGCCGACTGCAAGGCGACCCTCCAGTCGAGCTTCCAGAAGGTCACCCTCGACGACAACACGTCCAACCCGATGGAGCTGGCGATCGCGCCCGACGGTCGCGTCGCCTACATCGACCGCAACGGCGACGTGAAGCTGATCCTCGCCAACGGCAACGTGGTGACGGCCGGGCACGTCAACGTCTACACCGGCCAGGAGTTCGGCCTGCTCGGCATCGCGCTCGACCCGGACTTCGAGACCAACCACTGGGTCTACCTCTACTACTCGCCGCAGGGCGCGACACCGCGCGACCGCGTCGGGCGGTTCACCCTCGACGGCAACGTGCTCGACACCGCCAACGAGACGGTGATCATCGACATCCCGACGCAGCGCGACCAGTGCTGCCACGCGGGTGGCGCGATCGAGTTCGACCACGACGGCAACCTCTACATCGCGACCGGTGACAACACCAACCCGTTCGACTCGAGCGGCTACAACCCGATCGACGAGCGCGCCGGTCGTTCGGCCTGGGACGCGCAGCGCACCGCGGGCAACACCAACAGCCTCTCGGGCAAGGTGCTGCGGATCAAGCCGAAGAACGCCGGCGGGTACGACGTCCCGACGGGCAACCTGTTCCCGGCCGGGACCGCGCAGACGCGGCCCGAGATCTACGCGATGGGCTTCCGCAACCCGTTCCGGATCGGTCTGGACGAGCAGACCAACAAGCTGCTCGTCGCCGACTACGGCCCTGACGCCGGTTCGGTGAGCGCGACCCGCGGCCCGAACGGCCGGGTCGAGTGGAATGTGCTGGCCGAGCCGGGCAACTACGGCTGGCCGTACTGCGTCGGCAACAACACGCCGTACAACGACTACGACTTCGCGACCAGCACCTCGGGCGCGGCGTTCGACTGCGCGGCGCTGGTCAACAACTCGCCGAACAACACCGGACTCACCAACCTGCCGCCGGCCAAGCCGGCCACCATGTGGCAGAGCAACAACGCCAGCCTCACCGGCGTTCCGGAGATCGGCGCCAGCGGTGCCCCGATGACCTCGGGCACCTACGACTACGACCCCGACCTGGTGTCGGACCGCAAGTGGCCGGGCTACTTCGACGGCAAGGCGATCTGGGCGGACTGGAACAACAGCCGGCTGTTCACCGTGCAGCTCAACCAGGCGCACACGGCGTACACCGACGTCAGCCGGTTCCTCCCCGACCTGCCGATGACCCGGCCGCACGCGCTGCAGTTCGGGCCGGACGGCGCGCTCTACATGATCGAGTGGGGCAGCGGGTTCAACGGCAACAACACCGACTCCGGCATCTACCGGATCGACTACGTCGAGGGCAACCAGGCGCCGATCGCCAAGGCCGTCGCGGACAAGACGTCCGGGCCCGCGCCGCTCACCGTGCAGTTCGACGGCTCCGAGTCGTCCGACCCCGAGGGCTCGCCGATCACCTACGAGTGGGACTTCGACGGCGACGGCACGACCGACAGCACGCAGGCGACGGGAAGCCACGTCTACACCGAGGTCGGCGACTACACCGCCCGGCTGACGGTGACCGACCCGGAGGGCCGCACCGCCGTGTCCAACCTCGACATCGTGGTCGGCAACACCGCGCCGCAGGTCGAGCTGCAGCTGCCCCGCGACGGCGGCTTCTTCGAGTTCGGCGACACGATGCGCTACAAGGTCGTCGTCACCGACCCGGAGGACGGCGAGATCGACTGCGACGACGTGGTCGTCCAGCCCGCCCTGGGCCACGACGAGCACAACCACGGCTACGAGCAGTACCACGGCTGTGAGGGCGTGATCCCGCTCCCCGGTGACGAGGGCCATGTCGGCGCCAACATCTTCGGCACGATCACGGCCAGCTACACCGACAAGGGCGCTCCGGGCGCGTCGAGCCTCGAGGGACGCGACACCATCGTCGTCCACACCAAGCGCAAGGAGGCGGAGTTCTTCGACACCACCGGGCGCGTCGGCTCGGGCACGACCGGCGACCCCGGCGTGACGACCGAGGAGACCGGTGACAGTGCCGGTGGCGGCCAGAACGTCAGCTACGTCGACCCGGGTGACTGGATCGCGTGGGACGTGATGAACCTGACCAACATCACCGAGATCTCCATGCGGGTGGCCTCGCCCAACGCGGGGGCGGTCTGGCAGGTGCGCCAGGGCGCACCCGACGGTCCGACGGTCGCGACCATCCAGGTGCCCAACACCGGCGACTGGCAGAGCTACCAGGACGTCTCGGCCCCGGTGACCGGTGCCACGGCGGACAGCGGCCGGCTCTACTTCGTGCAGACCGCGGGTGGGTCGAACCTCAACTGGATCGACTTCGTCGGCGACGGCATCACCGAGAACCGCCGCCCCGTCGTGACCGCCTCGGCGGACATCGTCACGGGCACGGTGCCGCTCAAGGTCCGCTTCACGGCCTCGGCCACGGACCCCGACGGTGACACCCCGATCGACTACGACTGGGTGTTCGGCGACGGCGGCACCTCGGTGCAGCAGAACCCGACCCACACCTTCACCGAGCCCGGCACCTACCAGGTCAAGGTGAACGCGACCGACAGCCGGGGCGCCCGCGGCACCAAGACGATCCAGGTCGTGGTCTCGGACGTGCCGGACTGCCTCAACGGCAGGTCCGACGGGTTCGAGGGGACCTCGCTGGACACCACGCGGTGGGACTCCAACGTGCGGTGGGACGGCGCGGCCACGGTCTCCGACGGACAGCTGCACATCCCGCTGACCGCGAGCGACCTCTACGGGACGGGGACCAACAACCTGCCGAACATCGTGCTCCAGCACCTCCCCGGAGGGGCGTTCACGGTCACGACCAAGGTCTCGCTGGCCGCGGTCCGGGCCTACCAGCAGGCCGGCCTGGTCGTGTACGGCGACGACGACAACTACCTCAAGCTCGTCTACTCGGGACGCAGCTCGACCGACAACAAGGCGAACAACGTGATCCAGTTCGCCAAGGAGGTCGGTGGCACCGCCACGGAGACCAACTCGGCGAACCTCGGCGCGGCGTTCCCCGACACGGTGTGGCTGCGGCTGTCGAGCCCGGACGGCCTGGCCGTCTCGGCGTCGTACAGCTCCGACGGCACGACCTTCACCTCGGCCGGGGCCGCTCGGGACCTGACCTCGATCAACGAGCCGAGGGTGGGCCTGCTCGCGCTCGCGAACCAGGCGGCGGGGGCGAACATCACCGCTCACTTCGACTCCTTCCACATCACTCCCGACGACACGGCGATCCCGTGCTACGAGGAGGGCGACACCACCGCACCCGTGGTCAAGACCACGGTGACCGGTGACTACGCCGGCGAGGTCACCAGCCTGATCGACACCCCGATCGGCGGCGAGGCGACGCTCACCTCGGCCATCGACGAGGACGGCACCGGCACCGCCACCGCGAAGCTGGACCTCACCGGCCTCCAGCCGGGTGCGGGCTACGAGTCGCACCTGCACGTCGGCACCTGCGACACGCTCGGCCTGCACTACCTGAACGACCCCGCCGGGCCGGGCAACCCGCCGAACGAGCTGTGGCCCACCAACCCCGGGTGGAGCTCGGGTCCGCGGATCGTCGCGGACGCGGCCGGCACCTCGCACGCCGAGGCGACGGTGCCCTGGGCGCCGCGCACCAACGGCCGGGCGATCGTGGTCCACAAGGAAGGCGCGATGGTGGCCTGTGCGACCCTCGACCTCACCGGACCGGGCACGGTCGTGCTGGACGCCACGGACGACACCGCTCTCGAGCAGGTGAAGTACCGGGTCGGCAGTGGCGCGTGGACCGAGTACGACGGTCCGGTCGTCATCGACGAGCCGGGCAGCCACACGGTCCGCTACCTCGCCACCGACGAGGCCGGCAACGAGACCTCGGGATCGTTCAAGGTCGTCGTACCGGAGCCTGACGTGGACCCGGAGGCGCCGAAGGTCGAGCTGACCACGTCACCCGCCCCGGGTGCCGGCGGCTGGTGGACCGGACCCGTGACCGTCACCGCGGTCGCCTCGGGTGGGACCGGTGAGCTGGCCCTCGAGTACCGCCGCGGCGACGCCGGCCCCTGGTCGGCGTACGCCGCCCCGGTCGTGCTGTCCGCGGACGGCACCCACGAGGTGCAGGTGCGGGCGACCGATGCCGAGGGCGTGGTGTCCGAGACCCGGTCGACCACGGTGCGGATCGACGCGACCGCGCCGACGGTGAGCGTGCAGGGCCTGCGTGAGGGCAAGAAGCTCTCGCCGGCCGCCCGCAAGCGGATCCGGGTCACCGCGTCGGACGCGACGTCCGGCGTGGCCGGTCAGCAGCTCGCTCTCGACGGCCGGGCGCTGACCTCGCCCGTGGTCGACGCGGTGCTGCTCAAGCCGGGGCAGCACCAGCTGACCGTCACCGTCACCGACCGGGCGGGCAACGCCACCGTGCAGACCATCTCGTTCGAGGTCCGGGTCTCCTACAAGGGCGGGAAGAAGCTCCTCGACCGCCTCAAGCGGGAGAAGCGGGCGAGCGCGGCGGTCGTGCGGCAGCTGGGCAAGCACCTCGCCGCCGCCGAGCGGGCGGACCGCGCGGGCAACACCCAGGCGGCCAAGAAGGCGCTGGCCAGGTTCCGGTCGCAGGCCGGCAAGGCCGGTGACAAGGACGCCAAGGCGGCCCTGAAGCGGCTGGCCCGCGAGCTGAAGCGCCAGCTCTAGGCCGGCGGCGAGATCACGCCGACAAGCACCACCGAGAGAGAGGAATGACGTCCGCCGATGGGGATCCGTCCATCCGTCACCGCACCGCGCTGGCGGCGCCCGTTGCCCGGCAGGTTCGGCTCTGCTGGGCTACGGGAGGACGGGTCCCCTGATCGGGCGGGGGGCGCGGCCAGGCCGCGCTCCCGCGGCCGGCGCTGGGACAGCGCTCCGTCCCGGCGCCGGTCCGCACCCATCCACCCACCCTGCTCGTACGAGCGCCCGTAACAGGAGGAACCCCCGATGCCCCGACCGATCACGCTGTTCACCGGCCAATGGGCCGACCTGCCCTTCGAGGAGGTGGCGCGCCTCGCGTCGGAGTGGGGCTACGACGGTCTGGAGATCGCCTGCTGGGGCGACCACCTCGACCCCTGGCGGGCCGCCGAGGACGACGCCTACGTGCAGGCCAAGCTCGACCTGCTGGAGAAGTACAGCCTCAAGGTCTACGCGATCTCCAACCACCTCAAGGGCCAGGCCGTCTGTGACGACCCGATCGACGAGCGGCACCGCGCCATCCTGCCCTCCCAGGTCTGGGGCGACGGCGACCCCGAGGGCGTGCGGCAGCGCGCGGCCGAGGAGATGAAGCTGACCGCGCGCACCGCGCAGCGCCTCGGCGTCGACGTCGTCGTCGGCTTCACCGGGTCGTCGATCTGGAAGTACGTCGCGATGTTCCCGCCCGCCTCGGAGGAGATGGTGGCCGCCGGCTACCAGGACTTCGCCGACCGGTGGAACCCGATCCTCGACGTCTTCGACGAGTGCGGCGTGCGCTTCGCCCACGAGGTGCACCCCTCCGAGATCGCCTACGACTACTGGACCACCGTCCGCGCGCTGGAGGCCATCGGTCACCGCGAGGCGTTCGGCCTGAACTGGGACCCCAGCCACTTCGTGTGGCAGGACCTCGACCCGGTCGGCTTCCTGTGGGACTTCAAGGACCGGATCTACCACGTGGACTGCAAGGACGCGAAGCGGCAGACCGGCAACGGCCGCAACGGCCGCCTCGGCTCCCACCTCCCGTGGGCCGACCCGCGCCGGGGCTGGGACTTCGTCTCCACCGGCCACGGCGACGTACCGTGGGAGCAGTCCTTCCGGATGCTCAACACGATCGGCTACGACGGCCCGATCTCCGTCGAGTGGGAGGACGCCGGCATGGACCGCCTGGTCGGCGCGCCCGAGGCGCTCGAGTTCGTCCGCCGGCTCGCGTTCGACGCCCCCGCCGCCGCGTTCGACGCGGCGTTCAGCACCAACGACTGAGGGTCCGGTCGGGGTCGCGCATCTGACGAATGGGCTCCGAATTCGGCGAATTCACAGCCCGTTCGTCAGATGCGCGGCGCTCAGGACGAGACGATGCGCCGGCTGCTGGGCGTGCGGCCGGTCTGGTTGACATAGACCCGGCGTCCCTTGATCGATGCCTCCAGGTCCTCCAGCCGGCGCTGCACGAGCGCGGGCGCCTCGTCGCACATCGCCTGGACGAGCATCGAGGCGGTGAGCAGGGTCGCCGCGTGGGTGTCGAAGATCAGCCGCGAGGAGGGAGCCGCCCGCAGCAGCACCTCCGCCCACTGGCTGCCCGGAGCCGCCTCGGAGTCGGTGATCAGGATGAGGGTGAAGCCCAGCTGCTGGGCGTACTCCAGGGTCTGCGCGGTGTCGACCGGGTAGCGCGACAGCACGAAGGCGACCATCACCTCGGCGCCGACCGCGCGCGATGCGAGCAGGGTGTCGGTCATCTCCGATCCCGCCGAGGTGACCAGGCGTACGTCGGGGTGCACCTTGGCGGCGTAGTGGGCGAAGTAGCCGGCGAGGTGCGCCGCCGCGCGGTGTCCGACCACGGTGAGGACCGGCGAGCCCATGATCCGCGCGCCGGCGCTCCTGATCGGCGCGCGCTCAACCAGCCGCGCACCGAGGGCCTGAAGGCTCTCGACCTCGCTGTTGACGGCCCGCTGGTACTCGTTCGGCTCCTCGAGCTCCGAGCCGGCCGGCGATCGGCGCAGCAGCTCGATGAGCGCGGACCGGAACTCCTTGTAGCCGCTGTAGCCGACCGCGGCGGCGAGTCGGGTCACCGACGGCTGGCTGACGTTGGCCAGCTCGGCGACCTCGGTCGCGGACATCGACGGCACGTCATTGGAGTGCTCGACGAGAGTCTGGGCGATGCGGCGTTGCGCCGGCGTCAGCCGGAACCCGGCGAAGAACTCCACGAACTCTCTCGACATGGCGTCAGTCTTCACCCTCGGTCGACCGGCTCTCCGCCCGACGCGCCAGAAGCACACCCGCCCCGGGTGAAGAGTGGAGAGGGTTTCGCGGAATCATCACGGCTCGATACATTTCCATTCTGTGTCTAGTAGCATGAAGGAAACCATTCAAGCCGGCGAGGGGGACGACTCCGCCGCCTGGCATCCTCCGGTCCCCGACCTCGTGGGCCGTTGAAGCGTGGGGAGGCCGGCATGGCAACGGATGCTGCGACGGCCCCTGATGACGTCCATGAGCGGCTCGCGAGCGCTCGGCTCTCACCGGCGCAGCGACGGATCGCCCGCTACGTGATCGACCACCGGGATGCGGCCGCCTTCTCGACGAGCGAGAGCATCGCGCAGCAGGTGGGCGTGAGCCAGCCGTCGGTGTCGCGCTTCGCGGCGGCTCTCGGCTATGCGCGGTTCTCCGACTTCAAGCGCGCGCTGCAGACCTGGGCCCGCGCGGAGCTGTCGGCGCCCACGCCGTCCGACGACACGACCAGCCCGCTCGCGGGGGCGATCGCGGCCGAGATCTCCAACCTGCAGTGGCTGAGCCAGTCTCCGAGTCTCGGTGACCAGGTCTCCCGCGTTGGCCGGGCGCTGATGTCGTCGACCTCCCTGCCAGTGATCGGGTTGCGCATCTCGCGGTCCTTCGCCCAGCACTTCGCCTATCTCGGCGCGAAGGTCCATCCGGGCATCTCGGTCATCGACCACGGCGACAGCCAGGCGAAGGAGGCCCTGTCCAGGGCGGCCGCCGACGGCGCGACCTGGTGTCTGGCCTTCATCCTGCCCCGCTATCCCCGCGAGGCGTGCGAGCTCGTCCGGCACGCGCGCGGGGCCGGGCTGCGGGTGGCCGTCCTCAGTGACGAGTCCTTCGCGACCCTCGCCCACGAGACCGACGAGCTGATCGGGGTGCGACTCGGGAGCGGGCTGCTCTTCGACACGACCGCGGCGATGAACATCGCCTCGGCCGCCCTGCTGCACGCGATGGCCGACTCCCGTCCCGGGAGGTCGCAGGAGCGGCTGGAGCTCTTCGAGCGGTACGCCGCCGAGCTCGCCGTCTTCGAGGACTAGAGCGTGGGTTCCGGCCCCACGCGCACGACGAGCTTGCCGAAGTTCTCGCCGCGCAGCAGTCCGAGGAAGGCGCGAGGGGCGTTCTCGAGTCCGTCGACCACGTCCTCGAGGTAGGCGACCCGGCCCTCGGCCACCCACGACGTCATCTCCCGCTGGAAGGCCTCGTAGTGGCTCGCGAGGAGGTCGCGCTGGGTGAAGCCGCGCACCACCAGCCGCTTGACGTTGATGGCCGTCATCAGGGCGGGCAGCCGGTCGGGCCCGGGCGGCGCAGTCGTCGTGTTGTACTGCGAGATCAACCCGCAGACCGGCACTCGGGCGAAGTCGTTGAGATGGGGGAAGACCGCGTCCCAGACCGCACCGCCGACGTTCTCGAAGTACACGTCGATCCCGCCCGGGACCGCGTCGGCGAGCCGGTCGGCGAAGCGTGGGTCGCGGTGGTCCAGGGCGACGTCGAACCCGATCTCCGTCAGCCAGGCCACTTTCCGGGGGCCGCCCGCGATGCCGACGGTGCGGGCCCCGCGGATCCGGGCGATCTGTCCCACCGCGGAGCCGACGGCGCCGGACGCGGCGGCGACCACCAGGGTCTCGCCCGGCTGGACCCGGCCGATCTCGGCGAGTCCGGCGTACGCCGCGAAGCCGGGCATGCCGAGGACCCCGAGCGCGGTGGAGACCGGCGCTGAGCCGACGCTGACCTTCCGCACGGCGGTGCCGTCCATGACCGCGTGGGTCTGCCATCCGGCGTGGGCGACGACGAGGTCGCCGGGCGCGAGGTCGTCGCAGCGAGACTCGAGGACCTCGCTGACGGTGCCGCCCTCCATGACCGCGTCGACCTCGACGGGAGCGGCATAGGAGCGCGACGCGTTCATCCGGCCCCGCATGTAGGGGTCGAGGGAGAGGTAGATCGTGCGCAGCAGGACCTGGCCGTCGGCGAGGGCGGGCAGTTCGCGGTCCTCGAGCCGGAAGCTCTCCGGGCCGGGCTCGCCGACGGGTCGCGAGGCGAGGACGACGGCGCGGGTCTGGTTCACCGCGCCAACATAACGAGAGGTTGCCGCCTCTGTATAGCCCGCGATACGGTCGCGACAGAAATGAATGGATTTCTGCAGTCTGGCCGCGCCGCCCCCACTCGAACGGGGGACCGGGCCGGTGATCGAGGCGGTGTCGTCATCGCCGATGCGCCCATCGGACCTGCGTTTCGGCGACCCCAACCCCAGGAGGATTGAGCATCGTGACCCCCATCGTCATCACTGGAGAGCGCCTGAGCCTCGACGTGCTGAGGCCGCTGTTCCGCGGTCCCGTGAAGGTCGAGCTGGCGCCGTCGGCGCTGGAGAACCTCCGGCGGGCGCATCAGGTGATCGTCGACGCCATCGAGCGCGGAGACGTCGTCTACGGCGTCAACACCGGCTTCGGGAAGCTCGCCGACCGCCGGATCTCGCCGGCCGATCTCGAGGAGCTCCAGCGTCGCTCGGTGCTCTCGCACATGGTGGGCGTCGGCGATCCGCTGCCCGACGAGACGGTGCGCGCGATCATGGTCATCAAGCTCATCGGCCTCGCGCGCGGGCACTCGGGGATCAGGGTCGAGATCGCCGACCTCCTCGTCGCGATGATCAACGCGGACGTGCTCCCGGTCGTCCCGTCCCAGGGATCGGTGGGCGCGTCCGGGGACCTGGCGCCGCTCGCGCACCTGGCCGGTGCGCTGATGGGCGAGGGTCGGGTCCGCATCGCCGGTGAGACCTATGACGCGGTGGAGGGGCTGGCCACGGTGGGCCTGGCGCCGGTGGTGCTCGGTCCCAAGGAGGCCGTGGCGCTCCTCAACGGCGTCCAGGCCTCGACCGCGATCGCGCTGCGCGGGCTCTTCGGCGCCGAGGCCGTCTTCAACGCCGGCCTTGCGGCCGGGGCGCTCACCCTCGAGGCGACCGCCGGTCGCCAGGTGGTGCTCGACGACCGGATCCAGCAGATCCGCGGCCACGCCGGCCAGATCAGGGTCGCCGCCCTGCTGCGCCGGCTGGTCGCCGACAGCGAGGTCCTCGACGTGGAGTTCGAGGGCCGGCGGCTCCAGGATCCCTACTGCCTGCGCTGCCAGCCCCAGGTGATGGGCGCCGCGCTCGACCTGCTCGCGTTCGCCGCGCGCACCATCGAGCAGGAGGTCAACGCCGTCTCCGACAACCCGCTGATGTTCCCCGACGACGGCGTGGTGCTCTCGGGCGGCAACTTCCACGGTCAGCCCGTCGCGTACGCCGCCGACATCATCGCCATGGCGCTGTGCGAGGTCGGCTCGATCTCGGAGCGGCGTCAGGCGATGCTCATGGACGCCTCGATGAGCGGCCTGGCGCCCTTCCTGGTGGGCAATGCGGGACTGAACTCGGGCTTCATCATGGCCCAGGTCACCAGCGCCGCACTGGTCGCCGAGAACCGGGCCAAGGCGATGCCGAACAGCGTGGACAGCATCCCCACCTCGGCCGGCCAGGAGGACCACGTCAGCATGGCGACCCATGCCGCGGTCCGCCTGGGGCCAATGGTCCGCAATGCCGCCTATGTCGTCGCCATCGAGCTGATGTCGGCCGCGCAGGGGCTCGACCTCCGCAACGGTGGCAAGGCCGCTCCCGCCAGCCGGCCGACGTACGACCTGGTCCGCTCGCGGGCGGACTTCCTGGAGGACGACCGGATCATGGCCGGTGAGATGGAGGCCATCGCCGCCGACGTCCTCGACGGCGCCTTCGTCGACATCGTGGGCGGTGTCCTCGAGACGGCCGGCTAGCCGGAACCCACAGCGCGGCGGGCACGCTCCTGTGCCCGCCGCGCGGCGTTTTTCCGGCACCGCGAGCAGCCGTGGGGCGCCGGGCGCCGGCCCCGTCGTGTTACGGCCGTGGAACATCTCCGGCCGACTGCCGGAAACCCTTGCCCCCTCTGTATGGAAAGGGATACGTTTCTCGCCAGCGCTGAATGATTTCTTTCAATCTCAGTCTCGGATTGCCCTCTAGGAGCCTCAGATGCGCAGTACCCGTGCAGTCACCGCAACCGCCGCCATCCTGTCCGCGATCGCTCTCTCGATGAGCGCCTGCGGTGCTGACGAGAAGGACTCGGCGGACAGCGGCCAGGTCATCAGTGAGCTGAAGGACCTGCTGCCGCAGAAGGTCCGCGACTCCGGCGTCCTCACGATCGCCACCGACCCCCAGTACCCGCCGTGCGACTTCACCAACGAGTCCGGCGAGATCGACGGGTTCAACCACGACATCCTGATGGCGATGGCCCCGCGGCTCGGAGTCGAGATCAAGCAGACGGCGATCGCCTTCGACGGCCTGCTCCCCGGCGTGCAGAGCGGCCGCTTCGACGGGGCGATGGAGTGCATCACCGACAACCTCGAGCGCCAGGAGACGGTCACCTTCGTCGACTACGCCTACGCGACGAAGAGCGTCATCACCACCGCCGACAACAAGCACGACATCGCCGAGAACCCGCTGACGACCTGCGGTCTGAAGGCCGGCGTCCAGACCGGCACCGAGTTCGTGGAGGACGCCGACCTGTTCACCAAGAACTGCGTGGCCGCGGGCGAGGCGCCTCTGGAGATCACCAACTTCCCCACGGCCGGCGACCAGAACACCGCCCTCCAGTCGGGACGCATCGACTTCGCCTTCACCAACACCGCGACGGGTGTGTGGCAGGCCAAGAGCAGCGACGGTGACTTCGAGGTGATCCCGAGCCCGCTGCTGTCGCGCACCTACGTCGGCATCGTGGTCGACAAGGACGCCGACGACACCGCCCAGGCCCTCCTCGGAGCCCTCGAGGCGATCATCGAGGACGGCACCTACGACAAGATCATGGCGGAGTGGGACCTCCAGGACATCGCGCTCGACGAGCCCGGCATCAACCTGGCGACGCAGCGTCCCCTCGAGCTGCCCACGACCTGCGGCTCGTGCGACTCCTGATCGCGACCAGCGAGCCGGCCCCACCCGAGGACCGAGAAGAAGGTGCACAGTGACGCGAACGGCAGCTGACGCCGAGGTGCGCGACCCCTTCGCGAAGCCACGACCGCGCAGGCACCCGAGCTACTGGATCAGTGGCCTCGTCGCGCTGGCGGTCCTCGGCCTCGTCGTGAAGGGTCTCGCGACCAACGAGAACCTCGAATGGGACGTCGTGGGGGACTACCTCTTCGCCGACCCCATCCTCGAGGGCCTCTGGATGACGATCAAGCTCTCGTTCATCGCACAGTTGATCGCCGTCCTGATCGGCTGCCTGCTCGCCCTGCTCGGCGAGTCGCGCAACCCGGTCCTGCGCGCCCTCGTCAAGGGGTACGTCGGGCTGTTCCGGGGCCTGCCCCTGCTGGTGCTGCTGCTCATCTGCTTCAACGCGGCGCTGTTCATCCCGAGGATCTCGATCGCCGGGGCCAGCTGGGAGACCAACACCCTCATCACCGGGTTCACCGCGGCGATCATCGGGCTCTCGCTGCACGAGGGCGCGTTCATGGTCGAGATCATCCGGGCCGGGTTCATGTCCGTCCCGCCCGGCCAGCGCGAGGCGGCGCAGGTCCTCGGCATGAGGAGGGGCCTGATGATGCGCACGATCGTGATCCCCCAGGCGGTCCGCGTGATCATCCCGCCCACCGGCAACCAGTTCATCAGCCTGCTCAAGGCCAGCTCGCTGGTCGCCGTCATCGGCGGCGGCGACCTGCTCACCCGTGCGCAGCAGATCTACGGCTCGAACTTCAAGGTCATGCCGCTCCTCATCGTCGTGAGCTTCTGGTACCTGACGATCGTGATGCTGGCGAGCCTCGGTCAGCACTTCCTGGAGCGGAAGTACTCCCTGTCGCGAGGACCCCAACGAAAGCCTGGGAAGGCGCGACCCGAGGAGGCGGCGAAGTGAACGAGCGCCCATTGGTGACCATCCGCGACGTACGCAAGCGGTTCGGTGACGTCGAGGTGCTCAAGGGCATCGACCTCGACGTGCTGTCAGGGGAGGTGCTGTGCCTGATCGGGCCGTCGGGCTCGGGCAAGAGCACGCTCCTGCGGTGTGTGAACTTCCTCGAGCGGATCGACGGCGGCTACATCGAGGTCGAAGGCGACTACGCCGGCGCGACCGTCAAGAACGGCGAGCTCCACGAGGCCGGTGAGGCCGAGATCGCGCACTACCGCCAGCACATCGGCATGGTCTTCCAGCACTTCAACCTGTTCCTCCACCTGACCGCACTCGAGAACGTGACGATCGGCCTGAGGAAGGTCCGCGGGATCGCGAAGAAGGAGGCAGTCGAACGCGGCCGGGCGGCGCTCGCCGATGTCGGGCTGGACCACCTTCGAGACTCCTACCCCCGCCATCTCTCCGGCGGCCAGCAGCAGCGGGTCGCGATCGCGCGGGCACTGGCGATGGAGCCCAAGCTGATGCTCTTCGACGAGCCCACCAGCGCCCTCGACCCGGAGCTCGTGGGGGAGGTCCTGTCGGTGATGCGCCGGGTTGCCGAGCGGGGGATGACCATGATCGTGGTGACCCACGAGATGAGGTTCGCCAGGGACGTCGCGGACCGGGTCGCGTTCATGGACCAGGGGCGGATCGCGGAGATCGGCGAGGCGAAGAGCCTGATCGACTCGCCGGCCTCGGAGCGCACCCGGTTCTTCCTCAACCACGTCGAATGAGCGCCGCCATGCACCTGCATCTCGATGTCAGCACGCCCCCGGAGGTGACGGACGCCCCGTGGCTCGTGCTCGGGCACTCCCTCGGCACGTCCTCCGCGTTGTGGACCGAGGTCCGTGCCCTCCTCGCGGACCGCTTCCGCACCGTCGCCTGGGATCTGCCGGGCCACGGGCGGTCCGCGCCGGCGCCCGGACCGTTCACCGTCGGCGACCTCGCCGACGCCCTGGTCGACGGCCTGCGGGAGCGCGGGATCGACGACTTCCGCTACGCCGGGGTCTCCCTCGGCGGCACGGTCGGGATCGACCTCGCCGTCCGGCACGCCGACCGGGCTCGGGCGGTCACCGTGATCTCGTCCGGAATCAGCGTCGACGCGCCCGGCGCGTGGGTCGAGCGCGCCGACGCGGTCGTCTCCGGCGGTACCGACCAGCTCGTCGCGGGCTCGCTGGAGCGGTGGTTCGCTCCCACGACCCACGCGCGGCGCCCCTCCCGCGTGGCCGAGCTGATCGCGGCGCTGCGGGCCGCCGACGACGCCAGCTATGCCTTCGCCTGCCGGGCGCTGGCGGCGTACGACGCCACGGGTGGGCTCGGCGCCGTCGACGTGCCCCTGCTCGCGGTCTGGGGCGAGCACGACCGGCTGGTGCCCGAGCCGAAGTCGGCCGAGCTCGCGGCCGCGGTCCGCCACGGATCCCTCGCGAGCGTCTCCGGAGCCGCGCACGCGGCGCCGCTCGAGCAGCCGGAGGCGGTCGCGGACCTGCTCGACACCTTCCCTTCCCCCAGGAGCAAAGGCACATCCAGCTGATGACGAGGACGACCCGGACACCGAGCACCCCCTTCGGCGAGAGGGTGCCGTGCGCACCGGCGAGGAGCCCGCGCCGTGTCCGTTAGCGAGCGCCTGGCCGCCATCGCCGCCATCGGTCGCGACGACGCGCGCGGCGGATACTCCCGGCACCTGCTGGAGCCCGCGGACCTGCGGCTGCGCGAGTGGTTCCGGTCCACGGCACAGGATCTCGGGCTGTCGGTGGAGGTGGACGGCAACGGCAACCTGTGGGCGTGGTGGGGCGAGGACCGCACCGGAGCGGTCGCGACGGGCAGTCACCTCGACTCGGTCCCCGGCGGCGGCGCGTACGACGGCCCCCTCGGCGTGGTCAGCGCGTTCGAGGCGGTCGCCATCTTGCGAGCGGAGGGCTGGTCGCCCGCCCGGCCGGTCGTGGTGTGCGCGTTCGCGGAGGAGGAGGGCTCCCGGTTCGGCATGCCCTGCCTGGGATCGCGGCTGATGGTCGGGGAGATCGAGCCGGCCGAGGCGCTGCGTCGTGCCGACCGTGACGGCACGACCCTCGAGCAGGCCTGGCGAGAGGCGGGGCTCGCGGTCTCGTCGCTGGGGCCCGACGCCGGTCGGCTCGCGGCCCTGGACGTCTTCGTGGAGCTGCACGTCGAGCAGGGGCGTGACCTCGAGGACCGGGGCCTGCCGCTCGCGGTCAGCTCGTCCATCCTGGCGCACGGCCGCTGGCGCCTGTCGGTCCACGGTGAGGGCAACCACGCGGGCAGCACGCCGATGGCGGGCCGTCGCGATCCCGTGGTCGCCGCGGCCGCCGCGATCCTGGCGGTGCGGCAGGTCGCCCTCGAGCGGCCGGCCGCGCGCGGGACGGTCGGGCGCGTCTCCGTCACGCCGAACGGGACCAATGTGATCGCCTCCCGGGTCGATGCCTGGCTCGACATCCGTGGAGGATCGGACGCCCAGGTGCGCGAGCAGCTCGACGTCACCCTCGAGCTGATCCGCGCCCGCGTTGCCGACGAGGGCTGCCGGCTGGAGGTCGAGGAGGAGTCCTTCTCCTCCCTGGTCGCCTTCGACGAGCCGCTCACCCGACGGGTCGCGTCGACCCTGGGTGACCTGCCGGCGATCCCCACGGGCGCGGGACACGACGCGGGCGTCCTCTCCGCCTACCTGCCGTGCGCCATGATCTTCGTGCGCAATCCCACGGGCGTGTCGCACGCACCCGAGGAGGCCGCCCGGGACGAGGACTGCGAGGCCGGTGCCAGAGCCCTGGCCGCGGTCCTCCGGGAGCTGGCGGGGACGCCGGTCCGATGAGCGCTCCGTCGCGGTCCTTCCACTGCGCTCTCGCACTCGTCGGGGGACGGATGGTGGCCGACGTCCGGATCACTGCGCGCGCCGGCTCGATCGCCGCGATCGAGAGCGGCGTCCCGGTCGCGGCCGACGACCTCGCGCTCGGCGTGGTCGTGCCGGGCTTCGCGAACGCCCACTCCCACGCCTTCCACCGCGCGCTGCGCGGTCGCACGCACGCCGACGGAGGCGACTTCTGGCAGTGGCGGACGGGCATGTACGACGTGGCGCAGCGGCTCACGCCCGACACCTATCACGAGCTCGCGCGGTCGGTCTTCGGCGAGATGCGCGACGCCGGGTACACCGCGGTGGGTGAGTTCCACTACGTCCATCACCGTCTCGACGGCACTCCCTACGTCGCCCACGACATGGAGCTGGCGCTCGCGTCGGCGGCGGTGTCGGCCGGGATCCGGCTGGTCCTGCTCGACACCTGCTACCTGAGGGGCGGCGTGGGCGCCGCCCTCTCGCCGGAGCAGGCGCGCTTCGGCGACGGCAGCGCGGATCGTTGGCTCGATCGGTGGCACCGGCTGCGCGGCGCCCTGCCCGACGACCCGACCGTCACGCTCGGCGCGGCCGTGCACTCGGTGCGTGCGGTCAGCCGGGACGACCTCCGGGTGATCGCCGAGGGGCTACCGTCCGACGTGCCCCTGCACGCCCACGTCTCCGAGCAGCCGGCCGAGAACGCCGCCTGTCTCGAGGCCCACGGCCTCACCCCCGTGGGACTCCTGGCCGAATGCGGGCTGCTCTCGAGCCGCTTCTCCGCCGTTCACGCCACCCATCTCACCGCCACTGACATCGCCCTGCTGGCCGCCGCGGACGCGACCGTGGTGATGTGCCCGACGACCGAGGCGGATCTCGGCGACGGCATCGGGCCGGCGCCCGAGCTCGCGGCCGCCGGCGCGCGGATCGCGATCGGGTCCGACCAGCACGTGGTGATCGACCCGCTCGAGGAGCTGAGCCGCCTGGAGCTCGACCAGCGCCTGCGCCTCCAGCGTCGGGGCGTCTTCGGGCCGGACCTGCTCTGGGCCGCCGGCGGCGTGCGCGGCTACGAGTCGCTGGGCCTGGCGAGCGCGACCGGGCGCGCGCCCGGCTTCCGCGTCGGTGATCTCTGCGACGCGGTGGAGCTGGACGTGCGCTCGGTGCGGACCCGTGGCGCCGACGCGTGGCAGCTGCCGCTGGTGGCGCGTGCGGCCGACGTGCGGGCCACGGTCGTCCACGGCCGCCTGACGCGTCCCCGGTGACCGCCGGGACGACCTGAGGGGGCTCGCCGTCATCGCGACGGCAAGCCCCCTCGTCGCGCTACGTCAGCGCCGCGCCGCCTGGTCGGCCTGGTCGGTGAGCTCGGCGAGGATCTCGAGCAGCAGCCGCGCGGTCGACTCCGGTGCGCTGATGTTCGGCGAGTGGCGGGCGTCGATCTCCCAGACCCGGCAGGTCGGTCCGTGCGCCGCGATCCGATCGGCCCATCCGGGCTCGACGAGGGTGTCCTGCCGCCCGGTCACCAGCCCCAGCGGCACCTGGACCGTCGCCAGGCTGCGCGGATAGTCGTCGTCGGCCTTCGGGCCGCTTGGGAAGGGAGTAGCGAGACCGGCCGCGCTCACCGCGCGGTAGTGGCCGACGTCGCAGGCGTCCTCGAGCCGGAGCGCGACATGGTCGTCGATCCCGGGGAACCGGCCGGTCAGCAGCGTCACGATCCGGAGCATGTCCTTGGCCGTGCCGTCGAAGTGGGAGAGCGCGGCGAGCGCCTCCCTGGTGCGGTAGGGCCCCCCGGTGCCGGCGATGGAGACCGCGGCCGCGAGCCGCCACGCGAACCACGGCAGGGTCGCCGCCCGCAGGGCCATCGCGCCGCCGAACGAGTTCCCGACCAGCCGCACGGGCTCGTCGTGGAGGCCGAGGGCGTCCAGCAGCGCGGCGACCTGGCGCAGCCGGAACTCGTAGGGTGCGACGTCGAGCTGGACCATCTTGCTGGACGACCCGTAGCCGTAGAGGTCGGGCGCGATGACGTCGTGGTCGCGGGCGAGGAGGGGCAGCATGCGCGACCAGCTCGCCTCGGCCGACCCGCCCCAGGCGCCGTCGTGCAGGAGGACGAGCACGGGCGAGCCGACGGCCCCTGCCCGGAGATAGCTGGTCGTCAGGCCACCCAGGTCGACCTGCGCACGGCGGACGGTCCGGATCGCGGTCGACGGGTCGGTGGTGGTGCTGGTTGTGGTGATCTCCACGGTGGATTCGCCTCTCGTCACAGGAACTCGTGGTCGGACTCGGTGACCGCGGCGGTGCTGTCGAAGTACTCGACGTTCGTGTAGGGCCAGATCTGGGAGACGCGCCCGTGCCGGTTCTGGTACCAGGTGTGGACATAGGGCTGTCCCCAGGCCATCCTCCGGTTGCCCTCGTCGACCCAGGCCACGAACCGGTCGAGGGCCTCGCGGCGGACGTCGATCGCGGCCGCCCCGCGGCGGAGTACCTCGTGCACCGCGTCGAGGGAGTACTCCACCGCGCGTTCCAGCATGAAGTGCAGGCTGCCGGCGACGACTCCGCCGACATTGGGCCCGTACACCAGGAACAGGTTGGGGAAGCCGGGCACGGTCACCCCGTTGTGCGCACGCGTGTCGCCGTCCCAGAAGTCGTGGATCTCCGTGCCGTGGCGCCCGACGACCTCCACTCCCTCGAGATAGTCCGACGGCTTGAAACCGGTCGCAAAGACGACGACGTCGACCTCGTGCTCGACCCCCGACGCGTCGACGATCCCGCGCTCGGTGAACCGCTCGATGCCGGCCGTCACCAGGGTCGACTTGTCGGCGAGCAGGGCCGCGGCCCAGACCTCGTTGTCGCGCAGCATCCGCTTCGCGCCCGGCGGGTAGGACGGGATCACGTGCGCCAGCAGCTCCGGCTCGCTCCCGAACTGGCGCTCGAGCCGCGCGACCAGGTGCTCGCGCAGCTCCTGGTTCTTGCGCGAGATGCTCAGCGGCGCGCCGGTCCAGCCCGGTTCGGCCGTGACGGTGTGCGCGCGTCCCGGGATGCCCGTCAGGATGACCCAGAGCCGGTACCACTGGGCGTAGTGGGGAACCTTGCGCTGCAGCCACCGGAAGCCGTCGCTCACCTGGTGGTGGTAGTTCGGCGCGGGCAGCATCCAGGGCGCGCTGCGCTGGAAGACGGTCAGCGCGGCGACGTCGTCGACGATCGCGGGCACGATCTGGTAGGCGCTGGCGCCGGTGCCGATCACGGCCACCCGTCTGCCCGTCAGGTCGACGGAGTGGTCCCACTCCTGGGAGTGCATGGTGACGCCGGTGAAGAGCTCCTGGCCCGCGAAGTCGGGGATGTGGGGGCGGTCGAGCTGGCCGAGGGCGCTGACGACGGCGGCGAAGCGGCGCACCTGCTCCGCGCCGTCCGGGCCGCGGGTCGTCGCCTCCCAGCGGGCGTCGGTCTCGTCCCAGCGCAGCCGCGTGAGCCGGGTCGAGAACTCGATCCGGTCGGCGATGCCGGCGCGCTCGGCGACGTCGCGCAGGTAGTCGAGGATCTCGCCGCCCTGGGCGAACTGATGGGGCCAGTCGCCCCGCTGGGCGAACGAGTAGGAGTAGCCGAAGGTGGGGGTGTCCAGGCGCACGCCCGGATAGGTGTTCTTGGCCCAGGTGCCGCCCACGGCCGAGTTGGCGTCGATGACGGTGATGGGCACGCCGGCCTGTGCGTAGCGATGCGCGGCCGCGATGCCGGCCACGCCGGCGCCGACGATCAGCACCGGGAAGTCGCGTCCTGCGGCCACCTCGGCGAAGGACCAGGAGGGGCGTCCGCCCTTGTCCGCGGCCAGGTCCAGCTCGTGCTTCAGCATGGGGATCCACGACTCCTGGCCTGCGCTGAGGAAGGCGAGGATCGCGCGGACGGTCTCGTCGGGGAGGAGGCCGACCTCGGTGATCCCCTTGTCCCTCACGGTGGCAAGCGCCGAGAGGGCGAGGGCTCGAGCCGCTTCCTGCTGTGCGGCGGACATCCCGCCGTGCGGATGGGGCTGGGTGTCGATCGGGGTGAGGGGCGGGCGCAGGTCGGCCCGCAGGATCGAGGTGTCGCCGAGCGCCGCGGCCAGGGCGGCGAGCAGCACCGGGAGCTCCGCGTCGGCGACGACGCGCTCGAGGAAGGCGTCGTCCTCGACGATCGGCTCCGCGCTGGCGACGTCGTACAGGTCGTCGAGCCGGCTCGTCGCGTCGGACGCGGTCGCAGGAGTGGGGGCCATCTGGAAGTCCTCTCTCGTCCCGGCGGACGAGCCGGGACGCTGCGCGGGATGCGCGCGGCGGGGTGGGTCCGCATCGGTTTCGCATAATGCTATTCGAATCTCCAGAATTCGCATACAGTTGTGCCGAAGCCGCTCCGGCGGCGCCCAACGAGAGTGAGGAACGAGCGATGAGTGTTTCGGTCGAGGTCGTCGACGCCTGGCTGGCGGAGTTCGGCCGGGTGTGGCGGGAAGCGGACGTGCCGGGGGCCGTCGCCGTCATGACCGAGGACGGCAGCTACCGCAACAGCCCCTTCCTCGAGCAGCCCTACGTCGGCCACCGGGCGATCGCCGGCTTCTGGGAGGCCGCGCTCGAGGGCGTGAGCGACGTGGACTTCCGGTACGGCGTGCCGGTGATCGACGGCGATCGCGTGGGCGTCGAGTGGTGGGCGACGCTGCGCTCGAACGGCGAGCCGTTCACCCTGGCGGGCAACTTCCTGCTCACCTTCGAGGGCGACCGGGTGGCCGACCTGCGGGAGTCGTTCGTCAAGCAGGCCGGGGCCCTGGAGCCGCACGAGGGCTGGGGTCTGTGAGCCGTCGCCCCCGACGGACGCAGCCATGGAGAACTCAGCGGAGATCCTGATCATCGGCGCCGGGGTGATCGGCGCGAGCGCGGCCCTCGCGCTCGCCCGGGCCGGCCACGACGTGGTCGTCATCGAGCGCAACAGCGGTGTGGGGGACGGCTCCACCGGCTCCTCGGCCGGCATCATCCGCGTCCATGCCAGCGATGAGCAGAGTGTCGCGATGGCGGCGGACGCCGTGGCGGTGTGGAACGACTGGGCCGGGTTCCTCGACGCCGGCCCCGACGAGCACCTCGCGCGCTTCGTGCGGTGCGGCTCGTTGATCCTCGACGCGGGCAACGGCTTCACCGACCGTGCGGCGGAGTCGATGCGCGCGGCGGTCGTCCCGTTCGAGGCGTGGACCCTGGCGGAGATGGCCGAACGTCTGCCGTACCTCGACTTCCGGCGCTTCGGGCCGCCGGTCCCGATCGATGACGAGGCCTTCTGGTCGGAGCCGACCGAGTACCTGCCCGGGGCCCTCTACACCGAGCAGTCCGGCTATGTCGGCGATCCCACTCTCGCGGCGGTGAACCTGATGGACGCCGCGCGCCGGGCGGGAGCCGACGTCCGGCTCTCGACGGAGGTCGCCCGGCTCGAGCTGCGGGCCGGGCGCGTCGTCGGCGTCGCCCTGGCCGACGGCCGCCGCCTGAGTGCCGCGGCGGTGCTCGTCGCGGCGGGCCCGCACTCCGACGCGCTGCTCCGCTCGGTCGGCGCCACGTCGGACTTCCGGATCGCCACCCGGCGGATCCGCGAGGAGCTGGTGCACGTGCCCGCGCCGCCGGGCATCGAGACCGCCCTCGACGGGGTGCACCTCGTGGACGGCGACCTCAACCTCAACTTCCGTCCGGAGCACGGCAACGCCTTCCTCGGCGGCAGCAACGGCGATCTGCCGGAGGAGCAGACCGTCGTCGAGGACCCCGATCGGTTCGACCGGCGGGTGAGCGCGGCCAACTGGGAGCGGACGACGCTGCGGTTGGCCCGCCGGATACCGGACCTCGGCATCCCGCGTGCGCGGACCGGTGTGGTCGGCCTGTACGACGCCGCGGAGGACTGGCTCCCGATCTACGACCGCACCTGCGTCGAGGGACTGTTCGTCGCGATGGCCACGTCGGGCACCCAGTTCAAGACCTCGCCGGTCGTGGGTGAGCTGCTGCGCCACGTGATCGAGAGCGAGCTCGAGGGGCGGGACCACACGACGGTGCCCTTCGTCGCCCCGACGAGCGGCCGGTCCTATGCCACCGAGCAGTTCTCCCGTCTCCGGGAGCCGCGGGTCGGGCAGGCCCGCGGATGAGCGACAGCGAGAGGCACGCCGCCTCCGGCGCGCTGTTGATCGACGACATCGGCGAGCTCACGACGAACGACGCCGCCCACCGCGGCCGGATCGAAGACGCGGCGGTGATCCTCGATCAGGACCGGGTGGCGTGGGTCGGCCCCCGCCGGAAGGCGCCCCCGGCCGATCGCCGGTACGACGCCGACGGTCGCGCCGTGCTGCCCGGCTGGGTCGACGCGCACACCCACCTGGTCTTCGCGGGCGACCGGACCGCCGAGTTCGAGGCGCGGATGGCGGGGGAGTCCTATGCCGCGGGCGGCATCAACGTCACGGTCGAGGCGACCCGCGCCGCGTCGGACGCGCAGCTCGAACGCAACCTCCAGCGGCTGGTCGCGGAGGCGCGGCGCGGCGGAACGACGACCCTGGAGACCAAGACCGGGTACGGCCTCACCGTGGCCGACGAGCTCCGGTCGGCCCGGATCGCGGGGCGCCACGTCGACGCGGTCACCTTCCTCGGCGCCCATGTCCTGCCGTCGGGCGAGGCGCTCGACGACTACCTCGGCCTGGTGACCGGTCCCATGCTGGCGGCGGTGGCGCCGCACGTCTCGGCCGTCGACGTCTTCTGCGAGGTCGGCGCCTTCGACGAGAGCGCGACCCGGACGGTGCTGGAGGCCGCGCGGGCACAGGGTCTCGCCAGCCACGTGCACGGCAACCAGCTCGGGCCCGGTCCCGGCGCGCGCGTCGCGGTGGAGTTCGGCGCGCTCAGCGTCGACCATCTCGGCTTCCTCGCCGACGCCGACGTCGCTGCCATCGCGGACTCGTGGACCTGCGGGCGGGGGACGGTGGCGACGGTCCTCCCGGCCTGCGACCTGTCGACCCGGATGCCGCTCGCCCCGGCCCGCCGCCTGCTCGACGCCGGGGCCGTCGTCGCCATCGCGTCGAACTGCAACCCCGGCACCTCGTTCACCACCTCCGTGGGCTTCTCGGTCGCCACCGCGGTGCTCCAGATGGGGCTGACCGTGGCGGAGGCGGTCCGAGCGGCCACCTACGGCGGGGCGATGGCGCTCGGCATCGCGGACGGGGAGTGGGTCGACCCGCGCGGCCGGACCCAGCCGCCGGTCGGCGCGATCCGGCCCGGCGCCCGAGCCGACCTGCAGCTGCTGGACGCGCCGTCGGTGACGCACCTGGCCTACCGGCCCGGCGTACCGCTCACCCGCGCGGTCTGGCGCGCGGGCGTCCGCGTGGTCTGAGCAAGTCCTTCACGACGATCGATCAGGAGAGAACATGACAGCCGACATCACCGCGAAGACGGTCCTCATCACCGGGGCGGCCGAACGGGCCGGCCGCGTCTTCGCCCGCCGGTTCGCGGCCGAGGGTGCGAACGTGGTGGTCAACCACTGGCGCCAGGCCGACCTGGCGGAGGAGACCGTCGCGCTCATCCACGCCGACGGTGGCCGGGCGCGCGCCATCGAGGCGGATGTCTCCGACACCGAGGCCGCCCGGCGCCTCGTGGCGGAGACGGTGGCGTGGCGCGGCGACCTGTCCGTGCTGATCCACAACGCCAGCTCGCTGCGCTCGAAGGAGTTCGAGGACGTCACCGAGGAGGACTTCGACGCCTCCTTCGGCATCAACATCCGCGGTCCGTTCTTCCTCAGCCAGGCCGCGGCCGAGGTCATGAAGCGACAGGGCCATGGCCGGATCATCGCGTTGGTCGGCAACTCCACCAACGAGGCCTGGCCCAACCTCATCCCGCACGGGCTGTCCAAGACCGCACTGATCCGGCTGATGGAGCAGCTGGCCGTCGCGCTCTCGCCGACCGTCCAGTGCAACGCGGTCGCGCCGACCCAGTTCTTCCGCTCCGACGACGGGACCAACGACGCGCTGCGCGAGTACCGGGGTGAGCCGCTCGTCGACGGCGACACCTACCGGGTCGGCTCGCGCTACGAGTTCCGCAACGGTGACGCCGACGACGTCGCGGAGACGCTGCTGTTCCTGGCCACCTGCTCGTCGTACCTCAACGGGACGGTGATCCGCCTCGACGGGGGCAAGGCGCTCTACTAGCCGCGGCGCGCGGCGCGCGGCGCGCGGCGCTCAGAGCTCGAAGACGAGCCGTGCCGCCGTACGGGCGTGCAGCACGTCGCCGATGGCCTCGTTGACCTGCTCGAGCTTGCGCGCCTCCGCGATGACCCTGGTGCGCCCCAGCGCGTGCAGCCGGAACACCTCGGCGAGGTCCTGACGAGTTCCGACGATCGAGCCGATCACCGAGATCCCCTTGAGCACGGTGTCGAAGATCGGCAGGTGCATCGGGCCGTCGCCCTCGGGCGGCAGCGCGACGCACACCAGCCGGCCGCCGCGGCGCAGTGCGGCGAAGGCCTGCTCGAAGGCCCTCGGGGTGACCGCGAGCGCGATCGCGACATCGGCGCCGCCGAGGTCCGCGATCGCCTGGACCGGATCGGTGGTGCCGGCGTTCACGGTGTGGTCGGCGCCCAGCTGGCGAGCCAGTCGCAGCTTCTCGTCGGTGAGGTCGACGGCGATGACCTCCGCGCCGACGAGCCGTGCGTACTGCACCGCGAGGTGCCCGAGCCCGCCGACACCGAACACGGCCACGCGCTCGCCGGGGACGACGCGCGCGACCTTGATCGCCTTGTAGGTCGTCACGCCGGCGCAGGTCAGTGGCGCGGCGTCGAAGGAGCTGACCCCGTCGGGCACCGGCACGACGTAGGCGGCGTCGGCGACGGCGTACTCGGCGAAGGCACCGTCGACGGAGTAGCCGCTGTTCTGCTGCTGCTCGCAGAGCGTCTCCCAGCCGCTGACGCAGTGGTCGCAGTGGCCGCAGGCGTGGCCCAGCCAGGCGATCGCGACGCGGTCGCCGACCGCGCGCTGGGTCACGCCGGGGCCGACGGCACTGACGACGCCGACGCCCTCGTGGCCCGGAACGAACGGTGGTGTCGGCTTGACCGGCCAGTCGCCGTGCGCGGCGTGGATGTCGGTGTGGCACAGACCGCAGGCCTCCATCCGTACGACGACCTGGCCGGCGCCCGGCTCCGGCACCGGCCGCTCCTCGATGACGAGGGGGCTCTCGAACCCCGTCACGACTGCTGCTCTCATGGCTGTCTCTCTCCTGCACTGCGGGCCGATGGGTCACCTCCATTCCAGGGCCCGAGCGAGGCGGTCACGAGGGGCTTTGGTCCCCAGTCGCCGGTCTCTTCGGCAGGTGCGGCGAGGATGTCGGCCGGGCCGCCCCCGCCGCTCGCCCCACGACCGCGGCCACATAGGCCGCGGCGGGCTCGCGCACCAGGTCCCGCAGCTCGAGGAACCGCGGCAGCGTCTGGTTCCCCGGCCAGTCCGTGGGCAGGAACTCGGCGGGCAGCGCCGGGTCGACGTACGTGATGGGTCGCCAGGTGTCCAGCGCCCGGATCCAGGTGCGGAACGCCGCGCGGGGCTCGCGGCCGGCACGGAACGCCGCGACGTCGGGTTCGACGGTCTCGCGGAAGACGTCGTGGAGCGCCCACACCGACTCCAGGTCCCACCAGCGCTGGACGGCGACCGGCGGCTCGGTCGCGCCCCGGATCGAGTCGACGAGGAAGAGGGTCACCCGGTCGGCCACGCCGAGGTCGGCGACGATCTGCTCGATCTCGTCGACCATGAAGCCGGGCGCGATGAGGAGGGCGGCCGCCACGGAGCCGCAGCCCACCCAGGTGAGCCGGCGGCGCAGCTGGTGGCGCAGGTCGCGCTGCTCCTCGGGGATCGAGAACGAGATCACGCACCAGGGCGAGTCCACGGTCATGAAGCGGGGCGCCACGATCCGCTGGATGTCGCGCTGGATCGTCGCCTCGGCGCGCGGGGTGAGCACGTAGCCGGAGGCGCCCTCGCGGACGTCGGTGGTGACGATGCCCTTGGCCTTCAGCCGGGTCAGGGCCGTCCGGGTCCGCGCACCGCTCACGTCGACCGCCTCCATCAGGGAGACGAGCGAGCCGGAGGTGAGCCAGGGCTCCCCGGCGGCGACGGAGACGCCGAGCACGGTGCGCAGCAGCGAGGTCGCGCTCCCCGGCCGGGCGTCGAACTCGTCGACGAGCTCCTCCACGAGTCGATCCCTCTCAGCGCTGCTGCCGGCGGTGTGACTCCCGGATCCTAGGCGACCGCGCGGCGGGCCGGCGTAACGCGCCTGTCACGAGGCTTAACAGAACTGACGTTTCAATTCGTTGACGAACGTGACGAAGCCGGACTACATTCACAAATGTGACGTACGGAACAGTCATGAAATATCTGTTCCGCAAGGCGACCAGGTCGAGGGAGGGCACATGAGCGGTGTCATGGACGACCTCGACGCGCGGGTCGGCAGCACCACCTCGCTGCTGCGCACCGTGATCGGGGTCAGCGTCCGCGCCGAGGGCGGCTGGCTGTCCTCCTCGGCGTTCGTCACGCTGCTCGACGAGCTCGGCGTCCCGGCCGGGCGCACCCGCACCGCGCTGACCCGGCTCAAGGCCAAGGGGATCCTGGTCCTCGAGGCGCGGGCGGGCAGTGCCGGCTACTCGCTGACCGACGCCGCCCGCCGGATGCTCGAGCGTGGTGACCGGCGCATCCACCAGCCGCGGTTCATGGACGACGACCACGACTGGTTCGTCATCTCCTTCACCGTCCCCGAGGACGACCGCCAGCTGCGCCACCAGCTCAAGCGGCGGCTCAGTTGGATCGGCTGCGGCTCGGTCGCGGGCGCGCTGTGGATCGGCCCCGGCTTCCTGATCGACGAGGCGGAGCAGATCGTGGCCGACCTGGGGCTCACCGGCCAGGTCACCCTCTTCGTCGTCCAGGAGATCCGCGGCGCGACCGCCCCCGCCGACGCCGTCGCGCGCTGGTGGGACCTGCCGGCCATCGCCGCCCGCCACGAGGCCTTCCTCTCGGCCCACGGGGCGTCCCTCGCCGCCTACCGGGCGGACCCCGGACCGCGCGACGCCTTCCGCCGGTGGATCCTCGCCCTCGACGCCTGGCGCCCGATCCCGTACGTCGACCCCGGGCTGCCGCTGTCGCTCCTGCCCGAGGACTGGCCGGGCAGGAGGAGCATCCCCGCCTTCCTCGAGCTGCGCGACGCGCTCAGCCTCCCCGCGGCCGAGTACGTCCACACGGTCGTGGCCGCCCCCGCCGCCCGCGCCGCCCAGCACCGAGGCCAGGAGTCAGCATGACCGGAACCGCACTCGACCAGGGCCGCCTCCGCGAGGCCTTCGCCCGCTTCCCCTCCGGTGTCGCGGTGCTCGCCGCCGTCGTCGAAGGCGCCCCGCAGGTGCTGGTGGTGTCCTCCTTCACGGTCGGGGTCTCGCTCGACCCGCCGCTGGTGGCCTTCGCCGTACAGAACGGGTCGGGGACCTGGCCGGTGCTGAAGCGCGCCGGATCGCTGGGCGTCAGCGTGCTGGGCGCCGAGCACGGCGAGCTCTGCCGCCAGCTGGCCTCGCGCGAGAAGGAGGCCCGGCTGGTCAACGACCCGCTGCGGCGGATGGACTCGGGGGCGCTGATCGTCCCCGACACCCCGCTGCGGCTGTGGTGTCGCATCCACGACGAGTTCCCCGCCGGCGACCACACCATGGTCCTGCTCGAGGTGCTCGACGTCGACGGCGACACCGTCGGCGACCTCGCGGGCGAGCCGCTCGTGTTCCACGGCTCCGCCTTCCGCCGGCTGAAGGAGCCGAGCTGATGGCGGCGACCGGCCCGGACGCCTGGGACCTCCGGCTCCGCGCGCTGCACCGGCCCACCGGGTGGCGGCGGGGGATCTGCCTGCTGCCGGAGGTGCCGGCCGAGGCCGCCGACGCGGCCGCCCGGGTGCTGGCCGAGCACGGCGAAGAGCGGGTACGCCGACTCGCCACGATCGCGCCCCGCCCCGGGGCGGCACACACCACCGACGACGAGATCGTCTACTTCCTCGACCGCTTCGGCCACGAGTACACCGTCGTGCTCTGCGGAGCCGATCGCGCCGACAAGACCGCCGTGAGGCTGGCCGCCGACCGAGCAGGGTGCGCCCTGGTCCTGGTCTGACCCCGTCCGCTCCGACCATCCCGCCCGTCCACCGACCCGTCCACCGAAGCCTCGATCTTCTCGGGACCCTCCCCTCCCCGCGCGTCCCTGTCCGCGCCCCAGAGAAAGAACCCGTCATGACTCCTCTCACCCACCGCTTCCGGGCGATCGGCCTGGTCGCCGCCCTCGCCGCCACCGCCTCGCTGACCGCCTGTGGCTCGTCCTCCGACGACGACGGCGACAAGCCGGCCGCCACCGGGGGCACGGCCCTGTTCAAGACCCTGCCGAAGGCGAACCAGGACTCGGGCGAGGTCAGCTTCGGCGCGCTCTGGGAGACGCCACCGATCATCAGCGTCACCGCCTCCGACACCACCAAGCCGGTCGGCCTGGCCCCGGACCTCGCCGCCGCGCTCGGCGAGGAGCTGGGGGTGAAGGCCACCTGGCAGAACATGCAGTGGCCGGCGCAGCTGCCGGGCGTCCAGTCCGGCGTCGTCGACGCGCTCTTCGGTCAGGTCAACGTCACCGAGGAGCGGGAGCAGAGCATCGTCGACATGGTGCCGTTCTACAAGACGACCATGGCCCTGCTCCTTCCCGCCGCCGACGCCGACGGCGTGACCAAGCTCGGCGACATGTGCGGTACGACGATCGGCGCCCCGGTCGGCTCGGAGACGGTCGCGGAGCTGGAGCGGGTGAGCGCGGCGGAGTGCGCCTCCCAGCCGGTCGAGATCAAGGAGTTCCAGGGCGCCACGCTGGCGATCAGCGCGGTCAAGTCGGGCTCGATCGACGCCTGGCTGGACACGACGGCCAGCCAGGTCGTCGCCGCCGACGCCGACGGCGACCTCACCGCGGTCGAGGTCCCCGAGGACGAGATCGCGCCCGTCTACAACGGCATCGCCGTCGGCAAGGACAAGCCCGAGCTCACCAAGGCCCTCGTGGAGGCGCTGCGCGCGCTGATCGAGAGCGGCCGGTACGACGAGATCTTCGCCGCGAACGACTCCTCGGCCGCCGCCATCACCGTGGACGAGGTCGTCGCGAACCCGATCACCTCGACGCCGGTCGGCGAGAAGTAGCGGCCGCGCTGATGACCAAGCCAGCCGTGGCCGGCCGGACGGTGATCGCACCGCCCGCCGACGCCGCCCCGGTCCCGAAGGTCGTTCCCGTCCGGCACTGGGGCCGGGGGATCGGCGCGGCCGTCGTCCTGCTGCTCGTCGCCGGGGCGGTCAAGGGGGTCGCCACCAACGACAACCTCGAGTGGAGCGTCGTCGGTGACTACCTCTTCGACGCCAACGTGCTGCGGGGACTGCGCCTGACCCTGGCCATGACGGCGCTCGGCATGGTCGCCGGGCTGGTCCTGGCCGTCGTCGTCGGCGTGATGCGGACCTCGGCCAGCCGGATCGTCGCCGGCGCGGCCGCGGTCTGGGTCTTCGTCTTCCGCGGCATCCCGCTCGTCGTCCTGCTGATCTTCGTGGGCAACCTCGGCCTGTTCTTCGACAACCTCACGATCGCGATCCCCCTGACCGGGGTGGAGCTCTGGTCGGCGCCCGTCAGCGAGGTGGTCACGCCCTTCTGGGCCTCGGTGACCGCGCTGGCGCTGGCCGGGTCTGGCTACATGGCGGAGGTGGTCCGCGCCGGCCTGCTCTCCGTCGGTCGCGGGCAGCACGAGGCCGCCATGGCGCTCGGCCTCCCGCAGGTCGGCACCCTCCGGTACATCGTGCTGCCGCAGGCGCTGCGGGTGATCATCCCGCCCCTCGGCAACGAGCTGATCGGGATGCTCAAGGCGTCGGCCATCGTCTCGGTGATCGCGGGTGGCGACCTGATGACCGCCGTCCTCGGCATCTCCGGCGTCACCTTCCGCACCATCGAGATGCTCATCGTCGGCACCATCTGGTACCTCACCGTGATCGCGGTGCTCTCGGTCGGCCAGTACTTCCTCGAGCGAAAGGCGGCCGAGAAGTGAGGCGCGCGCCCGAAACCCTGACCGCGCCGTCGGCGTACGACGGCCCGATGATCGCCATCCGCGGCGTCCGCAAGTCCTACGGCTCCGTCGAGGTCCTACACGGCATCGACCTCGACGTCGCCCGCGGCGAGAACGTCTGCATCATCGGTCCCTCCGGGTCCGGCAAGAGCACCCTGCTCCGCACCCTCAACCACCTGGAGGACATCTCGGCCGGCACCATCCGCGTCGACGGCCGCCTGATCGGCTACGAGGAGCGGGCCGGCCGGCTCCACGAGCTGCGCGAGTCCGCGGCCTGCCAACAGCGGCTGCGGGTGGGCATGGTCTTCCAGCACTTCAACCTGTTCCCGCACATGACGGCCCTGGAGAACGTGGCCTTCGCGCCGATCCGGGTCAAGAAGGACAAGCCCGCGCAGGCCCGGGCCCACGCGGCCGAGCTCCTCGGCCGGGTCGGCCTGGCCGGCAAGGAGGACTCCTACCCGTCGAAGCTGTCCGGCGGCCAGCAGCAGCGGGTCGCCATCGCCCGGGCGATGGCGCTGCGCCCGGACGTGATGCTCTTCGACGAGCCGACCTCGGCCCTGGACCCCGAGCTGGTCGGCGAGGTGCTCGCCGTGATGCAGGATCTCGCCAGGACCGGCGGCATCACCATGGTCGTGGTGACCCACGAGATCGGGTTCGCCCGCGAGGTGGCCGACCGCGTCGTGTTCATGGACCAGGGCGTCATCGTCGAGATGGGCTCGCCCGGCCAGGTGCTCGACGACCCGCAGCACGAGCGCACCCGCGGCTTCCTCTCGGCGGTGCTGCGGTGACGGCCGGGGGACCGGTCGCCCTCGTGGCGGGCGCGACCGGGCCGATCGGCCGGGCGGTCGTGCGCGCGCTCGCGGCCGACGGCGCCCGCGTCGCCGCCCTGTCCCGTTCGGGCGACCGGGTGGACGGCTGTGTCCAGGCGCTCGCCTGCGACCTCGGCGACCCGGCGGCGCTGGACGCCGCGCTGAGTGCGGTCGAGGCGGGCTCGGGCCCGGTCGAGATCCTGGTCAACGCGGCGCACCCGCCCGCCGGGTTCGGTACGCCGGTCGCCGAGCTCGACCCCGGCGTGCTCGCCGCCCAGCTGGCAGGCGCCGCGGCCCATGCCGCGCTCTGTGCCCGGGTGGTGCCCGGGATGCGCCGGCTCGGTCGCGGTCGGGTGGTCTACGTGGCCGGCGCGTCGATGGCCCGCCCCCTCCCGGGCGCCGGTGGGTACGCCGCCGCCAAGGCCGCGGGCGCGGCGCTCACCCGCCAGCTCGCGCTCGAGGAGGGCACGGCCGGCATCACCGCCAACGTGGTGGCGCCCGGCCGGGTCCTCGATCCGGAGTCGGCGAGCGAGCCGTCCGCGTCCGCCGCCGCGCTGGGCCAGGAGCTCGCCCGGCGTCTCGCCCTGCCCACCTTCCCGTCCCCCGACGACGTGGCCGCCGCCGTGCGCCTGCTCGTCGCCTCCCCGGCGCTCACCGGCCAGACCCTCTGGGTCACCGGTGGCGAGCCGATCACGGCCTAGCCGCGCCCTCGAAAGGACTCTCGTCGTGACCACCACCACCACCTCCGCCTCCACCACCACCCCCGACCTCGGGGTCGACCTCCGGGCGCCCGAGTCGGCCGAGGCGGTGCTGTCCAACGCCCGCGCACTGCTGCCGCTGGTCGCCGCCGAGGCCGATGCCGTCGAGGAGGCGGCCCGGCTCACCCCGCGGCTGGAGGCCGCCTTCCGCGCCGCGGGCGTCTTCCAGATGGCCTTCCCCGCCTTCCGGGGCGGGCTGGAGATGACCCTGGCCCAGCAGACCGAGGTGGTGGCCGAGATCGCCGCCGTGGACGCGTCCGCCGCCTGGAATGTCGCCGTCCTCAACGCCGGCGGCTACTACGCCGCCCGGCTCGGCGACCAGGCGTACGCCGAGCTCTACCCGACCCGCGACCGGCCGACCAGTGGGTCCTTCCATCCCCGGGGCCGGGCCCAGCGCGTCGACGGCGGCTTCCTCGTGACCGGCCACTGGGACTGGGGCAGCGGGAGCTACACCGCGGACCACGTCGTCGGCAGCGCCGAGGTCTTCGACGGCGACACCCCCGTCATCGGCTCCGGCGGCAAGCAGATGCACCTCGGGCTGTGGCTGCCGAAGGACCGGCTCACCGTGCTGCACAACTGGCAGACGCTCGGCGTCCGCGGGTCCGGCAGCACGTCGTACGAGATCGTCGAGCCGGTCTTCGTCCCGGAGCACCACTCCTTCGACCGGGAGGCCGAGTACGACCAGTCCCGCGATCCGCTGAACCGCAGTGTCCGGCTGGCGCACTACGCCCTGACCGGGGTCGCCCTGGGCGTCTCTCGGCACCTGGTGCACGAGGCGGCGGCGGTGGTCGGGCGCCGGGTCCCGGCGGGCAGCGCCGCCAATCCCGACTCCGCGGCGCTGCAGACCCTCGGCCTGGCCATGGCCGAGGTCGACTTCGCCTACGCCGGCGTGCGGGCGGTCGCCGACCTGGTCGACGAGGTGATCTTCGGTGGCGACGCGCTGGCGCCCGTGCACGAAGCGCGGATGACGGCGGCGAACGCGGCGGCGGCCGTGGCGCTGCGCCGGGTCGTGGACCTGACGACCGAGCTCCTCGGCGGGCAGCTGATCCTGGACCGCAGCCCGGTGCAGCGGGTGCTGCGCGACGCGTACGGCGCCCTGGCGCACGCCGGCACCCGGCGGATGCTGCTGGCCCCGCTCGCCGCCTCCGCCCTCGCCGACGAGCAGCACCGACTCACCCTGCCCGACGACCCGACGTACGGCGCCGGGCCGCTCCGGGGCGCCGGATCATGACCGAGCCTCGGCTCACCGCCCCGGCCCCGCGGCTGCGGGTGGTGGTGGACCGGGCCGAGAGCCCGCGGTGCGGACTGCGCGTCGGAGACGCGGTCGTGATCGACGGATCCACCATCGCGACGGACGGTCGGGAGTTCTGCTCGGCCGCGCTCGCCGCCGTGGCGCCGGTGCTCGCCGCCCGCCAGTACCCGCTGCCGGTCGACGACTGGCTGGTCCGCAAGCCCTACCTGTCCTGCCCGCACGCCGAGGACCGCGTGGTGCTGCGGATCGAGGAGCTGGGGGAGGACCCGCGATGAGCCTGCGGGTGCGCTGCACCGTGGAGGGCTTCAACTACTCGGCCTGCGGCCTCGCGGTCGGCGACAGCTTCGAGCTGTCCGCCACCGGCGTGACCGTGCCCGAGGGCCGTGCCTTCTGCTACTTCGCCATCACCAACGCGATCGCGGCCGTCCAGCCCAGCCTGGGCGCCGACGTACCGGACGCCTACCTCGCCGCCCGCCCCCTCGTGATGTGTCCCGACACACCGGAGGAGCTGCGGATGCGGGTCGAGGTCGTCGACCCGACGCCACCGACAGGAGAGCCCTCATGACCCCGATCTTCAGCGCCCGCGTGGGCGGCCAGACCGGAGCGCCCGGCGTGCTCGGGGTCGTCGAGAAGGCGATCGCCGCCGAGGAGGCGGGCTTCGACCAGGTCTGGACCGGCAACGACTTCCTGGGCGAGCCCGGCGTCGTCGCCCTCGCCGCGATCGCGATGCGGACCACCCGGATCAAGTTCGGCAGCGGCGTGCTGGACCCGGTCAGCCTGCATCCGGGCCAGATCGCGCAGATCGCCACCGGCCTGCAGGAGCTCTCCGGCGGCCGGTTCCTGCTCGGCATCGGCGCCGGCTCCGACGTCTACTTCGCGCGCGCCGGCATCACCCCGGCCCTCAAGGCCGCCCCTCGCACCCGGCAGGCGGTGGTGACCATCCGCGAGCTGCTCGCCGGCCGCAGCCCGCTCGGCACGCCGTACGCCGCCGAGGGCTGGTCCGCGCAGGCCGTGCTGCGTGACGCGCACCCCACGCCGATCTACGTCGGCGGCCTCGGCCCCCGGATGCTGGCCGTCGCGGGAGCCCACGCCGACGGCGCGCTCTCGCTGTGCCTGCCTCCGCGCCACGTCCGCGCCGTCACCCACCAGATCGCCGAGGCGAACTCCGCCGCCGGGCGCACGATGGCGGACTTCGACCTCGCGGCCTGCGTCTGGGCCTCGATCTCCGACGACCGCGCCGCCGCCCGGCGGATCCTGGCCGCGCACATCGCCGAGTACAGCGGCTCGCTGGCCCCCGCCGCGCTCACTGCCAACGGCCTCGACGTCGCCGAGTTCGAGCACACCCAGTCCCTGATGGACCAGGGCCGGGTCGAGGAGGCGATCGACTCGGTCACCGACGCCATGCTCGGCCTCGGCATCGTCGGCGGCGTCGACGACGTGATCGAGCAGTGCGGCCAGCTGATCGACTCCGGCGTCCGCCACATCTCCTTCGGCCCACCCATGGGCACCGACCCGATCGGCGCGCTGCGCCTGATCGGCGAGAAGGTCCTGCCCGCACTCCGCGCCCAGTTCGACGCCTGAACGAAAGAGAGAACGACCATGATCGTCATCCACGGGGGAGTCCTCATCGAGCCGGACCACGTCGACGAGGTGGCCCGCGTCGCCGTCGGCTTCGAGGCCGCCTCGCGCGCCGAGGCGGGCTGCGTCGAGTACCAGCTCTCCTGGCGGGTCGGCCCGTCGGCGAGCCTGCGGCTGCTCGAGATCTGGGAGGACGAGGCGAGCTATCTCGCCCACACCGAGGCCGAGCACACCAAGGAGTGGTCGGCGTACGTGTCCACGGTGGCGGCCGGCGCGCCCGCGTTCACGAGGTACGAGCTCGAGGGCTGAGCCGGCCGGCTCCGGCGTACGGAACGAGGCCGGGGCGAGAGATCAGCGCGCGGCGCCGCGGAGGAGGAGATCGACGAGGTCGACGAGACGCTCGCGCAGGTCGAACGGCGGCCTCCCCGGACCGATCCAGGCTCGCACGATCGCGAAGTAGCTCGTCGCCATGGTCATGCCGACCAGGGCGGGCTCGACGCCGGGCCGGAGCTCGGCGCGCCGACGGTCGAGGACGCTGGTGAACTCATGGGTCAACGGGTGGTCGTCGAGGAGGTCGAGCGCGACCACCGCGGCGCCGATGAGGGCGGTGGTCTCCCGCCGCGACGTCGCGCTGATCGTGGCGAGCTCCTGCATGATCGCGCAGAGCTCGTCGCGCAGTGAGCCGTCGGCCGTCGTCGGCGCGAGGGCGTGGAAGGCGCGCTTCCGGCGGCGGGCGGACCACTCGTCGAGGAAGGCGGACTTCCGCTCGAAGTAGTTGAACACCGACGTCCGGGCGACGTCGGCGCGGACCGCGATGTCCTCCATGGTGGTGGACTCGTAGCCCTGCTCGACGAAGAGCTCGATGGCGGCCTCGAAGACGCGGTCGCGTCGCTGGCCGCGGCGCCGGGCGCGCGCGGTCTCGGTGGGTCCGGCGGCGTCTGCCGGGACCGCCCTGTGCGCGGGCATCGGTTCTCGCCTCCTGGTGACAGCCGAGGTACGTGCCGCGTATGCTGCCAGAACTTGAACTCCGGTTCAAACTTGGCTGTGGATGCAAAGCAGGGAGGTGGGGCCGTGACTCTCGAGACCCCCGCGCGGCCCGCGCTGACCGGCGAGCTGTACCTCCGACGGCTGCTGGCCGCCCGCGACGTCACCCAGGCGCTGCAGATCGCGACCGACCATGTGGCGAGGCTGCTGGGATGTCCGGTCTCCTGGGCCGGGCTGGTCGAAGGGGACTACCTGGTCATGGGTGCCCACCACGGCGTCGAGTCGACGGAGATGGCGGCCGCCTGGCGGCTGAGGGTGGGCGAGGGGATCGGTGGCCGGGTCGCCCTCGAGCGCCGGCCGCAGATGAGCCGCGACTATCGGCATGACTCGCGGCGGGTGCCGTTGATGAAGCGCCTCATCGACAACGAGGGCATCCAGGCGACCCTCATCGTGCCGATCCTGGTCGCGGAGACCACGCTGGGAGTGCTGTACGCCGCGCATCGTCACCCCTACCCGTGGACCGAGGCCGAGCAGGACGCCCTCGAGCAGATCGCCCACGACCTCGGGGTCCGGCTGCGCCAGCTCGACGTCGACGGCGGGAGGCAACGGCTGGCCGACCGCGCGGAGCGTCGCTCGTCGCTGGCCAGGCTCAACATGGAGGCGTCCGCGCGGCTCGCGGGCAATCTCGCCCACCATGCCGATGCCGGGCTGGCGCTGGACCTCCTCGCCCGGGAGGTCGGCGGCTGCGTCGAGCTGCGACAGCCGGACGGGACGCTGATCCGCACGTCGGGTGAGCTCGGCGACGGCAACCCCCGGGTCATCGTGCGCGCCGTCCTCCCCGAGTGCGACGACCTGACCGTGGTCGTCGTCCACACCCGCGAGCCGGACGAGGACGCCCGGGCGTTCATCGACCTGTGCGTCGGCCTCTTCCGGCTGCAGCTCCTGCGGGTCAGCGAACGCGAGAGGACGACCGAACGGCTCCGGGGCGGCCTGTTCGACGACCTGCTCGAGGGCCGGGTGGGCGAGCCCGAGGCGTTCCGCGAGCGGATGGCCCTGATGGGGATCGCCGTGGCCGCGGGTGCCCATGTGGTCGTGGCCGGCCTGCGCGACAGCCCGGACGACCTGGTCCGCCCCGAGCGGTTGGAGCGCCCCCTGCGCGCCGCGGTCCCGGGCGTCGTGACGGCGCGTCGTGGCAACCGCCTGGTGGCCATCGTCCCCGCTCCAGGGCGGCCCGCCGGCGACCTCCGCGCACGGATCGGCTCCGTCCTCGAGCGGGCGGAGGGCGCGTGGATCGCCGGCCTGGGGCGCGGGTGCGTCGAGCTGCTCGACTGCTCGACGTCGTACGACGAGGCCCGCGCGGCCTGCGAGCTGATGATCCGCGGCGACGTCGACGGTCCGGTCGTCACGGCTCATGAGCTGGGGATCCTCGGCATGGCCAGCCTGCCGGCGGCCCACCTGCGGACGACGGTGCTCGACGTGCTCGGCCCGGTGCTGGAGCTCGACGCGCGCCGCGGCACCGACTTCCTGCTGACCCTGCGGGCCTACCTGGCCCACGACCGGCACCTCCCGGACACCGCGGCCGCCCTCCATGTCCACTACAACACCGTGCGGAACCGGATCGCCAGGATCGAGGCGACCCTGGGTGTCGACATGCGCGACGTCGACGACCGGTTCCGGCTCGAGACGGCGCTGCGCATGCATGCGCTCAGCGAGGCGCTCGGGCACACGGTGCCCGACTCGGTGCGCGACTCGGTGCGCGACGCGGCTCCGGGTGGGCGCCCGCGCGCGGTCGGCGCTGTCGCGCCGTGACAGTGTCGGGCCCGGATTCTGTCGGGGGCTGATCTGGGTGACGGCCGTCACAGGGCCGGAAGGTGGGCTCACCACCCACCGAGCAAGGAGCCCTGCGATGGCCGAGATCCCCTACACCCGCGGACTGCACCGACTCACCGACCACTGCCACGCGTGGCTGGTGCCCGACGGGACCTGGGGATGGAGCAATGCGGGCCTCGTCGTCGGTGACGGCGAGTCGCTGCTGGTCGACACGCTGTTCGACCTCGCGTTGACGCGGGAGATGCTGGCCGGGCTGGCCGGGGTCACCCGCGAGAGCCCGATCCGCTACCTCGTCAACACCCACGCCAACGGTGACCACTGGTTCGGCAACGAGCTGGTCGCCGACGCCGAGATCATCGCCTCGGCCCAGACCGCCGACGAGATGTCGTCGAACGGCCCGGACCTGATCACCGGCCTGCTCGCCCAGCAGGGACCCGCCGGAGACTTCGCGCGACACATCTTCGAGCCGTTCCGCTTCGACGACATCACGCCGACGCCGGCGACCCGCACCTTCGAGGACGAGCTGCGTCTCGACGTCGGGGGCAAGGAGGTCCGGGTCATCAAGCTCGGCCCGGCCCACACCGAGGGCGACAGCGTCGTCTTCGTCCCGGAGGACCGCGTGCTGTACGCCGGCGACCTCCTCTTCATCGGTGGTACGCCGATCAGCTGGGCCGGGCCCATCTCGGGGTGGGTCGCCGCGTGCGACCGCATGCTCGCCCTGGACCCCGTCGCCGTCGTTCCCGGACACGGCCCGGTGATCCCCGCGGCGCGGATCCACGAGGTGCGGGACTACCTGGTCTTCGTCGAGGACGAGGCCACCCGGCGCTACGAGGCGGGCATGTCGCCCGAGGACGCCATGCGGGACATCGCCCTGGGCCGCTTCGACGCGCTCGACGAGAAGGGCCGCATCGCGCAGAACGTGCTCGCCGTCTACTACGAGCTGGACCCCGGCCTGGAGCGCGTCGACACCCTCGAGGTCATCCGGCGCATCGCCGATCTGGAGGGCTACCGGGCCTAGGCCCGCGCCCGGGGCTGTCACGGCGTGACAGCGGAGGGCGCGCTTTCTGTGGGGCGGCGCTCTGGTGACCGCCGTCACAGCCCGTGAAGGTGGTCACGACGCGGACCGAACGTCCGCCCACCGACCGATACGAGCCGACGAGGAAGGAGGACCAGCACCGATGAGGCTCACGACGTTCAGCAGCGGCGGCACCAGCCACACCGGCGTGGTGGACGCCGGTGTCGCGGTCAGTCTCGGACTGGCCTCCGGCGGCGACCCGCGATTCGCGAGCCTTCTCGCTCTCGTCCGTGGCGGCGACTCGGCGCTGGCGGATGCGCGTGAGCTCGCCGTCTCGCACCCGGTGCGGGCGGCGTACGACGTCGACGACGTCACCGTGCGGGCGCCGTTGCCCGTCCCGACCGGGGTGCGGCACTGGACCCGGACCGGCGCGGCAGAGGCCGCCGCTCCCGACACGCCGGCGAAGGGCCCGGGCGACCCGGTCACCCCGAACGCCGACGGCCGCGTCGCCGTGGCGATCGCCGCCGTGGTCGACTCCTCCGCCCGGATCTTCGGCTGCACCGTCCTCGGTGGAGCACAGGGACCGTTCGTCGTCACGGTGGATGCTCTCGACCCGGACCTCGCCCGCGTGGTCGAGGTCCGGGTCAACGGTGTCCACCACGCACGGTCCGCCGTCCCGGACGCCCGCGGCCACCTGGACCGGGCGTTCGCCGGCCTCGGCGCGATCCGCCCGCTGCGCGCCGGGGAGCTCGTCGTGGTCGACCTCACGGCCGACCTCCCGCCCGGGCAGTGCGTGCTCCGCGACGGCGACGAGATCGAGCTCGAGGTGACCGGCCTCGGCGTCCTCCGCAACCGCATCCAGATCCTCCCCTGACCGACCATCCACCGAAGGCCACGAAAGGCAGCACCATGACCAGGCTTGTCGACCTCTCCCGCACCCTCGACCCCGCCAACCGCGAGCTCGTCCCCGAGGCCTACAAGGCGCTCGAGACCGTGCTCGCGCCCAAGATCGAGTATCTCCACCCCAGCGACCGCGGCCGCGACCGGATGACCGAGATCTTCGGCTGCGAGGGCCACGAGCTCCCCAACGGCGAGGGCTGGGGCGAGGACTGGCTCACTGAGATGAACACCCACTGCGGCACCCACGTCGACGCCCCGCTCCACAGCGGCAGCCTGATCGAGGGCAAGCAGGCCCGCACGATCAGCGACATCGACCTCTCCGAGCTCTACCGCCCGGGCCTGGTCCTCGACGTCCGCGAGTGGGCCGAGCCCGGCAAGGCGCTGCCGATCGAGGCCCTGGAGAAGGCGATCGCCGCCACCGGCCGCGAGGTCCAGCAGGGCGACGCGCTGCTGCTGCGCACCGGCCAGGAGCGCTACACGCCGGCCGACCCCGAGTTCTTCAACTACCCGGGGATGAGCGGCGACGGCACCCGCTACCTGACCGGCCTCGGCGCCACGATCCTCGGCACCGACGCGATGGCCTGGGACCGCCCGTTCCCGGTGATGAAGGCGGCGTACGAGGCGACCGGCGACCCCAAGGAGCTGTGGGACGGCCACTTCGCGATCGCCGACAAGGAGGCGTTCATCATCCAGCAGCTCGACAACCTGAAGTCCGTGCCGGTGACCGGGTTCACCGTCGGCTTCTTCCCCATCAAGCTCCCCAAGACCAGCGCGTCGCCCTGCCGCGTCGTCGCCTTCCTCGACAACTGACCCCCGCACCACCCGAGCACCAGGAGAAGCCCAGATGTCCCGCACCACCTCGAAGTCCGCCGTCCGCGGCATCGCTGTCAGCGCCTGCGCGGCGCTCCTCCTCTCGGCCTGCGGCGGCGTGGTCAAGGAGGACGGCAAGAACAGCGACCCGGCCGCCGACCTGCCCGACGCCGAGATCGTCGCGCCGATCGCCGGCATGGAGTGCACGACCGACACCGAGCCGACCGGCGACCCGATCGTGGTCGGCGGCTCGCTGAGCCTGACCGGCCCGCTGGCCCCGACCGCGACCCTGCACGACGCGGTGGCCGACCTGGTCGTGGACTGGGTCAACGACTGCGGGGGAATCGACGGCCGTCCGCTCGAGTGGAAGGTGCTCGACGACCAGGGCGCCCCCGGGACGGTGACCTCCAACTACGAGCGCCTCATCGGCGACAAGGTCGACTTCGTCATGGGCCCCTACGGCGGCGCCGCGGCTCTCGCCGGTGCCGGCCCGGTGACCCGCGCCGGCTATGCATACCCGACGGCCACCAACGGCGCGCCCGACAAGCTGATCGGCGAGAACCACTTCCCGTCCTGGCAGATCGGCGGCGGCGTCACGGACCCGGCCAGGATGTTCGACGCCCAGGC
The DNA here is from genome assembly GCF_016907515.1 of Nocardioides nitrophenolicus. Lineage (NCBI taxonomy): Bacteria > Bacillati > Actinomycetota > Actinomycetes > Propionibacteriales > Nocardioidaceae > Nocardioides > Nocardioides nitrophenolicus. The sequence goes on from NZ_JAFBBY010000001.1 coordinate 3,682,919, forward strand.
CACCACCTTCGTCGACGCGCTCGAGTCCGGCGGCAACCCGCCGAAGTCGGTGTTCTACGCCACGGCCAAGTTCCCGACCACGCTCAGCTACGCCGCCGCGACCCGTCCCGCGCTCGAGAAAGCCGGCGCCGAGACGGTCGGCGACGTCGAGTACGACCTCGGCACGACCGACTTCAGCTCGATCGCGATCCGGATCCAGAACGCCGACCCCGACCTGGTCTACGTCGGCGGCCTCGGTGCCGACATCACCAACCTCTACCAGGCGTTCGACGCGATCGGCTACACCCCCAAGGGCATCTACGTCGCGCTGCCCGCGCCGGCCGCCGTCCAGGGCCTGGGCGACAAGGCCGAGGGTCTGCTGATCTCGTCGATCTACGAGAACCACCCGCCGCTGGGGGACACCGCGGTGGCGAAGTACTTCGCCAAGGCCTACAGCGAGGTCGCGGCCAAGGACAAGCTGTTCCCCCTGGTCGAGACCCAGGCCGCCGCGGGCTTCAGCGCCTGGCAGATCCTGCTGACCGGCATCCAGGAGGCCGGCGTCGACAACAAGGCCGTCATCGCGTGGCTCAACGCCCACGACGTCGACACGCTCGTCGGCACGGTCAACTTCGACGGCTACAACAACTACGGCACCGACTTCACGCGGGTGGCGCAGATCCAGGACGGCAAGCGGGTCCTGGTGTGGCCCAAGGACGTCGCGGACGCCGAGCTCGTCGAGAAGCACTGACGGTCGCCCGACCGTCCTGACCGGAGACCCACCATGTCCGTATCGTCGATGGCGCTTGCCCAGACGCTGCTGAACGGAGCCCTGCTGGGCTGCCTGTTCGGGAGCATCGCGCTGGGCCTGAGCGTCAAATGGGGCCATCTCGGGGTGGCCGACTTCTTCCACCTGTCGCTCACCCTGCTGGGCGCCTACGTCACCTACAGCCTGGTGTCCGAGCAGCTCTGGGACCCGTTCCTGACGCTGGTCGTCACGGTGCCGGCGTTCTTCCTGATCGGCGTCGGCGTGCAGTGGCTCTTCCTGGTGCTCGAGGCGGAGGCGTTCACGTCCCTGCTCATCACCTTCGCGCTGTTCATGGTCACCGAGAGCGCGGTCTCCAAGATCTGGAGCCCGGACCTGCTCAACCTGCGGCCGATGCTGTCCGACGGCTTCACGACGAGCATCCGGCTGCCGGAGCCGCTGCCGCAGCTCGCGGTGCAGCCGATCGACCTGCTGGCGCTGGGCTGTGCGGTCGTGATGGTCGGGGTGTCGGCGTACGCGCTCGGGCACACGCGCTCCGGTCGGGCGGTCCAGGCGATGCGCCAGGACGGCGAGATCGCGCAGACGCTCGGCGTCCGCGTGGTCCCGCTGACGCTGCTGGTCTCCGGTCTGGCGGCGGCCACCGCCGCCGTCGCCGGGATGGTCGTCGCGCTGCGGATGCCGCTCAGCCCCTCGCTCCCGCTGCAGTGGATCGGCGTGGTCGTGGTGGCCACGATGCTCGGCGGCCTGGGCCGTCCGGTCGGTGCGCTGCTGGCGGCGGTCGCGGTGATGATGATCCAGAACGCCTGGTCGCTGTGGTTCCCGCCGCAGTGGTCGCCGGCGGTCGCGTTCGGTGTCCTGTTCCTCTTCCTCGGCGCGCAGCCGGCGATCCGGCTCGTGCGCGAGTCGCTGACCGCGAGGAGGCTCGCATGAACGCCCGGGTGGACCGCGTCCTCGCGGGGAACGCCGGAGCGATCGTCGTCGCCGCCCTGGTCGCGATCGCCCTGGTCCCGACCGTGGGCTCGGACTTCGTGATCGCCTTCGGGTTCCAGCTCGTCACCTGGATCGCGCTCGCTCTGAGCTGGAGCCTGTTCTCCGGCAACTCGGGCTACGCGAGCTTCGGGCACGGCGTGTTCTTCGGGATCGGCACCTACGCCACCGCCGCGATGCTGCGGCACACCGACGCGCCGTTCGTCGTCACGCTCGTCGTGGCGGGCCTGGCCGCCGCGCTGCTGGCGGTCGTCGTCGGGCTGGCCGTGTTCTCCTCGCCCCGCTTCGCGGGCGACCTGTTCGGGCTGATCACGCTGGCGATGGCGTTCATCGTGATCACCGTCGTGTCCAACCTGGCCTTCCTCGACGGCGGGACGGGCGTCTTCGTCCGCGAGCAGGCGGTCGGGACGTGGATCGGCTCGTCGACCGGACACCTGTTCGTGGTGGGCACCCTCATCGCCGCCGGTACGGCGCTCGTCGCGCTCGCCGCGTCGCGCAGCCGGTGGGGCGCGGCCCTGCGCTCCATCCGCGACGACGAGGGCGTCGCCGAGTCGCTGGGCGTGCCGACGTACCGCTACAAGGTGCTGACGTTCGCCGCGAGCGCCGGTCTGGCCGGCCTGGCCGGGGCGCCGCAGGCGATCTTCCTCGGGTACGTCGAGGTCGGCGCGGTCTTCACGCTCAACATCCCCCTGCTCGTCATCATGATGACGATCCTCGGCGGGATCACCCGTTGGTGGGGGCCGTTGGTGGGCGCGGCGTCCGTCGTCGTGGTCCGCGAGCTGCTGCTCGACATCGGCTCGCCGGAGCTCTCGCAGATCATCCTCGGCGTCGTCTTCGTCCTCGTGATCGCGCTGCTCCCGCACGGCATCTCCGGCTCGCTGCCGCGCTCGCTGTCCGTCCGCCGCCGCCGGGCGGCCTCCCTGGAAGGGGCGCACCGATGAGCCTGCTGCGCTGCACCGGCGTCACCAAGCGGTTCGGCGGCGTCACCGCGCTCGCCGAGGTCGACCTCGAGGTCCACCAGGGAGAGATCGTCGGTCTGGTGGGCCCGAACGGCTCGGGCAAGACCACGCTGCTGAGCACGATCGCCGGCTCACTGCCCGTCACCGCGGGCACGATCGAGTTCGCCGGGCGCGACATCACCCGCGCGACGCCGCACCGCCGTGCGCACGCCGGCATCTCCCGCACCTTCCAGGTGCCGCGCCCGCTGGGCTCGTTCACCGTCGAGGAGAACGTCGCCACCGCGTGCATGTTCGGCCGCGACGGGCTGGGTCGGAATCCCGCCCTGGAGCGGGCGCGTGAGGTGCTCGCGCTGGTCGGGCTCGCCGAGCACGCGGGCTCCGAGGTGGGCAAGCTGACCCTGCACGAGCGGAAGTTCCTCGAGATCGCCCGCGCGATCGCGCTCGACCCGCAGCTCATCCTGCTCGACGAGGTGCTCGGCGGGCTCAACCCGAGCGAGGCCGCGCTGGGCATGGAGCTCATCGCGTCGCTGCGCACCCGCGGGATGTCGGTGATCTACATCGAGCACAACGTCCGCGCGGTCTCCACCCTCGCCGACCGCATGTACGTGCTCAACCAGGGCCGCAACCTGGCCGACGGGCTGCCCGACGAGGTGCTCAACGACGTCCGTGTGGTCGAGGCCTACCTGGGAGGACCGGTCGATGCTTGAGGTACGTGACCTGGTGGTCAACTACGGCGAAGCCGCCGCCCTGCGCGGTGTGGACCTCACGGTGGACGCGGGCGCGACGGTCTCGCTGATCGGCGCCAACGGCGCCGGCAAGAGCACCCTCGTCAAGGCGCTCATGGGCATGCAGCCGGTGACGTCGGGCTCGATCACGCTCGACGGCGAGGACATCACCCGGCGGGCGGCGTCCGACCGGCCCCGGCTCGGGATGGCGATCGTCCCCGAGGGCCGGCGGCTCTTCAAGGAGATGTCGGTCAAGGACAACCTGCGCCTCGGCCTGCACGACGCGGCCGCGCGCGAGCGCTCGTCCGGCGGGCTCGACCTCGCCTACGACCTGTTCCCCGTGCTGCGCAAGCGCTCCCGCCAGCTGTGCGGGACGATGTCCGGCGGCGAGCAGCAGATGGTCGCGCTGGGCCGGGCACTCGTCTCCCGGCCGCGGCTGCTCATCCTCGACGAGCCGTCGCTCGGCCTCGCGCCGATCGTGGTGGCACAGGTCTTCGAGGTGATCGAGACCGTCGTCGCACAGGACGTCACCGTGCTGCTGGCCGAGCAGAACATGCACCGCGCGCTGGGCCTCTCCGACCGCGGGTACGTGCTCGCCGACGGCTCGGTGGTTCTCGAGGGGACGGGCAGCGAGCTGCTCCAGTCCGACCGGGTCCGTACGGCGTACCTGGGGGAGTCGTGACCGCCTCCGCCGCCGTGCCGCTGTTGGGCCGCGCGCCCTGGACCAGTGCGGGCGAGGTCGACGCCGCCCAGCGGGCGCTGATCGACATGATCGCCTCTGCGTGGGGAGACGCCGGCCTCGGCGTCTCCCCCGTGGACGCCGAGGGCCGGCTGACCGGGCCGTTCGACCTGATGGCGGCCTCGCCGGTGGTCGGCGGCGCGGTGCTCGCGCTGGCCGGCGCCTTCCGCGACGGCCTGCTCACCACGGCCGAGCGGGAGGTGGCGATCCTCGTGGTCGCCGCGCTCGACGACAGCCCCTACATGCGGGCCGGGCACGAGCCGCTCGCGGTCGCCGCGGGTGTTGAAGCCTCGGTGGTGGCGGCGATCCGCGCCTCCGCGGAACTCCCGGCCGATCTGCCCGACGCTCGCTGGCGCGACGTCCACGACGTCGCCGCCGAGCTGTGCCGGACCGGCGACCTGACCGACGCGTCCTTCGACCGCGCCGTCCGCGCGCTCGGCTGGCCGCGGCTGCAGGAGCTGGTCTGGCTCGTCGGCCACTACCGCTCGCTCGCGACCGCGCAGCGCGTCGCGCGCGTCCCCGACCCGACCTCCGAAGGATGACCGCGTTGTCCCCCGATCCCGTGCTCCGGGACCTCCTCGCCCCCGCGCTCACCCGGCACGCCGCGCGCCCCGCGCTCGTCGCCGGCGGCCGCACCTGGACCTATGCCGAGCTCGACCGTGCCGCCCGGGCCGTCGCCACGGAGCTGGCCGCCCGCGGCGTCACCGCCGGCAGTGCCGTCGCGCTGATCCTCCCCAACGGCGCCGAGTACGTCGTCACCGATCTCGCGATCGCCTTGCTGGGCGCGGCGAAGGTCCCCCTCAACCTGATGCTGTCCGTCGACGAGCAGGCCCACATCCTCACCGACTCGGGCGCCGAGGTGGTCGTCGTACGGCACGACCGGACGGCGGCCGTCGACCTCGCCGCGGAGCGCGGCGCCGCCCCTCAGGTGATCGTCGTCGGCGGCCCGAACGACGGCTGGTCGGCCGCGCTGGGCCGCACCCCGCTCGCCGAGCTGCCGCCCGTTCCCCCCGACGCCCGCGCGCTCGTCATGTACACCGGCGGCACCACCGGTCTCCCCAAGGGCGTGCTGCACCGCCAGCGCGGGCTCGCGATGAACCTGCTCTCGCACCTGGTCGAGATGGAGCTCACCGCCGAGGACGTCCTGCTCCTCACCTCGCCCCTGCCCCACAGTGCGGGCTTCCTGCTGCAGACCGCGCTCGCCAAGGGGGCGCGCGTCATCGTCGAGGAGGGCTTCGACGTCGAGCGGGTGCTCGACCGGATCGAGCAGGACGGCGCGAGCTATCTCTTCCTCGTCCCGACGATGATCTACCGGCTGCTCGACGCGGCCGTGGCCCGGCCGGACGTCGACACGAGCGCGCTGCGCACGATCCTCTACGGCGCCGCGCCGATCACGCCGGACCGGCTGGAGCAGGGCCTGGCCCTGTTCGGCCCGGTGTTCGTCCAGCTCTTCGCCCAGTCCGAGGCGCCCAACTTCCTGACCCGGCTGCGTCGCGACGACCACGTCGCCGGCGGCCGGCTGACGAGCTGCGGGCAGTCGGTGCTCATGGCGGAGGTGCGCGTCGTCCGGGAGGACGGGACCGCCTGCGCGGCGGGCGAGGTCGGCGAGGTGACCGCGCGCTCGCCGTACACGATGGAGGGCTATCTCGGCCGCCCCGCCGAGACCGCCGACGCGCTGCGCGACGGCTGGCTGCACACCGGCGACCTGGGCTACCTGACCGCGGACGGCTACCTGCACCTGGTCGATCGCAAGAAGGACATGATCATCACCGGCGGCCTCAACGTCTACTCCAGCGAGGTGGAGCAGGCGCTCGCCCGCCTGGACGGCGTCAAGGAGGTCGCCGTGGCCGGCGTGCCGCACCCGGACTGGGGGGAGGCGGTCGTCGCCTTCGTGATCCCCACCGACGACGGCGTCACCGCCGCGTCGATCCTCGCCGCCGCGCGCGACGAGCTGAGCAGCTACAAGCGACCCAAGGACGTCGTCCTGGTCGCGTCCCTGCCGACGACCGCCGTCGGCAAGGTCGACAAGAAGGCCCTGCGGGCCCAGGTGAGGAACGGAGAAGCATCATGAAGTTCGCGACCTACTCGGACGGCACGGGGGAGACCCGGGCCGCGGTGCTCCAGGACGGCCGGCTGTACGCCGTCCCCGGCGCGGCCAGCGTGCTCGACCTGATCGGCGAGGGCCTCGACGCGCTGCTCGAGCACGGCCGCGCGGCGCTCGCGTCCGCCGTACCGGTGGCGGTGGAGACCGTCCGGCTCGAGGCGCCGCTGCGCCCGCCGTCGCTGCGCGACTCGATGTGCTTCCACGAGCACATCGTCAACTGCATGGGGGAGGTCGACCCGCTGCACCACGAGTTCCCGGCGTTCTACCTGTCCAACCACGCGGCCGTCATCGGCCCCGAGGACGACGCCGCGATCTCGCCCGGCTGCGAGCAGTTCGACTACGAGCTCGAGGTCGCCGCCGTGATCGGCCGGCCGGGCAGCAACATCCGCCCGGAGGACGCGCGCCAGCACATCGTCGGCTACACGACGTACATCGACTGGAGCGCGCGCGACCTGCAGTTCGAGGAGATGTCCCTGCGCCTCGGCCCGGCCAAGGGCAAGGACGGCGCCACCACGCTGGGGCCGGTGCTCGTCTCCGCCGACGAGCTCGAGCCGCTGCGCAAGGACAAGGGCTTCGACGTCGCGATGTCGGTCGCGATCAACGGGGAGCCCGTCAGTGCGGGCAACTGGGCCACCATCGACTGGTCGTTCGACGACGTCGTCGCCTACACCTCGCGCGGCACGCACCTGGTCACCGGCGACGTGCTCGGCTCCGGGACGGTCGGCCGGGGCTGCCTGTTCGAGCACCGCGCGCTCGACCCCGAGGGCTTCCGCGGCTGGCTGCAGGAGGGCGACGTGGTCACCTTCGAGGTCGACCTGATCGGGCGGATGGACGTGCGGATCGCCGCGCCGGTCACCCGTCACCCGCTCAGCTCCGGGCACTGAGGACCGCGATGGAGCCGCTGATCCTCGGCTGGAGCCACACGGCCTTCGGCAAGCAGCCCGACGCCACGCTGGAGTCGCTCGTCGTCGACGCGGGCCGGGCCGCGCTCGACGACGCCGGCGTCGCGCCGGGCGAGATCGACCTCGTCGTGCTCGGGCACTTCAACTCGGGCATGCACCCGCTCGGCTTCCCCTCGGCGCTGGCGCTGCAGATCGACGACGGGCTGTTCGGCGTACCGGCGCTGCGGACCGAGAACGCCTGCGCCTCCGGGTCCGCCGCGGTGCACACCGGTCTCGCCCACCTGCTGGCCGGTCGGGCCCGGCGGGTGCTGGTGGTCGGCGTCGAGAAGATGACCGGGATCCCGGCTTCCACGGTGGGTTCCGCGCTGCTGGGCGCCGACTACGACCTGGCCGGCGGCGAGTCGAGCACCGGCTTCGCCGGGCTGTTCGCCGAGGTGGCGCTGGAGTACGAGCGCCGCTACGGGCCGGTCGCCGACACCCTCGGCGCGATCGCGGCCAAGAGCCACCGGCTCGGTGCGGCCAACCCGTTCGCCCACCTGCGCAAGGATCTCGGTGAGGAGTTCTGCTCGACCACCTCGGACCGCAACCCGGTCGTGGCCGCGCCGCTGCGTCGTACGGACTGCTCGCCGGTGTCGGACGGCGCCGCCGCCCTCGTGCTCGGCCTCGAGCCCACGTCGACGCGGCACGACGCGGTCCGGGTCGCGGGCTGGGCGTTCGCGAGCGACCACCTGCCGCGGGCGCGGCGCGACCCGCTCGCGTTCGCCGCGACCGAGCTCGCCTGGCATCGCGCGCTCGGCGACGCCGGCGTCGCCACGACGGACCTCGACCTGGTGGAGCTGCACGACTGCTTCACGATCGCGGAGCTGCAGATGTACGAGGTGCTCGGCCTGGCCCCGCGCGGCTCCGGGCACCGCGCCCTGGCCGACGGCCTGGTGCTGCCAGGGGGAGTGCTGCCCGTGAACCCCTCGGGCGGCCTCAAGTCCAAGGGCCACCCGGTCGGGGCGACCGGGGTCTCGCAGCACGTGTCGGTCGCCATGCAGCTCACCGGGACCTTCCCCGGCGTGCAGATCGACGGCGCCCGGCTCGGCGCGGTGCACAACATGGGCGGGCTGGCCGTCGCGAACCACGTGACGGTGCTGGCGGCTCGATGAGGGCTTCGACCTCGCGTGATCTGCGATGCCCGTTCGTCGTGGACTAGAACAGGTGTTCGAGTCTGTGGTAGGGTGGCGTCAGGCCGTACGGCGGGATGCTTCGAGTGGTTCCGGGGACCTGAGGCCGAGCGTTGCCGGACAGGGCGCGCACCTGTGTGGTGCGTCACGACCGCTGAGCCCGAGGGGTTCCTCCGTGCAGGGCGAGACCGTGTTGTCGCGCCTGCTCGGGAGTGTTGATGTCCACTGCTGTTCTTGCCCCGTCCCATCCGTTGGTGGTGTGCGCTGCCCGGGTTCGGGAGGCGTTGGCGGAGGTCGCTGACGCGCAGCCGGCGTATCTGTCGGTGGCGGAGAAGGAGCGGGTGCTGGTCGATCTGGCCGGGGCGCGGGCGCAGTTGGCCGAGCTCGAGGCGCGGGTGCTGGCGGTCGCTGGTGATGTGGCGGTCGAGCGCGGTGCTCGGGATGTGGCGGCGTGGTGGGCTCATGCCACGCGGACGGATCCGCGGGCCGCGCGTGCCGAGGTCCATCTCGCTCGGGCGCTGGAGCAGCGTGCGGTGGTGGCGGCCGGGATGCGTGAGGGGACGGTGTCGGCGGCGCAGGCGCGGGTGATCGCCCGGGCGGTCGAGGAGCTGCCGGCGGGTCTGGGTCCGGAGCTGGCTACGCGGGCGGAGGCGACGTTGGTGGGCTATGCCGCGCATCATCCGCCGCGGGAGCTGAAGCGGCTGGGGCGCCGGATCCTGGAGGTGGTGGCGCCGGAGGTGGTGGAGGCCGAGGAGGGGCGCCGGTTGGAGGATGAGGAGCGTCGGGCGCGGGAGACGGCGTCGTTGCGGTTCCATGATCTGGGTGATGGCCGGACCCGGGTCGCGGGAGTGTTGCCCACGCCGGTGACCCAGCGGCTGGAGCACTACCTGCAGGCGTTCACCTCACCGCGCCGGACCGGCCGTGAAGACCCTGGTGACGGCCCTGGTGTTGGGCGCGGTGTTGAGCGGCTGCCGCGGCATCGTGCCTACGCGGATGCGTTCGCGGCGTTGTTGGAGCGGCTCGATCCGGCGCGGTTGCCCGAGCATGGTGGGGACGCGACGACGGTGCTGGTCACCATCGACCTGGCCGCGCTGTGGGCCGAGCTCGGGTCCGCTGAGGTGATCGGCGGTGATGGGGTGGAGTCGATCTCGGCGGCGCAGGCGCGGCGGTTGGCGTGTGGGGCGGGGATCGTGCCGGTGGTGTTGGGTGGTCGGGGTGAGGTGCTCGACCTGGGGCGGCGTCGGCGGTTGTTCTCGCGGGCGCAGCGGCGGGCGTTGCGGGTGCGGGATCGGCGGTGTCGGGCCGAGGGCTGCACGATACCGGCGGTGTGGACCGAGGCTCATCATCTTCAGCCGTGGTCGTGGGGTGGGCGGACCGATCTGGGCAACGCGGTCAGTCTGTGTTCGCACCACCATCACCGCATCCATGACCGGGCCTACCGTGCGGAGCGGTTGCCGAGCGGCGACGTCCGGTTCCACCGACGGCCCTGAGAGCCCGGGCGAGGTCGGGTTCCCGGCCGGAACGGCTCGGAAGGGTGCCCCAGGCAAGAGTCGAACTTGCGACCTTTCGCTTAGGAGGCGGCTGCTCTATCCACTGAGCTACTGGGGCGTGGGAGCCATCTTGTCAGGTCCGCCCGCGCCGGCCCGGATTGGGTCGTCGTGGGGGAGAGTGGTGAGAATGGGGCCGACTCGCCGCCGCACTTGATGCGGACCGTACGGTGGGCGTGGTACCACCGGGTGCCGATCGGCCGCTGACTCGGCAGCGTCGAGAACAGACCAACCGCTGCGAGCGGCCACACGACCAGGTGATCCATGACGTTGGACGATGAGACCAGGCGCGCGAGCGCGCCCGGGAGCCGTGCGCGCCGGGTGCCGACCTCGCGGGCCGATCGCGACCGGCGCCGACCGCGGGGTGAGCGGCCGGCGCGCAGGAGCGGCGGCGCCCGCCGGGTGGCCGGGCGGCGCAAGGCGCCCCAGCCGGGCAAGGTGGTCTTCAAGGTCATCCTCGCGAGCCTGCTCTCCCTGGGGCTGGCGACCGGGGTCGGCGTGGTGCTGATCTACAACAACTGGAACGGCAACATCGACCGCCAGGACCTGGCCGCGCAGCTCGGCGACGACCGGCCGGAGAAGGTCGACGTCGCGGGTCCGCAGGAGCCGATGAACATCCTGGTGATGGGCTCCGACAGCCGCGACTGCGACGGCTGCGCGGTCGACGGCGAGTCGACCAACGGGCTCTCCGACACCACGATCCTGTTCCACCTCTCGGCCAACCGGAAGTTCGCCTACGGCATCTCCATCCCGCGGGACACCGCGGTGATGCGGCCCACCTGCTACAAGGAGGACGGCTCCGAGATCCGGGCCGCGACGGCGTACGACAAGTGGAACGCCGCGTTCTCCTACGGCGGCCCGGCGTGCACGATCCGGCAGTTCGAGCAGGTCACGGGCATCCCGCTCGACAACTACGTCGTGGTGAACTTCGGCCAGTTCAAGGACATGGTCAACGCCCTCGACGGCGTCGAGGTGTGCATCCCCGACGACATCGACGACGAGGTGCGCAACATCCATCTCAAGGCCGGCACCCGCGAGATCAAGGGCAACGAGGCGCTCACCTACGTGCGCGCCCGCTACCGGATCGGCGACGGCACCGACCCCAACCGCACCCGTCGCCAGCAGGCGTTCATCGGCTCGATGATCAACAAGGCGCTGACGGCCGGCATGCTGGCCCGTCCGGACCGGTTGGTCGGCTTCATGAACGCCGCGACCACGGGCCTGCAGACCGACTTCAAGGGCATCGCGCAGATGGCGGACCTCGCCGTCACCGCGCAGGGCATCGGCGCCGACAACATCAAGTTCATCACCACGCCGTGGGTCTACTCCGACAAGGTCAGCTCCGGCATCGAGTGGACCCCCGAGGTCGACAAGCTGTGGCAGCTGGTCCGCAGGGACAAGCGGCTCACCCCGGAGTTCCTCAAGGATGCGCTGAGCGCCGGCGACAAGCCCGACGGCTCGGCGTCCGCGACGGGCACCACCAGCCCGTCCGAGACCACCTCGCCGTCCGACACGGAGAGCGCGACCGGCACCCCCAGCGGTACGCCGAGCGACACCGCCACCGACGGCACTCCTGCCCCGCCGGTGTCCGAGGGCCTGAGCAGCTCCGGCCGCGCCGCCGCCGGCCTGTGCACCTGAGGCCGGTCGTGGGCGAGCAGCGGGAGACCGACTGGGAGCGGCGGCGCCGGCTGGCCGAGATCTTCGGCGACGTCGAGCCGGCGGTGACCTCCGACGAGCGCGACGACGACGCGCCGGCGTCCCGGGAGAGCGCGAGCGAGCGCTGGCTCAAGGCCCAGGTGCCGCCGCACCACGGCGACTGACTCCGGGGCCGACGTGAGCCGCGCCACAGTCGCGCGCTGAGGCAATCCATTCGTCCGCCGGCTCCGTATTCGGCGTGTGGAAGCGGTGACGACCTGCCCGTGCCGACGTGATCCGGACCCCCTCGCGACTGCTCCGGCGGCGTGGGTTAGGGTGACCTCACCTACGATGCTACGCCTTTGTAGGATTGCGACGCTCCTGCGTCGCACGTTCTCGGGTGTTGCATTCTCCGAGGGGACACCATGACCGAGACGACCGGGCCTGTGGGGGTCGCGGACGCCGTGACGACCAACCTGGACCGCCTGGCCCGGCACCCGGACGCCGCCGGGCTGCGCGAGCTCGACGGCCTGGTCCGGCAGCTGGGCGAGCACGGCCTCGCCCGCCGGCACCTGCGCCTGGAGCGGGCCGGGAGCACCGGCGCGCGACGGGTGCACGCGCTGTTCGAGCTGCTGCGCGACGAGCCCCGGCTGCGTCGCCTGCTCGCGCGCGGCGAACGGGCTGCCGACACCCTCGTGCTCCGGCTGCACGAGTACGCCGCGTGGCTGGTCGCCATCGGGCTGCAGCCGCACGACGGCCCGCGGATCGCCGGCGAGCTGACCACCCTGCGCGCCGCGTTGGCGCCGCTGCTGGCCCGCCCGTGGGGCGACCAGGACGACCTGGTGGCCGATGCGGTCGACCTGCTCGGCGCCGAGGCGGCCGACGCCGTGCGGTGCATCCAGGAGGTGCGCCAGGTCATCGAGGTGTCGAACGAGCGGCGCGTGGTGAGCGAGATGGTCCGTGGGTACGTCGACCGCAGCGGCCTGACCCAGCGCGAGTTCGCGCACCGGATCGGTACCTCGCCGTCACGGCTCTCGGCGTACGTCAACGGCGGGACGGTGCCGTCGGCGGCGCTGATGCTGCGGATGCAGCGCGTCGCCGGGCGGGGCGCGTCGCTCGCGGTGGCCGGCTGAGCGATCGGCCGGGCCCGGCGACGGACGCGCCGAGGGCCGGTGGGGACGCCCCCACCGGCCCTCGGCCTGTCGGTGCTGCGGCTCAGGCGCGGGCCGCGAGCGAGTCGCGGATCTGGGTGAGCAGGTCGAGCTCGGTCTCGCCGGGCTCGGGGTCGGGGAAGAAGCGCTCCTTCGCCTTGGTGTAGGGCGCGACGACCAGGAAGTAGACGACGGCCGCCAGGATCAGGAAGGCGATCACGGCGTTGATGAAGGGCGCCACGTCGACCTCGGCGATGAACATCGCGCCGATCTCCTTGGCGCCGGCGGCCTTGCCGATGAAGGCCAGCAGGACGTCGGTGAAGGTCTTGACGACGGTGCCGAACGCGGCACCGATGATCACGGCAACGGCCAGGTCGACCAGGTTGCCCTGCAGGATGAACTTCTTGAACCCGGACATGTGTCTCTCCTCTTTCCCGAGAGTGATGGTGGAGGTGGGAACGCTCTCTTGGCCCCAGAAACTAACTGCGACTCCATGTATAAGTCACGTATTCGGCAGCGGAGGCGGCCGTCACGTGGTACACGACACTCGAATCTAGGGCCAGGACGACGAGTCGTCCCGGAAGCGCGCCGTCGTTCGCAAATGAGCGATCCGGTACGGCGAGCACGGTCGCCCCGGCGGCCAGCAGCTCCGTCGTGCCGGCCTGGGTGTCGGTGCCGAGCAGGCTGATCCGGTCGCCGGGACGCAGCAGCGCGACCTGGCCGGCGTCGGAGAGCCGGACCGGTACGACGACGGTGCCGGCGGGCTGCGCGGCGCCCAGGCCGGGACCGACCAGCCGCACATCGGTGACCGGCTCGCCGGCGCGCAGCGGGGCCGCGAGCCGGCGCCCGACCGGGTGCCGCGCCGTCCCGTCCGGTACGACGTCGGGCGGCACCGCGACCTCGACCAGGTCGCCCGCGGCGAGCGCGCGGCCGGCCGGCAGGTCGCGCGCCGCCACCACGAGGGTGGCCAGCGCGGGCGGAGGCGGCGCGAGCGAGCGCACCGTGACAGCGGCGGCGAGGCCGAGCAGCACCGCGGCGATCAGCCGCCGGCGGCGCAGCAGCCGGCGGCGCAGCCGGTCGCGGGCGTCACGCAGCCGCCGCAGCGGCGCACGGGCAGGCGGACGGGCAGGGGAGTCCATGCGGGCGACCGTAGGCCGCCCGGGCGCCGGCCGCCGGCGCCCTCCACAGGCTCGGCCGGGATCAGGCGGAGGCGGCGGCCGAGCTCGAGCTGGACGAGCCGGAGGGCGCGCTCGCGGAGGACGAGCCCGACGAGCCCGACGAGCCCGACGAGCCCGACGAGGAGCCGCCGGACTCGCTCGACGACGCGGCGGGCGCGCTCGCCGGCGTGGACGTGCTGCTCGACGACTTGCTGTCGGTCTTGTAGAAGCCGGATCCCTTGAACACGACGCCGACGGAGTTGAACACCTTGCGCAGCTTGCCGCTGCACTCGGGGCACGTGGTCAGGGCGTCGTCGCTGAACTTCTGGACCTGCTCGAAGGCGTGACCGCACTCGGTGCACAGGTACTGGTAGGTGGGCATCGACGTTCCTCGCTTGGCACTCTCGCCCTAGCACTCTTGCCGGGCGAGTGCCAATGCTACGTCAGGAGGCAACCGCACGGCACAATGGCGCCCACCATGGCGGACCTCGACTCTCCTTCCCCGGCCCGCGCCCGCTGGCCCCGGTGGCTGCGCTGGACGGTGGCCCTCGGCGTACTCCTCGTCCTCGTGCTCGTCGCCGGCCTCACCACCGCGGTGGTGGGCGTGCGCCGCTCGTGGCCGCAGACCGGAGGCGAGCTGTCGATCAGCGGCCTCGACGGCGAGGTGCGGGTGCTCCGCGACGACCACGGCATCCCGCAGATCTACGCCGACTCGACCCACGACCTGATGCTCGCGCAGGGCTTCGTGCACGCCCAGGACCGCTTCTTCGAGATGGACGTGCGCCGCCACGCCACCGCCGGCCGGCTCTCGGAGCTCTTCGGCGAGTCCGGCCTCGAGACCGACCTGGTGGTGCGCACCCTCGGCTGGCGCGACGTCGCCGAGAAGGAGGTGGCGCTGCTGCGCCCGGCCACGCGCAGCGCGCTGGACGCCTATGCGGAGGGCGTGAACGCCTATCTCGAGGGCCGTTCGACGTCCCAGATGTCGCTGGAGTACAGCCTGCTCGGCATCACCGGCCTCGACTACCAGCCCGAGCAGTGGACCGCCGTCGACTCGGTCGCCTGGCTCAAGGCGATGGCCTGGGACCTGCGCGGCAACCTCGAGGAGGAGATCGGGCGCGCGGTCGCGACCGCGACGGTCGGCGCCGATCGCGCCAAGGACCTCTATCCCGGCTACCCGTACGCCGAGCACGCCCCGATCGTGCAGGAGGGCGGCCTGGTCGGCGGGGTGTTCGCGCAGGACGCGACCGGCGCCGGCGGCTCGCTCGGCCGGCCGCCGCTCGGGGACCCGGCGACGGTGCGCGCCCTCGCCGGGGTGCGCGCGGTGCTCGCCGGCGTGCCTCCGCTGCTCGGGCAGGGCGACGGCATCGGCAGCAACGCCTGGGTCGTCGACGGCGACCACACCGACACCGGCGCGCCGATCCTCGCCAACGACCCCCACCTCGGCATCTCGCTGCCGGGCGTGTGGACGCAGGTCGGCCTGCACTGCCGCACGCTGTCGTCCGAGTGTCCCTACGACGTGGCCGGCTTCAGCTTCTCCGGGGTGCCCGGGGTGGTGATCGGCCACAACCGCGACATCGCCTGGGGCTTCACCAACCTCGGCCCCGACGTGACCGACCTGTACGTCGAGCGGGTCACCGGCGACACCTGGGAGTACGACGGCCAGCAGCTCCCGCTGACCCGGCGCACCGAGCGGATCGAGGTGCGTGACGGCGAGGACGTCGAGCTCACCGTCCGCTCCACCAGTCACGGCCCGCTGCTGTCCGACCTGGCCCGCTTCGCCGACGAGGACGGCCTCGAGATCACCGAGGACGGCCTGCTCGACCAGGTCGACGACGTCGCCGCCGCGCAGGACGAGGGCGACCCCGCGATCTCGCTGGCCTGGACCGCGCTCACGCCGCGGCCGACCGCCGATGCCCTGCTCGCGCTGGACCGGGCCTCCGACTGGACCTCCTTCCGCAAGGCGCTCTCCTCGTTCGCCGTTCCGGGCCAGAACGTGGTGTACGCCGACACCGAGGGCCACATCGGCTACCAGGCGACCGGCGTGGTCCCGGTCCGCCGGCCCGGCAACGACGGCCGGCTGCCGGCGGCCGGCTGGCTGAAGGAGACCGACTGGACCGGCGAGTTCGTGCCGTACGACGCGCTGCCCAGCGTCCTCGACCCGGACTCCGGGATCATCGCCACCGCCAACCAGGCGGTGATCGACCCGACCCGCTACCCGCCGTACCTCACCTCGGACTGGGACCTCGGCTACCGCTCGGACCGGATCAACCGGCTGCTCGCCGCCGACGACGAGCTGAGCGTCGAGGGGATGACCGCGATCCAGCTCGACGACCGCAGCGCGATCGGGGAGGCACTCACGCCGTACCTCCTCGACGTGGACCTGCCGCGCGGCTACTACTCCGACGGGCAGCGGCTGCTGAAGTCCTGGAACTACCAGCAGGACGCCGACAGCGCCGCCGCGGCGTACTTCAACGTGGTGTGGCGCGAGGTCCTGGCCCGCACGTTCTCCGACGAGCTGCCGTCGGTGATCCAGCCCGACGGTGGCGACCGGTGGTTCGCGGTCGTCAGCGCGCTGCTGCCCCGGGGCAAGAACCCGTGGTGGGACGACGTGCGCACCGACGACAAGGTGGAGCGGCGCTCCGACATCCTGCGGGACGCGATGATGGCGGCCCGCGACGAGCTCACGGCCCTGGAGTCGCCCAACGCGGAGGAGTGGACCTGGGGTGCGCTGCACGAGCTCGAGCTGCGCTCCTCGACGCTGGGGGAGTCGGGCATCGGGATCGTCGAGCGGCTCTTCAACCGCGGCGGCTGGGAGGTCGGCGGCGGTGGCTCGCTGGTCAACGCGACGTCCTGGGACGCGCGCACCGGCTACCAGGTGGCGACGGCGCCCTCGATGCGGATGGTCGTGCCCCTGGACGACCTCGACGCGGCCCGGTGGATCAACCTCACCGGCGTCTCCGGCCACGCCTTCCACCCCCACTACACCGACCAGACCGACCTGTGGGCGCGCGGCGAGACGCTGCCCTGGGCCTTCTCCGAGAAGGCGGTCGAGGCGTCGGCCGAGGACGTGCTGGTGCTCAGCCCCGAGGGCTGAACCGCACGACGCCCGCGGGGGTGGCGGCCGCGGTCACCGGCCGGTCGTGGGGCTCGGCGGGCACGTCGGGGAGCACCTCGTCGTCGTACAGCAGCACGCAGGTGAAGGTGCCGACCGGCACCCGGCCCAGCGCGCGGTCGTAGGAGCCGCCGCCGCGGCCCAGCCGCATCCCGGTGCGGGAGACCGCGAGGCCGGGCACCAGCACGACGTCGGCGGTGGCGACCGCCTCCACCCCGAGCGGGTCGCCGACCGGCTCCAGCAGTCCGCGGCGGGCGGGGGCGAGCGAGGTCGGGCCGTGGTACGCCGCCCAGTCCAGGTCGTTGTCGGGCAGCAGCACCGGCAGCAGCACCCGCTTCCCGGCGTCGACCAGCAGGTCGAGCAGGGCGGTGGTGCCGGGCTCGGTGCCGACCGAGACGTACGCCGCGACGGTGGCCGCCCGGCGTACCTCCGGGCTGGCGAGGAGGTGGTCGGCGACGGCCCGCGCGGAGGCGCCGACCTCGCTCAGCGCGCGGCGCCGGCGGGCGGTGAGGAGCTGGTCGCGCAGGGCGAGCTTGGCCGCTCCTTGGAGCGGATGTGGACCTGTCACGCAGGAAGCCTACGATCGGCAGTATGGGTATGAGTGGTCGCAGTGGCGGCCTCGAGAAGGCGCGGGCGAAGATGCTCGACGCGGGGGTCGATCCCGTCGCGATCGAGACGTTCGCGCACTACTACCGGCTGCTCGAGCACGGCGAGACCGGGATGATCCCGGAGTCGACGATCGAGCCGGTCGACATCGAGAGCCTCGCCGACGTCGAGGTCTCCGACGAGGTCGCCGCCGACGCGATCGGCAGCACCGTCGCGATCAAGCTCAACGGCGGGCTCGGCACCTCGATGGGCATGGAGCGGGCCAAGTCCCTGCTGTGCGTGCGGCGCGGGCTGTCCTTCCTCGACATCATCGCCCGCCAGGCGCTGCACCTGCGCCAGCGCTACGACGCCCGACTGCCGCTGATCTTCATGAACTCCTTCCGCACCTCCGCCGACACCCTCCACGCCCTCGGGCGCTACGAGGACCTCGCGGTCGAGGGCCTGCCGCTCGACTTCCTGCAGAACAAGGAGCCCAAGCTCCTCACCTCCGACCTGAGCCCGGTCACCTGGCCCAAGGAGCCCGACCTGGAGTGGTGTCCGCCCGGGCACGGCGACCTCTACACCGCGCTGCGCGGCACCGGCCTGCTCGACCGGCTGATCGAGCAGGGCTACCGCTACGTCTTCGTGTCCAACTCCGACAACCTCGGCGCCGTTCCCGACCCGCGGGTCGCGGGCTGGTTCGCGGCGAGCGGGGCGCCGTTCGCGATCGAGGCGGTGCGGCGTACCGCCTCGGACCGCAAGGGCGGTCACTTCGCCCGGCGCCGGACCGACGGCCGGATCGTGCTGCGCGAGACGGCGCAGACGTTGCCGGAGGACCGCGCGGCCCTGGCCGACCTGGACCGGCACCGGTTCACCTCGACCAACAACCTGTGGTTCGACCTGCACGCCATGAAGTCCGTGCTCGACGGCCGCGACGGCATCCTCGGGCTGCCGCTGATCCGCAACGTCAAGCACGTCGACCCCGCGGACCCGGCCTCGCCGGAGGTGGTCCAGATCGAGACCGCGATGGGCGCGGCGATCGAGGTGTTCGACGGCGCCCGGCTGATCGAGGTCGGCCGCGACCGGTTCATCCCGGTCAAGACCACCAACGACCTGCTGGTGCTGCGCTCCGACGTCTACGAGATCGGCGCCGACTTCGCGCTCACCCAGGTCGCCGCCGACGTGCCGTACGTCGAGCTGGACGCCGACCACTACAAGGTCGTCGGCGAGTTCGACAAGCGCTTCCCCGAGGGCGCGCCGTCGCTGGCCAAGGCCACCGCGCTCAAGGTCGAGGGCGACTGGACCTTCGGTCACGGCGTCCAGGTCGTCGGAAAGGTCGAGCTGGACGCGAAGGGCGCGCAGCGGGTCCCGGCCGGTGAGGTGCTGTCGGGGTCGGATGACTGACCCGGCCTCCTCGGTCGAGGAGCACCGGGCGCGGGTGCTCGCGGGTGTCACTCCGCTGGCGCCGCAGGTCGTGCCGCTCGCCGACGCGCAGGGCCGGTTCCTCGCCGCGGACGTCGTCGCCCGGCTGTCGGTGCCACCGTTCGACCATGCCGCGATGGACGGTTTCGCGGTGCGCGCCGCCGACGTGGCCGCGGTACCGGTGTCGCTGCCGGTGTCGGGCGTGGTGGCGGCGGGTGACGCGGTGGCGCCGCTGGCTCCCGGCACGGCCGTCCGGATCATGACCGGCGCCCCCGTGCCGCCCGGAGCCGACCTGGTCGTGCCCTTCGAGTGGACGTCGGGGACCGATCCGGTCGAGATCGACCGGCGGGCCGACGCCGGGCGCCACATCCGCCGCGAGGGCGAGGACGTCCGCGCCGGCGAGGTCGCGCTCGCCGCGGGCGCCCGTCTCGGCCCGGCCCAGCTCGGCCTGCTCACCTCCGTCGGCGCGACCTCGGTCGCCGTCCTGTCGCGCCCCCGGCTGGCCGTGCTCTCCACCGGCGCCGAGCTGGTGGCGGGCCAGGTGCCCGACAGCAACTCGCCCACCCTGGTCGCCGCCGCCCGCGCCACCGGCGCCGAGGCCGTCGCCTTCGGCCCCGCGCCCGACGACCTCGCCGGCTTCCGTGCCCTGCTCGCCGCCGCCGCCGAGGCGGCCGACGTCGTGGTCACCACCGGCGGCATCTCCGCCGGCGACCACGACGTCGTCAAGGCCGCGCTCCGCGACGACCCGGCGTTCTGGTTCGGCCCGGTCGCGATGAAGCCCGGCCGGCCCCAGGGCTGCGGCGCCGTCGTCGCCTCCGACGGGCGCCGGGTCCCGGTCGTCACCCTGCCCGGCACCCCGATCGCCGCCTACGCCGCCTTCCGGCTCTACGTCGACCCGCTCATCCACGCGCTCGGCGGCATCCCCTGGCTGCCTGGTCGCGCACCTCTGGCCGAGCCGGTCCAGGCCGGCGATCGGACCGTGCTGCTGCCCGCCGTGCTGGCCGACGCCTCCGGCGCGGTGGCGCCGCTGCCCGGGCACGCCGGCCACTCGCAGCGGCTGCTCGCCGCGGCCGACGGATTGCTCGTCGTACCGCCCTCGGGGAGGCTGTTGCCCGCGGGCACCCTCGTCGAGGTGCTCGCCCTGCATCCCCGACCCGAGGAGGGCCTCGATGGCTGAGCCGCGCCTGACCCATGTCGACGCCTCCGGCGCCGCGCGGATGGTCGACGTGTCGGCCAAGGACGTGACCCACCGGGTCGCCACCGCGTCCGGCCGGGTGCTCGTCTCGGCCGAGGTGGTCGCCCTGCTCCGTGGCGAGGGGGTGCCGAAGGGCGACGCGCTCGCCGTGGCCCGGATCGCCGGGATCATGGGCGCCAAGCAGACCCCCGCCCTGATCCCGCTGTGCCACCCGCTGTCGATCTCCGGGGTGACCGTCGAGCTCAGCGTCGCCGACGACGCCGTCGAGATCGCCGCGACGGTGCGGACCACCGACCGCACCGGCGTCGAGATGGAGGCGCTCACCGCCGTCTCGGTCGCGGCGCTCACCGTCGTCGACATGGTCAAGGCGGTCGACAAGGGCGCGGTGATCACCGACGTCCGGGTCGAGACCAAGACGGGCGGCAAGTCGGGGGACTGGTCGCGGTGAGCGCCCCCCTCCCGGCCGTGGTGGTGGTCGCGTCGAACCGCGCCGCCGCGGGCGTCTATGACGACACCACCGGTCCGCTCATCGTCGCCGCGCTCCGCTCCTGGGGCTTCGCGGTGGGGGAGCCGGTCGTCCGGCCCGACGGCGAGCCGGTGGGAGAGGCGATCGCGGAGGCCGTGGCCTCGGGCGCCCGCGTGGTGCTGACCACCGGCGGCACCGGGCTCACCCCCACCGACCGCACCCCCGAGGTCACCCGGCCGCTGCTCGACCGCGAGGTCCCCGGCCTGGCCGAGGCGATCCGCGCCGCCGGCGTCGCCAAGGGCGTCCCGACCGCGGTCCTCTCCCGAGGGCTGGCCGGGGTCGCCGGTCGCGCGCTGGTGGTCAACCTGCCCGGCTCGCGCGGTGGGGTGAAGGACGCCCTCGCCGTCCTCGAGCCGGTGCTGGTGCACGCCGTCGAGCAGATCGTCGGGAGTGACCATTGAGCGAGCCGCCCCGCGAGCGGATGACCGTCGCCGTCCCCGGCCGGGCCTGGCCCAACGAGCTGATCTCCGGCACCGACCCCGTCGTCCGGCTGCGCCCGATCGCCCGCTCCGACGCCCGCGCCTGGCGCACCGCCCGGCGCCGCAACGCCACCTGGCTCGGGCCCTGGGACGCCACCGCGCCCCCCGGCTCCGACGCCCGCCCGACCTCCTTCCGGGCCCTGGTCAAGCGGCTGCGGCGCGCCGCCCGGCGGGGGACGACGTACCCGTTCGTGGTGGAGGTCGACGGCGTCTTCGCCGGCCAGGTCAGCGTCAACAACATCGTGCGCGGCTCGGCGCAGTTCGCGTCGGTCGGCTACTGGATCGACCAGCAGTTCGCCGGCCGCGGCGTCATCCCCCGCGCCGTCGCGATGGTCATCGACCACTGCTTCTTCCTCGGCGGCCTGCACCGCATCGAGATCTGCATCCGCCCCGAGAACTCCAACTCGCTGCGGGTCGTGGAGAAGCTCGGCATCCGCGAGGTCGGCTACGCGCCGTACTTCCTCCACATCGACGGCGAGTGGCGCGACCACCGGATCTTCGCGGTCACCCGCGAGGAGGCGCCCCGGGGGGTCCTGGTCCGGCTGGACCGCGAAATCACATGAGTCACACGAATCAATCTGTGACACACCGATGGACATGCGCCCCGCACTGAGGTAGCGCTCCTAACCTCTCGGTGTGGACCTGAGCTCGCTGATCTTCGTCGCCTTGTTCGTGGCGTGGGCGGTCTACCTCATCCCGATGGCGCTGCGGCGCCACGAGGAGGACGCCTCCAGCCGCTCGGTCGACGGCTTCTCCGACCGGCTGCGGGTGCTCGCCCGGCGGGACGCGGTGTCGTCCACCGAGGCCGAGCTGGTCGCGACCGGCCGCCCGGAGAAGTCGTCCGGGAAGTCGTCCGGGAAGTCGTCGGCGCGGGTCGAGGAGCCCGCGGCGCCCACCCCTGCGCCGCGTGCCGCCCGTCCCGCCCGTCCCGTCGACCGCCCGGCCGCGCGCCGGGCCGCCGCCCGCCGCCGCCGGGTCTTCAACCTGCTCCTGCTCGCGCTCGTGGTCGTCGCCGCCCTCGCCATCGGCAAGGTCGTCGCCTGGCCCTGGCTCGCCGCCCCCGCCGCGCTGATGGCGGCCTGGCTGGTCGCCTGCCGGCTCATGGTCAAGCGCGAGCGCGCCGCCCGCGCGTCGGTGCGGCGCCGTCGTACGACGCTCGCGGACGAGGCGATCGCGGCCGAGGACGAGGCCACCGACCAGGTCGACGAGGTCGAGGAGACCCGCGACGACACCGACGAGATCCCGGTCGTCACCGCCGAGCTCCTCGACGAGCCCGGCACCCCCGACACCCCCGCGGGGGGCTGGACGCCCGTCCCGGCCCCGCTGCCGACGTACGTCACCAAGGCGCCGGCCGGCCGCACCGTGCGCACCATCGACCTCGACTCCACCGGCGTGTGGAGCTCGGGCCGCAACGAGGCCGACTCCCAGCTCGCCCGCGAGGCCGACGCCCAGCGCGCCCAGGACGCGGCCGCCGCCGACGCCGACCGGCGCCGCGCCACCGGCAGCTGACCTCCCGGTTGCCCGCTCCGCCCGCGGGTAACGCCCGGGGATGAGCCACCACGACGAAGGCACCCCCGACGAGGGCACCGCCGCCGACCGCCAGGCGGCCCAGCAGACGCGCGAGCAGGAGAAGAGGCAGGCCGACTCCGCCACCGCCGTCTCGCCCGACACCCAGAACCCGGACCCCGAGCGCGCCATCACGGACAGCCCCTTCTCCGGCGACTCCGCCCGCGGCCAGGCCACCACCTTCGAGGACCCGCCCAAGCCGCGCGGCAGCTCCGACGTCGACCACGGCGCCCACGGCGACGACCAGCCCCGGCCCGCCGGTCACGCCGACGAGGACCGCAACTGAGCATCCCGATTCGGAGCGCGCGGGACGTGGGTGCTAGCGTTGCTCCTCGCTTGGGGGTGTGGCGCAGTTGGTAGCGCGTCTCGTTCGCAATGAGAAGGTCAGGGGTTCGAATCCCCTCACCTCCACCGGCAAGCAAGAACCGGCAGGTCGCCTCTGACCTGCCGGTTCTCGCGTTTTCGGGTTTGTTGGGCTTGGAGTTCCACGGACGGGATTCACCGCGCTGGGCCGTCTCGCTTACCCCCGGCGTACCCCCGGCCGGCGGGGGAGCCGCGAAGGGCCTCCCGGATGCTTCGGCCGAGGCGGTCAGTCGCCTCCGTCTCGGGCTCGGGGTTCAGGGCGGGGCCACGGGTGGGGTCGTTCAGCCGGTCCAGACCGGCCTGGTCAGCCGAGGTGCCGAGGAAGTGCAGGTAGCGGTTCGTGGTCGCGATCGACTCGTGCCCCATCCATGCCTGGACGGTGCCGGGGTCCACGCCCCGAGCCAGCCACAGGCACGCTGCCGTGTGGCGCAGGTCGTGGATGCGCCGGCCGCCGGCAGTCTGGTCCCACTTGACCGTGCGCAGCACCGCGGTGCGATGCAGCTGAGCGCCCCCACCGGTGGTGATGAGCAGGTCGGTCGGCTCCTTGCCCTCGGCCATGCGCTGGATGATCGGGAGGACGCGATCGGCGACGGGCACCCGCCGCCCACGTCGCCCCTTGGTGGCCTTCACCGCGCCACCCTCGGTTTGCGAGCGACGCACCAGCAACCCAGGCGTGGGTACGTCGACTACGTCCTCGACCAAAACCGAGCGCGCCTCGCCCCAGCGCATCCCGGTCCAGCCCAACACGAGCAGCACATCAGCCAGGTGCGGATCCCGCGCCTTCCACCGGTCGTAGGTGGCCTCGAGCTCGGCCTCGGTCCACGGCCGCATCTCCGTCGGCTCCTCCGAGGACCGCGGCACCTTCGTCGCGGTCACCGGATTGCGGACGACCGCCTTCTCCCGCACGCACCAGGCGAAGAACGTGGAAAGGCTGGCGCGATAGCGGATCACCGAGCGCTCGCTGAGTCCGCGCTGGGTCAGCGTCTCGAACGACCGCGCGATCTCCCGCTCCGAGACGGCGCCGACCTGCATTGCCTGCATGCTCGTCGGCACCAGCCGCTGCAGGGCCTGGTCGCTGCGGTAGGTCTTCGCCGCGACCGTGAACTCCCGGACGGCCAACCACTCCTCGAGCAACGTCCGGACGGGCCGGCGCCCGGCACGTGGATCCATCCCGCCGTCGAGTGCAGCCTTCTCCCGGGCGAGCCAGTCGGTCGCCTCACGCTTCGTGTCGAACGTCCGGCTCGCGACGAACTGTCTTCCGCTCTTCAACCGCGCCCGGAACCGACCGCCCGAGGTCTTCTCGATCATGACCGCTCTCGCAGTCTGCTGCTCAGGACGCCCGCGCGAGCCACTGCTCGACGTCGCTGCGACGGTATCGCGGACAGGTCGACGTCATCCACGTCACCCGCGGTCCCATCCCGCGCTGCCGCCACCGGCACAGCGTCGACTCCGACACCCGGATCCACCGGGCCACCTCGCTGCTGGTGAGGATCTCCTCCACCGTCTCCATCTGGTCACCTCCGACTCCGAGAGCGACGACCGCCGCCCGAGACATCTGACAGTCACCTAAGGAAGCGATCGGGGCTCGAGCGATCAGATGCCGACGGTGAATCTCCTGCAATGCTCCACGCCGCTGCGGACCACCGAAGCGCAGAACAGGTCCCTGGTACGCACGAAGTGCGCGAATGGGAGTTTGGGCGGTCGCCGATGCGCTGCGGGCTTTCCGCCCACTAAGACGCTAGTCGTCGACGTGACGCCTCCTAAGCGAAAGGTCCCGGGCTCGACTCTTGCCTGGGGCACGCTCAGGACTCCTGTGTTTGACCCCGACTTGGTACTGGTCGGCCATTTCGGTGGGCCTTCCGTTTCTCAGACGAGCGTGTTGGCCGAGCGCTCGCTGGTGTGCGTGACGCACTTCGGGTCAGTGCAAAGTCGCACGTGCAGGTACTAAGCGCTCGGGTCAGCCAGGCTGCCGGAGTCCTTGATCCGGCGCTCCGCGTTCACCTCGAGCGCGACCTCGCGCATGGGCGGGTAGACGCCCTTGGTCCCGAGCCTGAGTCTTGTAGCCGCCGTATTCATCGAGCCGCACAGGGGACGCCGGCGCAGGTCACCGGCCTCTGTCCTAGTTGCAACGCAGGGTCGGCAACCGATTCCAGCTAGGCCGCGGAAGCCGGCGCCCAGCGCTTGCATTGCTCCCCCGACGGACTTCTCATCGAGGAGGTAGGCGTGTGTCCTGCATCTGGAAAGCCACCCGACGAGAATGTCTGCGGAGCCCCATACCTTCGCCTTAACCTGACGAGCACCAGCGACGCCCATGAGGGCGCCTGGGCAAAGGGGAGACGATGTCGAAGGGCACTGACGCCGGGCTGCTCGACCAGCCAAAGCCGCAATCCGTCTACAAGCACGGGATCCTGGAGCAGTACGCCATCAGGTTCGCCACGATGACGGCTAGCAAGCTCCATCCCAAGAGGTCGGTCCTCTTCGATGGGTTCGCCGGGCGGGGACGATTCGATGGCGGCAAGGCCGCCTCGGCCGAGCACATGATGGTCGGCGCCCAGAAGGTCAAGAACACGACGCAGATCGACATCTTCCTCGTCGAGCAGAATCACGCGGACTGGGAGAAGCTCGACGGCGTGGCCGACGAGTACCGCGCCAGAGGGATCGAGATCGAGACGCGGCACGGCGACTGCGAGGATTTTCTCGACGAGGTGTACCAGCACGCGGCTGGCGCCAGTCTCTTCATGTTCCTCGACCCGTGTGGCGCCGTCCTGCCGTTCACGACGCTCGAACCTCTGCTCCGGAAGCGAGGTCGGTGGCCGGCCACCGAGTTCTTGATGAACTTCAACGCCGACCTGATTCGCCGCGCCGGCGGGCAGTACAAAAAGGGCCAACTGGACCTCGGAGGCGTGGCCAAGGCAGATCTTGTCTGCGGAGGAGAATGGTGGCGTGAGGTCGCGCTAGAGGCGCACATTAAGTCTGGCGGAAAGACATGGGAGGCGGCTGCCGAGGCTGTTGCGGTGGAGTACGCCAAGCGCCTCACCGCAGGAACGAACTTCGCCTGGGCCGTTGCGCCGGTGCGACGTCAGGTGCATCACCAGCCGGTGTACTTCCTCATTTTTCTCACGGCCAACCCTCACGGATTCTGGGTCTTCGGCGCGGCGGCTGCCAAAGCGCGAGAGAAGTGGCTGACCTTCATCGGCCCGGACGAGGATGAACTTGAGGGCATGTTGTTCGACACCGTCGCCGATCAACTCGAGCGCGAGCACGCAAAGGCGATCGCCACGATCACCAAAAATCTGCGCACCCTGTGCGCGGATGGTGCCGATCATCCCGTCGTGCAGCGCGTGGAACTGATCTTCGGCGAGGTTTACGGCGAAGCCAAGGAGACCGCGTTCTCGGCTGCGCTGCGTCAGCTCGTTAAGGATGAGGAGGTCGAGTTCGTGACCAAGGCCAGCAAGCCGCACGGGCACGTAATCCGCCGCGGGACCGCACTCAAATCGTAGTTAGAGTCGGCATCTCGCTCCATAGGCGACCCTCGAGCTCGCGGCCGTTGGCCTTCGGCGTGCGCCCGCCCCACTGCTTGAAGAAGAAGGCGACGTCGGCATTGATGCACTGGTCGCGGATGTCCGTAACCCACTCGGGGTCCATCGCTCGGGCGTTAGGGCCAGACTCGCCGCCGGCGATGACCCAGTCGATGTCTGTGAGGTCGAGGTTGGGAAGCGCAGTGATGAGCGGCTCACAGGAGAGGAACCTGACCGCAGCTGGCGTGGCCCGGAGGTGGTCAATTCGGTCGACGGCATCGAACGACTCGACAGAGACGCCCATCCAGAGATTGTCAGGCCAGTCGAGTTTGTCGGCGAAGCGCGCCATCCTGTGCGCTCGTTTTGTGAGGACCTGGTACGTGTGCTGAGGTGTCTCACGGATGACGTCGAAGATTTCGCGCACGAACGCGATCGGCACCTTGGCGTGGAACAGGTCGCTCATTGAGTTCACGAACACGAGCTTCGGCGACTTCCACTTGAAGGGCTGTTCGAGCGAGCCCGGGTGCGTTGTGACGCCGAAGCCCGGCCCCGAGGTGCGGGGATCCCCGTCGTTCTGGTACTTCTCGGCACCCATGGCCTTGAGCCTCTTGGACAGCGCCAGGGCGTAGCAGTTGTCACAGCCAGCAGCCACCCGGTCGCACCCGGTGACCGGGTTCCAGGTGACCTCGGTCCACTCGATCGCACTGTTCGTGGCCACCCGCACCCTCCATTGTTCGAACACGTGTTCGACACGGTGCCAGTGTGCCTCACGCAGCCAGCAGGCTAACGGCTTTTTCCGAGATGTTGGCGGCGACAACCGTCCAGGCGCCAATCGGATGCGGCTCGGCCGGAGCCCGGACTCTCGCTGAGCGGCGCGTGCGATGGGGCACCGGTCTAGCGCGATCCGCTCGCCCCCAAGGGATGCCCCATGTACGCGTGCGCGCCTGGCGATGTGCTGGACTCGGACTAGGTCGACCAAGAACGCAACCTCATGCCGCGCCGGCGCCTTGACGGCTTGCTCCGTCCTGAGCCGAACCGTCACATCGATGCGGTCGTGTGGAGCGCCTCACCCCCCGGGCAGGTTCTCATCTCCCGCCGCAGGCACAACGGTCTCGGGCCGAGATCCGAGTCGGCGCGGGATCGGCCAGGTCAGATCGCCTAGCGACATTCCTTCGCGCTCCGGACCGTCGTCTTCGGACAGCACCTTCGGCATTGCCGCAAGCTGCTCGTCGGAGAGTCTGCCGAAGAGTCCTTCCTCGCGGATCATGCGATCCGCCCCGGCGTCAGTCCAACCATGCCGCCGCGGTGAGGGCAACACGACGGGAGCGGCGAACGGATCCGCGTCGGGGTGGCAGTAGACGTAATGCCGGGCGCTCCAGGCGGTCTGCTGGTTAAACGATTTGGCGTGCTCGGGGTCGGCAACGTGTTTTTGGTCAGGCACAAAGCCCAGGGCGGCGGGGAATCGATCTCGCGGCTGGATCGTCATCCCAAGGCTCTGGGTCAACGGAATGTAGAACAGAGCGGCGGTCATGATGCCCAAGCCCATCCCGGCCGGATGGTCGTCGCCAGCGACGAGGGAGACTGGATGGTCACTGGTACCGAGGGCGACGTCCTCGAACTTCAGGAGCGTCCAGTGCCACGACATGAGGTGCGCAGTCAGCCCCGGCAAGGTGCGGAGCAGGAAGTCCATATGGTCCCCGGGGTCGGGTTCAAGAGTGGGTCCGCCCGGCTTTGTCAGATCCGTCCACTCCCAGTCGAGTTGCTCCTCACTTAGCCTCACCCCCTCACGGGTTTCGATCAGGCGCCGCAACGACTCCTTGCCAGAGGTCCCCACGAGAATCCGAATGTGGAAGGCGTCCAACGCAGTCTGGCCGTGACGGATCTCCTCGCCGCGGAGATATTGCAGTGCAACCCATGCCGCCAGCGCCTCACGATCAACCGGCTGAAGCGGCCAGGTCCCATGACCTACAGCACGCAAAGCCGTCGCGGCCGGTCCCTCGAAGGTGCCGAAGAACTCCTCGAACATGTCCGAGGGAGTCCCATCTAGTAGCTCGACCGTGTAGAAGTCCTTGATGACCGACGCATCTGAAGTAGCAAGGACGATCGGCTCGTCTCCAGGCAGCTCGATGCGCTTGATCCGGGACGACTCGTTGGCAAACCCCTTCAGGTAGAACTGCGAGATGACGTGCTGACGACGTACTCGACTGACCACGGGCCAACGGTACGTGCAGCCAGCAGTCACCCCTCCGCATCGACCTAGATCCGGTCAGTTCGCCGCCTTTCGGTGCGCACTTGAACGCACTCATCCGGATGACCGTCCCTCGTGAGTAGTGTCGAACAGACTGAGCTGCTCGAGAATCATCACGAGGGGGCCGACTCGCACATGTCGCGCCTCAGATCTGCATCGCCGTGGCGACTAGTGCGGTCTGTCGATCCGGGATCAGGCGAACGGGTCCTTGGCGTCCGGCGCGGTGCGGTCAAGCCATGCCAAGAGGTCCGACTCAGACCGGAACTGGTGACGATCTACCAGTTCCGCGAAGGCGAGTATGCAGCGATAGAGCGTGTTCTGACCGAACGCTGCAGCTTTGGAAACCCTCGTGCGAGAGTCGGCGCTGAAGCCTTGGTGACCGACCTCGCTGCGCAGGTTGTAAAGCGCCTCCAAAGCCGCGGCGTCGCGTCGGTCGGCCGGGAGGAGGGCGAGAACGCGCTTGACGAAACGCGCCGTGACCCCAGGCCCGGTCGCGTGGTCGCTGACAAGCGCCTCTAGGGCGACCACAAGGTGAAGGATCTCGACATCCCGAGCGGAGTCCTGGCCGGCTAGGCGTGCGAGGCGGCATGCTGCGGCCAGCCTGCGGGCTAGTCCTTGCTCGGCGACCGGAGCCTCGGCGCGAGCAACGAGATCCACGAGGGTGGTGGGCTGCGCAAGCACCGCAGCCACGTCGACGTGAGGCTGTGGGGTGTCGAAATCAATGGCGTCGACGCGAGTCGCCCTGGTGCTCACCTGGATGAGGCTGACCGGCAGGGAGCCGTCCTCATGCGAAGTCGGCTCACGGGGGTACTCAGTGGTGGATGGCGTGCCAAGGATCCACGGCGGCGCCGACGCGAAGGGCTCTGGCCATTGATCGATGATCCACATGGCACCCAGCAGGGCTTCAACCAGTTCCATGGCCCGGATACCGGCGCCGACGTCGACGGAATCGATGGCGACAGCGATGAGTCCGATGCCCTCGCCTGGTGGGCCGTCTTCGAAGAGGGCCGGTTCACTGCGGAACGCGAGAACGTTCTCGGTCCACCAGACGTCAGAGGTGAAGTGAAAGGAGTGCCCAGTGAACTCCTTGGCGAAGGAGTCGAATACTGACTCGGTGGCGTCGTTGAACGGGCCTAACAGAACCCGGTCACGCAGTTTCGCGACTTCTTCGACACCGAGGAAGTCGAGGCCACCCACAGGCACAACCGTGACCGAACGAGCAAAGCGCTTCGCGACTCGGTCGGCGAGTCGCTGACCAAGCCCTTTGTCCTTCGCAGCACCGGACTTGACCTCCCCGATCGCCGACATTATCTCTCGCTCGACATAGTGGGCGTCGGCTTGCTCGGGAGCCGCAAGCTGACTCTGGAGCAGGAGCGCGAGCACCCGCGTGGTCTCCTGGGCGGATTGGTCGAACTCAATGTCGAAGTCGCGATCGATGCTAAACAAGACCGGCTCCCCCGAACCGCCGGGTCCCTTGAAGCGCGGCATGCCGATGGGGGCCAACCAATCGTCAGAGGAGCGCTCTACCCGCCTGGAGCCGCGCATGATTCGGCTCAGCAGCTTAGTGATCTCATCGTGGTCGAGTACGTCGCGCATTCGTCCATTCTCCTGTGATCCGGACTGGTCGTCGCGGGATTTAGCGTCGTCACGTACTCCGCCAAAGTGGTGCCCGGAAATGCAGCGGCTGATCGCGCGCTCCCCAGAGGTGCGTCTTACCGCCGCCATTGCCCGTGCTGGTAGCGGCCAGAGCCCCGTGAGGTCTGCGGGGAACCTGGCGAGAGGAGGGCGATCCGTGGTTTGGTCGAGGTGCTGTGCGCCGAGCATCGAGTCGCCGCCGATACGGCCGCGCGTCGGCATCAAGCGCCGCCGTCCTGACCAATTCTCCGGACGAGCAGTAAGCGCATCGGGTTCCATGATCGAAAGGCCGAGGAGGTCAGATGCGCTCGTTCCAGCCGTTCCCGCGACGAGAACTGAAGAGGCTGCGGCGCCGATGGCTGCGCCGCAATCTCGGCATCGTCGCGTTCCTCTTGGCGGGGTTCGTCCTCGCGGCGGCACTGATCTCAGTGCCCCTAGCAACCAGCGACCTACCCGTCCGGTGGTACGTCATCGGACTCCTCCATGCCGGGCTTGTCGCTGCGGCTCTGCACCTCGTCAACTCGGCATTCATGGCGCACGAGGCTGCGGCGATATGGCAGCTCAGGGGTGCATGGGGCGAGGACAACACGCGGTCAGAGCTGCAGAAGGCGAAGCGACGGCGGCTCGTTTGGGGCTGGGTCGACAGCATCACGCTGCAGGGTGGCGACCTCGACCACGTGGTCGTCACGCGATCGGGTGGCATCGTCGTACTCGACTCCAAGTGGCGCAGCTCGATCGACGCGAACGCCGTTGCGGAGATGACCGCATCCGCGAAGAAGGCTGCCATCAGGGCGCAGGGACTCGCCAGGTCCATGCTCAAGGCAGAGCGCGGAGCGAAGCATCGGGCACGCGCGCAACCGGTAACGGTGGATGCCGCCGTGGTTCTCTGGGGTGCGGCGCGGGAGCTGGTGAACGACGGTCGGGAGATGGACGGGGTGCAGTTCGTGGATGGCCGCAAGCTTGTCGACTGGCTCCGCCAGCTCGAAGGGCCGCCAGTGCCGCCGGACGCGGCCAGGGAGTTGCTTGAGCAGTTGTCGGCGTACCGCGCGACGGCTTTCAAAGCAGCGGAACTTCGGGCGGCGGAGCGCGCGTGAGCGTGGCCGTGCGAAGCCAATCGCGCCGCGCGAAACGTCCGGCAGTTTGCTTCAACGAACCCAGCGGCTCCCGGCGTTCGGCCGACGGAGGCGAGCAATTTCGTCTGCGACTGAGCTCCATTTCGCGTCCGCGAGCTCACCGCGAGCACTGCGGTCGTTGAGCTCGCGGAGGACGCGTCGGCAGGCGCTGGGGGAGTCGAGAACGGCGCTGACATGCTGCTCGATGCTCACCGGTTCGGTGACATAGGTGATCGCCGTGTGGCCCGCTTGAGCAGCTCGACGTTCCTCGGAGGCGAGCCTCCGGCAAGCGCTGCTGCACCAGCGACGAGGGCGTCCGGCTTTGGGTCGATCCGAGACGAAGAACGGCCGGCCGCATCGGGGACAGGCCTTCTCGATGATCACTGGTTCCGCTCCTGGTCCAGGGACCATTCGAAGACCGCTGCCACCCGCCAGCGGAGGTGCTTGCCGATGCGAAATCCCTTCGGCCCGCGCCCTCGGCTGCGCCAGGCGTAGACCGTCTTGACGGGCACGCCGAGGTACGCCGCCACGTCGGCCGCCGTCCACAGGCGCTCGCCACCGGGGTGGCGTGGGGAGTCCGGGGCAGCAGTCGGCTGGGGCGGGGGAGTGGCCTCCGGGCGTGGTCGCGTGCGTCTGCGCATCGGCGCTGAGTCCGGTGTGGATTCGTCCCACAGGGCTGGTTGCTCCGGATAGTGCTCGTTGTTGCTCATCGCTTGCCCGTCTTGATCCAGTGGGTGCTGGTTGCACCCCTCCTGGTCTCCTAAGGCACCGTCAGCTGCTCGAGCGATCAGGGACGCGACGGGAACTTCCTCTGGCGGAGGGGGACGCGGCAGCTTCGGACGCTGCAGGGCAATACGCCGGACGTTTCCGCGCCGAGAATGCAAGAGGTGTGTGCCACTTACGACGCGCGTCGAAGCCACGTCATCGCTGCGTCTGAGCATTTGCGCGCGGTTAACGGTCAGGCGCGACAGTCAGTGCTCCCGGATCAACGAGGAGGACGGCATGGAGGTGCGAAAGTTCTCGACGCCACCGAGCGACGGCGAGGCTGTTGCATGGGAGCTCCAATGCCTACCGTCGAGCGATTCTGGCGAGTCGTTGAGCCGGGTTGCTATCGGTACCTTCGACGGGGTTCACGTTGGGCATCAAAGTGTCATCCGTGGTTGCGGCACCGTGGTCACCTTTGACCAGCCTCCCGTTAACGTGCTGTCCACGAAGAACCCGAAGAAGCTGATCAGCGATCTGCCCACGCGATTGCGCCGGATGGAGCGGCTGGGGGTTCGACGGGTGGTACTCATCGAGTTCGACAGGGCATGGTCGACGGTGAGCGCCGGAGACTTCGCATCGACATTGCGAGAGCAGTTTGGGTGCAGGTCTGTGAGAGTGGGCGAGAACTTCCGTTTCGGGCGTGGTGGAACCGGAACGCCGGCGACTTTCGAGGAAGGAGCGCTGGCGGTCGACTCCGTCGGCCTGCGTGTGCATCACAACGCCGCTGTTTCTTCGACACGGATTCGAGACTTGGTCGAAGGCGGGTCCATCGTCGAGGCACGGTCGCTGATGGGTGCGCCATTGACCCTTCCCTATTCAAGGACGGACTCCCGCAACGTCATGATCTCGGACGATTTCGTCACGCCGCCGCCCGGGATCTACGTCGCGCGCGTCCAGCGGAAGCCAGTGGTCGTCACCGTTGGCGACGGTGGTGGGGTCGATCTGCCGGCGGCGTTCGACTGTGGCCACCGGAACTACATCTCCTTCAACAAGGAGCTCTGACTCGCCGGAGATGGCACGCCGGGGTGCTCTGGGTGTCCGCCCCGGGGCGGCGGCAGTGCCGGAAAATGCGCGCCGGCCGCCAACGCTGCGCTGCACGCGCGGCTCAGGGCATGAACTGCATCTCCGTGGGGGCGGCGCCGTTCGCCGCGGCCGCCAGGAGTTCACGTAGAGAGGTCTCGTCAACAGGTCGCGGATTGATCGGCGGGTTCGCCAGTACCGCACGAACCACATCGTCGGTCAGTGCCTCATCGAAGCCAATCTCTGCAAGGCCTCGGGCGTTCCCGACCTTGCGGCCGAGAGTCCAGATCTCGCCGGCGAGATCCGGCGTCGCGACGAGCTTCATGAGCGGCCTTAGCTGGTCCCGTGCGGCGAAGGCGTTGTACGCCACGACATAAGGAAGCAATACCGAGTGCAGCCCTGCGTGCGGCAAGTTCTGCTGGCCCCCGATGACGTGCGCGAGCTTGTGGTGAAGTCCCATCGTGGAGTTGTTGAGCGCGAGCCCAGCGAGACAGGATCCGTAGAAGAGGGTCGCCCGGCCATCAGCACTCGCCGAGTCAAGGGCGGATAGAAGCGCCCCCGCGCCCTCGACGGCAGCCATCCGGACCAAGGGCGACACGTCCGGGGAGTAGACGGCCTCCACGCAATGCGCCAGTGCGTTCATGCCGCTCAGCGAAGCGAGGCGTTGGGGCAGGCTGCGCACCAGGTCCGTGTCATAGATGACCGTGCGCGGGCGGACCTTGGCGTCGAGCCCCGTTCGCTTGGCACCGTTCTCGGTCATCCCCCAAATCGATGTCATCTCGCTGCCTGCGAACGTCGTCGGGATCGCCAAGACCGGAGTTCCGGTGTTGAGTGCTACCGCCTTGGCTGTGCCGATGGCCGAACCTCCGCCGAGCGCGATGATCAGATCGGCGCCGAGGAAACCGGCGCGCTCGATCGCGCGGCGGGCGACGTCGACGGGGACGTGTTCAACGACTTCGTCGAACACTCCGACCAGGGTCGAGTTGAGCGCATCAACCAGTCGGGATCGAGCGTCGGTCGCGTGAGCTCCCGCGATGAGCATTGCCCGAGTTCCGCCGAGGGCCTCCACCTCTGTACCTGTCTGTTCGAGAGTGCCCTGTCCGAAGACGACGCGGGGAGTGTCGAGGTCAAGAACGAACCGCATGCGACGACCATGATGCGAAAGTGTTAACCGACCCGAAAGGCCTCAGGGGCACTAAGGTCGGGCGCGTGGAACCCTTTGAGGGGATCATCCGCACGAAGCTCATGCCCCCACCGGTAGGGGATCGGGTGGTGCCGCGTCCCAGGATCTCAAAGCTCTTTGCTGAGCTCAGCGAGTCGCATCGCGTCGTCCTGATCAGTGCGACATCCGGATCTGGCAAGACGACAGCTGTGGCGGAAACCGCAGCCAGGTCGTCGCGACCTTTGGCATGGCTGACGCTGGACTCCAGTGAGAAGGCCGCCGGCCGTTTGCTGGTGTACCTCGAGGCAGCTTTGCAGCAAGCCGCTCCGGGAACTGCGGGCGTCGCCTCGGGGGCACTTGCTGCGGGACTCACTCATGTGGAAGCCGGTGGACTGCTCGCAGACTCGCTGAACCGACCCGTCCTACTCGTCGTCGACGGGCTTGAGCATTTGGCGGGCGACGATGCGGAGACGGCGCTTGCGGCGCTGGCGGCGTTCCTCCGCTACGCGCCACAAGCGCTGCGCGTAATTCTGCTCAGCCGGATTGACCTGCCCCTCGACTTCGCCGCCGTTGCGGGCTATGACGACGTTGCGTTCGTAGGCGAGGAAGTTCTTGCCTTCACCCCCGAGGAAGCAGCTCTCGCGCTCGAGAGAGCAGGCTCTACGGTTGCCGATCCTCATCGTGTAGTCGAAGCGACTGGCGGCTGGGTGACGGGTGTTCTCTTCGAGGCGTGGCGGTCTCGCGAGCATGTGAGCG
This sequence comes from Nocardioides nitrophenolicus, assembly GCF_016907515.1. Lineage (NCBI taxonomy): Bacteria > Bacillati > Actinomycetota > Actinomycetes > Propionibacteriales > Nocardioidaceae > Nocardioides > Nocardioides nitrophenolicus. The sequence continues at coordinate 3,718,200 of NZ_JAFBBY010000001.1, forward strand.
GGACTGGAGGTGAAGTCGATCCGCTGCACGGGTACCTCGCGTCGCAGATCTTGGCAGGACTGACGTCGGATCAGCGGGAGTTTCTCGCCATCACCTCGCTTCTAGACGAGGTCACGCCCGACCGCGCGGTCGCATTAGGTGAGACGCGCGCCGCGCAGATCTTGGTCGACTTACGCTCGAAACATCTCCCGGTGAGTTGGCTCCCCGGTACCTACCGGATGCGGTGCCATCCGCGCTTTCGCGAGTACCTGGCTACGCGTCTTGACCGCCTCGATCCCGCTCGCGTAGCCGATGCTCGCAAGGCTTATGCAGCTTTGCTCGACGCCGAAGGGCACCCAGAGGAGGCGGTCGACCAATTCATTGCGGTCGGTGACCTGAAGCGCGCGGTCGCGGCGGCTGAGGCTGCCCTGCCCGCGGTCATCGATCGACTGGACCTCTGGGTTGCCGATCGTTGGATCTCAGTTCTGGCTGGGCCTGGAGGCCAGGGAACGAAGCATTTGGTCGAAGGCGAGCTCATGCTCGCCATCAGCCGAGAGAACTACCAGAATGCCGTCGCCGTCGCTGACCGAGCCGCGGCTGAGGGCTACCGCGACGAGCTGGCGAGCCGGTCATCCAGGGCCGCGAGCATGATGGCGTGGTCCTACTGGCACCTCGCACGTGTCGACGATGCCCGTTCAGTCATCGCTGCCGCGCCGCCCACGACTGACATTGCGGCTGTCGAGTACCTGATGGCTTTGGTCGATCGACCGGGAGCTGGTTCCTTCTCTTCTCCTGACCTCACAGGGGGGCCGCTCGATGGACTGGTCATGAGAGTTGATTACGCCCACGGCCGCTTTCGTCATGTGCTGGACGTGCAGCGATCGTCCTGGGCGGCCGCAATCTCGGCGCCCTGGACGATCGGCGCGCTTCGTGCCATGGGACGTCTACGAGAGGCCTCGGAGCTCTACCGCGCCGCAGAGGGTGGCCGGCGTTCTCCGGCTTGGCTTCACGGGATCGTCGCCCCCGAGCTGATGATCGATCTCGGTTCGCCCGATGAAGCTCGAGCAGCCCTGACGCGGGGGCGCGAACACATTCGGGCAAGCGGCTCGGTCGTCTTCGAGTGGCTCAGCATGCTTATCGAGGTGAAACTCGAGCTGCGACTCGCGCACGACGTGGCTGCTGCGCGCAGACTACTTCAGCAGCTTGACCAGGTTGGCGCGCGCCAATACTCCTTCATCGCCGAAGCCATCGACCTGTGGAGCGGTCTAGCTGACCTGGAGGCGGGCGACGCCGCCAGTGCTCGTTCAATGCTTCGGCGGGCGGTTGCGAGCATGAGCGCAGCCGAACGGCTGCTCGACCTTCCTACTGCAGCGGTCTACCTGGCCGAGGCCGAATGGCGACTCGACAACCCCGACGCTGCCGACCAAGCTGCTGACCGGGCTCTTTCGGCGTCGGTGCTGCAGGGTTCGAACCATCAGCTGCTCACCGCGTTGTCCGACTACCCGGCTGTCGCCAGCCGGCGACTCGACGCCGACGTGGTCGGGGAGTCTCCATGGCAAGAGATCGCGGCGGCACTGGGGGAGGCCGAGGTCCGTGTGTCTCCTGACTCGGGGCCCTCGGTCAGTCTCCTAGAGTTCGGTCAGGTCAAGCTGCTCGTCGACGGCCGGGAGGTACGCCCCCGGATCGCCAAGAGTCTGCTTCTGCTGTCCTATCTCGCCACGCGCGTCGGTCATACCGCAACCCGCGAAGAGCTGTTGGACGTGCTGTTCGACGGACGTGACGACGATTCCGCGAAGTCCTACCTGAGGCAGGCTGTCCACCGGCTCCGTGAGGTACTTCCACAGGGTGTGGGCCCGACGTTCACGGGCGAACGGTTGCGGTTCTCCAGTCCGGTCGGACTCACGACGGAGTCGGCGACACTCGAGTTGGAGCTGGCCCAGGCTTCGCGTCTGCGTGGGTCTGACAAGCGTGCTGCCCTCGAACGTGCGCTGAGGACGGTAGACAGCGGCGTCTATCTGCCCGGAGTTGACGCCTCATGGGTCTTGAGACGGCGCGAGGAGATCGCCGGCGTCGCAAACCGTGCGCGGTTGCAGGCAGCGCAGCTGGCCTACGCGGACGCAAACTACCGAGAAGCTGACATGTTGATCGAGACGTTGCTAGAGCGTGACCCCTACCAGGAGAGCGCTTGGCGGCTCCTGATGCAGGTCGGCAGTGCGCTCGGCGACGCCGATCGAGTCCTAGCGGCATACCGGCGGTGCCGGCAGGCCCTGGAGGAGCTCGGCGTCGAGCCGTCCGAAACCACCACGCAGCTGTTCGATCGCCTTCGTCGCTGAGTGTTTTCGCGACCGTTAACTCCAGCCATGCACGGTTCACCTCATGGCAGGAGAACACCAGGTCCTTGAGGCGCTTTACCGCGCTTACAACGGTCACGACGCCGATGCGGCAGCGTCGCTCTACACCGCCGGCGGTCATCACGAGGACGTGGCCACGCAGCGCGTTCAGCGCTCGCCGGAAGCGATCGCGGTAGGGCTCCGTGGCTTTCTCGACGCCTTTCCCGACGCCCACTGGCGGTGTCTGGGAGTCGCGAGCGACCACGGCGTCGTCTTCGGGCAGTACGTGCTGACCGGGACGCTCCAAGGAGCACTCGGAGGCCTGCCGGCGCATGGCCAGCGGCTCGAACTCCGAGGGGTTCATGTGCTTCGAACCCGTGACGGCCAGATCGAGCAGTCCGAGGACTACTGGGACCTGGCCACCTTCCAGCGACAGATGAAAACAGCAACTGAGCAGCAAGGAGATTCACAGTGAGGACAGGGCAGGAATACCTGGAGTCGCTACGCGACGGCCGGAAGGTCTACGTGGGCGGCGAGCTGATCGACGACGTGACCACGCATCCCAAGACCAAGGGGTACGCGCACGCCATCGCGGAGTACTACGACCTCCACCTCGACCCGGAGCATCAGGACATCACGACCTTTATCGACGAGGCCGGGAACCGGCAGTCGATGCACTGGTTCCTTCCTCGCGACAAGGAGGGCGCCGTCCGCCGTCGCAAGTACGCCGAGTTCATGTTCCGGCACTTCAAGGGCGGCATTTTCACTCGGCCGCCCATGGGGATGAACGTCGTAATGTTCACCCAGGTCGATGACCAGGCTCCGTGGGCCGAGAACTCGCGTTTCAAGAACGGCCACCGTGACCTGTCGGGCAACATCCAGCGGCAGTGGGACATGGTCACGTCGCAGGACCTCGCACTGTCTCCGATGTTCGTCGACGTGCAGTACGACCGCGGGCGTGAGGACGCCCTCGGCGAGACCCCGATGCTCAGTATCGTGGAGGAGAACGACGAGGGCATCGTCGTGCGCGGATGGAAGGCGATCGGAACCTCTCTGCCCTTCGTCAACTACCTGCTGGTGGGCAACCTCTGGCGCCCGGGGCAGACGCCGGAGCAAACCATCTACGCTCTGCTGCCCGTGGCGACGCCGGGTGTATCGATCGTTGCGCGGGAATCTCGGGCACAGCCCGATGCCGACCCCTACGACCGGCCCCTGGCGACCATCGGCGACGAGCTCGACGGGATGGTGTACTTCGACGACGTTCTCATCACCTGGGACCAGGTGCAGCACATTGGCAACCCCGATCACTCGAAGTGGTACCCGCAGCGCCAGTTCGACTGGGTACACCTGGAGACCCAGATCCGCCAGACGGTTCACGCCGAGCTGATGGTGGGTCTTGCCCTGCTGATCACCCAGGCGCTGGGCACGCAGAACAACCCGGTGGTGCAGTCGCAGCTCGCGGAGATGATCCGTTACCGCGAGACCTGCCGGGCGTTCATGCTGGCTGCCGAGGAGACCGGTTTCGCCACTCCTGGTGGCCTCTACAAGCCCAACAACATCTTCATCGACTTCGGTCGGGCACACTACCTGGAGCACCAGCACGAGATGGTGAACCAGCTGATCGACTTCTGTGGACGCGGAATCGTCATCCAGCCGACCAAGCGCGAGCTGGACGACCCCTACATCGGCCCGAAGCTCGAGGAGGCGCTCAAGGGCGCGGAGATCAGTGCCCGGGATCGCATCAAGATCTTCCGCCAGATCAGCGAGCGCTTCCTCACCGAGTGGGGCGCGCGGCACGAGATGTTCGAGAAGTTCAACGGCACCCCGATCTATCTGATCAACATGCTGACGATGCAGCGCACCGAGTACCACGTCGACGGCCCGCTCACCGAGCTGGCCCGCCAGGTCCTCGATCTCGGAGACACCGCTGAGCTCGGCCGGCGGGCTGCCGAGGCGGAGCAGAAGTCCAACTACGCCAGTGTTCGCTACCAGCCCGAGTATGCACGGGGACAGGACGTGCACGACGGCTACATCGGCGACGCGCTCGACACCGAGGCGGCAGTGGCCAGTCGCTGACCCACCACGCTCATGCCGGTCAGCAACGCCGCTGACCGGCATGAGTTGCTCGGGCACCCGAATCGCCTCCCTCGGGGCATCGGCGCGGCGTCGGGGCCTGGACACGATCGAGAGGAAGAGCAATGAGCAACGACCGTAGTGAACGCCTCACGGAGCGAGTTCTGGAGTCACTCGCACCTAGTGATCCGCGCCTTCACGAACTCATCACTGCAGCGATCCGCCACCTCCACAGTTTCGTGCGAGAGGTCGGTCTGACCCATCACGAATGGGAGGTGGGGATCGAGTTCCTGACGGCGGCGGGGAAGATCAGCACGAGTGAGCGGCAGGAGATGATCTTGCTGTCCGACGTCTTGGGCGTCTCGAGCCAGACCGAGCTGACATCCGGCGACGCCAGTGCGACCGCCAACACCGTCCTGGGTCCCTTCTACGTCGAGGGCTCCAAGTGGCGCGAATATGGTGACTCGATCGTGGAGTCTCCAGACGCCGGCGCGCGGCTCAGAGTCGACGGCGTCGTGCGTCGGCCGGATGGCACGCCGGTCGCCGACGCGGTGGTGGACGTCTGGCAGAACGCGACCAACGCGCTGTATGCCGTCCAGGACGTCGAACAGGATCCGCAGAACCTTCGCGGTCGTTTCCGCACTGATGACGCGGGCCGGTTCTCGTTCATCACTGTTCGTCCCGTGGCCTACGCCATTCCCGATGATGGACCGGTTGGGAGCCTTCTCGAGCACCTCGGCCGACACCCGATGCGACCGGCGCACATCCATATCAAGGTGTCGGCGCCTGATTACCAGACGCTGGTCACGCATCTGTTCGACTCTGAGAGTCCGTACCTGGACTCGGACACTGTGTTCAGCGTCGACGAGTCCCTCGTCATCACCGTCAAGCCGACGGAACAGGACGACCCGCCTCTGCAGGTGCAGTTCGACTTGGTTCTCGCCCCTTCCGCCAGCTAGGGACAGCGATGCCGAGTGAGGGGGTCCGCCCGGGCGGGACGGCGGACCCCCTCGACCAACCGCCTTGCCACGCCAACCAACGCGGAGACGAGGCGCAAGTGCAGCCGACGCCGCCTCGACGATGGCTGCCCGTCTTTTGTTGATGAGCGCCGCGACCTGGCCTCGCCCCTACCAATCAGCAAGGAGTAGTCGAATGTCGATGTTCGAGAAGGCGCCCCTGCGCCTTGAGTCTTCCTACCGTGATGCCATCTCGCATTTCGCCACCGGCGTCACCGTGATCACCACGACGACGGAATCTGGTCATGCCGGCATGACCGCCAGCGCCGTCACGTCCCTGTCCCTGGACCCTTTGCAGTTGCTGACCTGCCTCCGGACCGAACTGCCGACTCGATCGGCGATCGAGCTCTCGGGCCGCTTCGCTGTCAACGTCCTCGGCGCACATGCGGAGGACCTCGCTATCAAGTTCGCCACGCCCTCTGCCGACAAGTTCGCCGGCGTGCCGCTGGTAGGCGGCCACCCCGTCCCGGTGCTTCGCGAGGCCATCGCCTATTTCGTGTGCGACCTTGCTGCGGCTCTGCCAGGTGGCGACCACACGATCATGGTCGGGAACGTCGTCGACTGTGGGCATCGCGCCGATTCGCAACCCTTGGTCCATTTCTCACGTCAGTTCTCCGAGATCTGCACGCCAGCGACTCATGAGCGCCAGGCTCGCCAGCACGAGATGTCCTGGTGACGGCGCGCCAGTGGTCCCAGCGCACGCGTGTCTTGACCGGTGTGAAGGGGTTGCTGGCTCCAACGCGGAGAGTGACCGATTCGGGCTGTCACATCGCTGTCACTCCGTCGGTCGGACGTACTGACCCTCGACCGGCTGGAGATTCATGACCATGGACAGTACGGACTTGCGCGGTGGCACGCGCGGTGATGCCGAAGTGCGGCCGATCGGCTCGCTCCACGACTTGCGTGAGCATGTGCAGTGGGCAATCGAGCTCGAGCACGCCACGATTCCGCCCTACCTCTGCGCCCTCTACTCGCTCGATGTTGCGCGCAACGCTAACGCAGCAGAGGTCGTGCAGAGTGTCGTCGTCGAAGAGATGCTGCACCTCACCTTGGCGGCGAACCTGCTCAACGCTGTCGGTGGGGCCCCGGTCCTCGACGCGGCTCGTCTCGTGCCGGGGTATCCACGGACGTTGCCGCATGGTGCCCCGGCGCTCACTCTGGAGCTGAGGTCGTTCGGGCCTCAGGGTCTCGAGGACTTCTTGATGATCGAGCACCCTTCCCCGCCACGAGCGGTACCCGAGGCAGATCGATACGAGACCATCGGACAGTTCTACGCCGCGATCGAGGTTGGGCTGCGCTACCTCTGTGAGAGCTTGGGTGAGGATACGGTCTTCACTGGGGAGCTCTCTCGGCAGATCGGGTCGTCCTATCCCTACGGCGGCGCAGGCAGAGTCGTCCCCGTCTCAGATCTGGATTCTGCGCTCGATGCTCTGGCAGAGATCGTCGAGCAGGGGGAAGGTTCATCTGCCCGGGGCGTCTGGGACAACGACCGTCAGATGTTCCATCCCGACCGCGACGAAGTGGCGCATTAGTACCGATTCGAAGAGCTGAGGCAGGCGCGTCAGTACCAGTTGGGCGACACCCCGGAATCTGGGCCGACAGGTCCGCTCCTCGATGTGGACTGGGACGGCATCCGCCCGCTTCGTTCCAACCAGCGCGTGGCAGACGCGGGTGTCAGTGACGACGTCAAGCAGGCCCAGCACCGCTTCAATGACGCCTATTGCACGTTGCTCTGGATGCTGGAGCAGGCGTTCAACGGGGATCCTTCGATGCTGGGCACAGCCACCAAGGCGATGCTCGGTCTCAAGGCACAGGCCCAGGAACTCATGACGATGCCGCTCGGCGACGGGACCTACGCCGCGCCGACCTTCGAGTACGTCGCCCCTGACCTTCGCGTCTGAACGATGGCCTGGGCCCCGAACCGAATGGCGGGCAGGTCCGATTCTGAGTCAAGGCGCCAGAGTCAACCCGCGGATTGAAAGTTGCGCCGTGCGTGTAGTGAACCCGGACATCCGTGATCCGGGTACCCTCTTGGGGTGAAGATGTCGGGCGGCGTTGAGTGGGCCGTGCATTGCTGCGTCGTGCTCAGCCAGGCCGACCGACCGGTGCCGACGGCACGGTTGGCTGAGTTTCACGGGGTTTCCCGCACCTACCTGGCAAAGAACCTTCAGCAGTTGTCCCGCGCGGGGCTGGTGCGGGCGACAGAAGGCAGAGTGGGTGGCTATGAGCTGACCCGCGGGTCTGGAGAAATCACCGTTCTGCAGATCGTGATGGCGATCGAGGGCGAGGACCCTGCCTTCCAGTGCACCGAGGTGCGCCAGAGAGGGCCACTGGCGGTTCCGGAAGAGGCCTGCCTTCGGCCGTGCGGTATTGCTCGCGTCATGGCGGCGGCCGAGGACGCCTGGCGCGACTCGTTGGCATCGGTGACAATTGCTGATCTGGCGAAGCGACTTGATGTGGAAACGGCGGGTTCTGCTCTAGAGAGCATGCGCGGCTGGCTCGGAGGCCGCTAGCCACGTGGAGCCGCGTGGAGGATGCGCCTCGGGTGACGCGGCGTGCGACGCCGTGGCGCAGTCCCGAATCGTTCAGGATCGTGGCGTCCAGCCATAGAACGAAGACCGATCGCCCGCTTCCCATTGCTCGCGCAAGCCTGGAGCGTTCAAGTCCCAATCGGGCCGAATGTTCCTCGTGACCGTTCGGAGATCCTGCCAGAGCTCAGTGGTCGACGGACGGCCCCAGAACCAGTAGCCGTTGTAGCTCGTGTGGACGACCAACCCAGGGCTCAGTACGAGTGTGTGCGGGATCATCGGATTGTCTGCGGCATCGGTGTACTCCTCGATGCCGAGATCCTTCTGGACGGTTCGGTGGGGATCTGAGAGGAATGGCCACTGGGCACCCACCGCGTCATGGAACTCTTGTGTCGCCCGAGGACGGTCTGGTGTGATCGTCGCGACCTTGGTGTAGGCGACGGCGATCTTCGGATAGAAGGCTGCGAGATCGAGGTGCTGTTGGTGCTCCTTCGGGCAGTAGCCGCCGCGAGCGAGGGTGAGGATCATGGGGTCGTCGCCTTGGATCTCGCTGAGACGCCTTCGGACCCCTGTGTGGTCCGGGAGCTGGTAGTCCGGGAAGGTCCCACCCGGGCTGAGTGATGGATGCACGTTGGCTCTCCTGAATGTTGTTTCGATGGTCCTGGTCACGGAGTGGCTTTCCATGTGCCGGGCGACGACGCTTCATCAGCACCGACCGGCGTCCCTGAGCTGGTGTGACGGTCGCTGAGCAGCTTCCCGTCACAACCGAGGGGTCGTTGGCGGTCGAGACCCGGTGATGGTCGAAGGTCGAGTCGCCGGTAAGGACGAGACTCACCGGGTTTCACCGGGGCAGCGGATGCGGCCAGGCCGGAAGCAGAGAGCGATTGGACCCACTCGTCGCCTTCGCCCATCTCCAAGCAACTATCGCGAGCCGAACGGCCGGCGTTCGGTCTCTGGAATGGATCCGCTGTCACAAAGCCTCGGATCGGTCGGTCGTCCGGGTGTTCGGGTTCTCCCGATGAGACTCGGCAGACAGAAAGAGGTAATCCAATGAGGGTAGTCGTCATTGGCGGAACGGGACTGATCGGCTCGAAGGTCGTCGAGAAGATGAGGGCGCACGGCCACGATGCGGTTGCGGCCGCTCCCCAGACCGGGTGCAACACCATCACGAACGAGGGTGTTGCGGAGGCTGTTGCTGGCGCAGACGTGCTGGTGGATGTGTCGAACTCGCCGTCCTTCGCGGATCAGGACGTCCTCGACTTCTTCACGACGTCGACGACGAATCTGCTCGCGGCCGCGAAGGACGCTGGCGTCGCAAACTACGTTGCGCTGTCGGTCGTCGGGTGCGACCGGCTCCCGGAGAGCGGATACCTCCGGGCGAAGGTCGCTCAGGAGAAGCTGATCACTGAATCGGGCGTGGCGTTCAGCATCGTTCGTGCCACGCAGTTCTTCGAGTTCGCCAAGGCCATTGCTGACTCGGCCACGGTGGACGGCCAGGTGCACCTGCCGACCGCATACTTCCAGCCCATGGCGGCGGAAGACGTCGCGACTGCCGTGGCGCGTCATGCTGCCGGGGAGGCGACCAAGGGCGTGATGGAAATCGGCGGGCCCGAGAAGGTCCGGATGAGTGACTTCATCGCGGCTGGTCTCAAGCGTGTCGGCGACTCGCGGCAGGTCGTGCCCGATGCCGGCGCAAGGTACTTCGGCACGACCCTGACCGACGAGAGCCTTGTTCCTGGCCCCGGTTCGCAGGTGGGTACGACCACCTACGCCGACTGGGTCGCGGCGCAGAAGTGACCTGATTCGGTTTCGCGAAACTCGCACCCCGAGCGGAGCCAAAGCCGGTGCCCGCCAATCAGTCGGGCATCGGCTTCTTCATCCCGGTTCGAGAGGAGAAGTGTGTCCAACAAGGCAACTGCGATCCACCGCCCGATGCGCGCGCGGGCCGTTGACGAACCCAACCGGACGACCACGCCGCTTGAGTTGCTGTTCGACCTGACATTCGTCGTCGCCGTCGGACAGGCGGCGGGCGAGCTCGCGCACGCGACGCTCGGTGGGCATGGACTCTCGGCCGTGCTCCCTTTCCTGATGGTGTTCTTCGCTATTTGGTGGGCCTGGATGAACTTCACCTGGTTCGCGTCGGCCTACGACACCGACGATCTCCCCTACCGTTTGGCGGTCTTCTTCCAGATCGGCGGGGTCCTCGTTCTCGCGGCAGGGGTGGGGCACGCGTTCGATGGAGACTACGCGGCTGTTTCCTTCGGGTACGTCATCATGCGAGTCGGCCTGCTCAGCCTGTGGTTGAGAGCTGCCGTGCAACACGCCGAAGGCCGTTCTACGGCACTTCGCTATGCCGTCGGCATCGCCGCTCTGGAAGTGCTCTGGTTGACGCGGTTGGCTACGGGCGATGGTGCGCTCTGGACGTTCTGCGCACTCGTTGTTCTGGAAATGCTCGTCCCAGCTTGGGCAGAGCGGGCGGGGCCTACGAACTGGCACCCGCACCACATCGCCGAGCGGTACTCACTGTTCACGATCATCTTGCTAGGCGAAAGCGTCTTCGCGGCGACGAACGCCGTGGTGCCTGTCATAGACCGCACGGGGGACGCCAGCTTGGCGGGCGTCTCAGGCTGCAGCCTGGTGATCATTGCCGCGTTGTGGTCGCTGTGCTTCGCGGCGTCGGCAGGGGAGGGGCTTCAGGAAAGACGCCACTGGTCGTTCATCTGGGGATACGGGTACTACCTGCCGTTCGTCGGGCTGGCCGCACTTGGTGCGGGTCTCGAGGTCGTTGTGTCTGCCGGAGCAGCCCATGGCGAAGCGATTGCTGCGAACGTCGCCGTCGCGTCCGTGGCGGTGCCAGTGGGTGTCGTCATCGCCACAGTGGAACTGCTGCGAGTTCCTCAGACAAGGAGCCGGTGGGCCCCGCTGATGACCGTCTTCGTCGGGGTTGTGCTCGGCGCTGCCGTGGTTGGCTCGTCCCACCTGGGAATGACCTGCGCCATCTTTCTCGTGTCGCTGGTCGCGGTGGCCGCGGCGACTGCGGATGCTGCGATCAATCCTCGCAGGCGGGTGCCGGGGCCCGGGTAGCGCTTGTCGGAGCGACTCCGCTCGCGACCTCCCGCTCTCGCGGGCCTGACCGCTGGCGTAAACTGCGCTAAGAAATGTCGCAGTTTCTGCTTTTTCGGGCTAGCGTTGTGACGAAGCGGTCGCCGAGCGGGTCGGGGCACGCTGATCATCCGCGAGGAGGTGCCCGGTGCGCGCCAGCCCGTCGCCGTTGTTCTTCGGACGGCAGGATGAAAGTGCGGACTTGGATGCTCTTCTAGCCGACCTGAAGGACGGCAGGTCCGCGGTCAAGGTGCTGCGTGGGCCGGCGGGTGTCGGAAAGACTGCACTCCTGGAGTACGCGACATCCGTCGCTGCCGGGATGACACTCGTTCGGGCGAGTGGTGTCCAAGCTGACATGGAGCTGGCGTATGCCGGTGTCCACCAGTTGTGTGCCTCGTTCCTCTCAGACGTCGACGAGATCCCGGCACCTCAACGCGACGCCCTCAGGGTTGCGTTCGGCATCGCGGCGGGCGAACCGCCAGATCGGTTTCTCGTAGGACTGGCGGTGTTGAGCCTTCTGACGCGGGCATCGGAGTCCGGGCCGGTTCTGGCGATCATCGACGATGCCCAGTGGCTCGATCAGGTGTCCAAACAAACGTTGGAATTCGTTGCACGGCGCCTCCTCGCCGAGTCTGTGGGGATGGTGTTCGCGGTCCGGGACCCTGACGGAGGCGCGGCGTTTTCGGCGTTACCGGCCTTGCGCATCGACGGCCTCGACCCCGGCGCGGCCGGAGCGCTGGTGGAGGCCTCAGTCGGGGGCCGGCTGGACCCGCAGGTGCGGGACCGTCTGGTCGCGGAAGCGTCGGGCAATCCCCTCGCACTGCTGGAGTTCACCCGCGGTCGCAACGCCGCAGAACTCGCCTACGGTCTCGACCCGAGCTCGCGTGGCCAGGCCCAGGGATCCGTTTCTGCCCGTGTCGAGCGTGACTTCGTCCGACGGATGGAAGCCCTCCCATCGGAGACGAGGACGCTGCTGTTGATCGCCGCAGCGGAGCCAGTGGGCGACCCGCGGTTGCTTGTTCGGGCGGCTGAGGCGATGAAGGTTCCGCTGGACGCTGCGCCCGCGCGGGCGGCGGGCCTGATCGAGCTCGGCGACTTCGTTCGGTTCCGTCATCCACTAGCTCGGTCCGCGGTCTACCATCAAGCCAGCCCGGCGGAGCGCCGCGCCGCCCATCGCGCGCTGGCGCAAGCAACCGACCCTGTCCTCGACCCGGACCGCCGCGCGTGGCACGCTGCCCAAGCAGCTGACGGGTGGGACGAAGAGGCGGCTGCCGGGTTGGAGCACGCTGCTGAGCGTGCACGGCAGCGAGGTGGCATGGCTGCCGAGGCCGCACTTCTCGAGCGTGCGGCTGAGCTCACACCTGAGCCCTGGGCTCGCGGCCGCCGTGCTCTGGCGGCGGCGGAGGCACACTTCTCCGCGGCAGCGCCTCAGAGTGCCACGGACTTGGCTGCGCTGGCGGACATGTGTCCGCTGAGTCCTCTCGACAGCGCTCGCCTGGCACGCCTGCGTGCTCGCGTGCTGTTCACGCGCAGCCGGAGCGACGAAGCAGCGCCGTTGCTCCTCGAAGCAGCATCACAGTTTGCGGCAGTTTCGTCCCACTCGGCCCGTGAGACCTACCTCGAGGCAATCAGCGCGACCGTGTTCGCCGGACGAGTGCACGGGCCGTCGGGGGCACGTGCTGCGGCCGTCGCCGCACGGGATTCTGGCGCGCCGTCCTCCGGGTCGAAGCCGGCTGACCTGTTGCTCGACGGCATATCTTCCCTCCTGTCTGACGGTCCGCGGGTGGGAGTTCCAGTTCTGCAGAGATCCCGCGAACCCTTCCTGAGCGAGAGCCTCACCACGCGTGAAGAGACGTTGCGTTGGCTGCTGCTGGTGCCGGTTGCGCTCGAGTCGTTCATCCACTACGGCTGGGATCTTCCGACCTGGGATGCGCTCGCCTCCCGCGCCGTACGTCTGGCGCGCGATGCGGGTGCCCTCGGCGTACTTCCTCCTGCCCTCATCTATGCCGGCGGGGTGCAGATCCATCGCGGCGATTTCGCGGCAGCGGCACGGATGATCGATGAAGCTGACACATTGGCCCTCGCGACCGGAAATGCTCCTCACATCTACGCGGCACTGGTCCTCACAGCTTGGAAGGGCGACGAAGACGCGGCGGCCCGCATCGTGCGTGAGGCCCAAACGAACGCGGCACAACGCGGAGAGGTGTCTCTCCTCGGTGTGACCGGCTACGTGCAAGGAGTGCTCTACAACGGCTTGGCGCAGTACAAGCTGGCTCTCCAATCTGCTCGCATCGGTATCGAGCACGACGGGTTCAACTTCACCGGCCTCTCCCTCGTGGAACACGTCGAAGCTGCTGTCCGCTGCGGTGAGATGGAACAGGCACGGGCGTCGCTCGCCCGCCTCGCCGAGCTGACGGACGCAGCCAACTCGGGCTGGGCGCGAGGAATCGGCGCGCGCAGCCGCGCCCTTGTCGAGGAGCTGCGAGCAGACGAGTTGTACGAGATCGCCATCGACGAACTTACGCGCGATCAAGTCATGGTGGAGGTGGCTCGGACCCACCTCCTGTTCGGCGAACACCTCCGCAGATCTCGCCGGCGGGCCCGCGCCCGGGAGCAGTTGCGGATTGCCTACGAGATGTTCGACAGGATGGGCGCACGAGCCTTTGCAGAACGAGCCAAACGCGAACTGGAAGCGACAGGCGAGCACGTGCAGGTCCGCGACATGTCGCCTATAAGCTTTCTGACTCCCCAGGAGCTGCGAATCGCGTCTCTTGCAGGATCGGGAATGACGAACCCGCAAATCGGCGCGGAGTTGTTCATCAGTACGCACACCGTGGAGTGGCATCTCCGAAAGGTGTACACGAAACTGGGCATCGGCTCGCGCCGAGAGCTTCCATCAATGCTCGGAGCAGGGCTTTCGAGCCTGTCGGCTGGTGGCGTCACCGGGCAGGCGCCTCAATCGCCGGACGATGGCAGCGGCACTCGCCGAGCATCGTCGCGCAGAGGACGGCTCGACCCTGGTCCGGCGGACGTCGCTGCAGCCGTTGGATCCCACGGCTGAGGGCACGCGGGAAGCGGGTGCAGGGTGCAGTCGGTCGAGTCTCGGGGCGACCGGTCAGCGACCCCGCGGCCCCAGGGGGTCCAGGCCATTGAGACCACGGTGGCAACTACGGACTTGCGGGGCGCGAGTCGCAGGCGATGGAACAGAAGGTGGATCCAAGCCCTCTTGGGCGTCGCTGGATCTATCAAGGAGCACCCGATGTCTGCACCGAACTTGGACGAATCACCTTTCGGGGACGCCAGCGCCGCTGAGTTGCGCGAGGCGTTGGAATCCTTCATGGCAGTGCGGCCTGGTCTGTTCAGCATTGCGTTGCGGGTGACGAGAGACGTTGCCGAGGCAGAGGACGTGGTGCAGGAGGCCTGGATGCGATGGCAGCGGACCGACCGGACGGTCATCAGCAACCCGGCAGCATTCCTGACCACGGCGACCACCCGTCTCGCGATCAACGTGATCCAATCGGCGCGGCAGCGGCACGAGCGTCCGTGTGACTCACCGATGGAGGGTCAGCTGAAGGTCGGGGACGACATGGAGTGGCAGCTCAGGCAGCGCAGCGCCGTCGAGGAGTCACTTGAACTGTTGATGTCGAGGCTCACGCCGGCGGAGCTGGCGGCATACGTTCTGCGCAAGAGCTTCGACTACGAATACGGTGACCTCGCCGACCTCCTGGGAACCAGCCTGGTCAACGTGCGACAGCTGATACGGCGAGCCCAGGTCCGCATCGGAGGCGGGCAGAGGCGCGACGTTGATCCCGACAGGCATGCTCGCCTGGTGACCGCCTTCCTCGTAGCAGCCCGGTTCGGCAACTTTGCAGGACTCGAGCAACAGCTGTTCGACCAATTGAGTCGGACGGAACCTGAATCCCGGTCCCGTGCGGCCAGCGGCGCGATTTCGAGCGCGGCATGACCGACCGAGGGCCTACTGCGCTGAACGGCTTGCGTTCAGGTTGTGACGCGGACCGGCTTGGTACCGGCGGCACCAAGCCCCTGAGCCCGGAGCCCGGCAGCCTCATTGGTCGACGAGCGGAACGCGCCGACCTCGACAAGTTGTTGTCCGATGCCCGCGCGGGGCGTAGCTCCGTGCTGGTTCTGCACGGCGAGGCGGGTATAGGCAAGACCAGCCTCTTGGAGTATGTCGGTGTGCAGGCCTCTGATTGTCGCGTCGCGCGGATGACGGCGTCGGAGGCAGAGTCCGAGCTGGCCTTCGGAGGTCTCCATCAGCTCTGTGCGCCCTTCTCTGACCGATATCGGACACTGCCTGCTCCACAGCGGATCGCGCTCGAGGTGGCGTTCGGCCTCAGCTCCGGCGACCCGCCCGACCGATTCCTGATCGGCCTCGCTGTCTTGAACCTTCTCGCAACGGCCACTGATGACGGTCCGCTCGTCTGCCTGATCGACGACGCGCAGTGGCTGGACCAAGTCTCGGCACAGACGCTGGCTTTCGTCGCTCGACGAGTGCTGGCCGAAGGGCTGCTGATCCTTTTCGCGATGCGTGAGCCAGTGGACGGGCATCCCCTGCAGGACCTGCCGCGGTTGGAGATTGGTGGGTTGAACGATCGGGACTCGCGAACGCTCCTGGCCTCCTCGGCTCCAGGACGCATGGACCCCCAGGTGCGCGAACGCGTGCTCGCTGAAGCAAGGGGCAATCCGCTCGCCCTCCTGGAGTTGCCGCGCGGACTGGTCAGCAATCTGGATTCGTCTCCTCGCTCTGCCGAGATCCCTCTGGCCAGCCAGCTGGAGAACGAGTTCCAGCGTCGGCTGGAAGCCCTCTCCTCGGATGCGCGACTCATGATGCTTCTCGCTGCTGCGGAGCCGGTCGGTGACACGGCGCTGCTCCGCCGCGCAGCACAGGCGATCGATGTCGACCTCGACGAGGCGAGCGCAGAGGCACAACAAGCGGACCTCGTCTCGACCCGCATGTTGATCCGGTTTCGACATCCGCTGGTTCGCTCGGCGGCGCTCCGGTCTGGCAGTCAGCAGGAGCACCAACTCGTCCACCGGGCCCTCGCTGACGCGACGGACCCTGACCTCGATCCCGATCGTCGAGTGTGGCACCTATCGAATGCCGCGCCGGGGCCTGACGAGACGGTGGCCGCAGCGCTGGAACAGGCGTCCACCCGGGCCCGAAGCAGGGGAGGTGTCGCTGCCGCTGCCGCATTCCTCAAGAGGGCGGCTGAGCTCACGCCAGATCCACGGCGCCGTGGCTCGCGTGCCTTGTCCGCTGCTCAGGCGAAGAGCCAAGCGGGCGAATACGACGAAGCGATCGACTTGCTCGACGGCATCCAACTCGAACCATTGTCTGATCATGACCGCGCCCAGGCGGATCTGGTGAGGGGACGGATCCTTTTCGCTTCGCAAAGCGCAGCTACCGGACTGCCAACTCTCCTGGCAGCGGCGAAGCGGCTAGAACGTTCGGACGCCGCCCTCGCCACCGAGACCTACCGCGATGCGATTCATGCTGCGCTGACCGCCGGAACCATCGGTGGTGACGCCGGGCTGCGCGACGTCGCCTCGGCTATTCTGGCCATGCCAGCGATCGACGGGCCTCCGGGTGCGACCTCGATGCTCGAGGGTTTGGCTCGCGTCGTCGTCAAGGGGTACGGCGATGGGGTGAGTTTCCTACGTCAAGGCCTGGATGGTCACCAACGTGGCGGCCTCACTGTCGACCAGAAGCTTGGCTGGTACCCCTTGGCATGTCGGATGGCCCACGACTCTTGGAATTTCGAGGCATGGTCGTCACTGTCGCGAGAGCTCCTTGACGTGGCAAACGAGGCAGGGGCGCTCGCCGTTCTTCCGTCGGCGTTGCTGCTACGGCTCTCCAACCGCATCTTTGCTGGAGACCTCGGCACTGCGGAGGCTTTGGTCCAGCAGTCGGTGACGCTGGGGGAGGTCACGGGGAGTTCCTTCTTCGCAAACTACGGCGCCCTAGTCACAGCGCCGTGGCGGGGAGACGAAAGCGAGACACGTTCGGTCATCGACGCGGTGACCCACGACGTCCGTCTCGACGGAGAAGGCAAGGTCTCGACAGCGACGGCGTGGGCCGCGGCTGTCCTGTACAACGGCATGGGTGATTTCGATCGTGCCTTTGCCGCTGCGCGACGGGGCGTGGCCAACCCCGGCGAGATGGGATTGTCCACGTGGTCGATGTTCGAGTTGGTCGAAGCAGCAACTCGACTGGGCAGACTCGAGGATGCGACGGGTGCCGCGGCGCACCTCTTGGAGGTGACCCATCACAGTGGGACTGCTTGGGCCCGAGGAACCTCTCATCTCGTGAGCGCCATGATGAGCCAAGACGCCACGAGAGCCGATGAGCATTACGCCGCGGCGGTCTCAGAGATGGAGCGTACGGAGGTGCGCATGCTGGCCGCACGTGCACACCTGTCGTACGGCGAGTGGCTACGGCGTCAGGGCCGCCGTACGGACGCACGCATCCGCCTGCTGCACGCCCACGCCGCCATGAGTCAGATGGGTGCGTCTGGGTTCGCGGAACGCGCTCGACATGGGCTCGCCGCGGTGGGAGTCTCGACGAGGGACGGCGGCAGGGTAGCGGCCACGGGCGTGCCACTGACGGTCCGGGAGCTGCAGATCGCGAAGCTAGCTGCAGCGGGCCTGACCAACCCCGAGATTGGTGGCCAGATGTTCATCAGCGCGCACACCGTCGAATTTCACCTTCGAAAGGTATTCACGAAGCTCGGCATTCGATCTCGTCGGGACATCGCATCTGTTCTCGCAGAGTGATCTTGGCACTGAGCGTCGTCTACAAGTGCCGTCCACTGTGAGCCATGTCATCGCAGCCTGATGTCACAGGTGACGACGCTGTTCGGTCGGCTACTCAGGCGAGGTCACTCGCCTGACCGGCTACGGGCGACCGGGTGGCGGTCGAGCAGATGGGAGAGGTGATGAAGGACGAAACAAATGCGGACCAGACCTCGCTGGCCCGCATTGAAGAAGATATCGACGCTGAGTTGGCTGAGGTCGAGGTCAGCTCGGATCCTGCTGGGGCGGACGAGCCCATTCGTGACGCCTATGAGGTCCGCCTTCAAGCCCTTCGTGCAGCGGTGGCCGGCGTACGCAACGCTGAGGACGCCGAGCACCACGGCGACGTCTTCTGATCACCCGTTCGCTACGGCGGCGCGCCCGCTCATCGGATGACGCCAACCATGATGAAGATCGGCGAGAGGGAGAAGCCACCAACGACGACCGTCGCGTTTGCCGCCGCGATGAGTTGAGCGACGAAGCGCGCCCGACCGGTGTTGGTCAGACCCAAGGTTTGAGCCGCCGACCACGTCCCGTGCCAGAGGTGCATGGCAAGAGCCGCGAGAGCAAGCAGGTAGATCAGCGTCAGCCACCAGGTCCGAAAGGTGTCCACGAGGAGGACGTAGGGGTCGTCCGTCGTACCACCTGTCACATTGACCTTGCCGATCGTGAAGTTCGCAAGGTGCCAGACGAGAAAGATTAAGATGCTGACGCCGCCCCACCGCATCGTGCGAGACGAGAGAGTTGACGTGCGACGGGGCCGATGCACATAGGCGACGGGACGGGCCCGCTGGGCGCGACGCCACAGTGCGACAGCTGCGCTGACGTGGACCACGAGTGCCAACGCGAGGCCGATGCGCAGCAGCCACAACAGTCCGCCGTAGGGGACCAGGGGTTCGCCGATCTCTCGAATGTGCTCGGCGTAGGAGTTGTACGCGCTGTGGCCGTTGAACGCCTTGAGGTTGCCGTACATGTGGGCAAGCAGGAACGCGATGAACAGCGCCCCGCTGATTGCCATCCCGAGCTTCAAGCCGACCGTCGAGAGTAGGGCCCCAGCGCGCCGGTTCTTGGACCGCCGGCGAACGACAGACTTCTCGATGTCCCCGTGGCTCTCGGGGCCTGCTGATGGCGTCGTCAGTGCGCCCGACGGGCCGCCCGCGCGGGTGCGCTGGCGTGCCGGTCTCATCGTCTCCTTGTGGTTCACGTCCTCTTCGACCGGACAGCGACCGCAGGTGTGATGCAATCCCGTTGAGTCGGCAGCCAGGCCAGTTCGTGCATCGTCGCTCGATGAGCGGACAGGTCACCCGTGGGTGTCACATCGTGAAGTTGGGCGCGGTCGATGCAGCATGAGCACGACGTTGAATCATCGGGATTGCGCTCGGAGGTGGAGGTCGAGAGCTGTTCTCGCCGAGCATGGGGCCGAATCGTCGGAGCGTGCGTCATGAGCGAACGGTCTGCTCGCGCAGTCGGCGTTGTCGTCGGCGTGATGGTCTTGGCCACCATGGTCTTCTTTGTTGTGGGGATCCCACTTCTGCCGCCGAGCTGACGGGAATGGTGGCCAAGAGGGAGTGTCATCGCTGGCCAACTCCGTTTGCGTCGGCGCGGTCGCCCGGATCAGTCTCGGGTCTTTGAGGCCGAGGAGATGCGCTGATCGCGGTGCCAGCCTGACGGTGAGGCTGACCCGGCTACAGGATCCACCCTCGGCGAGCTGATCGGGCGAAGGCGCTTACCCCCGGCGTACCCCGCGGGTGCAATCCGTGCGGTTTCATGCGTTGATTCGCCTGCTCTGTAGGCGTGAATCCGACCCGTCAAGGCCCGGAAAGCCATTCGCAATGAGAAGGTCAGGGGTTCGAATCCCCTCACCTCCACCAGCAAGCAAGAACCGGCAGGTCGCCTCTGACCTGCCGGTTCTCGCGTTTCCGGCACGTGCGATCGATCAGTCCTGGCAGGGGCAGGTGCCTTCGGCGTGCTTGTAGTCGTAGAAGCGCGGGTTTCCGCAGTAGCAGACAATCCGAGACGTGTCGGTCGGCTCAGTGCCGTGGTCGACATCGGCACCGTACGCAGGGCACGGCCCTCTCTGCATCGTCGGTTGGCCGTTGAGTCACCTGACCAGTGTCGTGCGAAGATCCGTCTTTCGGCATCACCGCGCGGTTCGGGGCCGATGCGGCCCGGTCCGCCCGCGACGGCGTCACCGAGACCCCGGCTCGCCCAAGACGAACACGACCCGACCGGGGGAACCGGGTTCGTCGACGAGGACCCTGAGTCGGAGTGGTCCTGTGGCGATCCCGGTTGCGCGCTGCTCCTCGTTGCCAGCGTCCGACAGGATCAGGGTGCCACTGGCAGCCACGAACTCGTCGTCGTGGATGCACACCATGTCCTCATCTGCGTAGTCGACCCACACCTCTGCGATCGCCTCACCGTCGACGGCGTGCTGGATGCCCACGGCAACCACCGAGCGGCCGGCCGCGATCCCGTTCTGGTCGAGCGTCGTCGGTAGTCCCTCGACGGAACCAGGATCGCCGAGCACCGCGAGACCCCAGGGCCATTCTCTGGTCATCGACAGCAACCGGCGCGCGCCACCCACACAGGTGATCATGCCCCGTCGTGGTGTCTCCGGGCCGCTACGTCGTTCGCTCGTCCACCCTGTAGTCCGCGGGTCTGAGCAGTTCGACACCTGGGAGATAGGTGCGGTAATCGGCATGACCGCGGGGACCGCGATAGGAGCGGGCACGTCGAGTGCACTGCGCGGTCCTACATGGTGGCGGGCCAGGACGCTGACGACTGCCAGGAGCGCTCGGCGCCGATGCGCCAGATGAAGCCTCGTGGATCGTCCAATGCTCGATCGGCCTCTGCGCGGGACGGAGTCCCCTGCGGCCACAGGTGCGGATGCCAGACACCGAGCATCGCCGCCCGTGACTCCAGGTCTGAGACTGCGTCACCTGCGACCAACAGCGCCACCGAGTCGCAGCCCTCCGCCGGCTCACCGCCCGTGACGAAGCCGACGACGCGACCCCGCCGCCACCGGGGACCGCCCGGTAAGCCCCTCATCCGCACGGGCCGATGCTATCCGTGCCAACGACGACTGGCGCGGACGGAGGGAGCGGACGAGAATCCCGACGTGGACCTCGCCGTTGTCAGTGCAACGATCCCGGAAGCGCGACGTCTGACATTTTGCACGGGGCTCGCTTGGGCCCTGGAGCCGGTTCTTTCGTTAGACACTTCGCCGATAGGTCGACGTGCCGCTTCCGAGGTGAAGCAACTGGTAGCGGAGACGTGGCAGGTAGTAGGCACTGATGATGACGCCCGCGATCTGGAGCTGCGGGTGAGAGACCGCGACGAGCTGGTCGGTGTCGACCTCGACGTGCCTGAGTCTTGGCGATCAGACCTTCTGAACGTTCTTCAGTTCGGACTCCGCTGCGCCCGTACTCGGGACGAGCGCTGGCTCGTGTCTGCTCTTGCGGCGTGCCAGGACCTGCTGTACTTCCTGCAGCAGGCGGCCGGGGAGTCCGGGAACGAGGCGGGCGAGTGGGTCATCGATAGCGTGGCTGACTGGGCCCGGGCAGACGTGTGGCTCTCCGACTACTCGACAGCCCTTTCCGGTGTCCGATCGCGCATCGAGGACTTGGCCTCAGCGGCATCGGTCTCCCGGTCCCCCTAGAAACCGAGGCTCACCGCGTCCGTGCAGGTCGCGGCAGGAGCCGGTGGTCGGTCTCAGGCAGACTGCCGGCATGAGCACAAGCGGCGCCCAAGCGGCGGCCTTCTTCCGTGATGTGGCTCGGACCAACCTGGTCTGGTGGGTGCGGGACGAGGACGGCAGTCCAGCGCCAATCTCCGAGTCCGGGCAGCGCGCGTTCCCGTACTGGTCGAGTGAAGCGCGGGCGCGGCGGGCCGCGACGCTGTGGGGTTCGCAGTTTCGGGCATTGTCGATGCCTCTGGACCACTGGCGCAGCGTGGAGTTGCCCGACCTCGATCGAGGTGGGTTTCGGGTCGGCATCAACTGGAGTGGGTCGCGGTTGACTGGTTGGGACTTCGCTGTGAGCGAGGTCGTCACCCGCCTCGCTCACGCGCTCGGTGAGACGACCGCGGGGAACGACTGAAACGTCCCAGCTAGGACCTGGCTGGCTCTTCGGTGGAGGGCGACATGCCCGACGAGGGCACCTTGTTGCGCCCGCTCAGGAGAGCATCTTCAGCTCCGTGACGATCTCCAGATCATCGAACTCTGAGATCGCGTCCCCTTCCGCGATCAGCTCTGGAGACGTCGTGAAGCCGATCAGCTGATCGTCGACGAGCGTTCGGACGAGCTGCTCGACCTCAGGTCCCGGTCCTCCCCACACCTCGATCAACACGTGGCCCCTCGTCTCGGACTGTGCTCGCGCGATGTAGGTGGGGGAGTGGGGCCGGACTCGGTCGCTGACGACGATCTCGCTGAACTCCGCGCCCTCGGCGCAGGCGACCTGCTCGAACCCAGAGTCGTTGCCGCAGGAGTCGCTTCCAGGAAAGGGATGACTCACCTGGACGAAGATCGACTCCACCGCCGTGTCGTGGGTGGTGATCGAGGCCCGCAGGCCGGAGTCGTCCACACTCCCGCGCACGTCAGCGACGTCTTCCGGCTCGAGGTGTGACAGCACGGACGCCGCCAAGGCTCGAGGAGTCGCCGTCACGCGCGCGTCGTCCGATGTGCTCTCCTGAGTGTGTTTCGCCTCCACCGATCCGGTACAACCAGCCGTCGCGAAGGCGACCATGGCCGCGATGAAGGCGGCAAGAGAGCTCCGGGTCGCCACGAGGAGAAGGCTAGGCGATGGCTGACCTCAGCGCTGCAGGAGATCGCTGCGTGGGGTGCGCCTGATCCACCACACGCAGCGGAGTGCAGGAACTGATAGCGGCAGGTCTAGGTGGCCTACCTCGGATCGAGCATCGCGTGTGCCCATTCCTCCAGATCCTTCGGGTCGTTCCGCCCCGCTGGCTCGGCGAGACACAGAGCCGCGCGCACCGACCGATCCGCCGAGTCTCCGATCGCGGTCGACCCGCCGTCCCCGCGATCCAGGTATCTCCAAAGGGCGACTTTCGACCTCGTCAGCAAGGCATCGTCCGGGATCCCGGCCTCCCAAGCCGCGCACAGGTCGCCGACCACTGACTGCAGCTCTGAAGGGATCTGTCCGCGTTCGCGAAGCAAGGTCGCGATGCGTCCGGCGACTACTCGGTGGCTGTCAGCCATGTTGCGAACCTAACCCGTCTGCGGACGTGGGGCCTCGCCCCGCAGGATGGCCAACTTGTTCTCCGGCGCATCGGGAGCGAGGAACTCTGGGATGGTGCGATCGTCGCGCCTCGGCCTGGACAGGAACGGGACGGGCCACTCGGTGATTCGCTCCCGCTCGACATGCCGAAAGGCGCCGTCGCCGGTCTCGTCGATGTACTCCCGTTGACGCACGAGCGCGAGGGGCGGTTCGGCCCCGATTGTGGCCTCGGAATGGGCCAGTGCATCTTCGTAGGTGCTGAACGCGTAGAAGTAGTCGTCACCATCGGAGGTGTCGTCGGCACCCTGATCAGGGTGACACCAGACCCGGTACTCGAGGACCTCGTCCCAGACATAGCCGCCGCCCGCGTGAGCGGTGGCCGGATAGGTGCCCACCTTGTCTGGTTCGACTGCCGTCGGGAAGGACATGGCAGCAGGATTCCACGTCCCGGCCCGCCGGGCGGGGAAGCATGCCACGGGCATTCGGCGCCCAGACACGTCAAGCAGGCCGAGGAACCGCATCACCGGGGAACGTCAGGCAGGCGTGGACCTCGTAGGTCATCATTCCGGCCCGCACGCAGGGATCCTCGGCGAACAGCGCGTCGGCCTCCTCGACGCCGATGGTCAGCACCGCGATGCCGGCGAGGGTGTCCGAGAGGACCGGGACGAGGACGGCGATGACGCCGTCGGCGCGCAGGGTGACCATGCGGCGCTGGTGCTCCAGCTCGGTCGCGTCGGCGCCCTGCTGGTGTCGGTCGGCGGTCCAGGTGAGCACGCAGACGCTCGCGGGGGTCGCGGTCGCGGCCAGGTCCTGGATCTGTGCATCGGTGACCGGTGATGTCATGTCATGAACCTACGCCCCGGCGCGGGTGGCGGACCCGGGTCGCGCTCAGCCGAGCTGCGTCGCGAGCTGGTCGGCCCAGGGCGTCCCGGCGGCGGCGAGCAGTCGATCGGCCTGACGGCGGATCGCTGGGATCCGGCTGGGGCGGGCGATGACCAGGCGCAGGGCGAGGACGGCGACGTCGTCGGGCGCGGAGGGGTCGCGGGGCCGGCCGGACCAGCGGACGGCCTGGTTGATCGTGGCGTCGAGCATCTCGATCACGACGTCGGCTCGGGTCGCGACGAACTCCCCGTCGGCCACGCCGCGTTCGATGACGTCGCGCGATCGGGCCATCGCGGCGTCGTACGCCGTGCGCCACTCGCGGAACTCGGGCTCGTCGATCAGCGCGCTCAGGTAGAGGCCGCGCAGGTCGTAGGCGCTGGTCATCTCGACCAGGATCTCGCGGCGGACGGACTGGTAGAACTCGACGGACGCCGGCGTGCCCTCGGGGAGCTCGCGGGCGCCGCGCAGGCCAGGTGAGCGCTCGTGGTCGTACGCGTAGAGAGCGCGGGCGATGTCGTGCTTGGTCGCGAAATGGTGGAAGAGCGACGGCTGGCGCACGCCGACGGCGTCGGCGATCTCGCGCGTCGACGTGCCGTGGAATCCCTTCGTCGCGAACAGGCGCGCGGCCTCGCGCAGGATCTGCTCCGGGGTGACCTTCGAGCGCGCCATGGCTTCAGTCTATCGACTGATAGACAAAGCGGGAGCGGTGGTCCTACAGTGTCGCCGTCGCCTATCGATCGATAGGCAAACGGCCGGCAAGGAGACCCATGGAATCGACCACAGCAGCCGCGGAGACCGGTGGCGGGCTCCGCGGCGACGCCGTCAGTGCACGGCACCTCGTGTTCTTCGTGGTGTCGGCCGCGGCACCGTTGACCGTGATGGCGGGCTTCGCGCCGCTCGCGTTCCTCGTCGGGGGCCAGACCGCGCCGGTCGGGTATCTCGCCGCCGGCCTCGTCTACGCCCTCTTCGCCGTCGGCTTCTGCGCGATGTCGCGCCACGTGCGCAACGCCGGGGCGTTCTACGCCTATGTCAGCCGAGGGCTCGGCCGTACCGTCGGCGCCGGCTCCGCCCTCGTCGCGTACGTCGCCTACACCCTCGGCGAGATCGGCTTCTGCGCCGCGGCGGGTCTGTTCGCATCGACGACGCTCGACGACCTCGCCGGGATCCGGCTCTCCTGGGGCGTGTGCGCGGTGGCGCTCGGTGCGATCGTCTCGGTGGTGTCGTACTGCCGGGTCGACGTCGGCGCCCGCGTCCTCGCCCTGCTCCTGGCCGGCGAGCTCGGGCTGCTCCTCGCGCTCGTGGTCGCGATCCTCGCGAAGGGCACTCCGGAGGGCCTCTCGCTGCGGGGCTTCGACCCGTCGACCTGGGACGCCAGCGTGCTGGGGTCGCTGTTCGTGATCACCTTCGTGGTCTACATCGGCTTCGAGCAGACGGCCGTGTACGCCGAGGAGGCGCGCGACCCACGCCGGACCGTGCCCCGGGCGACCTATCTCGCCGTCGGGCTGCTCGCCGTCACCTACACCGTCGTGTCCTGGGTGCTGCTGATGGCCATCGGTCCCGGCGCGCTCGGCGCCGCGCTGGCCGGCGACCCGTCCCAGCTGGTCTTCGCCGTCAACCAGGCCTTCCTCGGCGGCTTCCTGACCGACGTGATGCAGGTCCTCATCGTGACCAGCTTCGTCGCGGGTGTGCTCGCGCTGCACAACGCCGGCGCCCGGTACCTGTTCGCGCTGGGCCGCGACCGGCTGCTGCCCGTCTCGCTCGGCACGACAGGCGAGAACGGCAGCCCGTCGCGGGCGGTCGTCGTCCAGTCCGCGATCGTGCTCCTCGCCCTGATCGGCTTCGGGCTCTCCGACCTCGACCCCTACACCCAGGTCGTGATCTGGACGAACACCCCGACCCTCGTCGGCGTGCTCTTCCTGCAGATCCTCACGTCGGTGGCGGTGATCAGCTTCTTCGCCCGCAACCACAGCGACGAGAGCATCTGGCAGCGCCTGGTCGCACCGGCTCTCGCCACGGTGGTGCTCGGAGTCGTCCTCTACCTGGTCTGCTCCAAGATGGGCCTGCTCACCGGCCTCGGGGCTCGCGACAACCTGCTCATCAACCTGCCCCTGGCGGTCGCCTTCGTCGCGGGCCTCGTCCGCGGGGTGGTGGCTGCCCGATGAGTGTCGCCCGCTACGCCTGGTCGATCCCCGGCTTCCCGGTCGAGCGGCCCGGGGCGGATCCGACGACCCCCGAGATCTGGTGCTACGCCGACCGCTACAGCTGTCTCCCGGGCGACGAGGTCGGTCTCAGCGTCCACACCACCGCGCCGACGTACGACGTCCGGGTGCTGCGCGACGGCGCGGACCCGGTCGAGGTGTGGTCGGCGGCGGACCTCCCCGGCGTCGCGCATCCGACGCCCGAGGACGCCTACGCGGTGGGGTGCGGATGGCCGGTCGCGGTGCGGATCCCCGTCGCCGCGCACTGGTCGAGCGGCTTCTACCTGGTCGTCGTGGGGTGTGAGGTCGACGGGCGTCGCCACGAGCGGGAGGGCTTCTTCGTGGTCCGAGCGGCGCGACCGAGCGCCGACATCGCACTCGTGCTGACGACCGGGACGCTGGCGGCGTACAACGACTGGGGCGGCGCCAACCACTACCGCGGCCTCGGCGACGACCCGTACGCCGACGTCCCCGCCCCCGTGCTGTCGAGCCGGCGGCCGGTCGCGCGGGGCATGCTGCGGCTGCCCGACGGCGCGCCCCGCAATGCCAACCCGACGACGCCCGGGCCGGGCTACCGTCCCCGTCATCCCACCTACGAGTGGGCGATCACGCACGGCTACTCGCGCCATCACAGCGACGCCTTCTGGGCGACCTACGAGCGGCCGTTCGTGGTGTGGGCCGAGCGCAACGGCTACCGGCTCGACCACCTCACGCAGCAGGACCTGCACGACGACCCCACGGCGCTCGACGGCTACCGATGCGCGGTGTTCGTCGGCCACGACGAGTACTGGACCTGGGAGATGCGCGACGTCGTCGACCGCTTCGTCGACGCCGGCGGTCACCTCGCCCGGTTCGCCGGCAACTACGTCTGGCAGGTCCGGCTCGACGACGAGGGCCGGCAGACCTGCTACAAGGACCCGAACCTCGACCCACTGCTCGCCATCAACCCGACCCGCGTCACCACGACTTGGGACGCGCCGTTCGTCGGGCGTCCCGCGGCGTCCACGATGGGCCTGACCGGCCTCGGCGGCGCCTACGCGCGGTATGGCGCCACCACCCCGCGCAGCAGCGGCGGCTACACCGTCTACCGGCCCGAGCACTGGGCGCTCGAGGGCACCGACCTGTTCTACGGCGACGTGTTCGGCGCGGCCCCGGTCTGCGTGGCCGCCTTCGAGGTCGACGGCGTCGACTACACCTTCCGCCACGGTCTGCCGTACCCGACCGGCGCCGACGGCGCGCCCGCCGACCTCGAGATCGTCGCGATGACCCCGGCCGTCCTCGGCGAGATCGACCGGTGGGCGGGCGAGGTCCCGATCGGCGCGCCGATGGACGAGATGCACCAGCTCCTCCGGGCGGTCTGGGGCGACGACGTCCCGGAGCGCTTCCGCAGCGGATACGGCGCCGGCATGGTCGCCACCTTCCGCCGCGGCGCCGGCGAGGTCTTCAACGCCGGCACCACCGAGTGGGTCAGCGGCCTCATCCACCGCGACCCGTTCACCGAGCAGATCACCCACAACGTGCTGCGCCGCTTCGCCGGACGCCAGGAGGACCGATGACCCAGCCCCGCACCGTCGCCGACATCCGCACGATCGCCGTCGGCACCGGCTCGGCCGTCGTACCCGAGTGGGAGGTGGGCGCCGCCTCACCCGGCTGGGAGGAGACCGAGTGGCGGGCCTTCGGCGACGACGAGACACGGCCCTTCGGCGGCGCCTGGGAGGGCCGGCCGGGTTCCCTGCGGCTCGACGACTATCCGTACGACGAGGTCTGCGTGATGCTCACCGGTGTCGTCGCGCTCGTCGACCTCTCGGGCGCGCGGCGGGAGTTCCGCGCGGGCGAGGCATTCTTCGTCCCGCGGGGCTTCGCCGGGACCTGGGAGACCGTGGAGCCCGCTACCAAGGTGTTCGTCGCGCTCCCGGTGTCGGGAGCGTAGGCCGAGGGCCGACGTCGAGCGGAGCCTCGATGCAGGGAGACGCGCTCGTCGGCAAGGCGGTCGGTCCGTCCGATGGGGGGAGGGTGGGGGTCGCGGGCTCGACCGGCTCGCACGGCTCTGCGGTCGGCACCGCCGTCGGCGTCGTCGTTGCTGTCGGTGTGGTCGGTGCGGTCGGCGGGGTCGGCGGGACGGGGTCGTGGGACTGGCGCAGCTCCGACCAGTGGCGATGGTCGACTGTCTCCAGCCAGTACTCGACGGCGCGGACGGTCGGCTCCGGTGTGGGCTCCACGACGCCGGGCGGTTCGACCGCAAGGACGGTCGGCTCCTGCTGCGTGGCTTCCGCTGCCTGGTAGGCCGCTTGGGCGGTGAGCACCCGCCGCGCGAACGCGAGGTTCTGGTTGAGGTTCGAGAGTGCTGCCTGCAGGTTCGCGGCGTTGCTCAGGTCGGTCGAGGAGCTGCAGAGCAGGACGGCCACGGCGAGCGCGGCGTCGTCGAGGTCCTGCGGGTCGCGAACCCCGTCGTCGTCCGCGTCGACGCCGACCTGCGCCCACATCGTGGGGGTGAGGTGCATCGGGCCGATGGCACGGTCGTGGACCGGGTCGTGGTCGAGGAGGCCGGCGTCGGTGTCGGAGACGGGGGCTCGGTCTCGGTCGCGGACGAGTGGTCCGACGATGGGTGCTTCGGCTCTGCCGTGCTCGGTGGTCACCCGCCCGACTGCCGCCAGCAGGGTCCAGGAGAGGCCGCAGGCCGGGGCGGCGCTGGCGATCACGGCTTCGGCGCGTCGGTAGGCGGCGGTTGCCTCGGGCGGGATCTCGGCGCCCAGCGCTGTGGTGTGCCGCCGCGCCCTGACGCTGACCCAGGCCACGCTGTTCGCCAGTGGCTCGGTGGCTGTCGTCGGCAGCGCGGCGAGAACCTCGTTGCTGGGTGATGACGCATCACTCCCGTGATCGGTCGGATGCGCGGTTGTTCCGGACGAATCGACGGACCCGAGCGTGACGGTCGCGGCCGCCACGGACGCGATCGTGATCGCGGCCGCGCTGAGTACAGCGAGGGCCACGCTCTGGCGGATCGTGCGCTGCTCCGAGCGGGCCCACGTGCGTCGCGGCCCTCGTGACATGGGTTCCTCCTCGAGGCGGAGCCCCATGTCGACGTTCGTCGCTCCGAGCATCAAGGAACGCCCATGAACACGGGGCTTGTCAAGGTGCGCGACGTACGACGATCGCGAATCGCCCCGAATCTAGGGGGTTTCGGCCACGGGATCTCGGTCCGCGGAGAACACTGCCGTCTCGGCCACGCCGGAACGGTCCTAGTCAATTTGGGTCATTGACACTTTTTGTAGGCCCTATGAACATCTCTGCCCTGATGTGACGCCGGTTGTGCTCGGGCGAGTGCGATGTGGGGCCGGGGCCGCGGGAGGGGACCACCCCCATGGCTGCTCGTACAAGTGAGATCGTTCGGCTTCTGATCGCCATTCTGCGTTCGGCAGCGCATGCGTTGCGGCGCGCTCTCGGTCCGGCCGGCGCGACCGTCGGCAGGCGGATCGCGGTGGCGTCGACCGCCGCGGCGGTCCTGGTGGGCAGCGTGGTCACGGTCGTCCTGGTGACCGACAACCCGCCTGCGGACCGAGCCCCACTCACCGGAGCCGGGGACGCCTACGACGTCGAGCTCGACGCCCTGGACGCGATGAAGCGGCCGAAGGCCGACCGGGGAGTGCGGCTCAACGACCCGGTCGAGCCTGCGTCCGACGAGGCGAGGCGCCCGGGCGCGAAGTCGAAGAAGGTGTGTGAGGAGCAGCCCGCAGCGGGCTCCGGCCAGGCCGTCGACGGTGCCGAGAACGAGGGCGCCAGTCCGCTCGACCTGCTGCTCGGCGACGGCAAGAAGGGGGACCGTGAGGTCTGCGTGTACGCCGAGACCCGCCAGGCGGACGACCTTCCCGCGGTCGATCCGCTGACCCTGGCCGACGGCTACGAGTCTGTCCCCGAGCCGAAGACGCCCGAGGGCCCCGCGG
Organism: Nocardioides nitrophenolicus; assembly: GCF_016907515.1. Classification (NCBI taxonomy): domain Bacteria; kingdom Bacillati; phylum Actinomycetota; class Actinomycetes; order Propionibacteriales; family Nocardioidaceae; genus Nocardioides; species Nocardioides nitrophenolicus. The sequence continues at coordinate 3,748,293 of NZ_JAFBBY010000001.1, forward strand.
ATGGTCCGACCGGCGACCCCGGCGCTGCACCGGAGGGGGATCCGTCCGGTCAGCCCTCGGCTGACCCATCGGACCCGGTCGACCCATCGGACCCGGTCGACCCATCGGAGGGGGCCGAGACGCCCGATCCCCAGGCGTCCGAGCAGGGCTCGGCAACGCCGGCGCCGGCGGGACGTGCTCGGCGTACCAGCGGCGACGTGGTGGTCGATGCTCCGGCCAACGCGGTCCCCGCAGTAGCGCGCACCGCTGCCGCGCCGGGGGCGGGGGAGTACCTGTCGCCGAACTGGGTGCAGCTCCACCCGGCCAGCCAGCCGGTCGCCTCGACCGAGGCGTCGATGGCCTACGACAAGACCCGCCAGCAGATCGTCCGCTTCGGCGGCCGGAACGGCAGCGGCACCGCGCTGGCGCAGACCTGGGTGTGGAACGGGACGACCTGGGTCCAGAAGACTCCAGCAACCAGCCCGCCGGCCCGCTACCGCGCCACGATGGCGTGGGACGCGAACCTCGGCAAGCTCGTGCTCTTCGGTGGCCAGTCCAGCGCCAGCGGGTGGCTCAACGACGTCTGGGCGTGGGACGGCACGACCTGGGCGCAGGTCACCCCGACCGGCACCGCGCCGACCGCGCGGGCCGGCGCGATGATGGCGTACGACGCTGCCCGCGCGGCACTGGTCGTGTTCGGCGGCGTCAACGCCTCCGGTGCGCGCAACGACACCTTCCAGCTCAAGACCACCGGCACCCCGCCGACCACGACCACGGCCTGGACGCAGGTCCAGGCACACGGGGTCACCGGCGCGCCGGCAGCCCGTTTCGACGGCGGCCTCGGGTACTCGGCGTCGACCAACCAGCTGCTGCTCTTCGGCGGCGCCACCAGCTGCGGCTCGGGGACCTGCGCGACGGTCGGCGACACCTGGATCCTGGGACCGACAGCGTCGACGTGGACCGCGAAGAGCCCCACCCACCACCCCTCGGCGCGCACCTCGATGGCGATGACGCTGGACGCCGGACTCGGCGTGGTTCCGGCCGGGTCCGGGGTCGACCCGTCGAAGGGCGCCGTGGTGATGTTCGGCGGTCTCTCCTACGACGGCACGACCCCGACCCTGCATCACGACACCTGGGCGTGGACCGGCGACGACTGGGCCACGGCGGTGGGGATCGCCTCCCCGACCGGCCGGGCCGGCATGTCGATGGCCTCCGACGGCCAGGGACAGCTGGTGATGTTCGGCGGTCTCGGCGGAACGACCGCAACGACCTTCCTCGACGAGACCTGGGCCTACGACACCGGGCTTCCGGTGCTCGAGATGGAGGTGACCAGCGCTTCCGACGACCCCAGTGCTGCCGGCGAGGACCCGGTCTTCTGGACGGGTGATGTCGCCGAGATCGAGGTGACCGCTGTCAACACCGGCACTGCGCCCATCAATGGCTTCACGCTCACCTCCGCGCTGCAGAGCACGTTGCTCGCGGTCGGCACCCTGATCAAGGTCGACGGCAGCCCGGTGGCGGCCTGTCCCCCCGTGGTGACGGTGCTGTGCGGCGTGGTTGAGAACCTGACGGCCTCCATCAACCAGATCGACATCCCCATCGGCGGCAGCCGGGTCGGTGACTTCCTGGCCTCCGTGGTCGGCACCCAACGCGGCTGCGACCTCATCGACATCCCGGCGATCGCCTCCGACCTCACCGGCGCCTCCGCCCAGGTCTACTCCCAGATCACCGTGTGCGGCGGTGGCCTGGGCCTGGAGGACTGGTGGACCTATGACTCCACCGACCTCGGCAACGGCGGCGTCGCGAGCGTCAACGTGGCCAATGGCAACCTCGTGGTCCAGCAGACCGACGCGGCCCCGGTCCAGGCGCGCGGCCGGCTCGCGCTGGGAGTCAACCGGTTCTACAACTCCCAGGGCCACCAGGGCGACTCCCTGGGCGACCCGCTGGGCATCGGCTGGCAGTTCGACCTCGGCGAGACGGGCGCGTTCGCGGGCGGCTTCGGCGTCGGCGGGATCCCGATCCTGCCGAACATCCAGACCGTCCTGCAGCCCCTGTCGATGCCCTACTTCGACCGCGACGGCACCCGGCACACCTTCAAGCTGCGTTCCCTCGGCGCGACCATCGGTGACGTCAACCTGCCCATCGACCTCACCCAGAGCGGAGACGGCACGAGCGGCGGCCTGCTGCAGCAGATCCTCAAGCTGCTCAACCCCAAGACCCTGCTGCACGACCTGGTCTCGACATTGCCGGGCAAGAGCTACGACAAGCTCTGCATCGACCAGGCGTACACCGGGCCTCCAGGGTCGAACATGTACCTGTTCCGTTACATCGGCACCGCCGCCAGCGGCTGCGCGAACCCCGCCTCGGACGGGTTCATCCAGGTCGGCTGGTCCCTGGTCCGCCCCGACCGGGTCCGCTACGACTACGACACACTCGGCCGGATCATCTCGGTCACCGATCCCGCCGGCCAGCAGCTCAGGTACCGGTACAACGGCGACCTCCACGGCCCGACCAAGATCTACACGACCGAGCTCGACGGCGACCCGTGTGAGGGCACCACGTGCCCGTCCCTGACGATCAAGTACAACAGCGCGGCACCGACGGGCTACCAGCTCGTCACGGTCACCGACTCCGCCAAGCGCGTCACGTCGTACCTGATCCGTCACGACGGACCCACCCCCTATCTCGCGCAGGTCTGGGAACCGGGCAACCCGCTGCCGCCGTTCAACGGCGCCCCGGGCAGCAGCACCGCGGCTCGGCCGTCGTGGAGCTACACCTACTCCACCGCCACTCAGGCATGTCCGGGCTCCGATGCGAACGCGAAGACCACCGGACAGCTCTGCTCGGCCACCGACGCGCTGGGCAACACCACGACCTTCGCCTACACCGCCGCTCCCATCGGTCCCGACCGCGTCCTCGAGGTCACCGACCGTCGCGGCAACGCCTCGGGCGGCGGCAGCAAGGGCCTCGCCACCCGGTACACCTGGACCAACCACTCCAGCGACGACGACGCGCCGCCGCTGCAGGTCACCGCCGACATCGGCAGCCCCGACCAGGTAGACGCCTGCGCCACCGGCACGGACCCGAGCTGTCAGCGGATCAGGTACACCGGCATCGACGAGTGGGGACGAGTCGGTGAGATCGACGAAGGCGACTCCGGCGGGCTCACCCTGCGCCAGAGCGGCTACTTCTGGGACGGTCTGGGCGCTGACGGCGGGATCGAGTCGTGCAGCCTGCCGGCGAATGCGCCGATGAACCACAACCTGTGTCAGACCGTCCGCCGAGCCAAGCCCAGCAACGCGCCCCTCGTTCCCGGCGAGGCCGGCACCGCCACCGTGGACGGCGTCTCCGTCCAGGACGAGGCGATCGCGTACACCTACGGCACCCTGGGCCAGCCGCTGCGCAAGAAGGCCCTGCTCGATGCCGGGCAGCCGTGGACGGACGCGAACTCCGCGATCACCACCTGGGGCACCCACGACCAGTACTTCGACGCGAACGGCGACCAGCGAGTCGTCACGAACTACGTGCGTGGCAACGGCGAGATCGACTCCAGCGGTGTCGCATCGCAGTACGTCGCCGCAGTCGACGCCGACAACCCGTATGCCTACTGGCGACTCGGCGAGACCTCCGGCACCACGATGACGGCGCGCACCGGCCCCAACGGGGTCTACCAGGCCGGCGTCACCCTCGGTGCGCCCGGCATGATCGCCGGCAACCCCGCCATCAACGAGTCCACGACCGGCAACGGCGCCGTGGTCAACCCGCTCAACGGCTTCGCCAACGGCACCGGCACCTCCTCGGCGTTCAGCGTCGAATCGTGGCAGAAGACGACCGACACGACCCAGCCGCAACGCACCTTCGCCTGGGGCACGCTGGCGGCGTACGCGGAGGTCGGCCGCAACTACGGCGGCCGCCCGATCATGTACCTCAGCTCGGACACCGCCAACGGCAAGGCCGCAGCCATCGCCGGCAACGCCTCGATCGCCGACGGCGAGTGGCACCACGTGGTGTACACCTACGACGGCTCCGGCTCCACCACCGGGATGGCGATCTGGGTCGACGGAGTCAAGCAGTCGGTCGTCGTGGTCGACGACGACCTCACCGGCCCGTTCGCTGCTGCGTCCTCGGCCGGCTCCACCGGACGGGGCGGGCCCGGGTCGAGCCTCGACGAGCTCGCGCTGTACACCTCGGTCCTGCCCGCGGGCCGGATCGTCAACCACTTCAAGGCCGGCCTCGGCGGTGGCGATCCCGTCGAAGCCGACACCCTCTACGCCACCACCGACCAGATCCAGGAGCTCTCGCCGCGCGGCAACGCCCCCGCCGCGGAGAACCCGAACGACAGCTGGGGCGACTACCTGACCACGATCCGCCGCGACCTGCCGCCGAACGGGACCCTGGCCTCGACCAACAAGCCCGCCGACACGACGATCTGCGGGACCGCGACCAAGGGCAACACCGGTCTGGTCTGCGAGGTAGACGCCCCATCGTCGGCGGGAGTGTCGGCGGGCGCCTGCCAGTCGCCGACCTCCGGCCTGCCGGCCGGCAGCCCGGCCGCGCCTACCAGCTCCGGCTACACCCACGCCTGCACGACCTACGAGTACAACAGTGCCGGTCAGCGCACGCTCATGAAGTCGCCGAAGGCCAACGCCGGCAACCTCTCCGAGGTCACCGAGTACCGCTACTACGACGACACCACCGCCTGCGACACCGCAACCGCCCGAGCCAACTGCGACCTGTCCGGCTCCGTGTCGGCCGGCGGCTGGCTCAAGGCTGTCATCGACCCGACCGGCAAGAAGACCGTCTTCGCCTACGACGCCGCCGGCAATGTCGCCCGCACCTGGGAGCGCAACGCCACCAACGGCCTGCCGTTGAGCGCCACCTGGTCGAGTGCCGACGCGCCGCCCTCACCGGCGTACATCGACCAGGTCAACGCCACCCCGGTGACCTCGGACTCGCTCAGCGTGTCCAACACCGCGCTGGTGGCCGTCATGCCCGACGGCACGGTGTCCGGCTCGGGCGTCAACACCTCCGGTGAGCTCGGCGACGGCACCACCACCACGCGCCCCAGCGCAGTCCCGGCCGTCGGGCTGAGCAATGTGGTCCAGGTCGCCCAGAGCGCGACCGGCTCCCAGCTCGGGTGCGCCCGCAGCTACTTCCTCACCGGCTCCGGCGCGGTGTGGTGGGCCGGTCCCGGCCAGTCCACACCCGTGCAGCTCGCCCCGAGCGTGTTGAAGGACATCATCCAGATCGCCGCCGGCGGCTGCCACATCCTCGCGCTCGACGCCCAAGGACGCGTCTGGGCCTGGGGATCGAACGCCACCGGACAGATCGGCAAGGGCACGACCGGCGGCTCGGATGTCACCACCCCGGTCAAGGTCCTCGACAACGTCGCCACCATCGGCGCCGGCAGCCAGCACTCCCTGGCCGTCAAGACCGACGGCAGCCTCTGGACCTGGGGCGCCAACGGCAACGGCCAGCTCGGCCACGGCGACACCACCGCACGCAACACCCCCACCGAGATCACCTCAGGCATCAAGGGCGTCCGCGCCGTCTCCGGCGGCGTCAACACCTCCTACGCGCTGACCCGCGACGGCAAGGCCTGGTCCTGGGGCGCCAACGCCTCGGGCAACCTCGGCCTGGGCGACATGACCCAGCGCACCAGCCCGACCCGGATCACCACCCTCGGCGACGGCACCCCCGCCGGCCCGGTCAAGCAGATCGTCGGCGCCAACGGCGGCGCCGCCGCGCTCATGGCCGACGGCACCGTCCGCGGCTGGGGCACCAACGGATCCGCCCAGCTCGGCGGCGCCGTCATCGGCACCTCCACCAACCCCGTCGCCATCCCGACCCTCACCGGACAGGTCGCGCTTGCCGGCGGCTGGTCCACCTGGGCCGCCGCGGACAGCGCCGGCACCATCAAGGTCTGGGGATCGACCTTCAACCGGCAACGCGCCGACGGCCAGAACCCGATCACCACCACCACACCGGCCCCTTCGAAGCTGATCATCTCGCCCTACACGCAACCCGGCTGGGCGATGCGCGGCACCCGCGACGCCACCGGCAACCTCACCACCCAGACCACCGACCCCCTCAACCAGGTACGACGAGTCCGCTCCGGTCGCGGCAACGAGACCTTCACCGCCGCCTACGACAAGACCACCGGCTACGACGCCTCCGGTCGCCCGGTCTGGACCAGCGGCGCCCAGCACCGATCCACCGCCACGGTGACCTCGATCAGCTACGACCCGTTCGGCAACCCGGTCAAGACCGTCGATGCCCGCGGCATCGCATCCTTGGCCACCTTCGACGCCGTCAACCGGCCACTCACCACCAAGATCACCCGCGACACCGCCACGACCGGCCAGTGCACGGGCACCGCGTCGGGAACCGACTGGACCACCGCACAGGCCGGCGAACGGGTGTGCATCACCTCGACGACGTATGACGGGGTCGACCGCCCGATCACCGGTACCGACGGTGCCTCGCAGACGACCCGGACCTGGTTCGACGCCGCCGGCCGCACCCTGCGGGTCGACGCCCCGCGTGCCAGCGGCGTCGTGCTGACCAGCCGCTTCAACAACGACCGCGACGGCAACGTCCTCGACGCCTGCAGCCCCCGCGAGCAGGCGGCGGGCGGCAGCTGCACCAGCACGGGTCGGTACTCGACCCATTACGTCATCGACCGGGCCGGGCGCACCGTCTCGGCGACGAAGTACCGGATGGACGGCGCCACCGCGAAGTCCATCCAGACCGGCTACCGCTACGACGCCGACGGCAACACCGTCTCCGTCACCGACCCGAACGGTCACGAGACCACCACGACCTACGACCTCCAAGGGCGACGGACCAGCCAGACCGTTCCCCGCAGCGCCACCCAGTCGAACACCACGACCTGGACCTACGACGACTCCGGCAACGTCACCGCGATCAACGCCCCGGGATTCACCAACACCGGCACCGGCGCCGACGGCGACCTCGTCGTCGACGGCATCACGGGCGCGGGCTCGACCGACGGCGTCGCGCACGGAGCGGGCAACCCGTTCCAGATCCCCGACGGCGCGCAATACGGCAGTGTCACCCTGCAGAACGGCGCCCACGTCACCACGACCGGCACGAGCAGCGGCCTGGTCTTCTCCGCCTCCGGCACCGTCACGGTCTGCTCGAGCTGCGTGATCACCATGGCCGGCAAGGGCGACACCGGCGGCGCGGCCAACCAGGACGCGGCCAACCCCAACCCCGGCCACGGCGGCAAGCGGGGCACCACCAACTTGGCGCTCGCCGGCACCGGCGGCGGAGGCGGCGGCCACAAGACCGATGGGTCGCCGGGCATGGGCACCGGCTCGGCCGTCGGCGCTCCCGGCCTCGCCTCCGGCACCGCTGACCTCTCCGGCGTCGGCGGCGACTACCTCGAGGGTTCCGGCGGTGGCGGCGGCGGTGGCGGCAACGGCGCGCTCAGCGTCGGGGGCAGCGGCGGCAACGGCGGCGGCTACATCCGCATCGTCGCCGACAGGCTCGTCGTCAACGGCACCATCACCGTCGCCGGAGCCAACGGCTCGGCACCCACCGGAGCCAACTCCGCCGGTGGTGGCGGTGGCGCCGGCGGCGGGATCTGGGTCGAGGCCGACGAGGTCGAGCTCGCCTCACCCGCCGTGTTCAACGTCAGCGGCGGCACCGGGGGTCCCGGCGCGAACAACCGCAACGGCGGCAACGGCGCCGACGGACGGATCCGCATCGACGCCGGCACCCTCACCAACGGCACGGGCAGCGTTCCGCCTGAGGCCTTCCGCGGCAACAGCGCCTCCGTCACCGCGATCTCCTACGACGCCGCGAACCGGCCCCTCGACACCCTCGAGGGCGCCCTGACCACCCAGGCCGACCCCGCCCGCGACCACACCGCCTGGGCCGCCCCCGGTCTCGACGGCATGTCGAACACCCGCACCCGGGCGCTGTACAACGCCGACGGCGTGATCACCGCGGTGCTGCCGCCCCAGGCGTTCAGCGACGTCGCGTCCCTGACCGCACCCAACGCCAACACCGCTCGGCGCATCGACTACGACCTCGACGGCAACCCGGTCGCGACCTACTCGCCGCGCTACGACAGCGCCGCGGGCAGCCCCACCGCGTCGATCTCGGCTGTCGGCGCCGGTGGTGACGGCGGCATCGGCGGGAACCAGCAGACCACCCAGTGCCCGACAGGTCCCACGACCGACCAGGTTCGCGGGCTCTCGGCGTACGCCTCGACGGTCGGGGTCTGCTCGACCCGCGCGACGTACAACCCGGTCGGCAAGGTCCTGCGGCAGTACCTGCCCACCTCGACCGGTGGCGACAACCGCTACCTCGAGTACACCTACACCGGCGACAACCTGGTCGCGAAGGTCACCGGCCCCGACCCGACCAACACCGGCGGCAGCGGCCGGGTCGACGTCGCCACCACCACCTACGACGGTGTCGGGCGCACCACCAAGACCGTCAACGCCAAGGGCTACGGGCCGCAGACCAGCTACACCGGAGACGGCCTCGTCGCACAGACCACCGGCCAGGGCTACACCGACGGTGTCCACACCGTCGCCGAGATCACGACATTCACCTACGACGCCAACGGCAACCTGGTCGACACCCTCAACCCCGAGGGCGACCACACGCTGCAGACCTGGACCACCGACGACCTGCTGGCCTCGATCGACGCCCCCGGCCCGGACGCCAGCGACTTCGCGACCACCGTCTACACCTACGACGACGCCGGAAACCCGATCAAGGTCCTCAACCCCAACGCCGAGAAGGACGGCACCCGGGCCGTCATCAACAGTTTCACCGACGACAACCTCATCGCCTACACCCACACCCCGATCAACAACGGCGCCTACCGATCCGTGCGGTACAAGTACACGCCGGCCGGGTTGAAGGCCGTCACCGAGACCGCGAAGTGCTCCAGCACCCTGGGCGACATCGACGTCGATGACTGCTACCGCGGCAGCCCCAACTGGCACTCCGGTGGCGCGATGCGGATCCAGTACGGCGACAACGGCCGCGTCCGCGAGCAGACCGGCCGCGCCGGCAGCGCACGACGCACGATCCGCAGCAGCTACGCCCAGCACGGAGGACTGCTCCAGGTCACCGACCCGATCAGCGACGTCACCACCGACGTCAGCTACTACCTCGACGGCAAGGTCCGCACCGTCACCGACTCCGGCACCGGTTCTGCCGGAGCGAACACCAACACCTACGCCTACGACGGCGCCGGACAGGTCACCGTCCGCTCGGACCAGACCGGACCAGACGGTGCCACCGAAGGCAACAAGAAGACCACGTCGTACGCCTACAACCAGGCCGGGCTGGCGCAGTCGATGACGTCCCAGGTCCTCGGCGAGACCACGACGTACACCTATGACACCGCCAGCCGGCTCCTCAACGCCTCGACGCCATCCGGGTCGGGTGCCCATGTCAACGAGTGGTCCTGGCATCCCAACAACGCGCTCGCCCGGGCCCGAACGGTCTTCTCCTCGGGCGGGACCGACACGGAGATCGCTGACTACGAGTACGTCTACGACAACAACCGCAACATCGTCACCCAAGCGGTCTCCGGCACTGTCGGGACCTATGCGTCGAACTACGAGTACAGCCCCGCCCAGCAGCTGACGAAGTGGACCTACGCGCCTTCACCCGGCACGGCCAAGGTCACGACGTACGGCTATGACCGCAACAACAACCGGACCTCTCAGAAGGTCGACTCCGGCGACCCGACCATCTGGGACTACCGGCTCGACAACTCGATCAACTTCGTCAACGGCCCGGTATCGGGGGATGGGGACAAGCGGACCTACACCTACAACGACGACGGTCTGCTCCACACCGACGGCTGTGTGACCAACACCTACGACGCCTTCGACCGGGTCAAGCAGGTCACCGTCGACTCGACCACCACCCCATGCCCCGCGGGGGAGGACACGACCACCAGCTACACCTACGACGGGCTGGACCGGCAACGAGCCATCACCGTCACCGGCTCCGACGAGGCCGGGCAGAACACGACCACGAAGGACGTCTACGACGGACTCACCACCACGGTGGTGGGGCAGTACAACGCGGTCAACGGCGCGTTCACCCAGCCCGAGGTGTTGTACCAGCTCGACGCCGGAGGCAACCAATACGCCTACGACCAGGCCAACGCGTCGGCGGGCAAGGCATTCCTCGACACCGACGGTCACGGCAACGTCACCGCGATCACCACCGCCCCCGCCAGCGGCACCGGCGGCACGGGTGTCTTGGGCTGCGGGGTGGTCTACGACCCCTACGGCAACCCGTACCAGCCGGACTCGGGCGGCAACGGGATCTGCGCGAACGGCAGTCAGAAGAACACCACCGGCAACGCCGCCTGGTACCGCGGCCTGACCCGCGACGGGTCGACGGGGACCTATCAGATGGGCACCCGGACCTACGACCCCGACACCGGAGCCTTCACCACCCCCGACTCCTACCGGGTCGCCTCGCCCTCGACCGACCTTTCGGTCGGGACCGACCCGCTGACCGCCAACACCTACACCTACGTCAACGGCAACCCGGTCAACATGATCGACCCCGATGGCCACGGCGCCGTCGATCCCTGGGGCAACGACGTTTCTCCGTGCGTCTCGAACCCGAACTCGAAGTCGTGCAGCTCCGTAGGCGTCGCGAAGGAAGCGGCCGCCCACAAGGAACTCGTCGTCCGAGAAACAGACGCACGGAACGCCGACCGGTACAGGATGGCGAAGACCATCCACGGGACTATTCAGACCAATGAGGGCTTCTTCGACCACGGGGTCGGAGGATTCTTGAACAACGCGGCGTCAGGAACAATCGGCGGCCTCCTGGAACTCGAAGCGCTTGTCCCGCGCATGACGGTGTCGAACGTCCAGATGGCCCCCGGACTGTCAGTCCCCTTCCCGGGGTTCGAACTGGGCAGAACATCCCTGAAGGACAAGTTCTACGACGCGACGGGTGCCAACCCGGACTCGGCGGTCACCAAGACGTGCGAATGGTTTTGCAGCTGGGGGCCCGGACTCGTTGCAGGCGTCGTGCGTCGGGCTGTGACGAAGGCCATCGTCAAAGGCGGCACCAAGACCGTCGCCAAGACGAGTATCAAAAATGGCGCTAGCGCAGGTCGCCTATTCGCCTCGCAGGACCCCTACGTCGCCGGTACGGCGAACGCGATCGAGGCCGTTTTTCCCGGACGAGTGGTCGGTGTCAACGGCATGCGGCCGATGTCGAACGGCCTTTCCAGAGAGGTTGACATCGACTTGGGCAACCTCCTGGTGCAAGTCAAGAGCGGGAACGCACGAGGTCTCACGGGGCAGATCGACAAGACTCAGAGGACAACCGGAGTTCCGACGATTGGCTACGCTCCAGGGATCAGTGACGCAGGTTGGCGTAACGCCGCCAGCGAAGGAATCGTAATCCTGAGATCCCAGGATGAACTGATCGCCTACCTTAAGGAGTTCGGATGAGAGGCGGCTTCTTGATAGCGCTAGACGATGGTCTATTCATCCGCGCATCGTCTGCTCTCGTGATGCTGGGTGGAGTGGAAGCAGTCGACGGGGACGGGAATCGTCTCGTGCAGGTCTCAGACGAAGGTCGTCTCTTCACCCTGTACGACCGGGTTTCAGAGGGCACTGAGTGGGAGGTCCATGAGGGGGAGTTCAGTGCGGCGACGGGTGTGGAGCTCCCTGACATGCGAAACGTGACGGCTTGCCCCTTCGAATGTCGCTGGCCAGACCTCGCCATCCGTCTCTCAGATGCGGTCGCGCGGACTACTGAGGCGCCGACCTGGCTGCTCGACGGCGACGGGGTCGTGTGGGACGCGGAGACTGTTGATCCGACCACAGTGCGACTCTGACCACCTTGCGTTGGCTGCGGTCGCACCTGACTGCCGGATCCACTCCAGAAGCCGAGCTCATGGATGGCGGAATGGGATGGGACGAGGCACGCGATCTAGCTGGGCCATGAGCCGAGCGACGCAACCTGGACCTAGGTTGCTCTGCTCCAACGACGCGATGGCGTACGTGACTCCAGGTCACTACCGCCCGATCTGCGCGGCGTGTGTGTCGAGTACTTGAAGTCGACAGGTGCGACAGTCACTAGCCTGACGACAGCATGGTGGAAGAGGTGACGGTGCGGATCTACGACGAGCGCGACCTAATCGGCCGGCTCACAGGCCTGGACCGACGATCGAAGACCGCTTTTGCCGCCGCGTGCGCCCAGCGTCTCTTGCAGATGTTTGAACGCTACTCGAGCTCTGTGGCGACGCCGGAGGTTGGCCCAAGGCTCGCAAGAATCGTTGACGCTGCCTGGGCAGTCGCATCTGGAGAGGTCGCACGGACAGACCTGCTTTCCCTGCAGGCGGAAGCCGAGGACATGGTTCCCAGCGACGAGGACTCCTGGACTCGAGAATTGGGCTACGGACAGAACGCCGCCGCAGCGGCGGCATACGCGATCCGGACCTGGCTCACGAACGATCCTCAAGAGGCCGGCTGGGCGGCGCGACAGGTCTACGAAATCGCTGACTACGCGATGCTTCAGGCAAACCCAGATCTCGACCCCAGTGCTTCTGGCGCGGATCTCCGCATTCTAGGATCCGACCTCGTTCAAGACGCTTTGCAAGCGATTGAAATAGCGCTGGACGCAGTCGCAACAGGCTCCTATGACGTGCAACAACTGAGAGCAGATGCAGAGGCGGGAGGTCGTCGTCTCGCCGATGCTGCCCCTTAATTCCCAGCTGTAACGAGTACGGGGGCAACGGTTTCGCGCAGACCAAGTTGGCCGACGTGTCATTCGGAGCGCGCATCGACTTGACGAGGCAACGGTTCCCGACTGGCGACGAGTACGTCTACATCGACGATGCAGCGGCTGCCGTGCGGCGCGCACGGATCGCTTACAAAGAATCGAACGATCCGAACGCGAAGAAGCGGGCCCGCGGTCTGACCCGTGACGGGTCGACGGGGACCTACCAGATGGGCACCCGGACCTACGAACCCGACATCGCAGCGTTCACCACCCCCGACTCCTACCGGGTTGCCTCGCCCTCGACCGACCTGTCGGTCGGGACCGACCCGTTGACCGCCAACACCCACACATACGTCAACGGCAACCCGGTCAATATGACCGACCCCGACGGCCCGGCCGGCGTGTCAGGACGACCTGGGATGCGGAGTCACGAAGACCGCGACCTCGGTCTCGGGGACCGTCCTCACTCCTGAACCGGAAAATCGCGGCGCATGGGTTTCCCACGTTGGGGAGGAATCACCTGGATATGACCCCTGGAGCGGAGCGAAGTCGGCGATTCCGGACCCCGCGAGACTGGGCAAGAGTTTCGTGGGGACAGAGCCCCGCGGGGTGGTGGGCTTTGAGGTGATCCTCGGTGCCTACTCGCCGCTGTCGATCGCGGCGATGGGTCCAGTATCGCTGTCGGGGTAGAGCAGCGCCATCGATCCTTCGGACAGGTAGCGCCGATCGCCTGCTTGCCACTCGTCGTGCATGTCGGCCAGCACTGCTCCGACGAGCCGGATCACCGCGGCGGGGTTGGGGAAGATCCCGACCACGCGGGCCCGGCGTTTGATCTCCTTGTTGACCCGCTCGAGCGGGTTGGTCGACCAGATCTTCTGCCAGTGCGCGCGCGGAAACACCGCGAAGGCAAGGACCTCTGGCTTGGCTTCGTCCATCAACGGCCCGATCTTGGGGAACGACTTCACGAGCTGGTCACGGACCTCGTCCCACGCGGTGGCGACCGCGTCAGCATCGGGTTGGGCGAACGCGGTCCGGAACACCGCGGCGACCATGTCGACGTGCGACTTGGGTACGTGAGCCAACAGGTTGCGGGCGAAGTGCACGCGGCACCGTTGGTGCCCAGCGCCTTGGAACGAGTAAGAGTCCCTGGGAGTGGTGGGGTTTGAGGGACCACGGCGGGGCTGTCTGACGTAGGCGGCCATCGGCGGGATCTTCGGTGTGTAACGGCTAAGCACGCACTGAAGGAGAACCACCGATGGCCTTGCCCCAGTCTGCCCTGTCCGAGCTCCTCGAGGCGTTCCGCACCGGCGACGGCGTGGACCTGATCCGTGAGTCGGTCCGCGTCGCGCTGCAGGAACTGATCGAGATCGAGGCAACCGAACGCATCGGCGCCGCACCCTACGAACGCACGCCTGAGCGTGTCACTGATCGCAACGGCCACCGGCCACGGATGCTGACCACCAAGGCCGGCGACGTCGAGCTGCGTATCCCCAAACTGCGCAAGGGCTCTTTCCTGCCCGTGATCCTCGAACCCCGCCGGCGCATCGACCAGGCCCTGTACGCGGTCGTGATGGAGGCCTACGTCCACGGCGTCAGCACGAGGAGCGTCGACGACCTGGTCGAAGCGATGGGCTCCGATTCGGGGATCTCCAAATCGGAGGTATCTCGGATCTGCGCCGGGCTGGACGAGCAGGTCGGCGCGTTCCGGACCCGGCCGCTGGACCACATCGAGTTCCCCTACGTCTACCTGGACGCGACCTACCTCAACGTCCGCAACACCACCTCCCAAGTGGTGTCCATGGCGGTGGTGGTCGCCACCGGGATCGCCGCTGACGGCTCACGCGAGGTTCTCGGCCTTGATGTCGGCGATAGCGAGGACGAGACGTTCTGGCGCGGGTTCCTGACCAGCCTCAAGCAACGCGGCCTGCACGGCGTGCGGCTGGTCATCAGTGACCAGCACGCCGGCCTGGTCAAGGCACTCAAGCGGTCGTTCCAAGGCGCCGGCCACCAACGCTGCCGGGTGCACTTCGCACGCAACCTGCTGGCCCACGTGCCCAAGTCACACGTCGACATGGTCGCCGCGGTGTTCCGCACCGCGTTCGCGCAACCCGATGCTGACGCGGTCGCCACCGCGTGGGACGAGGTCCGTGACCAGCTCGCGAAGTCGTTCCCCAAGATCGGGCCGTTGATGGACGAGGCCAAGCCGGAAGTCCTCGCCTTCGCCACGTTCCCGCGCGCGCACTGGCAGAAGATCTGGTCGACCAATCCACTCGAGCGGGTCAATAAGGAGATCAAGCGCCGCGCCCGCGTGGTCGGGATCTTCCCCAACCCCGCCGCGGTGATCAGGCTCGTCGGAGCGGTCCTGGCCGACATGCACGACGAGTGGCAAGCCGGCGATCGGCGCTACCTGTCCGAAGGATCCATGGCGCTGCTCTACCCCGACAGCGATACTGGACCCATCGCCGCGATCGATAGCGGCGAGTAGGCACCGAGGATCACCTCAAAGCCCACCACCCCGCGGGGCTCTGTCACGAGCGCTTGAGGGCCTTGACCAGGCCGGCGTGCTGGTCGCTGATCACGAGCTTCACACCCGACAGGCCGCGTTGCTTCAAGGTGGCCAAGAACCCCCGCCAGAAGGTCTCGTCCTCGCTGTCACCGACGTCGAGCCCGAGGACTTCGCGTGAGCCGTCAGCGGCGATCCCGGTGGCGACCACGACGGCCATGGACACGACCTGGGAGGTGGTGTTGCGGACGTGGAGGTAGGTCGCGTCGAGGAAGACGTAGGGGAACTCGATGTGGTCCAGCGGTCGGGTCCGGAACGCACCGACCTGCTCGTCCAGGCCGGCGCAGATCCGAGAGACCTCGGACTTGGAGATCCCCGAGTCGGAGCCCATCGCTTCGACCAGGTCGTCGACACTCCTCGTGCTGACACCGTGGACATAAGCCTCCATCACGACCGCGTACAGGGCCTGGTCGATGCGCCGGCGGGGTTCGAGGATGACGGGTAGGAACGAGCCCTTGCGCAGCTTGGGGATGCGCAGCTCGACGTCGCCGGCCTTGGTGGTCAGCATCCGTGGGCGGTGGCCGTTGCGGTCAGTGACGCGGTCAGGGGTGCGTTCGTAGGGTGCGGCGCCGATGCGTTCGGTCGCTTCGATCTCGATCAGTTCCTGCAGCGCGACGCGGACCGATTCACGGATCAGGTCCACGCCGTCGCCGGTGCGGAACGCCTCGAGGAGCTCGGACAGGGCAGACTGGGGCAAGGCCATCGGTGGTTCTCCTTCAGTGCGTGCTTAGCCGTTACACACCGAAGATCCCGCCGATGGCCGCCTACGTCAGACAGCCCCGCCGTGGTCCCTCAAACCCCACCACTCCCAGGGACCCTTACCACCTGGCCAGGTCGGCGCTCACCTAGCAAGACCCGGCTATGCCAACGTCACCATCTGCACCTGTATCCTCCCGACCTGCTGATATGGAATTTCGAGTTCGAAGAACCGGCCACGTCGACATTGTCGATGCTGACCGCGTGGTGTTGGCCAACCAGCATCTCGTTGAAGCTGACTTCAGCGGACGACACCTGACGCAGTTCTCTGCCGAGGGGTCGCGGTTCGATCGCTGCATCTTCGATCGCGCGGTAATCGATTCGGCGTCCTTCGGTGCAGGCCGGATCGTGTCTGAGTACGTGGGCTGCAGGTTCGACGGTGCGAAGTTGTCGATGGGTGCTGGTGGAAATGCCCGGTTCGTTGACTGCACCTTCGAGAACACCCGCATCGAGCATTGGTTTTGCTTCGCCGTGCAGTTGGTGGGCTGTACTTTCTCGGGCCGGCTAGCCAAGGCCGTCTTCAACGGTGCTGTTCCTGCCGACAAGCAGGCCATCGCGGGCCGACGGATCAACGAGTTCGAGGGCAACGATTTCGCGCGGGCCAAGTTGGTCGACGTGTCATTTCGAACGGGCATCGACTTGACGAGGCAACGGCTCCCGATTGGCGACGAGTATGTCTACATCGACGATGCAGCGGCTGCCGTGCGGCGCGCACGGATCGCCTATAACGAATGGAACGATCCGGACGCGAAGAAGCGGGCCCGCGGCGTCCTGGCGGTGATGGAGGAAGATGTTGCCGCTGGACAGGCCCAGCTTCTTGTTCGGCCCGACGACTACCCACGCGCTGCGCGTCCCGCGATTCGTCTGCTGCTCGAGGCAGCACGAGCGTTCTGAATCAGCTGGTCGGGGGCCTGCTGCAGCAGACCCCCGAGGTGTTGTAACAGCTCGACGCCGGCGGCACCCAGATCGCCTATGACCAGGCCAATGCGTCAGCGGGCAAGTCGGTCGCCGATGTCGACCTGTCGTGCCTCTCTCCCTCGATGTGGTCCATCCGTCGGCGGAGACGATGCCACCGGTCCGTGGCACGGTGCCACCTACACTGCCGGGATGAGCCACACCGACGTCGCGCGGGCGGTGGTCTCCGCGCCGCCTTCCCGGGTCTTCGCCGCGCTCGTGGATGAGAAGGCGCGGGTCGAGTGGCTGCCGCCGGACGGGATGTCCGGGCGCTTCACCTGGTTCGACGCCCGAGCGGGCGGTGGCTACCGGATGGTCCTGGCGTACGACGACCCCGCGCAGCAGGGGAAGTCGGCGGCCAACACCGACGTGGTGGACGTGCGGTTCGTCAGCGTCGAGGAGCCGTACCGGCTCGTCGAGGAGGCGGACTTCGTCTCCGGTGATCCCGCGCTGGCCGGGACGATGACGATGACCTGGACCCTCGAGCCCGCGCCGGACGGGACCCTCGTCACCATCACGGCGACGGACGTGCCGGACGGCATCTCGTCCGAGGATCACGCCGCCGCCTTCGCCTCGACCTTGAGCAACCTCGACGGGTATCTCGCCGCTGAGCGCGGCTGATCCGACGCCGGGGAAGAGGTAGTCGAGCCCCCTCCACCACCACGTAGCGAGAACCGGCAGGTCGCCTCCGGCCCGCCGGTTCTCGCGTCTCCCGCTGCTCCGGGCAGGGGCCGAGCCGCCGTGCGACCGCATGTTTCCGGCACGAAAACTCTCGGTCAGGTGGTTGCCTACATCCAGCAATGCATGCAACAGTGCATGCATGACGAGATTCACACCGCCGAGCGAGCCGGTCGAGCCGCTGCGGATCCTCGACAGCTCGGGGGCGCTGCTCGGGGAGACGGCGATGAGCGATGCGGCCGTGCTCGAGGCCTTCGAGTGGATGCTGCTGACGCGGACCTTCGACCAGAAGGCGACCAGCCTGCAGCGGCAGGGTCGGTTCGGGACGTTCTCGTCGGTGCGTGGTCAGGAGGCGTCCGTGGTGGGTGCGGCCTCGGCGCTCGACCCGGCGCGGGACTGGATCGCGCCCCAGTACCGGGAGCTGCCGGCGATCCTGCGCCACGGCATGCCGCTGGAGAACTTCGCGCTCTACTTCATGGGTCATCCGCGCGGCTGCGTGATTCCGGACGACGTCAACATCCTCCCGATCCAGATCTCCCTGGCCGCTCAGCTCCCGCAGGCGGTCGGCGTCGCGTGGGGGCTGCGGCAGCAGGGACGCGACGGTGTGGTGACCACCTTCGTCGGGGACGGTGCGTCCTCGGAGGGCGACTTCCACGAGTCGCTCAACCTGGCGGGCGTCACCAAGGCCCCGGTCGTGTTCTTCCTGCAGAACAACGGCTGGGCGATCTCGACGCCCCGGGCCAAGCAGACGGCGGCGCGGACCTTCGCCGACCGCGCCGCGGGGTACGGCATCCATGGCGCGTACGTCGACGGCAACGACCTGCTCGCGGTCAACGCGGTGATGGTCGAGGCCGTGGCGCGGGCGCGGGCGGGGGAGGGGCCGACCCTCGTCGAGTCGCTGACCTGGCGTGCCGGGGCGCACAACACCGCGGACGACCCGACCAAGTACGTCACCGACGCCGACCACGCCGCCTGGGAGGGCACCGACCCGCTCGCGCGGGTGGAGTCCTACCTGCGGCGTACGGGCGCCCTCGCCGACGCCGGGTACGCCGAGATCCAGGCCCGGTGCGTCGCAGAGGTCGATCGCGCGCTGGGTGTCGCGCAGGCGACGCCTGCGCCGGGCGCCGAGGCGCTCTTCGACCACGTGTACGCCGAGCCGTTCGCGCGCTTCGAGCAGCAGCGCGCCGCCTGGCTCCAGATGCAGGAGGCCTGAGCGATGCCCGTCAAGACCATGGTCGAGGCGATCCGCGAGACATTGGCGGACGAGATGGCGCGCGATGAGCGGGTCATGGTCATCGGCGAGGACGTGGGCACCCTGGGCGGCGTCTTCCGTGCCACCGAGGGCCTGCAGGCGAAGTTCGGCGAGCACCGGGTCGTCGACATGCCGCTCGCCGAGGGGGTGATCGTCGGCGCCGGGCTCGGGCTGGCACTGAGCGGCCTGCGTCCCGTCGTCGAGATCCAGTTCCTCGGCTTCGGCCACCAGGCCTTCCACCAGATCGGCCAGCAGGTCGCTCGACTGCGCTATCGCTCGGCGGGCCGGCACTCCGTGCCGATGGTGATCCGCGCGCCCTTCGGCGGCGGCGTCCGCACCCCCGAGCTGCACTCCGACGCCTTCGAGGCGTTCTACGCCCACTGTCCGGGACTCAAGGTGGTCGCGCCCGCCAGCGCCCATGACGCCAAGGGCCTGCTGAACGCCGCGCTCGACACCGACGACCCGGTCCTCTACCTCGAGCCGCTCAAGGGCTACCGCCTCCAGCGCGACGAGGTCCCCGAGGAGCGGTACGTCGTGCCGCTCGGGAGCTCGCGGGTCGTGCGCGAGGGCGCTGACCTCACCATCGTCGCCTGGTCCGCCGCGGTCCAGCTGGCGCTCCAGGCCGCCGAGGACCTGGCGGCCGGCGGCATCGACGCGCAGGTGCTCGACCTGCGCTCGCTCGTCCCCCTCGACGTCGCGGGCATCGCCGCGGCCGTCTCCGCCACCGGGCGGGCCGTCGTGCTCCACGAGGCGCCGTTGACCGGCGGCTTCGGCGCCGAGCTGGCGGCCACCATCCAGCAGGAGTGCTTCTACGACCTGCTCGCCCCCGTGCACCGGATCTCCGCCCCGGACACGCCCTACCCGCTCGCCGGGATCGAGGAGGCGTACGTCCCGAGCCGGGCCCGCGTGGTCCGCGAGGTCCGGGCGCTGATGGAGGTGGCCCCGTGACCGGACCGGTCGAGTTCCGCATGCCCGACGTCGGCGAGGGCATCGCCGAGGCCGAGGTGCTCTCCTGGTTCGTCGAGGTCGGTGCTCGGGTCACCGAGGACGAGCCGATGGTCCAGGTGGAGACCGACAAGTCGATCGTCGAGATCCCCGCGCCCGCGACCGGCACCCTGCTCCGGCAGTGCGTCCCGGCCGGCGGCATCGCCCAGGTGGACGAGCTGCTCGCCGTGATCGGCGACCCGGCCGAGATCGCGCCGACCGCCCCGAGCGCGCCGACCGCCCCGACCGAGCCCGCCCGGCCCGCCGCACCCCACCGTCGCCCGCTGGCCAGCCCGCACACCCGCCGGCTCGCCGTGCGCCGCGGCATCGACCTCGCCGGTGTCGTCGGCACCGGTCCGCACGGCCGGATCCTCGCCACCGACCTGGACGCCGCACGGCAGGAGCAGACCCGGCCGGCCGCCGCCACCGGACGTCCGGCCCGCACCCGCGCCGACGAGGTGGTCGAGCTGCGCGGCCTGCGCCGCTCGATCGCCCGGTCGATGACCGCGGCGCTCACCATCCCGCACGTCACGGAGTTCAGGGAGGTCGATGCCTCCCAGCTCCTCGCCGCCCGCGCGGCGCTCCAGCCCGGGTTCGAGGCGCAGGGGGTGCGCCTGTCCGTGTTCCCGCTCCTCCTCAAGGCCGTGATCCGGGCGCTCGCGATCCAGCCGTCGATGAACGCGACCTACGACGCGGACGCGGAGACCCTGACGACGTACGCCGGGGTCCACCTCGGCATGGCCACGGCCACCGACGACGGGCTGATCGTCCCGGTCGTCCGGGACGCGGACCGGCTCGGCCTGACCGAGCTCACGCTCGAGGTCGAACGGCTCGCGGAGCGGGCCCGGAGCCGCACGGCGACGCCGGAGGAGCTGACCGGCGGCTCGTTCACGGTGACCAACTTCGGCTCGTTCGGCACTTGGCTGGGCAATCCCGTGATCCGGCCGCCCGAGGTCGCGATCGCGGGCTTCGGCCGGATCACCGAGAAGGTCGTCGCCGTCGACGGCCAGCCCGTCGTGCGGCCCGTGCTGCCGATCGTGGTCGCGGCCGATCACCGCATCAACGACGGCGCCCACCTCGCCGCGTTCGTCAACGCAGTCGCCGACGCGGTTGCCCAGCCCCTGCTGCTGCTGTCCTAGGAGATCCGGACCCATGGTTGTTGGAGAGATGCCCGAGGGCGTCGACCTGCTCGTCGTCGGCGGCGGACCGGGTGGCTACGTCGCCGCGATCGCCGCGGCCCAGCTGGGCCGCAAGGTGGTGCTGGTCGACGCGGACGGCGAGGACGGCCTCGGCGGCGTGTGCGTGCGGGTCGGCTGCATCCCGTCCAAGGCGCTGATCGAGCTGGCGGCCCACGTGCACGCCCAACCGGCCTGGGCCGCCCGGGGCGCACCGGCCGTGACCGCCGATCCCGTCGACCTGGCGAGCTTCCAGGAGTGGCGGCAGGAGGTGGTGGACGGCCTCAACGACGGCGTACGTCGGCTCCTCCGGCGCGCCGGCGTGGAGGTGCGGCGCGGCTGGTTCCGCTTCACCCGGCCCGACCAGGGGGCGCTGGTGACCGACGCCGACCGGCCGCCCACGCATCTGCAGTTCACGTCGTGCATCGTCGCGACCGGCTCGCGTCCGATCGAGCTGCCGCTGCTGCCCTTCGACGGCGTCCGCATCGTCTCCTCGACCGAGGCGCTCGGCCTCACCCGGGTCCCGGGGTCGGTCGCGGTCGTGGGTGGCGGCTACATCGGGCTCGAGCTCGGCACGGCTCTGGCCAAGCTCGGCGCCGACGTGAGCATCGTCGAGGCGCAGCCGACGCTGCTGCCGACCATGGATCCCCAGATCGGACGACTGGTCGCCCACCGGGTCGAGGAGCTCGGCGTCCGGGTCCTGACCGGCGCGAAGGTCACCGGCGACACCGGCAGCGCGCTGCAGGTCGGGACCGTCGACGGCGCGGTCGAGCTCGACGTCGAGCTGGTCGTCGTCGCGGTCGGCCGGACACCCAACACCGACGACCTCGGCCTCGCGGCGCTGGGCGTCAGCCCCGGAGCCGACGGCCGCCTCGCCGTCGGGGCCGACCTGCTCCTGACGCCGCGGGTCGCGGCGATCGGCGACATCACTCCCGGCCCCGCCCTCGCCCACAAGGCCAGTGCGGAGGGACATGTCGCGGCCGCCGTGCTGTCCGGTCACCCCGACGCCTTCGACCCGACGACGATCGCCGCCGTCGTGTTCAGCGATCCCGAGGTGGCCCAGGCCGGCCACACCGCGGCCTCGGCGTCCGCCGCCAGCCATCAGGTGGCCACGGCGACCTTCCCGGTCGCCGCGTCCGGACGCGCGCGCACGCTGGGCGAGGGTGCCGGCTTCCTCGAGTACGTCTACGACGAGGCCACCGGCATCGTGCTCGGGGCCACCGTCGTCGGTCCCCACGCCAGCGAGCTGATCGCGGAGGCCGCGCTCGCGGTCGAGCTGTCCGCCCACCTCGAGGACCTCGCCGGCACCATCCACGCCCATCCCACCCTGGCCGAGATGCATCACGAGGCGGCCCTGGTCGGGCTCGGCCGGCCCGTGCACGTCCCGGGCGCCCGGCGCCCCGCCGCGAACGGGGACCGGTCATGACCGAGCCGCTTCCCGCCGTCGTGCACGCCCGTCCCGGGACGGTCGCGAACGGCTACCCGATCGGGATGCTCTGCGCCCAGTGGAACATCCCGTTCGTCCCCGGCGACCTCAACCACGCGGCCACCTTCGACTTCCCGATGCGCTACGTCGAGGTGGACGGCCTGATCGGCGCCGACATCCTGCGTGGCGACGGCGCGAAGTTCACCGACCTCATGGTGGACGCCGCCCGCGCGCTCGAGGCGGAGGGGGTGCGCGCGATCACGTCCAACTGCGGGTTCATGGCCGGGTACCAGGGCGTCGTCGCGGACGCCGTCCGGATCCCGGTCTTCCTCTCCAGCCTGCTCCAGCTCAACCTGGTGACCCACCTGGTCGGCCGCGACCGACGTGTCGGCGTCCTGGCCGCCAACTCACGGGCCGTCACCGAGGACCTGCTCGCCGACGTCGGGTTCGCCGACCACCGGCGGATCGTCGTCCAGGGCCTGGAGGACTTCCCCCACTTCCGCGAGGTGATCTTCGACGAGGTCGGCCGGATGGAGCCGGCCCGCTTCGCGGCCGAGGTGGTCGAAGGCGCGCGCCGGCTGCAGGAGGAGCACCCCGACGTCGGCGCGATCGTCGTCGAATGCTCCGACCTGCCTGCCTACTCCGCGGCGATCCGCGCCGCCACCGGGCTTCCGGTCTACGACTGGGCGTCCTTCATCGACTACGTCCACCACGCCGTCGCGCCGCGGACCTACACCGGCGCCTACTGACAAGCCATCCAACCGACACCAGGAGAAGACCCATGAGCGACATCCAGATCGTCACCCCCGCCGGCCTCGGCCCGGCCCTGTTCCCCTACTCCCAGGCCACGGTCGCCAATGGGTTCGTGTTCCTCGCCGGCCAGGTGGCGCTCGACGACGACAACCAGGTCGTCCACCACGGAGACGCCTACCAGCAGACCCTGGTCGTCCTGGACCGGATGGCGCGGATCCTGGCCGAGGTCGGCGGCACGCTCGACGACATCGCCACCGCCACCGTCTTCGTGACCGGCCTCGACCAGCTCCCCGCGTTCAACCGGGCCTGGGCCGAGCGGTTCGGCGAGCACCGGCCCGCGCGCGCCGCGGTGGTCGCCGGCCTGCTCCTCGGCGGCCTCGTCGTCGAGGTGCAGGCGACCGCGATCGCCCGCGGCTGAGCACGGGGCGGGACGCGACACCATGAAGACAGTCGTCATCGGAGGAGGCGTGGTCGGCGTGACCACGGCCTACTACCTCGCGCGCGACGGGCACGACGTCACCGTGCTGGAGAAGGCAGCCGACCTGGGCACCGACGCCACCGGCGGCAACGCCGGCCTGATCGCGCCCAGCCACTCCTTCGCCTGGGCCTCTCCGCAGGCGCCCAGGATGCTGGTCAGGTCGCTGATGGGCGAGGCCACCGCGATCCGGGTCAAGCTGAGCCTCGACCCGCGCTTCTTGTGGTGGGGCCTGCAGTTCATGCGGGAGTGCACCAGCAGGCGGGCGCGCGCCAACACCGTCGTGAAGCTCGGCCTCGCCCAGTACAGCCAGGCCGAGATGTACCGGCTCGAGGAGGAGGAGTCGCTCGCGTACGACGTGGTCAAGAAGGGAGCGGTCTACCTGTACCGCGACGAGCGCGAGCTCGAGCTCGGTCTGGAGCGGATGGCGCTGCTCGCCGAGCACGGCCAGGAGGTCAAGCGTCTCAGCCCGGACGAGCTGGTCGCCCTCGACCCCGCGTTCAAGAGCGCCGCCGAGGTCGTCACGGGCGCCATCCACGGCGTCGGCGACGGGAGCGGGAACTCCGAGCGGTTCACCGCCGAGCTGGCCGCCGTCTGCGAGGAGAAGTACGGCGTGCGCTTCCGCAGTGGCGTCACCGTCCAGCGGCTGCTGAGCAGCGGCGACCGGATCACGGCGGTGGTGACCGATCAGGGCGAGATCGCCGCGGACCGGTTCGTCCTCGCCGCCGGCATCCAGAGCCCGATCCTCGCGCGGACGATCGGCCAGAGCATCCCGGTCTTCCCCGCGAAGGGCTTCTCCATCACCGCCCGGGTCGAGGACGACTCCGCGACGCCGACCGTCGGCGGCGTCGACGAGAAGACGCTCGTCGCGTGGTCCCGGCTCGGCGACAGCCTGCGGATCTCCTCGACGGCCCAGTTCGACGGCTACGACCGCAGCTATGTCACCAGCGACTTCGACAACATCTTCGCCACCGCCCGGGAGCTCTTCCCGGGCGCGGCCGACTGGTCGACAGCGCAGGTCCGGTCCTGCATGCGGCCGATGACCCCCGACGGCCCGCCGATCATCGGGCGCGGGCCACGGCACGCCAACCTGTACTACAACACCGGTCACGGTCACATGGGCTGGACGATGGCGTGCGGGTCGAGCCTGCTGCTCGCGGACCTGATGGCCGGCCGGCGGCCGGCCCTGGAGATGCGGCCCTTCGTGGTGCGTACCCGGAGGAAGGGGCGATGAGCTCCGTCGCGGTCGTCACCGGTGGCGCGAAGGGCATCGGCCGGGCGATCTCCCGCCAACTCGCCGACGCCGGCCACGAGGTCGTCCTCACCGGCCGGGACCGAGCGGCGCTGGACGCCGAGGTCGCCGTGCTCACCGACAGGGGACTCGCGGCGCACGCCCGGCAGCTGGATGTGAGCGACCCGGCATCGGTGGACGCCGCGTTCGACGACATCCACGCCACCCTCGGCGCGACCGACGTCCTCGTCAACTGTGCCGGCGTGATCGTGCGCGGCGATGCCGAGACCTACGCCGACGAGGACTGGCTGCGTGTGATCGACACCGACCTCAACGGAGTGTTCTGGTGCTCGCGCGCCGCGGCCCGTGCCATGCTGCCCGCGGGACGGGGGCGGATCGTCAACGTCGGCTCGGTCGCGGCCTTCGCCGGCATCTCGGGCCGGGCGTCGTACACCACGGCCAAGGCCGGGCTGTCCGGTCTCACCCGGACCCTGGCCCTCGAGTGGGCCAAGCGCGGGATCCGGGTCAACACGATCGCCCCCGGCTGGACGATGACCGACATGGTCCGGTCCGGCTTCGACTCCGGTCGCCTCGACCAGCAGGCGCTGGTCGGCCGGATCCCGATGGGCCGTCTCGCGAGCACCGACGAGATCGCCGCGGTCGCGGTGTTCCTGGCGTCCGACGCGGCGTCGTACATCACCGGGCAGGTACTCCCCGTCGACGGTGGGTTCACCGTCAACGGCGACTGCCCCTGAGCACTCGGGAAGACGGGTCCGCCCAGTAGGGACTCGCACGCAGCGAATGCAGAGCCTCTGCATTCTCGACGAAGGAGGAGAGATGCACCGTCGCCGAACCAAGGCTCGAGCCCTGGGCCTGGTGGTCCCGCTCGCGCTGGCGCTCTCGTTGTCCGCCTGTGGGTCGGACGAGAGCACGAAGAAGGCCGAGCTGCCCACGGCCAATGACGCCCTCCAGGGCGAGATCACCCTGGGCGCCGTCCTTCCCCTGACCGGCACCAACGCCACCATCGGCAAGGACCAGCAGCGGGGCATCGAGCTGGCGGTCGCGAAGATCAACGAGGGCGAGGGCGTCCTGGGCAAGAAGCTCGTCGTCGACATCGAGGACTCCCAGGGCACCGCCGACGCCGCCATCCAGGCCGCCAAGAAGCTGGTCAGCGTCAGCAAGGTCCCGGCCGTGATCGGCGAGTACTCCTCGGGCAACTCCATCCCGATGCAGCAGTACCTCGAGAGCCAGGGCGTCGTGGGCGTCAACCCCGGCAGCTCCTCCATCGAGCTGCGCACCACCGGTGAGCTCCAGTTCTCGACCATCGGCCTCGACGACGTCGCGGGCGCGTTCACCGCCGGCGCGCTGCGCGACAAGGGCTACGACTCGATCGCGATCCTCGCGCCCAACAACTCCTACGGCACGGGCATCGTCTCCTCGGTCTCCGACGCCTTCGAGGAGCTCGGCGGCACGGTCACCACGACCGGCCTCTACACCGAGGGCCAGGCCGACTACCGCCAGGAGCTCGGCCGGCTCAAGGACACCAAGCCCGACGCGTACGTCGTGACGACGTACGGCAAGGACGGCACGGTCATCAACAAGGAGATGTACGAGCTCGGGATGACCGAGAAGCCGGTCTTCGACATCTATCTGTCCCAGGACGTCCCGGACGCCGACCCCAAGTCCGTCGAGGGCCGCCTGGGCATGGACGTGAACTCCACGTCGGCGGACGGCAAGGACTACTCCGACTACTACGAGGACGCGTACGGCGAGAAGTTCATCTCCTCGTTCAACGGCTACGCCTATGACGCCGTGATGCTGCTGGCGGCGGCCATCGACCAGGCAGGCTCGACCGACGCCAAGGCCATTGCCGCGGCCCTGACCGAGGTGTCGAAGACCTACGACGGTGCCACCGGCCCGATCGCGTTCGACGCCGACGGCCAGCGGTCCGAGCAGCCGTACGTCGTGGCGGAGGTCAAGGACGGCGAGATCGTCCCCCAGTGATGGGGGACGACCGACCACCGAGCTGAGGAGCAACGATGGCTGAAGTACTTCTAGACACCGCGGTGCGGGGCAGCATCATCGCCCTCCTCGCCGTCGGGCTGACGCTGGTCCAGGGCACGCTGCGCTTCGCCAACGTGGCGCACGTCGAGTTCGCCACACTGGGCGGCTATGCCGTCGTCGCCCTGACCGGGGCGGGCCTGGGCCTGCTGCCCAGCGCCGTCCTCGGCGTCGCCATCGTGGCGGTCCTGGCAGTGGTCCTGTACCGACTGCTGTTCCGCCGGCTCCTCGGCTCGGGGCCGATGATCGCCCTCATCGGGTCGTTGGCGCTGGCCATCGTCAGCCGGGCGGTCCTCCAGCTGGTCTACGGCTCGCGGCCGCAGTACCTGCCGGCGCCGCTCGAACGAGGCATCGACGTCCACGGCGTCCTGATCACTCCCAGCCAGATCCGCCTGGTCGTCATCGCCGTGACGCTGCTGGCCGGCCTGCTGCTCCTGCTGAAGTTCACCTCGTTGGGCCGGGCCGTGCGCGCGGTCGCCGCCAACCCCGAGCTGGCCGACGTGTCCGGCCTGAACCGCGGGCGGGTCGTCGACGTCGTCTGGCTGCTCTCCGCGGGCCTGGCCGCCGTGGCGGGGATCCTGCTCGCCATCGACTCCGCCGTCGGCATCGAGCTGGGCTTCAACCTGCTGCTCCCGGTCTTCGCCGCGGCGATCGTCGGCGGTCTCGGCTCGATCGCCGGCGCCATGATCGCGGCGTACGCCCTGGCCTGCGCGGAGTCGGTCGTGCTGCAGGTCGACTGGGGCGCCCTGTTCGGCGGTGGCTACCACCTCGAGGTGAGCTACCGGCCCGCCGTCGGCTTCGTCCTGCTCGTCCTCATGCTCGCACTCCGCCCCCAGGGCCTGATGGGAAGGACCGTCCGTCGTGGTTGACTACCTGCTCGGCGTCGGCATCCTCGCCGCCGTCTACTCGATCAACGCCCTCAGTCTCAACCTCCAGGTCGGGGTCACCGGCCTGCTCAACTTCGGCCAGGTCGCCTTCGTCGGCATCGGCGCCTACAGCGTGGCCATCCTCGACCGGCATGACGTCCCGTGGTTCGTGGGCTTCGTCGTCGGCGCGGTCCTGGCGGCCTTCGCCGGCGCCCTGGTCGGCCGGCTCGGCCGCACCCTCGCCAGCGACTACTGGGCCATCGCGACCCTGGCCCTCGCCGAGCTGGTCCGCCTGGTCGCGCTCAACCAGGAGGGGCTCACCGGCGGGGCGCAGGGGCTGAGCGCCGTCACCGGGATCTGGACCGGCCTGTCCGGCACCGCGCGGGACGCCGCCACCTTCGCCACGGTGCTGGCGCTGCTCGCCGCGAGCTATGTCGTGGCCCGCCGGGTGAGGATGAGCCAGTACGGGCGGGTGCTCGTGCTGATCCGCGAGAACCCCGACCTGGCGGCGAGCCTGCGCCACAACGTGGTCAGCGCGAAGGCGCGGGTGATGGCGCTGTCCGCTGTGCTGGCCTCGGTGGCCGGCGGGTTCTACGCGATGTACATCTCCTTCATCGGTCCCAGCCAGCTGCTGCCGTTCGCCACCTTCCTGATCTTCACGATGGTCGTGGTCGGCGGGCTGGGAAACACGACCGGCGCCGTCGTGGGCGCGGTCCTGATCACGGTCCTGTACGACGGCACCCGCTTCGTCCGCGACTGGATCGACGTCTCGCCGGACCAGGCAGCGGGCATCCGGATCCTGGTCATCGGCGTCGTCCTCCTCGGCTTCCTGCTCGTGCGGACCGAGGGCATCGTCCCGGAGAAGGTGAGGGCAGCCCATGCTCGTCGTTGACGGAGTCAAGAAGCACTTCGCCGGCATCGCCGCGCTCGACGGCGCCTCCATCGAGGTCACGGCGGGCGAGTCCGTCGGACTGGTCGGACCCAACGGCTCGGGCAAGAGCACGCTGCTCAATGTCGCGTCCGGGTTCGAGCGGCCGGACGCGGGTCGGGTCCGGCTGCGCGACACCGAGGTGACCGGCAAGGAGCCGTGGGAGGTCGCCGGGCTCGGCCTGGTGCGCACCTTCCAGCACGCCCACCTGCCGACCCGGATGAGCGTGCTGGACCTGATGCTCGTCGGCGGCCGGCTCGCGGTCGGCGAGACGATCCGCAGCTCGCTGTTCGCCCGCGGCAGGGTCCGGGCCGAGGAGGCCGAGGCCACGGAGCGGGCCTGGTCGATCCTCGAGCGGATCAAGCTCGACCGGCTCGCGTCCCACCCGGGTGGCAAGCTGTCGGGTGGCCAGCAGAAGCTGCTCAGCCTCGGCATGGCGCTGATGGGGGAGCCGGAGATCCTGCTGCTCGACGAGCCCACCGCCGGCGTCAACCCCACCCTGCGCGTGGAGCTCGCCGAGCACCTGCGGACCATCCAGGCCGAGGGCGTCACGCTGCTGACCGTCGAGCACGACATGCGGTTCATCGCCGACACCTGCGACCGGGTCTACGTCCTGGACCGCGGCCGGATGATCGCCTGCTGCGCACCGGGCGAGCTGGCCGACCACCCCGAGGTGCTGGAGGCCTACCTGGGCCGCAGCGGGAGCCGGGCCATGGCCGGCCACGCGGAACGAGAGGAAGCCTGATGAGCATCGACCTGCGCGGCGTGACCGCCGGCTACGTCAAGGACGTGCCCGTCGTACGAGATGTCGACGTGCACGTGCCCACGAAGGCGATCACCACCGTGATCGGGCCGAACGGATCGGGAAAGAGCACCCTCCTGCGGTCCGTCATCGGGCAGACGCCCCACACCACGGGCTCGATCGTGGTCGACGGCGCCGAGGTTCGCGGCGTGTCCGCGCACCGACGGGTGAGCGAGCACAAGGTGGCGTTCGTGCCCCAGGTGGCGAACGTCTTCGGCCCGCTGAGCATCCTGGAGAACCTGGAGGTCGGCGGGGCCCGGCTCCCGCGCCGGCAGCGTCGCCAGCGGATCGCCGAGCTCCTCGACACCTATCCCGACCTGGCGGCCAGGCGGCGGGTGCGGGCCGAGTCGCTGTCGGGAGGCCAGCGCCAGCTCCTCTCGCTGGCTCGGGCGCTGATGACGAGCCCGACCACGCTGCTGCTCGACGAGCCCTCCGCGGGCCTGTCGCCGGCGATGATGGACTCGATGTTCGACGCCGTCCGCGACACCCGGGACCTGCACGGCGTGACGGTCCTCCTGGTCGAGCAGAACGCCGTCCAGTCGCTGGAGATCTCCGACTTCGGTGTCGTGCTGGTCGCGGGTGAGCTCGCGATGCACGGACCGGCGGCGGAGATCCTCGACGACCCGACGGTCGGCCGGCTCTACCTGGGCGCCGCGTGAGGCGGCCTACCGCAGCTTCTGGAGGGTGACCTCAAGGGCGTTCATGACGTGCTCGCGGGAGGCCTTCGCGGCCGCGTCGCCGTCGCGCTTCTTGATCGCCTTCAGCATGGTCGCGTGCTCGGCGATCGCCTGCGCCGCCTCTTCGTGCGAGTAGAGCTTCGCGATGTTGTAGTTGAAGAAGTGCTCGGAGTTGCGCTGGTTGATGTTGCGCAGGCGCGGGTTGCGGGCCGCGACCATGATCGCCTCGTGGAAGGCGTCGTTGAGGTCGACGATGACCTCGCGGGGGCCGCCGGCGGTCGCCTTGGTGTGGGCGCCGAGCTGCTCCAGAGTCGCGATGTGGTCGGCGGTGGCTCGCTCGGCCGCGAGCCGGGCCGCCATCTCCTCGAGTGCGGCGCGTACCTCGTAGATGTGGCGGATCTCCTCGGGGGAGTGCTCGCGGACGACGAACCCGCGCCGCGTCGCGACCACCAGTCCCTCGCTGGCGAGCAGCTGCAGCGCCTCGCGGATCGGCGTGCGGGAGATCTCCAGCTGCTGGGCGAGGTCGTTGGCGACGAGGTGGACGTTCGGCCGGATCCGGCCCTCGATGATGTCGGACCGGATGCGACGGTGTGCCTCCTCGGTGAGGGAGAGCGGAGGCTCGGTCATCGGGCTGCGCCTTTCGGGCGAGTTGCGGTCGGGGCTGCTGAAGCCTACTGTATGTCTCACTGAATGCACTATTGCATTCAGTGTGATCTGTGCGGCCCCCGCGGCCCGACGACCAGCACCCGAGGTGACCCGTGGACGAGCGCCACCCCGAATACCCGATCCTGTTCTCGCCGCTGCGCGTCGGCCCGCTCACCTTGCGGAACCGGATCGTCAACTCCGCCCACCAGACCGGCTTCGCGCGGTCCGGCCGCTACACCGACCAGCTCGTCGAGTACCACCGGGAGCGGGCTCGTGGGGGAGCGGCGCTGATCGTGTCGCAGGCGACCTCGGTCACGGGCGACTACCTCGACCTCTACAACGCCGACGAGGAGGTCGTCCCGGCGTACCGGGCGGTGGCGAAGGCCGTCGGCGAGCACGGCGCGCACTACAGCGCGGAGCTCTACCACCCGGGCAGCCAGGGGGAGTACACCGGTCGCGGCGCCGAGGTGTACGTCGCCCCGTCCAGCGTCCCGGCCAGCTACCTCGGCGGTCGCTGGCGGGTCGCCCACGAGCTGACCGAGCCCGAGATCCTGGCGATTGTCGACGCCTTCGCCGCGGCCGCGCGGCGGTGCCGGGAGGGCGGGCTGTCCGGCATCGAGCTGCACTTCGCCCACGGCAACCTGGTCGAGCAGTTCATCTCACCCACGACCAACAGGCGCACCGACGACTGGGGCGGCGAGCTCGACAACCGGCTGCGCTTCGCCGAGCTGATCACCCGCGCGGTCCGCGAGGCCGCCGGTCCCGGCCTGGCCGTCGGTGCGCGGCTGACAGCGGCCGGCCTCGACAAGGGCGAGCCCGACGCGATGGACATGGCCGAGGTGATTGGCACGATCGGCACCTGGGACTGCCTCGACTACGTCAGCCTCACCATGGGCCACTACTCGGACGCGCTCAACACCGCTCGCAACATCCCCAACATGACCTTCGCTCCCGGTCTGTGGCAGAAGTACGGCCGTCAGGTGAGGAGCGTGGTCGACGTGCCCGTCTTCATGGTCGGCCGGGTCAACCATCCGCGCACCGCGGAGGACCTGCTGGAGGCCGGCGCGTGCGATGCCGTCGTGATGGCGCGGGCGCTCATCGCCGACCCCCACCTCCCCGAGAAGGCGCGGACCGGGCGCACCGCCGACATCCGGCCGTGCGTCGGAGCGATGAACTGCATGGACAGCCTGGAGAAGGGCCACGGCATCCGGTGCATCCACAACCCCCGTGTCGGTCACGAGCTCGACCTTCCCGAGGAGGTCCCGGCGGGCGCCGGTGGCGCCCGCGTGGTCGTGGTCGGCGGCGGTCCCGCGGGCCTCGAGGCGGCACGGGTCGCCGCTGTCCGTGGGCATCGCGTCACCCTGCTCGAGCGCGGGACCAAGGTCGGTGGCCAGGCCGCGACCGCCGCGCGCACGCCCGACCGCGGCGAGCTCGGCTCCGTCGTGGAGTGGCTGGAGCGCCAGTGCGCCGACCACGGAGTGGACATCCGCACGGGCGTCGACGCCCGGACCGCTGACGTGGCGGCGCTCGACCCCGACCTGGTCGTGGTCGCGACCGGCTCCGTCCACCCGGCTGTGCCCAGCCCCGACGCCGAGCTCACCGCCTCGGCGCTCGCCCGGCTCCAGCAGGACGTTCCCCTGGTCGGGCTCGCGGAGGTCCTCGACGGAGCGGTGGGCTCCGGTGAGGTGGTCGTCTACGACGCCGTCGCGGACTGGCCCGGCTTCAACGTGGCCCGGGTGCTGGCCGAACGCGGCTGCCGGGTGCGCTACCTGACGCCCGAGCAGTACCCGGGCGCCGCGCTGGAGGTCACGAACTGGCGGCTGGAGTACGCGGCGCTCAGCGACCTCGGCGTCGAGTTCCTGCCCGTCACCCGCGTCGTCGGGTCCACCCCGGGCGGGCTCGTGGTGCGCAGCGGGTATGCCCGCTCGACGCGGGTCCTGGAGCAGGTCGACACGCTGGTCTGGATCGCGGCGCCGCTGCCGGTCAGCGAGCTCGGGGCGGCGCTGGCGGAGGCCGGCCTCCCGGTGCTCACCGTCGGCGACGCCTACGCGCCGCGCAGCATCGAGCAGGCGATCCTCGACGCGAGGATCGCGGTCTCGGGCCGGTGAGCGTGAGCCTCACCGCAGCGCGAGCGCCCGCTCCGCCCGCAGCCCACCGTGCCGACCGCGCAGCGTGAGCAGCACGAAGCCCGCGTCCGCCGACGGGGCGGTCACCACGAACCGGGCCCGGCCGTGGCGCAGCGACACCCGCGCGACGACGGCGTCGTCGCCGAGCCGGACCCGGACCAGGCCGCCGACCGCGCGCCCCGTCGTACGACGCTCGGCGGCCACCCGGACCAGGTAGCGGTCCCCGCCGAGGGCGCGCACCTTCGCGTCCAGGACGACGGCCGGCGGGGTGCGCCGGACCGAGAGCACCACGACGTTGCTCGTCGTCGGTCGGTACGGCGACCCGGCCTCGGGCGTGTAGCGGGCCGTGATCCGGTGCGGTCCGGGGCGCAGCTTGCGGAGCACCGCGCCACCCCAGCGGGTGCTGGAGACCGGTGACGGAGCGCCCAGCGCCTTGCCGTTGTCGTAGTAGGTGACGGTGCCGGCTGGCAGCGGGAGGTCGCCGCCGTCGGGCGTGAGCCGGGCCTTCATGAGCACGGACCTGCCCTTCGCGACGATCAGCGAGCCGGTGAAGATCTTCAGCGTGGGGGTGCCGGTGCGCTGGAGCACCTGTTGGGTCAGGAACGACGACACCTCCTGGTGCGTGCTGCCGTCGCCGGAGTAGACCGCGAACAGCCGGTGCTCGCCGACGGCGAGCCCGGGGACCGTGAAGCGAGCCACGCCCTGGTGGTCCAGCGCCACCGCATCGGTGAGGGGAGTGGCGGTCGTGCCGTCGTACAGGCGCAGGGTGCCGGTGGGGACGGGGGCGCTGGTCGAGGCCTGCGCGACCGCGGCCCGGACGACGACGTCCGCGCCGACGACCACCGGGTTGTAGGGCGACGACAGGGTGATCGTGACCGCGCCACGGTTGACGGCCATCGCCTTGGGGGCGCTGGTCGAGGCGTCGAACCGGTCGTCCCCGGAGTACGCCGCGGTGATCTGGTGCACCTGCGCGGCCAGCCCGCGGGTGGAGTACGTCGCGGCCCCGGTCGCGTCGATCGGCACCGGGTTCCCGAGCGGGACGCCGTCGGCCAGGATGCTGACCGTCCCCGTCGGTACGCCGACACTCGGCGCCGCGCGCCGCACCTGGGCCGTGAAGGTCACCGGGCTGCCCACGACGACCGGCTCGTCCGGGACGCCGAGGTCGACCGTGGTGGCGCCCCGGGCGACGCTCAGCTGGGCCTGCCCGGTCGACGGGTAGGAGTCGCTGGCGCCGTCGGGGGTGTAGCTCGCCGCGAGAGTATAGTCGCCGGCCGGCAGTCCCGCGGGGACCAGCACGGTGGCGCCCCCGCCGGCGAGGGTGACCGTGCCGAGCGGCGTGGAGCCGCCGTTGCCGATCGCGTCGAGCGTGACGCTGCCGGTCGGGCCCTGGCCGCCGGCCGCCGCCGCGACGCTCACCGGCACGGTGAAGGACTGGCCGGTGACGACGCCCTGCGGCGCGGTCACGGTGATGCCGGTCGCGAAGAGCTGCCGGGCCAGGATCCGCACCGTGCCGTCGGCGACGACGTCCTGGACGCTCCAGCCGCCGACCTGGGTGACGGAGGCGCTGCCGACGGACCAGTTGCTCCCGCCACCGCCCCCGCCGCCGCCGCCGATCCCGAAGGTGCCGCCGTTCCCGCCGCTGCCGCCGCGGTACCCACCGCCGCCGCCACCGCCGCCCGCGGAGCCCGAGCCCGAGCTGGCGTCGCCGCCGCCCGTGCCCCAGCCGGCGCCGTTGCTGCCGGCGCTGCCGCCACCGCCGCCGGGAGAGGGGACGGACTGGCCGTTGCCGGCGCCGGGGCCACCCTGCCCTCCGGACTCGTGGCCGGTGGCGCCGTCGGCGGCGCCGCCGCCACCTCCACCGCCGCCACCGGCGATCACGACGTCGACGCCGTTGACGGTGAGGGTCGAGGCGCCGCCACCGCCGCCGCCGGCTCGGGCGTTGTCGGCGCCGGCGACGGTCGCGCCGGTGCCGCCGGACGCACCGCCGCGGCTGTTGGCTCCCCAGCCGCCGGACCCGGCGTCGTCCTTGTCGGAGTCGCCGCCGCGCTGGCCGGTCGCGCCGAGGTCGGCGCCGATCACGTCGCCCTCGGCGACGGTGATCGTGAAGGTCCCGAGCGCGCCGGGCCCGCCCTGGCCGCCCGACCCGCCGTGGCCGTTGCCGCCCCGTCCGCCGCCAGCACCGGAGACGGTCACGGTCAGCGTGGTCACGCCGCTCGGTACGACGAACTCGTGGTGCCCGGCCGTCGTCCACGACTGCTGGATGGCCGCGGCCCGGGCCGGCTCGGTGAGCGCGGCCACCACGGCGCCGGAGCCCACCAGCCCCAGCGCGCCGACGACGACGACCCGGCTCCGCCAGCCCACGCGCGCCTGGATCCCGGCGCTGCTCGACCTGCTCATCGACGTACTCCTCCCCGCCCGCCACCGCGGGTCGTCCCGGCAGGGACGCTAGGCAGGACCTCGTCGTCGGGACGGGCTCGGCCGGAAAACCCATCCGGTTCGGATAGGTTCGACGCCGGGGGAGGGAGGGGAGCGCATGGTCCGGAGGGGACCGTCATGAGTCGTTCCGCGGGGCTGGGACGCAGTCTCACCGTGGCCGGCCGCGACGTGCCGGCGTCGGTGCTGCCCGCGCTCGCCGCCTCGGACTACCCGAGCGCGGCCTGGGAGAGCGCGCGGCGGGCGCTGGCCGACGTCGAGCACCGGTCGGTCCTGATCGCGGTCACCGGTCTCTCGGGTGCGGGCAAGAGCGTCTGGCTGCGCCAGCTCGTCGCCTCCGCGAGCCGGGCCCGGGCCATCGTCGTCTCCGCCGACGCCTTCGAGCAGCCGATGCCCTATGCGCTGGCCGACAAGCTCGGGCACGCCGCCGGCGTACGCATCGCCCGGCCGGGGGAGGAGCCCTCCCTCCTGGACGTGGCGCGAGCGCTGGTGGCCGCGCTCGGCGACGCGGCCGGTCCGCGGCGGCGCCAGGTGATCGTGGTCGACAACGCGCAGTGGGTCGACGAGGCGTCGGTCCGGGTCCTGCGGTTCGTCCTCGGCCGGCTCGCGCACGCCGGCATCGTCGTGGTCCTCGCCGGGCACCCGGGCGCGACCGACGCGCTCGCCGACCGGATCACCGGCGGCGACCCCGCCGGCTGGCAGGAGGTACGCCGGCTGCGGATGCCCGAGCTGGGCGGTGCCTCGCTGCGGGCCTACCTGTCGCAGGTGCACGGCATCGAGGTCTCGCTGCGGCTCGCGGACCGGCTCCGCGAGCTGTCCGGTGGGCTGCCGGTGCTGGTCGACCAGCTGGCGAGCGCGCTGCGCCGCACCCACCGCTCGCACTGGGACGAGGACGTCAGCTTCCGCTTCCTCCCGGAGAACCCGTTCGGTGGCCTTGCCGCCGAGCAGCCCGCCGACCTGATGGCGGCGGTCGAGGTGGCGGCCACGCTGCGCGACCCGATCCGGGCCACGCAGCTCGAGGAGGTGCTCGCCGCGGTGCTGCCCGGCGACGTGGTCCCCGCGCGGGTCGTCGACGACGCCGTGCGCGCCGGCCTGCTGGTGGCCTCCGACGCCGGGGGCGATCCGGCCGTCGCGCCCTTCCACGACCTGTTCGCGGCCGATGTCGTCGCCCAGCTCGCCCCGGCCCGGCAGACCGAGATCCTGGTCGCCGCGGCGGAGCGGCTCGCCGACCCGCACCGGGCGCTGACCTGCCGGCTCCAGGCGGCGGCGGTGACCGCGACCGGGCTGAGCGACGTCCTGCTGGCCGAGGTGCGCCGGGCCGTGGCCGACGCGGTGGCCGCGCGCCAGGGGCCGCGGGCCGTGTCCTACCTCCGCGCCGCGCTGGCCGTCGCCGACGCCGGTGGCGACCCGGCGCTCGCGGACGGCCTCGTGGAGGAGGTGTGCGTGCTGGCCGCCGGTCTGGTCGTGTCGCCGCTGGTGATCGACCTGATCCCGCGGCTGGAGGCGATGCCGCCGGGACCGGTGCGGGACCTCGCCCTCCTGCAGACCCGCCAGATCACCGGCGACGTCGGCTGGGCCCGGGACTTCGTCGCCGAGCTGCGTGCCGACCCGCCCACGCCCGCCGAGCACCCGGACGCCGCCCTGATCGGGATGCACACCGCGATGCTGGCGGTGCTGGTGCAGCTCACCACGGGCGATCCGGCGCCCCTGCTCGGCCTGGTCGACCAGGCCCTGACGGCGGCGTGCGCGATCGGGCCCGGCGACGAGCCGCCGACCGACCGCCGCCTCGCGGTGCTGCCCAGCGCCGAGGAGGTCGCGCTGCGCTGCCGGGCGCTCTCGGTCATCGCGGCCGGCATGACCGGCCAGATCGAGCGCCTGCTCGACGACTACGTGCTCCTCGACCGGGAGATCGACGTCGCCGCCGACGGTCCCGCGCTCGCGGACGCGCTGGTCTGCCGCGGCTCGGTCCTGGTCGGCATGGGGCAGATCGAGCAGGCCGACGCCGACTTCGCGCGAGTGCTGCGACTGCAGGCATCGGGGGTGGTGGGCTGGTCGATCGGACACGGCCAGGTGATGGCGGCCTACACCCGCTGGCTGCTCGGCCGGTACGCCGAGGCGCGGGCGATCGTCGACGACACCCAGGCCACCATCCTCGACGACACCGACGTCTCCGCCCGGCCGCTCTACTACCAGCTGCGTGCCGTGCTGGCCGCGGCCCGCGGCGACCACGACGCCTACCGTCGCGAGCTGGCCATCATGGCCGAGGTGACGGTCACCGACTACGACACCTTCGGCGCCGAGCTGGACCTGCTGCACCGCGTCGAGCACGCCCTCGCCACGGGTGAGCCCGAGCTGATCGTCGACCTGCTGGCGCCCGAGCGGCTGGCCGGGCTGCGCCTGGCCAGCCAGTCGATCCGGTCCTACCGGGTGGCCGCCCTGTGCGCGCTCGGCCGCGCGGAGCAGGCCGACGCCGAGCTGGCCGAGCTCCGCGGTCTCGCCGGCGTCGGCTTCCATCCCGTCTACGCGTCGATGGACTGGCTGGAGGGCCGGGTGGCGGAGGCCTACGGGCTCACCAACCAGGCGCTGCGCGGCTACCGCCGGGCAGCCGCGGGCCCGCCCGGACACACCGCCGCACTGGCGGCGTACGACGCCGGCCGGCTGCTCCTCGAGTCCGGCGGCAGCCGCCCGGCGGCTCGCCGGCTGCTGCGCCGCGCCGCCACCGAGCTCGCCGCCCTCGGCAGGTCCCGGCTCGCCGACGCGGCCCACCTGCTGCTGCAGCGGGAGCCGGAGTCGGAGTCCTCCGGCGCGCTCGCGTCACTGAGCGCGCGGGAGCGCGAGATCGCCCGGCTCGCCGCGGTCGGGCACACCAACCGCGAGATCGCGGACCGGCTCGGGATCGCCCAGCCCACCGTCGCCTTCCACATCCGCAACGTGCTGGCCAAGCTGGGGTTGACGAGCCGGCGGGAGCTGCGCGACCTCGGCGTGGGATGAGTGGTCGGGGGCGAGCGATCAGCCCTGCAGCAGTGCGGCGTACCTCCGCTTCTGCCGGGGCTCCACGATCCCGTGCAGCGCGAGCGCGAACTGCTGGCGGACGTAGTCGTCGAAGCCGAGGGTGCGCTCGAAGTACCAGTGCTTGAGCGCCCACGCGTGGGCGAGCAGGACCAGGTTGGCGGAGACCAGCTCGGGCTCGACCTGGCGCAGCACGCCGGCCGCGATCCCGTCGGCGATGGCGCGGCGCAGGGGCTCGGTGGTCTCGACCTCGAGGTCCTTGATCCGCTGGCGCCCGGCCTCGTCGAGTGACTTGCCCTCGCGGTA
The DNA here is from genome assembly GCF_016907515.1 of Nocardioides nitrophenolicus. Taxonomy (NCBI): domain Bacteria; kingdom Bacillati; phylum Actinomycetota; class Actinomycetes; order Propionibacteriales; family Nocardioidaceae; genus Nocardioides; species Nocardioides nitrophenolicus. The sequence goes on from NZ_JAFBBY010000001.1 coordinate 3,787,128, forward strand.
GGTCAGCACGGCGGCGTGGCGGTGGCGGTCGATGACCTCGCAGTAGCCGCGGAAGGCGGCGGCCAGCCGCTCGACCGGGTCGTCGCCCACCGTCGTCATCGCCGCGGGCACGGTCGTGGCGAAGTCGTCGAGGACGTGGACGATGACGGCCAGCAGGATCTCGTCCTTGCTCCCGAAGTAGCGGTAGATCAGGCCCACGCTGACCCCCGCCTCGGCGGCGAGCGCCTGCATCGACACACCGTGGGAGCCCTCGCGCTCCATCAGCCGCGCGGCGGCGTCGAGGAGCTGCTCGCTGCGCTGCTGGGCGCGCGCCTCGCGTGCCGCGGCGTCGGGGTCGAGTGCCTGGGTCATCGTCACGGCCTCCGGGTCGGTCGAGTGAACGTGGGTTCATTCAATCACGGCCGATCGGGGCGGAGGCGTTGACATCCGGGGAAAATGAACCTACGTTCATCGCAGATGAACGAACATTCACATTGCGAGGAGGGGTCGGCATGAGCGACCTGATGGAGCACGAGTTCGGCGACATCACCTACGTCGTCGAGGACGCGGCGGCGATCGTCACGATCAACCGTCCCGAGCGCTACAACGCTTTCCGGTCGCAGACCGTGGACGAGCTGATCAGCGCCTTCAACCTGGCCTGGTCCGACCAGCGGGTGCGCGCGGTCGTGCTCACCGGCGCGGGCGAGAAGGCGTTCTGCACCGGCGGCGACGTCAAGCAGCGCGCGGAGACCGGCGACTACGGACCCGGTGAGCTGGGCCGGTTCCGGATCGGCGAGCTGCACAAGGTGATGCGCGACATCCCCAAGCCCGTCATCGCCGCGGTCAACGGCATCGCGGTCGGCGGCGGTCACGTGCTGCACGTGCTTTGCGACGTCTCGATCGCCAGCGAGGGCGCGCGCTTCGGCCAGGCGGGGCCGCGGGTCGGCTCGTTCGACGCGGGCTTCGGATCGGCGTACCTGTCCCGGGTGGTGGGGGAGAAGAAGGCCCGGGAGATCTGGTTCTGGTGCCGTCAGTACGACGCGGCGGCGGCGCTCGAGATGGGCCTGGTCAACAAGGTGGTCCCCGCCGACCACCTGCTCGCCGAGGCGAAGGCGTGGGTCGCGGAGGTCGCCGTGCTCAGCCCGACCGCGATCCGCTTCCTCAAGCAGTCCTTCAACGCCGACACCGACCACCAGGCCGGCTTCTCCAACATGGCGATGACCGCGCTCGACATCTTCGGCGTCTCGCCCGAGGGCATGGAGGGCGCCACCGCCTTCGCCGACAAGCGCCCGGCCGACTTCGCGCCGCACGTGAACTGGCACTGAGATGCACTACGGACTCGACGAAGACCAGGAGGCCTTCCGCGCCGAGCTGCGCCGGTGGGCCGAGAAGGTGCTCGCGCCGCACTACCAGGCCGACGACCGGGCGGCGGAGTTCCGCCCCCAGCTCGCCTTCGACATGGCGGGCATGGGCCTGACCGGACTCCGCATCCCCGAGGAGTACGGCGGCCAGGACGCCACCGCCGTGGTCGCGGGGATCGCCGCCGAGGAGGTCGGCCGGGCCGACTTCAACGCCGGCTACCTGATCATCAACACCGCGCTGATCAGCGACATCATCGTCCGCAACGCCAGCGCCGAGCAGAAGGCCGCCTGGCTGCCGGGGATCGCGTCCGGCGCGACGGTGCCGTGCATCATGATCACCGAGCCCGGCCACGGCACCGACGCCGCGAGCCTGGAGCTGCGCGCCGTCCCCGACGGCGACGACGCCTGGCTGCTCAGCGGCGAGAAGACCTCGATCACCCTGGGCATGGCGTCCGACCGGGCCGTGGTCCTCGCCCGCACCGGAGGCCCCGGCGCCCGCGGCGTCTCGGCGTTCTGGGTCGACCTGACGACCCCGGGCGTCACCCGCAGCGCCTTCGACGACCTGGGCAGCCGCGCCATCGGCCGGGCCTCGGTCCACTTCGACGGCGTCCGGGTCACCCGGACTGAGCTGATCGGCGCCGAGGGCGACGGCTTCGTGTCGGTCATGCAGGGCTTCGACTACTCCCGCGCGATCATCGGCCTGCTCTGCCTCGGCGCCGCGCAGGTCTCGCTCGACGAGGCCGCCCAGTGGGCCCGGGACCGCGAGGCGTTCGGGCAGCCGATCGGCCGGTTCCAGGGGGTCAGCTTCCCGCTGGCGGAGTTCGCGACCTATCTCAGGGGCGCGCGCCACGTCTGCTACGAGGCGCTCTGGCTCAAGGACCACGACCTCGAGCACAGCGCCGAGGCGGCGATGGCCAAGTTCTGGGCGCCCAAGCTCGCCACCGAGGTCATCCACCAGGCCCTGCTCACCCTGGGCCACGTCGGCTACTCGACCGAGCACAAGGTCGGTCAGCGGCTGCGTGACGTCATCGGTCTCGAGATCGGCGACGGCACCGCCCAGGTCTCCAAGCTCGTCATCTCCCGCGGCCTGCTCGGCCGCGCCTACGCACCCTGATCGGAAGGAAGCCAACCATGGGCAAGCTCGAGAGCAAGATCGCGATCGTCACCGGCGCGGGTCAGGGCATCGGCCAGGCGATCGCCGTCAAGCTGGCCGCCGAGGGCGCGACCGTCGTGGTCACCGACATCGACGAGGCGAGCGCGAAGGAGACCGCCGAGGAGATCGGCGCCGGCGCGATCGGCATCGCCACCGACGTCACCGACCGGACGTCGGTCGACGCCATGGTCGACCAGGTCGTGGCGCGCTTCGGCCGGGTCGACGTGCTGGTCAACAACGCCGGCTGGGACAAGGCCGAGCCGTTCGTCGACTCGGAGCCGGAGACCTGGGACCGGGTGATCGCGATCAACCTGTACGGCGTCCTCAACACCTCCAAGAAGGTGCTGCCGCTGATGATCGCCCAGGGTGGCGGCCGCGTGGTCAACCTCGGCTCCGACGCCGGCCGGGTCGGCTCGTCGGGCGAGGCGGTCTACTCCGCCGCCAAGGGCGGCGTGATCGCCTTCACCAAGGCGACCGCCCGCGAGGTCGCGCGGGCCGGCGTCGCGGTCAACTGCGTGTGCCCCGGCCCGACCGACACCGCGCTGTTCGCCTCGATGGGCGGGGAGCGGCTGCGCGAGGCGCTCGCCAAGGCGATCCCGATGCGCCGTCTCGGGCTCCCTGCGGACCTCGCCAACGCCGTCGCCTTCTACGCCTCCGACGAGGCCGCCTTCATCACCGGCCAGACCGTCAGCGTCAGCGGCGGCCTGACCATGTCCTGATCCGTTCCTGACCAGGGAGCCCGTCGTGTTCGACACCCTTCTCACCCCCGAGCGGATCGCCCGGGAGACCGCCGCCGGCCACTGGCGCGGCCGCACGATCACCGACTTCCTCGACGAGCACGCCGCGGCGAGCCCGGACAAGGTGGCCTTCGTCGACAGCCGCCGCTCGATCACGTACGCCGAGCTGCGCCGGCTCGTCGACCGGGTCGCCCTCGGCCTCCTCGAGCGTGGTGTCGGTCCGGGTGACGTGATCTCCTTCCAGCTCCCCAACCGGATCGAGTGGGTGGTCCTGCACTACGCGGCGACCCGGATCGGGGCGATCAGCAACCCGCTGATCCCGATCTACCGCGAGCGCGAGGTCGGCTACATGGTCGGCCTGGCGAGGTCGCGGATGGTCGTCGTGCCCCGGGAGTTCCGTGGCTTCGACTACCCGGAGATGATCGAGCGGCTGCGGCCCGGCTGGGAGCAGCCGGTCGACCTGCTCGTGGTCGGCGAGCCGTCGTGGGACGAGCTGGTGGACACCGCCTGGGAGGAGCGGGCCGACCCCGCGGTCCTCGCGCCGCTGCGGCCGGACGCCGACGACGTCACCCTGCTCATCTTCACCAGCGGCACGACGGGCGAGCCCAAGGGGGTGATGCACACCCACAACACGATGGTCGCCGCGAACGACCCGCTGCCCGTCCGGCTCGGCATCACCGGCGACAGCGTGCTGCACATGGCCTCCACGCTCGCCCACCTGACCGGCTTCCTCTACGGCGCCCGGCTCAACGTGCAGAACGGCGCGACCTGCGTGCTGCAGGACGTGTGGGACCCCGCGGCCTTCGTCGAGCTGGTCGCGCAGCACCGGATCACCTACACCTCCGCCGCGACGCCGTTCCTGCACGACCTGCTCGACGTGCCGGACCTGGCCGAGCACGACCTCTCGTCGTTGGTCCGGTTCTGCTGCATGGGCGCCCCGATCCCGCCGGCAGTCGTCCGCGCCGCGCGGGAGGCGCTGCCCGGCCTGGTGGTCGTCGGCGGCTGGGGCCAGACCGAGGAGGGCCTGGTGACCATCGGGATCCCGGGCGACCCCGAGGAGAAGATCGTGGAGACCGACGGCTTTCCCTGGCCGGGCATGGAGATCCGGGTCGTCGACGAGCACGGCGCCGTCGTGCCCGCGCGCACCGAGGGCGCGCTGCAGGTGCGGGGGCCCTTCCTCTTCGTCGGGTACGCCGAGCGGCTGGACCTCACCCGCAGCCTGCTGGTGCCCGCGGACGACGGCGGGGAGGCGTGGTTCGACACCGGCGACCTCGCGTACATCGACGAGGACGGCTACCTGCGCATCTCCGGTCGCACCAAGGACGTCATCATCCGCGGTGGCGAGAACATCCCGGTCGCCTATGTCGAGAACGCGCTCTACGAGCATCCCGCGGTCGACGCGGTGGCGATCGTGGCCACGCCGGACCCGCGGCTGCAGGAGCGGGCCTGCGCGTGCGTGGTCCTCAGGCCGGGGACGGAGCTGAGCTTCGAGGACCTGCAGCGCTTCCTGGCCGGACGGGGCGTGGCCAAGCAGTATTGGCCCGAGCGGCTCGTCGTCCTCGAGGACCTGCCCCGCACGCCGAGCGGCAAGATCCAGAAGTTCCAGCTCCGCGACCGGATGGCCGGCTCGTGAGCGTGCGACGGGCACTTGCGACGATGTGCATCGGAGTGGGGCAGGGCGTCGCCCTGCTCCCGGAGGAGGCGTGATGGAGCTCGAGACCCTGCTGGTGGACGTCGCCGACGGCGTCGCGCTGGTGACGATCAACCGGCCGGAGGTGCGCAACGCGATCAGCCGCCAGGTGCAGGACGACCTGCGCCGGGTGCTCGACGCCTTCCGCGACGACGACGCCGTCGGTGCGCTGGTGCTCACCGGCGCCGGCGACCGGGCTTTCGTCGCGGGCGCCGACATCGCCCAGCTGCGCGACTACGACCTGCACACCGGGCTCGCGTCCGACATGCAGCGCCTGTACGACGAGGTGGAGGCCTACCCGAAGCCGACCATCGCCGCCGTCAACGGCTACGCCCTCGGCGGCGGCTGCGAGCTCGCGATGGCCTGCGACCTCCGGATCGCCGCCACCTCCGCCCGGTTCGGCCTGCCGGAGACCAACCTCTCGGTGCTGCCGGGCGCCGGCGGCACCCAGCGGATGGCCCGGCTGGTCGGGACCGGGCTGGCGATCGACCTGGTGCTGACCGGGCGGATGCTCACCGCCGCGGAGGCGCTGGCCGCGGGGCTGGTGACCCGGGTCGCGGAGCCCGACGCCCTGCTCGACACCGCGCGCGAGGTCGCGCGGACGATCCTCGCGAAGGGTCCGCTCGCCGTCCGGCTGGCCACCCTGGTCATCCGCTCCGGCATGGACGCCGACCAGCGCACCGGGCTGGTCGTCGAGCGGCTGGCACAGGCGCTGCTCTACACGACCGATGACAAGCGCGAGGGCGCCGAGGCATTCCTCGCCAAGCGCACGCCGAGCTGGAGCGCGCGATGAGCGGCACGCAGCGGGTGCTGGTGGTCGGGTCCGGCGCGATGGGCGCCCAGATCGCGCTGGTCGCCGCCCTGGCCGGGCACCAGGTCGCGCTCCACGACATCGAGGTCGCCTCGCTGGCCCGGGCCGAGCGCGAGCTGCGCGAGCGGATGGCGCGCCAGATCGTCAAGGGCCGGCGTACCCCGGAGGAGGTGGGGGAGGCGTTCGCGCGGCTCCACTTCGCCACCGAGCTGCCGGCGGTGACCGACGTCGACCTCGTCGTCGAGGCGGTCGTCGAGAAGCTCGACGTGAAGCGCGAGCTGTTCGCCGAGCTCGACCGACTCTGTCCGGAGCGCACCATCCTGGCCAGCAACTCGTCGAGCTTCGTGCCCTCGGCGATGGCCGCGGCCACCACGCGCCCCGACCGGTTCTGCAACCTGCACTTCTTCAACCCGGCGCTGGTGATGAAGTGCGTCGAGGTGGTCAGCGGTCCGGAGACGTCGCCCGAGACCCTGGCCACCGCCGTCGGCTTCGTGGAGCGGATCGGCAAGCTGCCCGTCGTCCTGGAGAAGGAGATCCCCGGGTTCGTCGCCAACCGGATCGTCAACGCCGTGCGCGACGAGGCGATCCGGCTGCTCGAGGGCGGCTACGCCTCCGTCGAGGCGATCGACACCGCCTGCCGCACCGCCCTCGGCTACCCGATGGGCCCCTTCGAGCTGATGGACCTCACCGGGATCGACATCGGCTTCCTCACCAAGCAGGCTCGGTACGCCGAGACCGGCGACCCCGCCGACGCCCCGTCCGCGACCGTGCGGGCGCTCGTGGAGGCGGGCCACCTCGGCCGCAAGACCGGCCGCGGCTTCTACACCTACGACCAGCAGCACGAGCAGGGAGACGACTGATGGACCTGACCCTCACCGAGGACCAGCTCGGCTTCCGCAAGCTGGCCCGCGAGTTCCTCGACAACGAGGTGGTGCCGTACCGCGCCGAGTGGGACCGCCGGGAGTCGGTCGACACCGCGATCATCCCCAAGCTGGGCGAGATCGGCTTCTTCGGCCTCACCATCCCCGAGGAGTACGGCGGCATCGGCGGCGACTACATCACCTACTGCATCGGCATGGAGGAGCTCGGCCGCGCCGACTCGGCGGTGCGGGGCATCGTGTCGGTCTCGATGGGCTTGTTCGGCAAGATCGTCCTCGAGCACGGCACCGAGGAGCAGAAGCAGGAGTGGCTGCCCGGCATCGCGACCGGCACCAGGCTCGGCTGCTTCGGCCTCACCGAGCCCGACACCGGCTCCGACGCCGGCAACCTCAAGACCCGCGCGGTCCGCGACGGCGACGACTACCTGATCACCGGCAGCAAGATCTTCATCACCAACGGCACCTGGGCCGATGTGTGCCTGGTCTTCGCCCGGACCGGGGAGCCCGGCCCGCGGGGCGTGTCGGCGTTCCTGGTGCCTACCGACGCCCCGGGGTTCACCCGCACCGAGATCCACGGCAAGCTCGGCCTGCGCGGCCAGGCGACGGCGGAGCTCGGCTTCGACCGGGTGCGGGTGCCCGCCTCGGCGCTCGTCGGCGAGGAGGGGCAGGGCTTCAAGCTGGCCATGCAGTCGCTCGACAAGGGCCGGGTCTCGGTCGGCGCCGGCTGCGTCGGCATCATCCAGGGCTGCCTCGAGGCCGTGGTGTCCTACAGCAAGGAGCGCCGGCAGTTCGGCCGCCCGCTCGCGTCCTTCCAGCTGATCCAGGACATGATCGCCGAGATCTCGGTCGACGCCGACGCCGCCCGGCTGCTCACCTGGCGCGCGGCCGACCTGATCGAGCGCGGGATCCCCTTCGCCACCGAGGCGTCGAAGGCGAAGTACTTCGCGTCCGAGGCCGCGGTCAAGGCCGCGAACCTGGCGATCCAGGCCCTCGGCGGCTACGGGTACGTCGACGAGTACCCGGTCCAGAAGTACATGCGCGACGCTCGGGTGATGACCCTGTACGAAGGCACCAGCCAGATCCAGAAGCTGCTCATCGGCCGGGCCGAGACCGGCATCTCCGCATTCCTCTGAACCGCTCGACCCGACAGGAAGTGACCTCCATGGCCCAGGCGCCGCTCGACCTCTTCGGCATCGACCACCTGCTCGACGAGGAGGAGATCGCGATGCGCGACACCGTCCGCTCCTTCGTGGAGGCGCGGATCAAGCCGCACCTCGCCGAGTGGTACGAGTCCGCGACGATCCCCGCCCGCGAGCTGGCGCGCGACCTCGGCAAGCTGGGCGTGCTCGGGATGCACCTCGAGGGCTACGGCTGCGCCGGGACCAGCGCGACGGCGTACGGGCTGGCGTGTCTGGAGCTCGAGGCCGCCGACTCGGGCCTGCGCTCGCTGGTCTCGGTCCAGGGCTCGCTGGCGATGTACGCGATCTGGAAGTGGGGCTCGGAGGAGCACAAGGAGGAGTGGCTGCCGCGGATGGCCGCCGGCGAGGCGATCGGCTGCTTCGGCCTCACCGAGCCCGACTTCGGCTCCAACCCGGCCGGCATGCGCACCCGCGCGGTCCGCGACGGCGACGGCTGGGTGCTGAGTGGCAACAAGCTGTGGATCACCAACGGCTCGGTCGCCGACGTCGCCGTGGTGTGGGCGCAGACCGACGAGGGGATCCGCGGCTTCGTCGTCCCCACGTCGACCGAGGGCTTCTCGGCGCCGGAGATCAAGAGGAAGATGTCGCTGCGCGCGTCGGTCACCTCCGAGCTGGTGCTCGACGGGGTCCGCCTCCCCGACTCGGCGGCCTTCCCGGAGGTGCGCGGGCTGCGCGGTCCGCTCTCCTGCCTCGACGAGGCCCGGTTCGGGATCGTGTTCGGCGCCCTCGGCGCGGCCCGCGACTGCCTGGACACAGCCATCGCGTACGCGAAGGACCGGGAGATCTTCGACAAGCCGCTGGCGGCCTACCAGCTCACCCAGGCCAAGCTCGCCGACATGTCGTTGGAGCTCGGCAAGGGGATGCTGCTCGCGCTGCACCTGGGCCGGCTCAAGGACGCCGGCCGGCTGCACCCCGACCAGGTCAGCCTCGGCAAGCTCAACAACGTGCGCGAGGCGATCGCGATCGCGCGGGAGTGCCGCACCATCCTCGGCGCCGCCGGGATCACCCTGGAGTACCCGATCATGAGGCACGCCAACAACCTCGAGTCGGTGCTGACCTACGAGGGCACCAGCGAGGTGCACCAGCTGGTCATCGGCCGCGCGCTGACGGGTGAGGCCGCCTTCCGCTGAGTGTCGCTCAGCCCCCCGTCGACCGGCGTACGACGAGCTCCGGCTCGAGCACGATGTCGCGCACCTGCGCGGTGGGGTCCGCGATGGCGTCGAGCAGCAGCCCGGTGGCCACCGCTCCCATCTCCTCCCGCGGCTGACGGACCGAGCTGAGCGGGATGGCGGCGGAGGCGGCGAAGTCGATGTCGTCGTAGCCGAGGATGGCGACGTCGTCGGGCACCCGGAGCCCCGCGAGGGTGAGGGCCTGGAGCACGCCGAGGGCGATCAGGTCGTTGGCGGCGAAGATCGCGTCGGGCCGGCGGGAGCCGGACATCAGCTGCTCGGCACCCTGACGCCCGGCCGCGGCGTCCATGGTCGCGGTCTCGACGAAGTCCAGCCGGGCGCCGGCGACGGCGTCGACGGCCTCCTGGGCGCCGCGGAGGCGGTGCTTGACCTGGCTCAGGCCGCGGGGGCCGCCGAGCAGCGCGAGCCGCCGGCGCCCGGAGTCGAGCAGGTGCCGGGCGGCGAGCCGGCCGCCGCGCAGGTCGTCGACGGCGACGGAGGAGAACTCCCGGCTTCCGGTGCGCCGGTCGACCACCACGACCGCCGTACCGCGCTCGCGCAGCCGGCGCAGCCGGGGGAGCACCTTGCCGACGGGGGTGATCAGCAGGCCGCTGACCCGCTGCTCCTCGAACAGGTCGAGATAGGTCGACTCGCGCTGCGCGTCCTGTCCGGAGCTGCCGAGGATGAGCGGGCGGCGGTGCTCGCCGAGGCTGAGCTCGACGCCGCGCGCGACGTCGGTGAAGAACGGGTTGCGGACGTCGAGCACGACCATGCCGACGGCCCGGTTGGTGCCGGCCCGCAGCTGGCGGGCGGCGTCGTTGCGCACGAAGCCGAGCTCGGCGATCACCTCCTGGACGTGCTCGAGGGTGGCGGGGGAGACCTTCTCGGGCCGGTTGAGCACGTTGGACACGGTGCCGACCGAGACTCCGGCGGCCGAGGCGACGTCCTTGACGGACACGCTGCGCTGCACCTCGCTCGTGCTCAACGGCTTCCTCCTGGTGGGTTGGCCTCACCCTAGGACCTCCGACGGCCCGCACGTCTCATTATTGATTCGTTTCAAGAAAGTTGCGAGTCATGTCTTGACGCCTGTGAGCGTCGTCACCTAGCGTCGGGGCATTCGCTATTGAAACCTTTCAATAGTCGAATGCCGAGAACGAGGAGTGAGATGTCCGACCACGAGGAGCGCGCCGTGCCCGAGCCCGGCGTCGTCCCGACGCTCGCGCTGCGGGGTGTCGCCAAGTCGTTCGGCGCGGTCGTCGCCCTGCGCTCGGGGACGCTCGAGGTGGACCCCGGCTCGATCCACGCGCTGGTCGGCGAGAACGGCGCCGGCAAGTCGACCCTGGTCAAGATCGTCGCGGGCGTCCACCGCCGCGACGCGGGGGAGTTCGAGCTCCAGGGCCGGCCGGTCGACTTCGCCTCGACGGCCGAGTCCAAGGCCGCCGGCGTCGCGGTGATCTACCAGGAGCCGACGCTCTTCCCCGACCTCTCGGTCGCCGAGAACATCTTCATGGGCCGCCACCCGCTGCGCGGCGGCCGGCGCATCGACCGCCCCCGGATGTACGCCGAGTCCGAGGCGCTCTTCGCCCGGCTCGGCGTGAGCATCGACCCGCGCCGGGTCGCCAACGGGCTCTCGATCGCCGACCAGCAGCTGATCGAGATCGCCAAGGCGATCTCCCTCGACGCGAAGCTGCTCGTGATGGACGAGCCGACCGCGGCGCTCAGCGGCAACGAGGTGGCCCGGCTCTTCGCGGTCGCCCGCAGCCTGCGCGACGAGGGCCGGGCCCTGGTCTTCATCTCGCACCGCTTCGACGAGGTCTTCGACCTGTGCGACACGGTCACCGTGATGCGCGACGGCGCCTACGTCGCCACCTCCCGGATCGCCGAGACCACCGAGTCCGAGATCGTCGCGAAGATGGTCGGGCGCGAGGTCGCCGAGCTGTTCCCCAAGACCCCGGCCCCGATCGGCGAGGTCGTCCTCGACGTCGAGGGCCTCAGTGCGCGCGGCGAGTTCCACGACATCTCCTTCCAGGTCCGCGCCGGCGAGATCGTCGGCCTGGCCGGACTGGTCGGCGCCGGCCGCAGCGAGATCGCCCGCGCGGTCTTCGGCGTCGACGCGTACGACGCCGGCCGGGTCACCCTCGCCGGCCGTCCCGTGCCGCGCCGCGACCCCCGGCGCGCGATCCGGGCCGGCATGGCCTTCGTCCCCGAGGACCGTCGCCAGCAGGGACTGGTCATCGACGGCTCGGTCGCCAAGAACATCGCCTCGGTGATCCGCGGCGGGCTCGCCAAGGCCGGCCTGCTGACCGCGCGCGCCGAGAACCGGGCGAGCGCGCCGTGGGCCGCGCGGCTCGAGGTCAAGACCAGCGCCCTCGACATGCGCGCGGCGACCATGAGCGGTGGCAACCAGCAGAAGGTCGTCATCGCCAAGTGGCTCGCCACCGACCCGAAGCTGCTCATCATCGACGAGCCGACCCGCGGCATCGACGTCGGCACCAAGGCCGAGGTGCACCGCCTGCTCTCCGACCTCGCCGGTCAGGGCGTCGCGATCCTGATGATCTCCTCCGAGCTGCCCGAGGTGCTCGGCATGGCCGACCGGGTGCTCGTCGTCTGCGAGGGTCGGATCACCGCCGACATCGCGCGCGCCGAGGCCACCCCCGAGAACGTGATGGCCGCGGCCACCCGCTCCACGACCGCGACGAAGGAGCCGGCCGCATGAGCACGTCCACCCTCGCCCCCTCCCAGGAGAGCGCGGTCACCCGGGCGGTGCGCACCGTGCTCCGCTCCCGCGAGCTCGCCATCGTCATCGTGCTGGCTCTGCTGCTCCTGCTCGCCACGACCCGGCGCAGCTCGTTCGTGCTGAGCGCCGACGGCTGGCGCGACACCCTGCTCGCGCCGTCGATCCTGCTGCTGCTCGCGGTCGGCCAGATGGTCGTCGTGGTCACCCGCAACGTCGACCTGTCGGTGGGCTCCACGCTCGGCATCACGGCGTACGTCACCGGCAAGATCTTCGTCGCCAACCCCGACACCCCGGTCATCGTCGTCTTCCTGGCCGGGCTCGCCGTCGGTGCCGTGATCGGCGCCCTCAACGGGCTGCTCGTCACCCTGTTCAAGGTGCCGGCGCTGGTGATCACGCTCGGCACGATGTACGTCCTGCGCGGCGCGCTGACCCACGAGGTCGGCAGCGACCGGATGAACGCGCAGGACTACCCGGCCCACTTCGAGAAGCTCGGTACCCAGCAGGTGCTGACCATCCCGGTGCTGACCGTCATCGCGGTCCTCGTCGTCGCGGCCGTGGGCTACTACCTCCACACCGCCCGCGGCGGCCGTGAGCTCTACGCGATCGGCTCCGACCCCGACGCCGCCGACCTCTACGGCCTGCCCGCCGCGCGCCGGGTGTTCGGCGCCTTCGTCCTCTGCGGCGCGCTGGCCGGACTCGCCGGAGTGTTCTCCGCCGCCCGCTACGCGACCGCGTTCTCCGGCACCGGCTCCGGCATCGAGCTGCAGGCCGTCGCCGCCGTCGTCATCGGCGGGGTCGCGATCTTCGGCGGCAGCGGCACGGTCTGGGGCGCCGCGATCGGCGCCTTCCTCCTCGTCACCATCAACCGCGCGCTCCCGATCCTGGGCATCAGCGAGTTCTGGCAGGGCGCCGTCGTCGGCGCGCTGATCATCGGCTCGATCGTCCTCGACCGCGTGCTCAGCCTGCGCCGCACCCGCCAGCTCGTGGAAGCGAGGGACCACGCATGACCACCCTGACTCCCGACGCGCCGCAGGCCGAGCGGGCCACCCGCACCTACCCGGCGTACTCCCGCGGCCCGCTCGCCCGGCTGCTGCTCAACCGCGAGGCCGCCGTGATCGTGGCGCTGGTCGTGGTGTTCGTGTACGCCCTCGGCAACGTGCAGTACTTCGACGGCCCGCTGACGGTCTACAACCTGCTCAAGGAGTACGCGCCGATCCTGCTGATGGCCTTGCCGATGACGCTCATCATCATCACCGGCGAGATCGACCTGTCGGTGGCGAGCACGCTCGGCGCCAGCGCCGCCGTGACCGGTGTGCTCGTCGTCGACCACGACCTCTCGGTGCCCGCCGCCGCCCTGGTCGCGATCGCCGTCGGCGCCCTCCTCGGCGCGCTCAACGGCTTCTTCGTCGCCTACGTCGGTCTGCCGTCGCTCGCCGTCACCATCGGCAGCCTGGCGCTCTACCGCGGCCTCGCCGAGGGACTGATCCAGGACAAGCGGATCTCCGGCTTCCCCGGCGCGCTGCGTACCTGGCCCACCGACCGGATCGGCAGCACGCAGTACCCCAACATCGTGCTCGTCATCATCGTGCTGGCGGTGCTCTTCGGCCTGCTGCTGCACTTCACCAGCTTCGGCCGCAGCGTGTTCGAGATCGGCCTGAGCGACGAGGCGGCCCGCTTCTCCGGGGTCAACGTCGCCCGCACCAAGCTGATCCTGTTCACCCTCAGCGGCGCGGTCGCCGCGCTCGCCGGCGTGTACGTCGCGCTGAAGTCCAACTCCGTCGCGACCGACACCGGCTCGGGCTTCGAGCTCAAGGTGATCGCGGGCGTGCTGCTCGGCGGCGTCTCCATCTTCGGCGGCCGCGGGGCCCTGCACGGCGTGATCGCCGGCGTGCTCCTCATCGCCGTCCTCAACTCGGCGCTCCAGCTCGACGGGCAGGGCTCCGAGGTCATCCAGATCATCATCGGCCTGCTGCTCGTGGGCTCGGTGATCGCCTCCAACTTCCTGCCGCGCATCCGGGCTCTGCTTCCGCGGCGGGCGGTGTCCCCCGAGGTCACCACGAAGACGCCGGACAACGGCGACCACACCCGAAAGGTAGCTCAATGAGGATCCACTCCACGCGGTTCGCTGCCGGTGCAGCGCTGGCGCTGGTCGCCACCCTGGGCCTGGCCGCATGCGGCAGCAGCGACGACGACGGCGGCTCGGGCGGCGGCGGGGGCGACGCCACCACCGTCACCTTCCTGCCCAAGAACCTCGGCAACCCCTACTTCGAGACCAGCGACGCCGGCGGCAAGAAGGCCGTCGAGGAGTTCGGCGGCAAGTACGCCGAGGTCGGTCCCGACACCGCGGGCCCCGACGCGCAGGTCTCCTACATCGACACCGCGGCCGCCCAGGGCGTCAACGCGCTGGTCATCTCGGCCAACGACCCGACCGCGCTGTGCGACTCGCTCAACGCCGCCCGCGACGCCGGCACCAAGGTCGTCACCTTCGACTCCGACACCGACCCGGAGTGCCGCGACCTGTTCATCAACCAGGCCACCGCCGAGGGCATCGCGAAGGTCCAGGTCGACATGATCGCCGAGCAGATCGGCGACAGCGGCGAGATCGCCATCCTGTCGGCCGCCGCCAACGCGACCAACCAGAACGCGTGGATCGACCTGATCAAGTCCGACCTGCAGGCCAACCACCCGAACATCAAGCTCGTCGACACCGTCTACGGCGACGACGACGACCAGACGTCGTTCGACAAGACCGCCGCGCTGCTCGCCGACCACCCGAACCTCAAGGGCATCATCTCGCCGACCACCGTCGGCATCTCCGCCGCCGCCCGCTACCTGTCGACCTCGGCCGCCAAGGGCAAGGTCGCGCTGACCGGTCTCGGCACCCCGGACCAGATGCGCGACTACGTCAAGGACGGCACGGTCAAGGAGTTCGCGCTGTGGAACCCCGAGGAGCTCGGCTACCTCTCGGCGTACGCCGGCAAGGCGCTGGCCGACGGCGACATCACCGGCAAGCAGGGTGACACCTTCGAGGCCGGCGACCTGGGCGAGTTCACGGTCGGCGAGGACAGCACCGTCCTGCTCGGCGACCCGTTCCGGTTCAACGCCGAGAACATCGACCAGTTCCACTTCTGATCCCGCCACCGCAGGAACAGGGAGAGGGCCCACCATGCCCCGCTACTGCTTCAGCCTCCAGGTCCGTCCCGACCGGATGGACGAGTACGCCGAGCGCCACCGGGCCGTGTGGCCCGAGATGCTCGCCGCGCTCGAGGAGACCGGCTGGCGCGACTACTCCCTGTTCCTGCGGGACGACGGGCTGCTGATCGGGTACGTCGAGGCCGACGACCTGGTCGCCGCTCAGGCCGCCATGGCCGCCACCGAGGTCAACGCGCGGTGGCAGGCCGAGATGGCGCCGTACTTCACCCAGCTCGACGGGGCGCCCGACGAGGGTTTCGTCCTGCTCCACGAGGTCTTCAACCTCGACGACCAGCTCACCACGGCACGCGCAGAAAGCCACCACTCATGACCGACTTCGCCGCCATCGCGGCTCAGCTCGAGGGCCAGGCCATCGAGCTCCCCTCCTGGGCGTTCGGCAACTCCGGCACCCGCTTCAAGGTCTTCGGCAGCGCGGGGACCCCGCGCTCGGTCGAGGAGAAGATCGCCGACGCCGCCATGGTGCACCGGCTGACCGGCCTCGCGCCGACGGTCGCGCTGCACATCCCGTGGGACAAGGTCGACGACTACGCGGCGCTGCGCGCCTACGCCGCCGAGCAGGGCGTCGCGCTGGGGACGATCAACTCCAACACCTTCCAGGACGACGACTACAAGCTCGGCGCCCTGACCCACGTCGACCCGAAGGTCCGCCAGAAGGCGATCGACCACCACTTCGAGTGCATCGACGTCATGAACGCCACCGGCTCGCGCGACCTGAAGATCTGGCTGGCCGAGGGCAGCAACTACCCCGGCCAGGCCGACCTCCGCGGCCGGCAGGACCGGCTCGCCGAGTCTCTCGCCGCGATCTACGAGCGGCTCAGCGCCGAGCAGCGCCTGGTGCTGGAGTACAAGTTCTTCGAGCCGGCCTTCTACCACACCGACGTCCCGGACTGGGGTACGTCGTACGCCCAGGTCAGCGCGCTCGGCGAGCGAGCGGTGGTCTGCCTCGACACCGGCCACCACGCCCCCGGCACCAACATCGAGTTCATCGTGATGCAGCTGCTGCGCCTCGGAAAGCTCGGCTCCTTCGACTTCAACTCGCGCTTCTACGCCGACGACGACCTGATCGTCGGCGCGGCCGACCCGTTCCAGCTGTTCCGGATCCTCGTCGAGGTGATCCGCGGCGGTGGCTACGGCCCGGCCAACCCCGACGGGCGCAGCGAGGTCGCGTTCATGCTCGACCAGTGCCACAACATCGAGGACAAGATCCCCGGCCAGATCCGCTCGGTCCTCAACGTGCAGGAGATGACCGCCCGCGCGCTGCTCGTCGACCGGGCGGCGCTCGACGCCGCCCAGAGTGCCGGCGACGTGCTCGGCGCCAACGGCGTGCTGATGGACGCCTTCTACACCGACGTCCGCGCCGACCTCGCCGCCTGGCGCGAGGAGCGCGGGCTGCCGGCCGACCCGATGCGTGCGTACGCCGAGTCCGGCTACCAGGCGCAGATCGAGGCCGCCCGCGTCGGCGGCACCCAGCTTTCGTGGAACTGAGAGAGACGATGACCAACCCCGCAGCAGCTGACCTGATCGCGCGCTCCAACCGCCTCGGCGCCGATCCCAAGAACACCAACTACGCGGGTGGCAACACCTCGGCCAAGGGCACTGAGACCGACCCGGTGACCGGCGAGCCGGTGGAGCTGCTCTGGGTCAAGGGATCCGGCGGCGACCTCGGCACGCTGACCGAGTCCGGCCTGGCGGTGCTCCGCCTGGACCGGATGCGCAGCCTGGTCGACGTCTACCCGGGCGTGGAGCGCGAGGACGAGATGGTCGCCGCGTTCGACTACTGCCTGCACGGCAAGGGTGGTGCGGCGCCGTCGATCGACACCGCCATGCACGGCCTCGTCGACGCCGCGCACGTCGACCACCTCCACCCCGACTCCGGCATCGCGATCGCGACCGCCGCCGACGGCCCCGAGCTGACCACGACCGTCTTCGGTGACAAGGTGGTCTGGGTGCCGTGGCGCCGGCCGGGCTTCCAGCTCGGCCTCGACATCGCCGAGATCAAGGAGAAGAACCCGCAGGCCATCGGCTGCATCCTCGGCGGCCACGGCATCACCGCGTGGGGCGACACCAGCGAGGAGGCCGAGGCCAACTCGCTGTGGATCATCGACACCGCCGCCGCCTACATCGCCGAGCACGCCAAGGCCGAGCCGTTCGGTCCCGCCCTCGACGGGTACGCCGCCCTGCCGGACGCCGAGCGGCGCGCCCGGGCCGCCGCGCTGGCCCCGACGATCCGCGGCATCGCGAGCGCCGACCGTCCGATGGTGGGCCACTTCACCGACTCCGAGGTGGTCCTCGACTTCCTCGCGAGCAGCGAGCACCCGCGCCTGGCCGCGCTCGGCACGTCCTGCCCCGACCACTTCCTGCGCACCAAGGTGAAGCCGCTGGTGCTCGACCTGCCCCCGACCGCGAGCGTCGAGGACAGCATCGCCCGGCTGCACGAGCTGGCCGCGGCGTACCGCGAGGACTACCAGGGCTACTACGACCGCAACGCCGTGGCGGACTCGCCGGCGATCCGCGGCAAGGACCCGCTCATCGTGCTGATCCCCGGCGTCGGGATGTTCAGCTTCGGCAAGGACAAGCAGACCGCCCGCGTGGCGGGGGAGTTCTACGTCAACGCGATCAACGTGATGCGCGGGGCCGAGGGGCTCTCGACGTACGCGCCGATCGACGAGGCGGAGAAGTTCCGGATCGAGTACTGGGCGCTCGAGGAGGCCAAGCTCCAGCGGATGCCGAAGCCGAAGCCGCTCGCCACCCGGGTCGCGTTCGTCACCGGCGCCGCCTCCGGGATCGGCAAGGCGACCGCGGCGAAGCTCGCCGCCGAGGGCGCGTGCGTCGTGATCGCGGACCTCAGCCTGGAGAAGGCCCAGGAGGCCGCCGCCCAGCTGGGCGGCGCCGACGTCGCCGTCGGCGTCCAGGTCGACGTCAGCGACGAGGCGGCCGTCCAGGCGGCCGTCGACGCCGCGGCGCTGGCCTTCGGCGGGATCGACCTGGTCGTCAACAACGCCGGCCTCTCGCTCTCCCGCTCCCTGCTCGAGACCACCGAGCGCGACTGGGACCTCCAGCACGACGTGATGGCGAAGGGCTCCTTCCTGGTCGCGAAGGCGACCGCGAAGGTGATGATCGAGCAGCAGCTGGGTGGCGACATCGTCTACATCTCCAGCAAGAACTCGATCTTCGCCGGCCCCAACAATGTCGCGTACGGCGCCGCGAAGGCGGACCAGGCGCACCAGGTCCGGCTGCTGGCCGCCGAGCTCGGCGAGCACGGGATCAAGGTCAACGGCGTCAACCCCGACGGCGTGGTCCAGGGCTCCGGCATCTTCGCCAGCGGCTGGGGCGCCAACCGGGCCGCGGTCTACGGCGTCGAGGAGAAGGACCTGGGCAAGTTCTACGCCCAGCGCACGATCCTCAAGCGCGAGGTGCTGCCCGACCACATCGCCAACGCGGTGTTCGTGCTCTGCGGTCCCGAGCTCACCCACACCACCGGCCTGCACATCCCGGTCGACGCCGGGGTCGCGGCCGCCTTCCTGCGATGAGGTCGCGCGGATGAGCGGCCCGGTCCGGGTCGCCGCGGTCGACCTCGGCGCCACGTCCGGGCGGGTGATGTCCGGCCGGATCGGCGACGAGCGGGTCGAGATCAACGAGCTGCACCGCTTCCCCAATGGAGCGGTGCGGGTCCGCGGCTCGCTGTTCTGGGACGTGCTCGGCATCCACCGCGAGGTGCTCAAGGGGATCGGCGAGGTGGCCCGGACCGGGCCGCTGCACGGGATCGGCATCGACTCGTGGGCGATCGACCACGGCCTGCTCGACCGTGACGGCCAGCTGCTCGGCCAGGTCTTCAGCCATCGCGACGCCCGGGTCGACGGGGTCGCCGACAAGGTCGTCGCCGAGGTCGGAGCGGCCCGGCTCTACGGCACCACCGGCATCCAGCAGCTCCCGTTCAACACGCTCTACCAGCTGGTGGCCGCCCGCGGCAGCGCCGCGCTGGAGTCGGCCGAGAGCCTGCTGCTGCTGCCCGACCTGCTCGGCTACTGGCTCACCGGCGCCGTCGGCGCCGAGCGCACCAACGCCTCCACCACCCAGCTCTACGACGTCCGCACGGGCGCCTGGGCGGTCGACCTGTGCCGCGAGCTCGGGCTGCCGTGGGGGATCCTCCCGCCGCTGCGCGATCCCGGCTCGCTGCTCGGGCCGCTGCTGCCCGAGGTCGCCGCCGAGCTCGGCGTGCCGGCCGAGGTGCCGGTGGTGGCGGTGGGCTCCCACGACACCGCCTCGGCGGTGGTCGGCGTACCCGCCGAGAGTGGGGACTTCGCCTACATCTCCTCGGGCACCTGGTCGCTCGTCGGCCTGGAGCTGACCGAGCCGGTGCTGACCGAGGAGGCGCGCCGGGCCGACTTCACCAACGAGATCGGCGTCGACGGCACGGTGCGCTTCCTGAAGAACGTGATGGGCCTGTGGGTCCTCTCGGAGTCGCTGCGCTCGTGGGCCGAGCGGCGCTACCAGGACGTCGAGCTGCGCTCGCTGATCGCGGCCGCCGCCGAGTTCGAGCCGCTGCGCACGGTGGTCGACATCAACGACCCGCGCCTGCTCTTCCCGAGCACCGCCGCCGACCCGATGCCGGAGCGGATCGCGACCTTGGCGGCCGAGGCCGGCGAGGTCGTCCCGCACTCGCCGGTCGCGATCACCCGCACCATCGTCGACAGCCTCGCCGTCGCGTACCGCCGCCACGTCCGCGCGGCCGCCGCACTGGCCGGCAGCTCGCCCACCGTGGTGCACGTGGTCGGCGGCGGCTCCCAGAACGAGGTGCTCTGCCAGCTCACCGCCGACGCCTGCGGCCTGCCGGTCCTCGCCGGACCGGTCGAGGCGGCCGCGCTCGGCAACGTACTGGTCCAGGGCCGGGCCCTGGGCGCCGACCTGCCGGACCTGCCGGCGATGCGCGACCTGATCCGCCGCTCGTACGACGTCAGGCGCTTCGAGCCGCGCGACGGGCTCGACTGGGACGCGGCCGAGCGACGAGTCGGGTGACATGGTCGCCGTGCGGCGAGCGGGCGGCGAGGACGAGGAGTGGGCGCCCACCGACCTCGACCTCGAGATCCTGAGCCTGCTCGCGCACGGGCTGACCATCGACGCCATCGGCCGCCGGCTCGGCATGTCCGACCGGACGGTGCGCCGTCGGATCCGCACCATCGCGGACGACCTCGGCGTCGACTCGTCGATCGAGGCGGTCGTGCACGCCGTCCGGCTGGGCCTGATCTGAACGGGGAGATCGCGCGAACGGATGAGATCGACGCGAGCGTCTCGAGACGTCGTACGGCGACGGTGTGCGGGGGAGGGGCCGCTCGGCGGCTCGGATGGGGCGCGCTGTAACACGGTGTCCGCTGCCCTTCCGGACCCGGGACGTCGCGCAATGGGGGCCGTACGGGTCCGCTACAGGCGACGCGCGTCATGAGGAGCAGCCGACAACGTGTTACAGCGGTCGCACACCCACCACCCCCGCGAACAACGTGTTACATCGCGACCGAGGCAAGACCGCGGAGCGAAGACCTGCTCGCTCGCCCATCGAACGACACCCACCCCGTCAGCGTGCGTGTCATGACAGGCAGCAGACGTCACCTGTCCGCGCGATGTCCAAGCCTGGGTCCAGGCTGAGCCGACCCGGCCAGCAAAGTCGGCCGTCCGGATCCGGACAACGGCCTTGTGGCGACGGTCACATCCCTTCTAGGTTGCGGATTGCAACGTTTCAACCAGGAGGACCCCCCCATGACCCCACGCCGCCGGCTCCTGACCTCCACGGTCGCGGCAGCCACCCTCACCCTCGGCATGCTGACGGGAGCGCCCTTCGCCGGGACCGCGCCCGCCGTGGCAGCGCCGGCCGCCGTCGACGACGGCCTCGCCGTCACCGGCCTGCAGACCAACGGCCGCACCACGCCGCTGGGCGTCGGCGCCGACGACGTGGTCTTCGGCTGGCGCTCCACGTCCGCGGCCCGCGGCGCGGTGCAGAGCGCCTACGAGCTCGAGGTGTCGGAGGCCGACGGGGGAGCGAAGGTCTGGTCGTCCGGCAAGGTCGACTCCGACGACCAGCTCGACATCGCCTACGGCGGCCCGACGCTCGCCTCGCAGACCCGCTACAGCTGGCGGGTGCGGGTGTGGGACGGCGCGGGCCAGGCCGGCGGGTGGAGCGACCCGACCTGGTTCGAGACCGGCCTGCTGGACGCGAGCGACTGGGGCGACGCGGAGTGGGTCGGCGCGCCCGCCGACGTCGAGGCCGCCAAGTGGACCGACTACACGGCCGACTTCGACTTCACCCTCGACAACCTGGTCTTCGCGGCGATGATCCGCAGCGCGAACACCAACAACGGCTACATGTGGCAGGTCAAGGCCGTCGGCAACCAGGCCCTGTTCCGGCCGCACACCAAGATCAACGGCAGCTACGCCTCGCTCGGCGACGTCGACATCAGCTCGATCATCACCGCCGACGAACTGCGCACCGGTGAGCACCGGATGAGCGTGACCGTCGACGGCAACACCATCACCACCTCGATCGACGGCGAGCAGATCGACTCCCGCACCCGGACGAACTTCGCCCAGGGCTTCGTCGGCTTCCGGACCTCGGTCGCGACCGAGGGCACCGAGGCGTTCACCGTCCACGCCGTGCACGTGCAGGCCAAGAACGGCACCGTGCTGCTCGACACCGACTTCACCGACGGCAACCCGTTCAAGGGCGGCACCCTGGTGAGCGACGGCCTGGAGGTCAAGGGCAACCAGGAGTTCCTCTGGCGCTCGCCCGACGACAACCTGCCGCTGCTGCGCACCGACTTCGCCACCGAGAGCGGCAAGACCATCGAGCGCGCCCGGATCTACGCCACCGCCCGTGGCATCTACGAGCTGACGCTCAACGGCGAGCCGGTCGGCGACCAGCACCTGGCCCCGGGCTGGACCGACTACAACACCCGCTTCCAGCACCAGACCTACGACGTCACCGACCAGGTCCGCGAGGGTGACAACGGGCTGGGCGCCACCATGGGCAACGGCTGGTGGGGCGGCAAGGTCGGCATGTGGGGACCGGGCGTCTACGGCAACCGGCTCTCGCTGCTCGCCCGGCTGCGCATCGACTACACCGACGGCACCAGCCAGTGGGTCGACTCGGGCGACGGCTGGACCACCCACGCCGGCCCGTACCTCGCGGCGGACAACATCGACGGCGAGACCTTCGACGCCCGCCTGGCCCAGCCCGGCTGGGACCAGCCCGGCTACGACGACAGCGGCTGGACGCCCGCGGTTGCCCGCGAGTCGGCGACGGCGCTCGTCGTACCCCAGCCCGACGAGCCGGTGCGCACGACCCAGGAGCTCGACGTCGTCGAGCGCACCGAGCCGACGCCCGGGACCTTCGTCTACGACCTCGGCCAGAACATGGTCGGCGTCGCGCGGATGGTGCTGACCGGCCAGCCCGGGACCACCGTCAAGGTCCGCTACGGCGAGATGCTCAACCCCGACGGCACTCTCTACACCGCCAACCTGCGCGCCGCGAAGGTGACGGACTACTACACCTTCGGCGCCGGCGGCACGGTCACCTACGAGCCGGCGTTGACCCAGCACGGCTTCCGCTACGTCGAGATCACCGGCGCCAGCACGCCGCCCGCCGCGAGCGACGTCACCGGCGTGGTGTGGGGCTCCGACCTGCCGGCCACCGGCGACCTCGAGACGTCCAGCCCGATGCTCAACCAGCTCCTCAGCAACATCTCGTGGGGCCAGCGCGGCAACTTCGTCTCGATCCCGACCGACACCCCCGCCCGCGACGAGCGACTCGGCTGGACCGGTGACATCAACGTCTTCGCCCCGACCGCGAGCTACCTGCGCGACACCCGGGCGTTCCTCTCCAAGTGGATGACGGACCTGAGCGACGCGGCGTACGACGACGGCAACCTGCCGGGCATCGCCCCGGTCCCGCCGGGCATCGACCTCGGCACCGGGCTCGGCTGGTCCGACGCCGGCATCACGGTGCCGTACGCCGTCTTCAAGGCGCAGGGCGACACCGCGATCGTGCGCCAGAGCTACGCGCTGATGACCAAGTACCTCGACCTGGTCGAGGCCGGGGCGGGTGCCGACCTGATCGACACCGCGCGCGGCAACTGGAACGACTGGCTCAACCTCGACGACCCGACCCCGGTGGGCGTGCTCGGCACGGCCTACTACGCCGAGGACGCCCGGATGCTCGCGGAGATGGCCGCGGCCATCGGCGAGGACGCCGACGCCGCGCGGTTCGCGCAGCTCTCGGCCGACGTCCGGGCCGCGTTCGGCGCGGAGTTCGTCGCGGCCGACGGCACCGTCACCGGCAACAGCCAGACCGGCTACGCGATGGCGCTGGGCATGGACCTGGTGCCCGACGAGCTGCGGGACGCGGTGGCCGCGAAGTTCGTGGCCAAGCTCGCCGCGAGCGACAACCACCTGACCACCGGGTTCCTCGGGACGCCGTGGCTGCTCCCCGCGCTGACCTCGATCGACCGCGACGACCTCGCCTACGAGCTGCTTCTGCACGAGGACTACCCCTCGTGGGGCTACGAGGTCGCGATGGGCGCCACGACCATGTGGGAGCGGTGGAACTCGATCAACCCGGACGGCTCCTTCGGCGACGTCGGCATGAACTCCTTCAACCACTACGCCTACGGCGCGGTCGGCGACTGGATGTACCAGAATATCGGCGGGATCAGCCCGCTCGAGCCGGGCTATCGCAGGTTCCGGGTCGCCCCGGCCGTGGACGGCGCGCTGAGCGACGCCCGTGGCGAGTACGACTCGGTCTACGGCACCATCGCCACCGACTGGAAGCGGCAGGGAGACGACCTCACCCTGGCGGTCGACGTACCTGTCAACACCACCGCCGAGGTGGTGCTGCCCGCGGCCAACACCTGGGCCGTCACCGAGGGCGGTGACCTCCTCCCCGACGTGACGGGCGTCCAGGACGTCAGCAGCGCCGACGGCGAGGTCGTCGTGACCGTCGGGTCGGGCAGCTACGACTTCACCGTGACCGCGTCCGACGCGCCCCTGGGGACGGTCCTCGACCTGATCGCGGCCGCCCGCGAGCACGTCGGCGACACGGTGTCGGCCGGTGACCTGGCCGACGCCGACGGGACGCACCTGACAGAGGGCCTCGACGAGGCCCGGGACGAGGTGCTCGCGGCCCGCACCGCCGAGGGCGATGCCGTCGCCGAGCACCTGGTGACCGCGCTCGACGCGATCCGCGACCTGCGCACCTGGCTCGGAGGGAGCGAGGTGGACGGACCCGTCCGCGGCGACGTCGACCGTCGTCTGGCCGCCGTCGAGCAGGCGCTCGCCCGCCTGGTGATGTCGACCAACGGCCTGGCGGTCAGCCTGCCGCCGGTCGACGCACCGGTGGCGGCGGGGAGCGAGGTGACCGGGGCCGTCGTCGTCGCCAACGACGGTGACGCCGAGGTCTCCGACCTGACCGCGACCGTCGAGGTCGACGGCTGGACGCCGGCGAGCGTCGCGCTCGCCGACCTCGCACCCGGCGCGAGCGCCGAGCTCCCGGTGACCCTGCGGGTCCCGGCGAACGCGGCCGCCGGAGGCCATGACGCCACGGTGCAGGTCTCCTTCACCCTGGACGGCCACGACTACACGGTCGACGACGCCACCGCGGACTGGGTCCGGGTCGACTCCGGTCTCGGCATCGGCGACATCACGGCGGAGCCCACCGGCGAGGACCCGGTCGAGCGGGTCGTCCTGGACGTTCCGGTGCACAACGCCGGCGACCGCGACACCCGGGTGTCCGCCGCGGTGCGCGGCCTGCCCGCCGGCTGGCGGGCGGTGCCCTCCGCCGAGACGGTGGTCCCCGCCGGGGAGACGGTCACCGCGAAGGTGCCGGTGGCGGTGCCGCTCGACCTGGTCGGCGGGAAGGTCGACCTCACGGTCGACGTCCGGCAGGCCGGCCGGACGACGGTGTCCAAGGCGACGAGCGTGACCGTCGACCTGCCCCACCCGCCCACGGCGCAGGCCGTCGACCACGTCGACTTCGGCGCCTCGGCGTCGGAGCAGGCGCACGGGCTGCAGGCCTCGGCGAGCAGCGGCACCAACAGCGAGGCGGGCTACACCCGGCGCTACGCGCACTCGGCCTACCCCGGCTCCTGGTACTCCGTCGAGGTGAGCGTGCCGGCCGGTGAGCCGTTCGTGATCCGCAACCTGGAGACCTACGACGGCGCGCGGACCAAGAAGTACAACGTCTACGTCGACGGTGTGCTGGTGAAGACCCAGCTGGTGCCCCGCAGCGAGCCGGGCGCCGGGATCAAGGTCTACGACCTGCTCGTCGACGACCCGGCGGTGCTGCCCGCCGACGGGACGGCGCGGATCAAGTACGAGTACCCGCTCGACGCCTCCGGCTACTTCGACCCGTCGATCGCCGACATGTGGGTGCTGCCGCTGGGCGACGACACGCGGGCGCCGGACGTCTCGGCCACCGTCACCGGCGGTGTGCCGGGGACGGGCGGCTGGTACGCCTCGCCGGTCACCGTCGAGGTGGCGGCCGCCGACGGTCGCGACCCGGCGCCGGCCGTCGAGGTCGGCCAGGACGCGGGCTGGCAGGCCTACGCCGGTCCGGTCGGCATCGCCGCGGAGGGCGAGCACACCGTCTCCTACCGGGCCACCGACGCGGCGGGCAACCGGTCGCCGGTCGGCACCCTGAAGGTCGGCATCGACCTGACGCCGCCCACCACGGTCCTCACGATGGAGCGGGGCAGTGGCGTGGACGGGTCCGACCGGGCGCGGCTCGCGCTCACCGCGGAGGACGCGCTGAGCGGCGTGGCCACCACCCGCTACCGGATCGACGGCGGCGCGTGGCAGCGCGCGGACGACAGCCCGGTCCAGGTCGAGGGCTACGGCGACCACGTCGTCGAGTACGCCTCGACCGACCTCGCCGGCAACACCGAGGCGGTGCACCGCACCACGGTGACCCTCGCCGACGTCGACCAGATCGCCGCGGTGGTGGCTCCCCAGGTGACGGGGCTCGCGCAGTACGGCGCCACCCTGACCGCGACCGACGGCTCGTGGAACACCAAGGGGCTGGACCTCTCGCGCGAGTGGCTGCGGGACGGGAAGCCGATCCCGGGCGCGACCGGCTCGACGTACGTCGTCGGGGTGGCGGACCTGGGCACCCGGCTCTCGGTGCGGGTCACGGCCAGCAAGGCCGGTGGGAGCGGGGTCGCCGACTCCGCCGCCGTCGGTCCGGTGACCGCGGCCGAGCTGGCCCTCGGCGCCCCGGTCGTCTCCGGCAAGGCCCGGGTGGGCAAGCGGCTGACGGCGAGCCTGGCGGTGCCGGCCGGAGCCACGGTGAGCTACCAGTGGTTCGCGGGCAAGAAGGCGGTCAAGGGCGCGACGGCGAGCTCGCTGCGGCTGGCCGCGAAGCTCAGCGGCAAGCGGATCAGCGTGCGCGTGACGGTGTCCCTCCCGGGCCACCAGACCGCGACGGTGACCAGCGCCAGGACCGCCAAGGTCAAGCGGCGCTGATCTCCGAGCGCCACGACGGCGGAACGGCCCAACCGCGTGACTCGCGGTTGGGCCGTTTCGGCGGTACGGTATGAATCGTTTCAAGAGCCAAGAGGTGGGAGAGTGGGCGGCATGCGGGTCGCGCTGATGGTCACCTGCGTCAACGACGCCATGTTCCCCGGCACGGGCCAGGCCGTCGTCCGCCTGCTGCGCCGGCTCGGCGTCGACGTCGACTTCCCCCAGGCGCAGACCTGCTGCGGGCAGCCGATGGTCAACACCGGCTACCTCGACGAGGCGGTGCCCGCGGTGCGCTCCTTCGTCCGCGCCTTCGAGGGCTACGACGCCGTCGTGACCCCGTCCGGCTCCTGCGCCGGGTCCGCGCGCCACCAGCACCGGCTGGTCGCCGAGCGCTCCGGCGACCCCGGGCTCGCGGCCGCGGTCGCCGAGACGTCGCCCCGGACCTACGAGCTCAGCGAGTTCCTCGTCGACGTGCTCGGGGTGACCGACGTCGGCGCCTACTTCCCCCACTCGGTGACCTACCACCCCACCTGCCACTCCCTGCGGATGCTCGGCGTCGGCGACCGGCCGCGCCGGCTGCTCGAGCGGGTCCGCGGCCTGCGGCTGGTCGACCTGCCGAAGGCGGAGGAGTGCTGCGGCTTCGGCGGCACCTTCGCCCTCAAGAACGCCGACACCTCCGTGGCGATGGGCTCCGACAAGGCCCGCCACGTCCGGGAGACCGGCGCCGAGGTGCTGGTCGCCGGCGACAACTCCTGCCTGATGCACATCGGCGGCGTGCTCGGGCGGGGGCGGGCCGGCGTCCGGGTGCTCCACCTAGCCGAGATCCTCGCCTCCACCGAGGAGCAGCCCGCATGACCGGAACCTTCGTCGGCATGCCCGCCTTCCCCTCCGCCGCCCGCGCGGCGCTCGCCGACACCCAGCTGCGCCACAACCTGGCCCACGCCACCGGCGTGATCCGCGGCAAGCGGGCCGCCGTGGTCGGCGAGGTCGACAACTGGGAGGAGCTGCGCCTGGCCGGCGCGGCCGTCAAGGAGCGGGCGCTGCTCGCGCTCGACACCCAGCTGGTGCGACTCGAGGAGTCGCTGACCGCCCACGGCGCCGTCGTGCACTGGGCCCGCGACGCCGAGGAGGCGAACCGGATCGTCGTCGGCCTGGCCCGCGCCCACGAGGTCGACGAGGTGGTCAAGGTCAAGTCGATGCTCACCCAGGAGATCGGCCTCAACGAGGCGCTCGAGGCCGCCGGCATCGCCGCCTGGGAGACCGACCTCGCCGAGCTGATCGTCCAGCTCGGCGGCGACCTGCCGAGCCACATCCTGGTACCGGCGATCCACCGCAACCGCGCCGAGATCCGCGAGATCTTCGCCCGGCGGATGGGTGAGGTGGGCCGTCCCGCGCCCGCGGACCTCACCGACGAGCCGGCGGTGCTGGCGGGCGCGGCCCGCGAGCACCTGCGCGAGAAGTTCCTGCGCGCCCGGATGGCCGTCTCCGGCGCCAACTTCGCCGTGGCCGACACCGGCACCCTCGTCGTCGTGGAGTCGGAGGGCAACGGGCGGATGTGCCTGACCCTGCCCGAGGTCCTGGTCAGCATCGTCGGCATCGAGAAGGTCGTCCCCACCTGGGCCGAGCTGGACCCGCTGCTCCGGCTGCTGCCGCGCTCCTCCACCGGCGAGCGGATGAACCCCTACACCTCGACCTGGAGCGGCATCACGCCCGGCGACGGCCCGCAGGAGGTGCACGTCGTGCTCCTCGACAACGGCCGCACCCGCGCGCTCGCCGACGAGGTCGGCCGCCAGGCGCTGCGCTGCATCCGCTGCTCGGCCTGCCTCAACGTCTGCCCGGTCTACGAGCGCACCGGCGGCCACGCCTACGGCTCGGTCTACCCGGGGCCGATCGGCGCGATCCTCAACCCGCTGCTGCGCGGCACCGGCGACCCGCAGACCGACGCGCTGCCCTACGCCTCCTCCCTCTGCGGCGCCTGCTTCGAGGCCTGCCCGGTCCGCATCGACATCCCCGAGGTGCTGGTCCACCTGCGCTCCCAGGTCGTCGACGGACACCGCGAGGACCGCGTCCCCAAGCCCGAGGCGGTCGCCTTCCGCGGTGCCGGCTGGGCCTTCGGCGACGCGAGGCGCCTCGACCGGGCCGAGCGGCTGTCCTCGCTCGCCGGCCGCCTGCTCCGCCGCCGCGGGCGTACGTCGCTCGGCCGGCTCCCCGGCCCCGGCTCGGCCTGGACCGACGCCCGCGACCTGCCCGCCCCGCCGACCGAGTCGTTCCGCGACTGGTGGCGACGCACCGACGGAGGGGAGCGCCCGTGAACCGCGCCGAGAACGGTGCCGACAACAGCGCCCGCGCCGAGATCCTCGGCCGGGTCCGCGCCGCGCTGCTCGACGTCGGGGGCGACCTCCCGGACGCCCCCGTCGTCGCGCCCGCCGGCGCTGGTGCTGGTGCCGCCCCCGGCGACCTCGTGGCGCTGTTCGCCGAGCGGGTCGCCGACTACCGCGCCACCGTGGTGCGCTGCTCGCCCGACGACCTGACCGCCGCGGTCGCGGCCGCCCTCCCCGCCGGTGCCCGGGTGGTCGTGCCTGCGGGACTGCCGGACGACGTCCGCGCCGGCATTCCCGACCCGATCGCCGACACCGGCCTCTCCGCGACCGAGCTGGACGCCGTCGACGCCGTCGTCACCCGCTGCCGGGTCGGCATCGCCGAGACCGGCACCATCGTGCTCGACCACGAGCCCGACCAGGGCCGCCGCGCGATCACCCTCGTCCCCGACCACCACGTCTGCGTGGTCGACGCCGGCCAGGTGGTGCCCGACGTACCCGACGCCTTCGCGCTGCTCGACCCCCACCGCCCCCAGACGTGGATCAGCGGACCCAGCGCGACCTCCGACATCGAGCTCGACCGGGTCGAGGGCGTCCACGGCCCGCGCCGGCTGCTCGTGATCGTGGTCGACCCCGCCTGACCCGCGCCCGGCCTCCGGTGCGGGGTGTCCCACGCCACCTTTGACTTCAAGTACTCGAAGTTCCTAGCCTCGACGAAGTGAGCACGCGAACCGCAGGCCGGACCTTCTCGATCAAGGAGGCGGCGGCGCTGACCGGGCTCCCGGCGAGCACGCTGCGCTACTACGAGTCGGTCGGGGTGGTGTCACCCGTCGGCCGCTCGGCGAGCAGCGGGCACCGGGTCTACACGGAGGGCGACCTCGACGTGCTGACCTGGGTGGCCTGCCTCAACGCGACCGGGCTGTCGATCAGCGACATGCGCCAGTACGTCGAGAACGGAGCGGCGGGCCGGGCGGCGGCGGGACAGCAGATCGAGCTGCTCGCGGCGCAGCGGGACCGGCTGGCGGCGGAGGCCGAGCAGCTCGCCGTACGCCGTCGCTACGTGCAGCTCAAGATCGACTACTGGCAGGCCGTGGCCGACGGCGACGACGCCCGCGCGCGCCGCCTGTCCGATGACGCGCTGGCGCTCGCGGACTCACTCAAGAAGAAACCCTGACGAGGAGAAGACCATGACCTACGACCGCACCCGCGTGGCCGCCTGGGCCGCGCCGGCCAGCAAGGCCCCGCTCGAGCGGACCGCGATCGAGCGCCGCGCGGTCGGTGCCCACGACGTGCTCATCGCCATCGAGTACGCCGGCATCTGCCACTCCGACATCCACACCGTCCGCGGTGACTGGGGTCCGCAGCCCTTCCCGGTGGTGCCGGGCCACGAGATCGTCGGCATCGTCGCCGAGGTCGGCGCGGAGGTGACCCGCCACCGCGTCGGCGAGCGGGTCGGCGTCGGCTGCCTGGTCAACGCGTGCCGCGCGTGCGTGAACTGCCTGGGTGGCGACGAGCAGTTCTGTCTCAACGGCAGCGTCGGCACCTACGCCGCGACCGACCGCGACGGCAGCACCACCCAGGGCGGCTACTCCACCCACGTGGTCGTCGACGAGCACTTCGTGCTGTCGGTGCCCGAGAGCCTCGACCCCGCGGCGGCGGCGCCGCTGCTGTGCGCGGGGATCACGACGTACTCACCACTGAAGCGCTGGGGCGCCGGCCCGGGGCGCAAGGTGGCCGTCCTCGGCCTCGGCGGGTTGGGGCACCTCGCGGTCAAGATCGCCGCCGCGATGGGAGCCGAGGTCACCGTGCTGTCGCAGTCGCTGAAGAAGCAGGAGGACGCCGAGCGGCTCGGCGCGGCCCGCTACTACGCGACCTCCGACCCGGCCACCTTCGAGGTGCTCGCCGGCGAGTTCGACCTGATCGTCAACACGGTGAGCGTCAGCCTCGACGCGAACGCCTACCTGCGGCTGCTCGCCGTCGACGGCGCGATCGTCAACGTCGGCGCCCCGCCGCGCCCGTTCAGTGTCGCGCCGATGTCGCTGATCTACGGCCGCCACACGCTCGCCGGCTCGATGATCGGCGGCATCGCGGAGACCCAGGAGATGCTGGACTTCTGTGCCGAGCATCGGATCGGCTCCGAGATCGAGGTGATCTCCGCGGAGGCGGTCAACGAGGCGTACGAGCGGGTGCTCGCCTCCGACGTGCGCTACCGCTTCGTGATCGACGCCGCGACGATCGGCTAGGTGCACCCGGCCGTCGGGGTCGGGTCGTCGACCCTGCTTCCTGATCCGGGTGGGTATTCACCACGGGATGTAGGCGAACCCGTGGTTCTGTAGCGGGGTTCCGCTACAGAAGTGGTCATTCACCTACATCCCGTGGTGAATCCCCCACCCGGACACGCCGCGACGGCGCCGACGTGGGAGACCCTCACCAGCGACCGGCCGACCCGAGGGGCGGCGCGGCTCACCCGGTCGCCGCGAGCCCCGGGTCCTGCTCCTGCGTCCGGTCGTCGCGCCGCCACTGCGCGGGAGTGGCGCCGTGCTCGCGGCGGAACGAGCGGATGAAGGTGTTGACGTCGGAGAAGCCGGCCCGGGCGGCGATCGCGGTGACGCTGGTCGACGGCTCCTGGGAGAGCAGGTCGCACGCGTGGCGGAGCCGGGCCTCGCGCAGGTAGGCGGCGGGCGTGGTGTCGGTCCGGGCGAACTGGCTCTCCAGGTGGCGCCGGGACACCACGAACCGCTGGGCGACCTCGTCGATGGTCAGGCTCGCCCGGGCGTGGTGGGTGTCGATGAACCACCGGGCGCTGGCCAGGATCGCGGGTCCGCTGAGCACCGGATGGGAGGTCTCGCCGTAGCGCAGCACGTGGAGGACGGCCCGGGCCAGCTCGACGGTGACCCGCTCGTCCTCGGCCGTGGCCGGGGCGGGCGCGGCGGCCAGCTCCCTGATCCGGCACACGAGGATCCGGGCCTGCTCGACACCGCCGTGCAGGGTGGCGCCGCCGAGGACGCCGAGCTCGTCGGGGCGCAGCTGCAGCGCCGAAACCGGGATGCGCAGGCTGGCGAGGTCGTTGTGGCGTGGGATCCGCAGGCCGTAGGGCAGGTCGCTGGCGATCAGGTAGAAGCCGCCGGCGCCGAGCTCGCTGACCCGGCCGTTCTGTACGACGACCGTGGTCCCGGCGAGGGCCCCGGTGAACATCAGCGACTCGCGGGGATCGGCGGAGGCGTGGGCGGCGGTGCGGCTGACGACCGACGAGGTCGCCGCGACCTGGCAGACGCTCAGGTCGCCGATCGACCGCTCGCGGATCGCACCGCGGAACGCGGGCTTGGCGACATCCACCCGCAGCGGTACGTAGGCAGAGCTGCAGCGGCTGACCCACTCGTCGATCTCGGTGACGACATGTCGGCTGGTCGCGGTCATCCGATCCCCCCAAAGATCCAGAACCAACTGGCCGGAAGTGTAGGTGACAGCGTGTCGCGGTATTCGCCTATCGTCGACGCCACTTCGCAGAACGTCGATTCGCAGCCGACGGAGACCTGCGCGTCGACGATTCGCGTACGGATGCGCGGCGAGGAGGTGGACATCCCGCGTGCGCTCCCTAGATTTCGGGACGACGCGGCCGAACGCTCGACGCTCCGACGCGACGTCCCCACAACAGCTGTCGATCTCGACCTCCTCGGATGGGTCCGGGTCGGCCAGCACGCGTCGACGTCGAGCGCTCGTGCCGGCTCGCTGCCTGGGGGGCGGTGAGCGAGAGGCCCGGGTCCGGTCACGAGACTCCCTGATATCTCCTGATCCGGACTCGGGCCCCGTCGTCACCTGCGGAAGGTCGGCGACGTCCAGTCGTGGTGGTCGAGGTCGGTCAGCAGGTCCGGCGGGCGGTGGGGCAGCCGCGGCTGGGGCTGGACGAGCTGCACCCGCCGCCACCGGCTCGGGGTGGCCTCGTAGGTCCGGTTGAAGGCGCGGGTGAAGGTGTTGATGTCGCTGAAGCCGACCTGAGCGGAGACCTGCCGGATCTTCAGGTGGGGCTGGCTCGCGAGCAGGGTGGCGGCGCGGCTCAGCCGGACGCGGCGCAGGTAGGTCGCGGGGCCGCCGCCGTCGGTCTTCGTGAACAGCATCTCCAGGTAGCGCCGGGAGATCATGAAGTGCCGGGCGACGTCGTCGACGGTCAGCCGCGGATCCGTGTGGTTCTGCTCGATGAACCAGCGCGCGCTCGCCAGGATCGCTGCCCCGCTCAGCAGGGCGCGGGACCGCTCGGTGTAGACCATCGGGTGGAGCAGGGCCTGGGTCAGCTCGACGGCGACCTCCTGGTGCTCCTCGACGTCCGTCAGCGGCGTCCTCATCGCGACCAGTCCGGCGAGATAGCGGCGCAGCACGTTGAGGCCGCTGGAGTCCCGGGGGATGTGGACGCTGGTCAGCTCGCGCAGGTCGCGGTCGCGCAGGCCGATCCGTGGGCGCGGGAGCCGGAGCACCAGCAGGTCGTTGTGGTGCTCGTAGCGCATGCTGTAGGGCCGGTCGCCGTCGATCAGGAAGCCGCCGGCTCCGGTGTAGGTCGCCACCCGGCCGTCCTGGACGATGGTCCCGGCGCCCCGGAGGAAGATGCCGAGCATGAACGTGTCACGGGGGTCGCTCGCGATCGAGCGAGCGGTGCGGGTCACGGTGACCGGGGTGGAGGCGACCTGGGTGATGCCGAGGCTGCCGAGGGCGCGTTCGCGGATGGCCCCCCGGAAGTCCTCCCCGATGGCGTCGATCCGCAGCGGGACGTAGGCCTGGGCGCAGGCGTCCGTCCAGGCGTCGAGGCCCTCGATGTCGATGCGTGTCGCTGGAGGTGGGCGTTCGGTCACGCTGTCGGTTTTCCGTCGGAGCGATCCAGAACTGCGCAAAAATACGGAGCCAGTTCGCATTTCGGCGACCGCTCCGGCCGTTCCCGCAGCCGGCCGCGACCCCGCTCGACGATTTGCGAACGCCGCCCCGAACGAGCGCGCTGACCCCCGCCGCCCTGTGGCACGTTTGCCATCGGCTCCGCACAGGACGGGGTCTCACTGCTTTGTCCACAACTGCTTGAGGGGGAGCCTCCCAATGAAGAAGATCGTGCTGAGCCTGCTGGCCGCCGCACTGATGACGCTCGGACTCGTGGGAGCCACCACTCCGGCGCAGGCCGCGCCGTATCCGGGCACCGTCGACGTCCAGGCCGCGCCCGTGAAGAAGGCGATCAAGAAGGGCAAGAGGGTCAAGGTCGTCGTCACCGCGACCGGCAACGTCGTGCCGCAGGGCACGGTCAAGGTCGTGTGCAAGAGCGCCGGCACCAAGAAGGTCAAGCTCGGTGCGATCCAGGCCAACGGCAAGTTCAAGGGCCCGAAGCTGGCGCAGAAGGGCAAGTGGAAGTGCACCGCGACCGTCGACGGCACGGGCGTCTTCAAGGACACCACCAAGAAGTTCAAGGTCAAGGTGAAGTGACGCGCTCCGCGCGTAGCTGAACTCAGGTTGAGGGTCCCGGGCCACACCGGCCGGGACCCTCACCCATGCCCGGACGACAGGAGGTGGACGGATGTCGCGGCTGCGCGGCCCGCGAGCGGTGCTGCTCGCGGCGGGAGCGATCCTCGTGCTCGGACTGCTCTGGGCCGGTTGGACGGCCTGGCAGGTCAACGCCGACCTCGCGAACGCCGTCCGGCACGCCGAGCGCATCCAGTCCGCCGTCGTCGCCCGCGACAGCGACGCGATGGAGCGTGAGGTCGCCGGGTTGCGCACGTCGAGCCGACAGGCGGCCGAGCGCACGTCGGGCCCGACCTGGGGTCTGCTGACCCGGCTCCCGTTCGTCGGCGACGACGCCGCCGGCGTCCGCACGACGAGCGTCGTACTCGCCGACCTGGCCGACGACGGCGTGGAGCCGCTGGTGGCGGCCTCGGACCGCTTCGAGCAGCTGCTGCCCCGGGGCGGTGCCGTCGACCAGCAGGCGGTCGCGGACGTCGCGGAGCCGGTGCACCAGGCCCGGGTCGCGTTCGGCTCCGCGGACGACGATCTCGCCCAGGTCGATCCGTCGGGCTTCGTCGGCCGCCTCGAGCAGCGGTTCCGCAGGTTCCGCGACCAGGTCTCTCGCGCCTCCGACGCGCTCGCCTCGGCCGAGACAGCGGCCCGGGTGCTGCCGGCGATGCTGGGCGACCAGGGCGCCCGGCGCCACCTGGTCGTCTTCGAGAACAACGCCGAGATCCGCAGCACCGGCGGCCTGGCCGGTGCCGTCAGCTCCGTGGAGGCGACGGACGGTGTGCTCCGGCTCGGTCGCCAGGTGGCGGGCGCGGCCCTGGGCAAGACCGCGGAACCGGTGCTTCCCCTGACCGCCGCCGAGGACGCGCTCTACGGCGACGTGCTCGGCACCTACTTCGTCAACGCCACCATGACGCCGGACGTCCCGCGGGCCGCGGACCTGCTGCGAGCCCGGTGGGAGCAGCGGTTCCCCGGCCGACCGGTCGACGGCGTGGTGCTGCTCGACGCCGTGGGGATCGGCTACCTCCTGGAGGCGACCGGTCCGGTCGTGGTCGACGGCATCGAGATCACCGGCGACAACGCGGTCGAGCAGCTCTTGCACGCCACCTACCTCCGGGTGCCGGACCCGGCCGCGCAGGACGCCTTCTTCGCGGCGGTCGCGGCCGCCACCTTCGACCGGTTCACCGCCGGTGCCGACGACCCGACCGCGATCCTGCGTGCCCTCGCCCGCGCCGTGCGGGAGCGGCGCGTGTTCGTGCACTCCTTCGACGCGGCCGTGCAGCAGCAGCTCGCCGGCACCACGATCGCCGGCGAGCTGGTGACCGATCCGCGGGTCCGCAGCCCCCAGGTCGGCGTGACGGTCGACGACATGACCGGCGCCAAGATGTCCTACTACCTGCGCTACGACGTCGACGTGACCGCGACGACCTGTCGGGGGTCCACCCAGCGCTACCTCGCGAAGGCGCGGATCCGGTCCGTGGCCCCGCCCGACGCGGGATCCCTGCCCGACTACGTCACCGGCGGCGGCGCCTACGGCTCCCGCCCGGGGACGCAGCTGATGGCGGTGCGCGTCTTCGGGCCCACCGACGGCTCGGTCACCGACGTCGAGTTCAACGGGGTCCCGTCAGAGGTGATCGAGGCCGACCAGGGCGGACGCCCGGTCGCGATGACCTACGTCCAGCTCGCGCCGGGCCAGAGCGTGGACCTGGCCTGGGCGATGGAGAGCGGACCCGGTCAGGACGGCCCGACCCAGGTCCAGGTGACACCGACGATCGAGAGGAAGAACGGCGCTCGCGCCGTGGAGAGCGCATGTGCCGGGTGATGGTGAGAAGAGTGCCGACGACTGCCGGGGGAGCTGTCCGTGGACCTGCATGACTACCTCAAGGTGCTGCGCCGGCGGTGGCGGTCGATCGTGGTCATCGCGGTCGTGACGACCGCGGTGGCGGGAGTGCTGACGGCGGTGCAGACGCCGCAGTACGCCTCGACGGCCCGGCTGTTCGTCACCACCTCGCAGAGCGATGACGGCCAGCTGCTGCAGGGCGGCCAGTTCTCCGCCCAGCGGGTCAAGTCGTACGCCGACCTGATCAGCAGCCGCGAGCTGGCGCAACGGGTCATCGAGGAGACCGGGATCGAGGTGACGCCGGCCGTGCTGACCGCGGCGGTGAGCGCCCAGGTGGTGCTGGAGACGGTCAACCTCGAGGTCACGGTCACCGGCCCGGATCCGCGCCAGGCCCAGCTGGTCGCCCAGGCGTACGCCGAGCAGCTGACCGACCTCGTCCGTGAGCTGGAGACGCCGGCCGGGCAGACCCAGGCCCCCATCAAGGCGACCATCGTCGACGCGGCCTCGCTCCCCACCTCCGCGGTGTCCCCACGGCCGAGCCGCAACCTGGCTCTCGGACTGGTGGCCGGCCTGCTGCTGGGCTTCGCCCTGGCCGTGGTGCGCGAGCTCCTCGACACCCGGGTGAAGTCACTCGACGACGTCGCCGAGCTCACCGATGCCCCGACGCTCGGCACGATCGTGTTCGACGCGACGACGGCCAAGTCGCCGCTGCTGACCCAGATCGCCTCCCACTCGCCGCGCGCGGAGGCCTTCCGCGTGCTGCGGACCAACCTGCAGTTCATCGACGTCGACAGCGCCCGGAAGGTCTTCGTCGTGACCTCGGCCGTGCCCGGTGAGGGGAAGACGTCGACGGCGGTCAACCTGGCGATCAGCCTGGCCCAAGGGGGATCGCGCACGCTCCTGGTCGAGGCCGACCTGCGTCGGCCCATGGCGGCCCAGCGGCTGGGACTCGACAATGCCGTCGGGCTGACCAACGTCCTGGTCGGCAGGCTGGCGCTCGACGACGTCGTCCTCGTCGACGACGCATCGGGACTTCACGTCGTCGGCGCGGGGCCGGTGCCACCCAATCCCGCCGAGCTGCTCCAGTCGCGGGCGATGGAGGACCTCCTCGCCCGGGCCCGCGACAGCTACGACGTCGTCGTGATCGACGCCCCGCCGCTGCTGCCGGTCACCGACGCCGCCCTGCTGGCCGCGAAGTCGGACGGCGCCCTCGTCGTCCTCAGCCACGGACAGGTCACGCGTGACCAGGTCCGGCTCTCGATCGACCGGCTCGCCCAGGTCGATGCCCAGCTGGCCGGCCTGGTCCTCAACAAGGTGCCGGCCAAGAGCGGGTCCTACGGATACGGCTACGGATACGGCTACGGGTACGCACCCCAGGTGCCCGCGCAGACGGAGGAATGACGATGTCGCTGCTCGAGGGATCCAACATCCTGGTCACCGGAGGCACGGGCTCCTTCGGCAAGGCGTTCATCGCCCATGCCCTGGCCCATCTCGACCCCCAGCGGGTGATCGTCTACTCGCGCGACGAGCTCAAGCAGTTCGAGGCCCGCCAGCTGTTCGGCGACGACCCCCGGATGCGCTGGTTCCTCGGCGACGTCCGTGACCGGCAGCGGCTGCTGCGAGCCATGCACGGCGTCGACCACGTCGTTCACGCGGCGGCGCTCAAGCAGGTCGACACGGGGGAGTACAACCCGTTCGAGTTCATCAAGACCAACGTCACCGGGTCCCAGAACGTCGTCGAGGCCGCGATCGACGCCGGGGTGAAGCGGGTGGTGGCGCTGTCGACGGACAAGGCGTCGAGCCCGATCAACCTCTACGGCGCGACCAAGCTGACCGCCGACAAGATCTTCGTCCTCGGCAACAGCTACGCCGCGGCCTATCCCACCCGCTTCGCCGTCGTCCGCTACGGCAACGTGACCGGGTCGCGAGGCTCGATCATCCCGAAGTGGCGGGCGATGGCGGCGCGAGGCGAGTCGCTGCCCATCACCGACCTGCGCTGCACCCGCTTCCTGATCACGCTTCCCGAGGCCGTCCAGATGGTCGTCGACACCTTCGATCTCATGCAGGGCGGTGAGCTCGTCGTCCCCCACATCCCCTCCCACCGGGTGGTCGACCTCGCCCAGGCCGTCGCGCCCGGAGCGGCCATGCACGACATCGGACTCCGTCCCGGCGAGAAGCTGCACGAGGAGATGATCAGTGTCGAGGAGGGCCGTCGGGCGGTCATGGTCATGGACGGCAGGTACTACGTGCTCGAGCCGGAGACCGACGGCTGGGGCTACCGGCGCCGAGCCGACGGCGTGCCCGTTCCCGAGGGCTTCCACTGCGCCTCCGACAAGAACGACCTGTGGTACTCCGTCGACGACATCGCCGCGGTGTTGAAGGCGGACGCGTGATGCTGCCCTACGGCCGGCAGTGCATCGACGACGACGACATCGCCGCCGTGGTGGAGGTGCTGCGTGGCGACTGGCTGACCACGGGTCCCTACGTCGCCGACTTCGAGCGGGCTCTCGGCGCGCACGCCGGTGGACACCGTGCCGTGAGCGCGACGTCGGGGACGGCGGCGCTGCACGTGGCCTATGCCGCCGCCGGTGTCGGGCCGGGCGACGTCGTGGTCACCACGCCGATGACCTTCGTGGCGACGGCGAGCGCCGCGTCGATCCTGGGGGCGCGGGTCGAGTTCGCCGACGTCGACGCGGAGACCGCCCTCCTCGACCCGGACGCCGCGGCCGCGGTGGTCACCAGCCGCACGAAGGTGCTCGCCGCCGTCGACTACGCCGGCCAGCCGGCGGACTACGACCGGCTGCAGGCCGTCGCCGACAGCGTCGGCGCGCTCACCCTCGCCGACGCCGCCCACTCCGTCGGCGGTGCCGACCGCGGGCGACCGGTCGGCGACCTCGCCGACATCACCACCATGTCCTTCTTCCCGACGAAGAACCTCACCACCGGTGAAGGGGGAGCGGCGCTGTTCAAGGACCCGGCGCTGGCGCGACGGGCGCAGGAGCTCCACAACATCGGACTGGTGCGTGATCCGGATCGGTTCGAGATCCGCGACGAGGGGCCGTGGCACCAGGAGGTGCACGAGTTCGGGCTCAACTATCGACTGACCGACCTCGGCGCCGCGTTGGGCCTCTCCCAGCTGCGCCGGCTGGCGACCTTCAAGCGCCGCCGGGCCGAGATCTTCGCGCGGTACGCCGAGGGCCTGGCCGGCGTCGACGGCGTCCGCACTCCCGCCGTGCGCGAGGGCGTCGACCCGGTCTGGCACCTGTACCCGGTGCGCGTCCTGGGCGGCCGCCGGCGGGAGGTGTTCGAGAGGATGCGGGCCGCCGGGATCGGCGTCCA
The DNA here is from genome assembly GCF_016907515.1 of Nocardioides nitrophenolicus. NCBI lineage: Bacteria > Bacillati > Actinomycetota > Actinomycetes > Propionibacteriales > Nocardioidaceae > Nocardioides > Nocardioides nitrophenolicus. The sequence continues at coordinate 3,826,529 of NZ_JAFBBY010000001.1, forward strand.
GGTCAACTACCTCCCGGTCTACTGGCATCCCGTCTACGCGCGCGCCGGGTACCAGCGCGGCAGCTGCCCTCGGGCCGAGCAGTTCTACGCCGAGGAGCTGTCGTTGCCCATCCACCCCGGGCTCGACGATGCCCAGGTCGACCGGGTCGTCGACGTCCTGTCGGAAAGCCTGCGATGAAGGTCGGCGTCGTCACGCAGGCACGGATGACCAGCACCCGGCTACCGGGCAAGGTGCTGATCGAGGTCGGCGGCCGCGTGCTGCTCGACCTCCACCTGGGCCGGCTCGCCGGCGTGGGGGACGTGCTGGTCGTCGCGACCACCACGAACCAGGCCGACGACCGGGTCGCCGACCTCGCGGCGCAGCGCGGCGTGGGCGTGGTCCGCGGGAGCGAGCACGACGTACTCGGGCGCTATGCCGTCGCGGCGCGCTCCTACGACCTGGACGCCGTGGTCCGGGTGACCTCGGACTGCCCCCTCATCGACGGTCACCTGGTGGCCGAGGCGGTCGAGCTGTTCCGCGCCGCGGGCGACCCGTGGCTCTACCTGTCCAACACCGTCGAGCGGACCTATCCGCGCGGCCTGGACTTCGAGGTGTTCGGGGCGGAGGCGCTCTTCGACGCCGACACCCACGCCACCGACCCCGGACATCGCGAGCACGTGACGCCGTACCTGCGAGGCAACGGGTCGGGCCGGATGCGGCTGCGGTCGATGCGCCGTGCGGACGACGCGGCGAACCTGCGGCTCACGCTCGACACCGCTGACGACCTCGCCCTGATCCGCGCGTTGATCGAGGACCACGGCGGCGCCGCGATGTCGGGCGACGAGCTGGTCGAGCTGCTGCGCCGGCATCCCGAGCTGGCCGCCCTCAACGCCCACGTCGAGCAGCGGGAGCCGGGCGAGTGATGCGCATCCTGATCCACGCCGACGGCGGCGCCCGCCGAGGGATGGGCCACCTCATGCGCTCCGTCGCGCTCGCCGAGGAGGCCGGCCGACGCGGCCACGAGGTGTCCTGGTGTGGTCGATGGGACGAGTCCGCGGCGGCCACGCTCCTCCGGTTCGGCCACCACCCCGATCGACTCCACCGCCTCGCGCCCGACGGTCTCGAGTCGAGTCCGGTCTCGCTGGTCGCCGAGCTGGCCCCGGACGTCCTCCACATCGACAGCTACGACCTGGCGCCGACGCGGGAGCGATGGGCGGCAGGCCTGGTCAGCGCCACCCAGGACCATCCCCACGGCCGGCGTCCCGCGGACCTCGTGATCGACCCGAACCTCGGTGCGCAGCAGCGGCTCGCGACGCAGCCGCCCGAGGCGCGCTGGGTCCTGCCGGGGTTGGACTACGTCGCGCTGCGATCGGCCGTCCGATTCGCGCGGCCCCGCGTGCCGATCGCCCCCACCGACGTACGCCGGGTGCTGGTCGTCATGGGCGGCACCGACGCGTGGGGGTTGTCGGCCCGCGTGGTGACCGAGCTCGCCGGGGCGGTCCGGGGGCGGGAGGTGACCGTGGTGGCCCCGCAGGCACAGCACGAGGCCGTTCGCGCCGCGGCCGGACCGCACCGGGTCGCCGTCGTACCGTTCACCGACGAGCTCGCGGCGCTGGCGGTCGAGCAGGACCTGGTGGTGACGGCGGCGGGCTCCTCGGTGTGGGAGCTGTGCCATCTGGGTGTCCCGATGGGGGTCCTGTGCGTGAGCGACAACCAGGAGCCGGGCTATGAGGCCGTGGTCGCGACCGGTGCGGCGATCGGGCTGGGGCGGTCCGCGGACCTGGGCAGCGGTCGGGTCCGTAGGGCACTGTCGGGCGTGCTCGACGACCCGGGGCCGCTCCGCACCGCGGCGGACCGGGCCTTCGAGCTGGTCGACGGCCGGGGCGCCTGGCGCACCGTTTCGGCCTGGGAGAGCGCGGGTCGGGTCGTCGCGGACCGGCCGACCGCCTCCACTGCCGTGCGTCTGCGCGACGCGACGCGCGACGACGCGGACCTGCTCCTGGCGTGGCGCAACGACCCGGTGACCCGGCAGTGGTCGCGCTCCAGTGCGCCCGTCGATCGCGACACGCACCAGGAGTGGCTACGTCACACGCTCACGCGGCCCGACCGACACCTGTGGCTCGCGCTGTCGCCCGACCCGATCGCCGTCGTCCGCTGGGACCAGCGGCTCGGCGACCACTGGGAGATCTCCATCACCGTGGCCCCGCACGCCCGAGGACAGCACCGCGCCGGTGCGATCCTGGAGGCCGCGCACGCCCAGCTGGTCGCGACCCTGCGTCGGGTCCCGGTGGTCCTGGCGACGATCCACGACGACAACCGGGCCTCCCGGGGCCTGTTCGCGGGAGCGGGCTACCTGCCGTTCGCGCCGCCCGACGCGCAAGGCTTCGGCCAGTACGCGCGGTGGCCCGTCAGATCAGGTCCCACGTCAGCGCCGTCCCACGGGGGACGTCATGCCTGAAGCGACGGCCGGCGACCAGGTCGAAGGCCGCGGGCGCCAGGCCGCCCGCGGGACGGATCGACCGCACGTTGGCGGTGGTCACGGCCTCGCCCGCCTTCACGTCCGCGACCACGCACAGCGAGCGGCGCAGCTCCAGGACGGCCTGCTCGCCCGGCGTCGGGCCGAACTGGACGGGGCTCGCGGCCGCGACCTGAACCGACCGCGCCTCGGCGACCAGCTGTCGCAGCTCTTCGGGCTCGGCGGAGAAGGCGGCGTCGACGCCGCCGTCGCCGCGGCGGAGCGTGACGTGCTTCTCGATCACCGTGGCTCCGAGCGCGACCGCGGCGAGCGCCGTGCCGAGGCCGAGAGTGTGGTCGGAGAGGCCGATCGGCAGCCCGAACGCCTTCCGCAGCACCTCGATGTTCCCGAGCCGCGCCTCCGCCGGATCGGCCGGGTACGACGCCGTACAGACCAGCAGGGTGATGTCGGGACAGCCGCCGTCACGAGCGGCCTCGACCGCGTCCTCGATCTCCCGCAACGACGCCATCCCCGTCGAGATGATCATCGGCTTCCTCGTGCGGCCGATCTCGCGGAACAGGGGAAGGTCGACGATCTCCGCCGACGCGGTCTTGTAGAGCTCGACGTCGAGGGACTCGAGGAACTCCACGCTGCTCGGGTCGAAGGGGGTCGAGAAGGGCGTCAGGCCGTGGTCCCGAGCCCGATCGAAGATCGGCCGATGCCACTCCCACGGCGTGTGCGCCTCCTCGTAGAGGTCATGCAGGGTCCGTCCGCCCCACAGGTCATGGTCGGCGCGCACCCGGAACCGCGGGAGATCGGCGTCGAGCGTCAACGTGTCGGCGGTGTAGGTCTGGATCTTGACCGCTCGGGCGCCGGTCGTCGCGATCGCGTCCACCAGGGTGAGCGCCCGTTCGAGGCTGCCGTTGTGGTTGCCCGAGATCTCGGCGATCACGAAGGGCGGTCGGGGGTCACGAGCTTCGTCCTGCGCAGTCATGGCGGCAGCGTAGGAACAATCATGGCGAAGAGCCGCTGTCTCGGCAGCCGCTTCGCGTTTCGTCGAAGAGGAGCGGGCAGCTGACCGGCACGACCTCCCCGGGGACGGCGGCGCGCATCGCACCGGTGGGCCTGCGGCTGGGGGCTCTCGCCGCGAGGTCGTCGCAGACGATCGTCCTGGCACGCTTCCTCAGCGTCGAGGATGTCGGCAGGTACGGCCTGATCGTCGTCACGGTGGGTTACCTGATCTATCCGCTCGGGTTCGACTTCTACACCTACTCGACCCGCGAGCTGCTGCGCGGCGAGCGAGAGAGGTGGCCGACGTTCCTCCGCTCGCACGCCGCGTTCGCGGCGGTGCTGTACGCCCTCGCCCTTGCCCTGATCGTCGTTCCGTTGATTACCGGGCAGCTGGCCTGGTCCGGCGTCGCCTGGTTGCTCCTGCTGGTGCCGAGCGAGCACCTCGGCATGGAGATCGAACGGGTGCTCATCGCGACCGGCCGCCAACTGCAGGCGAGCGTGACCATCTTCGTCCGCCAGGGACTGATGCCGCTGACCGCGGTGCCTCTCGTCGCGCTCTCTCCCGACCTGCGCACCCTGAGCACGGTGTTGTCGTGCTGGCTCGGCTGCAACCTGGTGGGGGCTGCCCTGGGGGCGGGCTTCGTGCGCCGCGAGCTGCGCGGAGCCGGCCGGGCTCGGGTCGACTGGCCGTGGATACGGCGGGGCATGCGGATCGCGGCGCCGCTCCTGGCCGGCACCCTCTGCCTGCGGGCGCTGGCGACGCTGGACCGCCACCTCCTGAAGGTGTGGGCCGGCCTGGACGTCGTCGCCGCCTACTCGGTCTTCATGGCGATCGCCGCCGGCATGTCCAGCATCGTGTACGCCGGAGTTCACCAGTTCGCCTACCCGCGGCTCGTCCGGCACGCCGCCCGGCGCGATCCCCGTGGCCTGCGGCGAGAGGCCCGCCGGATGCTGGCCCAGACACTGGTGGTGGTCCTGGCCACGTGCGGGGCGGTGGCCGTCCTGATGCCGTTCGCCCTCGGGTTCATCGGTCACGCGACCTACGCCCGGCAGATCTGGATGCTGCCCTGGGTGCTGGGCGCGACGGCGATCTTCAACCTCTCCCTCGTGCCGCACTACGTGCTCTATGCCCTCGACGGCGATCGGGTCATCCTCGCCAGCGCGGCGCTCGGTCTGGCCGTCTTCGTCGGGCTCGCCACCGCCCTCGACCGCGGCCTCGGTGTCGAGGGCGCCCGGGCGGTGTGCATCGCGCTGGCGTCGTCCTATGTGCTGCTCGCGGCCGCCAAGTCCGTGGCCGCCGCCCGGCGGTCCGGCCGGTGGCGTGACTCGATCCGAAGCCACGAAGGAGCGGCGGCCTGATGGTGGAGCGCGCATCGCCGATCGGAGGTCGCCCCCGGCTGACGATCGCCGTCCCGGTGTTCAACGTCGCCCCCGAGCTCATCGAGGAGGCGGTCGGATCCGCTCTGCGACTTCGACTCCCCATCGAGGTCGTTCTCGTGGACGACGGGTCGACCCGGCGCGAGGTCGTTGCCTGCGTGGACCGACTCGCGAGCTCGGATCCGCGGGTGCGGCTGCTGCGGCAGGAGAACCGGGGACTCAACGGAGCCCGGAACACCGCGCTCAGGGCGGCGCGAGGGGAGTGGCTCACCATTCTCGATCCGGACGACCGCGTCGCCTCCGCCGCGGCTGACGTGCTCCACGGGCTGGCACCGGACGTGGACGTGCTGCTGGCCTCCGCGGGTGGCTTCGCCGCGTCGGGGACCGGTACCGAGGCCTACGACCTCACCGGCTTCCCCGAGCGCCCGGATCCAGCAACGGTCGTCGCCGACCTGCTCGCGATCTTCAATCACGGCCGAGAGTCGTCCTCCTTCCTCGTGGCCGTGACCTGGGCGAAGGTCTTCCGTGTCGACTTCCTCCGGGGCAGCGGGCTGTGGTTCGACGAGACACTCGTCAAGCGGGAGGACGCCGAGTGGATGCTGCGCGTCCTCCACGCGACCGACCGGATCGCGGTGTCCCACAGCAGGTTCGTGGACTATCGCTACGGGGTGGCCGGCTCGGGCTCGCGACGCTATGACGAGCGAATCGTGGCGGGGCACGTCGAGATCGGCCGGCGACTCGACGGATTCTCGACGGTGTCGGCCGAGTTGCGGCAGCTCTACAAGGTCGAGCTGATCAAGGATGCCATCAATGCGGTGTTCACCCACCCGGATGCTCCGCGCCGGATGCACGGCCGGGACGCCTACCTCGCCTTTCGAGATGAGCTGTCAGTCGACCTTCCGCTGTGGCGGCTGGGGGCGCTGCAAGGGGCGCCGCTGTCGCGCAGGCTCCTCTACGTCGTCATCAGGCGGCGGTGGCACGGCCCGCTTCGGGTCTTGACGCTGGGAAGGCGACTGGCTCGTCGCACCCGGCGATCGTGCTGATCCGCGGCTCCGCGGCTGCTTTAGCCGGAGAGCAGGCTCCTCGACCACGACGGCACTGGCCCACGCCAGGAGAGTCGTCGCCGCGAGGACCACGGCCAGGTCGGCGGCGGGCCACAAGGAGGTGCCCAGGGTCAGCATCACCAGCTGCTGCACCGGCCAGCCCCAGACGTAGACCCCGTAGGACAGGTCGTGTGCGCCGATCTGGTCGACCGGAATTCGCCACGACAGGTAGAAGATCACGATCGCGAGTGCGACCGGCGCCACGGAGAAGGGGAAGCCGAGGAGAGCGGCCGAGGCGAAGACGATGCCGGCTATCGTGGCGGCACTGCCACCGGCCGGGACCCGGTCCCGTTCCAGCCAGAAGATGGCACCGACGCAGAACGCCCCGCCCATCGTGCCGAGGTCCGTTGCCATCTTGGGCAGGGTGATCCACATGCCGACCTGAGCCACCGAGGCCATCGCGAGCCAGGCCAGGCAGAGCGTCCCCACCAGGAGGCGCCGGGGAACGACGGCCGTGACTACGGCGATGGCTACGTAGCAGAGCGCTTCATAGATCAGCGTCCAGGTCGCGCCGTTCCACACCTCGATCGGAAGTCCCGCGAGAGTCGTTCCCACGGAGTCCTGCCGGAACTCGAAGCCTCCTCCCAGCGGCAGGTTCGTCACCACGTAGGTGATGGCGCTCGGCCAGCTCCACGCACGGTCACCGCCGTTCAGCAGCAGGGACAGCGGCGACGCCACGAACGCGATGAGAACGGTCACCCACAAGAACGCGGGGAAGATCCGCAAGACTCGGTCACGGCCGTACTCCCACGTCGTGCGGGAGAGACGGCTCCGCGTGATGAGGGCACCCGAGACGACGAAGAAGCCAATGACCGCCCAGGTGCCGATGTTGGTCCCGAACAGCGTCGGCTCGCGTCCGAGCCCGCGAAGCGGATCGGCATGGGAGTAGACGACGGCGGCGGCCATCGCCAGGCGAAGCACGTTGAGACTGTTGCGTCGTGGGTCGAAGGTGCTTCCCAGCGTGACCGGGCGCCTCGTCACGTGCCCGGCCACTTCCACGAGCCGGCGTACGGCACCTGGGAGAGCGCCCGTGCCGTCGATCGGGGGAACCCGATCAGTCGGATCAGGCCACTGCGCACGGTGAGCCAGGAGGCGAGCTCATAGGAGAGCCGTCGAGGCATCAGCAGAACTCCTCGGAGGACGCTGAACCCGCGACCTCGCAGCCGGGCGGGACTCGATCGCTTGGAGATCGAGGTGAACGCCTGCACGTAGTTCGCCATGACCCGGCCGGGGTCGCCGAGAGTGTCCCGCGCCACACGCGCGACCTCCGTGGTCCTGAGCAGGTCGTCGCGCGGCGTCCCGGCCGCCTCGAACACGGTCCGGATTCCCTCGTGGGCGACGGGGATATCGGCGAGGGACCGGATGGTGTACGCGGGCGTGCTCGGCCCGACGCGAAAGCACGGGAGCTCGTACAACGCGGCCTCGAAGATCGACGTCGACTGATGGGTCGCGTAGACGTCGGCCGCTGAGAGCCAGTCGTGGATGTCGCCATCGCCGATGCTGTGCGCCCAGTCGGGAAGGTCCACGGCGACGTTCTTGCCCGGGTGGGGGCGATAGATGAACTCGACATGGTCGAGCAGGTCGGGCCGTAGCCGGCCGAGCTCGGCGAGGTCGTGCATCAAGGAGTCGACACCGGCACGCGCCTCCTCGAGGAGCTGCGTCAGATCGGAGTCGGAGACACCTGAGGCGGTGAACTCCCTTCGGTCGTGGTCGTTCATCGCGAGGAGCGCGGTGCGGTTCTCCGCGAACAGGATCCACTTCTTCGCGGGGTCGACGCCCCACCGGGTTGCGAGCCGTGACCTGTTCTCGGGCGACCGGGCATGATCTCGCACGGCCGATCGCAGGTGCCCGCAGACGAAGATCTGGTCGCCACCGATGCCCTGCCCGTCGAGGATCCGTGCGCTGTCGTCGTTCCACACGACATGGCCGCATGCGCGCAGGACGGCTAGTGACGCCGGGTCGGACGGCCAGAGGAAGTCGTGGAAGATCGGGATGGTCAGCTGCTCTTCGTGCGTGATGAGCACCTGCGCACTCGGTGCGGCGGCCAGGACGGGCAGGATGCGTTCGAGATGGCTCGGCCCGTAGCACTGGGGAAGCACGATGACCCGCGGTCGGTGCCGGAGGGCCCAGAGCGCGGCGCTCGCCGTCTCGAAGTGGATGGAGCGGAAGCCGACATTCCAGGTCGGGGCCAGCTCGTCGTACAAGGCGGTGAGTGCGCCGTGCTCCCTCTCGGGATGGTCGTAGAAGACGAGAGCGGCGGGCCTGCGAAGGTGAGGGCTACGACGTGGCGGCACGTGGGCGAACTCCTTCGCGAGCGCGGCGGAGGGGTTCCTCGCCTGCGAGGCGTGCCGACAGGTGGGAACGGCGTCGGTGGGTGAGCAGATAGGTCCCGACGGCGACGTAGCAGATCAGGGACAGGTACTGATAGGAGATCGACCAGTCTCCTGTCTGCGTGGCATACGACCAGATGGTCAGCATGACCAGCCCCGCGACGGTGAAGGCCGGCCTGGCGTCCTCGAGGGTGTGCCTGAGATATCGGATCACCGGTCCGTAGAGCGCGCCGAGAAGACCGTAGACGACGAGCCCGGGAAGCAGCCCGAAGACCGCGAGCACGCCGGCCGCCCCGCCCGTGGTGAAGTGAATCCCCTGGCTGATGTGCTGGTACACGTACTCGGGCGGGCTGACGAGATACGACAGCAGGTCCAGGCCGGCAGGTCGGTCGAGGGTGTTGGGCGCGACGAGCCGGCTGAGCTGAACTGCCGGCTCACCGTCGTACCGGTCGTAGACGCCCCACCAGACATGCCCTTGCAGGGCGATCCGCTGCTCGAACGAGCGCATCGGGTCGTCGCTGCCGGCTGCCCGGTAGCCGATCAGGATGCTCGCGAACATGATCGCCGCGAAGAGCACCGCGTAGCCGAAGTGCCGCACCCGGAGCGCCGGCTTCCGATCGGTCAGCAGCCAACCGACGCCGACACCGGTCACGGCCATGGTGACCTGGATGTTGAAGGCGGAGAACTTCGTGCCGATCAGGATCATCGACAGCACGGGCAGCAGCAGGACGGCGAGCCCCCGGTCGATCCGCCGCCGGATGGTGGCGCAGATCCCGGCCATCGCGAAGGCAGCCGGGATGAGGAATCCCACCAACATGTTGTGGACGACGGCCAGCGGCCCGGGCAGTGCGCGGGCCCATCCGAATCTGAGATCGACATAGGCGAAGCCGGTCCCGACCATCGTGATGGCGATGCCGTAGAAGACAGCCGAGCCGAGGCAGATGCCGATCATCAGGCGACGCAGACGCATGGCCGTCACGGCTGCGCCGTGTCCACCACGCCCGCTGAGGCTGGAGATCGCGAGATGGCCGGCGGTGACGAAGGAGATCGCGTAGACCGCCAGCGCGGCGGTGGCTCCGTTGGCCGAACCGTAGCGGAACTGCTCGGTGACGTAGGCGCCATGCTCGATGACGGCGACGGAGGTGAGCGCCCCGAACAGGGCGTAGATGGGGTAGCTGAGAACCATGACTACTCGCAGGTCCTGAACCGCGAGCACGCCGAGAGCAAGGAACGCGAGCGCGAGCGGGAGAAGCGTTGACTGGAGGGACAGGCAGGCGACGGCGCCCCCGAGGCAGGCGAAGACGAGAGGATAGAGCCCACGGTCCGTCCGCCCACGCTCGCTCGTCGGCGCGGTCGGCGTCACGATCTCCTGCTCAGCCGCACGGACGCTCCATCAGGAACCAGGTGATGTCGTCCTGAGGGAAGCTGCGGTCCCGTCGGTAGACGAAGCCGTAGTCGAGGAGGGACAGCTCCGGGTGGCGGTCGAGGATCTCGCCGGCGAAGTCGCGCTTGAACAGACGGTCGTCGTGTCCGCGGTAGGACACCGTGACAGGTGAGGGGTTGTAGTACTCGGCGACCAGGACGTAGCGCCGGCTCGCGGCGACGAGCCTGTCGTAGGCGGCGGGGAGCTGGTCGGGGGCGATGTGGATGAGCACCCCCTTGGTGAAGGACAGGTCGACCGGTTCGTCCGGGACGTGGCTGAGGATGCTGCCTTCGTGGACGGTCGCCTCGCCCCAGGACCGAAGCTCCGCGGCCGCCGTGGCGTTGATCTCGACCGCGGCGAGCGAGGCGGCCGGCAGGAGCTGGCGCAGGGCACGCAGGTTCATGCCTACGTTGGCGCCGAGCTCGAGGATCGAGGAGACGCCTGCGGTGCGCTCGAGGATCGGCGCGAAGAAGGCGAGGTTGGCCGCGAGGTACGACGCGTCGACGTTGCGTGAGATGTACTCGCTTCCGAAATCCCCGGCCCAGAACGACTCCTGCTGGGTCTTGAACTCGGTCACGGCGTCGGACGCTAGCAGCGGCCGCGGAGCCCGGACCTGTTCCGCGAGTGACCTGTGCGCGGATCGTCGATGCAGCGTGTCCTGGCGGTCGGTCGACGACGGCGTCCCACTCATCGGGTCCGTGAGGCGGGGTCGTAGGCGCCCACCTTGCGGCGGACGAGGCCCGCGGCCTTCCGGAGCCTGGGCTCGCCCTGGGTGTTGACGACCGACCGGTGGGCGATGCGCAGGTCGGTGCCGTGGTGGGTGGCCCAGACGTTGAGGAGACGCTCGCCGAGGTAGCCGACGGTGCGCTGCTGGTAGTCGGTGCGCTCGCCCTGGTCGCCGATCCGCGCGGAGGTCGCGGCCAGCAGGGGGAAGAGCCAGGCGGCGTAGGCGTCGAGTACGTCGCGGCGGGTGAGCAGCATGTTGTAGAGCGAGAGGCGGCGGCCGCCGAAGACCCGGTCGTACGCCGGCAGGTAGGCGGCGGAGAGGTCGGCGACGACGTCGCGGAGGATGTCGAGGTCGCGACCGTGGTGTCCGTTGCGGTAGTGGGACTCGATCGTCTCGACGTAGTAGTTGCGCGGCCGGGGCAGGACGAGGTCGTGACTCGCGAGCAGCGCCGTGGCCTCGTCCCGGGACAGGATCCCCTTGCCCGCGGGGCCGGGGTGCGATCCGCGGAAGTAGCGGCGGTAGTGGCTGAGGCCGACGACGTCGCTGTCGAGGTTCTTCCAGGCCCAGTACAGGGCGGTCAGCTCGCAGTAGGACCGGTTGAGGTGGGAGATGTTGTCGCCGACGTCGTCGGGCTGGTGACCGGTCGCGACGGGGTCCAGGGCATGGCCGACGTGGACGGGAAGGTGGAAGTCGTCGCTGGGGACCTCGCTCTCGGGACGATGGGTGGCGACGAGCATCCGAGCCTCGCGCCGGTGGCGCGGAAGGTGGGTGGTGCTCAATACGCACCCCGCGAGCTGAGCACGGCATTCGCCGTGTGGGCGAGGATGGCGAGGTCGCGGACCATCGACCAGTTGTCGACGTAGTAGAGGTCGAGGCGCATGGCCTCCTCGGCCGAGAGGTCGCTGCGGCCCGATACCTGCCACAGCCCGGTGATGCCGGGTCGGACGAGCAGGCGGCGGGCCATGTCGTCGTCGTAGAGCTCCACCTCGTCGGTGACCTGGGGGCGGGGACCGACCAGGCTCATCTCGCCGCGGAGGACGTTGACCAGCTGGGGGAGCTCATCGATCGAGTAGCGCCGCAGCCAGCGGCCCGGGCGGGTGACCCGCGGATCCTCCTTGAGCTTGAACAGCAGCGCCGTCTGGTCGCTGCTCGCCCGCAGGGAGTCGTCGAGCGCGGCGGCGTCGACCACCATCGTCCGCAGCTTCCAGCAGTCGAACGAGCTGCCGAGCCGTCCGACGCGCGTGTGCTTGAACAGGACCGGGCCGCGGTCGTGGAGCCGGATCCACAGCGCGGCGAGGGCGAGTACGGGCGAGGCCAGCAGCAGCAGGGCCGCCGAGGCCCCGAGGTCGAACGCGCGCTTCCCGATGCGGCCGGCCTGGGTCCAGCGGGAGTGCTCGATGAGGAGCAGAGGTGCTCCGTCGACCGGTCGCATCGTGACCCGTTCCTGGGCGATGTCGTCGAGGTCAGGTGCGAGGGCGACCTCGATGTGGCGCTGCTCGAGCGACCAGATCCACTGGTTGAGCTGGCGGGGGATCCGGTTGGCGTCCTTGGCGAAGACGACCAAGGCGGGCCGGACGAGCTCGGCGATCGTCTCGACGTCGTGGGCCGAACCCAGCACGGGCGTGCCGCCCGGCGTCTCCTCGGATCGGTCGTCGGTGATCGTCAGCCCGCCGGTCACGACATAGCCCTGTCCGTCGTCCTTGCGCAGCCGGGCGGCCAGCGCGTCGATCCCGGAGGGTGTGCCGACGATGAGGGTCGGCACCTGGAACCGGCCCCGACGCCGCAGCCCGTGCAGGACGCGCCGGGCGACGAGCCGGCCGAGGAGGAGCAGCAGCCCTCCGACGACGAAGACGAGGAGGAAGAAGCCACGGGAGAGCTGGTACTTCAACAGGTAGCACACGATGCCCGTGATGCCGGCCGTGACGGCGGTGGCTCGTAGCAGCCGCTTGAACTCCTCGGTGCCGGCGCCGAGGACCGAGGGCTGGCGACTGCCCGTCACCTGGAGCGCCACGAGCCAGCCCAGCGCGATGGCCGGGCCCGAGACGCCGATGTGATCGCGGACGGCCGAGGTCGCGATGAAGATCGGGATGCTCGCCTGACCGACGAGTGCGATGGCGCAGGCGGCCAGGATCAGGACGGCGTCGAGGACCGGCAACGCCAGGCGAGGGGTACGCCGGGTCGCGCGCCGGCCGCCGACGGCGGGGGCGGCGACCCGAGAACCATCCACGACCGACACTGCGGAGCCCCTCGTTCCGTGACGATGCATCGATCGATGCGGGCGATCGATCCAGGGCGATCCAAGCCATCCGCGCCGGTGTCCCGCATCCGAGCGCGGCGATCACTTCGCAGATTGACGGTCGCGAGATTCCTGGTCGTCGGATTGCGCAGACGAGCGCGGGGGTTCTGGGCAGGACGACCGCGCCGTGCTGAGATGGGCCGTCCCCGAGCCTGACGGGTGGGTGGCGGAGGCCTTCGTCCCCGGCGCCCTCCACCGACCCGCTCAACGCCTCCGGGTCCGCAGAGGGAGCCCTTGCTCTGTGGTCGAGCCCCACCGCGCCGTTCGTCGTCGCGTCGGCCACAGGGCGAGGGCTCGGGGACCTCGCACGTCCGCGAGCGACGAATCGTCGTTCTGCGCAGGAGCGGGGCTCCGATGGCGCGACGTCCCGGCGGACTGCGTTGAGATCGTCGGGCTCGCCGCAGGCAGCGGCGACCGGCATATCCCGAGGGGGAGTGGTGAACCAGGAGGCCGTTCGCGCCACCATCGAGGACCGCGGTGCCGTGAGGAGCCCGTGGGCCGCGCTCGCCGTCCTGCTGCTCCCGGTGCTGCTGGTGTCGATCGACAACACGGTGCTGGCGTTCGCGCTGCCCCAGATCTCGCTCGCGCTGGAGCCCGGCGCGACCCAGGTGCTGTGGATGGTCGACGTCTACCCGCTGGTCCTCGCCGGGCTGCTGGTGCCGATGGGCGCGCTCGCCGACCGCTACGGCCGTCGCCGGATGCTGCTGCTGGGAAGCGTCGGCTTCGCGGCGATGTCCGTGGTCGCCGCCTACGCACCCACCGGGGAGGCGCTGGTCGCCGCGCGCGCGGGCCTGGGTGTCTTCGGTGCGATGCTGATGCCCTCGACGCTGTCCCTGATCCGTGCCCTGTTCACCGACCGCGCCCAGCGCCGCACCGCCATCGCCGTCTGGGCGGCCGGATTCGCCTCCGGGTCGGCGCTCGGACCCATCGTCGGCGGCTTCCTGCTCGCGCAGTTCTGGTGGGGTTCGGTGTTCTTGATGGCGGTCCCGGTGCTGGTGCTGTTCCTCGCCCTGGCGCCGTTCGTGCTGCCCGAGTCCCGTGACCCCCACGGCCATCCGCTGGACCTGTGGTCCGCCGGCCTGGTGCTCGTCTCGATGCTGGCGATCGTCTACGGCATCAAGACCGTCGCCAAGGGCGGTGTCACCGGTTGGGGGTCGACCGCGCTGGTCGTGGGCTCGGTGGTCATCGTCGTCTTCGTACGTCGCCAGCTGCGCCTGGCCCACCCGATGATCGACGTCCGGCTCTTCGCGACGGGCCCGTTCAGCGGCGCGGTGCTGGTCAACCTGCTGTCGGTGTTCTCGTTGATCGGGTTCCTGTTCTTCGTCTCCCAGCAGCTCCAGCTGGTCCACGGGTTCGCGCCGATGCGGGCCGGCCTGATGCTGCTGCCCGGTGTGCTCGCGATGATCCTCGCCGGGTTGGCGGTCGTCCCCCTCGTCAAGCGGGTCCGCCCGGTCGTGGTGGTGTGCGTGGCGCTGGCCGCGTCCGGGGCGGGCTACCTGGTGATGGCGCTCAGCGCCGCGGGCGGATCCACGACGGTCGGGGTCGGGACCATCGTGGTCGCGTTCGTGCTCCTCGCCGCCGGCGTCGGCGCCGCCGAGACCGTCTCCAACGACCTGATCGTCTCGGCGGTCCCGGAAGCGCGTGCGGGCGCCGCCTCCGCGATCTCGGAGACGGCGTACGAGGTCGGCACCGTGCTCGGCACCGCGATCCTCGGCACCATCCTGACCACCACCTACTCCGACCGGCTGCGTGTCCCCGACGGCCTCTCCGTGGCCCAGGCGGGTGCCGCCCGGGAGACCCTCGCCGGCGCCGTCCAGGTGACCGGTGAGCTGCCGGCGGGCATGGCCGACGCGCTCATGGTCGCCGCGCAGCACGCCTTCGGCTCGGGCGTGGCCATCACCTCACTGATCGGGGTCGGCCTCAGTGCGGCGTCGGTTCCGCTCGCTGCCTTGACACTGCGCCGCGCCCGCTGACGGGGCCGCCCTCATCGGTCGTCGGCGGCGCGGGGCCTCAGCAGCCGGTGCCCGGCCACCGTGCTCGCCCCGCCGCCGCCGAGGAGGAGGACCAGCCACCACGGGAAGGCGATCGCGCTGCCACCGGCGCCGGGACCGACGATCGTGGTCCCGGGCGGCGGCTCGGCCGGAGCGGCGACCCGGTGGCCGCGCACCAGCAACCGGTGGGAGTTGACGCCGATCGGCGTGCAGGTCACGAGCGTGAGCAGATCCTTGCCCGGCTCGATCAGCAGCGACTCGGTCTGGTCGGGCAGCACCGTCTCGATCAGGTCGACCTCGTAGTAGAAGGTCCGGTCGAGCACGTTGACGGAGAAGACGTCGCCCCGGCGGGCCCGGTGCAGGTCGTCGAAGAGCTTGTGGGTGTAGCCGGAGTGCGAGGTGAGCACGGAGTGGCTGCCCGCGCCGCCCACCGGGAGACTGGACCCGAAGAGGTGGCCGGCGCCCTTGCGCAGGATCGCCGGGGCGGTGCCGTGGTAGACGGGCAGCCGGATGTCGAGGCGGGGATAGGAGATCCGGCCGATCACCCCGCTCGCGTCGGCGATGGCGAGCTGCCTCTCGTAGCTGCCCGGGTCGAGCCCGGGGGCAGTGTCCGTACTCGTCCACGGGTCACGCAGCCGGCCCTGGGGGAGCGTCGCGTTGTAGCGCCGCGCGTCGGCGAGCAGGGCGGACCGCTTCGCGGCCGGGATCTGCTCGACCTCGCGGGCGTAGCCGGTGACGTCGGCGCGGTGCCCGATGTCGGCGTACCAGGTGGCGGCGGCGGGCAGGAGCAGCAGGCCCAGGCCGCTCCACACCACCACCAGGACCACGAGGAGGTCCCACCGGACCCGCGCGCGCCGTCGGCGGGCGCGGGCCGGTGGGATCCGCACGGACACGACGGGTCAGGCCTCCGCGTGCGTACGACGGCGCCCACGGAGCACCGCGAACAGGACGCCGCCGGCGAGCAGGAGCAGGCCGAGGACCGTGATCAGCGTCGTGCCGGCGCCGCCGGTCAGGGGGAGGTCGAAGCCGGCGTTGTGGGGCACGTTCTCGATCGTGATGCTGACGGTGGCGGGGTCGGCGCTGGTGACGTCGACCTGGACGGGTTCGGCGAGGAGCTCGAAGCCGTCGGGAGCCTTGGTCTCGACCAGCCAGTAGGAGCGGTAGTCGGGGTCGCCGATCTCGAGCGCTCGGCCGTCGGCATAGCTGGAGTAGCGCAGGCCGCTGATCACCGCGCGGCCGTCGGCACCGGTGGTCCAGGTGTCGACGCCGTCGATGACGATCGGGTCGCGCTGGGCGCGAGCGTCGGCCTCGCTGGCGTAGACCTGGAACTCCGCGCCGGCGAGCGGGTTCCCGGCGGCGAGGGCGGCGCCGCCGCTGCTGCTGTCGGCGACCTTCTCGATCACGATCACGCCCCAGCGGCTGTCGACCGGAGGCGTGACGACGGGTCCGCCGGGCTCGCCCGGCTGGTGCTCGGTGCTGGCCTCGTTGGGGTAGACGATCGCCTCGTTGGTGATCGTGCCCGTGGCATTGGCGGTGGTGGTGAGGACCACCTCGACCTGGGCGTCGGGCGCGTTCGCGGCGAGGATCTCGCGACCGGCGGCGGTGAACTCGACGGTGACGGTGTTGGTCGCGGCGTCGTGGGTGATCGTGTAGTCGGTGCCCTCGGTCAACGCGGCGTCGTTGGTGAGCCGCACCGTGGCGGAGCGGTAGTCGAGCCGCTCGTCGAGCCGGTCGACGATGCGGTAGAGGTCGATCTCCGCCACGCGGGGGATGTCGGCGGTGATGGTCCACCTCACGTCGTCGCCGAGCTTGACCGAGTCGCTGTCCTCGACGGTCTTGGTGGCGCCGGTGACGGCGTTCTTGGGGTAGACGTGGACGTCGTAGAGCCAGGTGTCCCGGTCCGTGGGGTGGGTCAGAGGCAGTGTCACCAGGAACGGCTTCGACGGCGTGACGCCCGCCGGATAGCTGGTCTCGGTCACCAGGTAGAGGCCCAGCGGCAGGTCGGTGAAGTCGACGTCGCCCGCGGCATCGGTCGTGCCGGTGCGCCCCGGGGTCTCGGCGCGTGCCGCCGCCTGCTCCTCGGTCAGGGCGGCCGCCTCGCGCCAGCCCGCGTTGGTGGTCAGGTCGATGCCCGAGACCCGCTGCACGGTGAACTCGACGCCGGCGATCGGCTTCTGGCCGGTCATGTCGGTCTCGAGCCCGTTGGCCGGAGGGCCGAAGTCGTCGGGCTGCTCGAACTTGTGGAGGTGCAGGGAGGCGGTCGCGTCCGGGTCGATGTCGACGACGGGTGCCGCCTGGGCGGTGCCGAAGCCGCCGAGTCCGGTCGCGCCGATGCCCAGCAGGGCCAGCAGGACCGCGCTCAACGCGCGGCGGAGAGAGGTGGGCACGGGATGACTCCTCGGGATGGTGTGACGGGTGGGTGAGGCGGATTCGTCCGCGAGGTCAGGCACGACGCGCTCGACGACGCAGGGCGGTGCCGACCGCGGCGGTCAGCAGGAGCAGCGCCCCGAGAAGGCGCAGCTGTGCGACCCCACCGCCGCCGGTCGCCGGGAGGACGATCGTCGGCGCGGGCGTGGGGTGGTCGGTGGTGCAGCCGGCGGGGTCGGCCCCGGGGGCGCACCGCTCGGGCGGCGTGGCGCCCTCGCCGGTGACGACATTGCGCAGCGTGCGGGCCCAGGCGTCGTCGTCGACCCGCACCTGGTAGCGCAGCCGGGCGGTCTGCCCCGCGCGCAACCGGAACGAGGCAGTGCGCAGCGTGGTCCCGCTCGGGTCGGGAACCGCGATCGGAGCGCCGCCGTCGACGGTCAGCGTCGCGGAGCCCGCGACGAACGACGCGCTGTCGAGGACGGCGCTCAGGTCGTCGGTCAGCACGACGTCGGGAACGACCCCCCGGCTGACGGAGGTGTCGACGAGGTAGGTCACCACGGAGCCGGGCTGCACCTCGGTGCCGCTCGCCGGCTCGGCGGTCTTGCCCACGCTCCAGGCAGCGTCCTGGACGGGGTTCTCGGTGCAGTTGTTGGCCGGCGTGCACGGCGGGTTCGTCGGGTTGCCGGGCACGAGCAGGTTGCGCAGCACCCGGTCACCGAGGTCGACGGCCCGCTTCACGCGGACCTGGTAGGTCACCGTCCGTGTCTGGCCGGCCGGCACCGAGCCGCCGATCCGGATCCGGTCGCCCGCGCGGGTCGCGGTGAGCGGGGCCTGCGGCGTCAGCGAGCCGTCGACGAGCTCGGCGTCGTCGAGGACGCCGGTCAGCACGTCGGTGTGGTCGACGGGTGCCGCCCGGCGCCCGGCGGTGTTGTCGAAGCCCAGCGTGTAGGTGACCAGCTGGCCGGGGGAGACCGCGGTGCCGGCACGGGGATCGACGGACTTGGTGAGCGCGATCGGCCGCTCGACGGGGGTGTTGGTGAAGCGGCAGGTGAGCCGGGTGCTCGCGGGGAACGAGGTGATCCGGATCGTGGCGCCCGTCCCCGACGAGTACGTCGCCCCGGTGTCGGCGTTCGCGCAGCGCCAGGTCGTGGTGTAGTCAGCGAGGCCGCCGGCGCGGGTGGAGGCCTCCCGCAGCTCGTAGGTCGCCCCGGTGAACCCCGGCACCGGGCCGGCCAGGACCGGCTGGACACCGGTCGCCGTACCGGTCGTCGTGGCGGTCGCGGCGGTGGTCTCGCCCGCGTTCGTGATCCGGTGGATGCTCAGCCGGAACTGGTCGTCGGGCAGGTCGCGGCCCACGACGTCCTTCTCGAGCCGCAGGGTGCCCGGGGACTGGCAGGAGGCCAGGTCGGAGCCCCAGGTGACATTGGTCCGCACCAGCGGCGAGATCGGCCGCAGCGTGTTGGGGTCGAAGGTGCGGTGGCTCGTGACCTGGGTGTCCGGGTCGAGGGCCTGGGCCACGATCGCGCCGGTGGAGTCGAAGGCGATGCCGTTGTAGGACATGTTCGGCGGCGTGTCGATCGTCTCGGAGACCGCCGACGGGTAGATCGGGTCACCGTTGGTCGGGGCGCTCTCACCGCGCTCGCGGGTCACGGACAGCAGCTGGGAGCGGCCGTTGCCGGAGAACAGGAAGTAGAAGTTGCCCTGGTCGTCGAAGTCGATGTCGCCGTTCATGGCGCCGTTGCTGACCACGACGCCGGCCGGCAGCGCGATCGTCGCCCGCAGCCCGACGCCGGTGGCCGGCTTGTACTCGAAGACGTCGATCGCCCAGCCGCTCGGGAACCGGCTGTCACCCGGCCGGTCCTGGACGTTCATGAAGTAGTAGGCGCCGTTGAGGGGGTGCACCGCGCCGCCGATGGTCTTGAACGTCTTCTGCTCCCTGGCACTGGTCCAGCGCCCCGTGTCGTACCAGTAGTTGGTGGCCACGCGGGTCCCACTCGTCGCGCCCGGCGCCATCCGGTAGACGTCGACCAGCCACCGGTCCTGCGCGGCGACGGTGCTGCGGACCACCCGTGGCTGCACGGCGTAGAACGTGCCGTCGGGCGCCACCCCGAGCGCGTTGGCGGCGCCGTAGGCGCTGGTGGTCGGTTGCTGGGGGCCGTTGTCGATCGGCGTGGTGACGCCGAGCGCGCCGACGGTCGTGAGCGCCGCAGGCGGCACCGGGGGGCTGCCGGTCATCTGCGCCCGGTGAATGGTGCCGGGGAAGGTCAGCGCGTAGTAGAGACCGGGCTGGCAGTAGGGGCCGGGCGCGGCGGCGGCCGCTGCGGCGGTGGTGACGAAGGAGGCTCCGCGCGATGGCGTGGCCGCGGCAGGCAGCGCGAGCAGCCCGACGGCGACGAGCACGGCCAGTGCGATCGCACCGGTGTGTGCTCGCCGGGCAGGGCGAGAGGTCCGCATGTGGCTGTGATCCCCGATGAGTCGATGAGATGGCTTCGGAGACGTCGGCGATGACGTCCGCCACCGGGGAAGGGGGGATCCGGGGGCGCGGCTCCAATCTCGCCTCGGGCGGCACGCTGAACGAAGCCCAGAGCCGCCTGGTTGCGCAGAACGTCGATTGCGCGGCGGCGGTCGACGATCTGCGAAGAGTTCTCGCTCGATGCTGGTGGCGTCTCCGGTGTTCTCGGAATCGTCGCCCCGGTGCAGCGCTCGACGGCAGGCTCGATGGGGGGACGCATGTCGAAGTCTCGGTTCACACGACGCGCGGCGATGCTCCTCGCCTGCGTGCCGGTACTCCTGGTCGGCCTCGTGGTGGTCGCCGTGACGAGCGCCCCGCGGGCGGTCGCGGCGCCGGCACTCGACTGCAGCCAGGTCTACGGCCTCCAGATCCCCTACCCCTACACGATCTGGCAGGTCGACACGATCAGCGGCGCCCAGAACCCGGTGGGGCGGATGAACTGGTCCAACCAGACCTACGGCTTCAACGCGATGGGCGTCTCCGGCGACGGCGGCGCGGTCTACGCGGTGCTGGCCACCACCAACGCCAGCGACGGCAACCAGCGCTACGTCGCGACCTACACCCGGGCCACCGACTCCTACCGGCTGCTGCGGGTCGCCAACGGGCTGCAGTACACGCACGGAGCGTTCAACGCCGCGACCGGGATCTACTACTACGGCGGCATCGACTCCGCGGGCGTCGGTCGGCTCTACGGCTACAACCCGGCCACCAACACCGACCTCGGCCTGGTCGCCACCGGGTCGATCCCGGGCGGGAGCAACGGCGACATGGCCTTCGACGCCCAGGGCAACCTCTACCTGTCGGCCGGCGACAGCAACGGCAACAACATCGTCCACGTCATCAAGGACGCCCTGCCCACCACCCGGGTCGGCACCCCCCTCACGATCCGGCCGACCGAGCTCGCCCGCGTCCAGACCACCGCGGGGCAGCCGATCGTGGGGCTCGCCTTCGCCGGCACCGGCTACCTCCACGTCGCGAGCCGGGCCACCATCTTCCAGGTCAATCCCACCACCGGCGTCGTGGTGCACAGCGCGCCGATGCCCGAGGCCAACCGGCTCGGCGACCTGGGCTCGTGCGCAGCGCCCAACACGATCGAGGTGGCCAAGGACTTCCCCGGCGGCCGCAAGGACGCCGGCGACCAGGTCACCCTCTCGGTCACCGGCGGCGGGATCAGCCGGGCCAACACGGCGACCACGGCGGGTGACGCCGACGGCGTGCAGCCCCAGGTGGCCGGCCCGGTGATGGCGCTGACCGGCACCCGCTACACGATCACCGAGACGGGAAGCGGCTCGGGGCTGCCCGACTACCGCAGTCGCTGGACCTGCGTCGACCAGAACGCCGGGGATGCGGTGATCGCCTCCGGCACCGGTACGACGGGCAGCTTCGTCATGCCCGACGGTGGCAACGACGGCGTGGCCGCGCTGTGCACGTTCGCCAACGAAGCACTCCGGCCGGCCCTGACGATCGAGAAGACCGCCGACCGCAACGAGCTGGTGGCCGGGGAGACGATCACCTACTCGTTCGAGGTGACCAACACCGGCAACACCCCGCTGCGCGACATCCGGGTCGACGAGACCTCCTTCGACGGGGCCGGCGAGGTCTCCGCCGTCTCCTGCCCGCAAGGCGAGGTGGCGCCCACCACGTCGGTGACCTGCACGGCGACGTACGTCGTCCAGCAGGCCGACGTCGACAAGGGCCGGATCACCAACGCCGCGACCGCGACAGGTACGCCGACCACCGGCGGCGACCCGGTCACCTCACCGCCCGACGACGCGAGCGTCCCCCAGGATCCGCTGCCGGGGATGACGCTGGTCAAGACCGCCGACCGCGCCGAGGCGCAGCGTGCCGGCCAGGTGATCACCTACTCGTTCCGGGTCACCAACACCGGCAACGTGACGCTGCGGGACCTGACCATCGACGAGTCGGCGTTCAACGGCAGCGGCACGATCTCGCCCGCCACGTGCCCGGTGACGAGCCTGGCCCCGCGGGCCACCACCACCTGCACGGCGACCTACACCGTGACCCAGGCCGATGTCGACGCGGGCGTCGCGCTGGTCAACACCGCGACCGCGGGGGCGACCACGCCCGGCGGCGCGCCGGCCAGGTCCGAGGAGTCCTCGGCGACGGTCCGGGTGCCGGCCGACCCCGAGCTCGACCTCGAGAAGGTCGACCGGATCGACCTCGGCCCCGACGGCGTACCGACGGCCGGCGACGTGATCACCTACACGTTCTGGGTCACCAACCGCGGCAACGTGACCATCGACGACATCGCGATCGACGAGCAGCAGTTCACCGGCACCGGCACGCTCTCGCCCATCGACTGCCCCTCCACCGGGCCGCTGGCGCCGGGACGCCAGCTCAGCTGCACGGCGACGTACGCGCTGACCCAGGCCGACGTCGATGCCGGCAAGGTCGACAACACCGCGGTCGCGACCGGCACCGACCCCAGTGACCGGCCGGTCACCTCGCCGCCGTCCACGACCGGTGAGCCGATCGAGAACGCGCCGCGCCTCGAGCTGGTCAAGACCGCGCTGCCGGTCGCGGCCACGCGCGCCGGCGAGGTGGTCAGCTATCAGTTCAAGATCACCAACACCGGCAACGTCACCGTCCACGACGTCGGTGTCGACGAGACGGCATTCTCGGGGCGGGGTGCGCGGCCCGACGTCTACTGCCCGCCCGCCGCGGCCTCGCTTCGGCCGGGGAGCTCGGTGACCTGCTTCGTGCGCTACACGCTGACCCAGGCCGACATCGACCGCGGCGACGACGTGACCAACACCGCTCGGGCCACCGCGAGCGACCCCGGCAACGAGCCGGTCGTCTCGCCGCCGAGCACCGCGCTGGTCGACATCGAGGCGGCGCCGGCGATCACCATCGCCAAGTCCGCCGACACCCGCACGCTGGCACCGGTCGGCAAGACCGTGGGCTACTCCTTCGTCGTCACCAACACCGGCAACGTGACGCTGCGCGATGTCGTCGTCACCGAGGGCGACTTCACCGGGGCCGGCCCGATGTCGGCGATCAGCTGCCCGGAGACCACGCTCGCGCCGGACGCGTCGATGACCTGCACGGCGACCTACGTCGTCCAGCAGGCCGACGTCGATCGCGGCACGCTCGACAACTCCGCGACCGCGAGCGGCACGCCGCCGAACGGCCCGGCCGTCACCTCCGACCCCGGCCGGGCCCGGCTCACCGAGGCTCCCGCGCCGCGGCTGAGCATCGACAAGCGCGCCGATCGCCAGGTCGTCACCCGGGCGGGCGAGGTGATCGACTACTCGTTCGTGGTGACCAACACCGGCAACGTGACGCTGCGCGAGATCACCGTCTCCGACACCGACCTGAGCGGCGCCGGCGACCTGTCGGCCATCGCCTGCCCAGCTGAGCCCGCCGCGCTCATCCCGGGCGCCTCGACGACCTGCACGGCCACCTACACCGTCACGCAGGCCGACATCGACGCCGACGTACCCCTGACCAACACCGCGACGGCCGGCGCGACTCCGCCCCAGGGCGACCCGGTCACCTCGCCGCCCGACGACGTCGCGGTCGGCGTCGTCCAGAACCCGGCTCTCACGTTGACCAAGTCGGTGACCCCCGACGACCGGCTCACCGCGGGAGAGACGCTGAGCTACTCGTTCGTCGTCACCAACGCCGGCAACACCACCATGCGCGACGTCGACGTCACCGAGACCCAGTTCACCGGCGCCGGCCGCCTCAGCGACATCGACTGCCCGACGAGCACCCTCGCGCCGGGCCAGCAGATGACCTGCACGGCGACCTATGTCGTCCAGCAGGCCGACGTCGACGCGGGCCGGGTCTACAACGCGGCCAACGCCTGGGGGCGCGACCCGCAGGGCGGTGAGTACGGCTCGGGGCCCGCCGAGGCCGCCGTACCGCAGGACCCGGACCCGCGCCTCCACCTGGTCAAGTCGGCCGACCGCGACGAGATCACCGCGGCCGGGCAGACGATCACCTACACGTTCGCGCTCACCAACTCCGGCAACGTCACCATCGCCGACTGGCACGTCGACGAGGTCGCGTTCAGCGGGTCCGGCACGATGAGTCCGCTGACCTGCCGCACCACCACCGACCCGCCGGCCGACCCGGGGCCGCGGCTGGCGCCCGGCGCGACCGTGCTGTGCACGGCGACCTACGAGACGACCCAGGCCGACGTCGACGCCGGGGGCCGGCTCACCAACGCCGCCGTCGCCGGCGGGACGGCGCCGGGTGGCGCCGACGTCGCGTCGAACCGCGACGCCGCCGCCGTGCCGGTCGTGTCCGACCCGTCGCTCGCCATGGTCAAGTCGGCCGACACGACCGAGCTGGTCGCGAACGAGACGATCACCTACTCGTTCGCGGTCACCAACACCGGCAACGTCACCGTGGGCGACCTGGCCGTGCGCGACACCTCGTTCTCCGGTTCGGGCGAGCTCTCGGCGATCAGCTGCCCGGTCACGACCCTCGCGCCGCGGGCGCAGACGACGTGCACGGCGACCTACACCGTGACCCAGGCCGACGTCGACGCCGGCACGCTCGACAACACGGCGACCGCCGCGGGCACCCCGCCCGGTGCCGACGCGCCGGTCGTGTCGCCGCCCTCGTCGGTGTCGCTGCCCGCCGACCAGGCGCCCGCGGTCGCCCTGGACAAGTCGGTCTCCCCGACGCAGGACGTGGCGGCCGGAACCGAGCTGACCTACTCCTTCGCGGTCACCAACACCGGCAACGTGACGTTGCGCGAGGTGACCATCGCCGAAGGCGACTTCTCGGGCAGCGGCACGCTGTCGGCGATCAGCTGTCCCACGGAGCCGGTGGCGCCGGGTGCGTCCGTCACCTGCACGGCGACCTACACGGTGACCCAGGCCGACGTCGATGCCGGGTCGCTGACCAACACCGCCACGGCGGGCGCGACCCCGCCCCACGGTGAACCGGTCGCCTCGCCGCCCGACACCGAGACGCTGCCGATCCCGGCGCGGCCGGCACTGAGCCTGGTCAAGAGCTCCGACGCCACCGGCCTGGAGGTCGGCCAGGTGGTGACCTACTCGTTCGCCGTCACCAACACCGGCAACGTGACGCTGCGCGACGTGCGCGTCCAGGAGGAGGAATTCTCCGGCTCCGGCGAGCTGTCGCCGATCACGTGTCCGCCGGGCGACCTCGCGCCGCGAGCGCAGCTCACCTGCGTGGCGACCTACACGGTGACCCAGGACGACGTCGACGCCGGCGCGCTGACCAACACCGCCACCGCGAGCGGTACGCCGCCCAGGGGCGAGCCGGTCACCTCGCCGCCGTCGTCGGTGACGATCGAGGAGGCCGGCACCGCCGCACTGACCCTGGTCAAGACGGCCGACCGCACGGTGCTGCGCGCGGGCGAGACGGTGACCTACTCGTTCGTCGTGACCAACACCGGAACGGTGCGGCTGCGCGAGATCGTCGTGACGGAGACGGCGTTCTCGGGGTCGGGAAAGCTGTCCGCCATCAGCTGTCCGGGCACGACCCTGGCGCCGGGCGCGGCGATGACCTGCACGGCCACCTACGTGCCGACCCAGGCCGACGTCGATGCCGGCAGGCTGCGCAACACGGCGGCCGCGACCGGAACGCCCCCGCGCGGCCCGGCCGTGACGTCGCCACCGGCGGGAGTCGAGCTGCCGGCCGACCCGAAGCCGTCCCTGACGCTGGTCAAGAGTGCCGACGTCCGCAAGATCCGGGCCGGCGATCGCGTCCAGTACTCCTTCGTGGTGACCAACACCGGCAACGTGACCCTGCGTGACGTCGCGGTGCACGAGGTGAGGTTCTCCGGTTCCGGGAAGCTGGGCGCCGTGCGGTGCCCCGACCTCACCGGTGGGCTCGCCCCCGGGCAGCAGGTGGTGTGCACGGCGAGCTACCGGGTGAGTGCCGCCGACCTCGACTCCGACCTGCGCAACACCGCGTCGGCGAGCGGGTCGACGGGCGGGGGCGTCCGGGTGGACAGCGCTCGCTCCTCGGTCCGTCTCGAGCCGGTCGGGCCGGGGAAGCCGGGCAAGGCGACCACGTCCGGTGGCGGACTCCCCGACACGGGCTCCCCCGTGGGCTGGCCGGTGCTGGCCCTGGGCCTGCTCCTGCTGCTGGCGGGCGGGGGCATCCTGTCCCGGCATCGTCGGCGCTGATGGGTCGGGAGCGGTGGGTCCCGCGGAGGATCCCGACGGCCACGCCCCGACGGCCGCGCACCTCGCCGGTCTTCGTGACCGCGGGCGTGCTCACCTTGGGGGTGGGCCCGACCCTGATGTCCTGGGCCGGAGCGCTGCCGGGAGCCCTGGTCCTCCTGCCCGGACTGGGGCTCCTCCTCCTGCTCGCCTGCCTCGACCGCGCCCGGCCGTCGGACGCGAGCGTGGCGGGCCGCGTCCCCTCGTCGTACGGCCCGCAGGACGCCACCGGTCGAAGCCGATCCCGCGTCCGGAGTTCGAGCGACCGAACCGTTGGGTAGGCTCCGTCGGGTCAGGCCGGCTGAGGTAGGGGGATGCAGGATCGTGATGACAGCCTGGGGGACGGCGTCGATCGGGAGACGAGGCCGAAGGCTGGTGGCGTCGATGTCGGCGCTGCTCGTCGCGGTGACCCTGCTCGTCGCCGGGCACGGCACCCTCGCCCCGGCCCAGGCCGCACCCACGACCCCGGCGGTCGTCCGGCTCCCGGCCGCGAACAAGCCGAACCCGGCGTACGTCGTCAAGCCCGGCATCACCTTCAACCACCCGTTCCGCGACGGGCAGCGGGGCAAGATCCACCGCAAGATCGTCAAGACGCTCAAGAACGTCCCGGCCGGGGGTCGGGTCCGGGTGATCACCTGGAACTTCGACTCGCCGTACCTCGCGCGCAAGTTCATCGCCGCCCACGAGCGCGGCGTCTCGGTGCAGATCATCATGTCTCGCGGGCTGGCCCGCTCCCAGGGCGGCAACCTGGCCCGCTCGTACCCGATGATGATGCGCGCCTTCGCCCGCGGCGACGCGGACCGGCCGGCGGAGCTGAAGAGCTGGATCCGCACGTGCAAGCAGACCTGCCGCGGCAAGAAGGGCTCGATGCACTCCAAGCTGATGCTGGTCGACCACTCGGGCGCGAGCAACTGGATCGTGATGCAGGGCTCCGGCAACTTCACCGGCGCGGCCGCCGTCCAGCAGTTCAACGACTGGACCACGGTCACCGAGAACCAGGCGCTCTACGACGGCTGGATGCACATGTGGGACCAGGCGACCCAGGACCGCAACTTCCCGGCGCTGAGGTTCACCACCGGCAACATCACCACGATGTTCGCCCCCCACAAGCGGGAGGTCGACCCGGCGCTGAGCGTGCTCAACAAGGTGCAGTGCCTCGGTGCCACCAACACCGCCAGCGGCCGCACCAAGGTCCGCATCGCGAACGCGGTCTGGGGCGAGGCGCGGGGCGCCCGGATCGCGCGGAAGGCCCGTCAGCTCGACCGCCAGGGCTGCGACGTCGAGATCGTCTTCATGATGATGCAGCGCCACATCCGCGGCATCCTCAAGGGGATGCGCGCCAAGCAGATGGTCTACATCACCGGGCTGACGGCCAACAAGTTCAAGGACCGCTACGTCCACATGAAGGGCCTCGCCGTCCAGGGCAACGTCGACGGCCGCACCGACGGCAACGTCGTGCTGTCGAGCAGCGAGAACTGGACCCAGCTCGGCTGGCACTCCGACGAGGAGAACATCATCATCCGCGACGACGCCGCCATGACCGCGAAGTACGTCGCGCACGTCGACCTGATCTACCGCGAGGCGCCGCGCACCCTGAGCAACTACGTCAACTCCGCCGACCCGGACCCGGACCCGCGGCCCGACCGCTACCACGACCAGGGCTACCTCGGCCCGAAGGACTATCCCTTCCACGAGCTCGAGGCCGAGCTCGACTGAGCGGATCACCCAGGCGAGGCCACGCCCCGCGCACCCTCCGGTGCGCGGGGCGTGGTGCGTCAGCGGCCGTCGAGGGACGCCTGCCGGGAGAGCCGGCCGGATGCGTCGAGGGCCAGCACCTGGTCCAGGCCGAGGCTGTCGAGGAACCGATGGTCGTGACTCACGACCAGCAGCGCTCCTCGGTAGCCGGAGAGCGCCTCGGTCAGCTGCGCCACGCTGGCCACGTCGAGGTTGTTGGTCGGCTCGTCGAGGATCAGCAGCTCGGCGGGCGGCTCGGCGAGCAGCAGGGTCGCCAGCGACACGCGGAACCGCTCGCCGCCGGACAGCGAGCCGACCGGCCGGTCGACGCTCGAGCCGCGTAGCAGCATCCGCCCCAGCTGGTTGCGGATCGCGCCGTCCGCCGCGCCCGGTGCGACCCGGCGTACGTTCGCGACCGCGTCCGCGTCCTCGTCGAGCCCGTCCAGGCGCTGGGGCAGGAAGCCGACCCGGTCGGTCAGGACCCGGCCGGTGGGTGCGCCGGGCGCGGGGGATCGGCCGTGGACGAGATGCGCCAGCAGGGTCGACTTGCCGGCACCGTTCGGCCCGACGAGCGCCACCCGCTCGGGGCCCTGGACCACGAGCGTGCGGCCCTCCTGGCTCAGCTCGAGCAGGCGCCGGCTGCGGGGGACCGCGGGGTCGGGCAGCGCCAGGCTGATGTGCTCCTCCCTGCGGACCCGGGCGTCGGCGGAGTCGACGGCGGCCTGGGCGGCGAGCACCTTGTCGTCGAGGGTCGAGCGCAGCGAGCCGGCCGCGTTCTGGGCCTTGCTGGCCCGGTTGCCGGCCAGGATCCGCGGAATGCCGCCGTCCTTCTGGGTCTTGCGGGCGGTGCGCTCGCGACGCGCCAGCTTGGTCTCCGCCTCGGCCCGCTGCCTGCGCTCGACCTTCAGCGCCTGCTGCGCGGACCGGGCCGCCTGCTGGGCCGCCGCCTGCTCCCGCTCGACGTGCGCGCGCCAGGAGCTGTACGGGCCACCGTAGGTCGACAGCTCGCCGCCGTGGAGCTCCGCCGTGTGGTCGACGTGCCCCAGCAGGTCGAGGTCGTGGCTGACGATCACGAGCGTGCCGGGCCACTGGTCGACGAACTCCGCCAGCCGGGCCCGGGTCGGGCGGTCGAGGTTGTTCGTCGGCTCGTCGAGCAGGGTGATCGGCGTGCGGCGCACCCGCATGCCGGTGATCGCGATGAGCATCGCCTCGCCGCCCGACAGCTCGGCGACCCGGCGCCCGAGATCCTGGGCTCCGAAGCCGATCTGGTCGAGGAGCTCGGCGGCGCGGGACTCGATGTCCCAGTCGTCGCCGATCGTCTCGAAGTGTCGCTGGTCGACCTCGCCCCGCTCGATCGCGTCGATGGCGTCGACCACGTCGCGGATGCCGAGCAGGTCGGCGATCGTCGTGGCGGCCTGGAGGGTCAGGGTCTGGGGCAGGTAGCCGACGTCGCCGGCGGTGGTGATCTGGCCGGACGTGGGCCGCAGCAGCCCGGCGACCAGGCGCAGCAGGGTCGACTTCCCGGCGCCGTTGCGCCCGACCAGGCCGGTGCGCCCGGCGTTCAGGGAGCCGTCGAGGTGGGAGAGCGCGACCGTTCCGTCCGGCCACTCGAAGGTGACGTCGCGCAGGGTGATGACAGGGGACATGGCTGAGTCCGTTCGTGAGGACGCCCGACGTACGGCGTCGCTCGCACGTGGCGGCGCGCGGCGTCGTCGGGCCGATGAGGATGACGTCGGGGCCGGACCGGTGCGCGGGCAGGCAGCGGCCACGCCTCCAGCGGGGGCGCCGGCCACGGATCCGCCGCCCGGTCCGGGCGGCTAGCGTCTGTCGACCTCGATCAGCACTCCACCAGGGTAGGTCAGGCCGCGCCTGCCATCCTGAGCGGGTGAGCGAAGCAGTCCTCTCGGTACGCGGCCTGGCCCGCTCGTACGGCGACCACCAGGTCCTCGCGGACTTCGACCTCGAGCTGGCCCCCGGGCGGGCGGCGGTGCTCGTCGGGCCCAACGGATCGGGCAAGTCGACCGCGCTGCGCTGCATCACGGGTGCGGACCAGGCCGATGCCGGCACCGTGGAGGTGCTGGGGGAGACGTTGGACGAGCGGTCGGCGACCATCCGCGCCGCGATGGCGGTGGTCATGGACGACCTCGACTTCTTCCCCGACCTCACCGTCGTGGAGCACCTCGACCTGTTCGCCCGCGCGCACCGGACGCCGGACGCCGACACCGTCGTCGACGACGTGCTGGAGGAGGTCGGGCTGACCGCGCAGTCCGGGCTGCTGCCGACCTCGCTCTCCTCGGGCCAGCGGCGCCGGCTCGCACTGGCCAGTGCGTTCGTCCGGCCGCGCCGCCTGCTGGTCCTCGACGAGCCGGAGCAGCGGCTCGACCAGGAGGGGCTGGCCTGGTTGGCCGAGCGCCTGGTCGCCGAGAAGGCGTCGGGGCTGGCGATCGTGCTGGCCAGCCATGCGCCGGCGCTCGTGGACGCGGTCGCCGACGACGTGGTCAGCCTGGCGCGCCCGTGAGGAGGACCGAGGCGGGCGAGCTGCGCGCCGACATCCGCTTCTGGCGGCGCAGCCGGCGCACCCTCTCGCTCGGCGAGGCACTGCAGGACCTGTACATCGGCGTCTTCGCGGTGCTCATGCTCGGCTCGATGCTGGTCAGCGTCCTGGTCAACCTCTCCGACGTCGGCGACCGCGCCTGCGTCGCCTCCGACTGCGCCGCGGCGCGCTCGCTACTGCCGTGGCTGGTCGTCGGCACCCTGCTCGCGCTGCTCTGGTCGCTCGCCCGGATGGTCGGTCCGGTGGCGGTCGGCCCCGGCGTCGCCGCGTGGTTGCTGCCGAGCCCGGTCGACCGCGGCGACCTGCTCCGCGGCCGCGCCCGCGGCACCGCGCTGCTCGCGGCGGCACTGGTCGCTCCCGTCGCCGCCGGCGCGGCGACCCTGGCCGGCTTCGGCGTCGCCCCGCTGGTGGTGTTCACGGTGGGCGCGGCCGGGCTGGCGTCGTACGGCGTGGGGGCGCTGACCGCTGCCCAAGCAGCTGCTCGGTCGCGGCACCCGGCGCTGCTGCTCGGGCCGGTCAGCCTGCTCGCGGTCGGGGTGGGGCTGGCCACGATCGCGGCGTCGCGCGCGCCGGTGGTCTCGGTGTCGCCGGCGGTGCGCTGGGCGGGGCTGGTGGCGACCGGACTGGTCTGGGTGGGCGTGCTGGTCGGGCTGGTGCGGGCCCGGGTGCTCACCGCCCGCCTGCGCCGGCGCGACGTGGCTCCGGGCGGCGTGCTCGTGCCCGGCCTGGGCGGCGCGCTGGCGACGCTCGACCTGGCGCTGATGTTCGACGTCCTCGTCGCCCACGCCAGCAGCCGGCGCGGCGCGCTGCGGCCCCGGCGCGGTGGTCCGGCCGGCCTGGCCGCCCTGGCCTGGCGGGACCTGGTCCGGCTGCGCCGGCAGCCCGGCCGACTCGTGCTGTTGGCGGGCTCCCTCCTCGTTCCGTACGCCGTCGCCACGGTCGGCGGCCGGGTCGTGGTGGTGCTCGTCGAGGTGCTGGTGTGCTTCGTGCTCGTCGTGCCCTTCCTGGTCGCGCTGCGGGTGCTGACCAGGTCCGCGGGCATGTCGCGGATGTTCCCGACCCCGCTGGGGCCCACGCGGGCGGCGGCGGTCGTCGTACCGGGGGCGCTGCTGGTGGTCCACGGCCTGCTCAGCGCCCCCGCGCTGCATCGCACGCTGACGGCTCCCGCGAGCGACCTCGCCCTGCTGGGCGTCGCGTCGGGCGTCGCCGGGCTGGCGGCCGGCGTGCGCTGGGTGACCGGCCGTCCGCCCGACTACGGCCGGCCGCTGGTCTCGACGCCGGCGGGCGGCGTACCGACCAACCTCTACGGCAGCGTGCTGCGGGGCTTCGACATCGCCGTGCTGACCGCGCTGCCGATGCTGTTCGCCCCGACCGGCGGGGGAGCGACGGTCTCGCTGGCGGTGTCGGTCGGCGTCATCGGCTACCTGTGCTCGCGAGGGGCAACCTAGCACTTGCTTGGTTCTTCCCTTATGATCCTCGTTCGGAGGACGACGAAAGGGATTCCGTGGCGTACAGCATCGACATGACCGGTCAGGTGGTCCTCGTGACCGGAGGCGGCCGGGGTGTGGGCGACGGCATCGTGCGGGCCTACCTCGAGGCCGGCGCCTCGGTGGAGATCTGCGGTCGCAGCACGCCGGAGTCCGTGCGCGACGGCGTGCACTTCACGCCGGTCGACGTGCGAGAGGCCGACCAGGTCGCGGCCTGGGTCGACGACGTCGTACGCCGGCGCGAGCGGATCGACGTCGCGGTCAACAACGCCGGTGGCTCGCCGTTCGCGCAGTTCGACTCGGCGTCGGCCCGCTTCCACGCGAAGATCAACGACCTCAACTTCATGTCCGCGGCCTATGTCGCCCTCGCGGTGCGCCCGCACCTGAAGGAGACCGGCGGCTCGCTGGTCAACATCACCTCGATCTCGGCCCGGCGCGCCAGCCCCGGCACCGCCGTCTACGGCGCCGCCAAGGCCGCGCTGGAGAGCCTGACCGCCAGCCTCGGCGTCGAGTGGGCGCCGGAGGTCCGGGTCAACGCGGTCAGCTGCGGCCTGGTCGAGACGCCCGGCTCGGCGGACCACTACGGCGACGCCGAGCAGTTCGCGCGGGTCGCCGCCACCATCCCGCGGGGCGTCTTCGCCACGCCGCTCGAGGTCGGGCAGGCCTGCGTCTTCCTGTCCTCGCCGCTGGCCAGCCACATCACCGGCGCCGTCCTCAACGTCGACGGCGGCGGCGAGTGGCCCGCCTTCCTCCAGCACACGCCCAACGCCTGATCCCACCCACCCAGCAGGAGTCCTCCGTGCCCGAAGCAGTCATCGTCTCCGCCGCCCGCTCGCCGATCGGCCGCGCCTACAAGGGCTCGCTGCGCGAGATGCGCCCCGACGACCTGGCCGCCCAGATGGTCGACGCGGCGCTGTCCGCCGTACCCGAGCTGGACCGGACGCTCGTCGAGGACCTGATGATGGGCTGCGCGCAGCCCGCGGGCGAGCAGGGCTACAACATCGGCCGGATGGTGGCGCTGCGCCTGGGCCTCGACGGCGTCCCGGGCACGACGGTGCACCGCTACTGCGCGTCCTCCCTGCAGGCCACCCGGATGGCGCTGCACGCGATCCGGGCCGGCGAAGGCGACGTCTTCGTCGCGGCCGGGGTCGAGACCGTCTCCCGCTTCCAGCTCGGCAAGGCCGACGGCATGCCCGACACCCGCAACCCGCTGTACGCCGCGGCCGCCGAGCGCGCCGCCGCCAAGGCCCTGGCCCGCGAGCCCTGGGTGGACCCGCGCTCGCTCGGCGAGCTCCCCGACGTCTACATCGCCATGGGCGAGACCGCCGAGAACGTCGCCCGCTACTGCGACGTCTCTCGCGAGGCGCAGGACGAGTACGCCGTCCGCAGCCAGAACCTCGCCGAGGCCGCGGCCCAGCGCGGCTTCTGGAAGACCGACATCACGCCGGTCACCCTCGCCGACGGCACCGTAGTCGACTCCGACGACGGCCCGCGCGCGGGAGTGACGCTGGAGAAGGTCGCCTCGATGGCGCCCGTCTTCCACCCCGAGGGCACCGTCACCGCCGCCAACTGCTGCCCGCTCAACGACGGCGCCGCGGCGCTCGTCATCATGAGCGACACCCGCGCCGCCGAGCTCGGCATCACCCCGCTCGCCCGGGTCGTGTCGACCGGCGTCTCGGCGCTCAGCCCCGAGATCATGGGCCTCGGCCCGGTCGAGGCCAGCCGCCAGGCGATCGCGCGCGCCGGGCTGTCCGTCGGCGACGTCGACCTGGTCGAGATGAACGAGGCCTTCGCCGCCCAGGTGCTGCCCTGCATCGACCAGCTCGGCCTCGACCTGGACCGGGTCAACGTCAACGGCGGCGCGATCGCGCTCGGCCACCCGTTCGGCTCCACCGGCGCCCGAATGGCCACCACGCTGATCCACGGCCTGCAGGAGCGCGACGCGCAGTTCGGACTGGAGACCATGTGCGCCGCCGGCGGCCAGGGCATGGCGATGGTGCTCGAGCGGCTCAGCTGACCGGCGGCTCCGGGGAGCTGTAACACGTTGTCCGCCCGTCTGGGCGGCGGTTGTCAGCACGATACGCCGGCGACACGCCGTACCTGCTGCTGAGAAGTGGCGGGTAGTCGGGTGGACAGCGTGTTACAGCCCAGCGCCCGCCCCCGGAACGCCGGCCCGCGCGACCCCGCGCGTCGGCCCGCGCCACCGCGAACGCCAGACCCCGCCCCGGGCAACCCGAGGCGGGGTCTGGAACGTTCTCGCCGCCGTACGACGGCGCGGGTGCTACCGGTTGGCCTTCTTGGCGCGGCTGGCGGCCTTGGCGCGCTCGTTGGCGTCGAGGTTGACCTTGCGGATGCGGACCGTCTCGGGCGTGATCTCGACGCACTCGTCCTCGCGGCAGAACTCCAGGCACTGCTCCAGGGAGAGCTTCTTCGGCGGGATGAGCTTCTCGAAGTTGTCGGAGGTGGCGGACCGGATGTTGGTCTGCTGCTTCTCCTTGGTGATGTTGACGTCCATGTCGTCGGCGCGGGAGTTCTCGCCGACGATCATGCCCTCGTAGACCTCGGTCGACGGCTCGACGAAGAGCACGCCGCGCTCCTGCAGCGAGGTCATGGCGTACGCCGTCGCCGCGCCGGCGCGGTCGGCCACCAGCGAGCCGGACTGGCGGCTGCGGATCTCGCCGGCCCACGGGAAGTAGCCCTCGGAGATGGAGTGGGCGATGCCGGTGCCGCGGGTCTCGGTGAGGAAGTCGGTGCGGAAGCCGATCAGGCCGCGGGCGGGGACGATGAACTCCATCCGGACCCAGCCGGTGCCGTGGTTGGTCATCCCCTCCATCCGGCCCTTGCGGTTGGCGAGGAGCTCGGTAATGGTGCCGAGGAACTCCTCGGGGGCGTCGATGGTGAGCCGCTCGAAGGGCTCGTGCAGCTTGCCGTCGATCTCCCGGGTGACGACCTGCGGCTTGCCGACGGTGAGCTCGTAGCCCTCGCGGCGCATCTGCTCGACCAGGATCGCCAGCGCCAGCTCGCCGCGGCCCTGGACCTCCCACGCATCGGGACGCTCGGTGGGGAGGACGCGGAGCGAGACGTTGCCGACCAGCTCGGAGTCGAGACGGTCCTTGACCAGGCGGGCGGTGACCTTGTGGCCCTTGCCGCCCTTGCCGACCAGCGGGGAGGTGTTGGTGCCGATGGTCATCGAGATGGCCGGCTCGTCGACGTGGATCAGCGGCAGCGCGACCGGGTTCTCCGGGTCGGCCAGGGTCTCGCCGATGGTGATGTCGGGGATGCCGGCGACGGCGACGATGTCGCCGGGGCCCGCGGACTCGCCGGGCTTGCGCTCGAGGCCCTCGGTGATGAGGAGCTCGGTGATCTTGACGTTCTTGGCCACGCCGTCGCGGTTGATCCACGCGACGTTCTGGCCCTTCTTGAGCGTGCCCTGCTTGATCCGCAGCAGCGCCAGGCGACCGAGGAACGGCGAGGCGTCGAGGTTGGTGACGTGGGCCTGGAGCGGGGCCTCGTCGTCGTACTCCGGCGCGGGGATGGTCTCCAGGATGGTGCGGAAGAGCGGCTCCAGGTCGCTGCCCTCGGGCAGGGTGCCGTTCTCGGGCTTGGTCAGCGAGGCGATGCCGGCCTTGCCGGAGGCGTAGACGACCGGGAAGTCGAGGGCGTCCTGCGAGTGGGAGTCGTCGAGCAGGTCCATGAACAGCTCGTAGGTCTCGTCGACGACCTCGTCGATCCGGGCGTCGCCGCGGTCGGTCTTGTTGACCACGAGGATCACCGGCATGTCGGCGTTGAGCGCCTTGCGCAGCACGAAGCGGGTCTGGGGGAGCGGGCCCTCGGACGCGTCGACCAGCAGCACGATGCCGTCGACCATCGACAGGCCGCGCTCGACCTCGCCACCGAAGTCGGCGTGGCCCGGGGTGTCGATGATGTTGATGACCATGTCACCGTCGGCCATCTCCTGGGCGGAGGGGCCGCGGTAGTGGACCGCGGTGTTCTTCGCGAGGATGGTGATGCCCTTCTCGCGCTCGAGATCACCGGAGTCCATCACGCGCTCGGCGACGCCCTCGGCCTGGTGCGCGCTGAAGGCACCGGCCTGGTGCAGCATCGCGTCGACGAGGGTCGTCTTGCCGTGGTCGACGTGGGCGACGATGGCGACGTTGCGGAGATCGGTACGACGAGTCTGGGACACGAGGGTTCAGCCTACTTGCGTCGGACCTTCCTGCTCGCATCCTCGGCTGCACCCTAGACTCCCCCCATGCAGACCATCGGCCTCGTCGGCGGCATGTCCTGGGAGAGCAGCGCGGCGTACTACGAAGCGCTGAACCGCGGTGTCGAGGAGCGTCTCGGTGGCCTCCACTCCGCCCAGAGCGTGATGGCGTCGGTCGACTTCGCCGAGGTGACCCGGCTCCAGGAGGACGAGGACTGGGACGGCGTCGCCGCCATCCTGCGCGCCGCCGCCGAGTCGGTCGAGCGCGCCGGCGCCGACTTCCTGATGCTCTGCACCACCACCTTCCACCGGGTCGCCGAGCAGGTCCAGGACGCCGTCTCGATCCCGCTGCTCCACCTCGGCGACGTCGTGGCCGAGGCATGCAAGGCCGAGGGCGTCGAGAGCGTGGCCCTGCTCGGCACCAAGTTCGCGATGTCGCGCACCTTCTTCACCGACCGGATCGCCAGCCACGGGCTGTCGGTGCTCGTCCCCGAGGTGACCCACCACGACGAGCTGAACCGGATCATCTACGACGAGCTGGTGCACGGCAAGGTCGTCGACGACTCCCGCCGCGCCGTGGTCGGCATGATCAGCGAGGCGTGGGACGCCGGCGCCGGCGGGGTGATCCTCGGCTGCTCCGAGCTGGAGCTGCTGATCCGGCAGGCCGACTCGGAGATTCCGGTCTTCCCGTGCACGACGTTGCATGTCACGGCGGCGTTGGACCGGGCGCTGGCCTGAGGTTCGGGGCCGCAGGAATCGCCGGTCGACCGGCGATTCCGTCGCTTGTCGGCCGTTGCAACGCCCGACAAGTGCAAGAAATGCCCGCCCAGTGCGACGGGTGAGCCAGGAGTGACGGGGACTACGACGCCGCGCGCACCATCCGCCGGCTGCGCAGCTGCTCGAGGAAGGCCACGATGTCGTCGCGGCACAGCTCGGCGGTGATGTCGTACTCCTCGGCCACCAGCGCGCACAGCTCGCCGAGGTCGCGCGGCTCGGCGAGATGGCGCCACAGGGTGGCGGCGACGCCCTTGACGGCGTAGTACTCGCCCTGGTCGACGCCCATCATCACGAACTCCTCGCCCATCTCCACGGCATGGAGGCCGGGGTCACGCACCCACCTTTCGGGTCGGTCTGCTCGCTGCATGCTGCTGCTCCTCTCGGATCGCGCGCCGACCCGAGGGCGCCTGGGGGATGGGGATGGGAGTGGGGGTGGCCGCGATGTCGGCCAGGATCGCGTCGGCGGACGCCGCCACCGAGTCGACGCCGGTCGGGCGGTCGAGCCGGGCGAGGCGGGCGGTGCGGAGCAGGTCGGCGCCGCGGGCGAGATGGGTACGCCGCAGGTCGCCGACCAGGATCTCGTTGCGGTAGGTGTGCTCGTGCAGGCTCGCGAAGGCCGCCGCCCCCGTCACCGGTACGACGCGCAGCGGGCCGTGGTGCCGGTCCAGGACGTAGATCCAGCGGACGGGCACCGGCGCCACGGACCCGGAGCGATCCAGTGGGACGTGGAACTTGTCGAAGCGCCCGTCGACCCGGGCCAGGCCGGCCGAGTCGCGGCCGAGGCGGTCGAGCGCGTCCTGCCAGAGCTTGATCCGGGGCCAGCCGGGGAGGGCGTGAGCGGTGGCGTCGACGGGGACGACGTCGTCGCTGAGGACGAGCTGGCCCCGACGGTGCATCTCGGCGGCCAGGGTCGACTTGCCGGCGCCGGAGTGGCCGAGGACGATCGCGCAGCCGCCGTCGACGACGAAGGCGTTGCCGTGCAGCACCAGCAGGCCGCGCTGGGCCAGCAGGCAGCCCAGCGCGGAGCCGAGCAGGAACAGGCGGAGCGCCTCCGGCGTGGCGCCGGGCGCCGCGGCGACGGTGATCCGGGAGCCGCCGGCGCAGGCGTACCGCCCGACCTCCGGTACGTCGATCCCGATCCGCTCGCCGTCGAGCCACAGCCCGCGGGGCAGCAGCACGGCGTCCGCCGAGGGTGGCGCGACCGCGCCGAGCCGGACGACGACGTCGGGCCGCGCGGGGGCGGCGGGCGCCGGCGCCAGGTCGGGCAGCGGGAGCTCGCTGTCGATGAGGAGTCCGTAGCCGGAGTGCATGGTCATCGGGAGGTCAGGGGCGCCAGCTGAAGCTGCCGACGGGGGTCCACTCGCGCACCGAGCCGCCGGTGACGGTGACCGGGCCGACGGTGACCCAGGCGTGCGCGAGCAGGGCGCCGGCCGGGTCGCGCAGCACCCCGAACACCACGGAGTGCGGCACCCGTGCGCCGCGCAGCAGGATGCGCGCGGTCAGGGCCTGCGGGTAGCAGTCGGACGTCCACGGCGTCCGCGTCGCGGCGTACCGCACCGCCCGCCCGACCGCCCGGGCGCGCGCGACGTCTCGTGCGGACGCGTCCGGAGGCGCCGGGGGCCCTGCCGCGTCCGGTACGACGGACTCGCCGAGGAGGCGACGTACGGCACCGAACGGCAGGACGACCGTCAGCAGCCGCGTGATGCCCAGCAGGCACCACGCGAGCGCCGTGGCGGCAGCGAGACGAAGGGTCAGCTGCCGAGCCCGAGGGTGATGTCGATGTCGATGTCGATGCCCTGGGTCGCCGTGACGCTCAGGGTCTCCAGGACGGGTGCGGCGTAGGTCGGCTTCATGTGAGCTCCAAGGGGTGCAGGACGGAGGGAGGGAGTACTCCGTCAGCGGTGCAACGCAACTGTCCTCCCGCAGGACACGCCTCCGTGCTCGCTTTGCTGAAGTTTTAACCTTCCGGCCCGTTCCGTTCCTCCGCGGGCGGCGCCGGGCGCGTGCCACGCTCACCGGGTGAACACTGCTCTCGATCTGCTCTGCCGCATGGTGAGCAGTGCTCTCGATGCCGAGGAGGGGCGCACCGTCGAGCCGGTCCCGCTCGGCGACGTGCCGCCCCGCGACCTGATCGAGGCCGTACGACGGCACCGGGTCCCCGAGCTGCTCGGTGCCCACGCGCCCGAGCTGGGCCTGCCCGACGAGGTGGTGCGGGTGCTGGACGCGATGGTGGCGGGCTCCCGGCAGCGGCGGTTGGTGCACTCCCTGGAGACGGTGCGCGCCTGGCGGCTCCTCGACGCCGCCGGCATCGAGGCGCTGGTGTTCAAGGGGATCCCCCTCGCGCTGCTGACGACGGGGCGGCCCGACGCGCGGGGCGCGGGCGACGTGGACCTGCTGGTGCGGCCCGAGGCGGCTGCCACGGCGCACCGGCTGCTGACCGGCGCCGGCTGGGCGCTGCACGAGCGGGGCCGGATCGAGCCGGACATGTGGGCCTGGCGGCACGTGCAGCGCTGGGGCCACAGCCTCACCTACCTGGGCGCCGGAGCCGACGTCGACCTGCACTGGCGCCTCGACGCGATGCCGGGCGCGCAGCCGGAGACCACCGCCCTGCTCGCCCGGAGCACGAGCGTCACCGTCGGCACCACCCCGATCCCGACGCTGGCGCCCGCGGACGCCTTCCGGCACCTGGCCGGCCACCGCGAGGGCTGGATCTGGCTGCGGACCCTGGTCGACCTGCGGCGGCTGGCCCGCGACCCGGCCGTCCTCGACCAGGACCTGCCGGCGCCCGCGCTGGTCTCGCTCGCCGTGGCCCGCGCGACGGTCGGCCTGCCGGCGACGGTGCCGGCCGGCGTACGGGCGGCGCTCGACCGGATCCCCGACGCCGTCCTCGCGCGCGCCCGCGCCGACCACGAGGTGCCGGTCGCGATCTTCGGTGGGGCGCACGCCGCCCGCGAGGTGCGCAACGGGATGGCCGCGGTCCGGGGCCCGCGCGACGTCCAGCAGCTGGCCATGACCCTGGTCCTGCCGGCGCACGCGGCGCTGCCCGTGCGCTCCGCCACCGCCTGGGGCGGGCTGCCGCGCGCCTTCGCGCTGCGCACCCGCCGGCTGGTCAGTCGGCGCTGACCCGGTGCACCTTGTGCTGCGCGGCCTGGGCGCGCGGCTTGATGACCAGCTCGTCGATGTTGACGTGGGCGGGCCGGGTGGCGACCCAGGTGATCGCGTCGGCGATGTCGTCGGCGACGAGCGGCTCAGGGACGCCGGCGTAGACCGCGTCCGCGCGCGCCTGGTCGCCCTCGAAGCGGACCAGCGCGAACTCGTCGGTGCGCACCATCCCGGGCGCCACCTCGCAGACCCGCACCGGCTGGTCGAACAGCTCGAGGCGCAGCGTCTCGGTGACCACCTTGGTGCCGTGCTTGGCGGCGGTGTAGCCGGCGCCGCCCTCGTAGGCGACCCGGCCGGCGGTCGAGCCCAGGTTGACGATCACCCCGTCGCCGCTGGCCACCAGCGCCGGCAGCAGCGCCTTCGTGACCTGCATCAGCCCGAGCACGTTGACGTCGAACATCCGGCGCCAGTCGTCGGCGTCGGCCTCCGCGACCGGGGCCAGGCCGAAGGCGCCGCCCGCGTTGTTGACCAGGACGTCGAGCCGCGGCCCCACCTCCGCGGCGAGCGCGGCGACCGACTCGGGCGAGGTCACGTCGCAGGCCACGGCCCGGCCCCCGATCTCGGCGGCCACCGCCTCGATCCGGTCGGTGCGGCGGGCCGCGCAGACGACCTCGAAGCCGGCGCGGGCGAGGTGGCGGGCGGTGGCGGCCCCGATGCCGCTGGAGGCGCCGGTGACGACGGCGATGCGCGTGTTCATGACCCCCATCCTGTCCGACCGGGAATGCCGGGCACACTGAAAGGGTTGACCGACTGACCAGGAACAGGCGGCAGACAGCGGGAGGCGTGATGGGGGAGTCGGCGATCGGCCGGGTCGCGATGATCAGCCTGCACACCTCGCCGCTCGACCAGCCCGGTACGGGCGACGCGGGCGGGATGAACGTCTACGTCGTCGAGCTCGCACGGCGCCTGGCCGACCAGGGCACCGCCGTCGACATCTTCACCCGGGCGACCAGCTCGCGCCTCGACCCGGTGGTCCGGGTGCGCGACGGGGTCACCGTCCACCATGTCCACGCCGGACCGTTCGAGGGGCTCACCAAGGAGCAGCTCCCCGGTCAGCTGTGCGTGTTCGCCCGCGAGGTGCTGCGGGCCGAGGCCGCGCACCCCGCCGGCCACTTCGACGTCGTCCACTCCCACTACTGGCTCTCCGGGCAGGTGGGCGCGCTGGCCCGCGACCGCTGGGGCGTCCCGCTGGTCCACTCCATGCACACCATGGCCAAGGTCAAGAACGAGGCGCTGGCCGCCGGGGACACCCCGGAGCCGCAGGCCCGGGTGATCGGCGAGGAGCAGGTGGTCGAGGCGGCCGACGTGCTGATCGCCAACACCGACCTCGAGGCCAAGCAGCTGATCAACCTCTACGACGCCGACCCGGGCCGGGTCGAGGTGGTCCACCCCGGCGTCGACACCGACGTCTTCCGCGCCCGTACGCCGGCCGAGCAGGCCCGCGAGCGCCGCCGCCGCGACCTCGCCGAGGACGCCCTCGTGCTGCTCTTCGCCGGCCGGATCCAGCCGCTCAAGGCGCCCGACGTCCTGCTCCGCGCCGTCGCGGAGCTGCTCGTGCTGCGCCCCGAGCTCCGCTCGCGGCTGGTCGTGCCGGTGGTCGGTGGGCCGTCCGGCAGCGGCCTGGAGCGCCCGACCGCGCTCGCCAACCTGGCCGCCGAGCTGCGCATCGACGACGTGGTCCGGTTCGTGCCGCCGGTGCCGCAGGACGAGCTCGCGGGCTGGTACGCCGCCTCCACCCTGGTCGCCGTGCCCTCCTACAACGAGTCCTTCGGCCTGGTCGCCGCCGAGGCGCAGGCCAGTGGTGCGCCGGTCGTCGCCGCGGCCGTCGGCGGCCTCACGACCGTGGTCCGCGACGGTCGCAGCGGGCTGCTCGTCGACACCCACGAGCCCCACGACTGGGCGCTCGCGCTGGAGCGGGTGGTCCTCGACCCGGCGTACCGCGAGCGGCTCGCGGCCGGCGCCCTCGAGCAGGCGCGCCAGTTCTCCTGGGAGGCGACGGCCGCCCGTACGGTGGAGGTCTACGAGCGTGCCCATGCGCTCCTGCGGCAGGAGGCCCGCGTCGGATGAACCCGGTGGACGTCGTACGCACCTGGCTGGTCGACAACGAGATCGAGTTCGAGGAGTCCGAGGACGGCACCTT
Organism: Nocardioides nitrophenolicus; assembly: GCF_016907515.1. NCBI lineage: Bacteria > Bacillati > Actinomycetota > Actinomycetes > Propionibacteriales > Nocardioidaceae > Nocardioides > Nocardioides nitrophenolicus. The sequence continues at coordinate 3,868,329 of NZ_JAFBBY010000001.1, forward strand.
CAGCTTCTCGCTCCCGGGTGAGCGCAAGCTGCAGACCCCGGTCCGGCTGGACGTGGGGCCGCACGCGCTCGGCGTGCACGCGTTCGTGTGCCGCCGCCCCGATGAGGAGTTCGAGCGGGTCTACCGCTGGCTGCTCGAGCGCAACCTGCGGATGTACGCCGTCGCCTTCGGCCTCGACCACCACGGCGACATCTACCTCGACGCCCGGCTGCCGCTGTCGTCGGTGACCTCCGACGACCTGGACCGCCTGCTCGGCTCGGTGCTGACCTATGCCGACGAGGCGTTCAACACCATCCTCGAGCTCGGCTTCGAGTCGTCCATCCGCAAGGAGTGGGCGTGGCGGATCGAGCGCGGGGAGTCGACCGCCAACCTGGAGGCCTTCCGCGGGTGGCTCGAGCGGTGAGCGACCTCGCGGAGCGCCGGGCCGCCTTCCGCGCCCTCCACGAGCGGGGCTGCTTCGTGCTGCCGAACCCGTGGGACCGCGGCTCGGCCCGCTATCTCGAGCACCTCGGCTTCGCGGCGCTGGCCACCACCAGCTCGGGGGCGGCGTGGAGCCGCGGTCGTCCCGACGGCTCCGCGACCCGCGACGAGGCGCTGGACCATCTGGCCGACATCGTCGCCGCCACCACCCTGCCGGTGAACGCCGACTTCGAGGACGGCTACGGCGCCACCGCGGACCAGGTCGCCGAGAGCGTGTCCCTGGCGGTGCGGACCGGCGTGGCGGGCCTCTCGATCGAGGACGCCACCGACGGGGTCACCCTGGACCTCGAGGTCGCCGTCGAGCGGCTGCGCGCCGCGCGGGAGGCGATCGACGCGAGCGGGCACGACGTGCTCCTCGTCGGCCGGGCCGACGGCTTCGTCAACGGCAGTCCCGACCTGGCCGACGTCCTGACCCGGATGCGCGCCTTCGCGGCCGCCGGCGCCGACTGCCTGTACGCCCCCGGCGTCGACGACCCCGTCGCGATCCGGGCGATCGTGGAGGCGGCCGGGCCGACGCCGGTCAACGTGCTCGTCGGAGGACGCAGCGAGCGGACCCTCGCCGACCTCGCCGCGCTCGGCGTACGCCGGGTGAGCGTGGGCGGCGCGCTCGCCCGGGCCGCCTGGGGCGGCTTCCAGGAGGCCGCGGCCGCGCTGGCCGAGGGCCGGTTCGACGGCTACGGCCGGGTGGCCGCGGGGGCCGACCTCAACGCCCTGTTCGGTGACCGCCCGGAGGCGGGCCAGCCGGGCTGACCCGCCTCCGGTGTCCCCGGAGGGCCGGCCTGGTGAGCCTGGAGCCAGGCTCAGCGGCGGACCCGCCACTTCACCAGGGCCGGCGTGGCCTCGAACTGGCCGGACTCGCCGACCGAGCGCACCCGGACCTTGTGCTTGCCGGGCTTGAGGTGCCTGAGCGTGAGCGGCGAGTTGCACGCCTTCCACTCCTTGGCGTCGACCTTGCACTGGAAGGTCACGTGCGCCTTGTCGGCGGTGAACCCGATCGTCGCCTTGCGGGCCTTGGTCGACTTCTTCGGCCGGCTGGTGATGGTCGTGACGCCGGGGGCGTCGTCGGTCGTGACGGTCAGGGAGAAGCCGCCCGCGAGCTGCCCGGTGTCGCCGGCGAGGTCGTCGCTCGCGATCAGCGTCCAGGTCCCGTTGGGGTCGATGCCGTCGAAGGCGGCGAGGCTGTCGGCGAGGGTGGTCCCGGGCGGGGGCACCTCGGCCGTGCCGGTGTCGCTCGGCCGGTAGGAGCCGCTCGGGCAGGGCCCGTTGTCGGGCAGGGTGGTGCCGGCGTCGTCGTCGATGGTGAACGTGACGCCCACCAGGTCGGCGCTGCCGCACACGTCCGACATCAGTCGGACCACCTGGGTCGACCCGGGCGCCCGCAGGAAGATGTCGAGGTCGTCGGGGAAGGTGTGGGACACGTTGGTGAGGACCACGTCGACGTCGGTGACCCGGCCGGGCAGGTTGGCGACGTCCACCGTGGCGCTCGTGCTCGAGACGTCGGGCACGACGATCGCCGGCGGGTGGGTGACGGTGCGCACGGCCGCTTGGGCGGGCGTGCTGGTGGCGAGGCCGGCGAGGCCTCCGAGGGAGATGACGCCTGCGGTCATCAGCGCGAGTCGGCGCATGGCTGGAACCTTTCCGAGGGGGGTGGTGCTGACCTCCTCCAGACCCGCGGACCCCTGGCCCTGATACGCCGAGTTCCGGCTACCCGCCCGCGTGCAGCCGGCTCGCCTGACGGGTGAGGTGGTCGCGCTCGGCGACATTGCTCGCCCGCTCGGCGGCGAGCCGGTACAGCCGGGCCGCCTCGGCGCGGTCGCCGGCCCGCTCGTGCAGCCAGGCGGCCACGGCGTCGCGGCGGGGCAGGTCGGCCGGCAGCCCCTCGACCTGGCGCAGGCCGGCGAGCGGTCCGTCGACCTCGCCGACCGCGACGGCGCGGTTGAGCGCGACCACGGGGCTCGGCGCCAGGCGCAGCAGCTCGTCGTACCACTCCAGGACCTGGGGCCAGTCGGTCTCCTCGGCGCTCGCGGCGTCGTCGTGGAGCGCGGCGATCGCGGCCTGCGCCTGGTACTCGCCCAGCGCGTCGCGGGCCAGCGCGGCCTGCAGCACCGCCACGCCCTCGGAGATCATCGCGGTGTCCCACAGCGAGCGGTCCTGCTCGGCGAGCGGCACCACCACCCCCGTGGAGGTACGCCGGGCCCGGCGTCGCGCGTGATGCAGCAGCATCAGCGCGAGCAGGCCGTCGACCTCGGGGTCGTCGGTGGCGCCCGCGAGCTGCCGGGTCAGCCGGATCGCCTCCTCGGCGAGGTCGACGGTGCCGCTGAAGCCCTCGTTGAAGATCAGGTAGAGCACCCGCAGCACCGCGCCGACCTCGCCCGGCCGGTCGAAGCGCTCACCGCTGACGGTGCGCTTGGCCCGGCTGATCCGCTGCGCCATGGTCGGCTCCGGCACCAGGAACGCCTGCGCGATCTGCGCGGTGGTCAGCCCGCCGACCGCGCGCAGGGTGAGCGCGATCGCCGACGCCGGCGTGAGCGCGGGATGGCAGCACCGGCTGAGCAGGAGCAAAGTGTCGTCGGCCTGCTCGGAGGGGCCCGGCTCCGGCTCGAGGTGGACCCGTAGCTCGCGCCGCTCGCGGGCGTACGCCGAGCGCTGGGCATCGATCAGCTTGCGTCCCGCCACCGTCACCAGCCAGCCGCGCGGGCTGGTCGGCCAGGTCTCGGGGCGGTCCGCCGGCCAGTGCTCCAGCGCCTCGATCAGCGCCTCCTGGACGGCGTCCTCGGCCGCCGCGAAGTCGGCTCCGCGGCGGACGAGGATGCCGAGGACCTGGGGCGTGAGGTCGCGCAGCAGCTCGCCCAGGCCCGGTCCCTCGGTCATTCGGTGACGACCGGCGGCTCGCCGTAGAACGGGCGGACCTCGATCCACTCGTGGATCGGCCTCCCGCCGGGGCCGGGCGCCGACGAGAGCCGCGCGGCGGCCTCGTAGGCCCGCTCCTGGCTGTCGACGTCGATGACCATCCAGCCCGCGATCAGGTCCTTGGTCTCCGCGAACGGGCCGTCGGTGACCGGCGGGCGGCCCTCACCGTCGTACCTGACGAAGGTGCCCTCGGGGGACAACGCCTGCTCGTCCACGAACTCGCCGCGCTCGCGCAGCTCGTCGGCGACCAGCCGCATGAACGCGATGTGGGCGGTGACCTCCTCCGGCGTCCACTGGTCCATCGGGGCGAGATCGTCCTTGGCGATCGCGTGGTCGCCGCGGTAGTGCTTGAGCAAGAGGTACTTCGCCATGGTGGTCTCCTTCGTCCGAGACGGCCATCTTGCCGCCTTCACTCCTGGGACGGAGCCGCCGGCGGCTTCTCGACATCGGCCGAGGAGAAAGAAGGAACTCCCAGGGCGTGTCTCCCAAGTCCCCGCCTGCTGCGCGACGTTTCCGACTCGATCTGGCTGCGTTGGCGTCGCTCGAAGGGCGACCCGGCACGACATCGCTCCGCCGCCTTGTCAGATCGGCCGGAAACGCCGCTCGCGACGGCGCGGACTCGGGAGACACGCCCTACGCGAAGAGCTTCTGGATCCGGGTGATCCCCTCGTGCAGCGCGTCGTCGCCGAGCGCGTAGGAGAGCCGCAGGTAGCCGGGCGCCCCGAAGGCCTCGCCGGGGACGACGGCGACGTCGGCGTGGTCGAGGATGTAGGAGGCGAGCTCGGAGGAGGTCGCGATCTCCACGCCGCCGTGGGTGCGCCCCAGCAGGCCCTGGACCGACGGGAAGGCGTAGAACGCGCCCTGCGGCTCGGGGCACACGATGCCGGGCACCTCGTTGAGCAGGTCGACGATGGCCCGGCGCCGGCGTGCGAAGGCGGCCTTCATCTCCTCGACGGCCTCCAGCCCGCCGTCGAGCGCCGCCGCGGCGGCGACCTGGCTGACGTTGCCGACGTTCGAGGTCGCGTGGGACTGGAGGTTGGCCGCCGCGGCGACGATGTCGCGGGGGCCGACGATCCAGCCGACCCGCCAGCCGGTCATCGCGTAGGTCTTCGCGACGCCGTTGACCACGATGCAGCGCTCGCGCAGCTCGGGGCACAGGACGGGCAGGGAGGCGGTGGGCAGGTCGTCGTACACGAGGTGCTCGTAGATCTCGTCGGTCACCACCCACAGGCCGTGCTCGACGGCCCAGGCGCCGATGGCGGTGAGCTCCTCGACGGTGAAGACCGCTCCCGTCGGGTTGGACGGCGAGGTGAGCAGCAGCGCCTTGGTGCGCTCGGTCCGGGCGCGCTCGAGCTGCTCGACGGTGACCTTGAAGTCCTGGGTCTCGTCGGCGAACACCTCCACCGGGACGCCGCCGGCGAGCCGGATCGCCTCGGGGTAGGTCGTCCAGTACGGCGTGGGCAGCAGCACCTCGTCGCCCGGGTCGAGCAGGGTGGCGAAGGCGCCGTACACGGCGTGCTTGCCGCCGTTGGTGACCAGGACCTGGCTCGCGTCGATCTCGTACGCCGAGTCGCGCAGCGTCTTGCGCACGATCGCGTCCTTGAGCTCGGGGAGCCCGCTCGCCGGCGTGTAGCGGTGGAAGCGCGGGTCCCGGCAGGCGGCCACGGCGGCCCCGACGATCGGGGCGGGCGTCGGGAAGTCCGGCTCGCCGGCGCCGAAGCCGATGACCGGTCGGCCCTCGGCGCGCAGGGCCTTGGCCCGGGCGTCGACCTTGAGGGTGGCGGACTCCGCGATGGCGCGGACGCGGGCGGAGATCCGGGGGCGCTCCAGGCTCATGGCGGCAGCCTAGGGGCTGCTGCGAAAAAAATGAACCATCGGTTCACATTCGCCGGATGCGGCTCGGCACCGGCTCCCTCGGGCGGTTCGGGCAATCCGGCGCCACCTATTGACACGGGCGGTGGGCGAGATCACTATTTCGGATCAACGGTTTATCTAATGAACCAGCGGCCGCAATCGGGCGTGGTTGCCTGGGCGACTTGAAAGGTGAGGCGATGGCGCGATTTTCGCACGCACTCCGGCGCAGCGCGGTGCTCGTCGGCCTGTGCGTCGGCGCACTGGTGATCAGTGCCTGTGGCGGGCTCTCCGGCAGCAGTGACTCGGATGGCGACGAGAACCAGGTCCTCCGGATCGGCATGGCATCTGACGCGCAGAGCCTCGATCCGCCGAACTTCGTCCTCGCGGGCGACTTCACCCGGGACAACCTCGTCTACGAGACCCTGGTGAAGCTGACCAACAGCGGCGGCTTCGAGCCCGGCCTGGCGACGTCCTGGGAGCAGGCCTCCCCGACGGAGTGGGACTTCACCCTGCGCGAGGGCGTGAAGTTCCACGACGGGACCGACTTCGACAGCGCGGCGGTGAAGCAGAGCCTCGAGCGGGCCGCGACCCAGTCCCAGGGCAAGGGCTTCCTCGGCGTCATCAAGGAGGTGCAGACCCCCGACCCGATGACGGCGCGGATCGTGCTCACCAAGCCGTTCTCCAGCATCCTCAACAACCTGACCGTGCTGGTCTCGGCCATCATCAGCCCCAAGGCGCTGGCGGAGAAGGACGAGAAGCAGCTGGCCAAGGAGCCGGTCGGCACCGGTCCCTACACCTTCGTCGACTGGGTGCCCGACACCAAGATGTCCTTCCAGGTGAACCCCGACTACTGGGGCACCAAGCCCAAGGTGGACAAGGTCGAGTTCGTCCCGATCCCCGAGGCCAGCACCCGATTCAGCGCGCTGCAGGCCGGTGACATCGACGTGATCGAGAACCCGCCGCCGGACCAGCTCAAGGACCTCGGCGACGACTTCTACGCCATCACCGAGCCGAAGGCCCGCCCGATCTTCCTCGGCTTCAACCTGCAGACGGTCCCCAACCCGCTCATCCGCAAGGCCGTGGCGCACGCCATCGACCGCAAGGCGATCGTCGACGACGTCCTCGAGGGTGTCGGCAACGCGGCCGACGCCGGCCTGGTCTCGCCCGAGTTCCTCGAGAACGACCCGCCGATCAAGCTCGACTACGACCCGGAGGAGGCCAAGCGCCTGCTGGCCGAGGCGGGGGAGCCGAACCCGAAGCTCACCTTGACGATGCCCTCGGCGCGCTACCTCAAGGACAAGGAGATCGGCGAGGTCGTCCAGCAGCAGCTGGCCGAGGTCGGCATCGAGCTCAAGCTCGACGTCCAGGAGCCCGGCACCTGGTACCAGTCGCTCCTCGACCACAAGACCGAGATGTACTACCTCGGCTGGGGGATGAGCTCCGGTGACCCGGGAGACATGCTGGTCCGGGTCTTCCGCAGCGACGCCGTCAACAACATGTCGCAGTTCAAGGACCCGGCGGTCGACCAGGAGATCGACTCGCTCGCGACCCTGGAGGTCGGCAGCGACGAGCGCAACCAGGTGATGCAGGACGTCCAGCGCCAGCTGGTCGAGGACGACGCCGTGGTGATCCCGATCTACCACATGGTGAACTCCTTCGCCGCCCGCAAGGGGGTCGAGGACTTCCACACGACCACCTCCGAGCTCATCGACCTCAGCAAGACGACGGTCGACTGAGCGGGTGGGGTGCCGGACTCCCGCCCGGCACCCCACCTCCACCCTCCACCCACCTCAGCACCCACTTCCGCGAGCGCACGAGAAAGAGAAGCGCATGGTCTCCCCCCAGCCGTCCCGAGCACAGGTCGTGATCATCGGCGGCGGCATCATCGGCACGAGCGTCGCCTACCACCTGACCAAGCTCGGCGTCACCGACGTGGTGGTGCTGGAGCAGGGCAAGCTGTCGGGAGGGACGACCTGGCACGCCGCCGGCCTGGTGGGCCAGCTCCGCCCGACCGACGCGATGACGAAGCTGATCCAGTACTCCACGCAGCTGTACGCGACGCTCGAGGAGGAGACCGGACTCGGGACCGGGTGGAAGCGCTGCGGCAGCCTGTCGGTGGCCCGCACCGAGGAGCGGATGACCTCGCTGCTCCGCACCCAGGCCACGGCCCGCGCGTTCGGCGTCGAGGCGCACCGGCTGACGCCGGAGGAGGCCGGGGCGAAGTGGCCGCTCATGCGCACCGACGACCTGGTCGGCGCGGTGTGGCTCCCCGGTGACGGCAAGGCCAACCCGACCGACCTCACCCAGGCCCTGGCGCGGGGCGCCCGCAGCCGCGGCGCCGTGGTGTGCGAGGAGACCCAGGTCGTCGGCATGGACCTGCACGACGGGCGGATCACCACGGTGCACACCCAGCGGGGACCGATCGAGTGCGAGACGGTGGTCAACTGCGCCGGACAGTGGGCGGCGCAGGTCGGCGCGATGGCCGGCGTCCGGGTGCCGCTGCACTCCGTGGAGCACTTCTACATCGTCACCGACCCGATCGAGGGCGTGCACCGGGACCTGCCCGTGATGCGGGACCAGGACGGCTTCATCTACTTCAAGGAGGAGGTCGGCGGCCTGGTGATGGGTGGCTTCGAGCCCGACGCCAAGCCGTGGGTGGGTCCCCACGAGATCCCCGACCCCTTCGTCTTCCAGCTGCTCGACGAGGACTGGGACCAGTTCGAGATCCTGATGGAGAACGCCATCACCCGGGTGCCGGCCCTGGAGCGGGCCGGGGTCAAGAAGTTCTACAACGGCCCGGAGAGCTTCACCCCCGACAACAACTTCATCATGGGGGAGTCGCTCGAGGTCCCGAACATGTACGTGCTGGCCGGCTTCAACTCCACCGGCATCGCCTCCGCCGGCGGCGCCGGCATGGCGATGGCGGAGTGGATCGTCGCCGGCGAGCCGGAGCGCGACCTGTGGCCGGTCGACATCCGGCGGTTCGCGCCCTTCAACAGCAACGAGTCCTGGCTGCGCGAGCGGACCAAGGAGACCCTCGGGCTGCACTACGCCATCCCGTGGCCGAACCGCGAGCCCGAGTCCGGCCGCCCGCTGCGCCGCTCGCCGATCCACCACCTGCTCGAGGAGCGGGGCGCGGTGATGGGCAGCCGCAACGGCTGGGAGCGCCCCAACTGGTTCGCACCCGAGGGCACGCCCCGGGTCACGGAGTACTCCTTCGGGCACCAGAACTGGCGGCCGCAGGTGGACGCCGAGCACCGCGCCACCCGCGACGGCGTGGCCCTGCTCGACCAGACGGCGTTCGCCAAGTTCCTGGTGCGCGGTCCCGGGGCCGAGGACGCCCTGCAGTACATCTGCGCCAACGACCTGGCCGTGGCCCCCGGGACGACGGTCTACACCGGCATCCTCAACGACCGGGGCGGCTACGAGTCCGACGTGACCGTGACCCGCACCGCGCCGGACGAGTACCTCCTGGTGACCGGCTCCGCGCAGGCCGCCCGCGACGAGCACTACCTGAACCGGCACCTGCCCGAGGGCTCGCGCACCGAGATCGTCGACGTGACCTCGTCGTACGCCGTGCTCGGGATCATGGGTCCGCAGTCGCGCACCCTGCTCTCGCGGCTGACTCGCAGCGACCTCGGCAACGAGGCCTTCCCGTTCTACACCAGCCAGCGCATCGACATCGGCCCGGTGCCGGTGCGGGCGACCCGGGTCTCCTACGTCGGCGACCTCGGCTGGGAGCTGTACATCCCCACCGAGTACGCCGTCACGGCGTACGAGCGCCTGGTCGACGCCGGCGCCGACCTCGGCCTGACCGCGGTGGGCCACTACGCCGTCGACGCGATGCGGATCGAGAAGGGCTACCGGGCCTGGGGCCGCGAGCTCACCCCCGACCGCACACCGGTCGAGGCCGGCATGACCTTCACCTGCAAGCTGGCCGGTGGGATCGACTTCCGTGGCCGCGAGGCCGTCGAGAAGGCCAAGCAGGCCGGGCCGCGCAGCCGCCTGGTGTCGCTCACCGTCGACGCGCCCGAGGCCGTGCTGTGGGGCGGCGAGCTGCTGCTCCGCGACGGTGAGCCACGCGGATTCGTCACGTCGGCGGCGTACAGCGCCGTCCTGGGCCGGTTCGCCGCGATGGCGTACGTCGAGCCGGAGGTCGAGGTCGCCGACGCCGCCTACGTCCGCGCCGGTCGCTACCAGGTGGAGGCCGCGGGCGTCGTCTTCGACGCCGAGGTGGGGCTCAAGGCCCCGTTCGACCCGACCGGCGCGCGGCTGAAGGGCTGAGGTCGATGAGCGAGAGCAACCTGACCGCGCCCCAGCGCGCCGTGGCTGCGGTCTCCGACGAGATCGTGGTGTCCCTGTCGTGCGTGGACCGTCCTGGCATCGTGCGCGCGGTGGTGGACTTCTTCTACCGCCACGGCTGCGACATCGTGGAGAGCAACCAGTTCGGCGACACCGGCTCGGGCCAGTTCTTCATGCGGGTGCAGATGCGCCGCTCCGAGGCGACGCCGGCCCTGGCCGACCTGGACGACGCGTTCGCCGACATCGCCGCGGAGTTCGCCATGGACTACCGCCTCGCCGAGCTCAGCCGGCCGATGCGGGTGCTGATCATGGTCTCGAAGTTCGACCACTGCCTGCAGGACCTGCTCTACCGCTGGTCCAGCGGGCTGCTCCCGATCGAGATCCCGGTGATCGTGTCCAACCACCCCGACCTCGCGCCGATCGCCGCCTGGTACGGCATCGAGTTCGTCCACGTCCCGGTGACCCGGGAGACCAAGCCCGAGGCCGAGGCGGCGCTCCTCGACCTCGTCGACCGCCACGACATCGACCTGGTGGTGCTCGCCCGCTACATGCAGATCCTGTCGACCGAGCTGTGCAAGGAGCTCGACGGCCGGGCGATCAACATCCACCACTCGTTCCTGCCGAGCTTCAAGGGCGCCAACCCGTACCGGCAGGCGCACGAGCGCGGCGTGAAGCTGGTCGGAGCGACCGCCCACTACGTCACCTCCGACCTCGACGAGGGCCCGATCATCGAGCAGAACGTGGCGCGTGTCGACCACCAGGCGTCGGTCCAGGACCTGGTGGCGCTGGGTCGGGACACCGAGGCGCACACCCTGGCCCGGGCGGTCCTGTGGCACGTGCAGCACCGGGTGCTGCTCAACGGGCACCGCACCATCGTCTTCCGCTGAGAGGGAACCACGTGAGCACCGACCGCGAGCGCGAGCTGCTCGCCACCGTCAGGACCGACCTGTTCGTCGCGGGGGAGTGGCGTGCCGCCGGCTCCGGCGCGACCTTCGCCGTCGAGGACCCGGCCACCGAGCAGGTCCTGGCCCAGGTCGCCGACGCCACCGCCGAGGACGGCGCGGCCGCGCTGTCCGCCGCCCACCGCGCCCAGCAGGACTGGGGCCGGACGCCGCCGCGCGAGCGCGGTGAGCTGCTCCGGCTCGCCTACCAGCGGACCATGGAGCGGGCCGACGACTTCGCACTGCTGATGACCCTGGAGATGGGCAAGCCGCTCGCCGAGGCGCTGGGCGAGGTCCGCTACGCGGCCGAGTTCCTGCGCTGGTTCTCCGAGGAGGCGGTGCGCATCGACGGCCGGTACGTGCCCGCGCCCGACGGTCGCAGCCGGCTGCTGGTCCACCACCGGCCGGTCGGGCCCTGCCTGTTCGTGACCCCGTGGAACTTCCCGCTGGCCATGGTCACCCGCAAGGTCGCCCCGGCGATCGCCGCCGGCTGCACCATGGTCATCAAGCCGCCGGCACTCACGCCGCTGTCCACGCTGCTCTTCGCCCAGCTGCTCGAGGAGTGTGGGCTCCCCGCGGGCGTGCTCAACGTCGTACCGACCAGCAGCGCGAGCCGCGTCGTGGCCCCGCTGGTCGCCGACCCCCGGCTGCGCAAGCTCTCCTTCACCGGCTCGACCGAGGTCGGGCGCCGGCTGCTGCGCGACGCCGCGGACCAGGTGCTGCGGACCTCGATGGAGCTGGGCGGCAACGCGCCGCTGCTGGTGTTCGAGGACGCCGACCTCGACGTCGCGGTCGAGGGCGCGCTCGCGGCGAAGCTGCGCAACATGGGCCAGGCCTGCACCGCCGCGAACCGACTGCTGGTCCAGCGCTCGGTCGCCGAGGAGTTCGCCGACCGGCTGGCTCGGCGGATGGCCGCGCTGCGCACCGGCCGCGGCACCGAGAGCGGCGTCGACATCGGACCGCTGATCGACGGACCCAGCCGCAAGAAGGTCCAGGAGCTGGTCGACGACGCCGTCCAGCGCGGCGCGCGGGTGCTCACCGGCGGCGCGCCGGAGGACGGCGCCGGGCACTTCTACCCGCCGACGGTGCTGGTCGACGTACCCGCGGGGGCGCGGGTGCTCACCGAGGAGATCTTCGGGCCGGTGGCGCCGATCGTGACCTTCGCCGACGAGGCCGAGGGGGTCGCGCTCGCCAACGCGACCGAGTACGGCCTGGCCGCCTACGCGTTCACCCGCGACGGCGCGCGGCAGCTCCGGCTCGCCGAGACCGTGGACTCCGGGATGCTCGGCATCAACCTGGGCGTCATCTCCAACGCCGCCGCGCCCTTCGGCGGCATCAAGCAGTCGGGTCTCGGACGGGAGGGCGGCGCCGAGGGCATCCACGAGTACCTCGACGTGCGCTACGTCGGCATCGCCGACCCCTTCACCGCCTGACCTCGCCCCCTGACCTCGCCCGACCTCGCCCGACCTCGCCGCACCCGAAGGACCCTCATGGTTGCCCGGATCCTCGACGGCCAGGCCGTCGCCGCCCAGCTGCTCGCCGACGTCGCGGAGCGGGCCGCCCGCTTCGCCGCGCGGGTCGGTCGCGCCCCGACGCTCGCCACGGTGCTCGTCGGTGACGACCCCGCCTCGCACACCTACGTCAGGATGAAGCAGAACCGCTGTCGCCAGGCCGGCCTGGAGTCGGTCCGGGTCGAGCTCGGGGAGGGGACGACGACCGAGGAGCTGGTCGAGCGGATCGCCGCCCTGGCCGCCGATCCCGCCGTCGACGGCATCCTGCTCCAGCACCCCGTCCCCGACGGCGTCGACGAGCACGCGGCGTTCGAGGCGATCGGCGCCGCCAAGGACGTCGACGGGGTCACCCTCGCCAGCTTCGCCGCCATGTCGTTCGGCGAGCCCGGCTTCGCCTCCTGCACCCCGGGCGGCATCATCCGGCTCCTCGACGCCTACGAGCTGCCCCTCGCGGGGCGGCACGCCGTCGTGGTCGGGCGCAGCCGGATCCTGGGCAAGCCGGTGGGGATGCTGCTCCTCGAGCGCGACGCGACCGTCACCTTCTGCCACTCCCGCACCCGCGACCTCGCCGACCGGGTCGCCGAGGCCGACCTCGTGGTCGCCGCGGTCGGCCGGCCGGAGCTGGTCCGCGGGGAGTGGATCAAGCCCGGCGCCGTGGTCGTCGACGCGGGCTACAACCCGGGCAACGTGGGCGACGTCGAGTACGCCGCCGCGGCGAGCCGGGCGTCGTGGATCACCCCCGTGCCCGGTGGCGTCGGGCCGATGACGATCGCGACGCTGCTGGCGCAGACCATGGACGGCGCGGAGCGCCGGCACGCCTGAGGCGGGCAGGCACGGCTGAGCCGGACAGGCACGGCTGAGCCGGGCAGGCACGGCTGAGCCGTGCCTGCCCGGCGGCCGCGGTCAGAGGGCGCTGGTGACCCCGGCGGCCGCCGCGTCGGTGACCGGGAAGTGGCACGCCGACCAGTGCCCGGACCCCTGCGGCGCGAGCAGCGGCACCGTGCTGACGCACGCCGTCGGCACCCGGCTGCCGTCGTCGAGCTGGGTGACCTCCCCGTCGGACATCCCCGACGCGATCGCCGTGGCGTGGAAGCAGCGGCGGTGGAAGGCGCAGCCGGAGGGCGGGTTGGCGGGGTTCGGGGGGTCGCCGCGCAGGACGATGCGCTCGCGGGTGCGCTCGACCGCGGGGTCGGGCACGGGGGCGGCGGAGAGGAGGGACACGGTGTAGGGGTGCCGTGGCGCGGTGAACAGGTCGCGCTTGTCGGCGACCTCGACCAGGCGGCCGAGGTACATCACCATCACCCGGTCGCTGACGTGCCGTACGACGGAGAGGTCGTGGGAGATCAGGATGTAGCTGAGGTCGAACTCGCTGCGCAGGTCCTGCAGCAGGCTGAGCACCTGGGCCTGGATGGAGACGTCGAGGGCGGAGACCGGCTCGTCGAGGATGAGCAGCTGGGGAGTGACCGACAGCGCCCGGGCGATGCCGATGCGCTGGCGCTGGCCGCCGGAGAACTGGTGGGGGAACTGGTGGGCGTGCCCGGGCAGCAGGCCCATCCGCTCCATCAGCCCGGTGACGATCTCCTGCTTCTCCGCCCTGGTCTTGGACGACGACGTGAGCGGCTCGGCGATGGTGGCCGCGATCCGCTGCCGCGGGTCCAGGGAGGCGTAGGGGTCCTGGAAGACCACCTGGGCGCGCTGCCGGAACCGGCGCAGGTCGGCGCCGCCGAGGCCGGTGACCTCCTGGCCGTCGACGACGACGCTGCCGGAGGTGGGCTCGATCAGCCGCAGCAGCATCCGGCTCAGCGTGGTCTTGCCGCAGCCGGACTCGCCGACCAGGCCGAGCGTCTCGCCGCGGCGCAGGTCGAAGGACACGTCGTCCACGGCCGTCACGGTGCGGCTCGACCGGCTCCAGCGGCTGGTGCGGCCGAACCGCTTGGTGAGGTGCTCGACGTGGAGGACGGCGTCCTCGCCGGCGACGAAGGGCAGGTCCTGGAGCTCCGGGTCGAGGGCGGTCACGCGCCCACCCCCTCACGGACGACGGGCATGGGCAGCAGCTCCTCGGCATGGTGGCAGGCGGTGAGCTGGCCGTCGGGGGCCAGCCGGCGCAGCGGCGGCACCTCCTGGAAGCACACCGCGCGGTCGCGGGCCACCGAGCAGCGGGGATGGAAGGCGCAGCCGTCCGGCAGGCTGCGGATGCTGGGCGGCTGGCCGGGGATCGCGCGCAGCCCGGCGTCGTCGGCGTCGGGGCGGGGCGTCGAGTCGCGCAGGGCCCGGGTGTAGGGGTGGAGCGAGGACTGCAGGATCTGTTCGACGGTGCCGCGCTCGACCACCCGGCCGCTGTACATGACCGCGACCTCCTCGGCGTACCGGGCGACGACGCCGAGGTCGTGGGTGATGATGACCAGCGACATGCCGAGCTCGGTGCGCAGCCGGTCCAGCAGCTCCATGATCTGGGCCTGGACGGTGACGTCGAGGGCGGTGGTGGGCTCGTCGGCGACCAGGACCTGCGGGCGCAGCGCGATGCCCATCGCGATCATCACCCGCTGGCGCATGCCGCCGGAGAGCTGGTGCGGGTAGTAGTCGACGCGCTGCGCGGGCTCGGGGATGCCGACCAGGCCGAGGGTCTCGATCGCCTGGGCGCGGGCGGCCTTGCGCGAGACCTTGTCGTGGTGGCGGATCACGTCGCCGATCTGCTGCCCGATGGTGAAGGCGGGGTTCAGGCCGGCGAGGGCGTCCTGGAAGATCATGCCGACCGACTTCCCGCGCAGCCGGCGCTGCTCGGCGACGGTGGAGGTGTCGAGAGTGCGGCCCTCGAAGACGATCTCGCCGGACTCGACGGCTCCGCCGGCCGGCAGCAGGCCGAGTGCGGAGAGGAAGGTCATCGACTTGCCGGAGCCGGACTCGCCGACGACGGCGAGGGTCCGGCCGCGATGGCACTCGAGGCTGACGTCGTTGACCGGGAAGACCGGCCCGCGCTGGGTCTCGATCCGACTGCGGAGGTTGCGCAGCTCGAGGACGACCCCGGATGTCTCGACGTGGACGGGCATGGTCTCTCCCTGGCCGGATCAGATCACGATGTGGTTCACTAGGCAAACCGTTGGATCAACATAACCGTAGTTCCGGAGCCCCACAAGCGTAGGCCCGGAAAAGATCGGAGATCGATGGCTCTCACGCCCTTCCGCGACGTCCAGCCCCTGGTGGCACCCCGTGGGATCGCCGTCGTCGGCGCCTCGCCGCGGGGCAACCGCGGCAGCCGGGTCCTGGAGAACCTGGCGCGCTTCGCCTACGCCGGCCCGGTGGTCGTCGTGAACCCCGGGTACGACGAGGTGCTCGGCCGGCCGGCCGTGCCCTCCGTGCGCGAGCTCCCCGACGGGATCGACCTGGTCGTCGTGGCGGTGGCCGCCGACCGGGTCCTCGACGTGGTCCGCGAGGCCGCGGAGCGCGGCATCCGCGGGGTCCTGGTCATCGGCAGCGGGTTCGGCGAGGGCGAGCACGGCGGGGAGCGCGGCGCCGCGCTGGCCGAGCTGGTCGCGAAGCACGACCTGGTCCTGTGCGGGCCCAACTGCTACGGCGTGCTCGACGTCGCGGGCGGCGTCGCGGCCTACTCCGGCCGGATCGTCGACCCGCTCCAGCCCGGCAATGTCGCCCTGGTCATGCAGTCCGGCGCGTTGACCCACGCCGTCACCGACTCCGCGATCGGCCGCGGACTGGGGCTCTCGGCCATCGTCACGACCGGGAACGAGCTCTCGGCGACGGTCAGCGACTACCTCGCCTGGTACGCCGAGGACGAGGTCACCGAGGTGATCGGCGTCTTCGTCGAGGGTCTGCGCGACGCCGACCGGTTCGCCGCCGCCTGCCGGCGGGCCCGGGAGCGCGGCAAGGCGGTCGTGGTCCTGGCTGCGGGCCGGTCCGAGACCGGCCGGCGCGCCGCCCTGGCCCACACCGGCGCGATCGCCGGTGCGGCCGCCGCACTCGACGGGCTCCTGGCCTCGGTCGGTGCCATCCGGGTCGACGACCTCGACGAGCTCCGCGAGACCCTGCTGCTGCTCTCCGCGCTGGCCGGGCGCCCCGGTCCGAGCGCGCCGGGGGTGGCCGCCCTGTCCATCTCCGGTGGCGCGTGCGGGCTCACCGCCGACATGGCGGACCAGGTCGGAGTCGCGCTGCCCGGGTTCGCCCCGGAGACCACCCGGGCCCTGGTCGCGGGGCTGCCCGACTTCGCCGCGGTCAACAACCCGCTCGACGTGACCGGCGCCGCGGCCGAGGATCCGTCGATCCTGGCCGGCGCGCTGCGCACCGCCGCCGACGACCCGGCCGTCGGCGTGGTCGTCTTCGCCATGAACGTGGGCCTGGCCGGTCCCGGCCAGGAGGACTTCTACCGTGGTCAGGCGCGGATCCTCGCCGAGGCCGCGCGGACGTCGACGAAGCCGGTCGTGCTGGTCGCGATGACCGGTGGCGCCCTGGACCCGGGCATCGCCGAGGCGACCCGGGCGGCCGGCGTACCGGTGCTGCTCGGGATCCGCCCGGCGCTGGCAGCGCTGCGCTCGTGGCTCACCTGGCCGGCTCGGGGCGGCCGCCCGTCCGAGCCGCCCGTGACGGCCCGGGACTGGCCGGCGCCGACGTCGGTGGCGGCGGGCGCCGACGCGCTGGCCGCGCTCGAGGACGCCGGCATCCCGGTGGCGCCGTACCGGCTGGTCGCGACGCCCGCCGCGGCCGCCGCGGCGGCCCGCGAGCTCGGTGGCCCCGTCGTGCTCAAGATCGAGTCGCCCGACATCGCGCACAAGACCGAGGCGGGGGGCGTGCGGCTGCGGGTGGAGCCCGCGAGCGCCGAGGCCGAGGCGGCGGCGCTGCTGGCCGCGGTGGCCCGCGCCGAGCCGGACGCGCGGATCGACGGCATCCTGGTCCAGGCGATGGCCGAGGGTGAGCGCCTCGAGTGCCTGGTCGGCGTCACCGCCGACCCGCAGGTCGGCCGCTGCCTGTCGATCGCGCCGGGCGGCGTGCTCGCCGAGCTGCTCGGCCCGGTCGGCTCGCGACCGGTCCCGGTGAGCGCCGCGGAGGTCGAGGAGCTGATCGACGGCTCGGCCCTCGGCGTCCTGCTGGCCGGGTACCGGGGCGGACCGGCGCTGGACCGGTCGGCGTTGGTGGACGCCGCGCTGCGCTTCTCCCGGCTGGCCGCGGCACTGCCCGACCTCGCGGCCGCCGAGATGAACCCGCTGCTAGTGGGCGAGCGCGGCGTGCTCGCCGTCGACTGCCTGCTGATCCGCGAGGACGACGCGACCGGGGCCTGAACCCACGAGCGCCGCGGCGCCGTACCCGAGGGTGCGGTGCCGCGGCGCGCCAGCCGCTGCAGGGGGGTCAGCGGATGTGGGGGATCACCTCGGTGGCGAACCGCTCGATGTTGCGGTGGACCAGCTCCTTGGGCATGCCCGGGAAGTTCAGCCGGACGATCAGGTCGGTCACCCCGAGCACGTCGCGGTGGTGGAGGCAGTCCGCGATGACGTCCTCCGGGCCGCCGACGATGAACCGGTTCTTGGTCAGCTCGGCGAAGTCGCTGATGTTGGCGCCGCTCTCGCCGGGGACGTTGTCGCCCATGCCCCACGAGTAGTACGCCTTGTACTTGGCGCCGATGAACGGCTCGGCCTCGCGCAGCGCGCTCTCCTTGTCGTCGCCGACGTAGAGCTCGACGCACTTGGCGAAGCGCACCTCCCGCGGCAGGCCGGCCTCCGCGCGGGCCTGGTGGTAGAGGTCGACCTGGCGCTTCATCTCGCCCCACTCGGTCATCGACGTGGCGATCCAGGCGTCCGCATGGGTGGCGGCCCGCTCGATCGCCTTGTCCGCCGTCGCGCCGAACCAGATCTGCGGCCGGCTCTGCAGCGGCTTGGGCGCGATGCTGACGTCGTCGAGGGTGAAGTGCCTGCCCTGGAAGGAGACGTGGTCCTCGGTCCAGAGCCGCTTGAGGATCTCGACCCCCTCGACGAGCCGCCCGACGCGGTCCTTCTTGTCCAGCTGCATCGCGGCGAACTCCTCGGCGCGGTAGCCCAGGCCCACGCCGAGGATCAGCCGGCCGCCGGTGATGACGTCCATGGTCGCGTACTGCTCGGCCACGTCGACCGGGTTGAGCATCGGCAGCAGCAGCAGGTTCGTGCCGACGTTCATCTCGCCGGCCTCCGCGGCCAGCCGGGCCAGCAGCGGGGTCGTCTGCAGGTACTGCTCCGGGTGGCTCAGGAAGTGCTGCCCGAGCCAGATCGCGTCGTACCCGGTGTCGCGGATCAGCCTGGTCTGCTCGATCAGGCCGGCGACCGCGCCCGCGATGTCCTCGTTGGCCGCGTATTGAGACCCGAGGAAGACTCCGACGTCCATCGCGGCCTCAGAGGACGCCGCGGGCGACGTCGTCGCTCAGGGTGCCGTAGAGCTCGGGACGACGGTCGCGGAAGAAGGTGTACCGCACGCCGTGCTGGTCGACCTGGTCCAGGTCGAGCTCGGCGGTGAGCACGAACGGGCCCTCGCCGGACGGGCCGGCCGCGAGCTCCTCGCCCATCGGCGAGAAGATCCGGCTGGCGCCGAACATGTGGCGCGGACCCTCGGTCTCCTCGAGCCCGCCCTTGTTGGAGGCGACCACGAACAGGCCGTTCTGGATGGCGGCGGTGCGCAGCTCCCCGCCCCACGAGTCGGCCCGGTTCGGTCCCCAGGCGGCGACCGGCACGAACATGATCTTCGAGCCCTGCAGGGCCAGCACCCGCCACGCCTCCGGGAACGAGCGCTCGTAGCAGATGAGGATCGAGATCTTGCCGTACTCCGTCTTGAAGGTCGCCAGGCCCGGGCCCTCCTTGAAGTAGTACCGCTCGTTGAGGCCGGGGGAGTAGGACCACTGGTCGGGGATGTGGTTCTTGCGGTAGACCCGCACCTGGCGCCCGTCCGGCAGGTCGCCGGGGATCAGGTTGCCCTCGCGGTCGATGACGGCCGCACTGTTGTAGAACTCGCCCTTGACCTCGCCCTTCTCGTAGAACGGGAAGATGACGTAGGCCCCGAGCTCCTTGGCGAGCTCCTGGTGGCGGCGGACCGAGGGACCGTCGATGGGCTCGGCGAGCTGGAAGTGCTCGGGCGTGTTGTAGCCGCAGAAGTACTGGGTGCTCGAGAGCTCGCTGAACAGGACGAAGTCGGGCTTGAAGTCCTTGGTGGCCTCGGCCACCAGGGCCAGGTTGTCGTCGACGTTCTTCTGGGGGTCCGTGGTCGCCGGTCCGTTCTGGATCAGCAGTACCTTTGCCTTCATTGCTGGGACTACCTCTTCTTCTTCCTCATCAGGGGTGGGGCACCGTCCGCGGGAGGCGGATCAGCGATGGATGAACGCGCCGGTCGGCTCGCCGACGACCTCGCCGTCGACGGCGACGGTGACGCCGCGGACCAGGGTGCGGACCGGCCAGCCGCGCAGGCTCTGGCCGTCGAGGATGCTGTAGTCGCACAGGCTGCCCAGCTCCTCGTGGCGGACGGTGCGCTCCAGGCCGAGGTCGCAGATCACCACGTCCGCGTCGGCGCCGGGGCGCAGCGTGCCCTTCTGCGGCATGCCGAAGATCGAGGCCGCGTTGCCCGACAGGACCTGGGCGACCCGCTGCAAGGTCATGCCGCGGCGGTGGTGGCCCTCGGAGAGCAGCACCGGGAGAGTGGTCGCCATGCCCGGGAAGCCGGCGGCGGCCGACCAGATGTCGGCCTCCTTCTTCTCCCGGGGTACGGCGCAGTGGTCGGTGCCGACGGTGTCGACCGAGCCGTCGATGAGGCCCTGCCACAGCGCCTCGACGTCGTCGGCGCTGCGCACCGGCGGGTTGATCTTCGCCAGTGAGCCGACCGGGCTGTCGTAGGTGTGCGTCAGGTAGTGGGGGCAGGTCTCCACCCAGGCCCGGCTGCCGCTGGCGCGGACGTACCGGGCGGCGTCGAGGGACTCGCGCGAGCCGATGTGGACCAGGTAGATCGTCGCGTCCACGTGGTCGGCGAGGAAGGCGACCCGGCGGATGTTCTCGGCCTCGGCGAAGGCGGGACGGGCGTTCGACCAGGCGCGCAGGCCCTGCTCGCCCGCCTCCCGCACCTGCCGCATCGACCGGTTGACGATGTCGGTGTTCTCCGCGTGGATGCAGGCGACGCCGTCGATGGCGGCGATCCTCGCCAGGCCCTCGAGGAGCAGGCCGTCGTCGCACTCGTTGACCATGCCGACGGTCGCGCCGTCGGGGCCGCGGTAGGCCATGTAGAACTTGTGGGAGGTGACGCCCTGGCCGGCGTACTTCTCGATCTCCTCGACCTGGGTCTCGGCGAGCATGCCGAAGTGGAGGCCCACGTCGACGTGCGCCGACTGGTCTATCGCCGCCGCGAGCTCGGGCAGCTCGGCGTACGGCGCGGGGGCCAGGCCATGGTACTGCCGGTAGAAGGACAGGATCGAGGTCACCCCGCCGAGCGCGGCGGACCGGGTCTCGCTCGCGACGTCGGCCTCGAAGGACTGCGCGTAGCCGAAGTGGGTGTGGGGGTCGATCACGCCGGGGAGCACGACCTGCCCGCTCGCGTCGATCACCTCGCGGGCCTCGACGGGGACCGCCGGGTCGAGCCACCCCGCGATCCGCCCGTCGCGGATGGCGAGCGTAGCCTGGCGCTGACCCCACTGGGGGTCGACCAGCTCGGCTCCCGTGATGGCGATGTCGAACTCCATGCGCTGCGCCCTTCCTCCCGGCCGAGAGCCGGACATCGGTTCACTGACTGAACTACCAGTGTCAGTCAGTGAACCAATAGCCCCGGGGCGTGTCAATGAGTTCGCGGCGATCCGTCCGCATCGACCTGGCCTGAATCCCGCCTGGGGAGTGCGGATCGACGGTCGGTCCGGCCCAAACTCTTGACAGCGGAGTCCGTCGTGGCGTTCATTGAGCCAAAACGAATCGACGGTTCGATGATCGAACCAGAGCGGGACGGTGGAGCCAGTGTTCGAGGACATCCGGGTGGAGCGCGACGACCAGGTCGCGGTGATCACTCTGGCACGTCCGTCCGCATTGAACGCGTTGCGTCAGCAGACGGTCGCCGAGCTCAACCGCGCGATCGAGGACGTCGAGTCGGACCCGGCCGTCAAGGTCGTGGTCCTCGCCGCCGACGGCGAGCGTGCCTTCTCCTCCGGCGTCGACCTGGTCAACGACCCGGCGCCGACCTCCACCATGGAGGTCGACGCGATCGCCCAGCGCAACGCGCGGATGATCGAGCGGCTGTGGTACCTCGACAAACCGCTGATCACCGCGGTCAAGGGCGTCGCGCTGGCCGCCGGCTGCAACCTCGCCCTGATCGGCGACCTCACCATCTGCGGCCGCTCCGCCTCCTTCGGCGAGCCGGAGATCCGGCACGGGACGCTGTCGCCGCTGCTGCTCCTGCCGTGGCTCACCCACTTCAAGCTGATGAACCACATGTACCTCACCGGTGACAGCGTGGACGCCGAGGAGGCCTACCGCCTGGGCCTGGTCAACCGGGTGGTGGCCGACGACGCGGTCGACCGCGAGGCGCTGGCCCTGGCGCACCGGATCGCGAACGCGCCGCTGCTCACCCTGCAGTCGGTCAAGCGGTCGGTGCGGATGATGCTCGACACCCAGGGCTTCAAGGGCCTGCAGATGGGGCACCGCTTCGCCGACACCCTCGTGCTCGACTCGACCGGGCTGCCCGAGCGGGACCGGCTGCGGGAGATCCGGGCCAAGGACGGCTTCCGGGCCTTCCTCGCGGCCCGCGACACGCCGTACCAGACGAGCTGACCGACCGAGTCCCGGACAGGAGGAGCCATGGCTCTCTACATCTGCAAGCGCGTCGCGCAGCTCGTGCCGCTGCTGCTCGTCATCGCCTTCGTCGTCTTCGTCGCCCTCTCGCTGGCGCCGGGCGATCCCACGACCCTGCTGCTGGGGCAGAACGCGACGCCCGACGAGGTCGCGCGGCTCAACCACGAGCTGGGACTGGACCGCTCGATCGTCGTCCAGTACCTGTCGTTCGTGGGCGACGCCCTGGGCGGCGACCTCGGCGAGTCCTACCGCAGCGGCCGGGACGTCGTCTCCGAGCTCGGCCGCACCGCCTCGGTCAGCGCGACGCTCGCGATCACCGCGATGCTGCTCGCCGTGACGGTCGGCGTCGGCGTCGGCATCCTCACCGCGGTCAAGCAGTACTCGTGGATCGACAACGTGGTCCGCGTCGGCGTCCTGGCCCTGGTCTCGATGCCGGTGTTCTGGCTCGCGATCCTGCTCATCATCGCGTTCTCGGTGAAGATCTCGATCTTCCCCGCCTTCGGCTGGGGGACCTACGGCCACCTGGTGCTGCCGGCCCTGGCGCTGAGCACCTACCCGCTGGCGGTGATCACCCGGCTGACCCGCTCCAGCATGCTGGAGGTGCTGGGCAGCGACTACGTCCGCACCGCCCGCGCGGCGGGGATGCCCGAGCGGACCGTCGTGCTGAAGTACGCGCTGAAGAACGCGCTGGGGCCGGTGCTGACCGTCATCGGCCTCCAGTTCGGAGCGCTGATCGGCGGCGCGGTCCTCACCGAGACGATCTTCGGCATCCCGGGCATGGGCCGGCTGATGGTCACCGCGATCGAGGGCCGCGACTACCCGATCGTGCGCGGCGCGGTGCTCCTGGGCACCGTCGTGTTCGTGTTGCTCAACCTGGCTGTCGAC
This sequence comes from Nocardioides nitrophenolicus, assembly GCF_016907515.1. NCBI lineage: Bacteria > Bacillati > Actinomycetota > Actinomycetes > Propionibacteriales > Nocardioidaceae > Nocardioides > Nocardioides nitrophenolicus. The sequence goes on from NZ_JAFBBY010000001.1 coordinate 3,890,994, forward strand.
GTGCTCTACAAGTGGGTCGACCCGAGGCAGAGGGGACTGTGAGATGACGCAGGCAACGAACGTCAGCGTGCCGGCGGCGGAGCCGACGCGCTGGGCGGAGACCTGGCACACCTTCGCGCGCAACCGCGCGGCGGTCGTGGGACTGGTGGTCCTGGCCCTGCTGGTGCTCGCCGCGGTGCTCGCCCCCTGGATCGCCCCGCACGACCCGGCCACCCAGCACCTCGACCTGCGCCGGGCCGGACCGAGCGGCGACGCCTGGCTGGGCCGCGACGAGTTCGGGCGCGACATCCTGAGCCGGATCATGATCGGCGCCCGCTCGACGCTGCTCGCCGCGGTCGGCTCGGTCGCGCTGAGCGGAGTCGTCGGCACCCTGATCGGCGTCCTCGCCGGCTATCGCGGCGGTGTCGCCGACAGCCTGCTGATGCGCACCATGGACCTGGTGCTGTCCTTCCCCTACTTCCTGCTCGCGATCCTGGTGGTCGCCGTCGCCGGTCCTAGCCTGCGCAACGCCGCCATCGCGATCGGGATCACCTACATCCCGCAGTACGCGCGGGTGGTGCGCGGCGCGACCCTCGAGGTGATGAGCAAGGAGTACATCGAGGCCGCCCACGCCTCCGGCGTACGCGGGCCGCGGATCGCGTGGCGACACGTGCTGCCCAACATCAACGCGCCGATCATCGTGATCACCACCGTGGGCCTGGCGCTGGCGATCGTGGGCATCTCCTCGTTGAGCTTCCTGGGCCTGGGCGCGCAGCCGCCGAGCCCGGAATGGGGCGCGATGCTGGCCAGTGGACGGCAGTACGTCGCCTCCGCGCCGCACATCAGCGTGTTCCCGGGAATCGCCATCCTGATCACCGTGCTGAGCCTCAACCTGGTCGGCGACGGCCTGCGCGACACCTTCGATCCGACCCTGCGGTGATGCCGCTGACGACGTGCTGTCGGAACCTGCCGATCGGGCGGCGCGTTGGCTCACCTGCGCTAGTGTTCGGCCGACATCACCATGGAGGGACCTCATGGCAGCCAACGAATCGGGACTCGTGCGCCGCACGATCTGGGTCCTGCGGGCCGTCGCCGCTCACCCGAACGGCGTCGGGCTCAGCGAGATCGCGCGGGAGTCGGGCATCCCGAAGGCGACCTGCTACCGCGTGCTCAGCGTCCTCGAGAGGGAGAGCTGGCTGACCCTCGACCCCGACACCCGCCGCTACAAGGTGTCCCTCGGCCTGCTCTCGATCGTCGGCGGCTTCCTCGACAGCAACGGCGGCTACCGGCACATGCGCCAGGTGCTCGCCGACCTCGCGGCCGACACCCAGGAGACCTGCGGCTTCGACGTGCTGCACCCGCCCAACGTCATGGTCGTCGCGCAGGCCGCCGGCCCGCGGCTGATCGGGCAGACCATGAAGCCGGTGCCACGGACCCAGCCCGTCTGGTCGACGTCGACCGGCAAGGTGCTGCTGGCGATGCTCGACAAGGCCAAGCTCGACGAGTACGTCGAGGACATCGACCGCCACGGCCCGGCGTCCCTCGGCGGTGCCGAGGCGTTCGTGGCCATGCTCCAGGAGATCCGGGAGCGCGGCTACGCCCACTCCCGCGACGAGCTCGAGGAGGGCGCGACGTCCGTCGCCGCGCCGGTGCGGGTCGGCGACAGCTACCCGTACGCCGTGTGGATCGGCGGCCCGAGCTTCCGGCTGACCCCCGAATGGGTGGCCGAGGTGTCGCCCCGGCTGCTCGAGGCGTCCCGCAAGCTGGGCGAGCTGCTGACCTACACCGACCTGCAGCTGCCCACCGACCTGCGCGTGTAGCGCGCCGGACCGACCGCGGCCCGCCGGGGAACCGGCCGGGCCGCGTTCGCGCGCCCGGACGCCGGTCGCGGTGTCGGGCGGGTGTCGTCCGGGCGGCGTGACAGGTATCGCCGAGGTATCCGCGGTGTGTCCGCGAAGTCACTTGACAAGGCCTCGCCGCATCGTCAGTATCTGGACCATCGGTTCGACTAACGAACCAGCGAGGCGAGAGGTGAAGAGAGATGACGTTGAAGGTGCGGAAGACGATCCGGCACCTGGAGGTGACCGAGCGGGAGAACGGGCAGGACGTCTCGCCCACTCACCGGCTGGCCTTCGTCGGGATCGTGATCGAGAACCCGTACGGCTCCGGCTACGTCCAGGACCTGGTGACCCTCGCCGACGAGATCGCCGAGGAGATCGGTCAGCTCACCGGCCCGGCCTGCGTCGAGCTGCTCGGCGCGCCCGTCGAGGCCTTCGGCAAGGTCGCGCTCGTCGGCATCGGCGGGGAGGTCGAGCACGGCTCGGCCCTGATCCACAACCTGCGCTTCGGCAACGTCTTCCGCAACGCGGCCGAGGGCACCGAGCTGCTGCCGGCGGCGGAGAAGGTCGGCCTGCCCGGCGACCCGATCGACGTACCCCTCAAGCACAAGACCGACGCGAAGACCCGCTCGCACCACCAGACGGTGACCTTGCAGGTGCCGGGCGCCCCGCTCCCGAACGAGATCCTCGTCGGCTGCGTCGCCGCCAGCACGGGCCGTCCGCTGTCCCGCCTCGCGACCTTCGGTGCCGAGACCGCGGCGAGCTGACGGCCATGACGACGAGCGAGGTGGCCACCACCTGGGACGCCGACCGGATCCGCGCCGCGGACAAGGCGTACGTGATCCACTCCTGGTCCAACCAGGGCGCCGTCAACGCGACGCCGATCGCCGGGGGCGAGGGAGCGTGGTTCTGGGACCACGAGGGCAACCGCTACCTGGACTTCCAGTCCCAGCTGGTCAACATGAACCTGGGCCACCAGCACCCCCGGATCGTCGAGGCGATCCGGTCCAAGGCGGCCGAGATGTGCTACATCGGCCCCAACTACGCCGAGCGCTCGCGGGCCCAGCTCGCCGAGCTGATGGCGGAGGTGACGCCCGGTGACCTGAAGATGTCCTTCTTCACCACCGGCGGCGCGGCGGCCAACGAGAACGCGATCCGGCTCGCCCGGCACGTCACCGGACGACAGAAGGTGGTCGCGCGCTACCGCAGCTATCACGGCGCGACCGCCGGCGCCATCGCGCTGACCGGCGACCCCCGTCGCTGGTACGCCGAGCCCGGCCCCACCGGGGTGGTGCGGATGTTCGACCCCTACACCTACCGGTGCCCGGCCGGGCACCCCGACCCGTGCCCGGTCTGCTCGGGAGCCCCCCACCTGGAGGAGATCCTCCAGTACGAGAACCCGAACACCGTGGCCGCGGTGATCCTCGAGACCGTCACCGGCACCAACGGCATCCTGCCGCCGCCGCCGGGCTACCTCCGGTCGATCCGCGAGGTCTGCGACCGCTACGGGATCATCTTGATCTTCGACGAGGTGATGGCCGGGTTCGGGCGCACCGGCGAGTGGTTCGCCTGCGACCACTGGGATGTCACGCCGGACATCCTGATCACGGCCAAGGGCCTCAACTCGGGCTACGTGCCGCTGGGCGCGATGACCGTCAACGAGCGGATCTCCGACTGGCTGATGAGCAACAAGTTCTGGGGCGGGCTGACCTACGCCGGCCACCCGTTGGCCTGCGCGAGCGGCGTCGCCTCGATCGAGGCCATGCGCGAGGAGCGGATCATCGAGAACGCCCGGGAGATGGGCGCCCGGCTCAACGCCGGCCTGCACCGGCTGGCCGAGCGGCACCCCTCCATCGGCGAGGTGCGTGGGCTCGGGCTGTTCCAGGGCCTCGAGCTGGTCCGGGACCGGGCCACCCGCGAGCCGCTGGTGCCGTTCAACCCGGTCGGCGAGGCCGGCGCGCCGATGCAGGCCGTGGTGGCCGCCGCGAAGAAGCGCGGTCTCTACCTGTCGGCCAACAACAACGTGGTGCGCCTGACGCCGCCGCTGGTGATCGGCGCCGAGGACATCGACCTCGCGCTCGACATCCTCGACGACGTCCTGGTGCACGCGGACGCCGCCGGGGTGTCCTGAGCGAGCGCCTCGAGGCTGCCCGGCCGTCGGCCGGGCAGCCGACCGACCAGGAGGGATCCACCGTGGGCCACGACGACCGAGCCGCCGCGAGCGAGGGGTGAGCGTGCAGGCGCACGAGCGGGTCGCCCTGGCGCTGCGAGAGCTCGGCGTCGAGCGGATCTTCGGCCTGATGGGCGAGGGCAACCTGCGCCCCCTCATCGACTTCGACCGGCTCGGCGGCGTCGTGGTCGCGGCGACGACCGAGGGTGCGGCCGTCAGCATGGCCGACGGCTACGCCCGCGTCGGCCGCCGGCTCGGGGTCGCGTCGGTCACGCACGGTCCGGGTGCGACGAACGCGCTGACCGCCTTGACCGAGGCGGTGCGGGCCCGGACGCCGCTCCTGCTGCTGACCGGCGACACGCCTCCCCGTGACGACCACCTGCAGCGCTTCGACCTGCGCGGCCTGGCGGGCCTCGCCGGGGCCGGCTACCTCCGGGTCGGCGCCGCGGCGGACGCGGCCGCCGACGTCGCCCGGGCCGTGCACCGGGCGCAGCGGGAGTGCCGGCCCGTGGTCCTCGACCTCCCGGTGCCCCTCCAGCGGATCGACGTCGCCGACGGGCCGCCCGTGCGCCTCGTCCCGCCGCCCCGGCCGGGGGTGCCGGACGAGGATGAGCTCGACCGGGCGCTCGGCGTCCTGGCCGGCGCCCGGCGCCCGGTCGTGCTCGCCGGGCGGGGTGCGCTGGACGCCCGGGAGGAGATCCGCGACCTCGGCCGGATCCTCGGCGCGCCCCTCGGGACCACGCTGCTCGGGAAATGCCTGTTCGCGGGGGAGCCCCTCGACCTCGGCGTCGTCGGGACCTTGGCCACCGACGTCGCGCTCGAGACCGTGCAGGCGGCGGACTGCCTGCTGGTGCTCGGGGCCGGGCTCAACCGCTACACCACGGTCGACGGCGCGCTGGTGCGCGGCCGCCCCGTCGTCCAGGTGGACCGGGACCCGGCCCGGATCTCGACCGCCGCCGAGGTCGGCCTGGTGGGCGACGTACGCCGGACGGTGGTGGCGATGCGCGAGCAGCTCACGGCCGCGGAGCACCGGCCCGCCACCGCGCACCGCGCGGACCTGGACCGGCTGCTGCGTGCGGCGGCCGAGCGGCCGGTCGCCGGAGCGGACGGCCCGGACACCCTGGACCCGCGCCCGGTGATGCGCTGGCTGGACCGGGTGCTGCCCGCGGAGCGGGTGGTGGTCACCGACACCGGGCGCTTCGTCTACGCGCCGTGGCGACTGCTGTCGGTGGGCAGCCCGGAGCGCTTCGCCCACACCTGCGGCTTCGCCTCCATCGGTCTCGGGCTCGGCACCGCGCTCGGTGCGGCCGTCGGCTCGGGGCGACCCACCGTGGCCGTGCTCGGCGACGGCGGCGCCGTGATGAGCCTGGTCGAGCTCGCGACGGCGGTCCGGCTCGGGCTCCCGCTGCTGGTGGTGGTCTGCAATGACGGCGCCTACGGCATGGAGTACCGGCACCTGCGTCTCGACGGCGAGGACCCGGCGCCGGCCCGGCGGGCGTGGCCGGACCTCGCTGAGGTGGCCCGGGCGCTGGGCGCCCGCGCCGCGACCGTGCGCACCCGCGCGGACCTGGAGCTCGTGGCCGCGCAGGTGGCCGGTCTCGGCGCCGACGGCGCCGGGCCGCTGCTGCTGGACGTGCGCTGCGATCCCGACGTGGACGTGGCCGATCCCGGCTGAGCCGCCGCGCCCGAGGGTGTTGACAGATCGGGCGCGCACCACCATATTACGAACCAATGGTTCAACTATCGAACCACGAGTGGAGGAGTGACCATGACATCGCTGCCCTTGGGAATCCACGTCGGTGAGCGGCTCAGCCTCGAGCAGACCTACTGGCAGGCGCAGGTCGCGGACGAGAACGGCTTCGAGTCGGTCTGGGTCGCCGAGGGGCGGCTGTCGCGGGACGGGATCGTCCCCGCCGCGATCATCGCCAGCCGCACCGAGAACGTGAAGATCGGCACCGGCGTCCTCAACAACAAGAGCCGGAACGCCGCGCTGATGGCGGTCACCTTCAAGACCCTCGACGAGGTCGCCCCGGGCCGCGCCATCCTCGGCATCGGCGCCTGGTGGGAGCCGCTCGCGACCAAGGTCGGCCAGCCGGTCACCAAGCCGATCAAGGCGATGCGCGAGTACATCGGCGTGTGCCAGGCGTTCTTCCGCAACGAGCTGGTCGAGTTCGAGGGCGAGTTCGTCCAGATGCGCGGCGTGCGCTTCGACTCGATGTACCGGGAGAACCGGCCGGTCGACGTACCGATCTACATCGGGGCGGTCGGGCCCAGGATGCTCGAGCTCGCCGGCGAGATCGCGGACGGCGTGCACATGGACTTCCTGCTGCCGCCGTCGTACATGGAGGGGGCGGTGGCCGCGATCGACCGCGGTCTCGCGAAGCGGACCGACGGGCGTACCTCGATCGACCTCACCCAGATCGTGTCCTGCAGCGTCAACGACGACGACCCGCAGGAGGCGATCGACGCCTGCAAGGCGTTCCTGACCCTCTACCTGTGCCAGCAGCCGCACATCGCCGAGCACTGCGGTGTCGAGCGCGAGCTGGTCGACCGGCTCCAGGAGATCGCCGGCTGGCCCGCCACGCCCGAGCAGATCAAGAAGGCGATGACGCTGGTGCCCAACGAGCTGGTGCAGAACGTGACGGCGTGCGGCACGACCGACCAGGCCTTCGAGAAGCTCGTCTCCTACCACGAAGCGGGCGTGCGCTGCCCGATCATCTCCACCCTGGGTGACAAGGAGCGCACGCTCACCCGCCTCGCCCAGGCCGCGCGGGCCTGACGTCTCGACCTCGACGGGAGAACCTCGCGATGAAGCTCGCCGCAGTCCAGCTCAAGGCCGGCGCCGACCGGTCCGAGACCATCAGCCGGGCGCGGGCCCTCGTGGACGAGGCCGCCGCCCAGGGCGCCCACATCGTCCTGCTGCCCGAGATGTTCGCGGTGCCGTTCGTGCAGCCCGAGCCCGACCCCGACTACTTCGTCCACGCCGAGGGGCTCGACGGGCCGTCGAACTCGATGGCCGCCGAGGCGTCCCGGCGCCACGGGATCACCGTGGTGTCGTCGGTGTTCGAGGCCAGTGCGGTTCCCGGCGTCTACCACAACACCGCCTGCACCTATGTCGACGGCGAGCGCCGCTCGGTCTACCGGAAGTCCCACCTGCCGTTCTCCAACGGCTTCCCGGAGAAGTTCTACTTCCGCCCTGGGGAGACCCCGCCGGAGGTCGTCGACACCGGACAGACCCGGGTCGGGACGGTGATCTGCTACGAGCGGCACTTCCCCGAGCTGAGCCGCACCGTCGCCCTCGACGGCGGCTCGGTGCTGTGTGTCCCGGTCGCCTCGGCCAGTGCGCCGATGAAGGAGGTCTTCCAGCTCGAGCTGCGCGCCCACGCGGTGTTCAACTCGATGTTCGTCGTCTGCGCCAACCGACACGGGGTCGAGGGCGTCAAGGAGTACTTCGGCCTCTCCGCCGTCTACGGGCCCAACGGCGAGGTCCTCGCGACCGCGCCCGACGACGCCGACGGGCTCGCGATCGCCGAGGTCGACCTGGCCCAGGTCGACGAGATCCGGCGGCGCCGGCCCTTCCTGCGCGATCGCCGGCCCGAGCTCTACGGCCGGGTGAGCGGCGCCCAGACAGCACCCACGGAGCGGTCGTGACCACGGTCGGTCCCGCGCCCACGGTGACCGAGGCCGCCGACCCGCTGGCCGACGCCCACAGCCGGCTGCGCGCGGCGATCGACGTCCTCGGCTACGAGGACCACCTCTACGACATGCTCGCGACCGCGCGACGCGAGATGACGGTGAGCGTCCCGCTGCGGCGCGACGACGGCACCGTCGAGGTGCTCACCGGCCACCGGGTGCAGCACAGCCTGTCCCGCGGACCGGCCAAGGGCGGGCTGCGCTTCAGCCCCGACGTCGACCTCGACGAGGTGCGCGCGCTGGCCATGTGGATGACCTGGAAGTGCGCCCTGCTCGACGTTCCGTACGGCGGCGCGAAGGGCGGCGTCCGGATCGACCCCCGGCTCTACTCGACGAGCGAGCTCGAGCGGGTCACCCGCCGCTACACCAGCGAGATCATGCCGATCATCGGGCCGGAGCAGGACATCCCGGCTCCCGACGTCGGCACCGACGAGCAGACCATGGCCTGGATCATGGACTCCTACTCGGTCAGCTCCGGCCACACGGTGCTGGGCGTCGTGACCGGCAAGCCGATCTCGCTGGGTGGCTCCCTCGGCCGGGCGAGCGCCACCTCGCGCGGCGTGGTGCACGTCGCGCTGGCCGCGCTCGCCGAGCGGGGACTGGACGCCGCCGGCTCGCGCGCCGCGGTCCAGGGCTTCGGCAAGGTCGGCCGCGGCGCGGCCCGCTTCCTCGCCGAGGCCGGGGTCGCCGTCACCGCCGTGTCCGACCAGTACGGCGGGATCCGCTGCGCGGGCGGCCTCGACCTCGCGGCCCTCGAGGACCACGTCGACCGGACCGGGACGGTCGTCGGCTTCCCGGGCGCCGAGCCGCTCGACGGGGAGCTCCTCGTCGAGGAGGACGTCGAGCTGCTGGTGCCGGCCGCCGTGGAGTGCGTGATCCGTGCCGACAACGCGGCACGGGTGCGGGCCGCCGTCATCGTCGAGGGCGCCAACGGGCCCACCACCCCCGAGGCCGACCGGATCCTCGAGGCCGCCGGGCGGCTCGTCGTACCGGACATCCTGGCGAACGCCGGCGGCGTGGTCGTCTCCTACTTCGAGTGGGTGCAGGCCAACCAGGCCTACTGGTGGAGCGAGGACGACGTCGAGGCCCGGCTGCGTGAGCGGATGCTCGGCGCATGGGAGCGGGTGCGGCACTACGCCGCCGCACGCGACCTGTCGCTGCGCTCCGCCGCCACCTGCCTGGCCGTCGAGGCGGTCGCCCAGGCCCACCGGCGACGCGGGCTGTACCCCTGAGCGGGGCGCTCAGGCCACCGGGTCCCGACCCGGCACCGCCGGCGCGACGACGGCCTTGCGGGCCGGGGCCCGGCGCGCGACCCCGACGCCGAGCAGCGCGAGCACGCCGCCGGCGTACGCGATGACGGGCGGGACCTCGTCGAGGAATACCAGCCCCATCACGATGGTCAGCGGCGGCACCAGGTACGTCGTGACGCCGAGCGCCGAGGCCGTCATGTGGCGCAGGGCGTAGGCGTAGGTGGTGAACGCGATCGCGGTGGGGAACACCCCGAGATAGACCAGCCACAGCGTCGAGGACACCGGCGCGTCGCCCACCTCGGTGACCAGCCGGCCCGCCCACGGCAGGCAGGTCACGACGCCGATGGTGCAGGCCAGCCAGGTGACGTGGACCGCGGACAGCTCGGCGACGAGAGGCTTCTGCAGGATCACGCTGATGGAGTAGACGGCGGCCGGCACCAGGCACAGCACGACGCCCAGCAGGTCGCCGCTGTCGTCGCCGCCCGAGGTGGACAGGCCGATCACCACGACACCGGCGAACGCCAGGGCCAGCCCGGCGGCGAGCTGGGCGGTGAAGCGCTCGCCGAGGAAGAGCGCCGCCAGGACCGCGATGAGGACGGGGGAGACCTGGAGCAGCATCGAGGCCGTACCGGCGTCGACGCGCTGCTCGCCGGCGTTGAGCGAGAGGTTGTAGATGCCGAACCAGAGCACGCCGATGGTCACGATCGAGACCCACTGGCGCCGGGTGGGCCGCGGCAGGCCCTGCGCCAGCGCGACCGGGGCCAGCGCGAGCGCGCCGGCCGCCAGCCGGCCGAGCGACAGCGGTCCCGCCGAGAAGTCGTGGGCGAGATGCCGGATGCCGACGAAGGCGCTCGCCCACAGCACGAGCGTCACCCCGACCGCGGCGAGGGGAAGCAGGCTGGCGTCACCGGTCTCGGTCGGGGTGTCGGGCACCTGCCCACCGTAGAGGGCGAGGACCCCGCGGGTCGCGCGAGTTTCAGACGTCGAACTTGTAGCCCAGGCCGCGCACGGTCACCAGGAACTTCGGCTCGCTCGGCTCCGGCTCCAGCTTGGCCCGCAGCCGCTTGACGTGCACGTCGAGGGTCTTGGTGTCGCCGACGTAGTCGGAGCCCCACACCCGGTCGATCAGCTGACCGCGGGTCAGCACCCGGCCCGGGTTGCGCAGGAACATCTCGAGCAGCTCGAACTCCTTGAGCGGCAGGCGCTGCTCGGTGCCGTCGACGGTCACGACGTGGCGCTCGACATCCATCCGCACCGGCCCGGCCTCGAGGGTGTCGGGGAGCAGCTCGTCGCCGATCCCGCGGCGCAGCACCGCGCGGATCCGGGCGACCAGCTCGCGCGGGGAGTACGGCTTGGTGACGTAGTCGTCGGCGCCCAGCTCGAGCCCGACCACCTTGTCGACCTCGTCGTCCTTGGCGCTGACCATGATCACCGGGACGTTCGAGGTCTGCCGGATGGTGCGGCACACCTCGGTACCGGGGATGCCGGGGAGCATCAGGTCGAGCAGCACGATGTCGGCGCCGTTGCGGTCGAACTCCTTGAGCGCCTCGTTGCCGTCGGCCGCGATCGCGACCTCGAACCCCTCCTTGCGGAGCAGGTAGGCCAGCGCGTCGCTGTAGCTCTCCTCGTCCTCGACGACAAGTACCCGGGTCATGCGTCCTCCTGATCTTTCGTGCGTCCGCCCGGCGCTTCCGGGGTGGACGCGAGCGGCGCGAGCCGCAGGTACGGCCCGTCCGGCTCGTGGAGCTGGTGCTGCGGCAGCGAGAGGGTGAAGGTCGAGCCCTGCCCCTCCACGGACCACACGCGCACCTCGCCGCCATGGGTGGCGGCCACGTGCTTGACGATCGACAGCCCCAGGCCGGTGCCGCCGGTCGAGCGGTGCCGCGCCGGGTCGACCCGGTAGAACCGCTCGAAGATGCGCTCGACCTCGGCCTCGGGGATGCCGATGCCCTGGTCGATGACGGAGATCTCCACGCTGTGGCCGACCCGCTTGCGGGTCACCACGACGCGCGAGTTGGGCTCGGAGTAGGCCACGGCGTTCGCCACCAGGTTGGAGACGGCGGCGCTGACCTGCTTCTCGCTGCCGAGCACCTTCAGCCCCTCCTCGCCCTCGGCGATGAGCTGGATGTCCTTGGCGTTGGCGTTCATGTCGACGAAGTCGACCGCGGACGCCACCACGTCGTCGATCGAGACCGGCACCGGCGAGTCCAGGGGCTCGTCGCCCTGCAGCCGGGAGAGCTCGATGATCTGCTGGATCAGCCGCGAGAGGCGGTCGCTCTCGGTGAGCATCCGCGAGGCGAAGCGGTAGACCGCCTCCGGGTCGTCGGACGCGTCCTGCACCGCCTCGGCGAGCAGGCGCATCGCACCCACCGGCGTCTTCAGCTCGTGGCTCACGTTGGCGACGAAGTCGCGGCGTACGGCGTCGACCTGGCGCTCGCGGGTGCGGTCCTCGACCAGGGCCAGCACCAGCCGCGAGCCCAACGGCGCCACCCGGGCGGTGACATGGCGCGGCGTACCGGTCGCGCGCGGCACGATCAGCTCGGTCTCGCGGATCTGGCCGTCGCGTCGTACCTGACGGATCAGGCCGCCGAGCTCGTCGGAGAGCAGCGTGGTCCCGCGCACGAAGCCCATGGCGTACGCCGGCGCGGACGCCTTCACGACCGCGTCCGACTCGTCGACCACCACCGCGCTGCTGCGCAGCACCGAGAGCACCGCCGCCACCCCGTCGGGGAGCAGCGGCTCCTCGGGCGCGAGGTAGACCCGCTGCTGGCGGTCGCTGAGATGCCATGCCAGCATGGCCCCGCCCGCCACGAGGGCGCCGAGGAGCGCGGCCAGGAAGGCCTGCGTCGTCGGGTCCACACCTCGATCGTACGGCGAGCGCGGGCCCGGGTTCCGAATCAGCGAGCCCGTGCTTCGCGATGTTCATCCCGCGTTCACCGCACCTCGCTTGCTGGACACCTCGGCTCCGTACGCTCGGGCCCATGCGTGATGCCTACACCGACCAGCTCGACGCGATCTTCGACGACCTGGCCGGGATCTCCCGCCGCGTCCAGGCGGCCGTCGGCGAGGCCACCGAGGCCCTGATGACCGGCGACTCCTCGATCGCGGAGAAGGTGATCAGCCAGGACGCCGAGATCGACCGGGCCCGCGAGAAGGTCGAGGACTCCTGCTTCGCCCTGCTCTCGCTCCAGCAGCCCGTCGCCGGCGACCTGCGCACTGTCGTCGCCGCCCTCCGGATGGTCGCCGAGCTCGAGCGGATGGGCGACCTGTCGGTCCACGTCGCCAAGATCGCCCGCCTCCGGGTGCCCGATGTCGCCGTACCCGACGAGGTGCGGCCGACCTTCGAGCGGATGGCCGAGGTCGCCGAGGACATGGTCGCCCGGGTCACCGAGGTGATCGCCGGGCGCGACGTCGAGGCCGCCATCGCCCTGGGCCGCGACGACGAGGAGATGGACCAGCTGCGCCGCCGCAGCTTCACCGAGCTGCTGGGCGACGAGTGGGTCCACGGCGTCGAGGCCGCGGTCGACATCGCGCTGCTGGGCCGCTACTACGAGCGGATCGCCGACCACGCCGTCTCCGTGGCCAACCGGGTGATCTTCGTCGTCACCGGCCACAACCCCGCTCCGGCCGCCTGACCGACCCGGCAGAAGCTGGCTCGGGTTTTGCGCCGACCCGGCAGAAAGTAGCTCCGGAATTGCGCCGACCCGGCAGAAAGTCGCCTCGTGCGCGAAGCAACTTTCTGCCGGGTCGGCGGGATTTTCGGGCTAGTTCGTGACGGGTCGCGCCTCCACGGCGACCATGCGCGGCCGGGCGAGGAGCGTGGCCGCGCTGGCCAGCCCGATCGCCGCGATGACCGAGGCCGCCGCGAAGCCCGCGTGAGCGCCGGCGAGGAAGTCGCCGGGGACGGCGTGCGAGGCGTACACCGACGCGATCACGGCCAGGCCGACCGCGCCGCCGAGCTGCTGCATGGTCTGCAGCAGTCCCGAGGCCGAGCCGGCGTGCTCGGGCTCGACGCCCTGCAGGGCCAGCGAGGTGATCGGCATGAAGCTGCCGCCCATGCTGATGCCCATCGCGAGCAGGGCCGGGAACACGCCGGTCCAGTAGCCCGTGGAGGCGTCGATCCGGCTCAGGATCACGAAGCCGGTGAGTACGCCGATCGCCCCCGCCACGATGATCGGCGGCTGGCTGAACCGGGCGATCAGCCGCGGCGTGATCCGCGACATCGTGAACACGCTGAGCGGGATCGGCAAGAACGCCAGCCCGGTCTGGAGCGGGCCGTAGCCGAGGTCGTCCTCGAAGTACTGCACCATCAGGAAGAAGGTGGCCATCATGCCGCCGTACAGCGCGGCCATGGTGAGCAGGGTGGCGACCCGGGTGCGGCTGCGGAGCAGGCCCAGGCGCAGCAGCGGGTGGCTGTGCCGCGCCTCGGTCACGACCAGGACGACGGCAAGCAGGGCGGCCAGCGCCAGGCCGATCAGGGTGGGCGCGGAGAGCCAGCCGTGCTCGGGCGCCTTGATGAGCGTCCAGACCAACGTGGCGGCGGCGCCGGTCGAGGTGATCGCGCCGACGACGTCGAAGCGACCGGGACGGCGGGGCGTGTCGACGACGTGCCGGCGTACGGTCAGCAGGACCGCGAGGCCGATCGGCACGTTGATGAACAGCGTCCAGCGCCAGTTGAGCAGGTCGGTGAGGACGCCGCCGAGCAGCATGCCGAGCGCGGCGCCGCCGGACGAGACCGCGGTGAAGGCGGCGAGGGCCCGGTTGCGGGCGGCGTCGTCGCGGGCGGTCGTGGTGATCAGCGCGAGTACCGCGGGCGCGGCGATCGCGGCGCCGACGCCCTGCAGGGCGCGGGCCGTGACGAGCATCCAGGGCTCGGTGGCCAGGCCGCCGAGCAGCGAGAAGAGAGTGAACACGGCCAGGCCGGCCCAGAAGACCGAGAGCCGGCCGAGGACGTCGCCCAGCCGGCCGCCGAGGAGCAGCAGGCCGCCGAAGGCGAGCGCGTAGCCGTTGAGGACCCACGACAGCGACGCGGCGCCGAAGTGGAGGTCGGTGGCGATGTGGGGGAGTCCGACGTTCATCACGGCGGAGTCGAGGACCAGCATGAGCTGGGCGAGAAGGACGATGGCGATGCCTGCGGACGTGGTCCGGGCGGTGGCCCGGGGTGCCGCGGGGGTGAGCGTGGTGGGAGACAAGGGTGCTGTCCTGTTCTGGCCGGGGCGGCCGACGTACACTTAGCGGAGGATGACTCCGGTTAGTCCTCCACGATACGGAGGGTGTCTCCGTTTAGCAAGGGAAAAGGTGATCCGAGTGCGCGCCGACGCCGTACGCAACCGTGAGCGGATCGCGGACATCGCCCGCCAGCTGTTCCGCGAGAAGGGCTACGACGCCGTCTCGATGGACGAGGTCGCCAAGACCGCCGGCGTGGGCGTCGGCACGCTCTACCGCCACTTCCCGACCAAGGAGGCGCTCTACGACGCCGCCATCCAGGCCTGGGTCGAGACCGTCAACGCCGCGGCCGAGAAGGCCCTCGCCGGCGAGGGCACCCCCCGTGAGCGGATGCTCACCTGGTTCGACGCGTACGTCGAGTTCCTCACCCGCCACAAGGGCGCCGCCTGGCGGATCACCAGCGCGCTCGGCGACGAGGGCTCGCCCTTCGCCGCGAAGTGCCGCACCTACCTCAACGCCAACCAGCGGGTCATCGACGCGCTGAGCGCCGAGGGCGCGCTGCGGGGCGAGGTCGACGCGCTGCAGCTGTGTCGGCTGGTCGGCGGCGTCGCCGCCGTCGTCGACAACAGCGAGCTCGATCCCGCCGCGGCTCGGTCGATGCTGGCCGTCGTCGCCGACGGGGTGCTGGCGGGCTGACCGACCCGGCCCGAACTGGCTCGAAAAAGTCGCCGACCCGGCAGAAAGTGGCCTCAGCGAGACTACTTTCTGCCGGGTCGGCGCGATTTCGGGGCTAGTTTCTGCCGGGTCGGCGCAAAACCAGAGCCACTTTGTGCCGGGTCAGCGGCCCTGGTTGGCCACCGCCGCCGCGGCTGCCGCCGCGGCCTCGGGGTCCAGGTAGCGCCCACCCGGGACGGTCGGCGCGAGGGTGTCCTCGTCGAGCTCGTAGACCAGCGGCATCCCGGTCGGGATGTTGAGGCCGGTGATGTCGGCGTCGCTGAGCTGGTCGAGGTGCTTGACGATCGCGCGGAGGCTGTTGCCGTGGGCGGCGATCAGGACCGTGTGGCCGGCACGCAGGTCGGGCACGATCCCGGCGTCCCAGTAGGGGAGCAGCCGGTCGATGACCTGCTTGAGCGCCTCGGCGCGGGGCAGCTCGTCGCCGAGGTCGGCGTAGCGGGGGTCGGCGGCCTGGGAGTACGGGTCGTCGTCGGCCAGCGGCGGCGGCGGGGTGTCGAAGGAGCGGCGCCACAGCATGAACTGCTCCTCGCCGTACTCGTCGCGGATCTGGGCCTTGTCCTTGCCCTGCAGGGCGCCGTAGTGGCGCTCGTTGAGGCGCCAGGAGCGACGCACCGGGATCCAGTGGCGGTCGGCGGCGTCGAGTGCGAGGGCGGCGGTGTTGATCGCCCGGCGCTGGAGCGAGGTGTGGACGACGTCGGGCAGGATGCCGGCCTCGGCCAGCAGCTCGCCGCCGCGCACCGCCTCGCCGCGACCCTTCTCGGTGAGCGCGACGTCGACCCAGCCGGTGAAGAGGTTCTTGGCGTTCCACTCGCTCTCGCCGTGGCGGAGCAGCACGAGGGTGAACGTCATCAGTGCGCGCTCTCGGGCTCGGGAGCCTCGTCGGCGCAGCTGAACGTCGCGTCGCCGGTCTCCTCGGCGTGGGCGGAGTCGCTCTCCTCGTCCTTGGCGGCGGCGTCGGCGGCGGCGCCGCCGGTGGCCGCGCTGCCGGTGGCCGCGCTGCCGGTGGCCTTCGCGGAGGCGGTCTCGCTGGGCAGGTCGGTGGGGACCTGGGTGTACTGGAAGCACGGCTTGACGACGGGTACGTCGAGGCTCAGCGTCGTCCCGTCGCTGAAGCCGAGGTCCAGCGCGATGACGTCGCCGGCGGTGAAGTTGCCGCTCAGCGGTACGACGGCCGACGTGGCGAGGTTGACCGTGCCGCGGCCCGCGACCTCGACCGGCTCGAAGTCGCCCGAGGACACGCCCTCGGTGGACGAGACGGCGTCGAGCGAGATGTCCTTGCGCACGTTGTTGGACAGCGCGCCGATCAGCCGGCCCTCGCCCTTCTGGGTGGCGAGCACCCGGATGCCGAGCGCGTCGACGTCGCCCGTGCGGTCGTTGACGCCGCCGGCGATGGTGTTGACCCGGTCGGTGGGGTAGTCGAAACCGCACGCGCTCAGGGCGGTGGCGGGGACGACCGCCAGCAGCAGTCCGGCGAGCGCGGATCGGCGCAGGTGGGGCATGTCGGAAGGCCTCCGGGTCAGGTTGGGTCGAAGCGGGCTCACTCTAGCGTTGTGCGGCGCCGGGCCGGTCAGCGGCTCAGGCCCACCCGGGCGCCGACGACGACCAGCGCGACGACGACGCCGACGGTGAACAGCGTGGACAGCGCGAGCAGGCGGGTGGCGCCGAGCTTGAGTCCGAGCTTGAGCGGCAGGTAGGTCCACCCGTCCTCGTGGTCGGCGACCAGGCCCCACACGGCCCGCATGAAGTGGATGCCGACGCCGAGCAGCGCCGCCAGCGCGACGATCGCCGGCTCGGGTGCGCTGCCCACGGCCTTGCCGCCCCACCCACCCCAGGAGAGGTACGCCGGCAGCAGGGCGAACGAGGCCGCCCACGACCACCAGGAGAAGAAGCCGGTGCGCAGGATGATGTTGCCGAGCATCGCCACCGCCACCGAGCCGAGGTAGTAGGCGGCGGCGCGCACGCCGGTCGTCGTGGCGAGCGGGATGAGCAGCAGGAAGGCGACCACGATGGCGTACCACACGGTCCCGACCTCGAGCCGACCCGCGGCGACGGGCTTGCCGGCGAGGCCGTGCGCCTGGTCGCGCTGACGGTCGACGATGTCGTTGTGCCAGCCGAGGATGGTCTGGCCGACCAGCACCGTCAGCAGGACCACGCCCGCCTCGCGCGCCGGGCGGCCGGCCACCGCGGCGACCAGGCCCATCGCCAGGGCGGTGGTGACGGCCTGCTTGGCGTGCGCGGCCTGGAGCAACTGCAGCGGGACCACGTCGGCGGGGTTGCGGCCGCCGAACAGCCAGCCGCTCGCGCCCGAGCGGTCCGGGACGTGGGGGAGCGGGGGCCGCTCGGCCTCGGGCTCGACGGCCTCATCCTCGGCCTCCTCCTCGGCCTCTTCGGCCTCCTCGACCACCGCCTCGTCCTCGGAGACGTCGTCGAGATCGACCACGAGGGTCTCCTCGGCGGGCTCCTCAGCGGTCTCCTCCGAAGCCTCCGCGGACGCCTCCGCGGAGGCCTCCACGGGGGACTCCTCGACCAGCGTCCCCTCCTCCGAGGTGCGGCCGCGTCGCCAGCGCTGCATCTTCGCCATGGCGAGCAGTATTGACCACGACCGACCAGCATGGGGGCGGGCCCGCCGATCGGGCGGGACCGGTCGTCGTACCCCTCCAGGTGACCTGTCCCACAGCCGGGCGACAAGGTCGCACCACAGGACCGCCCCGTTGTCAAGCCGCCGATTGTGCCCCTGACCTGCGCAAACGCATTCGGAGAGTCGTTGAAGGCGTGGTAAGATAGGACACCCTAGGAAGGGGTTTTGCTCATATGACTTTCACCGTCGGCGAAACGGTCGTCTACCCCAATCACGGGGCCGCTGTCATCGAGAACATCGAGATGCGGACGATCAAGGGCCAGGAACGGCAGTACCTCGTGCTTCGGATTGTCGCCCAGCAGGACCTCGTGGTCCGCGTTCCGGCTGACAACCTCGATCTCGTGGGTGTTCGGGATGTCGTGGACAAGGACGGGCTGGACCGGGTCTTCGGAGTGCTCCGCGCGGAGCACGTCGAGGAGCCGACCAACTGGTCGAGGCGCTACAAGGCCAACCTCGAGAAGCTCCACAGTGGCGACGTCATGAAGGTGGCCGAGGTCGTGCGCGACCTGTGGCGCCGCGAGCGCGACCGCGGTCTGTCGGCAGGCGAGAAGCGGATGCTCGCCAAGGCCCGTCAGATCCTGGTCTCCGAGCTCGCACTCTGCGAGAACACCAACGAGGACAAGGCCGAGACCATCCTCGACGAGGTGCTCGCGTCCTGACGCACCTGTAGCAGTACGCCGACGGCGTCATACGGTGGGTTCCGATGAACCCGCATCCGTATGACGCCGTCGACGTTTTCGCCCCCGTCGCGGGGATCGTGGTCGAGGAGGGCCGCGGTGCCCTGCCCTTCCACCTGATCCACGGCGAGTCCCTGGTGGCCGCCGCCGCGTGGGCGGCCGGCGAGGCGGGCGTCGACCTGCTCGACCAGACCGTGCCGGCGGAGGCGGTGGTCGAGCTCGAGCAGCCGCTGCTGCTCCACGATCCGCTGTGCCCGATGACGCCGCCGGACTTCCTGCGCCGCTGCGCCGAGCGGGCCGCGGTCGAGGACCGGATCGTGGTCGGCGTGCGCCCGGTGACCGACACGGTCAAGGAGCTGCACGGCGACGTGGTCGGTACGACGGTCGACCGGGCCGCCCTGGTCGCGGTCTGCTCGCCCGTGGTGCTGCCCGCCGCGGTGGTCGCCGACCTGGGCGGCGAGCTCCCGTCGACCGACTTCGTGACACTGGTGAGCGACCTGCGTGAGCGGTACGGCGACGACCGGGTGCTGCTCGTCGACGCGCCGCCCGAGGCCCGGCGGGTCGCCTCCGACGCGGACCTGCGGGTGCTGGAGGCGCTGACCGATCCCCGCTGAGCCCGCTGAGCGCGCTCAGCGGTTGCGCGGGTCGTACGTCGGGTCGGGATAGCGCCGCGGGCAGCCCTCGTCGACCGCGTCCGGCCGCAGCTCGAAGTGCCAGGCCTCGTTGTCGTAGATCCGGCACAGGCCGTAGCGGGCGCCTTTCCGGTCCAGCCAGGCGGCCGCCCGCGCGGGCCCCACGTCCACGGCGTCGCCGGACACGTGCGGGGAGGCGTCCGGCGTGGAGACCCAGCGCGCCGCCTCGGCCCGGGAGCCGTAGGTCGCGACCGCCTCGTCGAGCAGCCGCTGCTGGTAGGCGCGGGAGCGCCAGCCGCTGTTGACCACGATGTCGACGTCGTCGTCGACCGCGTCGTTCGCGGCCCGGCGCAGCGCGCGCAGCAGGTCCGGGTCGAGCTCGGTCACGCCGGCGTGCTCGTCGTCGTACACCGAGGTGCCGTCGGGCAGCTCGCCGTCGCCGACGGGTCCCGAGTCGGCCGCGGACGAGGTCGAGCCGAGCGAGCGGTAGCCGACGGCGCCGAGCAGGAGGACCACGAGGAGCAGGAGGAAGGCGGAGCGGGGGGCGGGGAAGGAGGCCATGACGAGCAGTCAAGGGAGAGCGACGTTGCCGGGGCGTATCGGTTTTCCGATATGCCGGCGATATCCGCCGCCTCGTAGCATCGGCGAGGTGCGGGTGCTGATCGTCGAGGACGAGCCTCTGCTGGCCGAGGCCGTCCGGGACGCGCTGCGCCTGGAGGCGATCGCCGCCGACGTCGCCGGGGACGGCGACGCGGCGCTCGACCTGCTGGCCGTCAACGCCTACGACATCGCCGTCCTCGACCGCGACGTCCCCGGCCCGTCGGGTGACGAGATCGCGCGCCGCATCGTCGCGTCCGGCAGCGGCATGCCGATCCTGATGCTCACCGCCGCCGACCGGCTCGACGACAAGGCGTCGGGCTTCGCGCTCGGCGCGGACGACTACCTCACCAAGCCGTTCGAGCTGGCGGAGCTGGTGCTGCGCCTGCGCGCGCTCGACCGGCGTCGCGCGCACCACCGGCCGCCGGTGCGCGAGCTCGCGGGGCTGCGCCTGGACCCGTTCCGCCGCGAGGTCCAGCGTGAGGGACGCTACGTCGGGCTGACCCGGAAGCAGTTCGCCGTCCTCGAGGTGCTGATGGGTGCGGAGGGTGGCGTGGTGAGTGCCGAGGAGCTGCTGGAGCGGGCCTGGGACGAGAACGCGGACCCGTTCACCAACGCCGTGCGGATCACCGTCTCGGCGCTGCGCAAGCGGCTCGGCGAGCCGTGGGTGATCGCGACCGTGCCGGGCGTCGGCTACCGGATCGATGTCTAGGCCCGCGCGACGGCGCGGCCCGAGCGTCCGGCTGCAGCTGACGCTGAGCTACGCCGGCCTGGTGCTGCTGGCCGGCGCGCTGCTGCTGGCGGTGGTGTGGCTATTCCTGCTGCGCTACGTGCCGGACCAGGCCGTGACGACGCCGTACGACGACCCGCGCGCGCCGTACCTGTTCATCCCGGGGCGCTCCGACCTGTGGACCGCGTTCTGGCCCAAGGCGGCCGCGGTGCTCGGCTTCCTGCTGGTCTGCGGGCTGGGCGGCGGCTGGCTGCTCGCCGGGCGGATCCTGGCGCCGCTCGGCCGGATCACCGAGGCCACCCGCCGGGCCGCGGGCGGCTCGCTCAGCCATCGGATCGGCCTGCGTGGGCGCGACGACGAGTTCCGCGAGCTGGCGGACGCCTTCGACGGCATGCTCGCGCGGCTCGAGGCGCACCTCGCCGAGCAGCAGCGCTTCGCCGCCAACGCCTCCCACGAGCTGCGCACGCCGCTGACCATCACCCAGACCCTGCTGGAGCTGGCCCGCAAGGACCCGACCCGCGACCGCACCCGGCTGGTGGAGAGCCTGTACGCCGTCAACACCCGCACGATCGAGCTCACCGAGGCGCTGCTCGTGCTGAGCCGGGCCGACCGCCGCTCGTTCCCCCGGGAGGAGGTCGACCTCTCGCTCGTCGCCGAGGAGGCGGCCGAGACGCTGCTCCCGCTCGCGGAGGAGCGTGGCGTCGTCCTGGAGACGGCCGGGGAGCTCGCGGTCACCCAGGGCGAGCCGGCGCTGCTGCTGCAGCTGGCGACGAACCTCGCGCACAACGCGATCGTCCACAACCTCCCCGAGGGCGGCAGCGTCCGGATCACCACGCGGCACGAGCCGGCGGCCGCCGTCCTCAGCGTGGTCAACACCGGGCCGCACCTCGACCCGGACCTGGTCGACACCCTCACCGAGCCCTTCCAGCGGGGCCGGGCGCGCACCCAGCAGGCGCACGCCGGCGTCGGGCTCGGGCTCGCGATCGCCCGCAGCATCACCGAGGCGCACGACGGCACCCTGGCCCTGGCCGCACTGCCCACCGGCGGGCTGCTGGCGACGGTGCGGCTGCCGACCGCGCGGCCGGCTACGGGCTGAGCAGCCGGGCGGCCATCGCGAGGTCCTCGGCGAAGGTCACCTTGATGTTGCCCGGGTCGGCGGGCACGGCCCGCACCTCGTGCTCCGCGGGCGCGAACCGCGCGAACGCCGCGGCGGTGTCGGTGCCGTCGAAGCCGGCGGCGGCCGCGGCCCGGTAGGCCTCGACGAGCGGGGCCGCCCGGAACGCCTGCGGGGTGGCGACGCCGACCAGTCGGGCGTCCGGCCCGCCCGGGGCGGGCGCGGCGGCCGGGTCGCGGGGGAGCAGGCCGCCCAGTGCGTGCGTGGGCACCGCGCCGCCGTACGCCCGCGCGGTCGCGATCGCCACCTCGAACAGACTCACCCCCGCCAGCGGTCGTGCCCCGTCGTGGATCGCGACGACGTCGACGCGGCCCTCGGCCACCCGCGGGGCGAGCGCCGCCAGCGCCGCCTGCTCGGACTCCTGCCGGGTCGCGCCGCCCTCGACGAGCAGCACCTCCCGCTCGCCGATCACGGGCAGCAGCGCGGTCCCGACGTCGGCCCGCTCGCCCGGACGGTGGACCACGACGACCGGGTCCACGCCCGACACCTCGAGCGCGGTCAGCACCGACCAGGCCAGCACCGGCCGGCCGCGGAGCGGGAGCAGGATCTTGTTGACCTCGGCGCCCACGCGGGAGCCGCTGCCCGCGGCCAGGACGACGACGGCCGCGGTCGGGCCGGTCGGGTCGGTCGGGCCGGTCGGGTCGGTGCTCACCCCGCGAAGCCTAGTGAGGACCGCGCCAGCGCCCGGTCGACGAGGGTGAACAGCTCGTCGCTGACCAGCGCCCGGCGCTCGAACGGCAGGTAGTGCCCCGCGTCGGGAGCGACCAGGAGCCGGGCGCCGCGGATGCCGCGAGCGATCTTGGCGGCGTGCTCGGGCGGGGTGAGCAGGTCGCGGGTGCCGACCAGGACGGTCGTCGGGATGTCGTCGAAGGCCGACAGGTTGCCGATCCGGTGGTGACCCATCATGTCCTTGAAGAAGCCGGACATCGTGTCCGGCGCCGCGTGCACCAGCTGGTCGACGACGTGCGCCACGTCGCGGGAGCGGGCGGGGCGGCCGAACAGGAAGCGCCGGGTGATCTGTCGCTCGATGGTCGGGAACTTCTCCCGCCGGCTCAGGCTGAGCATCCGCGACCGGTTCGCCAGGAGGAACGGCAGCCGGTCGCGCAGCAGCGCGCCCGCCACCGCGGGCAGGCCCAGGGTCACCTTCGACAGCTCGCCACTGGTGGTGCTGACGAACAGCGCGCCGACGATGCGGGGCATCAGGTCCGGCCGCTCCTCGGGGATCGCCGTGATCGTCATCCCGCCGACCGAGTGCCCGGCGATCACCAGCGGCCCCTCGGGAGCATAGGTGTCGACGACCAGGCCGAGGTCGCGGGCGAGGTGGGGGATGGTGCAGGCCGACTCGGGCGCGCGGTCGGAGCGGCCGTGTCCGCGGTGGTCCCAGGTGATCACCCGGACGTCGCGGCCGTAGCGGGCCAGCAGGTCGGTGACCTGGTAGTGCCAGTCCGACTCCTCGGCGGTCCAGCAGTGCGCGAGGAGCACCGAGAGCGGCGCGTCGTCACGCCCGCGGACGGTCACGTGGAGGCGCAGGCCGTCCTCGGTGATCACGGTGTGCTCGGACATCGCTTCCCCCATGTCGCCCGGTCGGTGTCGGCGCCCCACCCTGCCATGCCGGGACCGCCTTGCGACAGCATGTCGCGGGAAGAGCGAGCCGTCAGGCGGACAGCAGTGCGGTCGCGATCGCGGCGACCCCCTCGCCGCGCCCGGTCAGGCCGAGCCCGTCGGTGGTGGTGGCCGACAGCGAGACGGGGGCGCCGAGCACCTCGCCGAGCGCGGCCTCCGCCTCCGCGCGGCGCGGGCCCACCTTGGGCCGGTTCCCTATCACCTGGACCGCCACGTTCACGACCGAGAACCCGGCCGCCTCGACCCGCCGGCGGGTCTCGCCGAGCAGCGCGGCGCCGCTCGCGCCGGCCCACGCGGGCTCCGCCGTACCGAAGTTGCTGCCGAGGTCGCCCAGACCGGCCGCCGAGAGCAGGGCGTCGCACGCCGCGTGCGCGGCGACGTCGGCGTCGGAGTGCCCGTCGAGGCGGACCTCCTCGTCGGGCCAGGTCAGGCCGCCGAGGGCGAGGGGCGGGTCCTGCGGGCCGCGGGGGACCAGGCGGTGGACGTCGGAGCCGATGCCGATGCGCAGGTTCACGGCCCGATCATGCCCGAGACCCGGGCCGTGAGAGAGAATCGGCCGGGTGAGGACCTCCCGCGCCTGGTGGCCGGTCGCCGGGCTGCTCGCCGGGGCCGTCGGCCTGGCGGTCAGCTACGCCGCGGCCGCCCTGCTGCACGTCCGGGACTCGCCGCTCGTCGCGGTCGCCGAGGGCGTCATCGCGCTGACCCCCGGTCCGGTCGCGAAGTGGGCGATCGACACCTTCGACACCTCCGACAAGAAGGTGCTGGTCGTCGGGATCCTGGTGCTCCTCGCGCTGCTCTTCGGCTGGTTCGGCCGGCTGGCCCACCGGCGCTGGTGGGCCGCCGTGACCGGGTACGTCGTGCTCGCGGGCGTCGCCGTGGTCGCGGTCCTCGCCAAGCCGACGCCGAGCCTGATCGACCTCGCGCCGGTCGTGGTCGGCCTGCTGTGCTGGCTGGTGGTGCTCGCGCTGCTCGCGGAGTGGCTGCGGCGCTGGGAGCTCGCCGAGGACGCCGCGACCCGCGAGGACGTGCTCCCGACCCGGCGCCGGTTCCTGCTGCTCTCCGGCGCGATCGCGGCCGTGTCGGTGGCCGGCGGCCTGGCCGGTCGGATCGCCGGCAACGCGCGCCGCCGGGCCGAGCAGAGCCGCCGGCTGCTGCGCATCGAGGGGGTCACCGCTCCGGCCGTGCCCGACGGGGTGACCGTCGGCGTCGAGGGGGTCAAGGCCTGGCAGACGCCGAACGACGACTTCTATCTGATCGACACGGCCATCATCAAGCCGACCGTGGCGCCGGCCGACTGGGAGCTGCGGATCCACGGCATGGTCGAGCGCGAGATCCGGCTGACGTACGCCGACCTGGTGGCTCGCGAGATCACCGAGGACTGGATCACCCTCAACTGCGTGTCCAACGAGGTCGGCGGCGACCTGATCGGCAACGCCTGGTGGAGCGGCGTGCGCCTGGCGGGACTGCTCGCCCAGGCCAAGCCGCTGCCGGGCGCCGACGCGGTGCTGCAGACCTCCGAGGACGGCTGGACCTGCGGGACCCCGCTGGCGGCGCTGATGGACGAGCGCAACGCGATGCTGGCGGTCGCGATGAACGGCGAGCCGCTGCCGATCGAGCACGGCTTCCCGGTGCGCACCATCGTCCCGGGCCTCTACGGCTACGTCTCGGCCTGCAAGTGGGTGGTCGACATGGAGGTCACCCGCTTCGACGACTTCACGGCGTACTGGACCGACAAGGGCTGGTCCGCGCAGGGACCGGTCAAGATCGCGTCGACGATCGAGGTGCCCGGCGACGGGGCCGACGTACCGGCCGGCGAGCTGGTCTGCGCGGGCGTGGCCTGGATGCAGCACACCGGGATCTCCGGCGTCGAGGTGCAGGTCGACGGCGGACGCTGGCAGCGTGCGGTCCTCGCGGCGACGCCGAACGCCGACACCTGGGTGCAGTGGCGCGCCGTCGTCGACGTGGCGCCCGGCAAGCACCAGCTCCGGGTGCGCGCGATCGACGAGCAGGGGCGGATCCAGACCGGCGCGGTCGCCGACGTCGTACCGGATGGCGCGACGGGGTGGCACACCATCGACATCAGCGTGTCGGGCTGACCCTCACCAGTTGCCGCCGGGCGCGGCCGGCAGCGGGTGGGCGGCGTCGTGGATGACGTACGCCGTGCCGCCGGACGCCTGGAGCCAGACCCGCTCGAGCTGGGCCCGGGGGTAGACCCGTCGGACGCCGTCGGCGTTGGCCGCCGCCGGGTCGTTGACGATCACGTCGCCGGTCGCGGTGAACCCGACGATGACCAGCAGGTGCCCGTTGGACGCGGAGATCGGCGCGCCCGACAGCTCGCCGCGGGCGAACGCGATCGAGATCACCGGCGGGATGCCCGAGCGCACCAGCAGCTCGGCGTCGGTGAGGTCGCGCAGCCGGGTGACGAAGGCCTCGCCGCCCGCGCCGAGCCGGCGGGCGGCGTACGCGGTGTTGAAGGGCCAGTTGCCGGTGCCCTCGTAGGCGTGGTCGTAGGTCAGCCGGGCCGCCGCGTCGACCCACGGGTCGGGGTGGCCGGCCGGCACCCAGGCATAGCCGCCCGGACCGGGCAGCCGGCCGTAGTAGCCGAGCACCATCGAGGTCGACGTCGGCGAGCACCACGCCTCGCCGCCGTTGCCCCACTGCGGGTAGTGGCCGGTGTGGATCATCTGGGAGTAGCGGGGGACGGCGAGCTCGACGCCCCGGGCCACGCCGGGCGCCGAGACCGCGCCGGGGGTGGCGGGCAGGCGGGAGGTCAGCACGGTCGCGAGGTCCACCCGCGGCGCCTTCCGGCCGGCCTCGCGGCGCAGCGTGACCCGGATCCGGTACGCCGCCAGCCCGGGCGTCTTCCAGGTGTCGGTCGCGAGCCGGGTGCCGTCGTCGGTCTGGGCGCCACCGGAGCGCCGCTTGACGACCTTGTCCTTCGCGGCCCACCGGGCCAGCGAGTCCCACGACGTCCGCGCGCCACCGGCGGTGCGGCCGCGGACCTCGACCTCGATCCAGCTGGAGCCGGGCGTCCGCGCGGACCAGGAGGCGATCAGCTCGGTGTAGTCGAAGCCGGGGGAGACCCACGGGCTCTTCCAGCGGGTGCCGAGGTAGCTGCGGCCGTAGCGTCGTTCGGTCGCCGTCGGCTTCCAGGTCTGCGGGGTGAGCCGCTGCAGGTGCACCTGCCGCTCGGACACCGCGGCCGCGGCGACCGCCTCGGAGCCGTGTCGTCTCGCGTGATCGTTGCCGGAGCGGTCGGCGACCACGGCGAGCCCGGCCGCCAGGCAGGCGACCAGCGCGAGGGACAGGGACACGACGGGAACGGGGAAGGACCGGCGCACCGGTCAACGGTACGTCACATCCGTCACTTGCGTCACACGGACGTCGCCCGGGTGGGCACGACCCCCTGAACCCGCCCTTGGTCACAACCGCGAGCGACGATGTGAGGCGGACCCGCACGGATCCCTAGACTGGCGGGGTGACCATCCGGCTCTACGACACCGCGACCCGCGAAGTACGTGACTTCGTGCCCCTCCAGGAGGGCAGGGTGGGTCTCTACGTCTGTGGGCTGACGGTCCAGAGCGAGCCCCACGTGGGTCACGTCCGCTCGGCGGTCAACTTCGACGTGCTCCAGCGCTGGCTGCGCCACCGCGGCTACGACGTCACGTTCATCCGCAACATCACCGACATCGACGACAAGATCCTGGCGAAGTCGGCCGAGCAGGGTCGCCCCTGGTACAACCTCGCCTACGCGATGAAGATCGAGCTCGACAAGGCGTACGCCGCGCTCAACGTCGCGCCGCCGACCTACGAGCCCGCGGCGACCGGTCACATCCCCGAGATGATCGTGCTGATCGAGCGGCTGGTCGAGCGCGGGCACGCCTACCCGGCGGCCGACGGGAGTGGCGACGTCTACTTCGACGTGCGCTCCTGGCCGTCGTACGGCGAGCTGACCCACCAGGGCGTCGACGACATGGAGCCCGCCGCCGACGCCGACCCGCGCGGCAAGCGCGACCCGCGCGACTTCGCGCTCTGGAAGGGCCGCAAGGACTCCGAGCCGGAGACCGCGTCCTGGCCGAGCCCGTGGGGCCGCGGCCGCCCGGGCTGGCACATCGAGTGCTCCGCGATGGCGGGCAAGTACCTCGGCGACGCGTTCGACATCCACGGCGGCGGCGTCGACCTGCGCTTCCCCCACCACGAGAACGAGCAGGCCCAGTCGCGCGCGGCGGGCGGCGCGTTCGCGTCGTACTGGATGCACAACGCGTGGATCACCACCGCCGGCGAGAAGATGAGCAAGTCGCTCGGCAACACCCTGTCCATCCCGTCGGTGCTGCGGCGGGTCAGCGGCGCGGAGCTGCGGTTCTACATGGTCGCCGCCCACTACCGCTCCCACGTCGAGTTCAGCTTCGAGGCGCTCGACGAGGCCGCCGCGGGCTACCAGCGGATCGTCTCCTTCCTCGACCGCGCCGGCGCCCCGGAGCCCGGCCCCCTGCCGGAGGCCTTCGCCGCCGCGCTCGACGACGACCTCGGTACGCCGGCCGCGGTCGCGGTCCTCTACGACACGGTGCGCGAGGGCAACCGCCAGCTCGCCGCCGGCGAGGACGCCGCCGCCACGGCGGGTGCGGTCGCCGCGATGGTCGACGTGCTCGGCGTCCACCCGGCCGACCCGGCGTGGGCCGGCGCGGGCGCGTCCGGCGCGGAGGAGCGGCTCACCACGGCCGTCGACGCGCTGGTGGCCGGCCTGCTCGAGGAGCGTGCCCAGGCGCGGTCCGACAAGGACTGGGCCCGCGCGGACGCGATCCGCGACCGGATCAAGGCGGCCGGCATCGAGGTCACCGACACCCCCGACGGACCCACCTGGAGCGTGAGCTGAGCATGGCCGGAAACTCGAGCCGCAAGGGCGCGATCCGCAAGTCGAGCAAGAAGCCGACCGGAGGGACGGGCGGCAAGGTCCGCCGCGGGCTGGAGGGCAAGGGCCCCACGCCCAAGGCCGTCGACCGCGAGTACCACAAGGCCCACAAGATCGCCGAGGCCCGCAAGCGCGCCGACAAGCGCGCCGGCGCGCAGCGCGGCGGCCCGCGGCGCAAGAGCGGGGGCGACGAGTGGATCGCCGGGCGCAACCCGGTGGTAGAGGCGCTGCGCGAGCGGGTGCCGGTGACCTCGGTCTACGTCGCCGAGGGCGCCGAGCGCGACGGCCGGCTGCGCGAGGTGTTCCGGCTCGCCGCCGAGCACGGTGTCGGCCTGCTCGAGGTCAGCCGCGGCGAGCTCGACCGGCTCACCGACGGCGCGGTCCACCAGGGGCTCGCGGCCCGGATCCCGGCGTACGAGTACGCCCACCCCGACGACCTCCTCGACGCCGCCGACGACCTCGGCCAGAAGCCGCTCGTCGTCATGCTCGACTCGATCACCGACCCGCGCAACCTCGGCGCGATCGTGCGCAGCGCGGCCGGCTTCGGCGCCCACGGCGTGGTCATCCCCGAGCGGCGCGCGGCCTCGATGACCGCCGCGGCCTGGAAGACCTCGGCCGGCGCGGCCGCCCGCTGCCCGGTCGCCCAGACGGTCAACCTGACCCGCCAGATCAAGGCGTACCAGGAGGCCGGGTGCTTCGTCATCGGCCTCGCCGCCGACGGCGACCTCACGCTGCCCGAGCTGACCGCGGACGCCGACCTCGTCGAGGGCCCGCTGGTCCTGGTCGTCGGCTCCGAGGGCGAGGGCCTGTCCCGGCTGGTCGCCGAGAGCTGCGACCGGCTGATGTCCATCCCGATGGCCGGCGTCCTGGAGTCGCTGAACGCCGGCGTCGCCGCGTCGGTGGCGCTCTACGCCGTCGCGGAGGCCCGCGCACGCGGGTGATCTCGCCCCGCCGCCTCCTCAAGGTCCTCGCGTACGTCGGGACCTGGCTGGTCCTGTCCGCGGCGATCGCGCTCGCGATCTTCCTCCACAGCGAGCGGACCGTCGAGATCGCCAGCCACGAGGCGAGCCTCAGCCCGAACCTGTCCGGCGAGGTCGTCGCGCGGATGGGGCCGGTGCTGCCCGACCTGCGGATGCCGTCGGGCGTGCCGATCGGGGTCGAGGTCGAGCTCGGGAAGACCGATGCGGACACCCTGGAGGAGCTGACGTCACGGTACGCCGCGATCGCCTCCCAGCCGGAGGGCCAGATCGAGGTCGCCCGGCGTACGGTCGAGGCGATGGCGTACGCCGCGCTGGTGCAGGGAGCCGTGCTGGGCGCCGTGCCACTGCTGGTCTGGGGCCTGGTCGGCCGGGCCCGCCGTCAGGAACTGTACGCCGGCCTGCTGACCCGGCGCGGGTTCGCCGTCACCGGGTTGGCGCTCGCGCTCACCGTCGCGGGCGTCGTGCCCTACGGCTGGGGCCGCAGCGACCCGCCCGCGCAGCACTGGACGCCGCTCGCCGACTTCCTCGGCCCGGAGGTGCCGCTGCCCGACGAGCTGGACTCCGTCGAGGTGATGGCGGACGCGACCACGGCGCAGTCCCGGCGGCTGATCGAGAGCGGGATCAGCAGCTACGACGAGAGCCTGCGGTTCTACTCCGAGGCCGCCGACGACGCCGCGATGCTCGAGCTGCGCGAGCCCGAGGAGGGGGAGACCGTCGTGGTGCTGGTCTCCGACCGCCACGACAACGTCGGCATGGACAAGGTCGCCCGGGCGATCGCCGACGCGGGCGGCGCGACCGCGGTCTTCGACGCCGGCGACGACACGTCGACGGGCAGCCGCTGGGAGGCCTTCTCGCTCGACTCGCTGGCCGCCTCGTTCAAGGACTTCGAGGGCCGCTGGGCGGTCGCGGGCAACCACGACAACGGCGGCTTCGTGCGCAGCCATCTCGAGGACCTGGGCTGGACCTACTTCGACGACGAGGTGATCGACGGGCCCGGCGGCTCGCGGATCCTCGGCGTCGACGACCCGCGCTCCAGCGGTCTCGGCGACTGGCGCGACCAGACCGGGCTCAGCTTCGCCGAGGTCGCCGACCTGCTCGCCGACGCCGCCTGCGCCGCCGACGAGGACGGCGACCGGGTCAACACCCTCCTGGTCCACGACGCCAACATCGCCAAGCCCGCGCTCGCCCGCGGCTGCGTCGACCTGGTGCTCGGCGGGCACATCCACGTGCAGACCGGACCGACCGAGGTGACCGCCGAGGACGGCCGGATCGGCTACACCTACACGCTCGGCACGACCGGCGGCGCGGCGTACGCCATCGCGATCGGCAGCAAGCTGCGCCGCCCCGCGAGCATCGCCCTGGTCACCTATCGCGACGGCCGGCCGGCGGGCATCCAGTCGGTCACCCTCCAGCCCAACGGCCGCTACGACGTCGATCCCTGGGCGGCGCTGACCTACTGAGCCGGCTCGATCCCACCGGGTGTGTTTGGTGATGGTTCACCGGGGGAAGGGAGGTCCCGTTTCGTTGTGGGTGGCTCGGGATCGCCCGGACCTGGAAAGGGAAGTCCTTAAATGGGGAAGAGTCTGCTGCTCAAGCTGGGCGGCGTGGGCGTCGCGATCATCGTCGCGGCGGTGATCGGTGGCATCAAGTACTTCGGCACCGAGAAGATCGAACAGGCCAAGGCACCCGACGTGGGTGAGTGCCTGGTCATGTCGGGCTCCAGCTTCGACGCCGACCACAAGGAGGTCGACTGCGGGGACGCCGAGGCGGTCTACAAGATCGTCAGCGACAAGGGGAACTGCGACGACGCCGAGCTGAACTACACGATCTCGGTCGGCACCTCGAACTCCGGCAACGTCGCCGACCTGTGCCTGGCGCTCAACGCCAAGAAGGGCGACTGCTTCGACCTCGGTGGGATGTCCACCCCGGCGACCAAGGTGGCCTGCACCGAGGGAGCCGGCAACACCTCGATTGTCAAGGTCGTCTCGGTCGGCAAGGCCGGCGAGGAGTGCGCCAACGGCTCCCAGCCGCTGGAGGACAAGGCGCAGAAGACGCTCCTCTGCCTCGGCCCGGCTGCCTGAGCCTCGAGTTGACGCCGTCGCATCTGACGAACGGGCTGGAAATCGACGCTCTGCGTGACCCATTCGTCAGATGCGACGCGGCACCAATTCCTGGCGGGCTCTAGGCTGGGCGCGCGATCGATCCCCGGTTGGTCTGCCGGCAGGGCCCGCCTGACTTTGAATCAGGACAAGCGACGTAGGTTCGACTCCTACCCGGGGAGCTCACTCACCTCGGTCCAGCGCGACCTGGACCAGCCCGCCGATCATGGCGAGGTTCTTGAGCAGCTGCACCTGCTGCTGCTTGCGCACGGCCGGGTCGTCCACCGCCCAGAAGGCGTGCCCGGCCAGCGTGGTCGGCACCATCGAGCCGATCAGGCCGAGGGCGGCGGTGCGGGGGAGTACGCCGGCCGCGATCGCGGCGCCGCCAGCGGCCTGCGCGGCGCCGTTGGCGCGCACCAGGAGGGTGTCGTCCTCCGGCAGCGGTACGACGCCACGCAGGGTGGCGAGCAGCGGCCCGGCGGCGCTCACCCGGGCGCCGGGGGTGCGCAGGGCGTCGAGGCCGAGCAGGAGGTAGGTGGTGCCGGTCAGGAGGCGGGCGAGCCGTCGTGCGGTCGGGCGCATGCCCTCGACGGTACGCCCCGCCTCCGCGGACTCCCTCAGGCGGACTGCGGCAGGGACATCGCTCGCCCCTCCGGCGTGAGGTACGCGCCGTCGTCGAACAGGATCACGCCGTTGCACAGCCGGCACCAGCCCTGTTCGCTGTGGTCGGCGGTCACGTGGGCGGTGCAGCAGTCGGGGTCCCCGGCGGCCGGGCACTCGGGTGAGTGGTCACACATCGTCGTGCTCCCTTTCGATCGTTCAAACTCTTCCAGCTTCCGTGATACGCCTGATCGGCCGCGGATGCACGCACTTTCGCCGAACTGTGCAGATCCCGTTGCCGTCCCGTAGCCGGAGCGCGGCGCAGAAGGCGGCGGGAGGGGTGGGGAAAACCCCACCCCGGATCGGCAGGCCAGGCCCATCGAGCCGGAGGCTCCTGGTTCCTAGCGTCGGAGACACCAGATTCCGCACCCCAGGAGCAGCCATGTCCGACATCGCACTCGAGGTCCAGGGCCTCACCCGCACCTACGGCGCCGGCGACAACGCCGTCGCCGCGCTCGCCGGCGTCGACCTCGCCTTCCGGCGGGGCACCTTCACCGCCGTGATGGGGCCGTCCGGCTCCGGCAAGTCCACCTTCCTGGCCTGCGCCGCGGGCCTGGACCGCCCGACCGGCGGCCGGGTGCTGGTCGGCGGCACCGACGTCACCGACTGGGACGAGGAGCGGCGCACCCGGCTGCGCCGGGAGCGGATCGGGTTCGTCTTCCAGGGCTTCCACCTCCTGCCGTACCTCTCCGCCGCCCAGAACGTCGCCCTCCCGAGCCGGCTCGCGGGCAGGCGGGTGGACCGGGAGCGGGTCCGGTACCTGCTCGACCGGGTCGGCCTCGCCGAGCGCGCCCACCACCTGCCGGCCAGCCTGTCCGGCGGCCAGCAGCAGCGGGTCGCGATCGCCCGGGCGCTGCTCACCACACCGGACGTGCTGCTGGCCGACGAGCCCACCGGCGCCCTCGACTCGGTCACCGCACGCCAGGTCCTCGGCGTCCTGCGCGGCAGCGTCGTCGACCTCGGCCAGACCGTGGTGATGGTGACCCACGACCCGGTCGCCGCGTCGTACGCCGGCGAGGTGGTCTTCCTGGTCGACGGCCGGGTCGCGGGCCGGATGGCCCACCCCACCGCCGAGGCGGTCGCCGGTCAGCTGGCCCACCTCGACCAGCTGGTGTCGGCGTGAGCACCGCGACGAACGCCCTGGCCCTGCGCAGCCTGCGCCACCGCCCGCGCGCCGCGGTCGCGACCTTCCTCGCGGTCCTGCTCGGCACCCTGCTGATCGGCTCCTTCGCCACCCTCGCCGAGTCGGCGGGCGCCGCCTCCGGCAGCGATGCCGACACCCTGGTCATCCTCGGCGCCGTCGTCGGCGGCTGGGGCGCCGTGATCGTGCTGTTCTCGGTCGCCTCGACGGTCGGCATCACCACGACGCAGCGCGCCACGGAGATCGGGCTGCTGCGCACCATCGGCGCCACGCCCCGGCAGGCGCGGCGGCTGATCGCCCGGGAGACCGGCGCCGTCGCCGTCACCGCCGCCATGGCCGGTGCCCTCCTCGCGGCGCTCTCCGGCCGGGCGCTCTTCGGGCTGATCCGCTCGGGCGGACTGGTCTCCGAGCGCACCCGGTACGACGGCGGGCCGGCCGCGGTCGCCGGCGCCGCCCTCCTCGTCCTCGCCGTCTCGGCGCTGGCCGCCGCGGTCGCGGCGCGGCGGGCGACCCGTGGCCCCGCCGGCATCGTGGCCCGCGCGAGCGCGAGCGAGCAGGGCCGGATGCGCTGGTGGCGGGTCGCGATCGCGCTGCTGCTCGTCGGCTACGGCCTGGCGATGGCGGTCATCACCATCACCGTCACCGCCCACGACGCCGACCCGTACGCCGCGATGTCCACCAGCGGCTCCAGCTCGATCCTGGTCGGCGTCGGCCTGGCCGTGCTCGCGCCGGTCCTGCTGCGCTGGGGCGCCGCACCGGTGCGGCTGCTGGCGGGCTCGTCCGCGACGGCCCACCTGGCGTCCTACAACACCGCGCGGCGGGCGCACCTGCTCTCCGGGGTGCTCGCCCCGGTGGTGGTGCTCACCTCCGCCGCCGTCGGCACCCTGATGCTGGTCGACATCGACCGGCGCACCCTGCCCGGCGGCAACGCCGACAGCGACACGATCACCCTGCTCAACAACGTCGTGGTCGGGATGGTGTCGCTGTTCGCGGCGATCATGGTGGTCAACGCCTTCGTGGCGACCATCGCCCATCGGCGCGAGGAGCTGCACCGGCTCCGCCTCCTCGGCGCCACGCCGCGCCAGGTCCGCGGCTCGGTGGTCGCCGAGGCGGGCGTGGTCGCGGCCGTCGGCGTGGTCCTCGGCACCCTGGCCGCGCTCACCACGGTCGTCCCGTTCGCGGTGGCCCGGCACGAGGGCGTCGTCCCCGACGGTGGGCTGTGGCTGGCGCCGGTCGTGATCGCCGCGATCGTGGCGCTGACGCTCGGATCGGCGCGTGGTGCGGTGCGGTCCGCGGCCCGAGAGCTCGCGCGATGACAGACTTGGCCACGATGGACGTGCTGGCTCCGATCCGACCGCTGCCCGTGACGCCGGTCGACGAGGCCGGGCTGCGGGAGCGGCTGCGGCTGAGCCTGGTGGCCGCCGCGTACGCCGTCTCCTTCGTCCCCGGGCTGCTGCTCGCCATCCTCAGCCTGCTCTGCATCCCGCTCGGCCTCGCCGGCGTCGGCTTCCTGCTGGCGCTCGGCGTGGTGCCGGCGACCGCGGCGCTGACCGGCGTGCACCGCCGCTCCAGCGGCCGGCTGCTGGGGGAGGACATCGCGGCGTCGTACGCGCCGGGCCGGGGCGTGGCCCTGGTCCGGCCGGCGTACTGGCTGCGCGACCCGGCCCGGTGGCGCGACTTCGGCTTCCTCTGCTTCGCCGCGACCGGTGGCTTCGTGCTGTCCGCGCTGCCGGTGCTGCTGCTGACCACGCCGATCACCTGGCTGATCCTGGCCTTCACCGCCGGCGACTGGGCCTGGGTGCTGCTGTTCGTGTTCAGCGGGCCGCTGCTGCTGGCGTGGTGGGTGACCGTGGAGCCGCTGGTCCGGGCCCGGGCGCGCGCCGAGCGGGCCATCCTCGGCCACGACCGGGTCGCCGAGCTCGAGGAGCGGGTGGGGCAGGTCGAGGAGTCCCGAGCCGAGACGCTGGACCACTCCGCCGCCGAGGTGCGCCGGATCGAGCGCGACCTCCACGACGGCGCCCAGGCCCGGATCGCCTCGGTCGGGATGAGCGTCGGGCTCGCCGAGAAGTTGCTCCAGACCGACCCGGAGGCCGCGGCCGCCCTGTTGCGCGAGGCCCGCGAGACCACGATGGACGCGCTCGACGACCTGCGCTCCGTGGTCCGCGGCATCCACCCGCCCGTGCTCGCCGACCGCGGCCTGGCCGGTGCGGTCGAGGCGCTGGCGGTCGCCCTGCCCGTCCCCGTGGCGGTGGCGGTCGAGCTGCCTCGGCTGCCCGCGCCGGTCGAGTCCGCCGCCTACTTCGCCGTCGCCGAGTGCCTCGCCAACACGGTCAAGCACGCCGCGGCGAGCCGGGCCTGGGTGACCGGCACGTACGTCGACGGCCGGCTCCGCCTGGTCGCCGGCGACGACGGCCGCGGTGGCGCCGACGCCGCGGGGTCGGGGCTGGCCGGTGTCGCGCGCCGACTCGCCGCCTTCGACGGCACCCTGGCCGTCGACAGTCCCGACGGCGGACCGACCACGGTCCGGATGGAGGTGCCGTGCCTGCCGCTGTGACGCAGCCACCCCTGCGCGCCGTGCTCGCCGAGGACCAGGCCCTACTGCGCGTCGGCCTGACCCGGATCCTGGAGTCCGGTGGGATCCAGGTGGTCGAGGCGGTCGACAACGCGCCCTCGCTGGCCCGGGCGCTGAGCCGCGACGACATCGACATCGCGGTGGTCGACGTACGTCTCCCGCCGACGCACACCACCGAGGGCCTGGAGGCGGCCACGGCGGTGCGCACGACCCGGCGGGCGTTCCCGGTGCTGGTGCTCAGCCAGTGGGTGGAGCCGCTCTACGCACGCGACCTGCTGGCCGGTGGCGAGGGCGCGATCGGCTACCTGCTCAAGGACCGGGTCGCCGACGTCGACGGCTTCCTCGCGGCGGTCCACCAGGTCGCCTCCGGCGGCACCGTGCTCGACCCGGAGGTGGTCGCCGCGCTGGTCTCGGCGCGGTCCCGGCCCCTGGACCGGCTCACCGAGCGGGAGCGGGAGGTGCTCACCCTGATGGGCGAAGGGCGCTCCAACGCGGCGATCGCGGCGCGGATGGTGGTCACCGAGAAGGCCGTCGGCAAGCACATCAACAACATCTTCACCAAGCTCGACCTGCCCCAGGCCTCCGACGACAACCGGCGGGTACTGGCGGTGCTGGCCTGGCTGGACGGGCGGTAGGGCGCCTCCCCGCCGCACCGTGGCCGGTTCCGTCGAGAGTGCGGCCTAGGGTGTTCCCGTGACCGACCTGACCGTGATCGTCCTCGCCGCCGGCGGCGGCACCCGCATGAAGTCGAAGACGCCGAAGGTCCTCCACCGCATCGCGGGGCGCTCGATGATCGAGCATGTGCTGACGGCCGTCGGCGCCCTCGATCCGGTCCGGCTGATCACCGTGGTCGGTCACCAGCGCGAGCTGGTCGCGCCCCACGTCAGCCAGCTGCGTCCCGACGCGGTGCTCGCCGTGCAGGAGGAGCAGCTCGGCACGGGCCACGCCGTGCGGATCGCGCTCGAGGCGCTCGCCGGCGCGCCGACCGACGGCGTCGTGCTGGTCGCCAACGGCGACACGCCGCTGCTCGAGGCGGCGACGCTGCGGGAGTTCGCGGCGGCCCACCGAGCGGCCCGGGCCGCGGTCAGCATCCTCAGCGGCATCGTCGAGAAGCCGGCCGGCTACGGCCGGATCGTCCGCGACGACGCCGGGGTGGTCCAGGCGATCGTCGAGGAGAAGGACGCCACCGACGACCAGCGCGCCATCACCGAGATCAACTCCGGCATCCTCGCCTTCGACGCCGCCTTCCTCGCCGACGCCATCGCCCGGATCGGCAACGACAACGCCAAGGGCGAGTACTACCTCACCGACGCGATCGGGCTGGCCCGCGACGCCGACCTGGTCGTCACCGCGCACCCCATCGACGACGCCCTGCAGACCGAGGGCGCCAACGACCGCGCCCAGCTCGCCGACCTCGGCCGCGAGCTCAACCGGCGCATCGTCACCCGCTGGATGCGCGACGGCGTCACCGTCATGGACCCGGCGACCACCTGGATCGACGCCGACGTCGTGCTGGCGCCCGACGTGACGATCCTGCCCGGGGTCCAGCTGCTCGGCGCGACCGTGGTCGCCGAGGACGCGGTGATCGGACCCGACACCACGCTCGAGGACTGCGAGATCGGGGCGGGGGCGCGCGTCGTACGGACCCACGGACAGCTCGCCGTCATCGGCGCCGGCGCGTCGGTGGGGCCGTTCGCCTACCTGCGGCCCGGCACCCTGCTCGGCGCCGACGGCAAGATCGGCGCCTTCGTCGAGACCAAGAACGCCCGGATCGGCGACGGGGCGAAGGTGCCCCACCTGTCGTACGTCGGCGACGCCGAGATCGGGGAGGGCACCAACATCGGCGCCGGCACGATCTTCGCCAACTACGACGGCGTCGCCAAGCACCGCACCGTCGTCGGCAGGCACGCCAAGACCGGCTCCAACAACACCTTCGTCGCGCCGGTCACCATCGGCGACGGCGCCTCCACCGGCGGCGGCACCGTCGTCCGACGGGACGTGCCGGCGGGCGCCCTCGCGGTCAGCACCTCCCCCCAGCGCAATCTCGAGGGCTGGGTGCTGTCGCGCCGCGCCGGCACGGCCCAGGGCGACGCCGCGGCGGCCGCTGTGGCGGCGGCCACGGGTGAACAGTCCGAAAACGGACCCGGACTTGGGGACGACCCCGCCGAGCGGGCAGAATCGTAGTCACCACCTTCGGCGACCAGGGGGAGTCACGCGCGTGAGCGGTCTGAAGCGGACGACCGAGAAGAACCTGATGGTCTTCTCCGGACGGGCACACCCCGAGCTGGCCGACGAGGTCGCTCAGATCCTCGACCAGGACCTGGTCCCCACCTCGGCCTACGAGTTCGCCAACGGGGAGATCTACGTCCGCTACGAGGAGTCGGTGCGCGGCTGCGACGCCTTCGTGATCCAGAGCCACACCACTCCGATCAACGAGTGGATCATGGAGCACCTGATCATGGTCGACGCGCTCAAGCGCGCCTCCGCCAAACGGATCACCGTGGTCATGCCGTTCTGGGGCTACAGCCGCCAGGACAAGAAGCACCGCGGTCGCGAGCCGATCTCCGCCCGGCTGATGGCCGACCTGTTCAAGACCGCCGGCGCCGACCGGATCATCACCGTCGACCTGCACGCCGACCAGCTCCAGGGCTTCTTCGACGGCCCCGTCGACCACCTGATGGCACTCCCGGTCCTCACCGACTACATCAAGGAGAAGTACGGCGACCAGCCGCTCGCCGTCGTCTCCCCGGACGCCGGCCGGATCAAGGTCGCCGAGCGCTGGTCGGCCCGCCTCGACGGCGCGCCGCTCGCCTTCATCCACAAGACCCGGCGCACCGACGTCGCCAACGAGGTCGTCGCCAACCGCGTCGTCGGCGACGTCAAGGGCCGCATGTGCGTGCTCACCGACGACATGATCGACACCGGCGGCACCATCGTGAAGGCCGCCGAGGCGCTGATGGCCGAGGGCGCCGCCGGCGTCATCATCGCCGCCACCCACGCGATCCTGTCCGACCCCGCCGTCGACCGGCTGAAGAACTGCTCGGCCACCGAGGTCGTCATCACCAACACGCTGCCCGTCGCCCCGGAGAAGCAGTTCGACAAGCTCACCACGCTGTCGATCGCACCGCTCGTGGCCCGGGCGATCCGCGAGGTGTTCGAGGACGGCTCGGTGACGTCGATGTTCGACGGCCACGCGTGAGTTTGTCTGGCTCGCTTCGCTCGCATGTCGCGCGCGCTTTTGCGCGTTGCCTTCCTCCGCTCCGCTCGCTCCCTCGTTCCTCGGTCGCTCGCTGCGCTCCGTCCAGGCAACGCGGCGCGCGCGACGGGGCTCGGCCGAATGTCATGCGCCTGCGAATGTCATTCAGCTGAATGTCGTCGGGCGCCCCGCGTGATCTGGACTGAGCGGAGCGAGCGACCGAGCGCTAGCGAGGAAGCGAGCGCAGCGAGGGAAGATCACGCGTCAAAAGGGCGCCCGACATGCGAGCGCAGCGAGCCAAAACCAACACCGTGAGTCCCTGACGCGGCGCACCAACCCCGCGCCAGTCCGACCCTCACGCCTCGTCGAGCCCCCGCACGAACGCGCCGAACCCGGGCAGCGTGAACCGCACCAGCCCGTGGCCGACGGGCTCGATCACGCCCTTCTCGATGAGCCGTTCCCGGGGCACGCTGATGGAGCGGGAGTCGACGCCCATGCCGGCGGCGATGGCCGCGCGCGTGACGTTGCCGTCGCCGGCGGCCGCCATCGCGGCGAGGAAGCGCTGTTCGAGCCGAGAGGCCGCGCCCCAGCGTGCGCGGTGCATGGCATCGAGCTGGTCGCGGGCGACGGGCAGTCCGCGCTTCACGTGGGTCAGGGTGAGGCGGGATCCGGCGGCGGGCGCGGCGGCGTCCCAGGTGGTGCTGCCGAGCAGCTGCAGGAGGTAGGGGTAGCCGCGGGACTCCGAGACGATCGCCGTCAGGGCGCTGTCCGACCAGGCGACGTCCTCGGCCGCGGCCGGGTCGACCACGGCGGCCCGGGCGTCGACGTCGGAGAGGCGGTCGAGCGAGACGAAGCTGCTGCGCTCGCCGAAGGTCGCGGCCCTGGTGAGCGCCTCCGGGGTGACGGGCAGGCCGGCCGCGACGGTGGCGAGCGGGTTGTCCGCGCGCTCGCCGTCGAGGTTCTGCAGCGTGTTGAGCAGGACCGCCATCTCGGCGGCGGAGGCGGTGTGGAGCTCGTCGATGAGCAGGAGGAGTCCGGCGCCCCGGCGGGTGCGCACCGAGGTCGCCGCCTCGTGGAGCAGGGACTCGAGCCCGGCGATCGCGGCGTGCGGCGGAGCGGCCGACTCCCTGCGGGACAGCTGGGCCTGCACCTTGGCCCCGGGTACGCCGACCTCGAGGGTCAGGCGGTCCAGCTGTCCGCGCCAGCGTCCGCCGGCCGCGCCGGTGGGGACTGCGTCGGCCCGCTCGAGCGAGCGGGCGACACTCTCGGCGATGGCCGACAGGAGGGGCTGGTCGCGGGAGCTGGCCACCCACGCGGTGACGAACCCGGACTCGTTCGCCCGCTGCTGCGCCGCACGGAGCAGCGAGGTCTTGCCGATCCCGCGGGGCGCGTGGAAGACCAGTAGCGGGCCGCCGAGCTCGCCGTACGTCGCCACCCGGGCGAGCAGGCCCTCGATGCGGCGCATCTCCTCGACCCGTCCGGCGAGGATGCGGGGAACCTGACCGGGTGTGTAGGGATTGCTCGGCATGGCGCGCCTCCAGCTTGATACCTCTTTATACTTCGCTGAAGTATAAGAAAGTATCGGAAGACGGGCGACTGCCGTCAGCGGCCGGCCGCGACCAGTGCCAGCCCCTCGCCGTCCACCAGGGCCGGGTCGGGCATGCGTCCGGAGGCGAGCATGAGCAGCTCCTGGACCGGTCCGGTGATGGTGGGGCCGGTGCCGCGGTCCCACGCGACGTCCGTGGCGACCAGGCGGACGCTGCGGACCAGCCGCCCGGTCCCCATGAGGAACGCGAGGCGCCGGACCCGGTCCGCGGCGACGGCCGCCGCCTCCGGGGCCATGGCACGCCGCCGCCCGAGCGGCCGGACGATGTCCTGATGGTGCAGGAGGGCGTCGATCAGCGGCTCGACCGAGGTCGTCGTCGGCACGTGGTGGGTGCTGGTCGCGAAGCGCTCGAAGTCGCCGAGGATGCTCTCCCTCGTCTCGCGCGCGCCGAGCCGCTTGACCTCCCGGAAGATCATCGTGTTGTAGCCGCGGCCCAGGTTGCGCGCCATCATCCCCGGCATCGCACCCCAGCCGATCTGCGGCGTGGAGATCACGTGGGCGGCGACGTCGTGGACCGTCCAGCCGGGACAGAGCGTGTCGTGCGCCCAGTCGGCCGGGTCGAGCTCGGCCAGCGTGGCCGCGAGCGCGGCGCGCTCGGTGTGGATGTGCGCCCAGATCGCGGCCTTGTCCATGTCGACTCCCGGATGGTCAGTCTCCCTGACTGATATAGTCAGTCTGTCTGACCAGTTCGTCAAGGGGGAGCGCGATGGCGCATCCGGCGCTGTTGATGTTCATCGGGGCGCGGTATGTCGAGCAGCGGGTCTCCGACGCCGTCGCCGCCGCGGGCTTCAGCGACCTCACGCCCGCCATGGCCCGGGTCGCCGCCCGGCTGAGCGAGGACGGCATCCGGGTGACCGAGCTGGCGGAGCAGTCGCGGATCACCAAGCAGAGCGCGAGCGTTCTCGTCGACCAGCTCGAGCGGGCGGCGTACGTCGACCGGGTGCCCGACCCCGCCGACGCCCGAGCCCGGCTCGTGGTGATCGCGCCGCGCGGCCGCGAGGTGCAGCGGGTCGCGCGGCGCGAGGAGCGGGCGATCGAGCGGGAGTGGACACGCCACCTCGGCCCCGAGCGGATGGCGGTCCTCAAGGAGGCGCTCGCCGACCTGCGCGAGATCACCGATCCCTACCAGTGACGATTTCGCCCGGACGCACCCGCGCGAGTAGTCTTCTCCGGTTGCCTCGGCGAGGGAGCACCCGCTTCTGTGACTCCGTGATCGACTGGGCCGGTCTGTCTCCATGACGCCGCGCGCCCTGCCGGTCACCGGGTGAGGGAAGCGCGGCGTTTCTCGTCTCCGAGCAGCCGCCACCACCACGCGACGATCAGGAGATCCCCATGAGCACCGAGAAGATCCAGGCCGAGGTCCGCACCGAGTTCGGCAAGGGCGCCGCCCGCCGCATCCGCCGCGAGCACAAGATCCCCGCCGTCGTCTACGGCCACGGCAACGAGCCGGTCCACCTGACCCTGCCGGGCCACGACACCATGATGGCGATCAAGCACGGTGGCGCCAACGCCGTCCTCGAGCTCGAGTTCGACGGCCAGTCGCAGCTCGCCCTCACCAAGCAGGTCCAGGTCGACCCGGTGCGCCGCGTCCTCGAGCACGTCGACTTCGTCGCGGTCAAGCGTGGCGAGAAGGTCACCGTCGACGTCCCCGTGCACGTCGTGGGCGACGCCGCCCCCGAGACCCTGGTCGTCACCGAGAACGCCACCATCCAGGTCGAGGCCGAGGCCACCCACATCCCCGAGCAGTTCGAGGTCAGCATCGAGGGCGCCGAGGCCGGCACCCAGATCCTCGCCGGCCAGGTCGAGCTGCCCAGCGGCGTCACCCTGCTGACCGAGGCCGACACCCTGGTCGTCAACGTGACCGCCGCGCAGACCGCCGAGCAGGCCGAGGCCGAGCTGGAGGAGGCCGAGGCCGAGGCCGGCATCGAGAAGGACGAGCCCGAGGCCGAGGCCGCTGAGGGTGGCGACTCCGAGTGATCGGCCGGCTCAGGTGGTACCTGGGCCGACTCATCTCCCCGGCGCGGACCCCCGCGCCGGGGAGCCCCGCCGCACCTGACGCCGAGGAGACCTCCGTGAGCGACGCGACCAGCGCCGACGTCTGGCTCGTCGTCGGGCTCGGCAACCCCGGCCCGTCGTACGCCGGGCACCGCCACAACATCGGCTACCTGGTCGTCGACGAGCTGGCCCGCCGGATGGGCAGCGGCTTCCGCGCCCACAAGACCGGCCGCGCCGACGTCGTCGAGGGCCGGCTCGGTGCCCCGGGCACCCCGGCCTCGCGCGTGGTACTGGCCAAGTCC
Organism: Nocardioides nitrophenolicus; assembly: GCF_016907515.1. Taxonomy (NCBI): domain Bacteria; kingdom Bacillati; phylum Actinomycetota; class Actinomycetes; order Propionibacteriales; family Nocardioidaceae; genus Nocardioides; species Nocardioides nitrophenolicus. Next base: position 3,933,356 of record NZ_JAFBBY010000001.1, read on the forward strand.
CGCTCGTACATGAACGAGTCGGGCGGACCGGTCAAGGCGCTCGCGACCTTCTACAAGGTCCCCGCCGACCGGGTGATCGCGATCCACGACGAGCTCGACATCGACTTCGGCACGCTGCGCATCAAGAAGGGCGGCGGCGACAACGGCCACAACGGCCTCAAGTCGATGCGCTCCTCGCTCGGCACCGGCGACTTCTACCGGGTCCGGGCCGGCATCGGCCGCCCCCCGGGCCGCCAGGACGTCGCCGACTTCGTGCTGTCCAACTACGGCACCACCGAGCGCAAGGAGCTGCCGTTCCAGATCGACTCGGCCGCCGACGCCGTCGAGTCGCTCATCGCCGACGGCCTCGAGAAGACCCAGTCCCGCTTCAACAGCTGAGCTGGATGGCGCGAGCGCGTCGCTCGTTCCTCGCGCCGCGCTGCCGCGCACGCGGTTGAGTCGCGTAGGTCCCGCCTCGGGATGGCGGCAAGCCGGTCGGCACGCGGAAACCCGCCCCCCTCCGCTCCGGTCGCTCGTTCCTCGCTCCCTGCGCTGCGGAGTTCGTGGTTCCCGCGTCGACCGACTCCTGGGCTGGATGGCGCGAGCGCGTCGCTCGTGCCTCGCGCCGCGCTGCCGCGCACGCGGTCGAGTCGCGTAGGTCCCGCCTCGGGATGGCGGCAAGCCGGTCGGCACGCGGAAACCCGCCCCCCTCCGCTCCGGTCGCTCGTTCCTCGCTCCCTGCGCTGCGGTGTTCGTGGTTCCCGCGTCGACCGACTCCTGGGCTGGATGGCGCGAGCGCGTCGCTCGTGCCTCGCGCCGCGCTGCCGCGCACGCGGTCGAGTCGCGTAGGTCCCGCCTCGGGATGGCGGCAAGCCGGTCGGCACGCGGAAACCCGCCCCCCTCCGCTCCGGTCGCTCGTTCCTCGCTCCCTGCGCTGCGGCGTTCGTGGTTCCCGCGTCGACCGACCCGCGGCCGGAGGCGCGTGCCGCGCCTCGTGGCCGCCTACTACGCTGGCGGCGTGACTTTCGAGCCCGGTACCCCCGCTTCCGAGGTCGTCGCCGACGACCACCTCCTCGCCGCCTGGCTGGCCGAGGAGGCCGGCCGCCGCCTGCTGGAGGTGCGTGCCGAGGGCCTGGTCGGCAAGGAGCTCAAGGACGCCGGCGACCGGGCGGCCCACGTGCTGCTCATGGACCTGCTGGCGACCTACCGCCCCGACGACGCCGTCCTCTCCGAGGAGGCGCTGGAGAGCGCGGCCGACAAGGACGCCCGGCTCACCGCCGCGAAGGTGTGGATCGTCGACCCGCTCGACGGCACGCGGGAGTTCTCCGAGCCGCCGCGCGACGACTGGGCCGTCCACGTCGCGCTGTGGCAGGACGGCGAGCTGGTCGCCGGTGCGGTCGCGCAGCCCGCGCTCGGGGAGACCTTCAACACCGGTACGCCGCCGGTCGTCCCTGCCCGCACCTCCCAGCGGCCGCGGATCGCGGTCTCCCGCACCCGCCCGCCGGCGTTCGTCGAGGCGCTCGCGAAGGAGCTCGACGCCGAGCTGGTGCCGATGGGCTCGGCCGGCGTGAAGATGATGTCGGTGGTGCGCGACGTCGCCGACGCCTACGTCCACGCGGGCGGCCAGTACGAGTGGGACTCCGCCGCGCCGGTCGCGGTCGCCCGGGCCGCGGGCCTGTTCACCTCGCGGGTCGACGGCAGCGAGCTGGTCTACAACCAGTCCGACGTCTACCTGCCCGACGTGATCGTGTGCCGCCCCGAGCTGTCCGAGAAGATCCTGGCCTTCATCTCCGCGAACGGCACCGACTGACGGTGACCGGCGACACCGACGAGCGCGTACGACGCGGACCGAGCATCGACTGGCCCGCCACCTTCGCGGGCGCCGGGGCCGCCGTCACGGTGGCCGTCCTGCTGTCGACCCTGGGTGCCGCCGGAACGCTGATCGGTGCCGCGCTCGGCAGCGTCATCGCCACGGTCAGCACCGCGCTCTACAAGCAGGGGATCGAGTCCAGCCGGCGCCGGGTAGCTGAGGTGCAGGCGGCGGCGCTGGAGCGGGAGGCGGCGCGCGCCCACCGCCATGTCGAGGCGACCGAGGTGCTCGACCAGGTCGAGGGCGACGAGCCCGTGCCGGCGCCCGCCGGCAGCCGCTGGGCGGCGCTGCCGTGGAAGCGGATCGCCCTGCTCGCCGCCGTGATCTTCGTGATCGCGGTGGTCGTGATCAGCGCGGTCGAGCTGATCGCCGGCCGCAGCGTGTCGACCCTGACCGGCGGCACCGACGGCAAGGACCGGACCTCCATCGGCGGCGTGTTCGGCGACCGCGGCGACAGCGGGGACCGGCCGCGGAAGCAGGAGCTCCCGGCCGAGGAGACGCCGACGCCGACGCCGACCCCCTCGCCCACCGAGCCCACCACCGGCGTACCCACGCCGAGCACGGACCCGGCCACGCCGAGCACGCCGGCGACCCCGACCGAGTCGGCGACGCCCAGCGACACCGTCGCCCCGACCCCGACCCCCTCGCTGCCGACCACTCCGTCCCCCGCGATCACCCCCTGAGCCACCCCCTGAGCCACTCCCTGAGCCCACTCCCTGCGCCGAAACGGGTTGCCCACGCCCCCGGGTCGGGCAAGGGTGGGCAGGTGACGTCCTTCATCTCGCACACCACCATCGACTGCGCCAACGCCTTCGAGCTCTCGGAGTGGTGGAAGCCGGTCATCGGCTACACCGACCTGCCCGGCGATCCCAACGAGCCGGGACACGAGGAGTGCATGATCATCGACCCCGAGAGCGGCCACCAGGTGCTGTTCATCGAGGTCCCCGAGCGCAAGACCGGCAAGAACCGGATGCACTTCGACCTGCGCCCGCGCTCCGGCACCCGGGACGAGGAGATCGACCGGCTGCTCCGGTACGGCGCGGTCCAGGTCGCCGACCACCGCGGGATCCGCGGCCCGGGCAGCGGCTGGGTCACCCTCGCCGACCCGGAGGGCAACGAGTTCTGCGTCGTCCGCTCCCTCGCCGAGCTGGAAGGCTCCTAGGTGTACCCGGGTACACCTAGAACACGTTCAGTGGCCGGAACTGCACCGAGATCCGCGGTCCGGCCGAGGCGACCTTGGGCACGGCGTGCTCCCAGGTGCGCTGGCAGGAGCCGCCCATGACCACCAGGTCGCCGTGGCCCATCTCGACGGCGAACGCCTCGTCGCGCCGCTCCGGGTCGCGCGGGCGCAGGTGCAGCCGGCGCGGATCGCCGACCGAGACGATCGCGACCATGGTGTCGTCGGTGGAGCCGCGGCCGATGGTGTCGCCGTGCCAGGCCACGCTGTCGCGGCCGTCGCGGTAGTAGCAGCAGCCGGCGGTGCGGAACGGCTCGCCGAGCTCGTCGGCGTACCGCTGGCTCAGCCGCTCGCGGGCGTCGCTCAGCGCCGGGTGGGGGAGCGGGTCGCCGATCATGTAGGTGAACACCAGGCGGGGTACGTCGACGACCCGGTCGTACATGGCCCGCCGCTCGGCGCGCCACGGCACCTCGCGGACCAGGGTCGCGAAGACGTCGTCGGCGTCGGGCAGCCAGTCGCGGGCCACGTCGACCCAGGCGCCGGCGCTCAGCACCCGGCGCTCGGTGGCGACCTCGCTCGCCGCGGCGTCGAACAGGCTGGTCTGGAAGTCGACCGTCATGCGCCCACGATAGCGCCTGGTCGAACAGGTGTTCGGATGCGCGCCGAGTGTGCCGCGCTCAGCCTGCTGTCGCGTGGCTGAGCGACCCCAGCGGGGCGACCGCCACCCCCGACTCCTCGCACACCCAGGTCGGGTCCGGCCCGCCGAGGTCGGGCTCGATGTGCAGCGCGTGCACCGGCCCGCCGTCGCACTGGGGGCACAGCGGCCACAGGCCCTCGCGGGCATGCCGGCCGAACCGGTCGGCGAGGCCGTCCTGGACGTCCTGGGCGACCAGCCCGGCGATGAACGGCGCTCCCTCGGGCCACTGGCCGAGCCACCATCGGCGCTCGGAGCAGGCGTCCTCGAGCAGGGTCACGGAGTCCGGCGTACCGAGGGCGCAGGCCTGCAGGTCGGCCAGCACCTGTGCCCGGGCCTGGAAGATCACGCTGTCGTCCACACGCTCCATTGTGACGGGCGTCCCTAGAGCGACGCGGTCAGCTCCGCCAGCTCGCGGGCCACGTTGGCGCGCGCCGGGGCCTCCCAGCGCGCGCGTCCGGGCGCGGTGCGGAACAGCTCGGGCGCATCGGTCAGCCCGCGCAGCACGTCGGCGCGGCCCATCGCGAAGACATCGTCGGGCAGGTGGGCGTACTCGGTGCGGACCGCCGCGACGTACTCGTCGTAGCGCTCGCGGCCCGCCGCCAGGATGGACAGGTCGGCGTCGGACAGCGCGCAGCCGTTGGCGTCCTCGGGTGCCGGGCGGTGGTGCTCGGTGAGCCGCACCAGCCGGGCCACCTCGGCGACCGTCGCCGGGTCGGTGTGGGCCGGCAGCGCGTCCTCGGCCCAGGTCGCCGAGCGCTCCTCGGCGTCCCGCTCGCCGTCGTAGACGGCATCGTGGAACCAGGCGGCCAGCAGCACCGGAGTGCGATCGTACGCCGCCCCGGCGGCCGCGAGCTCGTCGAGCCGCTGCAGCACCTCGGCGAGGTGGCGGGTGCCGTGGTGGCCGCGGCTCGGGTCGGCGTATGCCGCCAGCAGCTCCTCGCGCAGCGCGTCGGCCCCGGTCAGCGGCCAGGGCAGGTCGGTCAGGTCGGGATGGTCGTCCTCCATCCCGGTATTCAAACCGACCACCCCGGCCGCTGTCACCGGCACCCCCACACCGAGCGGGTCAGTCGCCCTTCACGTTCACGATCTGGCGCAGCGTGTGCCGGATCTCGACGAGGTCGGCGGCGTCGGCCATCACCCGGTCGATGTCCTTGTACGCCGCCGGGATCTCGTCGACGAAGGCGTCGGTGTCGCGGTACTCGATGCCTGCCATCGCCTCCCGCAGCTGCTCCCGGGTGAAGGTCCGCCGGGCCTTCGACCGGGAGTACTCCCGTCCGGCGCCGTGCGGCGCGGAGTTGAGGGCGACCGGGTTGCCGAGCCCGCTGACGACGTACGACGCCGTCCCCATGGAGCCCGGGATCAGGCCCGGGCGGCCCCGCTCGGCGTTGATCGCACCCTTGCGGGAGAGCCAGACGTCCTTGCCGAAGTGCCGCTCCTGCTCGGTGTAGTTGTGGTGGCAGTTGATCTCCTCGACCCGCTCGACGTCGTCGGCCGAGCCGAGCCCGACCCACTCCGCGAACTGGCGGACCACCCGGTCCATCATCTCCTCGCGGTTGAGCAGGGCGTAGCGCTGCGCCCACCGCATCTCGCGGATGTAGGCCCAGAACTCGTCGGTGCCCTCGGCGAGGTAGGCGAGGTCCTTGTCGGGCAGGTCGATCCACCACTTCGCGCACAGCTCGCGGGCGATCGCGATGTGGTGCTGCGCGATCTTGTTGCCGACGCCGCGCGAGCCGGAGTGCAGGAACAGCCAGACCCGCCGCTCCTCGTCGACGGTGACCTCGATGAAGTGGTTGCCCGAGCCGAGCGTGCCGAGCTGCAGCTCCCAGCGGCTCGCGTAGCGCCCGGGCGCGAAGCCCGCCCGCTCCGCCGCTGTGGTGAGCTCCTCGATCCGGCGCTCGGTGTGCGCCCGGGAGATGCGCTGGTTGGCCGCGCCGGCCGACAGCGGGACCGCCCGCTCGATGGCCTCCCGCAGCGATCGCCGGTCGGCGGGCAGCTCGTCGGCGGTGTACGTCGTGCGCACCGCGATCATGCCGCAGCCGATGTCGACGCCGACCGCCGCCGGGATGATCGCGCCGAGGGTCGGGATGACCGAGCCCACCGTCGCGCCCAGGCCCAGGTGGGCGTCGGGCATCAGCGCGAGGTGCGGGTGGATGAACGGCATGCTCGCCGTCGTCACCGCCTGGTCGCGGGTGCCCTGCTCGAGGATCGAAGCCCAGTTCAGGAGCTTCGGCGTGATCTTCTCCATGATGGGGCGAGGCTAGGTCGGTGGAAATGCGTTGCACACGTCATTTCCGCAGAGGTAGCCGCATCCAGACGCTGTCGGGCCCGCCGAGCGCGTCGGCGGTGCGGTGGGTCTCGGTGAAGCCGTGGCGCTCGTAGAACGCGCGGGCCCGCTCGTTGCCGGCGAGGTGCGCGAGCCGGATCTCGCTCGCCCCGACGCCGGGGCCGGACACGACCGCGTCGAGGAGCGCGGCGCCGGCGCCGGTGCCCTGCGCGGACGGCACGACGTACAGCTTCCAGAGGTCGACGACCTCGCCGTCGAGGGAGTACGTCGCCACGCCGACGACCTGGCCGTCTGACTCGGCCACGAGCACCCGCCCCGCGGCGATCGCGTCGGCTGTCCCCGCCGGCGACCACCACTCGGCGAGGCCGCGACGGACGTACTCCGCGCCGGCGATCGGCGTGTAGGTGGCGGGCCAGGTCAGGTGACCGACCGCGACGACGGCGGCCACGTCGTCGGGCCGCGCCGGGCGCACCGTGGCGCGCCCCCGGCGGCCGAGAGGCAGCGCGTCCACGGCTGCCCAGGACGCCTCCTCGTCGCCGCCCTGCCACAGCTCGACCGCCGCGATCTCGGCGGTGACGGGCAGTGCGCCGCGGACCTCGACCTCGGCGGCGCGCAGGGCCGTGACGGGCGCGTCGTGCCCGACGGTGAGGTGGGGGACCACCTCGGCGTGGGCGCCGCCGTACGGCTGCTGGCCGGGGAAGGCGGTCGTGACGGCGCTCGTGAGCGCCACGAACCGGTCCGCGGGCCGGGGAGCCAGGAAGAGCACGTCCTCGCCGAACCACGCGGTCTCGGCGAAGCTCGCGGTGAAGGCGGGCACGGCCACGACGGCGTCGGCGAGCCGCCCGAGCACGTCCGGGGTCACCTGCTCGGGCGGCAGGAACGGGAAGAGCACCGTGACGTGGGCGGGCACGCCCCAGGCCGCGGCCCGGTCGAAGCGCGCGCGATGCGGCCCGACGACCCCGTCCGCCTCCGGGACGGTGACGATCAGGGCACTGCGGGTCGGGGCTCGCATCGCGCGCCGCCCGACGACGTCAGCCGACCACCGGCACGTTGGCCAGCGCCTCGCTGAGCGCCTCGTCCGACAGCGGGTCGTCCTCGAGGCGGCCGCTGAGGAAGCTCTCGTACGCGCCGAGCTCGAGCAGCCCGTGACCCGACAGGCCGACCACGATCACCGGCGAGGTCCCGGCCTCGGTCGCCGCGAGCGCCTCGCGGCGCGCCTGGGCGAGGGCGTGGGACGACTCGGGCGCCGGGACGATGCCCTGGGTGCGGGCGAACTCGACGCCCGCCTCGAAGCACTCGCTCTGGTGCAGGGCGGTCGCCTCGATCAGGCCCTCGTGGACGGTGTGGGAGACCAGCGGCGCCATGCCGTGGTAGCGCAGCCCGCCGGCGTGGATGGTCGAGGGCACGAAGTCGTGGCCCAGGGTGTGCATCTTCATCAGCGGCGTGAGGCCGGCGGTGTCGCCGAAGTCGTAGCGGTACTCCCCGCGGGTCAGCGTCGGGCACGAGCTCGGCTCGACGGCGAGGATCCGGGGCGACTGGTTGCCGGCGAGCTTCTCGCGCAGGAACGGGAACGCCAGGCCGGCGAAGTTCGAGCCGCCGCCCGCGCAGCCGAGGACCAGGTCGGCGCCCGACTCGCCGGCCTTGGCCAGCTGGAGCAGCGCCTCCTCGCCGATCACCGTCTGGTGGAGCAGCACGTGGTTGAGCACCGAGCCCAGCGCGTACTTCGCCTCCGGGTCCTGCGCCGCCACCTCGACCGCCTCGGAGATCGCGATGCCGAGCGAGCCAGGGTGCTCCTCGGCGAACGCCTTGCCCGACTCGGTCAGCCGGCTCGGCGAGCGGTGCACCTTGCCGCCGAAGACCTCGATCAGGGTGCGGCGCTGCGGCTTGGTGTCGTACGACGCCCCGACCTGCCACACCTCGCAGGTCACCCCGAACAGGGCGCTGGCGTAGGACAGGGCGGTGCCCCACTGGCCGGCGCCGGTCTCGGTGGTGAGCCGGGTGATCCCGTTGAGCTTGTTGTAGTAGACCTGCGGCACGGCCGTGTTGACCTTGTGGGATCCGGCCGGCGAGACGCCCTCGTACTTGTAGTAGATCCGGGCGCTGGTGCCGAGCTTCTGCTCCCAGCGGCGGGCGCGGTAGAGCGGGCTGGGGCGGTACTGCCGGTAGACGTCGAGCACCGGCTCCGGGATGTCGACGTACCGCTCGGCGGTGACCTCCTGCGCGATCAGCTCCGGCGGGAACAGCGGCGCCAGGTCGTCGGGCCCGACCGGCTGGTGGGTGCCGGGGTGCAGCGGCGGCGGAGGAGGAGTCGGCAGGTCGGCGACGATGTTGTACCAGCGGGTCGGCTGCTCGTGCGGCTCGAGGGTGTACATCACCTGGTCGTCGCTCATGGGGCGTCCTCTCGGGTCGGGTCTTTGGACCTCGGATCCTAGGCCTCGGGGCTCGGGCTGCCCGGTCGTCCACGCCGCTGTAACACGCTGTCCACCCGTCTGCCTGTCGCTTGTCAGCGCGAACCGGCCCCAATCGGGGCCTTTGTTGCGGACAACCGCCGGGAAGTCGTGTGGACAGCGTGTTACAGCGCCGCCGCCGGCGCCGCCCGTGGGACGGCGACCTCGAACGACGCGAGGTAGGGCAGGATTCGGGGTGTGAGTGCAGACGACGCCCGGGCCGAGCTCCACCGACTGCGGTCGAGCATCGACAACCTCGACGCCGCCCTCGTGCACCTGCTGGCCGAGCGGTTCAAGTGCACCGAGGCGGTCGGCCGCCTCAAGGCGCGCGCCGCCATGCCGCCCGCCGATCCCGCCCGTGAGGCGGTGCAGATCGCGCGGCTGCGGTCGATGGCGGAGAGCTCGGGGCTGGACCCGCACTTCGCGGAGAAGATCCTCAACGTGATCATCGCCGAGGTCATCCGCAACCACGAGCAGTTCGCTGAGGCGAACGAGGGCTGAGGCCCTCGGCGAGCAGCGCGGCGACCTCCTCCGGAGCCTCGTACGGCGCCAGGTGGCCGACGCCGGCCAGCACCTCCACCCGCCCGTCAGGTACGCCGGCGGCCAACGCCTCCAGGGCCGCCGGCGGCGTCGCGACGTCGTCGGCGCCGGCGACCGCGAGCAGGGGAACGCTCACGGTGCCGAGCCGCGAGCGTACGTCGAAGCCGGCGAGCGCCTCGCAGACCCGGGCATAGCTCTCCGGGTCCACCGCGGCCAGGTCGGCGGCGGCGGCCGCGCGGCGTGGGTCCGCCTCGCCGACCCGGGAGCCGAACCAGCGGGCGGGGGAGGAGGCGACCATCGGGTCCATGCCCGAGGCGCGGACCAGGGCGGCCCGCTCGGGCCAGGTGGACCAGGTGCCGAAGGCGGCCTCGCTGCACAGCACCGCCAGCGACGTCACGCGCAGCGGGTGGTCGAGCGCGAGCTGGAGCCCGACGGCGCCGCCGACCGAGTCGCCGGCGTACGCGAAGGCGACATCGCGGCCGGCCGCGTCGGAGACCGCGGCCAGCACCGCCGCCGCCAGCCCGGCCATCGAGAAGCCGGGGGTGAGCCGGTCGACCGCCGGGCTGGCGCCGTGGCCGGGCAGGTCCCAGCCGAGGACGTTCCAGCCGGGCAGCGCGGAGGCGACCGGCCCCCAGAGCCGGTCGACCGTCGTACCGAGGGAGGGGCCGACGACGAGCAGGGGCCGTCCCGGCTGGCCGGCCAGGTGGCGGACCGCGATCGAGGGCAGCATCAGATCGCCGACGGGTGCTCGGTCAGTGGCGTGACCTCGATCCGCATGAAGGGGAACAGCGGCAGGTTCGACAGGATCTCGTGCAGGCGGGCGTTCGACCCGACGTCGAAGATGCTGATGTTGGAGTACAGCCCGACGATGCGCCAGATGTGCGCCCACTCGCCGCCGCGCTGGAGCTCCTGGGAGTACGCCCGCTCCCGCGCGACCACGGCCTCCCTCTCGGCAGGGTCGAGGTCGCGCGGGATGTCGACGTCCATCCGGACACAGAAGAGCATCAGCGCACCGGGTCGAGCACGAAGCCGTAGTCGACGGTGACCGAGCCGTCGGCCTGCGGCTTCGGGTCCAGCAGCAGCTCCGGCTTCACGGCCGAGGCGATGTCGTCGTCGTTGTGCTCGTCGCCGGGGAAGTAGAGCTGGGCGGTGAGCAGCTCGTGACCGGGCGCCGACACCTTCACGTGCAGGTGGGCGGGGCGCCAGGCGTGCCAGCCGGCGGCGGCGATCAGCTTGCCGCAGGAGCCGTCGGTCGGGATCTGGTACGGCGCCGGCTGGATCGTGTGGATCTCGAAGCCGCCGTCGGCGTCGGTGCGGAAGTTGCCGCGCAGGTTCCACTCCGGGATGCCGGGCGCGAACTGCGAGTAGAAGCCGTCGGCGTCGGCGTGCCACAGCTCGACGAGCGCGCCCTCGAGGACGGTGCCGTCGGTGGAGGTGACCGTGCCGGTCCACAGCAGCGGGGTGCCGGACTCGCCCTCGCGCATGTCGATGGTGCCCTTGCTGCCGTGCTCGGGCGCGCCCGGGACGTAGTAGGGGCCCTCGATCGAGCCCTTGTTGCCCTCGCGGTGCGCGGTGTTGACGTCCTCGACGACGTGCTCGAGCCACACGTCGAGGAACAGCGGCCACTCGCCGTCCTCGCCGACGCTGATCATCCACGCCTTGAGCGCGTTGAACTCGTCGTAGGTGACCTTCTCGTCGCGGACGGTCTGGTAGACGGCGTCGAGCACCCGCCGCGCGAGCCGGTCGACCCGCTCGGGCGGGGTGTCCTTGACCGCCGCGTAGGGCGACTTGTCGGAGTGGAAGCGCTCGGTGGCGCTGGCGCCGGATGCGGCGGCGGTGGCGACCTCGGTGGTCATGGCGGTGTCCTCTCGGGTTGGGGTGGTGCGGTTCAGATGTCGGTGCGGTAGCGACGGAGCTTGTCGTCGTCGATCTCGACGCCGAGCCCGGCGCCGGGGCGCAGGGCGAGCTCGCCGTTCTCGATGCGGAGCGGCTCGGTGAGCAGGTCGTCGCTCATGTCGAGGAAGTTGGACAGCTCGCCGGCGTGCAGGCTGCTGCGTTGGTGGGCGGCGCCGAACGCGACGGAGCAGATCGAGCCGAGCTGGCCGTCGATCTGGTTGCCCATGACCACCTCGAGGCCGAGCCCCTCGGCGAGGTGGAGCACCCGCTGCGAGCCGGTGAACCCGGTGCGGGCGGTCTTGATGGAGAGCGCGGTGGCCGCGCCGCCGAGGACCTCGCGGGTCACCTCGGCCGGCGTGGTCGCGGACTCGTCGGCGATGAACGGGACGTCGAGCTGCTGCACCAGCCAGCGCCGCCCGAGGACGTCGTCGGCCGGGCTGAGCTCCTCGGCGAAGGCCAGGTCGAGGTCGGCCATCTGCCGCATCGCCCGCGCGGACTCCGAGGCGGTCCAGCCGCGGTTGCCGTCGACGTACAGCACGACGTCGGGGCCCAGGCCCTCGCGCAGCGCGCGGACGACGGCCACGTCGAGGGCTGCGGGACGCCGGCCGACCTTGACCTTGAAGGTGGTGATGCCGTGGACCTCGCGCATCCGCTCGGCCTCCTCGACCATCGCGGCCGGCTGGTCGAAGCCGAGCATGTGGGAGACCCGCATCCGGTCGGTGTAGCCGCCGAGCAGCTCGGACACCGGCAGCCCGAGGGTGCGGCCGAGCGCGTCCCACACGGCCATGTCGATCGCGGCCTTCGCGGTCGGGTTGCCGACCGTTCGGCCCATCAGTGCGGCCATCTGCTCGCGGTCGGTGAGCGCGAGGCCGACGACCTGCGGCGCGAAGATGGTCTCGATCACCGCGAGGATGCCGCGCTGCGTCTCGCCGTACGTGAACGGACGCGGCGGCGCCTCGGCGACCCCGACCACCCCGTCGTCGGTGTGGACGCGGACCAGCACGTGGTCGGCCACGTGCACCTCGCCGCTCGCGAACTTCAGCGGCTTGACGTAGGGGATCCGGAAGGGGATCGCCTCGATCGCGGTGATCTTCATGGGAGTCCTCAGGGGGCGGGGAGCGGGGTCGGGGCGGCGGAGAAGAACCCGTCGCGGTCGAGTACGTCGAGCGCGCCGGCCACCAGGGCCGAGGGGTCGTCGGCCCGCCAGGCGAGGGAGAGGTCGATGGTCGTGGCATCCGCGACGTCCCGGAACACCACGCCCTGCAGCTGCATGCTGCGCACCGACTCGGGCACCAGCGCCACGCCGAGCTGGGCGGCCACGAGCGCGAGCAGCGCGGCCGTGCCGGGCGCGCGGTGGGTGATGGTGGGGGAGAAGCCCGCGCGCAGGCAGCTCGACACCATCGCCTCGTTGACCGCGGAGCGGGTGTCGGCGTACGCCACGAACTCGTCGGCGGAGACGTCGACGACCTCGAGCGCGGGCTCGGCCGCCAGCCGGTGGTCGGCGGGCAGGGCGAGCACGAGCGGCTCCTGCAGCAGACTGCGGGTCTCGATGCCGCGCTCGGCGACCGGCCCGCGCAGCACGCCGAGGTCGAGGCGGCCATCGACCAGCCGCTCGACCTGGCCGGGGGTGAGCAGGTCGGCCTGCACCTCGAGTGCGACGCCCGGCAGCGAGGCGCGGACGATCCGGGAGAGCCGGGCCAGCTGGGTGAACGCACTGGTGCCGGTGAACCCGACCCGGAGCAGGCCGCGGCTGCCCTCGGCGATGCTGCGGGTGCCGACCACGCAGGCGTCCAGGTCGCCGAGGATCCGGCGTACCTCGCGATGGAAGAACTCTCCGGCCGGCGTCAGGCTGACCTGGCGGGTGGTGCGGGCGAGGAGGAGCACGTCGAGCTCGGCCTCGAGCCGCCGCACGGCCTGGGAGAGGGCGGGCTGGGCGAGGTGGAGGCGCTCGGCGGCCTGGCCGAAGTGACAGGTCTCGGCGACGGCGTCGAAGTAGCGCAGCTGCTTGAGATCCATGGGTCACCTCCTCCGGTCGGCCGGCCCGGTGACGACGCGGGTGTGGTGGTCGTCACGCGGTCCCATCACGCTAGATCGGAGTGATCCAGAAGCACAAAGACGAATAATCAGCGCATTCATAACCTCATGTTATTAATGCGCGGACCGTTCGCGCCTGCTCAACCGAAGGCGAGCCCGAGGCCCACCGCGGTCGGCAGCAGTCCGACCAGCAGCCACGGGCTCAGTGGGGAGCGGCGGTGGATCGCGCGCCCGGCGGCCACCGCCAGGACGCCGAACGCGCCCGCGATGACGTTGAGCCCGACGCGCGCCGTCGTCGCCGACTCCGGGACCTCGAGTGCGGCGACCACCAGTCCGGCGGCGAGATGGGCGATCGTGAACACCGCCAGCGTCGACATCACCCAGCGCTGCACGTTGGTCAGCGCGTGGTCGTCGACCGGCCGGACGGGGTGGGCCGGGTCCATCAGGTGTCGGCGGCGACGGGGTGCGGCGTCCGTTCTCGTGTCGGTGGTCATCGTCAGACCTCCACCGGGGCGCCGATCAGCGAGCCGTACTCCACCCACGAGCCGTCGTAGTTGCGGACGTCGGGCAGGTCGAGCAGCTCGTGCAGCACGAACCAGGTGTGCGCGCTGCGCTCGCCCACTCGGCAGTAGACCGTGACCGGGCTGTCGTCGAGGGCGAGCCCGGCGGCGCCGTACAGGGCCCGGAGCTCGTCGTCGCCGCGGAAGCTGCCGTCCTCGGCGGCCGCCTGCGACCAGGGCACGTTGACCGCCGTCGGCACGTGGCCGGGGACCTGCGGCTGCTCCTGCGGGAACTGCGCCGGTGCGAGGATCTCGCCGCTGAACTCCGCGGGGGAGCGGACGTCGACGATCTCGCGTGCGCCGATCGCCGCGATCACGTCGTCGCGGAAGGCGCGCAGCGTCGGGTCCGCCGGACCGGCGGTGTACGTCGACTCGGCGCGGTGGGTGACGACGTCGTCGAGCGGGCGCCCCTCGAGCTCCCACTTCTTGCGGCCGCCGTCGAGCAGGCGGACGTCCGCGTGGCCGTAGAGCTTGAAGACCCAGTACGCGTAGGCCGCGAACCAGTTGTTGTCGCCGCCGTAGAGGACGACGGTGTCGGCGTTGCTGACGCCGTGGCGGCTGAGCAGCGCGGCGAAGGCGGACTGGTCGACCACGTCGCGCCGGGGGACCTGGCGCAGGTCGGTCGACCAGTCGAGGCTGGTCGAGCCCGGGACGTGGCTGGTGCCGTGGAGGGCGGCGTTCTCATCGACCTCGATCACGACGACGCCCGGGGCGCCGAGGCGCTCCTCGAGCCAGTCGCCGTCGACGAGGACATCGGTGCGGGCCATGGTGGTCTCCTGGTGAGTAGTTTGCGTGGCAATAGTTTGTACACCAACTATTGCTACGCTAACAACATGCCGGCCACCCCTGATTCCCGTCCGCGGCTCGAGAACCCGCTCGCGCTCGACCAGCAGGTCTGCTTCGCCCTGGCCATCGCGTCCCGCAATGTCATCGCGCTCTACCGACCCCTGCTCGAGCCCTTGGGCCTGACCCATCCCCAGTACCTGGTGATGCTGGCGCTGTGGGAGAGCGAGCCGCTGCGCGTCACCGAGCTCTCGCGGCTGCTCGACCTCGACCCGGGCACGCTCTCGCCGTTGCTCAAGCGGCTGGAGGCGGCCGGCTACCTGCGGCGCGAGCGCGACCCGCGCGACGAGCGGGCGCTGGCCGTGGTGCTGACCGAGCGTGGCCGGGCGCTGCGCGACGACGCCGAGGCGATCCCGCCCGCGATCGTGGAGCGGCTCGGGCTGCCCATGGGCGAGCTGCTCGACCTGCACGCCCGGCTCACCGCCGTGATCGCCGCTACCCGCTGACCCGGATCAGGTCCCGCAGCACCGCCAGGGTGCGGTGCAGGTGCGGCTCGGTCCGCGCGGCGCGGTGGGCGACGGCGAGCTCGACAGTCCGGGCCGGCCGCACGAGCGGGCGGAAGGCGACGCCGTCGAGGGTGAGGGCGCCGACCGGCTCGGGCACGACGGCCACCCCGAGGCCGCCGGCCACCAGGGTCACCAGGGTCGAGGTCTCGCCGACCTCGTGCCGGATCCGCGGGGTCAGCCCGGCGTCGGCGAACAGGCCGCGTACGACGTCGTACATCGCCGAGCGTCGGCCGGCGGAGTGCACGATCAGGTCGGACTCCGCGAGCTCGGCGACCCGGACCTGCTTGCGGGCGGCGAGCGGGTGGGAGGCGGGTACGGCGACCACGAGCCGCTCCTCGCGCAGCGGGGTCACCGCCAGGGTGGCGTCGTCGACCGGCGGGCGGAGCAGGGCGACGTCGATCGCACCGGTGCGCAGCGCCTCGACCTGGTCGGCGACCAGCATCTCGCCACGGAAGGCGAAGTCGATGCCGGGCAGCTCCTCGGCCAGCCGGCGCGAGAGGGCCGGGAGCAGGCTGTAGGTCGCCGAGCCGACGCAGCCGATGGCGAGCCGACCGACCGCGCCGGCCGCCACCCGGCGGGCCTCGTCGGCGGCGTCGTCGACCTCGGCGAGGATCGCCCGCGCCCGGCTCAGGTAGGCGGATCCGGCCGCCGTGAGGTCGACGCGGCGGGTGGTGCGCACGAACAGCTGGACGCCGACCTCGGCCTCCAGGCGGCGGATCTGCTGGGAGAGTGGCGGCTGGGCCATGTGCAGCCGCTCGGCCGCGCGGCCGAAGTGGCGTTCCTCGGCGACGGTCACGAAGTACCTCAGGTGGCGCAGCAGGTCCATATCTGTTTTCGTCTCAATCGTGTCGAATACTGATCCTTCACAATATCAACTTCGGCGCCTAGCGTCGGTGGGGTGAGCTCCTTCGTCTACGCAGCGGTCCGCACCCCGTTCGGCCGGTTCAACGGCGCCCTCGCCGGCGTCCGCGCCGACGATCTCGGCGCCGCCGCGGTCTCCTCGGTCCTCGCCCGCACCCCCGGCCTCGACCCCGCCGCGATCGGTGACGTGGTCTGGGGCAACGCCAACGGGGCGGGGGAGGACAACCGAAACGTCGGTCGGATGGCGGCGCTCCTCGCCGGACTGCCGGTCAGCGTCCCCGCGACCACCGTCAACCGGCTCTGCGGCTCGAGCCTGGACGCCGTGATGGTCGGGTCGCGCACCATCGAGACCGGCGACGCCGACATCGTCCTCACCGGCGGCGTCGAGTCGATGACCCGGGCCCCGTGGGTGCTCCCCAAGCCCGACCGCGCCTTCCCGGTCGCCGACGTCACCGCCGTCTCGACGGCCCTGGGCTGGCGCCTGGTCAACCCCCGGATGCCGAAGGAGTGGACGGTCAGCCTCGGCGAGGCCAACGAGCAGCTCCAGGAGCGGTTCGGGATCTCCCGCGAGCGCCAGGACGAGTTCGCCGCTCGCTCGCACCAGCTCGCGCACCAGGCCTGGGAGGACGGCTTCTACGACGACCTGGTCGTCCCGGTCGACGGCGTCGACCTCACCCGCGACGAAGGCATCCGGCCCGGCAGCACCCCCGCGTCGCTCGGCGGCCTCAAGCCGGTCTTCCGCAAGGACGGCACCATCACGGCCGGCAACGCGTCGCCGCTGAGCGACGGCGCCTCCGCCGTGCTGCTCGGCTCGGAGGCCGCCGCCGACCGGATCGGTACGACGCCGCTGGCCCGCGTGGCCGGCCGGGCGGCGTACGCCCTCGAGCCCCAGGCCTTCGGGTACGCGCCGGTCGAGGCGGCCAACGCCGCGCTCGCCCGGGCCGGCATCTCCTGGTCGGACGTCGGCGCGGTCGAGCTCAACGAGGCGTTCGCGGTGCAGTCGCTCGCCTGCGTGGACGCCTGGCCGATCGACCCCGAGATCGTGAACCAGCGCGGTGGCGCGATCGCCCTGGGCCACCCGCTCGGGGCTTCCGGCGGCCGGCTGGTCGGCACCCTCGCCAAGGTGCTGCGCGAGACCGGTCAGCGCTGGGGCGTCGCCGGCATCTGCATCGGCGTCGGCCAGGGCCTGGCCGTCGTGCTCGAGAACGTGGCGGCCTCCTGATGGCGCGCACCGCTCTGCTCGACACCGCTGACGAGGCGGTGGCCGGCATCGAGGACGGATCCACCGTCCTGGTGGGCGGCTTCGGCCTGGCCGGCATGCCGTTCGACCTCATCGACGCGCTGATCCGGCAGGGCGCGACGGACCTCACCATCGTGTCCAACAACGCCGGCAACGGCGAGGTCGGCTTGGCCGCGCTGCTCAAGGCCGGCCGGGTGCGCAAGGTGGTCTGCTCGTTCCCGCGCCAGGCCGACTCGTACGTCTTCGACGAGCTCTACCTGTCCGGCAAGGTCGAGCTGGAGGTCGTGCCGCAGGGCAACCTCGCCGAGCGGATGCGCGCCGCCGGAGCGGGGATCGGCGCCTTCTACAGCCCCACGGCCGTCGGCACCCCGCTCGCGGACGGCAAGGAGTCGCGGGTCATCGACGGGCGCGAGTTCCTGCTCGAGTACCCGATCAAGGGCGACTACGCGCTCATCTCCGCCCACGCCGCCGACCGGCTCGGCAACCTCGTCTACCGCAAGACCGCCCGCAACTTCGGGCCGGTCATGGCCGCCGCGGCGACCACGACGATCGTCCAGGTGTCCTCGCTCGTCGAGACCGGCGAGCTGGACCCCGAGGCCGTCGTCACCCCGTCCATCTATGTCGACCGCGTGGTCGCCGTGGAGGCCCGCCACTACACCGTGCAGGGAGCCCGCTGATGACCGTCGAGCACCTGGACCGCGGTCCGCTCACCATGGACGAGCTCGCCGAGGTGATCGCGCGCGACATCCCCGAGGGCTCCTTCGTCAACCTCGGCATCGGCCAGCCCACCAAGATCGCCGACCACCTCCCCGACGAGCTCGGCGTCATCCTGCACACCGAGAACGGCATGCTCGGCATGGGGCCGGCCGCCCACGGCGACGAGGTCGACGCCGACCTCACCAACGCCGGCAAGGTCCCGGTCACCGAGCTGCCCGGGGCGTCGTACTTCCACCACGCCGACTCCTTCGCCATGATGCGCGGCGGCCACCTCGACGTCTGCGTCCTCGGCGCCTACCAGGTCGCCGCCAACGGCGACCTCGCCAACTGGCACACCGGGCGCCCCGACGCCATCCCCGCCGTCGGCGGAGCGATGGACCTCGCCATCGGCGCCAAGGACGTCTTCGTGATGATGGGCCTGTTCGGCAAGGACGGCTCACCCAAGCTGGTCCCCGTGTGCACCTACCCGCTCACCGGCGTCGGCTGCGTCAGCCGGGTCTACACCGACCACGGGATCTTCGAGGTCGGCGGCTCCGCGGTCGTCGTCCGCGAGACGTGGGGGCTTTCCGTGGCGGAACTCGGTCGCCGGCTGGGGCTGGAGTTGGCTACAAAGGAGGGGTGAGCCCCGACGACCAGCAGGTCCTGCGCCGCTTCTTCTCCGCCGACGGGCGGCTGCTGGACCTGCCCACCCGGCACGCCAAGCGGCTGGTCGTGCTCGACCACGTGGCGCAGCGCTTCGAGCCCGGCCGGCGCTACGGCTGGCGTGAGGTCGACGCGATCCTCCAGGAGGTCCACGACGACCACGCGGCGCTGCGCCGCCACCTCGTCGACGACGGCTTCCTCACCCGCGAGAGCGATGTGTACTGGCGCAGCGGCGGCACGGTCGAGGTCTGACCCGCTTCCCGCGCCCCACGGGTCCCCGTAGCCGCCCTTGTTCCTCCCCAGGCGCCCTGTCGTCGCGCGTTCTCCACAGCCCGGCCGTCCGCGCGCCGCGCCTGACGGCCCTGTCCGGCAGGGTGTGGTCCACGACGACGAAGGGAGACGAAGGGAGGTGTCCATGACAGCTGACCGGCGCGACCCGAGCGGGGCGCGGGCGCACGCTGGCGGGTGTTCGCCGTGAGGAGGCACGATGAGACCCATGACCACCCCCACCCTCGGGCCCGGCCACACCCGGGCCGACCTCGACCGGATGCCCGACGACGGCAACCGCTACGAGCTGCTCGAGGGTGAGATCGTGATGTCGCCGGCGCCGTCGTTCGACCATCAGCGGATGTCGGGTGCCCTTCATGTCGCACTTCACCTGGCCCGCCCTGAAGGTCTCGTCGTCCTTGCCGCGCCCTTCGACGTGCAGCTCGAGGAGCTGTCGGTGGTCGAGCCGGACCTGCTGGTCGTGGAGCGGGACCGTCCCGAGCAGCGGGGGTTGACGGGCGCCCCGCTGCTCGTCGTCGAGATCCTCTCGCCGAGCAGTCGCGGACGGGACCAGGTGCGCAAGAAGCGGCTCTACCAGCGGGCCGGGGTGCCGTCGTACTGGGTGCTCGATCCCGAGGTGCCGAGCCTGACCGCCTGGGAGCTGCGCGAAGGTCGCTACGAGGTGGCCGCGCTGGTCGCGGGCGAGGAGGAGTGGACCGCGGCCGCGCCCTACGACCTCACCCTCGTCCCGGCGCGGCTGCTCGACTGATCGAGGCCGGGGAGTTCCCCAGTTCGCCCACCGCGAACGCCGGAACACCACGAACCCGGAACGCATTGGAAGGTGCATGACGAACCCGATCCAGCTTCCGGTGCTGTTCCTCTCCGATGTGGTGGTGCTCCCCGGGATGGTGGTGCGGGTCGAGCTCGACGAGCCCGCCCGAGCCGCCATCGACGCCGCCCAGATCGCCTCCCGCGAGAGCGGGGAGACCGCTCAGGTCCTGCTCGCTCCGCGCTTCGAGGACCGCTACGCGTCCTACGGCGTCGTGGCGAGCGTCGAGAAGGTCGGCCGCTTCTCCGGCGGCGAGCCGGCGGCGGTGCTCAAGGCCGGCGGGCGGGCCCGCATCGGCAGCGGCGTGACCGGTCCTGGCGCGGCCCTGTGGGTCGAGGTCGAGCCGGTCGACGGCGGCGTCGTTGACGACGAGGTGCGCGCGCTCGCGGAGGACTACCGCAAGCTGGTGGTCGGCCTGCTGCAGCGCCGCGAGGCCTGGCAGGTCGCCGACCAGGTGACCCGGATCGACGACCCGGCGACGCTGGCGGACACGGCCGGCTACGCGCCGTACCTCTCCGACGACCGCAAGCGCCAGCTCCTGGAGACCCCCGAGGTCGGCGAGCGCCTGCGCCTGCTCGTGGAGTGGACCCGGGACTTCGTGGCGGAGTCCGAGGTCAGCGACAAGATCGACGCCGACGTGCGCGAGTCGCTGGAGAAGAACCAGCGCGAGTTCCTGCTGCGCCAGCAGCTCGCCGCGATCCGCAAGGAGCTCGGCGAGGGCGACCCCGAGGGGGGCGACGACTACCGCGCCCGGGTCGAGGCGGCCGACGTGCCCGACGGCGTCCGCGAGGCGCTGCTGCGCGAGGTCGACAAGCTGGAGCGGTCCAGCGACCAGAACCCCGAGGCGGGCTGGATCCGGACCTGGCTCGACGCCGTGCTCGACCTGCCGTGGAGCGTCACGACCGAGGACGACACCGATGTCGTCGCCGCGCGCGCCGTCCTCGACGCCGACCACCACGGCCTCGACGAGGTGAAGGACCGGATCACCGAGTACCTCGCGGTCCGGGCCCGCCGCGCCGAGCGCGGACTCGAGGTCGTCGGCGGCCGGGGTTCGGGCGCCGTCGTCCTGCTGGCGGGACCTCCGGGCGTCGGCAAGACCTCGCTCGGCGAGTCGGTCGCCCGTGCCCTGGGCCGCAAGTTCGTCCGGGTCGCCCTCGGCGGCGTGCGCGACGAGGCGGAGATCCGCGGCCACCGCCGCACGTACGTCGGTGCGCTGCCCGGCCGCGTCGTGCGGGCCATCAAGGAGGCCGGCTCGATGAACCCGGTCGTGCTGCTCGACGAGGTCGACAAGGTCGGCTCCGACTACCGGGGCGACCCGGCGGCCGCGCTGCTCGAGGTCTTGGACCCCGCGCAGAACCACACCTTCCGCGACCACTACCTCGAGCTCGACCTGGACCTGTCCGACGTGCTGTTCATCGCGACGGCCAACGACATCGGCTCGATCCCGGCCGCGCTGCTGGACCGGATGGAGCTGGTCTCGATCGACGGCTACACCGAGGAGGACAAGGTCGCGATCGCCCGTGACTTCCTCGTCCCGCGCCAGCTCGAGCGCGCGGCGCTGAGTCCCGACGAGGTGAGCATCAGCGACGAGGCGCTGCGCGAGATCGCGGCCAACTACACCCGCGAGGCGGGTGTACGCCAGGTCGAGCGGCTGCTCGCCAAGGCCTTCCGCAAGGCCACGGCGCGGCTGGCCGCCGGCTCGGTGACGCGGGTCGACATCGACGTCGCGTCGCTGGTCGACCTGATCGGCCGGCCGCGGTTCACTCCCGACGTCGAGGAGCGCACGTCGGTCCCCGGCGTGGCGACCGGCCTCGCGGTGACCGGGATGGGTGGCGACGTGCTCTACGTCGAGACCTCGGTCGCCGCCGGCGAGACCGGGCTGACCGTGACCGGCCAGCTCGGCGACGTGATGAAGGAGTCGGCGCGGATCGCCCTGTCGTGGGTGCGCTCGCACGCCGACGAGCTCGGCATCCCGGCCAGTGCCTTCGAGCGGTCGATCCACGTGCACTTCCCGGCGGGCGCCGTGCCCAAGGACGGCCCGTCCGCCGGTGTCACCATGGTGACCGCTCTGGTGTCGCTGCTGACCGGTCGCCCGGTCCGCTCCGACATCGCGATGACCGGCGAGGTCACCCTGTCGGGACGGGTGCTGCCGATCGGCGGGGTGAAGCAGAAGCTGCTCGCCGCGCAGCGGGCCGGCGTGACCGAGGTGTTCATCCCCGAGCGCAACCGGCCCGACCTCGACGACGTCCCGGCCGAGATCCTCGACGCGCTGACCGTCACGCCGGTCGGTGCGGTCACCGAGATCCTGGAGCGGGCGCTGGTGGTCGCCGACGCGGGGGTCGTCGCGGCCTGACGGCGACTTCTCCACAGGCTGGAGGTCCATGCTCGGCGGATCGGCGTTCTGCGTCGATGATCGTCGGCATGGACCTTCAGTCATCTCGGGAAGCCGGCGCCTCGTCCCCCAATCAGCTCGTGAGTACCGAGCTGCTGGTGGTGCTCTACGCGGCCTGCCCTGGCCGACCACGCGCCGTCGTGACCTGGGCCAGAGGAAGCGGATCTACGAGCGGAGCGGGGTGGCCGCCTACGGGGTCGTCGACGTCGAGTCCGACGAGATCGCCTTGACCGCGCGGGAGCTGCGCGACGGCGCCTACGTCGCCGTCGCCGCGATCGCCGGCGACGAGGAGTGGACGGCGACGGTCCCCTTCGAGGTCACCGTCGTGCCGTCCCGGCTGATCCGCCGAGACGTCGCGGGGGAGGTCGGATCAGACGGGGTCACGGGCGTCGAGGAGCTCGTCCCAGTTCGCCTCGGTCCAGCGGCACCAGGACTCGAGCTGTCCCGCGAGGCTCCGGCCGAGCGGCGTCAGCGCGTAGTCGACCGAGCGGCCCTCGGCGCGGCGGCTCACGAAGCCGTCCCGCTCGAGGCGCCGCAGCGAGGTCGTGAGCACCTTCGCGCTGGCCCGGATCGGGACCCGCAGCTCGGAGAACCGGCGCGGGCCGTCCTCGAGGCAGCGGATCACCAGCGGCGCCCACTTGTCGCCCATCCGGAGCGGGACGAGGGTCGACGGGCAGATCTCGTCGAACATGTCGGCTCGCAGCGGCGTCATGGATCCCACTCTAGGTATCCGGGCGGTAACCACACCCGGACCTAGCGTCGCCGTCATGACCGCAACCCCTGCGCAGGACCCGACCAGCAAGAGCATCCTCGTCATCGGCGCCGCCGGCCGCGCCGGACGGACGGCGGTCGCGGAGGCCCGCCGTCGCGGACACCGGGTCACCGCCGTCGTGCGCGACCCGGCGGCGTACGACGCCCCGCGCGGCGTGGAGGTACGCACCGGCGATGTCACCGACCCGGCATCGGTCCGGGCCCTGGCCGCCGGCAAGGACGCCGTGATCGCCGGCGTCTTCGACCAGTCCCGGGACCCGGCTGAGTTCCTGCCGGCCGCGACCCGGGCCCTTCTCGCCGGGGCCCCCGACGCCCGCCTGGTGTGGGTCGGCCTCGCCTCGCTCCTGCCCGACGTCGGCGGGACACCGGTGATGGACCGCGCGGGCTATCCGCAGGCGTACCGCTCCTTCTTCCTCACCCACCTCGCCGCGCTCGACGTGCTCCGGGCCTCCGCCGCCGACTGGGTCGCGGTGAGCCCGAGCGGCGACTTCGACCACACCGGCTCGCCGGTCGGTGGGTACGCCGTCGCGCCGGGCGATGCGGCCGCCCTCATCACCTATGCCGACCACGCGATCGCGCTCGTCGACGAGGCCGTCGCCCCGACGGCGAGCGGGGTGCACCTGGGCGTGGTCGCTCAGGCGCCGGCGAGGTCCTCCGCGTCGATGATCCGGTAGGCGTAGCCCTGCTCGGCCAGGAAGCGCTGCCGGTTCTGCGCGAACTCGGCGTCGACGGTGTCGCGGGCCACGACCGTGTAGAAGTGCGCGACCTTCCGCTCGCCGCCGGGACCCGGGGGACCCGGCCGGAGCAGCCGGCCCAGCCGCTGCGCCTCCTCCTGGCGTGACCCGAAGGACCCCGAGACCTGGATGGCGACCTCGGCGGTCGGCAGGTCGATCGAGAAGTTCGCGACCTTCGACACGACCAGCAGCCCGATCTCGCCCGACCGGAAGGCGTCGAAGAGCCGCTGCCGCTCCTTGACCGTCGTCTGTCCGGTGATGATCGGCGCGTCCAGGGCCTCGCCCAGCTCGGCGAGCTGCTCGAGGTACTGACCGATGACGAGCGTGGGCTGCCCGGCGTGCCGGGTCACCAGGTCCCGGACCACGCCCAGCTTCTCGGGCGTGCACGCGGCCAGCCGGTAGCGCTCCTCGGGGTCCGCCGTCGCGTACGACATCCGTGACGCCTCCGGCAGCGAGACCCGGACCTCGATGCAGTCGGCGGGCGCGATCCAGCCCTGGGCCTCGATGTCCTTCCACGGGGCGTCGTACCGCTTGGGCCCGATCAGCGAGAACACGTCGCCCTCGCGGCCGTCCTCGCGGACCAGGGTCGCGGTCAGCCCGATCCGGCGCCGGGCCTGCAGGTCGGCGGTCATCCGGAAGATCGGCGCCGGGAGGAGGTGCACCTCGTCGTAGACGATCAGGCCCCAGTCGCGCGCGTCGAACAGCTCGAGGTGGGGGTAGACGCCCTTCCGCTTGGTGGTGATGACCTGGTACGTCGCGATGGTGACCGGCCGGATCTCCTTGACGGTGCCGGAGTACTCGCCGATCTCGTCCTCGGTCAGCGAGGTACGCCGGACCAGCTCGTCCTTCCACTGCCGGGCGCTCACGGTGTTGGTGACGAGGATCAGCGTGGTCGCCTGCGCGTGCGCCATCGCGGCCGCGCCGACCAGCGTCTTGCCGGCCCCGCAGGGCAGCACGACGACACCGGACCCGCCGTGCCAGAACGACTCGGCCGCGTCGCGCTGGTAGTCGCGCAGCGTCCAGTCGTCCTCGGCCAGTGCGATGGCGTGGGCCTCGCCGTCGACATAGCCGGCGTAGTCCTCGGCCGGCCAGCCCAGCTTGAGCAGCGCCTGCTTGAGGTTGCCGCGCTCGGAGGGGTGCACCGCCACGGTGTCGTCGTCGAGGCGCGCGCCGAGCATGCCGGCGACCTTCTTGGCGCGCAGCACCTCCTCGAGCACCGGCCGGTCGCTGGAGGCCAGCACCAGCCCGTGGACGGGGTGCTTCTCGAGCCGGAGCCGGCCGTAGCGCGCCATCGTCTCGGCGACGTCGACCAGCAGCGCGTGGGGAACCGGGTAGCGCGACCAGGTCAGCAGCGTGTCGACCACCTGCTCGGCGTCGTGACCGGCGGCGCGGGCGTTCCACAGGCCCAGCGGGGTCAGCCGGTAGGTGTGGATGTGCTCCGGCGAGCGCTCCAGCTCGGCGAACGGCGCGATGGCCTTGCGGCACTCCGCGGCCTGGGGGTGGTCGACCTCCAGCAGCAGGGACTTGTCCGACTGCACGATGAGGGGTCCGTCTGTCACCGCACGAGTTTAGAGGGTCACCCGACAGGGATGACCCGGCTGATCCGGTGGACGGCGTAGCGCCGCTCCGCGTCGGGGTCGTCGTCGGTCGCATCGGCGTCGAGCGCGGTGAGCTGGCCGCCCTCGACGACCAGGGGGCGCACCGACCGCTCGGACACGACTCCCTGGTTGTCGGTGAACCCGATCAGGACGACGCCGCGCCGCTCGATCGCCTCGCGCAGCGCGGAGAGCACGCCGCCACCCGGGGCGGTGGCGGACGCCGGCCGGGTCCGCGCCGCCTCGTCGCCCTCGCGCAGCGTCGCCACGGCGGCGACGACCTGCGCCGCCTGCCGAGCGGCGGACCGGGCGGCGTCGGCACTTTCGCGGGTGCGGGGGGTGCGGGCGCGCAGGGAGTCCGCGGCGCCGACCCGCACCACGCCGTCGGGCCCCTCGACGACCGGCGCCAGGCCGAGCTCGCGCAGCCGGGGCAGCAGGACGTCGATCGGCAGCGTCGAGACGACCACCGTCGGTGCGATCCGCTGCAGGCCGAGCCCGGATGCCTTCGGGTGGTTGACCAGCGCGGCGAGCGCCGCCTCGTCCTCCGAGCGCACGAACGACGACGCCAGCCCGACCCGGAGCCGCCCGAACGAGCGGACCACGTCGTCGATCAGGTAGCTCAACGGCTGGGGGACCGGGGTGCGTGAGGCGGCGAGGACGAACGCGTGCAGCTCGGCCGCGGTCCAGCCCGCGTCCAGCGCGCGTCGTACCGAGTCGGGGGTGAAGCGGTAGACGGTCGCGGCGCCGTGGGAGTCGACGTCGGCGACCTGCTGCAGCTGCCGAGCCAGGTCCGGCTCGAGCGGGCCGGGCGCGACGGCGGTCAGGTCGGCCTGGATCAGCACGTGGTCGACCGGCGCGGGCAGCAGCTCGGCCAGCACCGGCGCCGGGTCGTCGCCGGCCAGCAGCACCCGGGCGTACGGCGCCAGCACGTCGGCCCCGGTCAGGCCGAGGACCGCAGCCTCGGCGACCGCCCAGGCCACCAGGTCGGGACGGGTCCGGGGCCGGCGCGGCCGCTCCCAGGCGACCCGCGCGACCAGCGACGGCAGGCCGGTGCCAGCGGCCAGGCCGTGTCCCTCGGGCAGGTCGGCGAGGGCGGCGAGCGCCATCGCCTTCGCCTCGGGCATCCCGGCGGCCGACAGCTCGGGGGTGAGGGCGTTCCACGGCTTCTGGTCCGGGCCGCGCTCGCCGACCAGCGACGGCAGCCGCGGGCTCGCCAGCCAGGCCCGCGCGAGCACCGTCCAGCGCTCGGCGACCGGCCGCTCGGCCCACGCGTCGAACGCCGACGTCGGCACCCACACCGGGTTGCCGTCGGCGTCGGCACGGGTGGCGGCCAGCCCCGCCTCGTGGGCGAGCTCGACGATCAGCGCGGCCTCGGGCTCGGAGACCTGGAGCTGGGTCGCGGCCGCCTTGAGCTCCCGTACGCCGAGGCCGGTGGTGCGCAGCGCGGTCGCCGGGCGGGTGCCCCACCACTCGAGCAGCAGCCCGGTCCGTCGTACGACGTCGGTGGCGGCGCCCAGCGCGGCGCTCGTCGACAGTCGAGGCGAGCGCTCCTCGGACGCGACCGGCGGCGCGACGTCGACCGGCTCGACGGTGGTCCGGCCGCCCCGCACGACCAGGCCGACCTCGCCCGGCACCACGAGCAGCCCGGGCAGGAGGGAGCCGCCGGGGACGAGCAGCCGGTGCGCGACGAGCAGCTCGGCCGGTGTCTCGGCGTCCTCGGGCCGCAGCCCGACCCGCACCGACCCCGACTTCGCCGTGCCTCCCTCGGAGATGACGTGGTCGAGCAGCGCCCGGGCGCCCGACGGCAACGTCGCCAGCGCCTCGGCGATCTCCTCGGCCGGGCGCGGCGACGCCGTCCGGGGCCGCAGCCCGCTCACGCCGGCATCGGGTCCGCCGACCATCGCGTCCGCCACGCCGCTCAGCGCCCGCAGGCCCTCGGGGGAGTCCCAGGCGACGGCCAGGTCGCGGAGCCGGGCGAGGGTCGCGGCGACGTACGACGGCTCGGCGTGGACGATCCGCGCGACTTCCGGATCGGTGGTTTGACCGGCGACGACCAGGGCATCCAGTACCGAGAGCTCGCCTCGGGTGAGGCCGTCGAGCGCGCGAGCGATCGAGTTCCTCACCGCAGCGCGGGAGGCGAGTTGTCCGAAGTCGTGAGGGGCAGGGGTGGCCAGGTCGGGACGAGCGGTGAGCAGGCGCTGGAGCCGATCGTCGGGCCACGAGCGCAGCTGGTCGGCCAACGACCGGTGTCCGCTCGGTGCCGCTCCCACGGGTGCAACGCTAGGACATCGGTGAACAGGGTCGAGCTGCACCACGGTGCCGCGAGCGACGTCGGCCTGGTCCGCCAGGTCAACGAGGACGCCTTCCTGGCCGACCCGCCGGTCTTCGCGGTGGCCGACGGGATGGGCGGGCACGACCGCGGGGACGTGGCCAGCAGGTACGCCGTCGAGGAGCTGGCCCGCTTGGTCGACCGGGCCTACGACCTCGAGGACGGCACCGCCGCCGTCGACGCCGCGCTCCAGGCCGCCCAGGACCGGCTGCTCGCCTACGACGAGGAGCAGCGCGCGGCCGGGGCCGGTGACCACTTCGCCGCCGGCACCACCGTCGTCCTCGCCCTCCTCGTGCAGTCCGCCGACCGCCCGCACTGGCTGCTGGCCAACGTCGGCGACTCCCGGATCTACCGCTGGAACGAGGGCGAGCTGGAGCAGGTCAGCGTCGACCACAGCCTGGTCCAGGAGCTCGTCGACGCCGGCCGGATCACCCCCGACGACGCGGCCACGCACCCCAACCGCAATGTCATCACCCGCGCGCTGGGGGGTGCGGCGATGCCGGGCGCGGTGAGCGGCGCGGCCGACTACTACCTGCTGCCCCTCGCGGCCGCGGAGCGCCTGCTGCTGTGCTCCGACGGCGTCAGTGGCATGGTGGACGACGTGACCATCGCCTCCCTCCTCGCGGAACACGACGATCCGCGCGACGCCGCCGACGCCCTCGTGGCCGCCGCGGTCACCGCCGGAGGCCACGACAACGCGACCGCGGTCGTCGTCGATGTGGTGGGATTGGCACACGTTGACCCGTACGACTCGCACGCGCAGCGGCTGAGTCTGGAGCAGAAGTTGGGGGCCCTCCCATGAGCGACACCACTGCCTGGTCGTACCGCAGCGGTGCCTGGTACGCCGTCTTCGGGCCGGAGGCCGCGATCGTGCTGCCCGCGTCCCAGAAGGACCAGGTCGTCGGTCTGTGGGCGATGGTCGACGGCGGCGCCGGCTTCGACGACGTCCTCGACGGCCTGCTCGCCTCCGGCCTGAGCAAGATCCCGGGCTTCGTGCTGGTCAGCACCGACGAGGGCCCGACCCGCTTCCTGCTCCGCGGCGCCGACGTGGTCGCCACCGTCACCGCGGCCGGCGAGACCGTGACCGTCGACGGCGGCGCCAGCCACACCTGGGTCGAGCGCAGCCTCGACGACGTCACCGCGCTGAGCATCAGCCTCCCCGCCGGTGAGGGCGACGACGAGGCCGCCGACGACGCCGACTACCCGATCCTGACCGGGCTGGTCCGGGTCGGCCGGATCGACCGGCCGGCCGTGGTCGCCGCCGTCGCGCCCGAGCCGGCGCCCGTGGTGGAGCCGGTCGCCGAGCCGGTCGCCGAGCCGGAGCCGGAGCCGGCCGCCGAGCCGGAGCCGGTCGCCGAGCCCGAGCCGGTGCCCGCCCTGGGCGGCGCCCATCTCGCGCTCGACGAGCCCAGCCCCCTCGACGAGGGCGGCGCGGCGGTGACCGAGGCGGCCCATCTCGACGACGGCCCGGCCACCGAGGTGATGGAGGTGGTCGACGAGCCCGCCGAGCCCGCCGCGGCGCCCCAGGAGCCGGCCCCCGACGGCTGGGTGACCCCGTGGGACACCCCG
Organism: Nocardioides nitrophenolicus; assembly: GCF_016907515.1. Classification (NCBI taxonomy): domain Bacteria; kingdom Bacillati; phylum Actinomycetota; class Actinomycetes; order Propionibacteriales; family Nocardioidaceae; genus Nocardioides; species Nocardioides nitrophenolicus. Next base: position 3,962,135 of record NZ_JAFBBY010000001.1, read on the forward strand.
GCCGCCACCGACGCGCCCGCCGACGCGACCGCCGACGCCCCCACGGGAGCCGACCCTCTCGACGAGCCGGCGACGCCGTCCGTCCCGGCGCCGCCGTACCCGCCGTTGAGTGGTGCGACCGAGGTCGCGCCGCCGGGGTGGGTGCCGCCCCCGCCGCCGGGTGTTCCCGCCCCGCCGGTCCCCGACGCCCCGCCCCTGCCGGTCGGCTCCTGGGAGCCGGTCGGCGGCGCCCCTACCCCGCCCGGACCCGGCATCGAGCACGACGGCTTCACTGTCGCGGGCGCCGGGGAGCCGCCGGCGCCGCTGGTCCCGCCCGTGCCCGGCACGCCCGCGGCGCCGCCGGTCACCCAGCCGGTCGCCAAGCTGCTCGTGTCCGACGGTCAGTCGATCATCGTCGACCGTGCCGTGCTGATCGGCCGGGCGCCGGAGGCGCGCCGGTTCACCTCGACCGAGCAGCCGATGCTGGTGACGGTGCCGAGCCGGCTCCACGAGATCTCCTCGACCCATGTCGAGGTGCGCCCCGGCACCGGCGCCGACCTCGGCACCGCCGTCGTCACCGACATGGGCTCGACCAATGGCACCGTCCTGGTCCAGCCGGGACTCGGACCGGAGGACCTCAAGCCCGGCATCGCCGTCCAGCTGATCCCCGGCGCGACCATCAACCTCGGTGACGGGGTCACCATCCAGGTCACCCGTCCCTGACCCAGCCGCTACTCGGAGCGCCCTCGATGTCGCACGTCCCCACCCCGCCACCCCCCGCCGCCGGCGACCTCCGCCCGGCGGAGATGGAGCGACGGTTCACGGCGTTCGTCGTCGACCGCGCGGTCGGCTGGGGGATCGCGGCGGCCGCGGCCTTCGCGGTGTGGCGCCTGGTCGAGCCCGACGACGGCGTCGTCGTGGTGCTCACCTTCCTCGGCGTCGCGGCGCTGGTGGGCCTGGTGCTCGCCGTCCTGGTCGGTACGACGGGGCTGACGCCCGGGAAGGCCGCGACCGGACTGCGCGTGCTCCGGCGGACGACGGGCCGCCCGATCGGCGTCGGCGCCGCGCTGCTGCGCGGGATCGTGCTCGGGCTCGCCGGTCTGCCCACCGCCGGACTCGGTCTGGCCACCTTCGCCTGGACCGCGGCGATGGACCCGTCCCGGCAGCGTCGTGGACTGCACGACCGGATCGGCGACGCCGTCGTGGTCGACGCCCGGCCGCGTCCGGTCGAGGTTGCGCCGGAGGTCGATCGGCCCCAGCAGATCGTGAACCTCACCGCGATGCGGCTGCTGCCCTCGCCGGTCGAGGAGCATCCCACCCCGGTTCCCGAGCCGACGCCCACCCCGACCCCGGCGCCCATCCCGACTCCTGCCCCCACGCCCACCCCCGTGCCCACCCCCGCGCCTCAGCCGCCCGCGCCCCCGCCCGCCCCGCCGGCTCCCGCACCCACCCCCGCGGCTCCCCGGATCCCGGTCGAGCAGACCCGGGTCCGGCCCGAGCCGGGCGCCGCGCCGGCTGTGCCGCCGAGCCCGGCGACGGTGCGCTGGCGGGTGGCCTTCGACACGGGGGAGGCCTTCGTGGTCGAGGGCCTGGCGTTGGTCGGCCGGCGCCCGGAGCCGCGGCCGGGGGAGGAGGCGCGCCACGTGGTGCCGCTGCGCTCCTCCGACATGTCGCTGTCGAAGACCCACGCCCAGTTCCAGGTCGCTCCCGACGGCGCGCTCGTCGTGATGGACCGGGGCTCGACCAACGGCTCCTATGTCATCCGCAAGGGCATGTCGCGCTCGCTGTCGCCGGGGCGCCCGAGCACCCTGCTCGCGGGTGACGAGGTGCGCTTCGGCGACCGCACCATGCGGGTCGAGCGGGAGGCCTGACCCGGCTCAGCCGCCGGCGGCCCACTCACGGCGCAGCAGTCCGTAGACCGCGGTGTCGCTCCAGGTGCCGTCGCGGTCGGCGTAGTCCTCGCGGGTGTGCGCCTCGTGGCGCATCCCCAGCCGCTCGCACAGCCGCGCCGACGGCAGGTTGCGCGGGTCGAGCCGTGCCATCAGCCGGTGGAGGGGGTAGTGGCCGAAGGCGAGGTCGACCAGGGCCCGGGCCGCCTCGGTGGCGAACCCGCGTCCGGCGTACGCGGGGGCGAACACCCACCCCAGCTCGCCGATCGCCGGCGGATCGGTCTCGCCGTGGCGGTCGACGAAGCGCAGCATCAGGTCGCCGACGAGCACGCCGTCGTGGACCGCCGCGAGCGCCAGGATCTCGCCCGGCTCCGACGGGGCGGTGCCGGCGACCAGGCGCTCCATCCGCGTGGCCAGGCCCGCGGCGTCGAGCGCCGGGAACGGCAGGTAGCGGGTGACCTCCGGATCGGCGCAGTAGGCGCCGATCGCCGCGCTGTCCGAGGCCCGCACGGTGCGCAGCACCAGCCGCTCGGTCGTCAGGGGCAGAGGAGGCGCCGGGAGTACCGGGGCGGTCAATTCGGTTGCCACGTCGGTGAGAATAGGTGGCGGCACCCCCACTACGATGTGCCGCGCGTGCGCCCGACCGGTGCGCACGCCCGTGATGAGGAGAGGTTGGGCGGACCCGTGCCGACTGGCAAGGTGAAGTGGTACGACGCGGAGAAGGGCTTCGGCTTCCTCTCCCAGCAGGGCGGCGACGACGTCTACGTCCGCGCCGATGCGCTGCCCGAGGGCGTGACCACCCTCAAGGCGGGCACCCGCGTCGAGTTCGGCATCGCCCAGGGCCGGCGCGGCGAGCAGGCGCTCCAGGTCCGCATCCTCGACGCGCCCGCCTCGGTGTCCCGCAACCAGCAGCAGGCCAAGCGCAAGAAGCCCGAGGAGATGGTCCCGATCGTCGAGGACCTGATCCGGCTGCTCGACGGCGTCGGCGAGGCCTACCGCCACGGCCGGCACCCCGACCGTCGTACGGCGCAGCCGGTGGCCAAGCTGCTGCGCGCGCTCGCCGACGAGCTGGAGGCCTGAGCCAGTCGGCTCAGGTCGCCGGCTGCCTCGGCGCCGGCTGCCCGGGCCGGCTGCGCACCACGAACACCGCCCAGGCGGTCAGCAGCAGCGCGGCGAAGGCCAGCCCGACGCCGTTGACGGCGGGGTAGGACAGGATCACGCCGAGGAAGCCGCCGATCACCCAGGCCAGCTGGAGGGTGGTGTCGCCCTTCGCGAACGCGCTGGCGTGGGCCCGCACCGGCACGCCGCTCTGGATGGTGGAGTCGAGGGACACCTTGGCGAGGTACTGCATCAGCCCCACGGTCAGCCCGAGCGCCACCAGCGGGACCAGGCTGTAGAACACGGTCGCGAGCACCAGCGCCACGATGTCGGCGACCAGCGCGACCACCACCATCACCGCCGGGTTGATCTTGCGGGCCAGCGAGGCGACCACGATCCCGATCGTGTTGCCGAGGCCCGCGGCGCCGATGACCAGGCCGACCAGCAGCGTCGAGCGGGTCTTGCTCTCCCAGCCGTCGAGCGGCTCGGTCAGCATCACGAAGGTCATGAACATGGTCAGGAAGCCCGACAGCAGCCGCGGCCCGCAGTTGGCGCGCAGCGCGAAGGCGACCTTCGGCGGCAGTCCGCTGCGGCGGGCGCCCGAGCCGAGCGACTCCTCGCCGGTCGAGGCGTCGACCTGGTTGGGCAGCAGGATCGCGGCGATCGTGCCGATGGTGAACACCACGAAGGCGTAGCGGCAGGCCCACTCCGGTCCGATCCAGTACGCCGCACCGGCGAGCGGCCCCGACACGCAGGCGCCGACCACGCCGGCGAGCGCCACCCGGCCGTTGGCCTTCACCAGGGTGATCTCACCGGGGAGCAGCCGGGGGACCGCGGCCGCCTTCGCGACGCCGTACGCCTTGGAGGAGACGAGGACGCCGAGCGCGGCGACGTAGAACCACGGCGAGCCGTCGCCCAGGGTCCCGGCCAGCACCCAGCACAGGAACGCGCGCAGCGCGAAGGTGGCGCCGATCGCCCAGCGGCGGCCGTGGCTGAACCGGTCGAGGAAGGGGCCGATCAGCGGCGCGACGATCGCGAACGGGACCATGGTCAGCCCCAGGAACAGCAGCACCGGCCCGCGCTCGCCGCTCGTCGCGCCGGCGAAGAAGACCGTGCCGGCCAGGGCGATCGCGAACGCCGAGTCGCCCGCCGCGTTGCAGGCGTGCAGCTCGATCAGCCGGTTCAGCCCGGAGCGCTCCGCGCCCTGCGCGCCCGCTGCCTTGCGGGCCTGGCGGAAGGTCGCCCGGCTGGCGCGGCCGGTCACCGAGGCGACCCCCTTGAGCCCCCGCGCCGTCGCCTTCGCGCCGGTGCCGAGGCTGGAGCCCACCGCCCGCATCGAGCCGGTCTCGGTGAGCTCCGGGCTTGGTGCGCCCTCGGGGCCCGGCGGGCTGGCCGGTGGGCGCGGGTCCGGACCGTGCGTGCTCACACCCCTATCTTGCCTGCCCCGACGTGACGATCGACGGTGGCATGGGGGATGCTGTGCCCGTGTCCACCCTGGAGCGCAAGCTGACCGACGCCGCCACCGCCGATGCCGTCGACGCGGCCCGCGCTGCGCTGCTCGAGGAGGTCGACGCCGGCGACGTGGGCGACCACACCGGCCACCAGGTCGACGGCCTCCGGGTCGTCACCCACCTCTTCGAGTGCACCCGCAAGGGCTATGTCGGCTGGCAGTGGGCGGTCACTCTCACCCGCGCCTCCCGCCAGCGCAAGGTGACCGTCGTCGAGGTCGTGCTGCTGCCCGGCCCCGACGCCATCGTCGCGCCCGCCTGGGTGCCCTACCGCGACCGCCTCCAGCCGGGCGACATGTCACCCGGCGACCTGCTGCCCGTCTCCGACGACGACCCGCGCCTGGTGCCGACGTACTCCTTCGGCGACGACCCGCTCGACACCGACGAGAAGGCCCAGATCCGCCAGGTCGCCAAGGACCTCGGTCTCGGCCGGGTCCGGGTGCTCTCGCCCGAGGGCCGCGACGCCGCCGCCGAGCGCTGGTACGACGGCGACGCCGGCCCCGACGCCCCCATCGCCAAGTCCGCGCCCCACCACTGCTACTCCTGCGGCTTCCTGGTCCGCCTCAACGGCCCCCTCTCCGAGCTGTTCGGCGTCTGCGCCAACGGCGACGCCAACGACGACGGCCGGGTGGTCGCCCTCCAGCACGGCTGCGGCGGGCACTCCGAGGTGCGCCTCAGCAAGCGCCAGCAGCCCCAGCCCCCCGCGCCGCCGGTGGTGGACACGATCTCGCTGGATGACCTCGAGAGTTTCTGAGCCGGCGGGTTTTCCGCGGGGGTCGGGTTCGTTGCAGCGCACCAACCCCGAGCCCAACCCCAGCCCGACACCTCAAGCCCGGCTGAGCACCGCCACCGAGTACAGCTCGTCCACCGGCCGCAGGTCGTACCCGCCGAACCGGTGCTGGACGACCAGCCCCGCGGCGGCGACGTCGGCGGCGAACTCGTCGGGTGGGTACACCCGGGCCGTGGTGGGGCCCTGTTGGAGGTGGAAGCCGACCAGGATCCGGCCGCCGGGGGCGAGCAGGGACCCCAGCCGCTGGAGGACGGCGACCTCGGTGTCCTCGGCGACGAAGGTGAGCACGTTGCCGACGCAGACGATGAGGTCGTAGGCGACGGGTGCGCCGGCGGCGGCGAGGGCGTCGGGGGTGAGGGCCAGGATCTCCAGCGGTACGACGGGCAGGTCGGGGAAGGTGCGGCGGGACTGGGCGACGAGGGCCGGGTCGGGCTCGGCGGCGGTGACGCGGTGGCCGAGGCGGAGCAGGTGGGCCCCGATCCGGCCCATCCCGGAGCCGGCGTCGAGGATGGTGGCGCCGCGCTCGACGAGGGTGTCGGCGAGCCGGGCCTCGCCGACCACGTCGGCGCCGTCGGCGATCAGCTCGGCGAACCGCTCGGCGTACCCGGAGGTCCGTGAGCCGCCGAGCGCCCAGCGGGTCGGGGGGAGGGGAGCGGGGGCGTCACTCATCGGCGTCGAGGTCGCGTTCGGCGCGGACCTGGCGGCGGCGCTTGCAGTACTCCGAGCCGAGCAGGCCGAGCCCGACGCCGGTGAGGCACATCCACAGCAGCCAGGTGCGGCCGTCCTCCTCGAGCCGGCCGTAGAACGGCAGCAGGCCGACGAAGGCGACCAGGAAGAGCAGGGTGCCGACCTGGACGGTGCGCACGCCGTCGACGTCGAGCGGCTCGACGGGGGCGATCAGGTAGGTCCGGCTGCCGAACTCGTGCTGGGTCGGCTGGTCGTCGCGGAGCTCCACGGGATCGATGCTACTCCCGGCGGAATAGTTAGCAGAGGTAATGACTTATGCTAACGATATGCCGACTCCGGAACTGCGTGTTCGCACCAACGCGGGGCTCGCCGCCGAGCTCCGGTTCTCGGTCATGCGCCTACGGCGACGGCTGCTCCGCGAGCGGCACCCCGACAACGACCTGAGCGTCACCTCGATGGCGGTTCTCTACGCGCTGAACCGGCAGGGCGACCTGACCATCGGCGCGCTCGCCGCCCGCGAGCAGGTGCAGCCGCCGAGCATCACCCGCACCGTCACCGGCCTGGCCGACGCCGGGCTGGTGGAGCGGTGCGCGCACCCCAGCGACGGTCGGCAGGTCGTCGTCCGGATCACCGACGAGGGCCGGGCCGTCGTCAGCGCCGACGTGACCCGGCGCGACCGCTGGCTCTCGCGCCGGCTCGAGGACCTGACCGCCGAGGAGCGCGACGTGCTGCGCCGCGCCGCGCCCATCCTGCAGCGCCTGTCCGAAGCCGACTGACGCCGCCGACAGACCGACCGACACCGATCGACCCGAAGGAGAGACCACGAGCCCCCGATTCCGCTCCCTGTCCCACCCCAACTACCGGCTCTACTTCGCCGGCAGCCTGGTGTCCAACGTCGGCACCTGGATGCAGCGCGTCGCGCAGGACTGGCTGGTCCTGACCATCCCCGGCAACGGCGGCGCCGCGCTCGGCATCACGACCGGCCTGCAGTTCCTGCCGGTCCTGCTGCTCTCGCCGTACGCCGGCGTGGTCGCCGACCGCATCTCCAAGCGCGTCCTGCTCCAGGTCACCCAGGCGATGATGGCGCTGGCCTCGCTCGCACTCGGCCTGGTCGCCGTGCTCGGCGTCGCCGAGACCTGGCACGTCTACGTGATCGCGTTCGTCTTCGGCATCGGCGCCGCCTTCGACGCCCCCGCCCGGCAGGCCTTCGTCTCCGAGATGGTGGGCGCCGACGACGTGACCAACGCCGTCAGCCTCAACTCGGCGGCGTTCAACGCCGCGCGGCTGATCGGCCCCGGCCTCGCGGGCCTGCTGATCGGCCTCGGTGGCGGCGGCATGCGCGCGACCGGCTGGGTCATCCTCGCCAACGCGCTGTCGTACCTCGCCGTGATCGCGCAGCTGCGCCGGATGGACGCCTCGACGCTCCACTCGCCGCGCCCCGCCGCCCGCACGCCCGGCATGCTGCGCGAGGGCATCACCTACCTGCGCGGCCAGCCCAAGATGCTGATGATCCTGGTGCTGGTCTTCTTCGTCGGCACCTTCGGCATGAACTTCCAGATCACCTCGGCGCTGATGGCCACCGAGGTCTTCGGCAAGGGCGCCGAGGAGTACGGCGTGCTCGGCTCGGTCCTCGCGATCGGCTCGCTCGCCGGGGCCCTGGTCGCGGCCGGCCGCTCGCGGGTGCGGGTGCGGCTGCTGATGGGCGCCGCGGTGGCGTTCGGCGTGCTGGAGATCGCGGCCGGCCTGGTGCCGACGTACCTCACCTTCGTGCTGCTGTGCCCCCTGCTCGGCTTCTCGGTGATCACCGTGCTCAACTCGTGCAACGCGCTGCTGCAGACCGAGTCCGCCCCGGCGCTGCGCGGGCGGGTGATGGCGCTCTACATGACCATCGTGATGGGCGGTACACCGATCGGCTCGCCCGTCATCGGCTGGATCGGCGAGCAGTTCGGCGCGCGCTGGACCCTGGTCGTCGGGGGAGCGCTGGTGCTGGCCGGCGTCGGCCTCGCCGTGGTCGTCCGCCGGGCGGCCGAGGAGCGCGTCGGGACCACCTCCGGCTCGACCCCGGTCGTGGGGCCTGCCATGCTTCGGCCGTGAACTCGGCCGAACCCGTCGCTCCCGCGAACCCGCTCGACCGCTTCTTCCGGATCTCCGAGCGAGGCTCCAGCCTCGGTCAGGAGCTCCGCGGCGGCGTGGTCACCTTCTTCACGATGGCCTACATCGTGGTGCTGAACCCGCTGATCCTCGGCTACGCCACCGACATCGACGGCCAGTACCTCGGCGGCGGCAGCGCCCCGAACCTCGCCGCGATCGCCGCGGGCACGGCGCTGGTGGCGGGCGTGCTGACCATCCTGATGGGCGTGGTCGCCAATTACCCGCTCGCGCTGGCCACCGGCCTGGGCCTCAACGCCTTCCTGGCGTTCGCGGTCGCCAGCCAGATGACCTGGGCCGACGCGATGGGCCTGGTGGTGATCGAGGGCGTGCTCATCCTGGTGCTCGTCCTCACCGGCTTCCGCACGGCCGTCTTCCGGGCCGTCCCCGCGCAGCTCAAGGTCGCCATCTCGGTCGGCATCGGCCTGTTCATCGCCCTGATCGGCTTCGTCGACGCGGGCGTCGTCAAGCGGATCCCCGACGCCGCCCAGACGACCGTCCCGGTCCAGCTCGGCGCCGACGGCAGCCTGAGCGGCTGGCCGGTGCTGGTCTTCGTGGTCGGCCTGCTGCTGATGCTGGCGCTGTGGGTGCGCAAGGTCCGCGGCGCGATCCTGATCTCGATCGTCGTGATGACGGTGGTGGCCGTGATCGTCGAGGCGATCGGCGACCTCGGCACGTCGGCGGAGAAGGCCGGCGGCTGGGCGCTCACCGTCCCGGCCTGGACCGGGGACTTCCACGCTCCCGACTTCGGCACCCTGGGCGAGTTCAACCTGCTGGGCTCGTGGGACAAGGTCGGCGTGGTCACCGTGCTGCTGCTCGTCTTCTCGCTCATGCTGGCCGACTTCTTCGACACCATGGGCACGATGACCGCCATCGGCGCCGAGGCGAAGCTGCTCGACGAGGAGGGCATGCCACCCCACGCGGAGCGGATCCTGGTCGTCGACTCGGTCGCCGCGATCGCCGGTGGCGCGGCGGGCGTCTCGTCGAACACGTCGTACATCGAGTCCGCCTCGGGGGTCGGCGAGGGCGCGCGCACCGGCCTCGCCTCGGTGGTGACCGGCGTGCTCTTCCTGGTCACCATCTTCGCCTCGCCGCTGGTCGCGATGATCCCGTCGGAGGCGGCGGTGCCGGCGCTGGTGCTGGTCGGCTTCCTGATGATGCAGCAGATCACCGGCATCGCCTGGGACGACGTCGAGATCGCGATCCCGGCCTTCCTGACCATCGTGCTGATGCCGTTCACGTACTCGATCTCGGTCGGCATCGGGGCCGGGTTCGTGTCCTACGTGTTCCTCAAGCTGGTGCGCGGCAAGGCCCGCGACCTGCACCCGCTGCTGTGGGTGGTGGCCGGCCTGTTCGTCGTCTACTTCGCGATCGACCCGATCACCCGGTGGCTGACCTGATCCGGGTCGTCCCCAGGCTAGGCTCGGCATTTTGACCCGCCTTTGGGACGGCCGGTAATCTCGATTCTCGTGTCTGGGGCCACCCGGCACGTCGAGCATGCCCTCCGGCCGATCGCCCTCATCGGCGCGGGCCGCGGGGGAGCACTCCGGCACTCCGCAGCAACGCTTCACCCCGAGCCAGGCACCGTGCCCGGCCGTGAGAACAGACCGAAAGGGAACCACCAGGTGCCCACCATTCAGCAGTTGGTCCGCAAGGGCCGCCAGGACAAGGTGTCGAAGACCAAGACGCCTGCCCTGAAGGGATCTCCCCAGCGACGCGGTGTGTGCACCCGCGTCTACACCACCACCCCCAAGAAGCCGAACTCCGCCCTCCGGAAGGTCGCCCGCGTGCGCCTCTCCAGCGGCGTCGAGGTCACCGCCTACATCCCGGGTGAGGGTCACAACCTCCAGGAGCACTCGATCGTGCTCGTCCGCGGCGGTCGTGTGAAGGACCTGCCCGGTGTTCGCTACAAGGTCATCCGCGGCGCCCTGGACACCCAGGCCGTGAAGAACCGTAAGCAGGCTCGCAGCCGCTACGGCGCCAAGAAGGAGAAGAGCTGACATGCCGCGCAAGGGCCCCGCGCCGAAGCGCCCGATCGACGTCGACCCGGTCTACGGTTCGCAGCTGGTGACCCAGCTGGTGTCGAAGGTGCTCCAGGACGGCAAGAAGCAGGTCGCTCAGCGGATCGTCTACTCCGCTCTCGAGGGCACCCGCGAGAAGACCGGCGTCGACCCGGTCATCACCCTCAAGCGCGCGCTCGACAACGTGCGCCCCGCGCTCGAGGTCAAGTCCCGCCGCGTCGGTGGCGCGACCTACCAGGTCCCCGTCGAGGTCAAGGGCAACCGCGGCACGACCCTGTCGCTGCGGTGGCTGGTCGGCTACGCCCAGGAGCGTCGCGAGAAGACCATGGCCGAGCGCCTGCAGAACGAGATCCTCGACGCCGCCAATGGCCTCGGTGCCGCGGTGAAGAAGCGCGAGGACACCCACAAGATGGCCGAGTCCAACAAGGCCTTCGCTCACTACCGCTGGTGATCCTCACCGGGGCGGGCCCGTCACCACGGCGCCCGCTCCGGTCCACCGGCTCCATCCCCTTACCTAAGGAACGCTGACTCACGTGGCAGTCGACATCACGACGGACCTGAACGTCGTTCGCAACATCGGCATCATGGCGCACATCGACGCCGGCAAGACCACCACCACCGAGCGCATCCTGTTCTACACCGGCATCACCTACAAGATCGGTGAGGTCCACGATGGCGGCGCCACGATGGACTGGATGGAGCAGGAGCAGGAGCGCGGCATCACGATCACGTCGGCCGCGACGACCTGCTGGTGGAAGAAGCACCAGATCAACATCATCGACACCCCCGGGCACGTCGACTTCACCGTCGAGGTCGAGCGCTCGCTGCGCGTCCTCGACGGCGCCGTCGCTGTCTTCGACGGTGTCGCCGGCGTGGAGCCCCAGTCGCAGACCGTGTGGCGCCAGGCCAACAAGTACGCCGTCCCGCGGATGTGCTTCGTCAACAAGCTCGACCGGACCGGTGCGGACTTCTACCGCGTCGTCGACTCGATCGTGCAGAAGCTCAACTCCACCCCGCTGATCCTCCAGATCCCGATCGGTGCCGAGGGCGACTTCATCGGCGTCGTCGACCTGGTCGAGATGAACGCCAAGGTCTGGCGCGGCGAGACCCAGCAGGGCGAGGACTACGTCGTCGAGGAGATCCCCGCCGACCTGGCCGACAAGGCCGCGGAGTACCGCGAGAAGCTCGTCGAGACCCTCGCCGAGGCCGACGACGACATCATGGAGACCTACCTCGAGGACGGCGACACGTTCGACGTGCCGACCCTCAAGGCCGCCATCCGTCGCGCGACCCTGGCCGACAAGGTCAACCCGATCCTCACCGGCACCGCGTTCAAGAACAAGGGCGTCCAGCCCCTGCTCGACGCGATCGTCGACTACCTCCCCTCGCCGCTCGACGTGGACGCCATCGTCGGCCACAAGCCGGGCGCGGAGGAGACCGAGGAGAACGAGGTCGTCCGCAAGCCGTCCAGCGACGAGCCGCTCTCGGCCCTCGCGTTCAAGATCGCCGCCGACCCCCACCTGGGCAAGCTGACCTTCGTCCGCGTCTACTCCGGCAAGCTCGAGGCCGGCGCGACCGTGCTCAACGCGAGCAACGGCCGCAAGGAGCGGATCGGCAAGGTCTACCAGATGCACGCCAACAAGCGTGAGGAGATCGCGTCGGTCGGCGCGGGCCAGATCGTCGCCGTCATGGGCCTCAAGGACACCCGGACCGGTCACACCCTCTCCGACAACGCCAAGCCGGTGGTGCTGGAGTCGATGACCTTCCCGGCCCCGGTGATCTCGGTCGCCATCGAGCCGAAGACCAAGGCCGACCAGGAGAAGCTCGGCGTGGCCATCGGCCGACTCGCCGAGGAGGACCCGACCTTCGTCGTCAAGACCGACGAGGAGACCGGCCAGACCATCATCTCCGGCATGGGCGAGCTCCACCTGGAGATCCTCGTCGACCGGATGAAGCGCGAGTTCAAGGTCGAGGCGACCGTCGGCAAGCCGCAGGTCGCCTACCGCGAGACCATCCGCGCGGAGGTCGCGAACCACAGCTACACCCACAAGAAGCAGACCGGTGGCTCGGGTCAGTTCGCCAAGATCGTCATCTCGATCGCCCCGAACATCGACCCCGAGACCGGTCTGGGTGCGGGCTACGAGTTCGTCAACAACGTGACCGGCGGTCGCGTGCCGCGCGAGTACATCCCCTCGGTCGACAACGGCGCCCAGGAGGCCATGGAGTTCGGCGTGCTCGCCGGCTACCCGATGGTCGACGTGAAGGTCGCCCTCGAGGACGGCGCCTACCACGACGTCGACTCGTCCGAGCTCGCGTTCAAGATCGCCGGCATCCAGGCGTTCAAGGAGGCCGCGCGCCAGGCGCGTCCGGTCCTCCTCGAGCCCGTGTTCGCCGTCGAGGTGACCACCCCCGAGGACTTCCTCGGCACGGTCATCGGCGACATCAACAGCCGTCGCGGTCAGATCCGCGCGCAGGAGGAGCGTCACGGCGACATCGTCGTCAGCGCCCTCGTGCCGCTGTCCGAGATGTTCGGGTACGTTGGCGACCTGAGGTCCAAGACCTCCGGTCAGGCGTCGTACTCGATGGAGTTCGACTCGTACGCCGAGGTTCCCACGAACATCGCCGACGAGATCATCAAGAAGGCGCGCGGCGAGTAGTCCCCACCGGGACTGCTCCCTGCAGACCCTCGGCGCACCACCCCACTAGTACGAGTCAAGTAACAACACACCAGGAGGAGCCCCAGTGGCTAAGGCGAAGTTCGAGCGGACCAAGCCGCACGTCAACATCGGCACGATCGGTCACATCGACCACGGCAAGACCACGCTGACGGCGGCCATTTCGAAGGTCCTGCACGACGCGTACCCGGACCTCAACGAGGCCTCGCCGTTCGACCAGATCGACAAGGCTCCCGAGGAGCGGCAGCGCGGCATCACGATCTCGATCGCGCACATCGAGTACCAGACCGAGGCGCGCCACTACGCGCACGTCGACTGCCCCGGTCACGCCGACTACATCAAGAACATGATCACCGGTGCCGCCCAGATGGACGGCGCGATCCTGGTGGTCGCCGCGACCGACGGCCCGATGCCGCAGACCCGCGAGCACGTCCTGCTCGCCCGCCAGGTCGGCGTCCCCGCCCTGGTCGTCGCGCTCAACAAGTGCGACATGGTCGACGACGACGAGCTCATCGAGCTCGTCGAGATGGAGGTGCGCGAGCTCCTCTCCGAGTACGAGTACCCGGGCGACGACGTTCCCGTCGTGCGCGTCGCGGCCTTCCCGGCCCTCAACGGCGACGAGAAGTGGGGCCAGTCGGTCCTCGAGCTCATGTCGGCCGTCGACGAGTACATCCCGCAGCCCGAGCGTGAGGTCGACAAGCCCTTCCTCATGCCGGTCGAGGACGTCTTCACGATCACCGGTCGTGGCACCGTCATCACCGGTCGCATCGAGCGCGGCATCGTCAAGGTCAACGAGGAGGTCGAGATCATCGGCATCCGCGAGGGCTCGCAGAAGACCACCGTCACCGGTGTCGAGATGTTCCGCAAGCTGCTCGACGAGGGCCAGGCCGGTGAGAACGTCGGTCTGCTCCTCCGTGGCACCAAGCGCGAGGACGTCGAGCGCGGCATGGTCGTGGTGAAGCCGGGTACCACCACCCCGCACACCAACTTCGAGGCCAGCGTCTACATCCTCTCGAAGGAGGAGGGCGGCCGTCACACGCCGTTCTTCAACAACTACCGTCCGCAGTTCTACTTCCGGACCACCGACGTGACCGGCGTCGTGACCCTTCCCGAGGGCACCGAGATGGTCATGCCGGGCGACAACACGGACATGACGGTCGAGCTGATCCAGCCGATCGCCATGGACGAGGGTCTGAAGTTCGCGATCCGCGAGGGTGGCCGCACCGTCGGCGCCGGCCGGGTCACGAAGATCACCAAGTGATCTGACCTGCTTCGAGGGAGGCCCCCGCTGCTTCGGCAGCGGGGGCCTCCTGCTTTGTCGGGGTGTCGTGGACCGGCGTAACGTGGTCGCCTGGCTCGGTGACTGCTGAGGGGAGCGGACGTGGACATCAGGATCGCCGCGGGCCTCGCCGCCGTCGTCGCGGTGCTCGGCTGTGCCTTCGCCGCGGGCACCTCGTTCGCCGACGACACGGCGCCCCCGCCTCAGTCCGCCACGACCACGACGACCGCGACGACCATGACCGACCCGGCGACGGTGCGGCTGGCGTTCCGGGACTTCCCGCGCACACGTGCCGGGCTGACCTACGGCTCGGACGCCGAGGCGGACTCGCTCGACGAGGCCCCGGACCTGATCGCCGTCACGATGGACGACGGCCGACTCGGGTTCGTGACGAAGGCCGACCTGTGGTGGAGTCCGTCGAGCCCCGAGGAGGCGCTGGCCCACCAGGCGGAGGTGGAGCGCAACGGCGGGGTCGAGACGCTGCCGGCCTACGACCTCGACGGGAACCTGATCGGCACGTCCAGCACCGTTCCCGGGCACGTGTCGTACGGGCCACCGCAGCACTAGCGCGGGCACCCGGCCCGGGGTTTGGGGCCGCGGTCGGTCAGCCCGGAGAATGGCCGGGTGGCTGAGCAGAGCAAGGGGGGCGTGCGGCCGGCGCGACCGCACCACAAGCAGACCGAGGACGGTCGGCGGATGCGCGAGGTGCTGACCTACACCCGACGGGGCAGCCGGTTCACCCCGCGGCAGCAGGCCGCCTGGGATGCGTACGCCGAGCGCTGGGTGATCCCCGACGAGGCGGTCGACGACCCGGACTTCTCGTGGGCGCGGTGGTTCGGCCGGGAGGCGCCGCTGGTCGTCGAGATCGGCGGCGGGGTCGGCGAGGCCACGGCGGCGCTGGCGGCGGCCCGCCCCGAGGCCAACGTGCTGGCGCTGGAGGTCTGGCGGCCCGGTGTGGCGGAGGGCCTGGGCCGGGTGGCGGAGGCGGGGGCGACGAACGTCCGGTTCAGCGGCGTCGACGCCGTGTGGACCCTGGAGCACCTGATCGCGCCCGGCACGATCAGCGAGCTGTGGACCTTCTTCCCGGACCCGTGGCACAAGACCCGCCACCACAAGCGGCGCCTGGTGAACCCGGAGTACGCCGCCATGATCGCCTCGCGGCTCGCCCCGGGCGGGCTGTGGCGCCTCGCGACCGACTGGGCCGACTACGCCGAGCAGATGGTCGACGTACTCGACGCCGAGCCGGCGCTCGAGGGCGGCGTGGTGGAGCGCTGGGCCGAGCGGCCGGTGACGAAGTTCGAGCGCAAGGGCATCGCCAAGGGCCGCGCGATCACCGACCTCGCTTACCGACGCGTCATCTGACATTAACGTCGCGGACGCGGCGTGGCGCGCGAATCGGCCTGCCGCCCGGCGTACTTTCCGAGGCAGTGGCAGGTGGGGAAGCCGGCCACATCGGGAGGCCCGACGTGAACCATCACGACTGCGCAGCCCGGTCCGTCCACAAGGAATAGGGCCGGGGCGGCCCTCGTGGCGCGTGCGGTCCGGTGAGGTGAGTCGTGGGAACCAGTCACGATGGGGCACAGAGCAGCACCCAGCGCCGTACGTACGTCCTCGACACCAGCGTGCTGCTGGCCGACCCGGGGGCGTTGCGCCGGTTCGCCGAGCACGAGATCGTCCTGCCGGTGGTCGTGATCACCGAGCTCGAGGGCAAGCGGCACCACCCCGAGCTGGGCTACTTCGCGCGCAGCGCGCTGCGGATGCTCGACGAGATGCGGGTCAGCCACGGCCGGCTCGACACGCCCGTGCCCGTGGGGGAGGACGGCGGCACCGTCCGCGTCGAGCTCAACCACACCGACGCCTCGTCGCTGCCGTCGGGCTTCCGGCTCGGCGACAACGACACCCGGATCCTGGCGGTGGCCCGCAACCTCGCCGACGAGGGGCACGACGTCACCTTGGTGTCCAAGGACCTGCCGATGCGGATCAAGGCCTCGGCCGTCGGCCTCGCGGCGGAGGAGTACCGCGGGGAGACGATCAGCGACTCCGACACCGGCTACTCCGGCATGGCCGAGATGGAGGTGAGCGCCGCCGACCTCGACGAGCTGTACGACGACGGCACCCTCGACCTGGCCGACGCGCGCGAGCTGCCGTGCCACACCGGCCTGGTGCTGCTCTCCGAGCGCGGCACGGCGCTGGGCCGGGTCGGGCCCGACAAGCAGGTGCACCTGGTGCGCGGGGACCGGGAGGCGTTCGGCATCCACGGTCGCAGCGCCGAGCAGCGGGTCGCCCTCGACCTGCTGCTCGATCCCGACGTCGGCATCGTGTCCCTCGGCGGCCGGGCCGGCACCGGCAAGTCCGCCCTCGCGCTGTGCGCGGGCCTGGAGGCCGTGATGGAGCGCCAGCAGCACAAGAAGGTCGTGGTCTTCCGCCCGCTCTTCGCCGTCGGCGGCCAGGAGCTCGGCTACCTGCCGGGCTCGGAGTCGGAGAAGATGTCGCCCTGGGCGCAGGCCGTCTTCGACACTCTCGGTGCCCTGACCTCCAAGGACGTGGTCGACGAGATCCTGGACCGCGGCATGCTCGAGGTGCTGCCGCTGACCCACATCCGGGGCCGGTCGTTGCACGACTCCTATGTCATCGTCGACGAGGCGCAGTCGCTGGAGCGCAATGTGCTGCTCACCGTGCTCTCCCGGATCGGCGCCAACTCCAAGGTGGTGCTCACCCACGACGTCGCCCAGCGCGACAACCTCCGGGTCGGCCGGCATGACGGCGTGGTGGCTGTGGTCGAGAAGCTGAAGGGGCACCCGCTCTTCGCGCACGTCACGCTCACCCGGTCCGAGCGCTCGCCGATCGCGGCGCTGGTCACCGAGATGCTGGAGAACGTCGTGGTGTGAGCCGAGAGGGGGTGGGCAGGCTCCGCGGCGTGAAGCCACGTCACCTGTTGCTGCCCGCCCTCGTCCTCGGGCTCCTCGCTCCCGTCGGCTCGGTGCCCGCGAGTGCCGCGGCGGCGCGGGCACCGATCACCGGGCGCGTGGTCGACGACCACGGCGCGCCGGTCGCCGGTGTCGAGGTCACCCTGTTCCGTGCCGGGCATCGGGCAGCGGACAACGACGGCTCGACCACCGGCCCCGACGGCCGGTTCGTGCTGCGGCCGGGTGACTACACCAAGGGCGGCTCGTTCGCCGTCCTGATCTCGACGGGCGAGGGGACCAGCACCGCCCTCCCCACCTGGTACGACGGCAGCGGAGCCGACGGCGGGATCCGCGCCAGCGTGCTCGGCGAGACCCTCACCACCGAGATGACCCGCACCGACGCGCCGCCGCCCGCAGGAGCCCGGCTGGTCCGGTTCGGCAAGGCCGCTCGCGACCTCGGCGACCTGGCCACGCCGCAGGGCACCCGGGTGAGCTTCGAGAGCAAGGACACCAAGGGCAGGCAGGTCTCCCACGGCGTCCTCGCCCACGACGCCGTCTCGAACACGGTGCGCGAGGCCGCCGAGAGCTACCAGACCTACCTGCTCGAGCCGGGCCGCCAGACGGTCACCCTCACCGCGTCGAGGTACGTCGCGGGTGGGAGCCAGCAGCTGACGCTCGACCTGGTCGCCGGGACGACCCAGAAGGTTCCGGTCACCTGGGCCGCTCAGTACTACCTCAGTCGCGTCGACCGGATGCTCGACGGTGGCGTCGGACTGATCGAGGTTCCCGGGCAGCGACTCTCGGTCGGGGACCGGATCTGGGTGGACGCCTGGTTCGCCAACGACTCCGCCCTGACCTTCGGCGTGACGTCCTACCAGTGGTACCGCGACGCGACGCCGATCCCCGGCGCGACGGGCCGCAGCTACCGGGTGGCCACGGCCGACCGGGGCCACCAGGTCTCCTACCAGGTCACCCTCGCCCCCCAGGCCGACTACGCCGGCGTGTCCTACCGGAGCACCCCCGACCCGGTGGCCGCCGTGACGGCGAAGGTGCGGGCGCGCTTCCCCAAGGGCGACGTCTCGATGGCACATCCGGAGCGCTACGCGATCCGGGTCCGGGTGTCGCAGAGCAACGGCAAGCGCCCGGTCGGCCGGCTGGCGCTCATCGTGGAGAACATCGAGCCGGAGATCCCGCCCAAGGTGATCGTGGCCCGCGCGGTGCGGCGTACCGGTCCGACGAGCTTCGTGCTGCGGCTGCCGCGCGGCTTCGACGCCCAGCGCTACGACGAGTACGGCGCGATGTACGTCCGCTTCGTCCCGAAGAACCGGGCGAAGGTCTCGGTGGCGAGCTCGCGAGGACAGTCGATCTACGTCTACTGACCCCGGTTCTGGGACGGATGTGACAGGTGGGGAGCGTGCGGTCGCTTGCGGCGTACGGAACGGCGGGTTTTCGGCCGTTCGGTTTGCCTGAGCCCTCCTCGTCAGGCATGGTGGTCGCTGGCCGCTGGCGGTGACGACAGCGACGTCGGGCCCGATCGGGCGGTGGCCACCCCCATGTAGTCGAGCCTGAATACGAGCACTTGTCGAAACACGCGAAGCCCGTGCCCAAGCACCGCGGTGCCCCCAAGCACGCCCACATCGCGCAGGCCCCACGCAAGGCTGCCCGCAATGTCGTCCTGCTCTCCTCGGTGGCCGTGGCCGTCACGGGCGTGTCGGTCGCCGCGGGCGTGATCGGCCAGGAGACCACCGCGCCGGCCGCCGGCGCCGCCGACCTCGACGCCATCGCCAACGTCGGCGCCAGCGCGCTGCCGACCGAGACCACCGAGCGCCGCGAGCCCGTCGTGTCGCGTGACGACCGCCGCCCCGAGGCGGTGCCGGCGAAGTCCGTCGACCTGGCCGGCTCCCGCACCACGGCGATCACCGACAGCCGCGAGCTCTCCGACTCCGACCCGCGCGACATCGCCCGCGCCCTCCTCGGCGAGTTCGGCTTCTCCTCCAGCCAGTTCGGCTGCCTGGACTCGCTGTGGACCCGCGAGTCCAACTGGCGGGTCAACGCCGACAACCCCAGCTCGAGCGCGTACGGCATCCCGCAGGCGCTGCCCGGCTCGAAGATGTCCTCGGCCGGCTCCGACTGGGCCACCAACCCGGCCACCCAGATCAGGTGGGGCCTCGGCTACATCAAGGCCCGCTACGGCAGCCCCTGCGGCGCCTGGGGACACAGCGAGTCCCACGGCTGGTATTGAGCCGGCTGGCGCGAGCGCGTCGCTCGTGCCGCGCGCCACGCCGACGTCCCCGGATCCGGCGGCGCGGCGCCCTTCCGGGTGCATGATGCAGAGGGACGGGGCTCGGGTGCCCCGTGTGACCGGAGGAGAGCGCCATGCTGTGGACCATCATCGTGACGATCGTCGGCGGCGCGATCATCGGAGTCATCGGCAAGGCCGTGGCGCCCGGTGACCGCGCGAAGTTCCCGTTCTGGCTGACCGTGCTGTGCGGCATCGTCGGCATGCTGGTCGGCAGCTTCTTGTACTGGGGGCTGTTCGGGCACAACAACAAGCCGTTCGACGGCCACGAGGCCACCTGGGACAACGCGACCAACGGCATCGACTGGATCCGCCACCTGTGGCAGGTCGTGGTCGCGGCGGTCGCCGTGATCGCGGCCGCGGCCCTGACCGGGCGCCGGCGCGGCTGAGGACGGCGTTGGTGGGGGGGATACGGATTCATCACGGGATGTAGGTGAGTGCGAGCTTCTGTAGCGGAACTCCGCTACAGAAGCGGCCATTCGCCTACATCCCGTGATGAATCCGCCGACCGGCCCTCAGGGGTGGGTCATCGACGGCAGGTCGAGGGCGGCGTCGAGCTGCTCGAGGGTAAGCTCGCCGCGCTCGACGTACCCGAGCGCGAGCACGGTCTCGCGGATGGTGCTGCCGGTGGCGAGCGCCTGCTTGGCGATCGTGGCGGCCGCCTCGTAGCCGAGGTACTTGTTGAGCGGCGTGACCACCGACGGCGACGAGGCGGCGTAGCGCAGCATCCGGTCGGCGTCGGCGGTGATGCCGTCGACGCAGCGCTCGGCGAGGGTGCGGGAGGCGGCGGCGAGCAGCCGGACCGACTCGAGGACGTTGCGGGCCAGGACCGGCATCGCGACGTTGAGCTCGAAGCTGCCGCTCGCGCCGGCCGCGGTGACGGCGGCGTCGTTGCCGATCACCTGCATGCAGACCATCAGCGTCGCCTCCGGCAGCACCGGGTTGACCTTGCCGGGCATGATCGAGGAGCCCGGCTGGAGGTCGGGCAGGTGGATCTCGGCGAGGCCGGTGGTCGGGCCCGAGCCCATCCAGCGCAGGTCGTTGCAGATCTTGGTGAGCCCGACCGCGATCGTCCTGAGGACGCCGGACAGCTCGACCAGCGAGTCCCGGGTGCCCTGGGCCTCGAAGTGGTTGCGCGCCTCGGTGAACTCCTGGCCGGTCGCCTCGGCCAGCGCCGCGATCGCGGCGGCGGCGAAGCCGGGCGGGGTGTTGATGCCGGTCCCGACGGCCGTGCCGCCGAGGGGGAGCTCCCGCACCCGGGGCAGGACGGCGGCGAGCCGCTCCACGCCGTACCGGAGGGTGGCGGCGTAGCCGCCGAGCTCCTGCCCGAGCGTCACCGGGGTCGCGTCCATCAGGTGGGTGCGCCCGGACTTCACCAGGCCGGCGAACTCCTCGGCCTTGGCCTCGAAGGACGCCGCGAGCCGCTCGAGCGCCGGCACCAGCTCGCCGGTGACGGCCAGCGCGGCGGCGACGTGGATCGCGGTCGGGAAGGTGTCATTGCTCGACTGGCTCGCGTTGACGTGGTCGTTGGGGTGGGCGGTGACGCCGGCCCGGGCGCAGAGCGAGGCGATCACCTCGTTGGCGTTCATGTTGGAGCTGGTGCCGGAGCCGGTCTGGAAGACGTCGATGGGGAACTGGTCGTCGTGCTCGCCGGCGGCGACCGTGCGGGCGGCCGTGGCGATCGCGTCGGCGACCTCGGCGTCGAGTACGCCGAGCGCGGCGTTGGCGCTCGCGGCGGCCGCCTTGACGTGGCCGAGGGCGTGGATCAGGGCCGGCTCGATCGGGGTGCCGCTGATCGGGAAGTTCTCGACCGCGCGCTGGGTCTGGGCGCGCCACAGGGCGTCGGCGGGGACGAGGACGTCGCCCATGGAGTCGTGCTCGGTGCGGAAGCCGGGAGTGCTCACCCTCCGACCGTACTGCGCGCCCCCCTGGGCCGCGCTCAGTCGAAGAGCTCGCTGAGCCAGGACTCGCGCTTGCGCTTCTTGGAGTAGCCCTGCTGCTGGCGAGGCTCGCGGTAGCCGTCGTACTGCGGCTGTTGCGGCTGCGGGGCCGCGGTGGGCTGGGGAAGGCCGACGGAGCGGTCGATGATCTTGTCGAGCTCGCCGCGGTCCAGCCACACGCCCCGGCACTGGGGGCAGTAGTCGATCTCGATGCCGTTCCGCTCGCTCATCACCAGCGTGGTCTCGTCGATGGGGCAGCGCATGCCTGGTGAACGGCTCGCACTGCTCCAGGGTTCCCGCTCAGTCCTCGTCCCAGGGCGCGGTGTCGTCCAGCTTGTGGTAGTACTTCGCCAGGTGGCTCTTGACCCGGTCGACGTCCTTGTCGGGCAGGTCGACGCCGCCCCGGGCGCCCTGCAGCACGTTGCCGGCCGCCATCACGCCTCGGGGGACGGCGACCAGCCGGTCGTCGACGACATCGGCGATGAGCAGCTTGTAGGCGGTGAAGTTGTCCTTCGCGTCCGCGTCGTACCAGACGTGGGCGTCGCGGTACTTCTCGTTGGGCTCGTCCTCCGCGCCCGCCCAGCGGCGCACGCGCTTCTCGGCGGCGTCGCCGTCCCACGAGCGGTCGCGGTCGGCGAGCGGGAGGTCCTGGAACGCGGTGACAGCCATGCCCCGGCGGTACCCGGGGCAGGGCGGGCTACCCGGCGGCTATTCGGCCGAGCGCACCCGGATGCCGGTGATCGGCACGGTCACCGCGCCGCCCGGGTCGGTGAAGAAGTCGTTGCCCTTGTCGTCGACGACGATGAAGGCCGGGAAGTCCTCGACCTCGATCTTCCAGACCGCCTCCATGCCGAGCTCGGGGTACTCGATGACCTCCTGGCTCTTGATGCAGTCCTGGGCGAGCCGCGCGGCGGGGCCGCCGATGGAGCCGAGGTAGAAGCCGCCGTACTCCCCGCACGCCTCGGTGACCTGCTTGGAGCGGTTGCCCTTGGCGAGCATGACCATCGAGCCGCCGGCGGCCTGGAAGGACTTCACGTAGGAGTCCATCCGGCCGGCGGTGGTGGGGCCGAACGAGCCGGAGGCCATGCCCTCGGGGGTCTTGGCCGGGCCGGCGTAGTAGACCGGGTGGTTCTTGAGGTAGTCGGGCATCTCCTCGCCGGCGTCGAGGCGCTCCTGGATCTTGGCGTGCGCGATGTCGCGCGCCACGACGAGCGGGCCGGTGAGGGAGAGCCGCGTCTTGACCGGGTACGACGAGAGCTGGGCCAGGATCTCGCTCATCGGCCGGTTGAGGTCGACCTTGACGACCTCGCCGCCGGAGATGTCCTCGGCGACACCGGCGTCGGGCATGTACTGCGCCGGGTCGGTCTCGAGCTGCTCGAGGAAGACGCCCTCCGCGGTGATCTTGCCGAGCGCCTGGCGGTCGGCGGAGCAGGACACCGCGATCGCGACGGGACAGGAGGCGCCGTGGCGAGGGAGCCGGACGACCCGCACGTCGTGGCAGAAGTACTTGCCGCCGAACTGCGCGCCGATGCCGAAGGACTGGGTCAGCTTGAAGACCTCCTCCTCGAGCTCGAGGTCGCGGAAGCCGTGGGCGTCCATCGAGCCCTCGGTGGGGAGGTTGTCGAGGTAGTGCGCGCTGGCGTACTTCGCGGTCTTGAGCGCGAACTCCGCGCTGGTGCCGCCGATCACCACGGCGAGGTGGTACGGCGGGCACGCGGCCGTGCCGAGCGAGCGGATCTTCTCGTCGAGGAACTCCAGCATCCGCTTGGGGTTGAGGATCGCCTTCGTCTCCTGGAACAGGAACGACTTGTTGGCCGAGCCGCCGCCCTTGGCCATGAAGAGGAACTTGTACTCCGGCGACTTCCCGTCGGCGCCCGGCGTGGAGTAGAGCTCGATCTGGGCCGGCAGGTTGGAGCCGGTGTTCTTCTCGTCGTACGTCGTGAGCGGGGCGAGCTGGCTGTAGCGCAGGTTGAGCTTGGTGTAGGCGTCGTAGACCCCGCGCGAGATCCACTCGGCGTCGTCGGCACCGGTGAGCACGCCCTCGGACTTCTTGCCCATCACGATCGCGGTGCCGGTGTCCTGGCACATCGGGAGCACGCCGCCCGCGGAGATGTTGACGTTCTTGAGCAGGTCGAGCGCCACGAAGCGGTCGTTGCCCGAGGCCTCGGGGTCGTCGATGATCTTGCGCAGCTGGGCGAGGTGCGCCGGGCGCAGGAAGTGGCTGATGTCGTGCATCGCCTCGGCGGTGAGCTGCTGGATCGCCTCGGGGGAGACCTTGAGGAAGGTCCGGCCGTCCGGTCCTTCGACGGTCTCGACGCCGTCGGTGGTGATCAACCGGTAGGGCGTGTCGTCCTTGCCGGTGGGGAGCAGGTCGGAGTAACGGAACTCAGCTTCAGCCACGGCTACCGAGGATATCGCCGTTCCGCAACGGCCGAGGGGCCGGGCCGCCTGATGGCGACCCGACCCCTCGACGGTCGTGCGTGCGACTGCTCAGGCGGCCGGCGGGACGATGCCCGTGTAGGCCACGCCGAGCTCGATCACCGCGCCCACCGGCAGGCCGGCCTGGGCGGTGTCGAGGGTGACCTTCACCGCGGTGATCATGTTCTGGTAGCCGACGCTGGTGTCGGTCTGCTGCAGGTTGATCGCGACCTGGCCGAGCCCGGCGATGTTGAGGATGGTGTTGGGCGCGACGTCGATCGGGATCCGCTGACCCGCGATGACGAGGTTGACCAGCTCCAGCTTCATGTCGGAGGTCCACTGCCCGTCGGCGAGCTTGCCGTGGGCGGTCACCTTGACCGCGGTGGCCTTGACCAGGCCGCCGAGCAGGTCGATGCCGGCGGTGCGGTTGGTGTTGGTGATCTCGGCGTTGCCGAAGGCGTCCTTCGTCGAGTTCGTGGTCGAGGAGATCGCGCCGGTGGTCAGGATGCCGGGCACCCGGACCGCGAGCGTCGAGTTGGTCTTGGTCTGGCCGTTGCTCGAGCCGAAGGGCGTGATCACCCGGGCCGTCGGGTCGCTGACGACGGTGACGGCGTCGGAGACGTTGGCCTGGACCCGGCTGCCGTAGGCGGTGCCGAACAGGCCGGCGCCGGAGGAGGGCTGGACCTCGGAGAGGTACTGGTTGACCGGGTTGACCAGCAGCGTGACGCCGGCGGAGTAGCCGCCGAAGGGCTGCAGCAGGGTCACGCCGACGGCCCAGCTCATGGTGCCGATCAGGTCGCCCTCGGGCTGCTCGACCTTGCCGTGCAGGGTGTAGTTGAGGGTCACGCTGGCGATGCCGGGGATGGTGACCGCGTAGTTCTTGGGGATGTTGAGCGGCAGCTTGGCGCCGGCGATCTTGATGTTGGCCAGCTTGTGGTTGGCCGTCGCCGAGCCGTTGCCGTCGGCCCGACCGGTGGTGCTGACGGTGGTCTCGAGCGCGTCGGCGGTGATCAGGCCGCCGAGCAGGCTGACATTGGCCACCCGCGCCCACGACTTGAGCGTGGTCTGCGGCTGGCCGAGGACCTGGGAGACGACCGCGTCGGTCTTGGTCTCGACCGCGCCGAGCTGGGCGAGGTTGAGCACGTTGACGGCGGCGGTGCTGTTCTTGGAGCTGCTGGACTTCGCGCCGCCGGTGACACCGGACTGCGCGGTCAGGTCGGACTGGACGACACCGTCGAGGACCTTGACGTACGTCGCGCCGGTGCTGGCGGCGTAGGACCAGTAGACCGGGTCGGCGGCCTGCGCCGCGGGTGCCGGAACGGCGACCAGCCCCGCGCCTGCCAAGGCGAAGGCAAAGAAGGAGACGAACTTGCGCACGTTCACGGGACCCCATTCCCATTCGTGTGATGACGGTATTCGGATGTCCCCCCAAGGAAACCACCATCCGGGCACGCCGAGCGAGCCGAGGTGGTGATTTCCGTGAGGTTTTAACGAAGAATCACTCACAATGTCACGCCGCGGGGCATATCCGCACCGGAACGGTGGTTTTGCCGGCGTGCACGTCTACGACGCGGTGGTCATCGGCGCCGGCCAGGCCGGCCTGTCGGCGTCCTTCCACCTGACCCGGCTCGGCATCGACCACGTGCTCCTGGACGCCAACCCCGGTCCCGGCGGCGCCTGGCAGCACCGGTGGGACTCGCTGTCGATGCACGACGTGCACGGTGTCGCGGACCTGCCGGACGCACCGGCTCCCGGCGACTCGCGCGAGCGGGCCAATGTGGTGGTGCCCGCGTGGTTCGGCCGCTACGAGGACGACCACCGGCTGCCCGTGGTCCGGCCGGTGCGGGTGGACCGGGTCACCGACGAGGGCGGGCTGCTGGTGGTCCACGCGGGGGAGCGGACCTGGACCGCGCGCACCCTGGTCAACGCCACCGGCACCTGGACCCGGCCGTTCGTGCCCGCCTACCCGGGCGCCGCGACCTTCCTCGGCGAGCAGCTGCACACCGCCGACTACCCCGGCCCCGAGCACTTCCGCGGCAAGCGGGTCGTCGTGGTCGGCGGCGGCGCCTCGGCCGTGCAGTTCCTCGGCGAGCTCGCGCCGCTCACCGAGGTGGTCTGGGTGACCCGGCGGCCACCGGTGTGGCGCGACGACTTCGACGAGAACGTCGGCCGGCACGCCATCGGCCTGGTCCAGGAGCGGGTCCGCGAGGGGCTGCCGCCCGCGAGCGTCGTCAGCGTCACCGGCCTGGCACTGCGCCCCCAGGAGCAGGAGGCGGCCCGCCTCGGCGTCTACGAGCGGCGCCGCGACATGTTCGCGCGGATCGAGCCCGACGGCGTGCGCTGGGCGGACGGGTCCTTCGAGCGGGCCGACGTGATCTTGTGGGCCACCGGCTTCCGGCCCGCCGTCGCCCACCTCGCGCCGCTCCACCTGCGCAGCGAGCGGGGCGGGATCGCGCTGCTGCAGAGCGGCGCCGACGTTCAGACCGCCACGACCGCCGTCCGGGACCCCCGGGTGCAGCTGGTCGGCTACGGCCCCTCGGCCAGCACGATCGGCGGCAACCGGGCGGGTCGCGCGGCCGCCCTGGCGGTGCGGCGCTACCTCACGACGCACGAGGGTGCTAACGTCGCGGCCGACAACCCACGGGAGTCCGCGGCAGCGGGCTGAGAGGGAGCTGGAGCCGCTCCGACCGTCACACCTGATCCGGATCATGCCGGCGAAGGAACGGAAACGATGACGCCTCACCTCTTCTGCCTGGTCTCGCAACGCGACGACCTCTCCCTGCTGCCCGCCCTGGCCGACGCCGGGGTCGACGGCTTCCAGGTCCGGGCGAAGTCCCTGGCCACCGGCGCGCTGGTCGCGCTGGCCCGGTCGGTGGTCGCGGCCGTGCGCCCGGCGGGCGCCCTGGTCGTGGTCAACGACCGGCTCGACGTCGCGCTCGCCGCGGACGCCGACGGGGTGCACCTCGGCGCCGACGACCTGGCCGTCGCCGACGCCCGCCGGCTGGCTCCGGCGCTGCTGGTGGGCGCCACCTGTCGCTCCCGCGCGGAGGTCGCCGCCGCCGCGGATGCTGGGGCCGACTACGCCGGCTTCGGGCCGGTCTTCGCCTCCGCCTCGAAGCGGGGACTGCCCGGCCCGCTGGGCGTGCCCGCGGTGAGCGAGGCGGCCGGAGTGCTGCCGCTGGTCGCGATCGGCGGCATCACGGCGGCGACCGCCGGCGAGGTGCGCGCGGCCGGTGCCGCCGGCGTGGCGGCGATCGGCGCGATCTGGCGACAACCGGATCCCCTGCTGGCAGCGAAGGAGCTCGTCGCGGCGGTCGGCTGATGCGGGTCGACGTCCTGGGCGCCGGGATCGTCGGGCTGACGGTCGCCGAGGAGCTCGGCCGGCGCGGCCTCGACGTCGTCGTCGTGGACCCCGACCCGGTCGGCGGAGCGTCGTACGCCGCCGCGGGGATGCTCAGTCCGGCCGCGGAGGTCTGGCACGGCGAGGAGGAGCTGCTGCGGCTCGGCCTCGCCTCCCTGCGGCTGTGGCCCGCGCTGGCGGCGCGCCTCGGCGTCGAGCTGCGCCGGACCGGGACCCTCCTGGCCGGCTACGACGCCGGTGACCTCCAGCAGGTCGAGCGGCAGGCCGCGCTGCTGCACCGGCACGGACATCGCGTCGAGCTGCTGGGACGGGCCGGCGTCCGCTCCGCGGAGCCGTCGCTGGCGCGGGTCGCCGGCGGCGCGCTGCTGCCGGAGGAGGCGAGCGTGGACCCGCGCGCGGTCTGTGCGGCCCTGCTGGCGCGGGTGGAGCTGCGCGGGACGCCACGGCCGGACGCCGAGGCGACCGTCGTCGCCACCGGGACCGCGCTGCCCGAGCCGTGGCGCGGGCTGGTGTCCGGCGTGCGCGGGGAGATCCTGCGGCTGCGCTCCGACGACCCGCCCCGTCGTACCGTCCGCGGCTGGGTGGGCGGCGAGGCCGTCTACCTGGTCCCGCGTGGCGACGGCCGGGTGGTGCTCGGCGCGACCTCGGAGGCGCACGCCGGACCGCCGGTGGTGAGCGCCGGGGGAGCGCTGCGGCTGCTGGCCGCCGGGCGGGCGCTGTGGCCCGCGCTGGACCGCGCCGAGCTGGTCGAGGGCACCGCCCGCGACCGTCCCGCCACGGCCGACGGCCTGCCGCTGGTGGGCCCCGCCGGCGTCGCCGGGGTGGTGCTCGCCGCCGGCCACTACCGGCACGGCGTCCTGCTGGCGCCGCTGACCGCGCGGCTGGTCGCCGACCACCTCGAGACCGGTCACGTCGAGCCGTGCCTCGATCCCCGTCGCACCTTCGGAGGAGAACCATGACCCTGACCATCACCTGCAATGGAGAGCCGGTCGCCGTCGACGCGGCGACCGTCGCCGACCTGCTGGAGCTCCGGCTCGGCGCCGCCCGCCCCCACGGGATCGCGGTCGCCGTCAACGAGGAGGTCGTCCCGCGCGGCGGCTGGTCGTCGCGGCGGCTGGCCGACGGTGATGTGGTCGAGCTCGTGACGGCGGTGCAGGGCGGATGAGCACCCCGCTCGTGATCGCCGGCGAGCCGCTGTCCTCGCGGCTGCTGCTCGGCACGGGTGGGCTGCCCCGGACCGCGCTCGTCGAGCCGGTGCTGGCGGCCGCGCGACCCGGCCTGGTCACCGTCTCGATCCGCAGGACCTCCTCCCTCGCGGAGGGCGGCCTGCTCGCCGCCCTCCGCGACGCCGGGGTGCGGCTGCTGCCCAACACCGCCGGCTGCCTGTCGGCCCGCGAGGCGGTGCTGACCGCCGAGCTGGCCCGCGAGGCGCTCGGCACCGACTGGGTGAAGCTGGAGGTGATCGGCGACGAGACCTCGCTACTGCCCGACGCGGTCGAGCTGCTCGACGCGGCCGAGGAGCTGGTCCGGCGCGGCTTCGTGGTGCTGCCCTACACGACCGACGACCCGGTCCTGGCCCGCCGGCTGGTCGACGTCGGCTGCGCGGCCGTGATGCCGCTCGGCTCACCCATCGGCTCGGGCCTGGGCGTCCTCAACCCGCACGCGATCGCGGCGGTGCGGGCCGCGGTCGACGTACCCGTGGTCCTCGACGCGGGCGTGGGCACGGCGAGCGACGCCGCCCTCGCCATGGAGCTGGGCTGCGACGCCGTGCTCGCCGCCACGGCGGTGACCCGGGCCGAGGACCCGGTCGCCATGGCCGCGGCGCTGCGGCTGGCGGTCGAGGCGGGCCGGCTCGCGTACGGCGCCGGCCGGGTGCCGCGCCGGGCCGGGGCCCGCGCGTCGAGCCCGGTGCTGGGGCTGATCTCGTGAGCCGCCGGGTGGTGCTGCTGACCGACCGCGGCCAGCTGCCCTCGGGACGCTCGCTGTGCGACGTGATCAGCGCGGCCGCCGACGGCGGGCTGCGCACCGTGCTCCTCCGCGAGCCGGACCTGCCGGACGGGGAGCGGGCCGCGCTCGCCGACCACGCGCGCGGCCGCGGGCTGGAGGTGGTCGCCGCGCACCGCGCCGTGCCGGGCTGCGGCGGCGTGCACCTCCCGGCCGGTGCCCCGGTCCCCGTGGTCGCGACCCGCTGGGGACGCTCCTGCCACAGCCGGGCCGACCTGGAGCGGGCGGCGGCCGACGGGGCGTGGTGGGCCACGCTGTCGCCGTACGCGCCGACGGCGAGCAAGCCCGGCTACGGACCGCCGCTCCACCCATCGGCCTTCGCCGCGGCACCGCTGCCGGTCTACGCGCTCGGCGGGGTCACGCCCGAGAACGCCGCACGGGCGCGGGACTCCGGCGCCTACGGCGTCGCCGTGATGGGCGCGGTGATGCGGGCTCCCGACCCGGCGGCGGTGGTCGCGGCGCTGGTCGAGGCAGTGCGATGAGCCCGCCGGTCGTCCTCACCATCGCCGGAACCGACTCCAGCGGCGGGGCCGGCATCGCCGCCGACCTCGCGACCTTCGCCGCGCTCGGCGTCCACGGCGCATGCGTGGTCACGGCGGTCACCGCGCAGGACACGACGGGGGTGCGGGCGATCCATCCGGTGCCGGTCGCGGTGGTCGCCGCCCAGCTCGACGCGGTGCTCGAGGACCTCGCGCCGGTCGCGGTGAAGACCGGGATGCTGGCCACGCCCGAGGTGGTGCGCCTGGTCGCCGAGCGGTGCGCCGACCGCCTGCTCGTCGTCGACCCGGTGATCGTGGCGACGTCGGGCGCGGTGCTCGCGCCGGCCGAGGTCGTGGCCGCCTATCGCGACGTGCTGCTGCCGGTCGCCACCGTCGCCACGCCCAACGAGGAGGAGTTCGAGGCGCTGGGCCGGCCCGGCGGCCGGGTGCTGGTCACCCGGGGCGGCGACATCGCGACGACCAACGACCACGGCACCGGCTGCACCCACTCCGCGGCACTCGCCGCCCATCTCGCCCACGGCGCCGACCTCGCCACCGCCGCCGCCCGCGCCGACGCCTTCGTCGCCCGCCAGCTCCAGCTCAGCAAGGACTGGACCCTCGGCCGCGGCCGGGGCCCGGTCGCCCACCTGCACACCCCCACCGAAGGAGAGCCCCGATGACCGTCCACCCCGCCCACACCAGGATCCTCAAGAGCGACGAGACCGGCGAGCTGGCCGTGCCGTTCACCCGGGTCGCGCTGACCAACGGCGAGACCTTCGACCGCTACTGCACCTCGGGCCCCGGCTCGGACCCCGAGGTCGGCCTGCCGGCCCTGCGGGCGGGCTGGATCGCCGCCCGCGCCGACACCACGGCGTACGACGGGCGCGCCACCCAGCTCGTCGACAACGGGCGCAGCGCGATCCGGCGCGGCGCGGCCCGCGATGAGTGGCGCGGCGCGAGGCGACGGCCGCTGCGCGGCGCGAACGTGACCCAGCTGGCCTATGCCCGCGCCGGGATCGTCACCGAGGAGATGCGCTATGTCGCCCTCCGCGAGGGCTGCGACGTCGAGCTGGTCCGCAGCGAGGTCGCCGCCGGCCGCGCGATCATCCCGGCCAACGTCAACCACCCGGAGTCCGAGCCGATGATCATCGGCAGGCGGTTCCTGGTGAAGATCAACGCCAACATCGGCAACTCAGCCGTGACGTCGTCCATCGCCGAGGAGGTCGACAAGCTCACCCACGCGATCACCTGGGGCGCCGACACGGTGATGGACCTCAGTACCGGCGAGGACATCCACACGACGCGGGAGTGGATCATCCGCAACTCGCCCGTCCCGATCGGCACCGTGCCGATCTATCAGGCGCTCGAGAAGGTCGACGGCGAGGCGGACCGGCTGACCTGGGAGATCTTCCGCGACACCGTCATCGAGCAGTGCGAGCAGGGCGTCGACTACATGACCATCCACGCCGGCGTACTCCTGCGCTACGTGCCCCTCACCGCGAACCGGGTGACCGGGATCGTCAGCCGGGGCGGGTCGATCATGGCCGGCTGGTGCCTCGCCCACCACGAGGAGAACTTCCTCTACACGCACTTCGACGAGCTCTGCGAGATCTTCCGCCAGTACGACGTCTCGTTCTCCCTCGGCGACGGGCTGCGCCCCGGTTCGACCGCCGACGCCAACGACGAGGCCCAGCTCTCCGAGCTGCGCACGCTCGCGGAGCTGACGCAGCGCGCATGGAAGTACGACGTCCAGGTGATGGTGGAGGGGCCCGGCCACGTCCCGCTGCACCTGGTCGAGGAGAACGTCCGGCTCCAGCAGGACTGGTGCCACGGCGCGCCGTTCTACACGCTCGGGCCGCTCGCCACCGACGTCGCACCCGGCTACGACCACATCACCTCCGCGATCGGTGCCGCCACCATCGCCATGCACGGCACCGCGATGCTCTGCTACGTCACCCCCAAGGAGCACCTCGGCCTGCCCGACCGCGACGACGTGAAGACCGGCGTGATCACCTACAAGCTCGCCGCGCACGCCGCCGACGTCGCCAAGGGCCACCCCGGCGCCCGGGACTGGGACGACGCCCTGTCGAAGGCGCGCTTCGAGTTCCGCTGGCGCGACCAGTTCGCGCTCTCGCTCGACCCGGTCACCGCCGAGTCGTTCCACGACGAGACGCTGCCCGCCGAGAACGCCAAGACCGCGCACTTCTGCTCGATGTGCGGGCCGAAGTTCTGCTCGATGCGGATCAGCCAGGACGTGCGGGAGCGGTTCGCCGCCGACGGGATGGCGCAGAAGTCGGCGGAGTTCCTGGAGCTGGGGGCGTCGGTGTACGTCGAGCCCGCCCGTTGAGCTGACGTCCCGCTCTCACCAGGGCCCGGCTTTGTGTCGGACCCTGGTGAGAGCATCCGGTCATGGATCTCGGAACCCAGCCCCGTGCGACAGCAGCTCTGCTGTCGCGGGTGGGTGAGCGGATCCGTTCCCGCAACGCGCTGGTGATCGAGGAGTGGGAGGACATCGCCGCCTGGGGTAGCGACCACATCATCACCGGCCCCGAGGGCGCGGCGACGATCGCCGGGGGCTTCCTCGACACCGGTGTCCCGATCGCGGGCGACGGTGCGCCGCTGGTCAGTGAGTTCGCGCTGATGGAGCTCGTCGCCGTCCTGGGCCGCACCCCCGACGGTGGCCGGGCCTATGTCGGACGCGTCCTCGCCTGCGCGTGGCGGCTGCCCCGGGTCTACGCCGCGGTCCTGGCCGGCCGGCTGGCGCCCTGGCGCGCCGAACGCATCGCCGACCTCACCCACGCTCTGAGCGCTGAGGCGGCGGGATTCGTGGACCGACAGCTCTACGACGCCTCCGGGGTCGGGTGGGCCCAGCTCGAACGCCTCGTCGCCGAAGCGACGCTCCGGTTCGACCCCGAGCGGGCCGAAGCCGACCGCAAGGGCGCTGCCGACCAGCGTCGCTTCGATGTGGGTGAGGTCGACCAGCACGGGCTGGTCCACCTCGACGCACTGCTGGATGCCGCCGACGGGCGCGACCTCGACCTCGCGGTCGCCCGCCGGGCCGAGGTGTTGGGCCGGCTCGGCGATGACTCCTCGTTGGACGTGCGCCGGTCCAAGGCTGCCGCCGAGCTGGCCCGCCAGGATCTGGCGCTCGACCTGCTCATCCCCGACCCCGACACCGGTGCGGTGGTCGCGACCGTCCCGGGCCGCAACGTGGTGTTGAACGTGCACGTCACCGACACCAGCCTGGCCGGGGCCAACCCGGTCGCACGGTGGGACGAGGGTCGCTGCCCGGTCACCACCGCTCAGGTCCATGAATGGCTCCAGACCCGTGACACCACGATCATCGTGCGGCCGGTGATCGACCTGGCCGACCACGTGCCGGTCGACTCCTACGAGATCCCCGACCGCCACCGCGCCCAGGTCGCTCTGCGCGATCCGACCTGCCGGTTCCCCCACTGCACCCGCCCTGCGACCCGGTGCGACCTCGACCACGCCACACCCCACGACCAGGGTGGGCCGACGTGTCCGTGCAACCTGGTTCCGCTGTGTCGCCGTCACCATCGCGCCAAGACCCACTCCCGCTGGTGCTACGACATCCCGGACCCGGCGACCTATGTGTGGACCAGCCCGGCCGGGTTCCGGTTCCGCGTGGACTACCGCGGCACCCACCCGATCCCCGCGCCCGACGCCTAGCGACCGAGCCCCGGACCCCGCTGCCCAGCCGGCTGCGGGGCTTCAGGCATGTCCCGGATCAGCCGGCCGCCGCCGCCGCGGCGGCCGCCCGCTCCACCCACTTCGGGATCTCGCCGTAGCGCTGGCTCGGGATCAGCCGCCCCGCGGCGGAGTCCTCGACCAGCTGGGCCATCCGCCGGTCGCGGGTCGCCTCCTGCTTGGCGGTGGTCACCCAGTTGATGCAGATCCGGCGGTAGGTGCGGGTCGCGGCCTCCCAGAAGGCGGTGGCGGCGGGGGAGGCGGCCAGCCGGTCGGCGTACGCGTCGGGCAGGACCAGCTCGCCGTCGACCTCGTGGGTGTAGGGCGCGACGTCGCGGCGCCGCTGCTCCCAGATCGCCAGGCCGGAGGGCTGCATCCGGCCCTCGGCGCGCAGCTGTTCGACCAGGTCGATGTTGACCTTGCTCCAGATGCTGGTCTTGCGGCGCGGGGTCCAGCGTTGGCGGGTGGCGTCCTCGTCGATGCGCTGCGCGACGGAGTCGATCCAGCCCCAGCACAGCGCGACCGGCACCGCCTCGGCCCAGGTCAGGCCGCGGTCGGGGACGTGCTTCTTGTACAGGCCCATCCACAGCTCGGTCTCGGTGTCGTGGTGGGCGGCGAGCCAGGCGTCGAACTCCTCGGGGCCGGCGAAGAAGCGGGCCGGGCGCTCGGGGCTGCCGCCCGGTCGTCCGGGACTGGTGTCGCGTGCCATGCGACGAGCCTGCCACCGAGAGCCGACAGCGGTGCGGAATGCTGGGCACATGACCCTCCCCACCGTGGCGATCGGAGCGCTCGGCGGCACCATCGCGTCCACCTCGACCGACGGCACCGAGGTGGTGCCGACGCTGTCGGCGACTGCCCTGGCGGCGGCGGTTCCGGGGCTCGCGGAGGCGGCGACGGTGCGTGCGGAGACGCTCGCGACCCTGCCCAGCCCGTCGCTCGACGAGCCCACGGTGCTGCGCACCCTGTCCTGGGCACGGGCGGCCGTCGCCGCGGGCGCGCAGGGGGTCGTGCTCACCCAGGGCACCGACACGCTCGAGGAGTCGGCGTACCTGCTGGACCTGTTCTGGGAGCGCCCCGAGCCGCTGGTGCTCACCGGGGCCATGCGCTCCCCCCAGGCCGCCGGCGCGGACGGCCCGGCCAACCTGCTCACCGCCGTGCGGTGCGCCCTCGCGTCGGCGTCGCGGGAGCGCGGCGTCCTGGTCGCCTTCGACGACGAGCTGCACCAGGCCCGTTGGGTCGCCAAGACCGACTCGATGTCGACCGGCGCCTTCCGCTCGCCGGTGTTCGGCCCGATCGGGCGCTGCGTCGAGGGTGAGATCGTGTACGGCGTCCCGCCCGGCCGGACGCCCCCGCTGCACCTGGCCGCGGGCCAGGAGTCCGGCGACCCGCGGGTGCCGCTCGTCGCGACCTACCTCGGCGACGACGGGTACGTCCTCGACGCGATCCGGCCCGAGGACGTCGACGGCGTCGTCATCGCCGGCTTCGGCGCCGGACATGTCTCGGCGCGGATGGCCGAGGCGGTCGGCCGGCTCGCGCGTCAGGTGCCGGTCGTGTTCGCGTCCCGCACCGGCTCCGGCCCCACCGGACGGGCGATGTACGGCTACCCGGGCTCCGAGACCGACCTGCTCGCCCGTGGCGCCGTCGGCGCCGGCTGGCTCTCGCCGGTCAAGGCGCGGCTGCTGCTGTGGGCGTTGGCGCTGCGGGGGCCGGTGGCGCGGGCGGACCTGGCGAGCGCGTTCGAGGTGCGGGGACGTCCGTAGCGGCGGGCCGTCGACCATTCACGCACTGCTGGCCCGCGGGGCACGCCACATCGGTGTCGGCGCGGGTAGACAGGGGTGTTCGGGGTGCTCCCGCGACGGAACGGGGTGGGGTTGATGGGGTCGCACGGGTGTCGGTGGACGGCGCTGGGGCTCGCCCTGGCCGGGGTGGTGACCGTCTCGACGGCCGCGCCGGAGCCGGCCGTGGCGAGGGGGCCGGCGCAGCCCGCGGAGGACTGGTCGCTGTCGGGTCGGTGGCAGGTCGGCGAGCACCGGGCCAACGCCGTGGACGCGACCGCGACGAGCGTGGTGACCGTCTCCGACCTCGACGACCGGGTGCAGACGTACACCACCTCGGGTGTGCTGGTCTCCCAGTTCTCCATCGGCGACGAGGTGCGCCCGCAGGGGATCGCGATCGGACCCGGTGGCGCCCTCCTCGTCGGCGACTACTCCAACGGGACCGGCGTCCATGCCTATCGGTCCAACGGCGAGGAGTACGCGACCTTCGCGCCGCCCGGAGCCGACTCCTTCCACCCCTGGGGCATCGACGTCGACTCCGCCGGGAACGCCTACGTCGCCGACCCGGTCGCCGACACGGTCTACCGGTTCGACGCCGCCACCGGTGCGGTGACCCGGATCGGCACCTCCGGGGCCGGGCTCGGCCGGCTCGACAATCCCTACGACGTCGCGGTCGCGCCCGACGGCACGATCCTGGTCGCCGACGGCAACAACCACCGCGTCCAGCGCTTCGCTCCCGGCGGCGCGTTCGTCCAGTCGTTCGGGTCCGCGGGCACCGGCCCCGGGCAGTTCACCTCGGCTCCGCGCAGCATCGACGTGATGCCCGACGGCACCATCGCGGTCGGCGGGGCCGACGACCCGGTGCGGATCTTCACCGCCGCCGGCGCCTTCGTCCAGGAGGTGCGCGCCGGTACGGAGGTCACCTCGCTCGCCGTCGGCCCCGACCGCAGCATCTACGTCGCGGCCCTCCTCGACAGTCCCGTGATGTGGGGCATCGCGAAGCTCAGCCCCGCCGGCGCGGGGGCGGCCACGGTCAAGGCCCCGAAGAAGGGCGTGCGGGTCACCAAGCGGAAGGTCGCGCTCCGGGTGCGGTGCGTGAGCGCGACCCCGTGCTCGGGCACGCTGACCCTGACCGCGAAGGGCAAGCCGCTCGCGAAGCCGACGCCGTACTCGATCGCGGGCGGTGGCAGCGCCAAGGTGCGGGTCGAGCTCACCAAGAAGGGCCTGAAGAAGATCCGCAAGAAGCCGGTGACCCGGGCGGTCGCGACCGTGACCGGCGGGACCGCGAAGGTCAGGATCCGGCGCTGACCTGCCCGTTCGGACGGTCCTCGGGTTGCAACCGCGTGCAACGCTTCCGGCTCGCCGGGTGACGCCGGTGTGCTGTCGGTCACATCCCGAGAAGGTGGTCCGACATGCAGCACGACGACAAGCGCCCGATGGCGTGGTGGGCCTTCGGGCTCGCGAACCTGGCGGTGGTCCTCGCCGCCGCCCTGCTCGGCTGGTATCTCCTGGCCGACCCCACGACCAGCCCGCTCGACGTCTATCCACTGCCTTTCAACGCGGCTCTCTTCTGGGCGCTGATGTTCGTCGTGTGGACCGGCTTCAACCTCGAGCTCGCCGGGTTCGAGCGGCTCCCGCAACCCGCCCGTGGCGTCGCCTACACGGCCGCGACGGTGATCTTCGCGGTGGTGGTGACCTGGCTGCTGGGACACGGTCTGGGCGGCCTGGACCCGAACTTCGCCGCCGGCCGCGCGGGCGGTGTCGGTTACTTCACGGGGGCGCTCTTCGTCCTGTTCGGCTTCTCGACCTACGTGATGGCGGTCGTGAACTGGAACCACTGGCCGTGGACGGACCGGGGCCTGCGCCAGCCGTTCGTCGGCCTGTGTGAGATCGCGTTCCTGCTCGGCCCGACGATCCTGCTGTACGTCGTCCTCGGCATCCCCGCCGTGGCCGAGCGGACCGCCGGCCACGGTCCCGTCCTGGAGCTGAACACCCTGCTGGGCTGGTACTACAGCATCGTCGTCGCGATCGTGCTCACCGGCCTGTGCTGGGAGAACTGGCCCTGGCGGGTGGCGGGCGGACGCGCCGGGGTCGCGGCGGTCTCGCTCGTCGGCAACGTGGCGCTGGGAACCGGGCTGTACTTCGGGCTGCGGGCCGTGGTCGAGCTCGTCGTCGGCTCGAGCGTGGCTCATGAGCTCGGTCCGGTGCTCAACCAGTTCCCGTCGCAGATCGGCGTGTGCTGGGTCGCCTGGATGATCCTGTGGGGCAATGCCTTCGGCAACCGGCCCACCGGCCTCGGCACGGCGACGAACCTGGTCTGCCGCGCCCTGCTCACCTTCGGGCTCGCCGTCGCGACCTTCGTCGGCTACTACTACGTGCTCGCCGAGCGCGTGCTCCACGAGCCGGTCGTCGTCGGAGCGCTGCACGGCAATGCCCTGGGCTTCCTCGACTGGTTCGCGCTGGTGACCCTGCTCTACGTCGTCGGCTTCGGCTCCTATCCGCTCCGGGCGCCGGCAGCCGCGCCCGACCCCGACGTCGTCCTGCTCGAAGCCACCGCCACCTCGGCCGGCTGACCAACGCACACCATCCAGAAGGAGAGAATCATGAAGGCAGCACGCTTCCACGGCCGCGGGGACATCCGGATCGACGAGGTCCCCGAGCCCGTGGTCCGCCCGGGGACCGTCAAGGTCGAGGTCGAGTGGTGCGGGATCTGCGGGACGGACCTCCACGAGTACCTCGAGGGCCCGATCTTCGCGCCGCCCGCGGACGCGCCGCACCCGTTGACCGGTGAGACGGTCCCGATCACGCTCGGCCACGAGTTCGCGGGCGTCGTGGCCGAGCTGGGCGAGGGCGTCACCGACCTCCGGGTGGGCGACCGGGTCGTCGTCGAGCCCTACATCGTCTGCGGCCGGTGCGACGCCTGCACGCAGGGGCGCTACAACGTCTGCCAGAGCCTGGGATTCGTCGGCCTGTCGGGGATGGGCGGCGGCTTCTCGCAGTACGTCGTGGCGGAACGTCGCTGGATCCACCCCCTCGGCGAGCTCGGCACCGACGTGGGAGCCCTCGTGGAGCCGCTCGCCGTGGCCTACCACGCGGTACGCCTCGCCGGGACCCGGCCCGACCACACGGCCGTCGTCTTCGGCGCCGGCCCGATCGGCCTGGTGACCACGGCGGCGCTGCGTGCCGTCGGGGTCGAGGAGGTGATCGTGGTCGAGCCGGCGGACGTGCGCAAGGAGAAGGCGAGCGTCGCGGGCGCGGGCGCGGTGCTCGACCCCCGTTCGACCGACGTGACGGCGGAGATCATGGAGCTGACCAAGGGCCGGGGCGCCGATGTCACCTTCGAGTGCGCCGGCGTGGACGCCGTGCTGAAGACCGCGATCCAGTCCACCCGGGTGGGCGGCACCTGCGTCAACGTCGCGATCTGGGGGCACGAGGCGTCGGTGGCCATGAACGACCTGGTGTTCCGTGAGGTCAACGTGCTCGGCAGCCTGGCGTACGCCGACGACCACCGTCCGGTGATCGACCTGATCGCCCGGGGCAAGGTCGACCCGCACCAGTTCATCACCGGCCGGATCGGTCTCGACGACCTCGTCGTCGGCGGCTTCCAGGAGCTGATCGAGAACAAGGAGTCGAACGTCAAGATCCTCGTCCAGCCACGCTAGGGCGAGGGTCAGGCCAGCCCTGACGGGGTGTCCGGGGGCCGGTGGGGCAGCACGTTCGCGACGTAGTCGCGCGCGGAGTCGAAGATGTCGACCTCGTGCCCGGCCTGGTCGGACAGCGCCCAGCGGTGCTCCATCACCTCGTGGAAGTACTCCGGAGCGGAGATGGCGCGGCGCAGCTCGGGGGGCAGCAGGTCGACGATCGGGGTGTACACGGTGGTGAGCCAGCGGCGGGCCACGATCTCGCGGTCCTCGTCGTCGTACCCGCCGTGCGCGGTGAACGCCGCGAGGTCGTTGAGCAGCTTGCGGGCCTGGCTGTCCTCGGCGACCAGGCCGGTGAGCTCGCGCAGCTCGCGGCGGTGGTGGCCGGCCTCGACGACCTTGGGCTGGATGCGGACCCGGTCCGAGTCGGTCTGCACGTCGAGCTCGTCGACGTCGAAGCCGAGGTCGTTGAGGCGGGCGATCCGCTGCTCGACGCGGTACCACTCGTCGGCGCCGAACTCCTCGGCGGCGGTCAGCTCGTCCCACAGGGCGTGGTAGCGCTCGGCGAGCTGGTCGACGATCGCGAAGGCGTCGACCTCGATGTCGGTGTCGCCGCTGGCCTGGAGGTCCATCAGCTCGGCGAAGATGTTCTCCACACCGACCGTCACGTCCTGCTCGCGCATCGCGTCCGACACCGAGGAGCGCAGCTCGCCGGTCTCGGCGTCGACCAGGAACGCCGCGAAACCCCCGGCGCTGCGGCGGAAGAGGGCGTTCGAGAGCGACACATCACCCCAGAAGAAGCCCGCGAGGTGCAGCCGCACCAGCAGCACGACGAGCGCGTCGACGAGCGCGGGGACCTGCTCCGCCCGCAGGCCGTGCTGGAATACGGCGCGGTAGGGCAGCGAGTAGTGCAGGTGCTCGGTCAGCAGGGCCGCGGGCAGCGGCTCGCCGCCGGCGCCGACGCGTCCCGTCACCACGCCCCGCGGTACGACGGCGGGCTGGTCGAGCCGTTGCAGGTCGCGCAGCAGGTCGTACTCCCGCAGCGCTATCGCCTCCTCGGTCTCCTTCACGGCGAGGAACTGCCGGTTCACCTGGACCACGCGCACGACGTGGCGGGACAGGCCGAGGGGGAGCGGCACGACGTACCAGTCCTCCCAGTCGGCCAGCGGGCGCGACCAGGGCAGCCGGAACAGGGCCGGGTCGGTGCGGGCGGCCACGACGTGCAGCGCCATGACCGAAAACCTACGACGTCTGAACCCGGCCGTCACGGGCACCTGGCTGGTGCCGGGCGCCAACGGGGTGGCGACTGGTCGTGGACAAAGTCCGCGCGATAGGGGTACTACTGGGTGACGAACGCCACATCCTGGGAGGGGTGATCAGGGCGATGAGATCGACCAATGGCCTGTGGGGGCGCCGGTCGCGACGGCGGCGCCGGGCTGCGCTCGCGGCGGTCGCCGCGCTCGCGGCCGGCAGCCTGACGGCGTGCGGCGGGTCCGGCAAGCCGGTGCTGAACTGGTACGTCAACCCCGACGGGGTCGACACCTTCCAGAAGTACGCGAAGTCGTGCAGCACCGACCAGTACGAGCTCTCGGTGCAGCTGCTGCCCAACGGGGCGACCGACCAGCGCACCCAGCTGGCCCGGCGGCTCGCGGCGGAGGACTCCTCGACCGACCTGATGAACCTCGACCCGGTCTTCGTGGCCGAGTTCGCCAACGCCGGCTGGCTCCAGCAGGTCGAGGGCGACCTCGCCGACTCGATCACGGCGAGCGTCCAGGGCGACGGCGACTACCTCAAGGGCGCCGCCGAGACGGTCACCTGGGACGACAAGGTCTACGCGATCCCGCTGTGGGCCAACACCCAGGTGCTCTGGTACCGCAAGTCGCTCGCGCAGGCAGCCGGGCTGGACATGAGCCAGCCGGTCACCTGGGACCAGGTGATCCAGGCCGCCGCCGACAACGGCGGCACCGTCGGCGTCCAGGCCAACAAGTACGAGGCGTACGTCGTGTGGATCAACGCGCTGGTCCAGGGCGCGGGCGGCGACATCGTCTCCGACACCGAGGCGGGCCGCGACGCGAAGGTCGACATCGACTCCGACGCCGGGCGCAAGGCGGCCGAGATCATCAAGGAGCTCGCGGACTCCAAGGCGGCCCAGCCGGACCTCACGGTGTCCAACGAGGGCACCAGCCTGGGCCAGATGTTCCCGAAGGACGGGGCCGGCGAGTTCATGGTCAACTGGACCTTCGTCTACAAGAACTACGAGGGCCTGGTGGGCGACAGCCTCACCGACCAGCAGTTCGCCGACCTCGGCTGGGCCCGGTATCCCCAGACCGTCGCGGGGGAGGCCTCGAAGCCGCCCGTCGGCGGCATCGACATCGGCGTCGGCGCCTACAGCAAGCACCCGGACTTCGCGATGGAGGCGGCGCGCTGCATCACCTCCGAGCAGGCCCAGGTGGACCTGGCCCTCGACAACGGCCTGATGCCCTCGACCAATGCGGCCTACGACAAGGTCTCGGCGAGCGGCGACTATCCGGCCGACCTGATCGAGCTCTTCCGCACCAGCGTCGACGAGGGCGGCCCCCGGCCCAAGAGCGCGTTCTACGCGATGATCTCGGGCGCCATCCAGGCCAAGTGGCACTCGCCGACCTCGGTGAGCCCCGG
This sequence comes from Nocardioides nitrophenolicus, assembly GCF_016907515.1. Taxonomy (NCBI): domain Bacteria; kingdom Bacillati; phylum Actinomycetota; class Actinomycetes; order Propionibacteriales; family Nocardioidaceae; genus Nocardioides; species Nocardioides nitrophenolicus. Next base: position 4,003,401 of record NZ_JAFBBY010000001.1, read on the forward strand.
CAGTACGCCGAAGGACTCGGCGACGTACCTGAAGGACGTGCTGGAAGGGAAGTCGCTGCTGTGAGCACCGTGACCGCACCCGTGAAGCCCGCGAAGGCCAAGCCCGTCGCCAGTGACCGCGCCCGCGCGGAGACCCGCCTCGGCCAGAAGCTGGTGGCGCCGGCCATCGTGCTGATGCTGCTGGTGACCGCCTTCCCGATGCTGCGCGCGCTCTACCTGTCGACCTTCGACTACGCGCTCACCGCACCCGACGACCGCAGCTTCGTCGGACTGAGCAACTACCTCACGGCGCTGACCGACCCGCTGTTCTGGCAGACCACCGGCGTGACCGTGCTCTACATGGTCGTCACCGTGGCGGTCGAGCTGGTCATCGGCTTCATCTTCGCGATGGTGATGCACCGGGTGATCTTCGCCCGCGGGGTGATCCGGACGTCGATCCTGATCCCCTACGGCATCATCACCGTGGTCTCCGGCTTCGCCTGGCAGTTCGCGTTCTCCTTCCAGAACGGCTTCGTCAACGGCTGGCTGCCGTTCGTCGGCGACGACTTCAACTGGTTCGGGCAGACCGGCTCGGCGGTGGTCGCGATCATGGTCTCGGAGATCTGGAAGACCACGCCGTTCATGTCGCTGCTCCTGCTGGCCGGCCTGGCGCAGGTCAGCGAGGACATGATCGAGGCGGCCAAGGTCGACGGCGCCACCTGGACCCAGCGGCTGACCAAGGTGATCCTGCCGAACATGCGGGCCGCGATCATGGTCGCGGTCCTGTTCCGGGCTCTCGACGCCTACCGGATCTTCGACAACATCTTCGTGATGACCGCGGGCGCGGTGAAGACGGAGTCGATCAGCTTCCTGACCTACCGCCAGACCATCGAGCAGTTCCAGCTCGGCATGGGCTCGGCCCTGTCGGTGCTGCTCTTCCTGTCCGTGCTCGTGGTGGCGTTCGCGATCGTCAAACTCTTCCGCGTCGACCTGGCGCAGGCCCGGCAGGAGTCCTGAGATGAAGAACCGCATCGGCCTCGTCGTCGGCTGCATCCTGATCATGCTGTGGTGCCTGCTGCCGGTCGCCTGGATCATCTCGCTGTCCTTCAAGTCCGAGACGGCGATCACCAACGGCAGCCCGGGCTTCTTCCCCTCCGACGGCGGGGGCGCGGGCTGGGACAACTACCGCGCGGTGTGGGACAACGAGCAGTTCCGCCGCGCGATCTTCAACTCGATCGGGATCAGCCTGATCGCCACGCTGCTGTCGGTGATCGTGGCCACCCTGGCGGCGTACGCCATCGCCCGGCTGGAGTTCCGCGGCAAGAAGGCGGTGCTGACCATCGCGCTGGCGATCGCGATGTTCCCGGTGGTCTCGCTGGTCGGGCCGCTGTTCGACATGTGGCGCGCGATCGGGCTCTACGACACCTGGCCGGGCCTGATCATCCCCTACATGTCGTTCACGCTGCCACTGGCGATCTGGACCCTGTCGGCCTTCTTCCGCGAGATCCCGTGGGAGATGGAGCAGGCCGCCCAGGTCGACGGGGCGACCTCGTGGCAGGCATTCCGCAAGGTGATCGTGCCGCTGGCGGCGCCCGGTGTGTTCACCGCGGCGATCCTCACCTTCTTCTTCGCCTGGAACGACTTCGTCTTCGGCATCTCGCTCACCTCGACCGAGAACGCCCGCCCGATCCCGGCGTCCCTGTCGTTCTTCGTCGGCTCCGACCCGTTCAACCGGCCGGCCTCGCTGCTCGCCGCGGGAGCGGTCATCGCGACCATCCCGATCGTCGTCATCGTCCTGATCTTCCAGCGCAAGATCGTCGCCGGCCTCACCTCCGGCGCCGTGAAGGGGTGAACAGTGCCTCGCTTCGAGAGCCTTGGCGCACTGGACACGTCCAGTGCACGCACCTCGCCGCGTTGGCGTCGCTCGACGTGCGAGCCAGCATGCCAGCGCTCCGCCGCCTTGCGATGCACGCACCCTGAACATGCCCAGCACACCAACACTCTCGAAGCGAGGCACTGATGGCTGCCATCACGATGAACCACATCGTCAAGCAGTACGGCGACGGCTTCCCGGCCGTCAACGACGTCTCGATCGACGTCGCCGACGGGGAGTTCATGATCCTCGTCGGGCCCTCGGGCTGCGGGAAGTCCACGCTGCTGCGGATGATCGTCGGCCTGGAGGACATCACCTCCGGCGACATGATGATCGGCGACAAGCGGGTCAACGACCTGGCCCCGCGCGAGCGCAACCTGGCCATGGTGTTCCAGAACTACGCGCTCTACCCCCACCTCACCGTCTACGAGAACATCGCCTTCCCGCTGCGCCTGGCCAAGATGCCGGACGCCGAGGTCGACAAGCTGGTGCGGGAGGCCTCGGCCACCCTCGAGCTCGATGAGCACCTCGAGCGCAAGCCCGGCAACCTGTCCGGCGGCCAGCGGCAGCGGGTGGCGATGGGGCGCGCGATCGTGCGCCAGGCCGACGCCTTCCTCTTCGACGAGCCGCTGTCGAACCTCGACGCCAAGCTGCGCGGCCAGATGCGCACCGAGATCGCGCGGCTGCAGAAGCGGCTCGGCATCACCACGGTCTACGTCACCCACGACCAGACCGAGGCGATGACGCTCGGCGACCGGGTCGCCGTGCTCAAGCGGGGCGTGCTGCAGCAGCTCGCCACCCCGCGCGAGCTCTACGAGAACCCCGGCAACCTCTTCGTCGCGGGCTTCATCGGCTCGCCGCCGATGAACTTCCTGCCCGCGACGGTCGAGGGCGGGCAGGTGAAGCTGCCGTTCGGCAGCGTCGAGATCCCGGCCGACAAGGCCGAGCGGGCCGCGGGCCGCGGCCTGCTCATCGCCGGCATCCGCCCCGAGCACTTCGAGGACGCCTCCCTGGCGGCGGCCGAAGGCCGGCGCGGGTCGACCTTCTCGGCGACGGTCGACGCGGTCGAGTGGCTCGGCAACGAGACCTACGCCTACATCCCGTTCGAGGCGCCCGACGAGGTCAAGGCGCAGCTCCAGCAGCTGGAGAAGGACCTCGACGGCGAGGCGATGCGAACCCAGCTGGTCGTCTCGCTCGACGGCGCGAGCCGGATCACCGAGGGCCAGGACGCCGAGATCTGGGTCGACGGGAGCAGGATCCACCTGTTCGACCCGGCCACCGGCGAGAACCTCACCGTCGACCGCGAGCGGGCCGGCCGGATCCCCGGCGCGGAGGTCGCCGCCGGCTGATACATCCGAGGAGGGACGACGTCCCTCGCGCGGGCCGCGACAATGGGCGCATGAGCGGCGCTCACGACACCGCGGTGTGGCAGGACACCCGTCCCACGCGCGCCCAGGTGGCCTTCGACGTGTTGACCGCGGCGGGCTTCGGGCTCTTCGCGCTCCTCGCCCAGCTCACCCAGGGCGGCTTCACCGTCGTCGCCGCCGCCCTGCTCGTCGTCGCGCTCGCGATCCGGCGCTGGTGGCTGCCCGGCATGGTCGCGCTCGCCTTCGCCGCGGCACTCGGCCAGCTGGTCGACCGCGAGATCGCGTTCCTCGCCGACATCGCCTACTTCCCGCTGTTCTTCACCCTCGGCGCGTCCCAGCGGCGCGGCGTACGACGCTTCGGCCTCGCCGCCGGCGTGATCGCCACCGTCGTCGCGGGCGTGGCCATGGCGCTCAACGCCCAGCTCTCGCGCGAGTGGTTCGCGTCGGCGAGCGAGACGGCCTTCGCCGCGGTCAGCACCGCGGCCATGTGCGCCGTCTTCACGCTCGGTGGCTGGCTGGTCGGCTTCCTGCGCTGGCAGAGCCGGCAGACGGTCCAGGCCCGCGTCGACGCCGCGCTCGAGGCCCGGGTCAACGCCGTCGAGCAGGAGCGCCTCGCCGAGGTGCTGCGCCAGGAGGCCGAGCGCAGCCGGATCGCGGCCGACATGCACGACGTCGTCGCCCATTCGTGGGCGGTGGTCGCGGCCCAGGCCGACGGGGCGCGCTACGGGCTGCGCAGCCACCCGGAGGAGGCGGAAGGCGCGCTCCGCGCGATCGGCGAGACGGCACGCACCGCCATGGCCGACGTACGCCGACTGCTCACCCAGCTGCGCGACCGCGAGACCGACCCGGTGCCGCTGGACTTCGAGCGTCGCGGCGAGCTCCTCGGCCGGATGCGGGCGGCGGGGATGACCATCGTCGAGACGTCCTACGGCACGCCGCCGGAGCACCGGCTGCTCACCGTCACCGCCCACCGGATCCTCGGCGAGGCCCTCACCAACGCCCTCAAGCACGGGGACCTGGCCCGCCCGGTCGAGGTCGCCGAGGACTGGACCCACGGCTACCGGCTGCGGGTGCGCAACGCGATCCCTCCCGACGCCGTCCGCGAGGGCGAGCCCGGCGGGCACGGGCTCGCCGGCATGGCGGAGCGGGCCGAGGTGGCGGGCGGGACCTTCGCGAGCCGTAGGCTGCCGGCCGAGGCAGGGCGCCCGGCCACGTGGGAGGTCGCGGCCTTCATCCCGACGACGGAGGACGAGTGAGCGAACGGATCCGAGTCCTGCTCGTGGACGACCAGCCGCTGTTCCGCACCGGGATCGGCATGCTGCTGCGCTCTCAGCCCGACCTCGAGGTCGTCGGCGAGGCGAGCAATGGCGCCGAGGCGGTCGAGCGGGCGCGCGACACCGGGCCCGACGTCGTGCTGATGGACGTGCGGATGCCGGTCCTCGACGGGGTCGCGGCCACCGCGCGGATCGTCGAGGAGCACGGCGACGACGGCCCGCGGGTGCTCGTGCTGACCACCTTCGACCTCGACGAGTCGGCGGCCTCGGCGATCGAGGCGGGCGCCTCGGGGTTCGTGCTCAAGGAGGCCGAGCCCGAGTTCCTGCTGGCCGCGATCCGCTCGGTCGCCGCCGGCACCCAGGTCGTCGCCGCCGGCGCGACCCGCCGGCTCTTCGAGCGGTTCCGGGCCCGCACCGCCGTTCCCGGCCCGGAGTACGACGCCCTGACGCCCCGCGAGCGGGAGATCCTGCTGCGGGCCGCGGCGGGGCTGTCGAACGCGGAGATCGCGGCGGCGGAGTTCCTGTCCGAGGCGACGGTGAAGACCCACATCTCGCGGATCCTGACCAAGATGCGGCTGCGCGACCGGGTGCAGCTGGTCGTCTACGCCTACGAGCACGGGCTGATCTGAGGGTTCCCCGGAGGTCGGCGTACATCGGGAGATGTACGCCGGTTCGATCCCGCGCCCGATGTGCGCGCGGTCGCTGACTTTTAGCGTGGACGACATGAGCCAGCCGCCTTTCAGCCCGCCCCAGCAGCCCGACTCCGCCGTGGTCCGCTTCCGCGGCGTGACCCGCACCTATGGCGCCGGCGCCGGCCAGGTGCGGGCGCTCGACGGGATCAGCGTCGACATCCAGCGCGGCGCGTTCACCGCAATCATGGGGCCCTCGGGCTCCGGGAAGTCGACCTTCATGAATGTCGCGGCGGGCCTGGACGACCCGACCAGCGGCGAGGTCTGGGTCGCGGGCGCGCCGGTGCACGCGATGACCGACGACCAGCGCACCCTGCTGCGCCGCGAGCAGGTCGGCTTCGTGTTCCAGTCGTTCAACCTGGTCCCGACCCTGACGGCCTACGAGAACGTGCTGCTGCCGTTCGAGCTCGCCGGCCGCCGGGTCGACGCCGAGCGGGAGGCCTGGATCCGGCGGATCATCGCGACCCTCGGCCTCACCGACCGGGTCGGCCACCGGCCGAGCGAGCTGTCCGGCGGCCAGCAGCAGCGGGTCGCCATCGCCCGGGCGCTCGCCGCGACGCCGCAGATCATCTTCGCAGACGAGCCGACCGGCAATCTCGACTCCCGCAGCTCGCGCGAGGTGCTCTCGCTGCTCGGCGCCGCGGCCCGCGACTACGGCCAGACCATCGCGATGGTGAGCCACGACCCGGTCGCCGCGTCGTACGCCGACCGGATCCTGGTCATCGCCGACGGCCGGATCGTCGGCGACCACGGCCGGATGAGCCCGCAGGAGATCTCCCATCTGCTCATCTCCTTCGAGGAGCAGGTGGCATGAGCCGGCGCACCCTGGTGATGGGCTCGATGCGGGAGCTCGGCACCGTCGGGCTGGTCGCCGGGCTCGGCTCGGCGTACGCCGCCGTGCTGATCATGACCAGCAGCTTCCTCAGTACCATGGCCAGCTCCGGTGGCGGCGTCGGCGTCCTGCTGGGCTCGGTCGCGACGGTGTTCATCCTGATCGCGCTCTACGTCTCGGTCGTCGTCATCGCCAACTGCGTCGACACCGTGATCGCGGGCCGGCTGCGGCACATCGCGCTGCTCCGGCTGCTCGGGGCGCGCGGCCCGTACCTGCGCCGGTCGGTCATGCGGGCCACCGCGCTCGTCGGCCTGGCCGGGGGTGTCGTCGGCGCGGTGGCGGGCGTCGTGCTGGCGGACCTGACCCGGATCGTGCTGGTCGCTCGCGGCACCCTGCCGGAGGCGGACTACGGCCTGATCCACCCGCTCGTGCTGCTCGGCGTCGCCGCCGTGGTGGCGGCCGCCACCCTGGCCGGCTGGCTCGGGTCGCGGGCCGTGCTGCGGGTATCCCCGGCCCAGGCGATGAGCGGCACGGCGAGCGAGCTGCCCCGTTCGCGCGCGGGCTCCGTGCTGCGCGCGCTCGCCTCGCTGACGCTGATCGGCGGCGGCTTCCTCGTCCTGCTGCTGTCGATGTGGCTGGGTGAGGACGGCAGCGCGGCCGGCTTCCTCGCGGCCTTCCTCGGCTCGGTCGTCTCCGCCACCGGCCTGCTCCTCGGCGCCCGGTTCGTGATCCCGGCGCTGGTCGGGCTCTGCGCGCGCCTGGTGGGCGCCCAGCCGCCGTCCGTGCTGGCCCGGCGCAATGCGGTCAAGGACCCGCTGCGGACCACCCGCTCGACGATGGGCCTGGTCATCGGCGTGACGCTCGTGACCACCTTCGCCTCGGGGATGCAGGCGCTGCGCGCCTCGATCGCCACCTGGCCCACCGACGCCGAGCACCAGGGGGAGATGGACCGGATCCTCGCCGCGACGACCGCGATCCTGATCGCGATCGTGGTGATCTCCTCGGTCATCGCCGCGGTCGGGTTCGTCTCGACGATGTCGCTCACCGTCATCCAGCGCCAGCGCGAGATCGGCCTGCTCCGCTCCCTGGGCTTCACCCGGGCCCAGGTCCGCTCGATGATCACCCGGGAGTCGATCGCGCTGTCGGCGACCGCGGTCGCGTTCGGGATGGTGCTCGGGCTGGTCTACGGCTCGGTCGGCGCCCAGTCGCTGATCGGGTTCGGGACCGAGGGCTTCGTGTGGGGCGTGCCATGGCTGGTCCTGGCCGGGATCGCCGTCTGCGGCGTGGTGCTCGTGCTCGCCGCCAGCCGCGCCCCCGCCCGCCGCGCCGTCACGGTCACTCCGATCGAGGCCCTGCGGATCGAGGCCTGAGGGCCGCCCGGTCCGCATTGCGGCGGATCGCCGCCGTGAAGGTGGGGAACAGCGCGGCCGGGAGGTCGTGCCCCCAGCCCTCGATGAAGGTCACCCGCGCGCCGGGGACGGCGGCCGCGGTCGCCCGGCCGCCGGACACGTGGACCATGCGGTCGGCCAGGCCGTGCATGACCAGGGTGGGCGCGGTGACCCCCGCGAGCGCTCGGGTGCGGTCGGGCTGGGTGAGCACGGCCATCATCTGGCGCAGCACCCCAGCGCGGGACACACCGCGGTCCCAGGTCTCGCCGGCGCGCTTGCGCAGCGCCTCCTCGGTCTGCGGGAACCGGGGCGAGCCGATGATCCGCCAGACCGCGAGGCTGCCGCGGATGTAGTCCTCGCGCTCGGGTCCGCGCCCGGCGATCAGCGTCGGCAGCAGGCTGGGGTGCTGGCGCCCGGCCGTGCGCCGGCCGGTCGACGACATGATGCTGCTCAGGCTCAGCACCCGCTCCGGCGCGGCCAGCGCCATGGTCTGCGCGATCATCCCGCCCATCGACACGCCGGCGACGTGCGCGGCGTCGATGCCGAGGTGGTCGAGCAGGCCGAAGGCGTCCTCGGCCAGGTCCGCCATCGAGTACGGCGCCCGGGTGGGCGCCCCGACGAAGGCGCGGAGCAGGTCGGCCCGGCGTACCCGACCCGCGGCGCGCGAGGAGCGCCCGGTGTCGCGGTTGTCGTACCTGATGACGTAGAAGCCGGCGTCGGCCAGCTGGGCGCACAGCTCGGCGTCCCACCAGGTCATCGGGCCCCCGAGGCCCATGACCAGCAGCAGCGGCTCGGCGCTCGGGTCGCCGAAGGTCTGGTAGCACAGCTCGATCTCGGCGGAGACGGGGGCGAGCAGCTCGTCGGAGGCGGACATGACATCCAGTTTGACAACCTGCGACTAGTTGTCGATTCAACTGGGTAGGGTTTGTGACGTGAGCAACACGTTGGCGCCCTGGCTGCTGCCCGACGGCTACGGCCGCCCGGCGCTGGCCGCGCTGCTGCGCGAGGGCAGTCTGGTGACCGAGGCGGGCCGGTTCGCGGCCCGTCGTGGCGCGACCCGACGCGTGCGCCGTCGTACGCCGCTCGCGGGGCGATCGGCGACCCGGGTCGCCGAGCCGGTGCTGCTCATCCCCGGCTTCCTCGCCGGCGACTGGACCCTTACCGCGATGGCCGCCGAGCTGCGTGCGCGGGGCTTCCGCACCTATCGCTCCCACATCCACGCCAATGTCGGCTGCACGCTCGGCTCGGCGCTGGCGCTCGAGCAGCGGCTGGAGCAGATCGCCGAGCGCCGCGACGCGCGGGTCCAGATCGTCGGCCACAGCCTCGGCGGCATGATCGCCCGCGGTCTCGCCGCGCGCCGTCCCGACCTGGTCGCCGGCATCGTCACCATGGGCAGCCCGATGCGCGCGCCCGCCGCCCACCATGCCGTGCTCACCCGCGGGGTGCGGGTGCTCAACCGGCTCGCGGACGCCGGCGTGCCCGGCTTGATGAGCGAGGACTGCGTCGCGGGGGAGTGCGCCCACCTCAGCTTCACCGAGTCGCAGCAGCCGCTGCGCGCCGACGTCGCGATGACCAACATCTACTCCCGCCGCGACGGCATCGTCGACTGGCGGGCGTGCATCGACCCCGCCGGCCACGCCGTCGAGGTCCGCGCCTCCCACATCGGGATGGCGCTCGACCCGCGGGTGATGGACGTGGTGGCGGGGGCGCTGGTGGTGCCGGACGTGCGTCGTACCCGGCATCTGGGTCGCGATTCCGCCTGAATCACGACCCGACTGCCGGGTACGACGGTGAGACCCGAGCCCGCGGGTCACATGGTGTTGACGATCAGCCCGATGTGGGTGAAGAAGTTCATCGCGCCGAACAGCAGGAAGAGCACACCCGAGACGGCCCAGAGCCAGCCGGTGATCCGGGCCCAGACGCCCGCCGTACCGGTGCTGCGCAGGCGGTTGACCAGGACGGCGAAGGCGAGGGCGCCGAGGCCGACGATGCCGATCAGGCCCGACATGAAGATCGCCTCGACGAGCGGGTGGTCCGCGAACTCACCCGAGATCGGCTCCTGCGGGGGAGCGGCGAAGAGCTGGTACTTGATGCCGGCCACCGCGATCGCGACCAGGCTCAGGCCGAGGCCGCCGACGAAGACGGTGATCGGCTGCGCCACCCGTGCGAGCGCCCGCAGCGGCTGGGTGGCCGCGAGCGCGACCGCGCCCCGCTTCCACAGGTAGAGCGCCGCGGCGAGGAGCAGGACGCCGAAGCCGAGGCTGGTCTCACCGAAGATGATGTTGTCGAACGGGAAGCCGCCGGCCGCGAGCGGCCAGGTCAGCGTCATGTGCAGGCCGGTCGTCGTGAGGACCGCGCCGAGCACGCCGAAGGTCAGCGCCCAGCCGTCGGGCTCGACCTCCTCGGGGGCGCGCAGGAGCTCGCGGCCGAGCAGGACGAGGCCGATCAGTCCGGCGCCGACGGCGACGGCCATGATCGTGTTGTAGGTGGGCATGTTCGCCCAGTCGATCTTCAGGCCCTCCTGGGCCACAAGGCTGCTCATCGTGATGCACCTCTGTCGAACACGGGACCGGATCTCGGCCCTCGAAGAGCAGAACCTATACGCGCGTATAGATATTCCGGGCGGGTGGGCCTGCGTAGGCTGAGCGCCGTGCCCGCCTCTCCCCGCCGCCCCGTCCAGGCGCGCAGCGCGCAACGCACCCGGGCGATGGCCGACGCCGCCGCCCGGCTGCTGATCGAGGAGGGCCCCGACGCCGTCACCCACCGACGGGTCGCGGCCGCCGCGGGTGTACCCGCGGGCTCGGCGGGCTACTACTTCGCCACCCGCCAGGAGCTCTACGCCGCCGCCGTCACCGCCGCCGAGCAGGTCCGGACCACCGCCGCCGCCGCGCACGCCCGCTCCATCGCCCGCCGCGGCCGCTCCGCCCGGCGTACCGCGGAGCTGCTGCTGGAGGTCCTCTACGCCCCCGCCCTCGACCCCGCCGTCGTCACCCGCCGCCTCCGGCCGATGCTCGCCGCCACCGCCGATCCCGAGCTCCGCCCGATCATGGCCGCCTCCCGCCCCGCCCTGCTCGCGGCCTTGCGGGAGACGCTCGACCGGTGCGGGTGGTCAGCGGTGGCCGAGGGGGCCGACTTCGAGCTGGTCGTGCGGATGCTGGACGCCGCGCTGCTGTACGGCGCGGCCGTCGGCGACGAGGACCCGATCGCCGACGCGGTGGGGGATGTGGCGAGGCTGCTGGAGCTGGTGCGAGGGGCGTAGGTCGGTCGGCGCGGGTCCGGTGGCGCGTCGTACCCGGCATCTGGGTCGCGTTCCGGCCGCAGGCACGACCGGAACGCCGGGTGCGACGAGGAGGCCCGACCCGGCGCGGGGGCCGAGGGGCGACTCAGTCGAAGTCGATGGCCGAGAAGCTCCGCAGCTTGGAGAGCTGGTGCTCGGAGGTGATGGTGCGGATGGTGCCGCTGCGCGAGCGCATGACCAGCGACTGGGTGACGGCGCCGCCGCCGCGGTAGCGGACGCCGCGGACCAGCTCGCCGTCGGTGATGCCGGTGGCGACGAAGAAGCAGTCGTCGCCGGTGACCAGGGTGTCGGTGGTGAGGATGTGGTCGGGGTCGAGGTTGTGGCCGGCGTCGATGGCGCGCTGGCGCTCCTCGTCGTCGGTGGGCCACAGTCGGCCCTGGATGGTGCCGCCCATGGCCTTCATGGCGCAGGCGGCGATGATGCCCTCGGGGGTGCCGCCGATGCCGAGCAGCAGGTCGATGCCGGTGTCGGGGCGGGCGGCCATGATCGCGCCGGCGACGTCGCCGTCGGTGATGAACTTGATCCGGGCGCCGGTGGCGCGGATCTCGTCGACGAGCTGGGCGTGGCGGGGGCGGTCGAGCAGGACGACGGTGACGTCGGAGGGGTTGGAGCCCTTGGCCTTGGCGACCTGGTGGATGTTCTCGGCGACGGGGTAGCGGATGTCGACGACCTCGGCGGCCTCGGGGCCGGTGACCAGCTTCTCCATGTAGAAGACGGCGGAGGGGTCGTACATGGTGCCGCGCGGGGCGACGGCGAGGACGGCGACCGCGTTGGCCATGCCCTTCGCGGTGAGGGTGGTGCCGTCGATCGGGTCGACGGCGACGTCGCACTCGGGGCCGGTGCCGTCGCCGACGTTCTCGCCGTTGTAGAGCATCGGGGCGTTGTCCTTCTCGCCCTCGCCGATGACGACGGTGCCGTTCATGCTGACGGTCGAGATCATCACCCGCATCGCCTGCACGGCCACGCCGTCGGCGCCGTTCTTGTCGCCACGGCCGACCCAGCGCCCGGCCGCCATCGCGGCCGCCTCGGTGACGCGCACCAGCTCGAGGGCGAGGTTGCGGTCGGGGGCGGGCGGCTCCACGCTGAGGGCGTCGTTCATAGGGCGAACCCTATCGGGCGTGGACCGCACGGGCGTACACGTCGACCTCGGTGGCCTTCACCGCGAAGGTCACGGGTACGCCGGGGGCCAGCTCCAGCTCGGCGGCCGAGGCGACGGTGACGTCGGCCGCGAGGTCGCCGGCCCGGACCCGGATCAGGTCGCCGATCGGCTCCAGCTCGGTGACGGTGACCGCGAGCGCGTTGCGCGGGCTGCCGCCTGGCGGCTCGCGGTGCACGGCGACCGCCGAGGGCCGGAACACCGCGACCGCCTCGGCCCCGGCGACCGGCGGGGGAGCGCCCGGGGTGCCGTGGACGACCACCCCGTCGCCACGTCGTACGCCGTCGGGGGTGGCGGTGCCGGCCACCAGGTTGAGCCCGGCGAACCGGGCGGCGAAGCCGCTGCGGGGCCGGGACAGCACGTCGGCGGTGGCGCCCTGCTCGACGACGCGGCCCCCGTCGAGGACGACGACCCGGTCGGCGAGCAGCAGGGCGTCGAGCACGTGGTGGGTGACGAGCACGGTGGTGCGCTCGGCGAGCACCCGGCGGAACAGGGTCCGCAGCGCGGGCGCGACCGCCACGTCGAGGGCGGCCATCGGCTCGTCGAGCAGCAGCAGCCGGGGCTCGGCGGCCAGGGCCCGGGCCACGGCCACCCGCTGCGCCTGCCCGCCGGAGAGCTGGGCCGGGCGGCGCTCGGCGAGCTCGGTGGCGTCGACCTCGGCGAGCCAGTGCTCGGCGGTGGCGTGGGCGGCGCGCCGCCCGGCGCCGGTGCTGCGCGGACCGAAGGCGACGTTCTCGCGCACCGAGAGGTGGGGGAAGAGGAGCGGGTCCTGCGCCAGCAGGGCCGTACGACGGGCGTGCGGCGCGACCCAGCGGCCCGGGCCGGTCAGCTCCCGGCCGTCGAGCAGCACCCGGCCACCGTCGGGGCGGAGCAGTCCGGCGAGCGCCGCGAGGGTGGTGGACTTGCCGGCGCCGTTGGGGCCGAGCAGGGCGACGGTCTCGCCGTCGGCCACCTCGAACGCGACGTCGACCCCGCGCTCGGCGACGACGATCTCGACCTGCGCGCTCACAGCGCCGCCCGGGGCCGGACCAGGCCGATCACCAGCACCGCCACCACGACCAGGACCAGCGACATCGCGACCGCCGCGTCCGCGTCGGTGACCCGGAGGTTGTAGATGAGCAGCGGCAGGGTCCGGGTGGTGCCCTCGAGGCTGCCCGCGAAGGTGATGGTGGCGCCGAACTCGCCGAGGGAGCGGGCGAACGCGAGCACCGCGCCCGAGGCCAGGCCGGGCAGCACGAGCGGCAGGGTGACCCGGCGCAGCACCGTGGTGGGCCGGGCGCCGAGGGAGGCCGCCACGACGTCGTACCGCTCCCCGGCGGTGCGCAGCGCCCCCTCCAGGCTGACGACCAGGAAGGGCAGCGACACGAAGGTCTGGGCCAGCACCACCGCGACCGAGGTGAACGCGATCCGGATCCCGAGCGCCTCCAGCTCGCTGCCGAGCAGGCCCTGGCGGCCGAACGCGGAGAGCAGCGCGATGCCGCCGACGACGGGCGGCAGCACCAGGGGAAGCAGCACGAGCGAGCGCAGTACGCCGAGCCAGCGCGCCTCGCTGCGGGCCAGCACCGTCGCGAGCGGGATGCCGAGGAGCAGGCACAGCGCCGTGCTGGCGGCGGAGGTGCGCAGGCTGAGCCACAGCGCGGAGCGGGCCGCCTCGGAGGTGACGAGCGCGGGGAAGTCGCCCCAGGCGATCCGGGTCGTCATCGCGGCGACCGGGAGCACCACGAACACGCCGGCCAGCAGCGCGGGCCCGAACAGCCAGCGCGGCAGGCCGACGTGCCGGGTGCGACTCACGAGGCGGGCGCCCCGAAGCCGGCCTGCCGGAGCACCTGCTGGCCGTCGCCGAGCACCAGGTCGACCCACTGCTGGGCGAGGTCGGCGTGCTTCGAGTCCTTGACCGCGACGATCGGGTAGTGGTTGACGATGCCCGCGGCCTCGGGGAAGTCGATGCCCTCGACCTTGTCGCCGGCCGCGGTGACGTCGGTGACGTAGACCAGGCCCGCGTCGGCCTCGCCGGACTCGACCTTGGCGAGGACGTCGGTCACCGACTGCTCCTCGCTGACCGGCTGGAAGCTCACCCCGGCGGCGTCGGCCACCTTCTGCGCCGCGCTGCCGCACGGGACCTCGGGCTGGCACAGGACCAGGTTGACGTCCTTCTTCGTGAGGTCCGCGAGGCTCTTGATCCCGGCGGGGTTGCCGGGCGGTACGGCGATCACGAGCGTGTTGGTCGCGAACTCCCGCGGCTCGCCCTCGGCGAGACCGGCCGCGACGAGCTTGTCCATGTTGGCGGTGTCGGCCGAGGCGAAGACGTCGGCCGAGGCGCCCTCGGTGATCTGCGCGACGAGGTCGGAGGAGCCGCCGAAGGAGAGCTTGACGTCGACGTCGCCGTGCGCCGCCTCGTACTGCTTCTCGAGCTCCTCGAAGGTCGCGGTCAGCGACGCGGCCGCGAACACGGTGAGCTCGGTCCTCCCGCCGGCACCGCTCGGGCCACCCTCGTCGTCACCGCTGCCGCACGCGGTGAGCGGGAGCGCGAGCAGGACGGCGGCGCCGGCGGCGACGCGGATCCGGCGGGTCGTGGGCATCATGCGTTCTTCCTCGGGGAGACGGGTCGTTCGACGACGACGGTGGTGGACTTGACCGACGCGATCGCGCGCACGCCGGGCTCGAGGCCCAGCTCGGCCGCGGCCTCCGCGCTCATCAGAGACACGACCCGGTAGGGCCCGCAGACCATCTCGACCTGGGCCATCACCGTGTCGGCGAGGACCCGGGTGACGATCCCCGTCATCCGGTTGCGGGCGCTGACCTCGCCGGCGCGGGTGCGGTCGCGGTCGGCCTCGTCGACGAGCGAGGCCGCGAGGGCGGCCAGGTCGGCCCCGGGGATGACGGTGCGCCCGTCGAGGGTGCTGCTCGGGACCCGCCCAGCGTCGATCCAGCGGCGCACGGTGTCGGTCGAGACGCCGAGCAGCTCGGCGGCCTCCGCGACGCGGTAGTCGGTCATGGCCGCCACTCTGTCGCATCTGCGACTGTTTGGCCAAGAATCTGACGCAGACGCGTACGTCGTTGGGGCTGCGGACGGTCTCGTGGGCCCGGCTGGGACACTGGACCCGTCATGAGCCAGTCACAGCCGCCCGAGCGTCCCGGCCGTTACCAGCGATCGGCGGTGGGCCTGGTGACCTCGCTGGTCGTCACCGTCGTCGTGATCGGCGGACTCCTCTACTTCATGGGCGCCTTCCGCCCCGACTTCGAGGTCAAGCCCGAGGCGGTCGACTACCTCGAGACCGTCCAGGACGCCCAGCGGGCCGGGCTCACCCCGGTCTACCCCGACGCACTCCCCAAGGGCTGGATCTCCACCGGCGTCGACGTCACCCCGGGCGAGCGCCCGGTGTTCATGGTCCGCCTGCTCACCGACGACCAGAAGTTCGTCGCGGTCCGCCAGGAGGACAGCTCGGTGACCGCGATGCTCTCGCAGTGGGTCGACGAGAGCACCGAGACCCGCCCCGGCTACACGGTGCCCGCCACCGTCGCCGCCCCCGTGGCCCGCGAGTGGAAGGGGTACGGCGACTCCGGCGGCGACTCCGCCTACGCCGCCGAGGTCGACGGGATGACGGTGCTGGTGTTCGGCTCGGCGCCGGCGAAGGAGCTGCGGGCGATCGTCGACTCCCTGGTGACGACGCCGGTCGGCTGAGCGCGAGCGGGGCGTGCAACCGATCGGGCGGGCGCCGCGTCCCAGGACCATGAGGCGATCCCTCCTGCCCGCCGTCGTGCTGTGCCTGGCAGCGCTGGCGGCCTGCGGCCCCGACGGCGCGCCGCCGCCCCGCGAGGCGGCGACGACCGCAGACCCCTGGGCGCACCTGCCCGACCTCCCGTTGGCCGAGCGCGATGGCCCGGTGGTGGTCTGGACCGGAGCCGAGGTGCTCGCGATCGGAGGGGACATCGGCGAGGCCTGCCCGCCCTCCGCCGACTGCGCCCGGCCCAACGAGGCGGCGGCCGACGGCGCCGCGCTCGATCCGGCGACCCGTGCCTGGCGGCCGATCGCCGACGCGCCGCGACCTGTTCCGGCGTACTCACCGCGGGCGCTGGTGGGCGCGGAGCTGTTCGTCGTCGTCGACCGCGCCGTCCTCGTCTACGACCTCGCGGCGGACCGCTGGACGACGCTGCCGCGCCGCATCGACTCCTGGTACCAGCCGGTCGCCGACGGCGACCGGCTGGTGCTCCTGAGCGGCAGCGACGAGAACGGAGCGCGTCCGGACCTGGTCTGGACCCCCGCCACGAAGACCTGGTCCGAGCTGCCGGACGACCCGCTGGGGCCCTCCTTCGACCGCAGCGCCGTCAGCACGCCGCGGGGCCTGGTCCTCGGCGCGCACGAGCTCGTCGCCGATCCCGGGGCCGGTGCCAACCCGTCGTACGTCGAGGCAGCGCTGCTCGACCGCGCCACCGGCGGGTGGCGGACCTTCGGTCCCAGCGGACAGCTCGGCGCGCCCTGGGCCGTGGTCGGCGACCGGCTGATCGGGCTCAGTCTCGACAGCAGCGACGGCGGTGGCGACCCCCCGGGCGACTACGGGCGTCCGGTGCCCTTCGGCGGTCGGCTCGACCTGGCCACGGGCGCCTGGTCGCCGTTGCCCGATCCGCCACCGCCGCCGGCCGCCGGCACCGGTTCCTGGCCGGTGTTCGCGCTCGACGGCGGCCCCCTGGTCGCCGGCTCCGGCTACCTGTACGACGACGCGACCGCACGCTGGCGGGAGGTCCCGCGGCCGGCGCACGGACCGGCGCGGCCGGGCCCCGCGGTCTGGGCCGGCGACACCCTCGTGGTCGTCACCGGCCAGGACGACGGGCGGGACTGGCCCGGGGTCCGGACCAATGAGGTCTGGTCCTGGACGCCGGCGGCTCCCTAGCCTCAGTCCTGGTGTTCGCCCTCGTCGTCGCCCTCGCCCAGCACCGACTCCAGCCGGGCCCGGGCGCCGTCGAGCCAGCCCTGGCACACCGTGGCCAGCGCCTCGCCGCGCTCCCAGAGCGTGAGCGACTCCTCGAGCGTGGTCCCACCCGCCTCGAGCTGACGGACCACCTCGACCAGCTCGGCGCGCGCGTCCTCGTAGGACAGCTCCTCGCTCGGGTCCGGGGGCGTGGTGTCAGTCATGGATCTCCTCGGTCGTGGTGGCGGTGACGTGGATCCGCCCGTCGGCGACGCGGACGGTGAGGGCGGCGTCCGCGGCGACGCCGGCGACGGTGGTGACGACATGGCCGTCGGCGTCCTGGAGGACGGCGTACCCGCGGCGCAGGGTGGCGAGCGGGGACAGCGCCCGGACCCGGGCGCGGCGGTGGTCGAGGTCGTCGGCGGCCCGGTCGAGCTGCCACTCCAGCTGACGGCGGATCCGGGCGCGCCAGTCGTCGAGCTCGTCGAGGCGGGTGTCGACCAGGCTGCCGGGATGGGCGAGGGCGGGCCGCGAGCGCAGCGTGTCGAGCTGGGCCTGCTCACGGTCCAGGCGATGGCGGACGGCGCGGCGCAGCGCGTCGCGCGCCCGGTCGACCATCAGCCGCTCCTGCGCCATGTCGGGCACGATCAGCTTGGCGGCGTCGGTGGGGGTGGAGGCGCGGACGTCGGCGACCAGGTCGAGCAGCGGCGAGTCCGGCTCGTGGCCGATCGCCGAGACCACGGGAGTGCGGGCGGCGGCGACGACGCGGATCAGGCCCTCGTCGGAGAAGGGCAGCAGGTCCTCGACCGAGCCGCCGCCGCGGGCCACGACGATGACGTCGACCTCGGGGTCCGCGTCGAGCCGGCGGACGGCCTCGATCACCTCCTCGGCCGAGCGCTGGCCCTGCATGGCGGCGTAGGCCGTCGTGAAGGAGACCGCGGGCCAGCGCCGGGTGGCGTTGTCGAGGACGTCGCGCTCGGCCGCGGAGTTGGGGGCGGTGACCAGGCCGACCCGGCGGGGGACCGCGGGCAGCCGGCGCTTGCGCTCCTGGGCGAACAGGCCCTCGGCCGCCAGCAGCTGGCGGCGCCGCTCCAGCCGCGCGAGCAGCTCGCCGAGGCCGACCATCCGGATCTCGCGGGCGTTGAGCGAGAGGCTGCCGCGGTTGGCGTAGTAGGACGGCCGGGCGTGGATGACGACGCTCGCGCCCTCGGTCACCGGCGTGGGGAGGCCGTCGAACATCACCCGTGAGCAGGTGACCGGCACCGAGATGTCGGCCACCGAGTCGCGCAGCGTCATGAAGACCGTCGCCAGCCCGGGCCGCCGGCTGATCTGGGTGACCTGACCCTCGACCCACACCGCGCCGAGCCGGTCGATCCAGCCGGCGAGCGCGTTCGCGATCGCGCGGACCGGAGCCGGCTTCTCCAGTGATGTCTCGAGGGCCACGGCCGCGAGCCTATGGGACAGTGTCGACATGACGGCGACGGCGCTCGTGATCGGCGAATCCGTGCTCGACGTGGTCCACGGCGACGAACGGCCCGGCGGCTCCGCGGTCAACACCGCCGTCGCCCTGGCCCGGCTGGGCAGGCCCGTCCGCCTCGCCACGGCGTACGCCGACGACCCGGCCGGCGCCCGGATCGCCCGCCACCTCGCCACCGCCGGGGTGGAGCTCGCCGGGGATCCGTGCGTGCTGGCGGCCACGCCCCGTGCGGAGGCGGTGATCGACGCCACCGGTGCGGCGTCGTACACCTTCGACATCGGGTGGCGGCTGCCCGCGCTCCCCGACGCGACGGCGCACGTCGTCCACGTGACCTCGCTGGCGCCGCTGCTCGACCCCGGCGCCGACGACGTGCTCGCGGTGGTCGAGCGGATCGCGCCGACCACCTGCCTCACCTACGACGTCAACCTGCGTCCGGCGATCACCGGCACCCGCCGCGAGGTGCTCGACCGGGTGCTGCGCACCGCCGCCGTCTCGACGCTGGTGAAGGCGTCCGACGAGGACCTGCTCGCGCTCTGGCCCGACCGGTCCGTCGGCGAGTCCGCCGCCGCCCTGCTGGCCCTCCCCGGCGGGCCGGTCGCCGTCGTCGTCACCCACGGCGGCGAGGGTGCCTCCTGGCACGCCTGCTCCGGGCCCGACTGGTCCACGGGCGGCGTCCACGCCACGCCGGCGGCCGTCGTCGACACCATCGGCGCCGGCGACACCTTCGCCGCCGCTCTCCTCGACCACCTGTGGCCGCTGCTCGGCGCCGACGCCCGCTCCCGCCTCGCCGCGCTCGGGCCCGACGAGTGGAGCGCCGCGCTCACCCACGCCGCCCGCGCCGCGGCCGTCACCGTCGGCCGGGTGGGTGCGGACCCGCCGACCCGTGCGGAGCTGGCCGGCGCGGACGCATAGGCTTGCCCGGTGCGCCTGCGGATCGACCTCGCCTACGACGGCGGCGACTTCCGGGGCTGGGCGGCGCAGCCCGGGCTGCGCACGGTGCAGGCCGAGCTGACCTCGGCGCTGACGACGGTGCTGCGACTCCCGGTCGGCTCGTTGCGGGTGACCTGCGCGGGCCGGACCGACTCGGGGGTGCACGCGCGCGGGCAGGTCGTGCACGTGGACGTGCCGGAGGATCCCGAGGAGGGCTCGCCGACGGCGGCGCGCCAGGTCACCCAGCTCGACGTACTGGCGCGGCGGGTGAACGGGGTGCTCGACAAGACGGTGCGGGTACGCCGGATCAGTGCGGCGCCCGAGGGCTTCGACGCGCGCTTCGCGGCGCTGTGGCGGCGCTATGCGTACCGGATCGTCGACGACCCGGAGCGGGTGGACCCGCTGACCCGCAACCACGTGCTGTTCTGGCCGCGCCGGCTCGACGTCGCCGCGATGGACCAGGCGGCGGGCTCGCTGGTCGGGCTGCACGACTTCGCCGCGTTCTGCAAGCACCGGGAGGGCGCGACGACCATCCGCACCCTGCTGGAGTTCGGCTGGAGCCGGACCGACGACGGGCTCGTCGTCGGGCACGTCAAGGCCGACGCGTTCTGTCATTCGATGGTGCGGGCCCTGGTCGGCTGCATGATCGCGATCGGCGAGGGCCGGCAGGACCCGGCGTGGGCGGTCGAGATCCTGACCGGGCGGCGGCGCGACCAGGGGGTGGTCGTGGTGCCGGCGCACGGGCTGACCCTCGAGGAGGTCGCCTATCCCGACGCCGCCGGGCTCGCGGCGCGGGTGGCGCAGACCGCCGCCCGTCGTACGGCCGAGGAGACGCAGCGGTGAGCGACGAGCACTACTTCTCCGCCGACCCGGCGGTCGCCTTCCAGCGCGCCCCCGTCGAGGCCGAGGTCTGGGGCCACCGGCTGCGCCTGGTCAGCGGCTCCGGCGTGTTCGCCCAGGGCCGCCTCGACATCGGTACCTCGGTCCTGTTCCGCGAGACCGAGCCGCCCACCGGCGGGCGGATCCTGGACCTGGGCTGCGGGTACGGCGTGATCGGGCTCGCCTGCGCCGTCGCGGCCCCCGCCGCCACCGTCACCGCGGTCGACGTCAACCAGCGCGCCGTCCTGCTGGCCAACGAGAACGCCGCCTCGCTGGGCCTGGGGGAGCGGTTCAGCGCGACGACCCCGGACCAGGTCGACCCCGCGGCGACGTACGACGAGATCTGGTCCAACCCGCCGATCCGGATCGGCAAGGCTGCCCTCCACGAGCTGCTGCTGACCTGGCTGCCGCGGCTCGCGCCCGAGGGCCGCGCGGTGCTGGTGGTCGGCAAGAACCTGGGCGCCGACTCGCTGCAGCGCTGGCTGGGCGAGCAGGGCTTCCCGACCGGCCGGATCGCCAGCGCGAAGGGGTTCCGGGTCCTCGAGACCCGTCGTGGGTGAGGCGCCGTCTCCTACAGTGGCGCCATGCCGACCGAGTTCACGGTGCGCGGGTCGCACTCCGCCTTCCAGTCGCCCGAGCGCGGCACCGCGCACGTCACGCTGGCCTTCCAGGGCCCGGCACTGCAGCCGGTGTACGACCGGGTGGCCGGCGACCTCGACGCGGTGCGGGCCTCGATCCAGGAACTCCACGACCCGGCGCAGGGACCGGTCACCTGGTGGTCGACCCAGCAGGTGCGGACCTGGGCGCAGCGGCCGTGGAACAAGGACGGCAAGCAGCTCCCGCTCGTCCACCACGCCAGCGTCGGGGTGCGGGTCAAGTTCCGTGACTTCGCCCGGCTCGCCACCTGGGTGGGCCGGCTGGTCAGCTCGGCCGACGGCTTCCGCCTCGACGGCGTCGAGTGGGCGCTGACCGAGGCGCGGCGGGTCGAGCTGGAGCGCGCCGTGCGCACCCACGCGGTGCAGGACGCCGTCCGCCGGGCCCAGGAGTACGCCGACGCGCTCGGCCTCGGCCAGGTCCGCCCCGTCGCGGTGGCCGACGCCGGCATGCTCAGCCAGGGCATCTCCCCGATGGGCGGCGGCGGACCGGCCGGGTTCATGCGGATGGCCGCCAAGGACAGCGGGGGCGGCGCCGAGCTGGAGCTGGCACCCGAGGACATCGAGGTCAGCGCCGAGGTCGACGCCCGCTTCGTCGCGGACTGAGGGGCGGCTCTGCCCCGTCCGCCTCAGGAGGTGATCCGCGCCCCCGCCAGCACGTCCGCCGCTGGTCCGCTCGCGGGCAGCCGCCCCCAGAGCTGGAGCAGCAGGTCGGTGGCCGGTGCGGCCAGCTCGACCGGTTTCCCGGCCGCGTCCGGCTCGAGCACGAGCGAGCGGTCGAGGTCGGTGGCGACCACGCGCACCGGCGCGGTCAGCGGCTCGCTGCGGCCGAGTCGCACCTGACGCGGGTAGAACAGGCTCGCCACCTCCTCCACGCCGTCCCAGCCGAGCTCGGGGCCCGGCTGCCACTCGCGGGTGCGGTCCTGGGAGCCGAGCGCGTCGTAGAGGTGCATGGTGACCTCGTGGACCTGGCGCCGCGGCCAGAACCCGGCCACCTTCTCGGGGCCGAAGGTCCAGGCCGGCGCGTCCGGCGGGGTGCGACGCAGGACGTCGACGAGGCCGCTCGCCGCCGCCCGGTAGCCGGCGACCAGGACCTCGCGCCCGGGCCCGGGAGCGGGGCTGTCGCCGTCGGGGGAGCCCTCGACGACGGCGTGGGTGGCCCAGGCGTGCACCCAGCGGGTGTGCTCGCCGAGGTCGGCCAGGGTCCAGCCCGGACAGGTCGGCACCGGCGCGGCGAGGTCGCCCGTGGCGAGCACCTCCGCGAACCGGCCGGTCGTCGTCTCCAGCAGGTCGATCCACTCCATGGCGAGATCTTCGCAGCACGCTGTCACGGAGGCGACGCGCCGTGTCGCTGGACAGATGGATACGCCGTATGCATACTCCGTACCTATGTCCATCAAGCACGGTCTCCTGGCGCTCCTGGCGCCGGGCCCGAAGTACGGCTACCAGCTCAAGGCCGAGTTCGAGGCCACGACCGGGTCGGCCTGGCCGCTGAACATCGGGCAGGTCTACTCGACCCTCCAGCGCCTGGAGAAGGGCGGCCAGATCGAGGCCGACGGGGTGCCGGACGACGACGGGCGCGTGGTCTACGCGCTCACCCCGGCCGGTCGTGAGGAGCTGACCGGCTGGTTCCGCTCGCCGATCGCGCAGGAGTCGCGCCCGCGCGACGAGCTCGCCATCAAGCTGGCGATGGCCGTGAACACCCCCGGCGTCGAGGCGCGCGAGGTGGTCCAGGCCCAGCGCCGCCAGGCGATGAGCTCCCTGCAGTCCCTGACCCGCGCCAAGGCGTCGGTCCCCGACGAGGACCTGGCCCGGGTGATGGTCATCGACTCGCTGATCTTCGCCGTCGAGGCCGAGGTCAGCTGGCTCGACCGCTGTGAAGCCCGGCTCCGCAAGGCCCGAACCGTTCAGATCCCCGAGAAGGAGGCCGTCCAGTGACCGCCAACCCCGTCCTGGAACTTCGCAACGCAGGCAAGGTGTACGGCGTGGGCGAGACCCTCGTGACCGCGCTGCACGGCGCGTCGCTGAGCGTCGCGCCCGGCGAGCTGGTCGCGGTCCGCGGCGCGTCCGGCTCGGGCAAGAGCACGCTGCTGCACCTGGCCGGTGGGCTGGACGCGCCGAGCACCGGCGACGTCCTGGTCGAGGGCCAGTCCCTCTCCGGACTCTCCCGCAAGGACCTGGCCCGGCTGCGGCGGCGCTCGATCGGCTACGTCTTCCAGGACCTCAACCTGGTGCCGTCGCTGACCGCCGCCGAGAACATCGCGCTGCCCCGGGAGCTCGACGGCGTCGCCGCCGCCGAGGCGCGCACCGACGCGCTCGCTGCGCTGGAGGAGGTCGGGCTGCGCGAGGTCGCCGACCGGTTCCCCGACGAGATGTCGGGCGGGCAGCAGCAGCGGGTCGCGATCGCCCGCGCGCTCATCGGTCCGCGGCGCCTGGTGCTCGCCGACGAGCCGACCGGCGCGCTGGACAGCGAGACCGGTGAGGGCGTGCTGCGGCTGCTGCGGGCGCGCTGCGACGCGGGCGCCGCCTGCCTGCTGGTCACCCACGAGCCGCGGCACTCCGCCTGGGCCGACCGGGTGGTCTTCATCAGCGACGGCGCCATCGTCGACGAGACCGTCGCCGACGCGCCCGCCGCCCTCGACCTCGGGGCGCTGACGTGAGCGTGTGGCGGCCCGCTCGCCGGATGGCGCGGCGCTCGATCCGCCGCAACCTGGCCCGGTCGATCCTGATCGCGCTGCTGATCGGGCTGCCGGTGGCGGTGGCCACGTTCAGCGACGTGCTCTACCGCTCCAGCGACTCCCCGGCCCGCGCCGCCTATCTCGCGCTCGGCGACGCCGACGCCAAGCTCGTGGTGACCGACCAACCCACCATCGAGGACTTCCGGCAGGGGACGGAGTGGGAGGGCTACGCCTACGACGATGACGCCGTGACGAGAGACCCGGCGAGCGTCGACGTCGCCGCGCTGCTGCCCCACGGCACCGTGCTCGAGCAGGACGACGAGGACGGGTCGGGGTCCGGGCTGCTCCTGCAGGTGCTGGGCGGCTCGGACGTCGAGGAGCTGCCGCTCCAGTACGCCACCCTGCCGTCGCGGCTCCAGCCGGACCGGCTTCAGCTGCGCGAGGGCAGCTACCCGAAGGCGGGGGAGGTGGTCCTCACCGAGGCGGCCGCCGAGGGCCTGAAGGCCGGGGCGGGCGACACCGTCACCGACGACCTCAGCGGCATCCGGCTGCGCGTCAGCGGGATCGTCCGCGACGAGCAGTGCCGCTCCTGTCAGGCGGCCTACGCCCAGTCCGGGCAGGATCTCGTCCCGCCCGTCCCGAATGCCGACGGCTACGTGTGGGAGCCCGGCCGGCCCACGTACCTCGTGGACCTGCCGGCCGGCGTCGACGCCAACGCCTTGGCGCCGTCCCTCGCCGAGCGGGGCGTGCTGCTGTACTCGCGCGACACCTACCTGCACCCCGACCGCTACCAGACCTGGGACGAGCCGTCGCTGACCTACGACGAGCTGCGGGGAGCCGCGCTCACCACCCTGATCGTCGGCCTCGGGCTGCTCGAGGTGATCCTGCTGGCCGGCGCCGCCTTCGCGGTGGGCGCCCGCAAGCAGGTGCGCGAGATGGGCCTGATCAACGCGGGCGGTGCCTCGCCCCGCCAACTGCGCGCCGTGCTGCTGGTGCAGGGGGCCACCCTCGGCGTGATCGGTACGACGGGTGGGGTCGCGGTCGGCTTCCTGGTCGCCTGGCTGGGCTGGCCGCTGTGGGAGTGGCTCAACGGCTCGGTGCTGCCCGTCTTCCGGTTCGGCCCCGAGGTGCTCATCGCCGTGGTCGTCGGCATCCTCTCGGGCGTGCTCGCGGCGGTGGTGCCGGCCATCGGCGCGTCGCGTCAGCAGCCGCTCGACGCCCTGTCCGGTCGGTTCCGGATCACCGGGGCCCGCTCGCGGCGCGCCGGGCTCCTCGGCCTCGCGGGCATCCTGGCCGGCGCCGTGCTGGCCCTGGTCGGCAGCGCGCAGATGGCCGACGACTTCCGGGAGTACTCCGCCGCGCTGGCCATGGCCAAGCAGACCGGCAACTACGTGTCCGCGCCCAGCCCGACCATCCCGGTCGCGCTCGTCCTGATGGGTGCCGTCCTCGCCATCGCCGGCCTGGTGCTGGCCATGCCGGTGCTCATCGGCCGGCTGGGCCGGCTCGGCGCCCGACTGCCGCTGGCCGGCCGGATCGCCCTGCGCGACGCCGACCGGCACCGCCACCGCACCGGTCCGGCGGCGAGCGCGATCATGCTCGCCGTGGCGGGGTCCGTGGTCGCGGCGTTCGCGATCGCCGGCAGCGTGCGCGGTGACCAGGAGGCCTGGATCCCGAGCCTGCCGCCGGGCGTGATGCAGGTCTACCCGACCTATGTCGACCCGGACGAGGTGCCGGCGACCGTCGAGGAGGCGGCGCAGCGGGCGGCCGCGGCGCTGCCGGACGGGACCGCGCTCCCGGCCGGCGAGCTGGGCTACCCGAACCCGGGTGCGCAGCAGGAGCAGGGCGGGCCGGCCGTCGAGCAGGTGTGGTTCAGCGGCGGTGCCGCCTGTCCGGACAGCTGCGTGAGCTACGGCGTCGGCGGCTCGGCCGCGCTCGCGGACCCCGCGCTCGCCCGGGCCGTCCTCGGGCGCGACCTGAGCGCCGCCGAGACCGCCGCGCTCGCCGACGGCGAGGTGCTGGCGCTCCTGCCCGGCCTGGTCGGCGGTGACGGCCGGGTCACCGCCGACCTCGAGGGGCTCGCGGACGGCGACGGCGACGGCGTCGTGGAGGAGAAGGACATCCCGAGGCTCTCGCTGCCGGCCCGCGTGGTCGAGGCGCCGACGGCCTATGCGTCGATGCCGGGGGTGCTGATGAGCCCCGAGACGGCGCAGGCCAACGGGCTCGTGGTGGTGCCGACCCAGCGCTTCGTCACCTTCGACGCGGACGCGACGAAGGGCCAGGTCCGGGCCGGCCTCCGGGCCGCTGCGGAGGGCCATCGCGCGTCGGCGTCGGTGGAGCGGCCCTACCACTCCGAGAGCGGGCTCGCCCTCCTGGTCACCGGCGGCCTGGCCGCGCTGGTCACCCTGATCGGCGTCGCGATCGCGGTCGCGCTCTCGGCGGCCGAGGGCCGGCGCGAGCTGGCGACCCTGTCGGCGGTGGGAGCCGATCCCGCCGTACGCCGCCGCCTGGCCGGCGCGCAGGCCCTGGTCATCTCGGGGGTCGGCGCGCTGGTCGGGGTGGTCCTCGGCAGCTTCGTGTCCTACGCACTGCGCGCGACCTTCGGAGCGTCGTCGTTCACGGTGCCGTGGGCGAACCTCGTGGGCGTGGGGCTCGGGGTTCCGATCCTCGCGGCGCTGATCACGGCGGCCTGCACCCGCTCGCGGGTGCCGATGCTGGAGCGGCGGGCCTGAACCGGAGCTAAACCGCTCGCCAGCCGGCGGCCTCGTCGCGGAGAATCGACCCTCGTGGGTCATGTGGAGGTCGCCGGCGTCCGGTACGAGCTGCCCGACGGGCGGGTGCTGCTCGACGACGTGTCGTTCCGGGTCGGCGAGGGCGCCAAGGTCGCGCTCGTCGGCGCCAACGGCGCGGGCAAGACGACGCTGTTCCGGATCATCACCGGTGACCTGACGCCCCACGCAGGCGCGGTCACCCGCTCGGGCGGGCTGGGAGTGATGCGCCAGATGGTCGACCGCGGGCTCGGCGAGGAGCCGACGATCGCCGACCTGCTCCTCTCGCTCGCCCCCGAGCGGGTCCGGAAGGCCGCCGCCGAGGTCGACCGCTGCGAGCTCGCGCTGATGGACACCGACGACGAGGCCACCCAGCTGGCCTACGCCCACGCGCTCGCGGAGTACGCCGACGCCGGTGGCTACGACGTCGAGGTGGTCTGGGACGTCTGCACGGTCAAGGCGCTGGCGCTGCCCTACGACCGGGCCAAGTACCGCGAGCTGCGCACCCTCTCGGGCGGCGAGCAGAAGCGGCTGGTGCTGGAGTACCTGCTCGCCGGGCCCGAGGAGGTGCTGCTGCTCGACGAGCCCGACAACTTCCTCGACGTCCCCGGGAAGATCTGGCTGGAGCAGCGGATCGCCGCCTCCGACAAGACGATCCTGTTCATCAGCCACGACCGCGAGCTGCTCGCCAACGCCGCCACCCACGTCGTCACCGTCGAGCTCGGCGCGGGCGGCGGGGGCAACAGCGTCTGGACCCACCCGGGCGGGTTCACGTCGTACCACGAGGCCAGGAAGGACCGGTTCGCCCGCTTCGCCGAGCTGCGCCGGCGCTGGGACGAGGAGCACGCCAAGATCAAGGCGCTGGTGCTGCGGCTGAAGGTCAAGGCGGAGTACAACGACGGCATGTCCTCGCAGTACCGCGCGGCGCAGACCCGGCTGCGCAAGTTCGAGGAGGCCGGCCCGCCGACCGAGCAGCCGCGCGAGCAGCAGGTCACGATGCGGCTGTCCGGCGCGCGCACCGGCAAGCGCGCGGTCGTGTGCGAGGACCTCGAGCTGACCGGCCTGATGAAGCCGTTCGACCTCGAGGTCTGGTACGGCGACCGGCTCGCCGTGCTCGGCTCCAACGGCTCCGGCAAGTCCCACTTCCTGCGCCTGCTGGCGGCCGGCGGCAGCGACCCCGACGTCGAGCACCGGCCCGTGGGCGACGTCCCCATCGCGCCGGTCGCGCACTCCGGCCGGGCCCGGCTCGGCGCGCGGGTGCGGCCCGGCTGGTTCGTGCAGACCCACGAGCACCCCGAGCTGACCGGTCGCACCCTGGTCGAGATCCTGCACCGCGGCGACGGCGTGCCCAACGGCCGGCAGGGGATGGGCCGCGAGGCGGCCAGCCGGGTGCTCGACCGCTACGAGCTCGCCGCCAGCGCCGAGCAGCCCTTCGAGTCGCTGTCCGGCGGTCAGCAGGCCCGCTTCCAGATCCTGCTGCTCGAGCTCTCCGGCGCCACCCTGCTGCTGCTCGACGAGCCGACCGACAACCTCGACGTGCAGTCCGCGGAGGCTCTCGAGGAGGGTCTCGCCGCCTTCGACGGCACCGTCGTCGCGGTCACCCACGACCGCTGGTTCGCCCGCGGGTTCGACCGGTTCTGCGTCTTCGGGGCCGACGGCACGGTCTACGAGTCCGACGGCCCGGTCTGGGACGAGGGCCGGGTGGCGCGGGTCCGGTGAGCGACGCGAGCCATTAATGCCTTGGCTCGCGGGCACCTGGATGCGACGGTGGGGGAGTCACCCCCACCGCTGCGGAAGGACCACCATGACTGCCAACGGCGCCAACGACGACCTCAAGGCCAAGATGCGCGAGGCCCTCGACCGCAAGAACCACAAGGAGCAGGGCGTGCACGCCGACGGCCCGACCAAGGAGAAGGCGCACGGCTCCGAGGTGGTCGGCGGCGCTCCGAAGATGCACCGCCGCAAGGCCGGTGGCGGCGGCTCCTAGGATCCCCTAGCCGTCCGAGCCGAGCTTCAGCTCGGTGCTGCTCTCCTTGCTGCCGCGCAGGTAGGTCACCTTGACCTCGTCGCCGGGGCGGTAGGAGCGGATCGTCGCGATCAGCGACTCGCTGCCGTCGATGCGGTGGTCGTCGATCGAGGTGATCACGTCGTCCTGCTTCAGGCCGGCGTCTTCGGCGGCGGAGCCCTTCTCGATGGAGGCGATGCGGGCGCCGCTGAGCGTGGTGTCGCTGGAGCCCGCCGTACCGGCCACGTCGGCGACCTGGATGCCGAGCCGGGCATGGGTCGGGGTTTCCCCGGCCTTGAGCTGGTCGATGATCGGCAGCACCTCGTCGATCGGGATCGCGAAGCCGAGGCCGATCGAGCCCGACTCGGCGCCCTGGCCCGAGGAGGTGGAGCGGATCGAGGCGTTGATGCCGACCAGCTGGCCGTCCATGTTGACCAGCGGCCCGCCGCTGTTGCCGGGGTTGATCGCCGCGTCGGTCTGGATGGCGGGATACGCCGTGGCATTGCCCTGGGCGTCGCGCGCGACCTCGACCGGCCGGTCGAGCGCGCTGACGATGCCGCTGGTGACCGTGGCGTCGAGGCCGAAGGGCGACCCGATCGCCACGACCTGCTCTCCGACGTCGAGGTTGCTGGACTTGCCGATGGTGATCGGCTTCAGGTCGGAGACGCCGTCGACCTTGACCAGGGCGGTGTCGGTGAGCGGGTCGGTGCCGACGACGGTGGCCCGCACCTTCTTGCCGTCGTTGAACGACACGGTCACCTCGGCCTGGTCGGCCGGGATCTGCCCGCCCAAGGTGACCACGTGGTCGTTGGTGAGGATCAGCCCGTCGGTGTCGAGGATGACGCCCGAGCCGCTGCCGGCCGAGCCGCCGCCACTGACGCCGAGGGCCACCACGGACGGCAGCACCGTCGACGCGACGGACTCCACGCTGCCCGTGGCCGCGGGCCGGTTGCCGTTGTCGACGACCGGCAGCGACGACGAGCCGCCGGCGCTGCCGGAGCCGCCCTGGGAGCTGTCGTAGAGCGCCGCGGTGGCGACCCCGGCCCCACCCCCGACGACCAGGGCGCCGGTCAGCACCGCGACCGCGAACCCGGCCCGCCTCGGTCGCCGGTGTGGGGCCGGCGCCCTCTCGAAGGAGGGGGGCGGGAACGCGGGCGGAGCGGGAGGAACCGGCGGGGTCGGCGGAATCGGGGGCAGGGCCTGGGTCATGTCACCCACTGTGCGAGCGGTCCCTGTGATCCGGCTGAGGACGGGGTGAGGAGTTCCGGTGAGAGGCCGGTGCGTCGCGGGGGTGGGGCGCGGCTGGCCCGACCGCTGTAACACGTTGTCCACCCGACAACCTGGCCCGAATCAGCTGATCGGAGCGCTGTGGCGGCCGTTTTCTGCTGACAGCGGGCGACCAGACGTATGGACAGCGTGTTACATCACCCGTCCCGGCACGTGCGCATCGCTACCGCGAGCATCCACAGCCGGCACGCAGGCGAGGGTCGTCCACAGGCGGTGGGCTCGGGGTCGCCGGAGGGAAGGCGGACGGCTGATCGTCTTCGCATGAATGCTCGGGTGGGCGCGCTGATGAGCGCGCAGTGGGGCCTGATCACCAGGCGTCAGGCGATCGGTGCCGGCATGCTCGGCCACCGGATCGACAGCCTCGTTCGCGCAGGGACGTGGATCGCCGTCCGGCGAGGGGTGTACGCCGAAGCGGCGTACGTCTCCTCGCTCACCACCTACCCCCACCTCAGGGTGCTCACGGACCGGGCCGACAGTCTGCGCGTCGACGACCCGCATGTGATGTCCCACCACTCCTCAGCGCTCGTCCAGCAGCTCGACGTGCTTCGTGAGCCCGAGCCGGTGACGCACATCGGCCGTCCCGGCATCGTCGGCGCTCACCTGCGCCATGGCGTCAAGCATCACCTGGCGCCGTTCGAGCCGGGCCAGGTCGTCGAGATCGACGGGGTGCCCGTCCTCGACCCCTCGCGGACCAGCCTCGACATCGCTCGCGAGCACGGCTACCTGCAAGGCCTGGTCGCTGCTGACTCCGCCCTCCGCGCAGGCGCGACGCTCGTCGATCTCGAACGGGCGGCGAGCTCGATGACGTCGTGGCCGAACGTCACCGTGGTGCGCGATGTCATCGCGTCCGCGTCCCCGCTCACGGACTCGGTCGCCGAGACGCTCGGCCGGGACCTCGTCAGCCAGCTCGGCTACGGCGTACCTCAGCCACAGTTCGGGCTCACGGCGGAGGGCCGGACCGTGTGGTGCGACCTGCGTCTGGGACGGCACTTCTTCGAGATCGACGGCAGGTCGAAGCTGCGCTCGGTGGGCGCCGGCGGCTTCGCCGTGAAGGATCCAGAGGACGTGCTCTGGGACGAGAAACTGCGTCAGGACTTCGTGACCGGGTTCAAGACAGGCGTGTCGCGGCTGACGTGGAGGGACTTCTTCGGACGTCGGCGACAGATCGCGCTGGAGCGCTGTCGTCGGGAGTTCCTCGACACCTGCTCCCGGTTCGGTGCGGACGCGACCGATCTCGCGCAGTTCCGCCCCCGCCATGCCAAGCCGCGCGTCGTCGTACGACGGGGGCCGGTCCTTCCGACGTGGTCGCCGTGAGGCTCACGCCTGAGCTGTAACACGCTGTCCGCACGACTGGGCGACGGCTGTCAGCAGGAAAGCCCCTCGAAGAGCCTCTCCGCTGCGGAAAAGCGCCGACCAGCCTGGTGGACAGCGTGTTACAGCGCCCCCGGCGAACCACGCGGGCCGGGCTCAGACCTGGCGCTCCTGCTCCTGCCAGTACGGCCTGCGCAGCTCGCGCTTGAGGATCTTGCCGGTGGGGTTGCGGGGGAGCGCGGTGATGATGTCGACGGACTTGGGCGCCTTGAAGTGCGCCAGCCGCTCGCGGGTCCACTCGATGAGCTCGACCTCGGTGGCGTCCGCGCCCTCCTTGAGCGCGACGACGGCCTTGACCGACTCGCCCCACGTCGGGTCGGGTACGCCGATCACCGCGACCTCGAGGACGCCGGGGTGCTCGGAGAGGACCCGCTCGACCTCGGGGGAGTACACGTTCTCGCCGCCGGTGATGATCATGTCCTTGAGCCGGTCGGAGACGAACACGTAGCCGTCCTCGTCGACGTGGCCCATGTCGCCGGTGCGGAACCAGCCGTCGTCGGTGATCACCTCGGCGGTGGCCTCGGGCTTGTTGAGGAAGCCCTTCATCAGCTGCGGGGTCCGCAGCCAGATCTCTCCGTGCTCACCCACCCCCACGTCGGTCAGGGATGCGGGGTCGACGATCCGGACCTCGCACTCCGGCAGCGGCTTGCCGGCGGACACCAGTCGCTCCGGGTGGCCGGAGGACTCGGCGGTGCGGTGGTCCTCGGGCATCAGGTGGGTGGCGACGCCGGCGACCTCGGTGAGTCCGTAGACCTGGATAAAGTCGGTGTCGGGCCAGGCCTCCATCGCGGCGCGCAGCAGCGGGGGCGGCATCGGTGCGGCGCCGTAGGTGTAGGTCTTGAGCAGTCCGAACAGCTTGATCGCGTCGGGGCCGGCCTGCAGCACCTGCGCGAGGACGGCGGGCACCAGGAAGGTGCGGTTGGCGCCGGCCAGGATCGCGCCGGCCAGCGAGGCCGCGTCGGGCTCGCGGGTCATCACGCTGGGGATGCCGTCGTGGATCCCGAACAGGACGTACGACGAGCCGCCGACGTGGAACAGCGGCATGGCCACCATCGACTTGTCGCCGGGCTCGAAGCCCCAGCCGTCGTGGGCGTTGATGGTGTGCTTGACCATGTTGCGGTGGGTGAGCATGACGCCCTTGGGCCGGCCGGTGGTGCCGGAGGAGTACATCACCAGGCACACGTCGTCCTCGAGCACGTCGGGCCCGTCGTCGCACGGCGTGGCGGAGGCGAGGAACTGCTCGTAGGGGTCGTCGTCCCCGCCCTCGGGGGTGACCTCGATGATCTTCTCGACGTTGGGGAGCCGGTCGCGGATCGCCTCGATGGTGGGCATCAGCTCGCGGCCCACGAAGAGCACCTTGGCGCCGGAGTCGTTGACGGCGTAGTCGATCTCGTCGCCGGCCGAGCGCCAGTTGATGATGGCGTTGGCCGCGCCGATCGAGCCGGCGGCCAGGCTGATCTCGACGCAGGCCGGGTGGTTCTTGTCGAGGAAGGAGACGACGTCACCGCGCGCCACGCCGAGGTCGCGCAGGCCGCCCGCGGCGCGGTGCACCCGGTCGTGCCACTCCTTCCAGGTCCAGGTCCGGCCGAGGTAGGTCATCGCCTCGGCGTCGGGCGTGGCCTCGGCCCAGTAGTTGAGCCGGTCCTCGACATAGGTCGGCTCGGGCGGCGTGGCCGGGGGCCAGGCCTTGGTCGCAGGGGTGGTGGACTCCGTCGTCGCGCTCACGCGTGAGATTGTGGCCCACATCACAAAACGGCACAACGGAGCACGCATCGCCCGGCCACTTCCCGTTCACCTCCGTCGACGAGGATCGAGAGGTGAATCCCCTGCTCCGCGGCGACGAAGCGCCCGCGCCGCGCACGCTCGTCGACGTGCTCCGACGTACGGCGGCCGACCACCCGGACGCGATGGCGCTCGACAGCGGCAACGACACGGTGACCTACGCCGAGTTCGCGGAGGCCGCCGAGACGGTGGCGGTCGAGCTGGCGGAGCTCGGGATCGGGCCGGGGGACAAGGTCGGGGTGCGGCTGCCGTCGGGCACCACCGACCTCTACGTCGCGATCATGGGGATCCTGTTCGCCGGCGCCGCCTACGTGCCGGTCGACGCCGACGACCCGGAGGAGCGCGCCCGGCTGGTGTTCGGGGAGGCCCGGGTCGCGGCGCTGATCGGCCCGGGGCTGGTCATCGAGGCCCGCCGCGAGGCCGCCGCCCGGTCCCGGCGCGACCCGGCGCCGGACGACGACGCGTGGGTGATCTTCACCTCCGGCTCGACCGGCACGCCCAAGGGCGTGGCCGTCACCCACCGCAACGCCGCCGCCTTCGTCGACGCCGAGTCGCTGATGTTCCTGCGGGACGCCCCGATCGGCCCGAGCGACCGGGTGATGGCGGGGCTGAGCGTCGCCTTCGACGCGAGCTGTGAGGAGATGTGGCTGGCCTGGCGGTACGGCGCCTGCCTGGTCCCGGCGCCCCGCGCACTGGTGCGCAGCGGCGTCGACGTCGGCCCCTGGCTGACCGCCAACGACATCACCGTGGTCTCGACCGTGCCGACCCTGGTCAGCCTGTGGCCCGACGACGCGCTGGCGCGGGTCCGGCTGCTGATCCTCGGCGGTGAGGCGCTGCCGCCCGAACTGGCCGCCCGCCTGGTCGAGCCCGGGCGCGAGGTGTGGAACACCTACGGCCCGACCGAGGCCACCGTCGTCGCCTGCGGAGCCCCGGTCGAGGCCGAGGGGCCGGTGCGGATCGGGCTGCCGCTGGCCGGCTGGGACCTGGTCGTCGTCGACCCCGCGACCGGCGAGCCGGTCGCCGAGGGGGAGCGCGGCGAGCTGATCATCGGCGGCGTCGGCCTGGCCCGCTACCTCGATCCCGCGAAGGACGCCGAGAAGTACGCGCCGATGCCGACACTCGGCTGGGAGCGGGCCTACCGCAGCGGCGACATCGTGGTCAACGACCCGGCCGGGCTGCTGTTCGCCGGCCGTGCCGACGACCAGGTCAAGGTCGGCGGCCGCCGGATCGAGCTGGGCGAGATCGACTCGGCGCTGCTGGCCCTGCCCGGCGTGAGCGCGGCGGCGGCCGCCGTACGCCGCACCAGCACCGGCAACCAGCTGCTCGTCGGCTATGTCGCGACCACCGCCGACTACGACGGCGCCGCGGCCACCGCCCACCTGCGCGCCACCATGCCGGCCGCCCTGGTGCCCCGGCTCGCGGTGGTCGAGGAGATCCCGACCCGCACGTCCGGCAAGGTCGACCGCGACGCGCTGCCGTGGCCGCTCGCGGCGGCCGATCCCGCCGACGCGGGCCTGCACGGCACCGCCGCGCGGATCGCCGAGGTCTGGCAGCAGGTGATCGGCGCGGCGCCGGACGGCCCGAGGTCCGACTTCTTCGACCTGGGCGGCGGCAGCCTGACCGCCGCCCAGGTGGTCACCCTGCTGCGCGCCGACCAGCCCGAGCTGACCGTCGCCGACCTCTACGAGCACTCGACCGTCGACGGCCTGGCGGCCTTCCTCGACTCCCTGGAGCCGAGCGCACTGGCCGAGCAGAGCCGCAAGGTGATGCCGATCCCGCGCAAGACCCAGATCGGCCAGGTGCTCGCCGTCCCGCTGCTGCGCGCGCTCGCGGCGCCGCGCTGGGTCGCCGGGACGCTGACCGCCGCCCGGCTCGGCCACGACCTGCTCGACATCGCCTGGCTCCCGGCCGTGCCGTGGTGGGTGCTCACGCTGCTGCTCGTCGTGTTCGTCAGCCCGCCGGGCCGGATGCTCCTCGCCGCCAAGCTGGCCCAGGCGGTGCTCGCCGGCGTGACCCCGGGCGCGTACCCGCGCGGCGGCAAGGTGCACCTGCGGATCTGGACTGCCGAGCGGCTGGCCGACGAGCTGGGGGCGACCCGGCTGGCCGGGGCGCCGTACATCACCTGGTACGCCCGGCTGCTCGGCGCCAAGGTGGCCCGTGGCGCCGACCTCCACTCGCTGCCGCCCGTCACCGGGCACCTGACCGTCGGGAAGGGCGCGTCGATCGAGCCGGAGGTCGACCTCACCGGCTACTGGATCGACGGCGACACCCTCCATGTCGGCGGCATCCGGGTCGGCCGGCGGGCCCGGGTCGGCACCCGCTCGATGCTCTGCCCGGGCGCGGTCGTCGGCGACGACGCCGAGGTGGCGCCGGGCTCGGCGGTGTTCGGACAGGTCCCCGCGGGGGAGTTCTGGTCGGGCGCGCCCGCGACCCGGGCCAGCTCCGCGGCGCGCGGCCCGTGGGCCGAGCGGCCGGCCGCCTCGCGCCGCTCGCTGCGCACCTGGGCGACGGCGTACGGCGCCGTGGCGGGCCTGCTCTCCTGCCTGCCCGCGCTCGCCGTGCTGGTCGTGGCGGTGCCCGTCCTGCTCCTGGCCGACCTCGGCAGCACGACCGGGCCGCGCGACGCGGTCGGCGCGCTGCTGCCGTGGCTGGTGCCCGGCGTGGTGGCCGGCTGCGTCGTGCTGGCGCTGCTGGTGCTGGTCGTGGTGCGGCTGCTGGCCCGCGGGATCAAGCCCGGCGCGCACCCACTGCAGAGCGGAGCGGCGCTGTGCGTGTGGTCCACGATCCGGGTCCTCGACGAGGCTCGGACCTGGCTGTTCCCGCTCTACAGCTCGCAGCTCACGCCCGGCTGGCTGCGGCTGCTCGGCGCGCGGATCGGCAAGGACGTGGAGGCGTCGACCGCGCTGATGATCCCGTCCCTGGTCACCGTCAGCGACCAGGCCTTCCTCGCCGACGACACGCTGATCGGCGGCTACGAGCTCGGCGGCGGCTGGCTGCGCGCCGAGCGGGTCAAGGTCGGCAAGCGCGCCTTCGTCGGCAACTCGGCGATGGCCGCGCCCGGTCGCAAGGTCCCGAAGCGCTCCCTGGTGGCGGTGCTCTCGGCCGCGCCGGCCCGGGGCACGGTCAAGGCGGGCGAGTCCTGGCTCGGCAGCCCGCCGGCCCCGCTGCGCCGCGCCGAGCAGGGCTCCGCCGACGAGCGGACCTATGCGCCGCCGACCCGGCTCAAGGTCGCCCGGGCCTGCTGGGAGATCGCGCGGCTGCTGCCCGTCACCCTCGCCGTCGCGCTCCACCTCGGCGTGCTGCTGGGCAGCCTCGCCGTGTGGGACCGGCACGGCGCGCTCGCCGGGCTGCTCGTCGTACCCGTGCTGCTGTGGGCGGCCGGCCTGGTCGCCGCCGTGGTCGCCGTGCTCGCGAAGTGGCTGCTGGTCGGCCGGGTCCGCGCCGGCTCGCACCCGCTGTGGAGCTCCTTCGTGTGGCGCAACGAGCTCGCCGACACCTTCGTCGAGGTGGTCGCGACGCCCTGGTTCGCCGGGCTCGCGACCGGGTCGCCGCTCATCGCCGTGTGGTTCCGTGCGATGGGTGCCACGGTCGGCCGCGGCGTGTGGTGCGAGTCGTACTGGCTGCCCGAGCCGGACCTCGTCGACCTCGGCGACGGCGCGACCGTCAACCAGGGCAGCGTCGTGCAGACCCACCTCTTCCACGACCGGCTGCTCGCCACCGACACGGTCCGGCTGCGCCGCGGCGCCACCGTCGGCCCCAACTCCGTGGTGCTGCCTGCCGCCTCGTTGGGCAAGCACGCTACGGTCGGGCCGGTGTCCTTGGTGATGAGGGGGGAGTCCGTGCCGGACAAGACGCGTTGGATCGGCAACCCGATCGGGCCGTGGGTCGACTGAGCCGTGCCGAGCCTGCCGAGCGCTGACCCCTACCTGCCGGGCCACGGCGACCCGTCGTACGCCGTGCGGCACTACGACCTCGACCTCGCCTACGTCCCCGACGGCAACCGGTTGAGCGGCACCGCGGTGCTCGACCTGGTGGCCCGTGAGCAGACCGCCCGCCTGGTCCTCGACCTGGCCCACCTGCGCGTCTCGAAGCTGCGCCTCGAGGGCGCACGGCTGAAGAAGTGGTCCGCGCGCGAGCACCGGCTGGTCCTCCAGCTCGACCGCCCGGTCGGCCCCGACACCCCGCTGCGGCTCACCGTCACCTACGGCGGCTCGCCGAAGCCGCTCGTCGACCGCCACCACGGCGACGCGGGCTGGGAGGAGCTCGAGGACGGCGTCATCGTCGCCGCGCAGCCCCACGGCGCGCCCACCTGGTTCCCGTGCAACGACCGGGCCGACGACAAGGCGACCTACCGGATCGTCCTCGCCGCACCCGCCGGCTACACCGTGGTCAGCAACGGCACCCTCGCCGCCCACCAGCGCCGGGCCGGTGGGGAGAGCTGGACCTGGGTGATGGACCGGCCGATGGCGACCTATCTCGCGACCGTGCAGATCGGCCGCTACGCCACCACCGAGCACGATCGGCGTACCCGCACCATCGCGCCGCCCGACGCCGACCTGGCCGACTCCTTCGACCAGCAGCCCGCGATGCTGGCGTTCTTCGAGCGCGTCTTCGGGCCCTATCCCTTCGACGCCTACGCCGCCGTGATCACCGACGACGACCTCGAGATCCCCCTCGAGAGCCAGAGCCTGTCCACCTTCGGGCGCAACTTCTGCTCCTCCGACTGGGAGCAGGTCCGGCTGATCGCCCACGAGCTGGCCCACCAGTGGTTCGGCAACGCGGTGACCCTGCGCCGCTGGCAGGACATCTGGCTGCACGAGGGCTTCGCCTGCTACGCCGAGTGGCTGTGGTCGGAGGAGAGCGGCGGGCCGCGCACCTGCGACGAATGGGCTCGCCACCACCACGACCGGCTCACCGACCTGCCCCAGGACCTGCTCCTCGCCGACCCCGGTCCGGAGCTGATGTTCGACGACCGCGTCTACAAGCGCGGCGCCCTGGCGTTGCACGCGCTGCGGGTGGCCGTCGGCGAGGACGCCTTCTTCGGCGTGCTGCGCGACTGGGCGTCCTCGCGCGCGGGGGAGTCGGTCACCACCGACGACTTCCTCGCCTTCGCGTCCGCGCACACCGGTGCGGACGTCGCGGCGGTGCTGCGGCCGTGGCTGTACGACGTCGCACTGCCGGGTTTTCCACAGGCCTGACGCTCCGGGTTGCGCCCGGCGTTGCGGTTGCGGATCGTGGGGGCCTCGGCGACGATCTCGGGAGACGCCGAAACCGGAGGGAGCAGCGATGACCGTGGCGATGGAGCCCACTGACGAGCTGCGGCGCATCCCCATGAGCTGGGAGGACTTCCTCGACCGCCCCGAGACAGGTGAGTACTACGGGGGGTGCCTGGTCGTCATGCCGCCGGCTAGCAAGCAGCATCAACGGATCGTCATGCGTCTGACGCACCTGCTCGCCGGTGGCCTTCCGTCCGGTGCGGAGGTGCTGCCTTCGCTCGGCTGGTCGCCGCGCGGCGTCAGGGAGTACCTCATCCCCGACCTGACGGTCTTCCGCGACGAGAGTGACGAGGCCGTCTTCGCCGGCATCCCGCTGCTGGTCGTCGAAGTGCTCTCCACCAACCGCCGAGACGACCTGGTGGGCAAGGTGCAGCGCTACGCCGCGTGGCGGTCGCCGTCGTACTGGATCGTCGACCCGCGCGACCACCAGGTGCTGACCATGGACCTGGTCGACGGCCTCTACCTCGAGACCGGCCGCTTCACCTCGGACCGGGCCACCCTGCGCTACGGCGACATCGAGGTCCCCGTCGACATCGACGCCCTGCTCGCCTGAGCCAGGCTGAGGCCGACTCATCCACAGGCCGGCGGGTCGCGGTTGCGGCCAGGGGTCCGTTTGCGGATCGTTGGGGCCTCGGCGACGATCTCGGGAGACGCCGACACCGGAAGGAGCAGCGATGACCGTGACGATCGAGCCCACCGACGAGCTGCGGCGCATCCCCATGACCTGGGAGGACTTCCTCGACCACCCCGAGACCGGTGAGTACTACGGGGGGTGCCTGGTCGTCATGCCGACGCCGAGCAAGAAGCATCAGCAGGTGCTCAAGCGCCTGGAGCGGCTGATCGACGCGACCCTGCCGCCCGGCGCGGAGGCGCTCCAGTCGCTCGGCTGGTCGCCACCGGGCGTACGCGAGCTCCTCATCCCCGACCTCACGGTCTTCCGCGACGAGAGCGACGCCCCCTTCCTGTCCGGCATCCCGCTGCTGGTCGTCGAGGTGCTCTCCACCAACCGCCGCGACGACCTCGTGGGCAAGGTGCAGCGCTACGCCGCGTGGCGCGCGCCGTCGTACTGGATCGTCGACCCGCGCGACCACCAGGTGGTGACGATGGAGCTCGTCGACGGCCTCTACCTCGAGACCGGCCGGGTCACGGGGGGCCGGGCGACTCTGCGGTACGGCGACGCCGATGTCGCCCTCGACATCGACGCCCTGCTCGCCTGATCCCACTGCCGAAAATGCGAACGACCCCGGTCACCAGGTGACCGGGGTCGAGACAGGAGGTGGGGTCAGGCCCAGCGCTCCTCGGCGGCGACGAAGGTCAGCCCGCGGTCGCCGGTGTAGATCTGCTTGGGGCGGGCGATCTTCTGCTCCTTGTCGCCGGTCAGCTCCAGCCACTGCGCGAGCCAGCCGGGGGTGCGGCCGATCGCGAACAGGACGGTGAACATCTCGGGCGGGAACTCGAGCGCCTCGTAGATCAGGCCCGAGTAGAAGTCGACGTTGGGGTAGAGGCGCCGCTTGACGAAGTACTCGTCCTCGAGGGCGATCTTCTCCAGCTCCTGGGCGACCTCGAGCAGCGGGTTGACCCCGGTGACCTCGAAGACGTCGTCGCAGGCCTTCTTGATGATCTTGGCGCGCGGGTCGTAGTTCTTGTAGACCCGGTGCCCGAAGCCCATCAGGCGCTCGTCGCCGTTCTTGACGCCCTCGATGAAGGCGGGAATGTTGTCCTTGGTGCCGATCCGGCGCAGCATCCGCAGCACCGCCTCGTTGGCGCCACCGTGGAGCGGGCCGAAGAGGGCCCCGATGCCGGCGGCGACGGCGGAGTAGGGGTCGACCTGCGAGGAGCCCACCGAGCGGACCGCGTTGGTCGAGCAGTTCTGCTCGTGGTCGGCGTGCAGGATGAAGAGCACGTCGAGCGCCTTGACGATGCGCGGGTCGCCGGCGTACTTCGACTCGCTCATCTTGAACAGCATCGAGAGGAAGTTCTCGGCGTACGACAGCTCGTTGTCGGGGTAGACGTACGGCTTGCCCTGCGCGTGGCGGAAGGCCCAGGCGCCGAGGGTCGGCATCTTGGCGATCATCCGGACGATCTGGATGTGCCGGTTCTCCGGGTCCTCGATCCGGGCGGACTCCGGGTAGAACGTCGAGAGGGCCCCCACCGACGCCATCAGCATCCCCATCGGGTGCGCGTCGTAGCGGAAGC
Source organism: Nocardioides nitrophenolicus (assembly GCF_016907515.1). Taxonomy (NCBI): domain Bacteria; kingdom Bacillati; phylum Actinomycetota; class Actinomycetes; order Propionibacteriales; family Nocardioidaceae; genus Nocardioides; species Nocardioides nitrophenolicus. The sequence continues at coordinate 4,043,463 of NZ_JAFBBY010000001.1, forward strand.
CCTCCATGAAGCCCTTCACGTTCTCGTGCACGAACGTGTGGTAGGTGATCTCGTGCACCCAGGCGTCGTACTGCTCCCTGGTGGGCAGCTCGCCGTGGATGAGGAGATAGGCGACCTCGAGGAAGTTGGACTTCTCGGCGAGCTGCTCGATCGGGTACCCGCGGTACTCGAGGATGCCCTTGTCGCCGTCGATGTAGGTGATGGCGCTGCGGCAGGAAGCCGTGTTCACGAAGCCCGGGTCGTAGGTCGCGATGCCCGGCTCGTCGTCGTTGAGCTTGATCTGCCCGAGGTCGGCGGCCTTGATGGTGCCGTCGGTGATCGGGATCTCGTACTCCGCGCCGGTGCGGTTGTCGCGTACGGTGAGAGAGTCAGTCACCCTGCCAACCTAGTCGGCCACGTCACAGAGCCGGTAGCCGGTGTCCCGAAGCGTGACCCGGGGCACCCGGACGGCCCCGGGTGAGCAGCCAGCCGGCGAGCAGCGCGAGCGGGAACATCACGACGCCGTACACCGCCGCCGGGACCGCCAGCGTGTCGTGCTCCAGCACGCTCAGCGCCACCGCGATGGCGAGCGTGCTGTTGTGGATGCCGACCTCGAACGCCGACGACAGCGCCTGTCGGTCCGGTACGCCGAGCGCCCGCGGCAGCGCGTAGCCGACGGTGAGGCTGAGCGCGCAGAACAGGACGGTCGCGACGCCGATCTCGGCGAGGTAGTCGGCGAGGTTCTCGCGCTCGCCGACGAGTGCGCCGACGATGACGAGGGCGAGCACCGCCGCGGAGGCGATCCGCACCGGACGGTCGGCCCGCGAGGCGAAGGCGGGGGAGGTGCGGCGGACCAGCATCCCGAGCGCCACGGGCACCAGGACGATCGCGAACACCTGGGCGGTCTTCGCCGGCTGGAGGCCGATGTCGTCGGCGCCGGTCGGCTCGAACCAGCCGATCGCGAGGTTGACCACCAGCGGCAGGCTCACCACCGCGATCACCGAGTTGACGGCGGTCAGCGTGATGTTGAGGGCCACGTCGCCGCGGAACAGGTGGCTGAACAGGTTGGCCGTGGTTCCTCCCGGGGACGCGGCCAGCAGCATCATGCCGACGGCGAGGATCGCCTCGAGCTCGAGTGCCAGCACCAGGCCGAAGCAGAGCAGCGGGAGCAGGACCAGCTGGGCGAGGAGCGCGACGACCACGGGCCGGGGCGCGCGGCCGACCCGGCGGAAGTCGTCGACCGTCAGCGCCAGGCCGAGGCCGAACATGATGATCGCGAGGGCGGCGGGCAGACCGATCGACACCAGACCTGAGTCCATGCGCCCCGAGTGTGGCACAGGTCACGTCCGGTGCCCGTGGGTCCGGGCCGGCGCCGGAGGGGGCGAGGCGTTTTGACCCGCGTTCCCGGCCTCACGTAGCCTAGGCGGTCGCGTCTTCTGCCGCTTCGTACGCCGTCCCTCGGGTGGCCGTCGGGGCAGACCCGGATCGCTCACGGATCGTCGAGAGACGAGCGTGCGTGGGCCGGGCTGAGTTCGTCAGGAGAACGCCGCCCGAGCAGCTCGCTGCGACGGCACCCGGGTCGGCGACCGCCGGATCGGGAAACGAACTAGCAAGGAGGGTGCATTCTCATGCGCACCTACGCTCCGAAGCCCGGCGACGTCGAGCGCGCCTGGCTCGTGATCGACGCGACCGACGTCGTCCTCGGTCGCCTGGCTGTCACCGCCGCCAACCTGCTGCGCGGCAAGCACAAGCCGATCTTCGCTCCGAACGCCGACACCGGTGACTACGTCATCGTCGTCAACGCCGACAAGGTCGCCCTGTCCGGCAACAAGCGTGCCGACAAGCTCGTCTACCGCCACTCGGGCTTCCCGGGCGGTCTGACCGCGACCCCGATCGGCGAGGTCCTCGACAAGGACGCCCGCAAGGCCGTCGAGAAGGCCGTGTGGGGCATGCTGCCGAAGAACCGTCTCGGTCGGCAGATGATCAAGAAGCTGAAGGTCTACAGCGGCCCGGCTCACCCGCACCAGGCCCAGAAGGCCGTGCCCTACGAGATCTCCCAGATCTCCCAGTGACTTCTCGACTGATCTGAACGGACTGAGGACAACGTGACTGAGAACATCAACGAGGTCGAGGAGACCTTCGAGACCGACGAGCAGGGTGTCGCCTACACCAGCGAGACCTCCCCGTCGGCCGTCGCCGACAACCGCCCCGTGACCGTCGCCCCCGGCGCGGCCACCGGTCGCCGCAAGGAGGCCGTGGCCCGCGTGCGGATCGTCCCGGGCACCGGCAACTGGACCATCAACGGCCGGACCATCGACGACTACTTCCCCAACAAGCTGCACCAGCAGGTCGTCAACGAGCCCTTCGCGGCTCTCGGACTCGAGGGCCGCTTCGACGTGATCGCCCGCATCCACGGTGGTGGCATCACCGGCCAGGCCGGCGCCCTGCGCCTCGGCGTGGCCCGCTCCCTCAACGGGGTCGACGTCGACGCGTACCGCCCGACCCTGAAGAAGGCCGGTCTGCTGACCCGCGACGCCCGGGCGACCGAGCGCAAGAAGGCCGGTCTCAAGAAGGCCCGCAAGGCCCCGCAGTACAGCAAGCGCTGATCCCACCAGGATCACCACGACAGGGCCACGCACCGCAGCCGCGGTCCGTGGCCCTGTCGGTATTTCCACCCCACCATCCGCACCACACTCGTCAGGGGGACGGCACGTGCCGCGCATCTTCGGGACCGACGGGGTCCGTGGACTGGCCAACGACAAGCTGACCGCCGAGCTGGCCGTCGACCTCGGCAGCGCCGCGGCCCGGGTGCTGGTCGAGCACGGCGGCTACAGCCGGCCGCGGCCGCTCGCCGTGGTCGGTCGGGACACCCGGATCTCCGGGCAGTTCCTCGAGCACGCCGTCGTCGCGGGCCTCGCCTCCGCGGGGGTCGACGTGCTGCGGCTGCGGGTGCTGCCGACCCCCGGCGTCGCGTACTTCACCGACGCGCTCGGCGCCGACGTCGGCGTGGTCATCAGCGCCTCCCACAACCCGATGCCCGACAACGGCATCAAGTTCCTGGCCCGGGGCGGGGTCAAGCTCGACGACGCCCTCGAGCGCGAGATCGAGGCGCTGCTCGGCCAGGACTGGGACCGGCCGACGGGTGCCTCGGTGGGCCGGGTGACGCCGTACGGGCCCACCGTCAAGGAGTACGTCGACCACCTGGTCCGCACCCTCGACGCGCCCACCGGCAAGCCGCTGACCGGGCTCAAGCTGGTGCTCGACTGCGCCCACGGCGCGGCCAGCGAGGTCGGGCCCCGCGCCCTGGCCGCGGCCGGCGCCGAGGTCGTCACCATCGGCGCCTCGCCCGACGGCCTCAACATCAACGACGGCTGCGGCTCCACCCACCTCGAGCCGCTGCGCAAGGCGGTGCTGGACCATCGCGCCGACGCTGGATTCGCGGTCGACGGCGACGCCGACCGGTGCCTCGCGGTCGACCACACCGGCGAGGTCGTCGACGGCGACCAGATCATGGGCATCCTCGCGCTCGCGCTGCGCGAGTCCGGCGGACTGGTCGGCGACACCCTGGTCGCCACCGTGATGAGCAACCTCGGGCTGCTGCAGGCCATGGAGCAGGCCGGCGTGACGGTGGTGCAGACCGCGGTCGGCGACCGCTACGTCCTCGACGAGATGCGCCGCGGCGGCTTCAGCCTCGGCGGCGAGCAGTCCGGCCACGTGATCATGCGCGAGCACGCCACGACGGGCGACGGCATCCTCACCGCGCTCCACGTCGCCCGCCGGATGGCCACCACCGGCCGCTCGCTGCGCGACCTCGCCGCCGTGATGACCCGGCTGCCCCAGGTGCTGGTCAACGTGCCGGGCGTCGACCGGGCCCGGACCGACGACCCGGCGCTCCTCGAGGCCGTCGCCGGCGCCGAGGCCGAGCTCGGCGCGACCGGCCGGGTGCTGCTGCGTCCGTCCGGCACCGAGCCCCTGGTCCGGGTGATGGTGGAGGCGCCGACCTCCGCGCAGGCCGACGCGGTCGCCCAGCGGCTCGCGGACGTGGTCCGGGAGCGGCTCGCGCTGTAGCGGCGCGCGTCGTCTTGTCATCTAGAGTCGCCGGGTGCCTGCCGTCGGTCCCGCCCTGCGCGCCCGTCTGGGCGCGTACTTCGCGGTCGACGACGACTGGGACCGGGGCAACCCGCCGGTCGCGCGGCGCGACGTCGTCAACGGTGCGGCGGTCGAGGTCGCCGGGGTCGTCACGCTCGAGCTGGCCCGCAGCGCCGGCGCCTTCCAGGAGGTCGACGCGCCGTGGTGGGTGATCTACCTGGTCATGTCCGCGGCCGCGCTGGCGCTCGTGCTGCGGCGCCGCTTCCCGCTCGCGGTGGCGGTCTACCTCTCGGCGCACATGTTCGTGACGGGGATCGCGATGCCCCAGGTGATGGGGCAGATAGCGCTCCAGATCTGCTACTTCCTGGGCCTGTTCTCCGCGATGGCGTGGGGACGCAGCCGGCGCTCGGCGCTCCTGGTCAGCGGCACCATCCTGGCCTTCATGCTGTGCTGGGTGGCCTGGCAGTTCGCGATGGGCCAGAGCGTGCAGTCCTGGCTGGACACCGCCGGCGCCGACGAGCGGTTCGGCTTCCTGCCGCCGGTGCCCGCCATCGTGCTGCTCACCTTCATCATCAACGTCGTCTACTTCGTCGGCGCCATCGTCGGCGGGCAGGTCGCCTGGCGTAGCGCCCGGCAGCGCGCGGCGCTCGCCGAGCAGGCCCGCACCATCGCCCGGCAGACCGTGACCCTCCAGGAGCGCGCGGTGATGGACGAGCGGCTGCGCATCGCCCGCGAGCTGCACGACGTCGTCGGCCACCACGTGTCGGTGATCGGCGTCCAGGCCGCGGGGGCGCGCCGGGTGCTCCACCAGGACCCACCGGCCGCGGCCGGCGCGCTCGGCGCGATCGAGACGAGCGCCCGCGAGACCATCGCCCAGATGCGCTCGCTGCTCGGCACCCTGCGCGACCTCGAGGGGCGCCGTGAGGACCCGTCGGCCGGCAGGACCCGCGCGGCCACCCCCGGGGTCGCCGATCTCGAGGAGCTGGTCGCCAGCCGGGCCTCGGACCGGCTGCGCACGTCGTACGTCGTGGTCGAGGACCGCTCCGGCGCGGCGGCCCGGGTGCCCGAGACCGTGGGCCTGACCCTGTACCGCACGACCCAGGAGGCGCTGGCGAACGTCGTCCGGCACTCGACGGCGACCAGTACGTCGGTGCGGCTGCGGGTCGCCGAGGACGCCGAGCGGCCCTTCGTCGAGGTCGAGGTGCTCGACGACGGCCGGCCGCGCCCTGGCACGTCGAGCACCGGCATGGGCCACCTCGGGATCCGCGAGCGGGTCGCGTCGCACCGCGGCGAGGTCGAGATCGGGCCGCGGGCCACCCGTGGCTACCGGGTGCGGGCCCGGCTGCCCCTGGACGGTGCCGATGAGTGAGCGCCTGCGCGTCCTGCTCGCCGACGACCAGGCCCTGGTCCGCTCCGGCTTCCGGATGATCCTGTCGGCCGAGCCCGACATCGAGGTGGTCGGCGAGGCCGCGGACGGCGCCGAGGCCGTCGAGCTGGCCCGGCGGCTGCGGCCCGACGTGGTGCTGATGGACGTGCAGATGCCGCGGGTCGACGGCATCGCCGCGACCGCCGACCTGGTCGCCGAGGGCACCGGGCGGGTCGTCATCCTCACCACCTTCGACCGGGACGACTACCTCTTCGACGCCCTCCGGGCCGGTGCCAGCGGCTTCCTGCTCAAGAACGCCGAGGCGGAGCAGCTCGTGGAGGCGGTGCGCACGGTCGCCCGCGGGCACGCCCTGCTCGCCCCGGAGGTCACCCGCCGGGTGATCGCCGAGATGGCCGCCGGGCCCACGCGCGCCGCCGAGCCCGACCCCGAGGACGCCCGGCTGCTCGACCTGCTCACCGAGCGGGAGAGCGAGGTACTGGCGCTGCTCGGCGAGGGGCTGTCCAACGCCGAGATCGCCCGGCGGCTGTTCGTCGGGGAGGCCACGGTCAAGACCCACGTGTCGGGCTGCCTGGCCAAGCTCCAGCTGCGCGACCGGGTGCAGGCCGTGGTGTTCGCGCACCGGGTCGGCCTGGTCGGCTGGGGCGTGTCTCCCAAGTCGGCGCCGTCGCGAGCGGCGTTTCCGGCCGATCTGGCAAGGCGGCGGAGCGATGTCGTGCCGGATCGCCCTTCGAGCGACGCCAACGCAGCCAGATCGAGTCGGAAACGTCGCGCAGCAGGCGGGGACTTGGGAGACACGCCCTAGACCTGGGGCCCCTCCGCCGGACGGGGGAGCCGGATCCCCACCTCGCGACGGATCCGCCGGGGCCGCGGAGTCCCTAGCGTGGAGCCCGTGATCGAGACCAGAGGCCTGACCCGCCGGTTCGGCGAGCGCACGGTCGTCGACGACGTGTCCTTCGACGTCCCGGCCGGGATGCTGACCGGCTTCGTCGGGGGCAATGGCGCCGGGAAGACCACGACGATGCGGATGGTCATGGGGCTGCTCGGCATCTCCGCGGGCGAGGTCCGCTGGCAGGGGCGGCCGATCACGGCGGCCGACCGCCGCCGCTTCGGATACATGCCGGAGGAGCGCGGCCTCTATCCCAAGCAGCGGATCCTCGACCAGCTGGTCTACCTCGGCGAGCTGTCCGGACTGCCCAGCAGCCGGGCCCGCGCGTCCGCGACGGCGAGCCTGGAGCGGTTCGGCCTCGCCGACCGCGCCGGCGACCGGGTCGAGAAGCTCAGCCTCGGCAACCAGCAGCGGGTCCAGATCATCGCCGCGCTGCTCCACCAGCCCCAGGCGCTGATCCTCGACGAGCCGTTCTCCGGCCTCGACCCGACCGCGGTGGACTCGATGGTCGACCTGCTGCGCGAGGAGACGGGGCGCGGCGTGCCGGTGCTCTTCTCCAGCCACCAGCTCGACCTCGTCGAGCGACTCTGCGACCGCCTCGTCGTGCTGCGGGCCGGCGAGGTCGTCGCCCAGGGCGAGGTCGAGGAGCTACGGGCCCGTGGACCGGAGCGGCTCCGGGTGGTCACCGACCGCGACGCCGGCTGGATCCGCGACGTCGCGGGACTCCACGTGCTCGACGTCGACGGTGCCGAGGCGCTGGTCGAGCTGTCCGACCACGACGAGCGGGCGGCCGACGCCGTACGCCGGGCGATCCTGACCGCCGGCCTGGACCGCGGCGAGATCCGCGAGCTCGCGACGGTCCGCACCCCGCTCTCCGAGATCTACCGGGAGGTCACCGCATGAGCGACCCGATCGAGTCCCGACCGGCCGAGCGGCCCTGGCTGCTCGTGGCGCGCCGGGAGGTCGCGACCCGGCTCACCGACAAGTCCTTCCTCATCGGCACCCTGGTCACCCTGGTGGTGGTGGTCGGCTTCCTCGGCTGGACGATCTGGTCCGAGGACCGCACCAAGACCGTCACGGTCGCGGCGACGGCCGCCGACGCGAGCGTCGCCCAGCTGCTCGAGCGCGAGGTCCCGAAGGTCGACGACGGGCTCGAGATCGAGCTGGTCGAGGTCGACTCCGACGCCGCCGGCGTGACCGCCCTGGAGGACGAGGACGCGGACGTGCTGCTGCGGCCCGCGGACGACGGCTGGACCCTGGTCGGCCGCACGGAGGTGCCCGGTGACCTGACCACCGCGGCGGAGAGCGTGATCCGCGACGCCGCGCTGACGACGAACGCCGAGCGGGCCGGCACCTCGCTGGCCGAGCTGCGCCAGGGCGGCTCGGTCGACACCGCGCTGCTCGAGGGCGACGCCGAGCGCCAGGACTTCGCCCAGGGGATGGGCTTCCTGCTGGCCTTCCTCTTCTACTTCGCCGCGGTCAGCTTCGGCTACACCCTGGCCGGCAGCGTGGTCGAGGAGAAGGCGAACCGCATCGTCGAGATCATCACGACCAAGATCCCGGTCCGGCAGCTCCTGGTCGGCAAGATCGCCGGCAACACCCTGCTCGCGCTCGGCCAGACCGCGCTGATCGTCGCGGTCGGCCTGGTCGGGGTCTCCTTCACCGAGTACTCCTCGTACCTGTCCGGCGTCAGCGCGGGCGTCGGCTGGTTCGCCGCGTTCTTCCTCATCGGCTTCCTGTTCATCGCCTGCTGGTGGGCGGTGGCCGGAGCGCTCGCCAGCCGGGCCGAGGACCTGCAGGCGACCGCGACCCCCCTGACCTTCGCGATGATGGCCGTGTTCTTCGGGGCCTTCCTGTTCGAGGGGACCGTGCAGACCGTCGCGTCCTACGTGCCGCCGTTCTCGGTCGTGCTGATGCCGATCCGGGTGCTCGAGGGCGATGCCGCCGCGTGGGAGCCGCTCCTGGCGATCGCGCTCCTCCTCGCGGCGATGGCGGCGACGGTGGTCCTCGCGGAGCGGATCTACCGCCGGGCCCTGCTGCAGACCCAGGGGCGCGTGACGCTCAAGCAGGCCTGGACCGCGGCCGACTGACCGGCGCCCCACGCCGGTCCCCTCTCTGGAAGGTGACAGACATGACAGCCCCCACGTTGGCGATCGACGGGCTCACCAAGCAGTTCGGCGCGATGCGCGCGGTCGACGACCTCAGCTTCACCGTGCGCCCCGGAGCCGTCACCGGCTTCCTGGGCCCGAACGGAGCCGGGAAGACGACCACCCTGCGGATGCTGCTCGGCCTGACCCGGCCGAGCGCGGGCCGGGCGCTGGTCGGCGACCGGGAGTACGCCGCGCACCCACGGCCCGGTCGGGTCGTCGGCGCCGCGCTCGAGGCGTCCAGCTTCCACCCCGGGCGCACCGGGCTGGCCCACCTGGAGGTGTTCGCGCCGCAGGTCGGCGTCTCCCGCGCCCGGTGCCGTCAGGTGCTCGAGGCGGTCGGTCTCGACCACGCCGCCACGCAGCGGGTCGGACGCTACTCGCTCGGCATGCGGCAGCGGCTCGGCCTCGCGACCGCACTGCTCGCCGACCCGCCGGTGATCGTCCTCGACGAGCCGACCAACGGACTCGACCCCGAGGGCATCGTGTGGATCCGGCAGCTGCTGCGCCGCTTCGCCGGCGAGGGCCGCACCGTGCTCGTCTCCAGCCACCTGCTCCGCGAGGTCGAGGCCAGCGTCGACGAGGTGGTGGTCATCGCCCAGGGTCGGCTGCGGCACGCCTCCTCGCTGGCCGAGCTGCGCACCCGGGCCACCCCGGCGGCGTACGTCGTCGCGCCGCGGGCCGACGCGGTGCGGGCCCTGGCGCACGAGCGCGGCTGGACCGCGACGGCCGACGGCGACGGCCTCGTCGTCGACGGCGCGACCGCGGCCGAGGTCGGCGCGGCCGCGCACGCCGCGGGGCTCGAGCTCCACGAGCTGGTCCGGCGCGACGTCGACCTGGAGGCGCTCTTCTTCGAGCTCACCCGGCCGGAGGCGGACCGATGAGGGCGGCGCTGCTGGCGGAGTACCGCAAGCTGGTCACCACCCGGATCTGGTGGCTGCTCCTCGTCGTCATGGTCTGCTATCTCGCCTTCGTGGCGGCCGCCGTGTCCTCGACCTTCGTGTTCGTGCCCGACGGCGCCGAGCCGCCGCTCGCGGGCGTGGACGCCGCGCGTGCTACGTACTCCCTGGTCAACGGCGTCGGTTACGTCTTCCCGCTGGTCATCGGCAGTCTCGCCATGACCACCGAGTTCCGGCACCGCACCATCACCCAGAGCCTGCTCGTCGAGCCGGACCGCACCCGGTTCCTGCTCGCCAAGCTGCTGTCCGTGCTGCCGATCGGACTGGTCGCCGGCGTGGTCGGCCAGCTGGCGACCGTCGCCGGAGGCGCTCCACTGCTCGCGATCAAGGGCGACGGCTCGTTCCTCGGCGACGGCGAGGTGGTCACCGGGCTGCTGCTCGGCGTGGTCGTGGTCGCGCTGTGGGCGGTGATCGGGGTCGCGTTCGGCAGCATCCTGTCCAACCAGGTCGCCGCGATCGTGGTGATCCTCGCGTTCACCCAGTTCGTCGAGCCGATCGTCCGGATCGGGCTGGGCCAGGTCGACGCGCTCGCCGGAGCCGCGGCGTACCTGCCCGGCGGTGCCGCGGACTCGCTGATCGGCGCGTCCTTCCTCGGCAGCGCGGGCGCCGTCGACCTGCTGCCGCGGTGGGCGGCGGTGCTGGTGCTCGTGGGGTACGCCGCCGTCTTCGCCGTGATCGGGAGGCTGACCACGCTTCGTCGCGACATCGGCTGACCGCAGGGCCCTCCGCGACTACGCTGGGCAGGTCTCGGCTGATCGTGGGGGGTGCCATGACGAGACTGCGAGCGCTGGCTCTGGCGACCGGAGGTGTGCTGGCCGGCAGCCTGCTGGCCGTCGTGGGGACGGCGGTGCCCGCACGGGCCGCCGCCGACCCGTGCGCGGGCGCGGTGCCCGGCGGGCTCACCCGCTTCGAGTGGGACGGCGAGGCCACGGACGACGCCTGGTCCACCCCGAAGAACTGGAAGGGCGACGTCGCTCCGGGCACCGTCGAAGCGGCGATCGTGTGCTTCCCCGACCTGGGCCGGCACTACGACGTCGACGCGACGGCGGTCTACGTCCACGTCCAGGCGCTCGGCGCGGCCGGTGACGTCACCATCACGGCGACCGACTCCCGGCTGCTGGTCTACGGCGGCGCGTCCCGCGACATCGTCTCCACCATCGGCTCCGACGCCGAGCTGGACCTGCGCGCGAGCTACTTCGGCGGGACCGGCGTGGTCGAGCTCGCCGGTCGCCTCGGCTGGGGTACGGCCGGCTTCGGGACGGTCAGCCTCGACAACGACATCTGCGACGTCCAGGGACTCGACCTGGACAGCTGCGGACACGCCACCGCCCCGCTGCCCACCCACGGCAGGCTGCGGGTCCTCGACGGTGGCGTCGTCACGGTCGCCGGACGGGGCGTGAACCTCGCCGACGGGTACGCCCTCGATGTGGCCTCCGGCGGCCGGCTGCTGCTCACCGGTGCGGGCTACGTCGCCGCCGACCGCGACACCGCGATCACCGTCGAGCCCGGCGGCATCCTCGAGCTGGCCGGGGACGCGAGCGTGTTCGAGGGCGAGGACAACGACCAGCCCGACCTGGCCCGGCTCACCAACGACGGCACCGTCCTCAAGTCGGCCGGAGGCGGCGCCAGCGCCCTCAACGTCACGTACGCCGGTACCGGGCGGGTCGACGTACGCACCGGTGGGCTGAGCATCTCCGGCACCGCCCCGATCACCGCCGACCTGCGCGCCGGCGCCCGGCTCGGCACGGCCTCCTGCGGCGACGCGGGCCCGGCGAGCGACGCGGCGCGCCCCTGTCTGCCCACGACCAGCGCGACCGACCGCCAGATCGCGGTGCTCGCGCCGCGGCAGGCGACCACGGGCGTCGTGCTCCAGGAGGGGGCGACCCTGACCCAGGCCGGCGACCTCCAGCCGGCCGTCAGCATCAGCGCCCCGGCGGTGCCGAGCACGCTCTACCTGGAGCTGCAGGACCCGCGCCCGGCCGCCGAGCTGGTGGTCTTCCGGTCGCGGCCCGGCCTCCAGCAGCGGATCCCGCTGTGCGGCGCCGGCGGCACCCTGCCGCCCCGGGTGAGCGCGTGCATCGTCGGGCGCCGCGGCGAGGGAGGCAGGTCCCAGCTCGAGGTGGTCACGACCGACCCGTCCGGCCTGTGGAGCCTGCGCCCGTCCGCGGTCGACTTCGTGCGGCTGGTCGATCCGCTGGTCGGCGCGCGCGAGGGCTGCGCGGTCAGCCAGCCGGCGTACCCCTTCGTCGCGCGCGAGCAGATCCGGCTGCTGCGGCCCGGGGGCTACGCCCTGTACTTCTCCACGATCGAGAACGACCCTTCCGGCGGCGTGGCGGTGCACACCGGCGTCGGGGGACCGGGCCGCGCCGAGGTGCCGATCCCGGTGACCGCCAACGGCTGGGTGGCGGTGGTCGCCACCGGCGCCGACGGCCGGCCCGAGTCGACCGGGTCGTTCCGGGTGGTGGCCACGCCCGCGGTGACCTTCCGCAAGCGCAGCCGGGCCGCGATCGCGGGCCGGCCGTTCGTGATCGAGGGCCGGGTCAAGCCGAAGGGCAGGCGCGTCGTCGAGCTGTACGCCGTCCGGGTGACCGGCGCGAGCGGCGTCCTGGCGCCGACGCGGGAGCGGGTCCGCACCGACCGCAAGGGCCGGTTCCGGGTGGTGCACCGCCCGAAGCGGGCCGGGCGCTGGGTCTATGCCGTCCGGGTACGCGGCAAGGGCGCGCTCAGCACCGCCATGTCGCGGCAGGCCGTGCGGGTCAGCGTCCGCGCGCCCGCCCCGGCGCCCCCGCCGACGGTGGTGCGGCACGTCCGCGCGGCCGAGACCACGACCACCACCGCGTCCGCCGACACCCCGCCGCCGGTCGACCCGCTGGACCTGATCGGCCCGTTCTACCCGGGCCGGGTGCAGCGCGCCGCGCCCGCGTGCCGGTTCCAGGTCGCCCGGTGAGGCGGTGCTGATGTTCGGGGTCGTCGCCGAGCGCTACGAGCTGCTCGAGATCGTCGGCAGCGGCGGCATGGGCGTGGTCTACCGTGCCCGCGACCGGGTGCTGGGCCGCACGGTCGCGGTCAAGGTGATCCGCCAGGAGCTGGCCGACGAGGAGTTCGTGCGCCGCTTCGAGCGGGAGGCCGCGATCCTGGCCCGGGTGCGCTCGCCGCACATCGTGGTGGTCTTCGACTACGGCAGCAGCGCCGACCGGTTCTACCTGGTGACCGACTTCCACGCCGACGGCGACCTGGTCGGCTGGCTGGAGCGCAACGGCCCGATGCCGCCCCGTCTCGCCGTCGAGGTCGCCGCGGCGGTGGCCGAGGGCCTCGCCGACGCGCACGCGGCCGGCGTCGTCCACCGCGACGTCAAGCCCGGCAACGTGCTGCTCTGGCGGCGCGGCGAGCGGCTGCTCCCGGTGCTCGCCGACTTCGGCATCGCCACGGCCGACGACGGCGGGCTCACGGTCACCGGCGGCGTCCCGGGCAGCCCGCCGTTCATGGCGCCCGAGCGGCATCTCGGCCAGGCGGCGACGGCGGCCACCGACATCTACGCCCTCGGCTGCCTGCTCTACAACCTGCTCACCGGCCGGCCGCCGTACGACGGCACCAGCTTCCAGGCGGCGAGCGCCCACATCAACGACCCGGTGCCGGCCCTCCCCGACGGGCTCGAACGGGTCGCCGGCCTCGACGAGATCGTCGCTCGCTGCATGGCGAAGGCCCCGGAGGACCGCTATCCCACCGCGACCGCGGCCGCCGAGGCGTTGCGGGCCTGGCTCGCGGCGGGGACGCCCCCGACCGCTCCGACCACGGTGACCACCCCGCCGTCGCCCCCGCCGCCCGCGTCGCTCCCGCGGCGCCGGCTGGTGCCCGCCCTCCTCGCGATCGTCCTCGTCGTGGCCGCGGTGGGCGCCGGCGCGTGGTGGCTGCTCGGGCGCGACGAGCCGTCGACGGCGCGGCCCCGGGATCCGGGGACGACCAGCCCGCCGCCCGCCGTGCCGGCGCTGGACCTGTCGGTCGTGCCCGGCGAGGCCTGCCGCTATCCCAAGACCGTCGACGGCACGACGCACGTCGTCGACTGCTCGTGGTTCGACGTCAGGGCCACCGGGCTGGCACCGGAGACCCCGGTCGAGGTCGAGGTGCGCCTGGCGATCGACGGGACCTACGCGAAGGGCGTGGCCCGGCTGGAGGACCTCACCTCCCCGGCGGGCGTGCTGGACGCCGGCCAGCACGTCGCGCCCACCGACTACGACGGGCTGTGTCCCGACCGGCGCTGCCCGGGCGGCTTCCCGCTCGCGGACGACGCGACCCAGGCCCGGGTGACCGTCCGCGACGCGGACCGCGTCCTGGTCGAGCGGGAGTTCCTGCTCGCCGAGCTCAGATCTTCCTGAGCCGCACGTACTTCACCGCGTGGTTCGCGGCCTTGCGCAGCACCAGCGTCGCTCGCGACCGGGTCGGCAGCACGTTCGCGGTGAGGTTGGGGCCGTTGATCGAGTCCCAGATCCGGCGCGCCTCGTCGACGGCGGAGTCGTGGCTGAGGGCGGCGTACCGGGCGAAGTAGGAGTTGGGGTCGCGGAAGGCGGTCTCGCGCAGCCGCAGGAACCGGTCGACGTACCACTCGCGGATGTGGTTGGTGTTGGCGTCGACGAAGATGGAGAAGTCGAAGAAGTCCGACAGGCCCAGGCCGGTGCGGCCGTCCTCGCGCACCCGGGCGGGCTGCAGCACGTTGAGGCCCTCGACGATGACGATGTCGGGCCGCTTCACGACCACCCTCTCGTCGGGGACGACGTCGTAGACGAGGTGGGAGTAGACCGGCGCCTCGACCTCGTCGATGCCGGACTTGATGTCGATGACGAACTTGAGCAGCTTGCGGCGGTCGTAGGACTCGGGGAAGCCCTTGCGCTGGAGCAGGCCGCGCGCCTCGAGCTCGGCGTTGGGGTAGAGGAAGCCGTCGGTGGTGACCAGCGCGACGTTGGGGTGCTCGGGCCACCGGGCCAGCATCTGCTGCAGCACGCGCGCGGCGGTCGACTTGCCGACCGCCACGGAGCCGGCGAGGCCGATCACGAACGGCGTGCGCGGGGGAGTGCGCCGGTGCAGGAACTGCTCCTGCTCGTGGTGCAGCCGGGTGGCGGCGTTGACCCGCAGTGACAGCAGCCGGGAGAGGGGCAGGTAGACGTCGCGGATCTCGTCGAGGTCCAGCGAGTCGCCCATGCCCCGCAGCCGGACGACCTCCTCGCTGGTCAGCGGGCTGCCCTGCTGGCGCCACTCGTGGGCCAGGTTCGCCCAGGTCGCGCGGTCCAGCTCGACGTACGGTGAGGCCTCCCGCGACGAGTCCTCGCCGTGGTGGGTGTCCGCCGGGGTTCCCGTCGTCATGGCGCCGATTGTTCCAGCCGGTCGCGGAGACGGGTCCGGCGCGTCCCCGATCCGGACCCGTAGACTGGCCGATCATGTGCGGGATCGTCGGGTACGTCGGGCCACGGTCGGCCGAGGAGGCGGTGATCGACGGCCTCCGTCGGCTGGAGTACCGCGGCTACGACTCGGCCGGCATCGCCGTGGTCCACGACGGCGCGCTCACCGTCGAGAAGCGGGCCGGCAAGCTGGCCAACCTGGAGAAGGTGCTCGCCGAGTCGCCGATCCCCGTCGCCGAGATCGGCATCGGCCACACCCGCTGGGCCACCCACGGCCCGCCCAATGACGTCAACGCCCACCCCCACACCGGCGGCGAGCGCCGGGTGGCGCTGGTGCACAACGGCATCATCGAGAACTTCCTCGACCTGCGTGGCCGGCTCGAGGCCGACGACCACGAGCTGCTCTCCGACACCGACACCGAGATCGTCGCCCAGCTGCTCGAGCTGCAGGTGCAGTCCGGCGAGGACCTCACCACCGCGATGCAGCGGGTCTGCCAGAAGCTCGACGGCGCGTTCACCCTGGTCGCGATCGACGCCGAGGAGCCCGGCAAGGTGGTCGCCGCCCGCCGCAACTCCCCGCTGGTCGTCGGGCTCGGGGAGGGCGAGAACTTCCTCGGGTCCGACGTCGCCGCGTTCATCGAGCACACCCGCGAGGCGCTCGAGCTGGGCCAGGACCAGATCGTGGTGATGACCCGCGACCGGGTCGAGGTCACCGACTTCTGGGGCCGGCCGGTCGAGGCCCGCCGCTTCCACGTCGACTGGGACCTGTCGGCGGCCGAGAAGGACGGCCACGACTGGTTCATGCGCAAGGAGATCTTCGAGCAGCCCCGGGCCGTCGCCGACTCCCTGATCGGCCGTCGTACGCCGTCCGGGCAGCTGCAGCTCGACGAGATGCGGCTGGCCGACGAGGAGCTGCGCGACGTCGACAAGATCATCATCATCGCGTGCGGGACCTCGTTCTACGCCGGCATGGTCGCGAAGTACGCCATCGAGCACTGGACCCGCACCCCCGTCGAGGTCGAGCTGGCCTCCGAGTTCCGCTACCGCGACCCGATCATCGACTCCACCACGCTGATCGTGGCGATCAGCCAGTCCGGCGAGACCGCCGACACGCTCCAGGCGATCCGTCACGCGCGCTCCCAGCGCGCCAAGGTGCTGGCGATCTGCAACACCAACGGCTCCTCGATCCCGCGCGAGTCCGACGCGGTGATCTACACCCACGCCGGCCCCGAGATCGGCGTCGCGTCCACGAAGGGCTTCCTGACCCAGCTGGTCGCCTGCTACCTGCTCGCCCTCTACATCGCGCAGGTCAAGGGCACCCGGTTCGGCGACGAGATCGACGAGATCATGCGCCACCTCGAGGCGATGCCCGACCACATCGAGACCGTGCTCGGCACCTCCGACCAGGTCTACGGCCTGGCCGCCGACCACGCCACGACGCGCTCGGTGCTCTTCCTGGGCCGCCACGCCGGCTACCCGGTCGCGCTCGAGGGCGCGCTCAAGCTCAAGGAGCTGGCCTACCTCCACGCCGAGGGCTTCGCGGCCGGCGAGCTCAAGCACGGTCCGATCGCCCTCGTCGAGGACGAGCTGCCGGTGCTGTGCGTCGTGCCGCCCAAGGGCCGCGACCAGCTCCACGGCAAGATGCTCAGCGGCATCCAGGAGGTCCGTGCCCGCGGCGCGCGCACCATCTGCCTGGCCGAGGAGGGCGACCACTCCATCGAGCCGTACGCCGACGCGCTGATCCGGCTGCCCAAGGTGCCGGTGCTGCTGCAGCCGCTGGTCGCGATCGTGCCGCTCCAGCTGTTCGCCTGCGAGCTGGCCACCGTCCTGGGCCACGACGTCGACCAGCCGCGCAATCTCGCCAAGTCCGTCACCGTCGAGTGACCCGGGCGGGCTGATGGCTGTCGTCGGCGTCGGCATCGACGTGTGCGAGATCGCTCGCTTCGAGGAGTCCTGCCGGCGCACGCCGGCGCTGGCGACCAAGCTGTTCACCGAGGCCGAGCGCGGCCTCCACATCCGCTCCCTGGCGGCCCGGTTCGCGGCCAAGGAGGCGCTCGCCAAGGCGCTCGGCGCGCCCCGCGGCATGTCCTGGCACGACGCCGAGGTGGTCTCGGAGGACTCCGGCCGGCCGCGCTTCGTCATCCGCGGCACCGTGCTCGCGGAGGCCGACGCGCTGGGCGTCCGCTCGGTCCACCTCTCGCTCACCCACGACGGCGGCATCGCCTCCGCCGTCGTCGTCCTGGAGTCCTGATGATCCGGGCCCACACCGTCGCACAGGTCCGCGCCGCCGAGGCCGAGCTGCTGGCCCGGCTGCCCGAGGGGGCGCTGATGCAGCGGGCCGCCGCCGGGCTCGCGTACGCCGTGCTCGACCTGCTCGGCTCGGCGTACGGCCGCCGGGTGCTGCTGCTCGTCGGGTCCGGCGACAACGGCGGAGACGCGCTGTACGCCGGCGCGCTGCTCGCCCGGCGCGGCGTGCAGGTCGAGGCGTGGCTGCTGTCCTCCTCGGCCCACGAGGGCGGGGTCGGCGCGCTGCGCGCCGCCGGCGGCCGGATCGGCACCCCCGGACCCGGCCGCTTCGACGTCGTGGTCGACGGCATCGTCGGCATCGGCGGGCGCCCCGGCCTGCGCCCCGAGGCGGTCGACGCCCTGGCCCACGTCGAGGGGATCCCGGTGGTGGCCGTCGATGTCCCGTCGGGCGTCGACGTCGACACCGGCGAGGTCGCCGGCCCCCACGTCACCGCCGACCTGACCGTCACCTTCGGCACCCACAAGGCAGGTCACCTGCTCGACCCGGCCGCCCAGGCCTGTGGCGCGGTGCATCTCGTCGACCTCGGGCTGGAGCTGCCCGAGGCGCCGGTCGAGGCGCTCCAGGCCGCCGACGTCGCGGCACTGGTGCCGCGCCCCGGCCCCGACGCCCACAAGTACACCCGCGGCGTGGTCGGCGTGCGCGCCGGCTCGGCCGCCTATCCCGGGGCGGCGGTGCTCAGCGTGTCCGGTGCCGCGTGCGGGCTCGCCGGCATGGTCCGCTACGACGGCGCCCCGGCCGCCCTCGACCAGGTCCGGGCAGCTCATCCCGAGGTCGTGGGTCCGGGCCGGGTGCAGGCGTGGGTGGTCGGCTCGGGGAGCGACGACGGGGCCGAGGACGCGCTGCGCCGCTCGGTCGCCGACGGCGTGCCGCTCGTCGTGGACGCCGACGCGCTCGCCCACGCCGCGCTGGTGCGGGGCCGGCCCGCGGTGCTGACGCCGCACGCCGGCGAGCTCGCCCGGCTGCTCGACGTCGAGCGCACGGCGATCGAGGCCCGGTGGCTCGAGCACGCGCGCCTGGCCGCCCGGCGGTTGGACGCCGTCGTGCTGCTCAAGGGCAGGCACACCGTCGTCGCACGACCCGACGGGAAGGTCCGGGTCACCACGACCGGCACCCCGTGGCTGGCCACCGCCGGCGCCGGTGACGTCCTCGGCGGCTTGATCGGCGCGCTGCTCGCCGCGGGCCTGGATCCCTTCGACGCCGCCGCGGCCGGCTCCTGGCTGCACGGCGCCGCGGCCACGCTGGCGGCCCAGGACGGCCCGATCGTCGCGAGCGACGTGGCCGCCGCCCTCCCGGTGGTCCTCGGGACCGTGGTGGGACGATAGGAGCATGCGCCCGCCCCTCGGCCCCGCCGGGATCGTCGTCGACCTGGCGGCGATCCGGGCCAACGCGCGGCTGCTGCGCGCCACCGCCGGGGTGCCCCTGATCGCGGTGGTCAAGGCCGACGGCTACGGCCACGGCATGGTGGCCTGCGCCCGGGCGGCCCAGGAGGGCGGCGCGGCGTGGCTCGCCACCGCCACGGTCGAGGAGGCGCTCGCGCTGCGTGCGGCCGGCGTCGAGGGACCGGTGCTGTGCTGGCTGAACGGTCCGGAGAGCGACTTCGCCGCGGCGGCCGAGGCGGGCATCGACCTCACCGCCCACGGCGTGGCCGACCTGGACGCGATGGCGGCGGCGTTCGCCGGCCGGCCGACCCCGGCCCGGGTGCAGCTCAAGGTCGACACCGGACTGTCCCGCAACGGCGCGCCCCGCGCGAGCTGGGCCGAGGTGTTCGCCCGGGCCCGGGCCGGCGAGAAGGCCGGCAGCTGGCGGATCACCGGGATCTGGTCCCACTTCGCGTGCTCCGACGAGCCCGGCCACCCCGCCAACGACCGCCAGGAGCAGGCCTTCCGCGATGCGCTGGCGCTGGCCGAGACCCACGGCCTGCGCCCCGAGCTGCGCCATCTCGCGAACTCCGCCGCGGCGATCCTGCGCCCCTCGTCCCGCTTCGACGCGGTCCGCTGCGGGATCGCGGTCTACGGCCTCGATCCCGCGCCCGGGGAGGCCACCGACATCGGGCTGGTGCCGGCGATGACCGTCACCGCGCCGCTGGTCGGCGTCAAGGAGCTCGCGCCCGGCGACGCCGTCTCCTACGGCCACCGGTGGGTGGCCGACCAGCCGACCACGGTCGGCCTGGTCCCGGTTGGCTACGGCGAGGGCATCCCGCGCCACGCGAGCCGGCCCGGCGCCCCCGACGCCGCCGCGACCGTCGGCATCGACGGCAAGCGCCGGCCGATCCGCGGCACCGTGTGCATGGACCAGGTGGTCGTCGACCTCGGCGGCGACCGGCCCCCGCTCGGCAGCGAGGTGGTCGTCTTCGGCCCGCCCGCCGCCGGCGGCCCGACCGCCCAGGACTGGGCCGAGGCCTGCGCCACCATCAGCTACGAGATCGTCACCAGGATCGGGGGCCGGATGTCCCGCACGTACGTCGACTCCGAGGGAGCCGGCTCGTGAGCCGCCGGGGCCGGGTCGTCGGCTCGCTCGCGGGCGCCCTCGGCGTCGCGGCCGGCACCGCCGCCGTCGGGATCCTGCGCCAACAGCGGGCGATCAGCCGACGGGCCGGCGAGGACATCCCGTTCGGCTCGCTGCGCTCCACGCCGGTGACCGTGGTCGCCGACGACGGCGTGCCGCTGCACGTCGAGATCGACGATGTCGAGCCGGTCGCCGCGGGCGGCGGTCCGGTCGACCGGCTGCTGCGCCGCGCCAAGGACGACACGCCCCCGGTGACGGTGGTCTTCGTCCACGGCTTCTGCCTCAACCTCGACTGCTGGCACTTCCAGCGCGCGGCGTACCGCGGCCTGGTCCGCACCGTCTACTACGACCAGCGCTCCCACGGCCGCTCCGGCAACGCCGACCGCGCCCACTCCACCATCGACCAGCTCGGTCGCGACCTGCACCAGGTGCTCGCGGAGGCCGTCCCCGACGGCCCGGTCGTGCTGGTCGGGCACTCGATGGGCGGGATGTCGATCGTCGCCTTCGCCGAGCAGTACCCCGAGCTGATCGGCACCCGCGTCGTCGGCGTCGGCCTGATCTCCACCACCGCGGGCGGTCTGGACCCGAGCCGCCTGCTGCTGCCGATGCTGCCGGCCCGCCTCGCCGGCCCGGTGAGCCGGCGGGCGATGCGCACCCTGCACCTCGGACACCGGGTGGTCGACTCGCTGCGCCGCGCCGGTGGAGCCGTCGCGACGGTCGCGACCGACCGGTTCGCGTTCGGCGGCGACGTCCCGCGCGGGTACGTCGAGTTCGTCGACGAGATGCTCGCCGCGACGCCCTTCGAGGTGGTCGCCGACTTCTTCCCGCACTTCGCCGGCCTCGACAAGTTCGACTACGTCGAGGTCCTCGGCCGGGTGCCGACCTCGGTCATCTGCGGCACCGCCGACCGGATCACCTCGGTCGGTCACTCCCGCAAGCTGCAGTCGCGGATCCCGGGCTCCCGGCTGCTGGAGTGCGAGGGCGCCGGCCACATGGTCCTGATGGAGCGCCACGAGCTGGTCAACGCCGAGCTCGACCAGCTGATCACCGCCGCGGCAGCGAGGGCAGCGACCCGATGACGCCAGGAGATGCGTCGCTACAGACGAGGCGCGTCGGCCCGGAGGCCGCCGCGGAGGTGCTGACCGTCGTGAAGGCGGCCTTCGCCGACCGCCCCCGGCTCGATCCGCCCACCGACGCCCTGGCCGAGACCGAGGACTCGATGGCCGCGATGCTGGCCGCGAGCGGCGGCCTGCTGGCGCTCGACGACGGACGGCCGGTCGGCGCCCTGGTGCTCGACCCGGCCGGCGAGGACGTCTACCTGCGCCGGGTCAGCGTCGACCCGGCCGCGCAGGGACACGGCATCGCCCACGTCCTGGTCCGCGCCGCGCTCCACGACGCCGGCCGGGCCGGCTTCCGCCGGGTGCGGCTGCTCGCGCGCGAGGAGCTGCCGCGCACGATCCGCTTCTGGCGCGAGCTCGGCTTCGTCGAGACCGGCCGCCATGCCCCGTACGTCGAGCTGGCCCGGCCCGCGCCGGTGCTCGTCGACGTACCCGACGCCGAGGACATGCGCGGGCTGGGCCGCCGGCTCGCCGGCTCGCTGAGGGGTGGCGACGTGCTGGTGCTCAGCGGTGAGCTGGGGGCCGGGAAGACCACCTTCACCCAGGGGCTCGGCGAGGGGCTGGGCGTGCGCGGCGCGATCACCTCGCCGACCTTCGTGATCGCCCGGGTGCATCCCTCGCTCGGCGAGGGACCGGAGCTGGTCCACGTCGACGCCTACCGTCTCGGCGGGCAGGCCGAGCTCGACGACCTCGACCTGGACACCGACCTCGACGAGGCCGTGACCGTGGTCGAGTGGGGGACCGGGATCGCCGAGAGCCTGGCCGAGGCCCGGCTCGAGGTCCGGATCACCCGCGCCACGGGCGAGAGCCGCGACATCGGCGAGATCGAGGCCGACCCGCGCGTGGTCGAGCTCGACGGCATCGGCGTGCGCTGGCTCGAGGTGGATCTCCGGCCGATCGGCTGAGCGAGGGCGGGACATTCGTCCTGGGGTCCTGGTCGGATCGGCCAGTCGACGTTGTGCGAACGCAGGTGCCGTCGGGCGTGCCTCGATCCCTAGCGTTGCTGAAGGCTGACAGAGGCCTGTTCTGGGGGAGGGATGTCGATGCGTGCCGCACGCATGCTGCTCGCGCTCGCGGCGGCGCTCGCCGGGCTGTGGCTGACCAGTGGGTCCGCCATCGCCGAGCCGGCGGGACAGCCCGCGATCGAGCGGGTGACGCCGCGTCAGGAGACGGTGGTCTTCAAGGGCCGCGCCAAGCCGCGCCAGGTGGTGCGGCTGCAGGCCCGCGGGTCGTCGTACTGGACCACCGTCGGCAAGACCCGCGCCTCCCGCAAGGGCGCCTTCCGGATCGCCGTGCCCTATCCCGACCAGCCGCGCACCTACCGGGTCGTCGCGGGCGGCAAGGTCAGCCGGACCCGTCAGGTGGTCCCGACCGCGACGCCCTCGCCGACCACCCCGACGGCCGCGCAGCCCGACCCGGCCAAGCCGCCCGCGCCGCGCGACGACTGCGGGGCGCGCCCCGAGCGGGCCGAGGGCGGCTACTACTCCTGCACCTTCCGCGACGACTTCGACGGTGAGGCCCTCGACCCCGCGCGGTGGATGGCGCAGGAGACCTGGTTCAGCGGCATGACCACCGGCAGCGGGTCGTGCTACGTCGCCAACGACCGCACCATCCAGGTCCGGGGCGGACACCTGCGGCTGTCCTCGACCGTGCTCCCCGAGCCGTTCGTGTGCAAGAGCCCCTACGGCGACTTCAGCACCACCACCGAGGCCTCGACCGTGGTCAGCCGCTCCCGGTTCACCCAGACCTACGGGCGCTTCGAGGCGCGGCTGAAGATGCCCGACGAGTCCGGCACCCCCGGCTCCCACTCCGCCTTCTGGCTCTATCCCCAGGACCACACCTACGGCCGCTGGCCCGGCTCGGGCGAGATCGACGTGGCCGAGTGGTTCAGCGCCCGCCCGGCCAACGTCTACCCGTCGGTCCACTACGCCGGCGAGAACAACATGCAGAGCACCGGCTTCTCCTGCCCGATGCCCACCTCGTCGACCGAGTTCCACGACTACGCCGTCGAGTGGACCCCGCAGGTCATGCGCTTCTACTACGACGGCCGGCTCTGCTTCACCCACTCGTGGACGCCGGCCGGCCTGGTCGCGCCCGAGCCCTTCGACCAGCCCTTCTACCTCGTGTTCACCCAGATCTGGGGCAGCGGGTGGAACGCCCGCGCCGCGGGCATGCCCGACACGTCCACCCTCGTCGTCGACTGGGTGAAGGCCTGGCAGTAGCCGCGCCCGGCGGCCGGTAGCCTCGGAGCGTGCTGCTCGCCTTCGACACCGCCTCCTCGACGGTCACCGTCGCGCTCCACGACGGGAGCGACGTGGTCGCCGCGGCGACCTCCGCGCAGGGGATGAAGCACGGCGAGCAGCTCGCGCCGCTCATCGAGCGGACCCTGGCCGAGGCCGGCGTCCGGCCGGCCGGGCTGACCGGCATCGCCGTCGGCGTCGGACCCGGGCCGTTCACCGGGCTGCGGGTCGGGCTGGTGACCGCGCGCACCATGGCCCACGTGCTCGGCGTACCTGTCCACGGGGTGTGCTCGCTCGACGCCCTCGCCCTCGAGGCGGTCGAGACGGGCGTGGTCGACGGCGGCTTCGTGGTCGCCTCGGACGCGCGGCGCAAGGAGGTCTACCTCGCGTCGTACGACGCCCGCGGGGCGCGCCTGGACGAGCCGGTCGTCGACCGGCCGGCGGTGCTCGCCACCGACGGCCCGGTGGTGGGGGAGGGCGCGCGACTCTACCCCGACGCGTTCCCCGACGCGCGCGGCCCGGAACGGCCCGACGCCCGCTGGCTCGCGCGTGGGGTGGTCGCCGGGAGGTTCACCGTCCTCGGGTCGGAGCCGCTCTACCTGCGCCGGCCCGACGCCGTCGCGCCCGCGCGGTGATCGTCCGGCCGGCGACGGCGGCCGACGTGGCCGCCATCGTCGAGCTCGAGGCCGTCGCGTTCCCGCTCGACCCCTGGTCGGCGAACCTGGTCGGCGAGGGCGTCGGCGGGTCGCTGCCCACGGTGAGCTATCTCGTCGCCGAGGCGGCCGCCCGGTTCGCGGGCTACGCCGTGCTCAGCGTGGTCGACGTCGACGCGGAGCTGCAGCGGATCGCGGTGCCGGAGCCGGATCGGCGTACCGGAGTCGCGACGGGGCTGCTCGCCGCGGTGCGCGCGTCCGCCGCGGCCGGCGGTGCGGAGCGGCTGCTGCTCGAGGTCCGCGAGGACAATCTGGCGGCGCGGATGTTCTACGAGCGGCACGGGTTCGCCGAGCTCGGGAGGCGCCCGCGCTACTACCGCGACGGGACCGACGCGCTGGTGCTGAGCACGCCCGTCACAATGGACCCATGACCCGCGACGAACCCCTGGTCCTCGGCATCGAGACCTCGTGCGACGAGACCGGTGTCGGCATCGTCCGTGGTCACACGCTGCTCGCCGACGCGGTCGCGAGCAGCGTCGAGGAGCACGCCCGGTTCGGCGGCGTGGTGCCCGAGGTCGCCAGCCGGGCGCACCTGGAGGCGATGGTCCCGACCATCCAGCGCGCCTGCGACACCGCCGGCGTCGCGCTGTCCGACGTCGACGCGATCGCGGTGACCCACGGTCCCGGGCTGGCGGGCGCGCTGCTCGTCGGCGTGGCCTCGGCCAAGGCGCTCGCGCTCTCGCTCGGCAAGCCGATCTACGGCGTCAACCACCTCGCCGCCCACGTCGCCGTCGACCAGCTCGAGCACGGCCCGCTGCCCGAGCCGTGCCTGGCGCTGCTGGTGTCGGGCGGCCACTCCAGCCTGCTCAAGGTCACCGACGTCACCGGCGCCGACCACGGCGTGGACCCGCTGGGCGCGACCATCGACGACGCGGCCGGCGAGGCCTTCGACAAGGTCGCCCGGCTGCTCGGGCTGCCCTTCCCCGGCGGTCCCCACATCGACCGCGTGGCCCGCGAGGGCGACCAGGTCGCGATCGACTTCCCGCGCGGCCTCACCGCCCGCCGCGACCTGGAGCGGCACCGCTTCGACTTCTCCTTCTCCGGCCTCAAGACCGCCGTCGCCCGGTGGGTGGAGGCCCGCGAGCGCTCCGGGGAGCCGGTCCCCGTCGCCGACGTGGCCGCGTCCTTCCAGGAGGCCGTGTGCGACGTACTCGTCCGCAAGGCGCTCGACGCGGCGAGCGCCGAGGGGATCGAGGACCTGATGATCGGCGGCGGGGTCGCCGCGAACTCCCGGCTGCGCGCGCTCGCCGAGGAGCGGGCGAGCCGGCTCGGCATCCGGGTCCGCGTCCCCCGCCCCGGGCTGTGCACCGACAACGGCGCCATGGTCGCCGCCCTCGGCTCCACCATGGTCGCCCGCGGCCGCACGCCGTCCACCCTCGACCTCCCGGCCGACTCCAGCCTGCCGGTCACCGAGGTCCTGGCCGGCTAGGTCACCGTCGCGGGTCGGGTTTCCTCGTCGCACCCGGCATTCCTGTCGTGGATCCCGCCGATTCGGGACCGACATGCCGGGTGCGACGACGGCGAGCCGACCCTAGAACGGCTCCACGAGCAGCACCGTGCCCTCCCCGGAGACCCGGGTGAGCACGATCGTCGCCTCGGCGTCGCCCTGCAGCGCCAGCCGCTTGCGCAGGGCCTCCGGGGAGACGTCGACGCCCCGCTTCTTGATGGTGAGCCGGCCGATGCCGCGCTCGCGCAGCGCGGCCTTGAGCTGCTTCTCGCGATAGGGGAGGGTCTCCAGCACCCGGTAGCCGCGGGCGAACGGACTCCGGAACGGCTCCTCGGCGGTGACATAGGCGATCTTCGGGTCGACCAGCCCGCCACCCACGCCGGCCGCCACGGCCGTGACCAGGCCGGCCCGGATCACGGCGCCGTCGGGCTCGTAGAGATAGCCGCCGACCGGGCGCACCCCCACGGCCTCCGGGCCCGGGTCGTCCTCGTCGGTGATCGTGGCCAGGCCGCCCGTGCCGATCACGGTGGCCCGGCGCGCCACGGTCGCCGTCCGCCCGGCCCACAGCGCGGCCTCCTTGACCTCGCCGTCGTCGCTGACCCACTCGGCCTCGACGTCCGGCGGCACCAGGGCGTGCGGGATGCCGGGCGCGACCTTCACGCACGCGTCGCGGGCCAGCAGGCCCTCCACCCAGGACCACGGCGGGGTCCAGTCCTCGGCCCGGAAGCTGCGGCCGGCGCCCGAGCGACGGGCCGGGTCGGCGAAGGCCAGGTCGAAGCCGCGGTGGTCGACGGTCGTGGCGTCCGCGACCTGCACCGCGCCGGGCAGCCCGAGCGCGGCCAGGTTGGCCTCCGCGACCGCGACCCGCACCGGGTCCAGGTCGACGCCCGCGCACACGATCCCCGCCTCGGCCGCGGCGATGAGGTCGCCGCCGATCCCGCAGCCGAGGTCGACCAGGGTCCCCGCCCCGAACGCCGCCGCCCGGCCGGCCCGGTGCCGCGCGACCCGGAGCCGGGTCGCCTGCTCCAGCGCGTCGGGCGTGAAGTACATCCTCGGCGCCAGGTCGCCGAACTTCGCGGCCGCGCGCCCGCGCAGCTCGACCTGGGTGAGCGCGGTCGCGGCGCGCTCCGGGGTCGTCGTACGACGCAGCGCGGAGCCGGCCGCCAACGGCGCCGCGCCCGCGGCGACCAGGGCGGTGGCCTCGGCGAGCAGTGCCTGCCCCTCGTCGGTCAGCAGCCACCGGAAGTCGTCGAGGTCCACCCCCCGATCCTGTCAGGTCGTGGAGGCCAGCTCCGGTTCCGGCTCGTCGTCGGCGTCCTTGGCGGGCTTCTCGTCGCCGTGACCGGGCCACCAGGCGGCGTGGCCGAGCAGGGAGGTCAGCGCCGGGGTGAAGAACATCGACATCACGAACGAGACGATCAGGATGCCGACCGCGAGCGCGAAGCCCATCGACACGATCAGGGTGTTGCCGCCGAGCATGAGGGAGGCGAAGGTTCCCGCGAGGATGACGCCCGCCGCCGCGATCGTCGGCCCCGCGTGGGTGACCGCCTGGCGGGCGGCGTCGTGGGGATCGCGTCCCTCGCGCGCCTCCTCGCGGAGCCGGGCGATCATCAAGATGTTGTAGTCGGTGCCGAGCGCGGTGACGAACAGGTAGATGTAGATCGGCAGCATGAAGATCAGGCCGGCCTCGCCGCCGATGTGCTGGAAGGCGATCACCGTCAGGCCCAGGGTCGCGGCGAAGCCGAGGCCGACCGCGGCCATGAGGAACCACGGCGCGACCAGGCTGCGCAGCAGCAGGGCGAGGATCAGCATGATGATGACGGCCGCGACCGGGAAGACCACCTTGTAGTCACGCGCCATCGCCGCCGACATGTCGGCGAAGATGCCGGGCGTGCCGCCGACGTACGCCTTCGTGCCGTCGGGCGCGGCCTCGTGGGCGGTGTCGCGGATCGGCCCCGCGACGTTGTCCTGTGCGGCGTCGGAGACCGGGTCGTCGGACAGGGTCAGGTAGTACTGGTACGCCGTGCCGTCCTGGGACGGCAGCGGCCCGGCGACCGAGTCGACCCCCTTGGCCTTGCCGAGGGCGGTGCCGAAGGCGGCCAGCTCGTCGGGCGTGACGTCGGCGCCGTCGGCGTCGACGAGCACCGGGACCGGCTCGGCCGCGCCGGCCGAGAAGTGCTCGGTGAAGGTGGTCATCGCCTCGGTGGACTCGACGCCCTTGGGCAGGCTGGAGTTGAAGTCGAAGGACGGGTTGAAGCTCAGCGCGAAGAGGGCGAGCACGGTCATCGCGCCACCCGAGACCAGCGCGGTCAGGCCGGGACGGCGACCGACGGCGTTGCCGAGCTTGATGAAGGTGCCGTGCTTGGGCTCCTTCTGCCACGACTTCGACGGCCAGAACAGGGCCTTGCCGAGCAGCGAGACGACGGCCGGGACCAGGGTGAGCGCGGCGAGCAGCGTGACGAACACGGCGATCGCGAGCGCCGGGCCGATCGCCCGGAAGATGCTGAGCGAGCTGAGGATCAGCGCCATGAAGGCGACGATCACCGCACCGCCCGCGGACGCGATCGCCTCGCCGGCGCGGTCGAGGCTGTAGACCACCGAGTCCTTCACGGGGGCGCCGGTGCGCAGTCGCTCGCGGTGGCGGAAGAGGAAGAACAGGATGTAGTCGGTGCCGACGCCGTACAGGACGACGACCAGGATCTGCTGGACCGAGGCGTCGGCCTTGAGGTCGAAGACGTCGTTGGCCCAGGCGATGGCGCCGGTGGCGATGGAGGAGACCAGGCCGACGACCACGATCGGCAGCAGGCAGATCAGCACGCTGCGGAAGATCAGGGCGAGCAGGCCGACGATGAGCACCACGGTCGCGATGCCGACGATGAGCAGGGTGTCGGAGCTGGACTCCTGGGAGTCGAGGCCCTGGGGTACGGCGCCGGTCGCGCGGATCTCGAGATCGGTGCCGGCGACGAGCTTCTTGATGTCGGCGCGCAGGAGCTTGGCGTCGTCCATGGCCTGGGTGTCGTAGCCGGTGGCGCCGTCGGCCAGCGGCAGCACCGCGAACATGACGGTGCCGTCCTCGGAGAGGTTCGGCGTACCGGTCTCGCCCTGGGTGATGACGAGGGGCTGGAAGGTCTTCTTGCCGAGCTCGGGACCGAGCTTCGCGGCGATGTCGGCGACCGCCGCCTGGTCGTCGGCGGTCAGCTTCTCGTGGTCCTTGCGCTCGATCACCAGGATCGCGCCGGGGGAGAAGGAGTCGGAGAACTTGGCGTCCTGCAGCTTCAGCGCCTGGATCGACTCGTAGTGGTCGGGGAGGAACTCGGAGTTGTCCTGGGTCGACTCGAGGGCGGGCGCCGCGGCGCCCACGACGACGGCGATGAGGACCCAGGCGGCGATGACGTACCAACGGAAACGGGTCACGAAGCGACCGAGCGCAGCGAACATGTCGAGAACGCTAGCGGCGGGCGAGGTCGTCCGGCCACCGACTTTGGTAGGACCCCACCGACACCGGTGGCGGGGTGCCTCTGGCACTCACTTGCGGAGAGTGCTAGTTTCTTTTCTGGCACTCTCACCGCGAGTGTGCCAACGCAGGTCACCTGCCAAGGACACACCCAGACAGTCTTAGAAAGTGGAGGTCGACATCGTGTCGGTCAACATCAAGCCGCTCGAGGACCGGATCGTCGTCAAGCCCCTCGAGGCCGAGCAGACCACCGCCTCGGGTCTGGTCATCCCCGACACCGCCAAGGAGAAGCCCCAGGAGGGCGAGGTCCTGGCCATCGGCCCCGGCCGCATCGACGACAACGGCAACCGGGTCCCGCTCGACGTGGCCGTGGGTGACAAGGTCATCTACAGCAAGTACGGCGGCACCGAGGTCAAGTACGCCGGCGCCGAGTACCTCATCCTCTCGGCCCGCGACGTCCTCGCCGTCGTTTCCTGATTTCACTCGAGCCGTGCGGGTGGGTGTGACCTCCGGGTCGCGCCCACCGGCACGGCTCGTTCACGTTGAGGAGTAGCAATGCCCAAGATCCTGGAGTTCGACGAGAACGCCCGGCGCGCCCTCGAGCGCGGCGTCGACGCGCTCGCCAACACCGTCAAGGTGACCCTCGGCCCCAAGGGTCGCTATGTCGTGCTCGACAAGAAGTGGGGCGCCCCGACCATCACCAACGACGGCGTGACCGTCGCGCGTGAGGTCGAGCTCGACGACCCGTTCGAGAACCTCGGTGCCCAGCTCACCAAGGAGGTCGCGACCAAGACCAACGACGTCGCCGGTGACGGCACGACCACCGCTACCGTGCTCGCCCAGGCGCTGGTCCACGAGGGCCTGCGCGCCGTCGCCGCCGGCTCGAACCCGATGGGTCTCAAGCGCGGCATGGACGCGGCGGCCACGGCCGTCGCCGACGCGCTGAAGGCGGCCGCCCGCGACGTCGACGACGAGAAGGACATCGCCTCCGTCGCCACCGTCTCCTCGCGCGACAGCCACATCGGCGAGCTGCTCGCCGAGGCCTTCGGCAAGGTCGGCAAGGACGGTGTGATCACCGTCGAGGAGTCGAACACCCCCTCGACCGAGCTCGAGTTCACCGAGGGCATGCAGTTCGACAAGGGCTACATCTCGGCGTACTTCGTCACCGACGCGGAGCGCCAGGAGGCCGTCCTCGACGACCCCTACATCCTCATCCACCAGGGCAAGATCGGCGCGATCGCCGACCTGCTGCCGCTGCTGGAGAAGGTCGTGCAGGCCGGGCGTCCGCTGTTCATCCTCGCCGAGGACGTCGAGGGCGAGGCGCTCTCGACCCTGGTCGTCAACAAGATCCGCGGCGCGTTCAACGCCGTCGCGGTGAAGGCCCCGGCCTTCGGCGACCGCCGCAAGGCGATGCTGCAGGACATCGCGGTCCTCACCGGCGGCCAGGTCGTCTCGCCCGAGGTCGGCCTCAAGCTCGACCAGGTCGGTCTCGACGTGCTGGGCCAGGCCCGCCGCGTCGTGGTCACCAAGGACAACACCACGATCATCGACGGTGCCGGCGACGAGGCCGAGGTCGCGGGCCGGGTCGAGCAGATCAAGAAGGAGATCGAGGCGTCCGACTCCGACTGGGACACCGAGAAGCTCCAGGAGCGGCTGGCCAAGCTCTCCGGCGGCGTCGTGGTGATCAAGGTCGGCGCGCACACCGAGGTCGAGCTCAAGGAGAAGAAGCACCGGATCGAGGACGCCGTCTCCGCGACGCGCGCCGCGATCGAGGAGGGCATCGTCCCCGGTGGCGGCTCGGCGATCATCCACGCCTCGTCGGCGCTCGACGGCGACCTCGGCCTCACCGGCGAGGAGGCCGTCGGCGTACGCATCGTCCGCAAGGCCGTCGAGGAGCCGCTGCGCTGGATCGCCGAGAACGGCGGCGAGAACGGCTACGTCGTCACCCACAAGGTGCGCGAGCTCGGCGTCGGCAACGGCTACAACGCCGCCACCGGCGAGTACGGCGACCTGCTCGCCCAGGGCGTCATCGACCCGGTCAAGGTGACCCGCTCGGCGCTGGCCAACGCGGTCTCCGTCGCGGGCATGCTGCTGACGACCGAGACCCTGGTCGTCGACAAGCCCGTCGAGGAGGAGCCCGAGGCGGCCGGTCACGGCCACGGTCACGGCCACGGCCACTGATCGACCCGGCGGATCCTGACCCTGGATTCGCGCCGACCCGGCAGAACATGACGCGTCTCGCGGCCGCTTTCTGCCGGGTCGGCGGTTTTTTCGGGCCAGTTTCTGCCGGGTCGGCGGTGGGAGACCGGCCTGAAATATCGATGATCGCCCCGCGTGACCTTCGTCCGGCATAGTGAGGACATGCTGTGGCGCGTGCGAGCCGGACTCCCCGACCGGCCTGGATCCCTGGCGGAGCTGGCGGCAGCCTGTGGCCGGGCCGGGGTCAACATCCAGACCGTGCAGGTCTTCCCCGAGGGGACGTCGGTGACCGACGAGCTGGTGCTGCAGGTTCCGCGAGACTGGACGGCTGAGCAGCTGCACGAGCTGGTCCGTACGGCGGGCGGTGAGGCGGTGAGCGCCGTACCCGTCACGACGGCGGCGCTGGAGGACCAGCCCACGCGCTACGTGCAGGCGGTGCGCGCGATCATCGCGCAGCCGGCGCGCTTCCCGGAGGTGGCGGCGCACCTGTTCGACGCCGACGTCGCGCCCAGCGACGGGTCGGAGGACGTGCTGGAGATGACGATCGGCGCGTCCACCACGATCCAGGTACGACGCGACACGCCGTTCACCTCGATCGAGCGGGCCCGGGCGTCGGCGCTGGCCGAGCTGGTCGGGGAGGTGCTGGACGCGCAGGTCCCGCCGTCGCCGCAGCAGCCCGCGGCGGGCGATCCCGACTTCGTCACGACCGGTGCCGTGGTGTCCGCGCTCGCGGGCGGGAAGGTGGCCGGCCGTGCCGAGTTCACCACGACCGACGGCGAGGAGCCGTGGCCGGTGGACCTGTGGGTCGACCCGGCCTGGCACCGCCGCGGCGTCGGCACGCGCCTGCTCGCCGACATCGCCCGGGCCGCGCGCGCGGCGGGTGCGGAGGAGATCGTGCTGACCGCGCCGTCGGACACCAAGGCGGTGCTCCCGATGGTGCTCGCGGCGGGGATGCGGGGCCGGATCCGGATGGCGGGGGACTCCCTGACGGTGCGGATCGCGCTCACCGACCTGCGTCGCTGAGCCGGGTCGCTGAGCCGGGTCGCTGAGCCGGCCGCCGTGTGGCGGAGGTGACACCGCCGGTGACTTTGTGAACGCATTCACAAGCGGTACGGTCGAAGAGTGCTGACCCCCGACGTCGTCACCGCCCTGACCCACCTCGTCACCGAGGCCGAACCCGCGGGCCTGATGCCCGCCCGGCAGCAGATGGCGCTCTCGCTCGGCTGGCACATCGTGCTCGCCTGCTTCGGCGTCGCGTTCCCCGCGATGATCTTCGTGATGCACCTGCGCGGCCTGCGTCGCAACGACCCGGTCGCCCTCGGCCTCGCCAAGCGCTGGGCCAAGGTCTCGGCGGTGCTGTTCGCGATCGGCGCGGTCTCGGGAACCGTGCTCAGCTTCGAGATGGGCCTGCTCTGGCCCGGCCTGATGGGGACGTACGGCGACGTCCTCGGCCTGCCCTTCGCCTTCGAGGGCCTGGCCTTCTTCCTCGAGGCGATCTTCCTCGGCATCTATCTCTACGGCTGGGGCCGGATGCCCGGCAGGCAGCACGTGCTGATGGTGCTGCCGATGGCGGTCACGGGCATCATCGGCGCCTACTGCGTGCTCGCGGTCAACGCCTGGATGAACGTGCCGACGGGCTTCCGCGTCGTCGACGGCGAGGTGACCGACGTCCAGCCGTGGCAGGTGCTGTTCAACCCGCATGCCTTCCTCCAGTTCGCCCACATGTGGGTCGGTGCCTACATGCTGGTCGGCTTCTCCATCGCCGGGGTGTACGCCGTGGGCATGCTCCGCGGCCGACGCGACGCCCACCACCGGCTCGGCTTCATGGTCCCGTTCGTGTTCGCGTCGGTCGCGGCGGTGACCCAGCCGTTCGTCGGGCACGTCCTCGGCTTCGGCCTCGACGAGCGCCAGCCGGCCAAGCTGGCGGCGTTCGAGCTGGCCGAGACGACCGAGAGCCCCTCGCCGCTGCGGCTCGGGGGAGTGCTTGTCGACGGCGAGGTGAAGTGGTCGATCGACATCCCCCGGCTCGGCTCGCTGATCGCGATGAACTCGCCGGACAAGCCGGTCCCCGGGCTCGACACCATCCCCGAGGAGGACCACCCTCCGGTCAACCTCACCCATCTGGCCTTCCAGACCATGGTCGGCATCGGCACCCTGCTCGCGGCGGCCGTCGTGCTCTTCTGGTTCCAGCGCCGGCGCGGCAGGGACCTGCTGGAGAAGCGCTGGTTCCTGCGCTTCGCCGCCGTGGCGGGACCGCTCGCCGTGATCGCGCTCGAAGCGGGCTGGGTCGCGACCGAGGTGGGCCGCCAGCCCTGGATCGTCTACGACGTCATGCGCACCACCGACGCCGTCGGCGACTACACCGCCAGCCTGTGGTGGCTGCTCGGCATCAGCACCGTCGTCTACACCGCGATGACGGTCGGCGCGGTCGTCGTGCTGCGATCGATGGCCCGGCGCTGGCGGGCCGGCGACGCCGACCTGCCGAGCCCCTACGCCCCGGAGGTCTCGTCGTGACCCTCGAGCTCGCCGTCGCCGCGGCGCTCTTCGTCGGCGTGATCGCGTACGCCGTGCTCGGCGGCGCCGACTTCGGCTCGGGCTTCTTCGACCTCACCGCGGGCAGCAGCCGGCGCGGCGCGGAGCTGCGCACCCTGGTCGACCACAGCATCGGCCCGGTCTGGGAGGCCAACCACGTCTGGCTGATCTACGTCCTGGTGATCTGGTGGACCGGCTTCCCCGAGTCCTTCGCCGCCGCGATGTCGACGCTGGTCCTCCCGCTGCTGTTCGCGCTGCTCGGCATCGTGCTGCGCGGCGCCAGCTTCGCGTTCCGCAAGTACGCCGCTACCTTGGCCCAGGCGCGCCTGTTCGGGATCGTCTTCGCGACCTCGTCGATCATCACGCCCTTCTTCCTCGGCACCGTCGCGGGCGGCATCGCCTCGGGCCGGGTGCCGCTCGACGGGGCGGGGGACCGCTGGTCGTCGTGGCTGAACCCGACCTCGCTGTTCGGTGGCGTGATCGCGGTCGGCACCTGCGCCTTCCTCGCCGGCACCTTCCTGGTCGCCGACGCGCGCCGCAGCGGCCAGGACCGGCTCGCCGAGGAGCTGCGGGTGCGGGCCCTGGGCGTGGGTGCGGCGACGGGCGCGATCGTGTTCGCCGCCCTGGTCCCGCTCGACCACGACGCCCCCACCCTGGCCGCCGGCCTGGAGGGCCGGGCCGCGCCGCTCGTCGTGCTCGCCGGACTGGCCGGCGGGGCGACCATGGTGCTGCTGTGGACCCGCCGGTACGCCGTCGCACGGGTCACCGCCGTGCTCGCGGTCGCCGCCGTGGTGTCCGGGTGGGGCGTGGGGCAGTACCCCTGGCTGCTGGTCGACGAGGTGAGCATCGCCGACGCGGCGGGCGCCACCGCGACCCTGCAGGGCCTGCTCGTCGCGGTCGGCCTGGCCGTGGTGGTCGTGGTGCCGCCGCTGGCCTACCTGTTCCGGCTCACCCAGTCCGAGGAGTGGTCCCGCCCGGATCACTGACCGTTCGGGGCGGCGGGGTGGTTGCCGAGCCGCCACCCGCCGAGCGGCAGCGCGAGGGCCGACGCGGGCCCCCAGGTGCCGGCGGCGTACGGCTCGGCGGGCGGACGGCGGTCGAGGACCGGCTGGAAGATCTCCCAGAGCCGGTCGACCTCCTCGGAGCTGATGAACAGCGTCTGGTCGCCGCGCATCACGTCGAGCAGCAGCCGCTCGTAGGCCTCGAGCGGGTCCGCGCCGGGGACGTCGCCGACCAGGTCGAGCCGGAACACGCCCTCGACCAGGGCCATGTCGGGACCGGGCCGCTTGGCGCGCACGTCGATCGCCACCCGGGGCTGGTCGGCCAGCTCGATGACCAGCTCGTTGGGCTCGGGGATGCCGCCGTCCTCGGGCTTGAGCCAGCGGTGCCGGGGGTCGCGGAACCGGACGGTGATGGTGCGGCTGCCCTCGGCCATCGCCTTGCCGGTGCGCAGGTAGAACGGGACGTCGCGCCAGCGGTCGTTGTCGATCCAGACCTCGGCGGCGACGAAGGTCTCGACGGTGGAGTCGGCGGCGACGTCGGGCTCGTCGCGGTAGCCGTCGTACTGGCCGAAGACCACCCGCTCGGGGTCGATCGGCCGCACCGCCGAGAAGGTCGCGGCCTTGGCGGCGCGGATCGCGGAGGCCCGGAACGCGTGGGGGTCCTCGAGGGCCACGAAGCCGAGCAGCTGGGCGAGGTGCGTGGTGACCATGTCGCGCAGGCAGCCGGTGCCCTCGTAGAAGCTGCCGCGGCCCTCGACGGTGAGCTTCTCCGGTACGTCGATCTGCACCGACTCGATGGTGTGCCGGTTCCACGCGGGCTCGAACAGGCCGTTGGCGAAGCGCAGGGCGAGGATGTTCTGGACCGCCTCCTTGCCGAGGAAGTGGTCGATCCGGAACACCTGGTCGCCGGCGAACGCCGAGGACAGCACGGCCTGCAGCTCGCGGGCGGTGGCGAGGTCGGTGCCGAACGGCTTCTCGGTGACCAGCCGGGAGCGGGCGACCAGGTCCTCGCGGTCGAGCATGCCGACCATGCCCTTGACCGCGCCGGGCGGGACCGACAGGTAGAGCAGCCGGCGCACGTCGCCGAGCAGGCAGCCGCAGGTCGCGAGGATCCGGTCCTCGGCCTCCTCGACCGCCCGGGCCAGCTCGCTCCCGTCGTCGGCGGAGGACGCGACGAATCGGGTCCGCTCGAGCAGCGGCCCGGCCACCGACTCGTCGACCTCGCCGACGAACTCGGCGAGCGCGTCGCGGACGTGACGGCGGAAGTCGTCGTCACTGCCGGGGGAGTGGCGGCCACTGCCGATCACCTCGAAGTGGTCGGGCAGCCGGCCGGCGGCGGCCAGCCGGTAGAGGCCGGGGAAGAGCTTGCGGGCGGCGAGGTCGCCGGTCGCGCCGAAGAGGACGAGGACGTGGGGGGAGAGGTCGGACACCACGCCCCCAGCCTCTCGGACCCGTCAAGGGCACCGGGTGTGAGAAGAAGCTTGTCGACAAGTTGTCTGGAAGTTGCATAAGGTAAGGCTTGCCTATCTTGGTGAACGGTCTCGGGTCCCGCTCGCCTCCCCCTCCGTTCCGAAAGGACCTCCGGTGACCTCGTCGTCGTCCGGGTGGCGCGCCTCCGCGCGCCCACCCCACCTGCTCCTCGTCCTGCTGACCGCGCTCTGCCTGGTGTGCCCCGCCCTGCTGCTCGCCCCGCCCGCGCGGGCCGCGGCGGCCGACGACACCGGCGACGACACGTCCGTCGCCATCGCCGACGGCACGGTCGTGTGGGGCGTGCGCGCCTCCTTCCGGCAGTACATCGGCACCGCCGGGATCACCGTCTCCGAGGGGCTGACCCAGAACGCCGACGGCGAGTTCGTGTTCGACGTCGCCGACGGCAGCTACGACCCCGACACCAAGGCGCTGCACCTCGGCCTCACCGGCACGGTGGCGTTCTCCGCCCACGGGGGTGCGCTCGACATGACCTTCCGCGACCTCGAGGTCGACATCGACGGCGAGGTGCAGGCGATCAGCGCCGACGTCGTCTCGATGGGTCTCGACGGCGTCCTGGTGGAGTACGGCCGGGTGCCGGTCGCCGCGTTCGACATCGCGTCGGTGACCCCGACCGTCGATGCCACGACCACCCGATGGACCGACCTCCCCTCGACCCTCACCGAGGAGGCCGCGCCGGCCTTCGCCGGCTTCTACCCCACCGGGGCCGCCCTGGATCTCGTCGACATCGACTACACGGGCCCGGGCGGCAAGCCCACGGTGACGACGGAGAAGGTGGTCGCCTCCGGTGCCCCGCAGTACGAGGCCGCCGGTGAGATCGACGGCCTCACCAGCGTGAGCAACCTGGTCGCCGACAGGCAGCGCGGCGTCCTCCACGTCCAGCACGTGCCGGACGGGGGGACCGGGGCCGTGCTCCAGGCCTACGACTACACCACGCTGGCGCCCCTGCCGACCGGCACCATCGGCGCGGCGAACCAGGGCTTCCCGGGCATGATCCTCGACCCCACCACCGGCGACGTGCTGATGGTCTCGGGCAGTGACCTGGTCGTCTACCGGTACGACGCCTCCTCCGGCTACGCCGCCGCGACCCTCGCCGTCGGCATCGGCACCGTGCGCGACGTCGCCTTCGACAAGGCGAGGGACCGGCTGGTCGCCCTCGGCGCCAGCGGCCTCGCCGTCCTCACCCGCGACGCAACCGCCGCCTCCGGCCTGCTCTCCACCGCGTACACCGGCGTCGCCTTCTCCGACCGTGAGGCCGTGCTCCCCGTGACCGCCACCTCGGTGTTCACCGCGTCGGCCGGCACCTCGCGCGGCGTGCGACGGATCGTGCTCACCACGGGCACCCAGACGATCGCGGCGACCCCGGTCACCGGTGTCACCGATCCCCGTGCGAAGCAGCCGGGGCTGTACGACCAGCCGACGATGGTCTTCCGCGACGCGGCGGGCTTCTGGGTCTCGCCCTACAGCGGCGACAAGCACCGGATCGGGGTCGTCGACGGCGCCTACGCCGGCACCGGCGACTGGCTCGGCGCCACCGGTGGCTCCTTCCTCGCCGATCGCATGGAGCAGGACACCTTCTCGGCGATCATGCTTGACTTCTCCGGCCGCCGGGTGCGGATCTGGAACCAGGACGGCTGGACCGACCTCAGCGTCCCGGGGCTCGGCGCCGACTCGTTCTTCAACTACCTCGGCGGTGACATCGGCACCGACCAGAGCGTCTTCGTCGCCAGCACCACGGGCGACGACCGGGTGCTCAAGTTCTCCCTCGCCGGGATCGCCCCGACGGCGACCGAGTCGCCGGCGGACCGCACCATCCGGCTCGAGAAGGACGTCGCCACCCAGGACGTCCAGCTCACCGCCGCCTTCGCCGACAGTGACTCCCTGCGCTGGCAGACCCGCGCCAGCAGCAGCGCCAAGTGGGCCGACGTGTCGGGCGCCACCACCGCCGCACTGACCTGGCCGGCGACCAGCGACGACAACGGCCGTCAGTTCCGGGTGCTCGCCACCAACGCGTACGCCACCAGCACGTCGGCTGTCGCCGACCTGACCGTCGAGTTCTTCCCGCGCGTCGCGGCGCCGCCGGACGACCTGACCGTCGGCACCGGCGACGACGCCCTGTTCAAGGTGATGCCGGCCGGCCACCCGTACCCGGACATCACCTGGCAGCGCAAGGTCGGCGGATTCTGGCAGAACGTCGACGAGGACGACGAGAGCATCGCCGTCGACGGCGGCTTCCTCACCGTGCTCGACGCCGGCACCGAGCAGTCCGGCACCCAGCTGAGGGCCCGGCTCTCCAACGCCGTCGGTACGACGTACACCCGCACCGCGACGCTGACCGTGGCCGCTCCCTCCGCCGTGCGCCGCGAGGTGAGCGGCGGCACGCTCGCCTGGGGCGTCAAGAAGTCCTTCCGCGACTACCTGGCCGGCCCGATCGCCCACGGCAGCGTCGCCGTGAGCGACGGGGTCGTCCAGAGGAACGACGGCACCTTCACCTTCCCGGTCACCGGGGGGTGGAGCGACCCGGCTCAGGGTGCGGCGGAGGTCCGCCTCGGCGGCACGGTGCGCCTCACCGGCCACGACGGCCCGCCCACCTGTGCGGTGGAGAGCTCGCCGTGCCTGGCGCTGACCATCAGCGACCCGGTGCTGCGCCTGTCCGGCACGACGGGCGAGCTGGTCGCCGACGTCACGTCCAAGGACCAGACCACGCACGAGCTGGTGTCGTACCCGGGCGTCGTCCTCGCCGAGCTCGACGCGCAGGGCTGGAAGGCGGTCGGCGACCGGATCACCGGTGGCGCGCTGCCCGCGACCCTGACCGGATCCGGCGCGGCCGCGTTCGCCGGCTTCTACGAGGCCGGTGCCGGCCTCGACCCGGTCACCCTCGACGGGATCCTCGGCGCCGAGATCACCGACCCCGTGATCACTCCGCCGGCCGCCGCCGGCAAGGCCGACGTCGCCCTTGACTGGCGCTTCAAGCGGGCCAAGGTCCGCAAGGGAAAGCGGGCCGTGATCGTGGTCGACCCGCGCCTGGTCGGGACGGCGGGCCAGCCCACCGGTCAGATCGTGGTCCGCGAAGGCGGCAAGGTGCTCGCCACCCTGCGCCTCGGTGCCGCGAGCCGGGTCAGGATCCGGCTGCCGCGCCTGGCCAGGGGTCGCCACTTCGTACGCCTCGAGCTGGCCGGCAGCGCGACGCAGGAGCCGGTCGTGACGGCGTACCGGAAGCTGGTCGTCCGGTAGCCCCGGCCGCGGGGTCGCGCCCGGTCCGGACCGGGCCGGGCGTGACCCCGATCACGGCCTAGACTGGTCGGGTGGAGGTCCCCGACAAGTTCGCCGCGCTCGGTCTCACCTACGACGACGTCCTGCTGCTGCCCGGTCATTCCGACCTGGCGCCCGACGACATCGACACCACCTCGCGGCTGACCCGCGAGATCTCGCTGAGGTCGCCGCTGATCAGTGCGGCGATGGACACGGTCACCGAGTCCCGGATGGCGATCGCGATGGCGCGCCAGGGCGGCATCGGCATCCTGCACCGCAACCTGTCCGCCGAGGAGCAGGCCTACCAGGTCGACCTCGTCAAGCGGACCCAGACCGGCATCATCTCCAACCCGGTCACCATCGGCCCCGACGCGACCCTCGAGGAGCTGGACCGGATCTGCGGCGAGTACCGCGTCTCCGGTCTCCCCGTCGTCGACGCCGACAACCGGCTGCTCGGCATCTGCACCAACCGCGACCTGCGGTTCACCCCCGTCGCGGAGTGGGCCACCACCAAGGTCGACGAGGTGATGACGCCGATGCCGCTGGTCACCGGCTCGGTCGGCATCTCCCGCGACGACGCCACCGCGCTGCTGCGCAAGCACAAGCGCGAGCGGCTGCCCCTGGTCGACGCCGACGGCCGCCTCGGCGGACTGATCACGGTCAAGGACTTCGTGAAGTCCGAGCAGTTCCCGCTCGCGTCCAAGGACGCCGACGGCCGGCTCATGGTCGGCGCCGCGATCGGCTACTTCGGCGACGCGTGGGAGCGGGCCACCGGCCTGATCGAGGCGGGCGTCGACGTCCTCGTCGCCGACACCGCCCACGGCCACGTCACGCTCCTGCTCGACATGGTCCGCCGGCTCAAGTCCGACCCGGCCACCCGGCACGTCCAGGTCATCGGCGGCAACGTCGCGACCCGGGAGGGCGCCCAGGCCTTCGTCGACGCGGGCGCCGACGCCGTCAAGGTCGGCTTCGGTCCCGGCTCCATCTGCACCACCCGCGTCGTCACCGGCTGCGGCGTCCCCCAGGTGACCGCGGTCTACGAGGCGTCCCTCGCGGCCGGGCCGGCCGGCGTACCCGTGATCGCCGACGGCGGCCTGCAGCAGTCCGGCGACATCGCGAAGGCGATCGTCGCGGGCGCCGAGTCGGTCATGATCGGCTCGATGCTCGCCGGCTGCGAGGAGTCGCCGGGCGAGGTCGTCTTCCACCAGGGCAAGCAGTACAAGGCCTACCGCGGGATGGGCTCCCTCGGCGCGATGTCCTCGCGCGGCAAGAAGTCCTACTCCAAGGACCGCTACTTCCAGGCCGAGGTCACCAGCGACGACAAGATCGTCCCCGAGGGCATCGAGGGCCGGGTCGCCTACAAGGGCCCGCTCGCCGGCGTCGCCCACCAGCTGCTCGGCGGGCTGTCCCAGTCGATGTTCTACGTCGGCGCGCGCACCATCCCGGAGCTGCAGGAGAAGGGGCGGTTCATCCGGATCACCTCGGCCTCGCTCAAGGAGAGCCACCCCCACGACATCGAGATGACCGTCGAGGCGCCCAACTACCACCGGTGAGCGCGTCGAAGCGTCCCTACGACGCCTCACGGCGCCGGGCCGCGGCCCAGGAGCGACGAGATCGGATCGTCGACGTCGCGGCCGCGATGTTCGCCGCTGACGGCTGGGGCGCGACGACGATGGCCCGCGTGGCCGCCGACGCCGGCGTCTCCGTCGAGCTGGTCACCACGGCGTACCCCACGAAGGGCGCGCTGGCCATGGCCGCGCTGCAGCGGGTGAGCTTCGGCGGCGACCGCGACCTGACCACGGCTTTCGCCGAGCTCGGCCTGGATGCGCGCCCTCCGGGGGAGCGACTGGACGTCATCGTCGACTTCGCGGTGCGCTCGCTCGTCCCGATGGCGCCGCTCATCCCGGCTCTGCAGGTCGCCGAGGCGCTCGACGCGGCGGCGGCGCAGGAGGTCGAGGAGGGCAACCGGCGACACGTCGCCGCGTCCCGCACGCTGGCGCGGGCCTTCGTCGACGAGCCGTCCGACCACCTGGTCGACGAGGTCTACCTGCTCACCAAGGGAGAGACGTTCGTGGTGCTGACCGGCGAGCGGGGGTGGACCGTCGCGCAGTACGCGTCCTGGTTGCGGGCGAGTCTGGCGCGACTTCTCGTCGTCGACGAGACCGGCTGAGCTCCGGCATTCCCGGGACACGGGTCGCGAAATTCGTTACGGTCGCAGGTATCGAATATCTCGAACCCGTCCGGAGGCCCTCCATGTCCCGTGTCCGTGGGCTCGCAGCCCTGCTCCAGCGGTCACTGTCCCTGACCGTCCTGCTCCTCGCGACCGCCGTGGTCGCCCTCGGCGGCGGCGTCGCGGTGGGGGCGACGCTCTCCTCCTCCCCGGACGGCGCGATCCGCGCCTGCGTCGCGAAGAAGTCGGGCGCGGTCCGGATCACCGAAGCCAGGTGCCGCAAGGGCGAGAAGGTCCTCGTGTGGAGCCAGCGGGGACCGCAGGGCGACGTCGGCGCGCCCGGGCCGTCCGGTACCGACGGTGCGCTCGGGCCCTCCGGTGCCGACGGTGCGCTCGGCCCGCAGGGCGAGGTGGGTCCGCAGGGCGAGGTGGGTCCGCAGGGCGAGGCGGGTCCGACCGGTCCGAAGGGTGACGCCGGCGCGACGGGCCCGCAGGGGCCGAAGGGCGACACCGGCGCGAGCGGCCCGCAGGGCCCCAGGGGAGAGACCGGTGCGACCGGTGCGACCGGCGCGACCGGTTCCCGGGGTCCGACGGGCGCCACCGGAGCGCCCGGGATCTCCGGCTACACGCAGGTCTACGAGATCCAGACGGTTCCCTCGGAGATCACCGTCTCGAAGACGGCGCAGTGTCCGGCCGGCAAGAACGTGCTCGGCGGTGGCTTCATCGCCGAGAAGGAGGGGGGCGGCGCCATCGGCACGGGCGGGGCGTACGTCCACGAGAGCTATCCGACCAACGGGCAGACCGCATGGACGGTTCGGGTGGCCAACACCTCCTCCAACGCGATCAGGTTCACCGTCTACGCCCTGTGCGCGCGGGTCGAGTGACGGCACCAGCCGGCCGATGGCTCTATCGTCGTCGGCGTGAGCGACCTGGTGATCCGCCCCTGCCGCGACGACGACTGGTCGGCTCTCGCTTCGATCATCACCGAGGTCCTGGCGGCCGGTGAGACGTACGCCGTCCCGGTGCTCGACGACGCCGAGGCCCGCGACTTCTGGCTGGGCCAGCCCGGCGCGGTCGCCGTGGCCGAGCTCGACGGGGTGGTCGTCGGCACCGCGAAGATGGGCCCGAACCGGCCGGCCCAGGGCAGTCACATCGGCACGGCGTCGTTCATGGTCTCCGGCGCCGCCCGGGGCGCGGGCGTGGGCCGGGCGCTCGGCGAG
Organism: Nocardioides nitrophenolicus; assembly: GCF_016907515.1. Lineage (NCBI taxonomy): Bacteria > Bacillati > Actinomycetota > Actinomycetes > Propionibacteriales > Nocardioidaceae > Nocardioides > Nocardioides nitrophenolicus. The sequence continues at coordinate 4,085,947 of NZ_JAFBBY010000001.1, forward strand.
CACGTCGTCGCCTGGCACCGGGAGCAGGGCTTCGCGGGCATCCAGTTCAACGCGGTCGTCACCACCAACACCGCGGCGGTCGCGCTGTGGCGCAGCCTCGGCTTCGAGGTGATCGGCACCGTCCCGGGTGCCTTCCGGCGACCCGACGGCAGTCTCGCCGGGCTGCACGTCATGTTCCTCGACCTCGCCGGCATGCGGCCCTGAGCCCCGGCCCCGATATCCTCGTCGGCGTGAGCGACATCGAGATCGGCCGCGCCAAGCGGGCCCGGACGGCGTACTCCTTCGACGACATCGCGATCGTGCCCTCGCGGCGCACCCGCGACCCCGAGGAGGTCAGCGTGGACTGGCAGATCGACGCCTACCGGTTCTCCCTGCCGATCCTCGCGGCGCCGATGGACTCGGTGATGTCGCCGAGGACCGCGATCGACTTCGGTCGGTTCGGCGGCCTCGGGGTGCTCAACCTCGAGGGCCTGTGGACGCGCTACGACGACCCGCAGCCCCTCCTCGACGAGGTCGCCGGCCTGCAGGGGGTCGAGGCGACCCGGCGCCTGCAGGAGATCTACACCGAGCCGATCAAGGCCGAGCTGATCACCGAGCGGCTGCGCGAGGTGCGCGAGGCCGGCGTGACCGTGGCGGGCTCGCTGTCGCCGCAGCGCACCAAGGAGTTCGCGAAGACGGTGACCGACGCCGGCGTCGACCTGTTCGTCATCCGCGGCACCACCGTCTCGGCCGAGCACGTCTCCAGCCAGGCCGAGCCGCTGAACCTCAAGGAGTTCATCTACGAGCTCGACGTGCCGGTCATCGTCGGCGGCTGCGCGACCCACCAGGCCGCACTGCACCTGATGCGCACCGGCGCGGCCGGCGTCCTCGTCGGCTTCGGCGGCGGTGCCGCCCACACCACCCGCACCGTCCTCGGCATCTCGGTGCCGATGGCCTCCGCCGTCGCCGACGTCGCCGCGGCGCGCCGCGACTACCTCGACGAGTCGGGCGGCCGCTACGTCCACGTCATCGCCGACGGCTCCATCGGCACGTCGGGCGACCTCGCCAAGGCGATCGCCTGCGGCGCCGACGCCGTCATGGTCGGCTCGCCGTTCGCGCGCGCCACCGACGCCCCCGGCCGCGGCTTCCACTGGGGCGCCGAGGCGCACCACGCCGACCTGCCCCGCGGCCAGCGGGTCCAGTTCGACCAGGTCGGCACCATCGAGGAGATCCTGTTCGGGCCCTCCCGGGTCGCCGACGGCACCATGAACCTGGTCGGCGCCCTCAAGCGCTCGATGGCCACGACCGGCTACACCGAGCTCAAGGAGTTCCAGCGCGTCGAGGTCGTCGCGCACTGATGATCGTCGCCGCGGCGCAGGCCGAGGCCCGCGCCGGCGAGCTCGCCCACAACGTCGCCACCGCCGCCCGCCTGGTCGCCGCGGCGGGCGAGCGGGGCGCCCGGGTGGTGGTGCTCCCGGAGGCATTCCTGACCGGGTACGACGCGAGCGCGTTCCGCGGCGACCTCCCGACCCCCGTCGACCTGGCCGGCCCGCTCCTCGACCCGGTGCGCACGGCCTGCGCGGCGGGCGGGACGACCGCGGTCGTCTCGACCGCCCTGCGCCGCGACCACGGCCGGACCCTCGCCGCCGTGGTCGTCGAGCCCGACGGCACCACCTCGGCGCCGTACGACAAGCAGCACCTCGACGGCGACGAGCCCACCTGGTTCGTCCCCGGCGAGCATCCCGCCACCATCACCGTCGACGGCCGGGTCCTCGCGCTCTCGATCTGCCGCGACGGCAGCGTCCCGGAGCACGCCGCGCTCGCCGCGGCGGCCGGCGCGTCGGCGTACCTCGCCTCGGTCGCGTACTTCCCCGGCGGCGCCCGCCGCCTCGACGTCACCTACGCCGCCCGCGCGCTCGACCACGGGCTGCACGTCGTCGTCGCCGGGCTGACGGGTCGCTGTGGACCGTCTACCTTCATCGGCGGCTCCGCGATCTACGGTCCCGACGCCGAGGCGCTGGCCCGGCTCGGCGACGAAGAGGGCCTGGCGCTGGCCGACATCGGCTAGGCGGGTGGTGCGGGGGCCGGGTTGAGCGTCGTACCCGGCATCCGGGTCGCCTCCCGGCCGGATCCACGCCCCGAATGCCGGGTACGACGAGTCCCACCCGCCCGGGTACACCCACCCCAGACGCGGACGGCTAGGGACGCAGGCTGCGCACCAGGCTGTCGGTGAGCCGGTCGGCCCAGGCGTCGTCGAGCTGTCCGGGGGTGAGCAGCACGCCGGCGATGACGGCGCCGATGACCAGGCGGAGCAGGTCGTCGGCGCGGGCGTCGGGGTGGGCCTCCCCGGCGGCCACCGCGACGGCGAGCCGCTCGTCGATCGCCCGGAACGAGCCGGCGAAGCGCTCCAGCATGGCGGCGTGCAGGTCGGGCCAGGTGGTGATCTCGGCGAGCAGCGCGGGCAGGGCGGCCGCGCCGACGGGGGAGCAGAGGGCGTCACGGGCGCCGCGGACGATGCCGGCGAGGTCCTCCTCGAGCGAGCCGCCGAGGTGCAGGTCGAGGGCGAGGTCGCTGGGGAAGGCGGCCTCGTGGACCAGGTGCGGCAGGGCGGGCCAGCGCCGGTAGAGCGCCGCCTTGGTGGTGCCGGCCCGGGCGGCGACGGCGGAGACGGTCACGGCGGCGTACCCGCCCTCGGCGAGGAGTGCGCGCACCGCGGCGAGCGCGGCCTGCTCGATCCGCGGGTCTCGTGGCCGGCCGGTGGCCCGCGCGGTGGAGATCTCCGTCCCCATGCCTCTTCCCCTCTTTCGATACCGAGGGTACCGTAACGCTCGTCGTGACATAGAACACGTTCTAGTAGCGTGGAGTCAGGAGGACCCGTGACCGAGCCGTTGCCCGCAGAGATCGCCGAGATGACCCTGCAGCGGTCCAGCCGCGACCAGGGTGCGGTCCACGACCGCCTCGAGGAGTGGCTGAGCGGCGTGCTGCCCGAGGGCGCCGCGCCCGAGGTCACCCTCCACGACGGGATCCAGACCAACGGGATGTCCAGCGAGACCGTGCTGCTCGCGATCACCACCACCGAGGACGGAGCCCGCGTCACCCGCGAGTACGTCGCCCGGGTGGCCCCGGCGGCCGGCGACCTGCCGGTCTTCGCGGAGTACCGGCTCACCGACCAGTACGACGCCATGCGGCTCGCCGGCGAGCTGGCCGGCGTACCGGTGCCGACGGTCGGGCTCAACGAGCCGACGGGGGAGGTGCTCGGCACCCCGTTCTTCCTGATGGACCGGCTCGACGGCGCGGTGCCGCCCGACGTGCTGCCGTACCCGTTCGGCGACAACTGGCTCTACGACGCCGCGCCGGACCAGCAGGAGCGGCTGCAGCGCGGCACCGTCGAGGTGCTCGCGAAGCTGCACGGCATCCCCGACGCGGCGACGACCTTCGCCTTCCTCGACCCCGAGGTCACCGGGCACGAGGGCGCGACGCCGCTGGCGCGCAACCTGGCCAAGACCCGGGCCTGGTACGAGTACGCCATCACCACCGCGGAGCCGAGCCCGCGCTCGCCGCTGATCGAGCGCGGCCTGGCCTGGCTCGGGGCGAACCTCCCCGCGGAGGAGGGCGAGCCGGTGCTGGTGTGGGGCGACGCCCGGATCGGCAACATGATGTACCGCGACTTCACGCCGGTCGCCGTCCTCGACTGGGAGATGGCCACGCTCGGCCCCCGCGAGATGGACCTGGCCTGGCTGGTCTTCGCCCACCAGGTCTTCCAGGAGATCGCGACCATGCTCGGCCTGCCCGGCATGCCCGACTTCCTGGCCACCGAGGACGTCGTCGCGACCTACCGCGAGCTGACCGGCGTCGAGCCCGGCGACCTGACCTGGTACCTGCTGCACGCCGCCGTCAACTGGGGCTGCGTGTTCCTGCGCACCAGCGCGCGCCAGATCCACTTCGGCGAGATCGAGCGGCCCGCGGACCCCGAGTCCGTCTTCCACCACCGCCCGCTCCTCGAGCGGCTGCTCGAGGAGGTCGGCGCATGAGCCTGCACGACGAGTACGTCGGCCTCGGCCCGCTCGACGAGTTCCCGATCCACCAGCTCCCGCGCCCGGTGGCCTGGGCCGGGAGCAGCGACCGGAACTTCTACGACCGCTGCTACCTCAACGCCCACGACCGCACCGGCGACCTGTTCCTCATCACCGGGCTCGGCTTCTACCCGAACCTCGGCACCAAGGACGCCTTCGTCCTGCTCCGCCGCGGCGACGAGCAGACCGCCCTCCACCTCGGCGACGCCGCCGACCCGCGCGGCGCCGACCGGATGGCCCAGCAGGTCGGCAACTACCGGGTCGAGGTGGTCGAGCCGCTCCACAAGCTGCGCCTGGTGCTGGAGGAGACCGAGGGGATCGCGATGGACCTGACCTGGGAGGGCTCCTTCCCGGTCGTCCAGGAGCTGCCCCACGTGATGCGCCAGGGCAGCGGTACGACGCTCGACGCGCAGCGCTTCGCCCAGCTCGGGACCTGGGAGGGCGTGCTCAGCGTCGACGGCACCGACATCGAGGTCACCCCCGACCGCTGGGTCGGCTCGCGGGACCGCTCGTGGGGCATCCGCCCGGTGGGGGAGGCGGCGCCCGCCGGCAAGCCCGCGGACCCGGCGTTCGAGGGCATGTGGTGGCTCTACGTGCCGCTGCGCTTCGAGGAGTTCTGCGTCGTCGTCATCATCCAGGAGACGCCGGACGGCTTCCGCACGCTCAACGACTGCACGCGGGTCTGGCGCGACGGGCGGGTCGAGCAGCTCGGCTGGCCGCGGGTGACGATCCGCTACACGCCCGGCACCCGGATCCCGACCGGCGCCACCATCGCGTGCACCACGCCCGACGGCAAGGAGCTCGTGCTCGAGGTCGCCTCGAAGCTGCCCGTGCCGATCCACGTCGGCGGCGGCTACGGCGGCGACTCCGACTGGACCCACGGCATGTGGAAGGGCGCCGGCTTCACCGAGCGGCTCACCTACGACATGAACGACCCTGCCGTCGCCGGCCGGGTGATGTTCGGCGTGATCGACCATGTCGGGCAGGCCACCGTGCACGGCGCCGGGGCCGGCGTACCGGACGGTGCCGAGGGGTGGGGCCTGTTCGAGCACGGCGCCCTCGGGCGGCACGACCCCTCGGGATTCAGCGACTGGTTCGATCTGGCCAAGGAGAACTCATGACGACCCTCGACCGCGACGCCCTCTTCATCGGCGGCACCTGGGCCAAGCCCGCGACGGACGCCGTGCTGGAGGTGGTCTCGCCGCACTCGGAGGAGATGGTCGCGCGGGTGCCGGAGGGCAGCACCGCCGACATCGACGCGGCCGTAGCGGCCGCGCGGAAGGCGTTCGACGAGGGGCCGTGGCCCCGGCTGAGCCCGGCCGAGCGGATCGACGTCGTCCAGAGCCTGTCCGGCCTGTACGCCGCCCGGCTCGAGGACATGGCGAGCGTCATCTCCACCGAGATGGGCTCGCCGATCTCGTTCAGCTCGCTCGCGCAGGCGCCGGCCCCATGGATGCAGATCGAGGCATTCCTCGGCATCGCGCGGGAGTTCCCGTGGGAGGAGCGGCGCCCGGGTGTGCTCGGCGCGGACGTCGTCGTACGGCACGAGCCGGTGGGCGTCGTCGCGGCCATCCCGCCGTGGAACGTCCCCCAGTTCACGATCCTGTCGAAGCTCGTGCCGGCCCTCCTGGCCGGGTGCACCGTCGTGGTGAAGCCCGCGCCGGAGACCCCGCTGGACGCCTACCTGCTGGCCGAGCTGCTCGTCGAGGCCGGCGTACCCGAGGGCGTGGTGTCGATCGTCGCGGGTGGTCGCGAGGTGGGGGAGCACCTGGTGCGCCACCCCGGCGTCGACAAGGTCGCCTTCACCGGCTCCACCGCCGCGGGCCGCAAGATCGGCGCGATCTGCGGCGAGCAGCTCAAGCGGGTCTCCCTCGAGCTCGGCGGCAAGTCCGCCGCGATCATCCTCGACGACGCCGACGAGGCCGCCGCGATCGAGGGCCTGAAATTCCTCGGCGTGATGAACTCCGGCCAGGCCTGCGTCGCGCAGACCCGGGTCCTGGTCTCGCGCGAGCGGCACGACGCGTTCGCTGAGGCACTGGCCTCGGCGATCGGCGCCATGAAGGTCGGCGACCCGCTCGACCCCGCCACCGAGATCGGCCCCATGGTCGCGCGGCGCCAGCAGGAGCGGGTGGCGTCGTACATCCGGCTCGGGCAGGAGGAGGGCGCCCGGCTGCTGACCGGCGGCGAGGGCCGCCCCGACGGACTCGACCGCGGCTGGTACGTCCGCCCGACCGTCTTCGCCGGCGTCGACAACACCATGCGGATCGCCCAGGAGGAGATCTTCGGCCCGGTCCTCTCGGTCATCCCCTACGCCGACGTGGCCGACGCGATCCGGATCGCCAACGACTCCGAGTACGGCCTGGCCGGCACCGTGTGGACCGCCGACCAGGAGGTCGGGCTCGATGTCGCCCGCGGCGTGCGGACCGGCACCTACGGCGTCAACACCTACACCATGGACTTCGCGGCGCCCTTCGGTGGCTTCAAGGCCTCCGGGCTGGGCCGGGAGTTCGGGCCGGAGGGGCTGGCGCAGTACACCGAGGCGAAGTCGGTGTACCTGCCGCCGCCGGCGATGTAGCGGGCGACGGCGACGGAAAAGTTGTCACGCGGATGACAAAATAAGCTCCTCCAGCAGGTTGGTGGCGCCTGGACCGTTGAGATCCGCCGGTCGGTGTGGCCATGATCCGCTCCTCAGGGCCTCGCTTCGGGTGCGAGGCCCGTCTCGGAGGGGGAGCAGCTGATGGGCATGAGGACGAGGGCGCTTGGTTCGGTCGTCGGGGTGGGGCTGGTGGCGACGGCAGCGGTCGTGGTCGGAGGTGCGTCGCTGTCGCCGGCCAGCGCGGCCTGCGCGGGAGGGTGGCGGTGGACGGCCGGCAACATCGCCAACTCGGAGCCGTCGTACGCGAGTCATGAGTGCGCGGGTCTGGTGGCGCACCAGACGGTGGTCCGGATCAGGATCCAGGGCTGGTACAACAACGGCAGCGGGTGGTCCGAGAGCTCGCTGTCGGAGAAGTGGGTCGACCCGGGCGTCTGGGACAACAAGGCGGTCGTGGGCGAGACGATGGACGGCGTCACGCTGAAGGGTGAGCGCGTCGGTGGCGACAACTCCGACGTCTACTACTCGTTCTAGCCTGCTGGTGAGTGCGATGCGTTGGAGAGCCGCCGCGGTTCTCGTGTGCGCGCTTGCCGCAGCGGGGTGTGCGAGCGATCCGGTGGGAAGCGGCGGCCCCGGCGAAGGACCGGGGTCGGCCGGGGTCGACCCGCAGGTCGTGGAGGACGTGATCGAGTACTTCCTTCCGATCCCGGGCGCGGAGAGCGCCGGTCGCGGTCGACGGATCGGCAACTTCACGAGCAATCTCCAGGTCCGAGAGGAATGCGGAGGGACGCCCATTCCGCTGGATCTGGTGCAGAGCACCAACGAGAGCACCTATCCAGAGCTCGACATGATCCGGGAGTGGGGGCTGCCGCCCATCTACTCGCCTGCTGAGCGGTACGGCCTGGACATGGAGGACTACGAGGTCGGTGGTGAAGGCACGGACGGTGCGTGCTTGAAGAGGCTTTGGGAGGAGGACCGCGCAAAGGGCATCGACTCGGTCAGCGGTGTCGATTTCGAGGGCGTCGTCGACAAGCTCGCTCTACCGTGGCAGGAGGATCAGGAGCTGACGACGAGGAGTGATCCTCGGGTGCAGCCGTTGCGGGTGGCGATGGCTCAGTGCCTGCGGGAGGGCTCGGGCCTGGCTGTGAGCGACGAGGACCCGTCGACGTCCTTCCTCAAGGGAGTCGACCGTGCCTACATCCTGGTGCCGGAGCCGGAGCGGGTCAGTGCCGAGACGGTGATGGAGTGGTCGGTGCTCTACGCCGACTGCGGTGAGCCCTACTACGCGAAGGTGAAGGAGCTGCTCGAGGAGGTGCGGCCGGCCTGGGTAGAACGCAACCGTGAGGTGATCGAGAACTTCGCCGCGAAGCTGGTGGAGCTCGGCTATGTCCCGTGATCGTCGTTCGCCATGCTTCGCGGGTACGGCCGTCGCGGGTCTGGTTTGCGCGCTCGTGGTGGCGGGGTGCAGCAGCGAGCCGGCCACGGAGCCATCGCCCCGTGGTGACGCGAGCGCCCGGTCCGGGTCGGACCGGGTCGACCCGCAGGTCGTGCAGGACGTGATCGAGAGCTTCCTGTCGATCCCGGGCACGGAGAGCGTGGCGCGGAGCACCCGCGTCAGCAACTTCACCAACAACCTCCAGGTTCGCGAGGAGTGCGGGGGGACTACCGTTCCGCTGGACCTGGTGCGCAGCACCAACAGCACCTTGTATCCGGACCTGGAGCTGATCCGGGAGTGGGGCCTGCCGCCTATCTACTCGCCCGCCGAGCGCTACGGCTTGGACAGGGAGGACCACGAGGTCGGCGCCGATGGCACGGACGGTGCGTGCGTGGAGCGGCTCGACAAGGAGGAGGGGCCGCTGAGCGTTCGGGTGGGCCTCGACTTCGAGGGCGTCGTCGACAAGCTCGCCTTTCCGTGGCAGGAGGATCAGGAACTGACGACGAGGAGCGATCCTCGGGTGCAGCCGTTGCGGGTGGCGATGGCCCAGTGCCTGCGGGAGGGGTCGGGCCTGGCGGTGAGCGACGAGGACCCGTCGACGTCCTTCCTCAAGGGAGTCGACCGCGCCTACATCCTGGCGCCGGAGCCGGAGCGGGTCAGTGCCGAGACGGTGATGGAGTGGTCGGTGCTCTATGCCGACTGTGGCGAGCCCTACTACGCGAAGGTGAAGGAGCTGCTGGAGGAGGTGCGGCCGGCCTGGGTGGAGCGCCACCGCGAGGTGATCGAGGACTTCGCCGCGAAGCTGGTGGAGCTCGGCTATGTCCCCTGAGCAGCAGGGACGGTCGGGGGTGAGGGGGCTGCTGGCGGCGCGGGGACGGTTCCCGGTCTTCGTGGCGGGCGCGGCGGCGGCGTCGTTGGGGTGGCTGCTCGTCGTGACCCTGACGGCGTTGACGCCCGGCGAGGCTCGGGAGCGGCGGGCCGCTCCCGAGCTTCCGGTGCCGAGCGTCCGGGTCGAGAGCACGACGCTGCGTGAGGTGTCGTGGACGGACTGCTCGGTGAGCACGCAGTCGGTTCCGGTGGTCGTCTACGGGACCCCGGCGGGCTATCGGCCGGTGGTGACCGAGCTCGCGGCGGCGGGATCGAAGGTCGTGACGGGCAGCGTGCTGGCCGCCGTCGCGGGCCGGCCGATCGTCGCCGTGGTGACGGACGCACCGCTCTACCGCGACTTCACGGTGGGGGAGCGGGGCCCCGACGTCCGGGCGTTCGAGAGGGCGCTGGCCGCGGCGGGCCTGATCGGCTCGGCCGACGAGGTCCTCGACGCGGCGACGATGGCCGCCTGGCGGCGGCTCGACCCCGGCGCGGACCGGGTCGAGCTGGACTCGATCGCCGAGGTCCCAGCCGGCGCGCGGGTGGCCGAGGCGAAGGTCGACGTGGGTGACGTGGTCACCGCGGGCGCGGAGGTGCTGCGGGTGACGGCGGCGGCCGACTACTACACCTGTCCCGGCCTGCCGCCGGACGTGGACCTCGAGGTCGGCTCGCTCCTGCTCGAGGTCGACGGCGAGCAGGTGGAGATCGACAGCCTGGTGCGGCCCGGCGACACCGAGGCCAGGGAGGGAGAGCCGTCGGCCGGGGAACCGGGCGGGGTGCAGGTGCGCCCGAAGGGGAGGGCCGTCGCCGGCGGTGCGCGACTCGGCGTGGTGTCCGCGGACAGCGGCGGCCCGGTCCTGGCCGTTCCGGTGACCGCGCTCAAGACCGAGAAGGACGGGCAGAGCGTGCTCGTCGTGCTCGACGGCCGGTCCCGCAGGACGGTGGCCGTGACCCTGGGAGCGACCGCGCAGGGCCTGGTCGAGGTCTCCGGCGAGGGCCTGCGCGAGGGCGACTCGGTGGAGCTCTTCGGGATGATCGCCGGCGGCGTCGGGGGCTGACGACGGTGATCGAGCTGCGCGGGATCGGCTTCGCGGTGGCGACGCCGCGGCCGACGCGGATCCTGTGGCCGACCGACCTCGACATCGGGGACGGCGAGTCGGTGGCGATCGTCGGTCCTTCGGGCGCGGGGAAGACCACCCTGGCCTCGATCGTGGGCGCGCTGCAGGCGCCCTCGGAGGGGACGTACCGGTTCGACGGGGTCGAGGTGACCGGCCGGTCGCTGCGGGAGCTCGCCCGCTTCCGGTCGGACCATCTCGGGTTCGTCTTCCAGAACTCCCACCTCGTCGAGGAGCGCACCGCCCAGGCCAACGTCGAGCTGGGGCTGGGCGACCCTTCGCTCGGTCCGTCCGAGCGCGGGGAGCGCTGCCTCGAGGCGCTGGGCCGGGTCGGGCTGGCCGACATCGCGACACGGCGAGCAGCGGACCTGTCGGGCGGTGAGCGGCACCGGGTCGCGATCGCCCGAGCCCTGGTCAAGCAGCCCCGCGTCGTCATCGCCGACGAGCCCACCGCCGCGCTCGACCAGGCGACCGGGCGCGCGATCCTGGAGCTGCTGGCCGAGGTTCCCCGCCGGGGCTCGACCCTGGTCGTGGTGACCCACGACGTCCGGGCGGCGGAGATGGCCGACCGGGTGGTCCGGGTCGTCGACGGCAGCGTGAGCGAGGACCGCGCGTGAGTACGCCGTCCGCGGGGTCCGCGCGGAGCCGGTGGCGCGCGCTGGACCGACTGACGCGCGACGCGGGGGCGTCCCTGCTGCTCAGGCCGGGACACACCGTCGGCATGGTGGCGGGCATCATGCTGGGCGTCGCCAGCGCGCTCGCCGCCGTCGTGATCGCCGAGACCCAGCAGGCTCAGGTGGACCTGCGCTTCGACCTGCAGCGCTCGAACCACGCCGTGGTCAAGGCGATGTGGTCGACGCCCGACGGCTTCGACCCGCGGCAGGTCCGCCAGATCGGGGCTCTCGAGCCGGTCGAGGCGGCCGGCGAGTTCTCGGTGTGGATCGAGGCGGCCCGGGTCGCCGGCTCCGCGGGCCTTCACGCGACCTCGGCGCCGGTCCTGGTCGCCGACCCGGGTGGCGTCGAGGCGACCGGGACGAGGGTGGTCGAGGGCGCCTCGGCCGACCTGCTGGGGCTGGCCGGCCCGGACCCGGCCCGGTTCGCCTGGGTCGGGGTGGGCCTGGCCCGTGAGCTCGGGGTGGGCCCGGCCTCCGACGGCCGCACCGACGCCCAGATCGTCGTCGGCGGCCAGCCGCTGAGCGTCGCGGGTGTCGTCGACAACCGCGGGCAGTTCGGGTACGCCGACCGAGCGGTCGTGGTCTCCCGCCCGGTCGCGACCACCGTCCTCGGCGGGGAGGGGAGCAACGCCCGGCTGGTCGCCCACGTCCGGCCGGGCTCCGCGGCCGCGGTCGTCGACTACATGCTGCGCGCGGCGGACCCCTCCGGACAGCTGCCGCTCGTCGATGCCACCCCGCCCGACGGCGAGCGGCTGGTCGCCGACGTCGGCGCCGACCTCCGGCTCATCGGTGCGGCCATGGGTGCCTTCATCGGTCTGGTCGGCATGGTCGCCGTGGCCAACACCCTGATGATGTCGGTGCACCAGCGGCAGCGGGAGCTGGGGCTGCGGTCCGCGATCGGCTGGAGCCGGCGCCGGATCGGGCTGCTCGTGCTCACCGAGTCGGCGGTGGCCGGCCTGATCGCCGGTCTCGTGGGCAGCGGGCTCGGGCTGGCGGCCGCGGCGGCCTGGTGCTGGCTGAGCGGGTGGACCCTGGTGGTGCCGCCGCTGCTGCCGTTCGGGGTGGTGCTCGGCGGCCTGGCGGCGAGCCTGGTCGGCGGCCTGATCCCGGCGCTGCGGGCCTCGTCGATCTCGCCGCTGACGGCCATGCGGTCGTGAGCGGAGTGCCTTGACATCAAGACGAGATGTGTAAAGCGGCACATTCGTTACCGAGCGGTAGCCGCGGGTGACCTCGCTCACCTAGGCTCGTGCCATGAGCGAAGCGTTTCCCGGTTCCGGTGGCCCGGTCGTGGACGGCCCGCACGACCCCGAGCACGACCCGCGGGCGTCGTACGCCCTCGAGCCGGACTACGTCGCCCGGCTGACCGAGCGGATCGTGGCGACGACCGGGCGGACCACCCAGGTCTCCTCGCCGATCAACGGCGCTCCGGTCGCCAACATCCCGCAGTCCAGCGCCGACGACGTCGCCGAGGCCTTCCGTCGGGCCCGGGTGGCGCAGGCGGCGTGGGCGCGGGTGTCGATCGACGAGCGGGCCCGGATCCTGCACCGGCTCCACGACATCGTGCTCGACCGGCAGGCCGAGATCATGGACCTGATCCAGCTCGAGTCCGGCAAGGCCCGCAAGCACGCCTTCGACGAGCCGCTCCACATCGCGCTCACCGCGCGCTACTACGCCCGCACCGCCCACCGGCACCTCGACACCCAGCGCCGTCCGGGCGTCGTACCCGTGCTCACCAGGGTCGAGCTGAACCGGGTCCCCAAGGGCGTTGTCGGCATCATCTCGCCGTGGAACTACCCCTTCACGATGGCGCTGTGCGACGGCCTCCCGGCCCTGCTCGCCGGCAACGCCGTGGTCACCAAGCCCGACGCGCAGACCATGCTGTCGGCGCTGCTCGGCGCCCAGTTGCTCGAGGACGCCGGCTTCCCGCGTGAGCTGTGGCAGGTCGTCGCCGGCCCGGGCCGCGAGCTCGGCACGCCCATCATCGAGCGGGCCGACTACATCTGCTTCACCGGCTCCACCGCCACCGGCAAGATCATCGCCAAGCAGGCCGCCGAGCGGCTGATCGGCTGCTCGCTGGAGCTCGGCGGCAAGAACCCGATCCTGGTGCTGCGCGACGCCGACGTCGAGCGGGCCGCCGAGGGTGCCGTCCGCGCCTGCTTCTCCAACGCCGGCCAGCTCTGCGTCTCGACCGAGCGGATGTTCGTCGCCGACGCGGTCTACGACCGGTTCGTCGAGCGGTTCGTGGCCCGCACGAAGGCGATGAGCCTGGGCGCCACGCTCGACTGGGACGCCGACATGGGCACCCTCATCTCGGCCGACCAGCTCGAGACGGTCAGCGCCCACGTCGACGACGCGGTCGCCAAGGGGGCCCGGGTGCTCGCCGGCGGCAACGCCCGGCCCGACCTGGCGCCGTACTACTTCGAGCCGACGATCCTCGAGGGCGTCACCCCGGAGATGACCTGCTTCGGCCACGAGACCTTCGGTCCGGTCGTGTCGATCTACCGCTTCCACGACGAGGCCGACGCGATCGCCCGCGCCAACGACGGGGACTACGGCCTCAACGGCTCCGTCTACACCCGCGACACCGCCCGCGGCCGGGCCATCGCCCGCCAGATCAAGTGCGGCACGGTCAACGTCAACGAGGCCTTCGGCGCGACCTTCGCCAGCATCGACGCCCCGATGGGCGGCATGCGCGAGTCGGGCATGGGCCGGCGCCAGGGCGCCGAGGGCATCCACCGCTACACCGAGACCCAGTCGGTCGCCACCCAGCGGCTGATCCGGTTCGGGCCGATGCTCGGGATGTCCGACGAGGGCTATGCCCGGTTCATGTCCGCCTCGCTGCGGGTGATGGACAAGCTGGGGCGCGCATGAGCGGGTTCGACTACGACGTCCTGGTCATCGGATCCGGCTTCGGCGGCTCGGTCACCGCGCTACGGCTGACCGAGAAGGGCTACAAGGTCGGCGTACTCGAGGCCGGCGCGCGGTTCGCCGACGCCGACTTCGCCGACAACTCCTGGGACCTGAAGAAGTACCTCTACGCGCCCTCGGCCGGCTGCTACGGCATCCAGCGCATCGACATGGTCAAGGACTGCCTGATCCTGGCCGGCGCGGGGGTCGGTGGCGGCTCGCTGGTCTACGCCAACACCCTCTACGAGCCGCTCGCGCCGTTCTACCAGGACCCCTCCTGGGCCCACATCACCGACTGGAGGGCCGAGCTCGCGCCCTACTACGACCAGGCCAAGCGGATGCTGGGCGTGGTCACCTACCCGCGGATGACGCCGTCGGACGAGGTGATGAAGCAGGTCGCCGACGAGATGGGCGTGGGCGACAGCTTCCACGCCACTCCCGTCGGCGTCTTCTTCGGCGGTCCCTCGCAGTCGGCGGGCGACTCGGTCGAGGACCCGTACTTCGGTGGCGTCGGGCCGCGACGCAACACCTGCACCGACTGCGGCGAGTGCATGACCGGCTGCCGGCACAACGCCAAGAACACCCTGGTCAAGAACTACCTCTACCTCGCTGAGCGCAACGGCGCCGAGGTGCACCCCCTGACCACCGCCACCCGGGTCCGGCCGCTGCCGGGCGGCGGCTACCGGGTCGACACCCGGTGGACCAAGGCCAAGCTGTCGCGGCGGCGCGCCACCAAGACCTTCACCGCCGAGCAGGTCGTCTTCTCCGCGGCGGCGCTCGGCACCCAGAAGCTGCTCCACCGGCTCAAGGCCGAGGGCGACCTGCCCCACGTCTCGGACCGCCTCGGTCACCTGACCCGCACCAACTCCGAGTCGATCCTCGGCGCGATCGCGCCCCAGGGCGCCGACGTCGACTACACCGACGGCGTGGCGATCACCTCCTCGTGGCATCCCGACGAGCACACCCACATCGAGCCGGTGCGCTACGGCAAGGGCAGCAACGCCATGTCGCTGATGCAGACCGTGCTCACCGACGGCGACGGCCCCGACCCGCGCTGGAAGGTGTGGCTCAAGGAGCTGTGGAAGGAGCGCAAGCGGGTCCGTGACCTCTACGACGTCAAGCACTGGTCCGAGCGGGTGGTCATCGCCCTGGTGATGCAGTCGGTCGACAACTCGATCACGACCTTCCCCAAGAAGGTCGCCGGGAAGTGGATCCTGTCCTCGAAGCAGGGCCACGGCGAGCCGAACCCGACCTGGATCCCGGCCGCCAACGACGCCGTCCGCCGGATGGCGGCCGTGATGGGCGGCGGCACCGCCGGCGGCACCATCGGCGAGCCGTTCAACCGCCCGCTGACCGCCCACTTCATCGGGGGCTGCACCATCGGCGACAGCCCGGCGACCGGAGTCGTCGACCCCTACCAGCGGATGTACGGCCACCCCGGACTGCACATCGTCGACGGCTCCACCATCTCGGCCAACCTCGGCGTCAACCCGTCGCTGACGATCACCGCCCAGGCCGAGCGGGCGATGGCCTACTGGCCCAACAAGGGCGAGGCCGACCCCCGCCCGGCCCTGGGCGAGGGCTACGCGTCGATCGAGCCGGTCGCGCCCCGGGCGCCCGTCGTACCGGAGGAGGCGCCGGCGGCGCTGCGGCTGCCGATCGTGGGCGTGAGCTGAGCCGCGCTGTGAGCTGAGGGGCCCCTGGGGCTGCTGGGGCGTTCGCCGGGGTCTCCGGAGGGCGCCCCAGAACTTTTCCCAACTTGTTCGGGACCGGCGTAACCCGCCCCGGACGGCTTCGTTGAGATGAACGAGCCCGGGAATCACGCTCCCTCCCGAAGCCCGGGCTCGGTCCAGGCACTGTCCATCAGCTGCGTGGACAATCAGGGCCCGGCCACCCTCCCTCCCCGGCCGGGCCCTGGTGCGTTTTCCGGCCGGCTCGGTCCTGGGGCCGGGCCCGGGGTGGGGTCCTTCCATCGCACCCGGCATCCGGGTCGCGAACCGCGGGCGTGCGCGACCCGAACGCCGGGTACGACGAGGCCACCCGACCCCTGTGGAGAGCGCCCACGCGCCGGTGAGGATCGGCGCACGATCGGGGGATGTTCCCGCACCTCGTGACCCGCCCGGATGTCGTGCTGCCGTGCCACGTCGACCCGACCGGCCGGACCGGACCGACCCCTGGCCAGGCCCGCGGGCCGGGGCGGAGACGGGTCGCACCCGGATGGTCGGTTCCCAGCGGTGTCGACGGCGGCGCGCTCGACCAGCGGATCGTCGAGGCGCTCGCCGGGCTGCCGGCGGATGCGGCGGTGACCGGGTGGGCCGCGCTCGGGTGGCGGGGTGGGCGATGGTTCGGCGGTCTCGCCGCGGACGGCCGGACCCGCCTCGACGTACCCGTCGCCCTCACCACCCGCGGCCCGCGGCCCCGGGTCGGCGTGGAGCTCACCGAGGACTGGCTCTTCGAGGCCGACGTCGACGTGGTCGACGGCCTGCCGGTCACCCGGACGGAGCGTGCGGTCGCGTTCGAGTCCTGCCGCGCGAGCGGCGTGGCCGCGGCCGTGCGCGTCGTCGACATGGCCTGCGCCGACGACCTCACCGACCTTGCCCGCCTGAGGAGGTACGCCGCCGGCCTGGTCTCCCGCCCGGGTGTCCGGACCCTCCGCGCCGCCCTCGACCTCGCCGACGAGAACGCCTGGTCGCCCCAGGAGGTCGGGATGCGGCTCTCGTGGCAGCGCCGTCGGCCGACGGCGGTGCTCCGGACCAACTGCCCCCTGTTCGACCCGGCGAGCCCGACCGGCCGACACCTGGTCACCCCCGACCTGGTCGACCTGCGGGCGGGCGTGGTGGGGGAGTACGACGGCGTCGTCCACCTCGGGGACCGGCTGCGCCGCAAGGACCTGGATCGTGACGCGCTCTACCGCGAGCTCGACCTAGAGCTCGTGACGATGGCGTCCGGCGACCGCCGCGACGTGTCCGCCTTCGTCAACCGCCTCGACGCGGCCTACCGCCGCGCCGCGCAGCGGCCCGACCGGCCGCCCCGCTGGACCACGGCCCAGCCCGGGTGGTGGGTCGACACCTCGACCGTGGCCCGGCGCCGGGCGCTGGACGAGCGCCAGCGCAGGATCTGGCTGCGGCGCGCGGCCAGGTAGCTCCGGCCAGGTAGCTCCGGCCAGGTGGCTCCGTCGCACCCGGCATTCGGGTCGCCCAGTGGCCGAGATCGCGACCCGGATGCCGGGTACGACGCCGGTTCGGGACCACGCGCCCCCGCCGATACGATTCGGCCATGACGGCCGAGGAGAACCAGTCCGAGCACGACCTGGTCCTGGTGGTGGACTTCGGGGCGCAGTACGCCCAGCTGATCGCCCGCCGCGTGCGCGAGGCACGGGTCTACTCCGAGATCGTGCCCCACACGATGCCGGTGGCCGAGATGGTCGCGCGGAACCCGAAGGCGATCATCCTCTCCGGCGGTCCGTCGTCGGTCTACGAGGAGGGGGCGCCGGCGGTCGACCCGGCCATCTTCACGGCCGGACCCTCGGTGTTCGGCATGTGCTACGGCTTCCAGCTGATGGCCGCCCACCTCGGTGGCACCGTGTCCGCCACCGGGGCGCGTGAGTACGGTCGCACCCGGGTCGAGATCCACCACCCGGGCACCCTGCTCAACGGCATCCCGGTGGAGCACAACGTCTGGATGTCCCACGGCGACTCGGTGAGCGCCGCCCCGGAGGGCTTCGCCGTCCTCGCCTCGACCGAGGTCACGCCCGTCGCCGCCTTCGAGGACGTCGACCGCGGCCTGGCCGGCGTCCAGTGGCACCCCGAGGTGCTGCACTCCGAGCACGGTCAGAAGGTGCTCGAGCACTTCCTCTGGGACATCGCCGGCTGCCGGCAGACCTGGACCATCGGCAACATCGCCGAGGAGCAGATCGCCCGGATCCGCGAGCAGGTCGGCCCCGAGGGTCGCGCCATCTGCGGCCTGTCCGGCGGTGTCGACTCCGCCGTCGCCGCGGCGATCGTGCAGAAGGCGATCGGCGACCGCCTGACCTGCGTGTACGTCGACCACGGCCTGATGCGCAAGGGCGAGACCGAGCAGATCGAGCGCGACTTCGTGGCCGCCACCGGCGCCAAGCTGGTGATCGTCGACGCCGAGAAGCAGTTCCTCGACGCCCTCGCCGGCGTCAGCGAGCCCGAGGCCAAGCGCAAGATCATCGGCCGCGAGTTCATCCGTGCCTTCGAGGGCGCCGAGCTCGAGGTGATCAAGGACGCGCCTGAAGGCACGAAGGTCGGCTTCCTGGTCCAGGGCACCCTCTACCCCGACATCGTCGAGTCCGGCGGCGGCGCCGGCACGTCCACGATCAAGTCCCACCACAACGTCGGCGGCCTGCCCGAGGACCTCGAGTTCGAGCTGGTCGAGCCGCTGCGTGAGCTGTTCAAGGACGAGGTCCGCGCGGTCGGCGCCCAGCTCGGCCTGCCCAGCGTCATCGTCCAGCGCCAGCCCTTCCCGGGACCGGGCCTCGGCATCCGGATCATCGGCGAGGTCACCCGCGAGCGCCTCGACATCCTGCGCGAGGCCGACGCCATCGCCCGCGAGGAGATGACCGCCGCCGGGCTCGACGGCGACATCTGGCAGATGCCGGTGGTGCTCCTCGCCGACGTACGGTCGGTGGGAGTCCAGGGCGACGGCCGCACCTACGGCCACCCGGTCGTGCTGCGCCCGGTCACCTCCGAGGACGCGATGACCGCCGACTGGGCGCGGCTGCCCTACGACGTGCTCGAGCGGATCTCGACCCGGATCACCAACGAGGTGGCCGAGATCAACCGGGTGACCCTCGACGTCACCTCGAAGCCCCCGGGCACCATCGAGTGGGAGTGACCCTCCGGGGCCCGGGTACCTCCTGAGCGATCCGAGCACAGGAGGTGGTCGCCATCGGTGGTGCGGCACCCCCGTGGCCGGAGCGGACATTCCGCCGCGCGCGGCCGTGGTGCTTCGTACGATGGTCGGTGGGCGAGCCGATGCCCCTGGGGAGGGGTGTGGCGCGGCTGCCGGGAGCGAGGTCACCATGGCGGGCGCTGCGCAGACGCTGACTGCGGAGCGGATCGCGCGTGCCCTCGACCAAGGGGACGTGGTCGTCCACTACCAGCCGTGCTACGACCTGCGCACCGGCGAGATGGTCGCGGTGGAGGCGCTGGCGCGGATCCTCGACACCGAGAGCGGCGAGCTCGTGGAGCCGTCGGGCTTCCTCGACTCGCTGGAGGAGTCGGGGCTGGTGGTGCGCCTCGACGAGCTGGTGCTGTCGGCGGCGGCCGGGCAGGTGGCGCGGTGGCGCGGACTGCCGGCGGGGCGGCGGCTGTGCCTGGCGGTCAACCTGTCGCCGGCCGATCTCGACGACTCGATGCTGCCCCAGCGCTTCCGCGAGGTGTCGGAGAACTCGGGGCTGCCGCTCGACGCGGTGATCGTCGAGCTGACCGAGACCGTCCTCTCGCGCACCGGCCAGGGGCACGAGCAGGTGCTCGCCGAGCTGGCCGGGCTCGGCTGCAATGTCACCCTCGACGACTTCGGCACGGGCAACGCGAGCTTCGACTACCTGCGCCGGTTCCGGGTCGACGGGGTCAAGATCGACCGCTCGTTCGTGCAGTTCCTCGGCTCCGGCGGTCCCCACGAGCGGATGGCCGAGTCGCTGGTCCGGTTCTGCCTGTCCTTGGGCGTGCACGTCGTGGCGGAGGGGATCGAGCGGCCCCAGCACGTCGCCGCGCTGCGCCGGTTGGGCTGCCCGTTCGGCCAGGGCTTCTTGATGAGCCGGCCCTTGGACGGCGCCGCGCTGGAGGCACTGCTGGTCGCCGACCGGGTGCCCGCGGCCCTCGCCCGTACCGCCGAGCGCGGCGCGCTGCCGGCGCTCACCACCGCGCCCACGGCGGCAGAGCCGTCGGTCCTCGAGCGGCTGGTGCCGCGCGTGCTCGCGGGCCTGGTGAGCCTGGTGCTGGTGCTGGTCGCCGTCCTGGTCGTCGAGGGGCGGGCCGACAGCGACGCCTCGCTGACCAGCGCCGCCCGGAACCGGCTCGAGGCGATCGACTCGCTCGCCGCCCGCGGGGTCGACCTCCGGCTGGGCGGGCTCCGGGACGCGGTGACGACCTTCAGCCGCAGCGACGCCGTACGCCGGGCGGTGGTCACGGGCGACCAGGACCGGATGGACCTGGCCCTCGAGGCGCTGGGCTCGGCGACGACCGGCTCCTACAACGCCTCGCTGTACGACGCCTCCGGGGTGATGCTCGACCTGGCGCCGCCCCAGCGCAGCCCGGAGGTGATCGGCCACGACTTCTCGTTCCGCGAGTGGTACCTGCCCGCAGGGCGGCGCGACACGGCGTACGTCTCCCAGGCCTATCAGCTGATGACGCCCGAGCGCACCTGGGCGGTCGCGGTCGCCGCGGCGGTCCGCGACCCGCGGGGCCGGATCCGCGGGTACGTCGTCGCGACCCTCGCGCTGTCGGGGCTCCAGGCCGAGATGGAGGCGGTGTTCCGCAGGTACGGCGTCGCGGTCACCGTGGTCGACCGGCACGGCACCACGCTGGCGGACTCGGGGGGCCGGATCGGCGTACCGACGAGCGACCCGCGGCTGCTCGGCGAACGGGGCCGGGGGGACCGCTCCGGCACGGGCGAGCGGCTGTGGGCGGTCAGCGAGGTGTCCTCGATCGGCGGCTGGCTGCTCGTCGAGCAGGACCGGGACGCCGCGGTGGGGAACGCCACCGGCGGCACCGATCCGCTGCTGGCGGGACTGGTGGTCGCGATCGGGTTCGTGCTGGTGCTGCTGTGGCTGGCGACCGACGCCCGGCGCCGGCGGCTCAAGGGCGACCTGCGCCGGGCGAACGCTTGGCTCAGCTCCATCCTCGGCGCGACGCCGACGCCGGTGCTGGTCAGCGACACCGACGGTCGGGTGCACCAGGCCAATGCGGCGGCGGCCGGGCTGCTGGGCGTGCCGGCCGACTCGCTGCGCGGCCAGACCGTGGGCAGCTGGCTGACCACCCGGGACCAGCCGGCGTCCGACGGCGGTGCGTTCCCCGCGACGGTCGTGACCCGTGACGGTGACGTGCGCCTGGTGGAGGTGCAGCTGCGCGACCTGACCGGGCCGCACGGCGAGCCGATGCGGCTGCACTCGCTGGTCGACGTAACGCCGCACCGCGAGGAGCAGGACCGGCTGCGGGCGCAGAGCCGGATCGACCCGCTGACGGGGGTGGCCAACCGGATCGGGCTGCAGGAGGCGCTGGCGGCGGCCGCGGCGCCGGGCCGCTCGCCGCACGCACTGGTGATGCTCGACCTCGACCGTTTCAAGTCGGTCAACGACGACCTCGGGCACGCCGCGGGCGACAGCGTGCTGTGCGCGGTGGCCGACGTGCTGGGTGACGCCGTGCAGCCCGACGACACGGTGGCCCGGGTCGGTGGCGACGAGTTCGTGCTCGTGGTCCGCCTCGACGAGCGGACCAGCCCCGGCGTGGTCGCCGAGCGACTGCGCGGGCGGGTGCAGGAGGTCCTCGACGCGCACCCGTTCGCCCTGCACGTCCCGGTCGGCGTCAGCGTCGGCTCCGCCGCCGTCGGCGCCGACGGCCGCGACGCCGACGAGCTGCTGCGGCTCGCCGACGCGCGGATGTACGAGGCCAAGCGACGCCGGCGCTGACCACGGATTCGTCGCCAAACTAGAACGTGTTCCACTAGCATCGGGGGATGAGCAGGAGCGCCTCCCTGGCCCGGGTCGGACTCGCCTATCTCGCCGCCTTCGGCGTCGCCAGCGCCTGGCTGGCCTGGGGGCCGGACACCCGCTGGCTGTGGCTCGACGGGCTGCTCGCCGACCTGCTCGCCACGCTCGTGGTGTTCGTGGCCAGCCGGATCCACCGCAACTCCAGCTTCTATGACGCCTACTGGAGCGTGCTGCCGCCGTATCTCGCCCTGTACTGGTGGCTCGCCGCCGACGTCGCCCGCGACGACGTCCGGTCCTGGCTGGTGCTCGGCGTGATCGCACTGTGGGCGGTCCGGCTCACCGCCAACTGGGTGCGCACCTTCCCCGGCCTGCACCACGAGGACTGGCGCTACCCGCTGGTGCGCGAGCGCGCCGGCCGCCTGGAGCTGCTGGCCGACCTGGTCGGCATCCACCTGGTGCCGACCCTCCAGGTCTTCCTCGGCCTGGTCCCGGCGTACGTCGTGCTCACCCGGCCCGGTCCCGGCCTGCGCTGGCTGGACCTGGTCGCGCTCGCGGTCGGCGTCGGCGCGGTGCTCCTCGAGCTGGTCGCCGACGCCCAGCTGCACCGGTTCGTCCGGGAGCGGGCGCCCGGCCAGGTGATGGACCGCGGGGTGTGGGGCTGGTCGCGGCATCCCAACTACTTCGGCGAGATCGCGTTCTGGTGGAGCCTGGCGCTGTTCGGCGTCGCCGCCTCGCCCGGCGACTGGTGGTGGCTGCCCGTCGGCGGGGTCGCCATGGTGGCGATGTTCCTCGGCGCCAGCATCCCGATGATGGAGCGGCGCAGCCTGGAGCGGCGGCCGTCGTACCAGGAGGTGGTGGACCGGGTGCCGGTGCTGGTGCCGCGTCCGCCCCGCAAGGCACGACCGGCGTGACCCGGGCGCCCCGCCCCCGGGTCGTCGTCGCAGGACTGGGCGACAGCGGCCTGCTGACCGCGATCCACCTGGCCCGCGCCGACGTCGACGTCATCGGCATCTCCAGCAAGCCCGGTCTGGTCAGCGGCCAGGAGCTCGGCCTGCGCCTGGCCCGGCCCGACGCCTGGGCGCGGGACTACCGGATCGGCTTCGAGCGCTTCCGCCGGCTCGACCGGGCCGAGCTGGTGCACGGCGAGCTGACCGGGCTCGACCTCGGCGGCCGCGCCGTCATGGTCGGCGGGCGACGGATCGGGTACGACGTGCTGGTGCTCGCCACCGGCGTGAGCAACGGCTTCTGGCGACTGCCCGGCTTCCAGACCGACGCGGACGTGTCCGCCGCGCTCGCGGCGGCCCATGCCCGGCTGGCCGAGGCACGCAGCGTGCTCGTCGTCGGCGGCGGCGCGGCCGCCGTCGGCACCGCGCTCCAGGTCGCCACCCGGTGGCCCGCGACCGTGGTCCGGCTCGCCTTCCCGGGCGAGCGGGCGCTGCCCCAGCACCACCCGCGGGTGTGGGAGGTCGCCCGCCGCCGGCTCGAGCGCGCGGGGGTCGAGCTGCGTCCGGGGCACCGCGCCGACGTACCGGAGACCTTCGCGGGCTCCGCGATCACCCGCGGCCCGGTGGCGTGGTCCACCGGCCAGCGGCCGACAGCGGCCGATGCCGTCGTCTGGGCCATCGGCCGAGTCCGGCCCAACACCGGCTGGCTGCCGCCGGAGCTGCTCGACGACGCGGGCTTCGTCCGGGTCGAGCCGACCCTGCGCGTCGCCGGTGCCCCGGGCGTGTTCGCGATCGGCGACGTCGCGGCCACCGACGCGCTGCGCTCCTCGGCCCGCAACCGCGCGGACCGGCTGCTCGCGGCCAACATCCGTGGTCACCTCGACGGCCGCCCGCTCCGGGAGTACGTGCCGGCGCGGCGCCGCTGGGGCTCGGTGCTCGGGCCGGAGACTGACGGACTGCGGGTCTTCGCCCCGTCCGGCCACCCGTTCCGGTTCCCCGCGTGGTCGGTGCGCCGGGTGCTGCAGCCGTGGATCGTGCGGCGGGGGATCTACGGCGGCGTGCGTCGTCCTCGACGGTGACGGACCATGACGGCAGCACGGTCCGCGCCGCGCCACGGCCGAGAGGGCTCGGGCGAACGGCACGCCGTTCGCCCGAGCCCTCTCACTCGGCTGCTGCCGCTGGGGCGTCAGGTGAACAGGCTGACTCCACCCGGCCCGACCAGCAGGCCGACCACGATCAGCACGATCCCCCAGAGCAGCTCACCCCGGAACAGGCTGAAGATGCCGGAGACCACGAGGATCACCGCCAGGATCCACAAGATGAGTGCCACGATTTCCCTCCTTATTCAGGGGCCCCTGCGGCCCGGAATCTGAGGTACCCCGCCGGCCGAGGTGCAGACGGTTCACCCAACCTTCACCGCCGCGGTGGGTGCGGCGGGTGCGGCGGACGGGCACGGCGACCTAGGGTCGAGGCACTCGCCCTTCTGTCTCGGAGGAAGCTCGTGCGCCGTACCCCTGCCGTCCTGTCCGCACTCGCCCTGCTGGCGGGGCTCACCGGCCTGGCGACGCCCGCCGCGCCGGTCTCGGCCCATCCCGCGGACCAGGCCCGCGGTCCCCGGGAGCCGGTCCGGTTCGCGACCTTCAACGCCTCGCTCAACCGCGGGGCGCAGGGAGACCTGGTTCGCGACCTCTCGACGCGCGACGACCCGCAGGCGCGCAATGTCGCCGAGTCCATCCAGCGGGTCGACCCGGACGTGGTGCTGGTCAACGAGTTCGACTACGCGCCGGCCGCGGTCGACCTGTTCCGTGACAACTACCTCGAGGTCTCCCAGAACGGCGCTCGGCCGGTGGCCTATCCCTACGCGTTCACCGCGCCGGTCAACACCGGCGTGCCCAGCGGCTTCGACCTCAACAACGACGGCCGGGTCGGGGGCGGCGACGACGCGTTCGGGTTCGGGCTGTTCCCCGGGCAGTACGGAATGGTCGTCTACTCCAAGTACCCGATCGACCGTGCGGCCGTGCGCACCTTCCAGACCTTCCTGTGGAAGGACCTGCCCGGGGCGTTGCTCCCCGACGACCCGGCGACGCCGCAGCCGGCCGACTGGTACTCGCCGGAGGAGCTCGCGGTGCTCCGGCTGTCCTCGAAGTCGCACTGGGACCTGCCGATCGAGATCGGCGGCCGCACCGTCCACTTCCTCGTCTCGCACCCGACGCCGCCGACCTTCGACGGGCCCGAGGACCGCAACGGCAGGCGCAACCACGACGAGATCCGGTTCTGGGCCGACTACGTCGCCGGCCCGGCCCACGGCCGCCACCTCTACGACGACGCGGGCCGGTACGGCGGGCTGCGCCCCGGGGCCGTCTTCGTGATCGCCGGTGACCTGAACGCCGACCCCGAGGACGGCGACTCGGTCGACGCCGCCGCGCGCCAGCTCCTCGACCACCCGCGGATCGACAGCCGGTTCGTCCCGACCTCGGCCGGCGGGCCCGAGGCCGCCGACCTGCAGGGCGGCGCCAACGCGGCGCAGGCCGGCGACCCGTCGTACGACACCGCGGACTTCGCCGACGGGGCGCCGGGCAACCTGCGGGTCGACTACGTGCTCCCGTCGCGGCGGCTGCAGGTCCTCGGCGGCGGGGTGTTCTGGCCGGCCACCACCGACCCGCTGTACCGGCTCACCGGGGCCTACCCGTTCCCCACCAGCGACCACCGGCTGGTGTGGCTCGACGTGCGCTAGCGGTCCTGGCCGCTAGGGCGCCTCGTCCTCGTCGATGACGTGCATGGCCGCCTCCTCGGCGCTCGCCCCGGCGCCGTCGATGCCGACGTCCTCGGCGACCAGGTCCTTCTCCCGGTCCTCGCCCAGGCCCTCGTCGGGATCGACCAGGCGCCCGGCCCGGTCGTCGCCGACCTCGGCGTCGGGGTCCTCGGGGTCTGCCGGCTCCGCGCCGGGGTCGGGCTCCGGCTCCTCCTGGGCGAGCCGGTCGTCGAGCGGCTGCGGGTGTGCCTGCTCCCACGGCGTGTTGCCGTAGCCCTGCGCCGCCGAGTACCTCTCCGGCGGGGAGTAGCCGCGGTCCAGCTCGTCGGCCACGTCGTCGTCGGCGAGCGTGTCCTCGGGCTGGAGCTGGGTCTCGTCATCGACGCTGTAGCCCTCGTACTGTTCGGGATCGTTGGTGCTCATCCGCCTGCGGTACCCGGACGCCGCCGCGGCTTACGCTGGGCGCGTGGAATCACTCGCGCTGGCGTTCTCCTCGGGCTGGGCCAGCGGGATCAACAGCTACCTCGTCGTGCTGGTGCTCGGGCTGGCCGACCGGCTCGGCTCGTTCGAGGAGATCCCCGACGTGCTGGCCCGCTGGGACGTGCTCGCGGTGGCCGCGCTGATGTACGCCTTCGAGTTCGTCGCCGACAAGATCCCGTACGTCGACTCCGCCTGGGACGTGGTCTCGACCCTGATCCGGCCGGTCGTCGGCGGTGCGGTCGGCGTCCTGATCGCCGGCGACGCGGGCTCGGTCAGCGAGCTGGTCGGTGGCGTGGTGGGCGGCGGCAGCGCCCTGGCCGCGCACTCGGTGAAGACCGGCACCCGGATGGCGGTCAACACGGTGCCCGAGCCGTTCAGCAACATCGGCATCAGCGTGGGGGAGGACCTCGTCGTGCTGGCCGTGGTCGCCTTCGCCGTCGAGCACCCGTACGCCGCCGCGTCGATCGCCGCGCTGCTCCTGCTCGCCGGGCTGGTTCTGCTGTGGCTGGCCTGGCGGACCGTACGCCGGGGCTGGGCCCGGTTCCGCGCGTGGCGGGAGGGCCGGACGGCGGCGGTGTCGTAGCGCGGTGGTGCGGGGTGCTCGTCGGGGTGGCTGGGGATTCATCACGGGATGTAGGCGGATCCCGGCATCTGTAGCGGAGTTCCGCTACAGAAGTGCGCATTGACCTACATCCCGTGATGAATCCCCAGCCAGCGCAGCCCAGCCCAACGCCTCGACCGGTACGGCGAACAGCAGCTCAGTCGACGAGCAGCTCGGTCCGCTCGGCGGCGAGCAGCACCGCGCCCAGCAGCGAGGCCCGCTCGCCGAGCCGGCTGGAGACGACGGGGGTGAGCGCGAGGGTGTCGAGGGCGTGGCGGCGCAGGCCGATCCGCACCGACTCGAGCAGCAGCTCGCCGGCGCGGGCCATGTCGCCGCCGATCACCACGACCGAGGGGTTCATCAGGTTGACCACGGCGGCCAGCCCCCAGCCGAGGTGGAGCCCGGCGTCCTCGAGGGCGCGGCGGGCGGAGACGTCGCCGGTCTGGGCGGTCGCGATGATCTCGTCGAGGCCGGCGCCGGGCAGCTGTCCGGCGAGCAGGCCCTGGACCGCCTGCACCGAGGTGTAGGTCTCCAGGCAGCCCCGGCTGCCGCAGCGGCACAGCGGGCCCTGCTCGTCGAAGGTGAGGTGCCCGATCTCGCCGGCGCTCCCGGCGGTGCCCTGGAAGAGCTCGTTGCGCAGGATGATGCCGGCGCCGACACCGGAGGAGATCTTCACGAACACCGAGCTGTCGGTGCCGCGCCCCTCGCCGATCCGGTGCTCGGCGAGCGCGCCGAGGTTGGCGTCGTTCTCGACGTCGACGGGGGAGCCGAAGGCCGTCGAGCCGACGCTGCGCGCGTCGACGCTGCGCCAGCCGGGGAAGATCGCCGCGCTCTGCACGACGCCGTCGGTGACCGGCGCGGGCAGGCCGAGGCCGACATGGCGCAGGGTCGCGCCCGCGGGCCGCAGCTCGTCGCTCATCGCGACGGCGAGGGCGAGCGCCTCCTCGTGGGGGAACTCGGGTGGGATCGCGCGGCGCTCCTCGGCCAGCACCCGGCCGGTGAGGTCGCCGATGGCGACGGCGAGATGGCTGTGGCCGAAGTCGACGCCGGCGACGATGCCCGCCCCCTCCGAGAGCCGGACGGCGGAGCCGCGCCGACCGCTGCCCGCCTCGGTGTCGACCAGCCCGGCCTGGCCGAGGTCGCGCACGATGTTGGAGACCGTCGCCCGCGCCAGCCCGGTCACCCGCGCCAGCTCGGCCTGGGTGAACACCGAGGCGGCCTCGCCGCCGGTGGTGGTGCGCAGCGCGTCGAGGACCCGGCGCTGGTTGGCCGCGCGCAGCGACGCGGTCGAGCCCGGCGCGTGGTCACTGCGCTCCGACGTCATGGCGACACTGTGCCCGGCCCGGGCCGTAATGGTCAAGGAATGTCCACAAAGCACCGCATGAATCAGAAATCGGCAAGTTTGTGTTCAAGTCTTGACGTCTACGGTGTGAGCCACAACACTCGAACCACCGCTCAACGTCCGATCGAGGAGAGCCATGTCCACATCAGCACGCCGGGTCGCCGCCGCCGGTGCGGCCCTGTTCCTCGGTGCCGTCGCGCTCAGCGCGTGCGGTGCCAATGACGCCGAGAAGGGCGGCAGCGACGGTGGCAAGGGAGGCACCATCGCGCTGCTCCTGCCGGAGTCCAAGACCACCCGCTACGAGGCCCACGACCGCCCGCTGTTCGAGGCGAAGGTCAAGGACCTGTGCAGCGACTGCAAGGTGCTCTACTACAACGCCGACCAGGACGAGGCCAAGCAGGCCCAGCAGATGACGACCGCGCTCGACCAGGGCGCCGACGTCGTCGTGCTCGACCCGGTCAACGGCGAGGGCGCGACCGGCATGGTCGACGAGGCGAAGGGCCAGGACGTCCCGGTCATCGCCTACGACCGCTTCATCGAGAACGCCGACTACTACATGTCCTTCGACAACGAGACCGTCGGCAAGATGCAGGCCCAGGCGCTCGTCGACGCGATGGGCGACAAGGGCGACATCCTGATGCTCAACGGCGCCCCGAGCGACCCGAACGCCGCCCAGTTCAAGGCCGGCGCCCACAGCGTGCTCGACGGGAGCGGCGTGAAGATCCTCGCCGAGTACGACAACCCGGACTGGAGCCCGGAGAACGCCCAGCAGTGGACGACCGACCAGCTCAACAAGTACGACCCCGCCTCGATCGGTGGCGTGTACGCCGCCAACGACGGCCAGGCCGGTGGCGTGATCGCGGCTCTGACCGACCACATCGCGGCCGACAAGCTGCCGCCGATCACCGGCCAGGACGCCGAGGTCGCCGCGATCCAGCGGATCCTCGCGGGCGAGCAGACCATGACGATCTACAAGCCGATCCCGATCGAGGCCGAGACCGCCGCCGAGGTGGCCGTCCTGCTCGCGCACGGCGACGACGTACCCGACACCACCGACACGGGCATCACGCAGTCGACCTACAAGGACGTGAAGTCCTACATCTTCACGCCGATCGTGGTCACCAAGGACAACGTGGCCAGCACCGTCATCGCCGACAAGTTCTACGACGCCTCGGAGATCTGCACCGGCGAGTACGCGCAGGCCTGCACGGAGGCCGGCGTCTCCTGATGTCCGTCATCGAGAACGAGGTCGCGGTCAGGGGCACGGGCGAGGTCGTCCTGTCCCTGACCGGGATCACCAAGAGGTTCGGCGCCGTGCAGGCGCTCACCGACGTCGCGCTGACCGTCCGGGCCGGCGAGGTGGTCGCCCTGGTGGGCGACAACGGCGCCGGCAAGTCGACGCTGGTGAAGACCATCGCCGGCGTCTACCAGCCCGACGCCGGGGTCATCGAGTTCGCCGGTACGCCGGTCACCGTCGCCGGCCCCGCGGGCGCCCAGCAGCTCGGCATCGCCACGGTCTTCCAGGACCTCGCGCTGTGCGACAACCTCGACGTCGTCGCCAACCTGTTCCTGGGAAAGGAGCACCACCTGGGCCCGGTCATCAACGAGGTCAGCATGGAGCGCGAGGCCTGGCGGCTGCTGCGCAGCCTGTCCGCCAAGATCCCGTCCGTGCGGATCCCCGTGGCCGGGCTGTCCGGCGGCCAGCGGCAGACCGTCGCGATCGCCCGCTCCCTGGTCGGCAGCCCCCGGGTGGTGATGCTCGACGAGCCGACCGCCGCGCTGGGCGTGGCCCAGACCGCCGAGGTGCTCAACCTGGTCGAGCGGCTGCGCGAGCAGGGCCTGGCCGTGATCCTGATCAGCCACAACATGGCCGACGTGCAGGCGGTGTCCGACCGGATCGTGGTGCTGCGGCTGGGCCGCAACGCCGCGGAGTTCCGCACCGAGGAGGCGACCACCGACCAGCTGGTCGCCGCCATCACCGGCGCGTCCGACAACGTCGTCGCCCAGCGCGCGGCCCGCCGCGCCGGCCACCCCGAGGGGGACCACTCGTGACCGACCAGCTCACCAACCAGACCCCGGGCCCCACGCCCGCCGTGGACGCCGCCGACGAGCGGCTGGTCCGGGTCGTCTCGCCCGGCGACTACCTGCGCCAGCTCGGCGGCCGCCTGCGCGGCGGCGACCTGGGCATGCTGCCGGTGATCCTCGGCCTGGTCGCCATCTGCGTGTTCTTCTACAGCCAGGAGCCGACCTTCCTGTCCTCGCGCAGCCTGGTCACCATGACCCTGTACGCCGCCCCGCTCGGCGTGATCGCGCTCGGCATCGTGCTCGTGCTGCTGCTCGGCGAGATCGACCTCAGCGTCGGCACCGTCTCCGGCTTCACCTCCGCGACCACCGCGGTCATGTTCGTCAGCCACGGGCAGTCGCTCGCGCTCTCGATCCTGGCCGCGATCGCCCTCGGCGCGCTGATCGGGGCCGGCTACGCCATGCTCTTCGTCTGGGTCGGCGTCCCCAGCTTCGTGTTCACCCTCGCGGGCCTGCTCGCCTTCGAGGGCGCGCTCTACTGGGTGCTCGGCGACCAGGGCACGATCAACCTGCCCCGCGACTCCGGGCTGCCCGTCTTCACCCGCCAGAAGTTCCTCAGCGACGCCCAGGGCTATGCCCTGGTCGCGATCGTGGTCGCGGTCTACGTCGGCTCGCGGCTGTGGACCATCCGGCAGAAGCGGGCGGCCGGCCTGACCCCGCCGAACCTGCTCGGCGTGGTGGTCAAGGGCGCGGCGCTGGCGGTCGGTCTCGGCTGGCTGACCTACTACCTCGGCATCGACCGCGGCTGGGGCTACCTGCCGGTGCTCTTCGCCGGCCTGGTCGTGCTCATGGACCTGCTGCTGCGGCGGACCCGCTGGGGGCGCTACGTCTACGCCGTCGGCGGCAACGAGGAGGCGGCCCGCCGAGCCGGCATCCGGGTGGGCCTGGTCTACGGCTCCGTGTTCGTGCTCTGCTCCACCTTCGCCGCCCTCGGCGGCGTGCTCGTCGCGGGCCAGCTCACCACCGTCTCCCAGTCCAGCGGTACGACGGACACCAACCTCACCGCGATCGCCGCCGCCGTCATCGGCGGCACCAGCCTCTTCGGCGGCCGCGGCTCGGCGTACTCGGCGCTGCTCGGGATCCTGGTGCTCCAGGCGATCCGCACCGGGCTCAACCTGATGAACGTCGACTCCGACGTGCGCCTGATCGTCACCGGCGCGGTGCTGCTCCTCGCCGTCGCGATCGACTCGGTCGCCCGCCGGGCCCGCTCCAGCAGCGGCAGAGGCTAGCCGGCCGACCGGACGGGGGGCTCACCGTAGAGCGTGGTGCGCTCGCGCACCGGCCGGTCGATGCCGGCGCCGATCTCGGTGAGCTCCTCGACGGTCTTGGCGGAGCCGTGCTCGGAGCCGGCCATCCGGGAGATGGTCTCCTCCATCAGGGTGCCGCCGAGGTCGTTGGCGCCGGCGTTGAGCATGGCGCGGGTGCCGTCGACGCCGAGCTTGACCCAGCTGGTCTGGATGTTGGCGATCCGGCCGTGGAGCAGGATCCGGGCCATCGCGTGCACGGCGAGGTTGTCGCGCAGCGTGGGGCCGGGCCGGGCGACGCCGGCGAGGTAGATCGGCGAGCTGGTGTGGACGAACGGGAGCGGCACGAACTCGGTGAACCCGCCGGACCCGTTCTCGGCGGCGGTGTCCTGGACCTGCTTGAGCACGTTGAGGTGGCCGACCCAGTGCCGCGGGTTGTCGACGTGGCCGTACATCATCGTGGAGGTGGTCGGCAGCCCGATCCGGTGGGCGGTGGAGACGATCTCGATCCAGGTCCGGGCCGGCAGCTTGCCCTTGGTGAGCACCCAGCGCACCTCGTCGTCGAGGATCTCCGCGGCGGTGCCGGGCAGCGACCCGAGGCCGGACTCGCGGGCCTTGATCAGGAAGTCCTCGATGGACAGGCCGGTGCGGGCGGTGCCGTTGACGACCTCCATCGGGGAGAAGGCGTGGACGTGCATGTCCGGCACCCGCTGCTTGACCGCGGCGGCGATGTCGAAGTACGCCGACGCGGGCAGCTCGGGGTCGATGCCACCCTGCATGCAGACCTCGGTGGCACCGAGCTCCCAGGCCTCCTGGGCGCGGTCGGCGACCTCGGCGTACGACAGGGAGTAGGCGTCGGCGTCGGTGCGGCGCTGGGCGAAGGCGCAGAACCGGCAGCCGACGTAGCAGACGTTGGTGAAGTTGATGTTCCTGTTGACGACGTAGGTGACCTCGTCGCCGACCGCCTCGCGGCGCAGGTCGTCGGCCAGGCGCACGACCGAGCGCAGCAGGTCGCCCTCGGCGGTCATCAGGGTGAGGGCGTGCTCGTCGGACAGGTTGCCCGGGTCGGCCTCCGCCGCGGCCATGGCCGATAGTCCCGGGGTAAAAGCACCGATATTCGGCGCGTCACGGTGCTTTTGAGCAGGGACTACCCCGGTGGCGGAGGTGTGGGCGGCGGCCTCGCGTACGGCGGCCCAGTCGCCGTAGACCGAGCCGAAGTCGCTGCGGCGGTCGTCGGTGCGGCCCTCGGTGTCGACGGCCTGGTGGAGGTCGACCCGGCCGGCCGACTCCAGGCCGCCGTCGGGCTCCTGCCAGGGCAGCCCGGTCGGCTTGACGCCCGGGACCGCGAGCCCGTCGGGGCCGGCCAGGGCGGCGACGTGGGCATGGAGCCGCGGGTCGATCCAGGCCTCGCCGCGCTGGAGCGCGCCGACGACGTACTCCGGGTGCACGGTCAGTCGGGCCCGGAGCTCGAAGCCGCAGGTTGCGGTGATCGAGCGGAGCCGGTCGAGCGAGGGCCAGGGGCGCTCGGGGTTCACGTGGTCGGGGGTCAGCGGCGACACGCCGCCCCAGTCGTCGATGCCCGCGTCGAGCAGCGCGCGGCACTCCTCGAGGTCCACCAGGTTGGGCGGGGCCTGGATCCGGGCCTTCGGGCCGAGCACCAGCCGGGTGACGGCGATCGCGGCGCGGTACTCGGCGAGGCCGAGGTCGTCGACATGGCGCATCGCGGTGTCGGGCTTGGCCCGGAAGTTCTGGACGATGACCTCCTGCACGGCGCCATAGGCCCGGGAGGTCTGGCGCAGCGCGAAGATCGTCTCGGCCCGCTCGGTCAGGGTCTCGCCGATGCCGACGAGCAGGCCGGTCGTGAACGGGATGCCGTGGCGACCGGCGTCCTCGAGGACCCGGAGCCGGACGGCGGGGTCCTTGTCGGGAGAGCCGTAGTGGGCCAGGCCCTTGGTCTCGAACAGCCGCCGCGAGGTGGTCTCGAGCATCATCCCCATCGAGGGGGAGACCGGCTTGAGCCGGTTGAGCTCCTCCCACGACATCACGCCGGGGTTGAGGTGGGGCAGCAGCCCGGTCTCCTCCAGCACCCGGACCGCCATCGCCCTGATGTAGGCCAGGGTCGAGTCGTAGCCCTGCTCGTCGAGCCAGGCCTGGGCCTCGGGCCAGCGGTCCTCGGGCCGGTCGCCCAGGGTGAACAGCGCCTCCAGGCAGCCGAGCTCGGCGCCCTGGCGGGCGATGTCGAGGATCTCGTCGGGCGACAGGTACGGCGCCCGGCCCTCTCGTGCGGCGTGGCCGGGCGTCTCCACGAAGGTGCAGTAGTGGCACCGGTCGCGACACAGCTTGGTGATCGGGATGAACACCTTGGGGGAGTAGGTGACGACGCCGGCCCGCCCCGCGGCGACCAGTCCGGCGTCGCGGACCTTCGCCGCCGCGGCACTGAGCCGGTCGAGGTCCTCGCCGGTCGCGGCGAGCAGGGCGGTCGTCTCCGCGAGGTCGAGCGCGGCGCCGCGCTCGGCACGGGCGAGCGCCCGGCGGATCTGCTGGGGGGTGGGGCCTTCGACGGTCATGGCGCATTCAGGCTACCGGCCATCCCTGCGGATGGTTAGGGAGGTCGAGGGCCGGACGGGTCACGGGGTCAGTTCGGGATCCTCGCGGTCAGCTCGCCCACCCGGGCGACGAACCTGCCGTGGTAGGAGCCGGGGAAGCTCCAGGTCACCACGGTGCCGCGGCCGCCCGGCAGCGCGGTGACGGTGTTGCTGCATCCGCCGCTGACCGACATGCAGCTGCCGCCGTCGCTGGTGAAGGTGGCGGTGACCCGGGCCAGGTCGCGAAACCCGGCGTAGTGCAGCCGGAAGGCGTAGCAGCCGGGCTCGGCGGTGCAGCGGGCCAGCCGCTTCCACCAGATCCGGCGCGGCTTCGCCGTCCCGCAGAGCTCCTGCTCGGCCTCGGCGGTCGATCCCCACGGGTAGGTGGTCACCGCCTGCGCCCGGACGCACGCCTCGGCGCCGCCCTCCTCGGTCTCGACCGTGGTCGACGAGCCGTCGAGCGGCGTCCAGTCGCCCGGTCCGCCGGTGCTGATGACGACGTCGCCCTCCGGCGCGGCGAAGGTGAACTCCACCGCGCGGTACGCCGGGCGCGCGGTCGCCTCGGGAGCCGGCGGCGTCGACAGGTAGCACTCGTCGAGCGCCTCGACCGCCGTGGCGGCCTCCTCGTCGACGGCCTCCTTGCCGGTGGCGAGGGTGAGCGTGTCGTGGGCGAACCAGGCGCTCATCGTCTCGGCGCCGATGTCGTCGAGGCAGTCGGTGTCGTCGAGCTTCCACGCGGCGCCGACCTGCTCGGCCCAGTCGCCGGTGCACTCGAGCAGCCGGGCGTAGAAGTCGGTGGCGTCCGTGGCCCGCCACTCGCCCCGGTAGGTCCAGTCGTCGCCGCCGTGCTCGACCAGCCCGCGCTCCTCCAGCCCGCCCGAGCGGTGCGCGTGGACCAGGTCGTCGACCGCGCACTCGACGTCGGCGCGGCCGGCCCAGGCCGGTCGCTCGACGCCGTCGACGATCGCCCGGGCCGCGTCCTCGTCGGCCGCGCTGAGCGGCCCGATCCCGAGCCGACCGGTGGCGTAGAGCCAGCCGGCGACGCCGATGCCGACCACCAGGACGAGCGCGAGCCCGCTCGCGACCACCAGCCCCACCCGGCTCCGGCGCGGTGGCGGCGGGCCGAAGCCGCCGTAGCCCGGGAAGGGTCCGTACGGCGGCGGTGGCGGCGGCCCGGGCGGCGGTGTCCACTGCGGCGGCAGCGCGGTCGGCGCCTGGGCGGGAGGGATCCAGGTCGGTGGCCCGACCGGCCGACCCGGGGTCGTCTCGTCGTTCATCCGGAAGGTCCCTTGCTCCCACGGGCCGCCCGTTCGGCCCGTGGGAGCATCGTAGGGAACTCCTGCCTAGACGCTCGTGGTCTGCAGGTCCGGCTCGGCCTCGGGCTCGGCCGCGGGCGTAGCCCGGTCGAGCTTGCTGGGCCACCAGATCCTCCCGCCGAGGTCGAGGTTGAGCGCGGTGACCAGCACCGAGCGGACGATCATGGTGTCGAGCAGGACGCCGAGGGCGACCGTGGTGCCGAGCTGCAGGGTGAAGGTCATCGGCATCGTGGCGAGCATCGCGAAGGTCGCGGCCAGCACGAGTCCGGCGGAGGTGATCACGCCGCCGGTCGACGACAGGGCGATCAACGACCCGCGCCGGGTTCCGTGGATCGCCGCCTCCTCGCGCACCCGGGTCATCAAGAAGATGTTGTAGTCGATGCCCAGGGCGACCAGGAAGACGAACGCGAACAGCGGGAAGCCCGGATCGGTGTGCTCGCGGCCGTAGAGCAGGTCGAAGACCAGGCCGGAGATGCCGAGGGCGGCGCCGAACGACAAGATCACGGTCCCGATGAGGAGGACGGGCGACAGGATCGACCTCAGCAGCCCGGCCAGGATCAGCAGCACGGCGCCGAGCACGATCGGGATGATCACCTTGTTGTCGCGGGCCGACGCATCCATGATGTCGATCGACACCGCGGTCATGCCGGTGGTCAGCGCGTCCGCGTCGGGCACCTGGTGGACGGCGCTGCGGACGTCCTCGACCGCCGCCGTGGCCGCGTCGGAGTAGGGGTCGCTCGTGAGGTCGGCGACGATCAGCGCGATCCCGTCCTTGTCGGCGACCGCGACCGGGGCGGAGATTCCCTCGACCTTCGACATCGCGGCGATCACGTCGTCGGCGCGGTCGGCGTTCGCCACGACCTGGATCGGCGTGCTCGCGTCGACCAGGCCGTGCTCGACGAGGATCGTCTGACCGATCACGGAGTCCTGGTCCTTGGTGTACTGCTCGTCGCTCGGGATGCCGCCCGTGTCGAGGCGCAGGAAGCCCAGGCACAGCAGGCCGAGCACGGCTGCCGTACCGATCCAGACCAGGCGCGGCCGCGGGGCGATGCCCGCGCCGACCTTGGCCCACAGGCCCGAGGCCGTCGGCTCGGTGCTGCCGAAGTGGGGGACGAAGGGCCAGAACACCCAGCGCCCGCAGATCACCAGCAGCGCCGGCAGCAGGGTGACCATCACGACGAAGGTGACCGCGATGCCGACCGCGTTGGCGGGGCCCATTCCGGCGGTCGAGTTGAGGTCGGCGAACATCAGGCAGAGCAGGCCGACCACGACGGTCGCCGAGCTGGCCAGGATGGCGGGAGCGGCCCGGTGCAAGGCGAACGCCATCGCCTCGTGCCGGTCCTCGTGGCGGCGCAGCTCCTCGCGGTAGCGGGCGACGAGCAACAGGGCGTAGTCGGTGCCGGCGCCGATCACGAGCACGGTGAGGATGAACTGGCTCTGCCCGTTGACGGTGAGGCTGGTGTTCTTGGCGAGCAGGTAGAGCACGCCCATCGAGGCCCCGAGGCCGACCACGGCGGTGATGATCGGCAGCAGCCACAGGATGGGGCTGCGGTAGGTGACGAGCAGGATGAGGACGACGACGCCGAGGGTGATCAGCAGCAGGTTGCTGTCGCCCGAGGAGAAGATGGTCGCGGCGTCGGCGCTCTGGCCGCCGGCCCCGGCGAGGTAGGACCTGACCCCGTCGATCGCGATGATCTTGTCGATCTTCGGCTTGAGGTCCGGCAGCACCTCCCAGAGCTCGTCGCCGTAGTTGACGGTGAACTCGAGCTTGGCGACCTTGCCGTCCGCGGACACGAACGGCGCGGGTACGCCGGCCGCCTGCGCGGCCTGCGGGGTGACGACGTCGCTGACGCCGTCGAGCTTCCCGATCTCGCCGCCCTGGGTCTCGATGTCGGCGAGGTCGGCGTCGGTGAGGCCCGACGCGCGGTAGTAGACGACGGTCGTGCCGACGTCGTAGGGGTCCTGGAAGGCCTCGAGCCTCTCGAAGCCCTTGGTCGACTCGGCGCTCTCGGGCAGCCAGGACTCGGTCTCGTTGTTCTGGACGTCCACGAGCTTCCCGGCGAAGGAGGCCAGGCCGCCGGCGATCACGATGACCGCGACGAGGACGATCCACTTGGTGACGGGGCCGGTCAGCCGGCCGGCGATCTGACGGTGCATGGCGCTCACACTTCTCCAGGGAGGGGGACGACGGCATCGGGGATTCCTCCGGACCGACCCTGAGATCGCCCCTGAATCATCGCCGGGCGGGAACTCTTTGCCTTCGCCGGAATTCTCCGTCGAGCACCAGACGCACGACGACCCCGAAATGTGACATTCCGGGGTCGTCGTGGGTCGTGCGTGGGGGGATCAGAGGCCGAGGAAGCGCCCGATGATCTCCTTCTGGATCTCGGTGGTGCCGCCGTAGATCGTCTGGATCCGGGTGTCGGCGTACGCCTTGGCGATGGGGTACTCGAGCATGTAGCCGTAGCCGCCGTGCATCTGCAGGCCCTGGTCGACGATCTTCTTCTGCAGCTCGGTGGTCCACCACTTCGCCATCGACGCGAGTGCGGTGTCGACCTGGCCCTGGTTGAGCAGCTCGACGCAGTGGTTGACGAAGGTGCGCGCGACATAGGCCTCGGTCGCCATCTCGGCGAGCACGAACCGGGTGTTCTGGAACTTCCCGATCGGCTTGCCGAACGCCTCGCGGCTCTTGACGTAGTCGAGGGTCAGGTCGAGGACGTGCTCGATCGCCGCGATCGCGATGGTGGCGATCGAGACCCGCTCCTGGGGGAGGTTCTGCATCAGGTAGACGAAGCCCTGCCCCTCCTCGCCGAGCAGGTTGGCCTTGGGGACCTCGACGTCGTCGAAGCTCAGCTCCGCGGTGTCCTGGGCCTTGAGCCCGAGCTTGTCGAGGTTGCGGCCTCGGGTGAACCCGGCCATGCCCTCCTCGACGACCAGCAGGCTGATGCCGTGGGCGCCGGCGTCGGGGTTGGTGCGGGCCACGACGATCACCAGGTCGGAGTGGATGCCGTTGGTGATGAAGGTCTTCGAGCCGTTGAGGACGTAGTGGTCGCCCTTGTCGACGGCGGTGGTGCGGATGCCCTGGAGGTCGGAGCCGGCGCCCGGCTCGGTCATCGCGATCGCGGTGACGATGTCGCCGGACACGGTGCCGGGCAGCCAGCGGGCCTTCTGCTCGTCGTTGGCGAGCGCGACCAGGTAGGGGACGGTGATGTCGTTGTGGAGGGCGAAGCCGAGCCCGCTGGCGTGGGCCCGCGTGATCTCCTCGGTGAGCACCATGTTGTAGCGGAAGTCCTTGATGCCGGGGCCGTCGTGCTCCTCGGGGACCTCGAAGC
This sequence comes from Nocardioides nitrophenolicus, assembly GCF_016907515.1. NCBI lineage: Bacteria > Bacillati > Actinomycetota > Actinomycetes > Propionibacteriales > Nocardioidaceae > Nocardioides > Nocardioides nitrophenolicus. The sequence goes on from NZ_JAFBBY010000001.1 coordinate 4,123,943, forward strand.
CGAGCAGGCCCGCCTGGCCGGCCTTGCGCCAGACCTCGCGGTCGACCAGGCCGTCCTTCTCCCACTGCTCGTGGAAGGGCACGACCTCGCGCTCGAGGAAGGTGCGCGCGGTCTTGCGGAAGTCCTCGTGCTCGGTCTCGTAGATGCTGGGACGCTCGGGCATCAGCTCACCCACTCCTTGATCTGTGCGATGGTCGCGGCGGGGTCGTCGCTCGCGGGGGAAACGGACAGGTTGGTGACGCCGGACTCCCGGAAGGCGGCGATCCGCTCCTGGACGTACGACGCCGGGCCGACCAGGTTGCCGGCCTCGAGCCACTCGAGGGGGACGAGTGCCTCGGCCTCCTTCTTCTTGCCCGACAGGTAGAGATCCTGGATCTCCTTGGCCTCCTTCTCGAAGCCGTACTCGCAGGCGAGCTGGTTGTAGAAGTTCTTGTCGCGCGCGCCCATGCCGCCGACGTAGAGCGCGTAGAGCGGGCGCATGAAGTCGAGCAGCGCCTTGGTCTCCGGGCCCTCGCCGATCGCGACCATGCCGCCGGCGGAGATCTCCAGCGGCTTCAGGCCCGCGGAGCGCTTCGCGGCGCCGCGCGCCAGCGGCTCGCCCCAGACCTCGGCGGCCTTCTCGGGGTAGTAGAGGAACGGCAGCCAGCCGTCGGCGACCTCGGCGGTCATCGCGACGTTCTTGTCGCCGAGCGCCGCGACCCAGATCGGCAGGTCGGCCCGCTCGGGGCGGTTGAGCAGCTTGAGCGGCTTGCCGAGGCCGAGCCCCTGGCCCTCGGGGAGGGGGACCTGGATGGTCGTGCCCTGGTAGTCGAGGCGTTCGCCGCGCAGACCCGAGCGCAGCACCTCGATCACCTCGCGGGTGCGGGTGAGCGGCCGGTCGTAGGGCAGGCCGTGGAAGCCCTCGATCACCTGCGGCCCGGACGCGCCGAGGCCGAGGACCGCGCGTCCGCCGGAGACGTTGTCGAGGCCGGCCGCGGTCTGCAGCAGGGCGCCCGGCGTACGCGAGAAGACGTTGAGGATGCCGGCGCCGATCTCGACGGTCTCGGTCTTCGCGGCGAGGTAGCCCATCAGCGTGGGGGCGTCGAACCCGTACGGCTCGGCCACCCAGATGGTGTCGAGGCCGGCCTTCTCCAGGGCGACGACCTGGTCGGCCGACGCGCGCGGGTTGCCGGCGTAGACGAGGGGCATCGACAGCTTCATGAGAGTCCCTTCCGGCCTCGCGGCCACGGTGACGAGGTGCCGGTGATCCGTCACCGACAGCGCAACTGTGACAGTAATACTGTCACAATGTCCATGGCCGCCGGGGGTGAGACGGGCCGCGGGCACCCGGTGCCCGCGTGATAGGAGGAAGCGTGACTTCTTCTGAGACCCCCACGCGTTACACCGTCGCCGTGATCGGCGGCACCGGCCCGCAGGGCAAGGGCCTGGGCTACCGCTTCGCCCGCCACGGGCACGACATCGTCCTCGGCTCCCGCGCCGCCGAGAAGGCCGAGGCCGTCGCCGACGAGGTGAGCTCCCGGCTCGCGTCCGTCGCCGGCGCGGGCACGGCGCGCGGCGCCGCCAACGCGGATGCCATCGCCGCCGCCGACGTCGTCCTCCTCGCCGTTCCGTACGACGGCCACGACGAGCTGGTCGCCTCCCTCGCCGAGGGCGGCGCCCTCGACGGCAAGACCGTCATCTCCTGCGTCAACCCGCTCGCCTTCGACAAGCGCGGCGCCCACGGCCGGGTCATCAACGGCGGCGAGGGCTCGGCCGCCGAGTCGGCTGCCGAGATCGTGCCCGGTGCGGTCGTGGTCGGTGCCTTCCACAACGTCGCGGCCCCCGCCCTGTGGGGCGAGGACGAGTTCCTCGACGAGGACGTGATCGTCGTCGGCGACTCGGCCGAGGGCAAGCAGGTCGCCATCGACCTCGCCGCCTCGGTGACCGGCCGGCCCGGCGTCGACGGGGGCAAGCTCCGGCTCGCGCGGGTGCTCGAGCCGTTCACCGCCGTACTGATCTCGATCAACCGGAAGTACAAGACCCACTCGGGCATCCGGGTGACCGGCCTCGACCACTGACCCGTCAGCCGGCCAACCCCTCGACCACCTCGGCTCCGGGGGCCTGTGCCAGCAGGTCCCCGGGCACGAGCAGCTTGGAGCGGCGCAGTCCAGAGCCGATCACCGCCAGCTCCATCTCCGGGACCCGGGCGTCGACGAGCAGTCGCCAGCCCGCGGGCAGCCCGACGGGCGTGATGCCGCCGTACTCCATCCCGGACTCGGCCACCGCCCGCTCCAGCGGCAGGAACGACGGCTTGCGGACGTCGAGCAGCCGCTTCACCGTGTGGTTGACGTCGGCGCGGGTGTCGGCGCGGACCAGGCAGGCGGCCACCCGCTCCTCGCCCTCCCGCTTGCCGGCGACCAGCACGCAGTTGGCGCCGGTCGTCATCGGCAGGTCGTAGGCCGCGCTCATCGCGGCCGTGTCGGCGAGCTCGGGGTCGATCTCGACGACCGCGATCCGCTCGGCTCCCGGCCAGGCGGCCAGGGCGGCGGCGACCGGTGGGGCGACCAGGTCGGGATGCTCGAGCGCGACGAGGGAGGCCAGGCCGGTCAGCCTGGGGAGGGTCACTGCCAGCCCCGCATCTGGTGGCCGTCCCAGGCGTGCTGGTCGGCGCTCGGGTCCGGGTGGCGGCCGCGCAGCACCGACGCGACCAGGCCGGCGGCCCCCGCCGCGAGCCAGGGCAGGCCCATGATCCAGCCGTTGTGCTGCAGCTGCACGCGGTCGCTGATCGCCAGCGCCCACACGATCACCAGGCCGGTGAACGCGACGCCCATGACCAGGTGGCCGGTGTTGACGCGGTGCCGGCCGGTCCGGCGGGCGCCGTCGGCGGGTCGCTCCTCGCGGGGGAGCTCGGTGGTGGGCTCGTCGTGGCTCATGCTGCGCTCCGGAACTCGATCTGGCCGAGGTCGAGGTCGGCGTTGACGGTCAGGGTGGGGTTGTCGGCGACGGTGCCGTTGTCGCCGGTGAAGTCGTCGCTGGTCCGCTTGCCGAAGATCGCGACCTCGCCCGCGTCGATGGTGCCACGCGCCTCCACGTTGAGGCCCTCCTTGGGGACGATGACCAGGATGTGGCCGACGCCGAGCTCGAGGTCGAGGGTCCGGCCGTCCAGCTGGTCGAGGTCGCGGATGTCGCTGAGGTCGATCCGCAGCTCGCCCACGCCGAGGTCGTAGGACGGCTTCAGGTCCGACGCCTGCTGCAGCACCGGCCGCTCCTGCCCGACCTCGAGGCTGTCGGCGACGCCGGTGACCGCGGTGGCCCCGGCGGCGAGCAGGCCGACCAGGATCAGGCCGCCGGCGCGTCCGTAGAACGCGCCGACGAGCAGCATCAGGCCGGTCACGCCGAGCACCGTCGCCGGGTACGCCGACGGGGTGACGTCGACGCCGGCGAGCTGGAGCGTGGCCAGGGTGCCGAGGCCGAGCGCGGCGAGGCCGAGGGTGAAGGGGAACAGCAGTGGTCCGCGCTTGCGCGGGTCCACCGGGCGCCGGTACGCCGGCGGCGGGGTCCGGTAGGCCGAGTACGTCGCCCCGGGCTCGGTCGCGGGGGCGGCCGGGGGCGGGGGAGGCCCGGCAGGGGTGCCGCGCAGCCAGGGGTGGGTGGGGCCGCCGGGCTTGATCGCGTTCTTGCCGGCGAGCACCACGACCAGCAGCAGGCCGATCACCAGCATCGGCCACGGGAACCCGGGGCCGCCGAAGGTGTCGCCGATGACCGAGGCGATGGCGACCACGCCGCCGATGATCAGCGCCGCGGTGCGGATGCCCTCGTCGACGCGGATCACCGTGTCCTCGGTGCCCTCCTCGGGGACGAAGAGCCAGCACACGGCGTACAGGATCAGCCCGCCGCCCCCGAAGAAGGTGAGGACGACGAACGCGACGCGCACCAGCAGCGGGTCGATGTCGAGGTGCCGCGCGACGCCCGCCGCCACGCCGGCGACCTTGCGGTCGTCGCGGCTGCGGCGGAGCCGGGCGAGGTCGCGGACCTCGTCGCGGGTCACCCGAGGCCCCTCGCGGTGCGGCTCGTGCTCGGTGTCGGTCGGTGCGTTCATGTCGTCCAGCATGCTGTCACGACGGCGCGCGGACCATCGGGGACAGCCCTGATCCGCACCGGTCGCCCCGGGGCCGGCATCAGGGTCGGCTCAGGGTGCTTCCCCCTGCTGACGCCGGATCGGCTGTGTGACGATGGGAGCACCATGACCAGCACCGCGTCCCTTCCCGCACCCCCGGCGCCGCCCCGCGACGTACGACGGGCCTGGCGCGACCTGCGGGAGCCGATGATCGGCGGCGTCGCCTCCGGCCTCGCCGTCCACCTCGGCGTGTCCGTGCTGGCGGTGCGGGCCGCGTTCGTGATCGCGACCGTGATCGGCGGGTCCGGGGTGATGGCGTACGCCGCGCTGTGGATCCTGCTCCCCGCCGGACCGCCCCCGGAGTACCTCGCGCCGGGGCTCGCCAGCGCCTCGCGTGACGGCCGCCGGCCCGGGCGCCGCGGTCGCCGCCTCTCCGACGTGGGTCCGGTGATCACGCTCGCGGTCCTCGGCATCGGCGCCGTGTTCACCACCGAGGCGCTGCTCGGCACCGGCTGGTGGATCTGGCCGCTCGGCATCGCCGTCGTCGGCGTCGCGCTGCTGTGGCGCCAGGCCGACGAGGCGCAGCGGGAGCGCTGGCTCGACGCCACCGGAAAGGTCGACCCGGTCCGGCTGGTGGTCGGCGGCGGTGGCTGGGCCGCTTGGGCCCGGATCGGCGCCGGCGTGGTCCTGGTCGTGGTGGCGCTCGCGCTGTTCGCCCTGCGCGACGGGTCGCTGAGCGTCGCCGGCGACGCGATGCTCGCGATCCTGCTGGCCTTCTTCGGCGTCGGGATCGTGCTCGGCCCGTTCGTCTACCGGCTGATGTCCGACCTGACCGACGAGCGCGCCGAGCGGGTCCGCACCCAGGAGCGCGCCGACGTGGCCGCCCACCTGCACGACTCGGTGCTTCAGACCCTGGCGCTGATCCAGAAGAACCCCGCCGACGCCGCCCGACTGGCCCGCGCCCAGGAGCGCGACCTGCGCGCCTGGCTGTACGCCGGCGAGTCGCTCGACGAGGCGACCGTCGCCAGCGCACTGCGCGCGGCCGCCGCCGAGATCGAGGACGCCTACGGCATCGCCGTCGACGTGGTGGCCGTCGGCGACTGCGACTACGACGAGTCGGCCCGCCCGATCGTGCAGGCCGCGCGCGAGGCGACCACCAACGCCGCCAAGCACGCCGGCGTCCCCCGGATCGACGTCTACGCCGAGATCACCCCCGCCGGGATCGACGTCTTCGTCCGCGACCGCGGCGCCGGCTTCGACCCGGAGGCGACCCCGGAGGACCGCCTCGGCGTACGGCGCAGCATCATCGACCGCATGGAGCGCCACGGCGGCCGGGCCGAGATCCGGTCCGCGCCCGGCGAGGGCACCGAGGTGCGGCTGCACCTCGACCACACCCCCGAACCGTCGAAGAGCAAGGAGACCCATGAGTGACCCGGTGCGCGTGGTCGTCGTCGACGACCACGCCATGTTCCGCCGCGGCGTCAGCGCCGAGCTCGCCGCCACGGGAGCCGGCCGGGTCGAGGTCGTGGCCGAGGCCGCCGACGTCGACGAGGCGGTCGCCGCGGTCCTGGCCCACCGCCCCGACGTCGTCCTGCTCGACGTGCACCTGCCCGGGGGCGGCGGCGTCGAGGTGATCCGCCGGGTCAAGGACGGCGACGTGCGCTATCTCGCCCTGTCGGTGTCCGACGCGGCCGAGGACGTCATCGGCACCGTCCGCGGCGGCGCCCGCGGCTACGTCACCAAGACCATCACCGGCCCCGAGCTGGTCGACGCGATCACCCGGGTCGCCGACGGCGACGCCGTGTTCTCGCCGCGGCTGGCGGGCTTCGTGCTCGACGCCTTCGCCGGCGCCGGGCTGTCCGCCGACCTCGCCAGCGTCGACGAGGACCTCGACCGGCTCACCGAGCGGGAGCGGGAGGTGATGCGGCTGATCGCCCGCGGCTACTCCTACAAGGAGGTCGCCAAGGAGCTGTTCATCTCGATCAAGACCGTCGAGACCCACATGTCGTCGGTGCTGCGCAAGCTCCAGCTGTCCTCGCGCCACGAGCTGACCCGGTGGGCCTCGGACCGCCGGCTGCTGTGAGGAGGGCCGCCGCCCTCGTCGCGGCGGCGCTGCTGCTCGCCGGCTGCTCCGGCACGACGGCCCCGCCGGACCCGGGCGCCAGCACCGGCTCGGGCTCCGGCTCAGCCCCCGGGACCCTCGCGCCCGCGGCCACGGACGCGCCGAGCCCGGCGCCGGCGTACTCCACCTGGCGGCTCGGCGTCCACGTGCTGCCGCGCACCGCCCAGGGCTTCGGCGAGATCCGCCCGACGCCCAAGGCGCTGCGGGTACGCCGCTACCCGACCACCGACCTGCTCCCGCCGCCCGCGGACGGCGCCTTCCACGCGAGCGTCGGGCCGGTCACCGCCGCGATCCGCGAACGGATGGGGGAGACCTGGTCCCCGGCCTGCCCGGTCGCGCTGGCCGACCTCGCCTATGTCACCGTGGTCTTCCGCGGCTTCGACGGCCTGGCCCACACCGGCGAGCTGGTCCTGGCCGCCACGGAGGCCGACGACGTCGTGTCGGTCTTCCGGGCCCTGTTCGCGGCCGGCTACCCGATCGAGGAGATGCGGCTGCCGACCACCGCCGACCTCGACGCGCCGCCCACGGGCGACGGCAACGACACCGCCGCCCTGGTCTGCCGGGCGGTCCGCGGCCAGACCTCGTGGTCGGCCCACGCCTACGGCCTCGCGATCGACGTGAACCCCTTCCTCAACCCCTACGCCAAGGGCGACGTGGTGCTCCCCGAGCGGGCCTCGGCGTACCTCGACCGGACCCGGACCCAGCCCGGCATCATCCACGCCGGCGACCTGGTCGTGCGCGAGTTCGCGCGCATCGGGTGGTCGTGGGGCGGCTCGTGGCGCTCGCTCAAGGACTACCAGCACTTCACGGCGACCGGTGGCTGAAACCGGCCCCCGGCTGGATAGGGTGCGGTCATGGAGACCCTGCGCCTGATCCTGCTCATCCTCCACATCCTGGGCTTCTCGGCCCTGATCGGTGGGCTGCTCGCGCAGGTCGGCCCCGGCGAGAAGCGGGTCACCGGCGTGATGCGCGACGGCGTCGGCACCGCCTTCCTCGCCGGCCTGCTCCTGGTCGGCGTCCTCGAGGGCGGCGACGACCCGGTCAACCACGCCAAGGTCGGCGTCAAGCTCGCCATCGGCCTGGTGCTGCTGGTGCTGGTGATGGCCAACATGCGCAAGGCCAAGATCCCCAACGGCCTGTGGGCCGGGCTGCTGGTGCTCGCGGTCGCCGAGGTCTGCATCGCCGTCCTCTGGTCGCCCGTGCACAGCAGCTGATCCGGGCGGCGTGCTGTCGGACCCGCGCCGTCGGGGTGCGGACCGGCGCGCTGTAACACGCTGTCCGCTGTTGTGGGGGGCGCGCATCGGCTGTAACACGGTGTCCGCCGCTCCGGCGTACCCGTAGGTGCTGTTCCCGACCCGCACGAACCCTCCATGCCGACGTCTCAGGTCGGATAGAGCAGCGATCAGCGTGTTACAGCGCGTCTGTCGACCAGCGCCGACACCCGCTCAGCCCCTCGATCGAGGAGTCGATGCGCGCTGTCGGGCTCAGGCCGCCCAGCGATCCCAACCCATGAGTCGGTACGTCGGCCGCGAGGGCCGTGGCCGTGGGCGCGGGTGTCGGGGACGGTACTGCGCGAGATCCGACACGTCGATTCCGAAGCGCACGCAGGTTGCGAGGTACTCGCGGAGCAGACGTGCGCGGCCTCGCTCGAGTCCCGGCCCCCAGACGTCGGCCCAGGTGACGCGGCACACGCCGAGCTTGAACCCGGCAACGAAGTCGTGCCGTCCCTTCTCGGCCCAGAGCACCTCGGTCGGAGGGCGGTCGGCGACCCCACCGTCGACGGGGGTGAGGATCTTGACCTTCCCGTCGAACTCGAAGACCTGGCGTCCCAGCCGCAGGTCGCACCAGGCCGTGCGCCCCTCGGCGGTGAGTCCGAACTGGACTTCGGGCACGCCGAAACCGAGCCCTTCGACGAGGTGGCGCATCAGCGTCTCGCCGATCGAGTCGGTGTCCGGCGAGGCGGACTCGATCACGTCTCGCATCACGGTCGACTGGGGCCAGCAGTGCATCTGCGACAGGACCGCGACCAGCTCCTGTCGAGTGACTCCCATCCGCATCGCGGAGTCGACCGCGACCAAGCCCGCGAGGTGACCGTGTTCGCGGGTGATGTCGAGCGCCGTACGCGCGGGCCCGAGCATCCTCATCCCGGCGACCGTGCACAGCTGCTCAGAGGGATACGGCGCCAGGTGATGCGCGATGCCGTGGCGTCGGTGGGTGCCGACGAGCCCGGGATGAGTGACGTGTGAGGTCGGATCCGGCTCGTGAAGCACTGGCAGTTCGAGAGGGTAGGCCGCCGAGTGGTGGCTGAACACGTGGGGGCGGCCGACCCGGAGGCTTGCGGCCCGGTCGGCCAGCATCCGCTGCTCGGCATGGGTGGTGAGCGAGTGGACGTAGTCGCGCTCGGCGTAGACGCCGGTGCGTACGGCGATCCATGCGCCCGAGCGTACGAGCCGGTCGACCTGCTCGGGGGACATGCCGACGCCGATGGCCTGCGCGCGGGTGACCAGTCCCCACTGCGTACTCATCACGCCGATCACTCGACTGTTCATGTCCAGCACTCTGGCCCTGGCCGGGTCCTTCCGCGCCGATTGTCTCCTTGGCTGTGGAGTGGCACGTGGATCGCGGGCCCTGGGGACGGCGAACGGCGCGTCGAGTGGCGGGTGTGGCGGCTGGTGCTCGGGGCGGATGCGGCTTCGGCGGGCTTGTAACACGTTGTCCGCGGCTCTTCGCGACCTCGACGGACTGTTGCCGACCCGTACGGACGGGCTTCCGCGACGTCGCAGGTCCGGGAGGCGGGCGAACTCCGTGTTACAGCGGGCGCGAGCACCCAAGACCCGCGAACCCCGTGTTACAGCGCTCGCCCCACCCACCCCCGACCTCACCCCACCCACCGTCGGACCCGCGCCGTAGGCTGGTCGGAGCATGATCGACTCCGCGACGCCCCCGGCCCTGACCGCAGAAGCCCTCCTCGACGGGCTCAACGAACCGCAGCGTGCGGCCGTCAAGCACGAAGGCTCCCCGCTGCTCGTCGTCGCGGGCGCGGGCTCGGGCAAGACCCGGGTGCTGACCCGGCGCATCGCGTGGACGATCGCGGTCCGCAAGGCCCATCCGGGCTCGATCCTCGCGATCACGTTCACCAACAAGGCCGCGGCCGAGATGAAGGAGCGGGTGGCCGAGCTGATCGGCAACCGCGCCCGCATCATGTGGGTGAGCACCTTCCATTCGGCCTGCGTGCGGATCCTGCGCAAGGAGGTCGAGCACCTCGGCTACGAGCGGCTGAAGTCGAACTTCTCGATCTACGACACCGCGGACCAGAAGCGGCTGATCCAGCTGGTGTGCAGCGACCTCGAGCTCGACCCGCGGCGCTACCAGCCGGGGCCGGTGCTGCACTGGATCAGCAACCAGAAGAACGAGCTGCGCGAGCCCGACGAGGTCGCGGCGGAGGCGAAGAACTCGATCGACGAGACGTACGCCGCGGCGTACACCCTCTACCAGCGGCGCCTGCGCGAGGCGAACGCGATGGACTTCGACGACCTGATCATGGAGACGGTGCGGCTCTTCCAGCTCAAGCCGGAGATCCGCGAGACCTACCGTCGGCGGTTCCGTCACATCCTCGTCGACGAGTACCAGGACACCAACCACGCCCAGTACGCCCTCATCCACCAGCTCTGCGGCCAGGACCTCGAGGAGCACGACCCGACCACGCTCGACGGGCTGCCGGCCCACCGGGTGCCGCCGTCGGAGCTGATGGTCGTCGGTGACGCCGACCAGTCGATCTATGCCTTCCGGGGCGCCGACATCCGCAACATCATGGACTTCGAGAAGGACTTCCCCGACGCCGAGACGGTCCTGCTCGAGCAGAACTACCGCTCGACCCAGACCATCCTCACCGCCGCCAACGCGGTGATCGAGCGCAACGAGAGCCGCAAGCCCAAGCGGCTGTGGTCCGACGCCGGCGACGGCGAGAAGATCGTCGGGTACGTCGCCGACGACGAGCACGACGAGGCCCGGTTCGTCTCCGGCGAGATCGACAAGCTCACCGACGGCGGGCTGCGGCCCTCCGACGTCGCGGTGTTCTACCGCACCAACGCGCAGTCCCGGGTGTTCGAGGAGATCTTCGTCCGCACCGGCATGCCCTACAAGGTCGTCGGCGGCACCCGCTTCTACGACCGCAAGGAGATCCGCGACGCGCTCGCCTATCTCCGGGTGCTGGTCAACCCCGACGACCAGGTCTCGCTGCGCCGGATCGTCAACACCCCGCGCCGCGGCATCGGCCAGCGCGCCGAGGCCGCCATCGCGGCTTTCGCCGAGCGCGAGCGGATCACCTACTGGGAGGCGCTCCAGCGCGCCGACGAGGCGCCGGGACTCGCGACCCGCAGCCAGTCCAGCATCGAGTCCTTCGTGCGGATGCTGCAGGAGCTGCAGCAGATGGTCGAGGCGCGGGAGCGGCCCGACGTGATCCTGGAGACCGTGCTCGACCGGTCCGGCTACCTCGTCAGCCTGGAGAACTCCGACGACATGCAGGACGAGACCCGGCTGGAGTATCTCGCCGAGCTGGTCGCCGTCGCCCGCGAGTTCGCCGAGGACCCCGTCGCCGGACCCTCCGCCGATCCCGCCGACGTCGACGCCGGCATCCTCGAGCCGGGGCTGTCCGACTTCCTCGAGCGGGTCGCGCTGGTGGCCGACGCCGACCAGATCCCCGACGCGCCGGACGACGACCCCGACGCCCCGGAGGACCAGGGCGTGGTCACCTTGATGACCCTCCACACCGCCAAGGGCCTGGAGTTCCCGGTCGTCTTCCTCACCGGCATGGAGGACGGCGTCTTCCCCCACTCCCGCGCGCTCGGCGACCGCCCCGAGCTGGAGGAGGAGCGCCGCCTCGCGTACGTCGGGATCACCCGCGCCCGCCAGCGGCTCTACGTCTCCCGGGCCATGGTCCGCTCGGCCTGGGGCGCGCCGGCCATGAACCCCGGCTCCCGGTTCCTCGGCGAGCTCCCGATCGACCTCGTCGACTGGCGCCGCACCGAGGCCGACCAGACCCGCTGGTCGCGGCCGTCGTACGACTCCGGTCGGTCGGGCGGGTCCGACGACTACGCCGGCAACCGCTTCGGCCAGCCCACCGCCGCCGGCCGCCGCAACTTCAGCTCCGCCGCGGCCCGCGCCGACGCCGCCGCGAAGTCCAAGCCCGCGCGCCCGATCCCGGTCCTCGCCCCCGGCGACAAGGTCACCCACGACTCCTTCGGCCTCGGCACGGTCGTGGCCGTCGAGGGGGTCGCCGAGAAGTCGGTGGCGTCGATCGACTTCGGCTCCGACGGGGTCAAGCGGCTGCTGCTGCGGTACGCGCCGGTGGAGAAGCTCTAGTGCCGACGCCGGGTCAGAGCTCGCCGATCGGCACCGTCGCGGTCCAGGTCACCGTCGCGGTGTCGGGGCCGGGGCCGTCGGTCTTGGCGCCGGTGAGCCGGCGCACGACCCGCAGGCCGGTGGCCGGACCGTCCGCCACGACCCGCGCGACCAGGCTGTTCAGCCGGCTGTCGACGACCTCGCTCGCCGCGTCCGCCGTCCCGGTCAGCGTGGAGGCGTCGGCCGTCGCGGTGGTCGCGTAGCGCGACCCGCGGCGGGTGAACCCGTCGACCCGAGTCTCGACCTGCGCGACCTGCCACCCGGCGCTCGACCAGCCGCGGCCGGGCAGGTAAGGGAGCGTGACGGTGGTCCAGGTGCACGCCACCCGCGCGCTGCCCCCGGCGACCGTGCCTGGTCCGCACTCGCCCGAGCGGGTCACCGGAGGCGTGGCGAAGGCGGCGGCGAGCTCGCCGGTGACCTCTCCGGTGCCAGTGTCGACCCGGGCGGTGACGCCGTCGGTGTCGACGGTGAGGATCGGGTCGGCGCCGGTGGGCAGCGCGAGGTAGACGATGCCCGCCGTGCGGGCGTCGGCCGGTGTCCTCGTCGTCGTGGCGACCTCGCCGAGGGGATGGTCCTCACCGTCGGCGTCGAGGGTGAGGGTGGTGCGCGGGCCGTCGTCCTCGGCCATCACCGCGCGGGTGAACGGCGCGAGCCCCGCCCCGGGATCGAAGTGCCAGTCGACCGCGACCCAGGTGCCGCCGTCGGGCGCTGGGTGCTCCTGCCCGTCAGCGGCGTCCTTGGCGCTGACAGCGTCGGTCGGCTTGCCGAGCGTGATCGTGACCTGTCCCGAGGGCAGCTGCACGACGTGCTCGGCCCCTGACAGGTCGCCGGTGCGGCCCTGCACGACGTCGCCGATGGCGGCATCGTCGGCGGAGCCGGTGCAGCCGCTCAGAGCCAGCGCCGCGACCGCCAGCACGGCCAGGGAGGTGCGCCTCACCGGGCCCAGCGCTCGCGCTTGTAGTCGGCGAGCACCCGCAGCCAGCCACCCACCATGTCGTTGGCCGCCACGGTCAGCGCCGCCCCGAGTCCGTCGCCGCCGAGCTGGGCGGCGATCCCGGGTTGGAGGCGTACGGCGAAGTGCCGCATGCCGATCGACGACACCTCCACGGCCCCGCCGGCCGCCGTGCCGCTGACGTGCGCGTGCTCGGTCGCGTCCTCGAGGTCGTCGCGCATCCGGCGCAGCGTCGTCGGATCGGGTTGGAGGTGCGCCTCCATCAGCCGGTAGTACTCCCGGGTCCGAGCGACGAAAAGCTGGCGGGCCAGCCGCTCGAGGGCCCGTTCCAGGTCGGCGTCGGGCTGGCGGATGCTGGCCTCGGACACGACGACGCGGACCTGGTACCAGCCGGTCAGCTCGGCGTGCAGCCGTCCTTGGTCGGCCTCGGCCGAGACGTGCATCCGGTCGACCGCCCGGCCGAACGGGCTGATGTGTCCCTCTGTCTGCGGCAAGTACTGCAGGTCGCCGGTCATCCGTCCCAGCCTCCAAGACCGCCGGGCCCCTGGGCGAACCCGGTGGGCTTGAACTTGAAGCGCGGGTAGACGTCCTCGGCGAAGTGGGTCTGATCAATGTCCTGGCGGACAGCGGCGGCGAAGTCGCGCAGGCCGTTGCTGATCTCCTGCTGGCGGGTGCGCACCTGCTCCTCAACCCTGCCGACGGCCGAGTAGAAGTCGTTCATGATGTCCTCGGGGGTGTCGCCACCGAACTCGAGGGCGGTGGCGGCGGCGCCGGAGCTGGCGGCGCCGGAGGCCACGGCGATGGTGATCGCGACGGTCGCGGCGGTGCCGGTGCCGGCGGTCAGCACGGTGACCGCGACGGTGCCGACGGCGGCGAGCACGGTCAGCGCGAACGCGCCGGACGCGCTGCCCCGCCCGTCGGCCGCCTCGAGCGCCGAGAGCGTCTTGTTGCCGATGTCGAGGATCGAGTCCTTGGCGAACGTGTAGAGCTCCTTCTGCGCCTCCACGGCCGCGGCGAGCACGGAGATGCCGGTGAAGTTCGAGTCGGCGACGTACGGCAGCTGAGCGTTGTAGTTGTCGTTGAAGTCGATCGCCGCGTCACCGGTCCATTGCAGGACGTCGGGGTTGATCCGAGCCATGTTCGCGAAGGCATGGTTGGGGGTGACCACCCCGGTGTCGAGCACATCGGAGCTGCCCTGACCCGGCACCGCCACGCTGTTGAGCGCGGTCGACAACGAGGTCCGGCTGCCGTCGAGCGTGCCGACCGGCAGGTCGTCGTAGTGGCTGAAGGAGGGTCCGATGTCGGCGTACGACCCACCGATGGTGACGTAGCCGGGCGGGGTGCCGTCGATCAGCTCGGAGGCCTTGGCACCGACCTGGCAGCCGATGTCGTAGCACGAGGTCATTCGAGGGTTCCTCCTGCGGCCACGTAGGCCGCCATGATGTCCGCGTCGGTCTTGGCGAAGTCGCGCGCCGTGGTCACCAGCGCCGCCGACACGTCGTCGAGGACGTCCCCCGAGCGCTTGGTCGAGGCCGTCATCGCCTCGATCAGTGACTCGAACTGGGTTTGCGGGCAGTTCTGGGCGAAGGGCCCGTCGGTGACGAACATCCCGCTCGTCGAGATCCCCGACAGCGCCGTACTCGCGCCGGTGAACGCGTCCGCGATGGCCGGGAGCTCGACCAGTCCGGCCTTCTCCAGCTCCTCGAGGCTCGCGCCCATGTCCTGCTTCGTGCCCACGTGGCCCCCTCGTCGATGTGTTGGCGACGACCTACCCCGTGACCACCCGACGAAACAAGGGCGCCCCCTCAGGGACGAGAGGACGAAGGGGTGGGGCCGAGCCGCGCGCGAGCGCAGCGAGCAAGCGGCGAGGCTTTCGTCGCGGCGCCGAAGGCGGCGCGACATGCGAGCGTAGCGAGCCAGAGATTACGGCGTGACGCCGTGCTGCCGCAGCGCCGCGTCCGGGTCCACCGGGTCGCCGCCACCGGGGCGGACCTCGAGGTGGAGGTGGGGGCCGGTGACGTGGCCGGTGCTGCCGACGTAGCCGATGATCTCGCCGGCGCGGACGGTGTCGCCGGGGGAGACGTTGAACGAGGTCTGGTGGCAGAACCAGAGCTCGGTGCCGTCGTCGAGGGTGATCACCGTCTTGTTGCCGTAGGCGCCGTCGAACTGGGCGGAGGAGACGGTGCCGTTGGCCACGGCGCGGATGGGGGTGCCGGGAGGGGCGGCGAAGTCGAGGCCGGTGTGGTAGCTGGACCACAGGCCGTACTCGCCGAAGGTCGCGGTCAGTCGGTAGCTGTCGAGCGGCAGCACCCACTTGTTGAGCGCGATCTCGGAGGCTTCCTTCTGTGCCTTGGCGGTGAGGTCGCTCAGGGCGGTGGTGCGCTCGGCGGCGGAGCGCTCGGCGGCCTTGACCAGGTCCGCGTCGGCGCCCTGGGCGAGGGCGTCGCGGTCGGAGTCGCGGCTCACGGTGGCGGTGCGGTCGCCGACGGCACCGCTGCCGAAGGAGCCGGTGAGGGCGTTGGGGGAGGTGAGGCGGTCGCCGGCGGCGGCGAGCTGCGGGTCGGCGGAGGTGACGACGCCGCCGACCGCGATCGCGATGGTGGCGACGCCGACGGCGACGGGCAGCGTGGGCAGGGCGCGGAGCGGGCCGCTGGCGCCGGGGCGCTTGACCGCGCGGCGCTTGCCGACGGGGGCCACGGCGCGCAGCGTGGTCGAGGAGTCCGACAGGGAGTCGGGGAGCGGGATGTCGCGCAGCGCGGGCAGCTCGACGGTCGGCATCCGGTCGAGGCTGCGGACCGGGGTGACGGCCTCGGCGGCCAGGCTCGGCTCGACGATGGGCTCGGTGACCGCCTCGAGGGCGGGGGCGGCGGGCCGGGCGACCCGCTTGCCGACGTAGGTCGACGGGGTCTCGACGGGGGCGGCCTGGCGGGCCACGCGCTTGCCGACGTAGGTGGAGGGGGAGGAGTCGAGGGTCGTTTCCGGGCGCGGCTCGCTGTGGTCCGCTCGGTGGTTACCCATCGACTGCTGACTCCTTGGGGGACGATCGTGCAGGCGCGCTTCGCTCCTGGTGCCCGGCGGCTGGCGGCCCCGAGTGGACGACCGCTGCCGAGGTGGCTGTCGGGTGACAGCCGGGTGAAACGTGCGTGGCGACCTTAACCGATGCCGCCGCGGCCCCGAAATCGTACGTCTCGTCCCTGGGGACGGTCCGGGGAATCGCCAAACCCGCGGAATGCGTGAGCCCGGTCACGTCCGGCCCGATGAACGGCTCCCGGGCTCGTCCTACTCGTGGGTCAGGACTATCGTGCCCGGGGGTGTGCCGCTGAGCGCACCGAACCTCTGACCAAGACGTGAGGACGTATCAGTGGACCTGATGGAGTACCAAGCGAAGGAGCTCTTCGCGAAGCACGGTGTGGCCACCACCCTCGGCACGGTCGTCGAGACCGCCGAGGAGGCGCGGGCCGCGGCCGAGCAGATCGGCGGCGTGACCGTCATCAAGGCGCAGGTCAAGGCCGGTGGCCGGGGCAAGGCCGGTGGCGTCAAGCTCGCGAAGACGGCGGACGAGGCCTTCGAGCACGCGTCCAACATCCTCGGCATGGAGATCAAGGGCCTGACGGTCAACCGCGTCCTGGTCACGCCGGCCACCCCGCCGGAGGAGGAGTACTACTTCTCCTTCCTGCTGGACCGGTCCAACCGGCAGTACCTCTGCATCGCGTCGGTCGAGGGCGGTGTGGAGATCGAGGAGGTCGCCAAGACCAACCCCGACGCCGTCAAGCAGATCGGCATCGACCCGGGCAAGGGCGTCGACGCGGCCAAGGCCCGCGAGATCGCCACCGAGGCGAAGTTCCCCGAGCCCGTCTTCGAGCAGGCCGTGAAGATGATCGAGGACCTCTACAAGGTCTTCGTCGAGGAGGACGCCACCCTCGTCGAGGTCAACCCGCTCGCCCGCCTCGCCGGCGACAAGCTGGAGGCGCTCGACGGCAAGGTCTCCCTCGACGACAACGCCTCCGAGGTCCGCCACCCCGACCACGAGGAGTTCGAGATCCGCGAGGAGGCCGACCCGCTCGAGGCGAAGGCCAAGGACCTCGGTCTCAACTACGTCAAGCTCGACGGCCAGGTCGGCATCATCGGCAACGGCGCGGGCCTGGTGATGAGCACCCTCGACGTCGTCGCGTACGCCGGCGAGAACCACGGCGGCGTCAAGCCCGCCAACTTCCTCGACATCGGTGGCGGCGCCAACGCCCAGGTGATGGCCAACGGCCTCGACGTCATCCTCAACGACGAGCAGGTCAAGTCGGTGTTCGTCAACGTCTTCGGCGGCATCACCGCGTGCGACGAGGTCGCCAACGGCATCAAGGGCGCGCTCGAGCTGCTCGGCGACAAGGCCACCAAGCCGCTCGTCGTCCGCCTCGACGGCAACAACGTCGACCAGGGCCGCGCGATCCTGAACGAGCTGAACCACCCGCTCGTGACCCAGGTCGACACCATGGACGGCGCGGCCGACAAGGCCGCCGAGCTGGCGAACGCCTGAGATAGAGAGCAGAGAAGATGAGCATCTACCTCAACAAGGACAGCAAGATCATCGTCCAGGGCATCACCGGCGGCATGGGTGCCAAGCACACCGCCCTGATGCTCGACTCGGGCGCCGAGATCGTCGGCGGCGTCAACTCGCGCAAGGCCGGCACGACCGTCACCCACAAGGACGCCAACGGCGCCGACGTGGAGCTGCCGGTCTTCGGCACGGTCGCGGAGGCGATGAAGGAGACCGGCGCCAACGTCTCGGTCCTCTTCGTCCCGCCGGCGTTCACCAAGGACGCCGCGATCGAGGCGATCGACGCCGAGATGCCGCTGATCGTGGTCATCACCGAGGGCGTCCCGGTGCAGGACACGGCCGAGGTCTGGTCCTACCTGCAGGGCAAGTCGACCCGGATGATCGGCCCCAACTGCCCCGGCATCATCACGCCGGGCGAGTCGCTGGCCGGCATCACGCCGCACACCATCGCGGGCAAGGGCCCGGTCGGTCTCGTGTCGAAGTCGGGCACGCTGACCTACCAGATGATGTACGAGCTGCGGGACTTCGGCTTCTCGACCGCCATCGGCATCGGCGGCGACCCGATCGTCGGCACCACCCACATCGACGCGCTCCAGGCCTTCGAGGACGACCCGGAGACCAAGCTGATCGTGATGATCGGTGAGATCGGCGGCGACGCCGAGGAGCGGGCCGCGGCGTACATCAAGGACAACATCACCAAGCCGGTCGTCGGCTACGTCGCGGGCTTCACCGCCCCGGAGGGCAAGACCATGGGCCACGCCGGCGCCATCGTGTCGGGCTCCGCCGGCACCGCGGCCGCCAAGCAGGAGGCCCTCGAGGCCGTCGGCGTCAAGGTCGGCAAGACGCCGTCCGCGACCGCCGCGCTGGCCCGGGAGATCCTGCAGTCTCTCTGAGCTGAGCAGCACGAAGGCCCGCCACCCCGTGAGGGGCGGCGGGCCTTCGTACGTCGTGGGCGATCCTCAGAGCGGGCCGCCGCCGGAGTGGGGCGCCCGCCAGGTGGAGGCATCGGCCTTGCTGGCCTCGTGGGCCCGCTCGATCGCGACGGCCTGCTGGCCATGGCGGTTGGCCCACAGCCACAGGGCACCGGCGGCCAGGACGAGGACGATTCCGATCAGCCAGTACATGACCTGATGATGCCCCCCGACTCAGTTTTCGGCAAGCCTTCTCGCGGCGCTCGGCAGCATCCGCTCGACCGGCGTACCGCCGACGAAGTCGTAGTCCTGGCCGACGACCACCGAGGTCAGCAGCACCAGCCGGGTGCCCTGGCGCAGCACCCCGGTCTCCATCAGGTAGGCGGCATCGCCGCTCGGGTCGACCTCGGGCGGGACCGGGCCGAAGTGGGAGTCGGTGAGCGCGGCGTGGGCCCCGGGAACGGCGACCGCGCGGGTCTGCAGCGCCCGGTAGTCGCGGATCGCGGCCGGCCGGTCCCGGCACGTCTCGAGCCGCTCGCCGACCTGTGACCGGGCGGCCTCCGCGGTCGCCTCGTCGGCGTACTCGCCGACCAGCTCGACCAGCAGGTCGCCGGTCACCTCGGCCGACGGGTCGTCGAGGTTGCGCAGCTCGAAGTCGGCGCGCACGACGCTGCTCGCGCCGGTGCCGGTCAACCCGTCGGGCAGGCACGGGTGGGCGAGGTCGCCGTTGCCGTCGAGGCTCTCCTCGCCGGTGCCGAGGCGGAACCAGTCCGCTCCGTCGCCGTAGACGGTGTCGTCGTCGGTGAGCAGGACGCCGGTGGTGAGGCCCGCGGGGCCGGTCGGCGTCGGGGCGGCGGCGACGGGAGTGTCGTCGCCGCAGGCGGACAGGGAGGCGAGGGCCAGGAGGGCGATCGCGGGCAGGGCGCAGCGCTGGAGCACGGGAGGTGCCTTTCAGGAGAAGGAGAGAGGGTTCAGCAGCCGGTGGCGGTGTACGCGCACAGGGACTCGACGACCCCGGCTGCGTCGTCGGCCATGCCGGACGCGGTGGTGGCGATGTCGCCCTGAGGGTCGGTGGCGCCGCCCTCGTTGCTGCCGACGACGACCAGGAGGGCCGTGCCGACGCGGATGACGGTGGTGACGTCGATCCCGACGGCCGGAGCGCCGTCGAGGGTGAGCCAGGTACCGAGCACCCAGGACTCGTCGCCGAGCTCGCCCGTGGCCACGCTGTGGTGAGCGACGAATCCGTCCTGGTCGGCCGGTTCGGTCGGGCAGTCGCGGTAGGTCGTGACGAGCGCGGCGGCGGCCGCGGCGGCGTCCTCCTCGGACGCGTACGTCGACAGCTGCCGCAGCCGGTAGTCCTCGGGCTGGGTGAACCGGGCGTAGAGGCGGTCGGTCGGCGTCGGCTCGTCGGGCGCGTCCCGGCCGCAGGCGGAGACGAGGTACTGCCGGCCGAGGGTGCGGGTCGGACCCTCCAGCTTCATGTCACCGGCCGGCTCCGGGTCGGGCCAGCTGCTCGCGAGCGGGAAGTCGTCGGGGATGACGCTGGGCGGCGCGCCGTGGGGCTGGTCGGTGCTGTCGTCCCCGGGGTCGGTGGTGGTGTGCGCCTCGGCGTCGCTCGGGTCGCCGGGCTCGAGCAGCTCGGCGGCGCGGGGGACCATCCGCTCGACCGGGGTGCCGTCGGTGAAGTCGTAGTCCTGTCCGACGATCCCCGAGTCCAGCACCGCGAGGCGGTCGCCGACCCGGAGGATGCCGACCTCGGAGATGTAGGCCGAGTCGCCGTACGGGTCGATGTCGGCGGGCACGTCGCCGAAGTGGGCGTCGATCACGATCGCCTCGCTGTCGGCGCGCCCGGTGTCGACGGTCCGCGGCTCGAACGGGCCGCCGACGGCGACGCCCTCCGCGCAGTCCTGGACGAAGGCGACGACGTCGTCGTAGGCGGCGCGCGCGCTCGCGACGTCGGGGAACTGGCCCGCGGACTCGCGGAAGCCGTCGCCCGTCACCTCGACCTCGGGGTCGTCGAGGTTGCGCAGCTCGAAGTCGCGCCACAGGGTGTCGCTCGCGCCGAAGCTGGTGAGGTCGCGGCGCTCGCAGAACCGGAAGGCCGCGGAGCCGGAGGCCGGGTCGGTGGCGTACCAGTCGGCGCCATCGCTGTAGACGGTGTCGTCGTCGGTCAGCAGGTCCCGCTCGCTCAGTGGCGCGTGGTGCGGGTCCTTGGTGGTGAGGTCCCGGTCCTGGTGGCCGGTCAGCAGCAGCACCGGCGCGGTGACGGCGGCCACGGCGAAGGCGGCGCCACCGGCCACGAGTGCGGTACGCCGGCGCCGGATCCGGTCGCCACGGCGGCGTACCTCGGCAGCAGAGAGCGGCATGTCTCCTCCTGCGCGGCCGAGCTCGGCGCCGAACCGGGCGAGCTCGTCGATGGGGTCGTGCTCAGGCATGGGTCGCCCCTCCCTCCGCCAGTCCGGGCTCGTCGGCCAGCAGCGCGGCGAGCGCGGCCCGGCCGCGGCTGAGCCGGGCCTTGATGGTTCCCTCGGGTACGCCGACCTCGGCCGCGACCTGCTGGACGGGGAGGTCGGCGATGTGGTGCAGGACCAGCGCCTGGCGCTGCGCCTCGGGCAGCCGGCGCAGCGCCGCGACCAGCGCGACGTGCGACTCGTCGACCGCGGCTGCGGCCGCGCCGACGGGCTGCAGCGCCCGGTCGGGCGAGCGCTCGCCGCGCTTGCGGCGCCGCCACCGGCTCACGGCGAGCCGGTGGGCGGTGGTGCGCACCCACGCCTCGGGGTACTCCGCCCGGTCCAGCCTGCGCCGGTGCGCCCAGGCCCGCGCGAACGCCTCCTGCGTGCACTCGGTGGCCTCGTCGAGGTCGCCGATCATCGCGTACACCTGACCGGTCACCCGGCGGAACGAGGTCGCGTAGAACTCGTCGAACTCCGCTGCGTCCACGCCGACCTCCTCTCGTCCACCGCCGTTCACGGTTGTCGAGATGGATACGCCCGAGCCCGGAGGCCGGTTGCACGGATCCCGGAACTTTTCCTACGGAGCGTAGGGAGCCGTGCGGGCCAACCGCTCGAGGGCGCGCTGGGCGAGGGCGACGAAGTCCTCGTTGGCCATGGTGGCCTTCGGCGCCGCGACGTAGGCGAGGACCGACACGGCGGTGCCCTGGCGGAGCACGGCGACGTCGTACTCGATGGTGCGGTCGCCGGGCAGGGCGGTGCTGAGATGCCACGCGGAGAGGGCCTGCGGCCCCTTGCCGGTGGTCAGCAGCTCCTGGACCTCGGTGCCGGCGGTGGCGTCGAGGTCGGGGCAGGCGGCCATCTGCTCGCGGAACCGGGTCACGAAGCCGCCCGCGGCGCCCGCGGGCAGGGTGCCGACGGTCTGGGTGAGGCCGACCTGGGGCGGCAGCTTGGCGCCGCTGAACACGAAGGTGCGGAACTCGTTGGCCTGGATCGCGCGGTCCCGGAAGCTGCCGAAGAGGTGCACGGTGTCGCAGCCGATCGCCCCGGCGTCGATCCGGTCTTCGGTGAGCTTCGCGGCCGGGGTGCCGACCCACGGGCCGGGATCGGGGGAGATGGGCGGCAGGTCGATCTCGGAGAGCATCGACGGGGTCGAGCCGGCGGGGAACGGGGCCCGCGGGGTCGGCGTCGGGTCGGGGCTGGCGCAGGCCCCGGCGTCGGGCAGCTCGCAGACCCGGGTGACGGCGGTGGCGAGCAGGCGGGCCACGCCGGCGCGGTTGGCCTGCGCCGGCGGCATCGTCGTGGACAGCGAGGTCACGGTGGTGAACTGGCCGGTGCGCGCGACCCCGACGACGTACGTCGTGGCGTCGGCGCGCGAGCGCAGCACGAACAGCGTCGCCTGGTCGCCCACGCCCGGCAGGTCGGCGGTGCTGACCAGCTGCACCCGCGGGACCGCCGTCGCGTCCTCGACGGGGGAGGGGCAGGTGGCGAACCAGCGCCGGGCGTGGCGGTAGGTGCGGATCGCGCGCTGCTCGGACGACGACGCCTCGGCGACCTGGACCAGGTTGCGCTGGGCCTGCGGCCGGGAGCTGTCGCGGAAGGTGCGCACCCACGCGGCGGTGCCCTGCGGATCGGCGTACCGCACCGGCTGGCAGGGGAGGACCAGGCCGTTGCCGCTGGAGTTGTCGCCGGTCGTGCCCTGCTGCCAGCCGCGCCCGCGCACGGTCTCCGGGAGGGCGTCGAGGGGGAGCAGGGCGGTGTCGGGCAGGGTCGTGATCGCGGGTCCGGCCGGCGGCGGGCCCGCGGCGGCGGG
Organism: Nocardioides nitrophenolicus; assembly: GCF_016907515.1. NCBI lineage: Bacteria > Bacillati > Actinomycetota > Actinomycetes > Propionibacteriales > Nocardioidaceae > Nocardioides > Nocardioides nitrophenolicus. The sequence goes on from NZ_JAFBBY010000001.1 coordinate 4,146,236, forward strand.
CACCTCCTCGCGGTCGAGGGAGGGGCGGACACCGGTGCTGTCGGTGGCGACGGCGCCACCGGCGACGAGGGCGACGACCGCGACCGCGCCGCCGATGATGGTGTGGGCGCGGCGGCGGGCGGCGCCGGCGCGGCGGATGATGGTCACCCGCGGCCAGGTCACCGACCGGGTGGCGTCGGCGAGCCCGTTGAGCGCGAGCGGGATCGCGGAGGTCGGGATCTCCAGCGCGGTCGCGAACTGGGCGGCGCCGTGCTGCAGCTCGCGCTCGGCGGCCTCGGCGGGCAGCCCGATCTCCTGCGCCATCTCCTCCATGGTCACCGCGGCGAGCTGGGTGAGCAGCAAAGCCTTGCGCTGGATCACCGGGAGCGCACCGAGCGCCTCGAGGGTACGGCGGGTCTCCTCGCCGAGGTCCTGCTTGCGGTGCCACGGCCGGGTGCTGGCGCGTCGCAGCGCCTTGCGCCAAGCGTCCGGGCGGACCGCGGACTCGGGCTCGGGGAGCCGCTCGGTCTTGCGCCAGTGGTGCCAGGACACGACGAACGCCTCGCGCACCGCGCCGCGGGCGACCGCCAGGTCACCGGTCAGCGCGAAGGTCTGCAGCAGCAGCCGGTCGCGGGTGTCCTTGTAGAAGGCGTCGAAGCTCTCGGTCAGGTCCGCGCTGCTCACGTAGGCGGACCGGGGCTGGTCGGTGCTGGGGGTCACCTGGTCGTCCGCGGTCATGGCCGCACCAACCTACTTCGCCGGGGGTCATCGGCTCCAACCCGTGGTGCGGTGGCGGTCGTCTCGTCGGTGTTGGCGGCCTTCCCGGCGTGGCGGCCGCGAACCGGCCGGGTCGGCGCGTGAAGATGGACGGACCATGACGTCCCTCCAGTCGCCGCCGGCACGCCGCAGTGGACCCGGGCGCCCCGGGCCCGCCTCGGACGCCGACCTGCGACGGCAGCTGGCCACGACGCGGCCGCTCGTGCCGACCGCCACCATCGGCGGCGTGGTCGCCGCGGGAGCGCCGCTCCTGGTCTGCCTCGCGGTCGCGGTCGTCGGCTGGTTCCTCACCGACGCGGGCGGCGAGGGCGCCCCCAGCGGTGCGCTCCGCGTGGGCGCCCATGGCTGGCTGATGGCCCACGGCTCCACCGTCGCGGTCGAGGGCGTGCGGATCACCGCGATGCCGCTCGGGCTGACCGCGCTGTGCGCCTGGGTGGTCTGGCGGGTCGGGCACCGGGTGGGCGAGTCGATCTCCGGGCACGGCCCCGACGCCGACCGGATCAGTGACGGCGCCCGCGACCTCACCGTCCCCTACGCCGCCGGCCTGTTCACCGTCGCGTACGCCGTCGTCGGCGTCCTCACCGCCTCGCTCGCCGCCACCGCCGCCTCCTCGCCGTCGACCGCGCGGGTCGTCGTGTGGTCGGTGCTGCTCGGGGTCGGCGTGGGTGCGCCCGCCATCGCGTTCGGCTCCGGCCGGGCGGCGGTCTGGCTGCCCGTCGTCCCCGCGGCGGTGCGCGACTCCGCCCTCGTCGCCCGCCGGATCCTCTCCCGGTGGGCGCTGGTGAGCCTGGTCGCCCTGGTCGCGGCGTTCGTCCTCGACTTCTCGACGGCCGCCAACGTGGTCTCCCAGCTGCACGCCGACGCGGGCGCGGTGCTGCTGATGACGGTGCTCACCCTGCTGCTGCTCCCCAACGCACTGCTCTTCTCCAGCGCCTACCTGCTGGGCCCGGGCTTCACCGTCGGCGCCGGCACCACCGTGTCCACCACGGCCGTCGTGCTGGGGCCGCTGCCGATGTTCCCGCTGCTCGCGGCCCTGCCCGACCAGGGCAGCCAGCCGTGGTGGACCGACTGGCTGATGCTCACGCCGCTGCTGCTCGCCGCGCTCGTCGCCGGCCAGGTGCAGCGGGAGCGTCCGGTGCTGGCCTGGGACCGGGCGGCGATCCGCGGCTGCGCGGGTGGGATCGGCGCGGGCGTGCTCCTCGCGCTCGCCTCGATGCTCGCCGGCGGTGCGGTCGGCCCGGGCCGGATGCAGGACGTCGGCCCCTATGCCTTCGACGTGCTCCTGCACGCGATCACCTCCTTCGGCATCGGCGGGGTGCTCGGCGCCCTGCTCGTGTGCTGGTGGCAGCGCGACACCGACGGCCGGGTCCGCTCCGCGCTGCGCGCGGTCCGCGCCCGGCTGCCGCGTCGTTCCTGACCTCCGAGAGGTCCTAGACTCCCGGCGTGCCCGCCCGTCCTCGCCTCGTCGTCCTCGTGTCGGGCTCCGGCACCAACCTCCAGGCACTGCTCGACGCCAGCGCCGACCCGGCGTACGGCGCCCGGGTGGTCGCCGTCGGCGCCGACCGCGACGGCATCGAGGGCCTGGCCCGGGCCGAGCGGGCCGGCGTGCCGACCTTCGTGGCCAAGGTCGGCGACCACAGCAGCCGCGCGTACTGGGACCGGGCGCTGGCCGACAAGGTGGCCGCCTTCGAGCCGGACCTGGTGGTGCTCGCGGGGTTCATGAAGCTGGTGGGGGCGAAGTTCCTCGACCGCTTCGGCGGGATCACGGTCAACACCCACCCCGCCCTCTCGCCGGCGTTCCCCGGCATGCACGGTCCCGCCGACGCGCTGGCGTACGGCGTGAAGGTCACCGGCGCGACCCTGTTCGTGGTCGACGCGGGCGTCGACACCGGCGCGATCGTCGCCCAGACCGTCGTACCGGTGGAGGACGACGACACCGTCGAGAGCCTCCACGAGCGGATCAAGACGGCCGAGCGCGCCATGCTCGTCGAGTCGGTCGGCCGGATGGCGCGGGAGGGGTTCACGGTCGACGGCCGGCGGGTTCGGCTGGGAGGCTGAACGTCGATAGACTGAGGGCACACGACTGGCGCAGGTGGGCCACCACCAGGGAGTGACGAGTCGGCATCGATCGCCTGGGTGCCCTCATCGAGACCGACGACCGATGAGGAGCCCCTCGATGTCCGCCACGCCCGACCGGATCAAGATCAAGCGCGCGCTGGTCTCCGTCTTCGACAAGACCGGCCTCGACGAGCTGGTGCAGGGCCTCGCGGCCGCCGGCGTCGAGCTCGTGTCGACCGGCGGCTCGGCCGCCCTCATCGAGTCGCTCGGCCTCCCGGTGACCAAGGTCGAGGACCTGACCGGCTTCCCGGAGTGCCTCGACGGCCGGGTCAAGACGCTGCACCCGCGCGTCCACGCCGGCATCCTCGCCGACCGCCGGCTGCCCGACCACGTGCGGCAGCTCGAGGAGCTCGAGGTCGTGCCGTTCGACCTGGTCGTGGTCAACCTCTACCCGTTCGCCGCGACCGTCGCCTCCGGTGCCGGCGTCGACGACTGCATCGAGAAGATCGACATCGGCGGCCCGTCGATGGTGCGCGCCGCGGCCAAGAACCACCCGTCGGTCGCGATCGTCACCGACGGCGCCGACTACGCCGCCGCCCTCGCCGCGGCGCAGGGCGAGGGCTTCACCTACGAGGAGCGCAAGGCGCTGGCCGCCAAGGCGTTCGTACACACCGCGACGTACGACGTCCAGGTCGCGTCCTGGATGGGCTCGGTGCTCACCGACTCCTCCGCGGGCACCGGCTTCCCGGCGTGGATCGGCGGCACCTGGGACCAGCAGGCCGTGCTCCGCTACGGCGAGAACCCGCACCAGCCCGCCGCGCTCTACCGCTCCGGCCACGGCCCCGGTGGGCTCGCCGCCGCCGAGCAGTTGCACGGCAAGGAGATGTCCTACAACAACTACGTCGACACCGACGCGGCCCGGCGCGCGGCGTACGACCACGGCGACCTGCCGACCGTCGCCATCATCAAGCACGCGAACCCCTGCGGCATCGCCGTCGGCGCCGACGTGGCCGAGGCCCACCGCCGCGCCCACGAGTGCGACCCGGTCTCCGCGTTCGGCGGCGTGATCGCCACCAACGTCCCGGTCTCGGTCGAGATGGCCCGTCAGGTCGCGGAGATCTTCACCGAGGTGATCGTCGCGCCGGCGTACGACGAGGGCGCGGTCGAGGTGCTCCAAGGCAAGAAGAACATCCGGATCCTCGTCGCCGAGCCGCTGCGGACCGGCGGCGTCGAGACCCGCCCGATCAGCGGTGGCCTGCTGATGCAGCACGTCGACCAGTTCCAGGCCGAGGGCGACGACCCGGCCGCCTGGACGCTCGCCACGGGGGAGGCCGCCGACGAGCGGACCCTCGCCGATCTCGCCTTCGCCTGGCGCGCGGTGCGCGCGGCCAAGTCCAACGCGATCCTGCTGGCGCGCGACGGTGGCGCCGTCGGGATCGGCATGGGCCAGGTCAACCGCGTCGACTCCTGCAAGCTCGCCGTCGAGCGCGCCAACACCCTCGTCGAGGGCGTCGAGCGGGCCCGCGGCTCGGTCGCCGCGTCGGACGCCTTCTTCCCGTTCGCCGACGGCCCGCAGATCCTGCTCGACGCGGGCGTGAAGGCGATCGTGCAGCCCGGCGGCTCGGTGCGCGACGAGGAGACCATCGCGGCGTGCGAGGCGGCCGGGGTGACGATGTACTTCACCGGCACCCGCCACTTCTTCCACTGACCCTGATCCGCCGACCCGGCAGAAAGTGGTGCTGGATGTGCGCCGACCCGGCAGAAACTGGCGCTGAATCCGCGCCGAGCCGGCACAAACTGCACGGCACGCGCCCCTGCGGGGACCTACCTTCGCCAACTGAGAGGATGTTCGGGTGACTGCACAGAAGCTCGACGGCAACGCGACCGCGGCCGCGATCAAGGACGAGCTCCGCGTTCGCATCGACAAGCTGCGCGAGCAGGGGATCACTCCCGGGCTCGGCACCGTGCTGGTCGGCGACGACCCCGGCTCGCGGTGGTACGTCAACGGCAAGCACAAGGACTGCGCCGAGGTCGGCATCGCCTCGATCCGCGTCGACCTGCCCGAGGTGGCGACGCAGGCCGAGATCGAGGAGGCCGTCGCGGGCCTCAACGCCGACCCCGACTGCACCGGCTACATCGTGCAGCTCCCGCTGCCGCGCGGACGCGACGAGAACCGGGTGCTCGGGTTGATCGACCCGGCCAAGGACGCCGACGGGCTCCACCCCACCAACCTGGGCTGGTTGGTCCTCGGCAACGAGGCGCCGCTGCCGTGTACGCCGTACGGCATCGTCGAGCTGCTGCGCCGCCACGACGTGCCGATCGCGGGCGCCGAGGTGGTCGTGGTCGGCCGCGGGATCACCGTCGGCCGCCCGCTCGGGCTGCTGCTGACCCGTCGCTCCGAGAACGCGACCGTGACGCTGTGCCACACCGGCACCGTCGACCTCGCCGCCCACGTGCGCAAGGCCGACATCGTGGTGGCGGCGGCCGGCGTACCCGACATCGTCACCGGCGACATGGTCAAGCCCGGTGCGGCCGTCCTCGACGTCGGCGTGAGCCGGGTCGACGGCAAGATCGCCGGCGACGTCGCCGCCGACGTCTGGGACGTCGCCGGGTGGGTCTCGCCCAACCCCGGCGGGGTGGGTCCGATGACCCGCGCGATGCTGCTCGCGAACGTGGTGTCGATGGCCGAGAAGCAGGCCGAGCTCGGCGGGAAGGCAGCGCGCTGAACGACGAGAGCCCGGACCCGCCCGAGGAGCCGCGCCGGTACCCCTCGACGATCGGCGGCGCCTGCTACATCGCGGTGCTGGTGGTCGTCGGGATCGGCCTGGTCGTGGCAGGCGCGTCCGACTGGCGGGTCGGCCTGCGGATCATGTCGGGCGGCCTGGCCGCGGCCGCGCTGCTGCGGCTCGGCCTGCCGGAGAAGGACGCCGGGATGCTCGCCGTACGCCACCGGCTGCTCGACGTCGGGATCCTGCTCGCCGTGGCGATCGGGTTGGTGCTGCTCGCGGGGAGCATCCCCGAGCAGGGTTAGCTCTCGCGATTGTTCGTCGGGGTGGCGCTGGGTGGCGCGGGGGTGGTGCTGCCTCGTGCTGCCTCGCGCTGTAACACGTTGTCCGCCGCTCTGGATGACGCCTGTCGGCTGTATCGGACCCGTACGACGGGTCCTGCGCGACGTCTCGGGTCCGCTACAACGGCGGACAACGTGTTACAGCGCTGTTCGCCCCGCCGGCCAGCAGCCCCAGCAGCCCCAGCAGCCCCAGCAACCCCGCAGTCCCAGCAGTCCCGCCGCCCACCCAGGTACGACGAAGGGCCGGTGCCGCGCGGCACCGGCCCTTCGTCGTACGGGATCAGATCAGGCCGAGCTCGGTGACCGCGGCCTTCTCGTCGGCCAGCTCGGCGACGGACGCGTCGATCTTGCCGCGCGAGAAGTCGTCGATCTCGAGGCCCTGGACGATCTCCCAGTTGCCGTCGGCCGTGGTGACCGGGAACGAGGAGACCAGGCCCTCGGGGACGCCGTAGGAGCCGTCGGAGACGACCGCCATCGAGACCCAGTCGCCGGCGGGGGTGCCGTTGAGCCAGTCGCGGGCGGCGTCGCAGGTCGCGGACGCGGCCGAGGCGGCCGAGGAGGCGCCCCGGGCGTCGATGATCGCGGCGCCGCGCTTGGCGACGGTCGGGATGAAGGTGTCGGCGATCCAGGCCTGGTCGTTCACGACCTCGGCGGCGTTCTTGCCGGCGATCTCGGCGTGGAAGATGTCGGGGTACTGGGTGGCCGAGTGGTTGCCCCAGATCGTGATCTTCTTGATGTCGGTGACGGCCGAGCCGGTCTTGGCGGCCAGCTGGGAGATCGCGCGGTTGTGGTCGAGGCGGGTCAGCGCCGAGAACCGCTCCTTGGGGATGTCGGGGGCGTTGCTCGCGGCGATGAGCGCGTTGGTGTTGGCCGGGTTGCCGGTCACGCCGATGCGTACGTCGTCGGCGGCGACGGCGTTGAGCGCCTTGCCCTGGGCGGTGAAGATCGCGCCGTTGGCGGAGAGCAGGTCGCCGCGCTCCATGCCGGGGCCGCGCGGGCGGGCGCCGACGAGCAGGGCGAGGTTGACGCCGTCGAAGATCTTCTCCGGGTCGGAGCCGATCTCGACACCGGCGAGGTTCGGGAACGCGCAGTCGTCGAGCTCCATGACGACGCCCTCGAGCGCCTTGAGCGCGGGCTCGATCTCGAGCAGGCGCAGCTCGACGGGACGGTCACCGGCGATGGCGCCGCTGGCGATGCGGAAGAGCAGGCTGTAGCCGATCTGGCCGGCAGCGCCGGTGACGGCGACCTTGAGCGGGGTGGTGCTCACGAGGAAACTCCTTCAAGGAACTCGATGGACGCCAGCGACGCTAGCAGCGCGTGGCCCCGCGCGGGGAGGCGGTCCGGGTGCTGCGACGATGACGGGCATGCGCAGACGTGCGACCGCGGCGATCGCGGCCCTCAGCCTCGCGGGCGTGACGCTGGCCGGTTGCGGGTCCGCGTCGGCGCCGAGCCCGCCGACCGGCGTCGACGGCCTGGTCATCCCGACCCCGGATCCCGCCGCGGCCGACTTCGTCGCCCGCGTCGACAACCCGTGGCTGCCGCTGGCGGTCGGCTCCCGCTGGTCGTACGCCGACCGGGTGAGTGGTGCGCCCGCGTTCACCTTGACCGTCGAGCCGGGGCCCTCGGTCGCCGGCGTCGCGACCACGACCCTGGTCCGCACCAACGCCGACGGCAGTCTCGTGCGCGACCACTTCGCGCAGGACCGGGCCGGCAATGTGTGGTGGTTCGGTCGCGAGGGGGAGTGGCGGGCCGGCGCGGACGGCGCCGAGGCCGGGCTCGCGATGCCCGCGGCGCCCCGGTTCGGCGACGGCTTCCGCACCTCCTCCGCGCCGGGCCGCTCCGAGGTCGCCACCGTCGCGGAGGTCGGCGCGGAGACCAGGACCCCACTCGCGACCTACCGACGCACGGTCCGGCTCGAGATCGAGGACGCCGCCGGCTCCCGTGACGAGACCTATGCCCGCGGCGTCGGCCTGGTCCGGACGGACGAAGCGGGCCTCGTCGCGTACGACGAGGCCCGCTAGGTCACTGCTGGATCAGGCGCTCACTGCGGCGGACGCACCTGCGTCTGGTCGCTCGCCGGAGGCGCCCATCCGGCCTGCGGGTCCGGAGCGGCCGGAGCGGCCGGAGCCGCGGGAGCGGCCGGGGCGGCGGGCTGCTGGGCCGGGATCCACTGCTGGGACGCGGGATCCCACTGCCAGCCGTCCTGGATGATCGGCTGGCCCTGCTGCGGGACGGGCTGGGCGACCTGACCGGCCTGCTGGCCCGGCTGCGCCTGGTGCTGACCGTAGGCCTGCTGCTGGCCGTAGGCCTGCTGGTTCCACTGCTGGGTGAAGGCCGGGTCGGACGAGCCGCCGGCGCCGAAGTTGAGGCCGGAGCCGGGAACCGGGTCGGTGCCGTGGCCGAACACCAGCGGGTAGAGCAGACCGGCCACCGCGCCGCCGAGGAGCGGGGCCACGATGAACAGCCAGAGCTGGACGATCGCGTCGCTGCCGGAGAAGAAGGCGACGCCGATCGACCGGGCCGGGTTGACCGACGTACCGGTGGCGGGGATGGCCACGAAGTGGATCGCCGCGAGGGTGAGGCCGATGGTGAGCGGGGCCATCGCGGCCACGGCCCGGTTGCGCGCGTCGGTGGTGCCGAGGATGACCGTCACGAAGATGAAGGTCAGGATGAACTCGATGAGCAGCGCGCCGAGCAGCTCGACGCCGCCGTGGTCGCCGAAGCCGTTGGAGCCGAGCGGGTCGCCGAACTCCCAGCCGAAGTCGCTGGAGAGCGCGGTGAGCGCGAGCAGGAGGCCGCCGACCAGGCCGCCGACGATCTGGGCGACGCTGTAGAGACCGGCGTCCTTCCACGAGATGCGGCCGCCGAGCGCGGCGCCGACCGAGACGGCCGGGTTGAAGTGGCCGCCGGAGACGCGGCCGAAGGTGTAGGCCATCGCGATCACCGCGATGCCGAACGACAGGCCGATGGACGTGATCGCGAACAGCCCGGCGAGGCCGGTGTCGTCGCGGGCGGCGTTGGTGAAGATGACCGCAGAGCCGCACCCGATGAAGACGAGGACGGCGGTGCCGAGGGCCTCGGCCGCGATCTTCTGGACGAGGGTGGGTGGTGTGGACGTATCCACTGCTTCTTCTGACATGGGCTGGACCTTCTCCTCCGTGGGGCTCCCGAAAACCGCCGGGTTACACGAGCCAGCCTAGTCATTACTGTGGCTGCCGAAGGGGACGTGTGCCCCGGCATCAGGTATCTTGACGTCAAGAATCCCATCCACGGCCCAGGAGTGACGCCCGGACATGTCGAGCATCATCTACACCCACACCGACGAGGCGCCGCTGCTCGCGACGTACTCCTTCCTGCCGATCGTCGAGGCCTTCGCCGCCAAGGCCGGCGTCGCCTTCGAGACCCGCGACATCTCCGTCGCGGCGCGCATCCTCGCCCAGTTCGGCCTCGCCGACGACGCGCTGACCGAGCTCGGCGAGCTCGCGAAGACGCCCGAGGCCAACATCATCAAGCTGCCCAACATCTCCGCCTCGATCCCGCAGCTCAAGGCCGCGATCAAGGAGCTGCAGGAGCAGGGCTTCGCCGTCCCCGACTACCCCGAGGCTCCCGCCACCGACGAGGAGAAGGAGATCCGGGCCAAGTACGACAAGGTCAAGGGCTCGGCGGTCAACCCGGTCCTGCGCGAGGGCAACTCCGACCGCCGCGCGCCCGCGTCGGTCAAGAACTACGCGAAGACCCACCCCCACACCAACAAGCCGTTCGCCGACGGGTCCAAGACCGATGTCGCGACCATGGCCGCCCACGACTTCGCGAGCAACGAGAAGTCGGTGACCCTCGCCGCCGACGACACGCTCTCGATCGTCCTGGAGACCGCGGCGGGCGAGACCGTCGTCCTCAAGGACGGTCTGAAGGTCCTCGCCGGCGAGATCGTCGACGCCACCAAGATGGAGGCGTCCTACCTGCAGGCGTTCCTGAAGAACGCGCTCGCCGAGGCCAAGGCCAAGGACGTGCTGTTCTCGGTCCACCTCAAGGCGACCATGATGAAGGTCTCCGACCCGATCATCTTCGGCCACGTCGTGAAGGCCTACTTCGCCGACGTCTTCGCCCAGTACGGCGACCAGCTCGCCGCCGCGGGGCTCTCGGCCAACGACGGCCTCGGCGCGATCCTCGCCGGCCTCGACAAGCTCGACGACGGCGCGGAGATCAACGCCGCCTTCGAGGCCGCGCTCGCCGCCGGCCCGCGGCTGTCCTACGTCAACTCCGACAAGGGCATCACCAACCTGCACGTCCCCTCCGACGTCATCGTCGACGCGTCGATGCCGGCCCTGGTCCGCAACGGCGGCCGGCTGTGGGGCGTCGACGGCGGCGAGGACGACACCCTCGCGGTGATCCCGGACTCGTCGTACGCCGGCGTCTACCAGGCCGTCATCGACGACGTGAAGAAGAACGGCCCGCTCGACCCGGCCACCATCGGCACCGTCCCCAACGTCGGCCTGATGGCGCAGGCGGCCGAGGAGTACGGCTCGCACGACAAGACCTTCGAGATCGCCGAGGCCGGCACCGTCCGCGTCCTGTCCGCCAACGGCGACGTGCTGATCGAGCACGACGTCGAGGCCGGCGACATCTGGCGCGCCTGCCAGACCAAGGACATCCCGGTCCAGGACTGGGTCAAGCTGGCCGTCACCCGGGCCCGCGCCTCGCAGACGCCGGCCATCTTCTGGCTCAACGAGTCGCGCGCCCACGACGCCGAGCTGATCAAGAAGGTCAAGGCCTACCTGCCCGAGCACGACACCGAGGGCCTGACCATCGAGATCCTCGCGCCGACCCTCGCGACGGCGTACTCCCTCGAGCGGATGCGCAAGGGCGAGGACACCATCTCGGTGACCGGCAACGTGCTGCGCGACTACAACACCGACCTGTTCCCGATCCTCGAGCTCGGCACGTCCGCCAAGATGCTCTCGGTCGTCCCGCTCATCGCCGGCGGCGGCCTCTTCGAGACCGGCGCGGGCGGCTCGGCGCCGAAGCACGTGCAGCAGCTCGTCGAGGAGAACTACCTGCGCTGGGACAGCCTGGGCGAGTTCTTCGCGCTCGTCCCCTCGCTGGAGAAGTACGCCGAGCAGGCCGACGCCCCCGCGGCCCAGGTCCTCGCCGACGCCCTCGACCGCGCCACCGGCACCTTCCTCAACGAGGACCGCTCGCCGGGCCGCAAGCTCGGCACGACCGACAACCGCGGCTCGCACTTCTACCTCGCGCTCTACTGGGCCGAGGAGCTCGCGTCGCAGACCGAGGACGCCGAGCTGGCCGCGGCCTTCAAGCCGCTCGCCGAGACGCTGCGCGCCAACGAGGCGACGATCGCCGAGGAGCTGATCGCCGTCCAGGGCAAGCCCGCCGACATCGGCGGCTACTACTACCCGGACGCCGAGAAGACCTCGGCCGTGATGCGGCCGAGCGCGACGCTCAACGAGGCGCTCGCCGGGTTCTGAGCCGCTCCATGTCGCTGCCAGCCGCGGTCCGCACGTCGTTGCGGGCCGCGGCTGACGCGTCCCTGGCCCCGGGGCAGCAGGCGTACATGAAGTCGGCGATGCCCTTCCTCGGTGTCCGGGTGCCCGACGTACGCCGCCTGGTCCGCGACCTGGTCCGCGACCTCGGGATCGGCGACCCGGCCGAGCTGAGCGCGGCCGCGCGCGAGCTGTGGGACGAGGCGACCCACCGCGAGGAGAGGTACGCCGCGGCGGCGCTCGTCGGCCTGCGCCCGCTCCGGGGCGACCTGGGGCTGGTGCCCTTCCACGAGCACGTCGCCCGCACCGGCGCCTGGTGGGACCACGTCGACGAGGCCGCGCACCGGGTCGCCGAGCTCCATGACGCCCATCCGGAGGAGACGGCGACGGTGGTGCTGCGCTGGTCGAGCGACGAGGCGTCCTTCTGGGTGCGCCGGCTCGCGATCATCTCCCAGCTGGGGCGCAAGGAGCGCACCGATCTCGACCTGCTGGCCGCGGTGCTGGAGCCCAACCTCGCCGAGCGCGAGTTCTTCCTCCGCAAGGCCGTGGGCTGGTCGCTGCGCGAGGTGGCGAAGGTCGACCCGGCCTGGGTCCGCGCCTACGTCGAGCGCCACGAGCTCAGCCCGCTGAGCCGCCGGGAGGCCCTCAAACACCTCCGATAGTCCCGGCCGCACCTCCGATAGTCCCGGCCGCACCTCCGATAGTCCCGGCCCAAAAGCACCGAAATGGGCATCGATTCGGTGCTTTTGGGCCGGGACTACCGGGGTGGACCGGAAGATATTCGGAGGCGAAGTGTCGGCACCGGAACCTACGCTGGTCCCGATGTCCACGACGCTGACCCGCCCCGATGCCCCCGAGCGGCCCGCCGTCGGTGGCGACCCGGCGCGTCGCGTCGACTGGCGCCGCCTGCGTACGCCGGCCGCCGGCTTCGCCGTGGGCGCGGTCGCGGTCGCGGCGCTGGGCCAGGCGCTCGGCACGGTCGTCGCCGGCCGGATCGCCGACCACCCCACCGCGCTGCTGGTGGGCTGGCTGGCGCTGTTCGTCGTCGGCTCCGCCGTCGTCGACACCGCCGGCCGGGTGGTGTGGGCCGGGGTGGTCGACCGGGCCGAGGGCCGGCTGCGCGGCGACCTGCTCAGCGCCGCGCTGCAGCAGCCCTTGGAGCACCTCACCGAGCAGGCCGTCGGCGAGGTCCTCGACCGCGTCGACGACGACACCCACGAGGTCGGCACCCTGCTCCGCCAGCAGATCTGGATGGCGATGCGCACGGGCTTCGCCTCGGTGCCGATGTGGCTGGTCGCCGGCTTCACCTGGTGGCCCGCCTTCGTGCTGTTCCCGCTCGTCGGCGCGGTGACCGTATGGGTGATGCGTCCGGCGCTGGTCGAGATCGCCCGCCGCAAGGTGATCGAGGAGGCCGCCTGGACCGACCACGCCGCGGCGCTCGAGGAGGGTGTCGCGGGGCGCGACGATCTCCGCACCAGCCTCGGCCAGGCGTTCGCCGTACGCCGGCTGGCGCGGCTCTCGGCCGACGTCCACGAGAAGTTCCGCCGGGTGCTGATGATCGAGGCCCGGCTGGCGGTCAAGGTCGGCCTGCTGCTCCACGGCCTGCTCGCCGCCATCGCGATCGCCGGCGTCGCGCTGGTCAGCGGCGACCATCTCGGGGTCGCGCGGCTGGTCACGCTGTTCCTGGTCACCACGATCTTCGTGGGCCAGATCAACAACCTCGCCCACCAGCTGCCCGACATCCAGGCCGGCCTCGGCGCCGTGCTCCGGCTGCGCCAGCTGCTGGCCGTCGAGGCCGAGCCCGAGGGCGGCGCGGCCGTCCCGTCGGGTGCGCTCGACCTGCGCATCCGCCACCTCGACTTCGCCTACAACGAGAGCTCGTTCGCGCTCCGCGACGTCACGCTCTACATCGAGCAGGGCCACACCCTCGCGCTCGTCGGCCGCACCGGCTCCGGCAAGTCCACCCTCGCCTCGCTGCTCTCGCGGGCCGCGGAGCCGCCGCCCGGCACGATCTTCCTCGGCGGGGCCGACATCACCACCCTCGACCTCCACGAGCTGCGCCGCCGGGTCGGCGTGGTCACCCAGCGCACCGAGATCCTGGCCGGCACCCTCGCCGACAACATCACCCTGTTCGCCCCGGTGCCGCGCGCCGAGGTCGAGGCGGCGGTCGCCGAGCTCGGCCTCACCGAGTGGGTCGCCGGCCTGCCCGACGGCCTCGACACCGTGCTCGGCCCCGGCGGCACCACCCTCTCGGCGGGCGAGGAGCAGCTGGTCGCCTTCGCCCGGCTGCTGGTGCGCCACGTCCAGGTCGTGGTCCTCGACGAGGCGACCGCCCGGATGGACCCGGTCACCGAGGCCCGCGTGGTCGCCGCCGCCGACCGGCTGATCAGCGGCCGCACCGGCATCCTCGTCGCCCACCGGCTGAGCACGATCGAGCGCGCCGAGGCGGTCGCCGTCCTCGACCACGGCTCGGTCATCCAGCACGGCCCCCGCGACGAGCTGGCATTGATCGAGGGACCGTTCCGCAGGCTGCTCGCCGCCAGCGACACCGAAGGCTTCGCCGACGCCGATCTCGACCCGGCCGAGGCGAGCGCCGCGGTGGGCGGTCGGCGTCGCACCGGTCCGCCTCCCGAGCGGCCCGAGATCGACCCCGGCTCCTCGCTCGCCCGCGGCACCTGGAACGCCTTCTGGGTCCGGCCGTGGTGGGGCGCCTGGTCGGTGCTGCTCTTCCTCGGCGGCACGATCTTCGCCCCGCTCGGCGCGATCACCGGCTTCGTCTGGGGCCGGATCGTCGAGCGGCTCGAGGCGGGGGAGTCCTCGCTCGCCCTGGTCGTCGTGCTCGTGGCCAGCCTGCTGGTCGCGCCCTTCCTGCTCGCCGACGCCTTCCGCCGCTACCCGCGCTGGTGGATCGAGGTGATGCTGCGGGTGCGGATGTCGGTGCTGCTCGGCCAGGTCCGCGCCCACCGGCTGCCCCGCACCCCTCCCGGTGAGGTGGTCGCCCGGTCGATGGACGCCGACCGCTACGCCCGCTACGCCGACCGCTGGGTCGACTTCGTCAACGGTCTGCTCATCGCCGCGATCACCATGGTCGCCGGCGGCACCTGGCTCGCCGGTGGCGTGCTGCTCGTCGTCATGCTCACCAGCGCCCTCGCGTCCTCGATCGGCCGGCCGATCGCGGGCCGGTCGGCCGCGCGCTCGTCGGCGGCCCGGGCCCGGTTCGGCCGCGCCGTCGTCTCGGCCGTCGAGTCCGCCCGCACGGTCAAGCTCGCCGGCCGCACCCCCCAGGTCCACGCCCACCTCCGGCGGGTCGACGACGGCCGGGTCGAGGCGGCGGTCTTCGAGCACCGGGTGCAGGCCGTCCTCGACGGCGTACCCATCGTGATGGTGCAGGTCGGCGTGGTGGCCGCCTGGGCGCTCTACCTGTGGGACGTGTGGGGGCTGGCCACCGCGCTGCTCGTCGCGACCGCGGTCAACGGCTTCGACTGGTTCGGCCGGGTCGCGGGCGCGGTGGTCACCGAGGCCCCCGGCACCCGTGCCTGGCAGCAGGCCACCGCGGGCTTCGCCGGCGGCCGTGACCTGATGGCGATGGCCGACGGCATCGACCTGGTCACCGGCGTCGCGCCCGAGCCGGTCGCGCCGACCCGGGTGCCGCTCGACCGGCTCGAGCTGGCCGGCTACACCGCCGTCCACGACGACGGCACCATCGGCGCCGCCGGGGTCGACCTCGCGGTCGAGCGCGGCGAGCTGGTGCTCCTGGTCGGCCAGGTCGGCTCCGGCAAGTCCAGCCTGCTGTCCTCGCTGGCCGGCCTGATCGACCACCGCGGCACGCTGCGCTGGAACGGCGTCGACGTGGTCGATCCCGAGACCTTCCTGCGCCCCAGCCAGGTCGCCCACGTCGCCCAGGTGCCGCGGGTGCTGTCCGGCACCTTCGCCGACAACATCCTGCTCGGCCACGACCGCGACATCACCCGGCCGATCGAGACGGCCCGGATGAGCGAGGACGTCGCCGACGCCGGTGGCCCGGACGCCGTGATCGGCCACCGCGGCGTGCGTCTGTCCGGCGGTCAGGTCCAGCGCCTCGCCCTGGCCCGCGCGCTGGCCGCCGACGCCGAGCTGCTCCTCGCCGACGACGTCTCGAGCGCCCTCGACGCCGCCACCGAGATCGAGCTGTGGGCCGCCCTGCGCGAGCGCCACACCACCGTGATCGGCGCGACCTCGAAGCGCGCCGCCCTCGCCCAGGCCGACCGCGTCGTCGTCCTCGTCGACGGCGCGGTCGCCGCGGTCGGGCCCTGGTCGGAGCTGGCGGGGGACTGGGGGCACCTCGCGGGCTGAGGCCCGGACGTGACCCGGCCCACGCCCGGGCCGCAGACATCCGACGTCCTGGAATAGCCGGCGGCGCCGCCCGGTTAGCATCCCCCGTGACCTCCTCGCCGACGACCACCTCGACCGAGGGGCGCCCGGCGGTGTCCCACAGCCGACCCGCGCTGGCGATCCTGGCGCTCGCGGTCGGTGGGTTCACCATCGGCACCACCGAGTTCATGACCATGGGCGTGCTGCCCGAGATCGCCCGGGGCGTCGACGTGTCGGTGCCGGACGCGGGGCACGTCATCTCGGCGTACGCGCTCGGGGTCGTGGTCGGCGTACCGATCCTGGCCTTCTTCGGCGCGGCCCTGCCGCGCCGGGCGATGCTGGTGGGGCTGATGGCGGCGTACGCCGCGTTCAACCTGCTCAGCGCCGCCGCGCCCGGCTTCCACGTGCTGACCGCGGCCCGCTTCCTCGACGGCCTGCCCCACGGCGCCTACTTCGGCGTGGCCAGCCTGGTCGCCGCCAGCCTGGTCGCCCCCGAGCGGCGGGGCCGGGCGGTGGCGAGCGTGATGCTCGGGCTCTCCGTGGCCAATGTGGTCGGCGTACCGCTGGCCACCTTCCTCGGCCAGCAGGTCGGTTGGCGCTCGACGTACCTGCTCGGCGGGGTGTTGGCGCTGGTCACCGCGGCGCTGGTGCTCGCCGCCGTGCCGTCGATGGCGGGCGACACCGAGGCCAGCGGCCGCAAGGAGGCGCGCGAGTTCTTCGGCAGCCTGCAGGTGTGGCTGACGATGGCGGTCGGCGCGGTCGGCTTCGGCGGGATGTTCGCGGTCTACTCCTACATCGCCAAGACGGTCACCGAGGTCGGCGGCCTCGAGCGCGGCACGGTGCCCTTCTTCGTCCTGGCGCTCGGCCTCGGCATGGTCGCCGGCACCTGGCTCGCCGGCGAGCTCGCCGCCTGGTCGGTGTTCCGCAGCCTGCTGCTCTCCGGCGTCACCGGCATCGTGCTGATGCTCGTCTACTACGCCGCCGCGCCCCACGGCTGGCTGCTGCTGCCCGTCGCCTTCCTGGTCACCGCCGTCGGCTCGGTGCTCGTCGTCAACCTCCAGCTGCGGCTGATGGACGTCGCCGGCGACGCGGTCACCCTCGGCGCGGCCATGAACCACGCCGCCCTCAACATCGCCAACGCCCTCGGCGCCTGGCTCGGCGGCCTGGTCATCGCCGGCGGCCACGGCTACCGCGCTCCCGCGCTGGTGGGTGCGGCCCTCGCCGCACTGGGTACGGCGATCCTGCTCGTCTCCGCGGTGGCTCACCGCCGGGCGGGTTCTCCCCGTCGTATCTGACGAACGGGCTGCGGGTTCGACGAATTCACAGCCCCTTCGTCAGATACGACGAGCAACCCGGGCCGCGCGGGACGGGGGCTTTACGCGGAGAACCGGCGGCCTGCGAGAATCGCTCCCATGTCCGCCACCACCGAGCACCCGCCCGTGCCGGAGACCGCGCAGCCGGCCGCGCCCGAGGGGGCCGCGCGACCGCGCGTGCTGTCCGGGATCCAGCCGACCGCCGACTCCTTCCACCTCGGCAACTACATGGGTGCGCTGCGGCAGTGGGTGGACCTGCAGCGCGACCACCAGCCGTTCTTCTTCATCGCCGACCAGCACGCGATCACCACCGACTGGGACCCCAAGCTGCTGCGCGAGCGCACCCTGCGCAGCGCCGCCCAGCTCCTCGCGGCCGGCGTCGACCCCGAGAAGTCGGCGATCTTCGTGCAGAGCCACATCCCCGCGCACGCCCAGCTCGGCTGGGTGCTCAACGGGCTGACCGGCTTCGGCGAGGCGCGGCGGATGACGCAGTTCAAGGACAAGTCGGCGAAGGGCGGCGAGGGCGCGGCGAGCGTGGGCCTGTTCGCGTACCCGATCCTGATGGCCGCCGACATCCTGCTCTACCGGCCCCACTACGTGCCGGTCGGCGAAGACCAGCGCCAGCACCTCGAGCTGACCCGCGACCTCGCGCAGCGTTTCAACGGCCGGTTCAAGAAGACCTTCCGGCTGCCCGAGCCCTACATCCTCAAGGCGACCGCGAAGATCTACGACCTGCAGGAGCCGACCAAGAAGATGTCGAAGTCGGGCTCGGGCCCCAACGGCATCATCGAGATGCTCGAGGAACCGGCCCGGTCGGCGAAGAAGATCCGCTCGGCGGTCACCGACTCCGGCACCGAGATCCGCTTCGACCAGGACGAGAAGCCGGGGGTCAGCAACCTGCTGACCATCTACTCCGCGCTGACCGGGGAGAGCGTCCAGGCCCTCGAGGAGCAGTACGCCGGCAAGATGTACGGCGACCTCAAGAAGGACCTCGCCGACGTGGTGGTCGGCTTCGTGACCCCGTTCCGGGACCGGACGCTGGAGCTCCTCGACAACCAGGACCACCTGATGCAGGTGCTCGCGCAGGGTGCCGAGACGGCGGGCGCCGTCGCCGAGAGCACGCTGCGCGACGTCTACCAGCGGGTCGGCTTCGTGGCACCGGTGGAGCGTCGTACGGAGGCCCGCTGATGCCGGTGATCGGCGTCGCCGTCGCCATCCCGGAGCCGTGGGCCGCCGAGCTGGTCGGCTACCGGCACCGGATCGGGGACCCGACCGCGGCCGGCGTACCGAGCCACATCACGCTCATCCCGCCGACCGAGGTGGCCGACGACCTCGCCGGGATCGAGGCCCACCTCGAGCGTGTGGCGAGCAAGGTGGCGCCGTTCCGGGTTCATCTGCGCGGAACGGGTACCTTCCGGCCCGTGTCGCCCGTCGTCTTCGTCAGCCTCGCCGAGGGAATCTCCCAGTGCGAGCAGCTCGCCGACGCCGTACGCCGGGGTCCGCTCGCCGTCGACCTCGACTACCCGTACCACCCCCACGTCACCGTCGCGCACCACCTCGACGACCCCACCCTGGACGCGGCCTTCGACGACCTGGCCGGCTTCGAGTGCGCCTTCGACGTCACCGACTTCCACCTGTACGTCCACCACGAGCAGGAGGGCTGGCGCTCCAGCCGCACCTTCCCGCTCGGCTGAACCGCACCGGAGGCCGCGATGAGGATCGTCGACCGCGCGAAGGACAAGCTCGCCGAGCTCCGCGAGCGCTGGCCGCTCGTCGACCACGCGGTGCGCACCCAGGAGCACTACGGCGCCGTCCAGGGCAGTCAGCAGGCCGGCGGCGTCACCTACTTCGGCTTCCTGTCGGTGTTCCCGATCCTCGCCCTGGCGTTCTTCGTGGTCGGCTGGGTCGCGCGGGTCTTCCCCGACGCGCAGGACGCCCTGGTCAAGGCCATCGAGGAGGTGCTGCCGGGCCTGGTCGGCGACGGCACCGGCCAGGTGAACCTGACCGACATCCAGGACGCGGCCGGGACGGTCGGGATCATCGGTCTGGTCGGCGTCCTGTACGCCGGCCTGGGCTGGCTGTCCTCGCTGCAGTCGGCGCTCACGGTCCTCTTCGAGATGCCCGCCCGGCTGCGGCCCAACTTCGTGATCGGCAAGGTGCGCGACCTGGTCACCCTGGTCGTCCTCGGCGTCGTCCTGTTCGCCAGCGTGATCGCGTCGGCGGTCCTCACCCGGACCTCACGCGCGTTGCTCGACGCGATCGGCATCGGCGCCCAGCTCGGCTGGCTGGTCGCCGTGGTCGCGGTGCTGCTCGGCCTGGCGGCGTCGGCGCTGCTGTTCTTCTTGATGTTCCGGCTGCTCGTGCGCCCCGACCTGCCGGACCGGGCGCTGTGGTCCGGGGCCGTGCTCGGCGCGCTCGGCTTCGAGATCCTCAAGCAGCTCTCCGGGCTGCTGCTGACCGGCACCCGCGGCCAACCGGCGTTCCAGGCGTTCGGCATCGCACTGATCCTGCTGGTCTGGATCAACTACTTCTCGCGGGTGATCCTCTACGCCGCGGCCTGGGCCCAGACCAGTCCGCTCGCCGAGCGGCCGCCGGCGCCGGTCCCGGCCGCCCGGGCGATCGCGGCCGCGGCCGCCCCAGCGCCGGGAGCACCGGCAGCGGCGGCGGAGGACGCCCCCGGCTCGCGGACACCGAGCCTGCTCGCGTTCGCGGCCGGCGGGGTCGCGGGGGCCCTCGTCGCCCGGGTCGGTCGTCGTACCGGACGGTCTGGGAGACTGGGCAGGTGAAGTTCGAGCGCAAGCACGCCATCCTGCTCCTCGCCGTCGCGGCCTGGAACGTCTTCTCCTTCGGCAACTTCGCCAAGAACCTCTACCAGGCCTACGACGCCGGCGAGGACCGGGCGACAGGCTACTGGGTCGCCCACACGGTGCTGATCGTCGTGAACTTCGTGATCGCCGGTCTGCTCGGCTCGCTCGGCTGGAAGGCGCTGCGGGCGGCAAAGGACGCGTGAGCGGAGCTGCAGGAATCGCCGGTCGACCGGCGATTCCTGCACTTGTCGGGCGTTGCAACGCCCGACAAGTGGCAGAAGAACCCGTCAAGTGACAGAACAACCGGTCGACCGGTGATTCCTACGCCGGCGCCCCGAGCAGGAAGTACGTCGTCATCGGCCCCTTGCCCTTGACGTCCACCAGCTGCGGGTCACTGAACATGTACCTGTCCTCGAGCAGCGCGTGCGTCGCCGCGGACACCTGGATCCGGTGCGGCCGGCCGTGGGACTCCATCCGGCTGGCGGTGTTGACGGTGTCGCCCCACAGGTCGTAGGTGAACTTGCGCTGCCCGATCACCCCGGCGACGACCGGGCCGGAGGCGATGCCGATCCGCATCGCGATCGGGCTCGGCCAGGCAGGGGAGAGGCGGGCGAGCGTGCGCTGCATGTCGAGCGCCAGCTCGGCGAGGGAGGCGGCATGGTTCTCGTCGGGGACGGGCAGGCCCGCGACGGCCATGTACGCGTCGCCGACGGTCTTGATCTTCTCGATGCCGCGGTCGTCGCACAGCGCGTCGAACTCGCGGAACATGGTGTCGAGCAGCCCGACCAGCTCCTCGGCGCTCAGCGCCTCCGAGACCGGCGTGAAGCCGACGATGTCGGAGAAGAGCACGCTCACGTTCGGCGCGGAGTCGGCGATCGCGCCGCGCTCGGTGCGCAGCCGCTCGACGATCGGCGCGGGGAGCACGTTGTGGAGCAGCTCGTCGGAGCGGGCCCGCTCCAGCTCGACCTCGCGCTGGCGCTCGAAGGCGGTGCGCCGCAGTCGCTCGAGCGCGTACCCGACGATGACCGCGATCGTGCTGATCCCGATCGTCGGTGCGACGATCGTCTCGAGCTGGTCGCTCGCGCGGGGGAGGGTGAGGCTGACGGCGGCGTAGAGGGCGACGGCCGCGCCGATGGCGTGCATCCGCAGCCGGAGCAGGCCGATCGCGCCGATCAGGGTGACCGTCCCCGAGGTGTGGACGTACGTCGCGGGCAGGTCCGCCGTGCGTGCCAGCACGGTGCCGAGCAGCACCATCAGGAAACCGGCCAGCACCACGGAGCTGAGCTGGAGGTGACGGGCCACGAAGCCTGCCCGGCCGACCAGGACGGCCGCGACCAGCAGGATCGGGGTCGCCACCGCGAACCGGACGATCGCCGCCGCCTCCGCGTCGCCGGAGCCCACGACCAGGAAGTCGATGCCGCCGTAGACCAGGACGAAGAACACGGCCACCCACACCGCGATCCGGGACTGGCGCAGGCCCGCCGCGTCGTCGTACGCGCGGAACTCGGTCTCGGCCTCGGGCTGGTCGAACTCCAGCAGCCAGCGCCCCATGTGCAGGGCGTGGCGCTCCTGCAGCCAGCCGCCGATCACCTTGACCCCCACAGCGGAATCGTGCCAGCACCGCCGACCCGGCGCCTAGTAGCTCGAGAAACACGCCGACCCGGCAGAAAGTGGCTCCTACGAGGCTACTTTCTGCCGGGTCGGCGCGAATCCGACACCAGCTTCTGCCGGGTCAGTGACCGTTCTTCAGCGCGGTGCGCAGGTCCTTGTTGAGCTGGGAGATCACGTCGAGCGGGATCTCCTTCGGGCAGGCCGCGGCGCACTCGCCGATGTTGGTGCAGCCGCCGAAGCCCTCGTGGTCGTGCTGGCCGACCATGTCGACGACGCGCGACCAGCGCTCCGGCTGGCCCTGGGGCAGCTCGCCGAGGTGGGTGATCTTGGCGCCCATGAACAGCGAGGCGGAGCCGTTGGGGCAGGCGGCGACGCAGGCGCCGCAGCCGATGCAGGTCGCGACGTTGAACGCCCGCATCGCCTTGTCGCGCGGCGCCGGCACCGAGTTGGCCTCGGGGGCCGAGCCGGTGTTGGCGGAGATGTAGCCGCCGGCCTGGATGATCCGGTCGAACGCCGACCGGTCGACGACCAGGTCCTTGAGCACCGGGAACGGCTCGGCGCGCCAGGGCTCGATGGTGATCGTGTCGCCGTCGTTGAACGAGCGCATGTGCAGCTGGCAGGTGGTGGTGACCTCGGGGCCGTGGGCCTGGCCGTTGATCATCAGCGAGCACATGCCGCAGATGCCCTCACGACAGTCGCTGTCGAACGCGACCGGCTCCTCGCCGGAGGTGACGAGCTGCTCGTTGAGCAGGTCGAGCATCTCCAGGAAGGACATGTCGGACGAGACGCCGTCGAGCTCGTAGGTGTGCATCGCACCCTGGGCAGCGGCGTTCTCCTGCCGCCACACCTTGAGAGTGACCTTCACTTGTTGCCTCGCTTCGCGTCGGCCACAAGTGAAGTGGCTTCGCTGTACATCTTCGTTCGCTCGCTTCGCTCGCTCACTTGTAGCTCCTCTGCTTGAGCTCGATAGCGGTGTAGATGAGGTCTTCCTTGTGCAGGACCGGCTTGCCACCCTCGTTGGAGTCGCCGCCCCACTCCCAGGCCGCGACGTACGCGAACTCGTCGTCGTGGCGCAGCGCCTCGCCGTCCTCGGTCTGCGACTCGGCGCGGAAGTGGCCGCCGCAGGACTCGCGGCGGTTGAGGGCGTCGATGCACATCAGCTCGCCGAGCTCGATGAAGTCGGCGACCCGGTTGGCCTTCTCGAGGTCCTGGTTGAGCGAGTCGGCCGAGCCGAGCACGCGGACGTTGGTCCAGAACTCCTTGCGCAGCGCCTTGATCTTCTCGATCGCGAGCTTGAGGCCCTCCTCGGTGCGCTCCATGCCGCAGTACTCCCACATGATGGAGCCGAGCTCCTTGTGGATGGACTCGACCGAGCGGGTGCCGTTGATCGACATCAGCTTGGCGACGCGCTCGTTGACGGCGTCCAGCGCGGCCTTCACCTCGGGGTGGCTCTCGTCGATCTTCTCGAACGGGCCGTCGGCGAGGTACTCGCGGATGGTGTTCGGGAGCACGAAGTAGCCGTCGGCCAGGCCCTGCATGAGGGCCGAGGCGCCCAGGCGGTTGGCGCCGTGGTCGGAGAAGTTGGCCTCGCCGGTCACGAACAGGCCGTCGATGTTGGAGCGCAGCTCGTAGTCGACCCAGAGCCCGCCCATGACGTAGTGCACGGCGGGGTAGATCCGCATCGGGACCTCGTAGGGGTTCTCGCCCGTGATCCGCTCGTACATGTCGAGGAGGTTGTCGTACTTCTCCTCGACGCCGTCCTTGCCGAGGCGCTTGATGGCGTCGGCGAAGTCGAGGTAGACGCCGCGGCGGACCATCTTGGTGGTGCCGTCGGGCTGCTGCTCCTCGATCGCGGGACCGACGCCGCGGCCCTCGTCGCACATGTACTTGGCCGCGCGCGAGGCGATGTCGCGGGGGACCAGGTTGCCGAACGACGGGTAGATCCGCTCGAGGTAGTAGTCGCGGTCCTCCTCGGGGATGTCGCGCGGGTCCTTCTCGCAGTCCTCGACCTTCTTGGGCACCCAGATCCGGCCGTCGTTGCGCAGCGACTCCGACATCAGGGTCAGCTTCGACTGGTGCGCGCCCGAGATCGGGATGCAGGTCGGGTGGATCTGCGTGTAGCAGGGGTTGGCCATGTAGGCGCCCTTGCGGTGCGCGCGCCACGCGGCCATCACGTTGGAGCCCATCGCGTTGGTCGAGAGGTAGAAGACGTTGCCGTAGCCACCCGAGGCCAGGACGACGACGTCGGCGAGGTGGGTCTCGATCTCGCCGCTCACCATGTCGCGCGCGACGATGCCGCGGGCCTTGCCGTCGATGACGATCAGGTCGAGCATCTCGTGGCGGGTGAACTGCTCGACGGTGCCGGCAGCGACCTGGCGCTCCATCGCCTGGTAGGCGCCGATGAGGAGCTGCTGTCCGGTCTGGCCGCGGGCGTAGAAGGTGCGGGAGACCTGCACGCCACCGAAGGAGCGGTTGTCGAGCAGGCCGCCGTACTCGCGGGCGAACGGGACGCCCTGCGCGACGCACTGGTCGATGATGTTGGCCGAGACCTCGGCGAGGCGGTAGACGTTCGACTCGCGCGAGCGGTAGTCGCCGCCCTTGACCGTGTCGTAGAACAGCCGGTACGTCGAGTCGCCGTCCTCGCGGTAGTTCTTGGCCGCGTTGATGCCGCCCTGGGCGGCGATGGAGTGCGCCCGGCGCGGGGAGTCCTGGTAGCAGAAGGACTTCACGTTGTAGCCGGCCTCGCCGAGCGTGGCGGCGGCGGCGCCGCCGGCCAGGCCGGTGCCGACGATGATGATGTCGAGCTTGCGGCGGTTGGCCGGGTTGACCAGGCGGTTCTCGAACTTGCGGGTGGTCCAGCGCTCGGCGATCGGGCCGGTCGGGGCGTGGGGGTCGACGATCTTGTCGCCGAGCTCGTAGTAGCCCGCGGCGTCGTCGGAGGTCTGGACCGACGGCTGGTTGGTCGCGGTCAGACCGGGGAGGTAGTGGGTTCCTGCAGCCATGTCGTTGGCCCCTTACTTCTCGATGATGCCGACGAGCACGGACAGCGGAACCAGCGAGAAGCCGCCGGCGACGACGATGGCGACCACCCAGCCGGCCGCACGGGCGCGGGCCCGCGACGTCGCCGAGTTGGTGAGGCCGAGCGTCTGCAGCGAGCTGAAGGTGCCGTGGTGCAGGTGGAGGCCCAGGGCCACCATCGCCAGCAGGTAGATGATCGTCATCCACCACAGGTCGAAGGTGTCGACGAGCAGGGAGTACGGGTCGTGGCCACCGGTGTCGCCGTTGCTCGGGTTGATCTTGACGATGGTGAAGTTGAGCAGGTGCCACACGAGGAAGACCAGGATGGTGACGCCGCCCCAGCGCATGGTGCGCGAGGAGATCGACGAGCCGACGTTCTTCTTGGCGACGTACTTCACCGGACGGGCCTTGGCCGCGCGGCTGGCGAGGATCGCCGCGCACGCGATGTGGACGATGACGGCGACGAGGAGGCCGACGCGCATGATCCACAGGAAGCCCTCGTGGGGGAGCAGCGGCTCGCCCAGCTCACGCAGGTGCTCGGCGTAGTGGTTGAACGCCTCCTGCCCCGCGAAGGCCTTGAGGTTGCCGTACATGTGCCCCAGCACGAAGCCGATGAACAGCAGGCCACTCACGGCCATGAGCAATTTCAGGGCGATGGTCGTGCGTGCTGCACGGCTGCCCTTCACCAGTTGAGGACGCGTCGTCGATGCCACGGGGGGCCACGCTACTCCCGCTACTGACGAGTAGGTGACGCGGATCATGTGAGATATGCACGTAAGGCAAGCCTTACTCGCGATCTCTCTGCTCGGATTCAGCTGGCAGCGTCGTCGAGGAACTCGGTCGTCGGGACGAAGAAGAGGGTGCCGGTGACCGCGGTGGAGAAGTCGAGGATCCGGTCGTGGTTGCCGGGCGGGCGACCCACGAACATGTTGGTCAGCATCTGCTCGGTGACGCCGGGATCGTTGGCGTAGCCGATGAAGTAGGTGCCGAACTCGGCCGCGCCGACCCGGCCGAAGGGCATGTTGTCGCGCAGGATCGCGCGCTCCGTGCCGTCGTCGTCGACGATCGTGGTGAGCGCCACGTGGGAGTTGCTCGGCTTGACGTCGTCGGCCATCTCGACGTCGGAGAGCTTGGCGCGGCCGATGGCGCGCTCCTGGTCCTCGACGGACAGCGCGCCCCAGGCGGTCAGGTCGTGCAGGTACTTCTGGGTGATCACATAGCTCCCGCCGGCGTACGCCGGGTCCTCGGCTCCGATCAGCACCGCGGCCGCCTTGTCGGGGCCCTCCGGGTTCTCGGTGCCGTCGACGAACCCGAGCATGTCGCGCTGGTCGAAGGAGCGGAAGCCGTGCACCTCGTCGACGACCCGCGCGACGCCGCTCAGCCGCTCGGTGAGGTGCTGGGCCAGCTCGAAGCACAGGTCCATCCGGTGCGCGCGGAGGTGGACGAGCAGGTCGCCGGGGGTGGCCGGAGCCCGGTGGACGCCGCCGGCGATCTCGCGGAAGGGGTGCAGATGGCGGGGCCGGGGCGCGGTGAACAGCCGGTCCCAGGCGTCGGCGCCGATGCCGACGACGCAGGTCAGCTCGCCCTCGGGGATCCGGAAGCCGACCGAGCGGCGCAGTCCGCCGACGTCGGCGAGCAGCTCCCGCACGGTCGCGGCGCCCTGGTCGTCGAGGGCGGGGTCGAGGGTGAGGGTCAGGAAGATCGCGGACTCGGTGAGCGGAGCCAGGACGGCCTGGGGAGTGGACACCTGTCGATCCTCGTGGACGCCGCGGCTCTCGGCCAGAGGTCCGACGATCAACGTTGTTTATCGAGCCATGGGTGATCGATGTTTGACGGCGGGATCGGGGCGAGAGACCCTGCAGGAGTGAGCAAGCCGCCGGACGTGGATCCCCAGGACGATCTCAAGGTCACCCCGCCGAAGACGTACGCCGCCGGCGTCCCCGCCGTCGCCCACGCGATGGAGTACTCCCTGGCCCAGGCCGGGCCGAAGCGCACCCTGCTCACCCTGCTCAGCCTCAACCAGGCCGAGGGCATCGACTGTCCCGGCTGCGCGTGGCCGGACCCGAAGCACCGGCACAAGAACGAGTATTGCGAGAACGGCGCCAAGCACGTCAACGACGAGGCCACGACGCGCCGGGTGACCCGGGAGTTCTTCGCCGAGCACTCCGTCGCCGAGCTCGACGCCAAGTCCGACATGTGGCTCAACCACCAGGGCCGGCTGACCGAGCCGATGGTGAAGCGGCCCGGCGCGACCCACTACGAGCCGATCGGCTGGGACGACGCGCTCGGCCTGGTCGCCGACGAGCTCACCGCCCTGGCCTCGCCGGACGAGGCGATGTTCTACACCTCGGGCCGGCTCAACAACGAGGCCGCCTTCCTGCTCCAGCTCTTCGCCCGCGCGTACGGCACCAACAACCTGCCCGACTGCTCCAACATGTGCCACGAGTCGAGCGGGTCCGGCCTGGGGGAGACCCTCGGCATCGGCAAGGGCAGCGTCTCGCTCGACGACATCCACGAGTCCGACCTGGTCTTCGTCGTCGGCCAGAACCCCGGCACCAACCATCCGCGGATGCTCTCGGCGCTGGAGGAGACCAAGCGCAACGGCGGCCGCGTGATCGCGGTCAACCCGCTCCCCGAGGCCGGGCTGATCCGGTTCAAGAACCCGCAGAAGCCCCGCGGCGTCGTCGGCCGGGGTACGCCGATCGCCGACGTCTTCCTCAAGATCCGCCCGGGCGGCGACCTGGCCCTGTTCCAGATGCTCAACCGGCTGCTGCTCGAGGCCGAGGACGCCGCGCCCGGCACGGTGCTCGACCACGACTACATCGCGGCCCACACCACGGGCTTCGAGGAGTTCGCCGCCCACACCCGCACCGTCACCTGGGAGCACGTCCTCGAGGCGACCGGCCTGACCCGCGCGGAGATCGAGGGCGTGCTGCAGGAGGTGCTCGCCGCGAAGAGCGTCATCGTGTGCTGGGCGATGGGCCTGACCCAGCACCGCCACGGCGTGCCCACGATCCGCGAGCTGGTCAGCTTCCTGCTGCTGCGCGGCAACCTGGGCCGCCCCGGCGCCGGCGTGTGCCCGGTGCGCGGGCACAGCAACGTCCAGGGCGACCGCACCATGGGCATCTGGGAGCGGGTGCCCGACAGCTTCCTCGACGCCCTGGGCCGCGAGTTCTCCTTCGACCCGCCGCGCCACCACGGCTACGACTCGGTAGCGGGCGTCCGCGCGATGCGCGACGGCAAGGCGCGGGTCTTCGTCGGCGTCGCCGGCAACTTCGTGCGTGCCATGTCCGACAGCGAGGTCACCGAGGCCGCGCTGCGCTCGTGCTCGCTGACGGTGCAGATCTCCACCAAGCTCAACCGCTCCCACACCGTGTGCGGCGAGACCGCGCTGATCCTGCCGACCCTGGGCCGCAGCGACCGTGACGTGCAGGCCACCGGCGAGCAGTTCGTGACCGTCGAGGACTCGATGAGCGAGGTGCACCAGTCCCGCGGCCGGCTCGACCCCGCCTCGCCCGACCTGCTGAGCGAGGTCGCGATCATCGGCCGGCTCGCGCGTCGTACCCTCGGCGAGGGCGGCGCGATCCCCTGGGAGGACTTCGAGGCCGACTACGCGCTCGTCCGCGACCGGATCGCCCGCGTGGTGCCGGGCTTCGAGGACTTCAACGCCCGCGTCGCCGTCCCGGGCGGCTTCCGGCTGCCCAACCCGGTCAACGAGGGCCGGTTCCCGACCCCCAGCGGCAAGGCGGTGTTCGTCCGCAACGCCCTCGACCACCTCGCCGCGCCGCCGGGCCACCTGGTGCTGCAGAGCCTGCGCTCCCACGACCAGTGGAACACCATCCCGTACGCCATGAACGACCGCTACCGCGGCATCCACGACGCCCGCCGGATCGTCATGGTCAACCCCGACGACCTGGCCGAGCTCGGCCTCGCCGACCGCGACCTGGTCGACATCGTGAGCATCTGGACCGACGGCAGCGAGCGGCGTGCAGAGGGATTCCGGGTGGTCGCCTACCCGGCGGCCCGGGGCTCGGCGGCCTCCTACTATCCGGAGACCAACGTCCTGGTCCCGCTCGACAGCGTGGCGGAGGTCAGCAACACGCCCACGTCCAAGGGCGTCATCGTCAGGCTGGAGCGCGTTGCCGGCTGACCGGCGCCACGCGGCGCGCGTCGCGCTGGGCCTGCTCGCCCCGGGGCTCGTCCTGCTGGCGGTGGGCCGTCCCGAGCTGGTGATGTACGCCGCGTTCGGCTCCTTCGCCGGCATGTACGGCCGGCTGGAGCCGCCCGCCGAGCGGCTGCGGCACCAGTTCCACGGCGCCGGGATGCTGGTGACCGGGGTCGGACTCGGCGCGCTGCTGTCGGCCGCCGGCGCCGGCTCCGCGGTCCTGGTGCTGGCGGTGACCGCCTTCGCGACGCTCGGCTCGCTCGCGACCGACGGGCTCGGCCTGCGCCCGGGTGGTCCGTTCTTCGGCATCTTCGCGCTCGGTGCGACCGCGTCGGTCGGCCCGGACCTGGTCAGCCCCCTCGGTGCGGTCCTGATCTGCGCCGGTACGGCGAGCTGGTGCCTGGCCCTCGGCGTCGCGGACCGCACCGAGCGGCCGGCGTCCGCGGCCCGGCCGGCCGGACTGCCCGCCGGGGCGGTGCGGCAGGCCGGCCGCTATCTCCTGGCGACCTCGGCGGCCGGCGTCGTCGGCGTCGGGCTCGGCATCGACCACGCGAACTGGGCGATGACCGCGGCCGCCGTACCGCTGGCGATCGTGACCGCGGGGGAGGACCCCGACGTCGGCGCGGTGCTCGACCGGGCGGCGCACCGGGTCGCCGGCACGCTCGCCGGGCTCGCCGTCACCGCGGTGCTGCTGCTGCCCGAGCCGCGGCCGGAGCTGCTCGCGGTCGTCGTGATCGTGCTGCTGTTCCCGACCGAGCTGTTCCTGGGGCGCCACTACGGGCTGGCGCTGGGCTTCTTCACCCCGTTGATCATGGTCATGACCGAGCTGGCCGCGCCGTCGGACCCCGTCGCGCTGCTGCTCGCGCGTGGCGTGGACACCCTGATCGGCGTCGCCGCGGGTGTCGCGGCGGCGGCCCTGGTCCGCGGGCGCAGGGAGCTACCGGCGCTCAGCCACTGAGGTCGACCTCGCGCGCGGCCTCGACGAAGGCACGCGCCAGCAGGGACTCCGGTCCGTGCCCGGCGAGGACCAGCCCCACCTGGTGCGTCCGCCGCGGCCTGGGCAGCGGGATCGCCCGCAGTCCCTCGGGTACGCCGAAGGTCGGCAGCCACGCATGCGGCACCACGCTGGACAGGCCCATCGCCGCGACGTGCGCGTAGACCGCGGACACCGTGTCGGTCTCCACGACGACGTCGGCGTCGATGCCGGTGTCGGCGAGATGGCCGTCGACGATCCGCCGGTTCTGCATGTCGCCGGTGAGCAGGCACAGCGGCGACCGGGCGGCGTCGGCCCAGCTCACCGCGTCCGCCGCGCCGTGCGGCCCGTCGGCGGGCGTGAGGAGCAGGTAGCGCTCGCGGTACAGCGGGACGACCCGGACCCGCCCGAGCGGCTCGCCGTCGACGTACGTCATGCCGACGTCGACGTCGAAGTCGTTGAGGCGGTGCACGATCTCGCGCGACGACATCGACAGCAGGGAGAAGGTGGTGAGCGGATGCTGCTGGCGCATCGGCGTGGTCAGCAACGAGGCGACGGTCAGCGCGGTCGGGATCGCGCCCAGGCGCAGGGTGCCGGTCAGGCCGCCGCGCATCGAGGCGATGGTCTGGGCCAGTGACTCCCGCTCGGCCAGCATCCGCTGCGCCCACCGCAGCACCTCGTCCCCCTCGGGGGTGAACCCCTCGAACCGCTGGCCACGCTTCACGATCTGGACGCCGAGCTCCTGCTCCAGCTTGCGGATGCCGGCCGAGAGCGCCGGCTGGGTGACATGGCAGGCCTCGGCGGCGCGGCCGAAGTGTCCCTCACGGGCCAGCGCCGCGAGATACTCCAACCGGCGCAGCAGCATGGGGACACCCTAGGGTTCCCGAGCTCCGCGGTCGGGCATGGCAGAGTGCGGGCATGGGCGCCAACTCCTCGGAAGGCACCGTCGGATCGGAGTCCGGTCTGGCGCAGGACGCGTTCTCTCCCAAGTGGGAGGACGACGACCGCCCGCGCATCCCACGGGTGGCCGGTGAACGCGAGGCGCTCGCGGCGTACCTGGACCACTACCGGGCGACGGTCGAGATGAAGTGTCGCGGCCTGACCGCGGAGCAGGCGCGGGCGAGGTCCATGCCCCCGTCGACGATGTCGCTGCACGGCCTGGTCCGCCACCTCGCGGGGTGCGAGCGCTGGTGGTTCCAGCAGAACTTCGAGCGGCGGGAGGTGCCCTTCCTGTTCTTCGCGGACGACGAGCCCGACCTCGACTTCGAGATCCCGGCGGACGCCGACTTCGGTGCCGACCTGGAGACCTGGCGCGCGGAGTGCGCCGTCTCCCGCGAGATCGTCGCCGCCCACGACCTCGACGACACCGCGCGACCGCTGGACTGGTACGAGGACGTCGACCTGCGTTGGCTGATGCTCCGGATGATCACCGAGTACGCCCAGCACTGCGGACACGCCGACCTGCTCCGCGAAGGGGTCGACGGGAGGACCGGCGTCTGAGCCGCGCCGCCCCTAGGCTGAGCCGGGTGAAGCGCCCGCCCCTGATCGCCACCGCGTGGCCGCGGCTCCTGTCGGGGATCGGTGCGGGGGTGACGGCCGCACTGCTCGGCTCGCTGGTGGAGGTCCAGCTCGGCCTGCTGCTGGCGGTCGCCGTCGCAGGAGCGGTGTACGTCGTGTTCGGCTGGGTCGTGCTGTGGCCGATGGACGCCGAGGCGACCCGGGTCAACGCCACTCACGAGGACCTCACCCCAGGAGTCGACGAGGTCGTGGTCGGCGCGGCTGCGCTCGGCGGGCTCGCGGCAGTGGTCGCTCTGCTGCTCGTCGGCGACACCTCGACCGGTCGAACCGATGCGGCCGTCGCGCTGGGCGGGGTGTTCGCGGCCTGGGCGACGTTGCACCTGATGTACGCGACCCGGTACGCGCACCTCTACTACTCCGACACCCCGGGCGGGATCGACTTCAACACCACCGAACCACCGGCGTTCCGGGATTTCCTCTACTTCAGCTACAACCTCGGGATGACCTACCAGGTCTCCGACACCGCCGTGCAGAGCAGCACGATCCGTGCCGTCGTGCTGCGCCACTGCCTGCTGTCCTACGTCTTCGGTGCGGCGATCATCGCCACCACCATCAACCTGGTGGTCGGGATCGTCTCCTGACTCAGGCCGCCACCCGCAGCCGGTACGCCGTGGCGACCAGCTCGTCGACCGCGGCGGCCCAGGTGCGCCGCAGGGCACGCTCCCGGCCGGCCGCGCCGAGCAGGCTCCGGTGCGGGTCCGCGGCCACCGCGGCGACCGCGCGGACCAGGTCGCGGGGGTCGGTGGCGTCGTACAGCACGCCGGTGGTGAGGTGGTCGACCACGTCGCGGGCGCCGCCGGCGCGCGGGGCCACCACCGGTACGCCGGACGCCCCGGCCTCGCGCAGCGCGTGGCAGTCGGTCTCGTGCTCACCGGGGTGGACCAGCAGGTCGAGGGTCGGCAGCGCCACCGTCAGGTCGCCGATGCCGAGCGGGCCGGTGAAGCGGGCGTGGGGGAGACGGCGGGCCAGCCACTCGCGGTCCGGTCCGGCGCCGATGACGACGAGGCGGATGCCGGGGACCTCGGCCAGCGCCGCGAGACGTCGGACGCCGGCCGCCTTGTGGAGGCCGCCGGCGTACCCGACGACGACCTGGCCGCTGCCGGACTTGGCGCGGGACCAGGACTGGTGCAGCCACGGGTCGCGCAGCGTGGGGGTGAAGGCGAGCGGGTCGACGCCCGGCTCCCACAGGCCCGCCGCGACCCCGAGCTCGGCGGCCCGGCGCACCATCCACGGCGAGGTGACCAGGACCCGGTCGGCGCGCTCGGCGACCTTGGCCCGCCAGTAGTCGGCGGCCAGGTCGAGCACGGGCGACTGCTCGACGGCGAGTGTCGGGACGCCGGCGCGAGCGGCGTGCTTGAGCGCCTTGCGGCCCACGGCTCGGGGGGAGTGGACCTGCACCAGGTCGGGCGCGAACCGCTCGATCGCGTCGCGCACCTGCGCGCCGGTCGGCTCCAGCGGCCGGACCCGCACGATCTCGCACCCTCGGTAGCTCGCCAGCCCCGGGCCCGGCGCGATGATCCGGACGACGTGGCCGCCGTCGACCAGCCGGTCGACGGTCGCCTTCAGGGTCGTGGTGGTGCAGTCGAGTGCCGGGTAGAAGGACTCGGTGGCCAGGACGATCCGCATGGCCCCACGATGCGCGTCCGACATGGCGCGATGCGCCGCGTTGGGTGTCCGGCTCGTGGCGGGTGCGCGAACGCGGCGGTTGCCGCGCGGACGCGCTCAGACCACGCCCTTGTCCTCCTTGGTCTGGTCCTCCACCTCCTGGGCGAGGCCGTCGAGCTCCTTGCGGATCTCGGCGTCGGTCGCGTGGAAGTCGTGGAGGACGAGGATGCACTTCTCGCCGACGGCGTGCATCTCGTCGCCGTTGTTCTTCAGCAGCGCCACCAGGATGTCGACCATGCCGTCGAAGGAGGCGTAGTGGCCGAAGGCGCCGCCCGTGGCGCCGCCGAAGCCGCGGGACCACGCCGACTGCTCGGGAGCGCCCTCCAGCTTCTTCGCGACGTCGTGGCAGTGGTCGCCGATCAGCTCGTAGCGTCCGGACACGCGCTTCAGGGCCGCGTCGGTGATGGCGACGTTGACCCGCTGACCGTTCACGTTGGTGTAGATGCCGTGCTCGCCGGCGTTGAGGAACTCGGTGGGGTTGACCAGGTCGAACGAGGTCGTGATCACCCGGTTGGCGCCGTCGGGCTTGGTGGCGGCCAGGACCGCGTTGTCGGCACAGGTCGCGAAGGCGGCCTCGGTCTCGCCGACGTCCTCGACGAGTCCGCCGACCGCCTTCCAGAACGAGGTGCCGAGCGCCTGGTACGACGACCCGTCCAGGGTGTACTGGTACGGCGCGGGCGCGGCCGGCAGGAAGCCCTTGACGATGCCGTAGAGGGTCGAGGCCTTCCCGATGACATTGGCGACGCCCTTCGGGAGGGACAGCAGGCCGCTGGCATCGGCGACCGACTTCACCACGTCGAAGATCTCGCCGGCACTGACCTCGTTCCCCTCGGAGAAGGCGTGGAAGTCCGCCGTCGCGGTGTCGATCAGCTTGGCGAAGTCGCGGTGGTAGCGCGCCCAGACCTGCGCCTCGCCGGCGACGAGGACGCCGCCGACGACGGCCAGGGCGTGCAGGCCGGTCATCACGTCGGAGATGCGGTTGGCGCCGTAGAGCTCGCGGAGCCGGATGACCGCCATGCCGTCCAGGTCGCCCAGCTCGGCCTCGATCTCGGAGATGTACTCGGGCACGAGGACGTTGCCGACCTCGACCGAGGTCTCGGCCTCGTCGCCGGTGGTGCGCACCTCGCCGGAGACCGAGAGCTCCTGGATCGCGTACTGGAGCACGGTGATCTGGTCGTCGAAGTCGTCGGCCTGGGGCGCCTGCCCGCCCTCACCCTTGCTCAGCATCGGGGTGAGGTAGGTGTCCACGTCGCTCTTGATCTGCGTGTAGACGCCGGCGGCGTCGAAGTAGTCGTAGCCGAGGTCGGGGTCGTCGCCGATCAGCCCGCCGTCCTTGGTCCAGTGTCCGCCGGGGTAGCTGACGTAGAGCCGGTCGGACTGGTGGTTGATCGTCACCCGCGGGGTGATGATCTCGAACCGGCCCTCCTTGCACGAGCCGTCCACGACGTTGGGCACGCTCCGGCGCATGTAGGCGTCGATCATCGCCTCGGCGAGCTTGTCGAGTCCGTCGGAGGTCGTGTAGGTGACCGAGCTCTCGTAGTTGCTGAAGTTGACGTCGTCGTCGGCCATGGTCACTCCCGGAAGTGGTCGGTTCGGCTCAGTGGCGGAGGGTGAAGGTCTGGTCGACCCCGAACGGGACCGTCGCGGGGCCATCGGTGGCGTCCTGGGGGCGGACGGCGCTCATCGGCGCGGACACGGTGAGGCCGGTGGCGGCGTCGGTGGCGGGGTCGGCGGGGGCGTCGGCGGGGGAGTCGAACACCCAGGTTCGGACCCAGGTGCTCCGGTCGTCCTGGTCGCCCCGGGGGGCGCGAGCCACCTCGGCCCCGCTGAGCGCGGCGGTGACGGGCTCGCGCCGGACCTGGTAGCTGGTTCCGGTCGGGATCCAGCTGATCGTGGGCGGCGCCGTGACCCGCACCGTGAGCGTGGTCCAGACATGTCCCTCCCGGGCCCACCCGAGATCGGGGAGGTACGGCGTGCGGGTCAACGGGTCGATCCGACAGGAGATCGAGCCGGCGCCCGCGTCGACGTTGGCGATCTCGGCGGGCTCGCCGGCGCCCCGCGCGTCGCAGTCCGGGTCGGTGCCGTAGGTCCGTGGGCCGTCGGGATACAGCGCCGCGGCCCGGCCGGTCGCGACCTTTCCGGACCTCATGGTGACGACCTGCTTCTCGCCCTCGTAGGTCACCTCGACCCGCAGGTCGTCGCCGTCTCCGGCGACCACCGCGATCAGGTCCTGCCCGGGCAGGTCGCCGGAGTCGGCGGCCTGGTGCAGGTCGACGTCGGGCTCGCCCAACGCGACGCGCTCACCGCCGGCGGTGACGGCGAGGGTGAAGGTCGCGGGGTACCCGAGGAGGTCGTCGTAGGACAGCGTGGGCCGGAAGGTCCACGCGACCGGGACGATCGACGCGTCGCCGGCGGCCTCGAGGGACTCGGCGCCGGACCTGCCGACCCGGCGTGCGGCGATCTCGGCGAGGGGCTCACCGGAGGAGAGGCGCAGGGTGCCGATCGGCAGCTGGACGTCGGCCTCGTGGGTCGGCGGCCTGCCGGAGGAGCCCTGCGCGACAAAGCCGGGCTCGAGGTCACCCCCGTCCCGGAGGCCCACGAAGGCAACGCCCGCAGCGACCGCGAGCAGCACGACGAGCGCCGCGGTCCAGGCAGTTCTCTTGTTCCGGAGCATCGACCGACTTCCCTGATTCGCGGCCGGCGCCGCATCCCCGTCCCGGTTCTTGCCGTCGGCGGGCGGACCCAAACCTGGTCGCCCGGGATCCTCACTCAGCGACGGTCCGTGGTGGCAGCCGGCCCTCGGCGATCTCCCCGGCCACCGCGCGGATCCGCTCGCCGCTCGTGCGCCAGTCGCCGGCCCGCGCGTCCCACCAGATCGTGAACCCGCGCCGGGCCTCGATGGTCCAGTGCGCGCCGAACGCCACCCGGGCCAGGGCGGCGAAGGGGAGCAGTAGCAGGAGCAGCAGGAACTCGAACGCCACGAACAGCGCCAGGATGACGAACGGCAGGGCGAGGATCAGCAGCACGATCGCGATGATCGCGCTGATCGGGTCGTCGCCCAGGCCGTTGAGCCCGTCGAGCGGTCCGGTCCCGGCCGAGCGCAGGCGTCGGCGCCACGGGACCCAGCGCCGGGTCACCCGCCAGGTCTGGCCCTCGGGATCACGCACCTTCACCCGGTGGATCGTAGGGGGTAGGGCGCGTCGGCTCCGGCTCCTGCTCGCCGAGGGTCCGCATCGGCGGGTCGCCGCGCTCGATCGACTCGGCGACGGCGCGGATCCGCCGGCCGCTCTCCTTCCAGTCGCCGGCCTCGGTCTCCCAGTAGGGACGGAACCCGAGGCGGGCCTCGATCCACCAGTGCCTGCCGAACAGCACCCGGCCGAGCGTGACGGCCGGCAGCAGGACGACCAGGAGCACCAGCTCGCCGCCGGTCAGGAACACGAAGCTGGCGATCGGCAGCACGACCAGGCCGAACACGAGGGCGACCAGGAAGCCGACGAGACCGTCGACCACGTCGAGGTTGAGGCTCGGGCCCAGGTAGCGCCGGCGTGGGCGCCACGGCAGCCAGCGGCGGGTCACCCGCCAGGTACGGCCCTGGGGATCCAGCACCTTCATGCGGGGAACCTACCGGTCGCTTGGTGAGCAGCCGGTTACCCCGAGGTAGGCGGAGATATCTCACACCCCGATGACAGCGGCGCGGTCACGGATAGGCTTGCCGCTTGTGACTGACTCGCCCCTGACGCTGGCGCAGCCCGAGGACGCGCACACGCGCGCCGAGTGGGAGGCCGCCACCGCCGCCGTGCTCCGCAAGAGCCGCAAGCTCGGCGACAGCGACCCCGACAGCACGGTGTGGGACAAGCTGACCCGCACCACCCTCGACGGCATCGGCATCACGCCGCTCGGCCTGCCCGGTGGTCCGGCGACCGCCGTCCGTCCCACCCGCAGTGGTGCGTGGGACATCCGCAGCCTGGTGGCCGGCCCCGACGCCAAGCTCGTCAACGAGGCGGCGCTCGTCGACCTCGACGGCGGCGTGACCAGCCTGTGGCTGGCGGCCGACGCCGACACCGACGTGGCCGCGACGCTGCAGGACGTGCTGCTCGACCTGGCGCCCGTCGTGCTCGACGCGCCGTCGGCGACCACGCGGGTGGCGGAGGCGTTCCTGGCGCTGCCCGGGGCCAAGCACCCCGACAGCAACCTCGGCATCGACCCGCTCGGCGTCATGCTGCGCGACATCCCGCTGGCGGTCGACGAGGCGGTCGCCGAGCTGCAGACCCTGGCCCGCAAGGCCCACCAGAACGACGTCCGGGCGATCGTGGTCGACGCCACCGCGGCCCACGACCTCGGTGCGAGCGACGCCCAGGAGCTCGGCTGGTCGATCGCCGTCGGCGTGGCCTACCTGCGCTGGCTGACCGACCACGGCCTCTCGGTCGAGGACGCCGCGCGCCAGGTGGAGTTCCGCTACGCCGCCACCGACGAGCAGTTCCCGACCATCGCCAAGCTGCGCGCGGCGCGGGTGCTCTGGGCGCGGGTGCTCGAGCTCAGCGGCGTCGAGAGCCCGGTGGCCCAGCGTCAGCACGCCGTGACCAGCCGGCCGATGCTCAGCAAGTACGACCCCTACGTCAACATGCTCCGCGGCACCGTGGCGGCCTTCGCCGCCGGTGTCGGCGGCGCCGACGCGGTCACCGTGCTGCCCTTCGACAGCGCCAACGGCCGTCCCGACGGCTTCGGCCGCCGGATCGCGCGCAACGTCAACCATCTCCTCATCGACGAGTCCCATGTCGCCGCGGTCGCCGACCCCGCCGGCGGCGCGTACGCCGTCGAGCAGCTCACCGCGGACCTCGCGGCCGCCGGCTGGGCGGAGTTCCAGCAGCTCGAGTCGGAGTGGGAGGGCGGCCACGACTTCGACCCCTTCCGCGCCCGGATCGCGGCCGTCGTCGAGCAGCGCGAGACCGAGATCGCCCGCCGCAAGCGTCCGCTGACCGGCCTCAGCGAGTTCCCCAACCTCGGCGAGACCCTGCCCGAGCGCGACGCCGACCCGCTGAACGACCGGGTCCGCCGCTACGGCGCGTCCTTCGAAGCGCTGCGCGACGAGCCGGCCGCCCGGCCGGTCTTCCTTGCCACGCTCGGCACCATCGCCCAGCACACCGCCCGGGCCACCTTCGTGAGCAACCTGCTCGCCGCCGGCGGCATCGCCGTCGAGGTCGCCGGGGCGACCGCGGGCGTCGAGGAGCTCGTCGCCGCCTACCGGTCGTCGGGAGCCCAGCCGGTCGTGTGCCTCGCCGGCACCGACGCGGCGTACGACGAGTGGGGCGGCGCCGCCGCGGCCGCCCTGCGCGAGGCCGGCGCGAGCCACGTGATCATCGCCGGCAAGGCCACCGACTACGTCGACGACAGCGCGGCGATGGGCGTCGACGCACTCGCCTTCCTGAACCACACGAGGGAGAAGCTGGCATGACGATTCCGAAGAGCTTCGCGGGCCTCCCGCTGGCCGCCGACCAGGCCGCGGCGGCCGCGCCGCACGTCCCGACCGGCGAGGGCTGGAAGAGCCCCGAGGGCATCGAGATCGCGCCGTCGTACGGGCCCGAGGACCTGGCCGGCCTCGACGCGCTCGACACCTACCCGGGCCTGAGCCCGTTCCTGCGCGGGCCCTACCCGACGATGTACACCACCCAGCCGTGGACCATCCGGCAGTACGCCGGCTTCTCCACCGCCGAGGAGTCCAACGCCTTCTACCGCCGCAACCTCGCGGCGGGCCAGAAGGGCCTGTCGGTCGCCTTCGACCTCGCGACCCACCGCGGCTACGACTCCGACCACCCGCGGGTGCGCGGCGACGTCGGCATGGCGGGCGTGGCGATCGACTCGATCTACGACACCCGCACCCTGTTCGACGGCATCCCGCTCGACCAGATGTCGGTGTCGATGACGATGAACGGCGCCGTGCTGCCGGTGCTCGCGCTCTACATCGCCGCGGCCGAGGAGCAGGGGGTGAAGCCGGAGCAGCTGAGCGGGACCATCCAGAACGACATCCTCAAGGAGTTCATGGTCCGCAACACCTACATCTACCCGCCGGCGCCGTCGATGCGGATCATCTCCGACATCTTCGCGTTCACCAGCCAGCGGATGCCGCGGTTCAACTCGATCTCGATCTCCGGCTACCACATGCAGGAGGCCGGGGCGACCGCCGACCTCGAGCTGGCCTACACCCTGGCCGACGGCGTCGAGTACATCCGCGCCGGCCTCGAGTCAGGCCTGACCATCGACCAGTTCGCGCCGCGGCTGTCCTTCTTCTGGGCGATCGGCATGAACTTCTACATGGAGGTCGCGAAGATGCGCGCGGCCCGGGCGCTGTGGAGCCGGCTGGTGCGCCAGTTCGACCCGCAGAACCCCAAGTCGCTCTCGCTGCGCACCCACTCGCAGACCTCCGGCTGGTCGCTCACCGCGCAGGACGTCTTCAACAACGTCGGCCGCACCGCCATCGAGGCGATGGCCGCGACCCAGGGCCACACCCAGTCGCTGCACACCAACGCGCTGGACGAGGCGATCGCGCTGCCGACAGACTTCTCGGCCCGGATCGCCCGCAACACCCAGCTGCTGCTGCAGCAGGAGAGCGGCACCACCCAGACGATCGACCCGTGGGCCGGCTCGTACTACGTCGAGAAGCTCACCCACGACCTCGCCGAGCGGGCGTGGGCCCACATCCAGGAGGCCGAGGCCGCCGGCGGCATGGCCGCCGCGATCGAGCAGGGCATCCCCAAGATGCGCATCGAGGAGGCCGCCGCCCGCACCCAGGCCCGGATCGACTCGGGCTCGCAGAAGGTGATCGGCGTCAACACCTACCGGCTGCCGGCCGAGGACCCGCTCGAGGTGCTCAAGGTCGACAACGACGAGGTCTACCGCCAGCAGGTCGCCAAGCTGGAGCGGCTGCGCGCCGAGCGCGACGGCGCCGAGGTCGAGGCCGCGCTGCACGCGCTCACGCGCAGCGCCGAGAGCGGCGACGGCAACCTGCTCGACCTGGCCGTCAGCGCCGCTCGCGCGAAGGCCACCGTCGGCGAGATCTCCGAGGCGATGGAGAAGGTCTACGGCCGGCACCAGGCCGTGATCCGTACCATCAGCGGCGTGTACCGCGACGAGGCCAACCTGGCCAACGACGGCGAGGGCGACACCCTCGTCACCCAGGCCCGCCAGGCGACCGACGAGTTCGCCGAGGAGGAGGGCCGCCGTCCGCGCATCCTGGTGGCCAAGATGGGCCAGGACGGCCACGACCGCGGCCAGAAGGTGGTCGTGTCCGCCTTCGCCGACCTCGGCTTCGACGTCGACGTGGGGCCGCTGTTCTCCACGCCCGAGGAGGTCGCGCAGCAGGCGATCGACGCCGACGTGCACATCGTCGGTGTCTCGTCGCTCGCCGCCGGCCACCTCACCCTGCTGCCCGCGCTGAAGAAGGCGCTGGCCGAGCAGGGCCGTGACGACATCATGGTCGTCATCGGAGGCGTGATCCCGCCCGACGACGTCCCGACCCTCAAGGAGATGGGCGCCGCCGCGGTGTTCCTCCCCGGCACGGTGATCGCGGAGTCCGCGCTCGACCTGCTGGCGAGGCTGCGGACGACGCTCGGTCACTGAGCATGCAGGTCGAGGACCTGCTCGCCGGCCTGCGTGCCGGGCACCGCGCCACCATGGCGCGGGCCATCACGCTGGTCGAGTCGACCGCGCCCCGGCACCGCCGGACCGCCCGCGAGCTGCTGCAGGCACTGGCCGCCGACGCCCCGACCCGGACGCCCGCCGTCCGGGTCGGCATCTCCGGCGTGCCCGGGGTCGGCAAGTCGACCTTCATCGAGTCGCTCGGCGGAATCCTCACGGCGGCCGGACACAAGGTGGGGGTGCTCGCCGTAGACCCGTCGTCGGTGCGCACCGGCGGCTCGGTGCTCGGCGACAAGACCCGGATGGCGACGCTGTCCACCCATCCCCACGCGTTCATCCGGCCCTCGCCCTCCGCCGGCACCCTCGGCGGCGTCGCGCGGGCGACGACCCAGGCGATGGCGGTCCTCGAGGCCGCCGGGTACGACGTGGTGCTGGTCGAGACGGTCGGCGTCGGGCAGTCCGAGGTGACCGTCGCCGGCATGGTCGACACCTTCCTCTTCCTCACCCTGGCCCGCACGGGCGACCAGCTGCAGGGCATCAAGAAGGGCATCCTCGAGATCGCGGACGTGATCGCGGTCAACAAGGCCGACCCCGACGACCCGGCCCGGGAGCAGGAGGCCCGGGTCGCCGCGCGTGACCTCGCCGGCGCGCTGCGCCTGGTCCGCGGCCATGCCGAGTGGGCGCCGCCCGTCGTCACCTGCTCCGGCCTCACCGGCGCCCGGGTCGACGAGGTGTGGCAGCAGGTGCTGATGCACCGCGACCATCTCGGTGCCGACGGGCTGGCCCACAAGCGTGCCGAGCAGCAGCTCGACTTCACCTGGGCGCTGGTCCGCGACGAGCTCGACCAGCGGCTGCGGCACAGCGCTGGCGTCAAGGCGGTGCTGGCCGACGTACGTGGGGCGCTGCTGGCCGGGGAGCTCACCGCACCGCTCGCGGCCGACCGGCTGCTCGCGGCCTACGACGCCGACGAGTGACCCGATGAGCTCGCTCCCGCGGCGCGCGGCCCTCGTGGCGCTGCTCGCTCCGCTGGCCACCGCGTGCGCAGGCGAGGTCCGCCGCGACGGCCCGGTCCCCGACGCCCGGCCAGCCGCAGTCCAGGGCACCGAGCTGTGGGCGCAGCTGCCCACCGGGCGGGTCACCGTCACCGTCGGCGCCCCGGTCCGCACCATCCCCGGCGCCGAGGTCAGCGGTGGACAGGCCGTCGACGCCGGCCGGGGCCGGGAGTTCCTGCCCGTCGCCGTCGCGTACGACGACCTGCTCGGGGTCCCGTACGACGCCCCCCAGGCCGATACCGACCCCACCGAGCTCACCCGGCTCGAGCTCCACGTCGGCGAGCGCGGCTACCGGGTGCCCTTCGTCGAGGTCGGGCGGACGTCGTAC
The DNA here is from genome assembly GCF_016907515.1 of Nocardioides nitrophenolicus. NCBI lineage: Bacteria > Bacillati > Actinomycetota > Actinomycetes > Propionibacteriales > Nocardioidaceae > Nocardioides > Nocardioides nitrophenolicus. The sequence goes on from NZ_JAFBBY010000001.1 coordinate 4,188,107, forward strand.
CTCGAGGTCCCGACGGGGGCGGCCGACCAGCTCAGCCTCGACGTGGAGTTCGACGGCGTCACGCAGAGCGTCGACGCCGCGGGGGAGCGGGTGACGGGACTCGCCGAGGGCCTGTACCACGCCAGCACCCGCACCACGCTGGAGTCGTGCGGCGACCGCGACGAGCGCACCTGCCGCTACGACCTGTGGGAGTACCCCTACGTCGAGGGCCTGGGCTGGGCCTCGCAGCGCCGGCCGGACGCCACCTGGGTCGTCGTGACGGCGCAGACCTGGCTGCGGGCCGACCAGGTGCGGGTCGACGGCGAGGCGTGCCGGGCCGAGGCGCTGGGCGGCTCGATCCGGCTCCGGGTCGACGGCGAGCCGGCCACGGCCGAGCTCTCCGTGCCCGCCAACGTCCGCCCCGGCGGGCACGGCCTCGGCGCCAAGGACGCCTTCCTGGTCGCCCCCGCGCCCACACACGAGCTCGAGGTCACCAGCACCTGGGGCTGCCGCCTCGGCGAGCGCAGCGCCGACCGTGAGTTCGTGGACCGGGTCAGCGCCTTCTCCTGACGGGCATAGGCTGGGGTGGTGGACGCAGCACTGGCCCTGGTCGACTCCGTCGTCGCGAAGTACGACGACGAGCTGGTCGAGCTGCGCCGCGACCTCCACCGCCACCCCGAGGTGTCCTGGCAGGAGCAGCGCACCTCCGGCCGGGTCGTCGAGCAGCTCGAGCGCTCCGGCTGGCGGATCAGCCGGATGCCGCGCAGCGGCGTGATCGCCGACCTGGGCGAGGGCGGGCCGACGGTCGGACTGCGGGCCGACCTCGACGCGCTGCCCGTCGCCGACCTCACCTCCGACCCGTGGACCAGCACCGTCGCCGGGGTCGCCCACGCGTGCGGGCACGACGTCCACACCACGGCGCTCGTCGGCGCCGGACACGCCCTCGCCGAGCTGCACGCCCAGGGCCTGCTGCGCGGGCGGGTGCGGCTGCTCTTCCAGCCGGCCGAGGAGGTGATGCCCGGCGGCGCCCGGCACCTGATCAGCCACGGCGCGCTCGAGGGCGTCGACCGGATCTTCGCGCTGCACTGCGACCCGTCCGTCGACGTCGGCGCCGTGGGCCTGCGGGCCGGGCCGATCACCAGCGCGGCCGACCGGATCGACGTACGACTGGAGGGGAACGGTGGGCACACCTCCCGCCCGCACCTCACCGGCGACCTGACCTTCGCGCTGGCCAAGATCACCAGCGAGCTGCCGGCCGTGCTGAGCCGGCGGATGGACCCGCGCGCCGGGGTCAGCGTGGTGTGGGGCATGCTCCGGGCGGGCTCGGCCGCCAACGTGATCCCCGACCACGGCATCGCGAGCGGCACGGTCCGGATCCTCGACGCCGAGGCCTGGGCGGCCTGCGAGGCGGTCGTCCGGGAGGCGGTGCTCGACATCGTGCGGCCCTACGGCGTCACCGCCAACGTCGACTACCTCCAGGGCGTCCCGCCGGTCGTCAACGACCGCGCCAGCGTGGCGATGGTCGCCGCGGCCGCCGACGACCTGCTCGGCCTGCACCACCGCACCGAGGTCGAGCAGAGCCTCGGCGGCGAGGACTTCGGCTGGTACCTCGAGCAGGTCCCCGGTGCGATGTTCCGCCTCGGCACGCGCAGCCCCGGCGGCCCCACCTTCGACCTCCACCAAGGGGACTTCGAGGTCGACGAGGCCGCGATCGGGTACGGCGCGCGGATGCTCGCCGGCGTCGCGGTCAACGCGCTGGCCCAGGCGTAGGGGCCCTGCCCCCGGTGGGTTTCGGCCGCCGCCTGCCTGGCTAGGGTGCAGGCATGTCTCGGACCACGCGTGCCCTGCGCACCCCCGCCGCCCTCGTCACCGCCACCGTCGCGACCGTCGCCTCCCTCGCGCTCCTCCCGGCGCCCGCGCACGCCGCGGTCACCCTCGACTGCACCGGCGGTCCGGTCACCATCGACGACAGCACCGAGGACTACACCCTCACCGGCGCCTGCTCGGCCGTGATCCTCAACGGCAGCAACCTGACCGTCTCGCTCACCAGCGCGACCACCGTGATGGTCGTCGGCGCCAATGTCGACGTGATCGCCAGCGGCGCTCTCGGCCCGGTGGTCGTCACCGGCTCCAACAGCTCGGTGCGCGCCACCGCCGCGCCGAGCGCGCGGGTGGAGGCCAGCAACGTCGACCTCCGGATCCCGGCCCTCGACAAGGCCGTGCTGGTCGGGTCCAACAACCTGGTGGTCGGCGACCAGGGCGCCAAGGTGAAGGTCAAGGGCGCCAACAACGCGGTCAAGTACCGCAAGCTGCGCAAGGTCGTGGTCCGTGGCGCCAACAACACCGTCAAGGTGCGCGCCGGCAAGACCAAGGTGCGGGTCAAGGGCGCCAACAACGTGGTGCGGGTGCACCGGCGGGGCTGAGCGGGGTTCCGCGGGCGGTGCAGGAATAACCGGTTGACCGGTTGTTCCTGCACTTGTCGGGTGTTTCTGTCACTTGTCGGGCGTTGCAACGCCCGACAAGTGACAGTTTCGCCGGTCGACCGGCGATTCCTGCGCCCACGACCCGGTTCCCCGCCAGCTCCGGTACGACGTGAGACCCGCTAGCCCTTCCGGTACGGCACCCCGTCGGCGGCGGGCGCCCGGGAGGCGCCGACCAGGCCGGCGACGGCGACGATGGTGACGACGTACGGCAGCATCAGCATGAACTGGCTCGGCACCGGCGAGCCGATCACCGACAGCGCGAGCTGGAGGTTCGAGGCGAAGCCGAACAGCAGCGCGGCGAGGGTGGCGCGGACCGGGTCCCAGCGACCGAAGATGACGGCGGCCAGGGCGATGTAGCCCGCGCCGTCGGTCATCTCCTCGCCGAACTGCGGCACCGAGACCAGCGTGTACGTCGCGCCGCCGGCGCCGGCGATCAGGCCGGCGATGAGCAGCGTGGTGTAGCGGGTCCGGTTGACCTTGATGCCGACGGTGTCGGCGGCCTTGGGGTGCTCGCCGACGGCGCGGACCCGCAGGCCCCACTTGGTGCGGTACAGCGCCCACGCGACGACGGCGACGGCGGCGTACATCAGGTACACCAGGATGGTCTGGCGGAAGAGCACCGGGCCGATGACCGGGATCTGGCCGAGCACGGGGATCGGCAGCCGCGAGAAGTGGTCGGGGGCGTTGAGCTTGTCGGGGTTCTCGGTGAGCACCTGGCTGAACAGGAAGCTGGTCAGCCCGATCACCAGCACGTTGAGCACGACGCCGACGATCACCTGGTCGACGAAGTAGGTGATCGCGAAGAAGCCGAGGACCAGCGCGACCAGGCCACCGGCCAGCATCGCGGCGACCAGGCCACCCCAGGGGGAGCCGACGAGGGTGCCGACCATGGCGGCGGCGAAGGCGCCGAAGAGCAGCTGGCCGTCGATGGCGATGTTGACCACGCCGGCGCGCTCGCCGAGCACGCCGCCGAGGGCGCCGAACACGAGCGGGACGGCGAGCGTGATCGAGCCGCCGAGCAGGCCGATCACGGTCAGGCTCTCGCCGGCCGCCGCCCAGGTGAGGAAGGCGGTCATCGCGAGGACCGCGAACAGGCCGACCAGCCACAGCGGCGTACGACGACCGCGACTGACCAGCAGCGCCGACGCGGCGGTGCACACGGCGAGCAGCACGACCAGGGTCACGACCGTGGCCGTCGACGGCAGGGTGATCTCGGGCAGGTCGAAGAAGTCGGTCTCGGCGGCCAGCTGGAAGGTGGTGTCGCCGGAGCGGGCACCCAGCGCGACGAGCAGCGCGACCAGGATGGTGACGACGCCCAGCATGATCGGGGCCTTGAGCGCGGTCCGCAGCGGGACGGCGACCGGCTCGGCGGCGTCGTCGATCGGGACGGGGACCTTGGCGGTCGTGCTCATGCCGTCGCCTCCTTCGGCAGCCGGAAGATAGCTCGCACCAGCGGGGGAGCGGCGATGAACAGGACGATGAGCGACTGGATGACCAGGACGATCTCGACCGGGATGCCCTCGGCGGCGGCCATCGAGAAGCCGCCCGCCTTGAGCGCGCCGAACAGGATGCCGGCGGCGAGGATGCCGAGCGGCCGGGACCGGCCGAGCAGGGCGACGGTGATGGCGTCGAAGCCGATGCCGGCGTCGAGGTCGACGGTGACGCCGCTGGTCGTCGTACCGAGGATCTGGTTGACGCCTGCCAGGCCGACCAGGCCGCCGGCGATCAGCATGACGACGAGATAGGTGCGGCCGACGTCGATGCCGGAGGCACGGGCGGCGTCGGGGTTCTCGCCGACGGCCCGGAACCGGAAGCCGAGGGCCGACTTGTTGAGCAGCCACCACACGACGGCGACGGCCACCAGCGCGAGCAGGAAGCCGGCGTGCAGGTTGAAGCGGTCGCCGAGCAGCTTGGGCAGGATCGCCGACTCGGGCATCGGCTCCGACTTCGGGTTGAGCGAGCCGGGCGCCTGGAGCAGGCCCTGCTTGGAGAGGGCGTAGAAGACCAGGTAGTAGCCGACGTAGTTGAGCATGATCGTGACGATCACCTCGTGGGCGCCGCTCTGGGCCTTGAGGAAGCCGGCGATGCCGGCCCACAGCGCGCCGGCCAGGGCGCCGGCGAGGATCGCCAGCGGCAGGTGCAGCACGATCGGCAGGTCGGCGTTGACGCCGACCCAGCCGGCGGCGGCGCCGGCCAGCAGCATCTGGCCGCGGCCGCCGATGTTGAACATGCCGGCCCGGAAAGCCAGGCCCACGCCCAGGCCCGCGAGGATCAGCGGGCCGGAGAACTTCAGGGTCTCGGTGAGCGGGCGGATCCGGCCCTGGAAGCCCTCGAGGTTGGTGTTGTAGACCGCGCCGCGGAACAGCGCGGTGTAGGCGTCGGTGATCGAGGTCCACACCGCGTTGAAGAAGTCGCCCGGGCGCGCGCCGATGTAGCCGGCGGTCTCGCGGACGTTCTCGTCGGTGAGCAGGATCATCAGCGAGCCGACGACGACCGCGAGGAAGACCGACAGCACCGCCACCATCGCGTTGCCGGCCACGATCTCCCGCAGGACGCCGTCGAAGCGGCCCGGCTCCCGGGGCCCGGGCTGCTCGGCCGGGGCCGGCTCCTCGACGGGAGCCGGCGGGGTCTGGTCGTTGGTGCTCACGCAGCGGTTCCTTCCGGGCGCTCGCCGGCCATCATCAGGCCGAGGGTCTCGCGGGGCGTGTCGGCCGGCACGATGCCGACCACCTGTCCGCGGTAGAGGACCATGATCCGGTCCGACAGCGCGACGATCTCGTCGAGCTCGGTGGACACCAGCAGCACCGGTACGCCGGAGTCGCGGGTCGCCACCACCTGCTTGTGGATGAACTCGATCGAGCCGACGTCGACGCCGCGGGTCGGCTGGGCCGCGACGAGCAGGTGCAGGTCGCGAGAGAGCTCGCGGGCCACGACGACCTTCTGCTGGTTGCCGCCCGAGAGCTGGCTGGCCTTGGCCTGGATGCCGGACGCGCGCACGTCGTACTCGACCAGCTTGGCCTGGGCGAAGTCCTCGAGGACGCCCTTGCGGACGGTGCCGCCGGACACGAACGGCTTGCCGTGGCTGCGGTTGAGCATCAGGTTCTCGGCGATGGTGAACTCGCCGACCAGCCCGTCGATCTGGCGGTCCTCGGGGACGAAGCCCACGCCGGCGTCGAGGATCCGGCGGACCGAGCGGCCGACCAGCTCGTGGTCGCCGAGCCGGATCGAGCCGTGGACATGGGGCTGCAGGCCCATGATCGCCTCGGTGAGCTCGGTCTGCCCGTTGCCCTGGACGCCGGCGACGCCGAGCACCTCGCCCCGGGCGATCGAGAAGCTGATCCCGTCGAGGTGGGTGTGACCGCTGTCGTCGGTGACCCGCAGGTCGCGCACGACGAGGGCGTCGGGCCCGGGCTGGGCCGGCTCCTTGTGGACGGTCAGCTCGACCGGGCGGCCGACCATGAGCGCGGCCAGCTCGGCGTTGGTGGCGGTGGGGCTGGCCTCGCCGACGACGGCGCCGCGGCGGATCACCGTGATCCGGTCGGCGATCGCGCGGACCTCGCGCAGCTTGTGGCTGATGAAGACGATGGCGGTGCCGGACGCGCGGAGCTGGCGCATGATCTCCATCAGCTCGTCGGTCTCCTGCGGGGTCAGCACGGCGGTCGGCTCGTCGAACACGAGGACGCGCGCGTCGCGGGAGAGCGCCTTGATGATCTCGACGCGCTGCTGGACGCCGACGGGCAGGGTCTCGACCAGGGCGTCGGGGTCGACGTCGAACCCGAACCGCTGGGAGATCTCCCGGACCCGCTGGCGCGCGGCGTCGATGTCGAGGGTGCCGGCGAAGCCGGTGGACTCGTTGCCGAGCATGACGTTCTCGGCGACGGTGAAGACGGGGACCAGCATGAAGTGCTGGTGGACCATGCCGATGCCGGCGGCCATGGCGTCACCCGGCCCGGACATCCGCAGCGGCGCGCCGTCGAGGAAGATCTCGCCCTCGTCGGCCTGGTAGAGGCCGTAGAGCACGTTCATCAGCGTCGACTTCCCGGCGCCGTTCTCGCCGAGGAGGGCGAGGATCTCGCCCTCGTTGACGGTGAGGGAGATCCGGTCGTTGGCGACCAGCGGGCCGAAGCGCTTGGTGATGCCCCGCAGTTCGAGCGTCATGGAGGGATCCTCTCGGAGCGGACGTGGAGAAGCCAGCAGATTCGCCCGCGAATGCCGAGGCATCGCGGGCGGGAACGAGTCCGGGGGAGGTCGGGAACCGACCTCCCCCGGACCCTGCGTCAGTCAGCGCAGGCGCTCCGACGTCACTTGTTGAGGTACGACGTCACCGGGATGCTGCCGTCGATGATGCCGGCCTTGACCTCGTCGAGCTCGGACTGCAGCGTCGGCGAGACCTTCGACTCGAAGTCGTGGAAGGGCGCCAGGCCGACGCCGTCGTTCTCGAGGGTCCCGACGTACGCCTCGGGGTCGAAGTCGCCCTTGCCCGCGGCGACGACGGCCTCGATGGTCGAGGTCTTCATGTTCTTCAGGATCGAGGTGAGGACCAGCGGCTGGGTGCTCGGGTCGGTCTCGTAGAAGTCGGCGTCGACGCCGATCAGCGCGACGTCCTTGCCGGAGTCCTTGATCGCGGTGAGCGCGCCCTGGTAGATCGGGCCACCGACCGGCAGGATCACGTCGGCGTTCTTGTCGAGGATCGACTTGGCGGTGTTGGTCGCCTTCTCGTTGGCGTCGAAGCCACCGGTGAAGACGCCCTTGTCGTTGCCCTCCCAGCCGATGAGCTTGACGTCCTTGCCCTTCTTCTGGTTGTAGTAGTCGACGCCCTGCTTGAAGCCGTCCATGAAGATGGTCACGGTCGGGAACGGCTGGCCGCCGTAGGTGCCGACGACACCGGTCTTGGTGTAGTCCGCCGCGGCGTAGCCGGCGAGGAACGCGGCCTGCGCGGTGTCGTAGAGGATCGGCTTGATGTTGTCGGCGTCCTTGTTGCCGTCGAAGTCGTTGTCGGCGGCGTCGTCGATCAGGACGTACTCGAGGTTCGGGTTGGCCTTCGCCGACTCGACGGTCGCGGCGGAGAGCGCGAAGCCGACGGTCACGATGAGCTTGCAGCCCTGGCCCACGAGGTTCTCGAGGTTGGGCGCGTAGTCCTGGTCGGTCTTCGACTGGACGTCCTTGTATTCGGTGCCGAGCTCCTTCGCGGCGTCCTTGATGCCCTCGAAGCTGAGCTGGTTGAACGACTTGTCGTCGAAGCCGCCCGCGTCGGAGACGATGCAGGGGAGGAAGTCGCTCTTCGCGGAACCGGATCCCTTCTTGTCCTCGTCGGGGGCGTCGCCACACGCGGCCAAGGCCGCACTCGCCATGAGCGCCACGGCCGCGGCGGCCGTCGTCCTCTTCCAGGTCTTCACAGATCTCCTCCAGATCGACGCCCGGCTCCGAGGGCAGGGCAGAGATGTTGGTTCCGGGTATTCCGGGTGCATCCTCACCCACGGACTGCTCGACGGGAAGCGCATTCGTCGAAACGGTTACCAACTTGGGACATTTCCCGTCGAAACCTGCCCATGCGCAAGATCCTCGTGGACGCTAGCGTGGCGGCGTGGTCGACTGGGACACCCTCACGCAGGCGGCGATCGACATCGCCGCACGGGCCTACGCGCCCTACTCCGGCTACCGGGTGGGCGCCGCCGCGCTCGCCGACGACGGGCGCCTGGTGGTGGGCTGCAACGTCGAGAACGCGGCGTACGGCGTCACCCTGTGCGCCGAGTGCGGGCTCGTGTCGCAGCTGCACGCCACGGGGGGAGGCCGGCTCACCCACTTCGTGTGCGTGAACGGGGTCGGCGAGGTGATCATGCCGTGCGGTCGCTGCCGCCAGCTGCTGTGGGAGAACGGCGGGGCGGCGCTGGAGGTGCTGACCCCCCAGGGCGTGCTGGCGATGGACGCGGTGCTGCCGCAGGCGTTCGGCCCGGCCGACCTGGACCGGGTTGCCGGCGTGGACACGACTGGTACAAACGCCTCGTGAGCACGCACGACGCCGTCGAGGTCATCCACGCCAAGCGCGACGGGGGCACCCTGAGCACCAGCCAGATCGACTGGATGGTCGATGCCTACACCCGAGCCGCCGTCGCCGACGAGCAGATGTCCTCGCTGCTGATGGCGATCCTGCTCAACGGCATGGACCGGCGCGAGATCGCCGACTGGACCGCCGCGATGATCGCCTCCGGCGAGCGGATGGACTTCTCCTCGCTGTCGCGGCCGACCGCCGACAAGCACTCCACCGGCGGCGTGGGCGACAAGATCACCCTGCCGCTGGCGCCGCTCGTCGCGGCGTGCGGCGTCGCCGTACCCCAGCTGTCGGGGCGGGGCCTGGGCCACACCGGTGGCACCCTCGACAAGCTCGAGTCGATCCCCGGCTGGCGGGCGCTGCTCTCCAACGAGGAGATGCTGGCCCAGCTGGAGTCGGTCGGCGCGGTGATCTGCGCGGCCGGCGACGGCCTGGCGCCCGCCGACAAGAAGCTCTACGCGCTGCGCGACGTGACCGGCACCGTCGAGGCGATCCCGCTGATCGCCTCCTCGATCATGAGCAAGAAGATCGCCGAGGGCACCGGCGCGCTGGTGCTCGACGTCAAGGTCGGCTCCGGCGCGTTCATGAAGGACGTCGACAAGGCCCGCGAGCTCGCCGAGGTGATGGTCGCTCTCGGCAAGGACGCCGGCGTCCACACCGTCGCCCTGCTCACCGACATGGCGGTGCCGCTGGGCTACACCGCCGGCAACGCCATCGAGGTCGCCGAGTCCGTCGAGGTGCTCGCCGGCGGCGGGCCGGCCGACGTGGTCGAGCTGACCCTCGCCCTGGCCCGCGAGATGCTCGCCGGCGCCGGACGCGACGACGTCGACCCCGCCGACAAGCTGGCCGACGGCTCCGCGATGGACGCCTGGCGGGCGATGATCTCCGCCCAGGGCGGCGATCCCTCGGCCGAGCTGCCGGTGGCGCGGGAGCAGCACGTCGTCATGGCGCCGGCCGACGGCGTCCTCACCCGCCTCGACGCGCTGTCCGTCGGTGTCGCCGCCTGGCGCCTCGGCGCCGGCCGCGAGCGCAAGGAGGACCCGGTGCAGGCCGGGGCCGGCGTCGTGTGGCACGCCCGGCCCGGTGACGAGGTCCGCGCCGGCGAGCCGCTCTTCACGCTCCACACCGACACCCCCGAGCGCTTCGAGCGGGCGCTGGCCTCGCTGGAGGGTGGCTACGACATCGCGGCGCCCGGCACGGCGTACACCCCGGGGCCGCTGGTCATCGACCGGGTGAGCTGAGCCCGGTGACCGCGAGGTCGCCGGCCGGCCGGCCGGGCTGCGCGGGCGGCGTCGGCGGCCAGGCGGGCTGTAACACGCAGTTCGCTGCTCTATCGGACCCGTGACGTCGCGAAACGGCGTCCGTGCGGGTCCGTCAGATACGGCTCAGGTAGGTCAGGTCGGCGGACTGCGTGTTACAGCGCCGACGCCGTCCGCACCCGCCGTCACCCCTCCGCCGGAGACGTCGAAGCGCGAGGCCGGACCGGGCGAAGACTCCCCCTTCGCCGCGGCCGACCTCGCGCGTCGTCCTGACTAGTTCTGCGCGCGCTCCCGGGTGCGCTCGGCGAGCGCGGCGAGGGCGGCGGGGAAGATCGACGCGGGCGGGGTGACCAGGCCGGCGCCGACCTGGCCGACGCCGGCGACCTTGCCGGCCATGCCGGTGTTGATCTGCGGCAAGATGCCGGTGCGGCACACCGACGTGACGTCGATGCCGGTCGCGGCGCCGGCGAAGTCGAGCACCGGGATCGGCCAGCGGTTGTTCTCGCCGATGGTGATCTCGCGCATCCGCCGGCTGGTGGCCAGCGCGTCGGGGACGGTGCCGCCGACGAAGCGCACGATCGCGGGGGCGGCGGCCATGGCGAAGCCGCCGATCCCGGCGGTCTCGGTGATCGCCGAGTCGCCGATGTCGGGGTTGGCGTCGTCGGGGCCGTAGTCGCCGAGGAACAGGCCGTCGGCGAGCTGCGCGGGACCGGTGAACCACTGGTCGCCGGTGCCGGAGACCTGGATGCCGAAGTCGGTGCCATTGCGGGCCATGGCGACCACCATGGTGGAGCCCGGTACGTCGCGGGCGGCGTCGAGCGCGAGCTTGCAGGCCGGCATGGCCACGTTGAGGAAGAAGTGGTCGTTGCCGCCCATGAAGGCGAACGCCTCGGCGACCTCCTCCGCGGAGCGCGACGAGCGGACCAGCGACGGCGCGATGTCACGCAGCAGCATCAGGGTGCCGGCCCGGTTGCGGTTGTGGGCCTCGTCGCCCATCTGCAGCATCTGGCCGAGGATCGCGGTTGCGTCGACCGGTCCGGCCGCGGCGACCGCCTCGCCGAGCAGCGGGCCGAGCACGTCGCGCATCCAGCGCAGCCGCTCGAGCACCTCGGGGCCGTACGCGCCGTACCGCAGCACCTTGCCGAGACCCTCGTTCAGCGAGCAGTAGGTACGCCGGCCGGTCGCCGGGTCCTCGAGCACGAACATCCACATCGAGGGGGAGACCACGCCGGCCATCGGGCCGACCGCGCTGCGGTGGTGGCACGGCTCGAGCGACACGTTCGCCCCCGAGGCGAACAGCGCCTCGGCGTCCTCCGGGTCCTCGACCAGGCCCTCGAACGCGGCGGCGCCCATCAGCGCACCGCGCAGCGGCCCGGACGCGCGGGACCACTCGATCGGCGGTCCGGCGTGCAGGAACTGGCCCTGTTCGAGTCCGAGCAGCTCGGACGCCGGCGCGACGCCGACCAGCATCGCCTGGACGTCGAGCATCCGGGACACCGCGAGCGCGTTGGCGTCGCGGCGCAGCGGGTCGGCGGCGACGGTGGCGAGGTCGTCGGCGGTGCCGTCCATCGGCGGCTTCCAGTCGACCCGCTCGACCGGCACGGCCTGGTCGGCCACGGCGGTGGCGAACATGTCGGCGCCGACGGCGGCGACGGCGCTGGGGGCGGTGCTGGGCAGGGCGGTCATCGAGTTGCTCCGTTCACGAGCGCGATCGCGCGGCGGGTGGCCGCGGCGTTGGACAGGTGGACCTCGGCGCCGGCGGCGGCCAGCGCCTCGGCCTGGCGGGTCAGGCCCTGCGGGTCGGTGGAGGTGCCGACGCAGGCGACCACGACGGGCACCTCGCGCACCGCGCGCGCCGCGGCGATGGCCGGCGCCAACTCGGCGGCGGGGTCGGCCTGGGCGCCGTGGCCGAGGACGACGTCCATCAGGACCACGGCGGTGTCCGGGTCGGCCGCGACCTTGGCGAGGTGCTCCAGGCGCAGCGTCGGGTCGATCATCGGGTGGGCGCGGCCGCGGGTGAGGCCGTCGTCGCCGAAGTCGATCATCAGGTGGCCCGCGCTGAGCAGGCTCGCGTCGAGCGCCAGCTCGGGGGAGAGCGGGATGTTGCTGCGGATGTCGCCCAGCTCGGCCGCGGCGAGCAGCATCGACTCGTCGCACAGGGTGCCGCCGACGAACAGCCCGCGCAGCGCGCTGCCGCCGTCGGGAGCGGGGACCGCGGGGGTGCCCCACACCGGCCACTCCGGTACGTCGACCCCGAGGTCGCCCAGCAGCGCCTCGGCCTGCGTGGTGAGGTCGGGCTGGCCGGCGCCGAGCAGCGCGAAGCGCACCGGGGTGTCGAGGTCGGCGGCGTACTTCTCGACGGCGGCGGCCACCTCGGCGGCCGGGGGCTTGGACACGACGACGACCTGCTCGACCGAGGGGTCGGCGTCGAGCCGGTCCAGCGCGGTGCGGGTGGAGATGCCGCCGATGGCGGCGGACAGGTCCCGCCCACCGACGCCGAGGGCGGCGGCGACCCCGACGCCGGCGGCGTCGAGCAGGGCCAGGATCTGCTGGCAGCCGGTGCCGGAGGCGGCGACGATGCCGACCCGGCCCGGGGTGACGGTGTTCGCGAAGCCGAGGCCGACGCCGCCGACCACGGCGGTGCCGCAGTCGGGACCCATCACCAGCAGCCCGCGGTCGCGGGCGATCCGCTTCATCGCGAGCTCCTGCTCGACCGGCACGTTGTCGCTGAAGATCATCACGTCGACGCCCGCGTCGAGGGCGTCCATCGCCTCGACCAGCGCGGACGCGCCGGGGACCGAGACCAGGGCCAGGTCGCCGCCGGCCCGGCGCAGCGCGGAGGCCGTGGTGCGCGGCGGCGCGGTGACCTCGCCGCCCGAGGAGCCCTTGCGAGCCGCGGCGAGCGCCGCGTCGACGGCGGCGAGCGCCGCCGGGAGGGCGGACTCGTCGTCGAGGCGCAGCGCGACCACCATGTCGTTGCTGCTCGCGGGCGGCAGCGTGAAGCCCATGCCCTGCAGCACCTCCACGTTGAGCTCGGTGGCCATCGCCACCTGGGCGGCGGCGACGCCGGGGGTGGCGGCGACGTCCCGGCTGACCTGCAGCAGCGCGACGCTGTCGGCGTAGGCACCGGGTCGGATCTCGACGTGCTGATGCGTCATCGAGTACTCCCTTCAAGGGCTTCGTTGATGGTTGTGGAAAGAGCGAGCCGGGCGCCGAGGAGCATCCCGGCGCCGGAGGTGTGGCCGACCGCGAGCAGGCCGGTGATCTCTCCGGTGGCGAGGGCGGTGCGGAACGGGGCGATCGCCTCGCCGGCGATCGCGTGGCGCAGCAGGGCCGCGGACAGGCCGGTGGTGCGGGGCAGGTGAGCCCGGACCGCCGTCGCCACGGCGGAGCAGTCGCGCCCCACGGCGCGGGTGGCGACCAGCCAGCCGGCCAGCACGTCGTCGCCGACGGGAGTGAGCCCGTCACCGCGGCCGACCAGGGCGGGCACGGCGGCCGGGTCGCCCGCGGCGAGCAGGTCGAGCGCGTCGGCCGGCAGCTGGTCGCGGGCGGGGGCGAGGTCGGCGTCGGACGCGACAGGGGCGGCGCCGAGACGGGGGAGCGCGAAGGAGACCAGCCGGGTCACCGCCACGCTCAGCGCGCCGATCCGGAGTACGCCGTCGCCCACGACCACCGGGTCGCCCACCGCGACCTCGGGGAGCGAGGGGAGCGCGGTCAGCACGGCGCAGGGCACGTGCACCGCGCCGCGGGCGAGCACGCCCACGACCTCGGGGTCCGGGCCGCCCAGGTCGGCGTACACCGCCTGGTGGCCGGCGTGCACGACCGCGCCGGTCGCGGGCGGGCCGTCGAGCAGGGCACGCAGCGCCGCTGAGCCGGCACCTGCCGTCGCTGAATCGACCGCAGCCTGAATCCACCGCTGGCTGGCTGCTGCGCGGCCCCCCAGGGGCGCGCTCGCTGCGTTGCGGGCGCTCGATGGGCGGACGAGCACGTCGTCGCACCCACGCCTTGCGAGCGCATCCCTGGGGGACCGCTCGCTACGCCACCCACCGGTGGATTCAGGCTGTCGCACCTCTGGGACGCTAACGGCTGGGTAAGGTGCATCGAATGGTGAGCATTGCCAACGTCCAGGGAGAAGACGGGCAAGAGTTGATAGCCGCCTCGAGGGCTGTCATCGCGGACGATGGCGTCATGAACACCGAGGAGCTTGCCGAGTCGCTCGCCCAGCTGGTGCTGGCCGGGGCCGACCTCGACGAGCTGGTCGCCGCCATCGGCGACGCCCTCGACGTCCACGTCGCCGTGACGACCACCGACGGGCGGGAGCGGGCGGCGCGGATCGACGACGCCATGCGGGAGCGGATCTCCGCGGCCGGGCTGACCGACGAGACCGGCCGGCTGCGGGTCGAGTGGCTGGGGGACCGGGGTGGTCACGAGGGGCAGCCGGTGGCCGGCGCCCACGTCCACCGCGAGCCGCTGGCCGCGCCGAACCAGGCGCTCGGCCACCTGGTCGCGATCGCCGAGCACGGCATGGCCCCCCAGCAGGTCGTCGCCCTCCAGCGCGCGGCGACCGCGGTGTCGCTGTCGATCACCCGCGAGCAGGCGGTGTCGGCGGTGGAGAACAAGTACCGCGGCGACTTCCTGCGCGACGTCTTCCTGGGCCGGGCGGGCAGCGACGACTTCGTCCGCGAGCACGTGGTCGGCTTCGGCTGGGACCTGAGCCGGCCGACGGTCGTGCTCGCGGCGCAGATCGACCCGCAGCCGACGTACCAGGCCCCGGCGTCGGTCGCCGACCGCCGTCACTGGCAGGAGCGCTTCGCCAACGCCTGGCGGCAGGTCGCCGCGTCGGTCGACCGCGCCATCCCGATCGCCGACTTCGGCTCCGAGGTGGTGGCGGTGCTGCCGGCCGAGGACGTCGACGCCACCGCCGCGCTGGTACGCCGGCTCGTGGTCGCCGTCGCGGGCGACAAGGGCGGCGGGCGCCGGCCGTTCACCGCCGGCGTCGGCCGGGTGGCGGCCAGTCCCTCCGGGCTGCCCGACAGCTACACCCAGGCCCGGCGCGCGCTCGAGGTCGGCCGCCGGTTCCGCGGCCCGAGCACCACCACCTGGTTCGACGACCTCGGCCTGCACCGGCTGATCGCGATGGTGCCCGACACCGAGGAGCTGCGCGCGTTCGCGCACGACGTGCTGGGTGAGCTGGCCGGCTCCACGGAGGAGGCGGTGACCCTGCGCGAGACGCTGCAGGTGCTGCTCAACACCAACTTCAACGTGGCCGAGGCCGCGCGCACGCAGTTCTTCCACTACAACACCATGCGCTACCGGGTCGGGAAGCTGGAGCGGCTGCTCGGCCCGGTCGCCTCCGACCAGAACCTGCGCCTCGACGTCGCCGTCGCGCTCAAGGTGCTGGAGGTCGTCAGCCGGTGAGCGCTGACGACGCCGTGATGTCGGTGAGGTGAACCGGTCGGGAATCGCGGGCAACTTCCGCCAGCACTTCCCGGGGATCCTTTGGCGAATGTGGCCAGTGAGGTGTGATCTGGCCCTCAATAGGTTGGTGAGTCTCGGGAGCCCCTAGCGGGACCAGTGAGGACAGCCCCAGATTCAGGAGGAGTCAGCATGTCGATGTTCAAGTGGGAGGTAGTCGACCCAGCGCCGGGCGAACCGGTCGCGCCGCACCAGCGACTCCCGTGGGGTCGGACCGTGGGGCTGGGTGCCCAGCACGTCGTCGCCATGTTCGGCGCGACCTTCGTGTTCCCGATCGTGATGGGTCTCGACCCGAACCTCGCCATCATGTTCTCGGGCCTGTGCACGATCGGCTTCCTGCTGATCTGCAACAACAAGGTGCCGAGCTACCTCGGCACCAGCGCGTCCTTCGTCGCCGGCGTGGCCGCGATCCGGGCCCAGGGCGGCGACTCGGCCGACGTGACGGGCGCGATCCTGGTCGCCGGCCTGGTGCTCGCCGCGATCGGCGTGGGCGTGCACTTCGCGGGCGCCGGCCTGATCCACAAGATCCTGCCGCCCGCCGTCACCGGCGCGGTGGTCATGCTGATCGGCTTCAACCTGGCGCCGGTCGTCGCGGGCGTCTACTGGCCCCAGGACCAGTGGATCGCGCTCGCCACCGCGGCGTTCATGGTCTGTGCGGCGGTGCTGCTGCCGGGCTTCTGGTCCCGGATCGCGGTCTTCCTGGCCCTCATCTTCGGCTACCTCGTCTCCTTCTTCGCCGACAAGCTGTTCGGCGCGATCACCTCGGTGACGCCGGTCTCCGGCGGCGAGGCGGTCGCCCACGACCGCGTCTCCTGGGCCGGTGTGAAGACCGCCGACTGGATCGGCTTCCCGAGCGGCAAGCTCGCCGACGGCGTCTCGGTCGTCCACGGCCCCAGCTTCTCGATGACCTTCATCCTGCTGGTCCTCCCGGGCGTGATCGCCCTGATCGCCGAGAACACCGGTCACGTCAAGGCCGTCGCCGAGATGACCGGCGAGAACCTCGACCCGTACATGGGCCGCGCGATCGCCGCCGACGGCGCCGCCACCGCGTTCGCCAGCGTCTTCGGCGGCTCGCCGACCACGACGTACGCCGAGAACATCGGCGTCATGGGCGCGACCAAGGTCTACTCGACGGCCGCCTACTACGTCGCCGGCATCGTCGCCATCCTGCTCGGCCTGTGCCCGAAGTTCGGCGCGATCGTCAACGCCACCCCGGGCGGCGTCCTGGGCGGCATCACCGTCGTCCTCTACGGCATGATCGGCCTGGTCGGCGCCAAGATCTGGGTCGAGAACAACGTCGACTTCGGCAACCCGGTCAACATGGTCGGCCTGGCCGGCGGCCTGATCGCCGGCATCGGCGGCGTCACGCTCAAGGTCACCGACGACTTCGAGCTCGGCGGCATCGCCCTCGGCACGATCCTCGTCATCGTCTTCTTCCACGCCGTGAAGGGACGTTCCACCGACGCCACTTCGGGAGAGGTGACCAAGAGGCTGTGAAGCCAGCACCGTTCGACTACGTCCGGCCGGGGTCCCTGGAGGAAGCCCTCCAGGCCCTGGCCGGGCACCCGGAAGCCAAGGTCCTGGCGGGCGGGCAGAGCCTGGTCCCGCTGCTGTCGATGCGGCTGGCGGCGCCGGCCGTGCTCGTCGACATCAACGAGCTGCCGGACCTCGACCACGTCCGCGTCGACGCCGAGGGCGTGCGGGTGGGCGCACTCGCCCGGCACGCCCGGGTGCTCGCAGACGCCGACGTGGCGCGGGTCCAGCCGCTGGTGACCAAGGCGCTGGCCAATGTCGCCCACGCGACCATCCGCAACCGCGGCACGACCGTCGGCTCGCTGGTCCACGCGGACGCCGCGGCCGAGATGCCGATGGTGCTGCAGCTGCTCGGCGGCTCGCTCGACGTCGTCGGTCCCGGCGGGCGGCGGACCATCCCGGTCGCCGAGCTGTACGTCGGCCCGCTCGAGTCGAGCCTGCACCACGACGAGATCGCGGTCGAGGCCTTCTTCCCGGCCCTCGCGGCCGACACGGGCGTGGCCTTCGAGGAGATCGCCCGCCGCCACGGCGACTACGCGATGTGCGGCGTCGCGGCGGTCGTGACCGTCGCCGGCGACCGGGTGGTGTCGGCGAAGGCCGG
This sequence comes from Nocardioides nitrophenolicus, assembly GCF_016907515.1. Classification (NCBI taxonomy): domain Bacteria; kingdom Bacillati; phylum Actinomycetota; class Actinomycetes; order Propionibacteriales; family Nocardioidaceae; genus Nocardioides; species Nocardioides nitrophenolicus. The sequence continues at coordinate 4,205,486 of NZ_JAFBBY010000001.1, forward strand.
CTACCTCTCCGTGTCCGACATCCCGGCCGTGGTCGACCTGACCGACGCGCTGGGCGGCGAGGTCACCGACGCGTCGCTGGCCCGGGCGGCCGAGGCGGCGCTCGCCGTCCTCGAGCCGGAGACCGACATCCACGCCACGGCCGACTACCGCGCGCACCTCGCCCGGGTGCTCACCGCGCGGGTCGTGACCGCGGCCTACCAGAACGCTCGTGAGGAGCAGCAGTCGTGACCGAGCAGATCCACGAGATCCGGCTGAACGTCAACGGGGTCGAGCACACGGCGGCGGTGCCCGCCCGCCGGCTCCTCTCCGACGCGCTGCGCCACGACCTCGGCCTGACCGGCACCCACGTCGGCTGCGAGCACGGCGTCTGCGGTGCGTGCACCGTCCTGGTCGACGGCCAGCCGATGCGCAGCTGTCTCATGTTCGCGGTATCGGCCGCGGGCCACGAGGTGACCACGGTCGAGGGCCTGGCCAGGCCGGACGGCTCGCTGGGGCCGGTGCAGCAGGCCTTCCGCGAGTGCCACGGCCTGCAGTGCGGCTTCTGCACGCCGGGCTTCCTGACCACGATCACGGCCGGCATCGCCGAGAACCCCGAGCCCAGCGAGGACGAGGCGCGCGACATGGTCGCCGGCAACCTGTGTCGCTGCACGGGCTACCAGAACATCGTCAAGGCGGTGTGCCGCGCCGCCGAGCTGGCCCGCGACGAGCGCGAGGGTGGTGCCGCATGACCACCAAGATGATGGGCGCGAAGGTCCAGCGCGTCGAGGACGACCGGCTGGTCCGCGGCACCGGGCGCTACGTCGACGACGTCGCGCTCGACGCGCTGCACACCGCCGTCCTCCGCAGCCCCCACGCCCACGCCCGGATCCTGTCGATCGACGTCGACGCGGTGCTCGACGTCGAGGGCGTCCACGCCGTGTGGACCTACGACGACCTCGAGGGCGCGATGGCCGAGCCGCTGCCGCTGCTCATCCCGCACCCCACGCTGACCCACGGCCGCACGCAGTACGCGCTGGCCAAGGACGAGGTCAACTACGTCGGCGAGGCGATCGCCTTCGTGGTCGCCGACGACCGCTACCTCGCGGAGGACGCGCTCGCCCGGATCGTCGTCGAGTACGAGCTGCTGCCCGCCGTGGTCGGCGTGGAGGCGGCCCGCTCGGGCGCGAACCTGGTCCACGACGACGTCCCCGGCAACGTGGCCGCGCGCATGGAGCAGTCCCACGGCGACGCCCCCGCGGCCATCGCGGCCGCGCCCCACACGCTCTCGCTCGACCTCCAGATCGAGCGCAGCGCCTGCATGCCGATGGAGGGTCGCGGCACCGTCGCCCGCTGGGACCCCGACCAGAACCGGCTCCAGGTGTGGACCTCGACCCAGACCTCCACCGGCGTGCGCGCCGCCGTCGCGGCCAAGCTCGGCCTCGACCTCGGCCAGGTCGACGTGATCACGCCCGACGTGGGCGGCGGCTTCGGCGTCAAGATCGTGCACCCGTGGCCCGAGGAGCTCCTCGTCCCGCTCGCCGCGCAGAAGCTCGGGCGCGCGGTGAAGTTCACCGAGGACCGGCGCGAGCACTTCATCTCCGCGGCCCACGAGCGGGCCCAGACGCACCACGTCGAGGTCGGCTTCGACGACGAGGGCCGGGTGCTCGGGCTCGACGTGCGGTTCTGGCACGACAACGGCGCCTACACGCCGTACGGCCTGATCGTCCCGATCATCACCTCGACCCAGCTGCTCGGGCCCTACAAGCCGGGCGCCTACCGGGTGCGCTTCGACTCGCTCTACACCAACACCGTCATCGTCACCCCCTACCGGGGCGCGGGCCGGCCGCAGGGCTGCTTCGTGATGGAGCGGACCATGGACGCGATCGCGGCCGAGCTCGGCAAGGACCGGGCCGACGTCCGCGCGGCCAACTTCATCCAGCCCGACGAGTTCCCCTACGACCAGGGCCTGATCTTCCAGGACGGCCGGGAGCTGATCTACGACTCCGGCGACTACCCGGCCATGCTCGACAAGATCAAGGAGCTCGTCGACTGGGACGGCTTCGAGGGCTTCCGCGCCGAGAAGGCCGCCGAGGGCAAGCGGGTCGGCCTCGGCCTGGCCTGCTACGTCGAGGGCACCGGCGTGGGCCCCTACGAGGGCGCGCACGTCCACATCGAGACGTCGGGCAAGGTCAAGGTCGCGACCGGACTCACCTCGCAGGGCCAGGGCCACCAGACGGCGTTCGCGCAGATCGTGGCCGACGAGCTCGGCGTGCGGTTCGAGGACGTCGAGATCACCACCGGCGACACCCGCCGGATGGCCTACGCCGTGGGCACCTTCGCCTCGCGGGCCGCCGTGATGAGCGGCTCGGCGATCCACCTGGCCGCCAAGCGGGCCAAGGAGAAGGCGCTGCGGATCGCGGCCGACGCGCTCGAGGCCGACGTCGACGACCTCGAGATCGTCGACGGCGTCGTCAGCGTCAAGGGCACCGACTCGTCCATCCCGCTGGGCACGGTCGCCGTCTTGTCCAACCCGCTGCGCTACGCCTTCGACGAGGCGTCCAAGGCCGCCACCCAGTTCAACGTCGGCGACCCGACGAAGCCGCCGGTGGCCGAGGACGACGAGCCGGGCCTGGAGGGCAAGGACTTCTACTCGCCGCCGCGCTCGACCTTCGCCTCCGGCATGCACGCCGTGATCGTCGAGACCGACGTCGAGACCGCCGAGATCCGGATCCTCAAGTACGCCGTCGTCCACGACTGCGGCCACCTGATCAATCCGATGATCGTCGAGGGCCAGATCCACGGCGGTGTCGCGCAGGGTGTCGGCGGCGCGCTCTACGAGCGGATGGCCTACGACGAGTCCGGCCAGCTGCTCAACGCCTCCTTCATGGACTTCCTGATGCCCTATGTCACCGAGGTGCCCGAGAGCATCGAGATTGACCACCTGGAGACCCCGTCTCCGCTCAACCCGCTCGGCATCAAGGGCGCGGGCGAGGCCGGCGTGATCCCCGGGTCCGCCGCCTTCGCCGCCGCCATCGAGGACGCCGAGCGGCTGCCCATCACCGCCATGCCCATCTCGCCGTCGGAGCTGTTCGCGCTCCGCGCGGCCCACGCTCAGGAGTCGAAGTGAAGATCTCCGGTCAGAACACCATCGCCGCGCCCGTCGAGAAGGTCTGGGACGCGATCCTCGACCCGCGGGTGCTGGTGGCCACGATCCCGGGCTGCGAGCAGCTCGAGGCGACCGGTGAGAACGCCTACGCGATGACGGTCAGCGCGGGCGTCGCGGCGATCCGCGGCACCTACAGCGGCTCCTGCGTGCTGGAGGACCTGCGCAAGGGCGAGGGGCTGACCATGAAGCTCAAGGGCGCGGGTGCGCCGGGCACGATCGACGCGACGGTGCTCGTCACCTTCGCCTCGTCCGGTGACCAGACGGTCCTCTCCTACGACGCGGACGCCGTCGTGGGCGGCATGATCGGCGGCGTCGGCCAGCGGATGCTGACCAGCGTCTCGCGGCGGATGGCGGCCGAGTTCTTCGGCAACGTCGAGAAGGTCATCGCCAACGGACTGCCGGCCGAGGTGGCGGCGGCCGAGCCGACGGTGTCGGCGGAAGGGGCGCCGGTGTTCGCGGCTCCGGCCAAGGCTGCCGCCTCGTCGGGCCCGGCCGTGGGCGGGGAGTCGTTCCTGCTGGGCGTCGCCGTCGGCGGTGGCCTGGTGCTCGCCGGCGTCATCGTGGGCGGGCTGCTGGGCCGTCGGCGATGACCTCCGGCAACGCGCTGTCGGTCGACTCGACCGCGCGGGAGCAGGCGGCCGCCGTCCGGGAGCGGGAGATCTCGGCGCGCGAGCTGCTCGAGCTCCACCTCGACCGGATCGCCGAGCGCAACCCCGAGCTGAACGCGATCGTCTCGCTCGACGAGGAGCGCGCCCGCTCGGGGGCTGCCGCCGCCGACGAGGCGCTCGCCTCGGGAGCCGAGGTCGGGCCCTTGCACGGCCTGCCGTTCGCGTTCAAGGACACCCACGCGGTCGGCGGCTGGCGCACGACGTACGGGTCGCCGGTGATGGCGGACAACGTGCCCGAGCACGACGAGCTGATCGTCGAGCGGGTGCGCGCCGCCGGGGCGGTGACGATCGGCAAGACCAACGTCCCGGAGTTCGCGGCCGGCTCCCACACCTTCAACCCGGTCTTCGGCACCACCCTCAACCCGGTCGACCCCACCCGCTCCGCGGGCGGCTCGAGCGGGGGAGCGGCCTGCGCGCTGGCGGCCGGCATGGTCCCGCTCGCCGACGGCTCCGACATGGGCGGCTCGCTGCGCAACCCGGCGTCCTTCTGTGGCGTCGTCGGGATGCGGCCCAGCCTGGGCCGGGTGCCGGAGTGGCCGCTCTACAACCAGTGGGAGACCACCTCCGTCGGCGGCCCGATGGCCCGCAACGTCGGCGACCTGGCGCTGCTGCTCTCGGTCATGGCCGGGCCCGACCCGCGGGCGCCGCAGGCGCTGGGTCAGCCGGGGGCGACGTTCGCGTCGCCGGGCGTCGCGTCGCTGGCCGGCCTGCGCGTCGCGCTGAGCGTCGACCTCGACGGCGCCTTCGCCGTCGACCACGAGGTCGCCGCGGTGGTCGAGGCGGCGGGTGCCGCGCTCGCCTCCGCCGGGGCCTCCGTGTCCGGCGCGGCGCCGGACCTGTCCCTCGCCGACGACACCTTCCGCACGCTGCGCGCCTGGCACTTCCAGGCCAAGCTCGGCCGCCTGCTGGCCGCCCACCCGGACTCGTTCAAGCAGTCGCTGGCCGACAACATCCGGGCGGGGGAGTCCCTCACCGGCGCCGACGTCGCCCGCGCGTACACCCAGCGCACGGCGCTGTCGGAGACCATGCGGACCTTCTTCGGGTCCTACGACGTGCTCGTGCTCCCGGTCTCGCAGGTGCCGCCGTTCCCGGCGACGCAGGAGTTCCCGACCGAGATCAACGGCGCTCCGATGGCGACCTACCTGGACTGGATGCGGTCGGCGTACTTCATCACCGTCACCGGCTGCCCCGCGATCTCGGTGCCCTTCGGCACCACCTCCACCGGGCTCCCGGTCGGCGTGCAGCTGGTGGCCCGGCACGGCGCCGACCTGCGGCTGCTGGAGGTCGCCGCCGCGGTCGAGGAGCTGGCCGCGCGCTGAGCGGTGGCGTCGCGGGCGCTCGGGATGTAACACGTCGTCCGCCCGACTCCACGGTCGTTCTCAGCATCCAGAGGCCCGAAACGAGCGCTTTTCTGCTGACAGGGGCCCGGTAGTCGGGTGGACGACGTGTTGCACTTTCCGAGCTGGCCGAGGCAGCAGGCAACATCTGCCCACGATCTCCCGATCCATCGGCAGATGATGCCGTCGTGCAGCGCGACCTGGCTCACTTGAATGTGAGTCATGACAGCGAGGCGGATCAGGATCGGCATCGACACGGGCGGCACGTTCACCGACGTCGTTGCCTTCGACGAGGACAGCGGTGAGGTCGTCACCACCAAGACCCCCAGCACGCCGGGGAACCCGGCCGACGGGTTCCTGGCGGGCATCGACAAGGTGCTGGGGATCGCGGGGGCGGAGTTCGACGACGTCGTCGCCGTCAGCCACGGCACCACGGTCGCGACCAACCAGCTGCTCGAGGGCAAGGTGGACGCCCTCGGCTTCATCACCACCGAGGGCTACGAGGCGATGCTCGAGATCGCCCGGCAGTCGGTGCCCGACGGCTACGGCAACTCGTACTTCTGGGTGAAGCCCGACCGCATCGTGCCCCGTGAGCTGGTCAAGGGCGTCGGGGGTCGCCTGGACTTCACCGGCGCCGAGATCCGCCCGTTCGACGAGGACGGCGCCCGCGCGGTCGCGCGCTGGTTCAAGGCCAAGGGCATCGACACGCTGGGGGTCTGCTTCCTGCACGCGTACGCCAACCCGGCGCACGAGGAGCGGATGCGCGAGATCCTCGCCGAGGAGCACCCCGACGCCGTCGTCTCGATCTCGAGCGAGGTGCTGCGCGAGTACCGCGAGTACGAGCGCTCGATGACCACGCTCGTCGACGCCGCGGTCAAGCCCAAGCTCAGCCGCTACGTCAACAACATCAAGGACCGGCTCGCCACCCAGAGCGGCCGGACCATCCCGTTCTACGTGATGAAGTCCAACGGCGGTGTGCTCTCGGCCGACGAGGTCGTCCACCAGCCGATCACCACCGTGCTGTCCGGCCCGGCCGCCGGCGCGCTCGGCGCGGCGCTGATCGCCAAGGTCGCGGGCTTCGACAAGGTGCTCACCTCCGACGGCGGCGGTACGTCGACCGACGTCTCCGTGGTCATCGACGGCGACCCCACGCTGACCACCGAGGGCAGCGTCGGCGTCTACCCGTCCAAGATCCCGATGATCGACGTCGTCACCGTCGGTGCCGGCGGCGGCTCGATCGCGTGGCTCTCGCCCGAGGGCACGCTCAAGGTCGGCCCCCACTCGGCCGGCGCCGACCCGGGCCCGATCTGCTACCGCAAGGGCGGCAGCGAGGTCACCATCACCGACGCCCACGTCTTCCTCGGCCGGATCCCTCCCCACCTGCTCGGTGGCGAGATCCCGCTCGACGTCGACGCGGCGAGCGCGGCGATCCAGCAGCTGGCCGGCAAGCTCGGCATCTCCGCCGAGGCGTGCGCCACCGGCATCCTGGAGATCTCCGCGTGGAACCAGGCCAACGCGCTGCGCCAGGTCACCGTCAAGCGCGGTCTCGACGTGCGTGACTTCACGCTGACGACGTTCGGTGGCTCCGGCTCGCTGCTGCTGTGCCGGCTGATGGACATCCTCAACGTCCCGACCGTGCTGGTCCCGCCGAACCCGGGCAACGTCTCGGCGTTCGGCCTGCTCACCGTCGACGTCAAGAACGACTACGTGCAGACCCACGTCGCGCTCCAGGAGAACGTCGACACCCCCGACCTCCAGCGCGAGTACGACGTCCTGCAGGCCCGTGCCGGGGAGGCCCTCAGCAAGGAGGGCTTCGCCGAGGCCGACCACGTCTTCGTGCGTACCGCCGACGTCCGCTACTTCGGCCAGGCCTTCGAGGTCCGGGTCGGCGTCCCCGACGGTCCGGTCAGCACCGAGACCCTGACCGCGGTCGCCGACCGCTTCCACGCCGAGCACAAGGTGCTCTACGGCTACGACTTCTCCGGCGACGCCTCGCAGCAGGTCGAGATCGTCAACCTCCGGGTCTCGGGCGTCGGCCCGATCAAGCGCCCCGAGATCCTCCGCGCCGACGAGGCGAAGCCGGAGCCGCAGCCCACGGGCACGCGCTCGATCTGCTTCGACGCCGATGCCGGGTACGTCGAGACGCCCATCTTCTGGCGCCCCGACCTGCCCGCCGGCCAGGTGCTCACCGGCCCGGTGATCATCGAGGAGTTCGGCTCCACCGTCCCCGTCCACCCCGGCTTCACCGCCCGGGTCGACGACTACGCCAACATCATCGTGACGCGCTCGGAGGAGAGCTGACATGTGCCTGAGCTGCCAGACCATCCACAACGGCGCCGCACCTGCCGACCACGCGCACGACACCCACACCGGCTCGCGCCGGGCGCCCACCCAGTTCCCGTTCGGGACGCTGACCGCCGACGCCGGCCGCAGTGCCGACCCGGTGCTCGTCGAGATCGTCCAGGGCTCGCTCGCGGCCGTCGAGCACGAGGTCGAGACCGCCATCGCGCGCACCTCGCGCAGCCCGATGATCCGCGACGCGCACGACTTCCGCGCCGGCATCCACGACCGGCTGCTGCGCAAGCTCACCGGTCGCTCGTACTCCGCGCTCGTGCACCCGGTCGCCCGGGACTTCCCGATCGAGGAGATGCAGGAGGGGGACGTCTTCTTCCACAACGACGTCTACCTGTCCGAGGGCGGGATCGGCCACCTCCCCGACCTGTGCGTCACCGTCCCGGTGTTCGCCGGTCCGGAAGGGGAGCGGCGCGTCGTCGGCTTCATCCAGGCCTTCGGCCACCACGACGACATCGGCGGCGCGGTGCCCGGCTCGATGCCGTCCCACGCCACCAGCGTGTTCGAGGAGGGCCTCGCCGTCCCCCCGATCAAGCTGTGGGACGCGGGCGTGCCCAACAAGGCCGCGCTGCGGATCATGACTCGCAACTCGCGGATGCCCGAGTCGCTGGCCGCCGACCTCGACGCCGAGTGCTCGGCCTGCCTGATGGGCGCCCGGCGGCTGGGCGAGCTGTTCGACCGCTACGGCATCGAGACCGTCGAGGCCTGCTTCGACGCGGTCATCGACCGCTCCACCGAGACCTACCGGCGCGAGATCCTCTCCAAGATCCCGGTCGGCTCCTGGACCTGGGAGGACTACGCCGAGCACGACGGCGTCGACGAGCCGCAGCTGCACACCCAGCGGATCACGCTGACCCGCACCGCGGCCGACGATCCCGAGGGCGAGCGGCTGATCCTCGACTTCGACGGCACCGGCCCGCAGGCCAAGGGCCCGATCAACCACTGCGGTGACTACTCCGACGGCGTCTTCCTCAAGAAGTGGCTGGCGCCGATCCTGCGCAACCTCGCCGACACCCCCGAGCGGATGGCCGAGCTCGACGTCAACGAGGGCGTGGTGCCGCTCATCGAGATGAGGTTCCCCCCGCCGGGCACCCTGCTCACGCCGGTCTTCCCGGCGCCGACGAACGCTCGCACCTTCGTCATCCTGCGCCTGCTCGGCGTGCTCGCCGGCGTGATCGCCAAGGCGGTCGACGGCAAGATGCCCGCCGACCAGGAGACGATCCGCTACACCGGCGTCTACGGCGAGGACCTCGAGGGCCGCTCGTACCTCATGCGCGAGGTGCTCGGTGGCGGCTCGGGCGGTCGCTACTACGCCGACGGCGAGGACACCATCCACGTCGTACCGGACTCGCGGAACCTCCCCACGGAGTTCACCGAGTCGCGCTTCCCGTTCGTGGTCGAGTCGCTCGGCCTCGCCATGGACTCCGGCGGCGCCGGCCAGTTCCGCGGCGGGCTGGGCTACGAGAAGCACATCCGGATGCTCAAGGACGCCAACTTCATGTCCATCGCGGACCGCTCGATCCTCGCCTGCTGGGGCGTGAAGGGCGGCAAGGCGGGCAAGCCGTTCCAGGTGACCATCGACCCGGGCGGCCCCAACGAGCGCGAGGTCGACGCCCTCGCCGACGCCGAGCCCGTGGTGGCCGGCGAGACGATCCGGATCCGTACGACGGGCGGCGGCGGCTGGGGCAACCCGCTCGACCGCGACCCCGAGCTCGTGGTGCGCGACGTCGTGTGGCGCAAGGTCTCCGCCGAGGCGGCCCTCGCCGACTACGGCGTGGTCCTCACCGGCTCGCTCGACGACGACAGCCTCGCGTACGACGCCGCCGCCACCGCCGCGGAGCGGGCCTCCCGGCCGGCCCCGGCCGACGACGACGCCTTCTTCGACCGCGGTCCGGGCTACGGCGTGCTCGCCGGTGGCGCCGCCGCGGCCGCGGTGGACGTGCTCTGAGGCAGTGACGATGAAGGTCGCGATCCTCGGGGGATCCGGCAAGACCGGCCGCGCCGTCGGTGCGGCCCTGGCCCAGGTGGGCGTGGCGACACGCCCCCTGGGCCGGGCCGCGTTCGACGACCTCCCGGCCGCCCTCGCCGGCGCGGACGCCGTGCACGTCATCGCCCCCAACCTGCATCCCGACGAGCCCGCCTACGTCACCACGGTGCTCGCCGCCGCGCGGGAGGCGGGGGTCGGACGGCTGGTCTACCACTCGGTCGCCTCGCCCTACGTGCCGGCGATGCCGCACCACCTCGGCAAGGCGGTCTCGGAGGACCTGGTCCGGCGGGCCGGCCTGGACTGGACGATCCTCCAGCCCTGCGCCTACACCCAGAACCTGCTGCCCGCGCTGCGCGCCGCCGAGGAGTCGGGCGTGCTGGAGGTGCCCTACGCCGTGGACCGGCCGTTCGGGATGGTCGACCTGCTCGACGTCGCGGCGGCCACCGCCGCGGTGCTGACCGGGCCGGGGCACGTCGGGGCGACCTACGAGCTCGGCGGCCCGGACCTGGTCACCATCGCCGACATCGCGGCCGCGGCCGGCGTCTCCGCGCGGCGGGTCCCCGCCGACGCCGACGTCCACCCGTGGCTGCGGGCGATGTTCGACTACTACGACGACCACGGGCTGCCCACCGGCGGCGTCCCGCTCGGTGCGCTGCTCGGCCGCGCGCCCACCGGGGTTGCCGAGGTGCTGCGCCGGGAGCTGGGCGATGGCGCGGCTGGCAGGAGTTGCCAGGCTTGAGGGCCCGTGTTGGCTGATCCTCACGATGAACGACGGTGATCCGGCTCACTAGGTTCGCTGCATGAGGATCCTGCTGGCGCTCGGCGGCAACGCGATGACGTCCCCTGACGGCAAGGCCCGTCCGGAGGACCAGATCGCGGCCGCGACCGAGGCGATGGAAGCCGTGGCCGACCTGGTCGCGGCGGGAGTCGACGTCGTCATCACCCACGGCAACGGCCCCCAGGTCGGCAACCTGCTGGTGAAGAACGAGCTGGCGGCGACCGTCGTACCTCCGGTGCCGCTGGACTGGTGCGGCGCCCAGACCCAGGGCACCCTCGGCGACATCCTGATGAACGCCCTCGACGGGGCGCTCGCCGCCCGCGGCCTGACCCGGCCCACGGCCGCGCTGGTCACCCGCACCCGCGTCGACGCCGCCGACCCCGCCTTCGCGGCGCCGAGCAAGCCGGTCGGCCGCTACCTCTCGGCCGACGAGGCGCGCACCATGATCGAGCACGGCGAGACCTGGGAGGACCGCGGCGAGCGCGGCTGGCGGCGCGTCGTCGCCTCGCCCGAGCCGCTCGAGGTGCTCGACGCCCCCGCGGCGGTCGCGCTCGTCGAGGCCGGCTTCGTCGTGATCGCCAACGGCGGCGGCGGCATCCCCACCGTGCGCCACGCCGACGGCAGCCTGAGCGGCGTCGAGGCCGTCATCGACAAGGACCTGGGCGCGGCCCTGCTCGCCCAGGCGATCGAGGTCGACCTCCTCGTCATCGCCACCGACGTCGCGCACGCGGTCCTCGGCTTCGGTACCCCCGACGCCGCCGACATCGGCGAGGTCACCCTCGACCAGATGCGGAAGTACGCAGCCGACGGCCACTTCGCCGGCGGCTCCATGGGACCCAAGGTCGACGCGGTCTGCCGCTTCGTCGCCAACTCCGGCCGCCGCGGCGTCATCACCGACCTCGGCAGCATCCTCGCGGCCGCCGAGGGCCGCGCCGGAACCATCGTCACCCCCAACTGAAGAACTGAAAGGAAGCCCGCACATGCCTTCTGCCATCGAGGTCCGCAAGGTCCCGATCCACTCCGTCGCCGACGCCTCGGAGCTGGCCAAGCTCATCGACGACGGCGTCTTCAAGGCCGACCGCGTCATCGCGATCATCGGCAAGACCGAGGGCAACGGCGGGGTGAACGACTACACCCGGATCATCGCCGACCGTGCCTTCCGTGAGGTGCTCGTCGAGAAGGGCGCGCCCGCCGACCAGGTCAAGCAGGTCCCGATCGTGTGGTCCGGCGGCACCGACGGCGTGATCAGCCCCCACGCCACCATCTTCGCGACCACCGACGTCGCCGAGGACGACCCGAGCCGCGAGGAGCAGCGCCTCACCGTCGGCTTCGCGATGAGCGAGCCGATCCTGCCCGAGGAGATCGGGTACGTCGCGATGATCGAGAAGGTCGCCGCCGGCGTGAAGGTCGCCATGGAGCGCGCCGGCATCACCGACCCGGCCGACGTGCACTACGTGCAGACCAAGACCCCGCTGCTCACCATCCACACCATCCGCGACGCCCACAGCCGCGGCAAGGAGGTCTGGACCGAGCACACCCACGAGTCGATGGACCTGTCCAACGGCGTCACCGGCCTCGGCATCGCCGTCGCCCTCGGCGAGATCGAGATGCCGAGCGACGAGGACGTCATGAAGAACCGCGACCTGTACTCCTCGGTCGCCTCCTGCTCCTCGGGTGTCGAGCTGGACCAGGCCCAGATCGTCGTCGTCGGCAACGCCACGGGCGTCGGCGGTCGCTACCGCATCGGCCACTCGGTGATGAACGACGCCCTCGACCAGGACGGCATCTGGAACGCCATCAAGGACGCCGGCCTCGACCTCCCCGAGCGCCCGCACTCCTCGGACCTCCAGGGCCGCCTGGTCAACGTCTTCCTCAAGTGCGAGGCCTCCCAGAACGGCGAGGTCCGCGGCCGCCGCAACGCCATGCTCGACGACTCCGACGTGCACTGGCACCGCCAGATCAAGTCCTGCGTCGGTGGCGTCACCGCTGCCGTGACCGGCGACCCCGCTGTGTTCGTCTCGGTCTCCGCCGCCCACCAGGGCCCGGAGGGTGGCGGCCCCGTGGCCGCGATCGTCGACCTCGGCTGATACCTGCCGCGCGTTCCACTGTGCTGCGCTCGGCACTCACCTGGTGAGTGCTGAGCGCAGCACAACGCATTTCGGCGCTCACCAACCCACCACCAACCACCCCTCCCTAGCGTGAGCCGGGTCACAGGTCCCGCACGCTCAAGGGAGAGTCATGACCCGGATCAGCCTCACCGTCGACGGCCAGCAGGTGGCCGACGACGTCGAACCGCGGATGCTGCTGGTGCAGTACCTGCGCGAGAAGCTCGGCAAGACCGGCACCGTCATCGGTTGCGACACCAGCAACTGCGGTGCCTGCACGGTCCACCTCGACGGCAGGAGCGTGAAGTCCTGCAACGTGCTGGCCGTCCAGGCCGACGGCGGCACCGTCACCACCATCGAGGGGCTGGCCGGCGAGGACGGCGCCCTGCACCCGGTGCAGGAGGCCTTCCGCGAGTGTCACGGCCTGCAGTGCGGCTTCTGCACGCCCGGCATGATCATGCAGACCGTCGACCTGCTGGCCGAGAACCCGAGCCCGTCGGAGGAGGCGATCCGCCTCGGTCTCGAAGGCAACCTGTGCCGCTGCACCGGGTACCACAACATCGTCCGCGCGGTGCAGCACGCCGCCGGTACGACGACCGGGAGCGAGGCCCAGGCATGACCGCGACCCAGGAGCCCACCCAGGGCGAGATCGGGCGCGACCGTCGGCGCAAGGAGGACCAGCGCCTGATCACCGGCCGCACCCGCTGGACCGACAACATCACGCTGCCGGGCATGCTGCACCTGGCGATGGTGCGCAGCCCGTTCCCGCACGCGCGGATCACGGGCATCGACACCGCCGCGGCCAAGGCCGGCCCCAACGTCGTGGCCGTGTTCACCGGAGCCGATCTCGGCGAGGGCCAGGGCGCGTGCATCAACGCGTGGCCCGTCGTACCCGACCAGGTGACGCCGGCCCACCTGCCGATGCCGACCGACCGGGTCGCCTTCGCGGGCGAGACGGTGGCGGTCGTGGTGGCGCGCAGCGCCGCCGAGGCGCGGGACGCCGCCGAGCTGGTCGAGGTCGACTACGAGGAGCTGCCGGCGGCGCTCGACCTCAAGGAGGCCGCGGAGAACACGGTCCTCGCGCACCCCGACCTCGGCACCAACGTCAGCGCCGTGTGGCGCTTCGACTCGGCCGAGGCCGGCACCGGCGGCGACGTCGAGCAGGCCATCGCCGAGGCGCGCGAGAACGGCATCGTGATCGAGCGGGAGTACCGCCAGCAGCGGCTGATCCCGGCGTTCATGGAGCCCCGGAGCGTGGTCGTGGACCCGACGGGCGAGCAGATCACGGTGTGGTCGGCGACCCAGGTGCCCCACATCCTTCGCTTCGCGATCGCCGCCACGACCGGCGTACCGGAGTCGAAGATCCGGGTGATCGCGCCCGACGTGGGCGGCGGCTTCGGCGGCAAGCTGCAGCAGACCCCGGAGGAGATGATCGCCTTCGCGGTGGCCCGCAAGCTCGGCAAGCCGGTGAAGTTCACCGAGACCCGCAGCGAGTCCCTGCTCACCGCCCACCACGGCCGCGACCAGTGGCAGCGGCTCACCCTCGCCGCCACCAAGGACGGCCACGTCACCGGCCTCAAGGTCGACCTGCTCGCCGACCTCGGTGCGTACGTCGCCATCGTCGGCGGCGGCGTGCCGGTGCTCGGGGCGTTCATGTTCAACGCGATCTACAAGTTCCCGGCGTACCAGTTCCAGACCACGAACGTCCTCACCAACAAGACCTGGACCGACGCCTACCGCGGCGCCGGCCGGCCCGAGGCGACCTTCGCGATCGAGCGGCTGATGGACGAGCTGGCCCACGAGCTCGGCAAGGACCCGCTCGAGGTCCGTGAGCTGAACTGGATCAAGCACGAGGAGTTCCCGTTCACCACGGTGGCCGGCCTCGAGTACGACTCCGGCAACTACGAGGCCGCCACCGCGCGCGCCAAGGAGATGTTCGGCTACGACGAGCTGCGCGCCGAGCAGGCCGAGCGCCGCGCCCGCGGCGACCGCGTCCAGCTCGGTCTCGGCGTGTCGACCTTCACCGAGATGTGCGGCCTCGCGCCGTCCCGGGTCCTCGGCAGCCTCAACTACGGCGCCGGCGGCTGGGAGCACGCCGAGATCCGGATGCTCGCGACCGGCAAGGTCGAGGTGGTGACCGGGGCGTCGGCCCACGGGCAGGGGCACGAGACGGCGTTCAGCCAGATCGTGGCCGACCGGCTCGGCGTGCCCTTCGAGGACGTCGAGGTGCTGCACGGCGACACCCAGATCTCCCACAAGGGCCTGGACACCTACGGGTCCCGCAGCCTGGTCGTCGGCGGAGAGGCCCTGGTGCGGGCCGTCGACAAGGTGATCGAGAAGGCCCGGCCTGTCGCGGCCCACCTGCTCGAGGCCTCCGCCGACGACCTCGAGTTCAGCGACGGCCGGTTCACCGTCAGGGGCACCGACCAGGGCATGGCGATCACCGAGATCGCCACCGCCGTCTTCGCCGCCCACAACCTCCCCGACGGCGTCGAGGCGTCGATCGACTCGGAGGCGACCTACGACCCCGTCAACTTCAACTACCCCCACGGCACCCACCTGTGCGCGGTCGAGATCGACACCGAGACAGGGCAGGTGCGGATGCGCAAGTACGCCTGCTGCGACGACATCGGCAACGTCATCAACCCGCTCATCGTGTCCGGCCAGGTCCACGGTGGGCTGGTCCAGGGCATCGCCCAGGCGCTGTGGGAGGAGGCGGTCTACGACGACAACGGCACCCTGGTGACCGGGTCGTTCGTCGACTACCTGCTGCCCACCGCGGCCGACACGATCAGCTTCGACCTCGACCACACCACCTCGCCGGCGACGACCAACTCGCTCGGCACCAAGGGCGTCGGTGAGGCCGGCACCATCGCCTCCACCCCGGCGGTGGTCAACGCGGTGGTCGACGCGCTGCGTCCCTACGGCGTCCACGACGTCGCGATGCCCTGCACGCCCGAACGGGTCTGGCGGGCGATCAACAGCGGTGGGTCCGGGGGAGAGACGACCCAGGCCGCCGCACCCCACTTCGACGAGTCGGAAGGAGCAGCCCAGTGATCCCCGCAGCCTTCGAGTACGTCGCCCCGGCCTCGGTCGAGGAGGCGCTGGCCGCGCTCGCCGAGCACGGCGACGACGCCAAGATCATCGCCGGTGGTCAGAGCCTCCTTCCGGTGCTCCGGATGCGGCTCAACGCGCCCGAGTGGGTGATCGACCTGGGCCGGATCGCCTCGCTGCGCGGCATCCGCGACGGCGGCGACCACCTCGCGATCGGCGCGATGACCACCCACCACGACGTCGGCCAGGACCCGCTCGTCCACGAGCACGCCCTGCTGGTCAGCAAGGCGATCACCCACCTCGCCGACGCCCAGGTGCGCCACCGCGGCACCTTCGGCGGCGCGCTCGCGCACGCCGACCCGGCCGGCGACCTCGGCGCGCCGGCGCTGGCGCTGGGGTCGACGTTCGTGGTCCAGGGGCCCGGTGGCACCCGGGAGATCCCGGCCGAGGAGTTCTTCGTCGACCTCTTCGAGACCGCGATCTCCGACGACGAGATCCTCACCGAGGTCCGGGTCCCGAAGCACGACGGCTGGGGCGCGGCGTACGAGAAGTTCGTGCGGATCGCCCACCAGTGGCCGATCGTCGCGGTCGCGGCGACCGTCCGGATGGACGGCGACACCATCGCCGAGGCGCGCATCGGCCTGACCAACATGGGCTCCACGCCGGTGCGGGCCCGGGCCGCGGAGGCCGCGCTGGCCGGCGTACCCGCCACGGAGGAGGGGGTGGCCGCCGCGGCCGCGCTCGCCGCCGACGGCACCAACCCGCCGAGCGACCTCAACGGCGACGCCGACTACCGCCGCCACCTCGCCACGGTGCTCACCCGCCGGGCCGTGCTCGCGGCAGCCGGGAGGGGCTGACCTTGGACCTCAGCCACTCCTTCACCGTCCCGACGTCGCCCGACGCGACCTGGGCGCACTTCCAGGACATCGGCGCGCTCGCCGAGTGCTTCCCGGGCGCCCAGGTCACCTCGGTCGGCGCCGCCGACGACGGCGCGCCGACCTTCGAGGGCACCTGCAAGGTCAAGCTCGGCCCGATCGCACTGGTGTACGCCGGGTCCGGCAAGTTCGTCGAGCGCGACGAGGCGGGCAGGCGGTTCGTCGTCGACGCGAAGGGCCGCGACAAGCGCGGCAACGGCACCGCGGGCGCCACCGTCACGGTGACCATGGCGGAGGCCGACGCCGGTGCCACCCGGGTCGACGTCGTCACCGACCTCGCGATCACCGGCAAGCCCGCGCAGTTCGGGCGCGGGGTGATGCAGGACGTGTCCGACAAGCTGCTCGGCCAGTTCGTCGCCTGCCTCGAGCAGCGCCTCGCCGCCGAGGCCGCGCCCGCCTCCACCGAGGAGCCCACCGACGCCGCGGCCGCCGGGACCGATCCCGAGCCGGCGGCCGCGGCACCCACCCCACCGGCTCCCCGGCCCGCGCCGGTCGCCGCGCCGGGCGCCGCGCCGGTCGCCGCCGCGGGAGACGACGCCCTGGACCTCGGCTCGGCGGTGCTGCCGATCCTGGTCAAGACGTACGGCAAGCAGATCGGGGCCGCGGTGGCGGTGCTGCTCGGGATCGTGCTGCTGCGGAGGCTGCGGCGGCGGTGAGCTGGTTCTCTGGGCTGTAACACGGAGTCCGCTGTTCCTTCTGACCTGGGACGTCGCGCGGGTGGTGCTGTGCGGGTCCGGTACAGCGTGCTGGGGTCGGGAGGAGCGGCGAACTCCGTGTTACAGCTCCGGGGGCCGCCTCCCTTGCGCCGCTGGTCTGCGCCTGGGCTTGTAACACGGAGTCCGCTGTTCTCTCTGACCTGGGACGTCGCGCGGGTGGTGCTGTGCGGGTCCGGTACAGCGTGCTGGGGTCGGGAGGAGCGGCGGACTCCGTGTTACAGCGCCACGCCAGCCACGCCACGCCAGCCCGACCCGACCCCCGCCGCCTCACCAGGCGTCGGGCCGGGTGTAGTCCTCGTCGTCGTAGAGCCCCTGGTCCTCGTGACGCTGGTCCGCGCCGCGGTCGTTCTGCTCCTGCAGGCGGTCGCGGCGCGGGTCGGAGTCGCCGGGGTCCTGGGGGTCCTGCTGCTGCTCGGGCGGCTGCTGGTCCTCGGGCTGCTGCGGCTCCTCGGGGTTCTGCTCGAGCTTCGCGCGCAGCCGCTCGTCGACCGCGCCGGCGTCCTCGGTCTGCTCCTTGCCGCGTCCGGAGTCCTGCGGGCATTCGCCGGCCGCCAGGACCTCGATCCCGGCCTGGTACGCCGACCGGGCCTCGTCGCTCGCCCCGGACTCGACGGCGGCGTCGCCGACGGCCTCGTGGGCGAGGGCCAGGTTGATCCGCACGGTGCACTCGTCGCGGCGCGGCACGTCCTCCAGCGCGGCCTGGTAGGCGGCGATCGCGTCGGCGTACTCGCCCTGGGCGTGCTCGGCGGCGCCCTCGTCGAAGGGCGCGATCCAGGGCTCGAGCCAGTTCAGCCGGCGGGTGCCGGCGAACTCCGCGGCCGCGCCGTCGAGGTCGCCGCGGTCGAAGGCGTCGCGACCCGAGGCGTTGGCCTGCAGCATCAGGCCCACCTTGACGGCGTACGCCGCGACCAGCAGCGCGGGCACCAGTCCGGCCAGGAGCAGGACCAGCCGGATCCGGCCTCGGGGGTTGGTCATCGGGCCGTCTCCTTCCGAGGGGAGAGCACCTGCCGGGAGGACCAGACCGCGCGCCAGCCGGCGTGCAGCTCGAGCAGGAGCAGGCCGAGCAGCAGCACGCCGGCCAACCAGGTCAGGTCGTGCTTGGCCGGGCGGCGGTGGCCGCCGGCGCCGTCGGAGTACGACGCCTGGAAGGACTCCGCGAGGGCGTCCATCCCGCCGGCCCGGGTGCGGTGCTCGAACGGGACGCCGAGCTCGTCGGCGATCTGCTGGAGGTGGTCGAGGTCGGCGTGGGACTGCGCGGTGTCGCCCGTGGCGGGATCCTGGACCAGGCCGAGGTCGCCGTCGAGCTGGTCGTCCTGTGGCATCGGGGCGCCGCCGGTGGTGCCGTAGCCGAGGACGACGCCGCCGGCGACGTCGTCGCGCACGTCGGCGTACGACGCGTCCTCGCCCTCGGTGGTGGTGTCTTCGCCGTCGCCGACGTAGACGACCAGCCGGCGGCGGTGGGGCGCCTGCTCGGCCGAGCGCTCGAGCAGGTCCTTCAGCTCGGGGACCGGCCGGTCGGCGCGTGAGCCGACGCCGTCCTTGGGCCTCTCGAGGTAGAGGGTGTCGACCGCGGCGCCGAAGGCCGCGCTGTCGGTGGTGAGGGGGAGCACCACGCGGGCGTCGGTGCCGAAGGCGAGCATGCCGAACCGGGCGCCGGGCAGGGCCGCGGCGAGCGCGGTCAGGTCGGCCTTGGCGCCGGTGATCCGGGGCTGCTTGCCGTCGTAGTCGAGCGCCGCCATCGAGCGGGTGCGGTCGATGACGACGATGACGTCGAGGTCGGAGAGCTGGGCGGGGACCTCGGCACGGCCGAAGCCGGGCCGCAGCAGGATCACCACGAACATCAGCACGATCCCGACCCGGCGGGCGAGCACGAGGGCGGTCGAGGTCGTCATCGGCGCTCCTCGGTACGACGGTCGCGGAGCACGAGCGCGCCCTGCGCCACCCACAGCACCACCAGTCCGGCGAGGCCGACGCCGACGATGACGGTGCCGAGCCGCGGCCGGTCGAGCACCTGCACCAGCGGCGGCCGCTTGATCGGCTTGGCGTCGAGCCGGGCGATCGCGTCGACCACCGCCTTGGTGCTGCCGTCGGCGCCGAGCATCGAGAAGATGCCGCCGGTGCTGGTCACCGCGGCCTCGAACTCCTGCGCGGCGGCGGGACGCTCGGCGGTGGCGGGCGCGGCGATGCCGTGGACGACCACCTTCTTCTCGCGTGCGTACGCCGCGGCGTCGGGGACGGTGAAGATGCCGGTGCCGATCGGCTCGTTGTCGGAGGCGAGCACGATCGCGCGGCTGCGGTCCTCGTCGCTGCGGTCGAAGCGCTGCACGCACGAGGCGAGGCCGTCGCCGAGCTGGGACTGGATGTCCCAGTCGAGCACGGTGCCGGCGGTGAAGATGGCGTAGTCGTCGCTGTAGACGTCGCCGGAGGCGAACGCCTTCTCGGCGGCGTTGAGCTGCTCGAGCACGTAGGCGTAGTCGTCGGTCAGCGGGAACACGGTGATCGCGGCGCCGCTCCAGATGGTCAGCCCGATCCGCTCCCCGCGCAGGCCGGAGATGATCGCGCGGAACTCGCGCAGCACCTCGGCGTCGACCTCGGCCATCGACCCGGACGCGTCCAGGCACAGCACGATGTCGCGGGTGCGCTCCTCCTGCGTCATCGTCTGGCGCTGCTGGAGGCGGCCGGCCAGGATCACCGCGCCGGTGCACGCGACCAGCGCACACAGGCTCAGGCAGGCGCCGAGCACCACCTGGCGGCGGACCAGGGTCCGGAAGCGGGGCAGGGACTGCAGCCGCGCCGCGTGCGCGACATAGGACGCCCCGGCGTGGGAGGGACGCCGCCACGGTCGCAGCCAGAGCACGAGGAGCAGCAGCACGAGCGCGCCCAGCAGCACCGCCAGCCAGGGCCAGCGGAAGCCGGTGGTGTCGGTGTCCCACATCAGCCGGCGCTCCCCGACGGGGTCCACGACGTCACCAGGTCCCGCGCCCGGTCGACCGCGGTCTCGAACAGCTCGCGCGCCAGGTCGTCGTCGGGCGCGAACTCCGGCGGGTAGACCAGCTCCAGCACCTCGACCAGGGTCGCCGGCGCCCGGTCGCGGAAGTCGGCCAGGGCCATGGTCCGCGCCGGGAGGGTGGTGACCGCTGCGACGTAGTCGCGCACCACCTCGCTGAGCTGCTGGTGGCCCGCGCGCGGGGTGATCTCGCCGGCGTGGACCTGGGCCTCGATCCGGTCGAGGCGGGCGAGATGGCGCTGGCGTACGTCGGGCAGCGGGACGCCCGGCCGGGCGAGGGCCGCGGGCCGGGGCGCGCGGGTCAACCACCACGCGAGCAGGTAGTAGGCGACCAGCGCGACCGCGAGCCCGACCGCGATCCACAGCCAGCGGTCGGCGTACGCGACGGGTCCGGTGAACTCCTCGGGGAGGTCAGCGGCGGCGGGCATGGCGATGCCTCTCCAGGAGCCGGAAGACCGCCGTGACCGCGGAGTCGTGGTCGCGCACCACCTCGTGGGCGACGCCGAGCTGGTCGAGGCGTCGGCGCATCCGCTGGCCCTCCTCGTCGACCAGCGCCGCGAACTCCGCCCGCAGCCGCGCGTCGCGCCGCAGCCAGCCCGGCACCTCGGCGTCGGCGTCGACATCGACGAGCCGCCGGCCGGCCACCTCGCGCCGGGTCGGGTCGAGGTCGCCGACGGTCAGGAAGAGGACCTCGTGCTGGGCGGTGAGCCGGCGCAGCAGCATCGCGGACTCCTCCGACAGCGTCACCTCGTCGGTCACGACGACGAGGATGGTGCGGCGCCGGATGGTGCGCACGACGTGGCGCAGCAGCCCGGGCAGGTCGCCGTGGGGGCCGTCGGGCGTGATCGCGTCGTGGATGGTGCCGAGCAGCCGCTCCAGCTGGAGCTCGCCGGAGCCGGGACGCTCGACGTGGCGGCGCCGCTCGTCGCCGTGGACGAGGGCGACGAGGTCGCCGTGCTGGACGGCGAGATAGCCCAGGACTCCGGAGACCAGCACCGCGAGCTCGCGCTTGGCGACCGCGGCGTCGTTGAGCGCGGCCATGCTGCGGCCGGTCGAGACGCAGAGCAGGACGGTGTGCTTGCGCTCGGCGACGTACCTCTTGACCAGCAGCTGGCGGCTGCGGGCCGACGCCTTCCAGTCGATGTCCTTCACGTCGTCGCCGCGGACGTACTCGCGCAGGTCGTTGAAGTCGATCCCGCGCCCGACGTGGATCGCGGCGTACTCGCCCTCCAGCAGGCCCCACACCTTGCGGTGCGCATGGATGGCCAGCCGCGACTTGATCCGCGTCAGGTGCGCCGTCACGGGGTCGGCACCGCCCGGAAGACGGCGTCGATGACCGTCTCCGGACGGACCCGG
Organism: Nocardioides nitrophenolicus; assembly: GCF_016907515.1. Lineage (NCBI taxonomy): Bacteria > Bacillati > Actinomycetota > Actinomycetes > Propionibacteriales > Nocardioidaceae > Nocardioides > Nocardioides nitrophenolicus. The sequence continues at coordinate 4,226,927 of NZ_JAFBBY010000001.1, forward strand.
TCGGCGAGCGCCTCGAAGCTGAGATGGAGCCGGTGGCGCAGCACGCTGTGGCGCAGCTCGCGGACGTCCTCCGGGATGACGTAGTGGCGGCCCTGCACCACCGCCATCGCGCGCGCGGCCTGGAAGAACGCGATCGAGCCGCGCGGGCTCGCGCCGATCTCGACGTAGTTGCCGAGCTCGGGACCGAGCAGGCCGGTGACATCGCGGGTGGCGCGGACGAGCGAGGTGATGTAGCGGCGGATCGCCGGGTCGACGTACACCCGCCGCACCAGCTCCTGCAGCTCGGCGACCTGGTGGGGCGTGATCACGGCGGTGACGTCGGTCATGTGCTGGCCGAGGGTGCCGTCGTCGATCCGCTCCAGGACCATCAGCTCGTCGTCCTCGCTCGGGTAGTCGACGATCTCCTTGAGCAGGAAGCGGTCCATCTGGGCGTGGGGGAGGACGTAGGTGCCCTCCTCCTCGATCGGGTTCTGGGTGGCGAGCACCATGAACGGGTCGGGGAGCGGGTGGATCGCGCCGGCGATCGACGTCTGCCGCTCCTGCATCGCCTCCAGCAGCGCCGACTGGGTCTTCGCGCTCGCGCGGTTGATCTCGTCGAGCAGCACGAAGTTGGCGTGCACCGGGCCGAGCTGGGTCTCGAACTCGTGGCGGCGGGGGTCATAGACCTGGGTGCCGATGATGTCGCTGGGCAGCAGGTCGGGCGTGCACTGGATCCGGGCGAAGCGCGCGCTCACGGCCTGCGACAGCGTGGACGCCGCCAGGGTCTTGGCCAGGCCCGGCACGCTCTCGAGCAGCACATGGCCCTCGGCGAGGAGGGTGACGAGGAGCGCGGTGCGGACCCGGTGCTGGCCGACGACCCGGCTGGAGAAGGCGTCGGAGACCCGGCTGATCGCCTCGGTCGCCTGGGCGAGCTCCTCGACGTTCAGCGGCGTGCTCGGCTCGTCGGGCGTACGCCGGCTGCGGCCGGTGGGAGCGGTCGGCGGCTGGTTGACCTGCGTCATGCGGCCCAACCTACCCAGCGACCCTCGCCGTCACCCCTGCTGTCGCGCGTCCTCGGCGAGCAGCCGGCCGCGCAGCTGGTCGTCGCGCCGCAGCCGAGCCAGGTCGCGCTCCCGGCGCTCGGCCACCACGGCCATCAGCACCAGCTCCGGCGGGGCCCCGGGGGGCGGGGGCGGGGCGACGTACGGCGCCACGTGGGCCAGCAGCGCGCGCCCCACCCGGTCACGGGACTGGGGGTCGAGGGTCGCGAGCCGGCCCAGGAACTGGCGCACGGCGAGCGCGGTGCCGGTGGGAAGCGCCGCCAGGTCGGTGTGCCGGGCCCAGGCCGCGAGCTGCGGCGGCATCGGCGGCGGGGGCGGCAGCCGCAGCGGCACCCGCTCGCGCACGACGTACGTGCCGGCGGCGTAGTCGCCCAGCCGCTTGCCGCGGGTGCTGAGCATCACCGAGAAGAACGCCGGCGCCCCCGAGAAGGCGTAGATCTCCACGAACCCGATCAGCGCCCGGACCAGGGCATGCTGGAAGCTGATCGGCCCCCCGTCGTCGCGGACCGTGCGCAGCCCCAGCGCGAGCTTGCCGACCGAGCGGCCCCGGGTCAGCGTCTCCAGCGCCGTCGGGACCACCAGGAAGGTCACCACCGACGTCAGCACGATCCCCGCCCCGAGCAGCGCCTCGTCGTGCGCCACCGACGCGCCGACGAGCAGCAGGACGTAGAGCACGATCAGGGTCGCCACCGTCACCAGGACGTCGATCAGCCCGCTCGCCATCCGCAGGCCCAGGGAGGCCGCCGGGAGGTCGAGCGCCACCCCCTCGCCGGTGACGAGGTCGTCGGCGGTGACGGTGGCGAAGTCGGAGGGGGGCATCGGGGGCAGCCTACGGGGATCCGGAACGAGGTCAGGCGATCAGAGAGAGCCCGGGAGCGCCCAGGTAGATCCCGTCGCCCGCAAGCAGCTCGACTCCCTTCGCGATCGCGCTGGCCGCGATCCACCGATCCCCTGCGTGGTGCTTGGCGTGCAGCGCGTGTCCGGTGCGTCGGCACATCGACGTCAGGTCTGCGTGGGCTTCCACCACCTGGTTATCCGAGCGGATCGTCGGAGTCCTGTCGAGAACCGAGCGGAGCTGCGCCAGGCGCCGAGGACCCCACCCGGCCACGAGCGCACCTGCGAGCACCTCCGCCCTGGTCTGGAAGGAGATCAGCACTCGGCGGTCACGGAGGACGTCGCGCCACTCCGGAAGGCGGGGGTCCGCGGAGCTCCGGTGAATGAACAGATGGCTGAACACGTCGGTGTCGACGACGGCGACCGTCACGCTGTTCATCCTCGCGCTGCTTCGAGGAATGAGGAGAACTCCTCCTCGCTCAGGTCGACTCCGCCGTCCGGGTCGGGGCCGGGAGCCGAGGCCAGGATCTCGTCGAGGTCCTGGACGTCGACGTCCTCGAACCGTGTGGCGGGATCGTCGAGCCTGGTGATCGTGACGTCGTCCAGGGCGACCAGCTGTCCGGAGGCGAGGACGCCCTCGCCCGTGGCGAGCACCCATTGGCCGACGAGATGGGCGGCCGGCAGATCGTCCGCGACGTGCTTGAGGTCGACGGCGTGGCCGACGTCGTCGCGGACCCGGAACTCGTGAGAGCGGAGGTCGACCTTCTCGAGCCGGCCCTTCGCGGTCATCACGATGCCCGTCGCGACCCGTCGGGTAGTCCAGGTCTCCGCGTGGATCGCAGCAGACTCGATCTCGACCGCTTCGTGCGCTGCGTCGCCGATCAGGGCGCGAGGAGCGGCCTCCCGCAACGCGGTGACGAGCCGGGCCGCGCTCTCGGCGATGAGGTCCGAGGCCCACTCGGGACGCTCGTCGGCGCGGATCGCCTCGATGACCTGCCAGAACCGCTCGTCAGCCCGCTCGTGCTGCTCGAGATCGACGTCGAGCTTGTCCGCCGGCCCCTTGCTGAACCGAAGGATGGTGCTGCCCGCCTCGACCGACCGGAGGCGAAGTTGGGCGAACTCCTCCATGAACCTCATCGTGCGGCCGGGGCCCGGCGTGTTCACGACATCGCGTCCGACGCGGGTCGCGAGCTCCTGGAGCGCCGTGGCGAGCGCGGCGAGATCCTTCACCACGACCTCCCCGTCGGGAACGGGCGCGCCGATGAGCCGCACCTCGAGGTCCTTCGTCATGACCGACACCTCCTCAGGTCGATTCTGCATCCAGTCTGGGCAGCACACCGATGATCGGCCGAACCTCCGACAGAATCCGCGATGGCCGCGCCGACGCGGCCCCGAGTCCGTCACCAGCGCTCGACGCGGAGCCCTTCGGCGCGGCGGAGCTCCCGCGCCGGGCCATCTCGGCGCGGATCTCGCCGGGCCTGCAGGTCGGGTGTGGGTGCCGGGTGGGGGCAGTTGGGTGCGGGGCTGGTGCGCTGCGTGAGGGACTCACGGTGTTTGTCTGGCTCGCTGCGCTCGCATGTCGGGCGCGCTTCTGCGCGTTGCCTTCCTTCGCTTCGCTCGCTGGCGCTCGCTGCGCTTCGTCCAGGCAACGCGGCGCGCCCGACGGAAAACCCGCTCGGCGACATGCCGGAGCGAAGGACGGCCAAATATCATCCTCCCCATGCCCCGCATCGACCTCGACGCCTACGTCGCCACCCACGCGGGCTCGTGGACCCGTCTGGACCAGCTGGTGCGCCAGCGCCGGCGGTCGGGGGCGGAGGCCGACGAGCTGGTGGACCGCTACCAGCAGGTGGCGACCCACCTCTCCGTGGTCCGTACGTCGGCGCCCGACGGGGAGCTGGTGGCCCACCTGTCGTCGCTGCTGGGCCGGGCCCGGATCGCGATGCTGGCCTCCCGGGTGCCGAGCTGGCGGGGGTTCGCGGGCTTCTTCACCGAGCGGTTCCCGGCGGCGCTCTACCACCTGCGCTGGTGGTGGCTGGGCTGTCTGGCGGGCAACGTCCTGGTGACCGCGGTGATGATGATCTGGCTCGGCCAGCATCCCCAGGTCGAGCAGAGCCTGCTCTCGCCGCAGGAGGTCGACCAGCTCGTCGACAGCGACTTCGAGAGCTACTACAGCGAGAACGCCGCGGGCGCCTTCGCCACCCACGTGTGGGTCAACAACGCCTGGGTGAGCGCGCTGTGCATCGCGCTGGGGATCCTGGGGCTGCCGGTGCTCTACCTGCTCTTCCAGAACATCGCGAACCTGGCGATCGTCGGCTCGATCATGATCCGCCACGACCGCGGCGAGCTGTTCTGGGGCCTGATCATCCCCCACGGGCTGCTCGAGCTGACCTGCGTCTTCGTGGCCGGCGGGGTGGGCCTGCGGCTGTTCTGGTCGTGGGTCGAGCCCGGTCAGCTCTCCCGGGCCGGGTCCCTCGCCCGCGCCGGGCGTACGTCGGTCACGGTCGCCCTCGGCCTCGCGGTGTGCCTGCTGGTCAGCGGGATCATCGAGGGCTTCGTGACGCCCTCGCCGCTGCCGACCTGGGCCCGGATCGCGATCGGCGTGCTCGCCGAGCTCGGCTTCCTCGCCTATGTCTTCGTGGTCGGCCGGGCCGCCCACTCCCGCGGCGTCACCGGCGACGTGTCGGCCTCGCTGCTCGAGGACCGGGTCGCCACCCAGGCCTGAGCCTCTCGTCGGGAGTCACGCCCTAGGCTGGCGCCATGAGTCGGGCGGTCGTGGTGGGGGCGGGGATCGCCGGACTGACCGCGGCCCGTGACCTGGTCGAGGCGGGGGCCGACGTCCTGGTGCTCGAGGCGACCGACCGGCCCGGCGGCAAGCTGCGTGCCGGCGAGGTCGCCGGCGTGAGGGTCGACGTGGGCGCCGAGGCGATGCTGCACCGGCGTCCCGAGGGGAGCGCCCTCGCCGCCGAGCTCGGCCTGCCGCTGACCCATCCCACGCCGGCGGCCTCGCGGGTGTGGACCCGGGACGCGCTGCGCCGCCTGCCGCGCACGCTGATGGGCGCGCCGCTCGACCTCGACGACCTCGCCGCCACCGGGATCCTCTCGCCCGACGGCCTGGACCGCGCGCGCCACCAGGAGGTCCCGCACCCGGCCGACGACGTCTCGGTGGGCGACCTGGTCGCCGGGCGGTACGGCGCGGAGGTGGTCGACCGGCTGGTCGAGCCGCTCCTCGGCGGGGTGTACGCCGGCCAGGCCTGCCGGATCTCCGCGCGCTCCGCCGCGCCCCAGCTCCTCGACCTGCTCACCCGGGAGCAGGTCAGCGTCCCGGCGCCGCCCGCCGACGGGCCGCCGGTGTTCGCCGCGGTCGACGGCGGCATGTGGCGGCTGCCCGCGGCGCTCGCCGCCGGGCTGGGGGAGCATGCCGAGGTGCGCTACGACGCCCCGGTCACCGGCGTCCGTCGCGACCCGGGCCGCGGCTTCCTCGTCACCACCCCCACCGGCGACGAGCACGCCGAGCTGCTGGTCCTGGCGACCCCGGCCGCCCCGACGGCGCGCCTGCTCGCCGACCTCGCGCCGACCGCGGCCCGCGAGCTGGAGCAGGTCGGCTACGCCTCGGTCGCGCTGGTGACCTTCGCCTTCCGTGCCGACGACCCCGCGGTCGTCGACGCGCTCGACACCGGCGCGTCCGGCTTCCTGGTCCCGCCGGTCGACGGCCGCCGGGTGAAGGCGTCCACCTTCTCCTTCGCCAAGTGGGACTGGGTCCGCCGCGCGGGGGAGGGCCTGCTGGTGCTGCGCACCTCGCTGGGCCGCTACGGCGAGGAGGACACCCTGCAGGTCCCCGACGACGCGCTCGTCCGGGCCTCGCGCGCCGACCTGGCCGCGGCCACCGGCCTCGCCGCCGAGCCGGTCGACGCCGTCGTCCAGCGCTGGGGCGGCGGGCTGCCGCAGTACTGGGTCGGGCACGCCGACCGGGTGGCCCGGATCCGCGCGGCGGTCGCGGAGGTGCCCGGCCTCGCGCTGTGCGGGGCGGCGTACGACGGCGTCGGGATCCCCGCCACCATCGGCTCCGCCCGCGGCGCGGTGACCGGCCTCCTGGGCTGAGCGCGAAGCTTGCCCCGTTGTCCCTGTCCCGCGGGACACCGGGCCCGCGATGGTCGTGCCATGACAGCTCAGACCCACGTTCCCCCGACCGCCCTCGACCAGACCGCGCCGCGTGACGAGCCGGTCGTCTACCCGCCGACCCGCTGGGCGCTGGCCGGCCTCGGCGCCGGCCTCGCCGGCGTCGGTGCCATCGTCTCGTCCACCCTGGTGAACGCCGTCTACGACGAGAAGTACGCCGGCGACGCGCCCGCGATCTCGAAGGCGCTCGGCGACATGGTGCCGCAGATGCTCGCCTTCCACGTCTGCGCGATGCTCGCGGCGGTGCTGATGGTCCCGTTCGCCGCGGGCCTGTTCCGCCGGCTCAAGGCGGCCACCCCGGCCGACAGCGTGCTGCCGCTGGTCGCCTTCTCCGGCGTGCTGATCACCGCGGTGATGCTGATCGTCGGCTCCGGCCTCGACACCGAGTTCATCTTCGCCGCCGGCGACCCCGAGCTGGTCATCCCCGAGGACGCGGCGATGTTCAACCACTGGATCGGCACCGTGCCGTGGTGCTGGGGCCTGCTCGGCCTGTCCGGCCTCACCCTGTTCGGCGCGGCCCGCCACGGCGGCGTCCCGAAGTGGATCGGCCTGGTCGGCCTGGTCGGCGGCGGGCTGACCCTGCTGCTGGGCGTCTCGCCGCTGCAGTACATGGCCGGGATGACCGGCCCGATCGGCCTGATCGTGATCGCGCTCGGCTTCCTGGCCGGGGACAAGGCGTTCCGCGGTCGCTCGTGACGCCCACCAATTCGGTCGGTCCGCACCACGGCGGTGCGGACCGGCTGCACAATGTGCCGGTGCAGGACCGGCCCGACCACCGCCCGCGCGGCCTCGAGGCCGTCGCGGTCCTCGTCGTTCCCGCCCTCTGCGTGCTCCTCGTCCCGCTCGGCGCGTGGCTCGACATGGGTGCGCCCGACAGTGGCGCCGGAGTCGACCTCGCAGGCGGGCCGGGCTGGCCGTGGCAGCTGATCGGCGCCGTTCTCGGCGTCCTCGCCGGCATCGTGCTGGTCCACGACCGGCGACAGAAGTTCGGCTGGCTGCTGGCCTTCTCGGGCCTGTTCTGGGCGCTCGACGGGCTCTCCCAGAGCTATGTCCGGGCCGGCCTGACCGACACCAGCGCCTGGCCCGGGATGACCTTCGCGCTGTGGTTCCTGCTCCGCTTCACCTCCTATCTCACCTCGGTCACCGCGGTGGTGCTGCTCGTCTTCCCGACCGGCCGCTTCCTGCCGGGACGCTGGCGCCCGGCGTCGTGGTGCGCGGTCGGCGCGATGGCGCTCAGCGGCGTGGCCTTCATGGTGATGCCCTCCGAGGGCGACCCGGCCCTGCGCGACCTGCCGCCCAGCGTCGACGCGGACCCCACGACGCTGGACCTCCTCTCCGGACACGGCACCCAGGTCTCCTCCCTCGGACTCGCGCTCGGGGGAGTCGGCTTCTTCTTCTCCCTGCTCACCGTCGTGGTGCGCTACCGGCGCTCGCAGGGTCTCGAGCGCGACCGGATGCGCTGGCTGCTGTGGAGCGTCGTCGTCATCGTCGCCGTCGTCGTGGTGACCCTGGCGTTCGACGTCCCGGGCGGCTCCTTCCTCGGCGCGGTCTCCGCCGCCGTCGTGCCGCCCGCGGCGATGACCGTCGCGATCGTCCGGCCCGCCCTGGTCCCCATCCAGGACCTGCTCAGCCGCACCGTGGTCCTGGCCGCGGTGCTCGTGGTCCTGCTCGCCGCGGACGCCGCGGTGCTCGGCATGTTCACCCTGGTCCTCGACGACGAGCTGACCCAGGCCCAGGTGGTCGGCGTGGTGCTGGCGGTGTCGGTGATCCTCTACGGTCCGCTGCGCCAGCGTCTCTCGGCCGGCGTACGCCGGGTGATGCTCGGCGAGCGCGGCAACCGGTACGACGCGGTGGCCGGCCTCGCCTCCACCCTGGAGAACACCGACGACAGCGTCGAGCAGCTCACGGCGGTGGCCCGGGCCGTGGCGTCGGCGTTCGCCATCCCGTTCGTCAGCGTGGAGGTCGACCGCGGCCACGGCGAGCGGCTGGTGACGACGGTCGGGGAGCGGCCGACGGAGGTGCGCACGCTCCCGATCACCTGGCGCGAGACCACCATCGGCCGGCTGGTCCTCCCGGCCCGGGGCCTGCGCAGCCGGCTCACCGTGCGCGACGAGGAGCTGCTCGGCGACCTGGTCCGGCAGGCCGCGACCGCCGCCCGCACCAGCCAGCTCGCCGAGGAGGTCCAGCACAGCCGGGAGCGGCTGGTGACCGCCCGCGAGGAGGAGCGGCGCCGGATCCGGCGCGACCTGCACGACGGCTTCGGGCCGGCGCTGAGCGGCATCGTGTTCCAGCTCGAGGCGGCCCGGATGACCGTCGAGCGCGACCCGGCCCGGGCCCGCGCCCAGCTCGAGACGGTCAGCACGCAGGTGCAGGAGGTGGTGGCCGACGTCCGCCGACTGGTGCACGACCTGCGCCCGCCGGCCCTCGACGACCGCGGCCTGGTCGGCGCCCTGCGCCAGCAGGCCGAGCACCTCGCCGTGCCGCTCGACGTGACCGCGCCCGACGAGCTCCGGCTGCCGGCGGCGGTCGAGGTCGCGGCGTACCGGATCGCGGGGGAGGCGCTCACCAACGTCGCCCGGCACGCCGACGCGAACGGGGTCCGGCTGCTGGTCGAGACGATGGAGGACGCACTGGTCCTCGAGGTCGCCGACGACGGCCGCGGCATCCCCGCGGACCGGGCCGCCGGCGTCGGCCTGGCCAGCCTGCGCGAGCGGGCCGCCGAGCTCGGCGGCACCACCACCATCTCCAGCCCTCCCGGCGGCGGCACCGTCGTCCGGGCCCGACTGCCCCTCAGGAGCCCCGCATGACCAGCCCGGTCCGGGTCGTCGTGGTCGACGACCACCAGATCGTCCGCGACGGACTCAGCTCGCTGCTCGGCGCGCTCGACGGCATCGAGGTCGTCGGGTCGGCCGCCGACGGCCGGGAGGCGCTGCACGTCGTCGAGGACACCGCGCCCGACCTCGTCGTGATGGACATCCAGATGCCACACCTCGACGGCATCGAGGCCACCCGCTTCCTCACCGGCCGCGACCCGGCGCTGCGCGTGGTGATGCTGACCATGAACGAGGACGACGACACGGTCCTCAGCGCGATCCGCGCGGGCGCCTGCGGCTACCTGCTCAAGGGGGCCGGCGCCGACGAGGTGCAGCACGCCATCCGCTCCGCCGCGGCCGGCGGCATGGTGTTCGGCGCCAGCCTGGCCGCCAAGGTCGCCGGCTTCTTCGCCGGCGCGGTGCCGGCCGCGCCGACCGAGGCCGAGCCCTTCCCCGAGCTGACCGACCGCGAGCGCGACGTCCTCCAGCGGATCGCGGCGGGCCGCACGAACGACGAGATCGCGGCCGCCCTCTACGTCTCCAACAAGACCGTGCGCAACACGGTCTCGGCGATCTACGCCAAGCTGCACGCGACCGGGCGGGCCGACGCCATCGTCCGGGCACGGGAGGCGGGCTACGGTCGCGACTGAGGGCCCGGCAGAATGGGGGCATGTCGGACCAGGACCCCCAGGCGCACCTCAAGACCAACGCGGCGAAGATCAACGAGCTCAACGACACGATCCGCTTCACCATGTGGTCGGTGTTCCGCCTCGAGCAGCCGCTGGGGCCCGACGACGTGGTCCGCAAGCAGGAGACCGAGGAGGTCGAGGCCCTGCTCGCCGACCTGGCCGCCGAGGACGTCGTCGTCCGGGGCGTCTACGACGTGGCCGGGCTGCGCGCCGACGCCGACCTGATGGTCTGGTGGCACGCCGCGACCAGCGACCGGCTCCAGGACGCCTACCACCGGCTGCGCCGCACCTCCTTCGGGTCGCGGCTCGCGCCGGTCTGGTCGCAGATGGCGCTGCACCGCCCGGCGGAGTTCAACCGGAGCCACCTGCCGGCGTTCCTGGCCGACGAGCGCGCCCACGCGTACGCCGCGGTCTATCCCTTCGTCCGCTCCTACGAGTGGTACCTCCTCGAGGACGCTGAGCGTCGCCGGCTGCTCGCCGAGCACGGCCAGATGGCCCGCGGCTACCCCGACGTGCGGGCCAACACGGTCCCGAGCTTCGCGCTCGGCGACTACGAGTGGATCCTCGCCTTCGAGGCCGACGACCTGACCCGGATCGTCGACCTCATGCGTCACCTGCGCGGCTCGGAGACGCGTCGGCACGTCCGCGAGGAGGTGCCGTTCTACACCGGTCGCCGGATCGAGGTCGCGGACCTGCTGGCCCGGCTGCCCTGACCAGCAGCCACGTCGGCGCCACCGCCAGCCACACCGCGGTCAGGGTGACGCCGAGCCGCTGCACCAGCCCGAGGTAGTCCGCGTCCCCGCTGAGGAGCAGCGACGCGGTGAGCACGGCGTCGAGGGCGCCGCAGAGCGCCGCGACGATCCCCACGGCGGCCAGGCCCAGCCGGCGCCGGTCCGCGCCGTCGCGCCGCAGCGCCAGGCTGCAGGTGAGCAGCACGACGAGATAGGCGACCGTCTCCAGGAAGCTGGACACACCGTGCGGCTCGCTCACCTTGGCCCACCAGGCGCCGGTGCCGGGGTCCGGGAGGTCCGCCCCGAAGGTGTACGACGTCGACAGGGGCACCGCCGCCTCGAAGACCGCGCACAGCCCGAGCACGACGAGCGGCAGCCACACCCCGGCGGCGCGGCGGGTCAGCCGCCAGGCCAGCGCGGCGCCGGCCGCGAGCGCGAGCCCCGCGACCACGTCGGCGAGCCGGAACAGCTCGTGGAAGGGCTGGCCGGGCGCGGAGAGCTCGCTGATGAAGCTGGTGCGGAGGTCGGCGTCGACGGGCAGCACCAGCTGGAGCACCCAGTCGGCGTACCCGAGGCCACCGAGGACCAGCAGCCCGAGCGCGAGGCGCCGGGTCACCATGCGGTCTCCTCGGCGTCGGGACGGACGAGCGGGAAGGTGACGGTCGAGCGGATCGGGTCGCCCGAGAGCAGCATGAGCAGCCGGTCGACGCCCATCCCGAGGCCGCCGGTCGGTGGCATGCCGAGCTCCAGCGCCTGGAGGAACTGCTCGTCGGTCACCATCGCCTCGGGGTCCCCGCCGGCGGCGAGCAAAGACTGCTGCTCGAGCCGCCGGCGCTGCTCGACCGGGTCGGTGAGCTCGCTGTACGCCGTCGCGAGCTCCATGCCGAGCACGACCAGGTCCCAGCGCTCGGCGAGCGCGGGGTTGTCGTCGCGGGCGCGGGTCAGCGGGCAGACCGAGGTCGGGAAGTCGGTGTAGAAGGTGGGGGCGACGGTGGTGGGCTCCACCAGCGCCTCGTAGAGCTCGAGCACGATCTGGTCGGCGCTCAGCTCGCCCGCGGCGATGCCGTGGACGCCGGCCAGCGCGCGCAGCTCCTCGGCCGGCGTCGCCCAGTCCACCGGTACGCCGATCGCCTCCGAGACCGCGCCGTGCACCGTGCGCACCGCCCAGGCGCCGTCGACGGCGAGCTCCCGCGCTCCGCCGTCGGCGTCGCGGTGGACCAGCAGCGGACGGCCGTGGACCGCGATGGCGGCGGCGGTGACCAGCTCCTGGCACAGCCGGCGCATCGTGGTGTAGTCGCCGTGGGCGGCGTAGGCCTCGAGCGTGGTGAACTCGGGATTGTGGGTCCGGTCGGCGCCCTCGTTGCGGAACACCCGGCCCAGCTCGTAGACCCGCTCCACCCCGCCGACGCACAGCCGCTTGAGGTAGAGCTCGGGCGCGATGCGCAGCGACAGCGGGAGGTCGTAGGCGTTGCTGTAGGTCGTGAACGGCCGCGCGTTGGCCCCGCCGTGGACGGTGTGCAGCACCGGCGTCTCGACCTCGAGGTAGTCCTGGCGGTGCAGCGTCTCGCGGATCCCGCGCAGCACCTGGGCCCGGCGGCGGAGGTGCTCGCGCGCGTCGTCGCTCATCGCGAGGTCGAGCTGGCGCTGGCGCACCCGGAGCTCGGGCGCGAGCGGGCCGTTCACCCGTCCGGGCAGCGGGTGCAGGCACTTCGCGAGCATCCGCCAGGAGGTGGCGAGCACCGAGCGCTCGCCGCTGCGGCTGGCGCCGACCGTCCCGCGCAGCTCGACGAGGTCGCCCAGGTCGCAGTCGCCGACGAACCGGGCCAGGTCCGGCCCGAGGTCGGCGGCCTGCAGCACGCACTGGACCGAGCCGTGCCAGTCGCGCAGCTCGGCGAAGACCACGCCGCCGTGGTCGCGCAGCGCCACCAGCCGCCCCGCCACGGTGACCGCCGTTCCGTCGTCGGCGGCGAGCGCGGCCGCGGTCGCGCTGGGGCGCGCCCCAGCGGCGGGATAGGGGGCGCGGCCCGCCGCGGCCATCGCCGCCATCCGCTCCATCCTGATCCGGACCTGCTCGGGACGCCGGCGGCCCCGCGCCCGCAGCTCCTGATGGGCCGCGACCGCGGCCACGATCTCCTCGGCGCGCTCGGGGGACAGATGCTCGGGCTGCAGGGGCCGGCGGGTCCGGATCCGCTCCGGGATGTCGATGAAGCCCTCCGCGATCCCCGCGGCCACGCCCACGCGCGGGATCATCCGGGCGTCGTCGTAGCAGAGGAAGCGCGGGAACCACGCGGGCTCGTACTTCACGTTGGAGCGGTAGAGCGCCTCGAGCTGCCACCAGCGCGACAGGACGAGGAGCACCCGGCGCCAGCCGCGGAGCAGCGGGCCGGCGCCGATCCGCCCGCCCTCCTCGAAGACCGAGCGCAGCACCGCGAAGTTCAGCGAGATCCGCGCGACGCGGTGCTCGGCGCCCTGCTCGGCGAGCATGCTGACCAGGTACTCGATCACGCCGTTGGGGCCGTTCGGGTCCCGGCGCATCAGGTCGAGGGAGATGCCGGACCTGCCCCACGGCACGAACGACAGCAGGGCCAGCACCGAGCCGTCGGGTGCGAGCGCCTCGGCGAGCAGGCAGTCGCCGTCGGCCGGGTCGCCGAGGCGGCCGAGTGCCATCGAGAACCCGCGCTCGGGCTCGTCGCCGCGCCAGGCGTCGGCCAGCCGGCGGATCTCGTCCAGCTCCGCGGCCGGGACCTGGTGGTGGCGCCGGATCCGGACCGTCACGCCGTGCCGGCGCGCCCGGCGTACGGCGCGCTGGATGGTGGGCAGCCCGGGGCGGCGCCGGTTGAACTCGGCGACCTCGATGATCGCCTCGTCGCCGAGCTGGAGCGCGGTCAGGCCGGCGCGCTCGTACTGGTGGGCGCCGCGCTCGCTGGCGCCCAGGACGGCGGGCGACCAGCCGTGGTCGCGGGCCAGCCGCTGCCAGCGCGCGATCGCGTCGGGCCAGGAGCCGGTGTCGCCGACCGGGTCGCCGCTGGCCAGGCACACCCCGACCTCGACCCGGTGCAGCACCGCCGCCCGCCCGTCCTCGGAGAACACCGCCGCCTTGTCGCGACGGGTCGCGAAGTAGCCGAGCGAGTCATGGCGGCCGTACTCGTCGAGCAGGGTGCGCACCGCCCGCTCCTCGGGCGCGGTCAGGGTGGCCCGGAGTGCCTGAGACTGGAACACGACGGCGAACGCGCCCAGCAGCGAGACTCCGCCGAGGAAGCCGATCAGGTCGCTGACCCACTCCGCCGGGCGGCCGTCGAATGCCCGCGGCCCGATCACGCCACCGGTGGCCCGGTTGAGCGACCAGAGCAGCCGCTGGTCGGACGGCAGCGTGCCGTGGAAGAGCTCGAGCAGGAGGAAGCCGAGCCCGATGCTCAGCAGCAGGCAGGGCACCAGGACGGCGACCGCCTTCAGCACCGAGCGGGACCGGACCCGGGTCTGGTAGCCGTTGCGGGACAGCAGCACCACGACGAGCAGCAGGGTCGCCACCGCGATCGCGACGCTGCTGCGGGGCCGCACCGTGATCTCGCCCGCGGCGTCGGCCAGGTTGACGACCAGGACGACGACCAGGATCCGCCATCCCGCGCGCTTGCCGGTGCTCAACGCCGCGGCGAGCAGTGCCAGGAAGGTCGCATACGCCAGGTTGGGCAGGATCAGCAGGACGTTCTCGCTGACGAACATGAGCGGGTGCCACAGCGCGTGCCGCAGGGCGGGGAACAGCGCGACGACGGCGCACAGCGCTGCCCAGCAGGCGACCACGGTCGCGCTCAGCCGCGGGACCGTCTCGGTGAGCAGCCGGCGGGCGCCGGTGGACCGCGAGCCGGCGGCGCCGGCGGCCAGGGAGCGGGACACGCCGAAACCCTACGACCCCGCGTTGTTTGCAAACTAGATCGACTTACTACACAATGGAGCCATGACCACTCTCCTCGCAGCCCCCAGCCCCGTGATCCGTGGCGCCCGGCGGCGCTGTCGTGGCTGCTGACTGCCCTCACCCCTCCAGTCCCAGCCCCGCGTCCCGCAGAGAGAGAACTCCGATGACCCAGCTCGCCGTCCTGCCCCTGCTCGAGGTCGTCCGCAACCACGCGGCCGACCCCGACCTGCACCACCTGCTCGAGCACGATCCCCACGAGCGCTCGTGGATCCGTCTGCTCACCACCGACGACTACGAGCTCTGGCTGATCTCGTGGCCCGCCGGCGCCGCCACCGACTGGCACGACCACGGCTCCTCGTCCGGTGCCTTCACGGTCCTCGAGGGCCGGCTCACCGAGCACACCTTCGACGGCGGGCTCCGGCTGATCGACCTCGGTCCCGGCGACGGCAGGGCGTTCGGCGCGGGCTACGCGCACGACGTCCGCAACGCGACCGACGAGCCGGCCCTCTCGCTGCACGCGTACTCCCCGCGGCTGCACACGATGACCCGGTTCAAGTTCCACGGCGACCGGCTCGAGGCGCTCGGCGTCGAGCGCGCGGGGGAGGAGTGGTGAGCGCCCTCGCCCCCGTCCCCACCCCCGTCAGGTACGACGGCGTCGACGCCCTGCTCGCCGACGCCCGGTCCCGGCTGGACCGGATCAGCGCCCGCGCCGCCTTCCAGGAGCTGGTGGCCCTCGGTGCCGTGCTCGTCGACATCCGGCCCGCCGCGCAGCGGGCCCGGGAGGGCGAGGTGGCGCGCTCGCTGCCGGTCCTCGTGGTCGAGCGCAATGTGCTCGAGTGGCGCTTCGACCCGCGCAGCGACGCCCGGCTGCCGGAGGCGTCGTACGACCTGCGGGTGATCGTGCTGTGCCAGGAGGGCTACACCTCCTCGCTCGCCGCGGACGCGCTGCGCAGCATCGGCGTCGAGCGCGCGACCGACGTGGTGGGCGGCTTCGCGGCCTGGCGCGCGGCCGGCATGCCCGTCTCGGGGCTCGCTGCCTGAGCCGGTCCGAGGTCGGCTGAGTAGGCTCGTCGCATGGCATACGAGGTCGAGAAGACGGACGAGGAGTGGCGTGCCGAGCTCACGCCCGAGGAGTACCAGGTGCTCCGCCAGGCCGGCACCGAGCGCGCCTTCACCGGTGAGTACACCGACACCGAGACGACGGGCGTCTACCGCTGCAAGGCCTGTCAGGCCAAGCTCTTCGAGTCCGACACGAAGTTCCACTCCGGCTGCGGCTGGCCGAGCTTCTACCAGCCGATCAGCGACACGATCGAGTACCTCGAGGACAACTCCCACGGCATGAAGCGGGTCGAGGTGCGCTGCGCCAACTGCGGCTCGCACCTCGGCCACGTCTTCCCCGACGGCTACGGCACGCCCACCGGCGACCGCTACTGCATCAACTCGATCAGTCTCAGCCTCGAGCCGGCCGACCCGGCTTCCCCGGCCTGACCGCCTGGCGGACCAGGCCCAGGATCAGCAGGTCCAGGCCGGCGGCGAACTGGGCGAGGTCGTCGTGCCGGCGGAACTGCTCGGTCATGGAGCGGATCCACGGGAGCTCGTCGTACTCCTCGCCCTGCCAGCGGGCCACGAGGCGGTCGAACTGCTCCTCCTTGGAGAGGGTCAGGTCGGCCGCTTCGTCCTGCGCCGCCATCGCGGCGCCCACGCCGCCGACATAGCCGGTGATCGCGGTGCTGCCGTGGAACTGCTGGCGCGGCGAGAGTCCCATCGTCGCGAGCGCCCGGCCGACCTGCTCCCACACCCGCAGCCCGTTGGGGCGGTTCCCGGTGCCGAGCTGGGACTGGCCGGCGAGCCAGGGGTGCTCGTCTATCTGCGCGAACAGCGCCAGTGAGATCCGGCGGACCGTCGCGGCCGCCTCCAGGACGACCGGGTCGTCGGTGTCGAGCTCGACCTCCATCGGCGGCGTGGGTACGTCGACCGCTTCCAGGGCGCGCCCGACCAGCGTGTCGCAGGCCAGGTCGAGCAGCTCGGCCTTGCCGGCGACGTACCAGTAGACGCTGCCGAGGCCGCCGCCCAGCTCCGCGGCCAGTCCGCGCAGGGTGAGGCCGCCGGCCCCCTCGCGGTCGAGCATCGCGATCGCGGCGTCGACGATCTGGTCGAGCGAATGGGTCGCGCGACGGGTCGTCCGGGGGCGTCCTGGCATGCCCTCAGCGTAGGGCGCGGCTCTTGGGGGCTGGGATTCATCACGGGATGTAGGCGAGTAGAGGCTTCCCGTGCGGAGTTCCACTACAGAACCGGTGCTTCGCCTACATCCCGTGATGAATCCGCCCCCGCCCCGCCCCCACCTTGACATTCTCGAACAACGTTCTATTCTCGAACATTGTTCGACTCGAACGCTGTTCGAGCACCCTCGTCCCGAAGGGAGGCCGTCATGAGCGCCACCTCCGCGTCATCGACGCCCACCACCGCGCGGGCCGCGAAGCCCACCACGCTCCGCGCCGCCGCGCCGGCGATCCTCGCCCTGTGCCTGACCATGCTCGTCGAGATGGTCGACAACTCCGTGCTGTCCGTCGCGCTGCCGACGATCGGCCGCGACCTCGCCGTCGGCCCCACCGGCCTGCAGTGGATCGTCGGCGCCTACTCACTCACCTTCGGCGGCCTGCTCATGGTCGGCGGCACGCTCGGCGACAAGCTCGGGCGCCGGCGGATGCTGCTCGTCGGCATCGCCGGCTTCGGCCTGTCCTCGACGCTGGTGCTGCTCGCCACCGAGGCGTGGCAGCTGATCGCGGTGCGCGCCCTGTGCGGCGTCTTCGCCGCGCTGATCGCGCCCGGGACCATGTCGCTGATCTTCCGGCTCTTCGACGACGACGAGCTGCGCCGCCGGGCCATCGGGCTGATCGTCAGCGTCGCGATGGTCGGCGTCATGGTCGGCCCGGTCCTCGGCGGTCTCGCCGTCACCCACCTGCCCTGGCAGGCGCTGCTCGTCGTCAACGCACCGGTCGCCGCGATCGCCTGGTGGGGAGTCGCGCACGGCATCCCCGCCGACGACCCGGCCGAGCGGCGTACCGGCGGCGCGGACGTGCCGGGCGCGGTGCTCTCGGTCGCAATGCTCGGCCTCGGGCTGTTCTCCCTCACCCTCGGGGTCGACGAGGGCTGGACCTCGCCCGCGACCCTCGTCGTCGCGCTGGGCGCGGTGGCCGCCGCGGTCGGCTTCGTGCTGCGCGAGCGGTCGGCCGCGGACCCGATGCTGGACCTGCGCCTGCTCGGCCGACGTACCGTGCGCGGCAGCGCGATCCTGCAGACCGGCGTGATGGTCGCGATGGTCGGCGTGATGTTCGCGTCGACCCAGCTGTTCCAGTTCGCGTGGGGTTGGACGCCGCTCCAGGCCGGGCTCGGCACCCTGCCGATGGTGGCGGGCATGTTCGTGTCCGGGCCGCTCACCGACGCCCTCGTCGCGCGCCTCGGGCACCGGACCACCGCCCTGGTCGGCAGTACGTCGCTGCTGGTCTCGCTCGCCGTCGCGTACGTCGCGCTCGGCACCGGCTACCCGCTCTTCGCCGCCGGCATGCTGCTGCTCGCCGTCGCGATGCGGATGGTGATGACGACCTCGGCGGTCGCGCTGATCGAGGCGCTGCCCGAGGACCACACCGGCATCGGCTCGGCGCTCAACGACACCGCCCAGGAGATCGGCAACGTCTTCGGTGTCGCCGTGGTCGGCACCGTCACCGCCGCGGTGATGGGCAGCTCGCTGCCGACCGGTCGGTGGAGCGCGGCGGTGGTCGAGGAGTTCCTGCACAGCCAGCGGATCGGGTTCGCCGTCCTGGCCGGCCTGGTCGCGGTCATCACCGTCGTCGGCGGGCGCACGCTCACCGCCTCCCGCTCGACCGAGGAGCACTGATCCGGCGGGCCGGACCGTTAGGTTGGGGCCATGGCGAAGACCGCGGCGGCGATGGTCCAGGCAGGCGACCGCGAGGTCCGGGTGTCCAGCCCGGACCGGGTCATCTACGAGGCCACCGAGCGCACGCCCGAGGTCACCAAGCTGATGGTGGCCGAGTACTTCGTCGCGGTCGAGGACGGCCTGATGCGGGCGCTGCGCGACCGGCCGACGGCGCTCGAGCGCTGGCCCGACGGCTACCGCGAGGGCTTCCGGCTCTCCACCGGCTACGGCGACGACGGCGAGGGCTTCTACCAGAAGCGGGTCCCCAAGGGGGCTCCCGACTACCTCGAGCCGGTGCGGATCACCTTCCCCTCCGGCCGCACCGCCGAGGAGATCTGCCCGACCGAGATCGCCGTACCCGTGTGGTGCGCCCAGATGGGCACGCTCACCTTCCACCCGTGGCCGGTACGCCGGGCCGACGTCGACCATCCCGACGAGCTGCGGATCGACTTCGACCCCCAGCCCGGCACCACCTTCGGCGACGCCGTCCGGGTCGCCGGCGTGGCGCGCGAGCTGCTCGAGGAGCTCGGCCTGGCCGGATTCCCCAAGACCTCGGGCAACCGCGGGGTCCACGTGTACGTGCGGATCGAGCCGCGCTGGGAGTTCACCGACGTGCGCCACGCCGCGATCGCGTTCGGTCGCGAGCTCGCCCGGCGCGACGACCAGGTCACCACCGCCTGGTGGAAGGAGGAGCGCGGCGAGCGGATCTTCATCGACTTCAACCAGAACAACCGCGACCGGACCATCGCCTCGGCGTACTCGCTGCGGCCGAAGCCCGGCGCCCCGGTCTCGACCCCGATGACGTGGGCCGAGCTCGCCGCCGTGACCGACCCGGCGGAGTTCAACCTGTTCACGGTGCCCGAGCGGATGGCCGCCGGCGACCCGTGGGCCGGGATCGACGACGAGGCCTACTCGCTCCAGCCGTTGCTCGACCTGTGGGACCGGCAGGTCGCCGACGGCGAGGGGGAGCTGAACTTCCCGCCGGACTACCCGAAGATGCCGGGTGAGCCGCCGCGGGTGCAGCCCAGCAAGAAGGTCGCCGAGCACTGGGACGAGGACGGCAACCGGGTCTCCTGAGCCTCCCCTAGAGTCCCCGCACCACCTCGACCTCGCACAGCCGCGCCAGGTCGCCGCGCACCCGTCGGTCGAGCCGCGGGGCGTCCTCGCCGAGCATCAGCAGGACCACCTCACGCACCGCCCGCCCCGGGTGGGCGACGGCCAGCGAGCGGACCGCGTCGACGGCGCCGTCGCAGACGTCGAGCACCCGGTCTCGGTCGGCCGGGGAGAGGTGCGCGGCCGCGAGCGCCGCCAGGAGGTGGACGTCGAGGGTGTGCGGGGCCGACATGACCGGTCAACGACCTGCGCGGTCGGGGCGTTACGACTGCTCGTGCTCCAGCAGGTGCAGCACGGGTACGCCGAGCTTGCGGCGCGCCCGCGAGGTCCAGTCGACGTGGAAGAACTCCGCGACCAGGTGCGGCCGGGTCAGGATGATCGACTCGCGGCCGTCGACCTCCTTGACCTTCGCGATCAGCGCGTCGACCGGCGGCTCGGTGACGATCGACACCGAGCCGATGATCGCGCCGGCGGCGACCAGCGCCTCCCGGGTGGTCGCCAGGTCGCGCTCGGCCTGCTCCCGGTACTCGCCGCGCAGCCGCTCGATCTCGTCGGGCGACGGGGTGATCGGCGGCGCGATCAGGTCGGCGCCGCCGATGACGCCGAGGGAGGCCTCGACGGCGGCCGCGGCGTCCGCCATCGGCAGCAGCACGTGGTACTGCACCTCGATCGTCGGGTCGTCGTCGAGCTCCTGGTGCAGGCCGCGGACCTGGGCGGCGTCGGCGGCGGTGAGCGCCTGCTCGATGAGCAGGACGACGGCGTACGGTTCCTCGCGGGGCGCGGTGCTCATGGCACCATCCTGCCCGGCGGGCGGTCGCCGCGTCAGCCCCGTCAGCCCCCGAGCACGTCCGCGAGGTCGTAGCGCACCGGCTGCTCGAGCTGGTCGTAGCCGCACGACTCGGGGTCGCGGTCGTCGCGCCAGCGCTTGAAATGGGCGGTGTGGCGGAACCGGCGGCCCTCCATGGCGTCGTACTTGACCTCGATGACGCGCTCGGGCCGCAGCGGGGTGAAGGACAGGTCCTTGCCCTGGCTCCACCGGCTCTGGGTGCCGGGCTGGCGGCCCGGGTTGGCCACCAGGAACTCCTGCCAGCGGCCCCACGGGTGCTCCTCGATCGGGACGACGAGCGGCTGCAGCTCGTGCCACAGCTCGGCCCGCCGGGCCGCGGTGAAGGACGCGCTGACGCCGATGTGCTGCAGCTCGCCGCCGTCGTACAGACCCAGGAGGAGGCTGCCGATGAGCGGGTTCTCGGGGGTGCTGGTCTTGTGCTCGCGGTAGCCGGCGAGGACCACGTCGGCCGTGCGCTCGTGCTTGATCTTGAGCATGGTCCGGGCGTTGGGGGAGTACGGCGCGCTCAGCGGCTTGGCCACCACCCCGTCGAGGCCCGCGCCCTCGAACTGGTGGAACCACTCCTCGGCGACCGCCGGGTCGGTGCTCGTGCGGGTCAGGTGGCAGCGCCCGGCGTCGGCGCTCAGGTGGCCCAGCGCCTGCTCCAGCGCCGCGCGCCGCTCGGCGAACGGGCGGTCGACGTACGAGTCGTCGCCCAGCGCGAGCAGGTCGAAGGCGACGAAGTCGGCCGGCGTCTGCTCGGCCAGCAGGTTGATCCGCGACGCCGCCGGATGGATCCGCTCCTGCAGCACTTCGAACTGCAGCCGCCCCTTCCCGTCGGCGCCGTCCAGCGCCACGAAGATCTCCCCGTCGAGCACGCACCGCTGCGGCAGCTCGGCGCGCATCGCCTCGACCAGCTCGGGGAAGTAGCGGGTCAGCGGCTTGGTGTTGCGGCTGGCCAGCTCGATCTCGTCGCCGTCGCGGAACACGATGCACCGGAAGCCGTCCCACTTGGGCTCGAAGCTCAGGCCGCGCTCGTCGTACTTGGCCGGGTCGGGTACGCCGGACACGGCCTTCGCGAGCATGGGCAGGACGGGCGGCTGCACGGGGAGGTCCACGGTGGTGAGACTAGTCAGGGTTCCGACACTCATCGGTCGGGTTCTCGCGGCGCATCTGACGAACGGGCTGAGTTTCGCGGCGCTGCGCGACCCATTCGTCAGATGCGACGCCGGATCGGAGCCGGTGACAGGATTCGAACCCGCGACATCCTCTTTACAAGAGAGGCGCTCTACCAACTGAGCTACACCGGCCGGCGCCCGCGGGGCGAGCGTCCGCGCCATCCTAGTCAGCGCAGCCGCGCGACCTCGAACCGCTCATCCGGCACGGCGATCGCGTCCTGCGCCGCGATCAGCCGGAGCTCCCGCTCACCCGACTCGAGCGTCGCCGCGAGCACGTCGTAGACCGACGCCACGGTCCGCCCCAATGCCACCGAAGCCGAGCCGGTGGTGTGGAGGTGGGCGGTGAACAGCGCGGCGGTGATGTCGCCGGAGCCGTTGGCCTTCATGGGCAGGCGGGGGGTCTGCACGATCCAGGCGCCGTCGCCGGTCACGGCGATCATCTCGATGACGTCGGCGGGCGCGCCGAGCCGCTCGACCGAGGTGACCAGGACGGTCGAGGGGCCGAGGGCGCGGACCTCGTCCGCGGCCTCCAGCACCGCCTCGATCGGCGCCGGCTCGGACAGCGCGTCGCGCCCGGTGATGAAGCCGAGCTCGAACTGGTTGGGGGTCAGGATGTCGGCGACGGGGACGACCGAGGAGCGGATGATCGGCGGGATCTCGGGGTTGACGAAGCAGCCCGACCTGGCGTTGCCCATCACCGGGTCGCAGGTGTACGTCGCGGCCGGGTTCGCCGCCTTGACCTTGCGCACCGCCTCGACGATCACGGCGGCCACGGCGGGGGAGCCCTGGTAGCCGGAGAGCACGGCGTCGCAGGTCGCGAGCGCGCCGCGCTCCTCGATCCCGGTGATCACGTCGGCGACGTCGGCCGGGTCGAGCAGCGGGCCGCGCCAGGCGCCGTACCCGGTGTGGTTGGAGAAGTGGACGGTGAACACCGGCCACACCTCGTGGCCGAGGCGCTGCAGCGGGAAGACCGCCGCGGAGTTGCCGACATGGCCGTAGGCGACCGAGGACTGGATGGACAGGATCCGCACCCGGACATTCTCGCAAACGAAACACTTTCGTGAAGAAACTAGAACGCGTTACAGTGACGTCGCCGGGCCCCCGACGACCCCGGTCACCGAGCGAAGGATAGGAAGCGCCGATGGCGAAGCGTGCGAGGTACAGCAACGAGGCCGACTACGTGGTGGTCGGTTCCGGCAGCTCCGGGTCGATCGTGGCCGGGCGGCTCGCCCAGTCCGGCGCGAGCGTGATCCTCATCGAGGCTGGCAAGTCCGACGACAAGGGCATGCACGGCTACTTCACCAAGAAGCCCGGCATGATCGGCCCGATGCATTCCGAGCCCAAGCTCGAGCGGCTCTTCGACTGGGGCTACCGCTCGGTGCCGCAGCCCGGCCTCGACGGACGCCGGATGCCCGCCCCGCGCGGCAAGGTGGTCGGCGGCTCCAGCTCGGTCAACGGCATGGTCTACGTGCGCGGCAACCGGGCCAACTACGACTCGTGGGCGGCCGAGGGCAACACCGGATGGGACGCCGACAGCGTCAACGCGGCGTTCAAGCGCTACGAGGACTTCGAGGACGGCGAGAACGCCTACCGCGGCGCCGGCGGCCCGATCAAGATCACCCGCAACAAGACGCCGCAGGAGGGCACCCTCCAGTTCATCCAGGCCACCGCCGACACCCTCGGGGTGAAGGTGCTCGACGACTACAACGCCGCCGAGCAGGAGGGCATCGCGCGGATGCAGCAGAACACTGCTGACGGGCTGCGGTACTCGTCGTCACGCGGCTACGTCCACCACCTCGCCCCGCGCACCCTCGAGCTGCAGACCGAGGTGCACGTCGCCAAGGTCGTCATCGACAACGGCCGCGCCACCGGCGTCGAGGTCATCGACCAGGGCAAGGGTGGCGGCACCCGCCGCTTCATCCGGGCCGGCAAGGAGGTCGTGCTCTCCGCCGGCTTCGCGAACACGCCCCAGCTGCTGATGCTCTCGGGCATCGGCCACGCCGACCACCTCGCGAGCGTCGGGATCGACTGCGTCGCGGACCTGCCCGTCGGCGACAACCTGCACGACCACCTGTTCCACCCGATGTCCTTCCACGTCCCGAGCGTGCAGTTCCGCGGCAACGCGTGGACCTTCTTCAAGGGCATGGCCAAGGACCTGACCCGCGGTGGCTCCTTCCTCGACAACTCGGTCTTCGAGTCCGTCGGCTTCGTGCGTACGTCGGCCGCCACCGACGTACCGGACCTCCAGCTGCACATGCTCCCGTGGGCCTACCCGAGCCCCAACCAGGACGAGCCGATCCGGCACATCCCCGACGGGCGCCCGTCGCTGACCGTCTTCTCGACGCTGATCTACCCCAAGAGCCGCGGCACGCTGCGCCTCGCGTCGTCCGACCCGACGGCCGCGCCGCTCATCGACTACGGCTTCTTCACCGACCCGGCCGACGTCGAGGTGCTCGCCGAGGGCACCGAGATGATCCGCGAGATCATGGCCTCCGCGGCGTTCGGTGGCGGGGTCAAGGAGGAGATCCACCCCGGGCCGTCGATCCCCAACGGCAAGGAGCTGCGGGTCGCGCTCAAGAACCGCTCGACGTCGGTCTACCACGGCGTCGGCACCTGCCGGATGGGCGTCGACGAGCGCGCGGTGGTCACGCCGGACCTGAAGGTCCGTGGCATCGAGGGGCTGCGCGTCGCGGACGCCTCGATCATGCCGAGCATCACCGGCGGCAACACCAACGCGCCGTGCTACATGATCGGCGAGAAGGCGGCCGAGCTCATCCTGGGCGGCGTCCGGTGGTGACGACGACGCGTCCCGCCTCGGTCACCGACGAGCTCCTCGAGCGCCTGGTCGCCCGGGTCCCCGGCCGCTCCGGCGCGACCTGGAAGCTCACCGAGGTCTACACCGGCGAGGTCCTCGTCGAGCTGCCGCAGTCGACGCCCGAGGACATCGAGGAGGCGTTCGCGAAGGCACGCGCCGCGCAGGCGCTGTGGGCCCAGTGGCCCGTCGCCAAGCGGCTCGAGGTCTTCGACCGCGCCCACACGCTGCTCGTCGACAACGCCCACACGACCGCGGACCTGATCCAGGTCGAGAGCGGCAAGAACCGGCGGATGGCGATCGAGGAGACCTGCGACCCGCCGATGGTGATGTCGTACTACCTCAAGCGCGCCAAGAGGCTGCTCGCCCCCAAGAAGCACGGCGGCCCGGTGCCGGTCGTCTCCGGCTCGACCGAGATCCGCGTCCCCAAGGGCGTCGTCGGCATCATCGCGCCCTGGAACTTCCCGTTCGCGACGGGCCTCTCCGACGCGATCCCCGCGCTCATCGCCGGCAACGCCGTCGTGGTGAAGCCGGACAACAAGACCGCCCTGTCGCCGCTCTACGGCATCTCGCTGCTCGAGGAGGCGGGTCTGCCCAAGGGTCTGTTCCAGGTCGTCTGCGGCGAGGGCCCCGACATCGGCCCGACGTTGATCGACAACGCCGACTACGTCATGTTCACCGGCTCCACCGCGACCGGACGGGTGATCGGCGAGCGCGCGGGCCGCAACCTGATCGGCTGCTGCCTCGAGCTCGGCGGCAAGAACCCGATGATCGTGCTCGACGACGTCAACGTCGAGGAGTGGGTCGAGGGGACCACCTTCGGCGTCTTCGGCAACACCGGCCAGATCTGCATGCACATCGAGCGGATCTACCTCCCCGAGAGCCGGTACGACGAGCTCAAGTCCGCCTTCGTCGAGCGGGCCGCGAACCTGCGGATCGGGGCGGCGTACGACTTCGGGCCGGAGATCGGGTCCCTGGTCAGCCCCGACCACCGCGACCGGGTCGCCTCCCACGTCGAGGACGCGGTCGCCAAGGGCGCCACCGTCCTCACCGGCGGCCGGGCCCGGCCCGACATCGGCCCGGCCTTCTTCGAGCCGACCGTGCTCGAGGGCGTCACCAAGGACATGCTCGCCGGCCACACCGAGACCTTCGGCCCGGTCGTGGCGCTCTACCCCTATCGCACCGTCGACGAGGCGATCCACCTCGCCAACGACACCGACTACGGCCTCAACGCCTCGGTGTGGAGCGGGGACCTGGCCCGCGCGGAGGCCGTCGCGGCCCGGATCGAGTCCGGCAACGTCAACATCAACGACGCCCTCGCGACGGCGTACGCGTCGAAGGGGTCGCCGTCCGGCGGCGTCAAGAAGTCCGGCGTCGGCGCCCGCCACGGCGACCAGGGCCTGCTGAAGTACACCGACGCCAAGAACGTCGCCGTGCTCAAGAAGCAGGTCATGGGCCCGCGCCCCGGCCAGGGCTACGACGCCTACGTCAAGCAGATGCTGACCTCGCTCAAGCTGATGAAGAAGCTCCGCGTCCGCTGACCCGGCAGAAAGTTGCGCCGGTTTTCCGCCGACCCGGCAGAAGGTAGCTCCGGAATTGCGCCGACCCGGCAGAAACTTTCTGCCGGGTCGGCGCTGTCTACGCGCCAGTTTCTGCCGGGTCGGCGCAATCCAACATCCAGTTTCTGCCGGGTCGGCGGTCAGGCCTCGATCGCGTCGCGGTCGCCCGCGGGGGACTTGCCGGCGATCTCGATCTTGCGCGGCTTGGCCTTCTCCGCGACGGGGATGACCAGGCGCAGCACACCGTTCTCGTACGCCGCCTCGATCCGCTCCAGGTCGAGGTTGTCGCCGAGGACGAGCTGACGCGAGAACTGGCCGTGCGTGCGCTCGGACGCCAGCCGCTGCCAGTCGCCGTTGCCGGCGACCCGCTCGGCCCTGATGGTCAGCACGTTGCGCTCGACGTCGATGTCGATGCTCTCCTTGCTGATGCCGGGCAGGTCGAACTCGAGCACGAACTGCTCGCCCTGCCGCCAGGCGTCCATCGGCATCACGGCCGGCCGGTTCGTCGTACCGAGTCCGGCGCCCAGGAGCTGACCGGCGAGCCGGTCGAAGTCACGGAACGGGTCGGTGGTACGCAGCAACATGACAGGTTCCTCCTTCGGGTACGCCGGCACCGAGGTGTGCCGGGCGGTGCGTTGATCTGCAATGTCTGTTATAGATAATCTGTGCCTGTGAATCAAGGGCGGACGCGCGATCGTGGTGAGCACACGCGGGGCGTCTTCGCGATCTCGGTCGCGGCCGAGATGACCTCGCTGCAGATCCAGAACCTGCGCGTCTACGAACGGCGTGGACTGCTCGAGCCGGCCCGCAGTGACGGCGGCACCCGCCTCTACAGCCGGGCCGACATCGAGACCCTGCACCGGATCCGGGACCTGCTCGGCGAGGGGCTCAACCTCGCGGGCATCGCGCGGGTGCTCGAGCTCGAGGCCGAGGTCGCCCGGCTGCGGGCGCGCCTGGCGCGCCCGACCTGAGCCGCCTGAGCCACCGGCGTCGACGGGCGCCGCGCGGGAAATCGTCGTCCTGCGCACATCCGGGCGCTCCGGGGTGGCGCCGGGCGAGCGGCGCTCGAAGCATGGTCGTCCATGGGCCGCCTCATCGCCGGTGTCGTCGCCTTCCTCCTGCTCGCCGTCCTCGGCGGGTGCTCCGGTCGCGAGCCGGCGCCGACGGCCGACCCGACTCCCGTCCCCACGCCCAGCAGCCCCACGCCGAGCAGTCCCGCGCCCAGCAGTCCCGCGCCGAGCAGCCCGGCGCCGACCCCACCGTTCGACTACTGCGCGGCGGCGCGCGACTTCTCGGCGCGGTTCGGCGGCCTGTTCCTGGTCCCGATGCTCGACGACCCGGACGCCGCCGAGGACCGGTTCGCCGCGTTCGCGGAGCGGGCGCCGCGGCCGATCCGCCGCGACTGGCGGCGGGTGCGGCGGGGCTTCGGCGCGCTCGCGGACGGAGTGCGGCGCAGCGGCCTCTCGGCGCAGCGCTACGTGGCGGCCCACCGCGGCGACACGACGGGACTGACGGCCCGCCAGGCGCGGATCGTACGACGAGCCGCCGGGGCGGTCGACCGCGTCGCCGTGGCGGCGGCCGAGCGTCGCGCGGTCGACGACGTGCGGCGGGCGTGCGGTGTCAACCTGTACCGCCGTTCGTAGGGCGGATCAGGCGACCTGCAGGGACCGCTTCGAGAGGCCCATCCAGAACCCGTCGATCACCTGGTCGCCGGGCGTGGTCGGGTCGGTCGCGGCGCCGAGGGTGACGAAGAGCGGCGTGTAGTGCTCCACCGTCGGGTGCGCGAACGGCATGCCCGGCGCCTTGTCGCGGTACGACGCCAGCTCGTCGACGTCGCCGCGCGCCATCGCCTCGCCGGCCCAGGCGTCGAAGTCGCTCGACCAGCCGGGGGCGGCGGCGTCGAGCTCCCAGGAGGTCAGGAAGGGCAGGCCGTGGGTCAGGAAGCCGGAGCCGATGATGAGCACGCCCTCGTCGCGCAGCGGCCGGAGCCGGCGGCCGATCTCCATCAGCCGGCCCGGGTCGTGGGTGGGCATCGACATCTGCAGCACCGGGATGTCGGCCGCGGGGTACATGATCTTCAGTGGCACCCAGGCGCCGTGGTCCAGTCCGCGCGAGGCGTGCTGGTGGATCGGCTCGGTGCGCGGCATCATCGCCGCCACCCGCTGCGCGAACGCCGTGGCGTCGGGCGTCTCGTAGGTCATCTGGTAGTACTTCGGCGCGAACCCGCCGAAGTCGTAGACCAGCGGCACGCCGCTCGCGGTGAGCGACAGGGGCGCCGACTCCCAGTGCGCGCTGACGATGAGGATCGCCTTCGGTCGCGGGAGGTCGCCGGCCCAGGCGGCGAGCTGGCTCGACCACAGCGGGTCGTCGAGGAGCGGGGGAGCGCCGTGCCCGATGTAGAGGGCCGGCATCCGGGTGCTGGTGTCCGTCGTCATGTCCACTCCAATAGTTGAGAGTTCAACTATATTCCCCGACGCCGCTCCGGACAAGGGCTCAGGCCGGCAGGGTCCAGTCGACCGGCTGCCCGCCGCGCTCCACGAGCAGCGCGTTGACCCGGCTGAACGGTCGCGACCCGAAGAAGCCGCGCGAGGCCGACAGCGGGGAGGGATGGGGCGACTCGACCGACGGGATCGGGCCGAGATGGGCCTTGAGGGTCTGCGCGTCCCGGCCCCACAGGATGGCGGCGATCGGCGCGCCCGCCTCCGCCCGGCGGACGACGGCCTGGATGGCGCACGCCGTGACGTGCTCCCAGCCCTGGCCGCGGTGCGAGCCCGGCTCGCCGGGGCGCACGGTCAGCACCCGGTTGAGCAGCATCACGCCCTGCTCGGCCCAGCCGGTGAGGTCGCCGTGGCCGGGGGAGACGAAGCCGACGTCGTTGGCGAGCTCCTGGTAGATGTTCACCAGGCTGCGCGGGATCGGCCGCACCCCGCGGTCGACCGCGAAGCTGAGCCCGATCGGGTGACCGGGCGTCGGGTACGGGTCCTGGCCCACGATGAGGACGCGTACGTCGGCCAGTGGGCGCCGGAAGGCGCGGAACACGTGCTCGCCGGCCGGCAGGTAGGCGCGCCCCGCGGCGATCTCGGCGCGCAGGAACTGCCCCAGCGCGGCGACCCGGTCCTCGACCGGGGCGAGGGCCTCGGCCCAGTCGGCGGCCATCAGGCCCTGGTCGACGAGTCCCTGGAGAGCACCCACGGCCGAACCCTAGGACACCAAAGGTGTCGCGGTCCCCCCAGACCCCCACCCTCCCGAGGTCCGGCCGTGGTTGCTGCTCCGGTGGCCGCGCGGCCGGCGGGCGCCCCTCTCCCTCCCAGGGGCGCCACGACCGGCGTGCGTGGCTCCGACGCGGATCCCGAGCCCGTTGGTCCTCCGGGGGCACTCCCGGCAATGGGGTGCCGGACCCGGTGGGGCTCCCTCCAGCGGGCTCTGAGGTCCGCGTCGGTACCGAGGAATCTACGGAGCGGGCGGGGGGCCGGGCATCGGGAACGAGGCCGGGACCCGCTAGTCCTTTGGGACTATGTCCCGGGTGCGAACGGCCGGGCGAGCCGGTCGAGGAAGGCGACCAGGACCGCCTCGCGCAGTGCGGGCGGGGCGACGTCGAGCAGTGCGTTGACCGGCGCCATCCGCTCCGGCAGGCCGAGCCCCTCGTCGCCGGCGAGGCCGCCGGCCGCGAGCAGCAGGTCGAACTCGGCGTCGCCGAGGGTGGCCGGGTCGAGCGTGCGGAGCAGGTCGGCGACGCCCGGGTCGACCGGCACCGGGCCGGCCTCCCGCGCGGCGTCCACCGACGACGCCAGCGCGGCCAGGAAGGCGGCGGGGTCGGTGGCCGCGCTGATCGCGACGTGCAGCGACGGCCGGCGCTCGCCGTAGGACAGCTGGGGCTGGACGAACCACCCGCGCTCGGCCATCTCGTCGCAGACGGTGAAGACGTCGAGATCCGGGTCCGCCACCGCGGCGACCAGCGTCGACTCCGGCGGCGCGACGAGGGAGAGTCCGGGCAACGCCGCGATGCCGGCGGCGATCGCGTCGGTCGCGGTCAGCGCCTGCTCGGTGAGCCGGAGGTAGCCGGCGTCGCCGATGGCCTGGACCGTCGCCCAGGCGCCCGCGGTCGGACCGCCCGAGCGCGTGGACTGGAGCGTCGCGTTCAGCATGGTGTAGCCGGGCCAGCCGGCGTGGGCGAAGTACTGCGGGCGGCGCAGCGCGGGATCCCGGTGCAGCAGCAGCGACGCGCCCTTCGGCGCGTAGGCGTACTTGTGGAGGTCGGTCGAGATCGAGGTGACCCCCTCGACCGCGAAGGTCCACGGCGTCACCGGGCGACCCAGCCGGGCGGCGTACGGCAGCACCCAGCCGCCGATGCAGGCGTCGACGTGGCAGCGCACCCCGCGGGCCGCCGCGGCCGCGGCGATCTCGGGGACGGGGTCCACCACGCCGTCGGCGTACGACGGCGCGCTGGCCACGACGAGCACCGTCGAGTCGTCGACGGCGGCCGCCATCGCGGCGGCGTCGGCCCGGTGGTCGGGCCCGGTCGGCACCACGACCACCCGCACGCCGAAGTAGTGCCCGGCCTTGTGGAAGGCCGCATGCACCGTGTCGGGTACGACGATCGCCGGGTCGCGCACCTCGGGCCGCGCGTCGCGCGCGCCCTGGACCGCGAGCAGACAGGACTCGGTGCCGCCCGAGGTCAGCGTCCCCACCATGGTGGCCGGCCCGTCGACGAGGGGGCGGGCGAAGGACACCAGCTCGTTCTCCATCGCGAGCAGGCTCGGGAAGGCCGTCGGGTCCAGGCCGTTGCTGCCGGCGAAGGCGGCGACCGCCTCGCGCGCGAGCGCGTCGACCTCGGCGAGCCCGGCGTCGTAGACGTAGGCGAGGGTGCGCCCGCCGTGGACCGGCAGGTCGTCGGCCTGGAGCGCGGCCAGCCGCGCGCGGATCTGATCAGGCGTCAACGAGGTCGACCTCTCTCTCATCGAGGGCGTAGCCGCGCAGCCACCACAGGCTCGCGAGCACCAGGATCGCCGGCAGGACCGAGAAGCCGAGCGTGATCGCGGTGACGGCGGAGTCCGGCTGCACCACGTCGCCGCCGGCGCTGGAGCGGTACGAGCCGAGCGCGAGCACCACCGCGAACAGACCCGGGCCCAGCGCCAGGCCGAGCGTCTCGCCCGCCGTCCAGACGCCGGTGTAGACGCCGACCCGCGAGGACCCGGTACGCCGCGCGTCGACCGCCGCCGCGTCCGGCAGCATCGCCATCGGGAACACCTGGACGCCGGCGTACCCGACGCCGACCAGTCCCACCGCGGCGAAGACCACCGCGGCCGGCGCGGACCCGGCCAGTACCGCCAGGGCGGCGCCGACGGCGAGCACGAGCGAGGACGTGACATACCCGCGCTTCTTGCCGATCCGCCGTCCGATCGCCGCCCACGCGGGCGTCAGCAGGAGCGCCGGCCCGACGAAGCAGACGAACAGGACGGTCGAGGCGCCGTCGCGCTCCAGCACGTCGCCCGCGAGGTAGTCGACTCCCGCGAGCATGCAGCCGGTGGCGAGGGCCTGCACCACGAAGGTGACCAGCAGCAGCCGGAAGTCCCGCGCCGCCGCGACCAGGCGGAGCTGGTCGCGCAGGCCGCCGGGGCCGGGCGCCACGTCTCCGGTCCGTGCGCCACGGGTGCCGCGGTAGGCGAGCAGGGCGCCGGTGACGATGATCGCGGCCATCACCACGCCCATCACCCGGTAGCCGTCGCGGCCGCCGACCGCGTCCCGGATCGCCGGGGCACTGGCGCCCGCGAGCAGGATCGTGAACGCCAGGATCGCGACCCGCCAGGTCATCAGGCGGGTGCGCTCGGCGTAGGAGTCGGTGATCTCGGCGGGCATCGCGACATAGGGCACCTGGAAGAAGGCGTACGCCGTCGCGCAGGCCAGGAAGGCCACCAGCACCCAGGCCGCGTCGAACGCCCGCGAGCCGAGGTCGGGCCCGGCGAAGAGCACCGCGAAGCACAGGCCCAGCAGCAGCCCGGCGCGCAGCAGCCAGGGGCGTCGCGGGCCGCGCGGGTCGACGGTGCGGTCGCTGATCCGTCCCGCGACCGGGTTGAGCACGACGTCCCACGCCTTCGGGAGGAACACGATCGCGCCCGCCAGGAGGGCCGGCACGGCGAGGGTGTCGGTGAGATAGGGCAGCAGCATCAGTCCCGGGACGGTGCCGAACGCGCCGGTGGCGACCGAGCCCGCGCCGTACCCGATCCGGACCCGCCGGGGGAGCGGCGTCGTGGGGGCGCTCACTTCCCGAGTGCTCGCGAGGCGGCCGAGGAGTGCCGCCGCCTCCGGTTGGTGCCGATCGGGGTGGTGGGCCGGTTGTCGGTGGACCACTGGGTGATCCACTCGTCCATCGCCAGCCAGGTGGTGGTCCGGGCCGCGCGACCGGTCAGCATGCCGAGGTGACCGCCGGGCACCACCTCGAAGCGCACCTCCGGCGACTTGGTCAGCAGGGGTACGACGGCCCGCACCGCGGGCACCGGGGCGATGCCGTCGGTCGCGCCCCCGAACACCAGCACGGGGACGGTGATCTCGCCGAGGTCGATGGTGCGGTCGTCGAGCTCGAAGGTACCGCTGGCGAGCTGGTTGCCCTTGGCGAAGCGGTGGTAGAGCTGGCCGAAGGTGCGGCCGGGGTAGGCGATCATGTTGGCGGTGAAGTGGTCGACCGCCTCGACCTGCGCGAGGAACTCGCGGTCGTCGACATGGGTCGCCAGCGCGATCGGCTTGGTGACCAGCTTCTGGAAGGCGGTGAGCTGGAAGGCCCACTTCACCAGGGGCTTCGGCGCCCCGCCCAGCATCTGGTAGCCCTTGGTGATCGGGCCGTTGCCGTTGAACAGGTTGAGCAGCGGCCGGAAGGGCGCCAGGAGCGGCACCAGCGAGATGTCGATCGGCGAGCCGACCACGCTCAGCGACGCGACGGGCAGGTCGCCGGAGCGCTGGTCGGCGAGGGTGAGCAGCGAGAAGATGCCGCCCAGGGACCAGCCGATGACGTGCACGGGACGGCCGCCGGCGTGCGCCGAGACCTCCCGGATCGCGGTCGGCACGACCTCGTCGACCCAGTGCTCCATGCCGAGGTTGCGGTCGCGGAAGGAGACCTCGCCGTACTCCACGAGATAGGTCGGCCGGCCCTCGGTGACGAAGTGCTCGACCAGCGAGCAGCCGCGGCGCAGGTCGTAGCAGCTCGACGGCGCGGCGAGCGGGGTCACCAGCAGCACCGGGTCGCCGTGCTCCTGGACGTGGCCCGAGGGTCGGTAGTGGTAGACCTCGCGCAGGGTGCCGTCGTCGATCAGCGTGCGCGGCATCGGGCGCAGGTCGGCCACCCCGCCGTAGAGCAGCTTGTGGGCGACATTGCTCGCGGCAGCGACGACCTGGTCCGGGGCGGGGAGCAGGCCGGCGCCCGGAACCGAGCGCAGGGGCACCAGATCCATGGCCGAACGCTACCGCGCGGTAGCCGGGTTCAGGAGCGGGTCGCCGGACGTACCGACTTGGTGTGGCTGTGGCTCTCGTCCTCGAGCTCGGTCATGAAGCTGTCGGCCCACGCCTTCACGTCGTGCTGCGCGATCTGACGGCGCATCGCCTTCATCCGGCGGGTGAGCTCCTTGGGCTCGGCCGCGTAGGCCTCGAGCAGCGCTGCCTTCATGCCGTTCATGTCGTAGGGGTTGACCAGCCAGGCCTGGCGCAGCTCGTCGGCCGCGCCGGCGAACTCCGAGAGCACCAGGGCGCCGTCGTCGTCGATGCGGCACGCGACGTACTCCTTGGCCACCAGGTTCATCCCGTCGCGGTAGGGCGTGACGACCATGATGTCGGCGGCCCGGTAGAGCGCGGCCATCTCCTCGCGGGGGTACGACGTGTGCAGGTAGCTCACCGCCGGGCGGCCGATCCGGCCGAGGTCGCCGTTGATCCGGCCGACGAGCAGCTCGATGTCGTCGCGCAGGTTGCGGTAGTGCTCCACGCGCTCGCGGGAGGGGACCGCGACCTGGACGAAGACCGCGTCGTCGACGGTGAGCGCGCCGTCGCGGATCAGCTCGCCGAAGGCACGCAGCCGGGCGTGGATGCCCTTGGTGTAGTCGAGGCGGTCGATGCCGAGGAAGATCTTGCGCGGGTTGCCGAGCGCGTCGCGGATCGCGTCCGCGCGCTCGGCGACGGCCTCGGAGCGGGCCAGCTCCTCGAAGCCGGCGGCGTCGATGGAGATCGGGAACGCGGCGGCGCGCACGGTGCGGCCGTCGGGCAGGTAGACGAGGTCGCGGTGCGTCTTGTGGCCGACCCGCTGGCGGACCAGGCGGATGAAGTTCTGTGCCGCGCCGGGCAGCTGGAAGCCGACCAGGTCGGCGCCGAGCAGGCCCTCGAGGATCTGGCGGCGCCACGGCAGCTGCTGGAACAGCTCGGCGGGCGGGAACGGGATGTGGAGGTAGAAGCCGATGCGCAGGTCCGGGCGCAGCTCGCGGAGCATCTGCGGCACCAGCTGCAGCTGGTAGTCGTGCACCCACACCGTGGCGCCGTCGTTGGCGAGCTCGGCGGTGCGCTCGGCGAAGCGCCGGTTGACCTTGACGTAGGTGTCCCACCACTCGCGGTGGAACTCCGGCTTCGCGACCACGTCGTGGTACAGCGGCCACAGGGTGCCGTTGGAGAAGCCCTCGTAGTGCTCCTCGATCTCCTCCGCGGACATCGCGAGCGGGACCAGGTCGAGGCCGTCGACCTTGAACGGCTTGAACTTCTGGGTGCCGCCCGGCCAGCCCACCCAGACTCCGTCGTGGGCGCGCATCACCGGCTCGATCGCCGAGACCAGGCCACCGGGAGAGCGGCGCCAGCGGGCCTTCCCGGCGTGGTCGGTGACGCGGTCGACGGGAAGGCGGTTGGCGACGATCACGAGGTCATGGCCCACGTGGTCACCCTAGTGGGACGGAGGTTGTCGGGCTGGCCCGACAAGCGGTGTCGCGCTGGCAGGATGTTGCCGACGACCTCCCCGGAACGATGCTGGACCCATGACCGACGCCCTGGTGACGAGCCCGCCCGCGCCCCGCCCCGCGATGCGGTGGCTGCGCGACACCGGCTATGCCCTCGCGGCGCTGCCGGTGGCCCTGGTCGCGCTCGTCGTGGTGATCGCGCTGGTGGCGTCCGGGCTCGGGCTGTCGGTGGTGGTCGGCGGCGTGTTCGTGCTCGTCGTGGGCGTGTACGCCGCCCGCGGCTTCGCCCACGTCGAGCGGCGCCGCCTCGCCGCGCTGTCCGGCCGGGCGGTGCCGGAGCCGGCGTACCTGCGCGCGCGGGCCGGCGACGGCTTCTGGCGCCGCTCGCTCACGCCGCTGCGCGATCCGCAGTCGTGGCTGGACGTGGTGTGGTCGCTGGTCGGCTGGATCACCGCGGTCGTGTCCTTCTGCGTGGCGATCACCTGGTGGGCGACGGCGCTCGGCGGGCTGAGCTACTGGTTCTGGGAGCGCTTCATCCCGCGCGACGGCAGCGACGCGCAGAGCCTGGCCGACCTGATCGGGCTCGGCGAGAGCCGGACCGCCGACGTGGGGCTGGTCTCCTCGATCGGCGTCGCCGCCCTGGTCACGCTGCCGTTCGCGCTGAGGTTCGCCGCCGTGGTGCACGCCAGCCTGGCGTCGGTGCTGCTGACCAGCCGGGCCGAGCTGCAGGGCCGGGTCGCCCGGGTCGAGGAGAGCCGCGAGTCCGCGCACCGGGCCGAGGCCGACTCGCTGCGCCGGCTGGAGCGCGACATCCACGACGGCCCGCAGCAGCGGCTGATCCGGCTCGGCATGGACCTCGGCCGGGCCCGGGTGCAGCTCGCCCAGGACCCGGCGACCGCGGCCCGCACCCTGGACGCCGCCGTGGCCCAGACCCGGGAGGCGGTCGAGGAGCTGCGCGCGCTGTCCCGCGGGATCGCGCCGCCGCTGCTGGTCGACCGCGGCCTGGCCGCCGCGGTGGGAGAGATGGCTGACGGCCAGCCGATCCCGGTGCGGGTGACGGCCGACCTGCCGCCCGAGCTGCCGCTCGCGGTCGAGACGGCCGCCTACTTCGTGGCCGCCGAGGCGCTGACCAATGTCGTCAAGCACAGCGGCGCCGACCGCGCCGACGTCGCCCTGGAGGCGGTCGGCGGGCGGCTGCGGGTCACCGTCGTCGACAACGGGCGCGGCGGGGCGGCCGCCGTACCGGGGCACGGGCTGGCGGGCCTGCGCGAGCGCCTGGCCGGGGTCGACGGCGCCCTCGTCGTGGTCTCCCCGCAGGGTGGCCCGACCCGGCTGCGCGCGGAGGTGCCGTTGAGGTGAGGATCGTGGTCGCCGATGACTCCGTGCTGCTGCGCGAGGGGCTGCAGCTGCTCCTCGCGGAGGCCGGCCACGACGTGGTCGCCGCCGTCGGCGACGGCCCGGCCCTGGTCGACGCGGTGCTCGCGCACCGCCCGGACCTCGCCATCGTCGACGTCCGGATGCCGCCCAGCCACACCGACGAGGGCCTGCGCGCCGCGGTGGCCTGCCGGCGCTCCTGGCCGGGGGCGCGGGTGCTGGTGCTGTCGCAGTACGTCGTGGCGTCGTACGCCGACGAGCTGCTCGCCACGGGGGAGGGCGGCGTCGGCTACCTGCTCAAGGACCGGGTGAGCGAGGTCGGCGAGTTCCTCGACGCCCTGGTGAGCGTGGCCGACGGCGGGACCGTGCTCGACCCGATGGTGGTCAAGCACCTGATGGGCCGCCGAAGCGATCCCCTCGGCGCGCTGACCCCGCGCGAGCGGGAGGTGCTGGCGCTGATGGCCGAGGGCCGGTCGAACGCCGCCGTCGCCGACGCGCTGGTCGTCTCGCTGGCCGCGGTCGAGAAGCACACCCAGCGGATCTTCGCGAAGCTCGGGCTCAGCCCCGACGACGACCAGTCGCACCGGCGGGTGCTGGCGGTGGTCCGCTTCCTGCGCGCCGACGCTCAGTCGTCCGGGTAGCGGATCCCCAGGTCGGCCCGCAGCGCGTCCAGCTGGCGCAGGACGGTGAGGGTCTGGGCGTGGGGGACGAGCGGGCTCTCGCGCAGTCCGGCGCGCACGCACCGCTCCACCTCCGCGATCTCGTTGCCGTACCCGCGCCCGACCACCGGCTCCTCCCCGGTCAGCACGACCCGCTGGTCGGGCCGCCCGACCGGCGTGAACACCGCCGCGGTGGGATGGTGGAAGTCGCCCTCGAGCTCGATCCGGCCGAGGTCCGTGGCGAGCGCCGCGGCCCGGGAGGACCACGAGGTCATCGAGGCGTGCAGGCTGGCGATCGCGCCACCCGGATAGCGCCCCGCGATCGCGAGGTCGAGGTCGACGCCGCCGTCGGTGACGACGCCGACCGCGCGCAGCTCCTCGGCCTCGCCGAGCAGCAGGTGGGCGAGGGTCAGTGGATAGACGCCCATGTCGAGCAGCGCCCCGCCGCCCAGCTCGGGGGCGAGCAGGCGGTCGGTCGGGGGAGCGTCGACCCGGAAGCCCAGCTCCGCGGCCAGGTGGCGCGGCGTACCGAACCGACCGCTGGCCAGCTCACGGCGCAGCTGCCGGATCACCGGGTGGCACGCCGTCCACATCGCCTCCATCAGGAAGCGGTCGTGCTCGCGCGCCAGCCGGACCAGCTCCTCGGCGTCGGAGGCGCGCAGGGTCAGCGGCTTCTCGCAGAGCACGTGCTTGCCGGCCCGGAAGGCGGCGCGGGAGCCGTCGAGATGGAGGGAGTGCGGGGTCGCGACGTAGACCACGTCGACCGCGGGGTCGGCCACGAGCGCCGCGTAGTCGCCGTGGGCGCGGGTGCGCCCGTCGCCGTACGCCTCGGCGAAGGCGCGGGCGGACGTCTCGCTCCGCGAGCCCACGGCGGCCAGCCGGGAGCCGGGGACCAGGGCGAGGTCGGTGGCGAAGGAGCGCGCGATCTTCCCGGTGGCGAGGATGCCCCAGCCGAGGGGATCCGGGGTGCCGGTCATGATCCGACCCTAGGGCGCGCAACGCCCGGCGCGGCCGAATGACATCGTTGTGATTCGCGGGTTACAGTACGAGTCAGCACATCTCTGACGCGTCGAGGAGACCTATGACCGCCGAGCGCAAGACCCAGGAGAACGCCGCCGGCGCGGCCGATCCGGGTGGCCTCAGCGACCGCGATCGCGCCATCCTCGAGTTCGAGCGGCACTGGTGGAAGTACGCCGGCGCCAAGGAGAGCGCGGTGCGCGAGCAGTTCGACATGAGCGCGACCCGCTACTACCAGGTGCTCAACGCCCTGATCGACCGCCCCGAGGCCCTCGAGGCCGACCCGCTGCTCGTGCGCCGCCTGCGGCGGCTGCGCTCGCAGCGTCAGCGTCAGCGGTCCGCCCGGCGCCTGGGCTTCGAGATCTGAACCCACCGAACCAGCTACCCGGAGAGGCGGCCATGACCTTCCCCACCTGGCCCACTCGCACCCGAGACGAACGCGGCGCCGTCCTGCCCTCGCCCGTGGTGCTGCTCACCATCGTCGCGGTGGCCCTCGCGGCCATCGCCTTCGTCGCCACCCGCGGTGACGGCCCCGCGGAGCGCGACATCTCCGCCACCAAGGCCGCCGCCACCCCCACCGCGACCGCCGACCAGCCCAGCGACGCCCCCACCGAGCCGACCGACGCCGCCACCGAGAAGCCGGCGCCCCCGCCCGTCGTCCGCGGTGACCACGCGGTCGTCGTCTTCAACAACACCCGCATCCGCGGCCTCGCCGGCCGGGTCTCGGAGAAGGTCAAGGCCGCCGGCTGGAAGGTCGCCGCCGCCGACAACTGGTACGGCACGGTTCCCGCGACCACCGTCTACTTCCCCAAGGGCAAGAAGGCCGTGGCCCAGCTCCTCGCGCTCGACCTCGGCATCGCCCGGGTGCTCCCGGCCGACACCGACAGCGACATGAGCGACACCAACATCACCGTCATCCTGACGGGCGAGCTCGATTGAGCCGATAAGGCGAGCGTTCACCCACCCGTC
This sequence comes from Nocardioides nitrophenolicus, assembly GCF_016907515.1. Classification (NCBI taxonomy): domain Bacteria; kingdom Bacillati; phylum Actinomycetota; class Actinomycetes; order Propionibacteriales; family Nocardioidaceae; genus Nocardioides; species Nocardioides nitrophenolicus. The sequence goes on from NZ_JAFBBY010000001.1 coordinate 4,265,482, forward strand.
ATCCGCCGTCGCGGGTGACGTGATGGGATGGGGTGCGTGAGGTTCACCTCGGACTCCGGTCAGCAGCGCTACGACGCCCTGGTGCGCGTCGCGTCCCGGACCGTCGTCGGGCTGGACTTCGACGGCACCCTGTCGCCGATCGTCGACGACCCGGGCCGGGCGCACATCCACCCCGACGCGCCCGAGGTGCTGATGGAGCTGGCCGAGGAGGTCGCAGCGATCGCGGTGATCACCGGCCGGCCGGCGCGTCAGGCGCTCGACCTCGGTGGCCTGGAGGAGGTCGGCGACGCCCTGGAGGCGGCCGGCAAGGAGCTGTTCGTGTTCGGGCAGTACGGCAACGAGCGCTGGAGCTCGGGCCAGCGCCGGATCCGGGGAGCCCGGCCGCCGCGGGGGCTGGCGACCTTCGAGCGGGACCTGCCGCGGGCGCTGCGGCGGGCCGACGCCAGCGATGCGTACGTCGAGGACAAGGGCCTCGCGGTCGCCGTCCACACCCGCCGGCTGCCCGACCCGGAGGGCGCCTTCGACCGGCTGCTGCCGCCGCTGCGCGAGCTCGCCGACCGGCACGGTCTGGTGCTGGAGCCGGGCAAGTCGGTGATCGAGGTGCGCTCGGCGGGCTCCCACAAGGGTCTGGTGGTGCACCGGCTGGCCGCGGTGCTCGATGCGGAGGGCTTCCTGTTCGCGGGCGACGACCTCGGCGACGTCGAGGCGTTCGAGGCGGTCGAGGAGCTCGCCGAGCGTGGGGTGGCCGCGCTGCGGGTCTGCTCGGCGTCCGACGAGCAGAGCGCGCTGGTGACGCTCTCGGACGTGGTCGTCCACGGTCCCGAAGGCGTGCTCGAGCTGCTCCGGCGGCTCGCCACGGACGCGCGGGCGGCCCGTCGCACCCCCTGAGTCTCACATTTCGGACGCCAGTCTCGACATCCGGGATCCCGATTGGGTGCCGGTGGTGGATCGCCCCTAGGCTGTGCGTGCTCATCCAGAGGGACTGAGGGAACGGCCCTGAGAAGTCCCGGCAACCGCCGCGAACTCCCGCCGACCACTGCTCGCAGAGGCCGACGTCGCGGAAACGGTGCCAAATCCGACCCGTGCGAGAGCCGCCGGGACAGATGAGAAGGAGGAACCCATGAGCGCCGTTGTGACCGAGGTCGAGACGACCGAGTCGAACCCGTCCGGGCTGCGCGAGGGCGCGTTCGGCAATGCCACCGCCCTGTCGTGTCGCGAGTGCGGCCACCAGGTCGCGCTGGGCCCGTTCTACGCCTGCCCGGAGTGCTTCGGGCCGCTGGAGATCTCCTACGACTTCCCGGCCGTCACCCGCGAGCAGATCGAGGCCGGCCCCCGCAACATCTGGCGCTACAAGGCGCTGCTGCCCGTCCCCGACGACATCGAGACCAGCCCCAACACCGAGCCCGGCTTCACCCGCCTGCTCGAGGCGAGGAACCTGGCCGCCGAGCTCGGCATCGCCAAGCTCTGGGTCAAGGACGACTCCACCAACCCGACCAACTCCTTCAAGGATCGCGTCGTCGCCTGCGCGCTGAGCGCCGCCCGCGAGCTGGGCGCGACGACGTTCGCGTGCCCCTCGACCGGCAACCTCGCCAACGCGGTCGCGGCCGCCGGAGCCCGGGCCGGGATCAAGACCGTCGTCTTCATCCCCAGCAACCTCGAGACGCCCAAGCAGGTCAACTCCGCGATCTTCACCGAGAACCTGGTCGCCGTCGACGGCAACTACGACGACGTCAACAAGCTCGCCTCCGAGATCGCCGGCGAGGAGGAGGGCTGGGCGTTCGTCAACGTCAACGTCCGTCCCTACTACGCCGAGGGCTCCAAGACCCTGGGCTACGAGATCGCCGAGCAGCTCGGCTGGCGGCTGCCCGACCAGGTCGTCATCCCGGTCGCGTCCGGCTCCCAGCTGACCAAGGTCGACAAGGCCTTCCAGGAGCTGATCAAGCTCGGCCTGGTCGAGGCCAAGGAGTACCGGATCTTCGGCGCCCAGGCCACCGGCTGCGGTCCGGTCGCGACGGCGTACAAGGCCGGCACCGACGCGATCCGCCCGGTCAAGCCCGACACCATCGCCAAGAGCCTGGCCATCGGCAACCCCGCCGACGGCATCTACGTCCTCGACATCGCCCGTCGCACGGGCGGTGCGGTCGAGGAGGTCACCGACGAGGAGATCCGCGAGGGCATCGTGCTGCTGGCCCGCACCGAGGGGATCTTCACCGAGACCGCCGGCGGTACGACGACCGCGGTCACCAAGAAGCTCGTCGAGACCGGCCAGCTCGACCCGACCCTCGAGACCGTCATCATCAACACCGGCCACGGCCTGAAGACCCTCGACGCGGTCTCCGGCCAGGTCGGCGCCGCGGCCACCATCGCCCCGAGCTACAGGGCCTTCAAGGAGACCGGTCTCTGATGAGCGCCGCCTGGCGGAGCGTCCGCGGCGTTGTCGCCGCTTGACGACCGCTTCGCTCCCAGGTCGCCTGCGCGGCTCCGCCTTGCGGCCGCACGCGCCAGGCGACGCTCATTCCCCAACCACTACAGCAAAGGAATTTCCATGGCAGTCAGCGTCCGGATCCCCACCATCCTCCGCACCTACACCGGCGGTGAGTCCGAGGTGAGCGCCACCGGCGCCACCCTGGCGGAGATCCTCGACGACCTCGACGCCAACTACGCCGGGATCAAGGGCCGGATCCTCGACGAGGACGGCAAGCTGCGCCGCTTCGTCAACGTCTACGTCAACAACGACGACGTGCGCTTCGAGCAGGACCTCGCCACCCCGACGCCCGACGGCGCCGAGGTCTCGGTGATCCCGGCGGTCGCGGGCGGCTGCTGAGCCCGGACGACCGATCGCGGCGACCGGACATCCGAGCTCAGGCGACGCCGCGCAGGACGCAGCGCAGCTCGCCGCGGACGTCCAGGTCCACGTCGACCTGCCAGCGCGCGCTCTGCCCGGCAGCGACTGACACCTGGGTACGTCCCCACTGCACGACCGTGGCGTGCTCGGTGGTGAAGAACACCGTGATCACGAACTCCTGGGCCTTGTCGCGAGCGGTCGCGGTCCCCGCGGCCTGCCATCCACCGGCGCTCGGGCCACACTCGGTCGTCTCGACCGCGCCACGCTTGCCTGGCCGGTTCGGCACCTTCGCCGGGATGGTCACATCGCCGGGCTTGACGCTCACGGCGTCCGGTTCCGTCGTGCCCTGACGGCTCGTCGCCTCCTGGTCCGGCCGCGGCTTGGTGGGCTCCTCGCCACCGGAGCCGCAGGCGGTGAGGGCCAGCGCCACCAGTGCGCCGAGGGCCGTCACCCTGGTCCGCGTCGAGATCGTCGTCATCCCCGGCGCCCCCGCACCCCGAGGAGGAGAACGCCGCCACCGAGCAGCAGCGCCAACCCACCGACCAGCAGCCACCCCGCCGGCCCGCCCGCATCGGGGAGCCCCGCCGTCTCGGGCACCTTCGGCTCCTTGGGCGACGTCGGATCCGGAGACTTCGGCGCGTCGGGACGGACGGTCGGCGTGGTGGTGGAGGACGGCGGTGAGGTCACGACCTGGTCGCCGCCGGCGGAGCCGCTCGCGGTGGCGACGTTGACCACCGAGCCCTTCTCGGCGTCGGCGGCGGTCACCACGTAGGGCTTCGCGGCGCGACAGGTGGTCTGCTCGCCCGGCGCCAGGCTGGTGCGGGCACAGGTCACGTCGCCGACCATCGGATCGGTCACCGTGACGCCGGTCAGCCGGACGTTGCCGGTGTTGGTGAGCGTGAAGGTGAAGATGATCGACTCACCGACGTCCGCCTTGCCGTTGCCGTTGGTGTCCTGGAGCGCAGCCTGCTTGACCAGGGACAGTCCCGGCTGGCGGTTGATCGGCGTCGTGGTCTCCGCGTCGGGCGACACGACCGGCTGGCCCGACGGCGGCAGGCCCTCGGCGTGCGCGACGTTGTGCACGGTCCCGGCGTCGATGTCGTCCTGGGTCAGGACATACGGCTCGACCGCGCGACACGGCGTCGAGGCACCCGGCGCCAGCGTGGTCTCGTCGCAGGCCACCTCGCCCACCAGCGGGTCGACGACCCGGATGCCGCTCACCGGCACATTGCCGGTGTTGGTCACGGTGAAGGTGAACGCGATGGTGTCGCCGGCGTCGATGCGCCCGGAGCCGTTGCGGTCCACCGGCGCCGCAGCCGACTTGAGCAGGTCGAGCTTCGGGTCCGGCGCGACGACCGGGGTCGACGTGGTCGCCTCCGGGGACTCCACGACTCCACCGTCCGGGTCGGTCCCGTTCGCGACGGCGACGTTGTCGACCCGGCCCGCTGACTGGTCGGCCTCGGTGATGACGTAGACCGCGTCCGCCGCACAGCGGGTCGACGCGCCGACCTCGAGCCGGGTCCGCTCACAGCTCACCGTGCCGACCTTGGGATCGGAGACGGCGAGGTCGTCGACAGGGACGTTGCCGTTGTTGGTGACGGTGAAGGTGTAGGCGATGGTGTCGCCCGCCGCGATGACGCCGTCGCCGTCGACATCGGTGGGGGTGCCGGCCTCCTTCACCAGGTGCAGGCTCGGGGCGGGCCGGGTGACCGGGGTCGAGGTGGAGTCCTCGTTCGACCTCACCTCCCCGTCAGTGGGGTCGACGCCGGTCGCCGTCGCGGTGTTGTCGACCGTGCCCGCCTCGACGTCGTCGGCGGTGATCACGTAGTCACCGTCGGTCGTGCAGGTCGCGGTCTCCTGCGGCGCCAGGGTGGTGGGATCGCAGGTGACGGTGAGCCCCGCCGCGGCCAACCTCGGGTCGTCGATCGCGATGTCGCGGACCGTCACATTGCCCTGGTTGGTCACGGTGAAGGTGTACCGGATCGTGTCGCCGGCGTCGGTGATCCCTGAGCCGTTGGCGTCGGTCGGGGCTCCGGCCAGCTTGTCCAGTCGCAGGTCGATGACCGGGGGCAGCGTGGTCGTCGCCTCGTCTTCGGGCGATGCGACGGCACCACCGTCGGGATCGGTGCCACGTGCGGTGGCGACGTTGACGACGTGACCGGCGTCGACGTCGTCCTGGGTGATCTCGTAGTCGTCGTCGGCCGCGCAGTTGGCGGCCGCGCCGGGGGCCAGGGTGGTGGGGTCGCAGGTGATGGTGATGCCGGCCGCGCTCAGCATCGGGTCGGACACGACCACGTCGCGGATCGGGACGTTGCCGGTGTTGGTGACGGTGAAGGTGTAGGCGATCGTGTCGCCGGCACTGACGGTTCCCGAGCCGTCGACGTCGCGGACCGCCCCGGCCGACTTCTCGAGCCGCAGCTTCGGGTCGGGTGTCTGGACGGGGGTGGAGGTGCTGTCCTCGTTGGAGGTCACCGTGCCGTCGTCGGGGTCGGTGCCGGTGGCGGTGGCGGTGTTGTCGACGGTGCCGGCGGTGACGTCGTCGGTGGTGATCACGTACGGCTGGTCCGTGGTGCAGGTCGTGGTCTCCTGCGGGGCCAGGGTGGTGGGGTCGCAGGTGATGGTGATGTCGGCCGCGTTCAGCATCGGGTCGGACACGGCCACGTCGCGGATCGGGACGTTGCCGGTGTTGGTGACGGTGAAGGTGTAGGTGATGGTGTCGCCGGCGTCGGTGATGCCGGAGTCGTTGGTGTCGACCGGTGTGCCGGCCTGCTTGACCAGTTCCAGCTTCGGGTCGGGTGTCTGGACTGGGGTGGAGGTGCTGTCCTCGTTGGAGGTCACCGTGCCGTCGTCGGGGTCGGTGCCGGTGGCGGTGGCGGTGTTGTCGACGGTGCCGGCGGTGACGTCGTCGGTGGTGATCACGTACGGCTGGTCCGTGGTGCAGGTCGTGGTCTCCTGCGGGGCCAGGGTGGTGGGGTCGCAGGTGATGGTGATGCCGGCCGCGTTCAGCATCGGGTCGGACACGGCCACGTCGCGGATCGGGACGTTGCCGGTGTTGGTGACGGTGAAGGTGTAGGTGATGGTGTCGCCGGCGTCGGTGATGCCGGAGTCGTTGGTGTCGACCGGTGTGCCGGCCTGCTTGACCAGTTCCAGCTTCGGGTCGGGTGTCTGGACGGGGGTGGAGGTGCTGTCCTCGTTGGACACCACCTGCTCGTCGTCCGGGTCCATGCCATGGGCGGTGGCCGTGTTGTCGACGACACCGGCGCGCTCGTCGGCCTCGGTGATGAAGTAGCGCCGGTTGGTGGTGCAGGTCGTGGTCTCGCCGGGCGCGAGCGTGGTCGGGCGGCAGGTGATCACGATGCCGACGCCGTCGAGCAGGTCGTCGACGATCCGTACGTCGGACACGGTCACGTTGCCCGTGTTGGTGACCACGAAGCGATAGCCGAGCGCGTCACCGGCGTCGGTGATGCCCGAGTCGTTGAGATCGTGCGGGGCACTGACCTCCTTCTCGAGGCTGAGCGTCGCCTGCTTGGAGAGCGGCGTGCGGGTGTCGGCCTCGTCGGACACCACCGGGTCGTCGTCCGGGTCGACGCCGCGCGCGGTGGCGACATTGGCGACGACCCCGCGGTCGACGTCGGCCTGGGTGACCTCGTAGTCGGCGTCCGTGGTGCAGGTCGCGACCTCGCCCGGCGCGAGCGCGGTCGGTGTGCAGGTGACCGTGATCCCGGCGTCGGTCAGCATCGGGTCCCGTACGACGACCTCGCGGACCGGCACGTTGCCGGTGTTGGTCACGGTGAACCTGAACCGGATCGTGTCGCCGGCGTCGGCGCGGCCGGAGCCGTTGGCGTCGACCAGGTCACCGGCCTCCTTGACCAGCTCGAGTCGCGGGGCCGGCGTCTGCACCGGGGTCGAGGTCGAGCTCTCGTCCGAGGTGACCGGGCCGGCGTCCGGGTCGGTGGCGCGGGCCACAGCGACGTTGTTGACCGAGCCGCGGGCCTCGTCGGTCTCGGTGACGACATAGGGCCGGTCCGCACGACAGGTGGTGCTCGCCCCGGGCGCCAGCGTCGTGATCTCGCAGGTGATCGGGATGCTCTGGCCGCCGAGCATGTCGTCCTCGATGTTCAGCAGCGAGAGCGGCACGTTGCCGGTGTTCGTCACGGTGAAGGTGAACTGGATGGTGTCGCCCGCGTCGGTGATGCCGGATCCGTTGACATCGGTCGGCGTGCCGGCCCGCTTGACCAGCTCGAGACGCGGGTCCGGGGTCTGCACCGGCGTCGTCGTGGAGCTCTCGTCGGACTCGACCGGGCCGGCGTCGGGGTCGGCCGGGTCGGTCGCCCGGGCGAGCGCGGTGTTGTGCACCTGACCGGCGCGCTCGTCGTCCTCGGTGATGACGTAGACCGCGTCCGCCACGCACGTGGTCGAGGCGGCCGGGGCCAGGGACGTCGCCTCACAGGTCGCGGAGCCCACCTTGGGGTCGACGATGCGCAGGTCGGTGAGGGGGACGTTGCCGGTGTTGGTCACCGCGAACCGGAACCGGATGTAGTCGCCCGCGTCGGTGATCCCGGAGCGGTTGACGTCACGCGGCTGGTCGGCCGTCTTGACCAGGCTGAGCGCGGGTGCGGGAGCCACGACGGGTGTGCGGGTGGTGTCGTCGGGCGAGCGGACCGGCTCGTCGTCCGGGTTCGTGGCCACGGCCGCAGCGGTGTTCTCGGCCAGGCCCGCGGCCTCGTCGTCCGCGGTGATCACGTAGGGCCGGTCGGTCGTGCACGTGGCGGTCTGGTCGACCGGCAGCGTGGTCGGGTCGCAGGTGATGGTGATGCCCGCCCCTTCGAGCTTGGGGTCGGAGATCGCGACGTCGAAGACGGTGACGTTGCCGGTGTTGGTGACGGTGAAGCGGTAGCGGATCGTGTCGCCGGCGTCGGTGATGCCGTTGCCGTTGACGTCGACCGGGGCCTCGGCGATCTTGTCCATCTCGAGCGCGGCGGCGCCCTCCTCGCTGGGCGTGGAGGTGGAGTCCGGCTCCGACGTGACGCGCTCGCCGCCGGGGCCGTCGCCCACGGCGGTGGCGGTGTTGTTGACCACGCCGGCCGCGGCGTCGTCGGCGGTGATGACATAGACGTCGTCGGCCGCGCAGGTCGCGACCTCGGAGGGTGCCAGCGTGGTCGGGGCGCAGGTGATCGTGATGCCGGCGTCGGTCAGCATCGGGTCCTCGATGACGAGGTCGTCGATGGTGACGTTGCCGGTGTTGGTCACCGTGAACGTGTACTGGATCGTGTCGCCGGCGTCGATGATGCCGGACCCGTTGGCGTCGACGGGGTCGCCGGCCTCCTTGACCACGCTGAGCCCCGGCGCGGCCGCCTCGAGGGGGATCGACACCTCCGACGGCTCCGACTCCGTACGACGCCCCGTTGCGGCGACGCCCCGCGCCGTCGCGACGTTGTCGGCGCTCGCGTCGGCCTCGTCCTCGTCGGTGATCGTGTACAAGCCGTCGGCGCGACAGGTCGTCGCTTCGTTCGGCGCGAGGGAGGTGACATCGCAGGTGATGCCGATGCCGGCTGCCGTGAGCTTCGGGTCGTCGACCAGGATCTGGTTGATCGGGATGTTGCCGGTGTTGGTCACCGTGAACGTGAACTGCACCGTGTCGCCGGCGTTGACCAGGCCGTCGCCGTTGACGTCGACCGGGGTCGCGGCGCGCTTGACCAGCGCGAGCCGGGGGGCGGGCGTGTCGACGGGAGTGCGGGTGGAGTCCTCGTTGGAGCGCACCGCGGCGTCGGTCGGGTCCTCGCCGAGCGCGACCGCGGTGTTGACCACCTCACCGGCGCTCTGGTCGGCCGAGGTGATCACATACGGATCGTTGGCCCGGCAGGTGGCGACCGCGCCCGGAGCGAGCGTGGTCGGGTCGCATGTCACCGCACCTGCCTTGGCGTCGTCGATCGCCAGGTCGTGCACCGTCACGTTTCCCGTGTTGGTGACGGTGAACGTGTACTGGATCGTGTCGCCGACGTCGACCAGCCCGGAGCCGTTGGCGTCGACGGGCGTGCCGGCGTGCTTCTCTAGCGCGAGCTGCGGCGTGCGGGTGATCGGCGTGGTGGTCGTGTCGTCGTCGGTGACCACCGGCAGGTCCGGATCGACCGGGCGCCCGGTCACGGTCGCGGTGTTGTGGACGACGCCCGCGTCGACGTCGGCCTGGGTCAGCACGTACGGCGGCGCCGTGCAGGTCACGCTCTGCCCCGGCGGCACCTGGCCGGCGGGGCAGGTGACCGCGCCGACCTTGGGGTCGTCGATCGTCGGCGTCTGCAGCGGCACGTTGCCGGTGTTGGTGACCACGAAGGTGTAGGTGATGGTGTCGCCGACCCGGTTGCCGCTCGGCGCACCGGCCTGCTTGTCGACCTCGATCCCCGGGCGCAGCGGCACGTTGGAGAACGTGCAGACCACGTCGGCGCCGGCCGCGCCACCGTTGGGCATCGTGAAGCTGCCGGTGGTGCCCTGGCCCGTCGCGACGACCGTGCCGTCGGTCTCGTTGACGCAGCGCCACGAGCGGGCGTAGCGGCTGCTCGCGCCGGCACCCGACTCGGTGACGGTGTACGTCGTCCCGGGCAGCCCGAGCACCGGACCGGCGTACTCCTCGGGCTCGGCGTCCTGCAGGCCGGGGTCGTCGCCGCGCGTGGTGCCGGTGTTGCCGCGGGCGATGCCGCCGCCGGTGACGGTGAGGTCGACCTGCTCCCCGGGGTTGGCCCGGCCCTCGGGGAAGTTCTTCTTGACCACGACGGTGCTCGGCCTGGCGCACGACGCCAGGTCGACCGAGTCGGCCGCCGACATGTTCAGCTCCCGGATCACCGCACCGGTCGTCGGGTGGACCTGGAAGAGTAGCTGCGGACCGGCGATGTAGAGGTACCCGTCGCCGCCGAACGCGAGCCCGTTGATGGCGCTGGACGTGCCGATCGTGGTGAGCGTGGTGCTCGTGGGGAACTGTGGGGATGACTGGGGTGTGGTCGGCAGCAGGTCGTCGATCACGAAGAGCCGGCTCTGCGTCTGGGTGCCGACCGACACGTAGGCCCGCCCGGCACCGTCGAAGGCGAAGTCGCCGTTGGTCCCGCCCTGGCCGCCGACGCTGTTGACTGGGCGACCTGGCCGAGGAAGCTGTTGCTGGCCGGGTCGTAGCCGTAGATCGCCATGTTGGTCGTGTTGGGGATGACGCCGGCGAAGTAGTAGATGCCCGTGCGCGGGTTGACCGCGCCGTGCGTGGGCGTGGAGTTGAACACCGACGACTGACCGGACAGTGGTGTGGACGTGGTCTCGGTCGCGGCGTCCCATCGGTAGATCGCCAAGCCCGCGTTGGCGCCGGAGGCGAGGTAGCGAACGCTGTACGCCGCGCGGCCGTCACCGGTGAAGCCCAGCCCGTTGAGGATCCCCCCGGCCGCGGCGAACGCCCCGGCGGTGGTGAGGGCGCCGGTGGTGGTGTTGACCCGGCGGATGTCGAAGGGCGCGGTCTGGCCCTTCTCGGAGTAGACCGTCGTGCAGTCGAAGGGCGGCGCGGCGGCGGCGGGCGGGGCGTTGACCCCGACGACGGCCACGAGACTGCCGAGGAGACCTGCCGCGCAGAGAACGCCGAGGCGAGAGCGCAGTCTCGAGGGTCGAACCACAGGGTGCCGCTTCGACATCGGCCACCTTTCCTTCTCGCGGTGAGGCCGCAGCGGTGCGGACCTTAGGTAGCCAGCAGCCCGGTCGGGAGCGGAGCGTCACTGCTCTCGCCTGGCCCGAACGCACCTTGCTGGCCGGGGCGAGACCATCGCCAGCGTTCAGGCGGCCGCTTGCGCGAAACGACGATTTCCGCCGGTACGAAATCGACGAAATGCGAACCCAGTGGCGACCTCATGTCGTCCCCACGCCATCCGGCGGTAGTCACGGGGCCGTGGGTGGGTATCCGTCGACCGCTCAGGTCAGCATCGTGGGCGTCGACGCCTGGCGCGAGGCCTGTGCCCAGGCGTACGTCCCCCTCCGGATCGATGCGATCGGCGAGGACTTCCGGGGGGCGCTGCGTCAGCGCGTCGTGGGTGGGCTGGACATCAGCCAGATCGCGTCCACCCCGCTGACCCTGACCCGCACGGCCCGATCGGTCGCGACCGACCCGCGCGAGACCGTCATGTTCTGCACCTTCCTCGCCGGTGCCGGCGTGACCCTCCAGGACGGGCGGATCGCGGCCTTGTCGAGCGGCGGCGGCTTCCTCATGGACGACGACCGGCCGTACAGCATGCGCTACGAGCGCAACGACCTGCTCGTCCTCCGCCTGCCCCGGACTCGTCTCGACCTGCGCGAACGTGACCTGCGGCAGCTCACCAGTGCGGCCATGTCCAACGAGTTCGGTGGCCTCCACGTGCTCCGGCGCTACCTGGCGGGCCTGGTCGCGATGGACGCCGCCATCCGCGACGCGGAGGTCGAGGAGCATCAGGAGCTCGCCCTGGAGCTCCTTCACGTCGCGGTGCACCCCATGGTCTACTCCGAGCGATCCCGCGCCCTGATGAGTGGCCAGGCGATCCTGGTCACCGCACGGTGGTTCCTCGAGCACCACCACGCCGACCCGAGGCTGACCATCGACGACGTCGCCCGTCACTTCATGATCTCCCGGCGCTACCTGGAGATGCTGTTCACGAGGTCGGGTGACGGTCCGGCGACGTACCTGCGCCGAGTGCGCCTCCATCGCGCCGCGGCCCTGCTGCTGGCGCGGCCCCGAGAGCCCGTGAGCCGGATCGCGGCGGAGGTCGGCTTCACCAACATCAACACCTTCGCGCGCGCCTTCGCCCGCGACTTCGGTACGCCGCCGCACCGGTGGCGGCGCGACCAGGCCGACCGACCCCAGACACCCCCGCGCGGGTCGGGCCAGGCCGGAGAGCTGTTGACGAACCTCGAGCGCTACGACCGGAGCGCTGCGGGCTCGACCAGGTGACGTCCCGACCCTCCGTGCGAACCCCTTCCACCTTCGACCGGTTGGACGGGTGACCTGGTCAGCGATGGGGATCGTGATCCCCGTTGGCCCTCGGGTTCGTCAAGCCGAAGCCGGAGATCACCGTCGTCGAGAAGGACAGCAACGGCAACGGCGCCGACACCGCCGCCTCCCGGACGGCACGACGGGGACCACCTGGGCCGGACCGTTCCCGGTAGGTGCCGCACCCGAGGGCGAGCGAGGCACCGCTCCTGATCACGGTGACGCCGACGACGGTCCCGCCCGCAGGAGCGCGCGCCGTCCGCGCAGGTGGGCGGCCTCGGCGTCGTTGCGGCACAGCGCGAGCGCGGTGTCGTAGGCACGTCGCGCCTCGTCGGTCCGACCCAGCCGGGCCGACAGCTCCGCCCGTACGGCGGGCAGCCGGTGCCCGGCCAGCGCGACCCCCTCGAGCGCGGCCAGCCCAGCGGCCGGCCCGTCGAGCTCGGCGACCGCGACCGCGCGGTTGAGCCGCACGACCGGGGAGTCGCGCAGTAGAAGCAGCTCGTCGTAGCGCTCCACGATGCGGTCCCACCGCGTGTCGGCCGGCGTCGGCGCGATCGCGTGCTCGGCGGCGATCAACGCCTGGAGCAGGTACGGCGCCGGGGGTGCGCCGACCAGGGGGCGGAGCAGGTCGAGTGCCTCGAGCGCCTCGTCGTGGTGCCAGCGGCTCCGGTCCTGGTCGGGCAGCAGCACCAGCCGGCCGCCGACCGCGCGGGCGTCGCGGCGGGCGTGCTGGAGGACCATCAGGGCCAGCAGCGCGTCGAGCTCGTCGTACGTGCTCGGGAGCACCGCGCGCAGCACCCGGACCAGGCGGAGGGCCTCGCCGGCTACGTCGGCGCGCAGGACGTCAGCGCCCGAGCCGGGTGCGTAGCCGCTGGTGAAGGCCAGGTAGGCGATGTCGGCGACGGTGCCCACCCGCGTGTCCAGCTCGTCCGGGGACGGGACGGTGAAGCGGGCGCCGGCCAGCTTCTTGCGGGCCCTGGTCAGCCGGGCGGCCATGGTCGCGGTCGGCACCAGGAAAAGCCGCGCGACGTCCTCGGTCGTGACGCCGAGGACCAGCCGGAGGGTCAGCGCGGCGGAGGCCTCGCGGGACAACGACGGGTGGGCGCACAGCAGCACCAGGCGCAGGCGCTCGTCCATCACGACCTCCGACTCCGGCGGGGCGGCGACCACCCGTCGCGCCTCCTGCTGCAGGGACGCCTCGACCTCGAGCAGCGGCTCCTTGCGCGCCGCGACGGCCTCGCTGCGCAGGGCATCGGTGATCCGTCGCCGAGCCGTCGTCAGCAGCCAGCCGGCCGGGTTGGCCGGCGGCCCCGCCGTCGGCCAGGTGCGGGCAGCCGCCTCGAACGCGTCCGCGAGTCCATCCTCGGCCAGGTCGACCCGACGGCACCACGCGGCGAGCAGGGCCAGGAGCCGGCCCCACTCGTCGCGCAGGGCGCGTTCGAGCTGCTCCACCAGGCGGGCTACTCGGCGGGTGGCGCCAGGCAGGCGCGCACCTCGACCGTGTCGCCGGTCCTGGCGAGGATCTCGCAGATCTCCAGCAGGTCATCGGGATCGTCGCTCTCGACGAGGTACAGGCCGCCCAGCTGCTCGACCGACTCGACGTAGGGCCCCTCGGTCGTGACGACGTCGGCGTCGGACATCCGCAGCACCCGGCTGGTGCGGGTGCTGTCGAGCTGGGCACCGCCGCTGATCTGGTGGCCACGCTCCTCCAGCAGTCGGCTGAACTCGCCGTGCATCGCGAACACGGCCGCCTGCTCGGCGGGGGTCGCGGCCGCCCAGGCCGCTTCGCTGCCGATCAGGAGGACGGCGTACTGAGTCATCGGGATCATCTCCTCGTGGGGTGTGCTGAGTCTTCCACCCCGATGACGGGCGAGCCGGTGCCGAATCGACAGCCCCCGCGAAGCCCGCCCGACCTCAGCCGAGCAGCTGGGCCGCCAGGGCGGCGCTGGCCGGGTAGTCGACCTTGCTGACCGGCGTCCGCGGCACCTCGTCGACGAAGAGCACCGTCTTGGGCACCTTGTAGTTGGAGATCAGCGCGCGGCAGTGGTCGCGGACGTCGTCCTCGCTCAGGTCGACGCCGGCGCGGCGCTGCACGAGCGCGGTGACCTGCTGGCCCCAGCGCTCGTGCGGGGTGCCGACGACGACCGCGTCGAAGACGTCGTCGTGACGCAGCAGGACCGCCTCGACCTCCTCGGGGTGGACCTTCTCGCCGCCGGTGTTGATGCACACCGAGCCGCGGCCCAGCACGGTCACCGAGCCGTCCTCCTCGCGGCGCGCGAAGTCGCCCGGGATCGCCCAGCGCACGCCGTCGATCTCCTTGAAGGTCGCGGCCGTCTTGACCGGGTCCTTGTAGTAGCCGAGCGGGACCGGCCCGCAGCGGCCGAGCATCCCGTCGACGCCCACCGGGCAGGGCTTGAAGTCCGCGTCGAAGACCTCGACCTGGTCGGTGACCGTGAACCGCGGCGCGCTCTGGCCGCCGTCGGTGCCGTCGTCCATCCGGGACCCGGCGGCGCCGGACTCGGAGGAGCCGTAGGAGTCCAGGATGAACCGCCCGGGCAGGGCGCGGCGGATCTCCTCGCGTACGCCGTCCGACAGGGGCGCCGCGCCGTTGGACACCGCGGCCAGGCTGGACAGGTCCCAGCGGTCCGGCTCGGCGAGGATCGCCTCCGCGACCGGGCGGCCCATCGCGTCGCCGAGGAAGGTCAGCGAGACCACCCTCGCCTTCTCCACGAGGTCGAGGATGGTGGCGGCGTCGAAGTGCGGCTCGGTGTAGAGCGCGACGGTCTGGCCGGCGACGTGCGCGTTGCCGAGGATCCACTGGCTGCCGCCGTGCATCATCGGGCCGCAGGCCAGCAGCACCATCGGGTTCTCGGTGGCGCTCGCCTCGGCGACCAGCTGCTCGACGGAGTCCAGTGGGGCGCCGTACCGGGCCGCGTTGAGGGCGGCGCGGATCAGGTCCTCGTTGCGCCACACGACGCCCTTGGGGTAGCCGGTGGTGCCGCCGGTGTAGAGCACGTAGTGGTCGTCGGCGCTGCGGCCGGTGACCTGTCGCTCGGGGGAGGAGGCGGCCAGCGCGGCGTCGTACTCCTCGCCGAGGACGATCGTGTGCCGCAGTGTGGGGAGGTCGAGCCCGGCCAGCGCGTCGACGTACTCGGGGGCGACGATGGCCGCGACGCAGTCGGCGTTGTCGTAGAGGTACGCCAGCTCGTCGTGGAGGTACTTGTAGTTGATGTTGATCGGGACCGCCCGCGCCTTGAGGCAGCCGTAGAGCGCGTCGACCCACTCGATCCGGTTGGTCGAGTGCACCGCGACGTGCTCGCCGGGCCGGATCCCGAGCCCCACCAGGTGGTTGGCCAGGCGAGTCGCGCGCTCGTCGATCTCGGCGAAGGTCCACACCCGGTCGCCGGTGTGGACGGCGGCGCGGTCGGGCAGGGCGTCGGCCATCGCCTCGAGGACGTCGGCGAGGTTGATCGGGCGCGCGGTGGTCGCTGTGGTGGGGGTCACAGGAGAAGAGTGCCAAACTAGAACAGGTTCTTGCTAGTGCCTCTCCCGGTCAGTGCGCGCCGGGCCACAATGGGCGGGTGACCGACCACCACTACGCGCTCGACCTGGTCTGGCAGGGCAACCGCGGCTCCGGCACCTCCGGCTACCGCGACTACGGCCGCGACGTGCTGCTCACCGCGGCCGGCAAGCCCGACCTGCTCGGCTCCGCCGACCCCACCTTCCGGGGCGACGCCGCGCGCTGGAACCCCGAGGAGCTGCTCCTCGCCGCGCTCGCCCAGTGCCACCTGCTGTCCTACCTCCACTCGGCGGTCAACCACGGCGTCGTCGTGGTCGCGTACGACGACAGCCCGGTCGGCACCATGGCCCAGGTCGGGCAGGGCGGCCGGTTCACCTCGGTCACCCTCCGACCCCGGGTCAGCGTCGCTGAGGCCGCGATGGCCGAGGTCGCGCAGGCGATCCACGCGGAGGCCAGCGCGAACTGCTTCATCGCCGCGTCGGTGAGCTTCCCCGTCGGCCACGAGCCGACCACCCTCGTCGCCGGCTGATCGCGCAGGGCGCGGCCGAGGGTGGGGGCGAGGGTGGGGGCGCCTCGTACCCGGCATGCCGGTCGTGAAATCGCCCGAAACCCGACCGGAATGCCGGGTGAGACGCGCTACCCGCCACCGTGGCGAAACCGGGAGGCCACGGTCCGTTCAGTCCGGTCTGGTTCAAAGCAGCCATGAGCCGCACCCGCACCACCCTCGTCGCCGCCGGTCTCGCCCTCGCTGGCATCGGCGTCACGACCGGAGGTGGGCGGGAGCTGCTGCGCCGGCAGGCGGCGATCGCCCGGGCCCGGATCGGCAAGCCGCTGGGGGAGCAGGCGATCCCCGCCGACAAGGTGTGGAAGCGCAAGTCGTACGACGGCCCGCCGCTGCACCTGCTCGTCCTCGGCGACTCGATCGCCGCCGGGCTGGGAGCCGAGCGTGCCAAGGACACCCTCGGCGCCCGGGTCGCCCGGGGGCTGGCCGGCGAGCTGCGCCGGCCGGTGGCGCTGCGCACCGCGGCCGTGGTCGGCTCGGAGAGCTCGGCGCTCGCCGGTCAGCTCGACGGGCTGCCGGCCGGGTATCGCGCCGACGTCGCCGTGATCGTCGTCGGCGGCAACGACGTCACCCACCGGGTCCCGGTCGCGACCTCGGCGGCGCACCTCGAGGAGGCGGTGACCCGGCTGCGCGGGCAGGGGAGCGAGGTCGTCGTCGGGACCTGCCCCGACCTCGGCGCGCTGCGACCGGTGCCGCAGCCACTGCGCTCGCTCGGCTCCCGGATGTCACGCCAGCTCGCGGCGGCCCAGGCCGAGGTCGCCGTACGGAACGGCGCGCACGCGGTCTCGCTCGCCCATGTGGTCGGGCCGTTCTTCATCACCAACCCCGACGAGATGTTCAGCCTGGACCGCTTCCATCCCAGCGCGCTGGGCTACAAGCGCACCGCCAAGGCGCTGCTGCCGTCGGTGCTGCTGGCGCTCGGGCATGCGGAGCGGGTGCCGTTCGGGCACCACGCGCCGCCCGGCGTCGGCGCCTGAGCTCCCTCCGGGAGGCCCCTTCTCCTTGCACTCGCCATGGTCGAGTGCTAAACATGATGCTGGCACTCTCGCCTTGAGAGTGACAACGGACATCGCGAAGGAATCGCAGGAGTTATGTCGAAGCTGATTGCTTTCAACGAGGAGGCCCGCCGCGGTCTCGAGCGTGGCATGAACACGCTCGCGGACGCCGTCAAGGTCACCCTGGGCCCCAAGGGCCGCAACGTCGTGCTGGAGAAGAAGTGGGGCGCCCCCACGATCACCAACGACGGTGTCTCCATCGCCAAGGAGATCGAGCTCGAGGACCCCTACGAGAAGATCGGCGCCGAGCTGGTCAAGGAGGTCGCCAAGAAGACGGACGACGTCGCCGGTGACGGCACGACCACCGCGACCGTCCTCGCCCAGGCGCTGGTCCGCGAGGGTCTGCGCAATGTCGCCGCCGGCGCGAACCCGATGGGTCTCAAGCGCGGCATCGAGGCCGCCGTCTCCGCCGTCTCCGAGCAGCTGCTCGGCATGGCCAAGGACGTCGAGACCCGCGAGCAGATCGCCGCCACCGCCACCATCTCCGCCGGTGGCGACGCCACCGTCGGCGACGCCATCGCCGAGGCGATGGACAAGGTCGGCAAGGAGGGCGTGATCACGGTCGAGGAGTCGAACACCTTCGGCATCGACCTCGAGCTCACCGAGGGCATGCGCTTCGACAAGGGCTACATCTCGGCGTACTTCGTCACCGACCCGGAGCGCATGGAGACCGTCCTCGAGGACGCCTACGTGCTGATCGCCAACAGCAAGATCAGCAACGTCAAGGACCTGCTGCCGCTGCTGGAGAAGGTCATGCAGTCGGGCAAGCCGCTCGTCATCCTCGCCGAGGACGTCGACGGCGAGGCGCTGTCGACCCTGGTCGTCAACAAGATCCGCGGCACCTTCAAGTCCGTCGCCGTCAAGGCGCCGGGCTTCGGTGACCGCCGCAAGGCCATGCTGCAGGACATCGCGATCCTCACCGGCGGCCAGGTCATCTCCGAGGAGGTCGGCCTCAAGCTGGAGACCGCCGGTCTCGAGCTGCTCGGCCAGGCCCGCAAGGTCGTCATCACCAAGGACGAGACCACCATCGTCGAGGGTGCCGGCGACGCGGCCCAGATCGAGGGCCGGGTCAACCAGATCCGCGCCGAGATCGAGAAGTCGGACTCCGACTACGACCGCGAGAAGCTGCAGGAGCGCCTCGCCAAGCTGGCCGGCGGCGTGGCCGTCATCAAGGTCGGCGCGGCCACCGAGGTCGAGCTCAAGGAGCGCAAGCACCGCATCGAGGACGCCGTCCGCAACGCGAAGGCGGCCGTCGAGGAGGGCATCCTCCCCGGTGGTGGCGTCGCGCTGGTCCAGGCCGCCGCGACCGCGTTCGAGAAGCTCGAGCTCGAGGGCGACGAGGCCACCGGTGCCCAGATCGTCAAGGCGTCGGTCTCGGCCCCGCTGAAGCAGATCGCCATCAACGCCGGCCTCGAGGGCGGCGTCGTCGCGGAGAAGGTCGCCAACCTCCCCGCCGGCCAGGGCCTCAACGCCGCCACGGGCGACTACGTCGACCTGCTGGCCGAGGGCATCATCGACCCGGCCAAGGTGACCCGCTCGGCGCTGCAGAACGCCGCGTCCATCGCCGCGCTCTTCCTCACCACCGAGGCCGTCGTGGCCGACAAGCCGGAGAAGGCCGCCCCCGCCGGCGACCCGACCGGTGGCATGGGCGGCATGGACTTCTGAGTCCCGCTGCTCCACCGCTTCACCCTCAGGGCCCCCGCTGCGGCGGGGGCCCTGAGGCATTTTCCCGGGCATGAAGGCAGGCGAGCGGTTCGTCGGGCAGGATGCGCGGTACGTTGCGCGCGGCCGCTCCGCGGTCCATCGCCCCTGACAGGAGACGCCATGTCCCACGACCCGAGCCAGTCGAAGACCGCCCGGCCCTTCACCCGCCAGTCCACCGTCCTCGAGCTGGCCGCCACGCTGCCCGGACGCGCGTTCAAGTCGCTCATCGTCCGTCAGCTCCCGCCGACGGCCACCGAGAAGGAGCGTCAGGAGCTGGAGGACATGACCGTCGGCCTCCCGCTGGAGACCCTGGTCGAGCTCTCCGAGGGCAAGCTCACCTGGGGCATCGCCGACTCGGTCCTGGACCTCGCGAACCGCAAGCCGCACCGGGTGCTCGCCCGCGGTGTCGGCGCGGGCGCGGGGGCGGTGAAGAAGGTCGTCGGCGCGGTACGTCGCTGACGGCGCGCACCGCCGGCCGGGGCGTCGCCCGAGCTATCGGGAGCCGGCGTCCCGCGTCGACTCGGCGTCCTCGTCGAGCAGGTTCTCGAGCAGGCCCCGCAGCCACTGGTGGGCGGGGTCGTCGCGCCTGCTCGGGTGCCACCAGAACGCCGTCCGCAGGCTGTCGAGCTCCCACGGGCCGGGGATCTCCCGGATCCCGTAGAGGTGGCCCATCTCGGTGATCAGTCGTCGGCCCATCACCGCGATCCGGTCGCTGTCGCGCAGGAAGAACGGCATGCTCATCGAGCCGCTGACGATCACCTCGGCACGGGGGCGGACGCCGGCGGCCAGGATCTGCTGCATGCCCCGCGCCACCGTGTTGCCCTGACCCACCTGGGCCACCACCCAGGGCCGCTGGTCGAGGTCCTCGGCGCTCAGCCGCTCGGCGGGGTCGTCGGCCGACACGGCGAAGACCCACTGGTCGTCGAGGACGTCGATGCTCTCCAGGCCCGAGAGCCAGCCGTGCGCGAGGAAGACCCCGTCGGCGCTCGCCGCCAGGTGGTCGGCGATGTCGGCGCCGTGGAGCTGCCCGGGCTCGACCACCCGGAGGGTCGTGGCGGGGGCGGCGGCCCGCATGGCGAGGCAGAGACGCGGCAGCAGCATCGCGGCGAGCACTTCGCCGCACACGACGGTGAACTCGTGCTCCAGCGTCGGGTCGAAGCGGGTCCGGGCGGCGATGACGCGGTCGACCGCGCGCAGGGCGTCGGTCACCGCCGGGCCGAGCTGCTTGGCCAGCGAGGTCAGCTCGTAGCGGTTGCCCCTCCGCACCAGCAGCTCGTCGTCGAAGTGCCGACGCAGCCGGCCCAGGGCCGCACTCATCACGGGCTGGCTCACGCCGACGGCCGCGGCCGCGCGCGAGACGTTCCGCTCGCGGAGCAGGCTGTCGAGGGAGTGGAGCAGGTTGAGGTCGAGGCGACGAAGTCGATGATGGTCGACCACGGCGGCCTCCTGAGGGTATGGGTCGTAGGGCTCTCCGATCATGACGCTCGGCCGGCGATCAGGGGTGGTTGGAACGTATCAACGCCGGCGGGTCGGCACGGTCCCTCGGACTATGTCTTGCGTCGATAGGCGGTATCGGCAGCGATGTGCCCGAAGCGTCCTCCGGAGCCTTGCGGACCTCGTGTGACGACCGACACAGTAGGTGGACGAAAGTATGAATCGTTTCAATTCGGAGTCGTCACCTGCGCTCCGGACGAAGGAGGACACGTGGGAATCACTCTGAGGGGCAGGCCGGTCGCCTGCCTGTTCTCGGCGGCGCTCGCCCTGGGCGTCGCGGCGCCGGCGGTGTTCCTGGCCCCGGCACCGGCCTCGCACGCCGAGCCCGCTCCGGCGCAGGCCGGCGTGGTGCTCAGGTCGCCGGCGGTGAAGAAGAGCTCGGCGTTCGCCCAGCAGCTGGAGAAGAAGTACGTCGACCCCGACCGGGTCTACAGCACCGACGTCCGGTGGTGGCTCGGTGAGGCCGCCAACACCGACGAGTCCCTCCTCGAGGAGATCCAGGCGCTCTACGACGCGGGCTATCGCGGCGTGGAGCTGTGCATGCAGAGCGACAGCGGCGCGCCCGACGCTCAGTACGCCTACGGGTCCCCGATGTGGACCCACAAGTGGAACCTGATGATGAACAAGCTGCTCGACCTGGGCATGGCGGTCTACCTCACCTCGGGCACCAACTGGGCCACCTCCAACGTCCCCGGGCTCGACCCCGCCAGCCAGCAGGCGATGCAGAACCTCACGCTCGGCACGAGCACGGTCGACGCCGGCCAGACGCTGACCACCCTGACCGCGCCGGCCGCCTCGGCCCGCAAGGCGGGGGCCACCTTCGTCACCGCCTACGCCTACCGCGTGACCGACGGCGACACGGTCGACCCGGACAGCTACGTCGACCTCAAGTCGCAGATCACCCAGGGCGCCGACGCCTGGACCCAGAACCTGAGCTGGACGGCGCCCGCCGACGGCACCTACCGCGTCTTCGGCCTGTGGACCCAGGGCACCTACCACGCGTCGAGCCCGTCGGCGCAGCCCGCCTACGCGACCAACTACTTCGACAAGCGCGGCGTCGAGGCACTCAAGGCCTACTGGGAGGAGCACTACCTGGCCGACCCGGCGCTGCGCGCGAAGATCGCCAAGGGCGACGTCCAGCTGTTCATGGACTCCCTCGAGATCAACACCGGCACCGGCTTCACCTGGTGGGCTGAGGACATGGCCGCCGAGTTCAAGAAGCGCAAGGGCTACGACATCACGCCCTACCTCTTCCTGATCAGCGGTGTCGCCGCGACGCCGTTCACGCCGTACCACGAGACCGGCAACACGGGCACCTACAAGCTCGACGGCGGCGAGCGCCGCCGGCAGGGCATCATCAACGACTACCAGGACGTGCTGACCCAGCTCTACCGCGAACGACTGCTGCAGCCGCTCAAGACCTGGCTCAACGGCGTCGGCATCGAGACGCGCGCGCAGATCTCCTACGGCCGCCCGCTGGAGATGTCGGAGCCGGCGATGGACGTCGACTATCCCGAGGCCGAGAACTTCAACCAGTACGACCAGGTCGACATCCTGCGGCTGTGGACCGGTGGCGCCAAGCTCGAGAACAAGGTCCTCTCCAGCGAGACCGGTGCCCAGCTCCCGGCGTACAACGGCACGCGACAGATGGACCTGCACGACGCCTACGCGCAGTACGCCGCCGGCTTCCAGCGCATGGTCTGGCACGTGTGGGGCGCGGGCTACAGCTACGGCAGCTTCGCCTGGCCCGGGCACAACGCCACCGGCTTCCGGCAGCTCGGCACCCGCAACCCGGGCTACTCCGACTACGACGAGTTCAACGCCCACCTCGGCCGGGTCCAACAGCTCGTCCAGACCGGCAAGAGCCGCACGGACGTGGGATTCATCAACCAGAAGTGGGTCCACGGCGTCGCCTACAACGCCGGCATCGGCAACGACAACGGGAACATGAACTGGCAGTACGCGCACCAGGGCGTCTACTACCGCTCGACCGAGCTGCAGGACAACGGCTACACCTACGACTACTTCAGCCCGAAGTTCCTCTTCGACGACGACGTCCACTTCGACAAGAAGACCAAGACGATCGAGAAGGCGGGCTACAAGGCCATCGTCCTCTACCAGGACTGGCTGGACCTGGAGGCCGCCAACCGGATCATGAAGTGGGCCAAGCAGGGCCTCAAGGTCGTCGTCCTGGAGAACGCCGCGTCCCGGACGCCGTTCAACGACGGGAAGGACGGTGCGCTCGAGAAGGTGATGGACGAGCTGAAGTCGCTGCCGACGGTGCGTCAGGCGACGGTCTACGACGACATCGACTACTTCAGCGCGCAGGCCGGCGGCTACGACGACAACGTCCTGGAGAAGCTGCAGGAGCTCGGCGTCGAGCCCTACAGCGGGTTCAGCGAGCCCAACCTCCAGCTGCTGACCCAGACCCGAGAGGACCAGCAGGGCAACCAGTACCTCTACGTCTACAACTACGACCCGGCCGACTACCTCGACAAGAGCCACAAGGCGAGCGTCCGCAACGCCAAGCACGGCCAGAACATCACGACCGACATCGTGCAGGACGGCCTGTTCGTGCCCTACGCGATCGACGCGTGGACCGGCGAGACCACCCAGCTCGCCGACTACCGCTGGGAGAACGGCAAGACCGTCGTCCCGATCGACCTGGACTACGACAACATCGCCCTGCTCGCCTTCGAGAAGGTCGACAAGGCCCAGCTCCACGTCCTCGACACGAACGCCGACTCGGCGTACGCCACCGACGGCGGGGTCGCCCTGCGGACGTCGGCGTCGGGCACGGTGACGGCGCGGCTCAGCGACGGCACGCTCGTCGACCAGGCCGTGGAGGTGCCACCCGCCTACGACATCACCGACTGGGACCTCACCGTCGAGTCGTGGCGCCCCAGCCCGACCCAGGGCGACCTGACCCGTACCGAGACGATCGACGGCCTCACCACGACCAACCGCAAGACCTCCACTGTCGTCACCGACATCGACGTCGAGCTCGACAAGCTCACCACGTGGGACAAGATCCCGGAGGTCGGCAAGGCGGTCTCCGGCAAGGGCCACTACGAGGCGACCTTCGACTGGGACGCCGGCTCCGCGAGCGGCGCCTATGTCGACTTCGGCAAGGACCTCGAGGACTCGATGGTCGTGTGGATCAACGGCGAGAAGGTCGGCGGGCACGTCTCGACCAACCCGACCAAGGTCCGCAAGGACGTCGGTGGCGTCGGCAAGGCGACGATCGACGACGGCCGGGGCAACCAGGTCCCCCTGGTCGGGACCGACCTCTCGACCGGTGGCATCAACTGGAGCACGCCCGTCGCGGACATCAGCGACTACCTCGTCGACGGCGAGAACACGATCGTCATCGAGTACTCCTCGGCCCTCTCCAACGTCCAGCTCGACCGTGGCATCGTCCCCGTGCAGACGCCGCGCATCGCCCGCAACAACCCGTGGTGGCGCAACGACCAGAAGTACCTGTCGTTCGGGCCCCAGCAGGCGAAGATCGTGCCGTTCGTGGACGTGGCCTACAGCCCGTCGGCGTCCGGCCCGCTCCCGATGCCGGCGTCCCCGGCCGTGGGGCCGAAGGTCACGGTCAAGAGCAAGGTCAGGGCCGGCGACACGATCAAGGTCCGCGTCCGCGACCTGTCCGTCGGCAAGGTCAAGGTCATGCTCGGCGGCAAGCGACTGGGCGTCGCCAAGGTGAAGGGCGGCAAGGCCACGGTGACCGCCAAGGTGCCCGCGAACCTGAGGGGGCGCAAGGTCCTGCGCGTGCTCAGCGGCAAGGGCGAGGTCCTCGTCACGACCACCGTGCGGGTGGTCAGGAGGAAGACGAGCTGACCGAGCCGGCGAGGGGTCACGCTGCGGCGTGGCCCCTCGTCGTCCCACTCACTCCGCCAAGGAGGCCCGTCGCATGGAGATCCCGGACCTGTCGGTCTCGGACATCGCGCTCCTGCACCGCATGGCGCGGGGCTGGGACACCGCGCGCATCGCCGCCGACCTCGGCCGCACCGTCCGTGCCGTGCGCGCGGACGTGAGGAGGATCCGGCAGGTGCTGGGGGCGAGCAACGACATCAGCGCCGTCGTTGTCGCCGTGCGGGCCGGGCTCGTCTGAGCGACGGGCACCGACAACGACGCCCCGTCACCGGCGGATCCGAGGCCAGGTCCAGGCGTACCTCGCGATCAGGGCGAGCAGCCCCAGCTCGAGCGCGATGCCGAGTCCGTAGAAGAGCACCCAGGACTCGCCCAGGAGGTTGAACGCCGTGACGGGGAGGTAGAGCGCGGCGACGACCAGGTTGGCGAGGCGTGCCGCGCGGGCGGGCAGGCTCGTCGACAGGGCGATCATGAGAATCGGCACCGCCATCAGGGCGAGCGCCGAGGTGGAGAAGGTCTGGGAGAGGTCGAACTCGAAGACCCTGCCGTCGAGGATGTCGTCGACGACGCCGGGCGTGTAGAAGTTGAGGATGTCGACGTAGGCGTAGAGGAACATGAAGCTGGTCCAGGCGGCGGCGAGCTTGGCGCGGACCGAGACCGGCTGGTCGTCCAGGGCGGTGGAGCGAGGTGTGCTCATCGGGGACTCCGTCGTGGGCTGGTGATGGGGTTCGGTGGGGCCACGATCGCCGGGCGCGACGGCCGGTCGCATCGGCCGCGAGGCCGACGTCGACCCGGCCGATGGCAGGACGTCGGTCTCGTACTTTCGGCGGGTACGCCGAGCCGCATCGATCCCTAGGCTGGGGCCGTGGTCACCGTCCGGCGCTCGATCGTCGACGAGCCGCGGCCCGCTGACGCCGCGCCCGTCGGGCGACTCGACTGCGCCCTGGCGGGTGCCTTCGCGCTCGCCCTCACGATCGAGGCCGTGGCCCGGCCGGACCTGACCTGGCGGCCGCTGGTGACGGTGCTCGCCCTGGCGCTGCTGCCCGCGCTGCTCTGGCGCCGCCGCTGGCCCCTGGCCGCCGTCCTGCTGGGCTGGGGCGTCGCCGGACTGCTCTCGCTCCTCCAGTTGGCCACCGGCTCCGGGGACCTCGGCCCCTACTCCATGATGGCCGACCTGATCCTGCTCTACGCCCTGGTGCGGTGGGGCTCGGGACGCGAGCTGGCCTGGGGCACGACGTTCGTCGCCGCCGTCGTCGCGCTCGGGATGTACGCCGCCTCCGCGGGCTGGGCCGACATCTTCGGCGGGAGCGTCCTGTTGCTGCTGTGCGTCGCCCTGGCGGCGGTGTTCCGCTACCGCGCGGACCTCTGGCACCGGCAACAGCGTGAGATCCGCAACCAGGAGCGGGTCGCGCTGGCGAGGGAGCTGCACGACATCGTGGCCCACCACGTCTCGGCGATCGCGGTGCAGGCGCAGGCCGGTCGCGTGGTCGCCGCCTTCCAGCCCGACAAGGCGGCCGAGGTGTTGGCCTCGATCGAGTCCGAGGCGTCGCGGACGCTGGCGGAGATGCGCACGATGGTGCGCGTGCTGCGGGAGCCCGAGGCGGCCACCTACCAGCCGCAGCGCGGCGTCGCGGACCTGCCGGCCCTGGCGCGCGCCGACCGGACGCCGACCGTCGAGGTGTCGCTCGACGGCTCCTCGGACGGCGCGCTGACCCGACTGGCGCGACCCGTCGACGCGGCGGTCTACCGGCTGGCGCAGGAGTCGCTGACCAACGCCGTACGTCACGCCCGGCACGCCACCCGCGTCGGGATCGACGTCCGCTGGGAGGGCGACGCGGTGCGGCTGCGGGTCAGCGACGACGGCCGGCACGAGCCGGGACCGGCGCCGGCGCCGGGATTCGGCCTGCTCGGCATGGCCGAGCGGGCCCAGCTCCTCGGCGGCTCCCTCTCCGCGGGGCCGGGGCCGGAGGGAGGCTGGGTGGTCGAGGCCGTGCTGCCGGCGGAGGTGCTGGCATGAGCATCCGCGTCGTCGTCGCCGACGACCAGGACCTGGTCCGCACCGGCCTGGTGATGATCCTCGGCGCGCACCCCGACATCGAGGTCGTGGGGGAGGCCGCCGACGGGCTCGCCGCGGTCGAGCTGGCGACCCGGCTGCGTCCCGACGTGCTCCTCGTCGACATCCGGATGCCCGGGCTCGACGGCGTCGAGGTGACCCGGCGGATGGCCGGACCCGACGTGGCCGACCCGATGGCGGTCGTGGTGATCACCACCTTCGACATCGACGAGTACGTCGTGGGGTCGCTGCGCGCGGGTGCCCGCGGCTTCCTGCTCAAGGACGCCGGGCCGGAGCTCCTGGTCCAGGCCGTGCACGCGGCGGCCAAGGGGGACGCCCTGATCGCCCCCAATGTCACCCGTCGGCTGCTGGCGACCTTCGCCGACCGGTCACCGGTGGTGCCGGCCCAGCCCGTCGATCCGCTCACCGAGCGCGAGGAGGAGGTGCTCGCCCTGGTCGCCGGGGGCCGGACCAACGCCGAGATCGCCACCGAGCTCTTCGTCGGCCTGAGCACGGTCAAGTCCCACGTCGCCTCGCTGATGACCAAGCTCGGTGCGCGCAACCGGGTCGAGATCGCGATGTGGGCCTACGACACGCGACGGGTTCGCGCCGACTAGGACGTGTCTCCCAAGTCCCCGCCTGCTGCGCGACGTTTCCGACTCGATCTGGCTGCGTTGGCGTCGCTCGAAGGGCGATCCGGCACGACATCGCTCCGCCGCCTGCCAGATCGGCCGGAAACGCCGCTCGCGACGGCGCCGACTTGGGAGACACACCCTAGGTGGTGCGTCGAGCGGCGGGCGCGGCGAGCAATTCGACGAGGGCCGCACCGTGGGTCAGCTGTGGATGATGCCCGGCGCCCGCCACCGTGACCAGCTCCACGTTCGGCCGTGACCCGAGCTCCTCGACCACGTCGGGGGAGAGGGGGTCCTCGCTGCCGGTGATGATCCGGATCGGGCCACGGAACCGCCCGAGTGCCTCCCGCAGCTCGGCGCGCCACCGCTCCGATCCCGCGAGGGCGAGCTGCACGGCCACCCGTCCGGCGGTGCGTCGCCGGAGATCGCCGACGCTGGACTCCAGAGCGCCCGCACTCGCCTCGGAGCCGGTCAGCTGGCGGGAGAGCCGGGCCGGGTCGGTGTGTCGGAGGTAGGTGCGCACGAGCGGTCGCAGTCGGGTCGCGGCACCCGAGGGGCCTTGCAGGAAGAAGGGCGCGACCAGGGTGAGGGAGGCCACCCGCGTCGGGTGCTGGTCGGCGGCGACGACCGCCGCGGCCGCACCGATGGAGTGCCCGACGAGGTCGCTCGACTCCGCCAGCACGGCCGGCAGCCAACGCTCCCAGTCCGGTACGCCGATGCCGTCGCTGAGGCCGAGACCGGGCAGGTCGACGGCGCGGGCGTCGATGCCCGACGCGACCTCGGCCCAGGTGTCGGCGTTCACCGGCAGGCCCGGGAGGATCACCCGGCCAGAGCCTGGTGTGCCGAGCTCGAAGGTCCGCACGCCACCCGCGGTGACGAAGCGGCGACCGCCGGTCGTGACGGCGCCGAAGCGATGGGCGGCGAGGTGGTCGGCCCAACGTTCGAGGGACAGCCGTACGTCGGGCATCCGGATCCCGTGGCGCTCGGCGAGCTCGATCATGGGTGCGGTCGGGTAGCGGTCGGACGACAGGAAGCCGAGCGTCTCGGGGTCCGCCTTGGTGATCCGGGCCGGGAGCCTCTTGATCACGCCGACCGGGATCCGCAGCCGCGGGACCTTCGCGCCGAGGTGACGGCCGACGTGGGTGAGGAGCTCGGCCAGCGGCGGGGTGTCGTCGTCGAGGACCCAGTAGGCCTGGCCCACCGCCGTCGGGTCGACCGCCGCCGCGGCCATGATCGCGGCGAGGTAGTCGACGGTGAGGACCGGGAGGAAGGTGGATGAGCCCGCGGGCAGCGCGGCCGCGGTGCCGTCCCAGACCTGCTCGATGGTGGTCGCCAGGCCGATGTGCTGGTCGGACTCGCCGGTCTCGCTGTCGCCGATCACGCTGGCCGGGTTGACGATGGTCCAGGGAACCCGGCGCTCCTGGGCCCGGGCCTGGAAGATCGCGTCGGACTCCACCTTCGAGGCCTCGTAGCCGCCGAGCTCGGCGTACACCGCCGCGCGGTGCTCGTCGGACCACGGGACCAGCGACGGGTCCTGACCGCCGACGCGGTAGCCGGAGACGTGCACGACGCGTCGAAGGGCGGGGAGGTCGGCGGCGAAGTCGATGAGCCTCTCGACGATGCCGACGTTCACCCTGCGCGCCTCGTCGGCGCTCATCCCGAACTGGAAGGACCCGGCGCAGTTGTGGATCTCGGTCACGTCGGGGAAGGCGGCCGCGCCGCCGGCGAGGATCTCGGCGGCGCCGAAGTCGACGATCGCCGTACGGATCGCCTGGGTCAGGCCGTGGTCGCGGAGCCACCGCTCGGTGCGCGCGCCGGACTCGGCGGTCCGGACCGCGACGGTGACGTCGGCGCCGGCCTGCGCGAGGGTGAGGACCAGGTGGCGGCCGATCAGGCCCGAGGCCCCGAAGACCAGGGCGTGCCGGGCGGGGGTGGACGGCATCATCGGGTCCCTCCCGTGGTCGGGCAGCGCTGGTCGATGAGATCGGCGACCACGTCGGCGGCGGCCGCCAGCGGCTGGGTGCTCTGCATGGCGCGCGAGACGATGACCGCCCCCTCGATGGTCGAGACGACGACCGTCGCGAGGGACCGGGCGTCGTCCGCGCCGAGTCCGCTGGCTTCGAGGAGGGACGCCGTGGGCGCGATCCACGACTCGAAGGCGCTGGCGCAGGCCTGCCGCAGCCGCTCGCTCTCCGCCCCCATCTCCAAGGTGACCACCGAGACCGGGCAGCCCAGCCGGAAGCCGCTCTCGCTGACGATGCTCGCCAGCGTCTCGATCGCGGCGCGAGCAGCCTCGGCGGGGCCGCCCGCGGAGAGCGCGGCGTCGGCGATCAGTGTCTGGAACCGCTCGGCCGCGAGCTCGACGGCCGCGATGCCCAGCCCCTCCTTCCCGTCGGGGAAGTGGAAGTAGATCGACCCCTTGGGGGCCGCGGCGTGGTCGATCACGGCGTTGAGGCCGGTGCCGCTGTAGCCGCTGGTCTGGATGAGCTCGAGCATGGACTCGGCGAGCCGTGCCTTCGTCAGGTCTCCCTTGGATGCCATAGATCAAGAATAGACCGGTCTACATATTCTGCAAGTCGGTCCGGGCGCCGGCCGATGTGACAGGGTCGGAGCGTGACGACGACCGGACTCCTCCTCGCCGCCGGCGCCGGCCGCCGGATGGGCCTGCCCAAGGCCCTGGTCCACGACGAGGCCGGTCCCTGGCTGCCCCGCTCCGTCCGGGTGCTGGTCGACGGCGGCTGCCCGGAGGTGGTGGTGGTGCTCGGTGCCGGCGCGGACCAGGCCGCGCCGCTGCTCGCCGGCCTCCCCGGGGTGACGGTGGTCCGCTCCGCCGACTGGTCCACGGGCATGGGCGCCTCGCTGGCCGCCGGCCTCGCCGCGCTCACCGGGGACGCGGCGCTCGTCCATCTCGTCGACCTGCCGGACGTCACGGCGGCGGTGGTCGCCCGGGTGCTCGCCGCCGGTGACGACGCCGCCGCCCTCGCCCGGGCGTCGTACGACGGTCGCCCGGGTCACCCGGTCCTCATCGGTCGCGAGCACTGGGAGGGGGTGGCGCGGAGCGCGGTGGGCGACCAGGGTGCGCGGGCCTACCTCGCCGCGCACGAGGTCGCGCTGGTCGAGTGTGGCGATCTCGCCACCGGCGCCGACGTCGATCGGCGATGAGCAACCCGGCACTTCGGCAACAGTTGCCAACCTCCCGCCAACGACCGGGTTCTAGCCTTGAGGTCATGGACACCCGCGTCGCCGATCTCGCCCGCCGGCTGGAGGAGACGGGGTACCTCTGCGACGAGGAGCTCGCGACGGTCCTCTTCCTGTCGCTGGAGATGTCGCGCCCGCTGCTGCTCGAGGGCGAGCCCGGCACCGGCAAGACCGCGCTGGCCGAGGCGATCGCGCAGACCCTGGACCGGCCGCTGATCCGGCTGCAGTGCTACGAGGGGATCGATGCGACCCAGGCGCTCTACGACTGGGACTTCCCGCGCCAGATCCTGCACCTGCGCGCCCTGGAGGCGCTGTCGGACGCGACCAAGGGTGACGTCGAGGAGGCCGAGAAGAGCCTGTACGACGAGCGCTTCCTGCTCGCGCGGCCGGTGCTGGCCGCGCTGCAGCAGAGTCCGGCGGTGCTGCTGATCGACGAGGTCGACCGGGCCGACGACGAGTTCGAGGCGTTCCTGCTCGAGGTGCTGTCGACCTTCCAGGTCACCATCCCCGAGCTGGGGACGGTGCAGGCGGCCACGCCGCCCACGGTGGTGCTGACGTCGAACCGCACCCGCGAGCTGCACGACGCGCTCAAGCGACGCTGCCTCTACCACTGGATCGACCACCCGGGCCTGGACCGGGAGGTCGCGATCGTGCGCAGCCGGGCGCCCGAGGTCAGCGCGGCCCTGGCTCAGCAGGTGGTGGAGGTCGTGCAGCAGCTGCGGGCCGGCACCGACCTGCTCAAGCCGCCCGGCGTCGCCGAGACCCTGGACTGGGCGCGCGCCCTGCAGCATCTCGGCACCTCCGAGCTCGACGTCGAGATCGCGGCGCGCACCCTCGGCGCGCTGGTCAAGCACCGCGACGACGCCGAGCGGGTGCGTGCCGCGCTCGACCGGATGCTCGCGCGATGACCACCGCGACCCTGACCCATCAGCCCGACGAGATCCTGCTCGGCTTCGCGACGGCGCTGCGGGCGGCCGGTGTGCCCGTCACCCAGGACCGGACCCGGGCCTACCTCGACGCGGTCGCCCTGGTCGGGCTCGGCGACCGTACGGCGACCTGGGCCGCGGGGCGCGCGACCCTGTGCGCGACCCCGGAGGACCTGGAGCGCCACGACCGGGTGTTCGACGAGTGGTTCCACCGCGACAACACCACGCCGACCGTGCGACCGCGCACCGAACGGCAGCAGCCGACGGCGAGCCTGCTGCCCGACGAGCAGTCCGCCTCCGGAAGCGGGCCGGACGAGGACGACGACCCGATCAAGGCCGCCGCCAGCGTGATCGAGGTGCTGCGCCACCGCGACGTCGCGACCATGGACCCGGCCGAGCGGGCCCGGCTGGCGGGCATGTTCGGCACCCTCCGGGTGAGCCTGCCGACCCGGCCGACGGCCCGCCGGACGCCGCACCGCCGCGGCGGCGTCGATGCCTCCCGGACCCTGCGGGCCAGCCTGCGGCGGATGGGCGAGCCGGCCGAGATCCACCGCCGCCGGCGCACCACCCGGCCGCGTCGCGTGGTGCTGCTGGTCGACGTGTCCGGCTCGATGAGCGGGTACGCCGACGCGCTGCTCCGCCTCGCGCACCGCGTCGTCAACGCGGGTCCCGGCGTCGAGGTGTTCAGCCTCGGCACCCGGCTCACGCACCTGACCCGGGCGCTGAAGCGCCGCGACCCGGACCGGGCGATCGCGGCGGCGGGCGACGTCGTACCGGACTGGTCGGGCGGCACCCGGCTCGGTGAGACCCTGAAGGCGTTCGTCGACCGGCACGGCCGCCGGGGCATGGCTCGGGGCGCGGTCGTGGTGATCTTCAGCGACGGCTGGGAGCGCGGCGACACCGCGCTGCTGGCCGAGCAGGTCGACCGGCTGCACCGGCTCGCCCACAAGGTCGTCTGGGTCAACCCCCACCGGGGCAAGGACGGCTATGCCCCGGTGCAGCAGGGGATCGTCGCCGTCCTGCCCCATGTCGACGCCTTCCTCGCCGGCCACTCGCTGGCGACATTCGCCGACCTGCTCGAGGAGGTACGCCGTGCGTGAGGTCCTGCCCCAGCTGCTCGCCTGGTGGGAGGCGGGGGAGACGATCGGGATGGGCACGGTCGTGGCCACCTTCCGCTCCGCCCCGCGCCCGCCGGGGGCCTCGATGCTGGTCGGCCCGGACGCGTCCGCGGTCGGCTCGGTGTCGGGCGGCTGCGTCGAGGGCGCGGTCTACGACCTGGCCCTGGAGGTCACCGCCTCCGGGACGCCCACCCTGCAGCGCTACGGCGTCTCCGACGACGACGCGTTCGCGGTCGGCCTGACCTGCGGCGGCATCCTCGACGTCTACGTCGAGCGGGTCAGCCGGGAGACCTTTCCCGAGCTCGGCGCCATCGCGGCCGACATCGACGCCGGCCGGCCGGTCGCGGTCGCCACCGTCGTCGACCACCCCGACCCGGCGTACGTCGGCCGGCGGGTGGTCATCCGTCCCGATGCGATAGTCCCGGCCCAAAAGCACCAGGAGAAGCAGGAAAATGGTGCTTTTGAGCAGGGAGTATCGCTGGGGAGCCGACGCATCGACGACGCCGTGCGCGACGACGCGCTCGGCCTGCTCGCCGCGGGCCACAACGGCACCCTGTCCTACGGACCCGACGGCGAGCGCCGGGGCGAGGGGATGCGGGTGTTCGTGTGGGCGTTCGCGCCGGCGCCGCGGATGCTGGTGTTCGGCGCCATCGACTTCGCCGCGGCCGTGGCCCGGGTCGGGGGCTTCCTGGGCTACCACGTGACGGTCTGCGACGCGCGGCCGGTGTTCGCCACGACCAGCCGGTTCCCCGGCGCCGACGAGGTGGTCGTCGAGTGGCCGCACCGCTATCTCGCCGCCGAGCTGGAGGCCGGCCGGGTCGACGCCCGCACCGTGATCGCCGTGCTCACCCACGACCCCAAGTTCGACGTGCCCCTGCTGGAGGTGGCGCTGCGCCTGCCCGAGGTCGGCTACGTCGGCGCGATGGGCTCGCGGCGTACCCACGACGACCGGATGGAGCGGCTGCGCGAGGCGGGTGTCACCGAGGCCGAGCTGGCCCGGCTGCACAGCCCGATCGGCCTCGACCTCGGCGCGCGTACGCCGGAGGAGACGGCCATCAGCATCGCCGCCGAGATCGTCGCGGGGCGGTGGGGCGGCTCGGGTGAGCCGCTGGGCGCGCTGAGCGGTCGCATCCACGCGTGATCGGGCTCACACTCTCGGAGTAGGGTTCGCTCATGGACGAGCTCGACCAGCGTCGGCGGCGCGCGCTCGCCGCCTGGACCACGTGGGTGGAGGAGGGCGACGGCGCCCTGACCCAGGTGCGTCCCGAGATCCTCGACAGCTGGACCCGCTCGGGGGCCTCCGTCGCGCGCGACGTGATCCAGGCGCCGCTCGCCGACGAGTCCGAGACCCGCTCCTTCTGGCAGGGCTCGCCGCTCCAGATCGCCGTCGAGCGGGTCGAGGAGGAGCTGCGCCGCACCGCCGAGGACGGCGACCTGGTGCTCGCCGTCACCGACCCCGACACCCGGGTGCTGTGGACCTACGGCGGCCGGGTGATGCGGCGCAAGGCAGAGACGGTCAACTTCGTGCCGGGTGGGCGCTGGGACGACCGCTCGGTCGGCACCAACGCGCTCGACCTGGCCAACCGGCTGGACCGCCCGGCGATGGTGTTCAGCGCCGAGCACTACGCCCCGATCGTCCACAACTGGGTGTGCTGGGCCGCGCCGGTCCACGACCCGGTCAGCGGCGCCAAGCTGGGCGTCCTCGACATCTCCACCACCTGGGAGCGCACCCACCCGATCGGCCTGGCCACCGCCCGGGTGCTGGCCCGGCTGGTCGAGGGTGCGCTGCCGCGCACCCACCTCTACGACAGCGCCCCACCGCCCGAGGAGACCAGCGAGCCGGGCCTGGTGCTCAGCCTGCTCGGCACCGCCGAGGCCCGGGTCGACGGCCAGCGGCTGCTGCTCAACCGGCGCCAGACCGAGATCCTCTCGCTGCTCGCGCTCCACCCCGACGGTCTCTCGCTCGACCAGCTGCACGCCATGCTCTACGGCGACCACGCGGTCACCTTCTCCACCCTCAAGGCCGAGGTCTCCCACCTGCGCGCCGCGCTGTCTGGCCAGCTCGCCTCGCGTCCCTATCGACTCCTGATGCCGATCGCGACCGACGTCGACCACGTGCTCGCCCTGCTCCGCCGCGGCGACGTCGCCGCCGCCGTCGAGGCCTACGGCGGCGACCTGCTGCCCGGCACCGAGAGCCCGGCGCTGGTCGAGATGGGGGAGTACGTCGCCGTCGCGGTCCGCGAGGCGCTGCTCGCCGACCCCCAGCCCGACGCGGTCCTCCACTACAGCGAGCTGGCGCCCTACGACACCGCGGTGCTGGAGGCCTGCCTCGCCGAGCTCGGGCGCGAGGGCCGGCTGCGCCATCCCGCGATCCCGCTGCTCAAGGCGCGGCTGGCGGTCGCCGACGCCTGAGCACGCTGGTCAGGCGAGGCCGAGCCACTCCCGGATCTCGTCGTTGTGCTGGCCCAGCGTGGGCGGCGCGACGTGCCGCTCGCGGCCGCCGGCGTACGCGTTGTCGTCGAAGCGCAGGGTCGGGCCGGGCAGCTGGATGTCGCCGAGCGTCGAGTGCTCGACGTCGATGAGCAGGCCCTGGGAGCGGGTCTGCTCCCAGGCGTAGACGTCGTCGAGGGAGCGCACCTTGCCGGCCGGCACGCCGGCCTTGTCGAGGCGCGCGAGCACGTCCTCGGCGTCGAGCGGGGCGAGCAGCTCCTCGATGAGCGCGATCACCGCGTCGCGGTTGCGGACCCGCTCGGGGTTGGTCGCCATCCCCTCGCGCGCGGGGTCGATGCCGAGCTCGGCGCACAGTGCGTGCCACAGCTTCTCCGACCCGCACGCGATCTGCACCGGCGCGGTCGCGGTGGCGAACATGCCGTACGGCGTGATCGACGGGTGGTGACCGCCGGCCAGGCCGGGGACCTCCTTGGCGACGGTCCACTTGGTGCCCTGGAAGGCGTGCACGCCGACCATGCCGGCGAGCAGCGAGGTGTGCACGACGCGGCCGCGGCCGGTGCGCTCGCGCTCGTAGAGGGCAGAGACCACGCCGTACGCGCCGTTCATGCCGGCGAGCAGGTCGGCGATCGGCACGCCGACCTTGGTGGGCTCGGTGAGGCCGGTCAGCGACATCAGCCCGCCCTCGCCCTGGGCGATCTGGTCGAAGCCCGAGCGGGTCGCCTCCGGGCCGTCGTGGCCGAAGCCGGTGATCTGCAGCACGATCAGCCGCGGGTTGAGCTCGTGGAGCCGGGAGACCGGGAAGCCGAGGCGGTCCAGGACGCCGACCCGGAAGTTCTCCATCAGCACGTCGGCGCGCTCGACCAGCCGCGCCAGCACGTCCTGGTCGGCGGGGTCCTTGAGGTCGAGGGTGATCGACTCCTTGTTGCGGTTCGCCGAGAGGAAGTACGTGGACTCGCGCTCGCCCTCCGCGGGGTCGACGAACGGCGGCCCCCAGGTCCGGGTGTCGTCGCCGGTCGGGCTCTCGACCTTGATCACCCGGGCTCCGAGGTCGCCGAGCATCATCGCCGCATGGGGGCCGGCGAGGGCGCGGGTGAGGTCGAGGACCAGGACGTCGTCAAGCGGCGCGGACATGGTCCGACCCTAGTGACGACGGCCGCCGGGGAGCATGGCAGGTGTTGCCAAGAGATCGGGGCCGCTCAGGGCAGGAGCAGCACCACGGTCTCCGCGACCGCGGCGGGCTTGTCCTCGCCCTCGATGTCGATGACGTGCTTGAGGGTGACCTGGTAGCCGCTGGCGAGCTCGCTGACGTCGGCCAGGGTGACCGTGAGCCGGATCCGCTTGCCGACCAGCACCGGGTTGGGGAAACGCACCTTGTTGATGCCGTAGTTGAGCTTGGCGCCCGGGGTCTCCAGGGCGAAGACCGAGTCGCCGAGCCACGGGATGAGCGAGACGGTCAGGTAGCCGTGGGCGATGGTGCCGCCGAACGGGCCGTCCTTCGCCTTCGCCACGTCGACGTGGATCCACTGGTGGTCACCGGTGGCCTCGGCGAACTGGTCGACCCGCTCCTGGGTGATCTCGACCCAGTCGCCGGTGCCGAGCACCTCGCCGTTGGCGGCGATCAGCTCGTCGAAGGTGGTGAAGACCCGCATGCTTCTTGCTCCTGGCTCTCGTGCCTCGTCACTAGGATTCGGTCATGGAACCTACACGCGGCCTTCCGGAGGACCTGCTGCGGGCTGCGCCCAAGGTGCTTCTCCACGACCACCTCGACGGCGGGCTGCGGCCGGCCACCATCATCGAGCTCGCCGCCGGGGTCGGCCACGCCCTGCCCGCGACCGACACCGACGCGCTCGCGCGGTGGTTCGCGGAGGCCGCCGACTCCGGCTCGTTGGAGCGCTACCTGGAGACCTTCGCCCACACCGTCGGCGTCATGCAGACCGCCGCGGCGCTGACCCGGGTGGCCCGCGAGTGCGTCGAGGACCTCGCCGCCGACGGCGTCGTCTACGCCGAGATCCGCTACGCCCCCGAGCTCCACGTCGAGTCCGGCCTCGACCTCGAGGAGGTCGTCGCCGCGGTCCAGCAGGGCTTCGAGGAGGGCATGGCCGCGGCCGGGGGCCGGATCATCGTGCGCCACCTGCTCACCGCGATGCGCCAGGCCGCCCGGGCCATGGAGATCGCCGAGCTCGCCATCGCCTGGCGCGACCGCGGCGTCGTCGGCTTCGACATCGCCGGCCCCGAGGCGGGCTACCCGCCCACCCGGTTCATCGACGCCTTCGAGTACCTCCAGCGCGAGAACTCCCACTTCACCATCCACGCCGGCGAGGGCTTCGGCCTGCCGTCGATCTGGGAGGCGGTGCAGTGGTGCGGCGCCGACCGGCTCGGCCACGGCGTGCGGATCGTCGACGACATCAAGGTCGACGACGCGGGCGTCGCGCAGCTGGGCCGGCTGGCGTCGTACGTCAGGGACAAGCGGATCCCGCTCGAGATGTGCCCATCGTCCAACGTCCAGACCGGGGCCGCGCCGTCGATCGCCGAGCACCCGATCCGGCTGCTCGCGTCGCTGCGCTTCCGGGTCACGGTCAACACCGACAACCGGCTGATGAGCCGGACCTCGCTGAGCCGGGAGTTCGGGCTGCTCGCCGAGACCTTCGACTACGGCTGGGCCGAGATGGAGTGGCTGACCGTCAACGCGATGAAGTCGGCGTTCATCCCCTACGACGAGCGGTACCGGCTGATCACCGAGACCATCAAGCCGTGGTACGCGGCTCAGACCACGAACCAGAAGTAGTTCCAGCCGGCGACGCCGACCCGCTGGCCGGCCCAGTTCTCGGCGGGGACGTCGATCAGCCGCCCGTGCGCCGGGTCGAACACCTCGACCCCGGTGGCGCTCGCGCGCACCGCGAGCACCACGTGGCGGGGCAGGCAGCGGCTGCCGAGGTAGACCGCGACCGGACGGCTGCGCAGCTGCTCGCG
This sequence comes from Nocardioides nitrophenolicus, assembly GCF_016907515.1. Taxonomy (NCBI): domain Bacteria; kingdom Bacillati; phylum Actinomycetota; class Actinomycetes; order Propionibacteriales; family Nocardioidaceae; genus Nocardioides; species Nocardioides nitrophenolicus. Next base: position 4,302,866 of record NZ_JAFBBY010000001.1, read on the forward strand.
CAGCACGTCGTACCCGATCGCGGAGCGGGGGCGCACGAACACCGTCGCGACCTGCTCGCCGCTCAGCGCCCGCAGCGCGTTGGCGACCGCCCAGGGCGGGGTGCCGAGGGCGCGCGGCCACGGCAGCTGGAAGCGGTCGCGAGGGCTGCGCGAGGAGGTGAGCAGGCGGTGCTCCTCGGTGATGTCGTGCTCGGGATCCTCCGGTCGCCACGACGTCAGCAGGGCGCGGGCGCCGAGCACGCTCGCCGCGCCGCAGCTGCGGGCGTCGGGCTGACGCAGGCTGCTGGGCGCGAGGTCAGCCGGCCACCGCATGGTCGCCCTCCTGGTCGCGCGCCTCGCGCAGCTCGGTGAAGGCCCGGTCGCCGGTCGCGACCCGGCAGCCCACCGCGGTCGCCCGGCGCACGATCTGGCGCTGCGCCCGGGCCAGCGCCAGGCCTCGTCGGACGAGCACCAACGGTGGCTTGCGGTGCTCGCGCAGGTCGCGCGTCAGCCGGCGCCAGAAGGTGAGCGCCGGGTGCTGGGTGATGCAGTACGCCGTCGCGAGCAGGCCGGCCCGGCGGCACTCCTCGACGATCTCGGTCGCGAAGATGCCCTCCGCGCAGAACCGGGTCGCGCCACCCAGCTCGAGGCGCTGGCTGCCCGTGCGCCGGCTCTCGGAGATCGAGTACGTCGGCACCTCGGTGGCGCCCGTCGTACACAGTTGCTCGAGGGCGGCGAGCGCGTCCTCGTGGCTCCAGGTGCCGGGGTGGTCCCAGTCGACGAGGCCCGCGTTGGCGCCGTCGGCGATGAGGGGCAGGCCGGGCGCGTCGCCGTCGCGGTAGAAGTCGTCGAGGCGCAGCGTCGGCCAGCCGAACGCCTTCGCGCAGCGTTCGGCGAGCCGGGACTTGCCCGCCCCGGACGGGCCGGCGAGCACGATCACGCGGGCACGGGAGGTCATGGGGGTCGAGTCTGCCGTAACCTGCCCGGCATGGGTGAGGGCAGGGGAGGGCGGCGCTGGCTACGTCGTACGTCGGTGGGTCTGGTGGTCCTGGTGGTCGTGGCGGCGGTGGGTTTCTTCACCTTCGCGCCGCGGATCGTGGAGAACGGGATGAACAAGGTCGAACCGGCCGAGCTCCCGGAGGTCTCCGCGCCGACGCAGGCGCTGCACGACTCGCTGGAGATCGTCGACATGCACTCCGACACGCTGATGTGGGACCGTGACCTCCTGGACCGCTCCGGGCGAGGACACATGGACCTGCCGCGGCTGGAGGACGGCAACGTCGCGCTGCAGGTCTTCTCGTCGGTGTCGAAGTCGCCGAAGGGCCAGAACTACGACAGCAACTCGGCCGACAGCGACAACATCACCCTGCTCACCTTCGCGCAGCTCCAGCCGCCACGCACCTGGCGGTCGCTGCTGCAGCGCTCGCTCTACCACGCCGAGAAGCTGCGGAAGGCCGCCCGCGACTCGAAGGGCGCGCTGCGCCTGGTCCGCTCCCGCAGCGACCTCGACCGGCTGGTCGCCGACCGCGAGGCCGGCACGCAGGTCACCGGCGCACTCTTCTCGGTCGAGGGCCTGCAGAACCTCGAAGGCGACTTCGACAACCTCGACCGGCTCTATGACGCCGGCATGCGGATGGCCGGCTTCACCCACTTCTTCGACAACGAGGTCGCCGGCTCCATGCACGGCGAGAAGAAGGGCGGGCTGACCGACCTCGGCCGGCGGGTCTTCGCCGAGATGGAGCGCCGCGGGATCATCGTCGACATCGCCCACGCCAGCCACCAGACCGTCGCCGAGGTGCTCGCGACGGCGACCAGGCCGGTCGTCCTCAGCCATGGCGGCGTCCAGGCGACCTGCGACGTCAACCGCAACCTCACCGACGACGAGATCCGCGGCGTCGCCGCCACCGGAGGGGTCGTCGGAGTCGGCTACTGGGACGCCGCCGTCTGCTCGTTGACCACGAAGGCCGTCGTGGACGCGATCGACCACGTCGTCCAGGTCGGCGGCCTGGAGACCGCCGCCCTCGGCAGCGACTACGACGGCGCCACGACCGTCGGCTGGGACACCAGCCACCTCGCCGCGATCACCCAGGAGCTGGTCGACCGGGGCTACGACCCGGACCAGATCGCCGCGATCATGGGTGGGAACACGCTGCGGGTGATGCGGGCGGTGCTGCCGCAGTAGTCGCCGTCCGGGCTGGGGCTGGGCGCGATCGCTGTAACACGCTGTCCGCCTGACTGGGTGTCAGTTGTCCGCACAGATCGGCCAGATCCGACCCCGTTTCTGCTGACAACCGCCAGGTGGTCAGGTGGACAGCGTGTTACAGCGGTCCGACGCGCCGCCCGCCCGACTCGAAGCTCACACCCCGATCGGGTGCCAGACCGTCTTCTGCTCCACGAACGCGGTCATGGGCGACAGGCCAGGCTCCTCGGCCCAGTCCGGCTCCGCGTCGGGGGCGCGGCGGACCCGCTTGAGGTTGTCGGCGGCGGCGACCTCGAGCGAGGTGGCGAGCTCCGGGTCGCCGGCGACGCCGCACAGGTCGATCGCGTTGACGTCCATGTGGGCGGCCAGCCACGGCCCGAGCGTCACGGCGTCGCCGGTGAGGATGTTGACCACCCCACCGGGCACGTCGGACGTGGCGAGCACCTCGGAGAAGGTCACGGCGGGGAGCGGCCGCTCGTACGACGACACGACCACCGCGACGTTGCCGGTGACGATGACCGGGGCCACGGTCGAGACCAGGCCGAGCAGGGACGACGACTGCGGCGCGAGCACGCCGACGACACCGGTCGGCTCGGGCGCGGTGTGGTTGAAGTACGGGCCGGCGACCGGGTTGGCGTTGCCGATCACCTGGGCGAGCTTGTCGGCCCAGCCGGCGTACCAGACCAGGCGGTCGACGGCGGCGTCGACCTGGCCGCGCGCGACCGCGGCGGAGACGCCCTCGGACTGGCGCACGGCCTCCTCGAACTGCGGACGGCGGTCCTCCATCACCTCGGCGATCCGGTAGAGGATCTGGCCGCGGTTGTAGGCCGTCCGCGACGACCAGGAGCCGAACGCCTTGCGCGCGGCGACGACCGCGTCGCGGACGTCCTTGCGCGAGGCGAGGGAGGCGTTGGCCACGAACTTCCCCTTGCTGTCGGTGACCTCGTAGGAGTGGCCCGACTCGGACCGCGGGAAGGCGCCGCCGATGTAGAGCTTGTAGGTCTTGCGTACGTCGATGCGGGCCATCAGGCTCCGGCCTCCTTCAGGTAGGCGGCGAGGCCCTGGCGCCCGCCCTCGCGGCCGTAGCCGGACTCCTTGTAGCCGCCGAACGGGCTGGCCGGGTCGAACTTGTTGAAGGTGTTGGCCCACACCACGCCGGCCCGCAGCTGCGAGGCCATGTGGAGGATCCGGGAGCCCTTCTCGGTCCACACGCCCGCGGAGAGCCCGTAGGGCGTGTTGTTGGCCTTCTCGACCGCCTCGGCGGGGGTGCGGAAGGTGAGCACCGACAGCACCGGGCCGAAGACCTCCTCGCGGGCGATCCGGTGGGCCTGGGTGACGCCGGTGAAGATCGTCGGGGGGAACCAGAAGCCCGACGACGGCAGGTCGCACGCCGGCGCCCAGCGCTCGGCGCCCTCGGCCTCGCCGATGTCGGAGAGCTCGCGGATCCGCTCGAGCTGCTCGCGCGAGTTGATCGCGCCGATGTCGGTGTTCTTGTCGAGCGGGTCGCCGACGCGCAGCGTGCCCATCCGGCGCTTGAGCCGGGCCAGCACCTCGTCGGCCACCGACTCCTGGACCAGCAGCCGCGAGCCCGCGCAGCAGACATGGCCCTGGTTGAAGAAGATGCCGCCAACGATGCCCTCGACCGCCTGGTCGATGGGGGCGTCGTCGAAGACGATGTTGGCGGCCTTGCCGCCGAGCTCCAGGGTGGCCTTCTTGTCGGTGCCGGCGATGGCGCGGGCGATGGCCTTGCCGACCGCGGTGGAGCCGGTGAAGGCGACCTTGTCGACGTCGGGGTGGGAGACCACGGCCTGGCCGGTGGCGCCGGCGCCGGTGACGATGTTGACGACGCCCGGCGGCAGGTCGGCCTGCTGGCAGATCTCCGCGAACAGCAGCGCCGTCAGCGGCGTGGTCTCGGCGGGCTTGAGGACGACGGTGTTGCCGCAGGCCAGCGCCGGGGCGACCTTCCACGCCAGCATGAGCAGCGGGAAGTTCCACGGGATCACCTGGCCGGCGACGCCGAGCGGCTGGGGGTTGGGGCCCAGGCCGGCGTACGCCAGCTTGTCGGCCCAGCCGGCGTAGTAGAAGAAGTGCGCCGCGACGACGGGTACGTCGACATCGCGGCTCTCCTTGATCGGCTTGCCGTTGTCGATCGACTCCAGGACGGCGAGCTCGCGGGCCCGCTCCTGGATGATCCGGGCGATCCGGAACAGGTACTTGGCCCGCTCCTTGCCCGACATCCGCGACCAGCCGCGGAAGGCACGACGCGCGGCCCGGACCGCGAGGTCGACGTCGGCGTCGGACGCCTCGGCGATCTCGGCGAGCGTCTCCTCGGTGGCCGGGTTGACCGTCTTGAACGACGACCCGCGGCCGTCGACGAACTCGCCGTCGAGGAACAGGCCGTAGGACGGCTTGATGTCGACGATGCTCCGCGACTCGGGTGCGGGGGCGTACTCGAAGGCCATGATCAGTCCAGGGTGAAGTAGTCGGGACCGCTGTAGCGGCCGGTGGTCAGCTTGGTGCGCTGCATCAGCAGGTCGTTGAGCAGCGTGGAGGCGCCGAAGCGGAACCAGTCCGGGTCGAGCCAGTCGTCGCCGGCGATCTCGTTGACCATCACGAGGTACTTGATCGCGTCCTTGGCGGTGCGGATGCCGCCGGCCGGCTTCACGCCGATCTGGACGCCGGTCGCCTCGCGGAAGTCGCGCACCGCCTCGAGCATCACCAGCGTGACGGGCAGGGTCGCGGCCGGCTGCACCTTGCCGGTGGAGGTCTTGATGAAGTCGGTGCCGGCGAGCATCGCCAGCCAGGAGGCGCGGCGCACGTTGTCGTAGGTCTGCAGCTCGCCGGTCTCGAAGATCACCTTGAGGTGGGCGTGGGAGCCGTCGGGGCGCACGCACGCCTCGCGGGTCGCCACGATCTCCTCGAACACCTGCAGGTAGCGGCCGGCGAGGAAGGCCCCCCGGTCGATGACCATGTCGATCTCGTCGGCGCCGTTGGCGACCGCGTCGCGGGTGTCGGCGAGCTTGACCTCCATCGAGGCCCGGCCGCTCGGGAAGGCCGTGGCGACGGCCGCGACATTGACCTCGGAGCCGACGATCGCCTTCACCTCGCCCACCAGGTCGCCGTAGACGCACACCGCCGCCACCGACGGGCAGCTCGGGTCGGCGGGGTCGGGGCGCAGCGCCTTGTTGGCCAGCGCGCGGACCTTGCCCGGGGTGTCCTGGCCCTCGAGGGTGGTCAGGTCGACCATCCGGATGGCGAGGTCGAGAGCCCACTCCTTGGCGGTCGTCTTGATCGAGCGGGTCCCGAGACCGGCCGCACGCGCCTCCGCGCCGACCTGGTCGACGCCGGGGAGGCCGTGGAGGAACCGGCGCAGCGAGGCCTCGCTCGCGGTCACTTCGGAGTACGCCGCGAGTCCCGGGGCGGGATCGGCGGGGGCGGTGGTCGGCATGCTCGTCAGCATAGGGTTGGAAGCGTGCAGAACGAAGGTGTCGACAAGGTTGAGCGCTACAGCTCGGGCGGTCTGGTCGTGGGCCTGATCGGAATGGCGCTGGCGCTCGCCGTCCTGGTCTACGGGCTGGTCGACGACGAGGCCGGCTTCGCACCGTGGGCCTACCCGTTCTGCCTGCTGCTGGGCCTGCTGGCCTACCTGGTCCTGGTCCGGCCGGCGATCCGGCTGCACCGCGACGAGCTCGAGCTGCGCAACGTGCTGCACAGCCGCTGGGTGCCCTTCGCCCTCATCACCGGCGTCGAGATCGCCCAGGTGACCGTCGTGCGGGTCGGCGAGCAGCGCTACGTCGGCAGCGGCTTCGGCCGCACCCGCCGCACCATCCGCCAGGACGGCCGGGCCGCCCACGACACGCCCCTGGAGAAGCGGTCCACGGCCTGGCTGATCGAGGACAAGGTCGAGCGCCGAGCCGCGGCGGCCCGCGAGCGTCGTACGACGGACGACGCGGCCCCCGAGGTCCGCCATGCCTGGGCGTGGCCCGAGATCACGGCCCTGGGCGTGCTCACGGTGGCGACCGTCGTGCTGGCCCTGGTCGGCTGACGCTTCGCCTCGTTCGTAGGCTGCACCCCATGCAGACCCGTGCCCGGCTCGTCGCCGCCACCTTCCTGTCGCTGTCCGTGCTCGCCACCAGTGCGTGTGGCGACGACGGGGAGGAGAAGGCCGCCGACTCCTCCTCGGCCGCCCCGACCGACTCCTCCGACTCCTCCGACTCGTCCGCCCCGACCGCCGAGTGCACGGTCGACGACATCCAGGTCGAGGGCGACTTCGGCAGCACGCCGAGCGTCACCATCCCCGACGACTGCACGCCGCCGGCCACCCTGCTCAGCAAGGACCTGGTCACCGGCACCGGCCCGGCCGCGGAGGCCGGCGCCACGGTCGAGACCAACTACCACCTGGTCACCTGGTCCGACAAGCAGGTGCTGGACAGCTCCTTCGAGCGCGGCGAGACCTTCCCGCTCGAGAACCTCGGCAACGCCCCGGTCATCGACGGCTGGAACCAGGGCCTGCTCGGCATCCAGCAGGGCACCCGCCGCCTGCTCGTGATTCCGCCGGACCTCGGCTACGGCGAGGGCGGCAACGGCGTCGCCCCCGACGAGACCCTGGTCTTCGTGGTCGACGCCGTCTCGATCAGCTGAGCCGGGCCGCCTTCAGATCCCCGCCGCGGCGGCGATGTCGGCCCGCAGCGCGGTGAGCCGGGTCGCCGCCTCGGCCCGGGCCGTGGCGACGTCGCCGTCGACGACCGGCACGACGACCTCGAGGTAGCACTTGAGCTTGGGCTCGGTGCCGCTCGGCCGGACGACGACCCGGCTGCCGTCGGCGGTGCGGTAGCGCAGCCCGTCGGTGGGCGGCAGTGCGGCCGAGCCCGCGGTGAGGTCGTCGGCGCTGGTGACCTCCGAGCCGCCGAGCGTGGTGGGCGGCGTGCCGCGCAGCCGCTCCATCGCGGCCGCGATCTCGGCCAGGTCGGTGACCCGGACCGAGAGCTGGTCGGTGGCGTGCAGCCCGTGGGCGACGGCGATGTCGTCGAGCAGGTCGGGCAGGCCGCGGCCGGCGGCCTTGGCCTCGGCGGCGATCTCGCACAGCAGCAGCGCCGCGGAGACGCCGTCCTTGTCGGCGACGTGCACCGGGTCGACGCAGTAGCCGAGCGCCTCCTCGTAGCCGAACACCAGGTCCGGCAGCCGGCCGATCCACTTGAAGCCGGTCAGCGTCTCGGCGTACGGCTGGCCGGCCGCGGCGGCCATGGTGCCGAGCAGGGACGAGGACACGATCGAGGTGGCGTAGACACCGGCGCGCCCGGCCCGGAGCAGGTGGTCGGCGAGCAGCGCGCCCACCTCGTCGCCGCGCAGCATCCGCCAGCCGTCGGGCCCGGGGACGGCGGCCGCGCACCGGTCGGCGTCGGGGTCGTTGGCGATGACCAGGTCGGCGTCGGTGCGCTCGGCCAGCGCGATCGCGCGGTCGATGGCGCCCGGCTCCTCCGGGTTGGGGAAGGCGACGGTCGGGAAGTCCGGGTCGGGCGCCTCCTGCTCGGCGACGACCTGCGGCGTCGCGAAGCCGGCGTTCTCCAGCACGGTCGGGAGCGCGCCGCCGCCGACGCCGTGCAGCGGCGTGTAGACGATGGTGAGGTCGCGGGGACCGTCACCGGCGATCGCGGCGACGGTGTCGAGATAGGCGTCTACGATCCCGTCGTCGAGGACCCGGCCGCCCGTCGTCTCCAGCGGCAGCCGCACGATCGACTCCAGGTTGCCGACCGCTGCGATCCGCGCGGCGATCTCGGTGTCGGCGGGCGGCACGATCTGGCTGCCGTCGCCGAGGTAGACCTTGTAGCCGTTGTCCTGCGGCGGGTTGTGGCTCGCGGTCACCATGACGCCGGCCGCGCAGCCCAGCTCGCGGATCGCGAACGCCAGCAGCGGCGTCGGCAGCGGGCGGGGGAGGAGCAGCGGCCTGAGGCCCGCGCCGGCCATCACCTCGGCCGTGTCGCGGGCGAACACGTCGGAGTTGTGGCGGGCGTCGTAGCCGATCACGACGGGGCTGCCGGGGGCGCTCCCGGTGTCGCGCAGGTAGGCCGCCAGTCCGGCCGCCGCGCGCAGCACGACGAGCCGGTTCATCCGGTTGGGGCCGGCGCCGAGCGCGCCGCGCAGGCCCGCCGTACCGAACTCGAGGGTGCCGTGGAAGCGGTCGGCGAGGTCCGCGCGCGCGTCGGCGTCGCCGGCCTCGACCGCCGCGATCACCCGGACCAGCTCGTCGCGGGTCTGGGCGTCGGGATCCTCGGCCAGCCAGGACTGGGCCCGGGCGAGCAGGACGTCGGTGTCAGGCGTGGTCACCGGGCCACGGTAGCCGGGTCAGGCGTCGATGGTGCTCATGTCGCCGTACCGCTCACCGGCGACGGCGTCGCGCGGCACGGCCGCGTCGAGGGCCGCCAGGTCGTCGGCGGTGAGGTCGACGTCGAGCGCGCCGGCGTTCTCCTCGAGATAGGGGATCCGCTTGGTGCCGGGGATCGGCACCACGTCGTCGCCCTGGGCGAGCACCCAAGCGAGCGCGAGCTGGCCGGGGGTGCACCCGTGCCGCGTCGCGATCTCCCGGATCTTGTCGACCAGGGCCAGGTTGGTCGCCAGGTTGTCGCCCTGGAAGCGCGGGAAGTACGCCGTGGCGCGGCTGTCGCCGTCGGCCGGGGTGTCGGTGATCGCGCCGGTCAGCAGGCCGCGGCCCAGCGGGGAGTAGGGGACCAGCCCGATCCCGAGCTCGCGCAGGGTCGGCAGGATCGCGTCCTCGAGGTCGCGGGTGAACAGCGAGTACTCGGTCTGCAGCGCGGTGATCGGGTGCACGGCGTGCGCGCGCCGGATGGTCTCGGGCGAGGCCTCCGAGAGCCCGAGGTGGCGCACCTTGCCGGCCTCGACCAGCTCCTTCATCGCGCCGACCGTGTCCTCGATCGGGACCGTCTTGTCGACACGGTGCTGGTAGTAGAGGTCGATCTGGTCGACGCCCAGGCGCTGCAGGCTCGCGTCGCAGGCGCGGCGCACGTAGTCGGGGTGGCCGTTGACCCCGACCCGGGTGCCGTCGGGGAGGCGCTCGTTGCCGAACTTGGTCGCCAGCTGGACCTCGTCGCGGCGGCCGGCGATCGCCTTGCCGACGAGCTGCTCGTTGATGAAGGGGCCGTACATGTCGGCGGTGTCGAGGAAGGTGATGCCGAGGTCGAGGGCGCGGTGGATGGTCGCGATTCCGGCGGCCTCGTCGGGGGCTCCGTAGAACTCCGACATGCCCATGCAGCCGAGGCCGAGGGCGGAGACGGTGAGCGGGGACGTCGTACCGAGGGTGCGGGTCGAGTTCGTCATGGGGACCAGCCAACTCCTTGGAGTGCGCTCCAGGTCAAGCCGTGCGCTCCAGGACGCAGCCGGTGTAGAGGTCGATCTTGTGCTCGATGGCGCTCAGGTGCGCCTGGACCTCGGCGAGCTGGCGCAGCACCTGCGCGCGGTGGTCCTGGAGCAGGGCCAGCCGCTCCTCCTCGTTGCCGGCGCCCGCGCGCACCAGGTCGGCGTACTGGCGGACCTGGCGGATCGGCATGCCGGTCGCCCGCAGCCGGGTGACCAGCTCGACCCAGCGCAGGTCGGCCTCGTCGTAGCGCCGGTGGCCGCTGGTGTCGCGCGGCACCGGCCGCAGCAGCAGCCCGTCCTTCTCGTAGTAGCGCAGGGTGTCGGCCGTCAGGCCCAGCGACTCGGCGGCCTCGGCGATCGTGCAGGTCGGCATGTCCCCAGTGTTGCTCGGTGCAGGATGATCCCGTGCGCCGGTCCTTCGTCTTCGCCGACACCTGGGTGGTCGACGCGCCCGTGGACGAGGTGGCCGCGGCGCTCGTCGACCTCGAGCACTACCCGCGCTGGTGGCCCCAGGTCCGCGCGGTCGCCAAGCTCGGCCCCGACACCGCCTGGGTGCGCTGCCGGTCGACGTTGCCCTACACCCTCGACCTGGTCCTCGACGCCGTCTCCCGCACCCCGCCGGTGGTGGAGGTCGCGATCGGCGGCGACCTCGACGGCTACGCCCGGTTCACGCTGAGCGGCGAGCCCGGCCGGACCCGGCTGGACTTCGCGCAGGAGGTCAGCGTGGGCGGGCTGCTCGCCCTGGCGTCGTACGGCGGGCGGTGGCTGCTGGAGTGGAACCACCGGCGGATGATGGCGGGCTGCCGAGCGGGCCTGGCGGCGCGGCTCGGGGAGCTGGGCTGAGCTGGGGTGGGACCGGCTCTTCCGTCGTACCCGGCATTCGGGTCGGCCCCGGGCCCGAATCACGACCTGGATGCCGGGTGCGACGACACCACCCGGATCACGACCACGGCCACCAGCCCCAGGACCGCCCCGATCGCCGCTCCGGTCGCGTTGTCGATGATGTCGGTGACGTCGCAGGCGCGGTCGATCCGGGCGAGCTCGAGCTGGGTCTTCTCGATGAGGGCCGAGTAGGCGGCCAGTCCGAGCAGTCCGGCGGGAGCGAGCAGCCAGCCAGCCCGCCAGCGGGCCACGGCGACGACCAGCAGTGCGCCCGAGGGCACGAACAGGGCGGTGTTGAGCGTGCGTTGGCCGGACTGGAAGATCCAGAAGCCGTCGGGGGCCGGGCCGCCGATGTCCCAGGAGCAGGTCGTCATCCGGGTCTCGGCGGGCACGAAGCCGGTGTCGGGGGAGGTGGGCACCAGGGTGACCAGCGCGATCACCACGACCGACCAGACGAGGCCGGCGATGGCGATCGCGGAGATCCAGCCGAGCGGGCGGGCCAGGACGAGCGCGACGAGGCAGCAGACCAACCCCGCGACGCCGATGCCGAGCAGCATCACGCCGGTCCCCCCGAACGTGACCATGGCCCCAGACGTTAGCCGTCCGCGCCCGGCAACCCCAGCTCAGCCGACCCGGGCCCGCTGCCTGGCGACGAACCTGGTCGCCATCCGGTTCACCAGCACCGGTGCCAGCCGGCCGATCCGCCACGCGACCCGGGCCTGCCGCGGCTCGACCACGATCGCCTCGTCCGCGGCGACGGCGGCGAGCACCCGGCGGGCGAGCACGTCGGGGTCGACGGGGTGCTTGACGCCCTGGCCCTCGAGGTAGAAGTCGCGGCCCTTGAACGGCCCGATCTCGCCCTTGTCGAGGATCGGGGTGTCGACGGCGGCCGGGCAGACCACGGTGACGCCGACGCCGTGCGCGGCGGCCTCGGTGCGCAGCGCGAGGGAGAGGCCGACGACGGCGTGCTTGGTGGTGACGTACGACGTCATCAGCCCCGCCGCCATCAGCCCACCCATCGACGCGGTGTTGACGATGTGCCCGCCGCGCTGGCGGATCATCCGTGGGTAGGCCGCATGCACGCCGTGCACGACGCCGCGGACGTTGACGTCGATGATCGCGTCCCACTGCGCCAGGGTCAGCGACTCGGTGGCGCCGAGCCAGGTGATGCCGGCGTTGTTGACCATCAGGTCGAGCCGGCCGTGCTCCTCGACCACGGCCGCCACGGCCGCCTCGACGGACTCCGCCGAGGTGACGTCGACCTGGCGGGCGACGGCCGTCCCCGGTCCGCCGGCGGACCCGGAGACCAGCGCCGCCGCCTCGGGGTCCAGGTCCGCGCACACGACGTACGCGCCGTCGGCGACCAGGGCCCGGACCAGCGCGGCGCCGATGCCGGAGCCGCCGCCGGTGACGATCGCGGTCCTCACGAGAACGCCTTCTCCACCAGCCCGACCAGGTCGGGATAGCGGTTGAGGTGGGCGCCGCCGTTGATGTCGAGGGTCTCCCCGGTGATCCAGCGCGCGTCGTCGGAGAGCAGGAAGCGGATGGCGGCGGCGATCTCGAGCGGCTCGCCGGGGCGGCCGAGTGCGGTGTTGGCGAGGTAGTCCTCGCGCACGCCGGGGATGTCCATCGCGGGCGCGGTCAGCGGCGTGACGACCAGCCCGGGCGCGACCGCGTTGACCCGCACCCCGCGCGGACCGAGCTCCAGCGCGGTCACCTCGGTGAGCGCGACCAGACCGGCCTTGGCCGCGCAGTACGCCGCGAGACCGGTGCCGGGCTGCCGGGCGTTGAGCGAGGACAGCGACACCAGCGAGCCGCCGTCGGCAACCCGGCGCCCGGCATGCTTCAGGACCAGGAAGGCGCCGGTCAGGCAGACGTCGACGACTCGGCGCCACTCGGCGACGTCGTGGTCGACGACCCGCGCCAGGGTGCTCACACCGGCGCAGTTGACCACGCCGTGCAGCGTGCCGTGCTCGGCGAGGACCCCGTCGAAGAGCGCCTCGACCGAGGCCTCGTCGGTGACGTCGACGACGGCGTCGGCCGGCGTGCCGGGCAGGTCCGCGACGACCACGCGATGGCCGGCCGCGCGCAGCACCTGGGCGGTGGCCGCCCCGATCCCCGACGCGCCGCCGATGACGACCGATACCTGCATGGCCCTGCTCCTGACGTTCGTCTGAGTTTGTTGACACGTGTCAAATGACCGGCCTAATGTGACGCCGGTCACCGTGATCTGTCAAGGAGGACGTCGGATGCACCGACCCACCGTCGCCGTCATCGGAGCCGGCATCAGCGGGCTCACGACGAGCAAGATGCTGGCCGACTACGGCCTGGATTTCGCGACCTTCGAGTCCTCGGACCGGGTCGGGGGCAACTGGGCGTTCGGCAACCCCAACGGGCACAGCAGCGCCTACCGCTCGCTGCACATCGACACGTCCAAGCATCAGCTGTCCTTCAAGGACTTCCCGATGCCGGAGCACTATCCCGACTTCCCCCACCACACCCAGGTCAAGGAGTACCTCGACTCCTACGCCGACGCCTTCGACCTGCGCCGGCGCATCGAGTTCGAGAACGGCGTCGTGCACGCCCGGCGCCACCCCGAGGGCGGCTGGGAGCTGGAGACTCGGCGCACCGGCACCCGCCGCTTCGACGTGCTCGTCGTCGCCAACGGGCACCACTGGGACCCGCGCTTCGCCGACAAGCCGGGGGAGTTCACCGGGCTGACGATGCACTCGCACGCCTACATCGACCCGCGTACGCCGTACGACCTGACGGGCAAGCGGATCCTCATCATCGGCCTCGGCAACAGCGCCGCCGACATCGCGGTCGAGCTGTCCAGCAGGACGCTCGACAACGAGGTCGTCATCTCCACCCGCAGCAGCGCGTGGATCGTGCCGAAGTACTTCGCCGGCAAGCCGGCCGACAAGTACTACAAGACCTCGCCGCACATCCCGTTCGCGTGGCAGCGCAGGTTCGTCCAGATCATGCAGCCGATGACCGCCGGGCGGCCCGAGGACTACGGCCTGCCGACGCCCAACCACAGGTTCTTCGAGGCGCACCCCACGCAGTCGGTGGAGCTGCCGCTGCGGCTCGGGTCCGGCGACCTGCGCGCCAAGGGCGACATCGACAGCTTCGACGGTACGACGGTCCACTTCGCCGACGGCACCGCCGAGGACTTCGACGTGGTCGTCCACGCGACCGGCTACAACATCACCTTCCCGTTCTTCGACGAGGACCTGGTCAGCGCGCCGGAGAACCACATCCGGCTCTACAAGCGGATCTTCAAGCCCGGCATCGACGACCTCGCGTTCGTCGGCTTCGCCCAGGCCACGCCGACCCTGTTCCCGTTCGTCGAGTGCCAGACCCGGCTGGTGGCGGCCTGGCTGGTCGGCCGCTACGCGCCGCCGGACGAGGCGGAGATGGAGCGGGTCATCGACGAGGACCAGCACAAGTACACCGCCCACATGGTGCAGCGCCCGCGGCACACCCAGCAGCTCGACTACTTCCTCTACGAGCACGACCTGCGGGTCAAGGAGATCCCGGCCGGCCTGGCCCGGGCGAACGGAGCGTTGCGATGAGCGACGAGCGGCTGTGGGCGCGGATGGTCGACCGCCGCAGCGTCAACCGCGGCGACCAGCGCCGGGCCGCGCTGCTGGCGGCCCTCGACGAGCTGCTGCGCGAGCAGACGCTCGAGGAGGTCAACGTCGCCGAGATCTCCCGCCGCGCGGGGGTGACCCGGTCGGCGTTCTACTTCTACTTCGAGAGCAAGGCGACCGCCGTCCTGGCCCTGATGGCCGAGCTGTACGACGACGCCTCCGACGCCACCGACCTGCTGGTCAAGGCCGAGGGCGAGCCCCGCGACCGGATCCGCCGGGTGGTGGCGACCCTGTTCGACTCGGTCGACCGGACGCCCCACACCTACCGCGCGCTGCTCGAGGCGCGAGCCACCAGCCCCGCCGTCCGCGAGCTGTGGGACGCGGGCCGCGCGGAGTTCGCCGAGATGACGGCCGAGATGATCGGGCGGGAGCGGGCGACGGGCCGCGCGCCCCAGGGCGTCGACGCGCACGTGCTCGCCGCCGTGCTGCTCGACCTCAACGACCACGGCGTCGAGCGCCACGTCCTCGGCGTCGCGCCCGAGCGGGAGGCGCACATCGACGCGATCACCCACATCTGGATCCAGAGCATCTACGGGAGCCCGGCATGAGCACCACCTTCTCCTTCGACTCCGACGGCGTGCGCTGCGCGGCGACGCACTTCGCGGGTCCTGACGGCGCGCCCGTCGTCGTCCTCGCGCACGGGCTCGCCGGCACCCAGGACGCCGGCCTGTTCCCGTTCGCCGAGGCCTTCGCCGCCGCGGGTCTGCACGCGGTCACCTTCGACTACCGCGGCTTCGGCGCCTCCGAGGTCGCCGCCGGCGAGCCGCGCCAGGTCGTCTCGCTCGCGGGTCAGGTCGCCGACCTGCACGCCGCCGTCGCCGCGGCGACGCGGCTGCCCGGCGTGGACGTCCGTCGCGTGGTCCTGTGGGGCGTCTCGCTCGCCGGCGGACACGTCGTCTCGGTCGCGGCCGAGCGCTCCGACATCGTGGCCGTCGTCTCGGTCGTGCCGATGGTCGACGGCCTGGCCGCCGCCCGGCTCGCCACCCGGCACCACAGCGCCGGACAGCTGCTCGCCTCGACCGGGCGCGGCCTCGCGAGCGCCGTACGACGCAGGGCCGGCCGGGCGCCCGTGATGATGCCCGTCGTGGCGCATCCCGGCGAGCCCGGCGCGCTCACCCTGCCGGGTGCCTACGAGGACTACCTGGCGATCGCCGGCCCCACCTGGCGCAACGAGATCGCGGCGGACGTCGTCCTCGAGCTCGGCAGCCGGGCCCCTGCCAAGGCCGCGGCCCGGCTGGACGTCCCGTGGCTGGTGCAGGTCGCCGACTTCGACCGCAGTGCGCCGCCGCACGCCACCATGAGGGCGGCGGTCGCGGGGCGGGCCGAGGTCCGCCACTACCCGGGCGACCACTTCGACCTGTTCGCCGGCAAGCCGTGCCACGAGGCCGCGGTCGAGCACGCGGTGCACTTCCTGCGGCGCCGGGTCGGATCGCGCCTCGGCGCCGCCGACGCTCCGGAGGCGGTCGGAGGCTGACGCTGTCCGCGGCCTGCTGCACGCGCGGCGCCGGGCGGGTCGGCATGTAACACGCTGTCCGCTCCTCTACCCGCCGGTTCTCAGCAGATTCCGGCCGTTTCCAGGCTGATTTCTGCGGAAAGGCGCCGGGGAGTCGGGTGGACAGCGTGTTACAGCGGCGCTGGCCCGCCGACGCTCAGGCCGCGCGGTAGCGCTCGATCTGCCCGCCCAGCTCGTCGAACAGGGCCTGGTTGAGGCCGAAGACCGCCCTGACCTCGTCGACCACGCGCGCGACCTCGGCCGGCGACAGCTCGAGGCCGTCGAGGCGCGCGCGGTAGCCGTCCTTGTAGGGCTTCGGCTTGGGGATCTCCGGGAAGTCGTAGAAGCGCACGCCGGTGTCCTCGGGCAGGTCGAAGGTGCGCTGCAGCACCCGGCCGATCACCTGGCCGCCGGAGAGGTCGCCGAGGTAGCGGGTGTAGTGGTGCGCGACCAGCAGGCCGCCCCAGGCGGCGCCGGCCCGGATCCGCTCGACGTACGCCGTGGCGGCGGGGGAGTCGACGGACTCGGGGTCCACGCCGGGGGCCCAGTGGGCGAGGTCGGCGTCGATCGCGGCGAGACGGTCGAGGGCCGGGTCGTGGACGGCGGCGACGATCGCGTCGTCACGGTGCGCGGCGAGGACCTCCTCGAGGGCGGCGTAGACGCGGCGCAGGCGGAGCAGCAGGTCGGCGTACGCCTCGGCGGTGAGCCTGCCCTCGAGCAGCTCGGCCATGAACGTCGACCCCTCGGCGGCCTCGTGCTCGGCGCGCGAGCCCTCGCGCATGGCGCTCGACAGGGTCAGGTCCTCGTCGCGGACGGTGGTGGCGACGGACATGGCGGCAGCTCCTCGGGAGACGGCGAATCGTGGTGACGACATCTTGCTGACTAAGTGTCAGGAAGATGGAGGTCGCCTGTCAAGACGTGGAGCGCGATTTTTCTTAGGTTTGCCTAACTTCCAGGGGCGACGGTTGGTGACGACCTGTCAACTCATGTGTCCCAGGCCGCGGAGCACGAACTCCTCGACCGCGGCGAGCGGCAGCTGGCGGGTGGCGAGGGCGGCGTGCAGCAGCGAGATCGCGGACTTGCGGTCCGAGACCCGGAAGGCGCCCTCGGCGATGCCCTGGTCGAGGATCTCCTCGAGCACCTCCTCCACCGCGGCGACGTGGTCGTGGATCTTCTCCATCGCCTCCTCCGAGAGCAGGTGGTAGAGGATCCCGCCCATCCCGGTGTGGAACTGCTGGCCGGCCTGCAGCTGGTGGCGCAGGTAGACCCGGATCTTCGCGACCGGATCCGGCACCAGCGCCAGGTCGCGGCGCAGGTCGGCGAGGTAGTGCTGCGTCTCCTCGGTCGCGAAGGCGACCACGACCGCCTCCTTGTCGCGGAAGTGGTGGTAGATCGCGGTCCGCCCGATGTCGGCGCGGGCCGCGATCTGCGCCATCGTGATCGCGTCGAAGGACCGCTCGTCCATCAGCGTCGCGAAGGCGTCGAAGATCCTGCGTCGGACCAGGTCACGATGGGCAGGCACGGTCGGAGCGGCGATCTTCGGCACGGTTCGATTCTAGGCTTCCGGGGAGACGGGACCTGAGGTGTGACACGGCAGGACCGCCAGCCCGGGGGACCGGCGGCCCTGCCGCGAGATGGATCAGCGCTTGGCCTTGACCTTCACCTTGGTGACCGACGAGCCACCCGGGTAGGTCACGGTCACGGTGTGCTTGCCCGGAGCCAGCTTCGGCAGGGCCACCGTCGTGGTCCCCGAGGCGTCGACGGTCACCGTGATGGTCTTGGTGGCCTTCTTCTTCGCCTTCTTGCCCTTCGCCTTGGGCTTGGTCTGCTTGACCACGACCGTCACCTGCTGCCCGGCGAGACCGGTGGAGGTGATGGTGACCGAGCCCTTCTTGCCCTTGGCGTTGGGCTTCTTGGTCACCGCGAGGGTGGCCGAGGGGGCCGGCTGCGGCTGGGGCTTGGTCTCGGGCTGGGGCTCCGTGGCCGGGTCGGCGAAGGAGATCGGCGAGTAGGTCTCGAAGGACGGCAGGTCGGTCTTGCGGGTGAAGGTGAACACGCCGGTCAGACCGCCGGGGTTGGCGGCGAAGGCGTCGAACGCGGCCTTCGACACCGTGAACGTCACCTCGAATCGTCCGGTCGCGTCGAGCGGGATGAGGCTGCCGGCCTGCGCGGCGAGCGCCGGGTTGGTGTGGTCGGCCGGGGGGAGGGCCCACTTCTGGGTGAGGTTGTCACGTCCCGTACCGCTGCCCGAGGGCCGCCACACGTTGGAGAAGCGGCCGAGGGCCACGTAGACGCCGCCGCTCGAGAGGCCCGACGGGTTCGCCGGCGCGGCCGACAGGGCCGGGTCGAAGCCGGTGCCGGTCACCGTGACCTGGTGCTCGCCCGTAGTGGGGACGGACTCCGCCGACAGGGAGACAGCCGGGGCGTCGGCGAACGAGACCGAGAGCGGCAGGGCGGGCTTGCGGACGTCAGCCGCGCCACCGGTGGAGTACCAGTACGGACCGCCGCCGGTCTGCTGCACCCAGTCGACGAAGCCCTGCGGGAAGGAGCCCAGGTTCGCCGGAGTGCCGGCCTGCGGTGCCGCGCCCGCGGGGGCGTCGTACTCGACGCCGAGGTAGTCGGGCGTGACGGTGAGTCCGTCCTCGGTGACCTCCACGTCGGTGAGCGTCGCCAGCGTGACCTCGGCCTCCGGGAGCGGGCTCCACTGGGTCATGTCCGTCTGCGAGGTGGCGTAGCCGCTGAGCGTGGCGGTCACGGTGCCGCTGCCGTCGGCCGCGACCGTGAGCTCGGGGTCGGACACGTAGAAGAAGGTCATGCCCGAGTAGTAGATGACGGTCGCGTCGCCGTCCCACTGGATCGACGCGGTGTTGGCAACCGGGTCGAGGGTGCCCGTGCCCTGGCGGAAGACCAGCTCGTTCTCGCCGTACACGCCATTGCCGGTCGTGCCGTTGGTGCCGGTCGTGTCCTGACGGGTGCCGTTGAAGCTGGTGGGGGCGTAGCCGCCGCCGACCTGGAGGTCCTCGATAGTGACATTGCCCGCGGTGTTCGTCCAGTTCGCCGCGGCGCCGTTGGTCCAGGTCGCTCCGTTGTTGGCGGAGGTCAGCGTCGCGCCACCGGCGCCCGGGTTGCCGATCTTGCCGGCCGACATCAGGTTCCAGGTGCCGGGAGCGAAGCCCGCGCTGCCCGCCTCCTTGTTGATGCCCCAGCGGAAGACGGCGTCGTCGACGCTCACCTCCGCCGCGTGTGCGGAGGATGCGGTGGCGACGCCGAGGACGGACAGTCCGGTGGCGGTGAGAGCAGCGGCGGCGATGCCGGCGATGCCTCTACGTGCGCTCTTCATCGGTTTCCTTTCAGGATTCTCATCAAGGGGGTGGACAGGGTGAGTCCGACGGCTCCCAGCAGGAGGAGGGATCCGAGGACCCACTCCCAGGCGCGACCGGTCGGACCGGTCGGCTCCGCGGAGGCGGGGGCGGAGGTGAGGGCGTAGGCGACGGGCGGTTGGTAGCGGGTCGTCGGGAGGGCCCCGGCTTCAGGCGCTCCTGCCGCCGTCGCCAGGACCTGACGAGGTAGGGCGGGAGCGGCGGACTGGGCCACGGGCGCGGAAGCACCCGAGGGCGACGCGGCCGGAGGCTTCTTGCCCGCCTTGTTCTTCGGCTCCTTGCCGGCCTTGGGCGGCGCCACGGCAGGCACGTCCGGCAGGATCGCGCTACCGGCGTCCCAGCTGATCGTCACGGGTTTCGCGACCTTGTAGGCATCCCCGGCGCCGCCGGAGGAGTACCAATAGGCGGCCGAGCCGGCCTTCTCGACGAACTCCAGGAAGCGCGCGGGGAAGGCGCCGAAGTACGGTCCTTCGACCTGCGGGTAGGTGCCCCGGACGTCCACACCGAGGTACCGGGGCGTGGAGGTGAAGCCCAGCGCCTCCGACAGCTGGGCTGTCCCGATGCCGTCGAGAACGGCGATGGTGACCTGCTCCGGGGTGAGTGGCTCCCACTTCGTCTGGTCCTCCATCGAGCTGGCGAAGCCGGTCGCTGTCGCGGCGATGGTGGCTGTGCCGTTATCGACGGTGAGGACGGGATCGCTGAGGCTGAAGAAGGTCATCCCGGAGTAGTAGAAGAGCGTGAACGCCCCGCTCCAGGAGATCCGGGCCGTGCCCGCAGCCGCATCGACCTGGCCGGAACCGCCGGTGATGACGACCTCGTGCTCGCTGAACCGGCCGCTCGTCGCGCTGCCGAGCTCGGCGCCGTAGCGGTCCGTCTTCAGGCCGGCGAGGTCGGCCTGCCTGCGTCCCGAGGTCGTGATCTTCTCGATCCGCACCGCGCCGCTCGACGCCTGCCAGGCGACGGCGCCGGTCGTGGGCCACTTGCCCTCGGCGTTGATGACCTGACCTCCCTTGCCCGGGTCGGGAGCCTTGCCGGCCGAGAGGAAGTTGAAGGTGCCCGGCGCGAAGGCGCGGTTGTTGCTCTCGTCGTTGACGCCCCATCGGAGCTCGGCGTTCGTGACCGTCCGGGCGGGATCGGTCGTGGGTTCGCTCGTGGGTTCGCTCGTGGGTTCGGTCGGGGTCTCGGTCGGGGTCTCGGTCGGGGTCTCGGTCGGGGTCTCGGTCGGCTCGTCGGCCGCCGTCGCCGCGGACACCAGCGCCCCGGCGCCGAGCACGAGGCAGCACACGGCGAGCAGGACCGCGAGCACCCGCCTCATGCCGCGGCTCCCGCGGTCGTACGCCGGCGCAGCAGCAGCCGGACGGCGAGCCCGCCCAGCGCCAGCAGGAAGAGGCAGCCGGCGAGGACCAGGAAGACCCGGCTCGCGCTCGCGTCCTCCTCGGAGTCGGCGGCGACGGCGTCCTGGTCGCCGGGGGTCGCGTCGGCCGGCCGGACGGCGAAGCGCTCGGTGGCCTGGCCGCCGGTCGCGGCCCCGGTGAGCCGGAGCTCGTGGGTGCCGGCCGCCAGGTCGGCGGGCAGGGGCAGGATGCCGGCCACCTCGCCGGAGGGCCCGGCGATCATCGGGCCGATGCCGGCGACGCCGTCGTCGAGGACGCCGAGCACCTGCTCGCCGGGCCGGAAGCCGGTGGCGGTGAAGGCGAGGGTGTTGCCGACCTTGGCGGTGAGCCGGTCGGTCGTCAGCGTGGGCGCGCCCGCGGCGGCCGGGGCCCCCGCCTCCGGTGCCGTCGCCTCCGGCGCGGCCGCTGCCGAGCCGCTCGCCTCCGGTGCCGTACCGGACTGGTCCGTGGTCTGCGGGGGAGTGGCCGCATCGGAGGGGCCGGCGGGCGCGGCCTCGTAGACATCGGTGAAGCGCACCGGCGTGAACGTCTCGTTGGCGGGGCTCTTCACGCCGTGGGCGCCGATGGTGATCACGCCGCAGGTGACCTTGGTGCAGTCGACCGTCGACACCTTGCCGGTGCGGTCGACGCTCTGGAAGGTCGGTCCGGGCACGGTCAGGGTGACCGTGAACGAGCCGTTCTTGCCGAGGACCGCGTTGGCCTCGGTCGCCGTCGAGCTGCCGGGGAAGGCGATGAACTTCAGGTAGCCCTGGTTGGTGGCGGCGTTCTCGCCGTCGGGGATGTAGCGGTAGTCGGAGCCGGTGACGCCACCCTTCGACGGCTTCCACGAGCCGCCGCGTGCGTCGTCGACCCAGCCGAACATCAGGTACACGCCGCCGAAGCCGCCCTTGACCACCTGGAAGCCGGTCCCTTTGATGGTCAGCTCGGTGCGGTACTTCGTGTCGGCGGCGGCCGTGCCCCGGTCGTTGGTGACGCTGATCCGGGCCGCCGCCGAGGCGGGCGCGGCCGTCGTCGCCGTCAGTACGCCGACCAGGCCGCTGGCGACCAGGGCGAGGCCCAGCAGGCGGCGGGTCAGGGAGCTCGGGTTCATGCGGTCTCCTCCCGGGTGACCAGCGCGCGCCGGTCGGCGAGCACCAGCAGGTCGCCGGTGCCGGGGTGGGTCAGGACGTCGATCGGGTGGTCGTAGACGAGGCTCAGCAGGGGTGCGGTGAAGACGTCGGCGGGCGCACCCTCCGCCGCGACCCGGCCGTGGTGCAGCAGCGCGACCCGGTCGGACCAGGCGGCGGCGAGACTGAGGTCGTGGAGGACGACGACCACGGCGGCGCCGGCCGCGGCCTGGCTGCGGGCCTGGGCGAGCACCGACTCCTGGTGTCCGATGTCGAGCGCCGCGGTCGGCTCGTCGAGGAGCAGGACGCCGGTGCGCTGGGCGAGCACCCGGGCGAAGGAGGTGCGGCCCTTCTCCCCGCCGGAGAGCAGCCCGAAGGACTGCCCGGCGAGGTGCTCGATGTCGGCGATCGCCATCGCCTCGGCCACCACCCGGTCGTCGTCGTCCTCCTCGGCGCACCCGCGCCAGGGCGCCCGGCCCATCCGGACCACGTCGACGGCGGGGAAGGGGAAGGAGATCCGGTGCTCCTGGGTGAGCACCGATCGCTCGCGCGACATCTCCCGCAGCCTCCACTCGCCCAGCGCGCGGCCCTCGAGCCGCACGGTGCCGGCGTCGGGGGCGATGTCGCCGGCCAGCACCGAGAGCAGCGTGGACTTGCCGGCGCCATTGGGACCGACGAGCGCGAGCACCTCTCCGCGACGGACGTCCAGGTCGACCGCGTCGAGCACGGGGCGTCGGCCGAAGCTGAGGGTGACCCCGTGCGCGCTGAGGGCGGCGGTCATGCCCAGCCTCCCGACGTACGACGGGTGCGGCGCAGCAGCCAGAAGAAGAACGGCCCGCCGACCAGCGAGGTGAGCATGCCGAGCGGCAGGTCGGTGTAGGCGACCGCGGTGCGCGCGACCGTGTCGGCGCAGATCAGCACCAGTGCGCCGGCGAGGAAGGAGGCGACCAGCAGCACCCGGTGGCCGGGCCCGGTGACCATCCGCACCAGGTGGGGCACGACCAGGCCGACGAAGGCGACGATGCCGCAGAAGCTGACCGCGGCCGCGGTCAGCAGGGCGACCACGACGATGAGGAGGACCCGCAGCCGCTCCACGTTGACGCCGAGGTGGCGCGCCGAGCGCTCCCCGAGGGCGAGCAGGTCGAGGCTGCGGGCGCAGGCGAGCGCGACGGCGACGCCGACGGCGGCGAGCGGGGCCACCACGACGACGTAGGCCCAGCGGCTGCCGTTGAGACTGCCGAGCTGCCAGAACACGATCGACTCGCGGGCCTGGGTGTCGCCGACGAACATCAGCAGCGCTAGCAGTGCGCCGGCGACGGCGTTGACCGCGATGCCGGTGAGGACCAGGGTGACCACCTCGGTGCGCCCGTTGGAGCGGGAGAGGGCGTAGACGAGCAGGGTGGTGACCAGGCCGCCGAGGAAGGCGCAGATCGGGATCGACCAGTCGCCGGCGAAGCGCAGGCTGAACACGATCGCGATCGCGGCGGCGACCGCGGCGCC
This sequence comes from Nocardioides nitrophenolicus, assembly GCF_016907515.1. Classification (NCBI taxonomy): domain Bacteria; kingdom Bacillati; phylum Actinomycetota; class Actinomycetes; order Propionibacteriales; family Nocardioidaceae; genus Nocardioides; species Nocardioides nitrophenolicus. Next base: position 4,325,823 of record NZ_JAFBBY010000001.1, read on the forward strand.
CGACGAGACGCCGACGACGCTCGGCTCGGCGAGCGGGTTGCCGAAGACGCCCTGCATGGCGGCGCCCGCCACGGCGAGCGATCCGCCGACGATGACGGCCATGGCGATCCGGGAGAAGCGGACGTTCCAGAGCGTGTACTCGCCGCGCGGATGGCTCGGCAGCGACCCGAGGTCGAGGCCGAGGCGGTGCGCGATCGAGCCGAGGATCTCGTCGGTCGGGATCTGCAGCTGCCCGGATCCGCCGGCGACCAGGGTCGCGGCGACCAGGGCGAGTCCCAGGCCGGCGTACAGCAGGACGACGCGGCGCCGCCGGCGCCGGTCGAGGTGCCGGGTGCCGGCGGTCCCGCGGCTGGTCGCGGGCTCCGAGCGGACGGCCGGTCCGGGCACCGTCGCGGTCACAGCAGGTCCTCGGCCGGCAGGCTGTCCGGCGCGTAGAGCGCCACGGCGAGCGCGTTGAGGACGTCGGCGGTGCGGGGGCCGAAGCTGAGGATCTGGGAGTCGTCCATGGCGATGACGCGACGGTTCTCGCCGGCCGGCGTCTGCGCCAGCGCGGGGAACTGGTCGAGCAGGCCGTCGACGCCGCCGACCGAGTCGAGGCCCTTGCTCATCATCACCACGACGTCGGGCTGCGCCTTGATCAGGCCCTCGTCGTTGACCGGCTTCATGCCGTCCCAGCCGATCTCGCTGCTGACGTCGTAGCCGCCGACCGCGGAGATCAGGGCGTCCGCGCCGGAGCCGCGGCCGAACATGTAGTAGACGTTCGCCTGCCCGCGCACGTACAGGAAGATGGTCCGCAGCTGGCCGGTCACGTCCGTCGGCGCGACGGTCGCGATCTGGGCGCGGACGGCGTCCGCCTCCTCGGTGATCCGCTGCCCGAGCGCCTTGCCCTGCTCGGGCACGCCGAGCGCGGCGGCGACCTCCTGGGTGAGGGAGGCGAGGTTGTCGAAGCTGCGCTCCCCGTCGACGACCACGACCGGGATGCCGGCGTCGCGCACCTGCAGCACGACGTTCCACGGGCCGAGGGAGGTGTCGGTGATGAGCACGCTGGGGTCCAGCTCGAGGATCGCCTCGGCGTTGAGCTCGTGACCGTTCTGGGTGACCAGGGGCCGGTCCTCGATCTCCTCGTACGACGACGACACGTCGCGGCCCACGATGCTGTCGCCGAGGCCCAGCTCGAAGACGGTCTGGGAGAGCGTGCCGTAGATGTCGAGCGCGAGGATCCGGCTGGTGTCCTCGACGGTCACCTCGGTGCCCTGGGCGTCGGTCACCGTCGCGGGCAGCGTCGGCGTCGGGTTCTCCTCGATCGGCCGGATCTCGGGCTCGGGCAGGTTCACGTCGACCGCGCCCTGCCAGGAGCGCGGGTCGTCGAGCGGCGTGACGTCGGCGACCGAGGGCACGGCGGTCCCGGGCCGCTCCTCGTCAGCTCCCTGGGCGCCGCCGAGGACCGGCCCGCAGGCGGTGAGGGCGAGCACGCCGAGGACGGCGGCGAGGGTGCGGGCGAGGCGGGTGGTGCGCGGGACCATGCAGGTGCTCTTTGCTGTCAGAGTGTCAACATCTCGGGATGAGGTGACCCTAACACAGCACTTAGGCTCACCTAATCTCGACCGCAGAACCCTGTCTTTTAGCGACATCTGAGCGGGCGGCGCCGCGCGCGCGGTTCTGACGAATTGTCAACGAGGCGCTTGACGACCCTCGGCAATTCGGTAAGGCTTACCTTACTCGGGCGTCGAGGTCGGTGCCAACCCGGCTGCGGCGTCCGAGCGAACCGGCCGCGCGGCGTACTCCGCCGCGACGGGGGACCGGGGCGCCGAACTTTCGCAGGGAACAGCGCCCCGGCCGACCCAGCGGCCGTCCACGGCCGCGCTCGCGCACGGCCGGACAAGGGAATCGGCCACCGGGCTGGTTCCGATCCTAGAGAAGGAGAAGAACCCCATGAGGTCCACCTCGAACCGTCGTACGCCGCTGCGTGCGCTCTCGGTCCTCGCCGCCACCGTCGCGGCCACCGCGATCGGCGTCTCCGCCCCGGCCGCGCACGCCTCCGACACCAGCGACGCCGACAACGTCACGCTGTCGCCGGCGTCGAGCAGCTACACCGACACCCAGACGGTGACGGTCACCCAGTCCGGCCTGGCCGCCAGCACCGAATACACGGTCAGCGTGTGCGAGTACACGACCTACTCCTTCCTGCTCCTGGCCAAGATCCCGGCCTGCGGTGCGACCAGCCAGGTCGACACGACGACCAGCGCCTCCGGCGTGCTCACCGTCACCGGCTTCCAGCTGCTGGCCCAGGACGACAACGCGCACGACTTCCTGTTCGGCCAGCCGGCGCGGATCGACTGCGCCGCGAAGTTGTGCGAGGTCGTCATCACGCCGACCCACAGCGGCAGCAGCGGCTCGTACGCCGGCGACAGCGCCGAGTTCAACGTCTCCTGACCCGCAGCCGAGGGGTGCGGGATCGGGCCCGCACCCCTCGGCCGTGGTCGCCCGCTCCGACTCCCGAAGGTCCGCTCGCATGAAACGCCTCGTCCTCACCCTCCTCTCGCTCGTGCTGGCGCTCGCCGGCCTCTCCACCGTCGTGCCGGCACCCACCGCCCGGGCGGTGGCCACCGACCTCACCTCCGGCACCGTGAGCTGGGGGATCAAGGCGTCCTGGCGGAGCTACATCGGCGCCGCCAACACGATCACCGGTGACGGCGCCACCGTCACCGGTGTGACGGGCAATGTGCCCGACGGCTTCGACTTCCCGGTCCTGTCGGGCAGCTACGACGACCAGAGCCGGACGACGGTGCTCCACCTGGGCGGCTGGGTGCGCTTCCGGGCCTACCGGAACGACTCGGGCAGCTACGCCCTCGACTCGACCTTCAAGGACCTCGAGGTGCGGATCGGGCCGGAGGCCCAGGAGATCCGCGGCACCTACGTCGGCTACACCCGGGACGACCCGGGCGGCGCGCTGCACGAGGACGTCGACGTCGTCCTGGCGACGCTCGACGTCGCGGGCGCGGCCGGCACCAGCTTCGAGGCCGGACACACGGCCTGGGACGCGATCCCGAGCCAGGGTGGGGCGGGGCAGACGCTGTACGCCCCGGGCACCACCTTCGACCCGGTGAGCATCGAGTACGACGGTCCCGGCGGCCTGCCCGACCTGGCCGAGCGCTTCGACCAGCCCGGCGTACCGGTGCTGACCGAGGGCGCCCGCTGGTCCAGCGGCAGCACCGTCTCCGGCGGCAACAACGCCCAGCGCGCGTTGGAGGTCTCGGCGCGGGGCGACGTCGTCTACGCGATTCAGTTCGACGCGGCCCACGGCGCCCAGAACCTGGTCTTCACCGCGCTCGACGCGCAGGACCTGACGCCGGTCGGGACGCCCTACACCCAGGTGATGACCGCGACCGGCAACACCGGCCGCTTCCTGCGGACCGCCCTCGACCCGGAGACCGACACCCTGTTCTACGTGACCGCCAAGGACGGCGCCGCGCAGGACGAGGTCACCCTGCGCACCCTGCGCTTCGACCGGCTGAGCGGCGCCTTCGTCCCCGGCGTGGTAGGCGTGATCGCGACCACCGCCTCTCCTGCGGTCGGCAACCTGGTCTGGCACGACGCGGCCGGTGAGCTCGGCGTGCTCGTGTCGACGGCCCCCACCGCGACCGAGGAGGAGCCCTACCGGCTGGTCCGGGTGCACCCGTCGGGCGAGGGGTGGGACGTGAGCCGGTCACCGGTCCGGTGGCCGGAGAGCGGCGACTTCCCCGGCGGCTGGCACCTGTCGCGGCTCACCGCGGCCAGCACGTCCAACGGGATGAGCGCCACCCTGGCGCCCTTCGGCGACGACTCTTACGTCCTGGCGACGAGCACCACCAGCATCCGGGTCGACGGGGTCGACCGCTACGCGCCCGCGTTCCGGCTGCGGCCGACGGGCGACGGCGCGGTCGAGGTCTCCGGCATCGCGGGGACCACGGCGCGGCCCTTCGACGAGACCGGCACGGTCTCCTACGGCTGGACCGCCGCCAGCGCGGGGCCGGACGGCTCCGCGTACCTGCACGGACTCAACCAGCGCCTCGACGACTACCAGCGCGTCGACCTCGTCGACGGTGCGGCCGTCGCCCGCCCGGCCGTCGAGGGAGAGCCGATCCCGCTCTACCTCGAGTACGGCATCCTGACCTCCCGGACCGCCGAGATGCTGGCCTACGACGCCGAGCGGAACCTGCTCTGGGCCGGCGACATCGCCGACCCCGAGGGGCGCACGCTCAAGCTGGTCGACGACTCCGGCACCCTGGCCGGCTACCGGGTCGCGGAGTTCACCGGCACGGGCGGAGGCGCCATGGTGATCGAGACCGGCGTCGACGGCTCGCTCTACGTGCCGGTCCAGTCGAACACCGCACCGCGCGAGTTCGGCTACCGGCGGATGGTCTTCGAGGGCATCGCGCCCACGGTCACGACCCAGCCCGAGGACGTCTCCGTCGAGCTGGCCCGGGACGAGGCGAGCCGCGAGGTCGCCGTCACCGCCGCGATCGACGCCGACCTCGGCGGGGACCTGCAGTGGCAGGCCCGCGGACCCGGGGAGGCCCGGTTCAAGGACGTCGCGGGTGCCACCTCCGCCACGCTGCGGGTGGCCGCCACGCCGACGGCCGGCGGGTCGACGTACCGGCTGAAGGTGACCAACGACGCCGGCACCGTGGTCTCCGAGGAGGCGGCGCTCGCGGTCACCTATGCGCCGCGGTTCGTGCTCGACGCCCGCAGCCAGAGCGTCACCGAAGGCGCGGACGCGACCTTCCTCGCTCATGCCCAGGCCGGTCCGGCGCTCACGTCGGTGGTCTGGCAGCGCCGGGTCGGCGGCTACTGGCAGACCATCCCCGAGGACGACGACAACGTGGTCGTCGCGACCGCCGAGGGGGTCTCGTCGCTCACTGTCGTCGACGCCAATGTCGACCAGTCCGGCTCGCTCTTCCGGGCCAAGGCGGTCAACCCGGTCGGCACGACGTACTCGGCCGCCGCGAAGCTGACCGTCACGCCGAAGCGGGCGGTGCCCGCTGCCGGTCTCGCCCTCGACGGGGTGACCCTCGACTGGTCGGGCAGCGAGGAGCTGCAGTCCGCGCCGCCGTTCGGCGGCTCCAACTACCTCTCCGCCGGCGTCTCGGACGGCGACCAGACCAGCTACCGCGCCGCCGCCGGCGGCGTGACCGTCGTGCACCGGACCGCCGACGGCACCGAGGCCCCCGCCACCTGGGCGACCCGTGCGGCGCCGGTCGCCGGTGGGGTGGAGCAGCTCGTGCGGCTCGCGGACGGGCACGCCGAGCTCGCCGCCGACGGCTCGGGCACGGTGCGCTGGCAGGGCACCTTCAGCGTCAACTTCTACGGCGGACTGGTGCCCTTCTGGCTCTCCGCCCCGGAGCTCGTCGTCGCCGCCGACGGCACCGGCACCCTCACCGCGGACGTCGACGGCTACGGCTCCAGCATGGCGGACCCGCAGCAGCGCACCCCGCTCGACGCCGTCGCCGACGTACCGATCGCGACCTTCGCCGACGTCGAGATCGACCCGGCCGGCGCGGTCACGGTGGTCCCCGACTACGCCGGCGTCGCCGTGGACCTGCCCGCCGACGCGACCCCGCAGAACCGCACCGTCGCCGGCTGGGGCGCCTGGCCGCAGGGCTTCGTCGACGTCCACCTGGCCACCGGGCTGGAGTCGTACTGGTACTCGTCGGGTGGCGCGGCCGACGCCAAGAAGGCGCCCGCGCCCTTCGTCGTCGACTTCACCGACGCCGAGGAGGTCGCGGCCGCCCCGGAGCCCGCGCCGGGGCCGGGAACGTCGGGCGAGCAGCCGGCCACGGTGACACCGGTCGTGACCCTGACCGTGGGCAAGGCCCGGGTCGGCCGGAAGGCCACCGCGCGGGTGAGCGTCGCGCTGCCCGCCGGCGCGGCCTACTCCGGGCAGGTCGTGGTCCGCTCGGGCAACCGGGTGCTCGCCGCGCGGCGGGTCGTCGCGCTCGGCTCGGGTGACCCGGTCACCCTCACCCTCGGCAAGCGGGTGATCCGTCGGCTGGGCGTGGGCCGGCACTTCCTCACCGCGACCGCGGCCGCCGGCACCCCGACCGCGGCGGCGAGCAGCGAGGTCGTGGTGCTGCGGGTCAGGAAGGCGAGGCGCTAGCCGCGATCCGCGCGGAGAGCCGGCCGAGCAGCTCGCCCAGCTCGGCCGGCTGCTCGACCTCGAAGTCGCAGTCGAAGTTGGCGAGGATCAGGACCGGCCAGTCCAGGGTGTCGGTGTTGAGCGTCATCCGGCAGGTGCCGTCGCCGAGGTCGTCGACCGTGCCCCACCGGTCCATGTACGCCGCGACGTCGGCCGCCGGCGCGACCATCCGGACCCGGACCAGGTGGCGCTGGGGCTGCGTGCTCAGTCCGCGGCGCACGTAGGTCACCGCGTCGCCGCCGGGGATCTCGCGAGGACGGAACCGCTGCCCGCTGGTCGCGGGCACCTCCGCGACCCGGTCGACGCGGAACGAGCGCCAGTCCTGCCGGTCGCGGTCGTACGCCGCGAGGTACCACCGCCGCCCGAGGTTGACCAGCCGGTGCGGCTCCACCCGCCGGGTGCTCGCCGTGCCGTCGGCGGCGGTGTAGGCGAAGGTCACCACCTCGTCGTCGCGGCAGGCCTGGGCGAGCGTGGTCAGCACGGCCGGGTCGAGCACCGGTCCGCCCGACCACGGCAGCCCCTCGGTCTGCGACTGCAGGGCGGCCATCCGGCGCCGCAGCCGCGGCGGCATCAGCGCGATCACCTTGGTCAGCGCCTGCAGCGTGGTGTCCTCGAAGCCGGGCACGCCGCCGTTGGCCGCGGTGCGCAGGCCGACGGCGATCGCCACCGCCTCCTCGTCCTCGAGCAGGAGCGGGGGCAGCGCCCCGCCCGCGCGGAGCTGGTAGCCACCGGCGGCACCGCGGACCGCGTCGACGTCGTACCCGAGGTCGCGGAGGCGGTCGACGTCGCGGCGCAGCGTGCGGTCGCTGACCTCGAGCCGGTCGGCGAGCTCGCCGCCGGTCCAGAACCGGTGGGTCTGGAGGAGGGAGAGAAGCCGCAGCATCCGGGCGCTCGTGCTCATGTTCCCCGAGACTAGATCAGAATCAGGACAGAACCTGACCGGATTCGTTCCTAGCGTGGTGGTCATGGAGAACAACACGACCCACGGCCCGGTGATCCGCACTGTCGGACTCACCCGGCACTTCACGCGCGGCAAGCAGACGATCGAGGCCGTGCGCGGCCTCGACCTGGAGGTGGCGGCCGGCGAGCTGGTCGCCTTCCTCGGTCCCAACGGCGCCGGCAAGTCGACCACCCTGCGGATGCTGACCACCCTCATCGCCCCCACCTCCGGCAGCGCCACCGTTGCCGGCCATGACGTCGTCCGGGAGCGGGCGGCGGTCCGCCGGTCGATCGGATACGTCGGGCAGGGCAACGCCGCCGGGCACCAGTACCGCGGCCGCGACGAGATCATGTGCCAGGCCCGCGCCCACGGCCTCTCGCGGCGCGACGCCCGGGCCCGCACCGAGGAGCTGCTCGAGGCCTTCGACCTCGCCGAGCACGCCGACCGCCCGGTCGCCCAGCTCTCCGGCGGCCAGCGGCGCCGGCTCGACGTGGCGATCGGACTGGTCCAGGAGCCCCCGATCCTGTTCCTCGACGAGCCGTCCACCGGACTCGACCCACAGAACCGGGTGAACCTGCAGGAGCAGGTGCGTCGCCTGAATGCCGAGCTCGGCACCACCATCGTGCTCACCACCCACTACCTCGAGGAGGCCGACGCCCTGGCCGGCCGGGTGATCGTGATCGACCACGGCGAGGTCATCGCCGACGACTCGGCCGCCGCCCTCAAGTCGGCCCTCGGCGACCTGATCGCCATGGACTTCGCCTCACCCGCCGACGCGCTCGCCGCGGCCGCCCGCGCCGACCGCATCGCCGGCGCGCAGGTCACCGTGACCGGCTCGCATGTCGCCGTGCGCGCCGCCTTCGGCCGCGACGCCGCCCCCGGCCTGGTCGCCGACCTCGCCGCCGCGGGGACGCCGGTCACCCGGATCGAGGTGGTCGGCCCCACCCTCGACGACGTCTTCCTCGACCTCACCGGGCGCAGCCTGCGCGAGACCACCCCGGCCCAGCACACCGAAGGAGCAGCAGCATGAGCATCGACCTCGCCCCCGCGACCACTCCCGCCGCCCACCGCACCCGGGTCTCCTCGCGCCCGGTCGGCCTGCTCGCCGACATCGCGAACGTGCTCGTCCGCGAGCTGCAGCCGGTGCTGCGCCAGCCGGCGTCCGTGCTCTTCGCGATGGTGCAGCCGCTCGTCTTCCTCGGGCTGTTCGCGCCCCTCCTTCCCGAGACCAGCGACGGCTCGGCCCTGCAGTGGTTCGTGCCGGGCATCGTGTCGATGACCGCCTTGATGAGCGCCTCCTTCACCGGCGCCAACCTGTCGGAAGAGATCGTCAGCGGCTCCTTCGAGCGACTCCTCGTCTCGCCCGTGCGCCGTTCCTCGCTGCTGATCGGCAAGGCGCTGCGCGAGATGGTGCCGCTGCTGCTGCAGACGCTGATCATCGTGGCCGTCGTGACTCCCTTCAGCTTCGACCTGCACGTCGGCGGCGTCCTCGTCGGCGTCCTGGTCCTGGTTCCGTTCAGCGTGGGCCTCGGCGCCCTCAGCCTCGCCCTCGCCGTGGCCGCGAAGGAGCAGGCGTGGGTGTTCTGGACGGTCCAGCAGACCGTGATCTTCCCGCTCCTGCTGCTGGCCGGCGTGCTGCTCCCGCTCGACGGCGCCCCCGGCTGGCTGCGCACCGCCGCCGACCTCAACCCGCTCAGCTACATCGTCGACGCCGAGCGGGCGCTGTTCGCCGGCACCTTCCCGGCCGGGACCGTGCTCGCCGGTCTGGCCGCCTCGCTGGTGGTGGGCACGCTCGGCCTCGCCGTCGGCGTGCGGCGGATGAATCGCGCCAGCTGAGCTCTCCTCAGAGGTCGAGCAGCTCCATCGGCGTGATCGTCACCGCGAACGGCTCGCTGGCCGTCCAGGTCTCCTGGGCGGCCACGCGGGCCGTCTCGACGTAGTGGCCCTCGCGCAGCGACCACACCGTCAGCTCGGGCTGCTCGGGGTCGATGGTCCAGTAGCTCGGACAGCCCGCCGCCTCGAGCAGGTCCTTCTTGGGGCCGAGGTCGTAGACCTTCGTCGAGCGCGAATGGACCTCGACGGCGAGCAGGGGCGGCACGTGGATGCCGGTCTCGGTGAGGTCGGAGCGTCGGGTCACCAGCACGTCGGGCTCCAGCACCGATCCGTCGACCAGGCGCACGTCGAAGGGTGCCGAGTAGACCTTGAGCTCGCGTGGCACGGCTGCGTTGAGCAGGACGAGCAACTCCCGGACGATGTCCTGGTGCCTTGGCCGCGGCGCCGGGGACATCAGCAGCACCCCGTCGAGCAGCTCATGTCGGTAGCCGTCCTCGGGGATCGCGTCCCGCTCCGCGACCGTGAACGGCCCCTCGCGCACGATCATGTCGCCGACCTGGGCGAGCGGCGGTCGGACGAGTGTCATGACTCCCATGGTGCCTCCTTGTCTCCATGCCGACCAGGGTGCACCGGACCCACGACACAAAGGGTCCGTCCTCCCCAGGGCTCAGCCGACCCAGCGCAGCGCCCGCCCGTGGCCATGGGTCAGCGCCACCATCCGCCCGTCGATCCCGAGCACGAAGGTGGGCCGCCCCTCGGGGACGGGCGGGCCGGTGCGCGTGACCGACGTCAGCACCTGCGGGCCCTCGTTGCTCACCCAGTGACAGGCGCCGTCGGCGACCAGGCCGCGGACCCTTCGGTCGAAGTCGAGCCGCAGGTCCGGCGGCAGGTAGGCGATGACCGCGCTGTGGAACACCACCACCGTCCCGTACGACGACGCCCGCGCCACCAGCCCCGGCAGCTCGGTGAGCAGGTCGCCGCGCACGATCGACGGCGGGTCCGCCCGGGCCACGGCGACGGCCCGCCGGAGCCGGGCCCGGCGCTCGTCCTGCTCGGGCCAGACCAGGGTCTCCAGCCAGGCCATCTCGTCGGGGTCGGTGACGTCGAGCGGGTTGAGGTCGATGCCGCCGCGCCAGGCCACCTCGGGCAGCCGCTCGGGGAGCGGGGCGGGGCCGCTGACCCGGCAGGGGAGGCGGGGCTCGTCGCCGAGCCGGACGTCACCGGACGCCGTCGACCAGGCGTAGCCCCAACGGTCGGGGTAGAGGCACAGCCCGGCCGAGGCGCCGACCTCGATCAGCGCGAGGGGTCGGGGCAGCGAGCCGAACGCCGGCACCAGCGTCGCCAGCCGGCCGACCTCGTTGGTCTGGGTGGCCCGGGCCAGGATCGTCGCCCGGACCGGGCCGTGGTCGCCGTCGGCGAGGAGCGCGGAGCGCAGGCCGTCGTACGGTCCGGGCGCGGGTACGCCGTGGTGCCGGGCGGCGGCGAACACCAGGTTGGGCTGCTGCTTGGCCGCCGGAAGCGAGCGGATCCAGGCGAGCACCTCCGGGTCGCCGGCCACCCCGCTCGCCCACGCGGCGAAGGTCGGTGACTCCGCCGCCTCGACGGCGAAGCGGCGGTAGGACTCCTCGACCTCGGCGTAGGGCTCCATCGGGCGCGGTGGGTCAGATGCGGGGGACGATGTCGCCGAGCAGCGCGCCCATCCGGGTGGCGGCGTTGCGGCCGGCCTCGAGCACCTCGGCATGGTCGAGCGGCTCGCCGCTCAGGCCCGCGGCCAGGTTGGTGACCAGGCTGATGCCGAGGATCTCCATCCCGGCCTCGCGCGCGGCGATCGCCTCGAGGGTGGTGCTCATGCCGACCAGGTGGCCGCCGAGGATGCCGGCCATCTGCACCTCGGCCGGCGTCTCGTAGTGGGGGCCGGTGAACTGGACGTAGACGCCCTCGTCGAGGGTCGGCTCGACCTCGCGGCACAGCTCGCGCAGGCGCGCGGAGTAGAGGTCGGTCAGGTCGACGAAGTTCGCGCCCACGATCGGCGACTGGCCGGTGAGGTTGATGTGGTCGCTGATCAGAACCGGGGTGCCGGGCGTCCAGGTCGGCTTGAGCCCGCCGCAGCCGTTGGTGAGCACGATCGCGCGGCAGCCGGCCGCGGCCGCCGTACGCACGCCGTGGACGACGGCCGGCACGCCCTTCCCCTCGTAGTAGTGGGTGCGGCTGAGGAAGGCGAGCAGGTGCCGGTCGCCCTCGGCGTCGTCGGCGCCGGGGAGCCGGATCGAGCGGATCTTGCCGGAGTGGCCGACGACGGCGGAGGCGCCGAAGCCCGGCAGGTCGGTCACGGAGATCTCGGTGGTGTTCTCCCCGGTCGGGTCGAGCGCCTCGGCGGCCGGCAGCCAGCCGGAGCCGAGCACGAGCGCGACGTCGTGACGGGCCACGCCGGTCAGCTCGGCGAGACGGGCGGCGGCCTCTTCGGCCAGGGCGTACGGCGTGGGGGACTCGGTCACGGCGCGAGCCTACTCACCAGGTCGCGACCAGGCTTTCCGGGACGTAGCCGTGCCGCACCCGCTGCGGGTGGTCGCCGACGGCCCGGTAGGCGAGCTCCTGGCCGGTGTTCGTGTCGATGACCGCGACCGCGTCGCTGCCGGAGAGCGAGATCCAGCAGGTGTCGTCGAGGCCCTCGGTGGTCCAGTACGGCTTGAGGTAGGTGTGCCCGGTGGTCTTCTCGTCGAAGAGGGTGGCCCGGCCCGACGTACGGTCGACGAGGGCGGCGTAGTCGTCCATGGTGCCCGCGACGCAGAGGGTGTCGCCCGCGGCGTTGATCGACAGGCCGTGGTGGGCCGAGTCGTTGACGTACTGCTCGCGCAGCATGGTCGGCACCCGGTTGGGCAGCGGGATCAGCCGGGTGACCGCGCCGACCCGCGGCTCGGGGACGCCGCCGAGGGTGTAGTCGACCTTGCCGTTGAGGTCGGGCGCCTGGGTGTCGAACTCGACGAAGCCGTGGAAGAAGGACACCTGGAAGTAGACGTAGCGCTCGTCGGGGGAGACCGCCATCGGGCGTACGGCGCTGCTCATGTTGGGGTAGCCGGCCTCGGCCAGCTCGCGGCCGATGCCCCAGCGGCGCAGGATCGAGAAGTCGGCGTCGCGCACGACCTGGAACCAGCGGTCGCCCTTGAGGGCGTCGAGCAGCGGGATGTCGCCGGGCGTGTAGACCAGCCCGATCGAGGCGTGGAAGATCCGCTGGCCGTCGCGCGTGTAGTTGCTCTCGTGTGGCGTCTCGCCCGACGGGAAGGTCCGCAGCCGGTCGCCGAGCTTGACGACGGTGCCGTCGGTGAGCGTCTCGTCGACCATGGAGTACTCGATCACCTGGCGCTCGGTCGAGTCCGAGACCAGCAGCCGCCGGCCGTCGGGGGAGAGCGCCATGTGGTCGCTGCGGTGTCCGTCCATCGACTGCTCGCGGACGATCGAGTCCGGCGCGCCGGCCGTGGCCTTGGCGATGTCGATCCAGACGACGTCGGCGAAGCTGGGCCGCGACACCGCGAGATAGCGCCCGTCGAGGGTGGTGAACATGTCGTCGACGAACTGGTCGTGGCCCTCGCCCGGGCCGTACCTGATGAGCAGGAAGTAGGCCAGGTCGACCGGGTTGGACCGGATCGCGGCGAGCTCCTGGGCCTTGTCGGGGATCAGGTCGACGCCGCGCTTGAGGACGGTGAATTCGTGGGCGTCGACGATGCTCGCCGTGCCGGCCCAGTTGTTGCCGACCCACATCACGTCGCGCAGGCCGGGTGCCCGTTGCGGCAGCGTGGTCGGGGCGGCGGGGCCGTCCGTGACGGCGGCGGCCCTGGCCGCCGGGCCGGGCTCGGCGGGGGCCGGCTGGGGGAACGCCAGGGCCAGCGCCGCGACGCCGACGGCGGTGGCGGCGAGGGACAGGCGACGGAGAGCTCGGGAGGACGTCCGCATAACCTGACAACGGTTCAGGTTACGGGAAGGTCACGCGAGGAGTGCGGTCACAGCCCCGTGGAGCGGCAGGCGCGGGCGCGCAGCCCGGCGACGTAGTCCGCGGGTGCGTCGGCCGCCTCGGCCGCGTCGGCCAGCACCCCGAGGTACGACGCCGAGGGCAGGCCTCCCTCGTAGGCGTCAAGCACGTAGGTCCACGCCACGATCTCGCCCACCATCGTGGAGATCCGCACCTTCGTCCTGCGGTACAGCCCCGAGTCGGCCGACTCCCACTCGTCCAGGCTCGGCTCGTCGAGCGGGCTGACGTCGTAGACGGCGACGAACACCGAGCCGATCGGGTCCGGCGCGATGGTGGCCAGGGCGCCGTCCCAGCCGTGCTCCTCGCCGCCGAAGGTCAGCCGCCACCCGGTCAGCCAGCCGGTGGTCTGCAGCGGCGAGTGGGGGCACCGCTCGCCCATCCGCTGGGGGTCGAGGTTGGTGCCGTAGGCGGCGTACGACGTCACGAGGTCAGGCTAGTGGGTGAGGTCGTACGCCGCCGACAGGTCAGGCGCCGGTGTACAGCAGGTGGTTGTTGGGGGTGGCGGGGGAGCAGACGACGAGCAGCACGCAGGTGCGCCCGGTCCCGGTGACCTTGCCCTTGGTGGTCGCGCCCAGGATGGCCGTGCCGACCTCGGCGGGGGTGGCGGTGGGGTGCGCGGACAGGTACAGCGCCGCGGCCCCGGCGACGTGGGGCGTCGCCATCGACGTACCGCTGATGGTGTGGGTGCCGCCGTCGAGCCAGTCGGAGGTGATGTCGACGCCGGGGGCGAACAGGTCGACGCAGGTGCCGCGGTTGGAGAAGGAGGCGCGGGCGTCGGTGCGGTCGCTGGCCGCGACGGTCAGGGCGGCGGGCACCCGGGCGGGCGACTTCGTGCAGGAGTCGGCGTTCTCGTTGCCGGCGGCGACCGCCATGGTGACGCCGTCGGCGATCACCCGCTGCACCGCGGCGTCGAGCGCGCTCGACGCGCCGCCTCCCAGACTCATGTTGGCCACGGCGGGCCGGCCGGCCTGGTGGTTCGCCACGACCCAGTCCAGGCCGGCGATCACGCCGGACGTGGCACCCGAGCCCGCGCAGTCGAGAACGCGGACGGCGACCAGCCGGGCGGCCTTCGCCAGCCCCGTGCTCGCGCCGCCGATGGTCCCGGCGACGTGGGTGCCGTGGCCGTTGCAGTCGCTCGCGTCGGCGTCGCCGTCGACGGTGTCGGTGCCGGACACCGCGCGCCCGCCGAAGTCGGGGTGGGAGAGCTGGATGCCGGTGTCGACGACGTACGCGTCGACGCCGGAGCCGGTGGTCGTCCACGAGTAGGCGCCGTCGAGCGGCAGGGTGCGCTGGTCGACCCGGTCCTGGCCCCAGCTCGAGGTCGGCGACTGGGTGTCGCTGGCGCGCATCGTGCGGTCCGCCTCGACCGAGAGCACCCGACTGTCGCCGTGCAGCACCGCGGCCAGGGCGTCGGTCAGGGTGGCGGCGAAGCCGTTGAGGGCGTGCTCGTAGACGTGGGTGACCGCGCCGCCCTTGCGGGTCACCAGCGCGTCGGCGGTGCCGGCGGCGTCGGCCCCCGGCTTCAGTACGACGATCACGTCGAGCAGCCCGGCCGAGGTGGCCTGGGCTTGGGGAAGGGGGACGGCGGCGAGGCCGGCCAGGGCGAGCGCGCAGGACGCGATGAATCCGAGAATCCGAGACATGAAGGGAGCAGCTTCCTCTTCGCGGACGGCGGCCCCATGCCGCCGTACCCATGAGTAGCTGCACTCTGCCCTGAGCGTGATGCCGGACACAAGGAGGTGCCCTACTACGCTGGTCGCGTGACCCACTTCGATGTCCTCGTCCTCGGTGCCGGCCCCGGTGGTTACGTCGCCGCGATCCGCGCAGCTCAGCTCGGCAAGTCCGTTGCCGTGATCGAGAAGAAGTACTGGGGCGGCGTCTGTCTCAACGTCGGCTGCATCCCGTCCAAGGCGCTGCTCAAGAACGCCGAGCTGGCCCACACGCTGACCCATGAGAAGGCGAAGTTCGGCATCGAGGGCGACGCCACGATGGCCTACGGCCCGACGCACGCGCGCTCGCGCGCGGTCGCCGGGCAGATGAGCAAGGGCGTCCACTTCCTGATGAAGAAGAACAAGATCACCGAGATCGACGGCTGGGGCACCCTCACCGGCCCGAAGTCGGTCTCCGTCGCGCTCAACGACGGCTCCACCGCCGACTACACCTGCGACAACCTGATCCTGGCCGGCGGCGCCACGGTCCGCACCGTCCCCGGCGTCGAGGTCAACGGCAAGAACATCGTGTCGTACGAGGAGCAGATCCTCGACGAGAACCTGCCCTCGTCGATCATCATCGGCGGCTCCGGTGCGATCGGCGTCGAGTTCGCCTACGTGCTCAAGAACTTCGGCGTCGACGTCACCATCGTCGAGTTCCTCGACCGGATGGTCCCCACCGAGGACGCCGACGTGTCCAAGGAGCTCGCCCGCCACTACAAGAAGCTCGGCGTGAAGGTGCTGACCTCCACCGCCGTCAAGGGCGTCGAGGACACCGGCTCCGGCGTACGCGTGCGCGTGGCCCCCGCCGCGGGCGGTGACGAGCAGGTGCTCGAGGCCGACAAGTTCCTGGCCGCCTTCGGCTTCGCCCCCCGGGTCGAGGGCTACGGCCTGGAGAGCACCGGCGTCGCCCTCACCGAGCGCGGTGCGATCCAGATCGACGAGTACTGCCGCACCAACGTCGAGGGCGTCTACGCCATCGGCGACGTCACCGGCAAGATGATGCTCGCCCACGTCGCCGAGGCGATGGGCGTCGTCGCCGCCGAGACCCTCGCCGGCGCCGAGACCATGCCGGTCGAGTACGACTTCGTCCCGCGCGCGACGTACTGCCAGCCGCAGATCGGCTCCTTCGGCTACTCCGAGGCGCAGGCCAAGGAGAAGGGCTACGACGTCAAGACGGCCTCGTTCCCGTTCACCGCCAACGGCAAGGCCCAGGGCCTCGGCGAGGCCGTCGGCTTCGTCAAGATCGTCGCCGACGCCGAGTTCAACGAGATCCTCGGCGCCCACATGATCGGCCCCGACGTCACCGAGCTGCTCCCCGCGCTCACCCTCGCGCAGAAGTGGGACCTCACCGCCGACGAGGTGGGTCGCAATGTGTTCGCCCACCCGACGCTGTCCGAGGCGGTCAAGGAGGCGATCCACGGGATCGCCGGGCACATGATCAACCTCTAGCAAACGCCCAGGTCAGAGCCTATGAACAGGCTCTGGGTACACAATCGGTACACATCAGGACCCCGTCTCGGACGTCGAGGCGGGGTCCTGGCCCTTGAGGGCACCGTCGATGGCCTGGCGGGTCCGCTCGGTGCTCGACGGCATCAGGTGGGTGTAGGTCCGCAGGGTGAATCCAGGGTCGGCGTGGCCGAGGTACGAGGACAGCGCCTTGATGTTCTCCCCGGCGTCCAGCAACACCGAGGCGTAGAAGTGGCGGAGCGCGTGCATCCCGTTGTCTCTACCTCGGGGCACCTCGGCCTTGTCTAGGGCCGGTCCCCAGAGGTAGCTGTTCACCCAGTTCCGTCCCATCGCCTCGCCGTGGCGGGTAACCACCAGGGACACCGGAACGGCCTCGCCGCCGAGGGTTTTCCACGGCAGGGTGACTGTTTGAGCTGGATGGGCGGCGAGATGAGCCGCGAGTGCATCGCGGACCGTGGAGGGCAGAGGGATCTCCCGGGTCCTTCCCGCCTTCGGGGGAGCGAACGCCTTGTTCTTGACGAACAGCTTCACCTGTCGACGGATCGTCACGGTGCCCCGAAGAAAGTCGATGTCGTCGGGAGATAAACCGAACACCTCGCCCTGCCTCAATCCCAGGCCAGCAGCGAGGGTGGCCATGATCTGATACTGGTCAGGCAGCGCATCACGAACCGCGACGACCTGATCCCGAGTCCATGGCACCACCTTCCGAGGCTCCAGCTTCGGGCGCTTCACCGACTGGGCCTTGCATGGGTTCTTCGTGATCTTCTCGTCGTCTACGGCAGCCGTCAGGATGGCGCTGAGGTGTCCGAAGATGTCCTTCTGGTACTTCGGCGCGAGGTCGCTCAGACCCTTCAGCCAGGCCTGGATCACCGAGGGCGTCAGCTGCCGGAGCTGCCGGTCTCCGAGTCTCGGATACACGTGCAACCTAAGTCTCTGCTCCACCAGGCTGTAGGTGGTCTCCGAAAAGGTCTGAGCAGACAGCCATTGAGCCGAGTAGTCCCTCAAGCTGACTTTGCCTGCATCGACGTCGATGTACCGCCCTCGGCGCATGTCAGAGCTGACATCATCGAGAAAGGCTTGCGCGTCCACCTTGCGATCGAAGGTCTTGGACCGCTGCCGGCCCTCAGGATCGCGGTACCGCGCGTACCATCGGACCTTTCCATTCCGCTCCCGACGCTCCGGCGCCGCCAACTCTCAGTCCTCCCCGTTGCGGCGCCGCTCGCGTTCCCGCTCTGCGTGGGACTGCGTCGGAAGGTCACGTACTAGCGAAACCTCGAGGAGCGTGTCCACGATGCTGGGGTCGTGGGGGCGATAGGCCTTCTCGTTGTCGTGGAGGAGTTCCCGAAGGGTGCCGAGAGCCTGATTTCCGCTGGCGTCAGCGAAGGCCACCATGTCGTCCCATGCGGCACCTGCCTCCGCGCGGAGACGCCGATGTTGCCCGTCTAACTTCTGCCACCTGCGGAACAACTTGCGCACTTCGCTGTCGTGAGCGGCCTCCGGCGGTGTGAGTAGGTCCGCCACGGACATCTCGAAGAGGGTGGCCATAGTGACCAGTTCGTCGGCGTCAACCTTCCGGCGAATCTCAGGATCTTCAATCCGATAGATCGCGGATCCGTTCATTGGACAGCCTGCCGCCGTCATGCGGTTGGCGAGGCCTTCGATGCTCCAGCCGCGGCTCTTGCGTTCCATCTCGATGCGCCTTGCGAGGTTCTCATTGGCTCCCACCGTGCGATTGGGCGTCTTGCGTGGCATCGGTCCTGCCTTCCTTAAAGGGAATCTTGGTTCTTGTGCTCTGCACTCTTCCTTCCTTTCAATAGTAGTAGACAGATTCACGCTAAAGGAAGGACTGGCGCCATGATCGACGTTGACCTATTGACCACCGAGGAAGTGGCGGCACTGCTGCGCAAGTCTCCGGCCACCTGCAGGTACTACCGCCACATCGGGATCGGGCCGAGGTCGTTCCGCCTCGGGCGCCGAGTGGTCTACCGGCGGTGTGACGTTCTGGTGTGGCTGGAGCAGCAGTACCAGCAGAACAACAGCGAGGTGGCGTGATGAGCGCCGACGGGATGACGCGAAGCGACATCGCATCGACGCTGGCGCTGACGGTCGAGGTCACGGTGGACGCCATCCGACGTCATCACCCGGCACTGCCGCCGGTGGTGGTGATCTTCGATCCAGCGGCTGTCCGAGACCACGGGTCCGTGAAGGTCCGCAAGGGGTTCGTGGGCCCAGACGGCGATCACCAGTTGCCCGCATCGTGGCTGGACAAGCGTTCCCGGTCTGAGGTGCCGGAAATGCGCATCACTACGCGAGTGCTGAACTGCCCTGCCAGTGACCTCTTGCATGTGGTGCTGCGCCACCTCGCGACCCTCCTGGTCTATTCACGTGGAGGTTCCCCGTTTACCCGCCAGGGCAGGTACTTCACTCCACAGTGGCGTGACGCTGCCAGGGAGCTCGGACTGGAGGTCCTCAACGCGGGTAAGGCCAGCGGGTGGTCGCAGACTCGGATGATGGACGAGGCGACGGCGAGGTACGGGTACGTCCTCAAGAGGCTCGAAGCCGGGATGATCGCTTATCGCCTGAGCATCCCGTATGCGGGACGTGTCTCAGCGGAGCCTGCCGATCCCCGAGCCGAAGGTATCGGCACCTCCGACGGCGGATCACGCCTCCCGAATGCCGAGGCTGGTTCCGACTCCATCGCCGATGACGACGGGCGGATCGATGCGGCGCGTGGGACCTATGGACCCCGCGGCCGTGGTGAGGCGTCTGAGCGAAACGGAGTTGCCGACGGTTCCAGCGACCAGGCCATTCACGAACCCCAAGGCGCTAGTGATGCACCCGGGAACACCCGCGAGGGCGTCGTTGACGGCGACAAAGGCAGTGCTGGCAACGAAAGCAGTGCCGATTCGCCCGAGCCGAAGAAGCGGAGGGGCTCTGCTCCGCCGCGAAAGGGCGGTGCCTCCGAGGTGCAGCTTCGCTGTGACTGTGAAGATCCGGCGTTCCAGATCAAGGTCAACGTGGCCTACCTGCACGGGCCAGGGGCGACCTGCAACGGCTGTGGCTGCATCTACCGAAAGGACATGAGGAAGAGCAGTCCGTTCGGAACCGGGGACGCCCAGGCCGGCAGGCGGGACGCCGCGTGATGTCCTCCCCGAACATGAATCTCGCGGCCAAGTATCGGCCCCGCCGGTTCGGGGAAGTGGTCGGCCAGGCGACGGTTATTGAGGGCCTTCGCCTGGCCGTGGCTTCAACGGAGATCAGGCAGTCCTACCTCTTCTGCGGTCCGACTGGATCTGGCAAGACCACCACCGCACGGATCCTCGCTGCTGCGATCAACTGCACTGACCCCCATCAGGGGGAGCCATGTGGGCGCTGTGACCGGTGCGAGATCCTTCAGCCCGGCGAGGTTCCTTGGATGTCCTACTACGAGGAGATCAGCTGCGCGCAGGCCTCGAACAGGGAGGCTCTCCAAGAAGCTCTGAGACACCGAGACCTCGGCACCATCGCTAACCGCCGGGTCTACCTCCTCGATGAGGCGCACGCCCTCGACTACAACGCGCAGAGTTGGTTGCTGGGCCCATTGGAGGATCGAGACTCGAAGCCGCTATTCATCCTGTGCACCACTGAACCGGAGAAGCTTCAGTCTGCGGTCCGCGACCGATGCATCGACGTCGCGTTCGGTGCGGTAGCCGACCAGGACCTCGCCGGGCTGCTCCTCTCGGTCGCGGCGAAGGAGGGCATCCAACTCGGAGTGCCCGATGCAGTGGGACTGGCTCAGCAGGCTGGGGGCTCTCCTCGGAATGCCCTTTCTCTACTGGACGGCTCTGCTCACGGCCTGACGACTGAACACCGGTCAACGGCGGAGCGGATCGTTGCAGCGATGGCCGCTCATAACGTCGGCACAATGCTGGTCGAGGTCCGGGAAGCGGTCGCATCGGGGGAGTTCCGTGCCGCAGCTGTCCGCGGACTTGCTGTCGAGTACTGGTTGGACCTACTTGCTCACAAGCGTGGCGCCGCGGACTCGTACCGAACCTCGCCGCGGTTGCGGCAACACTTCGAGGTGGCTCGGGCCATTCCCGAGGAGGTGATCGCATCCCGCCTCAAGGTGTTGGCCGACCTCGACCTCGCGGGCCAGGCAGGTCTGCGTGCAGAGCTGGCCCTGGAGGCGGCGTTGGTCCAGTGCATCTCGGCCACGGATCTGGACCGGCACCTTGCGGTGATGCGACGACTGGATCGCCTCCAATCGGTGGTCAGCCGGCTCGTGGAGAATCCAGAAGGCGGTGCAGCATGACCATCACCTCGCTCCGGGTGTGGTCCGGCGACGACACCAACAGGATCAACGATGCCAAGGAGGCGTGGATCTTCTCCATGAGTGGAGACCCTGCCCGGGCCGTCGAGGTGGTGGACGCTGCTCGGTACGTCAACGCCGCGAATCGGGCCTACCTCCTCGAGGAGCACGTCGACCGATACGTGAAGGACATCTTCGGCCTCACTTCCGCTCTGACTCTGTGCATCGTGGATCCTGAGTTCAGGCCCGAGATCAGGTTCGCCAGCTCGTGGTCTGCGCCCTGGCCACCTGGGTTCATCGAGGAGTTCCTGCACCGCCTCGACGGACTGGACATCGAGGTGCACCTGGGCGTCGCCTGCTACTCCGACCCGTCCGACGACCTCAAGGCGTTGCTGCGTGCGTTCCCAGGCTTCAGCGGCACCGAGTTCTGGATGGACAGGCCAGAGACGTCGGCGTCATTGCAGGACATCCTCGAAGGAGTGTTCGCGGGTGATCGCAGCGTTCGGATCGCCTGCCTTCAGGAGGAGGTGCCCTGGTTGGCCGTGGCGCGAAGGATCCGCGCCTACAACGTCATCTCGAGCCTCGGGGTCGGGGCGGCCGCGGGCTGCAAGCTGTTCAGGTCAGAGGAGCCGAGACGACATTGGGCGCAGCAGGCTCGGAGTCGGAGCCCCTTGGTGTGGCAGCGGGCCTTGGTCGCCGTCGCTCATGGTCAGCGCTGGCAGCGGCTCTGCGAGGGGCCGCGTGCCGTTACCGACCGGTTGGCCGTCGACCAGATGCGACTCGGTGTCCTCGTGCGGGCCATCGTGGACGGCCTTTGACATTCGAATGTCAAAGCGAAGGGCCGGACCGCGGATTGGAGTACGCGGTCCGGCCCTTCCTGGGGTGTGGCTACTTGGCGGCGAGGGCAGCCTCGAGTTCGGCGATGCGGTCGAGGGTCCTCTTCCGGTGAGCTGCAAGCCGCTCTCGGTGGCCCTTGCGGCAGGTCAGGCAGCGACAGCGGCGCCTGTCGTAGGCACTCGTCGTGCCATGTTCGATGCCCGGCACGACTCGACCGGGCTCGGTGAGGATGGGCCTTCCCATATTCATTTCCCCTTCCGTGGATGGTCGAGTTGATATCTCGATTCTACTAGGGATTGGCCCGAATGTCGTTCTGCCTAATACGATGCCTCTTAGATTTCAGGTGGAAAGAACGGCAACTTGCAGCCTTCGCTGGGCCGCCTGGAATCAGGGCCCCGCGATCTGGCAATGGCCGCGGGGCCCGACCCGTTTCTATGAATAGCGCAGCGCTGTACATCTGATATGTGGGCCGTCTAGTCTTTATAACGACGTCGACTCCGGTTTCCGGAAGCGGCGTTGTTCTGTTTTCCAGCGAGAAAGCGGTGAGCCCAGTGACAATGCAAGATGACATCGCCGACGAGTACGTGTTGCACGTCGACCTTCCGAGGCCCCGACCGATTTCTGACGGCATCCCCGTCGGGGCAACAGTCCTGCTGGACGAGGACCCAGGCGCGGAGGCCTGGCGCCCGCACATCGGCAAGGTCGTGGACTACCGGTACTACAAGGAGTTTGTTGACATCGGCTTCGAGGGCCACCAGGTCTGGACCGTCGCTGTCGACCGCGCAGAGGTGGTGGTCATGGTGGAGGCGGATCCGAACTTCCAGCAGGAGAGGTGGCTGAGCCAACCCTGCGGCCCCAAGTGGGAACTGGACCGCGGCTAAGGAGTCGGCGAAGTGATGGCCCATCTGAGAGCCCGCAAGGGAGTCGGCGCTATCGAGCGTCGAGCTGAGCCCGTCGGCGCGTCAGATGGGCCATTCCGCGCTTCCGCTGGCGCCTCGGGAGCCAGCGTCTCCGGCTCGTCGACGCTGAACTCTCCGCGAGAGTCGCTTCGCACGAATCACGAGGGCCATCCTCCCTCCTACCGGCTCAGCTCGGGTAGGTAGTTGATCACCGGGGACTTCCTTCCAGGAGGCCCCTCTCTGCATCAGCGATCCGCCGACGAGTTCAGCGCAACCTGGCTGACCGAGGATGACCGTCAGTGGTACCTGGACCGATTCGGGGACGCAAGGTCCATCCTCGCTGGCCGGCCCCACCGACCCGAGGATCCGAGTTCTGACGACGGCCTGTACTGGCGGCACGTCCCCTGCACGATGGACGCGCTCCGAGACTCCACCCACCTACGGATCGGTGGCCCCAAGTACGTGGTGTTCCTCAACGTGGACATCGATCTTCCCTTCGATGCGGCGGAGCAGGCGTTGGCCGCGTTCCCGATCAAGCCCAACCTGTATGGGCAGAACATCGACAGTGGACACGTCCATGCGCAGTGGCGGCTCGCCCACCCCGTGAACCTTGACAACCCGAGGGAGCGGGCCAACCTCGCGGCCCTTCAGGTGCAGATGACCGCGGCGCTGGACGGCGACCCCGCCTACACCTTCGGCACCGCCAGGAACCCGCTGGCCAAGAACTCCGACTACGTGTGGTGGCAGAACCACCGGGACGGGCTCACCATCTCGGAGCTCCGGTCGGCCTGCTTCACGATCCTCCCCGAGGACTTCACCGTCTCTGCGTCGAGCCTGTGGTCATCGGATCGGTCCACCGGCAACCGCCAGCTAGATGGATGCGCCGAGGACCCCCGAGGGTTCTGGTGGGACGAGTCGGGGCAGTTGATCGCCAGGAGCCGCACGCTGTTCGAGGTTCTCCGGCACGAGGGGTACGAACTCCGCCGATCCGGCCTGGAGGGCATCTCCGAGGCGCAGCTCCTGCCCACCGCCGACCGCCTCCTGACGCTGTTCGAGGACATCGAGCCCCATCGGCATCCGGTCCACCGATGCGAAGCCGACGCCGTGATCCGGTCGGTGGTGAGGTTCTGTAACCAGCGGTACACGCCGGAAGTGGGAGGCCAGCGGGCCATCGAACTTGCGCGACGAGCCAGCGCCGAGGCCTGGGAGAGCAATCCAGAGCAGATGGAACGCAACCGCCGGGAGTGTGCAATCCCTGCACGGATCGCGGCTAGGGCAGCCCGAGCGTCCCTCGACGCGGCACGCATTCGACTTGAGAAGGAGTCGCACCCCGAACTCACTCAGCAGCAGATCGGTGACCGACTCGGGTGCTCCCAACAGAAGGTGTCGCGGGCATTGGCCGAGGGGTTCGATGACACGGGCTCGGCGCCTGCCGGGCCTCAGGATGAGACCGACCAGTACGACGAGCACGGGCGGGCCGGCTCCGCCGATTCTTCTGATAGGGACGTCAATGAGTACGCCATGTCCTCCCCCTCGAATACCCGGGTGGAGCAGGTCGCGGAGCTGACCGCGATGGGCCTCACCAACACCGAGATCGCCCATCTCCTCGACATCTCGATGCGCACCGTCCGCCGACTCCGCGCCGAGGGGGTTGAACTTGGCCAGGATCAGGTCTCCGATGAGCCCGATCAGCCCGCGGAGCATCCCGAGAACCGCGCTGACAGCGCCGATCACGTCGTGCCCGCGCCCCGAGACATGGTGCTGGCCGTGTTCAACCTCCCGAACTCAACGACTCCGACGAACTCCCACGGGCGTCAAGGGCCCATCCGAAGCGCTCAAGGGGCCCAAGGAGCGCCGCACGGGTCTCAGGTCGATCGTTCGTACTCCGCGAGCGTCACGGGCGCTCAGGGAGACGCCGCTGGGCATCGCCTCCGCATGCATTGGCGGGATGGCCGTGGGTGGAGCTGAGGTACGTCGCTCGGGAGTGCTCTGCCGCTGGCGCACTGGCGAACTACTTTCCTCGCGCTTCGTAGCGATACACCAGAGAGGAATAGGCGTGAGGATTGCAGAGGCACGGGATAGGACGGCGTTGTTCGTTCGCTCCGTGAAGGAACGGACGGTACGCCGGGGCGAGGAGCTGAACTCCTTCGTGTCCTGCTGGCGCGGATCCGAACCGGTGGCGCTGATCGAGGTCTCCGGTGGCAGAGACGCCCTGGTCCCCGTGTTGCACTTGGCCGCCGTGGGGTTCGGGGCAGACCTTCTGGGGCTCAGCAACGACACGGTGATGGCCACCGAGCCCACTCACCCCGAAACGGGGATTCCCTGGGAGCCGGGACAGATCACGGAGTACGTCGCAGCACAACCGGAGCGGGCGAAGCGGTTCACCAGGGAGATGTTGATGACCCTCGTTGTCAACAGGGCGGGCGACTCCACCCACGTGGTGCAGGCCTACGAGACCGTTCCCTCGCCGCTGGTCAGGGGACGGACGGAGATCAAGTGGTTGAACTGGGAACCGCCGGACGGCGATGTCCAGGTCTGCGGATTTCTGCCCGACGTGATGACCGAGGTCATGATGGAACCCACCCTCGACCTTCTCCTTGCCCGAAACGGATACCCGGTCGCTCAAACCGAGAACTGGCGGGACCACGCAGACCTCGCCACCCTTCGCTCGGCAACGCAGCAGCTCGGAGACAAGGGTCTGCGCATCTTGTTGTTCGCCGAGCCTGACACGGATCGGCAGCGCCTGTTCCAGCGCCGACTTGGTCCAGGGCAGGTGGTCGAACCGCCGGATCTCGGCGGCGATCTTCGGAGTTGAGGCAACTCTTGCGATAGCCGCGCGTAGGACAGGGCGAATTGGGCCGAGACGTGTCACCTCGACGAGGTCTGCGGCCCGGCGTCGCGCCGCAGCTCGTTGATGTCCTTGGGTTCCATCAGTTCGTCGGGGCGGAGGTGTGTGCTCAGCAGGCGCTCCCGCTCGCTGCCCGCCTCGGCGAACATGGTCACCTCGACCGACGCACCAAACCGCCGGGAGGCTTCCCGCGCGGTCACGAGGTCCAGGTGGTCCCGCCACATCGGAGTCTCGGAGATGGCAATGCCCGCCCGAATCAGCTCGACATCAGCCGTCGGTCTTCCAAGGATCGAGTGCACTTCGGCATCGACGTAGCGGTCCATGGACGCCTGAGGGGGCTCCCAATCCAGCCACTGGATCGCCGTCCGACCTCTCGATGTTCGTGATGGGGCGGTCCGGTATGCCTGCATGTAGGTGAAGTAGTTGTCGGCTCTGTTGTAGGCAGTGGTGGCGATGAGGCATCGGAACTCTGCTGGCGACCTTTCCGGGTGCCGCTGGGTGTAGGCATCGAGCTCGCCGTGTTGCCACGGCATCCCAGTGTCAGGATGGTTCAGCAACTCGGTGGCCCAGACGTCCGTCGACAGCGTCACGATGTCAGCTCCGAAACCGGACGCAGCGAGATCAGTGGCCTCCAGCAGGAGGTCTCGATCGCTGGTGACCGTGAACATGCAGATCTGGGAGTCTCCGCGGAACGCCGTCACCACATGCCCCATCACTTGGCCGCGCTGGATGCGGTCCTCCTTCATCCTCCGCACATAGACCGCGGTCATCGCAGTCGCTTCGACCAGTCTCATCGCGGTGCCTGCCTCGGCTCCTTGGAACCGCCGCCGATGCCTTGGAAGGACCAATCCGCTTCGCCGCTGACAGCGACGGCGATCACCCGGAGACCCCTCGGAACCGCTGCTTGAAGGATCCGGACCATGAACTCGCCATCCGTCTCCGAGTCGCTTGGGCTCATCTGCCGGTCCTTAGTGGCGACGTTCCAGAGGAGTTGCTGGAACCGACGGATCGTTTCCGTGGTGACGCCCTGCTTCTCCAACTCGGCTTCCAGAGCGGACACCTCTGACTCCGCGGGCCGTTGCTCCATGTAGGGACCGTCGATCAGCGAGGGCATCACCTCAAGGGTGTGCTGGCTGCAGAACCCGATGCTGACCTCGCCCGAGGCGCGGTGCATCCCGAGCACGTACTCGGCGGGCTCCCCACACTGGATGACGCAGCAGGTCTCGCGCGGCGCAGGCGCGGTCACTGTTGGGCCTCGCGGGACGTGGAGTCGGCGGGGAAGGTCACAAGCGGGGTGTCCAAGCGATTGGCCAGCGTGGCGAGGTCGATGTAGCCCTCGAGGTAGTCCGCGACCGCTGCTCGGTCCTTGCCGCTCAGGACTTGGCCGGCTCCCTCCATCACAGTCTTGATGTGCTCGATGTTCCTAAGTCGTTGGCGGTGGTCGCGTGCGCAGGAGGTGCACCGATAGCCATCTGGTCCGGGAGCGGGGGTGTTCGAGCTGTCCACGTCACCGCAGCCTTCGCAGAATCTGCGCCTCGCCATCAGATGACCGTCCTGCAATAGGACGGCGTTGAATGAATCCCCATCTGTAAAGTCCTCCAGATAATCAACTCGACCAAGTCGATTTCGAGATTAGTCGGCGATATCAGTACGGATAGTCCACGGCACCATTGCACTGGTTTGGGGCGTGCTGTTTGACGAGCGGCTTCTCATGGCAAGATCCCCAGCACTCCCGTCGATGGGTTGGCGGTGAGTTGTCAGCCGCGCAGGTTGAGGGACTGTTCGGTGCTCTGGGGAGGGAGTTGTGAAAATGACCGTGGCGTGGTGGGGCAAGGTCGCAGGCACCGTGCTGGGACTCGCGGTGCTGGGCGGATCGCTGTCTCCAGCCTCACCCGCCGAGGCAGCCGGCGATGTCCGCAGTGATGTCGTTCTGTGCAAGCCCACTGCCTTCATCGCGATGCTCGCTCCCGCAGGCAGCTCGGTAGCAGTGAGTGGCCAGAGCCTTTCCAAGAAGGGCGTCCGTCGATCAGGCGGTCAGATCCGAGCCACGATGTCTGCCACCGGGACGGTGACCACCACCGCCACCTACGAGGCTGAGGGCGAGGTCACCAGGTGCGACGGCAGTGGTCCCGCCAAGGAGACGCTGACGGTGAAGGTCACGGCCAATGCTTCGTCCGCTGTTGCAGCGAAGGCCTCCGTCAAGGGTCGCTCCAAGAAGGCGGCCTACCGTGCAGCCAAGAAGGCGGTCCGGGCGAAGCTGCGAGACAAGGGCGTTGATGCCAATGCTCCTGTGATCAAGGCGAATGCCCGTGCTGACGCAACGGAGTTGTTGCTGGCCAAGGCTGGCGGCCCGACGGTGGGACCGTCCCTTCCGTCGGCAGAGGCGCTGAAGTACCTCGAGGACCGCATGTTTGACCTGATCAACGTCCAGCGGTCCCAGAACATGGGGACCTGGAACGGTCAGCCCGTGGCGCTGAGTCCGTGGAAGCGGCTGCCTGAGATCGAACCCGCTGGCAGGGCTTGGGCGCAGCACCTGATCGACAACAACCTGCCGCTGGCGCACCCATCCAGCGCCGAGATCAAGGCCGATGGGGATGCGCTGGGCTGTAACCAGCGACCCGGCGGGTTCCCGAACGCCTTCTCAGAGGCGTTGGCCACCACCCGATACCCCCAGGACATGGAAGCCGTGGCCCAGGAGACGGTCCAGGCTTGGATGGCCTCGCCTAGTCACCGCGCGATCCTGCTGTCCTACGCCGACACCTATGCGGGGGTGGCCAGCGCCTTCGCCGTCGATGGTGGGGGAGTGGTCGCTCTCCGGACCGCTGCCGCGGACTGCTCCAACATCACGGGGTACTGAGAAGCCGTTCCGTTGAACTGTCGGAGCCCGGTGGCACCATCACTTTATGGATCTGTTCGACGGACTTGAGGCCGTGCGGTGGTGCGGCCGTAGGGCGCGAGACATCGTGGCCCTCGGCCTGTTCCTCTGGATCCTGGTCGACCGCGAGTCCTTCGTGGATGTGTTCATGGCCGCCGCAGCGCACCGTGCTGAAGGGATCGCCGAGACATTCATCGACACGCTGCCTCTGCCGGGGGACTGATACGGGAGAACACCGAGTTGGGCGCTACTTGCTCGGCCCCTCAATCGGCTCCATCTCCACCACAAGGTTGCTTCGGTAGTGGAATCGCCCCGAAGAGTAGCTGATCCGGTCGTAGCAGGTGATCAGGCGCAGGACCCGCTTCTTGCCTGGCAGGAACACCCCGCGGGGCAGAGACTCCTTCGGGGTCTGCCAGATCTTGGTGACCTTCCAGGTGCGGATCCGTCCCTGCTTGTCCCGGGTGGTCCCGGTCATTCCTCGGCGTGCGTTCCAGATGCTCTTGAACGCACCCGGACGGTCATGTGGATCAGACACGTGGCCGATGAGCACCGTTGTGCTGGGCTTCCTGGCCTCCAGCTTGGCTCCCCAGATCCCTCCGCGGTTGATGTCCGATGGCGGGGTGAACACCGAGCCCTGGAATCGGATGGGGTTGAGGCCAGCGTCCAGCCCGACGGCGGGGATGGAGATGGCCGTCCCCTTCGTCAGGGGTGCCGTGGACGTCGTCCCTCGCCGTGCCTGTGCCGTCGAGGATTCCTCCACGGGGCGGGGCACAACGGAGCGGTCTTCCACCGACGGAGCGTCACGGAGGTTCGTCAGCGCCGTCGCAGAGGTGAGGCCTCCGACGGTGCACAGCGTTAGTGCCGCTGCGCTCAGGGCCGCGGTGGTTCGGCTGGTTCTACGCATCTCATTTCTCCTCTGGAATAGGAGCGGGCCTGGACGAGGAAAGGAAGGTGGTCCAACTCGTCCGGGCCCGCGGATTGGGGAGGGGCTACCTCAGAGGACGCGGCGTCGCAGTGCCAGCGCTCCTGCACCGAGCCCGGACAGCAGTGCGGCGGAGCCGCCGAGCAGCGGGAGTGGCGAGTTCCCGGAGTCGCTGTTGTCCTGGGTGGAGAGGTAGCCGCTTCCCCCGGCGGGGGCGTACGGGTGCTGAGGGACCTTCGGACCCTTCGGGGTCTTGATGACGTGGAACATCTTCGGCGCCTTGGGCTTCTTCGGCTCCTCAGGAGTGTTCGGCGTCCTCGGGGTCTCCGGCTCCTTGGAGTTCTTCACCTCGAGAACCTGGCTGGTCGGCTCGATGTGGGGAGCGAAGTTGACGGTCCCGCCAGCTCGGACATACCCCTGCGGAGCGGACGTCTCCTCGACGACCAGGTCCCCGCAGGGAGTGAGGTCCGTCCTCAGCCCCCAGGACGCGAACTCGGCAGAACCGTCAGCTCCGGTGGTCACCTCGTACTCGTGGGTGGCCTGGCCGAGCGCGGCCACCGCGGCGTGGTTGGCCGCAGTCGAGGGCTCCGGGTACAGGGCGTCCACCCAGGAGTTGCCGACGCTGTCTAGGTACAGCGTGTCCTTCTCGTTGCTCCACTTGCTGGCCAGTGCGTTGAAGTCGGCCGCGGCACCGGATGCCTGGGCAGCCTGGGCGTCGGCGATGAACTGGTTCCACGTGGCGACGACCGAGTCCGCCTTGGAGGACACGGGGTTGCCCGCGGCTCCGTCATCGTCGGCCAGCCCACCGACCGTGTTGGCAGCGGCAACCGCCGCCTGCAACCTCGTGATCCAGTCCCCGAGATCGAGGCCCATCGACCACGCCGTCGCCCGCGCCGCCTCGTATGCCTCGATCGCCTTCCGCTCGGGTGAGTTCGCGATGGCATCGGAGGCCTGGGTGGCGGCTTCCTGGTAGGTGGCCGAGACGGTGGCCCGCTGCTCTGGGGTCATCAGCCACACGTCCTCGGGGGCGGTGATCTTGAACTTGGCTCCGGCGAGGGGAGCGCCGTTGGCGGAGTCCACCTTGTTGATCCGCAGGTTGAAGTCGCACTTGGCGCCCTTGCCGCCGTCTGCGTGGGCCGGTGCGACTCCAGCGAATGCGAGCCCTCCGGCTCCGATGATGGTCGCCGCAACTCCGGCGACGGTGCGCGTACGCATAGGTGATTCCTTTCGGGTGTTCGTTCCTTCGGCCATCGGTTGGCGGAGGGCGGGGAAGCTGTTCATTCGGAGTCCGAGAGGTAGGCGCGGAGTGCCTGAACCTGCTCCATGGAGATCCGGATCTGTCCGTTGGGATGGCGGATTACCTCGACTGATCCGGTCCTGATCCAGCGGTACAAAGTTGAGGCCGCGATCCCCAGGGAGATCGCGGCCTTTGGAACGGTCAGGAGTTGGCTGGTCATCGCCACCTCCGCTTTCGAATGGTGGGTGGGCGGGACTCACGCCGCCGTGTCGAAGGCTCATGGCTTCGGGACACTTCAGCTGACGTGGGAGAACCGGGCAGTGACGACGACCCGCATCGGGCCCTTGCCGCAGGTGACGAGGACCAGACGTCGGTACTTGGCTCCGGTGTTGTAGATCGCATCAGCGATCTGGGTGGTCTGCTCCCGGATGCGCTGGACCTTGGTGATCTCCCAGTGGACCTTCGTCAAGCCTCTGTCATGTGGAAGGGAGACGACGACGCTCCTGCCGACCTTTGCCCGAGGAAGCTCCTTGAATGCGAGGTAGTTGTGGGCCAACAGCAGGGTCGAGCAGGAGTCCCGGTCGAGGTTTTTGACGGTCTTGGCGGACAGCGGGCAGGTCCCGCCTGCCTCCTTGATGTTGATCACCCCAACCTGGCTGCGTCCCTTTGGCACCGGGAAGACGGAAGGGAACCGCCGCAGGGTGTACGGCTTCAGGGACGCGCTGACGTTGGTGCCCACGACCCGTATGTGGGCACCTGCGCCCGGACGAGGGGCAGATGAGGGTGAGTCGTCCTGGGCGTGCGCAGCCGTCGGCAGCATCAACCCAGCTCCCATGGCCGCTACCGCCAATAGTCGAGGGAAGTTCCTCATCGCATTCTCCTTGAATAGCATCATCTTGAAGTACCAACGCTCGATATTGAGCGCTCTTAGACGAAATTCTATTTCGTGTTGATCAGTAGGGACAGTTCCTGTGCGATATATCGGTAACATTGTTCTCAAGGTCATTCATGTGAGGATGATGTCGAGGGCCAGCGCTTGGAGGAGTTGTCTGGTGACAGACCGCGACGGGGGCATGATGTGCTCGGACTCGCAGGCGACCCGAGACGCAGGTGGTCGCTGCCTGCTTGGACCCGCTGCGTTGGGAGCTCTGGATCGCCGTCACCGAACTGCTCGGTCCTGCCGTGAACTCCCCGCCTCCGAAGCCATCGTGCGCCCTGTCGGCGCAGTCCTGGCCGAGCGGACCGACGCACGGGCCGAAGGCCGTTGTTACCTCGGACTCGACGTCCTGGCCCACTTCCGCGTGCCTTCGTGCCCACCACCGAACCCGAGATCGGAGCCGATGACCTACCCCGCACTGACCGCCTGACACCCCATCAAGGAGAACGCAGCGGGCTATACGACTACGCGGGACTTGACCGTGCCGATTCGTGGCAGGGCCTGGCCGACGCGGAGTCACGAGAGAGGCGACCGTATCGACTGTTGCAACTGGTACCGGCGATCAGGCGGGTGCGCCTTCCCAAAGTTGGGGAGTCCCCGGCTTGCTGCGACGACGTAGTGTGGAACTCAACCAAGCTGCCAGGACCAGTCCCTCCGGACTCGCAGGGTAGCCAAAGAGGGGACGTCATGACGACGTCATCATCTGCACTCTCGCGTCATCAGCCGGAGAACCGCGTTCCTCTGAGAATCGCGCTCTACAACGGCTTTCAATCGCAAGTACTCGATGGCGCGTGGTGGCCCCAGTCGCGTGACCTCCAGGCTGAGTGTGCCGACTTGATCGACAACTTTCCCAGGATGCTCGGCCGTCCCGCGCGGCTGTTGTTCTCGCGGCCCGACTGGGATGTAGTGGTGGGGCGGCCCTCGGCGCGCAAGATCTTGGCCTCACGAGGCACAGTGAAGGTGGGTTCCTTCCCCGGAGACGACACCCACCTGATGGTCGTCGTGATGGAGTCGGGCGAGCGGATTCATCTGTTGGTGATCCCAAGCACCTGCGAGTCAGACACGGCCGACCTGTTGATGGGTCAGGCCACCGACGAAAGAAACACGCTCTCGGCGGCATCGCTGCTTGCCTCGGCGAAGCGCATCACTGGAGATGTCGCGCTTCAAACGTCGGCTTGGGAGAGTGAGGGCGGCGCGGCTGGGCGCGAGCCGTGAGGACGATCGGCGCGCCGGATGGCGATGGCCACTCGTGGGGCCGGGTGCTGCTCGTCTTGCGTCAGATGGTCTTCGCGAGCCGCTCGCGAGCGCCTGGGAGCGATTCGCGATCGCCGACGGTCGGTAGCGGAGCTGTCGAGATGCACGTGTATCAGCGCCCCTACGGGAAATGGGGTTGGCGCCTGACCGTCGACGGAGGCGTTGTAGCAACTGATGGGAACCGCGGCTACGACGACGAGAACTCGTGCCGCGAGGCAGCTCACCGAGTCGTGAGCGGACAATACCGGCGAAGTCGATCGCCGTCATCGTGATCTGGATGGCGCCCTCGGCGCTGGTTCGTCCCTCGATCCGGGTGGTCACTGCTTCACGCTCTCTCCTGGCTGGGCTCCGGTCAGACGCTAGGAAATGCGGTCGACACGCCAGCTCAGAAGCTTCTCGGGGCTGCATACCACCCCTCCCACACCCCGGTCCCCATTCTGGGCGAGATGTCGATGGGTGATGACCGGCGGCGTCGTGTCGGACGGGGCGAGCGCTTGAGCGGCAGTCCCGCCACGAAGACTCCGACACCGACCGCGACGACGAGGGCGCGTCGCGGCCAGCTGTGGTTTCGAAGTCGCGGTAGGTAGACGCGCGGAACTTGAGGGCAGCAAGGCCCCTAACTCTCGATCATGCCGTCACGGTCGTCGACCAACCGTCCAGGACTCCAGGTTCCAGGCACACGAACACCGAGGACATCCGAGGGCATTCAACGAACAGACGCGTTGGAAGTCGCCCGCCTCCCCAAGAATTGGGGGATGCCGGGCGAGGTCCTGCCCGACGCAACGAGGTCAGGTGGTCGTGTCGGCCGTCGCTCGAGGCGACCGACATGAGCAGAGAAGCGTCGCCGGCGAGGCGGGAGGCCGAGGCGACTCCGATCGAGTCGAATGTCGAGGAGGCCGATGGCGACCAACCCGCCGGTCTGGTTGGTTTGCCTTCCCGACTGCTCTTCTCCCGACCGGACTGGGACGCCGTCGCGGAGGGGCTTCGGAGCGCATGATCACGGCGAGCGATGGCACCGTCGCAGTTGGCGCCTTTCCCACCGACGATACGCATGTGTTGATCGTCGTGACGTCCTCGGGGGATCGTCGTCATCTGCTCGTGATTCCCAGCGCGACGGAGATCGATGTCGCTGAGGATCTGATGCGTCGAGCCGCTGACGAGCGGGACGTGAGTTCGGCACGTGTTCCCCTCGAGACGGCGCGTAGCCACTTCGGTGGCGTCGTGCCGCTTGAGGTGGATGTGTGGGAGGACGACGGCGGCGCGGGGGAGCCGTGATCTCTCCTAGCCTCGGCAGGTCCCGATCTCCGGTGGCACGGTAGCCATCTGCCGTGGGGACTGGCGAATGCCCCGTTCAGTCGCGGTCCACTTTGTCGCGCCTGCTTCGGCGGAGCCTGAGACGCAGCTGGGTGATGCGACCGACCGCGACGACCGCGACAACGGCACCTCCGCCGACGGCTGCGATGAACATGGCGAGCCCGAGAGGGATCTGCCCGTCGGTGCCAAGGAACCGAACGTCGACGTTCGTTGAGTTCTGGAGCATGAAGATGATCAGCAGTAGGAGGAGTATGAGCGCGATGCCGACGGCCACCCAGGCAGCGCTGAGGCGGGTGGTGCGGAGCCGTCGTGGCCTGGCCGCTGGACGGGGCTCGGGGTGCGTCGGGTTCCCGGTGGGTGGGGTCCGGTCGCTGCTCGGTGGCATGGGTCCGGTGGTCAAGGTCGGTCCTGTCCTACGGGCTTGCTCATCCGGTTCGCCAGATCACCTGCTCGCTCGGATCGCCCGGTTCGTGTGCTGGCGATCGAGATCCAGGCGGTGGCGATGATCGCGGTCCACAGGAGTGTTCCGAGGATCCATAGCCAGGTGGTCATGCCGGCAACACACGGTGGGTTCCGGCGGAGTTGGGTGGGCTCCAGGCCGCCCGATGAGCTGCGCCGACGGCTGCGATCTGTGATTGCAGCTCGAGTTTGCTCAGGATCGACTTGACCTGGGTCCGCACTGTTGCCACGGCGACGACGTTTGTGCGGGCGATCTCTTGGACCGGGTCGCCGTTCATCAGCGCGCCGAGGACCTCTTTCTCGCGTCGGGTCAGCCGGTCCAGTCGGGCTCGTATGGCCCGCGACTCGTCTCGGTCGGCGCGTGCTGTCTCGATCAAGGTGGCGCGCTGGTCTCGGCTCATCAGCGGCAAGCCGTCACGGACCCGTCGGGCCGTGTCCACCAGCTCCTTCAGCGAGCACGTCTTGTGCAGGACGTCCTTGGCGCCTAGGTGCACCGCAGTCCCCCATCGGGCCCGGTCGGTGGTGTCGGTTAGGAGCACCACTGTCGCCCCGGATGCAGTGAGGGGGGCGACGAGTCGGAGTCCGTCGCCCACCAGCCCCAGGCGATGCTCGAGTAGTACGAGCCGGCCAGCGCTACGTAGTGCGGCGGCCAGCACGGTGGCCAGCGACGCGTGCTGCTCCCCAGGGTCGATCACGGTGACGATGAAGCCCTCGGGGTCCAGCGCCATCGCGAGGGAGTCAGCGAAGAGAACGTGGTGGTCGATGACGGTGATCCGCACCGGCCGCGGGTTTCCGCCGTACCGCACTGCCTCCGCGGTCGCCGTACCGTGGTTCAGTACGCGACCGGGCGGAACGCCTTCTGGTTGCCGTGAGGCTCGTCCGGACACAGTCGGCATCTGCCCCGACATCGCCAACAGCTCCGATATACCCGACACGTGATTCCCCCTAGCGTTCCAGCACGGAACTCGCGGGGTCCAAGCGGGTCTGTATCGACCTTCATATCACCTCAGTTCACTGTGCGCTAGGAGCTCGCGGAGCGTCGGGCTCAAGGCAGGGCCTGTCCGGCGGGTGCGACACTGGGTCGGCCATCGCGATCAGGGACGGAGAGAGTTTCTACCCGACGGGCACTCCCGAGCAGGAGGCGCGGCCTGCCAGCCTCGGCTCTGTTCGCTCGACAGCGCGGTTGGTCAGTCAGGCGTAGACTGGTGGTGACTGCCCAGTTCCGGACCCTACCGGCGAGGAGCAGTCCGAGAGGCGGACGTCATGACGACGTCGAACTGTCCCGTCCATGCTTCCTTGCCCGCGCGTGGTCCTGTGCGGCTCCGGATGGTGAAGCACCCCGGACGAAGCCGTCTGGATGGCGGGTGGTGGCCTCGTAGCCACAACCTGGTGGTCGAGTTGGCCGACCTGGTCGACCACTTCCCGGCGCGGTTCGGCAAGGTGGGGTGGGTCTCGGCGTCCCGCCCGGATTGGGCCGTGGCACCGACGCGTGTCGCGGTCGCCGATGGCTATGTGAAAGTGGATTGGCGTCCCCAAGCCGACGATCACGTCGTGAGGCTCAAGACAGCAGAGCGAGCCGTGTTCTACCTGCTCGTGGTCCCGCCCGACTTCACCGATGACCAGGGCGCGGAAGCTCTGCTGGCCGCGTCGACGCACGGAAACAAACATTGCGCTGCGGACATTCTTGACCTTGTCACAGAACATCCCGATGTCGATCCTGCTGACCGTTGGACCGACAATGGCGCGACATGGTGGGGGCCCCACGCCGTGGCACCGTCGTTCCGCCCAGCAAAGTCAGGAGGGTAGCGCCGTGTCCTACCTGATGCTTTACGGGAGCGGCTGGACCCAGCGGTGGAGGATCGCCGCGGGTATGGAGGACGACGTCCGGTCGCAGATCTCCCAGGTCGGCAACGAGACGACCGGAGTGCTCAAGGTCCTTGATCCTGGCTCGGACAACGAAGCAACACTGGTGGTGTCGTGGGCCCGGGTCGCGGCGGCCGTCGTCCTCGACACGGCAGCCGAGGAGACGAGGAGCTCAACTGGGCAGTACGCGTGAGGTGTGATCGATCGGTGCCGGGCGTAGTGATCCGGTGTAGACACTGGATGTGGTAATCAGCTGCGACGTTGCGGGCGGAGAGAACCGCTTTGACGAGCTGCCCCCGATGAGCTGCCCCCGATGGGTTGCTGTCTCGATCAGGTTCGCGCCGCGTCAGGAGCGGCGTAGGTGCTCCACGCTCAAGGTGCGGTTCACGACCTGGCGGGCGACGTCCTTGACCGGGTGGTTGTTGCGGCGGCTGTAGTCGCGCATCAACCGGAATGCTTGGTCGACGTCGATCTCGGCGCTTGCCATGAGCACTCCCTTGGCCTGCTCGATCAGGACCCTGTTGTCGAGTGCGGTCTGGAGTTGCTCGGCGATGAGCCCGGACTGGCGGACGGCGCGCTCCTGGAGGAGCCCGATGGTCGCGATGTCGGCGAGCGCTTGGCCCATCGCGACGTCGTCCTCGCTCAGGTGGGAGTCGGCCGCGCAGAACAGGTTCATCGCACCGACCACGGAATCGCGTAGGCGCAGGGGAATCGCATGGGCTGACGCGAAGCCGACCTCGGCGAGGGCAGTGCTGAACCGCGGCCACCGCTCCTGGGACTCGCCACCGCCCACGTTCACGACCGGACGCGCGCTCTGGAGGCAGTCGAGGCACGGGCCCTCGTCGTTTTGCAGTTCGAGGAGCTCGAGGAGCTGGGCCCGGTCGCTCGTGGAGGCGACCACGTGCAGGACGCCGCGGGCGTCGGCAAGGATCACGCCGGCGGCATCGGCATTGAGCAACTCGACGCTCCGCTCGGTCAGCGTGGCGAGGAAGTCAAGCGTGTCGAACTCATCGACGAGGGTGTCGGCGAGCTCGACGAAGACCCGCGCCAGCCTTTGCTCACTTGTCATGGTCTTCGCCTCCACTGTCGCGGACCGGGGCCTGGCGGACCGTGTCTGTGTCAATCATCTTCGCTCTCCTCTGGGTGGATGCGCAGCCGTCCTGCGAGGACGTCGCGGGCAACGTCGAGCAGTGAGCGGTCTGCGGCGAAGGCGTGGGCGCGCAGGAGCAGCAGTGCCTCGGTCATGCCGACCGAGGCTTTGACGGAGAGGAAGCCCGTCGCTTGGTGGATCTCGGCGCGGTGGGCCACCGGAGCACCGAGGTCGGGGTGCAGGGTGTCGCGGGTGAGGTCGACGGACGGGGTCCGGTCCTGCAGATGGAGGAGCACGACGACGGCGGCGCCCCCGTAGGCCTGTGCGGCCGTCTGCTGCTGTACGTCGAATCGGCCGGGGGCGGAGCGGTACATGCTCAGGCTGCCGAGCCGGACGCCGCCGACGCTGAGCGGGACCGCCGTGACGGCGTTGATCCCAGCAGCCAGCGCGGCCGGGGCGAAAGCCGGCCAGCGCAGCAGCACCCCGTCCTTGAGTTCGTCGCCGAGGTCGTCGCTGCCGACCGTGCGGTCGCAGCGCGACGCGTCGAGGCTCGGCCCCTCGCCAAGATCGAACTGGATCTCCTCAAGACGGGAGGCGACGGCGCCCGACGTACCAACTACCGCCTGATGACCGGCCGCGTTCATGAGAGTCATCCCCACACCGGCCAGCCTGAGTGACTGTGCGCAGTCGATGCACAGCTGGTCGGTCAGTGGCTTTCCGTCGCGGTGCCGCGCTCTGATGGCCGCGAGGATCTGCGTCGTCGTCGTCACGTCGTGCTCACCCCTCTGCCCTTAGGAATGCAGGGGTAGCCTCGACGAATAAGGCCACCTCGGACCCCGGCGGCGCGATCTGCGACAACCGGGAGTAGTCATGCCGACTCCAGATCCTCGAGGCGCGGCGCTCCGCAGCGACTACGGCGAGTTGGTGCGGGAGATCCGGCAACGGGGACTCCTCCACCCTAGACCCGTCTTCTACATCCAACTCGGCGCCCTCGCCCTAGCGGCGCTCGCCGTCCTAGTGCTGCTCCTCTTCCTGCTGCGCGACTCGTGGTGGGCTCTCCTCCTCACGCCCGCGTTCGGCGTCGCATCGGCACAAATCGCGTTCCTCTCCCACGACGCCGCCCATCGCCAGATCGTCCGCAGCCGCCGGCTCACCACAGCGCTTTGCCTGACCCTCGGCAACCTCCTCAACGGCCTCAGCTACGGATGGTGGACTGCCAAGCACGACGCGCACCACGCGCACCCCAACGACCTGGACTCCGACCCAGACGTCGCCGCCGGCGTGTTCGTCTTCGACGCAGACCAGGCGTACCAACGCCGCGGCGGGCCAGCCTGGATGACCCGGCACCAGGCCGCCCTGTTCTTCCCACTCCTCACGCTCGAAGGGTTCAACCTGCGAGCCGAGGGCATACGTGCGCTCCTGCGACCCGGCATCGCACACCGGTGGGCCGAGGGCCTGCTTCTGCTCTGCCACCTCGCGCTCTACCTGACCCTCGTTGTCAGCGCCCTGACCTGGCTCCAGGCGATCGTGTTCGTGGTCATCCACCAGGCCGTGCTCGGCGTCTACCTCGGCAGCTCCTTCGCCCCGTCCCACAAGGGAATGCCGGTGCCCACCGCAAAGGAAGCCCACGATCCGCTGCTGCGCCAAGTGCTGTGCTCGCGCAACATCCGCGGCGGCCCCCTCGTCGACCTGGCACTCGGCGGCCTCAACCTCCAGATCGAACACCACCTGTTCCCCAACATGCCGCGCCCCAACCTCAGGCTCGCCCAGCCGGTCGTTCGTCAGCACTGCCAGGAGCGAGGGATCCCCTATGCCGAGACGACCCTGCTCACGTCCTACCGGCTGGCGCTGGGGCACCTCCACCAGGTCGGACTTGCCGCACCTGGACCGTCAACACCACGAAAGAAGGCAACACCATGACCACCACCGACCGAGCTCCGCTGAGGATCTCGCTCAACCCCAGCTCATCGACCCGGCGTCTCGACGGGGCCTGGTGGCCCCAGTCGCGCGACCTCCAGATCGAGTGCGCCGACCTCATCGACAACTTCCCGAGCAACATCGGCAGCCCGGCGCGCCTGCTGTTCTCCCCGCCCGACTGGGACGCCGAACCCGACCGACCGTCCACCCGCCGGATCAAGGCTCAGCGCGGGCTCGTCAAGGTCGGCTCGTTCCCCGAGGACGACACCCACCTGATGACCGTCATTCTTTCCTCGCGCGAGCGACTCGAACTGCTCGTGATCCCCAGCAGCACGCACACCGCGACCGCGCGGACCCTGATGGACACGGCCACCGACGAACGCAACATCCTCTCGGCCGCCGACCTGCTCGTCGCCGCGAGCGCCGGTCCCTCCAACAGGGGAGCGGAGTCTGAGGAAGCGACATGGGAGAACGAGGGTGGCACCCGCCGTCAACAGTCCTGACCCGAGGTTTGCCGAGGGGCGGCATCGACGTTATCCAAGCGGGCAGTGCCTGGAATGGCGGGCCACTCGGCCGTGCTCAGTGCCCGGAGGCCCTCGGCAAGCACCCCGCATTGGAGGACGGACGCGGCCCGCCGATGAGCAGTCCTTCGGACGCCCTGATGAATCTGGGCAACCATCTCTGCAGCTCATTCCTCGCTGGCTGATGATTCGGCGTCCACGCTCTGACGGTAGGTAGGTGCTTGCTCGGGATGGGGAGCCTCGCCGACCACCAACTCGCTGCAACGGCGGAGGCGACGTTGCTCTTGTTCCTGGTTGGCATATGGAGTGCGCAGTTTCTCGGCCGCGGTCACAGGCGTAGTGCCGACGCCGAACGAGTGGTTGTTGCAACGACGACACGGTGGCCAAGTTGGGCATCGCGTGGCGTCCTTCGACTCGTGTTCGACGGTGCCCATCGTCGGTGAGCCTGTGTCCCGGCTCATGACGCCGCCTGTGCCGCACTACATCCTGATTGAGTGCAGTCAGGTCGAGGCTTGTTCTTCTGGGCCGGTCGATGAGAGGCCCAGACTGCCTCCATGTCGACGCCGTCGGAGAGTGCGTCTCGCATTCGGGTGTACGCGTTGTCTGAGTAACGAGGGTGCTTCTGGGATCCGAATGTGAACATCTGGAAGCAGTCCGGATCAGAGTCGATTCCCAGGTGCTGGCGCAGGGCGGTGGCTCTAGGTCGAGTTAGCCCGAGCTTGTCCGCGAGGTCGAAGGCCCCCCAATGGTACTTGCGATGCAGCGGCATCAAGCGGATCGCAGCGGCGTCGACCTGCTCATCCTCTTTGACCAGCCGGACCGGCAGCCCCTCGTTCTTGACGAACCGAACCTCTACGGATAGCCCCACTCCCTCGACAGCGGTGGCGACCTTGGACAGTGTTGGGAACACGGTGGCGCGGGCCTTGCCGGCCTGGATGCCCCGGACTACGCGGCGGACATCGGCGTCACTGATCTCGGCCTCCGCGTCGACTTGCGCCTCCATCGCCAGCAGTGCACGGACCCTCGCATCAGCCTCTGCTCTTGCCCGCCGACCGGGCTTGAGCAGGCCGGCGATGTTTGCGTACTCCCGGTCGACCAGCGTCTGGAAATCTTGTGGGGGCTCGGTGCCGATGGGCAGCACCCGCAGCGGAAGGTGGTCAGCGAGGCGCTCCCCGAACACGCGGTGGAGGAGATCGTCGAACAAGGTCACGCCCGCCCGTGTGTAGAGGTACAGCAGCCCCTCTTCCACGATTGTGTACCAGTGCTGCTCCTGGTCCCGCATTGCGTTGATGGTGCGGAGAGTCCCGGCCTCCTCGTCGCTCAGGCCGAGGGGCCTGGGTCCACCGCGGTTGACGCACTTCAGGAAGCCGATGGATCTGCCGGTTTCCTTATCGAACACCGGCACCTTGTCCTGCACCAAGGCTGCCTTGAGCAACATCTCGAATGCGTGCTGGAGGTGGATGAGCACTCGGGACGGGCGTCCGTCCTCGTCAAGGCTATTGAAGGCGGTCATCGCGGAGCGCATGGAGGACAGCGCCTTGCACTTCAGGTGGCGGGTCTCGTTGCGGAGCTTCACATTAACTAGGATGCCGGATGCTCCCGACACAACAGGGGAGACAACTGCCGCCGTTCGGAAGGTCATCCCGAAGAACGTGAAGTGATGGCTGGAGACGGACAGCCGGAACACTACCGAGGAGTTGAACGAGGCGCTGCCCCCTCGAAAGGGCGAGGAGCCGTGGGGGCCGCCGTCCGCCGCAACAACACCCGCAAGCGTCGACGCCCGAGGTGATGGAGCCCTCGCGACGTCGCAACTTACTGAGGGTCTATGCCTGACTCCTGGCCTGCTTCGTTCTGCGGTCCATCGTGGTGCTTCATCCTGTTGTCCGCCGTGGAGGTCTGGCGGTTGATCGGGTTGTCCTCGCTGTGGTCCTTGGGGTGTTGCATCACCAGATTTGACATCTGAATGTCAACTTGACGGCACCGGGGATGCATCGTGATGTCCTCGCGGTCTGCATCCGTTTGTCCTCCGGGTGTCATCCCCGGTGTCATCTTGTTGATCACCAAGGGCTCCGCCCTGGTGGAGGTCATTTTGTCCGCAGTTCATCTGTCAGCTTGCAGCCAGATTGCGGCATTCAGAAATGCATCTTTGGGACCAAGGTCCAGGAACATCAAATACAAAGGGTTTATGAACCCCTTAATCTCGGAGCGCTCAGGTTAACCTGAAGTACCCGTTGCTTTGCGTGGCACGAGATGGCGTATCCCGCTGCCGTGCTGTGGCGGTGGTCGATGTCGTAGCGGCCGGGTGCTCGTGCTGTCGACGCCGAGCGCGGTTGGAGCTAGCGGTTCATGGCCGGTGCCTGTGCAGCCGTCGGCTGCTCGTGATGATCCGCTGCAGGGTCTCCAGGGTGAGCCGCGGCCGGTTGGGAGTCACGGGATCGGGGTGATCGGCGTCGTCGGCGGCGCCGGTCCGTGACCTTCCGCCGGGGAACATCTTGGGAGCGACGGACAGACCGCACATCGCGCTGATTCGCTCGGCGAGATTGTCCAGTCGCTGGCGGTCCTCCTCGGGGTAGGAGGCGAGGTCCCAGGCATCGAGTCGGCCGGAGAGGTGGCCGTCCACCACCTGCTCTGCGGCGTCGTTGGTCTCTTGCCAAAGCTCCGGTTCGCCGACGGTGGGACGATCGCCCTCGGCCATACGCTGCAACATCTGCTCGGCCAGTGCCACCTTCGCCGCCCAGAACTCCTCCTCGCTGATGGCGCCGAACAACTCGGGCAGATCACCCGCGTCGGGCAGGGACGTCGCGGTTGGGATCCCCAGGTCGGGGAGAGAGTGCTGGTCCAGCAGCTCCGGGGTCATCTCCGACAGCGGAGGAAACGACATCGCGGGGATGTCCGCAGCGACGGGAAGGTCAGGTCGCAGCGGGTCGCTGCTGCCCGACGTCAGCCACGCAGAGGCAGCAGCACGATCCAGACCGGTGAGGGGCGTCGGATCCGTTGGGCTCAGCCCCATTGCCTGGTGGCTCAGACGGTCCAGCATCGACTGTGCCTTGGCTGGGGAGAGGGGAGTCGCACCCGGTTCGGCGCGGAGACCGGAGCCGGGTTCCGCCAGCCTCTTTCGGACGTTGTCCTCCGACGGGACGAGGATATTGCTCTCGGCCAGCGCACGGTCGGAGAGGTCCGGCGTCTCTGCCACCAGGTTGTCCATCAACTGCGCCTTGCGATGGTCCACCGGGGTGGGCTGGAGTGGGTGGAGGAGCGCGGAGAACGTGCCGATGCCGGTATCGGCAGCGCTGGCCCTGAGCTCCTCT
Organism: Nocardioides nitrophenolicus; assembly: GCF_016907515.1. Taxonomy (NCBI): domain Bacteria; kingdom Bacillati; phylum Actinomycetota; class Actinomycetes; order Propionibacteriales; family Nocardioidaceae; genus Nocardioides; species Nocardioides nitrophenolicus. The sequence goes on from NZ_JAFBBY010000001.1 coordinate 4,368,543, forward strand.
TCGGTGTCCATACGGGCCTTCATCCACTCCACGCCGTCTCCGATGGACTTGCCTGCGATGTAGGCACCTCCTGCGGCCTTGGCGTAGGGGTTGGGAGCTTTCAGTGCTGCTAGCGCGGCGGCGTCCAAACCCTTACCGACCTTGGAGTCCCGGAACCGCTTCTTGTCGTCGGTGAGCAGGTCCTCGGTGTCGTTGCCCTGGTTGGGCTGGACCGGGGTGTTGTGGTCGTTGATCAGGTCCTGCTTCTCAGGCACCTTGTTGCGCTGGCGCCAGGACCAGAAGTCACGGTCCAGCGGGTTGATGGCATCGAATCCGAGGTTCTGGAGAGCGGGGGAGGCCGCTGCGAAGGCGACCTTCATCCCGGAGCCAACCTTGCCCAGGCGCAGCGAGGTGAACTGGGCCAGCCCCTTCTTGACCACCCAGAAGGCGAGGAGAGCACCGGTGCCTGTGAGGACTGCATCGAGGATCCCGTCGGTTCCGGGCACGGTCAGGAAGGCGGTGAACAGGACGACGAGGAGCATTGTGAAGGCGAACAGCGTGGCCACCAGTGATGACACCAGCATCGAAGCGCAGATGACCTTGATGGTCGTGTCGAACAGCTTCCGGGTTCGCTTGGACGGGACGATGAGCAGGATCACGAACAGCGCGAGGAACATCAACGCCGCTACCGCGAGTGCCTGCGAGAACAGTGCACCCACCACCACCGGTCCGAAGTACCGAATGGTCAGCCAGGTCATCGCAACAGAGATGATCGCCAAGATGAGCGCGGCGTAAGCGTTCGAGCCGAGGACCACGGTTTGGTAGTACTCAATGGCCGACTCGGTGCTCAACTTTGCAGCACCTGACCCAGCGCCGATGCCGAACAGCGGACCGACCACGGCCCACCCGTCTGACTCGTTCCATCCGAACCGGTGAGGAGGCTTGCTCTCCGAGCCGAACCCGTCGGAGTCGTCGATGACCTGCTTGCAATCGTCGGCCACCAAGGGGTCGCCGGCGTCGTTCCCGTCCCCACCGTCATCGGCGTGGTGGGAGTTCTTGAACTCAGGGACGATGGCCGGCTCGGCGCCGCTGAGATCGCAGGCGGCGAAGAACATGATCTGCTGCACTCCGGCGTTGTTCCAGGAGTCGCCTGAAGAGTCGCCGCCCTTGAACACTGGCCCAAAGATCTGTGAGGGAGGGGCGCCCTTCTCGGTCCAGGTGCCATCGGCGGCGAGCAGCTTCCCGTCGGTGGTGGGGGTGTTGCTCACTGGCTGAAGCCCGTTCACGGGGCCGGTGCCGACGAGGTACTGCATCTGGCCAGACAGGCGGGACAGCAGAGCCTGCTCGGATGTGGGGATGCGGGCCTGGTTCTCGACGGAACGGCACCAGGTGTCTCCGGCCATCGGAGTGGAGCCGAACGCAGCCTCCTTGTAGTTGTTGTAGTACAGCTGCAAGGCAAGGTTGTCGTAGGCCACCAGGGTGGCCGCGCTGGTAGCCCGGTTCTTGGCGGCGTCGGTCTGCATGAACACCTCGTGCATCGCCTTGACGTACTCGCCGCAAGAGCCGTTGAGATCGCCGATCCCTCCGTCTGTGAGGGAGTTGCTCAACGAGGACACGGTGCCGGAGAGAACCGAACCGAGGTCGTTGGCGATGTTCGACGCTGTGACCACCAACCAGCCGGGTGATCCAAATGCCCAGTCCGAGGAGTCGTAGGACATGTTCTCGAGAGGGACGATTTCTAGGTCTCCGACCTTTCTCACCGACTCCTTCGAGGCCTCGTTCTGTGCCATCGCCGCGATGGGCGCCTTGTCTGCGTTGCCGCCGACCCCGTTGTGGTTCTTGGACGCCTGGGTTGCCATCAGCCCGAACGCGACCACCCCGATCAGTGAGATGGCGATGGACTTGTACCCCAGGTTGACGCCGGTCCGGTCGATGCCGGGAAGGAGGATCTTGGCTCCAACTGCGACCAGCATCCCGACGAGGATGACCGCCAGCATCTTGGAGCTGCCGCCGTCCATGCCCAGGACCGAGCTGGTGATGTGTGCATACAGGTAGTCGGCGGTGTATGTGGCCTGGCCGAGGAGGTCCACGGACATGGCGAAGTTCAGGGCCGTCCCCATCAAGAGCACACCCAGCGAGGCCATGATGAAGATGAACTGCGCGGTGGAGCCGGAGATCGCCGCGGGGAGCTGAGACATCGAGGTCAGGCCCACCGATGGCATCGGCATCGCGTTGACCTTCCACCACCGGCAGTAGGCAAGATAGTGGCAGGCGCCGAACAAGGTGGAAGTGTTCTTCGCCTGCTGCGCAGTTGCAACCGGGTCGAGGGATTCGGAGGGATCGGCGGAGTCCTCGTCAGCCCTTGACGGCAATGCAGACCGAGGCAGGACCGAGTTGTTCTGGGCTGGGCCGATTGCGGAGCTCATTGCCGGGGCTGATGCCTCGGCCGGACGTGCGTCCTCGATGTTGAGGCCGAGGATCGTGACCACGGCGATCAACACAGTGAGGACCCACGTCGACCACCTGGGCCTGCCCAGCCATTTGATGCTGCTCGCCATGGCCGCGCTCACCAGATCACTAAGGCGAGGACGATGAGCAGCGGGACCAGGATGACCAGGACCACCGTCATCACCACGGGGTCGTTTGCAGGGATGAGTGGCGGGGGAGGCGGCTCAGGCCGGTAGTAGGGGTCCTGCATCCCGTAGGGGTCATTTGGGTCGTACATCGTGGTTCCTCCTGAATCGGCCGGATCGGGCATGCAGCTATTCGGAGCTCGCGAACTGTCTGCGCCAGCTGCGGATGTGGCTGTAAGCGAGGTCCTCGCGCACCAGGATCGGCAGCCTCGTCCCACGCGGTGCAGCGTCGTACTCAGCGACGATGGCGTGCTTGTACTCGTCGGTGAACCGGCGCCGCATGCGGTCGGACTCTGGTCTGGCCAGCTGGCCCCGCCACTTGCGGATGTGGCTGTAGTCCAGGTCCTCCCGCACGAGGATCGGCAACTTGCTCCCGCGTGGTGCCGCGTCGATGGCCGCAACGATCCGCGCCTTGTACTTGTACGAGAACCTCCGGCGCCTGCGGCGGTCCGTCTTGGTCATCACTGTTCCTTTCAGAGGGTCTTGAGGAAGTGGACGGCAGAGTCCTCGAAGGCACGGCCCTCGTGGATGTACCGCTCCAGCGAGACGAGGCTTCGGTGCCTGGTCTGGTCCTTGATGGCGCTCACCGGCGCGCTGGCTCGGGCTGCCGAGGTGGCAAAGCCGGAGCGGAGTGAGTGAGCTGAGTACAGGTCGGAGGCCTCGCCGACCTGGGCGGCGTACTGCTTGACCAGCCGGTCCACGAGCACGGGCGCGGGGCGGGTATCGCGGAGAACCCCGCCGCGGTGCATGCTCTGGAACAGCGGCCCCGATCCGTCGCCACGGACCTCGATCCAATGGCGGAGTGTCCTCGTGGCGCAGGTCCCGGCGTGGCGGGTAAGGGGGATGTGAACGGTCTGCCCCTCGCGGCTCCTGTCCGTCTTGCTGTTCCGGATCAGCAGCCGGACGCCCTCGGGGAGGAACCCGACATCCGCGAGGTCCAGGCCAACGATCTCGGATCGGCGGAGCCCTCCGAGGTAGCCAGTGAGCAGCAGTGCCCGATCCCGTAAGCCCTTGCGGTCCTGGGCGCAGGCGTTGGCCATCTGCACGATGAGCCGTTCGGAGATGGCCTGAGCCTTCCGCGGTCGGTACTCCTGCTCCCGGCGCAGATGGTTGAGCGTTGCCGCCAACACGTCATGATCGGGTGAGGTCACGCCCGGCGTCCCGAGGCTGCGCAGAGTTGCACGGATCCCGGAGAGGCGCCGTTGCAATGTGGAGACCTTGAGCGACTTGTCCCCGGCAACGGTGCGGAGGGCTGCCAGGCGGATGCAGCGTTCGCAAGACCGGTGGGTGTCCGGGCTGCCCCAGTAGGTGAGGTACAGCAGCAGCGTGGTTTCGGAGACCTCGCCGGGGGAGAGGCCTGCGCGATCGCACCAACTCACGAAGTGGCGGTAGTCCCCGGAGTAGGCCCGGTGGGTGTTCTCTGCAAGGTCGTGCTGTCGGACCGAGTCGATGTACGCCGAGGAATCGAAGGTCTGCTCAAAGGCCGAGAGGGAAGCGCGAAGCGAGGAAACTTCACGTCCAGCCATTTGTCCTGTCGATGTTCGAGGAGGCTACCTTTGTTTACTTAATACTCGTTTATCGTACTCTATTTCACGCATCAAAAATAGCCTTGAGGTGGACATGTTTCCCAATGTCGCCGATGAACGCCGCCAAGGTCAGAATTCTGATTAGGCAGGTGAAATCCGCGCTCTGCCCCGGCGGAGTTCGTGGACTCCGGCCAGCGAGCAGTTGGGCGACACTCCGGCGGCCGGCTTGCTGTTCCGAGCGGCGCTCAGCTCTCCCGCGGCCGCCGGTGCCCCACCTGAAACGAGGCCATGCGGGGGTCAAGTGCTCCCGTGTGACTTGAGTCGTCCTCGGGCCCACCGAGGGCTGCGGGGGCTGACCGGTAGAGCAACGGCATCGGAAACTCTGTGACCGTCATCTTGTAGCCGGTCTCGGGGTAGTCGCCGTGGAGCATCTGGTCGACCTGGGCGCCAGACAGGTAGCGGAGACGGGTGTCCCTCGGGCCGTCTGCATAGGTGGCTCGTGCGATGTGCCAGGCGTTCTCGATCAGATGGGCCATCAAGCCGGTCATTGCAACCGTCTTCTCGGTCTCCACCCATCTGGTCGTTTCGTGCCACTTGTGTCCTGTGCCAGCGCCGGTGGGCCTCGGCTCAAGGATGGTGAGAGACGGGCCGCGCATGTCGATCAGTGGGTTGGACTCCTCGCCCAGCCGGAGTGTTGCCCGCCCCGTCACTGCGCTGAGCCCGTGCTTCGCTGAGTTGTAGAGGTTGGTCTCCTCTTGAAACCTCTTCGCTGCCTCGGCGACGACAAGCCGCAAGCCGAGCACAATGTCAGCCCACTGCTCCTTCTCGATGTTCTCCGGGCCCGACAGTTCCTGCGCACAGAACACGCGGACCAGTGCTTCCTTGGTCTTCTGCGACTTGTACTGGCTCCTCAAATTCCGCAAGCGTTTGGTCATGAGGCGGTGTTCTCGCTTGATCTTGGCGATCTCCAGCCACGGGCAGGCGGGCGCAGCTTCGAGGACAAAGAAGAGTTGGAGCAGGGTCTCGGCGGCGTGGTGAAACAACACGATGGCATCGAGAGCGGCAACCTCGGCCACTCCATCCTCGCCGAGTGGCCCATTGTGGTCGGGAGCCGTCAGCCGCAGCTCGCCGAGAGTGAGCCCACTCTCCACCTTTGCTCGGATCTCTTCATCGCTGCTGGCGGCGAGGATCAGGCCTCTCATGCGGTGCCGGATAAAGAGGTGGGGACCCCGATCCGCAGCGAAGAACCGTCGGTTGAGTTCCGGGAACTGTCCCGGGTCCAGGTTGAGGTCTTCCGCGTAGGTCTCTGCCACGGCAAGGACCGTACGCCCGACGTCCGACGGATTCCTCTCCTTATCTGAGCCGGCGGACGGCTCTGTGACCTTGACCGGTCGTACTCATCAATCGACCGAGGAGCGAGTCTGGGTCCGTCGCCCCGGCCCGCTTGAGGTTGACGGTGGCCGGCAGCTGTGCTCCCGGCACCCCTGGTGTCCGGTTCGGAAACCCGTTGCCTGGAGGTCACGGCTGCCCCCTCTAATGCTCAGGTCAAGGGCAATCAAGGCAGCAATGGCTGGATCTACACCAGCCGTGGAACCAAGTACTACGGCGTGACCAACCCCGAGGAATGCTCCGTTACGGCAGCCGACGCCGGGGCGGCGGGGTAGAGGGCCGCCAAGGGTCTGAGCCCGACTTGCTGAATCAGGACACTGGGACCCAGAACTCGAGGCCGCGGCCCCAGCCGGAGTTGTCCTCGCCAGCTGTGAGCCAGAACCCTCCGTCGGGGAGCTCGGTCGCAATGGCGAAGTCGAATGCCCCGACGCTGCAGTTGTCGCCCCCGGACACGGCTTTGAAGTTCTTGCTTTCAACACCTTCTGCGAGCACGGTCCCGGGCCCGCGGTTCACGTCCGGGCTGTCAGCGGCTCTGGCGACCATCGGGCCGAACGCCGTGTCGTTCCTCCACTCCTCGCGATAGAGGTCGCAGATCTTGACGGTGGCCCGATATGTGCCCGTGGCGGGTGTCTCGATGCTGACAAGTGTCACGGGGAAGCCGTCGCTCTGGTCTTGGGTGGCGCCGACCGTGTCGGTGCCGGGCATCTCGAAGGCCTTGGGGAGACCTGAGTCGGACGGAGAGAGTGCGCCGGGCGTGACCCGCCAGCCGATGAAGTCGCCCGAACTCAGCGTGATCAAGATGTTGTAGTGGTCTGCGACGTAATCGGCGGTCGGCGCGAACGGCTCAGCCTCGAGCGGGAGCTGGATCCATCCCTCTTGGCAGGTATCTACCGGCGTTGATTCGCTGAAGGTCACCGACTCCGGGTAGCTGGGTTCCCGATCAGAGGTCTGGTCGAAGTCGAACTCAAAGTCGAATGCGTCCTCGAAGTCCGCCATGCCGTGGTGTGGCAACTCGGTTCCAAAGCGGTCAGGACTGAGGTTGAGCGCAAGCCCGGCTGCCAGAGGTTTGATCACGCATGCTTTGACGCGGGCGCTTGCGACGAAAGGCGGCGTGTTGGGTAGACGGTTTCCGGCGCGGGCGTCACCGGTAGCAGGAAGCACCGCCTCCAGCTCGACCTCAATGCCGTCGGCGGGACTGATGGTGTCCCCGACAACGGCAACCTTCGGACCCGTCTTCGGTTGCGGTGCCGCGAGGTCATCGCCGCCAGAGATCGCCAGGATGACGACGGCTGCGATGAGTGCGGCGGCGAGGATGCCGACCAGCGCCGCAACCAGCGTTCTGGAGGGGCCGCGTGAGGGCGGAGTCGGGCCCGGCATCTGGCCGGCAGGCGGCGACGCGGGCGGAGGAAGTCCAGGTGGGGGAGTGGTTGGGCCACTGGCCTGGATGGGCGCGAGGCCGTCTGGGGCTCGCTTCTCATCGTTGGTCACGTTTCCTCCCAGCAACGTTCGGTTGAGTAGTGGCTACTCGCGCCTGACTCTAGACCACTTTGAGAGGGCTCTTCTTGAATGGTGGCCTACAGGAGGCCCCCTCGGAACGATGCTCTAGTGCCTTGGACCGCTGATCACTCCCGACGGTTGGGCGAGCGGGTGCACCGGCTGAGAACGGATCAAGGCCTGACCCAGGAGCGGCTGGCGTACCTTGCTGGCCACTCGAAGAACTTGGTGCAGAAGATTGAGCGTTCTCGTCACACGGAAACTGAGTTGAACCTCGAGTTGAAGACCTTGTACTCAATCGCTGATGTCCTGGGTGTTGACGGGCGGGATCTCCTCCCCTACTGATCCCTGGGGTCCGTCCGGAGCGGATGGAATGCTGGTTGGCCGGCCCGGCTCTGCGCGACGGCATGTGTGCTGGACGTACCGGTCCATCACGGAGAACGCGCTGCTGCCGCTGACCCCGATCTCGCACCTGCCGCAGAGGCCTTCCCAGGCGAGTGCTCCGCCGACGCCTTCCTCCAGCATGCGGTACACGTACAGCTCACCGTGCTCCTTGGCGCGGTCGAAGGCCTGGCGATGGAATCCGTTGGTGGGATAGGGGCCGCTGCACCACGCCTCCCAGAACTGCTCCCCGCCCACCCAGATGGTGTCGCGACGGGCGATGGTCAGCCGGGACTGGCCGGGGAACCCAAGGTGCAGGGTGTCGGAGTGTTCGATGCAGCGGACTATCTCTTGGGCAGGCTCGGTGGAACTCAAGATGGGCATTTGTCTCTGGTCTCCTCGCAACGTCTCTAGCTCGCTGTGAGAAGTAGCCCCGCGAAGCTTTGACATCGGTGTGTCAAAGCCGCCGTCTTCCGACGGCCACGAGTCGCGGCGAGGGCTGTGCCTCGGTGCCCGGTACACGATGGGTACACAGCATGTCCGTCTCGGGCCGAAGCGATTCATGCTCTGCCAACGCTGTCTGCGCAGGTCAGAGCGCCGAAATCACGGTGGCCAACGCTGGCCAGCCTCGTCAAACGGTGGGTTGTCAGAAGATCAACCTCTAGCTCGACTCAGGCCAGGACCCCGCCTCGTACGTCGAGGCGGGGTCTTGCTCGTCCTTGGCCCGTCGTACCCGGCATCTGTGTCGTGTCCCGACCGGATCCACGACTCGAATGCCGGGTACGACGGGGTCGCACCGCCCGGGCAGCATCGGCACCCCGCGAGGATGGTGCCGATGCTGCCTGCGGCTCCGGTCAGCGCCGCCTGACCAGCTTCACCACCTGACTCACCGTGACCGTGCCGCCCGCGGAGGTGAAGGTGAGGGTGAGCGTCACCTTCGCCTTCCCCTTCTTGCGCAGCTGCTTCTTCAGCTTGCCCTTCGCCTTGACGACGACCGTGGCGGTCTCGGCGCCGGTGGTCGTGACGGTCTTCGTCGCGACCTTGGGGCCGGTGAGGGTGAGGGTGCCGGCGGTGTTGACGGCGACCGAGACGGTGGCCTCGCCCTTCTTCTTGTTCTTCGTCAGGCCGACGACGGTGGCGGTGGGCGTGACGACCTCCCGGGTCACCTTGACGGTGACGGGCGCCGAGGTCGTGGTCTGGCCGGCGCTGTCGGTCACCTCGGTCGACAGCGTGACCGACTTCCCGCCGTACGCCGCGCCGGGCGTCCACCCGAAGACGTACGGCGCGTGGGCGAGCGTCTCCACGACCTTGCCGTCGACCAGCAGGCGGGCCGAGCGGAGGGCGTGGTCGTCGCGGCCCAGGGCCACCGGGCGCAGGGTCTCGCCGATCTTGACCGAGACGCCGTCGGCGGGATCGACCAGGGCTGCGGTGGGTGCATCGTCCGCCACGGAGCCGGGACCCGTGGGGATGCCGGCCGGGATGGTCGACTGCCGGGACGCGAGGGTGACCGAGCCGCTGCCCGAGATCGCCTCGAGGCCGTTGGCCGGGTCCGCGGGTCCGCCGGCGACGGGGTTGCCGGTGCCGACGTAGCTCGTCCTCAGCGCGAAGGGCGCGTCGGTGCGGACGGCGGCCAGGTCGGCGGTGCCGTTGTAGACCGCCCACCCGTTGCCGGTGACGATGCTCGACTCACCGAACAGCGAGCGCTCGGTGCCGGCGTCGGCCAGCAGGATGCCGTACGACTTCGACGGATCGGGCTTGTAGTAGTTGCCCGTGATCCGGCTGCCGCGCACGAATCCCTGCATGCCGCTGGTGAACTTCACGCCGGTCTGCGCGAAGACGGATCCCGGCGTACCGGTCACGGCGGTGTCGACGACGTAGCCGTTCTGGATGATGCCGGTGCGGGCCGTGGTGGCCGGTGCCCCGTCGACGCCCTTGGCGCCGTCGAACAGGATGCCGCCCGTCTGGTAGCCGGTGACCTGGCTGTCCGCGACGGTGACCTCCGACTCGACGGTGCCGGGCCCGGCGCCCTGGACGACTCCGGTCTTGACGACGCCCCAGCCGTGCGGGTGCGCGGCCAGCTCGCCGGCGTCGCTCGCGGTGCGGAGCGGGCCGACCTTGCTCTCCGACACCCGGCCCGCCGCGCCGAAGAAGGCGATGCCCGCCTCGGCCCAGGTCGATCCGGAGGTCACCGAGACGCCCGAGATGTCGACGAACATCTCGTTGGTGTCGGTGGAGCCGAGGGACTGGCGCGAGACGGTGATGACGTTGCCGCCGCCGTCGCGCAGGTACGGCGTCAGGCCGGCCAGGTCGCTGATCGACTGGTCGGGCTTGATGGTGACCTTGTCGGCACCGGCGCCCTTGATCGTCAGCGGCTTGGTGATGGTCAGGCCGTTCAGCGCACCGGTCGCGACCGGGTTGCCCGGACCGGAGACCGGCGTCGAGGACTCCTCGTAGACACCCTCGCAGACCACGATCGTGTCCCACGGGGAGGCGAAGTCGACGGCGGTCTGGATCGAGGTGTAGTTGGCGTCGGGGCACTGGGCGCGGTCGTCGTCGACCACCCAGGTGGTGTTGGCCGCGGCCTCGCCGGTGGTGTCGACCAGGGAGACGTTGCCCGGCGTGTTGTCGGTCTCCGCCAGGAAGTCGGCCGGGTCGGGACCCGTCGCCGGCGGGCCGTGGCCCGCGCCCTGGTCGACGTCGGTGCCGTCGGAGAGGACCAGCGGCTCGTCGACGGCGGCCTCCTGGAAGCGGACGTCGGCGAGCTGGATCGAGCCGGACTGCGGCAGGCCCTCGCCGCCGAAGCGCAGCTCGAGCGAGTCGACCGCGGTGAGGTCGACGCCCTGACCGGCGAACTCGGTCAGCGGCACCCGGATCTGGTCGAGGACGACATGCGTCCGCGCGGTCTGGGTGCCCGTCGACATGTGCAGCGCGTTGCCCCACCGCGGGTCGCCGGCGTTCACGACGCCCTGGTGGCCGGCGGCGTCGGTGAGCACGATCTGGAAGTCCTGGGTGGTGGACGCCGGGTCGTAGGTGCGCTCCTCGGAGTCGGCCCCCGGGTTGCGGGTGTCGAAGAAGTTGACGTCCGCGCCCAGGGCCAGCGCCTTGAGGCCGCTGACGTCGCCGGAGGCGGCCGGGATGTCGGCCGTCAGCACGGCGTCACCGCCGGACTCCCAGGCCAGCGCCAGCTGACGCCCGTAGGAGTGGTTGACCGGCGCGTTCTCCCGGGTGCCGTTCTGGCCGCCGAGCGCTGCCTTCCCCGGCAGCGGGCAGGCCTTGGCGGCGGTGGGCTGGCTGCCCTTGCCCAGCTGCGCGGGCGCGAAGTCGTCGGGCTCGGGGTTGCACCAGTCGTAGCCGCCCGCGGTGGTCTTCGGCCGCGGGGACACCCCGCCGTCGGTGAGGTAGGGGTTGACGAACCCGCTCCCGCTCAGCGTGCCGCCGAGGGCGTTGAGGCCCAGGGGGTTGGTGATCTCGGGCCGGATCACGTCGACCCGCTCCTCGGCCGAGGGGAAGTAGCTCGTCGAGACCCGCTCCGCGCAGGCGATCCGGGTGCCCGTCTCGCTCGTCGGGCAGGCCGACGCCGGGATCTGCTCGTGGCTCGGCGTGTCCGACAGCTCGCCGGTCAGGTAGGGCTCGAACGCGCCCTCGCCGCCGACGTACCGACGGAAGAAGGCACCCATCGTGGCGAGACCGATCTTCTCCTGGTCGCCCATCCGCGCCGGGTCGCCGGAGATCTTGGTGTTCACCAGCGGGTTGTAGGTGTCGGAGTTGTCCAGGACGTACGACCACGGTGCGTAGCTGGCCGCGCCGGTGAGCCGCAGGTTGTGGGGCTGCACGTTGCTGCTGTCGGTCGGCCGCGAGTCGCCGCACGCTGCGTCGGCGACATTGCCGCCGTCCTGCCCGTCGGCGAACCAGACGGTGTTGTACCAGTTGTGGATGGCGCCGAGCTGTGACGACTGGATCCGCGGGAACGGGTCGTCGGCGTTGACGTACTGGCTGCGCTCGAAGAACCGGGCGCCCTGGAGGTTGGAGACGTCGCCGTCGCACCACGGCAGGATCGACAGGTACGGCGTCCCGTACGGCGCCTTGCGCTCGTAGTCGACCGGCGCCAGCGAGATCACGCCGCGCAGGGGGTAGCGCGGCCCGTCGGTGCGGATCCGGTTGTAGTCGATGAAGCTGGTGACCGCGTCGCCGCCGCGGGAGTGGCCCATCAGGCCGATCCGGGTCATGTCGAGCCTGCCGACCAGGGTGGTGCCGATGGTGGTGTGCGCGTCGACGGGCAGCCCGCCCGGCTGGTTGGCCGCGCTGAGGGCGTCCAGGGTGGCGGCGATGAGCTTGCGCCGCTGGTGCATGCCCTTGCCCTTGGGGTTGTCCTGGCGCATCATCAGCTGGTCCTGGGAGACCGAGAAGGTCGTGTAGCCCCAGGTCGCCAGGTTCTCGCCGAGGTAGGCGTAGCCCGCCTCGTTGCGCTTGAACTGGGCGCAGGACGCCGTCGTGGTGTCCTGGCCGGCGTCGCAGGAGCCGTGGTTGCCGTGCACCAGCACGATCACCGGCGACGGCTCGGTCCGGTCCTCGGGGTAGTAGAGCGCGCCCCGGATCTCCAACTGCTCGGCGGCCCGCGCCGTGCCGGCCGCCGGGGCGGTGCCGTCGGAGGCGGGCTCCTGCAGCGAGACCAGGCCCAGCTTGGCCTCCTGGATCGTCTCGGGGGTGTAGCCGCCGCGGTCCAGGGGATCGGGGAGGGCGGCCTGCGGTGCCGCCGCCGTGACCTGGGGTTGGGGCGCTGCGCCGGCGGCCGCCGGCACGCCCAGCGCGCTCGCGGCCAGCGCGAGCGCGAGCAGGCGCCGCGTGGGCGCACTGATCACCTTCATCGAACGTTCTCTCCTGACTCATGGGGGAAACCCGAGAGAACGCGACGCTAGGTAGTTGTTGTTTCAACCAGGTGAAGGCGTGATGTCGCTGGACGGCGGAGTGGCCGGGGGGAGTGCCTCAGCCGCGGGCGACGATGACGCCGGCGAGCTCCGCGGGGCGTGAGTACATCGCCAGGTGGCCCGCCTCCAGGTCGACGACGGTGCAGTCGCCGATCGCGGCGATGGCCGCGTCCTGCTGGGCCGGGGGGAGGGTCTGGTCGAGGGTGGTGCGCACGTAGGTCACCCGCCCCAGCGCGCGCAGTCCGCTCAGGTCGGCGACCTCGGAGAGCAGGGCCGTGGTGTCCGCGGTCATCTCGGCCAGTGCCGCCGCGGTCGTCTCCGCGTCCAGGTCGTTGCAGAGCGCGGTCCGCGCGGTCTCCTCGTCCAGCAGGTAGGTGCCGTCGCCCGAGCCGGCGAGCACCGCCTCCCGGATCCCGGGGTCGATGTTGTCGACGATCGCCTGGCCGTGCGGCGGGATCGGGCACGCGACCAGCACGCAGGAGCGGAACCGCTCGGGGATCCGGTTGAGGAGGTGGGCGGCGGTCAGCCCGCCGGCGGAGTGCGCCACCAGGACGGCGTCCCGCACGTCCGCCCGGACGACGTCCTCCTCGACGGCCGCGACGAAGTCGTCGAAGGTGACCTGGCTCAGGTCGGCCGGTCGGGCGCCGCGCCCGGGCAGGTCGACCGCCAGTGCGGGGCCGTCGAGGTGAGGGACGACGAGGCGCCAGCTGGTGGCGCCGTAGTTGGCGCCGTGGACGAGGACGTAGGTGGGCATCGGCTCTCCTGAAATCAATTGAATTCAGTTCAGCATAGGCGGACGCCGCCCGTTGCTCAACGGCCCCGCACCGGGTCACGCCTCGGGCAGCACCCGGCGCAGGAACTCGCGGGTCCGCGCCTGCTCCGGCGCGCCGAGAACCTGCGCCGGCGGGCCCTCCTCGACGATCCGCCCCCCGTCGAGGAAGCACACGTGGGAGGCGACCTCGCGGGCGAAGCTCATCTCGTGGGTGGCCAGCACCATCGTGGTTCCGGCCTCGGCGAGGCTGCGGACGATGTCGAGGACCTCGCCGACCAGCTCGGGGTCGAGCGCGGCGGTGATTTCGTCGAGCAGCAGCAGCGCGGGGTCCGTGCACAGCGCGCGGACCAGCGCGACCCGCTGCTGCTGGCCGCCGGAGAGGCGGTCGGGGTGCTTGTCGACGTGCTCGCTGAGCCCGAAGCGGTGCAGCAGCTCGCGGGCCTTGTCCTTCGCGGCGGCCGCCGGGATGCCGTGCACCCTGCGGGGAGCGAGGGTGCAGTTGTCGAGGACGCTGAGGTGCGGGAACAGGTTGTAGGCCTGGAACACCATGCCGATGTCGCGGCGTACATCGCGGGGGTCGACGAGCGGGTCGGAGATCTCGCGACCTCGGAACTCGATGACGCCGTCGTCGATCGGCTCGAGCAGGTCCAGGCAGCGCAGCAGCGTGGACTTGCCGGATCCCGACGAGCCGATCAGGCAGACCACGTCGCCGGACGAGACGGTGAGGGAGAGGTCGTCGAGGACCACCCGCCGGCCCGGCTCGTCGTGGCGCGGGTAGGTCTTGCGGACGTCGCGGACGTCGAGCAGCGCGGTCATCAGAGTGCTCCTGCCCGCTCGCGCCGAGCCAGCCGTCGCGCGAGCACGTCGCACAGCCGGGCGAGCGGCACGGTCATCGCGATGAAGAAGACCGCCGCGACGAGGTAGGGGGTGTAGTTGAAGTTGTAGTTCGCGTAGTCGGCGGCCGCGTACAGCGCGTCGAACAGCCCGACCGAGGCGACGAGCGCGGTGTCCTTCTGCAGCGACACGAAGTCGTTGAGCAGCGGGGGCACGACGCGGCGCACCGCCTGCGGGACCACGACGTGGCGCATCGTCTGGGCCCGTGACAGCGCCAGCGCCTCGGCACTGGCCAGCTGGGAGGGGTGCACCGACTCGATGCCGGAACGGAACACCTCGGCGACGTACGCCGAGTAGGACACCACCAGCGCGGTGGTCGCCCAGAAGAACAGGCTCGTCGGCAGTCCGGCCAGCCCGAGCGCCGGCATGCCGAACGCGAACAGGAAGACCAGCAGCAGGGTGGGGATGCCACGCACGACGTCGGTGTAGACGATCGCGAGCCCGCGCAGCGGCACCAGCCACGCCGAGCGCGCCTGCCGGATCAGCGCGAGCGCCAGCCCGGCGACCAGGATGAGCGGCTCCGCGATCAGGAACATCTTGACGTTGATCCAGAAGCCCTCGGTGATGCTGGGCAGGGACTCCCGGGCGTGGTGCCAGTCGAGGAAGGTCGCCCGCACCCGCGGCCAGCCCGGCGACAGCAGGAGGGCCGCGCCGAGCAGGCCGATCACGACGACGGTCGCGATGCTGGCGACGACGATGCGGTGCCGCCGCTGGCGGGATCTGGTACGACGGCGCGCGAGCTCCCGCTCGCTCGGCCGCCAGTCGGTGGCCGGCTCGCTCACTGCAGCTCGGGCACGCTGACCGCGTCGGACAGCCACTTCTGCTGGATGTCGTCGAGGGTGCCGTTCTCCTCGAGGGTGGCGAGGGCCCGGTTGGCGCAGGGGACCAGCTTGCTGCCCTTCTCGAACAGCAGGCCGAACTCCTCGGGCTCGCCGCCGTCGTACTGGAACTGCCCGAGCAGCGTGCTGTCCTCGATCTCCACGGCGCTGATGTAGAAGGCGGTCGGGAGATCGGCGACGACCGCGTCGACCTGCCCGTTGAGCATCGCCTGCTTGGCGTTGTTGGTGTTCTGGAAGACCAGCGGATCCTGGTCGGGCTTGATCACGTCGCGGACAGCGGTCAGCGAGGTGGTGCCGGTCTGGGCGCCGATCTTGAACTTCGCGAGGTCGGCCAGCGAGGTCGCCTTTGCGGCGGGGCTGTCCTTCAGCACGATCACGGCCTGAGCGGCGGAGTAGTAGCCGTCGGAGAAGTCGACCGCCTTCTCGCGCTCGGGGTTGATCGAGATCTGGTTGATGTCGAAGTCGAAGTCCTTCTTGCCGGGCTTGTAGGAGTTGTTGAACGGCACCGTCACCCAGCTGACCTGGTCCTTGGTGAAGCCGAGCTCCTCGGCGACGGCGTACGCCACGGCGGACTCGAAGCCCTCGCCGTTGGTGGGGTCGTCGTCGACGAACCAGGGCTCGTAGGCGGGCGAGTCGGTGCCGACGGTGAGCACGCCCTTCTTGACCAGGGGCAGGTCGGCGACGGCGCACTCGTCGGCGGACGCGCTCTCGCCGCTCTGTGCGGGCTCGTCCTCCGCCGGGGCACAGGCGGCGACCGCCGTGGCGAGCAGGGCGGCGGCGACGGGGGTGACGACTCGGGACAGGCGCATGGCGGAATCGTAGGGCGCGGGCGCCGCTTGCAAGAATGGCGGCATGACGCGCGTGGTGATCGTCGGTGGGGGACCCGGTGGCTACGAGTCGGCCCTGGTGGCCGCTCAGCTCGGGGCCGAGGTCGTGGTCGTCGACTCCGACGGGGTCGGCGGCTCGGCGGTGCTGACCGACTGCGTGCCGAGCAAGACCCTGATCGCCACCGCCGAGGTGATGACCGACTTCGGCGAGGCCGGCGAGCTCGGCATCGACGTCGCGGCGCCCCGCGTCGACCTGGCCCGGGTCAACGAGCGGGTCAAGGCGCTCGCCCTGGCCCAGTCGGCCGACATCGAGAGCCGGCTGGCCCGGGAGGGCGTCACCGTCGTCCACGGCCGCGGGCGCCTCGACGGTCCGTCCCGGGTGGTGGCCACCCTCGCCGACGGCACCGAGTCGACGTACGACGCCGACGCGGTGCTGGTCGCGACCGGCGCCCGGCCCCGGGTGCTCGACACCGCTCAGCCCGACGGGGAGCGGATCCTCACCTGGGAGCAGGTCTACGACCTCGCCGAGCTGCCGGAGCACGTGATCGTGGTCGGCTCGGGTGTCACCGGCGCGGAGTTCGCCAGTGCCTACCAGTCGCTCGGCATCCCGGTCACCCTCGTCTCCTCGCGCGACCGGGTGCTGCCCGGCGAGGACCAGGACGCCGCGCAGGTGCTCGAGGACGTGCTCACCCGCCGCGGCATGACGGTGCTGTCGCGCTCGCGGATGCAGTCGGTCAGCCGTGCCGGCGACGTCGTCACGGTCACCTTGCAGGACGGCCGCGAGGTCACCGGCTCCCACTGCATCCTGGCCCTCGGCTCGGTCCCCAACACCGCCGGCATCGGTCTGGAGTCGGCCGGCGTCGTCCTCGACGACGGCGGGTTCGTGAAGGTCGACCGCGTCTCCCGTACGTCGGCCCCGGGCGTCTACGCCGCGGGCGACTGCACGGGCGTGTTCATGCTGGCCTCGGTGGCGGCCATGCAGGGCCGGATCGCGATGGCCCACGTGCTCGGCGACGCCGTACAGCCGCTCGACCTCTCCGTGGTCGCCTCCAACGTCTTCACCGCCCCCGAGATCGCGACCGTCGGCGTCACCCAGCGGCAGGTCGACGCGGGGGAGGTGCTCGCCGAGGTGATCATGCAGCCGCTCGCCACCAACGCCCGCGCCAAGATGCAGGGCATCGTCGACGGCTTCGTGAAGCTCTTCGTCGCGCCGGGCTCGCGCAGCCTGCTCGGCGGCGTCGTCGTGGGCCCGCGCGCGTCCGAGCTGATCCACCCGGTCGCCCTGGCCGTGACCGAGCGGCTCACCGCCGACCAGCTGGCCCAGACGTTCACGGTCTACCCGTCGATCAGCGGGTCGATCGCGGAGGCCGCCCGCCGCCTGCACCAGATCTGAGGGGCGGGTCCGGGGTGCCGGGGATTCATCACGGGATGTAGACGAGTGGCCGCTTCTGTAGCGGAACTCCGCTACAGAAGCTCGGATTCGCCTACATCCCGTGATGAATCCCAAGCCCGCCACCCACTCCCCAAACCACCGCCTGAGACAATCGCTGCCATGCGCGTTCACCTCGGCTGCGACCACGCCGGCCTTGAGCTCAAGTCCCACCTGATCGGCTGGCTGACCGAGCACGGCTACGAGCCGGTCGACCACGGTCCCTTCGTCTACGACGCGCTCGACGACTATCCCGTCTTCTGCCTGCGCGCGGCCGAGGGCGTGCGCGCCGACCGGGAGCAGGGGCTCGACAGCCTCGGCGTCGTCATCGGCGGCTCCGGCAACGGCGAGCAGATCGCGGCCAACAAGGTGCGCGGCATCCGCGCGGCCCTGGCCTGGTCCGAGGAGACTGCGACCCTGGCCCGCGAGCACAACGACGCCTGGGTGGTCGCCGTCGGCGGCCGGATGCACACCCTCGAGGAGATGACGCGTCTGGTCGAGGTGTTCCTGGCCACCCCGTTCCCCGGCGACGAGCGCCACGTGCGGCGCATCGGCCAGCTGTCGTCGTACGAGACGACGGGCGAGCTGCCGCCGCTGCCCGAGTCCGCTCTCGGACACCAGGACTGATGCCCGAGGGTCATACCCTCCATCGCCTCGCCGGCGAGCTGACCGCGGTCTTCGGGGGGAGCCGCGTGCAGGTCGGGAGCCCTCAGGGCCGGTTCGCCGAATCCGCCGCTCGACTCGACGGCGCGCTGCTCGTCGACGCCGACGCCTGGGGCAAGCAGCTGTTCATCCGGTTCGAGGGCGAGCGGTTCGTCCACGTCCACCTCGGCCTCTACGGCACCTTCGAGGTCCGCGACGGCGTGACGGAGATCCCGCCGCCCGTGGGCCAGGTCCGGCTGCGGCTGGCCCGGCCCGGTGCGTACGCCGACCTGCGCGGCGCCACCACGTGCGCGCTCGTCACCGCCGCCGAGCGGGCCGCGGTCGTCGCGAAGGCCGGCCCCGACCCGCTGCGCGCGGACGCCGATCCCGAGCGGGCGTGGGCCCGGATCTCGCGCAGCAGCGCGCCGATCGGCACCCTGCTGATGGACCAGGGCGTGCTCGCCGGAGTCGGCAACGTCTACCGCGCCGAGGTGCTGTTCCGGCACCGCATCCACCCGCTGCGGCCGGGTCGCACGCTTCGCCGTACGCAGTGGGGTGCGATCTGGGACGATCTGGTGGTGCTGATGGGCGAGGGGGTGCGGACCGGGCGGATCGACACCGTCCGGCCCGAGCACACACCCGAGGCGATGGGCCGCCCGCCGCGGGTCGACGACCACGGCGGCGAGGTCTACGTCTACCGGCGCACCGGCCAGCCGTGTCACGTGTGCCAGGGGACCGTGCGCACCCAGGTCCTCGGCGGGCGCAACCTGTTCTGGTGCCCGCGCTGCCAGCCGGTGTTCCGGTCCCGGGCGGGACGAGGAGCGGCGCGATGAACCGCGGTCGGCGCTGGCTGCGCTCCGACGTCGGGCTCGCCGCCTTCCTCGCGCTCGTGGCCGCGGCGGTGGTCGCCGGCATCGCCGTCGAGCCCGAGGACGTCCCGGTCAACCTGGTCTTCCTGCCGCTGGTGATCGGCATCCTGTTCCTCAGCAACCGGCTGCTGCGGTGGTTCGCGACGTACATCATGTTCGCGCTCAGCTGCGCCGCGCTGCTGCAGGAGACCTACCAGGTGCGGGTCGTCGTCGCCCTCTGCGTGATGTACGGGCTGTGCCTGCTGGTGATCGGCCTGTCGCTGCGGCGCGACCACGTCGGGGTCGGGCCGCTGCGCGGCCAGTCGATGCTCGTCGACCTGCGCGACCGGATCCTGGCGCAGGGCGAGATCCCCGAGCTCCCGGAGGAATGGCTGGTCGAGTCGGCGCTCTCCTCGGCCGGGGGCTCGCCGTTCGCCGGCGACTTCGTGGTCGCCACCGCCAGTGACCGGGGCCGGCGGATCGAGCTGGTCGTCGTCGACGTGTCCGGCAAGGGAGAGGCGGCCGGCACCCGCGCCCTCCAGCTCTCCGGCGCGATGGGCGGCCTGGTCGCCGCGCTGCCGCCCGACCGCTTCTTCCCGGCGGCCAACGACTACCTGCTCCAGCGCGCCTGGGAGGAGGGCTTCGCGACCGCCGTCCACGTCTCGGTCGACCTGTGCACCGGGACCTTCGAGCTGCGCTCCGCCGGGCACCCGCCTGCAGTCCAGCGCGAGGCCGGCTCGGGCCGGTGGAAGCCGCTGCGACCCGACGGGCCGGTCCTCGGCATCGTGGAGGACGCCGACTTCGCGTGCTACCGGGGCCGGCTCGCGCCCGGCGACAGCCTGCTGCTCTACACCGACGGCATGGTCGAGGAGCCGCGCCGCGACATCGACCTCGGCATCGACCACATGATGGGGGAGGCCGAGTCGCTGCTGCGCGGCTCGTGGGACGGCCTGGCCCGGCGTCTGGTCGCCGCCGTCGGCTCGCCGGACGACGACCGGGCGCTGCTGGTGGTCCACCGGCGGCCCTGAGCCACCCTGAGCCGCCCGGTGGGGACCGCCCGGGTTGGGGCACTTGCGCGGGCGTGTGGCACGATTGCGCGTGGTCTTCAGCCGGGCGCGAGCCCGGTCGGGACCGTCGGGGATGTAGCTCAATGGTAGAGCCTCAGTCTTCCAAACTGATTACGCGGGTTCGATTCCCGTCATCCCCTCGAAGTGCGGTCCGTCCACCCGAGCGCCGGGCCGTTCCGCGGGGCGTAGCGTAGTGGCTAGCGCGCCTGCTTTGGGAGCAGGAGACCGCAGGTTCGAGTCCTGTCGCCCCGACAGATCGCCCTGATCGGCGGGCCTGGCGGCCCGTGCACCATCCCGGACAAGTACAAGTAGGAGAACACCTGTGAAGAGCGCCGTCGAGACCTTGAGCCCGACCCGGGCCAAGCTGACCGTCGAGGTGCCCTTCGAGGAGCTCAAGCCGAGCCTCGACGCGGCGTACCAGAAGATCGCGAAGCAGATCAACGTCCCCGGCTTCCGCCGCGGCAAGGTCCCGCCCCAGGTGATCGAGCGCCAGTTCCCCGGAGCCGCCCGTGAGGAGGCCCTCAACGACATCCTCGGCAGCAAGTACGCCGAGGCGCTCCAGGAGAACAACCTCACCCCCCTCGCCCAGCCCGAGGTCGAGGTCCTCAAGTACGACGACCAGGGCCCGCTCGAGTTCACCGCCGAGGTCGACGTCAAGCCGGAGTTCGAGCTCCCGTCGTACGACGGCATCGAGGCGTCCGTCGACGACCTCGAGGTCACCGACGAGGACGTCGCCGAGCAGGTCGAGGCGCTGCGTGAGCGCTTCGGCACCCTCATCGACGTCGAGCGCCCGGCCCAGGACGGCGACTTCGTGGTCATCGACCTGGTCGCCACCAACGACGGCGAGGTCGTCGACGGCGCCGAGATCTCCGGCTTCTCCTACAAGGTCGGCAACGGCGGCATGATCGACGGCCTCGACGAGGCGCTGGTCGGCATGGGCGTCGACGACGAGAAGACCTTCACCACCCAGCTCGTCTCCGGCGACCTGGTGGGCCAGGACGTCGAGGTGGCCGTCAAGGTCACCCAGGTCCAGGAGCAGGAGCTCCCCGACCTCGACGACGACTTCGCCCAGGAGGCCTCGGAGTTCGACACCCTGGACGAGCTGCGCGCCGACGTGCGCGAGCGGCTGACCCGCGGCAAGCGGCTCGAGCAGGCCGCCGCGGCCCGCGACGCCGTTCTCGAGGCGCTGCTGGAGAAGGTCGAGATCCCGCTGCCCGACGCCATGGTCACCGAGGAGCTCAACGCTCGTCGCGCCAACCTGGAGCAGCAGCTCGTGATGGCCGGGATGACGCTCGAGAAGTACCTCGAGGACGAGAAGCAGACCCAGGAGGAGTTCGAGGCCGACCTCGAGCGTCGGGTCCGCGACGCCGTGGCCGCCCAGTTCCTGCTCGACGACATCGCCGACAAGGAGGAGATGGGCGTCGACCAGGGCGAGCTGACCCAGCACATGATCCGTCGTGCGCAGCAGTCCGGCCAGGACCCGCAGGAGTTCGTCAACCACATGTTCGAGCACAACCACGTGCCCGAGCTGGTCCAGGAGATCCGCCGCGGCAAGGCGCTCCAGCTGCTCGTCGAGGGCGCCACCGTGAAGGACGGCGCCGGCAACGTGGTCGAGCTGAAGAACCTGCAGGCCGACGGCACCATCGGTGAGCCCGACGCCGCCGAGGACGAGGCTGCCGCCGACGACGAGGCCCCCGCCGAGGCCTGAGCCTCCCGCCTCCCGTCGCTCGTCGCACCCGGCATTCGGGTCGCCCTTCTCGCGAAGGCGCGACCGGGATGCCGGGTGCGGTGCATGACGGGACCGATTGAGTGCACGACTGTTCACTCGATCCGGTAGGCTGGCGGCCATGAGCACTGCCCCCACCGTCGTCGACGCCCTCGCCCTGGCGAGCGCGGTGGTCGACGACCTGGTCGTGGCGACCGCCCGCGACACCCACCAGGCGATCGCGCGCCGCACCCACGGTCTGGTACGCCGAGGCGTCGGCCCGGCCGCGCTCCCGGCCGAGGTGCTGCACCGTGGCATCGCCGCCACCGTCTACGGCGCCGTCGGGCTCGGCTTCCGTGGCGCCAGCAGGGGACTGTCCCGGCTTCCCGCCGGGCTCGGGCCGGAGCTGGAGGCGGGGCCGCGCGGACGGTTCGTGAACGCCGCCGTCAACGGGCTGATCGGCGAGGAGATCCGGCGCGACCGGCCGCGCCTGGCGATCGAGATGGGCGTGCGGCGCGACGGGCGCGACGTGCCGCTCACCCCGGCCGGCGTGAGCCGCGCCTTCCCGGAGGCGACCGGGCGGATCGTGGTCTTCCTCCACGGACTGTGCGAGAACGAGGCCTACTGGAACCGGCACCGCGACCGCGTCGGCTCGACGTACGGCGAGAGCCTGGCCGGGCGGGGCTGGACCCCCGTCTACCTGCGCGCCAACACCGGGCTGCCGCTGCGCGAGAACGGCGTGGTGCTGGCGTCGCTGCTGCAGCGACTGGTCGACGCCTGGCCCACCGAGGTCACCCGGATCGCGCTGGTGGGCCATTCGCTGGGCGGGCTGATCCTGCGTGCGTCCTCGGCGGTGGTCGCCGAGGGGCAGGGGCCCGCGGCGTGGACGCGCCTGGTCAGCGATGTCGTCACCCTCGGCACGCCCCATCTCGGGTCGTGGTTCGCGGTCGGCGCCGACCACGCCAGCCGCACCCTCGCCCGGGCGCCCGAGGTGGCCGCCTTCGGCCGGATCATCGACCGGCAGGCGCCCGGCATCCACGACCTGATCGAGGGCCTCGCCCAGGACGTGCCGCCACTGCCGCACGCCCGCTACCACCTGGTCTCGGCCACCCTGACCCGCTCCGCGCGCCACCCGCTGGCGCAGGCCGTGGGCGACCTGCTGGTCACGCCGCGCTC
Source organism: Nocardioides nitrophenolicus (assembly GCF_016907515.1). Lineage (NCBI taxonomy): Bacteria > Bacillati > Actinomycetota > Actinomycetes > Propionibacteriales > Nocardioidaceae > Nocardioides > Nocardioides nitrophenolicus. The sequence continues at coordinate 4,391,069 of NZ_JAFBBY010000001.1, forward strand.
CGCGGTCGGCCGCGACCGGCGCGGCACCGACCTCTTCCCCGGCGCCGACGTGCTCCATCTCGGCCGCACCGACCACTTCGGGCTGCTCAACCACCCCGAGGTGCACACCGCGCTGGCGCGCTGGCTGGCCTGACATCTCCTCCCGTGGGAGGTGGTGGGGCCCGGCGTACGCCGCGATGATGGCCCGCATGACGAGGAACGCCGCGCGCGAGCTGCGCGCCGAGGCCGTGATCGAGGCGCCCGCGGCGCACGTGTGGGCGCTGCTGACCGACTTCGGCCAGCTCGCCGCGTGGAGCCCCGAGACGGTGCGGATGGTGCCGCTGAAGCCGGGCGGCCTGCGCGTCGGTCAGTGGTACCTCGGCATCAACCGGCGCAAGGCCGTGGTGTGGCCGACCCGCTCGGTCGTGGCGGAGGTCGTGCCGGGCCGGCGACTGGTGTGGGACACCCCGTCGAGCGGGGCACGGTGGGTCTGGGAGCTCGAGGCCGACCCGGCCGACCCGGCCGACGGCGAGCGCACCCGGGTGGTCCACCGGCGTCCGGTCCCGCGCTCGCTGAGCCTCGGCAGCCGGATCGTCGCGCCGCTGCTGCTGGGCGGCAACGACGGCCACGCCGACGAGCTGGAGGCCGGGATGGCCACCACGCTCGCCGGGCTGAAGGCCGCGGCCGAGCGCTGAGCGGTCGGTCGGCGCGGTCAGCCGGCGAAGCCGGTGAACCCGACCAGGGTGCTCGACCCGACCGCCCACACGGCGCTGGGGGAGACGTACGGGCCGCCGGGGGAGATCCCGTCGTCGTAGCCCTCCTTGCCGATCGCGCTGATGTCCTTCTCCCACGCGACCGCGCCGGAGCTGCGGTCCAGCGCCTGGACCGTCCACGTGGTGGCGTAGTCGCTCGCCACCTGGACGAAGGCGTCGGGCGTCTCGGTCGGCGCCAGGTCGGTGCCGGGACCGGACCACAGGGTCTTGCCGGTGTCGGCGTCGAGGTAGGTCGTCAGCATCTTGCCCGCCTTGGCGTCGTACGCCGTCACCGCGACCTGCGCGCGATCCTCGGTCCAGCGCCACCCGGCGAGGTCGTCGCCGAGGTCGGTGCGCTCCCAGACCGGCTTCCCGGTGGTGACGTCGTACAGCGACGAGCCGAGGCCGAGCCTGCCGTCGGTGGTCGTCAGCCGCTGGTCCTGGGTGTCCCAGGGCTGCCCCTTGAGCTGGAGCAGCACCTCGTCGCCCTGGAGCACCTCGAGCTTGTCGTTGCCGAACCCGCGGCGCACCGTCCACGGGCGCTCGAAGAAGGCGCTCTTGCCGAGGTGGGTGCTGCCGAGCACCTTGCCGCTCGCCCTGTCGAGCTCGAACTGCGTGGCGTCCGGCTGCCCGGAGGGGGTGTCCTTCCAGGCGGCGACCGCGACCTCGTCGCCGGAGAGGTCGAGCGCGGGGGAGCCGGCGCCGAAGCCGGCGAGCTCGCCACCGCCGACCGGCCCGTCGGGCCAGACGCTCCGCAGCGTGTCGGCGTCGAGCGCGGCGACCGCGAAGGGCGGCGGGTAGGCGGTGTCGTCGGTGCCGGGCGGCGTCGTCACGACGTAGAGCACGCCGTCGTCGAGGACGGGGCTGCTGCCGGGGGCCACGCTCACCTTCGCGCCCGGCCCCGCGCCGCCGGTCTCGGCGTTCACCTTGACCAGGGCGTCGCCGCGGCTGCAGTAGAGAGCGGCGTGATCCGGCGTCCAGCAGCCGCCGTAGTCCTGGCCGCGCCAGAGCACCTTCCCGGCACCGGACACGCCGACCAGCAGGGGAGTGCCGGCGCCGGCGGCGTCGTCCTTGCCCTGGTCGGTGATGGCGGCGACGAGGACCTCGCCCACGACCACGCCGCCCGGCTGGGGCACCTCGTCGTCGCCGACGGGCGCGAGCGGAGCGAACCGCCCGCCCGGCAGCACCGAGTCGGCCCGCAGCTCCCAGGTCGTCGCGGGCTCCCGAAGGACGGCGGCCGCGGGCTCGGCACCCCCGCTCGCGGCCGGCTTCCTCGGCTCGTCGTCGCTCGCCTCGCAGGCGCTCAGGCCCAGCGCGGCCACGACGACGGCGGCGACGGGGGCGGCGAGTCGGCGGATGGTGGGAGCCGCGGGCATGGGACCTCCTGGAGCGCTCGGGTTCCGGACTCCCGGCAGGCTACCCGTGGAGCGGACGCACGCGGCCACACCCGCCGCGGCGGCTCGCGAAGCGAATCTGCTGTCGGCGAACAGCGGTGCCGAACGCGTGGTTCTGTCTCCCGCTCCGGCTAGGGTCACTCGCGTGACTCAGAATCTTCCCGGTGACGCTCACCAGTCAGCGCGCGGTCATGAGCTGAACCCGCAGATGAACGGCGGAGCGGGGATCAGCTTCCTCGACGACAACATCTACAGCCGGCTGCTCCGTGAGCGGATCGTGTTCCTCGGCTCCGAGGTCCGCGACCAGAACGCCAACGCGATCTGCGCCCAGCTGCTGCTGCTGTCGGCCGAGGACCCCGAGGCCGACATCTTCCTGCACATCAACAGCCCGGGTGGCTCCGTCGACGCCGGCATGGCGATCTACGACACCATGAACTACATCCCCAACGACGTCGCCACGGTCGGCATGGGCCTGGCCGCCTCGATGGGCCAGTTCCTGCTGTGCGCCGGCGCCAAGGGCAAGCGCTACGCCCTGCCCCACGCGCGGATCATGATGCACCAGCCCTCGTCGGGCATGGGCGGCTCGGCCTCCGACATCAAGATCCAGGCGCAGCAGTCGCTCCACATCAAGAAGGTGCTCCTCGACCTCATCGCCGAGCACACCGGCCAGAGCGTCGAGCAGGTCACCGAGGACGCCGACCGCGACCGCTGGTTCACCGCGCAGGAGGCCCTCGAGTACGGCCTCGTCGACCAGGTCATCAAGAGCGCCCGCGAGGCGTCCGACGAGGGCCGCCCGGCCCACAAGAAGGACTGAGTGATCACGCCATGAACTACTACATCCCCCAGTGGGAAGAGCGGACCTCCTACGGCTTCCGCCGCATCGACCCCTACGCCAAGCTGTTCGAGGACCGCATCATCTACCTCGGCACTCCCATCTCCGACGACGTCGCCAACGCGGTGATCGCCCAGCTGCTCTGCCTGCAGTCGATGAACCCCGACCAGGACATCAGCATCTACATCAACAGCCCCGGTGGCTCCTTCACCGCGCTGACCGCCATCTACGACACGATCCAGTTCATCAAGCCGGACGTGCAGACGGTGTGCATCGGCCAGGCGGCCTCGGCGGCCGCGATCCTCCTCGCCGCGGGCGCCAAGGGCAAGCGGCTCGCGCTGCCCAACAGCCGGATCCTGATCCACCAGCCCTACACCGAGGGCACCTTCGGCCAGACCTCCGACATCGAGATCCAGGCCAACGAGATCCTGCGCATGCGCGAGCTGCTCGAGAAGATGATCAGCGACCACTCCGGCAAGTCCATCGACGAGGTCAGCCGTGACATCGAGCGCGACAAGATCCTCACCGCCCAGGGCGCGATCGAGTACGGCCTGATCGACTCCGTGCTCGAGTCCCTGAAGACCCCGGCGCTCGTCTGAGCCCCGGCTCAGGCGACGACCAAGAAGACCGATGAGCCCGACGTACCCCTCGTGTCACGCTCCCGCCGGAGCGTGGCAGGGGGTACCGTCGGGTAGTTCGATTGTGAGGAGGACCCGTGGCACGCATCGGTGACGGTGGCGACCTGTTGAAGTGCTCGTTCTGCGGCAAGAGCCAGAAGCAGGTCAAGAAGCTCATCGCTGGTCCGGGTGTCTACATCTGCGACGAGTGCATCGACCTGTGCAACGAGATCATCGAGGAGGAGCTCGCCGAGGGCTCCGAGGTCGAGCTCGCGGACCTGCCCAAGCCCAAGGAGATCTTCGAGTTCCTGAACTCGTACGTCATCGGGCAGGAGCAGGCCAAGAAGTCCCTCGCGGTCGCGGTCTACAACCACTACAAGCGGGTCCAGGCCGGCGTGCAGCCCATCTCGGGCAAGCACAGCAAGGACGAGGTCGTCGAGGTTGCGAAGTCCAACATCCTCGTCATCGGCCCGACCGGCTGCGGCAAGACCTATCTCGCCCAGACGCTGGCCCGGATGCTCAACGTGCCGTTCGCGATCGCGGACGCCACCGCGCTGACCGAGGCCGGCTACGTCGGCGAGGACGTCGAGAACATCCTCCTCAAGCTGATCCAGGCCGCCGACTACGACGTCAAGAAGGCCGAGACCGGCATCATCTACATCGACGAGATCGACAAGGTGGCCCGGAAGGCCGAGAACCCCTCGATCACGCGCGACGTCTCCGGTGAGGGCGTCCAGCAGGCGCTGCTGAAGATCATCGAGGGCACCACCGCCTCGGTGCCGCCCCAGGGTGGCCGCAAGCACCCCCACCAGGAGTTCATCCAGATCGACACCACCAACATCCTGTTCGTGGTGGGCGGCGCCTTCGCCGGCCTGGAGCACATCATCGAGCAGCGCGTCGGCAAGAAGTCCCTGGGCTTCACCGCCGAGCCGCGCGGCGAGGCCGAGCGGGCCGCCGAGGACCTGCTCGCCCAGGTCCGCCCCGAGGACCTCACCAAGTTCGGGCTGATCCCCGAGTTCATCGGCCGCCTGCCGCTGATCGCGAGCGTCAGCCCGCTCGACCAGGACGCCCTGGTCCAGATCCTCACCGAGCCGCGCAACGCCCTGGTGAAGCAGTACAAGAAGCTGTTCGAGCTCGACGGCGTCGAGCTGGAGTTCACCGAGGACGCCGTCGGCGCGATCGCCGACAAGGCCCTCGAGCGCGGCACGGGCGCCCGCGGCCTGCGCGCGATCATCGAAGAGGTCCTCCTCCACGTCATGTACGACGTCCCCAGCCGTGGCGACGTCGAGAAGGTCGTGGTGACCAAGGACGTCGTCGAGGACGACGTCGCGCCCACGCTCGTGCTGCGCGAGACCAAGAAGAAGAAGTCGGCCTGAGCAAGTCCTGCGCGTCAGCCGGTTGCATGGTGGCTCCGGATTCATCACGGGATGTAGGCGAACAGCCGCTTCTGTAGCGGAACTCCACTAGAGAAGCTTGGGTTCGCCTACATCCCGTGATGAATCCACTGCCGGGGCATCGAGTGTCCACAGGCGGGCGTACGGGGTGCGGTCATCCACAGGCCGCGGGCGCGACGCCGGGGAAGCCGCCCCTGTCCGGCAACGATTCGGGGCATGGATCCCTTGCGTATCGTCGCCTCGGAGTGTGGCTTCTTCACCCGCCGTGAGGCGATCAATGCCGGCTACGACGACAACGACCTCACCCGGCTGGTCCGGGCCGGCCATTGGGTCCGGTTCCGGCGGGGCTTCTACGCATTCGCGGATGAGTGGGCGACTTCGGACGAGGTGCGTCGACATGTCGTGAGATCGCGTGCCGTCCTCCGTTCCCTGGGGGATGCAGTGGCGCTGAGCCACGGCTCGGGCGTCATTGCCCACGGGATCGACGCGTGGGGGATCGACCTGAGTCGGGTGCACGTCACGCGGCTTGACGGCGCCCAGGGGCGGATCGAGGGCGACGTCGTCCATCATGAAGGGAGGGCTGTTGTCGGCGACATCCTCGAGACAGCCTTCGGTAAGGTGCTGCGCCCTGAGCGATGCGTGCTCGAGGCGGCCTCTCGACACCAAGACGAGGTGGCACTGTGCGTACTCGATGCCGGGCTCAGGTCGATGCTGTTCGACCTGGCCGAGCTTCGTGCCGAGCACGAGCGCATGCTGAGTTGGCCGTTCATGCGACATCTCCAGATCCTGGTCCGCATGGCCGACGGGCGCGCGGGGTCGGTCGGCGAGAGCCGCGGTCGGTGGTGGTTCCGCGTACTGGGGTTTCCGGCACCCGAACTTCAGTGGGAGGTCCGTGGGGTCGACGATCAGCTGCTGGGCATCTGCGACTGGGCGTGGCCCCAACACAAGACCCTCGGTGAGTTCGACGGGAAGATCAAGTACGGGCGACTGCTTCGCGACGGGCAGCAGCCGGGAGACGCCGTCTTCGAGGAGAAGAAGCGCGAGGACGCCATCCGGGAGGCCACTCAGTTCCGGGTCGTTCGGTTCATCTGGGACGATCTTGGCCGACCGGCGATGACGGCTCGACGGTTGGAGCGTTGGGTACCTCGGTACCGCGACTCTGCGTCGTGGGTGTGACACCAACGCCAGTCTTCCGTGGCCGGTGGGTCATCACGGGATGTAGGCGACTCGGTGGTTCCGTAGTGGAGTTCCGCTACAGAACCTCGGATTCACCTACATCCCGTGATGAATCCGACTCCCTGCGACCTGGGCCCCACCCATCGGGCGCCTACTCGGCCGGCTCCTCGGCGATCTCGGCGGTGACGCTCAGCTCGGTGGCGTCCTCGGCGACGGTGAACACCAGCTCGCCGACCACGTTGCCGCTGCGGCGCAGGTCGTCGGCGGCCTTCTCGGCAGCGTCGACCAGGCGGGCCGGGCCGGTGATCTCGACCCGGGCGAGCGGGGCGCGCATCTTGACCTTGGCGGCCGACTTGGCGCCGCGGATGCCGGACAGGGCGGAGCCGACGGCGTCGATCAGGGAGCCGTCGGAGGCGGCGGGGGAGCCGAGCTCGGTGACGCTGGGCCAGGCGGCGCGGTGGACCGAGCCGTCCTGCCACCAGGACCAGACCTCCTCGGTGACATAGGGGAGGAAGGGCGCGAGCAGCCGGAGCTGGACCTGCAGGGCCAGCGCGAGGGTGGCGCGGGCGGAGGAGGAGGCGTCGCCGTCGCCGGCGTACGCGCGCTCCTTGACCAGCTCCAGGTAGTCGTCGCAGAACTCCCAGAAGAACTTCTCGCTGACCTCGAGCGCGGTGGTGTAGTCGTAGGCCTCGAACGCCTCGGTGGCCCGGCGGACCACGCCGCCGAGGCGGCCGAGCAGGGCGGTGTCGACCGGCTGGCTGACCGCGGCGGTGCTGAACGTCGTGGCGCCCACGCTGCCGAGGACGAACTTCGAGGCGTTGAGGACCTTCATCGCCAGCCGGCGGCCGACCTTCATCTGGGTCTCGTCGAACGGCGAGTCCAGGCCGGGACGGGCGATCGCGGCGCGCCAGCGGACCGCGTCGGCGCCGTACTTGTCGAGGATCTCGTTGGGCACGACGACATTGCCCTTGGACTTCGACATCTTCTTGCGGTCGGGGTCGACGATGAAGCCGGAGATCATGGCGTGCGACCACGGCGCGACGTGGTTCTCGAAGTGGGCGCGCACGACCCGGGAGAACAGCCAGGTGCGGATGATGTCGTGGGCCTGGGTGGCCAGGTCCATCGGGAACACCCGCGACCACAGGTCGGGGTCGGACTCCCAGCCGCCCGCGATGTGGGGCGTGAGCGAGGACGTCGCCCAGGTGTCCATCACGTCGGGGTCGCCGATGAAGCCGCCGGGCTTGCCGCGCTGCTCCTCGGTGTAGCCGGCCGGCGCCTGGGTCGACGGGTCGATCGGCAGCTCGGCCTCGGTGGGCAGCAGCAGCCGGGTGTAGTCGGGCTCGCCCTCGGCGTCGAGCGGGTACCAGACCGGGAACGGGATGCCGAAGAAGCGCTGGCGCGAGATCAGCCAGTCGCCGTTGAGGCCGCCGACCCAGTTGTCGAAGCGGTGCTTCATGTGGGGCGGCAGCCAGTCGATCTCCGCGCCGCGCTCCAGCATCTGCTTGCGGACGCCGGCGTCGCGGCCGCCGTTGCGGATGTACCACTGGCGGGTGGAGACGATCTCGAGCGGCTTGTCGCCCTTCTCGTAGAAGTTCGCCATCCGCTGCGTGGGCTTCGGGTCGCCGTCGAGGTCGCCGGACTCCTTGAGCTTCGCGACCATCGCCTCGCGGGCGGAGTGGACGGTCTTGCCCTGGAGGTCCTCGTACGCCGCCGTGGCCCGCTCCGAGGACAGCCACTCGGGGGTCTCGCGGGTCAGCCGGCCGTCGCGGCCGATGACGGTGCGCACGGGCAGCTGCAGCTCGCGCCACCACTGCACGTCGGTCAGGTCGCCGAACGTGCAGCACATGGCGATGCCGGCGCCCTTGTCCTTCTCGGCGGCGGCGTGGGCCAGCACGGGGATCTCGACGCCGAAGACCGGCGAGGTGACGGTCGTGCCGAACAGGTCGGCGTAGCGCTCGTCGTCGGGGTGCGCGATCAGCGCGACGACGGAGGGGATCAGCTCGGGACGCGTGGTTTCGATATAGACAGGCTTGCCCGGCGAGCCGTCGGGCTGCGCAGGTGAATGGAAGGCGACCCGGTGGTAGGCGCCGGCGTAGTCACGCGCCTCGAGCTCGGCCTGGGCGACCGCGGTCTGGAAGGTGACGTCCCACAGGGTCGGCGCCTCCTGGAGATAGGCCTCGCCGCGGGCCAGGTTGCGCAGGAAGGCGCGCTGGCTGACGGTCTGGGCCTTGGTGCCGATCGTGGTGTAGGTCGTGTTCCAGTCGACGCTCAGGCCGAGGGTGCGCCACAGGTCCTCGAAGACCTTCTCGTCCTGCTCGACCAGCTGCTCGCACAGGGCGATGAAGTTGGGCCGGCTGATCGGGATCTGGCGCTTCGGGTCCGGCTTCTCCGGAGGCGTGAAGTCGGCGTCGTAGGGCAGCGACGGGTCGCAGCGCACGCCGAAGTAGTTCTGCACCCGGCGCTCGGTCGGCAGGCCGTTGTCGTCCCAGCCCATGGGGTAGAAGACGGACTTGCCCTGCATCCGCTGGAAGCGGGCGATCAGGTCGGTGTGGGTGTAAGAGAAGACGTGGCCGACGTGGAGGCTGCCGCTCACGGTCGGCGGCGGGGTGTCGATGGCGTAGACGTTCTCGCGAGGCTGGGTGCGGTCGAAGCCGTAGGTGTCGGCGTCCTTCCAGCGCTGCGCCCACTTCTCCTCGAGGCCCTCCAGCGCGGGCTTGTCCGGTACGACCACGGCGCCGGCGGGGGCGTCGGTCGGGTCCGGGGTCTGCGTGCTGTCGGGCTCGGTCATGGTCAAAGCCTATTGCGAGCGGCACCTGGCCTTTCAACCGGCGGCTACTCTCGGACGATGCGTCTGTTCCCGGGAACCGTCACCACTCTCGCCGCCGGGCTCGCCCTCGGCCTGACCGCGCCGGGCTCGCTGCCCGCCGCGTCCGCGGCGCCGGCCGCCGGGCCGGAGACCGTCACCCTCACCGGCAGCGGCTGGGGCCACGGCAAGGGCCTCTCGCAGTGGGGTGCGAAGGGAGCGGCCGAGCAGGGCCTGAGTGCCGCGCAGATCCTCGACTTCTACTACCCGGGCACCGCGCCCGGCATCGGCGGCGGCTCGGTCAAGGTGCTGATCACCGCCGACACCACGAGCAATGTCGTGGTCCAGCACCGCGCCAAGCTGAAGGTCCGCAGCCTCGCGACCGGGAAGTCCTGGAAGCTCGGCAAGCGCGGCGCGAAGCGCTGGAAGCTGACCGCCCACGGTGCCGACACCAAGCTGTCGGTGAAGACCAGGCGCTGGCACAAGGTCCGGATCATCCCGGGCCAGGCCGAGTTCAAGGGCAAGGGCGGCACCCTGCGGCTCTACGTGCCCGGCGGTGCGGTCGACTACCGCGGCAAGATCCGCTCCGTGATCCCCGCCGGCGGGCAGGGCCGCGACACGGTCAACGTGCTGAGCGTCGAGAAGTACCTGCGCGGCGTGGTGCCCTCCGAGATGCCCGCGAAGTGGAGCGCCCAGGCCGTCCAGGCCCAGGCCGTCGCCGCCCGCACCTATGCGATCTTCGAGCGCGACAACAACGACCGCGGCGCCTTCGACGTCTACGACACCACCCAGTCGCAGGTCTACCGCGGCGTCGCGGTCGAGGTGCCGGAGGCGGACGCCGCCATCGCCGCCACGGCCGGGCAGATCCGGACCTACGGCGGGCTGCCGGCGTTCACGCAGTTCTCGTCGAGCAACGGCGGCTGGACCGCGGCGGGCAGCCTGCCCTATCAGGTCGCGAAGCCGGACCCCTACGAGGCGACCTCGGGCAACCCCAACAACGCCTGGCAGGTCGTGCTGACCGATGACGCGATCGAGGCCCAGTTCCCGGGGATCGGGGACTTCACCGGACTCGACATCACCAAGGACGCCGCTCAGGGCGGCCGGGTCACCGGCGTGACGGTCAAGGGCAGCTCGCTCCCGCAAGGCACGCCCCTCACCGGCGACCAGTTCCGGGTCAGGTTCGGGCTGAGGTCGACGATGTTCGCGCAGACGGCCTGAGGTCCGCGCCCCGCCCGGCCCGCAGGAACCAGCGCAGCAGCAGCCCGGCGACCAGCGCCCAGAACGCCGCGCCGATCCCGAGCACGCTGACCCCGGAGGCGGCGACCAGCAGCGTCGCCGCCGCGGGCTCGCGCTCGGCGGGGTCGGCCAGGCCCTCGGCGAGCGCGGCGCCCAGCGTGCCGAGCAGGGCCAGGCCGGCGGCCGCCTGCATCACGCCGTCGGCGGCCGCGGCGACCAGGGTCGCCAGGGCGGTGCTCGCGACGGCGAGCACGAGGTAGGTGATCGACGCGACGACCGAGGCGATCCAGCGCCGGCGCGGGTCCGGGCCGGCGGTCGGACCGGCGGCGAGCGCGGCGCTGATCGCGGCGAGGTTGATCGCGTGCCCGCCGGTGGGGGCGCCGACGACGGTGCCGACCCCGGTGACGGCGAGCGAGGCGCGCCAGGGGACGCGGTACCCGAAGCCGCTCATCACCGCGACGCCGGGCACGTTCTGCGAGGCCATGGTGACGACGTACAGCGGGAGGGCGATGCCGACCAGCGCGGAGAGGGACCAGGTCGGCGTGGTCCAGGCGAGGTGCGGCGCGAGGTCGGCGGTGTCGATCCGCGCGGTCGCCAGGACCGTCACCAGGGCGACCAGCAGCGCGCCGGGCACCGCCCAGCGCGGCGCGAGCCGGAGCAGCACCAGCCAGGTGACGACGAGCGGGGCGACCGCCGCGGGGGAGTCGACCAGGGCGGTGACCGGGGCCAGGCACAGCGGCAGGAGCACGCCGGCGAGCATCGCCCGGGCCAGGCTGTGGGGGATCGCGGCGACCAGGTCGCCGACCTTCGGCACCAGTGCCGTCAGCACGATGAGCACGCCGGTCGCGGCGAAGGCCCCCACCGCGGCCGACCAGCCGCCGGTGACGCCGGTGGTCGTGGCGAGGAGCGCCGCGCCGGGGGTGGACCAGGCGAGCGTGATCGGCATCCGGTAGCGGACCGAGAGCCAGAGCATCCCGAGGGCCTGGGTGACGAGCAGGGTGAGCAGGCCGGACGCCGCCTGCCGGCCGGTCGCGCCGACCGCGGTGAGGCCGGCCAGACAGACCACGAAGGAGCTGCTGAACCCGACCACCGCGGTGACCACGCCGGCCAGCACGGGGCCGTGGGTAGTCTCCTCGGACACGTCGCCTCCTCACGAACACCGGTGCGGCGTTCTGTATACGGAACACCTTAGCCCGGATCGAGCTGGAAGGGGCGGTGGCGATGACGCGAGAGGTCGGCGCCCGGATCCGGGCGCTGCGCGAGGCCCGGGGCCTGTCCCTGTCGGCGCTGGCCGCGCAGGCCGGGATCGGGAAGGGCTCGCTCTCCGAGCTCGAGACCGGCCGCCGCAACCCCACGCTCGACACGCTGTACGCCGTCGCGACGCCGCTCGGCGTGCCGCTCGCGGCGCTGCTCGACGACCACGACGGCGCCGCCGTCGGCGACGAGGGCGTGGTGGCGACCCGGGTCCGGGTGCTGCGCGAGCCCGGCCGCACGACCGAGGTCTACCTGCTGCGGCTGGCGGCCGGCGTCGAGCGCACCTCGCCGGCGCATCCCGCCGGCGTCGAGGAGCAGCTGGTCGTGCTCGCGGGCGCCGGTGAGGTCGCGTACGGCGGCCGCGTGGTCGCGGTCGGGGCCGGCGACCACGTGCGCTTCGCCGCCGACGTGCCCCATGCCTATCGGGCCGGCGCGGACTCCGCGCTGGAGGCCGTCAACGTGATCGTCACGCCCGGCTGAGCCCCTCGGCGGCGCTCAGAACGGCGGCCGACCGGTCCCGCTGACCCGGAACCGGCCCCACGGGTCGACGTCGGCGACCTTGCCGCCGGCCTCGCCGTGGGGAGTGCGCAGGGTGACCGCCGAGCCGCTGCGCACCTCGTCGAGGGCGGCGTCGACGGCGATCCGGCCGTACCAGTGGAAGTGGCCGTCGAGTGGCTGGAAGGCGCCGCGCAGGGTCACCGAGACCGGGTGCTCGGCGTCGGCGACGACGAGCACCGCGGGGCCGTCGTACGCCTCCCGGGGCTCGTGGCCGGACGCGGCGGCGGGGACGGCGCTCATCGCCGCCGCTCCGAGCGGATCGGGGTGACGTCGCCGTCGCCGTCGCCGGCGTCGAGCCGCGACAGGTCGACGCCGCTCTCGGCGGCCGCGCCCGACAGGGCGTGCCAGATGAAGTCGCTGAGGTAGCCGGCCGCGGCGGCGCGCGAGACGGTGTGCCGCTCCAGCCACCACTGCCCGACGGACGTGCCGAGGCCGACCACGGCGTGCGCCCACGGCTCGGCCGCGCCGGTGTCGCCGCCGAGATGGCGCAGCGCGTCGCCGAGCAGCCGGGTCAGCTTGGCGGCGATCTGGTCCTTGCCCGCGGCGAGCGGGTCGGTGCCGCCCGCCGGGCGGCTGAGCAGCAGGAAGGCCTGCGGGTGCTCGCCGAGCGTGTCGAGGTAGGCCGCGACGCCGGCGCTCACCCGGTCGCGGGCGGAGGCCGGAGCGAGCACCGCGGTCAGCACCCGGGCCAGCACCAGGTCGGCCGCCCAGGCGCCGACCGCGGCGTGCAGCTCGCTCTTGTCGGCGAAGTAGCGGTAGAGCACGGGCTTGCTGACGCCGGCCTCGGCCGCGATGTCGGCGACCGAGGCGTCCGGTCCGAGCGAGTCGATGGCGCGGACGGCGGCGAGCACGAACTCCTCGCGCCGCTCGGCGCGGTGTCGTTCCCAGCGGGTCGTGCGTCCGTCGCTCTTGACGTGGGGGGCCATGGGGACAAGAGTACCTTTATCCGTTACCGACGGTAATACCTATGTCTCAGGAGGACCCGTGACCCTCGTCGACGACGCACTCTCCGAGCGGCTGCTGCGGTCGACCGCGCGCCAGTCGTACGACCCGGAGGTCGACCTCGACTGGAGTGCTCCGCCCGTCCCCGGCCTGTGGTGGATGCAGCCCGAGCGGATGTCGCTCTACGACACCCCGATGTGGCGCTCCCTCAGTGAGGAGCAGCGGATCACCCTCTCCATGCACGAGGTCGCCAGCATCGCCAGCGTGGGGATCTGGTTCGAGATCGTGCTCATGCAGATCCTGCTGCGCGACGCCTATCGCGAGGACCCGACCTCCGCGCGCACCCAGTTCGCGCTGACCGAGGTCGGCGACGAGACCCGCCACACCGTGATGTTCGGCCGGGCGATCGGCTCGATGGGCGTGCCGGCCTACGGCCCGCGTCCCACGCCGCACCGGCTGGCCCGGCTCGGCCCGCTCGCCCTGCGCGGTGCCAGTGCGTACGCCGGCATCCTGATCGGCGAGGAGCCGGTCGACCGCTGGCAGCGGGAGATGATGCGCGACGAGCGCATCCAGCCGCTGACCCGGATGGTCGCCCGGATCCACGTGACCGAGGAGGCGCGCCATGTCACCTTCGCCCGCGACGAGCTCGCCAGGTCGGTGCGCGGCCTGGGCCGCCCCAAGCTGCGCTGGCACCAGGCGATGACCGCGCAGGTCGCCTACGTCACCATGCGCTCGCTGGTGCACCCCGACGTCTATGCCGCGGTTGGGCTCGACCCGCGCGAGGCCCGGCGGCAGGCCCTCGGCAACGAGAGCTATCGCGAGACGATCGCCTGGATGGGCGAGAAGGTGATGCCGGTGCTGCAGGAGAACGGCATGGTCGCCGAGCGCGACCGCAAGGTCTGGCGGGCGTCCTTCCTCATGCGCTGAGGCGGGCGCGCCACCAGGCGACCGTCTCCCGGACCGCGGCGTCGAAGGGCGTGGGCCGCAGGCCCAGCCGCTCCTCGCTCCGGGCCGAGTCCAGGACGAAGGGCGCGGTGAACTGGTAGCTCAGCTCGGCGAGCTCGCGGGTGTCGCGGTGCACCAGGCCGACGGCGCGCAGCAGGCCGGCCGGGATGGTGCCGAGGCGGGGGACCGGTACGCCGGCGGCGGCGGCGAGCGCGGCGACCAGTGCCCGCTGGGTGAGCGCCGGCGCGGTCGGGGCGTGCAGGAAGGAGCCGTGCAGCGACGGGTCCGCGGCTGCCCGGATCATCGCGGCGGCGAGGTCCGGCACGTAGGTGAAGGAGTGCGGCTGGTCCAGGCTGCCCACCACCCGCAGGGTGCGCCCCGCCAGGATCGTCGGCAGCATCCGCTCGCCCGCGTGGGAGGTGAGCACCCGCGGTCCGAAGAAGTCGGACGCGGCCACGCTCACTGTCGGCGTCGACGAGGCGGCCCGGGCCCGGAGCAGCTCGGTGCGCACGCCGGGCTTGCCGGTCGTGGCGGCGCGCGGCAGGTCCTCGGTGATCGGCCCGGTCACCCGGCCGTAGGCATAGAGGCTCTCGGGGAAGACGACGACCGCGCCCGCGCGACCCGCCGCCTCGAGCAGGGTGCGCTCGGTGGGGATCAGCTCGGCGCGCCAGGTGCGGGCGTCGTAGCGCGACGCGTGCACGCAGTGGTGCACGGCGAGCGCGTCCTCCAGGAGGCCGTCGGGAGCGCCCGGGCGGCCGACGTCGGCGCGGCGCCGATCGATGAGCGGGTGCTCCGGGCCGCTGCCCGAGCGCGTGACGAGGACGACGCGCTCGCCCTGGTCGGCGAGCTGCAGGGCGACGGTGCTGCCGACGGGACCGGCTCCGGTGACGACGTGGTGGCTCATGGGGTTCCTCTCTCAGGTCTCTGAAACGAGAGCAGTGCTCTCTGTTTTTCGAGAATGCCTGCTCTCGGCACGAAAAGCAAGAGCAGTGCTCACTTTTGAGGTCACCGTTCACGTTCGTGGCATGATGCGCTCATGGCCACCACTCCCCGGGCGCGGGCGCGAGCGCAGACCATGGAGGACATCACCCGGATCGGGCGCCAGCACCTCGCCGAGTACGGCGCCGCGGCACTCTCGCTGCGCGCCGTCGCGCGGGACCTCGGCGTGGTGTCGTCAGCCGTCTACCGCTACGTCAAGAGCCGCGACGAGCTGCTGACCCTGCTCGTCGTCGACGGCTACGACGAGATGGCCGACGCGGTCGCGCTGGCCCTGCGCCACCCGGCACTCGCACGACGGAGCCACCGCGACCGTTTCCTCGAGTACGGCCGCGCCGTGCGGACCTGGGCGCTGGTCGAGCCGGCCACCTACGCCCTGCTGTACGGCGCCCCGGTGCCCGGCTACGAGGCTCCGGCCGAGCAGACGACGGGTCCCGGCACCCGCGTGGTGCGGATGCTCCTCGAGCTGGCCGCCGCGGCGCTGGCCGAGGGAGCCCTGACCGTGCGGGAGCAGGTCGCGCCGGTGCCGCCCGCGCTGGCCGCCGGCTTCGAGGAGGTGCGCGCGCAGTTCGGGATCGACCTGCCCGACGAGGTGCTCGCGGCGGGCGTGCTGGTGTGGGCCGGGATGTTCGGGTGCATCAGCTTCGAGGTGTTCGGCCAGTACGGCCCCGACGCGTTCGGCGACCCGGCCGCGCTCTTCGAGCACCACCTCGCCCGGCTCGCCGACGACCTTGGGCTGCGGGCGGGCAGCTGAGCCCTCGGGTCGGCGGCTGAGGGTCGGGTCAGCGCAGGAAGCGCTGCCGAGCGGCGATCACCGCGGCGTAGGTCGCCGGCGCGAGGGCGGCTCCCTCGCGGCGTACGGCATCGACGGCGAGGACCAGCAGGCGATTGAGCCGGACCTCGCTGGGCCGGCCGCGAGGGTCCCAGGCGCCGGTGCCGATGTCCATCCAGTACCGGCCCGCGGCGGCCTCCTGGGCCTCGTCGCGGTCGTGGTCCTTGCTGGTCATCGCGAGTGCATGGACCACCTCGTGCCCGTCGCCGCCCGTGGCCGTGCCGATCACCAGCACCGGGCGGTCCTTGCCCTGGGTCGGGTCGTCCTCGTAGGGCACCCAGGCCCAGACCACCTCGCCCGGGTCGGGGCGGTCGTTCGCGACCGGGGCGTAGCTGCCGTCGGGCTGTCCGCTCATCGCTCCTCCAGGAACTGGCCGACCAGGCCGGGGGTCGCCGCCTCCGCGAGGGCGATCGCCGCGTCCGTCGGTACGTCGGGCAGGCGCACCTGCCCCTTGCCGCCGGCGGTCGTCGCGGCGAGCGCGACCAGGCCGGCGCGGCGCTGGAACCAGGTGGCGCGCTGGTTCCAGCCGATCACGTGGCCGGCCGCGAGCGCGTCGCGGCTGCGCTGCACCGAGCCCGAGCGCATCACGACGTAGCCGTCGACGTACGCGTGGCCCAGCGCGCGGGCCCGGTCGGTCGCCAGCGCCAGCGCGACGCCGAGAGGCAGCAGGGCGACCCCGGCGAGCCAGACCGGACCGCCCGCGAGCACGCCGGCGACGGCGGCCACCGTGAACGGCAGCGCGCCGAGCAGGGCCCGGCTGTAGCGGCGGGTGGTCGCCGCGCGGCCGTGGGGCAGCAGCGGCGCGGCGACCGGGGCCGGGGTGTCGAGGACGGCGGCCGCGACGGCGTACCCCGTGGTCCGCGGGGCGGGCGGCAGCAGCATCGCCGAGCCGGCCTGGTCCCCGGTGAGCCCCGTGACGATCGCGTTGACCCGGCGGCCGCGCGCGACCCGCAGCGCGGCGGGCTCGCCGATGCTGGCGCCGGCGAGGCGGGCGACGTCGATGCTGGTCTCGCGGCGGGTGAGCAGTCCCCGGCGCACGTGCCAGGCGGCGCCGTACCGGCTCAGCGCGAAGCCGCCGTTGGTGACCAGGTAGCCGCCCACCGCGAGGGCGACGACGAGGAGGATCGCGGCGAGCGCGAATCCGGCGACGAGGGTCAGGTCGATGGCCGCGAGGTCCTCCTCGCTGACCCGGATGTGGATCGACTCGTTGAGCTGGGCGGCGGTACCGAGGATGGCGCCGAGGCCCACCAGGACGGTGCCGCTGAACGGCGCGTACCAGAGCCAGCGCGGTGCGAAGCGGGCCACCACCTGCTCCTGGGGCAGCACCTGGTCCGCCGGGACGCCGACCTCCGCGGGGACGACGGTGGGCAGCAGCCGCGAGCGCAGCCGGGCCGCCTCCTCGCGGGGCAGTGCGTCGAGGACCAGGCGCTCGTCGTTGTCGCTGGCGACGCTGCCGGTGCCGATCGCCAGGGTGGCGAGGCCGAGCAGGCGGTGCACGGGCGACGCGGTCAGGTCGACGGTGCGCACCCGGTCGAGCGGGGTGGACAGGGTGTGCCGCTGGAGCAGCCCGCGCTGCAGCTCGACGCGTCCGTCGGCGATCCGGTAGGTCGTGGTGAGATAGCGCACCACGCCCAGCGCGACGGGTACGCCCACGCTGAGCAGGGCCCACGGCCCGGTGCCCGCTGCGCCGCCGGCCACGAGCAGGCCGATCACGACGGGCAGGAACCTGCCGACCTCCTTGATCGGGTGCACCAGCAGCATCCGGGGGTCGAGGCGCTGCCAGGCGACGGGCGCCGGCGGCCCGGGTGGGACGGGCAGGCTCACGTGGCGTCGCCCTCGGCCAGGTCCGCCTTGCGGGTCAGCTCGTCGACCAGGGCGAGCGCGACCGGGCGGTCCAGGCCCTCGATCTGCAGCGGGCCCGCCGCGGAGGCGGTGGTCACGGTGACCGTGGCCAGCCCGAACAGCCGCGCGAGCGGTCCCTGGGCCAGGTCGACCGTCTGCACCCGCGACATCGGCGCGATCCGGCGCTCCTGCGCCCACCAGCCGCGCTGGGTGTAGACGGCGTTCGCGGAGACCTCCCAGCGATGCACGGCATAGCGCCAGCGGGGTACGACGACCGCCACCGTCGCGCAGACCACCACCGCCAGCGCGACCAGCCACCAGCGCAGGTCGTCGGGGCCGAGCAGCACCGCCGCGACGCCGATCCCGACCACCACCACGAGCGCGGTGATGCCGGTCTCGACCTGCCACATCAGGCGGGCCCGGGGACTGACCCGGTGGGCGGGGTCGCGCAGCTGGCTCACGCTGCGGAGCCTACGTGCCGGCGCCGTGCACTCGATCCGCGGCCGATCGGGACCTTCGTCCCCGCGCGCCGGTGCGGGAGATCGCTCGGATTGACCATGGCGCGACGGCCTTCGGTCATGATCGGCGCTCTCCGGTCCGCGCGCGGGGGTGGGCGACCTAGCCTGGACCCATGCTGGACACCCTGACCCTGCGCGTGGCCTTCGGCCTCGTCGCGGCCTGTGTCCTCGTCCTGTTCTACGGCGTCACCTACCGCTCGACCCGGTCCTCGTACAGCGGCTGGTGGTGTGCGTCGCTGGCCTGCTTCATCGTCAGCGCCTCGCTGTTCCTCGCCAACGGCACCCCCGCGCAGGTGCTCGCCAACCCGATGGGCAATGCGACCGGTGCCCTCGGCGCGGCCTGCGTCTGGGCCGGCGGGCGCAGCCTGCGGGAGCGCCGGATCCGGGCCTGGCAGGTGCTCGTCGGGCCCGGGCTGGTGCTGGTCGTCTCGCTCGCCGACAGTCCGCGGACCGACATCTGGTCGGGTGGCGCGGTCTACCTGGCGGCCATGGCGCTGTTGATCGGCGCCTCGGCCCGCGAGCTGACGCTGCTGCTGCGGGCCCTCGAGCCGGGCGTCGCGACCCGCGCTCAATACCGCTTCGTGCTCACCGCGATGGCGCTCGCCTCGGCCGTGATCGCCCTGTTCTACCTCGCTCGCACCATCGCCTTCGTGGCCGTCGGCCCCGCGGACCCGCTGTTCCGGGCGGTGTTCGGTGGTCAGGTCACGACCCTGCTGATGATGGTGCTGCTCGTCGTGGTGACCTTCAGCATGTCGGCGCTCAGCCACGAGCAGCAGACCTCCGAGCTGCGCGTGCAGGCGACGCGCGACGGGCTGACCGGCCTGCTCAACCGGGCCGAGTTCCTCCGGGCCGCGCAGCGCGAGATCGACCGGGGCCTGGTCCGGGCCGATGCCGCGGTGGTGGTCGCCGACCTCGATCGGTTCAAGAGCATCAACGACGGCCTCGGCCACGCCGCGGGCGATCGGGCGCTGACCGCCTTCGCCGACGCCTGCCGGTCGGTGGTCGGGCTGCGTGGCGTGATCGGCCGGCTCGGCGGTGACGAGTTCGTGCTGCTGGTGCGCGGCGCCCCCGCCGAGGTGGTGCTCGACGCGATCGCCCGCGTCTACCGCGGTGACGACGAGGCCAGCCCGATGCCGACGGTCAGCTTCGGCATCGCGCCGGTCCGGGCCGGCGACGACATCGCCCTGGCCCTGGCGTACGCCGACGAGGCGCTCTACGAGGCCAAGGCGGCCGGCCGGGCCAGAGCCGTCCGGGCCGCGCGCCGCGACGATCGCCCACCGAGCCTGGTGGACGATCGTCGTTCCGCTTGAGGAGGCGGCGCGGGCTCAGCCCCGGGCGATCCGCTTCGACAGGCGCAGGTCGTCGCCGACCACGCCCTTGCTGAACCCGTCGTCCACCACCATCCGCTTCTTGCGCATCTGGGCCACGCCGACGCCCACCCGCGCCCACGCGGGCGTGCCGAGGCAGGCGGTGGGGACGACGAGGGTGGCGGTCCTGGCCTCGACGGTGGCGGTGAGTCCCTCGCACGCGATGTCGTCGAGATTGCGGGTGAGGGAGACACCCGACTCGCCGTAGAAGCTCGCATAGGTCACCTCGAAGCTCCCCGCCGAGGTCTTCAGCCGCGCCCCGACGAAGAACCGCTTGGTCGGCAGCGGGCCGCGGGTCCGGAGGCTGACGATCAGGGAGTCGAGGCCGTGGCTGACCGTCACCCGCCGGATGTCGACGCGTCGCTCGCCGGGCGCCGGGTGCGTCCGGTCTCCCTCGATGTCGCCGACCAGCACGTCGCGCGCGGGGTCGGTGTGGACCAGGTCGGCGGCGGAGGCGAGGCCGGGGCTGGCGAGCAGGAGGCCGGCCGCGCAGGCGAGCGCGGCGAGGACACGAGGCAGGGGGGGCATGGGGGCCATCCTCCGATGGATCCGTCGACGATGCGCGGGAATTAGGGGGAGCCGCTGGTTAACAAACGTTAACCTCGTGGCCTACGATGGGCTCATGACCCAGTTCGAGCTGTCGCGCGAGCACGAGGAGTTCCGCCGTACCGTCCGGGACTTCGCCGAGGCCACCATCCGCCCCCACGTCGCGGAGTGGGACAAGGCACACCACTTCCCGACCGACGTCGTGCAGAAGATGGGGGAGCTGGGGCTGTTCGGCCTCACCGCTCCGGAGGAGTACGGCGGCGCCGGGCTCGACGCGTCCGACGGCCCGTTCACCTCGCTCTGCCTGGCGATCGAGGAGCTCGGCCGGGTCGACCAGTCGCTGGGCGTGACGCTCGAGGCCGGCGTCGGCCTCGGCATCAACCCGATCCTGACCTACGGCACCGACGAGCAGAAGAAGACCTGGCTGCCCGACCTGGTCGCCGGACAGCGGCTCGCCGGCTTCGGCCTCACCGAGCCGGGTGCCGGCTCCGACGCGGGCGCCACCAAGACCCGCGCCGAGCTCGACAACGGCGAGTGGGTGATCAACGGCGGCAAGCAGTTCATCACCAACTCCGGCTCCGACATCACCAGCCTGGTGACCGTCACCGCCCGCACCGGCGTCTCGGAGTCCGGCAAGCCGGAGATCTCCGCCATTATCGTGCCCGCCGGCACGCCCGGGTTCGTCGCCGAGCCGCCGTACGACAAGCTCGGCTGGCACATCTCCGACACCCACCCGCTCTCGTTCACCGACTGCCGGGTGCCCGAGCAGAACCTGGTCGGCGAGCGCGGGCGGGGCTATGCCCAGTTCCTCGCCATCCTCGACGACGGCCGGGTCGCCATCGCCGCGCTCGCCGTCGGCCTGATCCAGGCGTGCGTCGACCTGTGCGTGGAGTACGCCCTCGACCGGCAGACCATGGGCGGCCCGATCGGGCGCAAGCAGGGCGTCGCCTTCCAGATCGCCGACCTCGAGGTGATGCTGCACGCCTCGCGGATGCTGACCTACCGCGCCGCCGCGATGAAGGACGCGATGGAGGGCGGCCGCGGCCCGTCGATGAAGGAGTTCAAGCAGGCCGCGTCGGTCGCCAAGCTCTACGCCAGCGAGTCGGCCGTCACCGCGACCCGGATCGCCACCCAGGTCTTCGGCGGCTACGGCTTCATGGAGGAGTACCCCGTCGCCCGGTTCTACCGCGACGCCAAGATCCTCGAGATCGGCGAGGGCACCTCCGAGGTGCAGCGGATGCTCATCGCCCGCGGACTCGGGCTCCCCGTCGAGTAAGGACGACAACGCCGAGCACCGCCAGCGCGCCGGCCCCGACCCACATCGCGACCGGCGTGCCGTCGTCCCCCTTGGACTCCGTGGGCTTGGACTCCGTGGGCGCGACGGTCCCGGTGTGCACGCGCCCCGGACCGCCGTAGTCCGGCACCCCGTCCCCAGGTACGCCGTCGACCGCGAGGGTCACCGTCACCTTCGCCGGGGTGGCCCCGAGCGGCAGCTCGACGAGCACGTAGTGGTCGCCGGCGAGCGACGCACCGGCCCGGGTCGGGTCGAACGAGTCGCGGTGCAGGTACGACGTCACGTGGCTCTGCGCCCGTCCCGGACCGCTCGACGCGACGTCCTCGCCGAGCAGCGGCCCGAGGATCTTCACGGTCGCCTCGGCGCTGCCGTCGACCTGGACCCGCAGCGACTGGTCCCAGCCGACCGCGACGGCCAGCACGGCCGGCCGACCGGCCCGGAGCGCGACCTGGTGGCTGCCGGCGGCGACCAGCGGCGCGTCGGCCGGCGTCGTACCGGCCCGGGCCGGCTCGGCCGACGGGTCCGCCGCGAGGGGCCGCCAGGTCGGCGCGGCCGGTTCGCGCAGCAGGTCGAACGCGTACGTCGACAGCGGCGGCTCCTCCTCGACCACCAGTGTCGCCGCACGTCCCCGGTCGGCCGGATCGCTCGGCAGGCCGACGGTCACGAACAGTTCCTCGGCGGTGCCGCACGGGTGGTCCGGCTGGTCGGTCCAGGTCGACACGGTCGTCGTGAGCAGGGGAGCCGGCTCGCCGAGGGTCGGTCGGAACACGGCGCCGCTGCCGCAGCCGGTGTCGGCGGGCGTCGTACCGATGGTCACGCGGACGCCCTCGCCGACCGAGTCGCCGGCGCCGACGTACCAGAGGCCGACGTGGAAGGTGCTCCCCGTCGCGGTGCGCTGGAGGCGGAAGGTCGCCGGAGCGTCGGCGGGCAGCGTGATCGGCTGGCTGCCCGGCACGAGGGTGGGGTCCTCGGCCCGCGCCGGCGGCGCCGCGAGCAGGGCGGACGCCGTCAGCAGGACGGCGAGCAGCCGGGTCAGCGCGCCCAGAGGTCGGTCCATTCGTGTCCGAGCTCGCGGACCATCCCGCGCACCAGCGGGAGGCTGACCCCGACCACGTTGTGGTGGTCGCCCTCGATGCGGGTGACGAAGCCGCCGCCGAGGCCGTCGACGGTGAAGGCGCCCGCGACGTGAAGCGGCTCGCCGGTGGCGACGTAGGCCGCGATCTCGGCGTCGGTGACCTCGGCGAAGTGGACCGTCGTCGAGGCGGTGGCGGCGACCTGGTGACCGGTGGCGCGGTCGTGGAGGCAGTGACCGGAGTGGAGGACGCCCGAACGGCCCCGCATCGCCTGCCACCGGCGGACGGCGTCGTCGGCGTCGTCGGGCTTCCCGAGCGCCACCCCGTCGAGTTCGAGCACGGAGTCGCAGCCGAGCACCAGCGCGTCGGCCGGGACCTCCTCGCGACCGGCCACGGCGCCGCACTTGAGCTCGGCCAGGCGCAGCGCCAGCTCGGCCGGCGGCACGTCGCGGACCTGGGACTCGTCGACGCCCGAGACGATCACCGTCGGGTCGAGGCCCGCGCTGCGCAGGGTCGCCAGGCGGGCGGGAGAGGCGGAGGCGAGCACGAAGGTCGGCACGTCGCCACCCTAACGACGAGGGCCGACGCAACCTTTTCGGCGGCTCGCGAGTCGTGATCGGTGACAGGCTGGCGGCGCGGAGGAGGAGGTGCGCGTGGACGGTGCGGCTGACGACCTGGTCCAGCGGTGCTTCGACGTGAACCGAACACCGACAAATCGCAACACGATGGGGTGACCCCGATGTTCATCGCGCAGCAGTTTGCTCGAATCCGAGCGGATCGAGCCGTGCTCATCATCCTAGGAGCGGCGGCGGTGGGGGCGGCCGTGGCCATCTACGTCGCCATCTCGAGCAACGAGGATCTCCCAGCGTCCACGAAGGTGTCGGCGAACCTGATGGTCCGGTCAGATTCAGGCGACGGCGACTATCTGGGTGCGGCGCTCAGTGGAATCCTGCAGATCAACAAGCAAGGGTGCGTCACGCTTGGCGACTATCCACTCGTTGCACCTGCAGGGTCGCGAGTTGCCGCCGACTCGAGCGGAGTCGAGTTTCCCGGCGTCGGCCTCGTCACGTTCGGAGAACCCGTTCGCGGAAGTGGGGGATACGTGGAAGCCGCCAAGGTCGGCGAGATCCTGGAGTCGAGGGACTGCTTGTCGTCGGCGTTCGAGGGCCACGTCGTGATCATTCACGAGGTAGCGACTCCGTGACGGCGGCCTTCCTCGATCGCCCGGCGGGGGAGGTTGCACGAGCGTGTTCAGGAAGTGTGTCGGCCTGCCTGCGTCGCTCTGTGGGCGAGACGGCGCATTGTCGGACGCATTCTGCTTGCTGCGCCGGCCTGCTATCCGTCCGACCCTGCCCACCCTGGCGCAGTGTCTACGACTACTCCGGCAACGAGTCGAGGACGGCACAACCGAGCGGATGCACGAGCCTTGAGGGCCGCGATTCGTGATGCCGGCGACCGGCGCCCCGATCGTTACACGCGTACCGAGGGCCACCGAACACGTCGACGTCCGGAACTGTTCAGTTCACTAGCACGGACGCGTTGAGATTGTTCTCGACTCGACCGATTCGAGTGTATCGGCTCGTGTTTTCCGAGACGTTCGAAGATGCATGAGTTCCATGAGCAACGTTTCCGTAGAACCAGGGTCCACCGCTGTCGCCGCCGGCCGAGATTCTGGTATTCGTCCAGTCGAGTCCACACATTGTGACCCCGTCGACGTTCCTGCACTGATTGACCTGTGCGACCTGTGCACATGAGTATTCAGTGGTCATTCCCCAATGGCAGATGAGCTGACCCTGCGCAGGATTGTAGGCTGCCGTGGCGACCCGGTCTCCGGCTCCTCCGACGCCAGTCGCTGCGAACTGGTTGTTTGTCGTGTGCCCGTTTTCGCTGAGAGTGCGGTGCCACTGAATGTCGACGATCCCGTTTGCGGCAGGAGTTGCCGTGATGGGCGTGGGGTTGATCATGCCGGCGTTGTTGTTGTACACGAGGCTGTTGGGGCAGTGTCCGGCGGTCAGCACACCGCGGACGCCGCCGCGTTGGGCTGTGAATCCGGCCGTGCATTGAGGCGTGCCGCCTTGCCAAAGCGGCCGCCCTCCTTGGACTGTGTTTTCGAGTTGGTCGGGGTCGCCCTGCGACTCTTTGAAGGTCACCTCTGCGGGAAGTCGGCCATCGATCGAATTCTTGGCGGCGATGGCCAAAGCGTCCGATAGATGCAGGTCAACAGTCGCTCGATCGGACGCCCCCACTTCTGTCAGGACGTATTCCACGACGATCGTCGTGGCGCTGCCGGTCGCTGTGGTTCCCGCAGACTTGATGAGGTCCGGGTGCTTCGCGAGGCTGGTCAGTAGTGCCCCAGAAACGTCGCTGAGCTCTGCGGCCGTGGTGACCGCTCCTGAGATGAGCTTTGTGTCACTCGGCAGTCCCTTCAGGTCCTCAAGGAGTTGGTCGGTTGGCTGACCCGCAATTGCAAGCCAGTAGTCCCCTTCCTCTCCCTTCTGCGAGAGACCCCAACGCAGGAATGATTCCGGGTGCTCGCTCTCGAGCCGCTTGACCAGCTCACCCATCGCCATGATGTTCTGGTGGCTGGCGGTGAGGTCGTTCAAGTCGTGACCGGAGGACTTTGCGTATGCCGTCAGATCCTGCAGCTCTTCCGCTGTCGGGGTGACATCTTTCCCGGTCCCGGAGACGACTATCTCGTGCATGGCGGGCTGGTGGCGTATCGGTGGGGCGGGTGTGTCCCTAGGGCTGGGTGCACTCGGTGACGCGGCGGCTAATGCAGGAATGATCATTGCGGCCGCAATGACAGCCATGACTGCGGCTCTCTTTCCTATCAACATCGATGTGCCGCCTTTCGCGTTGAGTGGGACACGCTGGCCCGAGAACAACACTTTCGGATGTGACTGGTCTCGCACAGTAGGTCCGTGGGGCGGATGAGGGTAGAGGCGCGCGCCCGCGGTGCGCGTATTGACGGGTGCGTCCTCTGGCGCCCACGCACCCCCGCGCACGGTGCCCACCCTTCGGGGGCGGCTCTTCAAGGGCGGCGACAGCGCATAGCTGTACCGCCTCCTCACCGTCGACTCGGCATCCGGCGCCTAACCGACCGCCTGGCGCTCGGTGGACGACGGGGTCACCTGGGAGCGGTTCGCGACGCGCTGACGGGGCAGGCTGGCGCCCATGTCGAGGACGAAGGTGGCGGTGCTGTCGTCCGCGGTCACCGCCGCGGTCGTGCTGCTGGCGCTCGCCCTGGCCTGGGGCGGTCTCAAGCTGCTCGACGGCGTCGGCCGACAGGAGCTCTGGAAGGACTGCCACACCGACGCGACGCTCTCGGGGCTTCAGGGCTACTGCGTCGTCGTCAGCCGCTATCCGGCCACGCCCGTCCACTCGGAGCGGACCTACCTCGAGATCGCGGCCGTCCACGACGGTGCCGACTACCGCTTCGTCGCGAGCTACCCCTTCCTCGCCTCCGACGCCGGCACCGCGCTCGATGTCGACTGGTCGGCCGTCGGCGAGCAGATCGTGATCACTGACCCGCGCACTCGCAGCACCATCACCTACCTCGCGGACCAGTACGCGGACGGTCGCTGAGCCCGGGCATGCCGAAGGCCCGCAGATGCTCGGGATCTGCGGGTTCGGGGCAGGGGCACTACTCGTCGGGTGGCGGCAGGGGGTGGGTGCCGCGGTAGTCCACGCGGAACCGGAACCCGGCCGGGCTGGTCCACACATAGGTCGCCGGGGCGGGAGTGTCGTAGCGCCAGCGGGAGTGGGTCTTGGCGCGGTGGTGGCGCCGACACAGGGGAACCAGGTTGCACGGACACGTCGGCCCACCCACACCGTGGGGGCGATGGTGGTCGAGGTCGCATCTGGTGCTGGGGCGGGTGCAGTGGGGGAACCGGCAGGTGGGGTCGCGCAGCGTGACCTGGGTGCGGTGGCGGTCGGGGATCTCGTAGGAGTCGACCGGGACGTGGTCGGCCAGGTCGATGACCGGCCGCACGATGATCGTGGTGTCACGGGTCTGGAGCCACTCGCGGACCTGAGCGGCGGTGACCGGGCAGCGACCCTCGTCCCACCGTGCGACCGGGTTGGCCCCGACCAGGGCGGTGTCGGTGACGTGCACGTTCAACACCACTCTGCGGCCCGGGACGGTCGCGACCACCGCACCGGTGTCGGGGTCGGGGATGAGCAGGTCGAGCGCCAGATCCTGGCGGGCCAGCTCGGCGGCAGCCTTGGACCGCCGCACGTCCAACGAGGAGTCATCGCCGAGCCGGCCCAACACCTCAGCCCGACGGGCGACCGCGAGGTCGAGGTCGTGTCCGTCGGCGGCATCCAGCAGTGCGTCGAGGTGGACCAGACCGTGCTGGTCGACCTCCCCGATTTCGAAGCGACGCTGGTCGGCAGCGACCTTGCGGTCGGCTTCGGCCCGCTCGGGGTCGAACCGGAGCGTCGCTTCGGCGACGAGGCGTTCGAGCTGGGCCCACCCGATCCCGGTGGCGTCGTAGAGCTGTCGGTCCACGAACGCCGCCGCCTCGGCCGACAAGGCGTGGGTGAGGTCGGCGATGCGTTCGGCGCGCCAGGGCGCCAGCCGGCCGGCCAGGACCGCGGCGTAGACCCGGGGCAGCCGCCACGCGCAGGCGAGGACGCGTCCGACATAGGCCCGGCCACCGTCAGGGGTGCGGCCCAGGACGGCGACCAGCTCCATCAGCGCGAACTCACTGACCAGCGGCGCACCGTCGCCCGCGACGGGGACACCGGTGTCGAGGAAGCCCCCGGCGATCGTCGCCGCGCCCTCGGGGCCGGTGATGATGTGGTCGCTACCCCAGGCGGCGATGTCGCCCCACTCCTCGACCACCGACGCCTCGCGGGCGCGGACCCGGTCACCGAGACGCGCCAGCAGCGAGGCTGTCGCGCGGGGCTGGGTTCCGAGATCCATGACCGGATGCTCCCACCAGGGTCCGACACAAATCCCGGCCCGATGACGGGGCCGGAAGGACGTCACGGGCGGTCACGGGCGTGACTCCGCACCACCCCCATCCCCAGCCAGTCGCCGAGCGCGGTGAGCTCGGCGTCGACCGCATCGCCGAGCTCCGGGTCCCAGGGCAGGTCCTCGTGGAGCGCGTGCACGCGCAGCACCCCGGCCTTGCGGTCGGCCTTGGCGTCGAGCTTGCCGACGAGTCGGTCGCGGTAGAGGATCGGCAGCGCGAAGTAGCCCCAGCGCCGGGACGCGGCGGGCTTGTACATCTCGAGGACGTAGGCGAAGTCGAACAGCTCGAGCGCCCGGTCGCGGTCGTAGACCAGCCGGTCGAAGGGCGACAGGAAGGCGCATCGTCCGGTGAAGGCGTCGTCGAGCGCCGCGAGCGCGTCGGGGTCGACCCGCCAGGTCCCGGCGCAGCCCTCGACGCTCGCCTCCTCACCCGGGCCGGTCCGGGCGATGCCCAGGGCGGCCAGCTCGCGACGGTCCAGGAGGGCCCGAGCCCGGTCGTACGCCGGCACGTCGAGGTCGCCGGGGTAGACCCGGTCGGCGAGGTCGTAGACCCGCAGCTTGCCGCGGCGTCCGGCGACCGCGACGTCGCCGAGCAGGGTCAGCAGCTCGAGCAGGCGGTTGACGTTCTTGGCGTCGTTCCACCCGCTGGAGGCCCACGGCACCTCGCAGGTGTCGGGCACCTCGGCGGCGGTGCGGGCGCCCTCGGCGCCGAGCAGCGCGAGCACGTCGGCCCGGAAGGCCTGGTTGGCCGCCAGCCACTCGTGGACCCGGGGATGCAGCTCGCGGGGCCCGACGGCGAGGAGCAGGCCGATGTCGTCCATCGCGCGCACGTACGACGACAGCTCGGCCAGCGAGCGCTCGGTCTCCAGCGCGAAGGTCAGGTCGGAGTGCGCGTAGCCGTCACCGAGCCGGGACCACAGCACCAGGTCGACGCTCGGCGCCACCGCGGCGGTCGGGTCGACCTGGAGCAGGGTCAGCTCCTCGACCACCTCGGCCACGGAGCCGGTGTGGCGGCGGTCGAGGAGCTGGGCCCGGACCGCGATCCGCCGGGCCTGGTCGCGGTCGAGCCGGATCACGGCTGCGAGCTCAGAGCCGAGCCAGCGCGGCCCGCAGCGGGTCGAGGCCGAGGCTGCCGAGGTCGAGGGCCGCGGTGTGGAAGGCCTTGAGGTCGAAGGCGGCGCCGTGGCGGGCCTGGGCGGCCGCCCGGGACTCCAGCCAGATGCGCTCGCCCACCTTGTAGGACGGCGCCTGGCCCGGCCAGCCGAGATAGCGGTTGACCTCGAAGCGCAGCGACCCGTCGTCCATCCGCGAGTGGGCCCGCATGAACTCGTAGGCCAGGTCGGCGTCCCAGGTCTCGCCGGGGCGCCAGCCGAACGGGTTGTCGACCGGCACGGCGAGCCCCAGGTGGACGCCGATGTCGACGACCACCCGGGCCGCGCGGAAGCCCTGCATGTCGAGGAAGCCGAGTCGCTCGCCGGGGTCGGCGAAGTAGCCCAGCTCGTCCATCAGCCGCTCGGCGTAGAGCGCCCAGCCCTCGCCGTGACCGCTGACCCAGCACAGCAGCCGCTGCCAACGGTTGAGCAGGTCGGCACGGTGGACCGCCTGGGCGACCTGCAGGTGGTGGCCGGGCACGCCCTCGTGGAAGACCGTGGTGGTCTCGCGCCAGGTGGAGTAGCGGGCGTTGTCGTCGGTGAAGGAGAACCACATCGTTCCGGGCCGCGAGAAGTCCTCGGTGGGCGGGGTGTACCAGGCGCCGCCGTCGTTGATCGGGGCGACCTTGCACTGCAGGGTGCGGATCGGCTCGGCGATGTCGAAGTGCACGCCGTCGAAGTCGGCCAGGATCGCGTCGGAGCGCTCCTGCATCCAGGCCTGGAACGCCTCGCGGCTGCCGCAGTCACGGGCCGGGTCGGCGTCGAGGGCGGCGACGGCGTCGGCGACCGAGCCGCCCGGGACGATGCGGCCCGCGGTGGCGGCCATGTCGTCCTCGATCCGCTTGAGCTCCTCCCAGCCCCAGCGATAGGTCTCCTCGAGGTCCACGCTCGCGCCGAGGAAGTAGCGCGAGGCCAGCGTGTAGTGGTCGCGGCCCACTCCGTCGACGACCCGGGCGCGGGGGAGCAGGTCGGTCTCGACGAAGCGCCCGAACTCGGCATAGGCCGCCGACGCGCTCGCCGCCGCGGTCTCCAGCGCCGCTCGCCGCTCGGCCGGGGCCGCCGCCACGACACCGGCGAAGTAGTCGCCGGCGGCGCCCTCCTGGCCGGTCCAGCCGCGCACCTGGGCGGCGACCTCGGCGTACTGCCGCCGGGCCGACACCCGACCGGCGGCCGTCTCCTCGAGCAGGGTCGTGCGGTAGCCGGCGAGGGCGGCCGGCACCGCGGCGAGCCGCGACCCGATCGCGTCCCACTGCTCGGCGGTGTCGGTCGGCATCAGGTCGAACACCTCGCGCACGGCGTGGATCGCGCTGGAGATCACCGAGAACTCGCTGCGCTCGACGCCCGCGTCGGCCCGCTCGACGGTGAGCCCCACGCGTTCGAGGAAGGCCGCCTTGGCGACTTCCTCGCGCTCGTCGGCCGCCGGCAGCGCGGCGACCTCGGCCAGCGCCCGGCGGTGCAGCTCCTCGCTCGCGGCGAAGCCGTCGGGGGAGAGGTCGGGCAGCTCGCCGTCGTGGCCGGGGATCCCGGCATAGGTCGCGGTCAGCGGGTCGAGGGCGGCGAGGTCCTCGACGAACCGGTCGGTGCGGGCGTCCACGAGTCGCGTCATGACCGGAACCTTAGGAGGGGGGGCCGACAGGGGCACCCCGATATCGGGAGGGCGGGGGGCAGCCGGGGGACCCGGCGACCGCGCCGGCGTACCTGTCCGCCAGCACTCGCAGGTGCTCGACCAGCGCGTCGGGGGACTCGACGGTGAAGTCCAGGCCGAGCATGCCGATCCACACCGCGACGATCTCCAGGCTGTCGCCGCCGGTGACCAGCACCGAGCGCCCGTCGGGGCGCGGCTCGACGACGCCGACGGCAGGGTTGATCCGGGCCAGGACCTCCTCGGCGGGCGCGTCGACGACCAGCCGGGCGTGGACGGCCCAGCCGGTGCGGGCCACCTCGCGCACGACCAGCTCGGTGAGGTCCCCCGGCAGGGGAGCGGGACGGAAGGTGCGGCCGCCGGGGATGCGCAGGGTCAGCCAGTCGACGCGGTACGGCGCCCACGCGCCCGTCGCCGGGGCGCGGCCCACCACGAACCAGCGCCGCTGCCACGCCACCAGTCGGTACGGCTCGATCTCGATCCGCGCCTCGTCCGCACCGTAGAACGCGCGCAGCCCGCGGTGGTCGCGGACGGCGTCGGCGATCTCGGCGAGCACGCCGGCGTCGACCTCGGGGTCCTCGACATTGGAGTCGGTGTTGACCGGGCCGGCCTCGGTGGCCTCGCGCAACGAGTTGACCCGGCGGCGCAGGCGGTCGGGCAGCACGTGCTCGAGCTTGGTCAGCGCCCGGCCGCCGCTCTCCTCGAAGCCGGCGACTCCGGTCAGGGTGCGCAGCCCGACGGCGACCGCCACCGCCTCCTCGTCGTCGAGCAGCAGCGGGGGCAGCTTGGCGCCGACGCCGAGCCGGTAGTGGCCGGTGCGCCCGCGTACGCCGTCGACGGGGTAGCCGAGCTCGCGCAGCCGGGCGACGTCGTTGCGCACCGTCCGCTCCGTGACGCCGAGCCGGGCGGCCAACTCGGGCGCGGTCCACTCGACCCGCGCCTGGAGCAGCCCGAGCAGCTCGAGCACCCGTCCCGCCGTATTTCTCACGGACCTGATTAAACAGGAACGAACTGTTCCGCAATGGCTTCTAGCGTGAGCGTCATGAACCAGATCACGCCCTTCGTCATCGACATCCCGCAGACCGACCTCGACGACCTCCGCGGTCGTCTCGCCCGCACCCGCTTCGCCCCCGCCGTCCCCGGCGACCCGTGGACCTACGGCACGCCGGAGTCCTACCTGCGCGCCATGGTCGAGCGCTGGCAGGACTTCGACTGGCGCGCGGTCGAGGCCCGCCTCAACGCGTACGACGGCTTCGTCACCGAGGTGGACGGCCAGCGGATCCACTTCCTGCACGTCCGCTCGAAGCACGCCGACGCCACGCCCCTGCTCCTGGCCCACACCTACCCGGGCTCACAGCTCGACTTCCTCGACATGATCGACCCGCTCGTCGACCCCGAGGCCCACGGCGGTCGCGCCGAGGACGCCTTCCACCTGGTCATCCCCTCGATGCCGGGCTTCGGGTTCTCCACGCCCGTCGTCGACACCGGCTGGACCATGAAGCGGGTCGCGGCGGCGTACGACGTGCTCATGCGGCGCCTCGGCTACGACTCGTACGGCGTCCACGGCAGCGACGGCGGTGCCATGGTCGGCCGCGAGCTCGCGGTCGCGAACCCGGAGGGCTTCCGCGGCGCGCACGTGCTGCACCTGTTCTCGTTCCCGAGCGGCGACCCGGCCGAGTTCGAGGGCTTCGGACCCAAGGAGTACGCCGCGCTGGAGCACATGCAGTGGTTCCAGTCGGTCGGCGGCTACAACCAGATGAACGGCACCCGGCCGCAGACGGTCGCCGCCGGCCTCGCCGACTCGCCGGTCGCGGTGCTGGCCTACAGCGAGCTGTTCGAGAGCTTCGGCAACGGCACCAGCCTGGTCACGCCCGAGCAGGTGCTGGCGCAGGCGACGCTGTACTGGCTGACCAACACCTACGGCTCGGCCGCGCGCTACCACTACGAGGAGCAGCACGCCGGCGCGGAGCCGGTCGTGAGCACCGGCCGGATCGGGGTCGCGGTCTTCAAGGACGACTTCCAGACGATCCGCTCGCTCGCCGAGCGGGACAACGCGAACATCGCGCACTGGTCGGAGTTCCCGCGCGGCGGGCACTTCGCGGCGCTGGAGGTGCCGCTGGACGTGGTCGCCGACCTGCGGGTGTTCTTCGGCTGATCGGTCCGGCGAAACCCCGGGGCGAGCCACCCCGGGGTTTCGCCAGGGCGGCTGCTGCGGAAAGGTAGAGCCCGTGACTTCCGGCTCCACTCCGCCCCCCACCCGTGGACCGCTCGACGGCGACCGTCTCGCCGGCGCGTCCGACCTCACCCCCGACCTCTCCTTCGAGCTGCTCGCCGAGGCGCCCTCGACCAACGAGATCGCCGCCGAGCGGGCTCGCGGCGGCGCGCACGAAGGGCTCGTGGTCGTCGCCGACCACCAGTCGTCGGGACGCGGTCGCCTCGACCGGACCTGGCAGACCCCGCCGGGCACCGCGGTCACCTTCTCGCTGGTGCTGCGCCCCACGGTGCCGCCGGCGTCCTGGCCCTGGCTGCCGCTGCTCGTCGGCCACAACGTCGCGAAGGCGATCACCGCGCTCGGCTACGACGCGCAGGTCAAGTGGCCCAATGACGTCCTCCTCGACGGCGACCGCAAGGTGGCCGGCATCCTCGTCGAGCGGGTCGAGACGCCCACCGGTCCGGCCGCCGTCGTCGGCGTCGGCATCAACGTGGCGATGAGCGCCGACGAGCTGCCCGTCCCGACCGCGACCAGCCTCGCGGTCGCCGGGCCCGGCGCCCCCGACCGCACCTCCGTGCTGCTGGCGGTCGTCGCCGCCGTCCGCGAGGGGTACGACGTGTGGCAGACCGGGGGCGAGCAGGGCACCGCGCGCCTCGCCACGTCGTACCGCTCCCACTGCGCGACCCTGGGCCGCGACGTGCGGGTGGAGCTGCCCGGGGGCGGGGAGCTGCTCGGCCGCGCCACCGACATCGACGACGACGGCCGGCTCGTCGTGACCACCGCCGACGGGACCGAGCGGGTCGGCGCCGGCGACGTCATCCACGTCCGGCCGAGCTGAGCCGGCCCCCAAACCGCCTCCTGGATGGGATGATCTGACCGTGGCCATCTCCAAGAAGCTGCTCAACCCCGGCGAGCGGCTGATCATCAGCACCCGTCAGCACCCCAAGGCGCTGTTCGGGCCGATCCTCGCGCTCGTCGTGCTCCTCGCGATCGGTGTCGCCGCGCAGGTCCTGCTCGACGACACCGGCTTCCAGCGGGTGCTGACCCTGATCGTGTGGGTGCTCGTCGCGATCGGGATCCTGTGGTTCTCGGTGCGTCCGTTCCTCGACTGGCTCACCACGGTGCACGCCTTCACCGACCGTCGGCTGATCACCCGCAACGGGATCATCACCCGGCGCGGGCACGACATCCCGCTAGCCCGGGTCAGCGACATCGCGATCGAGATCAACCTGATCGACCGGCCGTTCGGCTGCGGCAGCCTGCTGATCTCCGACGCCTCCACCTTCGGCACCGTGCGCCTCAACGACATCCCCCACGTCGAGGCCACCCAGCGCCAGCTCAACGAGCTGCTCCACGAGCTCCACAGCGGACCCGCTCGCCGGGACGAAGGTGTCTGACGAGGGTCCCGAGCGGACCTCCCAGGGAGACGAGCCGCAGCTCACCGCGGCCGAGGTCGCCGAGCGGGCGGGCCTCTCGCTCGACCTGACCCGGCGCCTGTTCCGCACCCTCGGGTTCGCCGAGCACGGCGACGAGCGCGCCTACACCGAGGCGGACGTGGCGGCGCTGCGGATCCTCGGGGCGGCCCCGGGCGACGAGGTCGTCGTCCCCGAGGTCGCGCTCAACGTCACCCGGGGCATCGGCATCACCATGGCCCGGCTGGCCGACTGGGAGGTCGGCGAGCTGGTGCAGCACGTCGCCGACGCCGCGCCCGAGGACGCCGAGGACCCGGGCGCCTGGGTGACCGCCCGGCTGGGCGGGCACTTCGAGGACCTGCTGGTCTACGCGTGGCGCCGCCACCTCGCCGCCGCGATCGCGCGGATGGAGGCGGTCCGCGCCCTCGACGACGATCCCCACACCACCGACCTGAGCGTCGGCTTCGCCGACATCGTGGGCTTCACCGCGCTCTCCAACGAGGCCTCGCGGGAGCGGATCGGCGAGCTGGTCGAGGTGTTCGAGGCGCGGTGCGGCGACGTGATCGCGCGCGAGCAGGGCCGGCTGATCAAGAGCATGGGCGACGCCGTGCTCTACGTGAACGACGACCCGATGGCCGCGTTCACCACCGCCGAGGGGATCATCAACGTGATCGGCCGCGACCCACGGATGCCCGACGTACGCGTCGGCCTGGCCACCGGCGGCGTGGTGCTGCGGATGGGCGACGTCTTCGGCCCGCCGGTCAACCTGGCCGCCCGGCTGACCCAGGTCGCGCGCCGCAACCGGATCATCGTCGACCACGCCACCGCCGACCTGCTGCCCGCCGACCAGGTCGAGTCGCGTCCGCTCCCGGCCCGTCCGGTGCGGGGCTTCGGCGTCGTCGAACCCGTTGCGGTAAGGCGTGCCTGAGTCCCCGCGTCATGGCAAAATTCTCCGCGTTTCGCGTCGGGGGAGGGCCCCGGCTCCTTACCTTGGCCCATGTGATCGAGGTGCAGGACGTTCGGGTCGACCCGTCGACCCGGCGCACGTGGCGGGGGGACCGCGAGATCCTGTTGTCGCGCAAGGAGTTCGACCTGGTGCATGCGCTCATCGCGCGCGCCGGGTCGGTGGTCAGCCGCGAGGAGCTGATGCGTGACGTCTGGGGCGTGACCTTCTGGACGTCGTCGAAGACGATCGACGTCCATCTGGGGTGGGTACGCCGCAAGCTGGGTGACGACACCCGGCAGCCGCGGCTGATCACCACGATCCGCGGCCAGGGGCTGCGCTTCGAGCTCGGCCTGGCCGCGGACGCCACCAGTTCGGCATAGGACGCGCGCACTGCGTAGGGTTCGGCCGTGTCGACGACCGAACCCGCGCCCCGGATCGCCGTGATCGGCGGCGGTCAGCTCGCCCGGATGATGGCCCAGCCGGCCATCGCCCTCGGCGTACCCCTCCGCCTGCTGGCCGAGGCCGAGGGCGTCTCCGCCGCGCAGGTGATCCCCGACCGCCAGGTCGGCGACTACCGCGACCTGGCCACGCTGCGTGCCGTCACCGAGGGCTGCTCGGTCGTCACCTTCGACCATGAGCACGTCCCGACCGAGCACCTGCGCGCGCTCGCCGCGGACGGCGTCACCGCCCACCCCGGGCCCGAGGCGCTGGTCCACGCCCAGGACAAGATCGTCATGCGCGAGGCGATGGCCCGGCTCGGCGCCCCCCAGCCCCGCTGGGCGGTCGTCGCCTCCGAGGCCGACGTCGAGGCCTTCGGCCTGCCGTGCGTGCTCAAGGTCTCCCGCGGCGGGTACGACGGCAAGGGCGTCTGGGTGGTCCGCACCCTCGCCGACGCGGCCGAGCCGCTCGCCGCGGCCGCCGCGCGCGCCGGCGACGGCGTCCGCCTGCTCGCCGAGGAGCTGGTCGACTTCCGCCGCGAGCTCTCCGCGCTCGTCGCCCGCGCCCCCAGCGGCCAGGCGGCGGCGTACCCGGTCGTCGCGACGCTGCAGGTCGACGGGGTGTGCCGCGAGGTGATCGCCCCCGCTCCCGACCTCGACCCCGCGCTCGGCACCTCCGCCCAGGAGCTCGCGCTGCGCATCGCCGGCGAGCTCGACGTCACCGGCATCCTCGCCGTCGAGCTGTTCGAGACGACCGACGCCGAGGGTCGCCCGGTCGTCTACGTCAACGAGCTCGCCATGCGCCCCCACAACACCGGCCACTGGACC
The DNA here is from genome assembly GCF_016907515.1 of Nocardioides nitrophenolicus. Taxonomy (NCBI): domain Bacteria; kingdom Bacillati; phylum Actinomycetota; class Actinomycetes; order Propionibacteriales; family Nocardioidaceae; genus Nocardioides; species Nocardioides nitrophenolicus. Next base: position 4,427,025 of record NZ_JAFBBY010000001.1, read on the forward strand.
CAGGACGGCGCGGTCACCAGCCAGTTCGAGAACCACCTGCGCGCCGCCCTCGACCTGCCTCTCGGGTCGCCCGCGCCCCGGGCCCGCTGGACCGTCATGGTCAACATCCTCGGCGGCGACAACCCCGACGTCGGACGCCTCTACGACGGCTACCCGCACGCCCTGGCCCGCGACCCGCGGCTGCGGGTGCACCTCTATGGCAAGGACCTGCGCCCCGGTCGCAAGGTCGGTCACGTCAACGTCTACGGCGACGATCTCGAGGACTGCCTCGAGCGGGGGCGGCATGCCGCCGCGTGGTTCCGGGGGGACCTGGGGAACGAGAGCGAGTAGTCAGAGCACGGCTGCGCAACCGGTTGGGATGTCATTGGCGTGGATCGGACGAACCTGGTTGATCCGATCCACGCCGATCACCGGAATGGACCGATGGCGGAGCACCGGGGCGCGATGAGTAGCCTCGCGCCCATGACTGCACGCGTGGGCATCGTGATGGGCTCCGACTCCGACTGGCCGGTAATGAAGGCGGCGGCCGAGGCGCTGCGCGAGTTCGACATCGCCTACGAGGCCGACGTGGTGTCCGCGCACCGGATGCCGGCCGAGATGCTCTCCTACGGCCAGGAGGCGGCGGGGCGGGGGCTGTCGGTGATCATCGCCGGAGCGGGCGGCGCGGCCCACCTGCCCGGGATGCTGGCGGCGGTGACGCCGCTCCCGGTGATCGGGGTGCCGGTGCCGCTGAAGTACCTCGACGGCATGGACTCCCTGCTCTCGATCGTGCAGATGCCGGCGGGGGTGCCGGTGGCGACGGTCGCGATCGGTGGGGCGCGCAACGCGGGCCTGCTCGCGGTGAGGATCCTCGCGGCGACCGACCCGGCGCTGCAGAGGCGGATGACCGAGTTCCAGGCCGAGTTGAAGGCCGTCGCCGAGGCGAAGGGCTCCGTCGTGCGGGATCAGTGACCCCGCTTGCGCCACTCGATGGCGGGGCAGGTGTCCATCACCATCGGTACGCCGGCCGCCCGGGTCCGCTCGAACGCCGCCTGGTCGACCACGCCGAGCTGGAACCACACGCCTCCGGCGCCGACGGCGACCGCCTCGTCGGCGAACCGCCCGGCGTCCTCTGAGCGGCGGAAGACGTCGACCACGTCGATCGGGAAGGGCACGTCGGCGAGCGAGGCGTAGCCCTGCTCCCCGAGCACGACCGGGGCGGAGGGGTGGATCGGCACGATCTTCTTGCCGCGGGACTGCAGCAGCTCGGCGATCCGGTACGCCGTGCGGTCGGGGTTGCCGGAGAGGCCGACGATCGCCCAGGTGGTCGCGTCGTCGAGCATCCGGTCGATGGTCGCGGGGTCGAGGTGCGGGGCTGTGGTCACGTGGGTGCAACCCGCCGGGCGGGTCAGCTCTTCCCGGGATCGGCCGGTCCGCCTCGGCCGAGGGCGTCGCGGACCTCGCGCACGACCTGCTCGACGTCGCGCTCGGCGCCGGTGATCACGATCGTCGGCGGCCCGGAGCCGGCGGGGCCGCGCAGCACGGCGAGCGCGTGGTCCAGGGCCCGGTCGACGAGCGCACGCGTGGTGGCGGGGTCGTCGACGTCGCCGCGCAGCCACTGGCGGAGCACGTGGTTGTGGGCGATCACGACCGACGAGGCGACCAGCTCGGCGCGCAGCGGGCCGTCGGGCTCGGCGTCCAGCCAGCGGTGGACGTGCTTGCCGAAGAGCCGCACGTAGCGCTGCACGCTGGCGATCTCGCGGTCCCGGATGGTCGGGACCGAGCGCGCCAGCAGGTAGCGGGTGCGGGCGGTCTCGCCCTCGGCGAGGTAGTGCGCCAGGACGATGCCGGCGGCCTCGCGCAGGGCCACCTCGCGACCCGCGGTCGAGGCGGTGGCGAGCCGCTCGTCGACCCGGCGCAGCAGGGCGTCGTGGTCGGGGAGCACGACGTCGTCCTTGGTGGGGAAGTGGCGGAAGAAGGTGCTCCGCCCGGCGCCGGCGCGAGCGGCGATCTCGTCGACGGTGGTGGCGTCGTACCCCTGGCCCGCGAAGAGCTCGAAGGCAGCGGCGACGAGGCGGTCGCGGGAGGTGGTGGCCACGGGTCGACCCTAACTCGACGGGACGGAGTCTCGTTAGTACGATACTGAGTATCAACGAGACCAGGAGAACCGTCGTGAGCGACTACCCGATGTACGCCCTGTCCGAGGAGCACCAGGCGATCCGCGAGGCCGTGCGCGCGATCTGCGACGCCAAGGTCGCGCCCTTCGCCGCGGAGGTCGACGAGCAGGCCCGCTACCCGCGGGAGGCGCACGACGCCCTGGTCGCGGCCGACTTCCATGCCCCCCACGTGCCCGAGCAGTACGGCGGCGCCGGCGCCGACGCGCTGGCCACGGTCATCGTGATCGAGGAGGTCGCCCGCGCCGACGTCTCCGCCTCGCTGATCCCCGCCGTCAACAAGCTCGGCTCGCTGCCGGTCATGATCGGCGGTGGCGAGGAGATCAAGGCCAAGTACCTCTCCCGACTCGCGTCCGGCGCGGGCGGCTTCTCCTACTGCCTCTCCGAGCCCGACGCCGGCTCCGACGCCGCCAACCAGAAGACCCGCGCGGTGCGCGACGGTGACGGCTGGGTGCTCAACGGCACCAAGCGCTGGATCTCCAACGCGGGGGAGTCGGAGTTCTACACCGTGCTCGCGACGACCGACCCCGACGCGCGGACCAAGGGCATCTCCGCGTTCGTGGTCGAGAAGTCCGACGAGGGCGTCTCCTTCGGCGCCCCCGAGAAGAAGCTCGGCATCAAGGGCTCGCCGACCCGCGAGGTCTACTTCGACAACGTGCGGATCCCCGGCGACCGGATCATCGGTGAGGAGGGCAAGGGCTTCGAGTACGCCATGAAGACCCTCGACCACACCCGGATCACCATCGCCGCCCAGGCGGTCGGCGTGGCGCAGGGCGCCCTCGACTACGCGCTCGGCTACGCCAAGGAGCGTCAGCAGTTCGGCAAGGCCATCGCCGACTTCCAGGGCCTGCAGTTCCTGCTCGCCGACATGGGCATGAAGGTCGAGGCCGCCCGTCAGCTGACCTACGCCGCCGCCGGCCGCTCCGAGCGCGGCGACGCCGATCTCACCTTCTTCGGCGCCGCGGCCAAGTGCTTCGCCTCCGACGTCGCCATGGAGGTCACCACCAACGCGGTGCAGGTCCTCGGCGGCTACGGCTACACCCGCGACTACCCGGTCGAGCGGATGATGCGCGACGCCAAGATCACCCAGATCTACGAGGGCACCAACCAGGTGCAGCGGATCGTGATGGCGCGCCAGCTGCTCGCCGGGGTGCAGAGCGAGATCTGAGGCCTACCGCACGCCCGCCCGGGCGGAGGTCTCGAGGAGCGGTGTGATCGCCTCGGCGACCACCCGGACCACCGCGGCGTCGAGCTGGGGGCGCGCGCACACCGAGAGCCGCAGCGGCTCGGGCAGCGGCAGGTCGTCCCTGCGGACCAGTCCCTCGGGCGTCTGGCCGAGGGTGGCCATCAGGGCCACGCCGAGGCCGGCGCCGACGGCCGCCTGGACGCCGGCGAGCTGGATCGCCTCGGCGCCGATCACCGCCGGCACGGCGTGCGCGGCCAGCGTCTCGAGCGCGCGGCTGCGCAGGCTGCACGGGCTGTCGAAGGCGACCAGGCGCACCGGCTCGGGCGCCTGAGGCGGCGACCAGGCGGGGGCGGCGTACCAGGCGAGGTCGAGCTCGCCGACGGCGACCGCGTCCGGGTCGTCGGCGTTGAGGACCAGGGCCAGGTCGATCGAGCCGGCGGCGAGTCCCTCGCGCAGCCGGTTGCCGCGGTCGATGCGGAACCGGAACCGGTGGCCGGAGTCGGCTCGCTCCAGGGCGGCCGCGAGCGCGGGGAGGAGCTGGGCGGCGGCGTGCTCGGTCGAGCCGAGCGTGATCTCGCTGACCTGCTCGACGGCGAAGGAGCGCAGCGTGTCGTCGTGCGCCGCCAGGATCTGGCGGGCGTGCTGGACGAGGCGCTCGCCGCCCGCGGTGAAGCGCGACCCGCGGCCGTGCTTCTCGACGAGCTTGGTGCCGACGACGCCCTCGAGCCGGCGTACGTGCTGGCTGACCGCACCCTGGCTCAGGTGCAGGTGGTCGGCGGCACGCTGGAAGCCGCCGCAGTCCGCCACCGCGACCAGGCTCCGCAGCGGAGCAATGTCTAGAATCTTGCTCATGAAACCAGGGTAATCCCTGATCGATCACGCGCCGTGATCGGTTCGGATCATGAAGCCTCGTTGGATCTCTCGCCCAAAGCCAAGTAATTTTGTAGACAAACATCGGCAAGAGCGAGGGAAGCGAGCCGGAGCATGGCCTCGAAGCGGCAGATCCACCTGGGCGCGGTGCCCTACGGCACCGGCGGACCGGGCAGCCACACGCTGTGGCTGGACCCCGAGATCCCGGGCGACGCGAGCGTGAGCATCGCCTGGTTCACCGAGATCGCCCTGCTGGCCGAGCGCGGGTGCTTCGACCTCGTGTTCATCGTGGACAGCCAGTTCATCACGCCGTACTCGCCGCCGCACTACCTCAACCGGCTCGAGCCGCTGACCCTGCTCAGCGCGCTCGCCACGCAGACCAGCCGGATCGGCCTGGTCGGCACCGCGACGACCAGCTTCAACAGCCCGTTCAACCTGGTCCGGCGGCTCGGCTCGCTCGACCTGATCAGCGGCGGCCGCGCCGGCTGGAATGTCGTCACCACCGGCGACGCCGGCACCGCGACCAACTACGGGCTCGAGGAGCACTACGACTACGACACCCGCTACGGCCGGGCGCAGGAGTTCGTCGAGCTGGCCCGCGCGCTGTGGGACTCCTACGAGGACGACGCCTTCGTCCGCGACCGCGAGACCGGGGTCTTCCTCGACCGAGCCAAGCAGCACGTCCTCGACCACCGCGGCGAGTACTTCTCGGTGCGCGGCCCGCTCAACCTGGTCCGCTCGCCGCAGGGGCACCCGGTCGTCTTCCAGGCCGGAGACTCCGACCAGGGCCGGGACCTGGGAGCCAGCGTGGGGGAGGGCATCTTCACCCACGCCCCGGACATCCCGGCCGGCCGGGCGTTCTACGACGACCTCAAGACCCGCGCGGAGACGAAGTTCGGCCGCGACCCCGACGAGCTGGTGATCATGCCGGGGATCAAGGTCGTCGTCGGCGACACCGACGAGGAGGCCCGCGAGATCGAGGCCGTCAACAACGACCGGGACCACACCTTCGCCGCCGCGCTGGCCGAGTTCGGCCGGCCCTTCGGCTGGCACGACTTCACCCAGTACGACCTCGACGCGCCCTTCCCCGCCGAGACCCTCGAGCACGGCCGGCGCTCGTTCTTCACCCAGGCCAAGGCGGTCACCGAGCGCGCGGTCGAGAACGGCTGGACGCTGCGGCAGACCGTCGAGGCGACGCGGCACTTCCGGAAGAGCGAGTTCGTCGGCTCGCCGGCGACGGTGGCCGACAAGCTCGTCGAGTGGTGGGAGGCGCGGGCCTGCGACGGCTTCAACGTCGGCGTCGACCACCCCTCGAACTTCCGCCGCTTCGTCGACGAGGTGGTGCCGATCCTCCAGGAGCGGGGCGTCTTCCGCGCCGAGTACGACGCCACCACCCTGCGCGGGCATCTCGGGCTGCCCGTCCCGGTCAACCGCCACACCGCGGCCCGCGCGGCGGCCGCCACCCCCTAGAAGCTCCGGGCGCCCGGCCGCACCCGTCGGGCGCCCGGTCACCATCCCTCCCCGCAGCACACCCGAGAACCACGAAAGAGACCCCGATGCCTCTCCGCACCCGCACGTCGACCAACCTCAACCGCCGGACCTTCCTCGGCGCCAGCCTGGGCGCCGGCTTGATCCTGGCGCTGGAGGCGTGTGGCGGCACCTCGACGGGCTCCGGTGGGAGCGGCGGCGCCGGCGGCACCATCAAGTGGGCCTGGCAGCTGCCGACCACGTGGGACCCGGTCACCTCGTCGGCGGGCTCGGACGTGCAGATGCTCGCCCTGGCCTACGACCCGATCACCGCGCTCGACGAGCAGGGCAACGCGATCCCGTGGCTCGCCGAGTCCTGGAAGTACGACGAGTCAGGCACGAAGGTCACCTTCACCCTGCGCTCCGGGCTGACGTTCAGCGACGGCAGCCCGCTCGACGCCACCGCCGTGGCCACGTCGATCGAGCGCGGCCGCACCCAGCAGGGCTCCCTGATCGCCCCGCAGATGAAGACCATCGCGAAGGTCTCGGCGTCGGGCGAGCGCGACGTCGTGCTCGAGCTCAGCGAGGTCGACTACCAGTACCCGCTGCTGTTCGCCGGCAAGACCGGCATGGTCGTCAACCCGGCCGCCTTCGAGAAGGACGCCGCCGCGCTCGCCACCCAGCCGGCGGGCTCCGGGCCGTTCACGGTCACGAAGTACGTCCAGAACGACCACGCCTCGCTGAAGAAGAACGACCGCTTCTTCGCCGCCGACGAGATCAAGGTGTCCGCCTTCGACCTCTACCCGCAGGCCGACCCGGCGACCGTCGTCGCCGCGGTCCAGTCCGGGCAGTACAACGTCGCCCGGCTCGGCGGCGCCCAGGTCCAGCAGGCCAAGGACGCCGGGCTCGAGGTCCAGGTGCTCGACTCGATGTTCGTCTACTGCCTCGACGTGCACACCGGCATGGCACCCTTCGACGACCCGGCGGTCGTCGAGGCCCTCAAGTACGCCATCGACCGCGAGAAGATCAAGAAGGTCGCCAACTTCGGCATCGGCGACGTCAACTACCAGCCCTTCCCGCCGGGCTACGTCGGCTTCAACCCCGATCTCGGCGACGTCTACGCGTTCGACCCCGACAAGGCGCGCCAGCTGCTCGCCGACGCCGGCTACACCGACCCGGTGCCCGCGGTGTTCACCTCCTCCGGCTTCGCGCCGGCCGCCGTCGAGCTGATCCAGGCCCAGCTCAAGGACGTCGGGATCGACGCCACGATCGACACCATCCCGCAGACCCAGCACACCCAGCTGGTCTACATCGAGCGCTCCAAGGCGCTGACGTACGACGGCTTCGCGGGCCGCGAGTCGCCGGTGCAGGCGTTCCAGGTGCTGTTCGGCGCCGAGGGCCTGATGAACCCCGACCGGACCTCGAGCCCCGAGCTGGAGGCCCAGCTGAAGAAGGTCAAGGAGACGCCGACCGACGACCCGGCGTACGCGGGGCTGCTGCAGGAGGCGACCCGGATCGCGGTCACGACCTTCCCCAACGTCTTCCTCTACCTCGCGCCGTCGATCGTCGCGCGCAAGGGCGTCTCGGCGCTGCCGAAGTCGCCGAGCCTGCGCCGCTTCGAGGGGGTGACCACGTCATGACCCTGGTCGCCCCGGCACCGGTGACCGCGAGCCCCGCGGGCGCCGGCAGGACGGCCGCCGCGGGCCGGCGTACCGTCCCGGCGCTGCGCTCGCTCGCCGGGGTCGCGGCGGTCACCGTGACGGTGCTCTTCCTGGCCTCGGTCGTGACCTTCGCGCTCGGCGCCCTCAGCGACAGCAACCCTGCGGCCGCCGCGCTGGGCGAGACCGCCACCGCCGACGACATCGCCCGGCTCGACCACGAGTTCGGGCTGGACCGCCCGCTCGTCGAGCAGTACGCGAGCTGGGTCGGGAACGCCGTGACCGGCGACCTCGGCCGGTCCTGGTTCACCACGATCCCGGTCGCCGACAGCATCCGCACCGCGCTCCCGGTGGACCTGTCGATCGCCAGCCTGGCCCTGGTGCTGGCGATCCTGATCGGCGGCGGTGCCGGAATCGGTGCGGCACTCAGCAACGGCGGTCCGCTCGACCGCGCGGTCACGCTGGTCTGCTCGCTGCTCGGCACGCTGCCGCCGTTCGTCATCGGCATGGCGCTGATCGTGGTCTTCTCGGTGAAGCTCCAGCTGCTCCCCGCGGGCGGCTACGTGCCGGTGCAGACCGATCCGCTGGAGTGGCTGCGCTTCGCGATCCTGCCGGCGCTGGCGCTGAGCCTCGACGTCGCGGCCTCGATCGCCCGCCAGCTGCGGACCTCGCTGGTCGGCGAGCTGCGCGAGAACTACGCCGTGGGCGCGGAGATGCGCGGCTTCGGCCGCCGTCGGGTGCTCTTCGGCCACGTGCTGCGCAACGCCGCCGGCCCGACGCTCGCGGTGATCGGGCTCGCCATCCCGCTCATCATCGGCGGGGCGGTGATGACCGAGAAGCTGTTCGGCCTGCCGGGCGTCGCCCAGCTGTCGCTGCAGGCCGCGGAGAAGGGCGACGTCCCCGTGGTCCTCGGCACGCTGCTCGTCACCGCGGTGGTCGTGGTGGTCGCGAGCCTGGTGGTCAACCTGCTCCAGGTGCTGCTGAACCCGGTCGCCCGGCGCGGCGCCGGAGTCGCGGGAGGTGCCCGATGAGGACGCTGCGTGCGCTCTGGCGGATCCCCAGCGCCCGGCTGGCCCTGCTCGTGCTGCTGGGCGTGGCCCTGCTCGCCGTGTTCGGCGGCGCGCTCGCTCCGCACGACCCGCTGAAGCAGTACACCGACGACGTGCTCCAGGGGCCGAGCGGCACGCACCTGCTCGGCACCGACTACGTCGGCCGCGACGTGCTGAGCCGGCTGATGGAGGGCACCCGGCTGTCCGTCGTCGGCGCCGTGGAGGCGGTGCTGATCGGCGGGGTGCTCGGCGTGCCGTCGGGTCTGGCGTCGGCCTGGCTCGGCCCGCGGCTGGAGTGGCTCACCTTGCGGGTCAGCGACACCCTGGTGATCCTGCCGTTCACCGTGTTCGCGATCGCCGTGGCCGGCACCCTCGGCAACGGGCTGCAGCAGGCGATGATCGCGATCGGCATCCTGATCAGCCCGATCTTCTTCCGGGTCACCCGGGCGGCCGCGCTGGGCCTGCGCAAGGTGCAGTACGTCGAGGCCGCCGAGCTGATGGGCGCCACCGAGTGGTGGACCCTGCGCCGGCACATCTGGGCCAAGGTGCTGCCGAACGTCGCGGTCACCGCGGCGCACGCCACCGGCGCCGCGCTCCTGGTCGTCGCCTCGCTCGCCTTCCTCGGCCTCGGCGTCACGCCACCCGCGCCGACCTGGGGCGGGATGCTCTCCTCCGACCTCGGCTATCTCGCCCAGCAGCCCTGGGCCCCGGTCTTCCCGGCCCTGCTGATGATGGCGACCGTCGGCTCGCTCAACCTGCTCGCCGACGCGATCCGCGAGGCCACCGGCGCGACGGACGCGCCGCGCCGCCGCCGGCTCGCCCCGCCCACCCCGACCCGAGAGGAGCGACGCGATGGCGTCCCCGCGTGAGAGCACCCTGACGGTCAGCGACCTCCAGGTGTCCGTCGGCGACGGCCTGGTCGCCGTCCAGGACGTGTCCTTCGAGATCGGCCGCGGTGAGTCCGTGGGCCTGGTCGGCGAGTCCGGCAGCGGCAAGACGCTGACCTGCCGCGCCGCCCTCGGCCTGCTGCCGGCGACCGGCCGGGTCGACGCCGGGCGGATCGTGCTCGGGGAGGGCCCCGAGGCGATCGAGCTGACCGGCGCGCGCCGCGCGACCTGGGACGGCGTCCGCGCGGTCCGGATCGGCGCGGTCTTCCAGGACCCGGCGTCGTACCTCAACCCGTCGCTGACCGTCGGTCACCAGCTCGCCGAGCAGCTGCGGGTCAAGCGCGGCCTGCGCCGGCGCGCGGCCCACGACCGCACGGTGGAGCTCTTCGCGGAGGTCGGTCTCCACGACCCGGCCGGGGTGTTCCACCTCTATCCGCACCAGCTCTCCGGCGGCATGCTCCAGCGGGTGCTGATCGCGATCGCGATCTCCTGCGAGCCCGAGCTGCTCATCGCCGACGAGGCGACCACCGCGCTCGACGTCGTGATCCAGGCCGAGATCCTCGCGCTGCTGCGCCGGCTGCGCGAGACCCACGCCCTGTCGCTGCTCCTCGTCACCCACGACCTGGCCGTGGTCGCCGAGAGCTGCGAGCGGATCCTGGTCATGTACGGCGGCCAGATCGTCGAGAGCGGACCGACCGCGCAGGTGCTGACCGATCCGCGGCATCCCTACACCCGCGCCCTGATGGGCGTCGCCACGGTCGGCGACTGGGGCCGGCGCCGGCTGGACGTGATCCCCGGCCAGCCACCGGCCGCGGGGGAGCGGATGCCGGGCTGCCGGTTCGCGCCCCGGTGCCCGGTCGCGAGCGCCGCGTGCACCGCGGGTCCGGTGCCCGTCACCGACCTGGGCGCCGGCCGCACCAGCCGGTGCGTCCGATCCATCCTCGACGAGGCGGTGCCCGCATGAGCCCGACCCGCACCACCCCCGCACCCCAGGACGTCCGGCTGGCCGCACCGGTCCCGCCGACCCCGGCCCCGCTGCTGCGGGTCCGCGGCCTCTCGGTGTCCTACGCCCCGCCGCGCAAGGGCACCCACCTCGGCACCGGCGCCGCGCTGCGCGACGCCGACCTCGAGGTGCGGCCCGGCGAGATCGTCGGCATCGTCGGCGAGACCGGCTCGGGCAAGACCACCCTGGCCCGGGCCACGGTCGGCCTGGTCGCGCCCGCCGCGGGCGCGATCGAGTTCGCCGGGGAGGACATCGGCGGGCTGCGGCGCCGCGCCCGGCGCGCCTTCCGCCGCTCCGGCCAGGTCCAGCTGGTCTTCCAGGACCCACTGCGCTCGCTCGACCCCGACCTCACGGTGGGCGAGCTGGTCCGCGAGCCGCTCGACATCGCCGGGACCCTGTCGCGGGCCGAGCGCGAGCAGCGGGTCGCGGAGTCGCTGCGGCTGGTCGGCCTCGACCCGGACGCGGTCGCAGACCGGCGGCCCCGCCAGCTCTCCGGCGGCCAGCGCCAGCGGGTCTCGCTGGCCCGGGCCATCAGCACCCGGCCCCGGCTGCTGTTCTGCGACGAGCCCGTGTCGGCGCTGGACGTGTCCAACCGCAACCTGATCCTCAACCTGCTCGACCAGCTGCGCACCGAGCTGGACCTGGCGGTGGTGATCATCGCCCACGACCTCAGCTCCCTGGCCGGGATCGCCGACCGGGTCGCGGTGTTCTACCGCGGCCGGATCGTCGAGCAGGGACCGATCCGCGCGGTGCTCGAGGACCCGGCCCATCCCTACACCGCGCTGCTCACCGCCTCGGCGCCCAGCATCGCGCTCGGCCACGAGGACCGCCTCGACCCGGACCGGCTGCGTCCCGACCCGGGGCGCCCGGCCTGGCCGGCCGACCTGGGCTGCGTCTTCGCGCACCGCTGCCCGTTCGCCCACGACGCCTGCGCCGAGCAGCCGCCGTCGGCCCCGCTCCCGCACGCTCCCCAGCGGCAGAGCGCCTGCCACGAGGCCGTCGTCTGGCGCGAGCGCCTCGATCCACCCCACCCCCAGAAGGAGTCAGCATGAGCCACGCATCCCCGTACGACGAGGTCGAGATCCTGGGCATGATCGGCACCGCCGACGCCTCGGAGATCCGCCCCGGGAACGCCGCCGTCGTCGACCCCGACTACACGGCTCGGTTCGCGAAGGCCCACGAGGACGGTGGCTTCGACCGGGTGCTGATCGGCTACGGCTCGGGTTGGGCCGAGGGGACCCAGGTCGCGGCGTACGCCGCCGCCCACACCGAGCGGCTCGGCCTCCTCGTCGCGCACCGCCCCGGCGTCGTGCACCCGACCCTGGCCGCGCGCACCTTCACCACGCTCGACCAGTTCAGCAAGGGGCGGGTGGCGCTCAACATCGTCACCGGCAGCACCGACGCCGAGCAGCGTCGCGAGGGCGACTACCTGCCCCACGACGAGCGGTACGACCGCACCGACGAGTACCTGCAGATCCTGCGCACCGCCTGGGACTCCCGGGGCCCGCACGACTTCGAGGGCCGCTACTACCGCTTCGAGGGCGCCACCCCGCAGGTCTTCCCCTACCAGGACCGGCACCTGGAGCTGTTCTTCGGCGGCAGCTCGCCGGCGGCGTACGTCGTCGGCGCGAGGCGCGCGGACACCTACATGCTCTGGGGCGAGCCGCTGAAGGAGACCGGCGAGCAGATCGCGACCGTCGCGGCGCGGGCCGCGGAGGCCGGCCGGGCGCAGCGGCCGCGGATCTCGGTGTCCTTCCGGCCGATCCTCGGCGCGACCGACGAGGCGGCCTGGGAGCGGGCGCACGGCATCCTCGACACCATCAACGGCGTCGTCGGCGCGCAGTTCAAGCAGAAGGTCGGGCAGATGCACCCGCAGGGCCGCGCCCCCGAGAACGCCGGCTCGCAGCGGCTGCTGGCCGTCGCCGAGAAGGGCGAGCTGCACGACCGCTGCCTGTGGACGCCGACCACGAAGGCCGTCGGTGGTGGCGGCAACTCCACCGCCCTGGTCGGCTCGCCCGAGACGGTCGCCGCCGCGATCCTCGACTACGTCGAGATCGGCGTCGACACCGTGCTCATCCGTGGCTACGACCCGCTCCAGGACGCGATCGACTACGGCCGCGACCTGCTGCCGCTGGTGCGCCAGGAGCTGGCGCACCGAGCCGCGACCCGGCGTACCGAGACGGCGGCCGTCTGAGCCATGCATCCACTCGAAGGAGTGCGGGTCGTCGAGCTCGCCCATGTCGCCGCCGGGCCGTTCGCGGGCATGCTGCTCGCGGACCTCGGCGCCGACGTGGTCAAGGTGGAGCCGCCGACCGGCGACCAGATGCGGGCCTGGCCGCCGTTCGCCGACGACGGGACCGAGCGGTTCAGCCACAACTTCGCCTCGGTCAACCGCAACAAGCGCTCGGTGGTCGCCGACCTCAAGGACCCGGCCGACCTGGCCCTGGTCCGGGACCTGGTCGCGGCGGCCGACGTGGTGGTCGAGAACTACCGCCCCGGCGTGCTGGACCGGCTCGGGCTCGGCTACGCGACGGTCCGCGAGGGTCACCGGGGCCTGGTGTACTGCTCGATCTCGGGCTACGGCCTGACCAGTCCGTACGTCAACGACGGCGCCTACGACGTCGTCATCCAGGGCATGTCCGGGCTGATGAGCGTCACCGGCGAGCCCGACGGCGGACCGGTCAAGGCCGGCGTCCCGGTCGGTGACTTCACCGCGGGGCTCTATGCGGCCTACACGATCGCGGCACTGCTGCCCCGGGTCCGGGGGAGCGGTGCGTCGGTCCGCGTCGACTGCCCGATGCTCGACTGCCTGCTCGGCGTCTCGGCGCTGCAGACCAGCGAGTACTGGGGATCCGGCGTCGAGCCGCGCCGGCTCGGCACCGCCCACCCCCGCAATGCGCCCTACCAGGGGTTCACCGCCGCCGACGGTGCGTTCACCGTCGCCGCGGGCAACGACCGACTCTGGGCCGCGGTGGCCTCGGTGGTCGGGCTGCCCGACCTGGTGGAGGACCCGCGGTTCCGGACCCAGCTCGACCGGGTGCGGCACCAGCAGGAGCTGGAGACCCTGCTGCAGGGGCGCTTCGCCGAGGAGAAGCGGGACCACTGGCTCACCGAGCTGCGGGCTCGCGGGGTGCCGTGCGGCCCGGTCAACAGCTTCGGCGAGATCCTCGCCGACCCGCACGTCGAGGCGACCGGCCTGGTCGCCCCGATCGACGTCCCGGTGGCCGGACCCACGCCGAGCGTGGTGTTCCCGGTCCGGGTCGAGGGGCTCGCGCCGCGCCTCGAGCGCGGGGCGCCGCGGCTCGGCGCGGACGCCGACGTACACGACGAGTGGGCCGCGGCCCGATGAGCGTCCTCATCGAGCGCGGCGACGTCTGGACGCTCACCCTCGACCGCCCGGAGCGGGCCAACGCGCTCGGTGCCGGGCTGGTCGAGGACCTGCACCGCGCCCTCGACGAGGCGGCGGCCGCCCGGCCCGAGACGCTGGTGCTGCGTGGCAACGCCCGTCACTTCGCGGCCGGGTTCGACCTCGACGGTCTCGCCGCCGAGACCGATGCCTCGCTGGCGTACCGGTTCGTGCGGATCGGGCTGCTGCTCGAGCGACTGATCGCCGCGCCCTACCGAACGGTCGCGGTCGCCGAGGGCGCCGCGGTCGGCGCCGGGGCCGACCTGGTGCTCGCCTGCGACCATCGGCTGGTGGGCCCGGCGCGCACCCTGCGCTTCCCCGGCGCGGCCTTCGGCGTCGCGTTGGGCGGCGTGCGCCGCCGCGAGCTCGGCGTGGCACTGACCACGGGGGTGCCCGCGGACCTGCCGGCCGTGCTGACCGCGCCGGCGCCGCCCCGCCCCGCCCATGACGGCGACGCCGAGCTCGCGGCCCTGGCCCGCTCGGTCGCCGTACCCGGTCTGCGGGACCGGATCGCGGCCTACAAGGCCGCCCTGACGAAGGAGAGCGCATGACCCAGCAGCAGATCGTCCCGGTCGAGACCGACGTCCCCGAGCTGGCGGCGTTCGCCGGCCGGGTCGCCGGCCTGATCGCCCAGGGCCTCGACGAGCGCGCGCTGACCGCCGCCGTACGCGACGACCTGGAGGCGACGCTCGCCGCCGGCTTCGCGCTGCCCGCCGCCAAGACCCTGCCGGACCCGGACCGCTACGTGATGTACCCCCTGCACGTCGCCGCCGACGGCTCGTTCTCGATCGCCAGCGCGGTGTGGGACGTCGGCCAGGGCACGCCGGTGCACGGCCACGAGACCTGGGGCGTCGTCGGCATCCACAGCGGCACCGAGGTGGAGACCCGGTTCGCCAAGCCGGCCGCACCCGGCGTGCCCCTCGTCGAGGAGGGCACCGACGAGTGGACCGCCGGCCAGGTGACGGTCTGCTGCACCACCGACGACGACGTGCACCAGGTCCGCTGCGGTGGCGACGTGCCGGTCGTCGGCATCCATGTCTACGGCGCCGACATCGGCACCCTGCCGCGCCGTTCCTACGACCCCGAGACCGGGGCCGTGCACTGGTTCACGTCCACGTGGGCGCGTTGAGAGGAGAGGATCGATGACCGTGACTGCCTGGGACGAGCCCGTCGGAGGTACGCCGCGCGGCACCCTGGTCGTGCTGCCGGGACGGGGCGAGACCGCCGCCTCCTACGAGCGCTTCGGACGGCGGCTCTCCGCCGACGCCTGGCGGGTGCGCCTCGTGCCGGTCGACCCGGACGACCTCGACACCACCCGCGAGCAGGTCGAGAAGGTGCTCGCCGACGAGGCGCTGCCGGCGCCGAAGGTGCTGGTCGGCACCGACACCGGGGCCACCCTGGCCGCGCTGCTCGCGCCCACCCTCCCGGTCGACGGGGCCGTGATCGCGGGCCTGGCCCTGCCCGGTGGCGCCGCCGGCCGACGGTGGGACTCGTGGGCGGAGCAGATCGACGCCCGCACCGCCTGTCCGGTGCACCGGCGGGTGATCACCGAGGACGACGGGTTCGACCGCGCCGGGCTGGAGCGGCCGCTGCCGTGGAGCTCGGTGCGCCTGGAGGCGCCCGGCAGGCCGGTGCTCGTCCTCCACGGCGTCGACGACCCCGTCACGCCGGTCGCGGACCTGCTCGCGGCGTACGAGGACCAGCCGGACGCCGTCGTCCGGCTGGTCGAGGGTGGGCGGCACGACATCCTCAACGACGCCTCGCACCGCTCCGTCGCGGCCACCATCGTGCTCTTCCTGGAGTCGCTGCGCCTCGGCCCGGACCTGCCCGCGGTGGTCACCGCACGCCCGGCGGTGGTGAGCGGATGACCGTGCTGGCCGGCGCCTTCGCGACCAACCAGGACCTCGACCCCGCCCGGCTGCGGCAGGCGTTCGGGTTCTTCCCCAGCGGCGTGGTCGCCCTGGCCGCCGAGATCGACGGCCGGCCGATCGGCCTGGCCGCCAGCTCGTTCACCTCGGTGAGCCTCGACCCGCCACTGGTGTCGGTCAGCCTCGACGTCGGCTCCAAGACCTGGCCGGCGCTGCGGCGCGCGTCCCATCTCGGCGTCACGATCCTCGCCGACCACCACGCCGACGTGTGCCGGCAGCTCGCCGGGCCGGTCGAGCAGCGTTTCGACGGCGTCGCCCACAGCGTCACCGACGAGGGCGCGCTGCTGCTCGACGACGGGCTGGCGCGCTTCGACTGCACCGTCTACCGCGAGGTCGAGGCCGGCGACCACGTCCTCGTGCTGCTCGAGCTGCACGCGGTCGACCACGTCGACCAGGCCGCCGCGCTCGCACCGCTGGTCTTCCACCGCAGCGGCTTCAGCCGGCTGGGCAGGGAGACCTGAGTCACCGCGCCGCGCGGGTGTGCCGCTCGCCCCGGGTGGGTAGGACGCGCGCGGCGGGACCGCAGGGTCCCGCTCGTCGTACCCATCGCTTCACTCGAGGAGAGCAACCCATGCAGCTGCGCCGGCTCCGCCACGCGCTCGTCGCCGTCATCGTCCCCGCCGCCCTGGTCGGCCTCACGGTCGGTCCCGCCGACGCGGCCGCCAAGGCCCCGAAGGTCCCGGCTCCGGCCAAGGTCGCGGCGGCGTACCCGCACCTCGCGGGCGTCACGCCGGCCACGTACTCCGGCAAGGCCCAGCCGGGCACGTGCACGCCGGCCAAGGTGGTCAAGGGCGCGAAGGTCTCGAGCGCGTCGTACACCACCGCGGCGACGGCCACGGCGAGCGCGCCGTACGTGCTGGTGGCGGCCACCCGGTTCAAGTCCGCCGCCAAGGCGAAGGCGTACCTGAAGGGCGCGATCAAGGTGGCGAAGTGCACCGCGGAGGCGGCCGGCTTCACCATGACGACCGCCAAGATCGGCTTCAAGCTCAAGGGCACCGACCAGCGCCTCGGCTACTCCAGCCACCAGACGATCGCCGGCACCGCCGTCAGCAGCGAGACGCTGCTGGCCCGCAAGGGCGAGAAGGTCGTCTCCGTGACCGCCATCTCCGCCGACGCCAACGTGCCGGCGCTGGCTCCGGCGCTGCAGCTGCTCAAGGCCGGCGTCAAGACCGCGCGCTGACCCACCGAACGGGGGAACGCCCCGCGGCCCGGACCGGGCCGCGGGGCGTTCTGCTGTACGCGGCCGGATAGCAAAGGGTCGCGGTAGGTGTCGAGCAACCAGTCAAAAAACTTCGCAAAACGACGTAACGAAGCTCTCACCTTCGAGGTTGGGTGATCAAGGTTCGCCCGTCGGGGGTGGCGGGCGGCACATTCATCTTCTCGGGAGAGATGAGGGCTCGATGCGTCGTTACCTGGTCCTGGGGTCAGTCGTGCTGGCACCCGTGGCGTTCCTGATCGGCCTCGCGGGCGCCGCGTCCGCCGACCCGTACTCGCCGGCGGTGCCCACGTCGTGCCGGGTCGTCGTACCCGCGGCGTCGGTGGGCGAGCGGGTCGTGCTGCGGGTCCGGGTGAGCGCCGCAGGCGTGCAGCCGGTCGGGAAGGTGACCGTCGGTGTCGACGGCGACTTCGAGAAGACCGTGCGCTACGACGGCCTCGCGGTCGAGGTCGAGGGGCCCCGGGTGCAGCGCGGCCAGCACAAGGCGACCGCTCTGTTCACCCCCGACGACCCCAAGAAGCTGATGAGCTGCAAGGACGCGGTGAAGTTCGACGTCGGCGCCGCCCAGCGCGGCGGAGGCCACGGCGCGCTGCCCAACACGGGCGGTCCGCACCTCGGCTTCCTCATCGCCGGGATCGGGCTCGTGGCGGCCGGCGGCGGTCTCGTCGAGCGGGGCCGCCGGACGTGACACGCGGGTCCGGACCGCGTTGGATGGGGTGGGGCCATCCGACGCGGTGCCCTGCGAGGAGGCACGCCCCATGACCCAGACCGATCGGCCCGACGGCACCGACGCCGCGCCCCGACGGGTACGCCGACGCCGGTCCCGTCCCGCGGACGCCGCCGCCGGCAAGTCACCGGCGTCGACCGGCCGGCGGATCACCTTCTGGGCCGGTTGCGGACTGATCCTCGCCGGCCTCGCCGTGCTCGGCTGGGTCGCGTGGCAGTTCTGGGGCACCAACTGGCAGTCCGGGCAGCGCCAGGACGACGTACGCCGGGCGCTGCACTCCGGCTGGGGCGAGGGTCAGGACGTCGTCCGCACCGACTTCGGCAACGCCACCGCGATCGTGCGGATCCCCAAGTTCGGCAAGGACTACGCCGTCCCGGTCCTCGTGGGCTCGAGCCAGGAGGTGCTCGCCGCGGGCCTCGGGCACATGGCCGACACCGCCGAGGCGGGCGCGGTCGGCAACTACGTGCTCGCCGGGCACCGGGTGACCCACGGCGAGCCCTTCGCCGACCTGCCGTCGCTGAAGCCCGGCGACGAGGTCATCGTCGAGACCCGCGCCGCGACGTACACCTATGTCCTCGACACCGGCGGCGAGGACCTGGTCATCCCGTTCACCCAGACCTGGGTCCTCGACCCCGATCCGGTGAACCCCGCCGGCGGCACCCAGCCGCCCGACGACGCGGGGGACCACCTGATCACGCTGCTGACCTGCTCCGAGATCTTCCACACCGACAACCGGTCGGTCGTCTTCGGCCACCTCGTCGAGACGCAGCCCACCGCGGACTCGGCCGCCGGCTGACGCGGGCGGCCGCGGTGCACTAGGCTTGCCGCGCACTGCCCGTCACCTTGAACACGCCGGGTCGTTGCATGGGGAAGTTCAAGGAGGACACGTGCTGAAGAAGCTGGCTGCGCTCGCCACGCTTGCTCTCGCATTCGCCGTCGCGCCGTCGGCGCCCGCGGGTGCCGATCAGGGATACACCGCCAAGATCCCGACCGCGACCCACATCAAGGTGATCTCCGCGGAGCCGGGTGAGCCGATCGTGCTGCAGGTCAGCGCGAGCGCGGCCAACCCGACGCCGCCGGCCGGCAACATCGCGATCACCGTCACCTCGGGCGGCTCCGCCGCACGCGGTGCCCGGGTCGCCGCCCCGGCGGTCTTCACGACCACCGTGCACTTCACCGACCAGCCCGTCCGGGTCACCGGTCCCCGCCTGCCCAAGGGCGGCTACCTCGCCCGCGCGGCGCTGAGCCCCGACGACACGGCGAAGTTCCTCCCGTCCTCCGACACCACCCGGTTCCGGATCGGCTCGGTCGACGGCGGCGGCGACAAGAGCGGCGCGCTGCCCAACACCGGCGGCCCCGACCTGATGTGGCTGCTCCTCGGCGGCGCCCTGGTCGCCGCCGGCGCCGGTGGCGTCGGCTACGGCCGGCGCCGGGCTCCCGCTGCCGCCTGACCCGCTCGTCCTCCCACCGGCCGCCTCTTCGGGGGTGGCCGGTGGTCGTTTTCCCGGGTGGGTGTGGGGTGGGTGCGGCGTGGGTGTGGCGTGGGCTGTAACACGGAGTTCGCCGCTCTCCGGGGCTCGTGTCGGCTGTACGCGACCCGTACGGACCCCTCTCCGCGACGTCTCGGGTCGGGAAGAGCAGCGAACTCCGTGTTACAGCGCAAGCACCACCCCCGGCTCGTGCTCTCACTGGCTGCCCCTTCGGGGGTGGCCGGTGGTCGTTTTCCCGGGCGGGTGTGGCGTGGGTGTGGCGTGGGCTGTAACACGGAGTTCGCCGCTCTCCGGGGCTCATGTCGGCTGTACGCGACCCGTACGGACCCCTCTCCGCGTAAGAGTCCCTGGGAGTGGTGGGGTTTGAGGGACCACGGCGGGGCTGTCTGACGTAGGCGGCCATCGGCGGGATCTTCGGTGTGTAACGGCTAAGCACGCACTGAAGGAGAACCACCGATGGCCTTGCCCCAGTCTGCCCTGTCCGAGCTCCTCGAGGCGTTCCGCACCGGCGACGGCGTGGACCTGATCCGTGAGTCGGTCCGCGTCGCGCTGCAGGAACTGATCGAGATCGAGGCAACCGAACGCATCGGCGCCGCACCCTACGAACGCACGCCTGAGCGTGTCACTGATCGCAACGGCCACCGGCCACGGATGCTGACCACCAAGGCCGGCGACGTCGAGCTGCGTATCCCCAAACTGCGCAAGGGCTCTTTCCTGCCCGTGATCCTCGAACCCCGCCGGCGCATCGACCAGGCCCTGTACGCGGTCGTGATGGAGGCCTACGTCCACGGCGTCAGCACGAGGAGCGTCGACGACCTGGTCGAAGCGATGGGCTCCGATTCGGGGATCTCCAAATCGGAGGTATCTCGGATCTGCGCCGGGCTGGACGAGCAGGTCGGCGCGTTCCGGACCCGGCCGCTGGACCACATCGAGTTCCCCTACGTCTACCTGGACGCGACCTACCTCAACGTCCGCAACACCACCTCCCAAGTGGTGTCCATGGCGGTGGTGGTCGCCACCGGGATCGCCGCTGACGGCTCACGCGAGGTTCTCGGCCTTGATGTCGGCGATAGCGAGGACGAGACGTTCTGGCGCGGGTTCCTGACCAGCCTCAAGCAACGCGGCCTGCACGGCGTGCGGCTGGTCATCAGTGACCAGCACGCCGGCCTGGTCAAGGCACTCAAGCGGTCGTTCCAAGGCGCCGGCCACCAACGCTGCCGGGTGCACTTCGCACGCAACCTGCTGGCCCACGTGCCCAAGTCACACGTCGACATGGTCGCCGCGGTGTTCCGCACCGCGTTCGCGCAACCCGATGCTGACGCGGTCGCCACCGCGTGGGACGAGGTCCGTGACCAGCTCGCGAAGTCGTTCCCCAAGATCGGGCCGTTGATGGACGAGGCCAAGCCGGAAGTCCTCGCCTTCGCCACGTTCCCGCGCGCGCACTGGCAGAAGATCTGGTCGACCAATCCACTCGAGCGGGTCAATAAGGAGATCAAGCGCCGCGCCCGCGTGGTCGGGATCTTCCCCAACCCCGCCGCGGTGATCAGGCTCGTCGGAGCGGTCCTGGCCGACATGCACGACGAGTGGCAAGCCGGCGATCGGCGCTACCTGTCCGAAGGATCCATGGCGCTGCTCTACCCCGACAGCGATACTGGACCCATCGCCGCGATCGATAGCGGCGAGTAGGCACCGAGGATCACCTCAAAGCCCACCACCCCGCGGGGCTCTGTCCTCTCCGCGACGTCTTGGGTCGGGAAGAGCAGCGAACTCCGTGTTACAGCGCAAGCACCACCCCGCGTGCCCCCCGGCCGACCGGGCCCGGGGCTACGGCGCGAACCAGGTGGTGCTGCGGGCCATGCCGAGGGCGCGGTCGGCGCCACGCCAGTTGGCCTGCATGAACAGCCAGGGGCGGGCGAACCAGAGGAAGCCGTCGACGTGCTTCTTGGCCTCCCGGCCGGTCTCCTCCGACAGGCCCCACCGCTCGTCGCCGACCCGGGACGTCGGGGGGATGCCGAGGGTGACGCAGCCGCGGCGGTCGGAGGTGGAGCCGCAGACGCGGGCGTTGTCGTTGACCCGGCTGCCCTGGGCCTCGACCTCGGGCCAGGTCATCCCGTTGCCGTTCTGGGCGGTGTCGACGACGAAGTGGACGCCCTTGACGCCGCGCTCGCGCAGGATCCGGACCAGCTCGGCGCCGTAGGCGACGGACTCCTCGGTGCCGACGTAGTGGGTGGCGTTGAGGGCGAAGCCGCGGGCGTGCTCGATGCCGTTGGCGAGCAGCAGGTCGGCGGCCTGGGAGGCGCGCGGGGCGCCGACCTGGGGAGTGCTGCTCCAGTCGGCGGCGCCGGCGTCGAGGTAGACGCTCGTGTGAGGCTGGGCGGAGAAGGTCTTGACGGCGTAGGTGATCAGCGAGCTGGTCACGGCGCGGTTCGAGCACCACCAGAACGGCAGGTCGGGCTGCAGGATGATCGCGGCGTGCTGCCGGCCGAGGGCGCGGGCGGCGTTGGCGATCCAGCGCCGGTAGGCGTCCTGGGCGCCGGGGGAGGGGGCGCGGCCGCCGCAGACGGCGTGCTCCCAGGGGTTCATCCGGAAGATGGCGAGCTGGACGAGCACCTTGGGGTCGCCGCCGGAGGCGTTCTCGACGTAGTCACGGACCACGGAGCCGATCTGCTCGGGGGAGCCGCTCCAGTCGCCGAGCCACAGCGCCTTGGGCCGCAGCGCGATCTTGCCGAGCTGCTGCTTGGCGTCGCCGCCGGCTGACTCGTAGGCCCGCCAGGTCTGCTCGAGGTCGCCCTTGTAGACGCCCCAGCGCCGCTCGGCCAGCGGGTTCTTCAGGTTCTGCAGGTGGGCCGGCTGCGCCTTCTCCCAGACCTCCTTGTCCTTGACGTACGGCCGCTGGGTTCGCTGGACGTGGGGGATCGCCGTCTTCGGTCCCTCGGCCGCCGGCGGCGCCGGCGTGGGCGTCGGGGCGGGAGGGGGCGTGGGGGTGCTCGCCGTCGTCGCCGGTACGTCGGCCGCCGGCTCCGCGGGGACCGGCTCCTGCTCGCTGCACCCGGCCAGGGCCACGGTCGCGGTCAGGGCGAGGGAGGCGAGGGCATGGCGGGCGCGGCGGCGGGGGATCGGCTGCATCGCGGTCGAGGCTAACCCGACGCGCCCCTCGTCCCGAAGTCCGCAGAGTCCTAGACTGGAACGCGTTCCCGTCCGTCGTCCCCGGAGGTCCCGATGCCCTCGCTGCGCTGCCCCTGCGACACCACCTTGCGCGCCGACACCGACGACGAGCTCGTCGCCAAGGTGCAGGAGCACCTCGCGGCCGAGCACCCGGGGCGGGAGTACAGCCGCGAGGAGATCCTGTTCATGGCGATGTGACTCCGCGAGTCACACGATCCGGGGCAGCTCCGAGGCCTTGCCGGTGAAGCGCGGCGCGCGCTTCTCGAGGAAGGCCGCGACGCCCTCCTTGCCGTCGCCGATCGACGTCCAGAACATGGCGAGCGAGTCGGTGAGGTGCGCCTCGAGCGGGTCGGCGGCCGCGCTGTTGCGGTAGAGCAGCTGCTTGGCCAGGCCCAGCGCGACCGGCGAGCGGTCGGTGACGAACGAGCGGGCCAGCTCGTACGCCGCCGGAAGCAGCTCGTCGGGCTCGTGGACGCTGCGCACCAGCCGGCCGGCGAGGGCCTGCTCGGCGGTGAGGATGTCGGCGGAGTAGACCCACTCGAGAGCCTGCTGGATGCCGACGATGCGGGGCAGGAACCAGCTCGAGCAGGCCTCCGGCACGATCCCGAGCCGGCCGAAGACGAAGCCGATCCGGGCCTTCGTGGAGGCCAGGCGCAGGTCCATGGCCAGGGTCATGGTGGCGCCGATCCCGACCGCCGGGCCGTTGATCGCGGCGATGACCGGCTTGGGCAGCGCGTGGATCGCGAGGGTGATCTTGCCGCCGGTGTCGCGGACGCCGTCGGCGTACGGCGCCTCGTCGTAGGCCGCCCGGAAGTCCTCGGGCGTCGGGGCGAGGGACTCGTCGAGCCCGAACACGTTGCCGTCGGCCGACAGGTCCATACCGGCGCAGAAGGCGCGCCCGGAGCCGGTGACGACGACCGCGCGCACGGCGTCGTCGCGGGCGTCGGTGAGGAACACCTGGAGCAGCTCGCGGGCCATGGTCAGGTCGAACGCGTTGAGCGCGTCGGGCCGGTGCAGGGTGAGCGTCGCGATGCCGTCGTCGTCGACGTGCCAGGTCAGGGTCTCGTACACGAGGTCCTCCGTGGGGGTGCGGTCAGCGGGCGAGGCCGGTGGCCGTGCAGAGGTCGTCGGTGATCTCGTCGGTCCGGTCCGAGGCGATCTTGCCGAAGAGCTGCTGCGCGCGCTTGGTGTCCCACGTGGTGTCGGCCCGCGCGAGCGGGACGGTGCACGACTTCTCGACCTTGGTCATGGCCAGCGCCCACTTCCCGGCGGCGACCGGGCCGGTGGTGTCGCCGAAGCGGAAGAAGTCGGGGACGGCGCCGTTGAGCTGCCACCAGCGCACCGGGTTGAGCACCGACCACGGCGACAGCACCTTGTCGCCGACCGCGGCGATCACCTCGCGCTGCTGCTGGACCCGCGCCAGGTCCGAGATCGGGCTGTACTTGCGAGCCCGCGAGTACGCCAGCGCGGTGGCGCCGTCGACCTCCTGGCAGCCCTTCTTGACATTGAGGCCGGAGTCCTTGTCCTTGATCCGCTGCTTGGGGCAGATCTCGATCCCGCCGACCGCGTCGACGACCCCCACCAGGCCGCCGAAGCCGATCTCGACGTACTGGTCGACGCGCAGCCCGGTGGCCTGCTCGAGGGTCTGGACCAGCAGCGGCGTGCCGCCCTTGGCGTACGCCGAGTTGACCTTGCTCCGCCCGAAGCCCGGGATGTCGAGCGGCGAGTCGCGCGGGATCGACACCAGCGTGGTCGGGCCGTCGCCGGTGTGGAGCAGCAGGATCGTGTCGGTCAGCTCGGAGGCGGCGTCGCCGGTGTGGAGCCGCTTGCGCTCCTCGGGCGAGAGGCCCGCCCGGGAGTCGCTGCCGACGAGCAGGTAGGTGGTGCCGGGCTGCTGGGCCGGACGGTCCGCGCTCGGCTCGAAGTCGACCTTGTCGACCTTGTTCCACGCGATGAGCGGGACGGCGACCAGGAAGACCAGCCACAGCACCAGGACGAGCAGGACCAGCCGGACGTAGGTGCGCGGCCGGGACCAGCGGCCGCGGCCGCTGGGGCCGCGCGCCGGCGGCGCCGCCGGCGGAGGAGGCGACGCGGGGGCGGGGCGGCGGCCGGACGGCGGCGTGCCGGCGTACTGCTCCGCGGGAGGCAGCCGGGTCGGGGGTGGCGGCGGTGTGGCGCCCGGGCGCCGCTGGACCGGGATCCGGCGGGTCGGCTCGGGGTCGGAGGACGGGCGTGCGCCGTCGGAGGAGCCGGGTCCGTAGACCCAGTCGAAGTCGTCGCCGGAGCCCCCGGTGCCGTTGCCACGCCCTGCCATGGCCATGACGCTACCGTCAGCAGGTGGCTACCTCCGGAGGGTGTTCGCGTGTCCCGCGCCCCGGGCACGCACCTGGCTGCGTTGGCGTCGCTCGCAGGACGACCCAGTACGGCTTCGCTCCGCCGCCTTGCCATGCACGCACCCGGCGCACGGGCCCCCATCGAACAACCTCCGGAGGTAGCCACCAGTGACAGACATCGTCGCGGCACGCACGCCGTCGTACTCCCGCATCGAGCTGGCCACGCTCACCTCCCGCGCGCAGGCCAACCTGCTCGGCAACATCCACGGCGGCGAGGTGGTCAAGCTGGCCGACTCGACCGCGGGCGTGGTGGCGCAGCGACACAGCGGCGGGCCGGCGGTGACGGCGGCGCTCGACGAGATGGCCTTCCTGGAGCCGGTGCGGGTCGGCGACATCATCCGCACCTACGGCCAGGTCAACTGGGTCGGTACGTCATCGATGGAGATCGGCGTACGGATCGAGACCGAGCCGTGGGACGCGGCCGGCCGCACCCTGCATGTCGGCTCGGCGTACTTCGTGTTCGTCGCCGTCGACTCCGCGGGCCGGGGCCGGCCGGTGCCGGCGCTCGAGCCGGAGACCGAGGAGGACCACCGCCGGCTGCGGGAGGCCCAGATCCGGCGGGCGCACCGGCTGGCGCGCCGGCAGGAGATCGAGGCGGGACGGCTCAGCCGCTGACCTCGCCGCTGACCTCGCCGCTGACCTCGGTGATCGCCGCGGCCACCGCGTCGACGGCGGCGGGCCGCGGGGGAGCGCCGTACGTCGAGAGCTGGACCCGGCGGTGCGCGGCGAGCGGGCGGCGGACGACGGCACGGTGCTGGTGCGCGCGCAGGGCCAGGCCGGGCAGCACCGTGACGCCCAGCCCGCTCGCGACCAGGGACTGCACGGCGACGTAGTCGTCGCTCGCGAACGCGATCGCGGGGGTGAAGCCGGCGTCGGCGCACAGGCTGAGCAGCTCGCGGCGGCACCGCTCGCACCCGGTGATCCAGCCGGACTCGGCGTACCTCCCGAGGTCGACGGCGCCCTCGGGCGGCGCGGCGTCGGCGGGCGCGACCAGGTACAGGGGGTCGTCGACGACCGGCACCGAGGAGATCTGGTCGGGCTCGGGCTGGTCGGGATAGGCGAAGGTGAGGGCCAGGTCGACCTCGCCGGCGCGCAGCAGCTCGTGGGCCTCGGGTGGCTCGGCCTCGACGAGGTCGAGCTGGATGCCGGGGTGGCGGGTGGCGAGCAGGGCCAGAGCGTCGGGCACCAGGGTGGCCGCGCCGGAGGGGAAGGCGGCGAGCCGGACCCGGCCGGACTGGAGGCTGGTGGCGGCGGCGAGCTCGGCCTCGGCCCGGGCGAGCAGGCCGAGGATCTCCTCGCCGCGGCGGGCCAGGCGCTCGCCCTCGGCTGTGAGCCGCACGCCCCGGCCGACCCGCTGCAGCAGGACGGCGCCGGTCTCGGCCTCCAGCCGGCGCAGGTGGTGGGAGATCGTCGGCTGTCCGTAGTGGAGCTGGGCGGCGGCCGCGGACACCGAGCCGGTGCGGTGCACGGCGACGAGGGCCTCGAGGCGGCGCAGGTCGATCACGGTGGGCATCGTATATCGATGATGTCGATCAATGTCGTCGAAAGGAACTATTGGACCGATGGGTACGCGCTCCGCGACGATGGACCCATGCTGACCTTCGACGACGTCCTCGCCGCCGCCGAGGTCGTCGGCGCGCACCTGCCGCCCACCCCGCTGCAGGCGCACCCGCTGCTCGACCAGGCGCTGGGTCGCCCGGTCCTGGTCAAGCACGAGAACGTCCAGCCCACCGGCGCCTTCAAGGTCCGCGGCGGCGTCCACCTCGCCGCCACCCTCACCGCCGCCGAGCGCGCGCACGGCCTGGTCACCTGCTCGACCGGGAACCACGCCCAGTCGGTGGCGTACGGCGCCCGCCTGGCCGGGGTCCGCGCGACGATCGTGATGCCGGCGAGCGCCCCCGCGGCCAAGCGCGACGCGGTCCGGGCGCTCGGCGCCGAGGTGGCCCTCGTCGGCGCCAGCCTCGGCGAGGCGGGCGAGCACGCCCGCGCCCTGGCGGCCGAGACGGGGGCGTCCTTCGTCTGCCCGACCGACCCGCGGATCGTGCTGGGGCACGCGACGGCGTACCTGGAGCTGTTCGGGCAGGCGCCCGAGCTCGGCACCCTGTTCGTCCCGATCGGCAGCGGCACCGGCGCGGCCGGCGCCTGCCTGGTCCGCGACGCGCTGGCCCCGGGGTGCCGGGTGGTCGGCGTCCAGTCGGCTGCCGCGCCGGCCGGCTGGCACTCCTGGCGCACGGGGCGGATCGAGGCCGCTCCCGCGCGGACCCGCGCGGCCGGGCTCGCCACGACGACCGGGTACCCGCGCACCCAGGAGATCCTGCGTGCCCGGCTCGACGACTTCGTGCTCGTCGACGACGACGCGATCGACGCGGCCGCCGGACTGCTCGCGACCTGTGCGCACACCCTCGCCGAGGGCGCCGGCGCCGCCGCGCTCGCCGCCGCGGTCGCGACGCCCGCCGCCGGGACGGAGGGGCCGGTCGCGGTGGTCTGCACCGGCGCGAACGCCTCCGCCGACGAGATCGCCAGGCTGGCCGGCTCGGTCGCCGCGGCCTGAGTCGGGCCGAGGGGTTGGTCGCCGCCTGGCCGCTCGCGGCGCGTCGTCACCGGAGTGGCGCGTGTGACTGGTGATACTGGGCGGGTGCCTCAGCTTCCCGTCGACGAACGCGCCGCGCGGGTGCGCTTCCGCCGGGCCCTGACCCTGATGGCGTTCACGCTCGTCGTCCCCGGCTCGGCGCAGCTGATCGCCGGCAACCGGGCGATCGGCAGGCTCGCCCTGCGGATCTGGCTGTTCTCGCTCGCCACCCTGCTCGCCGTCGCGGCCTGGAGCTGGCACGACAAGGGCTTCGCGCTCAGCCTGGCGTTCAGCCCGACCGCGATGCTGGTGATCAGGCTCTACCTCATCGCCGGCGCCCTCGGCTGGGCCGCGCTCTTCGTCGACGCGTGGCGGATCGGCCAGCCGCTCAGCCTGCGGATGCCGCACCGGCGCGCGGTCGTCGGCGTCAACGGCGTGCTGTGCTTCTCGGTCGCCGGCACCATGCTCTTCGGCGCCCACCTCGCCGCCGCCCAGCGCGAGTGGCTGACCATGTTCGCCGACGGCGACCTCGGCGCCGCCCACAACGGGCGCTACAACATCCTGCTCATCGGCGGTGACTCCGGCAACGACCGCTGGGGACTGCGGACCGACTCGATGACCGTCGCCTCGGTCGACGCCACCACCGGCCGCACCGTGATGATCGGCCTGCCCCGCAACATGCAGAACTTCCCGTTCCGCAAGGGCAGCGTGATGGCCGAGCAGTTCCCCAAGGGATTCGACTGCGACGGCTGCTACCTCAACGGCGTCAGCACCTGGGTCGGCGACCACACCCAGCTGTTCCAGGACTCGAAGAACCCCGGCATCGACGCCACGGTGTCGGCCATCGAGGGGATCACCGACCTCGACATCAACTACTGGGTGATGGTCAACATGCGCGGCTTCGAGCGCCTGGTCAACGCCTTCGGCGGGGTGACCCTCAACGTGCGCCAGCGGATCCCGGTCGGCGGCCTCGGCAAGGACGTCACCGGCTACATCGAGCCCGGCAAGCGCAAGCTCAACGGCCACGACGCGCTCTGGTACGCCCGGGCCCGCGAGGGGTCCGACGACTACTCGCGGATGGCCCGCCAGAAGTGCGTGTTCTCCGCCCTCGTCTCCCAGGTCAGCCCCGCCCAGGCGCTCACCAACTTCCAGGAGATCGCCAAGGCGTCCAGCGCGATGATCCAGACCAACATCCCCGGCGGCGCGCTCGGCGACTTCGTCCAGCTCGCCCTGCGCGCCCGGACCCAGAAGATCTCCTCGGTCTCCCTGGTCCCCCCGCGGATCAACACCGCCGACCCCGACATCGACCTGGTGCAGAAGATGATCCGCAACGCCGTCGACCGCGCCGAGGGCGACCGCAAGGCCGCCAAGAAGGCCACGACCCCGGCCGAGGACGCCGCCACCCCGAGCGGGGACGCGGGCGAGGGCGACCAGGGCGGGGACCAGGCCACCGAGCAGCCGGCCCAGCAGTCCGGCACCGTCACCGGCGGCTCGCTCGGCTCGCGGAACGAGGGCTACCAGGCCAACGAGACCGACGACGTCGCGGCGGCCTGCTGAGCGGCAGGCTCCGCCGCTCCTAGAGCGGCAGCGCCGCCACCACCGCGTCGTACGTCGCCCGGTCGGGGGCGGCGACCAGCCCGCCGGCGAGCTGCTGCGGCCGCATCGCGGAGCCGTCGTGCTGGCCGATGACGCCGCCCGCCTCGGTGAGGATCAGCGAGCCGGGGAGGTGGTCCCAGGGCATGCTGCGGCTGTAGACGAGGGCACGGGCGTCGCCGGCGATGAGGTGCGGGTAGTCGACGCCGCAGCAGGCCCAGGTCAGCTCGAGGGTGCCGAGGTCGCCGAGCTCCTGGCCGACCCAGGCGCGCCGGGCGGTGCGGAAGGGCACGCGGTCCTCGGCGGCCGTGACGGACAGCCGGGCGCCGTTGCGCCAGGCGCCCGCGCCGAGCTCGGCGACGTACGACGTCTCGTGCTGGGGCTGCCAGATCCAACCGCGGGTCACCGCGCCACCGCGTACCTCGGCCACCATCACGGCGTGGTCGGGGGAGCCGTTGACGAAGTTCTTGGTGCCGTCGACGGGGTCGACGGTGAAGGCGTGGTCGGCCGTGGCGAACCGTTCCAGCAGGCCGGGGTCGGCGGCCATCGCCTCCTCGCCGAGCACGAGGGCGTCCGGGTAGGCCGCGCGCAGGGCGGCGGTGATCAGCGCCTCGGACTCGTGGTCGGCGACGGTGACCAGGTCACCGGGGTTCTTCTCGGTGACCTGCTCGTCGGAGAGCGAGCGGAACCGGGGGTTGATCACCTCCGCGGCGACGTCCTGGAGCAGGGTCAGCACGGCGGCGGTGTCCACGGTGCTCACGGTAACGGGACAGCGCCCGGCCTCGTGAGGTTGGGTAGGCCCATGCGCTTCACCGAGCACGAGCTGACCGCAGCACTCGCCGGCGCGGCCAAGGTCGTGCTGGCCGCGGACCGCCGGTTCCGCAAGCGCGGCGTCGACGTCGACACCGCCTGGGACCAGATGGACCGCTACCAGCGGTTCAAGGTGCTCGACGCCCTCGGCGACCAGGTGCTGCCGGTGCTCGTCGCGCTGCCCGACGTCGAGGTCGCCCCCGGCACCCGTCCAACGTACGACGACCGGCAGGTCGCCGAGGTGGTCGAGGGTCTGGCGCAGGGTGGCCGGGGCCGGCTGCGGCGCGCGGTCGAGGTGAAGGCGCGCACCGCGCTGGTGCAGGCCGCGCTCGCCGCGATCCCGCCGCGGCTGGACCCGGACGCGCTGCTCACCGAGGAATCCTGACCGCGCCGGGCCGGCCAGTAGGGTCTGCCCCGTGCGCGTGCAGGCCGTCGTGGTGACCTTCAACCGGGTGACGATGCTGCGGCGCCTGGTCCCGCGCCTGCTCGAGATCCCCGCCCTGGAGCGGATCCTGGTCGTCGACAACGCCTCGACCGACGGGACGGGGGAGTGGCTCGGCGGCCTGGACGACCCGCGGGTGCGGCACGAGACCCTCGCCACCAACAGCGGCGGCGCCGGCGGATTCCACCACGGCCTGGGCTGGGCGGTGCGCGAGGGCGCCGACCTGGTCTGGCTGATGGACGACGACGGGCTGCCGGAGCTCGACTGCCTCGACCTGCTGCTCGAGCGCCAGCGGCGCGACGGCCTTGACTTCTGCGGGCCGGCGGTGCTGGCCGAGCAGGATCCCTCGCGGCTGTGCTTCCCGATCCGGCTGCCGGGCGGCACCCGGGTGGTGCACGAGATGGCGGCGGTCGAGGCCGCGGCGCGCGACGGGCTGATCGACGACGTGGTGATCCCGTTCAACGGGGTCCTGGTCACCCGCGACCTGGTCGAGCGGATCGGCCTGCCGCGCGAGGAGTTCTTCATCTGGGGCGACGACGTCGAGTACCTGTGGCGCGCCCAGGCGGCGGGTGCCCGGATCGCGACCGTCGTCGACGCCCACTTCCTGCACCCGGCCACCGACGACCTGGGGACGCCGATGATGTTCGGGCGCACGACCTACAACCACACGGCCAGCGACCTCAAGCACTACTGCATGGCCCGCAACAACACGCTCAACCTGCGCGCCTACCGCGGCTGGCTCCACGTCCTGCTGTTCTGGCTCAAGACCGTGTGGTTCTACCTGCTGACCAAGCCGCAGCCGGCCCGGATCCCGCTCAGCGCGCGGGCGGCCGCCGCCGGGCTCAGGGGCGACTTCACCGGCCACCGGAGGTACCTGCGGTGAGCGCCGGGCCGACCGAGACGGTCGCGGTCGTCGTGGTCACCTACAACCGGGCCGACCTGCTCCGCGGCATGCTGGCGGGCCTCGCCGCCCTCGACCGTGCGCCCGACGCGGTCTACGTCGTCGACAACGCGAGCACCGACCACACGGCCCAGGTGCTGGGGGAGAGCACGCTCGCCGGACTGGTCGTGGTGCGCAGCGCCGACAACCTCGGCGGCGCGGGCGGCTTCCACCTCGGCCTGAAGCGCGCGTACGACGACGGCCACGACGTCATGTGGCTGATGGACGACGACGTGGTCCCGGCCCCCGACTGCCTGACCCGGCTGCTCGAGGCCGACGGCAGCTGCCTGATCGCCGTCCGCGAGGACCGCGCGGGGGCGCTGGTGGAGAAGGCCGCGCTGCGCTTCGACCTGCGCAACCCGCTCGCGATCCGGCCCAAGACGGCCAGCGTCGACTCGACGTACGCCTCCCGGGAGGCGATGCCGGCGACGGTCGAGGTCGAGAACGTCGCCTTCGAGGGCTTCCTGGTCCGCCGCGAGGTCATCGACCGGATCGGGCTCCCGGACGCGTCCTTCTTCATCTTCTACGACGACGTCGACTTCGCGATCCGGGCGCGCCGCGCCGGCTTCGCGATCCGCGCGGTGCGCGACGCGGTGCTGGTGCGCCAGCTCGACTTCGACCAGCAGCACGACCTCGCCGGCTGGAAGGGGTACTACATGTACCGCAACCTGTTCGTCGTGCACTTCCGGTACGGCGAGAACCCGCTCGTGCGGCTCAAGCCGGCCCTGATCGCGCTGGTCGTGGTCCTGCTCAGTCCACTGCGGGGTGGTCGGGCCGAGGCAGCGAACGTGACGCGAGCGCTTCGGGATGGCTGGCGGATGCGGGCCCGCCCGGCTCGTTGACCTCCGGGTCGGGGTCCGGCACCAGCCGGGCCCGCAGGCCGACCCGGTTGCCGGTGGCGATGCCGGCGATCCACACCGCGAACGCGCCCAGCGCGGCGCCGGCGATCACGTCGACGAAGAAGTGCCAGCCGAGGTAGACCGTGGCCAGCACGGTCAGGCCGAAGAAGGTCCAGGCGCTGATCCGGACCCAACGGGCCAGCTTGACCGCCTGCACCACCAGGCAGATCGTCATCATGATGCCGACGTGGAGGGACGCGAACGCGGCGATGGTCTGCAGGCCGGACTCGCCGTGGGTGGCCAGGGTGTTGACCCGGTCGTCCCACATCGAGTCGGCGAGCTTGCTGACGTAGGTCTCGGGCAGCGCGGCGAAGGTGCTGCTGTCGGAGTAGATCGGTCCGACGGTCGGGACCAGCACGTAGAGCAGCGCGCCCAGGGCCCAGTCGACGGCGACGGCCGTGACGTACCACTCACCGGCGCGGGTCTGGCGGGTCCAGACCAGGGCGATCGCGATCGAGACCGGGACCAGCGCGATCCACACGATGTAGACCGAGGAGAAGAAGTGGGCGGCCAGGCCGGTGCCGAACCAGGCGTGCAGCACGGCGGCCGGGTCGTGGCCCGCGAACAGGAACTTGTCGATCTGGGCCAGCGGGTCGTCGTAGATCTTCTCGTGGACGAACGGGGCCATGCTCTTGACGTTGCGGAAGGCGGCGTAGCACAGGTACCAGGCGATGACGCCGTTGAGCGCGAACTTCCAGTGCGAGAGCGGCCAGCGCTCCCGCATCACCGTGCGGAAGGCGGCGCGGACCCGCCCCGGCCAGCCGCCGCTGGGGCGGCCCGCGGCGAGGAAGGTGCGGGGCACCACGTCGATCGCGATCGCGCCGAGAACGATCGCGGGGAACCGGATGTAGCCCGGGATCAGGCTGTCGGGGTCCTCGATCGGGATGTCCTCGAGCTTGGAGAACACCACCGTCGCGACCGCCAGACCGATGCCGGCGAGCCAGGCAAGAGCAAACGATGGCGCGCCGCGTCCGGTCGACTGGTGGGTATACACCAGAACAGGATATTCGTCACCTCCCCCCGAGGGTGAACAGGGCATGGCCGCGCGTCCGAATGGGGAACGGGGCGACGGGTCCGTAAACTCCCCGAACGTGTCTCTCTCCTCGTCGAGCCCCGACCTCCCCGACCTGGTCGTCGTCGGCTCCGGATTCTTCGGTCTGACCGTTGCCGAGCGCTGCGCCAACGACCTCGGGCTCAAGGTGCTGGTCGTCGAGCGCCGCTCCCACCTGGGCGGGAACGCCTACAGCGAGCCGGAGCCGGAGACCGGCATCGAGGTGCACAAGTACGGCGCCCACCTCTTCCACACCAGCAACGAGCGGGTGTGGGAGTACGTCAACCGGTTCACGACCTTCACCGGCTACCAGCACCGGGTGTACTCGACCCACGACCAGCAGGTCTACCCGCTGCCGATCAACCTCGGCACGATCAACCAGTTCTTCGACGCGGCGTACACCCCGGCGCAGGCACGCGCGCTGATCAAGGAGCAGGCCGGCGAGCTGGGCGACAAGGAGCCGGAGAACTTCGTCGAGAAGGGCATCTCGCTCATCGGCCGCCCGCTCTACGAGGCGTTCATCGCCCACTACACCGCCAAGCAGTGGCAGACCGCGCCCGAGGAGCTGTCGGCCGACATCATCAGCCGGCTCCCGGTGCGCTACACCTACGACAACCGCTACTTCAACGACAAGTACGAGGGCCTCCCCACCGACGGGTACGCCGCCTGGCTGGCCAGGATGGCCGACCATCCCGGCATCGAGGTGGTGCTCGACACCGACTTCCTCGCCGACGGCGTCGCCGAGCGCTACAAGGGCAAGGTCCCGATCGTCTACACCGGTCCGGTCGACGAGTACTTCGGCAACAGCGAGGGTCGCCTGTCCTGGCGCACCGTCGACCTGGTGCCCGAGGTCCTCGACGTCGACGACTTCCAGGGCTGCTCGGTGATGAACTATCCCGACCCCGACGTCGACTTCACCCGGATCCACGAGTTCAAGCACTTCCACCCCGAGCGCGACTACCCCGAGGGCAAGACCGTCATCGTCCGGGAGTACAGCCGGTTCGCCGAGGAGACCGACGAGCCCTACTACCCGGTCAACACCGCCGAGGACCGCGAGAAGCTCATGAAGTACCGCGACCTGGCCGAGCGGGAGCCGATGGTGCTCTTCGGCGGCCGCCTCGGCACCTACAAGTACCTCGACATGCACATGGCCATCGCCTCGGCGCTGTCCATGTACGACAACCGGCTGCGCCCGCACTTCGCCGAGGGCGCCGAGCTCAAGAGTGGCGGGGTGGACGCGTGAGCACGGTCGACACGAGAGCGGTGCAGCGCCTGCTGCAGCGCCAGATCCTGCCGCTCGACACCGATCCCGACGTCCTGCCGCTCTACCTCGACTGCGAGGAGCCGAACCTCGACGAGGACAAGTACGTCGTCGGCGGCTCCCGGGCGGCCAAGGAACTCAACAACGCCTCGATCCGGCAGAAGACCTCGACCGGGCGCGGGGTGCGGCCCGACCAGGTGCTCTCCCGCACCGCCGTCCTCGTGGAGTCGGGCGAGAAGGTCTCCTTCGGCACCTACTTCAACGCCTTCCCCGCCAGCTACTGGCGGCGCTGGACCGTCGTGGACGCGGTCACCCTGACCGTCACGGTGCGCGGCTCCGGCGCGACCGTGATCGTCACCAAGTCGATGGCCAACGGTCGCCAGCAGAAGGTCGACAGCGGGGTCACCGAGGCCGAGGGACCGACCACGCTGACCTTCGAGCTGCCGCTCGGGCCGTTCATCGACGGCGGCTGGTACTGGTACGACGTCGTGGCCGGCCACGGCGACGTGACCGTCGAGTCCGCCGAATGGACCGCCAGCGTGCCCGCCGACCGGGCCGACCACGGCACCGTCGACCTGGCGATCACCACGATGAACCGGCCCGACTTCTGCGCCAAGCTGCTCGCCCA
This sequence comes from Nocardioides nitrophenolicus, assembly GCF_016907515.1. Classification (NCBI taxonomy): domain Bacteria; kingdom Bacillati; phylum Actinomycetota; class Actinomycetes; order Propionibacteriales; family Nocardioidaceae; genus Nocardioides; species Nocardioides nitrophenolicus. The sequence continues at coordinate 4,461,816 of NZ_JAFBBY010000001.1, forward strand.
GCTCAGCGCCCCCGAGCTGCTGCCCTACCTCGACACCGTCTTCGTGATGGAGCAGGGCACCCAGCTGGTCCGCGACAGCGAGTTCTTCCCGGGCGCCGAGGCCGGTCTCGAGGGTCGGCTCAAGGTGCTCCAGCAGGGCAACCTCGGCGGCTCGGGCGGCTACGCCCGCGGGCAGCTCGAGTCGGTCCGCAAGGGCACCGCGACCTACGCGATGATGATGGACGACGACGTCGTCTGCGAGCCCGAGGGCATCATCCGCGCGGTCACCTTCGGCGACCTCGCCAAGCGCCCGACCATCGTCGGCGGCCACATGTTCAGCCTGTACGCCAAGAGCCGGCTGCACAGCTTCGGCGAGATCGTCCAGCCCTACCGGTTCTGGTGGATGTCGCCGCGCGACGGCTTCCAGGACTGGGACTTCGGCGCCCGCAACCTGCGCTCGGCGCGCTGGCTCCACAAGCGCCAGGACGTCGACTTCAACGGCTGGTTCATGTGCATGATCCCGCGCCAGGTGCTCGAGGACATCGGCCTCTCGCTGCCGCTGTTCATCAAGTGGGACGACTCCGAGTACGGCCTGCGGGCCAAGGCGGCCGGCGTACCCACCGTCACCTTCCCGGGCGCCGCGGTCTGGCACGTCCCGTGGACCGACAAGAACGACGCCCTCGACTGGCAGGCCTACTTCCACCAGCGCAACCGGTTCGTGGCGGCCCTGCTGCACTCCGGCTACCCGCGTGGCGGCCGGCTGCTCCAGGAGAGCTTCGCCTTCGACCTGGCCCACCTGGTCTCGATGCAGTACTCCACCGTCGAGCTGCGGATCCAGGCGCTCGAGGACGTGCTCGCCGGCCCGCAGGGACTGCACGGGATGCTCGGCACCCGCCTCGGCGAGGTGAACGCCTTCCGCAAGCAGTTCACCGACGCCCAGCTGCACGCCGACCCCGACGACTTCCCGCCCGTACGACGCGAGAAGCCGCCCCGCAAGGGCAAGGACCTCAGCGACGTCCCCGGCCGGCTGTCCAAGCTGGTCACCGCGGGCCTCGCGCCGATCCGCCAGCTGAAGCAGCCGCGCGAGCTGTCCAGGGAGTTCCCCGAGGTCGAGATCCGGGCGATGGACGCCAAGTGGTATCGGATCGCGGGCTTCGACTCCGCGATCGTCTCCATGAACGACGGCACCTCCGCGGCGCTCTACCAGCGCGACCGCGAGCGCTACAAGGCGCTGGTCCGGCGTACCGTCCAGCTCCACAACCGGTTCCGGCGCGACTGGGACGAGATCGCCGCGCAGTACCGCGCGGCGCTCGGCGACATCACGTCGCCGGAGACCTGGGAGAAGACCTTCGCGCCGTGGACCGAGGGGGAGCGATGAGCGACGTGAGCACCGACGAGAGCGGACTTCCGCCGCTTCGGCCGCCGTCGGCCGACAACGGCCTGATCGGCGTGCTGCGGCGGCGCTACCTGCTGCAGCTGCTGGTGCGGCGCGAGATCAGCGCCCGCTACCAGGGCTCCTTCCTGGGCCTGCTGTGGTCCTACATCAACCCGCTGACGCAGTTCCTCATCTACTACTTCGTCGTCGGCTTCATCTTCAACCTGCACGCCGACATCCCGAACTTCGCGATCCACCTGTTCGCCGGGCTCACGGTCGTGCACTTCTTCACCGAGACCTTCGGCGCCGGCACCCGCTCGATCGTGCGCAACCGGGCCCTCGTGGTGAAGATGGCGATGCCGCGCGAGATGTTCCCGGTCGCGACCATGCTGGTCTCGCTCTACCACGTGCTCCCGCAGATCGTGATCCTGATCGCCGCGTCGCTGATGTCGGGCTGGACCCCCGAGGCGGTCGACCTGGTCGCGCTCGTGCTCGGTCTGCTGATCTGCGGACTGCTCGGGCTGGCCGGCGCGCTGTTCTTCAGCGCGGCCAATGTGTTCTTCAGCGACTTCGGCAACATCGTCAGCGTCTTCAACAACTTCGTGCGCTGGGGCGTGCCGATGATGTACTCCTACGCCATGGTCGACGACCGGTTCGGCCGGTTCGCCCAGTACTACCTCTACAACCCGCTCGCCGACGCCGTCCTGCTCTTCCAGCGGGCGTTCTGGGTCGGCACGGTCGACGACCAGAAGCACGTGGCGGTCGCCGCGATGCCCGAGCACCTGCTGCTCAACGGTGCGGTGATCGTGCTCGTCGCGGCACTGATCCTGTGCCTCGCCCAGTTCGTCTTCAGCAGGCTCGAGAACAAGATCCCGGAGCGCCTCTGACATGGCCAAGTCCATCGTGGTGGAGAACGCCACCAAGTACTTCACGCTTCGCTACCACCGCACCTTCAAGGAGGTCGCGGTCGCGAAGGCCAAGGGCCGCCAGACCACCGAGACGTTCCGGGCCGTCGACGACGTGTCGTTCAGCGTCGAGATGGGGGAGTCCGTCGGGATCATGGGCCTCAACGGCTCCGGCAAGAGCACCCTGCTCAAGATGATCAACGGCGTCATGCGGCCCGACGAGGGCTCGATCCTGACCCGCGGCCGCATCGCCGGCCTGATCGCCACCGGCGCCGGCTTCCACAACCAGCTCACCGGCCGCGAGAACCTCTACCTCAACGCCGCCATCCTCGGCATGACCGGGCAGGAGATCGCCCGCAAGTTCGACGACATCGTCGAGTTCGCCGACCTCGGCGCCACCCTCGACGGACCGGTCGGACACTACTCCTCCGGCCAGAAGGCCCGCCTGGGCTTCGCGATCGCGATCCACGTCGACTCCGACATCTTCCTCGCCGACGAGGTCCTCGCCGTCGGCGACAAGCCGTTCCGGGTCAAGTGCATGAAGAAGATGCGCCAGATCCGCAACAGCGGTGACCGCACCCTCTTCTACGTCAGCCACTCGCCGGAGTCGGTCATCAAGATGTGCAACCGCGTCCTGGTGCTGGAGAAGGGGCGCCTCGGCTTCGACGGCGACCCCGAGGAGGCCGTGCGCTACCTCCACTACGACGAGGGCGACGACATCGACGACGAGCTCGCCAACGACATCTGAGCTGGATGGCGCGAGCGCGTCGCTCGTTCCTCGCGCCGCGCTGCCTCGCACGCGGTTGGCTCTCGTAGTCGATCGGTTGGTCTGGCGGCCGGCCGGTCGGCTCGCGGAAAGGCTCGCCTCCTGCGCTCCGGTCGCTCGTTCCTCGCTCGCTGCGCTCCGTCGGCGTGGCTTCCCGCGACGACCGACAGGGAGGGGAGGGGGCGCGAGCGCGTCGCTCGTTCCTCGCGCCGCGCTGCCTCGCACGCGGTTGGCTCTCGTCGTCGATCGGTTGGTCTGGCGGCCGGCCGGTCGGCTCGCGGAAAGGCTCGCCTCCTGCGCTCCGGTCGCTCGTTCCTCGCTCGCTGCGCTCCGTCGACGTGGCTTCCCGCGACGACCGACAGGGAGGGGAGGTGCGCGAGCGCGTCGCACGTTCCGCAGCCGTCCCTCCGAACGCTCGTGGCCACCCCCAGGTGGCCGCGGGCGTTCGGCGTCTGCGCGCTCAGATACCCCTGCCGCGGGCCGAACTACAAATTTGCATGCCATCGGCGTGTCGAGTGGAAATTACACGATTGTAGTTACTCACGATCCCTTCACAGACGCGTGTGACGCATGTGAAAGTTGCTACTCGTGTGACACCTTCCCCGCACACACGTCTGGAGCAGAACCATGTCGCCGTACCCCACGGAGATCCCCGAGCACACCCGGCGGAGCCGGTTCGTGACGCTGTGCCAGCAGGCGCTGGCCCTCGCCGTCGTCGTCGCCGTCCTCACGCCCGCGGCCCGCACCGTGACCATGGAGGTCCGCCCCGCCGAGCCCGGCGGCTCGCCGGCGCCGAGTGCCGTCAGCCTGCAGGCCGCGACGACGCCCGTCACGGTGCCGACCGGCACGGTCGACCCGACCGTCACGTCGTACGCGCTCACGCCGTCGCCGCAGGGCGTCAACGGTCGCGTCGCGCTGCGCGGCAGCGTGAAGCCGCTGGCGGACGGCGGTGACAAGGTCACCAGCGAGGCGCTGCCGGTCGAGGGCTTCGGCACCGTCGGCGTCACCTGGGCGCACGGCACCGAGCTCGCGGAGGACGGCATCACCGTCGACATCCGCACCCGCACCGGCGACAGCTGGAGCGAGTGGACCACGGCCGAGTACCACGACGAGCACGGTCCCGACCCCGACAGCGCCGAGGGGCAGCGCTCGCGCCCCGGCACCGAGGCGGTCCTCGTCGGGAACGTCGACCAGGTCCAGGTCAAGGTCGAGACGACCGACGCGGCGCCGGCCGACCTCCAGGTCGCCGTCATCGACCCCGGTACGCCGACCGCCACCGCCGAGGAGGGCCCCGCGATCTCCTCGGGCTCGAACCCGGCCACCTCGGGCGACCCGAGCGCGAGCACCGGTACCGACGGCGCGATCGCGATGCGGGCCGCCACGACCGGTGCCCCGCAGCCGCAGATCTACTCGCGGGCCCAGTGGGGCGCCCCGGAGGACCCGAGCTACAAGCCCAAGTACGGCTCGATCAGCGCCGGCTTCGTGCACCACACCGTGAACGCCAACGACTACCGGCCCGAGGACGTCCCGGCGATCCTCCGCGGCATCTGGAAGTACCACGTCAAGACGCGTGGCTGGAGCGACATCGGCTACAACTTCCTCGTCGACCGGTTCGGCCGGATCTGGGAGGGCCGGGCCGGCGGCGTCGACAAGCCCGTCGTCGGCGCCCACACCCTGGGCTACAACGACTACTCCTTCGCGATGTCCGCGATCGGCAACTACGAGACCGCGCAGCCGACGCCCGAGATGATCAACGCGTACGGTGCCCTGTTCGCCTGGAAGCTGTCCCTCTCCGGCGTCGACGCCTCCTCGCCGAGCCAGAAGGTCGGCAAGGGCACCTTCGCCGCGATCAGCGGGCACCGTGACGCCGGCAAGACGGCCTGCCCCGGCAAGTACCTCTACGCGCAGCTGCCGACGATCCGGGCGCTCGCCGCCCAGATCCAGCAGGGCGCCTCGCTCGGCCAGCTGAACGGCAACTACGTCGGCTCGGCCAACCCGGACATCGTCGTACGCAAGGCGTCGACCGGCCGGCTGATGCTGCACGACCTCGACAAGGTCGGTGGCCGGTGGACCCTCGGCCCGGCGGTGAAGACGAACGTCTGGGCGCCCTGGGCCAAGCAGGTCCTGCGCGTCGGCGACTGGGACGGCGACGGGATCAACGACCTCATCGCGATCCGCAAGAGCGACAAGGCGGCGGTGCTGTTCCGCGGCGCGGGCGGCGGGATGTTCCAGCCGGAGCAGGTCCTGCCGGGCAGCTTCGCGGGCGTCAAGATGCTCGCCGCCGTCGGTGACGTGACCGGCGACGACCGGCCCGACCTGATGGGCCAGCCGAAGGGCGGGCAGATGCAGGTCTACCCGGGCAACGGAGTCAGTGGCTTCCTCGCGCCGGTCGCCGCAGCGGGCCAGGTGCCGGGCACGCGGCTGGTGCCGATGGGGCGCTGGAACAAGGACGGCACCCCGGACGCACTGGTCCGGGCGGGCACCTCGCTCTCGCTCTACACCGGCATCCTGCCGGGCGGCTGGGCGCCGGCGAAGGCGATGAAGACCGGGCTCAGCGGCTACGACTGGATCGTCGGTCTCGGCCCGATGGCCAGCGGCGGCAAGGTCGTCGTGGTCCGCAGCAAGGCCACCGGCTCGGTGTACGCCCTCGAGAAGGCCAAGGCCAAGAAGCTCGGTGCACCGATCTTCCTGAAGAAGCGCAAGAAGTTCGACCTCGCGGGCTAGCCCCTGCGAACCGATCCGTCCTGGTCGTTCAGGCGGGGAAGCGGGCCGTGGCGTGCTCGGCGACGTACGTCGCCTCGAGCCGCTCCGGCTCGGCCCGGGCGACCAGGACGAGCGAACCGCCCGCGAGGAGCGGTTCGCAGAGGATCGCCGGCTCCGTCACGGGGTCGGCGACCGCGAGCAGGCGGCCGTCGCCGACCAGACCGGTGGCGGCCGCCTCGCTCCACAGCTCGGCCTGGCTCAGGGTCCGTCCCGCGACGTCCAGGGCGAGGTCGTCGGGCTGCGGCGGGTCCCAGGCCTGGAAGGCGTCCGGCTGGGACCAGATGTCGATGCCGACGTCGGTCACGCCCGCGGGCACCGGCTCGGCGAAACGCACGCCGAGCGGCAGCAGCGCGCACGCCAGCACCGCCAGTTCGCTAGCCCGGTCGGCCCAGCCGGCCAGGGTGTCGGGTCCGCAGACGACGGCCGCCAGGTCAGCATCGTCGGCGCCGACGACCGCCAGCCCGCAGTTCCAGGCCGCGCCCAGGAACACCGTGCCGAGCCAGTGCGGCGGCAGGTCGACGGCGATCCGGTCACCGCGCTCCAGCCCCAGCTCGTCGACGAGCAGCGAGCTCGCCTTCGCGACCCAGTTCGCCCAGGTCGTCACCGACAGCTCGACCCGCTCACCCGTCGCGTCGTCGTAGAAGGTCACCAGCGGCCGGCCCGGGTCGGTGCGCAGGCGGGCCGCCAGAACGGCGGGGAAGGTGGTCGGCGTCGTCACGGGCCGAGCCTAGGGTGTCGCACCCGGGCGAGCCGCCCTCGGTGTGCCCGTGCCGGAGCCGGCCCGTAGGGTGCGGCCATGGCTCTCGACGAGATCCCCGGCTTCTGGGCCGTGGTCCCCGCCGGCGGCGCCGGCACCCGGCTCTGGCCGCTGTCGCGCACCCGCGCGCCCAAGTTCCTCCACGACCTCACCGGCGCCGGCCGCACCCTGCTCGAGCAGACCCACGACCGGCTCGCTCCGCTGGTGGGTGACCGGGTCCTGGTCGTCACGGGAGAGGTGCACCGCGGGGCCATCCGCGACCAGCTCCCCGTGCTGCCCGACGACGCCGTCGTCGCCGAGCCGTCCGCGCGCGACTCGATGGCCGCCATCGGTCTCGCCGCCGCCGTCCTCGAGCGACGCGGCGCCGAGGTGATGGGCTCCTTCGCCGCCGACCACGTGATCCCCGAGCCCGAGCGCTTCGGCGCCTCGGTCGCCGAAGCCGTCGCCGCCGCCCGCGACGGCTGGCTGGTCACCATCGGCATCCAGCCGACCTTCCCCTCCGCCGCGTTCGGCTACATCCGCCAGGGGGAGCCGCTCCCCGGACACCCCTCGGCACGCCGGGTCCTGGAGTTCGTGGAGAAGCCGTCGGTGTCGGTGGCCGAGGAGTACCTCGCGACCGGTCAGTACCGGTGGAACGCCGGCATGTTCGTCGTCCGGCCGACGGTGCTGCTCGACCTGCTGGCCGAGCAGGACGAGACCTTCACCGCCACCCTGCGCGCCATCGCCGCCGAGCCGCACCGCCTCGGCGAGCTCTGGGACACGCTCCCCAAGATCGCCATCGACCACGCCGTCGCCGAGCCCGCGGCCGCCGCCGGCAAGGTGGTCACCATCCCCGGCACCTTCGCCTGGGACGACATCGGCGACTTCGACTCCCTCGCCAGCCTGCTCGGCGACGACGACGCCTGCAGCATCCTCGGCGACCCCGCCCTCACCCAGCTGATCGGCGCCAGCGGCATCGTCGTCCCCGGCTCCGGGCGGACCGTCGCCGTCATCGGCCTCGACGACGTCGTCGTCGTCGACACCCCCGACGCGCTGCTCGTCACCACCCGGGCCCGGGCGCAGGAGGTCAAGAACGTGGTGGCCGCGCTGAAGGAGCAGGGGCGCACCGACCTGGTGTGAGCCCCGGAGGCTCAGCGCGGCGGCCCCGCCAGGCTCAGCCGAGTGTCGTGCGCATGCGAAGGTCATTCAGCTGAGTCTCGTCGCGCGCGCCGCGTTGCCTGGACGGAGCGCAGCGAGCGCCAGCGAGCGGAGCGGAGGAAGGCAACGCGTCAAAAGCGCGCGCGACATGCGAGCGAAGCGAGCCAAACCAACACCGTGAGTCGGTTGCGCAGCGCATCGGCCCCGCCGGGTTCAGCGGAAGGTCGTGCGCATTGGAAGGTCATTCAGCCGAGCTCGTCGCGCGCGCCGCGTTGCCTGGACGGAGCGCAGCGAGCGCCAGCGAGCGGAGCGGAGGAAGGCAACGCGTCAAAGCGCGCGCGACATGCGCGAGCGCAGCGAGCGCCAAACTAATACGCGTAGGGCTCCGGGGCGTCCGTGAACGGGTACTTGTCCATGAACGTGCTCAGGGCCGCGCCGCTCACGTCGGTGCAGTACTGCCAGGCGCCGTACTGCTTCTGGGTGTCGGGGTCGACGCGCCAGTGGGTGAACGCGATGTGCTGGCCCTTCGGGAACTTGCCGACCTCCTTCTCGTCCGCCTTGGTCCACGGGGCGACCTTGAACTTCAGTCGCTGGTTGGTGTCGTTGGCGTCCATGATCTTCGCGATGGCGCGCATGGCGGAGATCTCGGCGGAGTCGTCGTTGGCGGTGGTGTCGTACCACAGGATCGTGTAGCCGTGCTCGAGGTTGTGCACGAGCTGCTCGAGCTCGGGGCGGGAGCCCTCGTTGTAGAAGCGGTCGCCGATGGGGGCGGGCGCGACGCCGGCGACGTTCCAGTGCGCGCCGAAGGCGGGGGGTGCGTCGTTGTAGTCGACCTGCTGGCCCTCGGGGACGTGCTCGCCGCTGCCCGTGGCCTCCTTCTCGGTGATGTCGCCGCAGACGCTGGCGGCGGCGCCGATCTCGGCGACGCTCTTGCCCTTCCACTTGCGGTCGTTGACCATGTCGCGGACCTTCGGGTAGAGGGCGGCGCCGATGATGACGAGCGCGACCGCGACGCAGACGGCGACGATCGCCATGCCCTGGCGCTTGTCGGCACGCTTCTGCTTGCGCCGGATGTCGTCGATGACTTGGCGGCGCTCCGACTTCTCGGACTTGCTGGACTTGGCCACGGGCGGGGTACCTCGTCTTGGTCGTGAAGGGCATGCCGGGAAGCACGCCCGTGCGGCGAACGCGGTGAGTCTACGGAGTCACCGGTCGGAACCGCAGGTCGGTGTCGACATCGCTGCGCTCGATGTCGACCTGCCAGCCGTGGGCGAAGGCGACGATGTCGGCGGCGGCGCGCCGTTCCCCGTCCAGTCGTACGACGTCGGCGGCCGCGGCGCGGGCGGTGATCCCGGCGCGGGCGAGCGCGGCGACGAGCTCGGCCGCGTCGACGGGGCTGCCGAAGGGCGTGCGGGCCTCCGGGCGGCCGGCGACGGCCTGGATGACGGCCTCGCGGGCGCCGTACCCGAACAGGTCGGCGCCGTCCGCGCGGATCAGGGCGCGGGCGCCGGGGCCGTGGTCGCCGGGCGCGAGGACCAGGTCCGCGCGCCCGCGGAGCACGGCGCAGGGGCGGGCGCCGAGCTTGCCCTGGGCGAGCTCGACGGCGGAGGCGATCTCGTCGGCGACGGCGGGCGCGGTGACGGCGAGCTGGTTGCCGTGGGCGTCGACCCGGCCGGCGAAGGACTCGAGGACGGCGAGCCCGGCGGCCCCGATCGCGATGTCGGTCTGGCCCTCGCGCCAGGCGCGGCCGGCGGTGTCGGTGACGACGACGCCGACGTTGACGCCGCGCCGCTCGGCCACGGCGGCGCGCAGGCCGCGGGCGGAGGCGTCGGGGTCGAGGGGGAGCAGGACCACCGAGCCGGCGGTGACATTGGACGCGTCGACGCCGGCGGCGGCCATGGTCAGGCCGAGGCGGTTGCGCACGATCCGGGTGGGGCCGCGGCGCGCGACCAGGCGGTCGGTCTCGGCGTCGATCCAGGCCTCGCGGTCCCCGGTCTCGATCCGACCCTCGGCCTTGCTGACGACCTTGCTGGTGACGACGAGCACGTCGCCGTCGCGCAGGTCGTCGGGACCGAGGGCGGAGAGCAGGGCGGCGGCGAGGTCGTCGCCCGGCCGGATCTCGGGGACGCCGTCGGGCGCGGTCACGCTCAGCATCAGCGCACCAGCTCGACCGCCGCGGCGGCCATCGCGGCCGTGGCGTCGTGGTCGGTCATCATCAGCGGTACGGCGGCGGCGCGGATCCCGGCCGCCTCGAGGCGCGCCACCTGCGCGGCGTCGCGCTCGTCGACGAGCCACCCGTCGAGCACCCCGCCCGCGGAGCGGGCGCCGTAGTTGAGCCCGACGCCGGCGGCGCTGACCTCGACGCCGATCGAGGTCAGCATCTGCTCGGCCATGCCGCGCACGTGGCTGTCGCCGACGATGGGGGACAGGCCGACCACCGCCGCCTCGCTCGCGCGCACGGCGTCGCGCAGGCCGGGGACGCCGAGGATGGTGCCGACGGACACGACCGGGTTGGACGGCGGGAGGATCACCAGGTCGGCGCCGGTGATGGCGTCGAGCACACCGGGCGCGGGCGTGGACTGGTCGAGGCCGACGAACACGACCTGCTCGGCGGCCACCTGGGCCCGCAGCCGGACCCAGTACTCCTGGAAGTGCACGACCCGCTTGCCGCTGGCGCTCTCGGCGTCGGCGACGGCGACGTGGGTCTCCACGCGGTCGTCGGTCATCGGCAGCAGGGTCAGCCGGTCGCCGTAGCGCGGCGTCAACCAGCGGCGGCACAGCGCCTCGGTGACCTGGGAGAGCGGGTATCCGGCGTCGAGCATCTGGGTGCGCACCAGGTGGGTGGCGATGTCGCGGTCGCCGAGCCCGAACCAGGTCGGCTCGACGCCGTACGCCGCGAGCTCCTCCTTGGCGCTCCAGGTCTCGGCCCGTCGTCCCCAGCCGCGCTCGAGGTCGATGCCGTCACCGAGGGTGTACATCACGGTGTCGAGGTCGGGGCACACCTTGAGGCCGTGGACCCACCAGTCGTCGGCGTTGTTGGCGACGACCGTCACGTGGGCGTCCGGCGCGACACCGGGTAGGGTTCCGGCGGCGATGCCGTGGAGCAGGCCCTGCAGGAACCGGGCCCCGCCCATGCCGCCCGAGAGGACGGTCAGCTTCCGAGCAGGTCGGCCGATGGGTCCACCGGCTGTCGCGTGAGGTGTCGAGTCCACGGGGGTCAACTGTGCCGTGCCCGGAAAACGGAGCGGGCACGGGGTTGTCCATAGCAGACTCAACCTTGACTGTTTGGGTATGACACGTATGTAATTCCAGAGATGTCGTTCGGGACATCGGGTCGAGTCGTAAGGGGCGAAATCGTGAGGGAACTGTTCCTGGTAGAAGCAGATTCCGACGAGCTGGGGTGGCAGGAGCGCGCGCTGTGCGCGCAGACCGACCCCGAGGCGTTCTTCCCGGAGAAGGGAGGATCGACGCGCGAGGCCAAGAAGGTCTGCCAGACCTGTGAGGTGCGCATCGAGTGCCTCGAGGCTGCGTTGGGCAACGACGAGCGGTTCGGGATCTGGGGTGGGATGTCGGAGCGTGAGCGCCGCAAGCTGAAGAAGCGCGCCGTCTGAGGCGCCGGACGCGCGGTCGGTCCGCTCTGACGGTTCGCCCCCTTCGGGCCGTCGGTCGTAGGGTCTGACCTCGTGTCGCAACAACCCGAGGTGGCTGTCCTCCTGGTCAGCCACGACGGCAGCTCCTGGCTGCCGGCGGTGCTCGACGGACTGCTCGCGCAGACCGCGCCCCCCACGCGCGTGGTGGCCGTCGACACCGGCAGCAAGGACGGCAGTGCCGACCTGGTCCGGGCCGCGCTGGCCGACCGGCTGCCCTTGGAGCAGCGCTCGCTGCCCGGCAGCACCGGGTTCCCCGACGCCGTCGCCGAGGGCCTGCTGGTCCTGGCCGAGACCGGCACCGCCCCCGAGTGGGTGTGGCTGCTCCACGACGACGCGAACCCCGCGCCGGACGCGCTGGCGGCGCTGCTGGCCGTCGCCGCCGCCCGTCCCGAGGCCGACATCCTCGGCCCCAAGCTGCGCGAGTGGCCCTCGCTGCGGCGGCTGCTCGAGCTCGGCGTCACCATCAGCGGCACCGGCCGGCGCGAGACCGGGCTCGAGCGCGGCGAGTACGACCAGGGCCAGCACGACGAGGTCCACGAGGTCCTGGCGGTCAACTCCGCGGGCATGCTGGTGCGTCGCGCGGTGCTGGAGGAGCTCGGCGGCTTCGACCGGGCGCTGCCCATCTTCGGCAACGACATCGACCTGGGCTGGCGCGCGGCGGCGGCCGGCCGCACCACGCTGATCGTCCCCGACGCCGTCGTCTTCCACGCCGAGGCAGCGCACCGCGGGATCCGGCGCACCCCGCTCACCGGCCGGCACACCCACTTCCAGGAGCGCCGCGCAGCCCTCTTCACGCTGCTCGCCAACGGTCGCGGAGCCACGCTCCCGCTGCAGGTGCTGCGGCTCACCCTCGGCTCGCTGCTGCGCGTGCTGGGCCTGCTCGGCGTCCGGGCCGTCGGCGAGGCGCTCGACGAGCTCGCCGCGCTGGTGTCGGTGCTGCGCCATCCCGGCCAGGTCCGCGCGGCCCGCCGGGCGCGGCGCGCGGCGGGCGGTGGCGGCACCGACCGGGCGCGCGTACGACGGCTGCTCGCGCCCTGGTGGCTGCCCTACCGGCACGGCCTCGACTTCGCCTCCGACCTGGTCGCGGCCGCGACCAACCAGGCCGCCGACGTCGCCGACCGGCGGCGGATCGCGGCCGCCGAGCGTGACGCCGCGGCCGGTCCGCCGCCGGCGCGGCACCGCGACGAGGACGAGGACTTCGCCGACACCGGGATCGTGGTGCGCTTCCTCACCAACCCGGTCGCGGTCGCGACCGCGGTCACCGTGCTCGCGCTGCTCGTCGGCGTGCGCGACGTGGTCGGTGGCGTCGCCGGCGGCGCGCTCTCGCCCGCGCCCGGTGGGGTCGGCGCGTGGTGGGCGCTGCACGTCGAGGGGCACCACCCGATCGGCTTCGGCAGCGACGTCCCGGCGCCGCCGTACGTCCTACCCCTGGCGGTGCTCGGCCTGCCGTTCGGCCCGTCGCTGCTGATGTCGCTGCTGATGGCGCTCTCCGCGCCGATCGGGCTGTGGGGCGCCTGGCGCTTCCTGCGCGTGGTCGGCCGCCTGGTCACGCCGTACGGCGCCCCGCGCTGGCTGCTGCTGTGGGGCTCGGTGACCTGGGCCCTGGTGCCGCTGGTCGCGGGCGCCTGGGGCGGCGGTCGCTGGGGGATCGTCGTGGCCGCGGCCGTGCTGCCCTGGTCGGCCCATGCCGCGCTCGGCTTCGCCGATCCCGACGCCGCCCACCGGTGGCGGGCCGGCTGGCGCACCGGCCTGGCGCTGGCCCTGCTCACCGCCGTCGCGCCGCCGGCCTGGCCGGTGCTCGCGGTGCTGATCGGGGTGCTGCTGGGCTGCGCCGTGCGCCTGCTGCCCCGCGAGTTCGGTCAGCGCTCGGTGTGGGGACCGCCCGTGCTGGCGCTCGGCGTACCCCTGCTGGTGCTGCTGCCGTGGTGGCTGCCGGCCCTGTTCGAGGGCGGCTTCGCCGGCACCGTGCTCGACGTCGGCCGCTGGCCGACGGCCGCGACCTCCGGTTGGGACCTGCTCGCCGGCCGCCTCGGCGGTCTCGGCGCCCCGGCCCCGGTCGGGCTGGTGCTGCCGGTGCTCGCGCTGCTCGCGCTGGTCCCGCGCGCCACCCGGATCCCGGTGATCGTGTGCTGGCTGGTCGCGGCCGTCACCGCCGTGGTGGCCGTCCCGCTCGCCGTGACGACGGTCGACATCGCCGGGCCGGTCGGCCAGCAGCCCGGCCTCGGCGCCGTGCTGTTGATGCTGCAGGGCGCCTGGATCACCGCGATCGTGCTCGGCGGCCTCGCCCTGCACCATCTCGGCGACCAGGTGAAGCCGGCCCAGGCCGGGCTGGCCCTGGCCGGAGTCGTCGGCCTGGTCGCGCCGCTGGTCGGCCTGGTCTGGTTCGCGGGCTGGGGCGCCGAGGAGCTCGACGACCCACCGGCGTCCGACGTACCCGTCTACATGGCGCAGCGCGCCGAGCAGGCCGAGCAGAACGGCGTGCTGGTGCTGCGCGGCAGCAAGGACACCGGCCTGACCTACGACGTCCACCGCGGCGACGGCCCGACCGTGGGCGAGGACGAGATCGCCGCGCTGACGCCGGAGGACGAGCAGGTCACCGCCACCATCCGCTCCCTGGTCACCTCGCCGGACCCGGACGCCGTGGCCCGCCTCTCCGGCCTCGGCATCCGCTACATCGTCCAGGCCGCGCCCGCCGACGGCTCGGTGTCCGCGGGCCTGGACGCCACCACCGGCCTGGTCCAGGCCAGCTCCGAGCGCGGCACCCGCGCCTGGCAGGTCAGCCCGGAGCCCGGTCCGCTGCCGAGCCACCACGCCTGGCTGCGCTGGCTGCTGCTGATGGTCCAGGCCGTCGCGATCCCGGTGCTGATCGTGCTCGCCCTCCCGCCGCTGCGAAGGAACCGCGATGAGTGATCCCCAGCAGAGCCCCTCGAAGTCCGGCGGCCGCCGCGCGTCGGTGTCCCGTCGCCGTCGCCTCGACGTCCTGGTGCTGCTCGCGATCCTGCTGCCGGCCGTGGTCACGTTGACCCTCGGCGCGATCGGCGACGAGCAGAACCCGGTCGCCGGGCCGCGGCCCCCGAGCACCTCCGAGCTCACCTCCGCCACGGTCGTGTGCCCGGGCGGCGTGCGCCCGGCGAGCGCCACCCGGGTCGGCCGCACGCCCGGGGTCGCCGGTGGCGAGCTCACCGTGCGGGTCGCGCCCCCGGACGGCGCCGAGGCCGTCGCCGGTGCCCCGGTCACCGCCGAGGCGGGCGGCACCGCCGTCGTGCCCGACAGCGCGGGGCCGGTCGTCCTCGACGCCACCGGTGCCGCCGCGCCGGGCGTCACCGCGGGCCGCGACGACCCGCTGGCGGTGCCGGAGTGCCGGTCCCCGGCGTACGACGAGTGGCTGGTCGGCCTGGGCGCCACCGCCCGCTACGCCACCACCCTCGAGCTGGTGAACCCCGACGACGGCGAGGCGGTCGTCGACGTCGCGCTGCTCGGCGCCGACGGGCCGGTCGAGGAGCCCGCGCTGCGAGGCATCCAGGTGCCCGCGCACGGTGTGCAGCGCATCGACCTGGCCGCCTCGGCGCCGCGCCGGGAGCTGACCGCCGCCCATGTCACGGTGACCCGGGGCCGGGTGACGCTCACCGCGCGCACCACCCGCGACCAGCTCGGCCGCGGCCGGGTGACCACCGACTTCCTGCCGACCCAGGCGGCCCCCGACACCGAGAACCTGATCCTCGGCGTGCCCGAGGGTGCGCGCGGCGCGACCCTGATGGTGGCCAACCCCGGCTCCAGCGAGGTGCGCGCCCAGGTCCGGCTGGTGACCGCCGAGGCGACCTTCACCCCGACCGACGCGCCCGCGATCGCCGTGGGGCCGCACGCCCTGCAGGAGGTCGACCTCGGCCCGCTGCTGTCCGGCGACAACGGTGCGGGAGTGGTGGGCGTGGTCGTGGAGTCCGCCGATCCCGTGGTCGCCTCGGTCCGGCTGGTCTCGCGTCGGGACCTGGTGCTGCTGGCGCCCGCGATCGAGGTCCGCGAGCCGACGGCCGCGGTGGTGCCGGCCGGTGAGAAGAGCCTGCTCCTCGGGCACGCCCTGCGCACCGGCGTGGTCCACGTGACGTCGTACGGCCCCGACGGGGCGATGCTGCGCGAGGACCAGGTCGAGGTGGCGCCCGACCGGGCCGCCTCGCTGGCCCTGCCCACCGAGGCGGTGCTGGTCGCCGTCGAGCCGCGCAACACCCGGATCGCGGGCGTGGTCACCCTGCCCGCGACCGGTCCTCAGCCGGGGCTCGCGACGCTGCGGCTGCGACCCGCCGAGACCCATGCGCGGATCCCGGTCGTCGCACCGGAGTAGGGCGGGTCTCAGTCGTCGTCGAGGTCGGACGGGTAGCGCGGGTCGACCTCGTGGGGCTCGATGCCGAGCAGCTCGGCGACCTGCTCGACCACGATCGCCAGCACGATCGCCTCCAGGTCGGCGCGGTCCGCGGCGCGATGCTCCAGCGGCCGGCGGAACACCACCAGCCGGGTCGGCGTCGTCCCCGACCCGCGCACCAGCGAGGACAGCGGCACCCGGCCCGAGTCCCAGTCGTCGGGCAGCTGGGGGGCGTCCTCGACGGCGTACTCGACCAGGCCGAGGTGCGTCGACCAGCGCGCGTCGATGTCGGTCACGACATCGAGCATGATCTTGTCGAAGACCTCGCGTCGACTGCGCGGCAGCGGCGGCCGGTGACCGGTCGCCGCCAGCGGCTGCACGGCCGGTCCCCGCATCCCGCGCCCGCGGCGGTCGCGGCGTCGGCGGGGGACCAGCTCGTCGTGCTCCATGATCAGCGAGCCTATCCACCGGGCGGGGGTCGGGACGGTAGCGTCTGCGCCGTGAGTGTGACGGCCAACGCGGGACCGCAGAGCCTGCGAACCTGCTCGCGCACGGCCTGCGGCCGGCGCGCGGTGGCCACCTTGACCTACGTGTACGCCGACTCCACCGCCGTCCTCGGCCCGCTGGCCACCTATGCCGAGCCCCACGCCTACGACCTGTGCGACGTCCACAGCGAGCGGCTCTCGGCCCCGCGCGGCTGGGAGGTGGTCCGGCTCTCGCTCGGCACCCAGCAGCCCGGCCCGAGCAATGACGACCTGCTCGCCCTGGCCGACGCGGTCCGCGAGGCCGCCCGCCCCGTCCGGCGCGAGCCGGTCGAGCCGCCCCGCGAGCCCGGCCGCGAGGTGGCCCGCAAGGGGCACCTGCGGATGCTCACGACCGACTGAGTGCACTGACCCCAGATGGCCTAGGGTCTGGGCATGGCCACGACCAGTCCTGACAACCTCGGCAAGGTCTTCAAGGCGTACGACGTGCGCGGTCTCGTCGGCGAGCAGCTCGACGAGGAGCTGGCCCGGGCGACCGGAGCGGCGTACGTCGAGGTGCTCGGCGTCGACGCGATGGTGATCGGCTACGACATGCGGCCCAGCTCTCCGTCCCTCGCCGGGGCCTTCGCCGACGGTGCGACGGCGGCCGGCGCGGACGTGACGATGATCGGCCTCGCCTCGACCGACCAGCTCTACTTCGCCTCGGGCCATCTCGACCTCCCGGGCGCCATGTTCACCGCGAGCCACAACCCGGCGGCGTACAACGGGATCAAGCTGTGCCGCCGGCTGGCGCAGCCGGTCGGCATGGAGAGCGGCCTGGCCGAGATCCGCGACCGGGTCGCCGCCGGCGGCCCGCCGGCCGCGGGCGGCCGCACCGGCTCGATCACCTCCCACGACGTGCTCCAGGCCTACGCCGCCCACCTGCTCGCCCTGGCCCCGGTCGCCGGGCGCCGGCTGAAGGTGGTCGTCGACGCCGGCAACGGCATGGCCGGACACACCGCGCCCGCCGTCTTCGGCCGGCTCGCCGACCAGGTCGAGATGGTGCCGCTCTACTTCGAGCTCGACGGCACCTTCCCCAACCACGAGGCGAACCCGATCGAGCCCGACAACCTGGTCGACCTGCAGAAGGCTGTCCTCGCGGAGCGGGCCGACATCGGCCTGGCCTTCGACGGCGACGCCGACCGCTGCTTCCTGGTCGACGAGCGGGGCGAGCTGGTCTCGCCGTCCACGCTGACCGCGCTCATCGCCGCACGCGAGCTCGCCAAGGAGCCGGGCTCGACGGTGATCCACAACCTGATCACGTCGCGGGCGGTGCCCGAGATCGTGACCGAGCTGGGCGGCAAGCCGGTCCGCACCCGCGTCGGCCACTCCTTCATCAAGGCCACCATGGCCGAGACGGGGGCGATCTTCGGCGGCGAGCACAGCGGGCACTTCTACTTCCGCGACTTCTGGCGCGCCGACTCCGGCATGCTGGCCGCGCTGCACGCCCTGGCCGCGCTCGCCGAGAGCGACCGGCCGCTGTCGGCGCTGCTCGCCGACTACGCCCGCTACCCGCTCAGCGGTGAGATCAACAGCACCGTCGCCGACCAGGACGCGGTGCTCGCCGACCTGGAGGCGACGTACGGCGGGCAGGACGGGGTCACCGTCGACAAGCTCGACGGGCTGAGCGTCACTCACGCCGACTGGGCGTTCAACGTGCGCGCCTCGAACACCGAGCCGCTGCTGCGGCTCAACGTCGAAGGGAAGGACGAGGAGACCATGGCCCGGATGCGTGATGAGGTCCTCGCGACGATCAGGAGCGATCGGTGAGCGCCGCGGCGCAGGGTGGGATCGCGCCGGAGCTGCTCGCGATCATCGTGTGCCCCTCGTGCAAGGGCGAGCTCACGGTGACGCCCGCGGGGGAGTCGGTCGAGCTGGTGTGCCAGGGCTGCGGCTTCGCGTACCCGGTACGCGACGGCATCCCGGTGCTGCTGGTCGACGAGGCGCGTAAGCCCGCCTGACATGGTGTGGTTCGACGAGTCCCGACTCGATGACGAAGCGGCGCTCGCGAGCGCCGACCTGCGGTTGCGCACGCTGGCCGAGTCCGGTTCCCGGGTACGCCGGGAGGTCGGCGGGGCGGCCGACGCGATCGCCGAGGCGGTGTCCCGCTCGATCGAGACCCGGCCGCGGGCCGTGATCGCCGCCGGACCCGACTCCCGCCTGCTCCGGGCGGTGCTGGAGCCGTTCTGCCCGGTGCCCTTCGTGGCCTGGCCGTCGCCGGCGTTGCCGGGCTGGGCCGGCAGCCTCGACCTGGTCGTCGTCCTCGCTCCGGAGGGCGGTGACGCCGGCACCGCGCTGGCGGTGGCCGAAGCCGCGCGTCGCGGCTGCCAGCTCGTCGTGGCCGCACCACCCGGCTCGATGGTGGCCGAGCACGCCACCGGCCGCTGGACGACGCTGCTGCCGACCAGCACCGGCGACCAGCTCGCGACGGCGGTCGCGATGCTCTCCTTCCTGGACCAGGTCCAGCTCGGCCCGAGCGCCGAGCCCGAGTCCGTCTCCGAGGCGCTCGACGCCGTCGCGATCGCCTGCTCGCCGAACCGCGACATCTCGATCAACCCGGCCAAGATGCTGGCCATCTCGCTTGCCGACGCCGCACCCCTGGTCTGGGGCGGGTCGGTGCTCGCCGCGCGGGCCGCGCGCCGGATCGCCGAGTCGATCCGGCGTACCTCGGGGCGCACGGCGCTCGCAGGTGACGCCGAGCACCTGCTCCCCGTCGTCGAGGCGGCCCGGCCGCGCAACGTCTTCGCCGACCCGGTGGCCGACGGCACCGGCGACCGGCGGCCGGTGCTGGTCATCCTCGACGACGGCGTCGACGACCCGGTGGTCCGCGACCAGCGGCACCGCCTCGAGGACGCCGCCCGCAGCAAGGACGTCAGGATCGAGCACGTCTCGTCCGAGGCGACCGGCGAGGTGGCCCGCTACGCCTCGCTGTTGCTGAGCGGCACCTACGCCGCCGAGTACCTCCGGCTCGGTCTCGTGGACGACTGACCCGGCTCCGCTGGCGTCACGCGGGCAGGCTCAGCGTCAGGTTGTCTGACACTTGGTCTCCTCACAGGTGATTCGGGTACCAAGGAGTGATGGCCTCCACCTCTCGGGATCCGTGGCTCGACAACGCGAAGATGGGTCTGGTGACCCTCGTCGTCGTCGGGCACCTGCTCGCGCTGCTGCCGGCCGACGGCGTCGGCGGGCGCCTCTACGACTTCGTCTACCTGTGGCACATGCCGGCGTTCGTGTTCCTGTCCGGCTACCTGTCGCGGGGCTTCACCTACACCGCGGCGCGGCTGTGGCAGCTGGTGACCACGCTGCTGGTGCCGTACGTCCTGTTCGAGGGCGCGCTCGGGTGGTTCCGGATCAACGTCGGGGGCGAGCGGCTCTCGGACCTGTGGACCGACCCGCACTTCCCGTTCTGGTACCTGCTCGCCATGGTCGCCTGGCGGCTCGCGACCCCGCTGTTCCGACCGCTGCGCGGTGGGGTGGTCGTCGCGGTCGGCGTCTCGCTCGCCGGAGCCTTCCTCCTCGCGGGGGACTGGACCCGCTGGCTGGACGCCCCGAGGATCGTCGGCTTCCTGCCGTTCTTCGTGCTCGGCCTGAAGGCCACGCCCGAGACCTTGGAGTGGCTGCGCGGGCGCTTCCCCGCGCTGGTCGGGATCGCGACCTTCGCCGTGCTGTGGGTGGCCGCCGGCTCGCTGGACACCTGGGCCAGCCGTGACTACCTCTACCAGCGTCCCCCGTCGCTGCTCGACGATCCCACCTCGACGGCGGTCCTCACCCGGCTGCTGATCCTGCTCGCCGGCGTGGCCGGCGCGTTCGCCTGGTTGAGCGTCGTCCCGCGGGTCGGGGGATGGTTCAGCCGGATGGGCTCGGCCACGCTGGTGGTCTACCTGTTCCACGGCTTCGCCGTGAAGGAGCTGGAGTACCTCGGGTTCGTCGACTGGGCGCACGCCCACCCCGGGCTCGGCCTGCTCGCCGCGGTCGGCCTCGGCGTCGGCATCGCGCTCGGCCTGGCCGCGCCGCCCGTTCGCCGGGTGCTCGAGCGGGTCGTCGACCCGTTCGACGTGGCCCACCGCCGGGTCCGCGAGGCGGTCCAGCTGACCGAGGTCGTCCACGAGCAGGAACGGGGGGAGCCCGCGAAGGCGGGACTGGTCACCTCGGCCCGGTAGCCTTCGGGCCATGTCTCTCCCCACGGACCGGGCCTGATGAGCGCCGGCCTGTTCGGTCTCCTCGACGACGTCGCCGCCATCGCCAAGATGGCCGCGGCGTCCATGGACGACGTGAGTGCCGCCGCCGGCAAGGCCACCGCCAAGGCGGCGGGCGTGGTGATCGACGACACCGCGGTGACGCCGCAGTACGTCCAGGGGGTCGCCGCAGCCCGGGAGCTCCCGATCGTGAAGAAGATCGCGATCGGGTCGATCCGCAACAAGCTGCTCATCATCCTGCCGGTCTCGCTGCTGCTGAGCGAGTTCCTGCCCGACCTGCTCCCCATCATCCTGATGGTCGGCGGCACCTTCCTGGCCTACGAGGGCGCCCACAAGATCTGGCACCTGTTCAGCGGGCACGACGACCACGAGAAGCCGGTCGCCGAGGTCGGTCCCGAGGCGGAGCGGGAGCTGATCTCCGGCGCCATCCGCACCGACCTGATCCTCTCGGCCGAGATCATGGTGATCTCGCTGGCGTCGGTCGAGGACGAGACCTTCTGGACCAAGCTCGCCACGCTCCTGGTCGTCGCAGTCGTGATCACCATCGCCGTCTACGGCGTCGTGGCGCTCATCGTGAAGATGGACGACGCCGGGCTCAGCCTCGCCCAGCGCTCCTCGGCCCTCGCGCAGCGGCTCGGTCGCGGACTGGTCGCGTTCATGCCGCGGCTGCTCGCGATCATCTCCATCGTCGGCACCGTCGCCATGCTCTGGGTCGGCGGCCACATCCTGCTGGTCAACGTGCACGAGGCCGGGTGGTGGGACGCGCCCTACGAATGGGTCCACGGCATCGAGCACGACATCGAGCACGCCGTCCACGGCTTCGTCGGCAGCGCCCTCGCCTGGCTCGCCAACACCGGCATCTCCGCCGTCATCGGCCTCGTCGTCGGCTCGATCGTGGTCGCGATCGTCCGGGTGCTGCCGTTCTCGGGTGACAAGGACCCGATCGAGCGCTACGACGACGGGGCGCCGGTCGCGCACTGAGGCGGCGGGTCTCGGGCCGGGGTCCTCGTCGGGCCGGGGTCCTCGTCGGGCCGGGGTCCTCGTCGTACCCGGCAGATGGGTCGCGATCTCGCCTCGAGGACGACCGTTCTGCCGGGTACGACGCAGAGCCGCCCGACCGTGGACGGTCAGCCGGCGGGCAGCGCGGGCAGCCGGACCGTCGCGTCGAGCGCGGCCGCCAGCTCACGGCCCTTGGTCTCGAAGTGGCGGCGGAAGTAGCCGGTGTGCTCGTCGTGCTCATGGAAGTGGTGCGGCGTGAGCACCGCCGAGAACACCGGGACGTCGGCCTCGAGCTGGATCCGCATCAGGGCGTCGACCACGCTGGAGGCCACGAAGTCGTGGCGGTAGATGCCGCCGTCGACGACCAGGGCGGCCGCGGCGACGCCGGCGTACCGACCGGACCGGGCCAGCCGGCGTACCTGCAGCGGGATCTCGAAGGCGCCGGGCACGTGGACGACCTCGACGGCGTACCCGCGCGACTTGAGCTCGGTGCGGAAGGCGTCGACGGCGACGTCGACGATGTCGGCGTGCCAGCGGGCCGCGACGATCGCGACGGTGCCGGCGGTGGCGGTGGGTGACATGGGTTCTCCTGTTCGCGTGTCACCCAGGGCGTGACGACGCGCGCGAGGCCCGTCGCGTTCTCTTCCCTCCGGACTGTGACCGTCGGCTCCGGAGTCGCACCGGATCTGCTGACCCGCCCCGGTCACGGAGACCGGGCCGGCGCTCGCGGGCTCGGCCGCCCCGGATCCGCCGGGACGCCCTCACCGCCGGTGGGGAGTTCCACCCCGCCCTGAGAACGTACGGCAGCAGCGTACTGGGCGCCCGCCGCCCCGCGTCCGCCTGCCCGCCTGGCGGCGGCCCTGGCTGTCCGGGGCCCGGCCGGTCAGCCGCCGACGCAGTCGTTCGAGCCGGAGTAGCAGGGGACGTACGACGGGTCCAGCGGTGGCGGGTCGTCCCTCCGCAGCTCGGCCCAGTCGATCGCCGGGATCGCGAACAGGACGGCCGACGCCGCACCGGCCAGGGCGATCGCGGCGTGCCAGCGGATCATCCCGCGCGCGCGGCGACGTACCGCCAGGATGAGCGCGGTGACCGCCGTCGCGGCCAGGACCGCGACCAGGACGCGGTAGAGGTGGATCGCCCCGGGATCGGGGCCGCAGCCGCCGCCGAAGCAGAAGTAGGCGCCGAACTGCAGGAGCGGCAGGAACAGGGCGATCCCGGCGGCCGCCGCCGAGGCGAGCGCCTCGACGAGGAGGGGCAGGACGGCGGGCGGCTCGTCGGGGACGTGGGCGTCCGGGCCGTGGGGGGAGAGGGGCATGCTCGGAGGGTCGCGTGCGGGACCGGCGAGGGCATGAGTACCCGACCCCAGATCTCTGGGACATCGGCACCACGGCAGATCTGGGCCCCGGAGAACCCGTCCGGATGGGATGGTCGGCGCGCGGGCGTGGCGACCAGCATCGGGGCCATGACGACGACATCTGCCACGACCGCCGCGACCGGGCCGGTCGACGTACCCGTTGCGGAGCGGAGGGCCGCCATCGCCGTCGCCTGCGTGGCGACGGTGATGCTGATGCTCGACATCAGCGTGGTCAACACCGCGCTCGAGGACATCGCGGCCGGACTGGGGACCGGCCTGACCGGACTGCAGTGGGTGATCGACGCCTACACCCTGCCGCTGGCCGCCGTGGTCCTCTCGGCCGGCGCGATCGCGGACCGCTGCGGTCGCAAGCGGGTGTTCGCCGGCGGCCTGGTCCTGTTCACCCTCGCCTCCGCGGCCTGCGCCCTCGCCCCCGGCATCGGCACCCTGGTCGCCGCGCGCGCCGTCCAGGGACTCGGCGCGGCGGTGCTGTTCGCCACCGCGCTGGCCCTCATCTCCGAGGTCACCCCGAGCGCGGCGGAGCGCGCCCGCGCACTCGGCGTCTACGGCGCCTCCATCGGCGCCGTGTTCGCGGTCGGTCCGTTCGTGGGCGGAGTGCTGACCGATGCGATCGGGTGGCGCGCGATCTTCTGGTGCAATGTGCCGATCGGCCTGGTCACCCTCGCCCTCGCACTGCGGGTGCGGGAGAGCAGGGACCCGCGGGCCCGACGCCTCGACGTACCGGGGCAGGTGGCGTTGGTCGTCGGGCTCTTCCTGCTCGTGCTCGCGCTGCTGCGCGGCAACGAGGACGGCTGGGGGAGCGGCCCGGTCGTCGCCTCCCTCGGCGGCGCCGCCGTCGCGCTGGTCGCCCTCGTCGTCATCGAGCACCGTTCACCCGCGCCGATGCTCCCGCTCACGCACTTCCGGCGCCCTGCCTTCAGCGCGCCGCAGGTCCTGGTCGTCGGCATCTCGGCGTCCTTCTTCGCCGGCTTCCTCTACGTCACGCTCTACCTCCAGGGGGTCGTCGGGCTGAGCCCGCTGCAGACCGGGCTCGCCTACCTGCCCGGCACCGCACTCGTCTTCGTGGTCTCCGGCATGACCGCCGGGTTGATGAGCCGCTTCGCGCCCGGAGCGCTCGCCGTGGCCGGACTGCTGCTCGTCGCCGCCGGCATGGCGCTGTTCGCCTCGACCACCCACGCCGACGCCGGCTGGGCCTCGATCCTGCCCGGCTTCCTGCTCGCCTGCGTCGGCACCGGCCTGTTCAACCCCGCCGGCAGCGCCCTCGCGCTGGCCGCCCTGCCGCCCGAGCAGAGCGGACTCGCCGCCGGCGCCAACGACACCTTCCGCCAGACCGGCCTCGCCGTCGGGGTCGCCTGGCTCGGCACCTTCGTCCCCGCCGCCGGACCGTACGCCGACGCCGACGCCTTCGTCGCCGGGCTGCACCACGCGGTGCTCGCCGGCGCGGTGGTGGCGCTCGGGTGTGCGGTGGCGGGCGGGCTGCTGTTGCGTCAGGCGGCATCGGCCCGGGTGGGGGTGCAGGCCCAGGCGTCGGGCGGGATGGGGCGGCCGACGTCGACGGGGCGGGTGCCGCGGTGATCGACCACGAACAGCAGGTCGTGGGGTGAGCGCCAGAGATAGGTGCCGGGCGAGAGCGGCAGATAGCGCCGGGCGGTGAAGGTCTTGGCGCGGTGGTGCTGGCGGCACAGCGGGACCAGGTTGCACGGACAGGTCGGGCCGCCGTCGCGGTGCGGCGTCGCGTGGTCGAGGTCGCAGCGGTCGGCGCGGATGGGGCAGTGGGGGAAGCGGCAGGTGTGGTCGCGCAGCTCGACCCGGGCGCGCAGCCGGTCGGGGATCTCGTAGGAGTCGACGGGGACGTGCTCGGCGAGGTCCACCACGGGCCGGACCACCACCGAGGTCCCCGAGACCTGCAGCCATTCGCGGACCTGCGCGACGCTCAGCGGGCAGGAGCCGTCGGCCCACCGGGCCACCGGGTTGGCCGGGTCGGTGGTGAGGTGGAGGTTGAGCACGACCTTGCGGCCGGGCGCGCGGATCTCCTGGCCGTCGTCGGTGTGGCCCTCGAGGTCGAGGGTGAGGTCACGGCGGGCGATCTCGCCGACCGCGATCGAGCGGCGTACGTCGCGCGACCCGGCGTGTCCGAGCCGGCCGCGGTGGGCGGCGCGGCGCCGGACCGCCTGCTCGAGGTCGTGGCCGTCTCCCGCGTCGAGCAGGCCGTGCACCTCGATCAGACCGGTGGCGTCGGGCTGCTCGACGCTGAGCCGTCGGCGGTCGGCGGCCTTGCGGCGGCGGGCCTCGGCGGCCTCCGGGTCGTGGCGGCACACGGCCTCCTCGACCAGCCGCTCGACCTGGGCCCAGGTGCAGGAGGCGGCGGGATGGAGCGAGCGGTCGACGTACGCGACCGCCTCGACGTTGAGCGGGCGGGTGAGGTCGGCGATCCGCTCGGCGCGCCAGGGCGCGAGGCGCCCGGTGGCGACGGCGGCGTAGACCCGGGGCAGCCGCCAGGCGCACTCGACGACGCGGCCCACGAACGCGCGGCCGGCCTGGGGCGAGCGGCCGAGCGCCGCGACCAGCTCGCTGAGGTGGTGGTCGCTGATCAGGGGCGTGCCGGCGCCGGCCAGGGCGACCCCGGTGTCGATCACGCCGTCGCGCACCGTGGGGGCGTCGGCCGGGGTGGTGAGCACGTGGTGGTCGGCCCAGCGCACGATGGCCGCCCACTCGGCGACGAGGAGGCATTCGCGGCTGCGGACGCCGGAGCGGATGGTGGTGAGCAGGTCGTCGGGATCGTGCTGGTCGAAGAGGGGAGGGGCGGCGAGAAGAGTGGTCATGGGTCGATTCCACCGAGGGGTGGCGACGGAAGGCCGGGAGAGGGGAAGGGGGCTGTGGAGAAAGTGGGAGCAGGGGGTGGCTGTGGAGAGACGAGGGACATCTCCGATGATTCCGCGGCCCTCGGAGCACGCTTGTAGGGTGTCTTCAGTCATGCGCGGGAGATCCCGACGATGCGCAGATGCGCCGCAGGACTCAGCTGTCACACGACACTCGAACCTCGAGGATCACTCATGGACTACAAGGTTGCTGACCTGAGCCTGGCCGAGTTCGGCCGCAAGGAGCTCACCCTCGCCGAGCACGAGATGCCCGGCCTCATGGAGATGCGCCGACGCTACGCGGACTCGCAGCCGCTCAAGGGTGCCCGCATCGCCGGCTCGCTGCACATGACGATCCAGACCGGTGTCCTCATCGAGACGCTGACCGCGCTCGGTGCCGACGTCCGCTGGGCCACCTGCAACATCTTCTCCACCCAGGACCACGCCGCCGCGGCCGTCGTCGTCGGCAATGGCACGCCGGAGGACCCGCAGGGCACCCCGGTCTTCGCCTGGAAGGGCGAGACCCTGGCGGAGTACTGGGACGAGGCCGAGAAGGTCTTCGACTTCACCGACGCCGACGGCAACAAGATCGGCCCCAACATGCTCCTCGACGACGGTGGTGACATCACCCTGCTCGTCCACAAGGGCGTGGAGTTCGAGAAGGCCGGCGCCGTCCCGTCGCAGGACAGCACCGACAACGAGGAGTTCAAGGAGGTCCTCCGGGTCCTCGCGCGCTCGCTCGACAACGACCCCCAGCGCTGGACCAGCATCGCCAACGGCATCAAGGGCGTCACCGAGGAGACCACCACCGGTGTGCTGCGCCTCTACGACCGCTTCAAGGAGGGCTCGCTCCTCTTCCCGGCGATCAACGTCAACGACTCGGTCACCAAGTCGAAGTTCGACAACAAGTACGGCTGCCGCCACTCGCTCATCGACGGCATCAACCGCGGCACCGACGTGATGATCGCCGGCAAGACCGCCGTCGTCTGCGGCTACGGCGACGTCGGCAAGGGCTCCGCCGAGTCGCTGCGCGGCCAGGGCGCCCGCGTGATCATCACCGAGATCGACCCGATCTGCGCGCTGCAGGCCGCGATGGACGGCTACGAGGTCAAGCGCCTCGAGTCGGTCGTCGACTTCGCCGACATCTTCATCACCACGACGGGCAACTTCGACATCATCCGGGTCGAGCACTTCGAGCGGATGAAGAACCAGGCCATCGTCGGCAACATCGGCCACTTCGACAACGAGATCGACATGGCCGGCCTCGCGAAGATCCCGGGCATCGTCAAGGACGAGATCAAGCCCCAGGTCCACCAGTGGATCTTCCCCTCTTCTGATGGCGGAGCCGGCAAGAAGGTCATCGTCCTGTCCGAAGGACGACTCCTCAACTTGGGCAACGCGACCGGCCACCCGTCGTTCGTCATGTCGAACTCGTTCACCAACCAGGTTCTCGCGCAGGTCGAGATCTTCACCAAGACCGACGAGTACCCGATCGGCGTCTACGTGCTGCCCAAGCACCTCGACGAGGAGGTCGCCCGGCTGCACCTCGACGCCATCGGCGTCGAGCTGACCGAGCTCAACCAGGCGCAGGCCGACTACCTCGGCGTCCCGGTCGAGGGACCGTACAAGTCCGAGCACTACCGCTACTGAGCTCTCTGGCGCGAGCGCGTCGCCGCCGGCCGGGGCACTTGCTCCGGCCGGCGGGCTCGCTCGCTCCGGTCGCTCGTTCCTCGCTCCCTGCGACTCGCTCTCCCTCCGGCCTGCGCGGCGCGCCCCTGGCGGCGCCGCGCTGCCGCGCGGGGTCCTCTGGCGCGAGCGGCGCCCTCGCTCCGGTCGCTCGTGCCTCGCTCCCCGCGCTCGGTTGCCGCTGCTCCCCGCGCTCGGCGTCGGCGGCGCCGCGCTGCCGCGCACGCAGTTGTCTTGCCGAGGCCCAGCGTTGGTCCGGCGGCAAGACAGGCGAGGATCGCGGACCCGCGG
The DNA here is from genome assembly GCF_016907515.1 of Nocardioides nitrophenolicus. NCBI lineage: Bacteria > Bacillati > Actinomycetota > Actinomycetes > Propionibacteriales > Nocardioidaceae > Nocardioides > Nocardioides nitrophenolicus. The sequence goes on from NZ_JAFBBY010000001.1 coordinate 4,489,428, forward strand.
ACGAACGTGCCACGAGCCCCGCATCCACCTGGGTGCGGGGCTCGTGTCGTACTCCCGCCTAGGATTGCCGCGTGACTCCGCCCAGCAGCGCGCCGTACCCCACGAGGGGACGCGTCCTCGTCGTCGACGACGACGCCCCGCTCGCGGAGATGCTCGGCATCGTGCTGGGGCAGGAGGGCTTCGAGAGTCGGGTGTGCCCGCGCGGCGACCAGGCGCTGGCGGCCTTCCGCGAGTACCGCCCCGACCTGGTGCTCCTCGACCTGATGCTGCCGGGCAAGGACGGCATCGACGTGTGCAAGGAGATCCGCGCCGAGTCCGGGGTGCCGATCGTGATGCTGACGGCCAAGGGCGACACCGTCGACGTGGTCGTGGGGCTGGAGTCGGGGGCCGACGACTACGTCGTCAAGCCGTTCAAGCCCAAGGAGCTGGTCGCGCGGATCCGAGCCCGGGTACGCCGGACCGAGACGGTCCCGCAGGAGACGCTCACCATCCGCGACGTCGAGATCGACGTCGCCGGCCATGCGGTGACCCGGGGCGGCGCGGAGATCTCGCTGACGCCGCTGGAGTTCGACCTGCTGCTGTGCCTGGCCCGCAAGCCGGGTCAGGTGTTCACCCGGCAGGTGCTGCTGGAGGAGGTCTGGGGCTATCAGCACGCCGCGGACACCCGCCTGGTCAACGTGCACGTGCAGCGGCTGCGCTCCAAGGTGGAGCACGATCCCGAGCATCCCGAGATCGTGCTGACGGTGCGTGGTGTCGGGTACAAGGCCGGCTCCGCGTAGGCCCGCGGCGGCCGGGCCGGGCCGCCGTGCGCTCGACGGGCTGCGCCGGTGCTGGGCGTGGCTCGCGCCGCGGCTGCGGCGCGCGCTGACCTTCTGGCGGCGCTCGATCCAGGCCCGGGTCGTGGCGAGCACGGTCGTGCTGTCCGCGGTCGTGGTCAGCGGCGTGGGCTGGATCCTGCTCCAGCAGACCCGCGACGGCCTGCTCCGCCATCGCGCCGAGGTGGTCCTCGGCGAGGTCGACGCGGAGGTCGCCGACGCCCAGGACCGGCTCGAGGCCGCGTCGGGCCGCGAGGTCAACGCGAGCCAGCAGCAGCGCGACCTGGTCGACCCGATCATCGAGCGCGGCGACAGCCGAGGGTACGCCGTGGTGCTGGCCGGCCCCGAGGGCGAGGACCCGGGGCTGCGGACCGGCGGCGGGGAGTACACCAGCGGCCTGGACCTGGTCAGCGTCCCGGCCTCGCTGGAGGAGCACTTCGACGGCCCGCGCCGGGCGACCGCCTGGACCTACACCGAGATCGTGCGCACGGCCGGCGCCGGCTCCGACGCCGCCGTGACCCGGGAGCCCGGGATCGTGGTGGGCTCCCAGGTGCAGCTGCCCTCGGACGGCAAGACCTACACGCTCTACTTCCTCTTCCCCCTCGCCGAGGAGCAGGAGACGCTCAACCTGGTGACCCGGGCGCTGCTGACCGCCGCCGGGCTGCTGCTGGCGCTGGTCGCGGGGCTGACCTGGCTGGTCACCCGGCAGGTCGTCACCCCGATCCGGCTGGCCCGGCGGGTCGCCGAGCGGCTCGCGGCCGGGCGGCTGCAGGAGCGGCTGCAGGTGACCGGCGAGGACGACATCGCCCGCCTGGCGTACTCCTTCAACCAGATGGCCACCAGCCTCCAGCGCCAGATCCGCCAGCTCGAGGAGCTCAGCTGGGTGCAGCGCAGGTTCGTCTCCGACGTGTCCCACGAACTGCGCACCCCGCTGACGACGGTGCGGATGGCCTCCGACGTGCTGCACGACGCGCGCGCGAGCTTCGACCCGGCCACGGCGCGCTCGGCGGAGCTGATGCAGGCCGAGCTGGACCGTTTCGAGAACCTGCTCGTCGACCTGCTGGAGATCAGCCGCTTCGACGCCGGCGCCGCCGTCCTCGCCACCGAGAACGTCAACCTCGGCGATCTCGTACGACGGGTGGTCGAGGCCGCGCAGCCGCTGGCCGACCAGCGGGGGATCCGGGTCCTGGTCCAGGAGCCGGCGCACCCCGTCCAGGCCGACGTCGACGTGCGCCGGATCGAGCGGATCGTGCGCAACCTGGTCACCAACGCCATCGACCACGCGCTGGCCGACGATCCCACCGAGGCGGTGATCGTGCGGCTGGAGTCCGACGAGGAGGCGGCGGCGATCACGGTGCGCGACCACGGCGTCGGGCTGGCTCCGGGCGAGGCGTCGATGGTGTTCAACCGGTTCTGGCGCTCCGACCCGGCCCGCACCCGCACCAGCGGCGGCACCGGCCTCGGCCTCGCCATCGCCCAGGAGGACGCCCACCTGCACGGCGGCTGGCTGCAGGCGTGGGGCAAGACCGGACAGGGGGCGCAGTTCCGGCTCACCGTGCCGCGGCACGCCGGCGGCACGCTGCGGCACAGCCCGCTGCCCCTGGTGCCCGTGGACGCGATGTCGAGCGACGCCGCCGTCGTGGTCGGGCCGGGCGGCGTCGTACCGGAGGGGGAGGAGTGATGACGCGATCCCGAGCCCTCGTGGTGCTGGTCCTGGCCCTCGCCGTGCTGAGCGGGTGCACCTCGCTCCCGACCTCCGGCCCGGTCGTGCAGAGCAGTGGCACCGACCGCGACGACACCCGCCGGGCCAGCGACATCGACGCCCGGCCGCCGGTCGCGGGCGCCTCGCGCACCGAGGTGGTCACCGGCTTCCTCGACGCCATGACGGCGTGGCCGGTGCAGACCAGCGTCGCCAAGCAGTACCTCACCGACGAGGCCGCCGGGGGGTGGAACCCCGAGCAGGAGACGATCATCTACAGCGACTCGCTGCCGGTGCGCGAGAGCGGCGGCTCGGTGTCGGTGCAGCTCACCGGCGCCGACCGGCTCGACGCGGTCGGGGCCTGGCGCGGGTCGATGGGCATCGACGAGCTGACCCTCGACTTCCGGGTGGCGGTGCAGGACGGCGAGTACCGGATCACCGACCCGCCGGACGCGCTCGTCGTACCGGCCTCGTGGTTCCGGCAGCGCTACCACCAGGTCTCGCTCTACTACTTCGACCCCGTCGCCAAGATCCTGGTGCCCGAGCCGGTGTTCGTGCCCGAGGGCGACCAGCTCGCGACCAGCCTGGTCTCGGGCCTGCTGGCGGGGCCGCCGCCGTTGGCGCAGGGAGTGGTGCGCTCGTTCCTTCCCGCCGGGCTGAGCGTCGGGCTGTCCGTGCCGGTCAGCGACGCCGGGGTCGCCGACATCGCGCTGGTGGGAGAGGCACAGTCGGTGACCTCCGAGCAGGCCGAGCTGATGCTCGCCCAGCTCGCGTGGACGCTGCGCCAGGACCCGTCGGTCACGGCGCTGCGGGTCAGCGTCGACGGCACGCCGCTCCCGCTGCCCGGTGGCGTCGCGCAGTACTCCGTCGACGCCGCCGCCGCCTTCGGTCCCGCGGGGCCCGGCGGCGGCAAGACGCTCTACGGCATCAGCCAGGGCCGGCTGGTCTCCGGCGGCAAGGACACCCGGCTCGACCCGGTGACCGGCGTACTCGGCGACGAGGGGGCCGGTCTGGTCGCCGTCGCGGTCAGCCCCGACAACGAGCAGGCCGCCGGGGTCGACGCCGGCGGCCACCGGGTGCGCCTGGCCCACGTCCAGCAGTCGACGGCGCAGCCCGCGGCCCAGGTGCTGCTCGACGGCGGGACCTATGCGCGCCCGACCTGGGACCACGCCGGCCGGCTCTGGGTGCTCGAGCGGCGGCCCGCCGGCGCCGTCGTGTGGCTGTACGACGGCACCGAGCTGCGCACCGTCCGGGTCCCCGGCATCACCGGCACCCGCGCCCGGCACCTCGTGGTCAGCCGCGACGGCACCCGCCTGGTCGCCGTCGTCCGGGTGCCGCGCGCGGGCGACCAGGTCGTCGGCGCGCGGGTGTTCCTCAACGGCCGCGGCCAGGTGGCCCGCACCGGGCGCCCCTTCGTCGTCCGGGCGCCCGAGGGGAGCGCGATCACCGACCTCGCCTGGGCCGGCCCGATCCGCGTCGCCGTGCTCACCGCGACCGTGCCCGGCAGCCTCTACGAGGTCGACGTCGTCCCCGCCGACGGAGCGACGGTCGGGGTCGACGTCCTGTCCACGATCGTGACCGGAGAGGTCCTCGGACTCGCCGCCTCGCCCGTCGAGGACGCGCCGATGTACGCCGTGTACGCCGACCGGTTCGTCGACCTGGTCCGCCAGGACAAGCACGACGCACCCGACGGGCTCAGCCAGCTCGACTACGCCGGCTGATCTCGCCGTCCTCCACAGCCCGTCCCGGGCTGCTTGCCCGAGCCGGACCGGCCTGCTGGGGTGGGCCGATGGCCACCGCCCAGCTGCTCGTCGACGGCTTCGTCGACCTGGTGCTCGGCTCCCGCTGCGTCGGCTGCGAGCGGCCCGGACGCCCGCTGTGCCCGGCCTGCCGCGGCACCTGCCAGGAGCGGGCCGCGGACGCCTCCCCACACTGGCCGACGCCGAGCCCCGCGGGGCTGGTGCCGCCGTACGCCGTGGGGGAGTACGCCGGCGTGCTGCGCGCCCTCGTCCTGGCCCACAAGGAGCGCCGGGTGCTCGCCCTCGCCCGGCCCCTCGGCGAGCTGCTCGCCGGCGCCGTCGCCACCGCCGCGCCGCCCGGCCCACTCGTGCTGGTGCCGGTGCCCTCGCGCACCTCGAGCGTGCGGCAGCGCGGCCACGACCCCACCCTGACCATGACCCGGCACGCCGCCCGGCTCCTCGGCGGCGACGCCCACGCCGCCCGGCTGCTGCGGCTGCGCCCCGGCGTCGTCGACCAGGCCGGGCTCGACGCCGCCGCCCGCGCCGCCAACCTCGACCGCTCGATGACGGTGCCCGCCGCCGGCGTACGACGGCTGGTGCGGGTGTGCCCCCGCGCCCACGTCGTGATCTGCGACGACGTCCTTACCACCGGCGCCACGCTGCGCGAGGCACAGCGCGCCCTCGAGGCCGTGGGGCTGCCCGTGCACGCCGCCGCGGTCGTCGCCGCGACCCGGCGCAGGACCGACCCGCTGAACTTCGGGTGAAGCCTTTCGTCGTCACCAGCGACGGACTAACGTCTGGTCATGGAGTCCGCCCGGGTCCGTGGTTGCGTCGCCCAGGCCGGGCGCGAGCCCAGCCAGGCGCGGCAAGCCGATGCCAGTCGCAGGCGAAACGGTCCACGTAAGCCGGCCCCCGGGCCGGTGAGCACGGTGCGGCTTAGTCGTAAGACCTGCCTCGGACCGGACGTCAGATGCGTCCGGCCCCGGGAGAGGGTCGGTAGTGGCAACAAGCTGCGGAAGCCCCAGCAGGCGGGTGTGGGGACGAAGACCAGGTCGGCCGGGCGGACTCCATGCTTGTTGGGCGCTCGCTCCGCTCGCGCATGTCGGCCGCGCTTCCGCGCGTTGCCTTCCTCCGCTCCGCTCGCTCGTTCCTCGCTCGCTGCGCTGCGTCCAGGCAACGCGGCGCGGCCGACGGGTGGGGGCGACGCTCGCTGCGCTCGCGCGCCCCGCGGGCCGACGTCATGCGGCCCCTCGAGTTCGTGCTGGCCGAGAAACGCGCCAGCACTCCGGCTCCCTGCCTCGGCAGGAGAACCCATCACGCCGAAATACCCTTGGAGGTAACTGATGGATGTTGTGGTCACCGGACGGCACTGCGAGATCTCGGACCGGTTCCGAGAGCATGCCGCGGAGAAGCTCACCAAGCTGGAGAAGCACGATCACCGGATCATCCGGGTGCATGTGGAGGTGGACTGCGAACCCAACCCGCGACAGCACGACCAGGCTGTCCATGTCGAGCTCACGGCCTTCTCCAAGGGACCGGTGATCCGGGCCGAGGCCGCCGCTGACGACAAGATGGGAGCGCTCGACCTGGCCCTCGACAAGATGGCCGCCCAGATGCGCAAGGCCGCCGACCGGCGCCGGGTGCACCGCGGACGCCGGACGCCGGTCTCGGTCGGCAAGGCGCTGTCCGACGTACCCACCGCCGTGGTGGAGGAAGAGGACGAGGTCGCCATCGAGCGGCAGGTCGGACCGATCACGGTGACCGGCGACGGACCGCTGGTCGTCCGCGAGAAGACGCACGCCGCGAGCCCGATGACGCTCGACCAGGCGCTCTACGAGATGGAGCTGGTCGGCCACGACTTCTACCTGTACGTCGACAAGGAGAGTGAGCGTCCGGCCGTTGTGTACCGCCGTCGCGGGTACGACTACGGAGTGATCTCGCTGGACATCGGGAGCGATGAGGGCTGACGCCTGAATCCGGACGGGACCGGCGGACAACCGGGAGGTCGTGTCATGATGCCGCCGTGGCGGATGGTACTTCGCCGGCCGCAGCACCGGGACAGCCCGTGAGCGAGCCGGTACGTGTGGTGGTCGTCGACGACCAGGAGCTGTTCCGGCGTGGGCTGACCATGCTGCTCGGCATCGAGGACGGCATCGAGGTCGTCGGCGAAGCCAGCAACGGCATCGACGGCGTGAGCCTCGTGGTCAGCAGCGTGCCCGACGTGGTGCTGCTGGACGTGCGGATGCCGAAGCAGTCCGGGATCGAGGCGTGCGTCGCGATCAAGGAGGCGGTCCCGATGACGAAGATCATCATGCTGACCGTCTCCGACGACGAGGCCGACCTCTACGAGGCCGTCAAGAGCGGTGCCTCGGGCTACCTCCTCAAGGACTCGTCCATCGAGGAGGTGGCCCAGGGCATCCGCGTCGTCGCCGACGGCCAGTCGCTGATCAGCCCGTCGATGGCGGCCAAGCTGATCGACGAGTTCAAGACGATGTCCAAGCCCGACCGCAACGCCGGCCCCGCGCTCAAGCTCACCGAGCGCGAGCTGGAGGTGCTCCGGTTCGTCGCCCGGGGGCTGAGCAACCGCGACGTGGCCGCGCAGCTCGCGATCAGCGAGAACACGGTCAAGAACCACGTGCGCAACATCCTCGAGAAGCTGCAGCTGCACTCGCGGATGGAGGCGGTCATGTACGCCGTGCGGGCCAAGCTGGTCGAGCTGGAGTAGCTCGACCAGGGTGCGGATTCATCACGGTATGTAGGTGAGTGCGCGCTTCTGTAGTGGAACTCCGCTACAGAAGTGGCTATTCGCCTACATACCGTGATGAATCCGTCTCCCCAGGGCTGTCGGCGGCTGCTCCTAGGGTGAGCCCGTGCCCACCACCCAGTCGCTGTCGCTCGCGCAGGCCCGCCGGATCGCGCTGGCCGCGCAGGGCTTCCTGGATCCCGCTCACGCGGCGCCGACGCTGCGCACCTTCGACCGCACCCTGGCCCGCACCGGTGTGCTCCAGGTCGACAGCGTCAACGTGCTGCAGCGCGCCCACTTCATGCCGCTCTACTCCCGGATGGGTCCCTACGACGTCGGCCTGCTCCAGCGGGCGGCGAGTGGGCGCGCGCGGCGGGTGGTGGAGTACTGGGCGCACGTGCAGGCGTTCATGCCGGTCGAGCTGTGGCCGGCCATGCGCCACCGGATGGACGACTACCGCGCGCGGCGCGGCAAGTGGTTCACCGTCGAGGAGGGCGACGAGCTGGAGAAGGCGCTGCTCGCCGAGATCACCGACCGCGGGGCGAGCACGGCCCGCGAGCTCGACGACGGGCTGCCGCGCACGAAGGACCACTGGGGCTGGAACTGGTCGCGCACCCGCCGGATGCTCGACTACCTCTACATGACCGGCGAGCTGGCCATCTCCGGGCGCAACAGCCAGTTCGAGATCCGCTACGACCTGCCCGAGCGCGTGCTTCCGGCCGCGGTCCTGGAGCAGCCGGCGCTGAGCCGGACGGACGCCCACGTCGAGCTCGTACGTCGAGCGGCCCGGTCCCACGGCGTGGCGTCGGCCAACTGCCTGGCCGACTACTACCGGATCCGGGTCGGGGAGGCCCGGGTCGCGATCGACGAGCTGGTCGCGGCCGGTGAGCTGGAGCCGGTCGCGGTGCAGGGCTGGAACCGGCCGGCGTACCTGCACCGCGAGGCGCGGCTGCCGCGGCGGGTGGGGGCGCGGGCGCTGCTCAGCCCGTTCGACCCGGTGGTGTGGGAGCGGGACCGGGCCGAGGCGCTGTTCGACTTCTTCTACCGGATCGAGATCTACACCCCGGCGGAGCGGCGGGTGCACGGCTACTACGTGCTGCCGTTCCTGCTGGGCGACCGGATCGTGGGGCGGGTCGACCTCAAGGCCGACCGGGTGAGCGGGCGGCTGCTGGTGCAGTCGGCGTGGGCCGAGCCGCACGCGCCGGCCGAGACCGCGGCCGAGCTGGCCGCCGAGCTCGGCCGGCTGGCCGGCTGGCTGGGGCTGGCCGAGGTCGAGGTCGCCCCGAAGGGCGACCTCGCCCCGGCCCTGATCGCCGAGCTCGCCCGGAGCTAGTCCGCCGTACCCGCCGAGCGGCCCAGCCCGCGGGGCAGGAACACGGCCGCGGCCCCACCGACGACGGAGCAGGCCGCGATCATGCCGAGCGCGCCCAGGAACCCACCGCCGGAGTAGATCGGCGCGCCGCCCAGAACGGCGAGCACGTGGCCGTTGAGGATCACGAAGCCGAGGGTGGTGCCGACCGCCCCCATCAGGGTGCGGCTGACCTCGGCGAGGCTGGAGCTGACGACCTGGCTCTCCGGCGGCACCGCCGCGATGACCAGGTTCGGGATGGCGGCGCCGGACAGGCCGATCGCCAGGTGGACGGCGGCGGTGCCGACCAGGACCAGTGACTGCTCACCACGTCCCAGGCCCATCAGCAGGCAGCCCAGCGCGATCAGCACGGCGGCGGCGACCATGTGCACCTTCGCGCCGGTACGCCGGGCGGTCGCCCCGACGACCAGCCCACCGACGACGATGCCGATCCCGTTGACGACGCCGAACAGCGCGTACTCGCTCGCGGTCATGCCGAAGCCGTAGTCCTGGCCGAGGGCGCGGGGGGTCATCGCCATGATGGCGAGGAAGGAGCTGGTGGTCGCGCCGACACCGTAGACGAGGCCGGAGGAGACCACGCTCAGCAGCAGGGCGGGACGGCGCAGCTGACGCAGGTCGATGAGCGGCTGCGTCGCGCGCCCGGCCTGAGCCAGCCAGACGGCGAACAGGACGACGCCGAGGGCGAGCAGGCCGAGGGTGGAGAGGTCGGTCCAGCCCCACTGCGGCCCCATGCTCACGCCGACGAGCACCGCGGCCACCGAGCAGCCGAGCAGGAGCGCGCCGACCAGGTCGAGGCGGGAGTCGGTCGAGCGCACCGGCGACTCGGGCACGACGAGCAGGGCGGCCAGCCCGAGGACCAGAGTCAGGACCGTGAGGAACCAGTACACGCCGGGCACGCCGTGGTTGTCGATCAGCCAGCCGGCGAGGAAGGGCTGGAGCACCACGACGACGCCGGTGCCGGTCATGGTCACGCTGACCGCGAACGGCACCATCCGAGGCGGGAAGAGGTCGCGGACCAGGGAGTAGGCCAAGAAGGCCACCGAGAAGATCGCGCCCTGGAGGCCACGGCCGATGATGAACAGCGCGAAGCTGCCGGCGACCGCCGAGAGCACGGAGCCGGCGAGGCTGACGAGCACCACGCCCATCAGCACCCGCTTCTTTCCGTACATGTCGGCGAGCTTGCCGACGAGAGGCATCGCCACGGCCGCGGTCAGGAACGCGATGGTCATCGACCAGCTGGCCTGCGTGGTGGCGTACCTCCCGGCGACCGCCGGCAGCGCCGTGCCGGAGAGCACCGCGGAGACCGGGATGATCTCGGAGACGAGCACCAGCACGGTGAGCACGGCGGCGAGGCGGGGAGTCCAGAGGCGGCCCGAGCCACCCGTGTCGGGCGCGGCGTTGGCGCCGCGGTCGTTGATCGTCGTCATCGGGTGGATCCCTTCGAGGGTCAGTAGATGGTTCCGGGGGCTCCGGTCAGCAGGTAGGTGCCGTACTCGTGGTTGGCGAGGTCGGGCACGTTGACGGCGTGGTGCTGGCCGGCATGGACGTCGCGCCAGACCGCCTGGAGCGGACTGGACGACGCGATGGAGCGAGGGCCTCCGACCTGGTACGACTTGTCGGCCGCCGAGACCGCCAGGCCGACCGCCGCGACATGGTCGCGGCGGGTCCGTTGCCGGGTGCCCAGGGAGACGCGACCGCCGTCGGTCACGGCCTCGAACGCCTCGACGGCGTTCGCCTGGAGGATCCGGTACGCCGTGTCCACCGCGCCGTCGGCCTCCGCGACCAGCGCGAGCGAGGCCGGGTGCGGCAGCTTGCTCGGGTCGACGGCGAGACGGCCGCGGTGGATCGCCAGGGCCTCGTCGTGCACGCGGCGGGCCATGCCGACCAGCGGCATGACGACGGCGTTGACGAAGACCGTGTACCACGGCATCCGGAACAGGCCGGCGGTGTTCACCTCGTTGCCGGGGTACCGCTCGGCGTACAGGTCGGCGACGTCGTGCGTGCGGTGCCGCGGCACGAACGCGCCCTCGACGACGATGTCGTTGCTGCCCGTCCCGGCCAGGCCGGACGTGAACCAGACATCGTCGATCGTGTAGTCGCCGCGGGGGAGCAGCAGGTGCAGCATCCGCCCGGTGCGGGCGCCGTCCTCGTCGAGGACCATCGCACCGACGAAGACCCAGCCGCAGTGGTCGCTGCCCGAGGAGAAGCCCCAGCGACCGTTGAGCTCGTAGCCGCCCGGCACCGGCCGCGCCGTCCCCGCCGGGCTGTACGACGAGCTGATCCAGGTGTCGGGATCCTCGCCCCACACCTCGCGCTGGGCGCGGTCGTCGTAGAGCCCGAGGTGCCAGGAGTGGACGCCGACCACGCCGGTCACCCAGCCGGCCGAGCTGGACTGCCGGGCGATGTCGTGCATCGCGGCGTTGAAGACCTGTGGGGTGGACTCGTGGCCGCCGTAGCGCCGCGGCTGCAGGAGGCGCATGACGCCGGACTCGCGCAGGATCTTGGCGGACTCGTCGGTGAGCCGACGCTCCTCGACGCAGGCGGTTTCCAGGGCGCGGAGGCGGTCGGCGTCGGCGTGGATGGCGTCGAGGACGGGGTGCTGGACGTGCATGGGTGCTCCTTCAGCGGGTGAGGAAGTCGATGACGAGGGACTCGAAGTCGTGCTTCCGCTCGACCTGTGCCCAGTGGCCGCACTCGCCCAGGACATGGAGGTCCGCCCGGGGCATCCGGCGCAGCGCGAAGAAGGCACCGTCGGGCGGCAGCATCCGGTCGTCGCGGCCCCAGGTCACGAGCGTGCGGTGGGGGATCTCGCCGGTCCGGGCCCACAGCGGCGCCTTTCCGGGCAGCGCGAGCGAGGCCATGACGGCGCGCATCCGGTCGATGGCCCGCGGTGCGGTGGCGTTTGCCCAGCGCTCGTCGAGGAGCTCGGGCGTGATCGTCGCCGGGTCGTGGACCATCGTCTCGACCCAGGCCTCGAGCGCCGCGCGGGTCGGTTCGGCGAGGAACTCGCCCAGCCGGCGGGCACCCTCGCTCAGCAGTGGCCCGTGCAGCGGGGCGTAGAGGCCGCCCGGGCCCATCAGCACGAGCCGGTCGATCCGCTCGGGACTGCTCGCCGCGGCCTCCAGGGCGACCCAGCCGCCCATCGAGTTGCCGAGCAGGTGGGCCCTCTCGATGTCCAGGTCGTCGAGCAGTCGTACGACGTGCTCCGCCGCGATCTCGGGATACGGCCGGTCGTAGTCGACGTCCGGGCTCGCGCCGAAGCCCGGTAGGTCGACGACGATCGTCCGGAAGTGGCCGGCGAGCACGGGCAGGTTGGCCGCGAAGTTCGACCAGCCGGAGACACCCGGCCCGGAGCCGTGCAGCAGCACCAGGGGTACGCCGGCGCCCGCCTCGTGGAAGTGGAGGCCGTCGCTCGCCGACGGTCCGCGGGTGGTCGCCTCGTAGGTGAGACTCATGCGGCTCCCTCGACCCCGTCGGCGTCGAGCAGGAAGCCGACGACCAGGCGGTTGAACTCGGTGGCCCGCTCGACCTGAGCCCAGTGGCCGCAGCGCGACATCAGGTGCAGCCGGACGTCGGGCATCCGGGCGATCGCGAACAGCGCGCCGTCGTATGGGTTCACCAGGTCCTCGCGGCCCCAGAGCACCAGCGACGGCTGCGTGATCCGCTCGGCGTAGCGCCACAGCTCGACGCGCTCGGCGTTGGCGGGGTCGGTGAAGCTGGCCCGGAACCGGGCGAACGACTCGGCGACGCCGGGCTGCTGCGACTGCTCGAAGCGCTCGTCGATCATCGCGTCGGTGACGAGCGACGGGTCGTGGACCATCCCGCGCATGAACTCGGCGAGCCGTTCGCGGGTGGGGTCGGCGAAGAAGGCGTAGAGCCGCAGGTGCCCGACCGTCGGCTCCGGGATGACCAGCCGGCTGGTCAGGCCGCCCGGGCCCATCAGCACCAGCCGGTCGACCCGGTCGGGGTGGTCGAGGGCGAGCCGGGCCGCCGTACCGCCGCCGAGGGAGTTGCCGACCAGGTGCGCCTGCTCGATGCCGAGGTCGTCGAGCAGGGCGACGACCTCGGCGGCGGCGTGGGTGAAGTAGTCGCCGGTGAAGTCGCGGCTCGGACTGGCCCCGAAGCCCGGCTGGTCGACGACGATCGTGCGCAGGTGGCGGGAGAGCGCGGGCACGTTGCCGCCGAAGTTGGACCAGCCGGAGACGCCGGGGCCGGCGCCATGGAGCAGCACCACCGGCGGACCGTCGCCGGTGTCGTGGAAGTGCAGGGTCACAGCACGGCCCCCTCGAGGTCGAGGCCCATCTGGGAGAGCGCGGCCGCCTGGTAGGCACCACCGGGGATGTTGACCGCGTGGTTGAGCCCGGCGTGGGCGTCGCGCCAGAGCCGCTGCAGCGCCTGGTCGGAGCGGATCGAGTTGCCGCCGGCGCGGGCGAACAGCTGGTCGACCGCGGCCACCGCCCGCCAGGAAGCGCGCACCTGGTCGCGGCGTGCCTCGGCGCGCATGGCCAGGGTCGGGACCTCGCCACGCTCGAGCACCTCGTGGACACGGCGGACGTTGTCGATCACCTGCAGCCGGCTGGCCCGGATGTCGGAGGCGGCCTCGCCGATGCTGGGCAGGGTGAAGGCGTCCTGGCTCTGCCGGGTGCCGAACACATTGGAGCGGTCGCGCTGGTAGGCGAGGGTCGCGTCGAGCGCCGCCTCGCAGATGCCGACCACGGTCGCGGAGATGGCGTTCCCGAAGAGCACGAACCACGGCATCTTGTAGAGCGGGCTGTCCTGCTTGCCGACCGCCGCGGCGGCGGTGCCGTCGACGACGGTGGCGTACTCCAGCACCCGGTGGGACGGCACGAAACGCTCGCGCACGACCACGTCGTTGGACCCGCTGCCGCGCAGCCCGATCGTGTCCCAGGAGTCCGGCACGATCTCGAAGTCGCCCTTGGGCACCAGGAAGTGGTGGTCGCTGCCGGGGATCGGCTGGCCGTCCTCGTCGACGACCAGGCCGCCCAGGTGCGCCCAGTCGGCGTGGTCGCTGCCCGAGGAGAAGAACCAGTGGCCGTCGAGCACGAAGCCGCCGTCGACGCGCCGGGCCCGGCCCAGGGCGACGTACGGCGAGGCGATCCAGGTGTCCTGGTCCTGCCCCCACACGTCCTCCTGGGCCTGCGGCGACATCACGCCGAGCTCCCACGGGTGCAGGCCGACCACGCCGCCGACCCAGCCGGCCGCGGCACAGCCGCTGCGGGCGTTGGCGAGCGTCGCCTCGATGAAGTCGACCGGGTGCGCCTCCGCGCCGCCCCAGGCCGTGGGCTGCAGCATCCGCATCAGCCCGGTACGACGCAGCAGCGCCGCGGACTCGTCCGGCAGTCGACGCAGCCGCTCGGCCTCGGGAGCGAGCTCGGCGAGCCGCGGCGCGACCTCGTCGATCCCGGCGAGCACCTCGGCGGTGGTCAGGGGAGCCGTCGCGGTGGCACTCACAGGTCCGCCCCCAGGATCTTGTGGCCCCACTCGTCGGGCGCGGGGAGGTTGACGGCCGTCCAGCCCTCGGGGTCGATGTCGATCGCCCCGGCGCCGACCTCGATCGGGAACCCGGCGGGGGAGTTGACGTAGAAGGAGGTCATCCGGTCGTTGGCGTGCTCGCCGATGGTCTCGAAGAAGGAGCAGCCCGCGGCCTCGGCCCGGCCGAGCGCGCGGCCGACGTCGGTGATCGTGTTGAGCTGGACCATCAGGTGGATCAGCCCGCCGCGGACGAACCAGGCGTCCTTGGGCGCACCGATCAGCGCCAGGCTGTGGTGGCGCTCGTTGGTGTGGAGGAAGTGTGCGCGGACGCCGTCCATCACCGCGAAGTCGGTCAGCCCGAACTCCAGCGTGCGGCGGTAGAAGGCGTCGGACTCCTCGAACGGTGCGGCCGCGAGCACGACGTGGCCGAGGCCGCTGCGGCCGGTCACGAAGCCGCTGACGCCGGCCGGCGAGGCGAACCCCGACGGGTCCACCTGCATGCCCCAGTAGAACTCCAGTAGGTAGCCCGCCGGGTCGGCGACGCGGATGAGGTCCTCGACGCCGCGGCGGGCGGCCAGGCCTTCGGGCCGCTCCCAGCCGATGCCCTGCTCGTCGAAGGTCGCGATCAGGCCCTCGAGGTCGAGGTCGCTGCGCAGCTCCCACCCGATGGCATGGACCTCGTCGACGTCGGCGGCCTCGACGACCAGGCGCTGGCAGCGTTCGTCGGTGCGCAGCCACAGCTGGCGCTCGTCGTCCTCGCGGCCCCGCATCATGCCGAGGATCTCGGTGCCGAAGGTGCGCCAGGCGGCGATGTCGGTCGAGCTGACGACCAGGTAGCCGAGCGAGTGAACACGCATGGAGGGGACTCCTCAGATGTCTCGTGGGACGCCCCCGCGGGGGCGGTCGCCCGGATCGGGCGGCCCTCATGCTTGCGTGACCTACGTCATATCGTCAAGAATCATCTAAACAATTTTCCGGACGCCTGCCGAAAGAGACCCCGATGTCAGCCAGCACCTCCCCGTCCGTCTCGCCCGCCGCCATGAGGCAGGCCATGGGCGCTTTCGCCAGTGGCGTCACGGTCATCACCGGCCTTGACTCCACCGGCCCTGTGGGCTTCACCTGCCAGTCCTTCGCCTCGGTCTCGCTGGAGCCTCCGCTGGTGCTCTTCTGCGTGCGGAGCGAGAGCGAGAGCTGGGTCCGGCTGCGCGACACCGGCTGGTTCACTGCCAACGTTCTGGGGCACCGTCAGGAAGAAATGTGTAGACGATTTGCGGCACCTACCCAGTACCGTCTCGAGGGCTCGGGCTGGCAGCGCTCGGTGATCGGGACACCCTCGCTGCCCGGGGTGCTCGCGCGGGTCCACGCGCGCATCGACCGCCACGTCGACGCCGGCGACCACGTCGTCGTCGTGGGCCGGGTCGAGGCGCTCGACGGTCCGTACGACGGCCGGCCGCTGCTCTTCTACCGCGGCGGCTTCGGGCTGACCGACGCCGTCGAGCCGATCGACCTCCGCTGCGGATGGGAGTGAGCGCAACACTAGGATCGATCGCGGGGACCGATCCGATCTGGAGGACATCTGTGGGCGAGGCGAAGACGCGGCCGAGCAGCTTCTCGCGGCTGGCCGTGCAGGTCGCCGACGACCTCCGGATGCAGATCCTCACCGGCGACCTGGCGGACGGCGAGGAGCTGCCCGCCGAGGAGGAGCTGCGCGAGCGCTATCCCGTCAGCCGGCCGACGCTGCGTGAGGCGATGCGCGTCCTCGAGGCCGAGGGGCTGCTGTCGGTACGCCGGGGCGCGCACGGTGGCGCCGTCGTCCACAAGCCGACGACGGACCTGGTGGCGTACTCACTGGGCCTGGTGCTCGCCGCCCAGGGTGAGCAGACCGCGGACCTGTGGTCGGCGGTGACCGAGCTGGAGTCGGCCTGTGCGGCGGGCTGTGCGACCCGGCCGGACCGTGAGACCACCATCGTGCCGACGTTGACCTACCTGCTGGACCGGGCCGACGCGGTGATCCACGACCTCACCGAGCTGGCGCGGCTGGCGGCGATGATGCACGACGCCGTCATCGACATGTGCGGCAACGCCTCGCTGAGCGTCGCGACGACAGCGCTGAAGACGCTCTACGTCTCCCACGGGAGCCGGATCAGGCCCGACGGCTCGCCGATCGGCGTGATCGACGTCGCGTCGCGGCGGCGGCTGCTGGGGATGCACCGTGACCTCGTCGCGCAGATCAAGGCCGGCGACGCCGCCGCCGCGCGGTCGGCGTCGCTGGCGATGATGCACTTCCTGTGGGACTCGGGTGCGGCGGGACCCGACGAGAAGGTGATCCGGGGCTCGGTGGTGCGGACCCAGTTCACCGAAGGGGTCAACCGGCGGCGCCGCTAGCGACACGGCTCCCCGTCCCGCGGCCGGTGGCCTGTTCCGTCGTACCCGGCATCCGGGTCGCCGATCAGTCCGAATCGCGGCAGACCTGCCGGGTGCGGGGCGTCAACCCGCCACCGGCAGCGCCGCGACGAGCGGATGGTCCCGGTCGGCGACGTCGACCCGGGCGGCACCGCCCGGGGAGCCGAGGTCGTCGAAGAATCCCGCGTTGACGGCCAGGAACTCCTGCTCGGAGTCGGGCAGGTCGTCCTCGTAGTAGATCGCCTCGACCGGGCAGACCGGCTCGCAGGCGCCGCAGTCGACGCACTCGTCCGGGTGGACGTAGAGCATCCGGGCGCCCTCGTAGATGCAGTCGACCGGGCACTCCTCGACGCAGGCGCGGTCCTTGACGTCGACGCAGGACGGGGAGATGACGTAGGTCATGGCGAGGCCTCCTCGGTGGGGCGCTCCTTCTTGAACCGGTAGACGTCGAACACGTAGTCGGGGCAGACCATCTGGCAGGCGGTGCAGCCGGTGCAGCCGGCGTGGAGCACCGGGAAGCGATAGCCCATCTCGTTGACCTCGCTCGACATCTCCAGCACCGAGGGCGGGCAGGCGGCGATGCACAGCTCGCAGCCCTTGCAGCGCTCGGTGTCGATGACCAGGGTCCCGCGGCTGACCCGCCCGGCGGGGGTCGGGGAGCCGGCGCTCACGAGACGTCCCCCTCGCGGCCGACCAGGTTGCCGACCGTCAGCAGGTCCTCGACGGTGACGTCGAGGGCGGGGCCGTCGCTGTCGGGGAGGACCCCGCGCCGGCGGAGCACGCGCACGGCGTGCTCGCCGGTGCCGAGGACGTGCCGGACGGTGGCCGCCACGGCCGCGGCGGGCGTGTCGTCGCGGAAGGCGTCGTACTCGGCGCGGAAGAGGGCACGCTCGTGCTCGAGGTCGTCCTCCATCGAGAGCCGCGAGGTGACCCGCACCAGGCCGTTGAAGGTGCGCAGCAGCGAGCGCAGGTGGGGACCGCCGGCGGAGCGTGCGATGGTGCGGCGGAAGCGCTGGGCGTGCCGCTCGAAGTCGTCGACGGTGCCCGCGGCGAGCGCCGCCTCGGCGGCCTCGGCGAGCTGGGCCCAGACCTCGGGGTCGCGGCGGGTGACGACGGTGCGGGCCGGCAGCGCGCTGAGCAGGGCGTAGAGCGAGAAGCCCTCGCGTACGTCGGCGACGCCGATCTCGGCGATGAACGCGCCGCGGTGGTAGCGCATCTCGACCATGCCGTCGCGCTCGAGCTGGATCAGCGCCTCGCGGATGGGCGAGCGGCTCACGCCGAGGCTCTTGCCCAGCGCCTCGAGGTCGATCCGGTCACCGGCGGCGAGCTCGCCGCTGATGATCCGCTGGATCACCACGTCGGCCACGGCCTGACTGGTGTTGGCCCGCTCAAGCACGCTCGTTCTCCTGGCTCTTCAGCTCGCCGATCGGGTAGACCGGCTCCATCGACGCGCCCTGGTAGTCGGCGCCTTCCGCGGCCGGCACGAACCAGCCGGTGGGACACATGGTGAGGATCTCCACGAGGGAGAGACCGTGGCCGTCCAGCTGGGACTGGACGGCCCGCTTGATCATCCGCTTCGTCTTCGCCACCGCACCGGGCGTCGAGACCGCGCCGCGCGCGACGTACCCACTGCCCTGGAGCGAGGCGACCAGGTCGGCGATCGGGATCGGGTAGCCGTGCTGCTCGGGGTTGCGGCCCTCGAGGCTGGTCTTGGTCCGCTGTCCGAGGACGGTGGTCGCGGTCTGCTGGCCACCGGTGTCGCCGAACACCCCGTTGTTGAGCAGGATGCAGGTGATGTTCTCGCCGCGGGCCGCCGAGTGGAGGATCTCCTGGAGGCCCTCGTTGACCATGTCACCGTCCCCCTGCAGGGTGAAGACCACCGACTCGGGTCGCATCCGCTTGATCCCGGTGGCACAGGAGGGGGCGCGGCCGTGCAGGCATTGTAGGACGTCGATGTCCATGATCCTGACGAAGCTGCCGTAGCAGCCGTGGCCCACGACGCCGATCGACCGGTCGACCACGCCGAGGTCCTGCAGGGTCTCCAGCAGCAGCCGCAGGGCGACCGGCTCCCCGCAGCCCGGGCAGAGCTGGTGCTCGCCGAGGATCAGGGACGGCGCCGCCGACGCGGCCTTGGTGCTCGGGGGCGGTGGCGCCGTCCGGGTGTCGATGGTGATGTCCGTGGTGGCCATGTCAGCTCCTCCCCGCCGGTACGACGGCAGGCTCGGCGTGCTCGGCGAGGATCCGCTCGCGGATGACGGGGGCGTCGAGCAGCGGCCCGTAGGCCAGGCCGTGCTCGTCGATGCTGACCCCGCCGATGAACCGGATCGTGTCGCGGTCGTGGGCCCACTGGCGTACGTCGTCGATCATCTGCCCGGCGTTGAGCTCGAAGACGAGCACCCGCTTCACGTCGCGGGTCGCGCGAGCCAGTGCCGCGCCGGGGAAGGGCCACAGCGTGATCGGGCGGAACAGGCCCACCCGGTGGCCCTCGCCGCGCAGCTCCTCGACGACGTACTCGGCGAACTTGGCGGCCGAGCCGAAGGCGACGACGAGGGTCTCGGCGTCGTCGGCGTGGATGCCCTCGTGGCGTGCCTCGACCGGCTCGATCTCGGCGAACTTGGCCGCGACCCGCTTCCACTGGCCGTCGGGCCCCGGGCCGGGGTCGTTCTTCTTGCCCATCGCGAAGGTCCACACCTGGCGCGACTTCCCGGTGCCGCTGGCGGAGCCGTCGAGCGCCCAGTCCTTGGCGGGCAGCTCGGGCAGGTCCAACGGCGCGACGTGGACGCCGACCTGGGTCTTCGAGAGCAGGTCGTCGCCGTACAGGATCACGGGAGCGCGGTACTTGTCGGCGAGGTGGAAGAGCAGCTGGGTGTGCTCGACGGCCTCGGTGATGTCCTTGGGGGCCAGCGTGATGGTGCGGTAGTCGCCCCAGCCGCCGCCGCGGGTGCACTGGTAGTAGTCCTGCTGGTTGCGGGCCATGTTGAAGACGACGAGCGGGGTCTCGTTGAGCGCGGCCTCGGCGATGGTCTCCTGCATCAGCGCGATGCCCTGGCCGCAGGAGCCGGTGGCCGAGCGGAAGCCGGCGGCGGAGGCGCCGAGCGCCATGTTGGCGCCCTCGATCTCGCTCTCGGCGTTGATGCACACCCCGCCCGCGCCGGCCATCTCCCGTGACATCGCCTCCAGCAGCGGCGTGAACGGCGACATGGGGTAGCCGGCGAAGAACCGGCAGTCGGCCGCGAGCGCGGCCCGGGTGATGGCGACACTGCCCTGCAGCAGCTCGAGGGTCACGAAGGGGCTCCTGTGGGGATGGGGGAGACCTGGCTGATGCCGAGGTCGAGGGCGCGGGCGTTGCCCTCCGCGTGCTGGCGCCGGTACGGCGGCAGCAGGCCGGTCATCGCGGTGACCAGCTGGTCGCGGGTCGCCACGCCGGTGAGCGCGGCGTAGGCGCCGAGCATGACGAAGCTGCCGGCCTGGGCGACGCCGGCCTCGCGGGCCAGCGCGGTGGCCGGGACCCGGACCGGGTCGCGCTCGGCGGCGAACCCGTCGGGGGCGACCGAGGAGTTGACCAGGCACAGCCCGCCGGGGACCAGCCGGGCCAGGGTGTTCTCGCTGTAGCGGTCGTGCATGAGGATCGCCGCCTCGGCGCGGGGCACGATCGGCAGCGCCCGCAGGGGGGCGTCGCCGACCACGACGGTGGCCTGGGTCGGTCCGCCGCGCATCTCGCCGCCGTACTCGGCGCCGAGCATCGCGTAGCGGCCCTGGGCGGTGAGCGCCTGGGCGAGCGTCTTGGCCAGCAGCTGGACGCCTTGGCCGCCGATGCCGGTGATCATCAGCGCGTGCTCCGGGGTGGGGGTCGTCATCGTCACCTCCTGTATTTTGAATTTATTATCCAACTTGAACGAGGGCAAGCGGTGCGCGTGTGAGCCACGTCTCAGCCCGGAGCGACCAGGCCCAGGGAGCGCTCGTACGCCGCCTGCAGCGGCCGGTGCCCACCGTCCACCTCGGCGACCGCGCGGCCGCGCACCATCACGTAGCCGCGGTCCACGACCTCGCGCAGGCCCACCAGGTCCGGGGCCGCCACCAGGACGGCGAGGCCCGCGTCGGCCAGCTCGCGCACGGTGGTCGCGAGCTGCTGGACGATGAGCGGCGCCAGGCCGGTCACCAGCTCGTCGAGGAGCAGCACCTGGGGCGAGCCCATCAGCGCCCGGGCCACCGCGAGCATCTGCTGCTCGCCGCCACTCAGCACGCCGGCGAGGCTGCCGCGGCGCTCGCCGAGGATGGGGAAGCGCTCCTCGGCGGCAGTGACCGAGCGGGCCGGCAGCCGCAGCTGGTCGGCGCCGATCAGCAGGTTCTCGCGCACGGTGAGCCGGGAGAACAGCTGGCGGCCCTGCGGGACCAGCGCCAGCCCGCCCCGGGTACGACGGCCGGGGGACCAGCCGTCGATCCGCTCGCCGCCCAGCCGCACCTCTCCGCTCGCGCGCACGGTGCCGCACGCCCCGAGCACGGCACTGCTCTTTCCGGCGCCGTTCGGGCCGACCAGCGCGGTGACCTGGCCGGCCGGGACGGAGAGGGAGAGGCCGTCGACGGCGAGCGCGCCGCCGTACCGCACGGTGAGGCCGTCGAGGTCGAGCCGGGTCATGAGGGAACCCCTTCCGGTGTGGTGCCGAAGTAGACGCGCTGCATCTCCGGGCTGGCGAGGCACTCCCGCGGACTGCCCTCGAAGGCCAGCCGGCCGCGCTCCATGAGCAGCACGCGGTCGGCCAGGCCGGTGACCAGGTCGACGTTGTGGTCGACCAGGATCACGCCGTGGCCGCGGCCGCGGAGCAGCTCGATCACCCGGGTGATGCCGGCGACGCCGTGGGCGTCGGCCCCGGCGAACGGCTCGTCGAGGAGCAGCACGCAGGGATCGGCGCCGAGGGCGCGACCCACCTCGACCAGCCGCTGCTCACCGAGGGTGAGGTCGCCCGCCGTGCGGTCCAGGCCGGCCAGGCCGACCTCCTCGGCGAGCCGCTCGGCCAACGCGCGGTCGGCCGCGGACCGCGGCCGGAGGATGCCGCGGACCAGGCCGGTGAGCAGGGGGACCAGGCCGCGGTGCCGGGCGGCGAAGGCGCCGAGCAGCAGGTTGTCGGCGACGGTGAGGTCGTGCGCGAGCTGCGGATGCTGGAAGGTCCGGGCCAGCCCCTGCGCCGCCCGCGCGGCGGCGCCGCCGCGCAGCGGCTCGCCGCGGACCAGCAGCTCCCCGCCGTCGGCGTCCTGGGCGCCGGTGACCAGGTCGACCAGGGTGGTCTTCCCGGCGCCGTTCGGACCGATCAGGCCGAGCACCTCGCCGGCCCGCAGCCGCAGTGCGACGTCGCTCACGGCGTGCACGCCGCCGTAGCTCTTGCGCAGGCCGGTGCCGCTCAGCAGCAGGTCGTCGGTCGTCATGCGCGGACACCTCGCTTGGTGAGCAGTGCCGTCCCGGCGCGGCCGAGGGTGCCGGCGAAGCCGAGCACACCGCGCGGGAAGAGCACGAGGATGACGAGCACGCTCAGCGAGACCAGCAGGGTCCCGCTCGAGGACAGCGCGTCGACGTTGAGGGTCAGGTCCACCACGATCACGGCGCCGAGCACCGCGCCCCACGGGCTGCCGATGCCGCCGATCAGCGGCATGAAGACCGCCAGGAAGATCACGTTCACGCTGAACGTCTCCGGGTTGACCGCGCCGACGTACGCCGTGAAGAGCGCGCCGCCCAGCGAGGCGATGGCGGCGCCGACGCCGAGGGCGACCAGGTTGAGCAGCGAGACCGAGACCCCGGCGGTGTCGACCGCGATCGGCACCTCGCGCGACGCGCGGACCACCACGCCCCACGGGCTGCGACGCAGCCGGTCGAGGGCGAAGGCGAGCAGGCCGGTGAGCACGGTCGCCATCAGCACCACCTGGAACGGCGAGGGCTCCCAGCCGCCGAAGGACAGCAGCGGCAGGCCGATGATGCCGCTCGGGCCGCCGGTGACGTCGAGGTTGCCGAGCAGCTGGATGAACGCCTCCGCGAAGAGCAGGGTCACGGCGCCCAGGTAGAAGCCGGACAGCCGGATGGTGGCGGCGCCCAGCACCACCGCGATCGCGGCCGCGACCGGCGGGGCGACGAGCATCCCCAGCCACAGCGGCCAGCCGGCGTGGGCCGAGCCGATCGCGACGGCGTACCCGCCGGTGGCGGCGTAGGCGCTGTAGGACAGGGAGAGCGACCCGGCCAGCACGAACGGGACGTACATCCCGAGCGCGATCAGGGCGTAGGTGAGCATCGTGACCAGCAGGCTGCTGCGGTACAGGTCCTCGCCGGCCCACAGCACCAGGAGCGCGAGGCCGAGGATGCCGGCGGCACTCTGGATCCGGGCGCTCATACCCGCACCCGCGGAGCGAAGACGCCTTCGGGGCGGAAGGCGAAGAAGAGCAGGGCCACCACGACCAGGCCGTAGGCGAGCACGTCACCTCCGAAGTAGAAGGGGATGAAGACATTGGCCAGCGCCAGCAGGGCACCGCCGAGCAGGGGCGCCCACACGGTGCCGGTGCCGCCGATGACCAGCGCCAGGAAGCCGGTGATCGTCCAGTGCAGCGCGTTGTCGGGGCTGACCCCGCTGCGGCCGGCGAAGGTGATGCCGGCCAGGGCGGCGATCAGGCCGGCCGCGGCGAAGGACAGCAGTCGGGCGGTGTTGATCGGCAGGCCGAGCACCCGCGCCGCCTCGGTGTCGTTGCCGATCGCCCGGGTGAGCCGGCCGAGCCGGGTGTGCTGGAGGGCGAGATACGCCGCGGTGAACAGGACCGCGGTGATCGCGACCAGCGGGACGACGGTCGAGCCGATCCGTGCCGAGCCCAGTGAGAACGGGGGGGTGGTCCACACCGGCTGCCCGGGCCGCGCCTCGTGGCCGAGGAAGAGCCCGCAGAGCTGGATGATCGCGAACAGGCTGGCCCCGACCGCGACCAGGGCCGAGAGCTCGCCCTCGCCGCGGGCCTGGACCGGCCGCACCACCGCGAGCTCCATCACCGCCCCGATCAGGATGGCGCCGAGCACGCCGACCAGCCCCGCGAGCGGCCGGCTCAGCCCGTGCTCGGTCACCAGCCAGCTCCCGACGAAGGCGGACGCCATGGCTATCGCGCCGATCGCGAAGTTGAAGAAGCCGGCTCCGGTCAGGTTGAAGTAGAACGCCAGGCCGAGAAGGGCGAAGAAGCACCCGTTCTCGACCACGGCGATCCACAGCTGCGGGTTCGTCATGCCGCGCAGTCCGGCTCGTACTCCGACCAGGGCCCGGTGAGCGTGTTGTCGGCGCCCCACTGGACGAGCACCAGGCCGCAGATCCCGTCGGCGCCGAGGTGCTTGTCCTTGCCGAAGGACAGCGTGAAGCCCGGGTAGCCCGACGCGGCCTCGTAGTCGGTGATCTGCTGCAGCGCGTCGTTGACCTCGGTGCCGTCGGTGCTGCCGGCGTCCTCGACGGCCTGCTTGAGCAGCTGCACGGCGTCGTAGGACTGGGTCCAGAAGTTGTTGACCTGGAAGTCGGCGCCCTCGGTCTCGGCGAAGAGCTTCGCCACCTCGACGGTCTTCGGGTTGGTGTCGGTGGTACCGGCCAGGCCGACCAGTCCCTCCAGCGCGCCCGGCTGCGCCTGCTTCCAGGCCGACGGGAGCGAGCTCAGCAGCAGCTCGGTGAACCGCGGGACGCCGGGGAGCTGCTGGTGCAGGGTGTTCTGGGCGAGCACGTCGAAGTTGGCGTTCTGGGTGGCGACCAGCACCGCGTCGGCGCCCGCCTTCTCGATCTTGGCGACCTCGGGGCTCAGGTCCGTGGCGTCGATGGCGCCGTTGACCACCTCGAGGTCGACGCAGTCGAGGCCGTCGATGAGGCCCTGGTTGAACTGCACCTGGGACGGGGAGCTGTCCTGCAGGAAGGCGACCTTCTTCGCGCCGAGCGAGGCGAAGGCCTCGCAGTAGACCGTCGCCCAGTCCGAGGTCGGGGTGCCGAGCTGGTAGAGGTAGGTGTTGCTCGGCGGCTCGGTGACCAGCGGGTTGGCCGCCACCGACATGAACACCGGGATCTTGGTGCGCTCGATCAGCGACTTGGCCTGGAGCACGCCGGCGCTGCTGGTCAGCATGATCAGCGCGTCCGCGCCCTGGCTGACCAGCTTCTGGATCACGGTGGGCGTCTTGGTCGGGTCGCTCTCGTCGTTGCCCTGGACGACCTTGATCTTCTTGCCGTCGATCCCGCCGTCGGCGTTGACCTGGTCGATGGTGGCCTTGGTCGCCGTGCAGGCGGGCGTCGCGTAGCCCGCGCCCGGGCCCGTCGTATCGCAGACGAGGCCGATCACGACCGCGTCCGCGCCGTCGTCACCGGCGGAGGACCCTCCGCAGCCGGTGAGCGCCGCACCGAGGGTGAGGCTCAGGAGGCCGGCGATCGTCACTCTGGCTCGCATCACTGTGGTGGACCTTTCGGTTGTCCGTCCCGAGAAGCTGGCTCGATTTCGAATATTGAACTTTGTATTCAAAATTCAGTGAGCGTGATTGAATCACCGTGACGTGCGTTACACAAGCCCTTGCTTGGTGCGGGGCACCCGGACCACGGGAGATCGAGGAGGAGTCGCTGGTGCAGGCAGTGGTGGTGAAGCCGGGCTTCGTCGTGGACGTCGCCGAGGTCCCGGACCCGGTGTGCGGACCCGACGAGGTGGTGATCGAGGTGCGCCGGGTCCAGCTCAGCGTCACCGAGTGCATGCTGATGGCCGGTGCGGACGTCGCCCTCGGCGACCAGCTCGCCCGTCGGGTGGCGGCCGGGCCGGTGCAGTTCGGCGGGCACGAGTTCGCCGGCGTCGTCGCCGAGGTGGGCGCGGCGGTCCGCGGCCCGCGCGTCGGGCAGCGGGTGACCGCGGTCGAGACCCTGCCGTGTGGGACCTGCGCGGCCTGCCGGCGGGCCTGGCCGAGCGCCTGCGTCGCGCCGTCGATCATCGGCTTCACCCGGCCGGGCGCGCTGGCCGAGCGGCTGGTCGTCCCCGCCTCCGCCGTGGTGGCGGTGCCGGACGAGGTGTCCTTCGCGGCCGCGGCGGCGATCCAGCCGCTGGCCGGCGCGGTCCACGCACACGCGGCGCTCGACGTACGGCCGGGGGAGTCGGTGCTCGTCCTCGGCGGTGGCGTGATGGGCCTGCTGGGCGTCGCGGTCGCGCGGCACGGCAACGCGGGACTGGTGGCGCTCTCCACGCACAGCCCGCGCAAGCTCGAGCTCGGCAGGAGGTTCGGCGCCGACGCGCTGATCGCCGCCGGCGGCGACGTGCTCGCGGCGGTGGACGAGCTCACCGACGGGATCGGCTTCGACGTGGTCGTGGAGACCGCGGGCGGCAGTGCCGACCTCGGGCTGGCCGGGCTGAGCACCGTCGAGCTGGCCGCGCAGGCGGTACGACGCGGCGGCCGGATCGCGATGGTGTCGGTGCTCGACGCCCACGCGCCACTGCCCACGGGCCTGCTGCGCAGCCGGTCGGTGACCCTGGTCCACCCACGCTCGGGGGCCGGCGACTACGCCTCGGCCGCGACCGTTTTCGAGCACTGCTTCGGACTCGTCCAACGGAACCTGGTCGACCCGGAGGCCCTCCTGACGCATACCGTGCGGGGACTGGGCGCCATCCACGAGGCGATGGACATCACCCAGCACAAGAGCAGGTACGACGCGATCAACCCCGCACAGATGGAGCTCTCGTGACCCTCGACATCGCCAGCACCGTCGCCCGGTTCGCCCGGGTCCGGCCCACCGCGCCCGCCGCCACCCTCGGCCTGCGCGTGGTGAGCTTCGCCGAGCTCGACGACGGCGGCAACCGCGCCGCCCGGGCGTTCGCGACGCTGGGCGTCGGCGCCGGTGACATCGTCGGCTGGTGGGCGGCGCCCTCGCTGCGCGCGCTCGACGGCTTCCTCGGCGCCGGCCGGATCGGCGCGATCTTCGCGCCGCTCAACCCCGCGCTGCCCCCGGCCGAGCTGGCCGGCGTCCTCGACTACGTCGCGCCGCGCCTGCTCGTCACCGACCTCGACCACCTCGACGAGGCCGAGCAGGTCGCGCGGGAGCGGGAGCTCCCGCTCGCGGTCATCGACGCCGACGGCACCGTGCCGGGTGCGGACCTCGACGCGCTGTGCGCCCGGCTCGCGGCGGCACCGCTCGACGTGCCTGTCGACGACACGGCGCCGCACATCCTCTACCTGACCAGCGGCAGCACCGGACGCCCGAAGGGCGCCCTGGTCAGCCACCGCGCGAGCTGGCTGCGCTCCGCGGCGGGCGGCGGGACCTTCGGCCGGGCGATGCGCGGCCGGGGCGGGCTGGTGACCGGCTTCCCGCTGTTCCACTACGGCGGCTGGCACTACGTGATGGAGGCCTGGCAGAACGGGCGCGCGATCCACCTGGTGCACCGCGCCGACCCGGTCGAGCTGCTGACCGCGGTCGAGCGCTGGCGGGCCTCGGCGTTCTACGCGATCCCCGCCGTGTGGGAGCGGGTGCTCGACGCCACCGACGTCCCGGCGGACCTCGGCTCCCTGCTGCACGCCGACACCGGGACCTCGCGGGTCTCGCCGACCCTGCTGGAGCGGATCCGGACCCGGGTGCCGCGGGCGACCACGACCGTCCTCTACGGCACCACCGAGGCCGGCTCGATGGCGCGCCTGCACGACGCCCACGCCCACCTCGACAGCCATCCCGGGAGCGTCGGCCTGGCCACCCCGCCCGGGGTGCTGTGGACGGCCGAGGACGGCGAGATCCGGGTCGCCTCGCCCACCTTGATGACCGGCTACCTGGACCGGCCCGAGGAGACGGCCCGGGTGCTGGTCGACGGCGTCTACCACTCCGGCGACGTCGGCGAGCTCGATGAGGACGGCTACCTCACCATCACCGGCCGGGTGAGCGAGCTGATCCGCAGCGGCGGCGAGACGGTGTGGCCGACCGAGGTCGAGGCCGCGCTGCGCGGCCTGCCGGGCTGCGCCGACTACGCCGTGGTCGGGGTGCCCGACGACCGGTGGGGCGAGGTGATCTGCCTGGCGGTGCTCGCCGGCGGGGACGGCGCCCCGCCGCCCGATGTCGAGACCGTCCGCCGGATGCTCGACGGGCGGCTGGCCCGGCACAAGCACCCGCGGCTGGTGGTCGGCGTACCGGAGATCCCGCGGACGGCCGCGACCGGCCAGGTGCAGCGCCGGGTGCTGGTGGCGCGGATCGGCCAGCAGCGACTGGAGGGTGCGCGGTGAGGGCCGCGCTGGTCACCGGGCCCGGCCGGCTCGAGGTGGTCGATGCGCCGGACCCGACGCCGGGGGCCGGGGAGCTGCTGATCCGGACCGAGGTCGCCGCCATCTGCGGCTCCGACCTCCACGTCGCGGGCGAGGGCGGCAACGGCCTCCCGGGTGGCCCCGGCCACGAGTCGGTCGGCGTCGTCGTGGAGAGCCGTTCGCCCGTTCTGGCTGTGGGCACGCGGGTCCTGTGCACCCCACCCGCCGCGATCGCGGCCTGCTTCGCCGACCTCCAGGTGCTGCCGCCCTCGGCCGTCGTCCCGCTGCCCGAGGGTGCTGCGCCCGAGCGGCTGGTCCTGGCCCAGCAGCTCGGCACCGCCGTGTTCGCGATGAAGCGGTTCTGGCCGTCGGTGCGGCTGCCCGCCGTCGCCGAGCCGCGCACGGCCGCGGTGGTCGGCACCGGGCCGGCCGGGTTGGCGTTCGTCCAGCTGCTGCGCCGCGCGGGCTTCGAGCGCGTGATCGTGAGCGACCTGTCCCCGGCACGGCTGGCCACCGCGACGGCGTACGGCGCCACCCGGGTGGTGCACGCGCCCGGCGAGGACGTCGTCGAGGTGGTCGACGCGCTGACCGACGGCGTGGGCGTGGAGCTCGCGATCGAGGCCGCCGGCACCGACGCGACCCGGCACCAGGCGATGCGGATGGTGCGCGACGAGGGCCGGGTCGGCCTGTTCGGGCTCTACGAGGACGACGGGCCGGCGACCTGGCCGCTGCGCGACGTCTTCCGCCGCCGGGCGAGCATCGAGATGACCTGGAACGCCCAGCTGGAGCCGGGCCTGTCGTCGTTCGCCGAGGCGGTCGACCTGGTCGCCGCCGAGCCCGCCGACGCGCCGACGATGATCACCCACCGCTTCGGGCTGTCCGACATCGCCGAGGCGTTCGACCTGGCCGGCGACCCGTCGCGAGGGGCCGGCAAGGTCGCGGTCACCTTCTGAGGGGTCGGGCTCTCTCGTCGTACCGGACGAAATGGCTGCGGATCGGGCGGATTCACGACCATCTCGTCCGGTACGACGAGGAGAGCGTGGTCAGGCGTAGAGCCGCTCCAGGACGTCGGCGTACTTGGCGTGGACGACCCGCCGCTTCAGCTTGAGGGTCGGGGTGAGCTCCTCGGACTCGGCGGTCCACTCGACCGGGAGCAGCTCCCAGGCCTTGACCTGCTCGGGCCGTGAGAGCCGCTCGTTGGCGGCGTCGACGGCCTGCTGGGCGACCGCGAGCAGGGCCGGGTGCTGGGCCAGCTCGGCGAGCGAGGTGCCGGCGGGGATGCCGAGCTGCGCGCCGACCAGCGGGGCGATCTCGGCGTCGAGGGTGAGCACCGCGACGACGTACGGCCGGCCCTCGCCGAAGACCAGCGCGTGGCCGACGATCGGGCTCTCCTTGAGGTAGTTCTCGATGTTGGAGGGCGCGATGTTCTTGCCGGAGGAGGTGATGATCATCTCCTTCTTCCGGTCGACGACCTTGAGGAAGCCGTCCTCGTCGAGCTCGCCGATGTCGCCGGTGTGCACCCAGCCGTCGGCGTCGATCAGCGCGGCGGTGGCGTCCTCCTGCTTGTAGTAGCCCTGCGACGCGACCGGCCCGCGGGCCAGGATCTCGCCGTCCTCGGCGAGGGCGATCTCGATGCCGGGCAGCGCCTTGCCGACGGTGCCGAGCCGGAACTGGTCGGGGCCGCAGGCGGTGACCGCGGCACAGGTCTCGGTCATGCCGTAGACGTCGTAGATGCGCATGCCGAGGCCGGCGAAGAAGCGCGCCACCTCCAGCGGCATGGGTGCGGCCGCGGACGCCGCCCATTCGCAGCGGTCCAGGCCGAGCAGGGCGCGCAGGAAGGACAGCAGGCCCGCGTCGGCGGCCTGGAACCTGGCCGCGAGCTCGGGGGAGACCTCGCCGCCGGACTGCAGCGCCTCGACGTACTCCAGGCCGATGGCGAGCGCGCCCTCGACCTGGGCCCGCTTCTCGGCGTCGGGCTCGGCGGCGAGCTTGGCGGAGATGCCGGTCTTGATCTTCTCCCAGACCCGCGGTACGCCGAAGAAGCGCGTCGGGTGCACCTCGCCGAGCGCGCCGAGCAGCAGCGCGGGGTCGGCGATCAGGTGGATGTGGGCGCCGTTGACCTGCGGGATGTACATGCCGAGAGTGCGCTCGGCGATGTGCGCGAACGGCAGGTAGGAGATGAAGTCGTTGTGCTGGGTGGGCGCGGCGACCCGCAGCGAGCAGGCGCACTCGTAGAGCACGGCGTGGTGGGTGAGCACGACGCCCTTCGGGTTCCCGGTGGTGCCGGAGGTGTAGAGGATGGTCAGCGGGTCGTCGGGGGAGATGCCCGCGGTGCGCGCGTCGAGCTCGGCGGCGTGCTCCGCGCGCCACGCGGCGCCGGCGGCCACGAAGTCGGTCCAGCCGACGAAGCGGTCGTCGCCCGCCGGGGCCTCGGCGTCGATGAGCACGACGGTGCGGATCGCCGAGGACTCGGCCAGCGCCCGCTCCCAGCGGGCCAGGTGGTCGGCGCTCTCCAGAACGACGACGGCCGGCTCGGCATGCCCCGCGACGTAGGCGACCTGGTCGGGCGAGAGCGTGTTGTAGACCGACATCGACACTCCGGCGGCGTGGACGGCGCCGAGGTCGGCGACGACGTGCTCGATCCGGTTGGCCGCCATCAGCGCCACCCGGTCGCCTGCCGCGACGCCCGCGGCCATCAGCGCGCCGGCCACGTCGAGGGCCTGCTCGCGCAGCTCGGTCCAGCCGACCGTCCGCCAGCCGGGCGCGTACCCGGCGGACAGGTCGATCCCGACCTTGTCGGAGTACGCCGGCCGGTCGCCCTCGGCCGCGACGGTGCGGGCCAGGGCGACGGGCAGGGTGAGGCCGGCGATCTCCTGCTCGATCTCGGCGCGGACCGTCAGGGTGTCGGTGCTCATCGTGGTTCCTCTCGGTGGGGGTGACTACTGCTGCGGGACCTCGGCGGAGCCGCGGCCCTGGGTGCCCTTCGGCGGATCGGTGCAGCGCACGTCGGTGCGCGGCTCGCGACGGCTGGTGTCCTGGATGTCGCGCTGGACGCTGCGGTCGTAGACGCAGTTCTTGAGCACCCGCGGCACGAGCACGACGCGGCCGCTGCCGTCGCGGGTGCTGCCGGCCATCACGTCGGCCTGGACCGGCGCCCAGTCCAGCCAGTGCTGCAGGCCGCGCAGGTGCGTGGCGGCCATCTCGGTGAGGGGGACGCCGGCCCGCAGCATCCGGCGCAGCGCGGGCGCTGCGGCCCGCCACCAGCGCTCCAGGCGCGGCATCAGGTCGATCGCGGTCGTGACGGTGTCGCGGATCGCGGGCGTCGCCTCCGCGAGCGACCGGGCGACGGCCTCGAGGTCGGCGGAGAGCCGGCGGATCTCGGGGGAGAGGTCGGCGACCGTGGTCAGCGGCGTCCGCGCCTGCTTCGCCAGCTCGGTCAGGTCCGGCTCCAGCCGGCGGAGCATCGCGAACGCGCTCTCCAGCTCGATCGCGAGCGAGCGCAGGTCGACGTCCTGCTCGCCGTCGCCGAAGATCGCGGCGGTCTCGGTGGCGATGGTCCGCACGTCGGCGACGTCGAGGTGCGACATCAGCCGCTGGGCGTGGGCCAGCACGTCGGGGACGGCGAGCGGCACGCTGGTGGCCGACACGGGCACGGTCGCGCCGTCGGCGAGGAAGGGACCCTGGTCGGTCGTGGGGCGCACGTCGAGGTACTGCTCGCCCACGGCGGACAGGTTGCGGACCTCCATCGCGCTGTCGCGCGGCACCCGCACCCCGGACTCGATCTCGAGCCGGGCCACCACGCCGACGCCGGGCTTCGCGCTGAGCCGGACCTCGGTGACCTCGCCGATCCGCTGGCCGCGGTAGGTGACCACCGAGCCCTCGTGCAGCCCGGCGGCCTGCGGCAACTCGACGCTGACGGCGTAGGGGTGCCGGAAGAGCGAGCCGCCCACGACGGTGTCGGCGACGTAGACGACGCCACCGACCAGGATCACCAGGATCAGCGACTGGGCGACCCGGATCCGGCGCCGCCACATCCGGGCGCTGGCGGCGACCGCCTCGACGGGCCGGCGGCTCACGGGGCGGCTCCCGTCGCGGTCAGTGCCTTCAGGTCGAGCAGGAAGGTGAGGTCGAAGTTGGCGAAGTCGCCCGGCGCGGCCCGGTCGCTGCCCTCGGCGAAGGCCACCAGGCCCGCCATCACGCCGTCGATGTCGTCGCGACCGGCGAGCAGGGTGCGAACCACCGGCGCCATGTCCTTCAGCTGGGCGACCAGGTCCGCCCGCACCGCCCGCGTCAGCGGCGTGGCGACGGCGTCGAAGCGGCTCAGCGACTCCATCGCGGCGACCAGCTGCTCGCGCTGCTGGTCGAAGGTGCCGATCAGGTCGCTCAGTGTGGTGAGGGACCGGGTGATCTCGGGCAGGTCGCCGGCCAGCCGGGTCGTCAGCCGGTCCAGGGAGGCGGTCAGCCGGTCCACCCGCGGGAAGTCGGCGTTCAGGTCGGTGACGGCGGTGTCGAGGCGACGCAGGAGACGGCGGACGTCGCCGGCGTTGCCGGTCAGCGCGACGTTGAGCTGGTCGATGATCGTGGAGATGTCGGCGAAGCTGCCGCCGGTCACGACCGTCGACAGCGCGCTGAGCAGGTCGGTCACGTCGGGCGCACTGCCGGTCGCGGAGACGGGCAGGGTCGCGCCGTCGGCGAGCACGCCGCCGGTCTCACCGGGGAAGAGCTGCACGAAGGCCGTCCCCATGGGTGAGGTGAGCCGGATCTCGGCCCGTGAGGAGTCGCGCAGGGTGACCGAGGTCGACAGCGCGAGCTCCACCTCGGCGACGTAGTCACCGGCCTCGACCGCGGTGACCTGGCCGACGGTGGCGCCGTCGAGCTTCACCGGCGCGTCGACGGGCAGGTTGAGCGCGTCGTCGAACTCGACGGTGAGCGCGTACGTCGGGCCGTCGACCAGGCCGGGCAGCGGCACGTCCTCGAGGGTCAGTCCGCAACCGGCGGTCAGTGCGCCGGCGAGGAGGGTGAGCGCGGCGAGTGCGCGCCGGAGGCCGGTCACGGGATCCCTCCCGGCAGGCCGTCGTAGACGCCGTCGAGGATCGGGTCGAGCAGCCCGGTGCCCTGCCCGGTGAAGAGCAGGCCGCAGATCCGGGTGCCGGTGTCGCCGGCCAGTGCCTGCGCGAAGACCCGGCAGGAGTGGTCGCGGAAGGCCGCCGCGAAGGGGCCGGCGCTGAACGCGAACTGCACGCGCAGCCGGCCCAGGTCCCAGTCGTAGGCGCGCGCGAAGTTCTCGGCCATCGTCGGCATGGTGTCGAAGGCCTCCTCCAGCGAGTCCTGGCGGGTGCGGACCAGTGCGACGACGTCGGCGAGGCCCTTCAGGTCCTCGCCGAGGACGTCGCCGTTCTGCTTCAGGAAGCGGTTGGCGAGCCGGGTCAGGTCGTCGAGGCCGTCGAGGGTCGCGACCAGCTCCTCGCGCTGGTCGGCGAGGAGGTCCCCGGTGTCGGCTGCCGCGGTGGTGAAGTCGCGGATCGACGCGTCCCGCTCGGCGAGGGTGCCGACGAGAGCGACCAGGCGGTCGGTGACGGCGGTGAGGTCGCCGTCCTTGGCGTTGAGCATCGCCAGCGCGTCGCGGCTCTCGGCGAGCGCGGCCCGCAGGTGCGGCCCGTTGCCGTCGAGCGTCCTGGCCGTCGCGGCGAGCACGTCGCCGAGCCCCTTGCCGCCGACGCCGGACCCGTCGGGGCCGCCGTCGAGGGCGAGCACCAGGTCGTCGATCGCCTTCGCGATCTCGTCGACGGTCGCCGGCGCCCGGGTGTGGTCGGCGGCGATGTGGGCGCCCGACGCGAGGGTGGGTCCGTCGGTCCAGGCCGGGCCGAGCTCGACGTACCGGTCGGTGACGAGGGAGCCCTGCAGGATCTCGGCGCCAGCGTCGCGGGGGACCCGGGTGCCGGGCGCGAGGTGCATCACCACCCGCATGGTCGCGCCCCGTGGCTCGATCCGGACGATCTCGCCGACCTTCACGCCGAGGTAGGTGACGTCGTTGCCGACGTAGACGCCCGTCGTGTCGGCGAAGTCGGCGGTCACCACCAGCTCGTCGGGGTCGTCGCCGCCGAGCCAGCCGAGCAGCCGGGCGCCGGACAGGACGAGGGCCAGCACGACGACGGCGCCGGCCACGGTGAGGATCTTCTGCCGGTTCACTTGCAGTCCTCCGGCGTGATCGAGCAGACCAGGTCGTCGGGGACGATCGCCCAGGGTGCGTTGACCCCGAGCCACGGTCCGTCGCCGGTCGCATTGGTGAAGACCCGCATGGTGGGTCCGGCCAGCTCCATGGTCCGGTCGAGCTTCGCGCGGTGCTCGTCGAGGACCTTCAACACCGTGCGCAGGTCGCGCAGCGCCGGCTTCAGCTGGGGCGCGGTGGCGCGGACCAGCGCGGTGAGCCCGGTGACGAAGCGGCGCGCGTCGGCGAGCAGTGCCCGCAGCGTGTCCTCGCGCTGCCGCACCATCAGCAGCACCGTGGTGCCGTCGGCGAGGACCCGGTCGAGCTGGCCGGTCTGGGCGAGCACCAGGTCGGTGACCTTGCGGATCGAGGCGAGCAGCGCGTCGAGCTGGTGCTCGCGGTCCTGGGCGAGCGCCGACACCCCGGCGATCCCGTCGAGGGCGTCGCGCAGCGCGGCCGGGTCGATCGCGGCATCGGTGGCCAGGACGCCGACCGCCTGCCGCACGCGGTCCAGGTCGAGCGCCTCGACCTGGGGCGTGGACTCCAGCCAGAACCGCTCGATGGTGTAGCTGTCGACGGCGTGCGCGACCGCGATCGTGCTGTCGTCGCCGAGCGGCGCGCCCGTGCCCGGAGCCAGCGAGAGGAAGCGCTCGCCGAGGATGGAGAGCAGCTTGACCTGCACCGCGCTGTCCTCGGTGACGCCGAGGTCGGCGGGGGAGCCGGTCAGGCGGAACCGGACGTCGACCTGGTCGCGGTCCGCGGTGACGGCGATGACCTCGCCGATCCGCAGGCCCGCCATCCGGACGTCGTCGCCCGGCTCGAGTCCCGCGGCGTGCCGCAGGCGCGCGTGGTACGCCGGGTCGCCGGCCAGCGCGCGCACGCCGAGCAGCAGCAGGCCGAGCACGACCAGGGCGGCGACCAGGCGCAGCGGCCAGGCGAGACGTCCGAGCACGGCGCTCATCAGCGGCACCTCTTCGAGTGCCGGTCGCCGGTGACCCCGAGGTCGAGCGTGGCGGGCACCCCGGCGCCGCCCGCGGCGAGGGTGCACACGTAGACGTTGAGGTAGCTGCCGTAGCCGAGGGTGCGCAGGTAGGTGTCGAGCTGCTGGGGGACCGCGGCGCCGGTCTGCACGAGCAGGTCGCGGCGCTGGGCGAGATAGCGGAACCACGGGGCGCTCAGGCCGGCCACGTCGACGGCCGGGCCGCTGACCTCGCCGACCAGGTCGGCCGTGGTGGCCGAGAGCCGGGCGATCGAGTCGAGGCTGGTCGCGATCCGGTCGCGGTCGCGGGCGAGGCCGCCGGTGAGCGAGGCCAGCCCGTCGACGAGGCGGGTGATCTCGGTGCGGTGCTCGTCGGTGGTCTCGAGGACCAGGGTGACGTTGTCGACGACCTTCGCGAGGGTGGCGTCGCGGTCCACGAGCCCGGAGGTGAGCCGCGCCGTCTGGTCCAGCAGGTGCGCCATCGTGGGCCCCTGGCCCTGCAGCACCTCGACGACATTGGTCGCGAGCTGGTTGATGTCGGCGGGCTGCAGCAGGTCGAAGATCGGGCGGAAGGCGTTGAACATCGCGGTCAGGTCGAGCGCCGGACGCGTGCGGGCGAGCGGGATCCGCGCGCCGTCGGCGAGCCGCCCGGCCTCGGCGGCGCGGTCGGGCCGGGCCAGGGCGACGTAGCGCTGGCCCATCAGGTTGAGGTAGTCGACCGACGCGGTCACGTCGTCGTGGAGCGACCGGTCGGCCCGCACGCTCATGGTCACCACCGCCAGCCCGCGCTCGTCGCCGGTGCCGAGCCGGGTCGCGGTCACCCGCCCGACCCGG
This sequence comes from Nocardioides nitrophenolicus, assembly GCF_016907515.1. Taxonomy (NCBI): domain Bacteria; kingdom Bacillati; phylum Actinomycetota; class Actinomycetes; order Propionibacteriales; family Nocardioidaceae; genus Nocardioides; species Nocardioides nitrophenolicus. Next base: position 4,524,949 of record NZ_JAFBBY010000001.1, read on the forward strand.
ACCCCGGCGATCCGGACGTCGTCGCCCGCGCGCAGGCCGGTGGCGTCGCGGAACACCGCGGTGACGGTGATCGCGTCGCCGCGCTGGGCTCGGGACAGGGTGCCGGCGACCATGCTGGTGAGCACCACCGCGACCAGGGCGAAGACGGCCACGCCGAGCACCGCGCCGCGGTGCCGGCGCAGCTCGCTGAGCTGGCGGCTCATCGGGTGCCTCCGCAGGGGCCGGTGAGCCCGCGATAGGTGGGACAGTCCTTCGGGTCGGTGGCGTCGTACGGGTCGAGCAGCTGGGGCGCCAGCACGCCCTCCATCTGGATCCGGCCGTCCTTCACGGCGTGGGCGCCGTTGCGCAGCAGCACCGGCACCTTGCGCAGCAGCTCCGCGAACGCGGGATAGCGCTCGGCGAACACCTCCAGGGTGGCGGCGCTGGCGTTGAGCAGCCGGGCGGTGGCCGCGCCGTTGTCGCGCAGGAAGGTCGTGACGCCGGTCTCGCCGTCGAGCAGGTCGGGCAGGTCGGCCAGCAGCCGCGAGATCTCCACGTGCCGCCGGACGAAGGTGCGGGCCAGCGGCCGGGTGTCGCGCAGCGCGGCGACCAGCCGCGGCTCGACGTCGGCCGCGAGGTCGGCGTCCTGGGCGAGCAGGTCGAGATCCTGGCGCACCTGGGGGTGGAGCTCGGCCCAGCGGCCCAGGAAGGCGTTGCCGTCGCGCACCAGCTCCGCGATCCGGGCGCCGCGCCCGTCGAGGGCGTCGGCGAGCTGGGAGAGCGCGACGTCCCACTGCGCCGGGTCGACGGCCGCCAGCAGCCGCTGGGTGGCGGAGAAGGTGTCCATCAGCCGCAGCGTCGCCGTCGAGGTGTCGGCGGGTACGACGGCGCCCGGCCGCAGGTGCGCGGTCGCGGTGGCCGCGGACTCGCCGCTCACCAGGTCGACGTACTCGTTGCCGAAGAGGGTCCCCGGCAGCACCCGCGCGGCCACGCTCGCGGGGATGAGCGCGGCGTGCTCCGGCGCGACCAGCACCTGGGCGCTGGGGCCCGCGGGGTCGACCTCGACCACGCGGCCGACCCGCAGGCCGTCGTACTTGACGTCGGAGTTGATCCCGAGGGTGTCGCCGACGGTGGGCAGCCGCACGGTGACCCGGACGTCGCCGCTGACGACGCCGAGGGTCTGCAGGCCGAGCACGCCGGTCAGCGCGCCGAGCAGCAGGAGGCCGAGGACGCCGACCGCGGCCAGTCGCAGCCGCAGGACACGCGGGTCGGCCTTGGTGTGGGCGAACAGGAACTCGCTCACCCGCTCACCCCGAGATCTGCACCTGCTGGTCCGCGCCCCACAGGAGCAGCGTCAGCAGGATGTCGACGACGGTGAGGGAGATGATGCTGGCCCGGATCGCGCGGCCGGTCGCGCGGCCGACGCCCTCGGGACCGCCGGTGGCGGTGAAGCCGTGGTAGCAGTGGACGAGGGTGACGACCGTGGTCAGCACGACCACCTTGATCGCCGAGTAGATGACGTCGATGGGCGCGACGAAGGTACGGAAGTAGTGGTCGTAGGTGCCGGCCGACTGGCCGTAGAAGGTGGTGACCATCAGGTCCGTGGCGACGTAGGTGCCGACCAGTCCGATCAGGTAGAGCGGCAGCACCACGATCCACGCGGCGACCAGCCGGGTCGAGACGAGATAGGGGATCGGGCGGATCGCCATCGACTCCAGCGCGTCGATCTCCTCGCTGATCCGCATCGCGCCCAGCCGGGAGGTGAAGCCGCAGCCGATCCGCGCCGCGAAGCCGAGGGCGGCGACCATGGGCGCGAGCTCGCGGGTGTTGGCGTAGCCGGAGATGAAGCCGGTGAGCGGGGCCAGGCCGATCACGTCGAGGCCCTGGTAGCCCTCGAGGCCGACCTCGGTGCCGGTCAGCGTCGAGAGCAGCAGCACCACGCCGACCACGCCGCCGCCGACGAGGAAGATGCCGGAGCCGAGGGTCACCTCGGCGAGCACCCGCTGGATCTCGCCGCGGTAGCGGGTGAGCGCGATCGGGAGCGCCACGACCGCCCGCCAGGCCAGCACCAGCTGCAGGCCGATGCCGGCCAGTGGCCCGACGACCGCCCGGTCGACGGTCCGCTCGATCGTGGAGTGGCTCATCCGATGGGGCCCCCGGCGAAGGTGCTGTAGACCTGGGAGATCACGAAGTTCGCGGCGAAGAGCAGCACGAAGTTCGTGACCACCGCGCTGGTGACCGCCTCGCCGACGCCGGTGGGGCCGCGCTCGGCGCGCAGTCCCTTGTACGACGCCACCAGGGCGCAGATCACCGCGAAGATCGCGGCCTTGGCCAGCGACAGCCACAGGTCGGAGAGCTGGGCCAGTGTCGTGACCGAGGCGAGATAGCTGCCGGGCGGCAGGTCCTGGAGCACGACGCTCACGCTCAGCGTGGTGATGATCGTGAAGAACATGACCACGCCGTTGAGCAGCACCGCGACCGCGACGATCGCGAACATCCGCGGCACGACCAGGCGCTCGAGCACGGAGAGGCCCATCACCTCCATCGCGTCGATCTCCTCGCGGATCCGGCGCGAGCCGAGGTCGGCGCAGATCGCGGACCCGGCGACGCCCGAGAGCATCAGCGCGGTGATCAGGGGAGAGGCCTGGCGGACCACCGCCAGGGTGTTGCCGGCGCCGGTGAACGCGACCGCGCCCACCTCCTGGGCGAGCACGCCGACCTGGAGGGCCAGGATGATGCCGAACGGGACCGAGACCGCCAGCGCGGGCAGCGTGCAGACCCGGATCGCGTACCAGGTCTGCACCACGGTCTCCGCCACCGGGAACCGGCGCCCCGCGACCGCGTCGAGCGCGGCGGTGAGCACCCGGCGGGTGAACCCGAGCAGCGCGACGACCTCCGCCAGCGGCCGGCCGAGGGCCGGGAGGACCCGCGAGGCGCTGTCGGCGGGCATGGCGCTCCTGTCGTCGTACGGGCTCGGAGGGGGCACAATGACAGTAGAACTGTCACACACGTACTGTCCACGCCGATGTGACGCACGTCAACCCTTTCCAGAATCCCCGCGTTGCATCGGCGAAATGACAGTCGTACTGTGACAGTCATGAGTTCTGTTGCGGGGGTGGACTCGGCACCCCAGGCCGACGACGGCGGCTCGCTGCGCACCGTCGACGAGCTGGCAGCCGCCGCGGGCCTGACCGTGCGGACCACCCGCTACTACGCCAGCCTCGGTCTGCTCCCGCCGCCCGCGCGGCGCGGCCGGATGGCCTGGTACGACGACACCCACCTCGCGCGCCTGGAGATGATCCGCGCGCTGCAGGGCCACGGCTTCACCCTCCAGGCGATCGAGAAGTACCTCGCCTCGCTGCCCGCCGACGCCGGCGTCGAGGACCTCGCCGTCCAACGCGCGATGCTGACCTCGTGGACGGTGGGGGAGCCCCAGGAGCTCACCCGCCGCCAGCTCGACCAGCACGCCGGTCGCCGACTGAGCGACGACGAGGTGACCCTGATCGAGGAGTTCGGCCTGCTCCGCGTCGCCACCGACGAGCGCGGCTCGGTGCGCTACAGCCCGGTCCACGGCTTCGACGTCGCGGTCCAGCTGCTCCAGGTCGACATCCCCGTCGCCGGCATGCGCGCCGCCGGCGACGCCATCGAGCGCCACATGTCGGCCCTCGCCGAGGAGCTGACCGTCGTCCTGCGCGACGAGGTCGTCGAGCCCTGGCGCCGGGGCAGCGACCGCCACTCGCGCGCCGACGCCGAGCAGCTCGAGGCCACCATCGGCACCCTGCGCCGGCTCACCCTCGACGCGATCGTGCGCGGCTTCCAGCGCTCGGCCAACAAGGTCATCGCGCGCTCCCTGGACCGGGGCTGAACCGGCGCACGAACCGGGCCTGGAAGGGCGTCTCGACCGCGCGGGCGTCGTACCGCCCCCGGATCCAGGCCACCGCGTCACCGGGAGGTACGCCGTCCAGCACCGCGAGGCAGGCAAGCGCGGTCCCGGTGCGCCCACGCCCGCCCGCGCACGCGATCTCGACCCGCTCGGTCGCGGCCCGGGCGAGGGCGTCCTGGAGTGCCGCGCGCAGGTCGGCGGGGTCGGCCGGCAGCCGGAAGTCCGGCCAGCGCACCCAGCGCCCGGGCCACGGGGCCGATGCGGGCCGGCGCCCGAGGAGGGTGAGCGCGAACTCCGGGGGCGGGCCGTCGGGCAGCGGACGGCGCAGGCCGCGACCCCGGACCGAGCGGCCGGACGGCAGCGTCACCACGCGTGGTGCGCCCGGATCCCATGGTCGGCCCATCCGCCGAACGTACTAAGGTCACCGCCGTGACCCAACGCACTCTCGTCCTGCTCAAGCCCGACACGGTCCGCCGTGGCCTGGTCGGCAACGTGCTGGCCCGGTTCGAGGCCAAGGGGCTGCGCATCGTCGCCATGGAGCACCGCCACATCGACGCGGAGACGGCCGACGCCCACTACGCCGAGCACGTCGAGCGCGACTTCTACCCGCCGCTGCGCACCTTCGTGACCAGCGGCCCGCTGGTGGCGCTGGTGCTCGAGGGCGACGAGGCGATCGAGGTGGTCCGCGCGCTCAACGGCGCCACCGACGGCCGCAAGGCCGCCCCCGGCACGATCCGGGGCGACCTGTCGCTGTCCAACCGGGAGAACCTGGTGCACGGGTCGGACTCGCCTGAGTCGGCGGAGCGGGAGATCGGGCTCTGGTTTCCCGGGCTCGGCTGAGCTGGCGGCGGGCGGCTGCAGGAATCGCCGGTCGACCGGCGATTCCGGCACTTGTCGGCCATTGCAACGCCCGACAAGTGACAGTTTTGCCCGCCCAGTGTGACCCCTGTGACTCCTGAGACCCGGCGCGCCGCACCGGCGTGCCTGCGCGGCTGAGCCGCCGACGTTCCTTACGCTCGCAAGCGGAGACCGTCGGATCGTGCGCTCGGCAGTCTCCCCGGCGCTCCATCGGCCGGCTTCCCCGACGCGCACGGACGGACCTGCCGCTCGGCCGGTCCGGTGACGTCTTGCGAGGAAGCGTGAGGGCGAACTCCATCATCGGCCGCGACATGGCCGTGGACCTCGGTACCGCCAACACGCTCGTCTACGTCCGCGGCCGGGGCGTCCTGCTCGACGAGCCGAGCGTGGTGGCGCTCAACGACGGCACCGGCGAGGTGATCGCGGTCGGGCACCAGGCCAAGCAGATGCTGGGCCGTACGCCGGACAGCATCACCGCGCTGCGTCCCCTGCGCGACGGGGTGATCGCGGACTTCGAGGCGACCGAGCAGATGCTGCGCCACTTCATCGCGCGCGTGCACCGCCGGCGCTACTTCGCCAAGCCGCGGATGGTCATCTGCGTCCCGAGCTCGATCACGCCGGTCGAGCAGCGTGCGGTCAAGGAGGCCGGCTACCAGGCCGGCGCCCGCCGCGTGTACGTCGTGGAGGAGCCGATGGCCGCCGCGATCGGCGCCGGGCTGCCGGTGCACGAGGCGACCGGCAACATGATCGTCGACGTCGGCGGCGGTACGACGGAGGTCGCCGTCATCTCGCTCGGCGGCATCGTCACCTCCCTCTCCATCCGCACGGCCGGCGACGACCTCGACGCCGCGATCATCGCGTGGATGAAGAAGGAGCACGGCGTGATGCTCGGCGAGCGCACCGCCGAGGACGTCAAGATCACCCTCGGCTCGGCGTTCCCGCGCCCCGGCGAGCCGCAGGGCGAGGTCCGTGGCCGCGACATGGTCACCGGGCTGCCGCGCACGGTCGAGGTGACCAGCGCCGACGTGCGCCACGCGCTCGAGGAGCCGCTGCACGCCATCGTCGACGCGGTCCGGGTCACCCTGGACCAGACCCCGCCCGAGCTGGCGGGCGACATCATGGACCGCGGCATCGTGCTCACCGGTGGGGGAGCGCTGCTGCGTGGCCTCGACGAGCGGATCCGTCACGAGACCGGCATGCCGGTGCACGTCGCCGAGGACCCGCTGGTCTCGGTCGCGATGGGCGCCGGCCGCTGCGTCGAGGAGTTCGAGGCCCTCCAGCAGGTGCTGGTCACCAACCAGCGGCGGTTCTGAGCGATGGCCCTCGACACCCGACCCCCGTCGACCCGGCCGACCCGGCCGAGCACCGTACGCCGGACCGGCACCTCCCGCGACCCCGAGCGCGACTCCGGTCGTCCCGCCCGCTCGCTGGTGGTGGCTCTCGTCCTCGCCTGCGCCGCGCTGATGGTGGTCGACAAGGCGGGGGGCGACAGCTCGCCGCTCGACCCGGTCCGCCGGGTGGTCGGTGAGGTCGTCGGCCCGGTCCAGGCCGGTGTGTCGACCGTCGTCCGCCCGCTCGTCGACCTGCCGGGCGCGCTGCGCACCAACGGCGGGCTGCGCGACGACGTCAGCCGGCTCGAGGCCGAGAACGCCGACCTGCGCACGCGGCTCGCCAAGGCCGGCTACGACGACCGGCGTCTCGCCGAGCTCGAGGGCCTGCGCGCCGTCGCCGGCGACATCGGCTATGCCCTGGTGCCGGCCCGGGTGATCGCGATCGGCTCGGCCCAGTCCTTCTCCAGCACGGTCACCCTCGACGCCGGCTCCGACGCCGGCCTGCGCGCCGACATGACGGTGGTGGCCGCCCAGGGCCTGGTCGGCCGGATCACCTCGGTGACCGCCCACACCGCCACCGTGCTGCTCATCGTCGACGACAGCTCGCGGGTGGGCGGCCGGATCGGCGACAACAGCGAGCTCGGCTTCGTCAGCGGGCACGGCACGCTCGGCACCGACGACCGCCTGGAGCTGGAGCTCGCCGACCACAACGTCGTCCCGAAGATGGGCCAGCCGGTCTTCACGTGGGGCAGCGAGGGCGGCTCGCCGTACGTCGCCGGGGTGCCGATCGGCACCGTCGGCAAGGTCTACGAGTCCCTGCGGGAGACGTCGTACCGCGCCGTCATCACCCCCGCGGTCGACTTCACCGCGCTCGACCTGGTCGGAGTCGTGGTGCCGTCCGGCACGCCCAACGCCACCATCGAGGCCGACGGGAGTCTGCGCCCATGAACCGTCGCGGCCGCCTCGTCGCCACCCTCGTCGCCGTCTTCGCCGCCCTGCTGCTGCAGGTGACGGTGCTGCCGCACTTCGCCTGGGAGGTCGGCGGCCTCGGCGTCGTTCCCGGGCTGGTGCTGCTCGTCGTGGTCGCCACCGCCGTCGCCACCGACACCCGGTTCGCGACGCTGACCGGCTTCTGGGCCGGCCTGCTGCTCGACATCGCGCCGCCCGCCGACCATCTCGCCGGGCGCTGGGCGCTGGCCCTGATGATCGTCGGGTACGTCGTGGGCCGCCTGGTCCACGACAACGCCGGCGACGTCGGCGCCGGAAGCAGGTTCGCCCGCGAGGGCGTCCGCCGCCCGCCGCTGCCGCTCGCGCTGGCCGCCGCGGCCGGCGGCTCCTTCGTCGGCACCTCGGTCTTCGCGCTCACCGGGCTGCTGCTGCGCGACTCGGGTGCCGGGATCGGCGACGCGCTGCAGGTCGCGCTGGTCGCGCTGGTGCTCGACGTGGTGGCCGCGCTGGTCGTCGTACCCGCTACGCTGTGGGTCTTCGACCGTGCCACCCGCGACGGCCTGCCGCGTCCCTCCCAGCGGATCCGGGCGCGCGCGTGACCGCAGCCGCCTCCCACCGCAGCCGGCTGCGCCTGATCGTCATCCAGACGCTGGTCTTCTCCCTGCTCGCCACCCTCGGCGTCCGGCTCTACTACCTGCAGGTCGTCTCGGGCGAGCGCTACCAGGGCAAGGCCGCGTCGCAGTCGGTCCGCGAGATCGTGGTGCAGCCCCAGCGCGGGCTGATCGTCGACGCGATGGGCCGCCCGCTGGTGACCAACCGGCTCACCTGGGTGGTCTCGGTCGACCGCACCCTGATCGGCCGGATGTCGGCGGCCGACCGCGCCGAGCTGCTGGCGCGCACCTCCGACGCGATCGGCGTCAAGGTCGCCAAGATCGAGGCCAAGCTGCTGCTGTGTGGCGACAGTGGCGCGGTGGCCGGCCAGTGCTGGAACGGCTCGCCGTACCAGCCGGTCCCGATCGCGCAGGACGTCAAGGAGGGCGCGGCGCTGCGGATCCTCGAGCAGCCCGAGGACTTCCCCGGCGTGGTGGTCGACCGGCAGAGCGTGCGAGAGTACCCCTCGCCGTACGGCATCAACGCCGCCCACGTGCTCGGCTACCTCAGCCCGATCACCAAGGACGAGCTCGAGTCCGCCGAGGACACCGGCGACAGCTCGGTCAACGGCGCGTCGGTGGTCGGCCGGGCCGGCGTCGAGAAGGAGTACGACGAGTGGCTGCGCGGGCAGCCCGGCTACCAGCAGGTGGCGGTCGACTCCAAGGGCCGGGTCCGCCAGGACGTCTCCGACCTGGAGGCCCAGCCCGGCGACACCCTGGTCACCTCGATCGACGCGAAGGTGCAGCGCGTCGTCGAGGAGCAGCTCGCGGCGATGATCGCCAAGCAGCGCCAGACCCGCGACCCGGTGACCAAGCGCAACTTCGAGGCCGACTCGGGCGCGGCCGTGGTGCTGGAGGCGAAGACCGGCCGGATCGTGGCGATGGCCAGCCAGCCGACGTACGACCCCTCGGTGTGGGTCGGCGGGATCACCGACAAGCAGCTCGAGCACCTCTACTCCGAGGCGGCCGGGACGCCGCTGCTGGCGCGCGCCTTCCAGGGCCAGTTCGCGCCGGGCTCGACCTGGAAGCCGTTCATGACCGTGGGCGCGCTGACCCACGGGTACTCCCCGTCGACGGTCCTTCCGTGCTCCTCGGCGGTCCAGATCGGCAACCGCGCCTTCCACAACCACGAGTCGGCGGCGTACGGACCGATCACCTTCGCCCGCGCGCTCGAGGTCTCCTGCAACACCTTCTTCTTCCAGGTCGGCATGCACTTCTGGCAGACGCTGGGCTCCGACCCCGACGACGCCGACGCCAAGGACCCGCTGGTCGAGCAGGCCGAGCGGTTCGGCTTCGGCGAGCGCACCGGCGTCGACCTGCCGGGCGAGGCGTCCGGCCGGGTCGCGGACCGCAAGTGGAAGCGCAAGTACTACGAGTCGATGAAGGGCTACTACTGCGGCATCGCGAAGAAGCCGCAGGACACCAAGACCTCCGACTTCGTCTACAAGTTCGCCCGCGAGTTCTGCGTCGAGGGCTGGAAGTACAAGATCACCGACGCCGCGAACTTCGCGATCGGCCAGGGCGACACCATCGTGACCCCGCTGCAGCTGGCTCGCGGGTACGCCGCCATCTCCAACGGCGGCACCCTGTGGGAGCCGCGGATCGGCAAGGCGATCGTGTCGCCCGACGGCAAGGTGATCCGCGAGATCGAGCCGAAGAAGGAGCGCAAGCTCAAGATCCCGGCCTCGGTGCTCGGCTACCTCGACGAGGCGCTCCAGGGTGTCGCGAGCCGCGGCACCATGAGCTGGAAGCTCCAGGGCTTCCCGCTGGACCAGGTCAAGATCCGGGCCAAGACCGGCTCCGCCGAGGTCTACGGCAAGCAGTCGACCGGCTGGGTGGCGTCGTACACCAAGGACTACGTCGTGGTGATGATGATGAGCCAGGGCGGCACCGGCTCGGGCTCGACCGGTGAGGGGATCCGGGCGATCTGGGAGGCGCTGTACGGCGTCGACGGCGACCAGGTCAGCTCCGGCAAGGCGGCCATCCCCGGCGTCACCCCGCCGGCCCAGCTGCCCACGTTCAGCGACGACGGCTCGATCCTGCCGCCCGCGCGGTCCGAGGGGGAGTGATGAGCAACCGGATCCAGGCCAGCACCCGGCGTACGACGGCGTCCCGGCGGGTCGGCCGCCTCCAGTGGGCCGATCTCGACCTGGTCCTGCTCGGCGCGGTGCTGGTGCTCTCGCTGCTCGGCTGCCTGCTGATCTGGTCGGCGACGCTCGAGCGCGACGACCTCACCGGCGGCGACACCCGCGCGTTCCTCGTCAAGCAGGTCGTCAACGTCGTGCTCGGGCTCGGGCTGATGCTGCTGGTGGTGGTGACCGACCACCGCTGGGTGCGGATCCTGGCCCCGATCGGCTACCTGCTCGCGATCGCCGGGCTGCTGCTCGTGCTGGTCATGGGCTCGACCATCAACGGCTCGCGCTCGTGGCTGATCCTCGGCGGGATGTCCTTCCAGCCCTCCGAGCTGGCCAAGCTGGCCGTCGTGGTCGGCATGGCGCTGGTCGTCGCGGAGCGCAGCGAGGGCCGCTGGCGCGACCGGGTCGGCACCTCCGACGTGCTGCTCATGCTGCTGGTCGCCGGCGTCCCCGCCGTGCTGATCCTCGCCCAGCCGGACCTCGGCACCATGCTGGTCCTCACCGCCACCGTGTTCGGCGTGATCGCCGCGTCCGGCGCCCACCGACGGTGGCTGGCGCTGCTCGCCGGCGGCGGCGTGCTCGCCGCGGTCGTCGCGGTGTCGAGCGGGATGCTCAAGGAGTACCAGGTCGACCGCTTCCTCGCGTTCACCAACCCCGCGCTCGACCCGAAGGGCGCCGGCTACAACGTCGAGCAGGCGCGGATCGCGGTCGGCAACGGCGGCCTGTTCGGGCAGGGCCTGTTCCACGGCTCGCAGACCCAGTCCGGCTTCGTCCCCGAGCAGCACACCGACTTCGTGTTCACCGTCGCCGGCGAGGAGCTCGGCCTGGTCGGCGCCGCGTTGATCGTGGCCCTGCTCGGCGTCGTGCTGTGGCGCGCGCTGCGGATCGCGACCCGCACCGACGACGTCTTCGGCCGGATCGCCGCGGCCGGCATCGCCTGCTGGTTCGGCTTCCAGGCATTCCAGAACATCGGCATGTGTCTCGGCATCATGCCGGTGACCGGCGTGCCCCTGCCCTTCGTGTCCTACGGCGGCTCCTCGATGTTCGCCGGCATGCTCGCCGTCGGGCTGCTCCAGAACATCCACCTGCGGGCGCTCTCCGCCCCGGCCTCGCGGCTCGCGCCTCAGCAGCGGGTGCTGGTCCGGGGCTGAGCGCGCGGGCGATTGTCAAAAATTATACCCAATACGGATTTCGCAATAGTCGCCTATTGTTGTGTAGGTGAAGGCCAGCCTCAATCCCTACAACCCAGGCTCGGGACTTCGCCCGCCGGCGCTGGTCGGGCGTGACCGAGAGTTGGAGGCACTCGAGGTCACCCTCGAACGGGCGCGCAACGGTCTGCCGAACCGCGGCCTGATCCTCAGCGGGCTCCGGGGCGTCGGCAAGACGGTTCTCCTGAACGAGATGCGCTCGCGGGCCGAGGACGCGGGCTGGTTCGTGGTCTCTCTCGAAGCACGTCCCGACAGCGCGGGCAGCGCGAGCGCCCGACAGATCCTCGCGCGGGCCATGACCGCTGAGGCGCGCAAGCTCAAGCCGCGCGAGGCGGTCAGCGAGCGCGTGAAGAGCGCCCTGGCGTCTATCACTGCCTTCAACGTCAGGCTGGGGGCGTCGGGCATCGACCTCGGCGTCGAGCTCGCGCGAGGCCGCGCCGACAGTGGCGACATCGAGATCGACCTGCCCGAGGTGGTCCAGGACCTGTGCGCCGCACTCGGCGAGGACAACCGATCCTTCGGCTTGTTCATCGACGAACTGCAGGATCTCGACGAGAGCCTGCTGCGTGCCCTGCTGGTCACCCAGCACCAGGCGGGCCAGCGCGGCTGGCATTTCTACCTGATCGGTGCCGGCCTGCCGCACCTTCCGGGGATCCTGGCCGACGTCCGGTCGTACGCCGAGCGGCTCTTCGACTATCGCTCCATCGCGCCGCTGCCGGAGACCGAATCCGCTGCGGCGCTCGTCGAGCCCGCCCGGACCGCTGATGTCACCTTCGAGCCAGCGGCGCTCGGGTTGCTGGTGGAGGCATCCGGCGGCTACCCCTACTTCCTGCAGGAGTATGGCCGTGCGGTCTGGGATGTGGCGCCCGGACCTGTGATCGCATGGGGCGACGCCCAGGCCGGACTGGTCGTCGGGCTCCAGCGGATGGACGACGGGTTCTTCAGGTCCCGCTGGGACCGGGCTACGAAGTCCGAGCGTCGGATGCTGGTCGCCATGGCGGAGGACGGAGAGGGGCCGTCGACGTCGAGCGAGATCGCTCACCGGATGGGTCTGAAGCCCACCAGTCTGGGTCCGTACCGCGCCAACCTGATCAACAAGGGACTGGTCTATGCGCCGGACCACGGCCTGGTCGCCTACACCGTGCCGGGCATGAGCGACTACGTCCATCGCCATCAGGACGATCTCGACGCGGCCGGTCGCTGATCCCGACCACGCATCCGGCAGGATGGGCCCCGTGCTGACCGTCCGCCGTACGCCGCGCGCCCGCGTGCGTCTCTCGGCGACGCTCGGCAGCCTCGAGAGCGTCACGGCGCTGGTGGTGGCGCACCTCGCGGCCGGGGGCGAGCTGCCGTCGGCCTGGTGGCTGGCGGGCTTCGCGGTCCTCGTGTACGCCGCCAGCGGGGTCGTGCTGCGCGAACGGGCCGGCATCCGCGTGGTGCTGCCCGCGCTGCTCGCCGCCCAGGTGCTCGGGCACGCCTGGCTGGTCGCCCTGGCCCCGCACGCCCATCCGGGCCACGAGCACGCCGCGTCGGCCTTCCTCGGCCTGACCCCGGCGATGCTGGGCGCCCACCTGCTGGCCGCCACGGTCACGGGCGCGATGTGGGTGCTGCGGCGGCGTGCGGTGGAGGTGCTGCTGCGCTGGACCGAGCCGGGCGTCGTACCGGTCCCGGCCGTGCGGGGGGCTGCCGGCCCGGACCCGCGCCCGGCGCGCACCCCGCGCGAGCACCGCGCGCTCGCGCCGACCCGCGGTCCACCGGCGGGCTCGCTGGCGATCGCCTGACTCCCCGTTCGGGGAGCGGGCCGTTCGCCGCGCCCTCCGAACACCCGAGTCGATTCGAAAGAGACATCCATGCAGATCCGACGCTTCACCCTGCCCACCCTCGGCGCCACCGCGGCGCTCGGCATCGTCGCGCTCACCGCGGGCGCCGCCAGCGCCCACGTCACCGTCACGCCGAACACCACCGCCGCCGGCGCCTACGCCGTCCTCACCTTCAGTGTGGGTCACGGCTGCGAGGGGTCGCCGACCACCAGCCTCGCCATCCAGATGCCAGAGTCGATCCCCGAGGTCACGCCGACGGTCAACCCCGGCTGGGACGTCGAGAAGGTCAGCGAGCAGCTGGCCGAGCCGATCACCGACGAGCACGGCAACGAGGTCACCGAGCGGACCGCCCAGGTCGTCTACACCGCGAAGACGCCGCTGGCCGACGGGTACCGCGACACGGTCGAGCTGTCCGTCCAGCTGCCCGACGAGGTGGGCGACACCCTCGCCTTCCCGGTGGTCCAGACCTGCGAGAAGGGCAAGACCGACTGGACCGAGACCGCGGCGGAGGGTCAGGACCCCGAGGCCCTGGCGAATCCCGCACCGGTCGTGACCATCACCGAGGCGACCGGCGAGGGCCACCACGGCGGCGCCGCGGAGTCGGACGAGAAGTCCGACGACGCCGCCACCGAGAAGGCCGACGCCAAGGACGACGACGGTGACGGCAACGGCCTGGCGATCGGCGGCCTGGTGGCCGGCATCGGCGGTCTCGCCCTCGGTGGCCTGGCGCTGGCGCGCTCCGGCAAGAAGGCCTGAGCACCGCGATGGCCCGGCGTGTGCCGGCGTACCTCCTCGCCGTCCTGGTCGCCGTCCTGACGGTGGTCGGGGCGGCGGGTCCGGCGTCGGCACACGCCACCCTCGTCTCCACCGACCCCGCCGAGGGCGCGGTCCTCCCCGAGGCGCCGAGCCAGGTCACCTTCACCTTCGACGAGCCGGTGCAGCTCGTGCCCGACGGCCTGCTCGCCTTCGACGCGGCGGGCAAGCGGATCGAGGTGGAGCCGTCCGCGAAGGGCGTCGAGGTCACCGGCCGACTGCCGGGCGACCTCGCGAACGGCACGTACGTCGTCACCTGGCGCGTCGTCTCGGCCGACGGCCATCCCATCGCCGGCTCGCTGACCTTCCACGTCGGGGCGCCCAGCCCGAAGGTGGTGCCACCGCAGACCGGGCCGGCCGACCCCGGGGCGGTGCCGACGGTCCAGGGGATCGTGCACGGTGTCGACTACGCCGCGCTGCTGCTGGCCGGCGGACTGGCGATCTTCCTGAGCTGGACGGCGCGCGGCGTGCGCCTCCCCGACGACGTACGACGGCGGCTGGTGCGGGTGCTCCGGGGCAGCGCGCTGGTCGCGGTGCTGGCGGCGGCGCTCGCCGTACCACTGGCGGGGGCCTACCAGCTCGGCTCCGGTCTCGGCGGCGTGCTCGACCCGGCCTCCTTCGATCCCGGCCTGGTCCAGGACGACCTCCAGGTGCTCGCGCTCCAGCTCGCCGGGCTCGGCGTCGCGGCCTGGGCCGCCGGCCAGGCTCGCTCGTCGCTGGTCGTCGACCTGGTCACCGCGCTCGCGGTCTGGTCACCCGCGCTGGTGGGGCACACCCGCGCCTACGAGCCGACGCTGCTGCTCGTCGTCACCGACGCCCTCCACCTCAGCGCCGGCGCGGTCTGGCTCGGTGGGCTCGCGGGTCTGGCGCTGACGCTGCCGGCCGTCGCCGGGCGGCCGAAGGACGCGGCCCACCTGATCGCCCGGTTCTCGACGGTCGCCGCCGGCCTGCTCGCGGCGCTCGCGGTCACCGGCGTGCTCCTCGGCTGGCGCATCGTCGGCGCCTGGGCGCCCCTGTTCGAGGAGACCTGGGGCCGCCTGCTGCTGGTGAAGGTCGCGCTGGTGCTGGTGGTGGTCGCGATCGCGGCGTACAACCGGTTCCGGCTGGTGCCGCGGGTGGCGGGGGACGACGGGCACGACCAGCGCCGGGCCGCGACCGGCCTGGTGCGGCGCACCGTCCTCGCCGAGGCGGCGCTGCTGGTCGCGGTCCTCGGCGTGACCGGCTTCCTCACCCAGAAGCCGCCGCGCGGCGAGGCGCCCGCCCAGGCGCAGACCGCGGACACCGGGGTGGTGACCGGCGTCGCGGGTGACGACCTCAAGGTGCTCGCCGTGCTCGACCACGGGCCGGGGCTGCAGCGCCGGCTGCTCGTCCAGGTGCAGAACCTCGCGGGCGACCCGCTCGACCTGGCCGCGGCGCCCGCGGTCGCGCTGCGCTCCGACAGCGTCGACCTGGGCGCCATCCCGGTGGTGCCGAGCGGAGCCGGCACCTATGCCGCCGACGTGGTCTTCCCCCACACCGGCAGCTGGCAGCTGCAGGTCAGCATCCGGGTCGACACCTTCACCAGTCCGGTGACCACGCTGGATCTCAGGGTGCGCTGACGACCGAGGGGCCGGACCTGACGGCCCGGCCCCTCGTCGCTCACTCTCGCGGTCAGCGGCGGACCGTCAATCTCAGCGCCGTGCGAGCGGCCGTGAAGTTGCGGCTGCCGGCGTGGACGACGCGGATGGTGCGGACCCCGGCCGGCTGCCGGGTCAGCCTGATCACGACCTTGCCGGTCGCGTCGACCTTGCCGGTGCCGATCACCTTGCCGCCGCTCCTGACCTTCACGACGCCCGTCGGGACGGCGCCGTCGGCGGACAGGCGCACCACGACCTTGGGCCGGGTGCCGGCCTTCGGGCGCTTCGGCCGGACCTTCGCGGACAGCGAGGTGGTCGCCTGCGCCACCGTCACGCCGACCGAGCCGGCCGAGGCGGCGTTCGCGTCGTCACCGGCGTAGCGCAGGCCCAGCTGGTGGGTCCCGGCCTCGAGCCGGAGCGCGCCGAGGGTGATCCGCGCGGCGCCGTCCACCACGGTGCCGGAGCCGACCGGAGTGGTGCCGTGGGTGACGGTGACGGTGCCGGTGGGCGCCTCGCCCGTGACTGTGGCGACGACGACGCTGGGCTGACCGTAGGTGCCGGTGACCGCCGGGGCCGTCACCGAGGTCACCGCCACCGTGTCGTCGACGACCCATGCCCCGTCGACCTCCGCGGTCACCGTGCCCCCGTCGACCTCGAAGTCGTAGCCGCCGGCCGCGACCCTGAACTCCGCGGTGTCGAGGCCGTTGCGCTCCGTCATCCCCACGAAGGACACCCCGGGGATGTTCTCGAACGAGGTGACCTCCTCCTGGACGGGCAGGTAGAGCGTGGCAGTGGTGTTCGCCGGCACCGTGGTGGCGTACGACGTCAGCTCACCGTCGGTGGCCTCCCAGTGGGAGTCGATGACGCCATAGCTGGAGTCGAAGCTGCCCTCGACCGAGGTGAAGTCGCCACCGGGCACGGGCTGCAGGACGAACTCCCGGTAGCCCTTGCCGCCGTCGGAGGTGATGCCGAGCTGGTACTCGTACATCCACTGCTGGGAGGCCCCCAGCGCGAAGTGGTTCTGCGAGTTCATCTGGCTGTTGCCGCCCTGGGCGAAGCCACGCTCGTAGGAGTTCCACAGCTCCCACATCGAGGTCGCGCCCAGCGTCACCGGGTAGAGCCAGCTGGCGAACTCGTCGTTGCTGAACAGCTTGTACGCCGTCTCGATCTCACCGGTCTTCGTCAGCGCCGGCAGGATGTTCGGCGTGGCGTTGAAGCCGGTCGTGATCGTGTAGGGCTTGTTGCTGGCCTGGCCGCCGGAGAAGATCCCGGTGCCCGCCTTCGGGCCGTTGCCGTCGTTGCTCTTCGCCGGGTCGGCGATCAGCTCGGCGAGCCGCTCGGTGGCGAACTCCCGGTAGGTCTTGCCCGCGTCGGGTCCGGCCTGGACCGTCATCGTGTCGCTGAACAGGTCCAGCGCCAGCGGTGTCGCGTACGACGCCTGCGAGTCCTGCAGGGTCCGGCCGGCGACCAGGTTGGCCCCGGGGGTGGCGTTCAGGGTGAACCCGGTCTGCGGGTCGACGTAGAGGCGGTTGAAGCTGTCGACGCCCTGGGTGTAGCGCTGCCGGAGGGTCTCGGCGTACGCGGTCCGGCCGATGATGTCGGCCATCTTGGCGGAGATGTCCAGGAAGTACAGGTACATCGCCTGGTTCACCATGTGTGCCTCGGTGTTGGCATCCATGCTGATGTGGTCGGCATGGCTCGACGTGCCCGCGGTGAGTCCCGGGTAGTCCGCCGACAGCGGCTGGTCGGAGTAGCCCTTGAGCCACTTCTGGATCGTCGCGAAGTTCTCCTCGATGATCTGCGTGTCGCCGTACTGCGTGTAGAGCTGCCACGGCGCCTGGGCGACCGCACCCTCCCAGGTCGGCGTGGCCGGCATGGCGGCGCCGAGCTCGCCGGTCAGGCTGATCACGGGGACGGTGGTCCCGACGCTGCCGTTGGAGCCCTGGGCGTCGCGCAGCGCCACCATCCACTGGCGCAGGAACGCCTGGGTGTCGGAGGAGTTGTACGTCGCCGAGCGGGCGTAGGCCTGCAGGTCACCCGTCCAGCCCATCCGCTCGTTGCGCTGCGGGCAGTCGGTCGGCAGGGAGAAGAAGTTGCCGAGCTGGCTGCGCTGGGCGTTGTCGAAGAACTTCGTCGCCAGCCGGCCGGTGTAGTTGTCGTCGCTGGTGGTCGCCTCGTAGTCGCTCTCCGGCAGGTCGATCGAGGAGAGCACGATGCCCTGCACGCCGTCCAGCGGCAGCGCGGTCGTGCGGTGGGGCACCGTGATCTCGATGTACTGGTAGCCGCGGAAGGTGAAGTTCGGCGTGATCACGACGTCGCGGTCGGCGTCGGCGGCCGAGGCGACGTAGGTGTCCGAGGCGAGCGCACCGCGGTAGGTGTCGGTCAGGATCCGGCCGGCGACGCCCGGGCGGTAGCTGCCGTCCGGTCCGTAGAGATCGGCGTACGGCGTGGGCTGGCTGACCCGCGGGTCGGGGCCGGGCCAGGTGGTGTTCGGGGAGTCGCTGTTGCCGGGGTAGATGGTCTCGCCGAAGCGGAAGATCACCTCGTCACCGGCCCGCAGCGAGCCCTTGGGGATCGTGATGGTCGGGACGCCGACCATGTTGACGCCCATGTCGTAGGTCCAGGTCGTGTCGTCCTCGCTGTGCGTCTGCAGCACGCGCTTCGCGGTCAGCCGCTCGACCTCGTGGACCGGCTGGTCCTGACGGGAGACGAGGGCGGGGTTGAGCTGGCTCTTCATCGTGATGACGTCGGGCGTCGACCACTTGCTGAGCAGCGCCGGCTTGTAGGACGTCGTGGTCCAGTTGGCGACATTGGCCTCCTTGCCGGCGTCGTACCGCACGCCCTGGAAGTTGTCGGCGTACCGGTTCGGGCCGTCGTTGAAGGCCTTCCAGGTCGTCGGGTTCGTGACGACGGTCTGGGTGGAGCCGTCGGCGAAGGTGATGACCATGCGGGCGAGCAGGGCCTCGCTGTCTCCGAACATGTTGTAGTTGCTGCCCGTGAAGGTCATCATCCCGGACCAGAAGCCGGGGCCGAGCATGGCGCCGACGGCGTTGGTGCCGTTGGCGAGCAGGTCGGTCACGTCGTAGGTCTGGTAGGGCAGGGTCTTGGCATAGGTCGCCATGCCGGGGTTGAGGTAGTCGTCGCTGACCCGCTCGCCGTTGATGTGCATCTCGTAGGCGCCCTGCGCGGTGACGTAGAGCCGGGCCTTCGCGATGTCCTTGGCCGGGTCGACCCGGAACTCCGAGCGGAGCTGGGTCTGGGCGCCGTACGACGGGTCGGCGTAGCGCGGTCCGACCTGGGCGGGCGTCGTGGGGTTGATCCGGATCGTGTTGCCCGTGGCCGTGATCCCCGCGTTGGGCAGCGAGGTGAAGATGCCGTAGTTGGCGCCGGTGGTCGCGTCGAAGAGGGTGCGCTTCGCGCTCTGGCCCACGTCGACGATGCGGTAGTCGGTGATCGTGACGTCGTCGCCGACGTTCTTGACCGAGAAGCCGACGGAGTTCAGGTTCGGGAAGGTGTTGTAGTTGCCGCCGGTGACCATCGTGTGGGTTCCGGCGCCGTCGATGGTCGAGTTCGGCGACACGTTCAGGTTGTTCAGCGCGCCGGGACGGCCCGCGCCGAGGGTGAGCGTGGCAGCCGTGAAGCCGGTGAGGGCGACGCCGTCGACCGTGTAGGTCATCGCGCTCTCGTTGCCCTGGATGCGCAGCGTGTGGGGCGCGTTCTTGTTGGCCGGGGTGAACAGCGTGCGGACCGCGGCGTTGGTGCTGTCGACCAGCCGGACGGACTTGTACGGCGCGGTGTTGGGGTCGCCGTTCACGTCGTCGGTGGCGTGGTAGCCCTTGCGGTACAGGTTGACCACGCCGCCGGTGTTGGTCGCCGGGTCGCTCGTGACGCCGGACAGGTCGAGCTCGAAGCGGACGAAGTTCTCGCCGCCCGGACCGCCGTAGACGTTGCGGAAGTCGCTGGTGAAGCGCTGGTCGTCGGCGCCGAAGATGAACGAGGCGTTGTCGCCCGCGTTGATCGTGAACCCGGCGTTGACGTCGAAGATCGACAGCGACTTGGCGTCGAGCTTGGTCTTCGTGCTTCCGATCCACTGGGCGCCGTCCCAGGCGCCGATCTTGGTGTCCATCAGGCCGGTCGAGAAGCGGGCCACGTCGGAGACGGTCTCCACGCCGCGGTTGTCGACGACCCGCACCCGCCACCAGTAGTCGGTCTCTGGGCGCAGCTTGGCCGCGTCGCCCGTGCTGCCGTAGCGGATGTCGGTCGACTCGTCCGACGCGACGACGCCGCTGTCCCAGGCCAGGCTGGTGAAGCGGGCGTCGCGCGCGACCTCGATGCGGTAGCTGACCTGCTTGGCGCCGACCAGGTTGGACTCCATGCCCCAGCACAGGACCGGCGCGGGGTCGTCGATGCCGAGCGGGTCGTCGGTGAGGTGGTTCACCTCGAGCCCGGTGATGGCGACCGAGGCCGTGGCGGCGCTGGTCGCCACCTTCTCGGGCGCCGCGGTCGCCGGCGTCGCCACCGCGCCGGTCGTCCCCAGGGTCAGGGCCAGGCCGAGAGCGGCCGCGAGGGAGGGGGCCGCCTTCCTTCCTCGTTCGGGAAGTCGCGTCATGAGTACGTGCTCCATCAGTTCCACTTGAACCGTTTCAATCTGAAACGCCCTGGGACCGTAACGTGACGACCGCCACAGGGGCAACGAGTTGGCGGGGACCCGCCACACCGCCCGCCACGCCTCGGTCAACCGAGCTCGGGACGCACCGCACCCGGGACCCGGATCCCGCTCTCATAGGCCACGACGACGAGCTGGGCCCGGCTGTGTGCGCCGAGCTTGGTCAGCAGCCGGCCGACGTGGGTACGCGCGGTCGCGGCCGACATCTGCAGCAGGGCCGCGATCTGCTCGTTGCCGAGCCCCTGGCCGATCAGGCCGAGCACCTCGCGCTCGCGCGCGGTGAGCGTCTCGATGCCGGGATAGGGGACACCGGGCGCGACGGGGGCGACCAGGTGGTCGATGAGCGCCCGGGTCGCCTTGGGGGAGAGCAGGTTGCCCCCGTCGTGCACCGTGCGGATGGCGTGCACGAGCGCGTCGGTGTCGGCCCCCTTGCCGAGGAAGCCGCTGGCGCCGGCCCGGATGCTCCGCAGCACGTTCTCGTCCTGCTCGAAGGTGGTCAGCACGAGCACCTTCACCTCGCCGGCCCGGGGATCGGCGACGATCCGCCGGGTCGCCTCCACGCCGTCGATCCCGGGCATCCGGACGTCCATCAGGACGACATCGGGCAGCAGCTCGATCGCGAGCCGCTCCGCGCTCAGGCCGTCGGCCGCCTCCCCGACGACCTCCAGCCCCGGCTCGCTGGCGATCAGGTCGCACAGCGCGCGGCGGATCAGCTCGTGGTCGTCGGCGACGAGGACCCGGATCACTGCCCGCCTCCGATCGGCACCCGTACGCCGAGGACGAAGTCGCCCCCCTCGGGGCCGAACCAGACCCTCCCGCCGGCCTCCTCGACCCGCTCCCGCACACCCCGGAGACCCCAGCCGCTGCGGAGCTCGGCGGCGCCGTCGTCCGACCTGTTGCGGACGGTCAGGGTGAGCTGGCCCCCGGCGGCGTCCAGCGCGATCCGCACGGGCGCCCCGGCGCCGTGCTTGAGCCCGTTCGTCAGGCCCTCCAGGGCGGCCCGGCGGACGACCTCGACCGTCGGCGGGGCGAGCGCCGTCGAGACGCCGCCACCCGTCAGCACCACGTCGAGGCCGTGGTCCCGGAACTCCGAGACGAGGTCGTCGAGGTCGAGACCGGCCACGACCGGGACGGCCGAGGAGTCGCCGGCGCGCAGGTCGGCCAGCAGCTGGTCGATGTCGCCCAGCGCGGCCGTCGCCGCCTCGTCGATCTCCCGCAGCGCCCTGCGCCCGGCCGGCGAGAGGTCGTCGTCGGTGCGCAGCGACACCGCGGCCCGCAGGTGGATGATCGCCATCCGGTGCGCGACCACGTCGTGCACCTCGCGCGCGATCCGCAGCCGGTCGCCGGCGATCCGCGCGGCCGCCTCGGACTCCCGCGAGTGCTCCGCGCTCTCCGCGCGCTCGCGCAGTGACACCAGCAGCTCCTCGCGGAGCCGGATCACCTGCCCGAACGCCAGCGCCACCAGCGCACCACCGGCGACCAGGCTGGTGCCGAACGCGAACCAGCGCCAGTCCTTCTCCGCCGTCTCCGCGACGATCACCGCCCCCATGGTCGGCAGCGTCCACGCGAGCGCCCACGGCATCGTGTGGCGCACCGAGAAGGCGTAGACCGCGACCCAGGCGGCGAAGTGGTAGCCGAAGCCCTGCAGGCCGAGGAGGGAGGCCGCCAGGTCGCAGCCGGTGCACAGCAGCAGCGCGGCCAGCGGGCTGCGCTCGCGCAGCAGGATGCCGAGCGACGCGGTGGAGCAGACGATGGCGTCGGCCCAGGTCACGCTGCCGACGTCGGGACCGACGAAGCTGATCCACCACACCACGGCCACGAGTCCGGCGCTCGACGCCGTCACCGGCCAACGGGCCGGCCCCTGCGTCACCGGTCCCGCTGCGTCCACCACCGCCCCATGATGCCAGGGCGCCACCCCTCTGGCGTACGTCGAACGGCGTACGCCGGAGCACGTCGCTCGTCCGATGCGCCTCGCCCGGAGCGCTCGCGATGCTGGGCATCTGGTGGAACCAGCACGGCACGAGAGGGCCCAGGATCATGTCTCAGCGCACCGAGGAGCTCGACCAGGTGGACGTCCGGATCCTGCGCGGCTTCGCGCGGGGTGCCCTCAGCAAGACCGTCGCGACCGAGCTGGACCTGCCCCTGCGCACCGTGGAGCGGCGGATGTCGTCGATCCGCGAACGGCTCGGGGCCCCGAACACGGTCGCCGCGGTGGTCATCGCCGTGCGCCGCGGCTACATCTGAGCCAAGCTGAGCCCGGATCCACCGATCTCCCGCTGCTGCGCGCCACCAGCTGGGCACGTTGGCTGCGTTGCCGACGCTCGACAGCCAACCAGGCTGCCTTCGCGCCGGACGCCTTGCCACCGCACCCATCTGGTGACGCTCGCGACGCGGCAGATCGGTGGATCCAGGCTGAGGCCGGCTACGGCGTGCGAGCCACGCCCCAGTCGTCGAAGGTCAGCACGATCCCGGGCTCCGCGGTGACCTTGACCGGCCGGTGCTCCGCGTCGAGCCAGACCTCGGCCTCGAGCGAGTCGGGGAGCAGCGCCGCGAGCTGGGCGGGCAGCGTGACGCCGGCCAGCGCGGCGGCCGGGTCGAGGGTCACCCGGTAGTGCTCGGTCGCCACGCCGTCGACCTGCTCGGGACCGACGTGGACCAGCTGCTCGACGGCGACGGAGTCCAGCGCACGCGCGACCTGGGTGGTGTCGTCGAGGGTGAGCTCGCGGGCGGGGCCGCCGCCCAGGGTGGCGCGCACCCGCACGCTGCCGGCGGTGCGCAGCGCCTCGGCGACCTCGTGCACCACGGGAGCGGTCGCCGGCGCCGGGTCGGCCGTGGGAGTGCTCCCCGGCGGGGTGCTGGTCGGCGCGGTCGTCGGCGCGGTGCTCGTCGGTGCCGAGCGCGGCGCGGGCTCGTCGTCACCGCCGCAGCCGGCCAGGAGCAGCACGCTCGCCAGGACGGCGGCGGGGAGGGCGGGGCGAGCGTTCACGATGCCTCCTCGGCGGTGACGGGCGCGGTCACCGCGAGCTGGTGGAGCAGGCCGTCGACGCGCACCTGCAGGAACAGGCGGTAGTCGCCGGGCTGGGTGAAGACGGTGTGGAAGGTGAGCACGGTTCCGTCGTCGGTGACCTCGGGGGCACCGTAGGGGTGCACGTGGACGAAGCCGCGCGAGTCGACCGCGAAGCCGGTGAGGTGCGCGCTGGTGCCGAGATAGCTGCCGAGTGCGACCGGCTCGCCGTCGGCATCGGTCAGCCGCAGCCGGAGCCGTCCGTTGGCGCCGACCTCGCCCGCGGCGCGCAGCGTGGCCTCGACCACGCCGTCGCTGCCGGTCTCGGCCGCCTCGCCCCGGGGCACGTCGACCGGCGTCCAGTCGCCGGGGACCCGCAGCGTCGTACCGAGGACGATCGGGTTGCTGGCGCCCTCCGGGATGAACTCCGCGACCACCCGCCACCTGCCGGGGGAGCCGAGGTCGACCCGCGCGGTCCAGGTGCCGTCCTCGGCGAGGGTCGGGTGGAGATGACGGAACTGGTCGAGGTCGTCACGCACCACGTACAGGTGGAGCAGCTTGGTCTGCTCCTCGGTGTAAGTCAGCAGGGGAGCGCCCGACGGGTCGAGGATCCGGAACGCGACGTCGCCGGTCGCGTCGGCGCCCGGCAGCCGGACGTCGGTCATCCGGTAGCCCTCGACCTCGGCGCTGGTGCCGTCGCCGACCGGGTTGCCGACCGGCTGGGCGCCGGAGCCGCCGTCCTTGGCGGGGGTCAGTGTGATCCGGCCCGCGTCGTCGGCCGGCTCGTCGGCGGAGGAGCAGGCGGCCAGGCCGAGCGCGAGGACGGTCGCGGCGGCGGCCAGCAGGGTCGACGTACGACGGCTCACGGCGCCACCGTCAGCAGCAGGAAGGCCGCGAGGAGCAGCAGGTGGACGATGCCGTTGAGCGGCTTGGCGCGTCCCGGGACGACGGTCAGGATGCCGACGACGGAGGAGAGCGCGAGGAGCACCAGCTGCAGCGGGTCGAGGCCCAGCGCGAGGTCGCCCTCGAGCCAGATGGAGGCGACCGCGATCGCGGGGATGGTCAGTCCGATCGAGGCCATCGCCGATCCGTAGGCGAGGTTGAGGCTGATCTGCACCCGCTGCTGGCGGGCGGCGCGGACGGCGGCGATGGTCTCCGGCGCCAGCACCAGCATCGCGATCACGACGCCGACGACGGCATGGGGGAAGCCGAGCCAGTCGACGGCGTCCTCGATGGAGTAGGACTCGACCTTCGCCAGCCCGACCACGGTGACCAGGGAGAGCACCAGCAGGGCCAGGGCGATCCACGTCTCGCGGTTGGTCGGCGGGTCGGCGTGGGTGTCGCCGTCGGCGTCGTCCTGGGCCGTCCAGCCGCCGGGCGTCGACGTCGTGCCGGGGAGGAAGAAGTCGCGGTGACGCACGGTCTGGGTGAAGACGAAGGAGCCGTAGAGCACCAACGAGGCGAGCGCCGCGAAGGTCAGCTGGGTGCCGGAGAGCACGGGCCCGGACTCGCTGACCGTGAAGGTCGGCACCACCAGGGTGAGGCCGGCGAGCGTGATCACCGTCGCCAGCGCGGAGCCGGTGCCCTCGGGGTTGAAGATCGCGAGGTGGTGGCGCACCGCCCCGACGACCAGCGCGAGGCCGACGATGCCGTTGACCGTGATCATCACCGCCGCGAAGACCGTGTCGCGCGCCAGCGTCGAGGTGTCGCCGCTGCCGGAGACCATCAGCATCACGATCAGGCCGACCTCGATCACCGTGACCGCGACCGCGAGCAGCAGCGAGCCGAACGGCTCGCCGACCTTGTGGGCGACGACCTCGGCGTGGTGCACGGCCGCCAGCACCGCGCCGATCAGGGCGACGCCGATCAGGCTGGCCGCGAGGGGGCCGGGGTGGGTGCCCCAGCTCACGGCGAGCACGATGGCGGCGAGGGGCGGCGTGAACACCGTCCACCCGAGTCGTCCGGAGGTGGAGGCGCTCATGGTGCTCGATCCTACGGGGGCCGGTGTCGCCGCCCGCGACGATGTCACCCGGGCTCCCGCGCCCTCGTAGAATCGGGGACATGTCCGTCGAGTCCGTCTTCCCCCGGCTGGAGCCCCACCTGCTCTCGGTCTCCAAGCCGATCCAGTACGTCGGCGGCGAGCTCAACATGGTCGCGAAGGACTGGGACGCCGCCGAGGTGCGCTGGGTGCTGATGTACCCCGACGCCTACGAGGTCGGCCTGCCCAACCAGGGCGTCCAGATCCTCTACGAGGTGCTCAACGAGCGGGAGTGGATCCTCGCCGAGCGCACCTACGCCGTGTGGCCCGACATGGAGAAGGTGCTGCGCGAGCAGGAGATCCCGCAGTTCACCGTCGACAGCCACCGCCCGGTCGGCGCCTTCGACCTGTTCGGCGTGAGCTTCTCCACCGAGCTCGGCTACACCAACCTGCTCACCGCGCTCGACCTGGCCGGCATCCCGCTGCACGCCGTCGACCGCTCCGACGACCACCCCGTCGTGATCGCCGGCGGGCACGCCGCGTTCAACCCCGAGCCGATCGCCGACTTCGTCGACGCCGCCGTCCTCGGCGACGGCGAGGAGGTCGTGCTCAAGATCTCCGAGCTGGTGCGCGAGTGGAAGGGCGAGGGCCGGCCCGGTGGCCGGCTCGAGCTGCTGCGCCGCCTCGCTGTCTCGGGCACGGTCTACGTGCCGCGGTTCTACGACGTGACGTACGCCGCGTCCGGGGAGATCGCGGCCGTCGTACCCAACCATCCGGAGGCGCCCGACCGGGTGCGCAAGCACACGCTGATGGACCTCGACCAGTGGCCCTACCCGCGCAACCCGCTGGTGCCGCTCGCCGAGACCGTCCACGAGCGGTTCTCCGTCGAGATCTTCCGCGGCTGCACCCGCGGCTGCCGGTTCTGCCAGGCCGGCATGATCACCCGCCCGGTGCGCGAGCGCTCGATCGAGACGATCGGCGCCATGGTCGACAACGGCATCAAGAAGACCGGCTTCGAGGAGGTCGGCCTGCTCTCGCTGAGCTCGGCCGACCACACCGAGATCGGCGACGTCGCCACCGGCCTCGCCGACCGCTACGAGGGCTCCAACGTCTCGCTGTCGCTGCCCTCCACCCGCGTCGACGCGTTCAACATCACGCTGGCCAACGAGTTCTCCCGCAACGGCCGGCGCTCCGGCCTCACCTTCGCGCCCGAGGGTGGCAGCGAGCGGATGCGAAAGGTGATCAACAAGATGGTCACCGAGGACGACCTGATCCGCACCGTCGCGACGGCGTACTCCCACGGCTGGCGGCAGGTGAAGCTCTACTTCATGTGCGGCCTGCCCACCGAGACCGACGAGGACGTGCTCCAGATCGCCGAGCTCGCCAAGCGCGTGATCGCCACCGGTCGCGAGGTCTCCGGGCGCAACGACATCCGCTGCACCGTCTCCATCGGCGGCTTCGTCCCCAAGCCCCACACGCCCTTCCAGTGGGCCGCCCAGCTCGACGCCGAGACCACCGACCACCGCCTGCAGGTGCTGCGCGACACCGTCCGCGCCGACCGCCGCTACGGCAAGGCCATCGGCTTCCGCTACCACGACGGCAAGCCCGGCATCATCGAGGGCCTGCTGTCTCGCGGCGACCGCCGCGTCGGGCGGATCATCGAGCAGGTCTGGCGCGACGGCGGCCGCTTCGACGGCTGGTCCGAGCACTTCTCCTTCGACCGCTGGGCCGCCTCGGCTCGCCTTGCGCTGGAGGGCACCGGCGTCGACCTCGACTGGTACACGACGCGCGAGCGGACGTACGACGAGGTCCTGCCCTGGGACCACCTCGACTCCGGCCTCGACAAGGACTGGCTGTGGGCCGACTGGGAGGACGCCCTCGCCGTCGGCTCGGGGGAGTCGGACGTCGAGGTCGAGGACTGCCGCTGGACGCCGTGCTACGACTGCGGGGTGTGCCCGGAGATGGGCACGGAGATCCAGATCGGGCCCACGGGACAGAAGCTGCTGCCGCTGTCGGTCGTCTGAGTCGCGGAGGCGGGATCGCCTCAGCGGCGGCCAACCGCGTCGATCGAGACCGCCAGGCCCTTATCCGAGCGAACGAGCATCCAACGGTGGTCGTTCGCCCGCCACACGTTCTCCGCGCGACGCGCCTCGGCCGCCCACCGGCACGCCTCGGGAAGCCAGCGCTCGGTGACCTCCGCCGCGACCGCGGCCCGCTCGCCTGATCGCACCGCGTTCCAGCGCATCAGGAGCCGGGGCACCTCACGGCTCTTCGCGAAGATCTGGGTACGGCCGTCGCCGACCCAGTAGAAGTCGAAGACCATGGCGATGCCGGAGCCTCGAGTCGTGGGCGTCGGGCCGGGGGCATCGAAGAAGAGCGAGTCGAGGAGGACGCCATGCTCACGCAGGACGGCCTCGAGGGTGTCCCTCCCCAGGACGTGGGCGAACCCGGCCGGCAGCCGCGTCTTGGAGTACTCCCGCCACGGAAGGTCCGACTCCGGCGACATGGTCCGATGCTACCGAGACCCGGTCGGAGCGCCTTAGCCGTTCTCGCGACCGGGCAACGGCGCCCCGCCGAGAAATGCTTCGTAGGGCTCGACGGCGTCCTCGTCGACGGTGGTGGTCGCCGGCCCGTAGCGGGTGTCGGTGCGGTCCCGCTTGGGCCCGGAGATCCAGTACGTCTCGCCGGTCTCCACGTCCGCGAAGTTCCCGGTCCACAGTCCCGGCGTCCGCCGGAGCTCACGGCCGTGGAAGCGCGCGGTGTTCCACGACCGGTTGAAGTCGACCCAGCCGATCCACGACGGGCCGAGGTCGGTGTCGAAGCCGGTCTTCAGCTGCACGAACATGACCCGCCTCACGCGCCCACCTGCTGCCCCGCGTCCCGCAGCCGACCGGTGATCTTCTCGCCGTCACCGCGCTCGACGTAGCAGAAGAACGCGTCGCCGTCGTCGGGCTCGCTCTCGTCGAACGAGTCCGACTCCACCCGTACATCGAAGTCCCCCGACTCCACCGCCGCGGCGTACGCCGGGTCCAGGCCGGGGAGGCCGTGGCAGAACTCGGCGCGGGACACGTCGCGGAAGATCCGGGCCAGGTCGTCGTCGAACCGGCCGACCCAGATCACCTCGCCCAGGTGTGGCTCGGCGCAGGTCGCCTTGATCGGGTCGTCGAGGAAGTCGCGGTCGATGCACTGCCCGACCCGGGCGTCGTCCTCCCAGACGGTGCGGCTGCCCATGACGGCGGCGAAGACGAAGAAGCCGACGCCGAGGACCAGCACCAGGGCGCCGACGACCACGCCGGTGACGGCCGCCCACCGGCCGGCGCGCCGCCGCTCGCGGGTGCGGACGATCCCCGCGATGCCCAGCCCGATCCCGACCGGCGCGGCGCAGCAGGTGAGTGAGCACACCAGCGCCGCGATCGACAGCCCGTCATAGGACACCCGGGACCCGTACGGCGGCTGCCCGCCGTACGGGTTCGGCCCCGGGCCGGCGCCCGGCTCGTAGGACGGATAGCCGCCGCTGGGGTCGGTCATCCCCGGGTCAGAGCAGCGGCTTGGTCAGCTCGTCGTCCGGCTCGACGTAGCAGACCAGGTGGTCGCCGACCTCGACCTTCTCCGGGTCCTCGATGACCGCGTTGATGTCCTGGATGTACGGCGCCAGCTTGGTCAGGTCGTCGGGGTCGATCGCGGTCGCGCAGTAGCTCGCCATGCCGTCCTCGATCTCGCTGAGGTTGTCGGAGGTCACCTTGGCGACGCCGACGATCTCGGCGTCGTGCTCCTCGGTGCACTCCTTCTTCCGCATGAGCACCGTGCCGTCGTCCTCGTCGATGTCGACGCACTGCCCGACCTCGGCCTTGGCCGGCGTCACCACGGAGTCCGCGAAGAGGAACAGCGCCCCGACGGCGACGGCGGAGCCGATCGACATCAGCAGACCGATGACGATGCCGGCGATCGCCAGCCCCCGACCCTTGCGCTGTCCGCCCTTGGTCCGCGAGAGCCCCACGAAGCCGAGGACCACGCCCACCGGCGCCAGGCAGCACAGCAGGCTGGTCACCAGCGCGGCGATCGAGATCCCGTCTGTCTTCGGCGGCATCGGGTCGGACCCACCCGGGAAGGCCCCGGGGGCGCCGTAGCCGCCGCCGGAGCCGGAGGCGTACGGGGTCGGCGGCGGGGGCGGCGCCGGCTGACCGTAGGGGTTCGGCGGCTGGTTCTGGCCGTAGGGGTTCTGCGGCGGGTTCTGGCCGTAAGGGTCGCTCACGGGCGACACCCTAGTGTCGTTCGCGGGCTGAAGGGGGGAGAACGGCCTGAGGTAGGGTTCAGCGGCGTCCAGCGGACCCCCTCGGAGAGGACCGGACGGCGCGGCAGCCCGCACTCCGGGCTGGGTGAGTGTCTCGGGGGTCTGACGCCCCGACCCCGTACGAGAGGTGAGCCCCGATGGACTACGACGAGAGCTACTACGACGCGAACGGTCAGCAGGATGATCGGCCCGCACTGCTGCTCTACGTCCGGCTCGTCCAGCGCTATCTCAAGCCCACGCGCGTACTTGACGTCGGCTGTGGCACCGGCACGCTGCTCGCCCGCCTCTCGCAGAAGGTCCCGTCCGACGGCTACGAGGTCTCGGCCTGGTCGGCGGCGCGGGCACGCGAGAACTCACCGGGCAGCACGGTCTACGAGGCCGGCGACGACCTGCCGACCGCCACCTACGACGGTTTCACGGCGGTCCACGTCTTCGAGCACATTCCCGACGAGCAGCTCATCGCACTGATCGAGCAGCTGCGCAAGACGACGACACCAGGTGCGCGCGGGTTCATCGTCATGCCCGACCCGGCGGGGCGAGCCGCCGCGATTCACGGCCCGGCGTGGAATGCGTTGAGCGACCCGACCCACATCAACATGAAGTCACACGACGAATGGCGGCGGTTCCTGACCGATCAGGGGCTCGTCGTCGAGCGTGAGGCGACCGACGGGATGTGGAACTTCCCCTACTCCAGCTGGCCGAAGCTGCTCGACGGCCTGCGCTACGGCCTGCCGATGGCGGCGCAGTACCTCGCCGGGAGGATGTTCCTCAAGCCCGGCCGCGGCGAGTCGTCGTTCTTCGTCGTGCGCTGGGCCTGAGCTCAGAGCAGGTCGTCGAGGCGTCCCGCTGCACCGGACGGGACGTAGGCCTGGGCGACCTCGCCGGTGCCGATGATCCGGAGCTCGCCGTCGCTGTCGTCGGCGTAGGCGGCATCACCGCGACGCAGATGGAGCATCTCGTCGCGTGCGTTGAGCACGGCGACCTCGCCACCCGTGCAGACCAGCAGCCGCTTGCCGCGGTGGGGGAGGATCGCGCCGGCCGGGTCGGCCTGCGAGCTCTGGGTCACCGAGAGCGCGAACTCGCGGGTGGGGCTGAACACGTCGGTCGACGTGCTGAAGAGCTGGGGCGTCACCCGGGCGACCCGCGACATGCCCTCCTCCAGGCACAGCACCAGCCCCTCGGCGTCGACGTGCTTCGAGGTGAGGCCGGCCCGCAGCACGTTGTCGGAGGACACCATCACCTCCAGGCACATGCCCTTCAGGTGCGCGTGGATGATGCCGGTGCCGAGGTACGCCGCCTCGCCGGGCTGCAACGTCAGCCGGTTGAGGAGCAGCGAGACGACGACGCCCACGTCGCCGGGGTAGTAGGCCTCGATCTCGACCGCTGTCGCATAGGCGCGCTTGATGTCGATGCCCTCGGCCAGCGCGTCACGACACTGGTCGACGATCTCCGCCACGGCGTCGGCCGGCGGGGGATCGGAGAGCAGGCCCTCGACCAGCTTCACGATGCCGGCGAAGCCGGGGTTGTCCCGCAGCTGCTTCGTCAGCGCCTTCGCGGTGGGGTGGCCGAGCGGCATCAGCACGCGGAGGATCTCGGCGGTCGGCCGGAATCCGACGAGGGTGTCGAAGGTGGAGAGCGCGTAGACCATCTCCGGCTTCGGGTACGGGTCCTTGAACACCCGCTCGGGAGAGTCCATCGGGATCCCGCGTGCTTCCTCGGCCTCGTACCCGGCGCGGGCGCGCCCGGCGTTGGGGTGGGCCTGGATCGACAGCGGACGGTCGGCGGCGAGGACCTTGAGCATGAAGTCGAGCTCGCCCGCAGGCCCGGTGAGCGGGCGCTTCTCGCCCTGCTCGTCGACGTACTGGGCGGTGCCGAGTGGGTGCGTGCCGACCCACACCTCGGCCACGGGCCCGCCCTCGGGCTGGCGCCGCTGGAATCCAGGGATGGCGTCGGCCGATCCCCAGTCGTAGGACTGGGTCGGGCACTCGAGCGCGAGCAAGGGAACCTCCTGGAGCTAGACGGCGGAAGGGCCACCCTAATCTGCGAGCCGCCGCGTCCGCGGTTCGGCGGGCCGTGTCGGTGCCGGTATCGACGGGGCCAGCGACTAGGATCCGCCGCGATGTTCAAACCGACGTGGCGCCCCAGTCCTCGAGTCGCGCATCTTCTCTCGATGCTGTGGCTCGCCGTCTTCACCGTAGGAGTGTGGGCCCGTCCGGTGCTCGGTGGCTTCGGACACCTCCGACTCTCGAACCCCGGCGACTCGAACGCGTTCGAGTTCTACCTCGCGTGGAACGTGCACGCCCTCGTCAACGGGCAGGATCCGTTCTACACCCACGTCATGTACGCGCCCGAGGGCCTGGACCTCGGCAACGCGATCTCGATCCCGGGCCCCTCCCTCCTGGTGGCCCCGGTCACGCTGCTGTTCGGCGGGACGGCCGGCTACAACGTCGCCTTCCTCCTGCCCATCGTGCTCGCGGCCGTGGCGACCTATCTCCTGGCCATCGAGCTCGGAGCGAACCGGATCGGCGCGCTCCTGGCCGGCAGCCTGGTCGTCGTGGCGCCGTACTTCGCAGGCCATGGGCTCGGTCACATGAACCTGATGTGGATCTTCGGTCTCCCGGCCATCGCTTGGCTGGTGGCGCGCCATGTCAACGGCCGCCTTCGCCTACGCTGGCTCGCCTGCGGGGTGGCTGTCGTGATCGCGTTTACCCTCGCGTCGTCGTCCGAGCTGTTCGTCACCCAGATCGCCTTCGGCCTCGTTGCTTGGGCGGTGGCGCTGGTCATCGCCGAGCAGCGCCACCGGCGGCCACTGGTGCGGGCCGGCATCGCGACCGTGTGCGGTGGAATCGGCGGTCTGGTCCTGGGCGCTCCGGTCATCTACGCCTCGTTCAGGTCGGGAATCCCCGAGACTGCCGCGAACCCCGTGCGCAGCTATCCGGCGGACCTGACGAACCTGCTGGCACCGACGGAGCTCATGGAGTTCGGGTCCAGGACCTTCGCCCCCCTACGCAGCACCTGGCTGGGCAATGGCGCCGAGAACACCGCCTACCTGACGGTGCCCCTCATCGTGTTCGTGTTGTGCGTGCTCTGGGTCGCCCGGGGCAGCCGCCGGCTCGTGGCGCTCCTCGTCTTCGGGGCGATCGCCCTCGTCTGCAGCTTCGGGCCGTCGCTGACCATCGCCGGCAAGCCGACGGTGGACATGCCGTGGCTCGTGGCCACTCATCTACCCGTCATCGAGCACGCGCTGCCGGTCCGGTTCTCGTCGTTCGTCTGGATGGCTGCCGCCCTGCTCGTCGCCCTGGTCTGGACCAGCCGACAGCTGCCGAGGCTGCTGACCGGTGTCCTCGCAGTCTTGGCAGTGGTCCTCGTCCTGCCGAATCTGACAGCGATGACCTTCCCCGTCGACACTTCAGTGCCTGCCTACTTCGCCGACGGCCACTGGCGCAAGGACATCGATGCCGGCGACAACGTCCTCGTGCTCGCGCCCGGCGAGATGGGGCCGGGTCTGCGGTGGAGCGAGGCGACCGGCTTCGCGTTCAACACGCCCACAGGCAACGGCGGTGGTGCGAGTCTTCCGGAGGCCCTCGAGGATCCGACCGGCATGGCACTGTTCCAGGCACAGTTCGACCCCACCATCGACTACGACTGGAAGACGAACCTGCCTGGCTTCCTCCAGCGGACCGAGGTCGAGCTCGTGCTCATCGACGCCGCGGACCGGTTCTGGCGTGGCGTCATGGATGAGATCTACCCCGGCGTGGGGCGGGCGACCGAGGGGGTCGTGGTCTACGACATCCCCGAGCTCAGCGGCTCGGCCAGTCCCTAGGGCGACGTCGGCGCGATCCGGTCGAACAGCTCGGCGTGCCGCTCCACCACGTTCTCGGCGAGGTACAGCTCGCGAGCCCGCGCGCTTCCGGCCTCGCGGTCGAAGTCCGCAGCCTCGATCTCGCGAAGGGCCGCGGCGATCGCCCCACTGTCGCGCGGCGGGACGATCGCACCGAAGCCGGTGTGGCGCACAGGCATCCGCACGCCGGGCAGGTCGGAGGCGAGCGACGGGACGCCGAGCATCATGGCCTCCACCTGCACGATCCCGAACGCCTCGAGCGAGTTGATCGAGGGGAGCGCGAAGACGTCGATGGAGGCGTAGAAGTCGGGCACTGCCTCGTTGGGGACGAAGCCGAGCATCCGTACCCGCGGGTCGTCGTCGATGGCGGCGCGCACCTTCTCCACGACGCTGCCGCCGGCCACCTTCGCGAAGTCGCCGCCGATCACCAGCCGGGCGTCGGGGCCGAGCTCGCGGAACCCGCGGACGAGGTACTCGAGCCCCTTCTCCTCGACGATCCGGCCGAGGAAGCCGACGTGCAGGCCCTCGCCGTCGCGGTACGCGGGCGAGCCGCCGGTGCGGAGCAGCGACGGGGCGGGGAGCTCGGTCGTGCGCCCACGCAGGTCGTCGGCGAGTCGGCTCGACTCGGCGTAGTCCTCGCTCGTGACGCACACCGTGGCCGAGCGGCGCACGGCCATCCGGTGGGAGCGGTCGAGCGCGCGCACCTGGAACCGGTTGAAGGCCGAGTCGGGCAGGTCGACGTCGCACTGGTAGGTCACGACCAGCGGCACGTCCTTGCCGATCGCCTTCGCGATCGCCCCCGCCTCCAGCATGGGGGCGTGGAGGTGGACCAGGCGGGCCCGTCGCGCCCAACGGGCGACGGTCGGCACGAAGCCGGGGCTGATGATGCCCTTGCCGATCCGGGCCGCGACCCGGGTGCGGATCACGTCGACGCCGTTGATGGTCTCGTGCGTGGGGGTGCCGGGCTCGTGCCGTCCGCAGACCACGAGGACCTTCCAACCCCGGGTCGCGAGGCCTTCCGCGGTCACCCTGGCCGCCTCCGTGACGCCGGAGACGTACGGCGTGTAGTAGTTCAGGGCGACGACGACGTCGTAGTCGTGGTGTCGGGTGTCTGGCACGGTGGCTCCTTCGTGGTCGGACGGGGTCAACGTGTGAGCACTCCTGCGGCGAAGACCACCAGCCAGAGGACGCCGAGGAACTGGAGGACGCGGTCGCCGAGGACGATCGCCTCCGGCTCGCCGGCGGCGCCGCGGTCGATGTCGACGGCATACCTGAGCATCGCGAGCACGAACGGGACGATCGACAGCTCCGCGAGCGTGGTCGGGACGGTCTCGCCGCCGACGGCCCACAGGCTGTAGAAGACCACGGTCGCGGCCGCCGCGATGCTCCACACGAACCGGAGGTAGCTCTGGGAGTAGAGCTCCAGGCTCGGGCGGGTGGTCGCGTTGCCCTCGCCGACGACGTGCACCTCGGAGTAGCGCTTGCCGGCGACCATGAAGAGCGAGCCGAACGCGGCGACCAGGAGGAACCAGGGCGACAGCTCGACGTCGGCCGCGACGCCTCCAGCGACGGCACGCAGCAGGAAGCCGGAGGAGACGACAGCGAGGTCGAGGACCGGCTGGTGCTTGAGGAAGATGCAGTAGGCCAGCTGGAGCGCGATGTAGACGGCCAGCAGCAGGGTCAGCTCGGCATAGCCGAGCGCGAAGGTCGCGGCGAGCACCACGACGATCAGCGCGGCAGCGGTGACGTAGGCCGAGCGGACGGAGACCAGGCCGGCGGCGATCGGGCGGTTGCGCTTGGTCGGGTGCGCCCGGTCCGCCTCGACGTCGAGGGCGTCGTTGATCAAGTAGACCGACGACGCGGCGATGCAGAAGCTGACGAAGGCGACCAGCACCGCCCGGGCCGGGTCGGGCGAGAAGAGGTTGCCGGCGGCGAGCGGACCGGCGACCACCAGGACGTTCTTCACCCACTGGCGGGGCCGGGCGGTACGCACCAGGCCGCGTGCGGCGCTCGACGCGCTCACCGGTCCGCGCTCTCGACGCAGCGCCGTGCGATCGTGCCTGCGGCAACTCCGACGGCGACCCCGGTCAGGACGTCCGACGGGTAGTGGACCCCGAGTGCGACCCGGCCCAGGGCCATGGTGGCGGCCAGGCCGGTGGCCGCCGGCGCACCGATCATCGGGGCGAGGGCCACGGCGGCCGCCGTCGTCGACGACGTGTGGGCCGACGGGAAGCTCAGGTCGGACGGAGTGGGCACCCGGACCTCGACGCGAGGGTCGAAGGGGCGACGACGGCGGACCACTCGCTTGATCACCACGGCGCCACCGTGGGCGAGGAAGGCTCCTCCGGTGACGGCCAGCCAGTCCCTGCGCCGGCGGGCGTCGACGAGCGCTCCGGCCAGACCGAGCCCCATCCAGCCGAACGCATGTTCGCCCCAGGTCGAGTAGGCGCGCGCCGCAGCGGTGCCGGGCCGGCCCGCGGCGGCCTGCAGCCGCACCATCAGGGCAACCTCGCTCGTCATCCAACCTCCAGTCTGCGGCCCAGATCGTAACTGCCCCGGTGAGGGCCGCGGCGAAGCGGGAAGAGCGTGGGGACCCCGGTACCATGCCGCGGGTGAACGGTGACACCTTCGTCTCCTATGCCCAAAACGGCGAGGACGTGCTGTTGTGGCGGGCTCTCGGACACATTCCACATGGTCGCTACGTCGATGTCGGTGCTTGGGACCCGGTCAGCGACTCCGTGACCAAGGCCTTCTACGACCGGGGATGGCGAGGAGTCAACGTCGAGCCGGTCCCGCAATTGGCCGATGCGCTCCGCGACGCGCGCCGTGGCGACCTGGTGATCCAGGCCGCGGTGTCCTCGGAGGAGGCGACTGAGCTCGTGCTGCACCAGGTCGTCGCGACCAATGGCGGCGGCGACACCACAGGCCTGTCGACCCTGCTCGACGACATCGCGTACGAGCACTCCGGGGAGGGCTTCGAGGTCGAGGAGGTCGTCGTGCCGACGACGAGCCTGGCCGCAGTCTGCGATGCGGAGATCCTGGCCGGCACCATCCACTTCCTGAAGGTCGACGTGGAGGGGGCGGAGGCCGACGCGCTGCGGTCGATGGACTTCAAGCGGCACCGACCGTGGGTCGTCGTGGTCGAGGCGACCAGGCCAAACTCCACGGTGCCGACCCACGAGGAGTGGGAGGGGCTGTTGCTGTCGGCCGGCTACGAGTTCGCCATCTTCGACGGGCTGTCCCGCTACTACGTGGCCGCCGAGCACCCCGAGCTCAAGGATGCACTGAGCTACCCCGTCTGCGTCTTCGACCGGTACACCACGTTCGCCCAGGTCGAGCAGGGCGAGGAGCTGGCCGCGGCGCGGGACGCCCACGACCGGGTGTCCGCGGAGCTCGCTCGGGTATGGCAGGACCTCGTCCATTGGCGTGCGGTGGCCCTCGACCGCTGGACTCAGGGATTCAAGGAGCGCGAGCGGCTCGAGAACCGCCTGACGGCGGTCAAGAAGCGCAATCTCGACCGATCCGCTGCCCACCGACGCGAGCTCAAGGAGCTGCGGGAGCGGATCAGCCGGATCGAGAACAGCTCATCGTGGCGGGTCACCAAGCCGCTGCGATGGGCCCGATCGAAGGCGCCCGGTCAGTGACATCGCCGACTCGGGAGGCAATGCTGCGGGCGCTCGACCAGCGACTCCGATCGGTCGCGCCGGCGTTGCTCAGCGATCCTCCGCAGGCATCCGGCGATCCCGCCACGGACGCCGCCGAGCTGATGGAGGCGCTGGTGGCCGGCGTCCGACAGGACCTCGACTCCAGCCGGGTCTGGCTCCTGCTCGCCGCCATGACGGCTGGACTGCCCCCGGCCGACGCCGTACGCCGTGCCCGTCGTCGCCTGGAGCTGCTCTCGACGCGTGACGCCATGACCTGGCTCCTGAACGAGTCCGCTGCCGTGATGACATCCGCGGATGCGGCGGCCGAGGTGGAGCTGGTGACCGATCGCCCGGTCGTTGACGTGCACTTCACGGCGGGCAGCGACCTCTCGACCGGCATTCAACGGGTCGTGCGGCGGGTGCTTCCCCTGTGGGCGCAGTCTCACGACGTGCTGATGGTGCGATGGGACGACGACAAGGCGCTGCGCGGCCTCTCCGGTCGCGAGCACCGCCGGGTGATGGGGCTGGAGAGTGCCGCCGAGCCCAGTGCCGACGGTCGGCGGGTGATCCCGTGGCAGGTGCCCGTCGTGCTGCTCGAGGTTCCTGTCGCGGAGCAGGGCGTGCGTCTGGCGAGCCTGGCCGAGTTCTCGCCGAACCGAGTGGCAGTGATCGGCTATGACTGCATCCCGGCGGTGAGCGCCGAGCTCGTGACCGAGCTGGACCGCGAGAAGTTCGCCGAGTATCTCGAGATGGTGAAGTACGTCGACGTCGTCGCGGCGATCAGCGGCAGCGCCGCGGCCGAGTTCCGCGGCTTCGCGTCCACGTTGCCGGCTCAGGGGCTGACCGGCCCGCAGGTGGTCACGTGCGGGCTGCCGACAGCCGGGACGGTCACTGGCGGCGATGCCGTGTCCCGTCCACCACTTCCCGAGGTCATCTGCGTCGGCACGGTCGACCGCCGCAAGAACCAGATGGCGCTCGTCGAGGCGGCGGAGCACCTGTGGCGGGAGGGCCTGAAGTTCCAGCTGCGGCTCGTCGGACCGTCGCATGGCCAGACCGACGAGATGAGGAAGCTTGCCGAACGGCTCAACACGGACGGCCGGCCGATCTATCTCGACCGCGAGGTCTCGGATGCGATTCTCGACGCCGTCTACCGCACCGCTCGGATGGTCGTCTTCCCGTCGCTGCACGAAGGCTTCGGGCTTCCTGTCGCCGAGGCGCTGTCGTACGGCGTGCCGGTCATCACGAGCGACTTCGGCAGCACGCGGGAGATCGCGGAGGGCAACGGCGCGCTGTTGGTCGATCCCCAGGACGTCTACGCCATCGCCGATGCGATGCGCCGCCTGTTGACCGACGACGAGCTGCATGCCCAGCTCGTCAGTCTGGCCCGGCAGCGATCAACCCGCTCGTGGGATGAATACGCCGCCGAGGTGTGGGAGGTTCTCGTTCCATGAGCCGGAGACTCGATCCCGTGGCCGCGCAGCTCGAAGAGGAGTGCCGCGAGCGCGCAGCAGTCGTCCTCGGCAAACTCGACGACCGCCGGCGCCAGGCTGCTCGCAGCCGGTTCCGACTGGTCCTCACGACGCTGGGACACGTCCCGGAGTCCGACGAGAGCGCTCTCGTGGCCCAGGTCGGCGATGCCCTGGCCGACTGCGACCCCGAGGCTCTCTGGCTCGCGCGCTCGGTGGTGGCTGCCCGACTGCCCACGGCCGAGCAGATGGCGACCGCGCTGCGTACAGCCCGGCTGGACGGTCCCTGGGCAGCGCTGCTACCGGCATTGCGCGGTATCCGTCGCGAGGCGCCCGTCGCCGAGGTGCGGGTCGTCGCCGGCGCTGTGACCTGCGACATCCATGACACGGCGCGTACCGACTTCGTCTCTGGGATTCAACGGGTCGTGCGAGCGGTTGCCGTCCGTTGGGCCCAGAAGGAGGGCATCGAGTTCCTGGGGTGGACCTCAGACCTCAAGGCGTTGCGGTCGCTCTCCGCCGTCAACCACGCGCGGATCTTCGAGGGTGTCGTCGGCTCGGACGACGCCGACGACGAGGATCGGGACGACGAGAACGTCGAAGTGGTCGTGCCCTGGTCCGGCACCCATCTCGTGCCGGAGCTCGCCGGCGCCCCCGAGCGGATCTCGCGGATCATGGCCCTGAGCCGCTATGCGCGGTGCCGCGTCGGGCTGATCGGCTATGACTGCATCCCTCTGACGACGGCCAGCTCGGTGGCACCCGGCATGACCGGCATGTTCGCCCGCTATCTCGCGTCGTGTCGCAGCGTCGACCGGATCGCAGCGATCTCCGATGCCGCGGCGATCGAGTACGGCGGCTGGCGGGAGATGCTCGCCGGGGTCCGAGAGGACGGCCCGGTGGTCAAGGGGATCACTCTGCCGGTGACCGGTCAGGTCGCGACGGAGGATGCACTCCGGGAGACCGAGCATGCCCTCGGCCTCTCCTCGGCGCCCATGGTGCTGGTCGTCGGCAGCCATGAGCCCCGCAAGAACCACCTCGCCATCCTGCACGCGGCCGAGCTGCTGTGGCGTGAGGGACTGCGATTCACCCTCACGCTGGTCGGTGCGGCGTCGTGGAAGGCAGAGGAGTTCTACGAGGTGATCGGCGATCTCCAAGGTGCGGGCCGGCCCGTCCACTCGGTGCGAGGCCTACCCGACACCCAGCTCTGGGCGGCGCTCGAGCTGGCTCACTGCACTGTGTTCCCCTCGCTCAACGAGGGCTTCGGCCTCCCTGTGGCCGAGTCGCTGGCCGCCGGCACCCCGGTCATCACGAGCAACTTCGGCAGCACGCGCGACATCCTGGCGCCCGACGGCGTACCGCTGGGCGGGCTGCTCGTGGATCCCCGCGACGACCACGCCATCGTCGACGCGCTGCGGACCATGCTCACCGACCGTGAGGCCTACGACCGGATGAAGGCCGAGACGGCGAAGCACGAGCTGGGGTCGTGGGACGACTACGCCGAGCAGGTCTGGGACTTCCTCGTCGAGGAGGACGGCCGCGGCACGCGGTCGCCTCGGTAGGGTGAGCCGGTGACTTCGCGAGCACGCGACCTGGTGGGTCGGGCAGACCTCGGCCTCCCCTATCAGAGCAAGCAGGTGTTCCGGCGGGCGCTCATGCACCTGCCCTGGCGGATGTTCGTCGGTCGGCAGGTCGAGTTCAACCGGGCGACCGCGGAGGCCGTCGACGGGCTGGCGGAGGCGGTGCGCCGCCTGGAGAAGCGGCTCGACAAGCTCGCCCGCGCCCAGCAGGAGGACGCCGCGACCCACCGCGAGAGCGGGGCGGTCGCGGTGCGGGAACAGCTCTACGACACCGAAGGGGCCCTGCGCCGCGACCTGAGTGCCCTGCAGCTGGAGATCGCCCGGCTTGCTCAGGAGAACCGCGGCTCGTGACGGTCGGGGTCAACCTCGTCGGCGACTTCAGCGCCGTCCACGGCCTCGCCGAGGCGTCGCGCCGCGTCGTCGACGCGCTCGTCCTGGCCGGCGTCGACGTCTCGATCGTCGACGCGCGCAGTGGAGCCCCTCGCGACCCCAGCCGTCGCAGCGCCGCCCTCGACGCGCTGCCGACGGGCAAGCGCCACCCCATCGACCTGGTGCTGCTCAACGTCAACGAGATGAAGACGCTCACCGACGCCGAGCTCGACCGCTACACGATCGGCCTGTGGTACTGGGAGCTGCTCGAGCTCGACGCGGCTCACCTCACCCAGTACGACCGCGTGGACGAGGTCTGGGCGGCGTCGGACCTGGTGGCCGGCACCTTCCGGGCCCTCGGCAGCAAGCCGGTGCGGATGATCCCGGCCGTCGTCCCGCCGGTCGAGGCACCACCCCTGGACCCGGAGATCGCCCGTCTTCCCGACGGGCTGCGGGTGCTCTTCACCTTCGACGCCAACTCGAGCGTGGCGCGCAAGAACCCGTTCGCGTGCGTCGAGGCGTTCCGGCGCGCGTTCGGCCCCGGTGAGCGGGGCAGCAGCGCCCACCTGGTCGTGAAGGCGCTGTCCAGCGACAACTACCCGGGCCTGTCCGGCGAGCTGGCCGAGGCCGTCGCCTCCGTCGCCGGCACGCTGATCAGCGACGA
Source organism: Nocardioides nitrophenolicus (assembly GCF_016907515.1). NCBI lineage: Bacteria > Bacillati > Actinomycetota > Actinomycetes > Propionibacteriales > Nocardioidaceae > Nocardioides > Nocardioides nitrophenolicus. The sequence goes on from NZ_JAFBBY010000001.1 coordinate 4,565,687, forward strand.
CCTGCCGCGGCCCCAGATGGACGCGCTGCTCGATTCGTGCGACATCTACCTCTCGCTGCATCGGTCCGAGGGCTTCGGCCTCGGGATGGCCGAGGCGATGAGTCTCGGCAAGGCGGTCGTCGCGACGGCGTTCGGTGGCAACACGTCCTTCATGACGATGGACACCGCCGGTCTGGTCGGCTTCGACATGCGCGAGATCGTCGAGGCCGACCACGTGCTCCAGCCGGCCTACCGGCGGGTCTACCGGCCCGGCCGGTGGTGGGCGGAGCCCGATGTCGACCAGGCCGCAGCCTGGCTGCGGCTGCTCGCCGACGACCCGGACCTGCGCCGGGCGATGGGGGAGCGCGCCGCGACCCACATCCGCGAGGTCGCCGGCCCGCTCGCGGTCGGCCGGGCGATGGCGACGCGGCTCGCGGAGATCGCGGCGGAGACGGCGACGGCCCCCGCCTCGTCGTGAGGCAGGGGCCGCGTACGGTCCGTCGTTCCGCTCAGCTCTGCTGGTCGAGCCGCGCGAGGTCGGCGTCGACCATCTCGGCGACCATGTCCTCGAACGAGATCTCCGGGGCCCAGCCCAGCTCCGCGGCGGCCTTGGCCGCGTTGCCGCGCCGGTCCGGCGCATCGGTCGGTCGGAGCAGGTCGTCGTCGACCTCGACGTGATCGCGCCAGTTCTCGATGCCGACGTGGGCGAACGCCGCGGCCACGAAGTCGGCGACGCTGCGGCTGGTGCCGGTGGCGATCACGAAGTCGTCGGCGACCTCGTGTCGCGCGACCAGGCGGAGCGCGCGCACCACGTCGAGGGCGTGCCCCCAGTCGCGGCGGGCGTCGAGGTTGCCGAGCGTCAGTGGCTCGGACGAGCCGCGGGCGATCTGGGCGACCGCCTTGGTGATCCGCCGGGTGACGAAGACGTCGGGACGTCGTACGGACTCGTGGTTGAACAGGATCACCGAGCTGATCGAGACCCCGAGGTCGCGGTAGAACTGCACGGCCTCGTGCGCCACGGCCTTCGAGAGCCCGTACGGGTTGCGCGGGCGGATCGGCGTGGTCTCGTCCTGCAGGGTCACGTCCTCGGTGAAGATCTCCGAGCTGCTGGCGTGCACGATCCGGGCCTTGGGGGCGTGCTCACGCACCGCCTCGACGACCCGGACCAGACCGAGGAAGTTGATGTCCAGGGTCAGCTCGGTGGCCTCCCAGGAGCGGGCGACCGAGGACAGCCCGGCGAGGTGGTAGACCTCGTCGGGAACCACCTCGGCCACGGCGCGATCGACGTCCTCGCCCGACCGCAGGTCGACCTGCAGACGCTGGACGCCGTCGGGGATCCAGCCGTCGTCGGCGGCGAGGCCGAAGACCTCGACGCCCTCAGCGAGGAGCTGCTCCGCCAGATAGCCACCGTCCTGGCCGGTGATACCGGTGATCAGGGCGCGGGTCATCGGTCAGGACTTCTCGCTCAGCAGCTTCAGGTCGGACTCGACCATCATCTGGACGAGCTCCTGGAAGCCGACCTTGGGCTCCCAGCCCAGGGTCTCCTTGGCCTTCGCCGGGTCGCCGATGAGGAGGTCGACCTCGGCGGGACGGAAGAAGGCCTCGTTCTGCTCGACGTACGGAGCCCAGTCGGCGATGCCGACGCTGTCGAACGCGATGTCGAGGAGCTCCTTGATGGAGTGCGTCTCGCCCGTCGCGATGACGTAGTCGTCGGCGGTGGGCTGCTGCAGCATGCGCCACATCGCCTCGACGTAGTCGCCCGCGAAGCCCCAGTCGCGCTGGGCGTCGAGGTTGCCCATCACGATCTTGTCCTGCAGGCCGAGCTTGATCGACGCCACGGCGAGGGACACCTTGCGGGTCACGAACTCGGGGCCCCGGCGCGGCGACTCGTGGTTGAACAGGATGCCGCTGGAGGCGTGCATGCCGTAGGACTCGCGGTAGTTGATGGTGAGGTAGTGGCCGTAGACCTTGGAGACGCCGTACGGCGAGCGCGGCCACAGCAGGGTGGTCTCCCGCTGCGGGACCTCCTGGACGCGACCGAACATCTCGGAGGACGACGCCTGGTAGAAGCGGATCTTGGAGAGGTCGCCCTGCGACCACACGCGGATCGCCTCGAGCATGTTGAGGACGCCCTTGGCGGTGACGTCGGTGGTCAGCGCCGCCTGCTCCCAGGAGTAGGCGACGAAGCTGATCGCGCCGAGGTTGTAGACCTCGTCGGGCTGCGCCGTCTGCAGGGCGCGCAGCAGGCTGGACATGTCGGTCAGGTCGCCGGGCAGCAGGGTGACACCGGGCACCGTCCGGCTGACCAGGTCGGCCTTCGGGTTGTTCTGGCCGCGGATGAGGCCGAAGACCTCGTAGCCCTTCTCGAGCAGGAGTTCGGCGAGGTACAAGCCGTCCTGGCCGGTGATTCCGGTGATGAGGGCGCGAGGCAAGGTGGTCTCCGTTCCGTTGGGGCGTCCGAGGTGCCGGACCATGGACGCGCGGCAGTCTACGGGCCGCGCGAGTGAGCGTGAACTCGTCGCGCTCCGTCGGGGCGCCGGTCACGACGGTTCGGCCGCGGCGCGTGCGGCTCGGTAGCCTCCCCGCGTGGCTCGACAGCAACCCGAACAGCAGGCACCGCCGGTCCAGCGGATCCGGATCCGGTACGCCAAGCGCGGTCGGCTGCGCTTCACCAGCCACCGCGACGTCAGCCGCGCGATCGAGCGGGCCGTCGTCCGGGCCGGCATCCCGATGGCGTACTCCTCGGGCTTCCACCCCCACCCCCGGATCTCGTACGCCGGCGCCTCGCCGACCGGCGCCGCCAGCGAGTCGGAGTACGTCGAGCTGGGCCTGGCCGAGGTGCGGGAGCCGGGAGCCGTGGGAGCGGCGCTGGACGCCGTGCTGCCCGACGGGCTCGACGTCGTGGTCGCGGTCGACGCGGCCGCGACGACCGCCGGCTCGCTCGCGGACCTGCTCACCGCCAGCCACTGGCTGATCGACCTCGGGGGAGCGGCGCCCGAGGTGGCCCGCACCGCGGTCGAGGCGTTCTTGGCCACCGACTCGGTGACGGTCGAGCGGATGACCAAGAAGGGGCTGCGCTCCTTCGACTGCCGCGCGGCGGTGGTGCGGCTGCGGGTCACCCCGGAGGGCGACCTGGACCTCCTCCTCGAGCACACCGTGCCCGCCGTACGTCCCGACGACGTGCTCACCGGCCTGCGCGAGGTCAGCGGGCTCGAGGTCAGCGCGACCGGGCTGCTCACCCGGGTCGCCCAGGGCGTGCTGGACCGGGCCACCGAGTCGATCGGCGACCCGCTCGCGACCCGCTGACGCGCCAGGGATGCCGGCTCGGTGAGGGCCGTGTGCGATACTCGCCACAGATTTCCACCCGCGCGCGTCCCACAGGACGGCGAGCGGAGAGATCGACGACGTTCTCGCCGGACGGCAGGTGACTGACCGCCCGGCACGGTGGAGACGGACCACCGCCCGACGCGACGCATACGGCGACCGCGGCAGGCGAGGGGCCCGACTCCGGCGACGCACGACCGCGGAGGGTGTCGTCCCACGCAGGCTTGTGGTGCCGCCCCGTGCGAGCGCCGATGACACCCCGGGCGCGAACGCCCGGGTGGAGGAGTAGCGCAATGACCGACGCGCCCACCGAGATCCCGACCGAGACTCCCGCCGAGCGGGCCGAGCCGCCCGCGGAGACGGCGCAGGCCGAGCAGTCCCCGAAGGCGGAGAAGGCGGCGGCCAAGAAGCCCGCCAAGAAGGCGGCGGCCAAGAAGACCGCGGCGAAGAAGACGGCCGCGAAGAAGACCGCGGCCAAGAAGACGGCCGCGAAGAAGACCGCGGCGAAGAAGACCACCGCCAAGAAGACCACCGCGGCCAAGAAGACGACCGCCAGCCGGGCCAAGGCCAAGGCGGCCCCCGCACCCACCTCCGAGCAGCTCGAGCTCACGCCCGAGGCCGAGGCTCCCGAGGTGGCGGCCCCCGTCGTCGAGACGGCCGCGGCCCCGGCGACCGCGCTGCTGTTCCAGCCGCCGGTCGCGCCCGTCGAGGAGCCCGCCGCCGAGGAGGAGCCGGCCGAGGAGGAGCCCGCCGCCGAGGAGGCGCCGGCTGAGGAGCCCGCCGCCCCGGAGGAGCCGGCCGAGGAGCCGGCCGCCGAGGAGCCGGCCGCCGAGGAGCCGGCCGCCGAGAAGTCGGACGAGGAGACCGAGGACACCGACGACACCGACGACACCGAGGGCGACGAGTCCGGCTCGGGCACCGGCGCCGCGCGCCGCCGTCGCCGCCGTGGCGGCCGGCGCCGCCGCAAGCCCGCCGCCGAGGGCGAGGACGCCACCGAGGGATCCGACGCCGACGGCGCCGAGTCCGACCAGGACGCCCAGCCCGCCGAGGGCGAGCAGTCGGCGGCCGAGGGCGACGACAGTGAGGACAGCGACGGCGCGGGCTCCGGCGGCTCTCCCTCGTCGCGCCGGCGTCGGCGCCGCCGTCGGGCCGGTGAGGGCGGCGGCGACAACGAGGGCGACGACCCCGAGAACACCGTCACCCGGGTCCGCAAGGCACGCACGTCCGAGGACGAGATCACCTCGATCTCCGGCTCGACCCGCCTCGAGGCCAAGAAGCAGCGCCGGCGCGAGGGCCGCGAGGCCGGCCGCCGACGTGCGCCGATCGTGAGCGAGGCCGAGTTCCTGGCCCGCCGCGAGTCGGTCGAGCGGGTGATGGCGGTCCGGCAGCGCAAGGACCTGACCCAGATCGCCGTCCTCGAGGACAAGGTGCTCGTCGAGCACTACGTCGCGCGCGAGTCGCAGACCTCGCTCATCGGCAACGTCTACCTCGGCCGGGTCCAGAACGTGCTGCCCTCGATGGAGGCCGCGTTCATCGACATCGGCAAGGGCCGCAACGCCGTGCTGTACGCCGGCGAGGTCAACTGGTCCGCGCTGGGCCACAAGGACGGCGAGCCGCGCAAGATCGAGTCGGTCCTGCAGTCCGGCCAGACGGTGCTGGTGCAGGTCACCAAGGACCCGATCGGCCACAAGGGAGCCCGGCTCACCAGCCAGGTCAGCCTCGCGGGCCGGTTCCTGGTCTACGTGCCCGACGGCACCACCTCCGGCATCTCCCGCAAGCTGCCCGACACCGAGCGCTCGCGGCTCAAGACCCTGCTCAAGGAGATCGTCCCCGACACCGCTGGCGTGATCGTGCGCACCGCCGCCGAGGGCGCCTCGGAGGAGGAGCTGACCCGCGACGTCGAGCGGCTCAAGGCGCGCTGGGAGGACATCGAGGGCAAGGTCGCCAAGGGCAACGCCCCCCAGCTGCTCTACGGCGAGCCGGACCTCACCCTCAAGGTGGTCCGTGACCTGTTCACCGAGGACTTCGCCAAGCTCGTCGTCCAGGGCGACGACGCCTGGTCGATGGTCAAGGACTACGTCGAGCAGGTCGCCCCCGACCTCATCGAGCGTCTCGAGCACCACCAGCCGGGTGACGGCGCGCCGGACCTGTTCTCGACGTACCGCATCGACGAGCAGATCGCCAAGGGCCTGGACCGCAAGGTCTGGCTGCCCTCCGGCGGCTCGCTGATCATCGACCGCACCGAGGCGATGACCGTCGTCGACGTCAACACCGGCAAGTTCACCGGCTCCGGCGGAAACCTCGAGGAGACCGTCACCAAGAACAACCTCGAGGCCGCCGAGGAGATCGTCCGCCAGCTCCGGCTGCGCGACATCGGCGGCATCATCGTCGTCGACTTCATCGACATGGTGCTCGAGTCCAACCGCGACCTCGTGCTGCGCAGGCTGGTGGAGTGCCTGGGCCGCGACCGGACCCGCCACCAGGTCGCCGAGGTCACCTCGCTGGGCCTGGTCCAGATGACCCGCAAGCGGATCGGCACCGGTCTGCTCGAGGCGTTCAGCGAGAACTGCAGTCACTGCCAGGGCCGCGGCATCGTGGTCCACGACCTCCCGGTCGAGCCCAAACGCGGGGGAGGGGAGCAGCAGGAGGAGTCCCGCCGCACCAGCCGCCGCCGCAAGGGCAAGGGCGGCGCGTCGGCCGAGGCTCCGGCTGAGACGCCCAAGGCGGTTCCGTCGCCGAAGGACATCGCCGCGATGGCCAAGCCGGCCGACCACGAGCACGAGCCCGAGGCCCCGGTCGTCGACGAGGTGGTCGAGGACACCCCGGTCGTGGAGACCCCGGTCGTCGAGCCGCCGGCGGCCGCGCCCGAGCCGACGCCGGAGCCCGAGCCGACGCCCGAGCCGGAGCCCGAGCCGACGCCCGAGCCGGAGCCCGAGCCGGAGCCCGCGCCCGAGCCCGCACCCGTGGCCACCACGACCGTGGTGACCCGGACCCGCCGGCGCGCGGCCACCCGCCCCGCGGGTCCGCCGACCGAGGCCCCCGAGCCGGCTCCGGAGCCGGCCGCGGAGACCGGGGCGGACGCCGAGGCCGAGGAGCCGCACGTCGAGCACGTCCCGATCAAGCGCAAGGGCGGCTCGCGCAAGCGCTAGCCGCCGTGCGGCCGGGTCGGAGGCCCCGTTTTGGCGGATTCCGACCCGGCTGCGTAACATTGTTCGTCGGTGCGCCGCCGAGGCGTTCCGTTCTGCTGGCACCCGGCATCTCGCGAGGCGTAGCGATCGCGACGCGGGAGGATCCGCAGTGTGCCGTAGACCCAGACGTTGAACCAGAAGGAGCCCGGTGGTGTACGCGATCGTGCGCGCAGGCGCGAAGCAGGAGAAGGTCGCTGTCGGCGACGTCATCGAGATCGACAAGGTCTCCACGCCGGTCGGCGACACCCTGACCCTGCCGGTCGTGCTCGCCGTCGACGGCGACAAGGTGACGGCCACCGGCCTCGACAAGGCGGCCGTGACGGTCGAGGTCCTCGGTGCCGCCAAGGGCCCGAAGATCGTCATCCAGAAGTACAAGAACAAGACCGGCTACAAGAAGCGCCAGGGTCACCGCCAGAAGTACACCCAGGTCAAGGTCACCGACATCAAGCTCTGACCCCCGGTCAGCACGACACCCCAAGGACTGAAACATGGCACACAAGAAGGGCGCGGCGTCCACCAAGAACGGCCGCGACTCCAACGCCCAGCGCCTCGGCGTGAAGCGCTTCGGCGGCCAGCTGGTCAACGCCGGCGAGATCATCGTCCGCCAGCGTGGCACCCACTTCCACCCGGGCTCCGGCGTCGGCCGTGGCGGCGACGACACGCTGTTCGCGCTGATCCCCGGTGCGGTCGAGTTCGGCCGGAAGCGCGGCCGCAAGGTCGTCAACATCGTCCCGGGTGAGTGAGCGACGCTCACTCCGACCTGAGGCTTCGAAGGGCGTCCCGGTTCGGGGCGCCCTTCGCCCATTTCTACTGAAAGACTGATCCCATGGCCGTGCCCACCTTCGTCGACCGCGTGGTCCTGTCCGTGTCCGCCGGCCGCGGCGGCAACGGCGTCGCGTCCGTGCACCGCGAGAAGTTCAAGCCGCTCGGCGGTCCCGACGGTGGCAACGGCGGTCCGGGTGGCTCGGTCATCCTGCGTGTCGACCCCGACGTGACGACGCTGCTCGACTACCACCACAGCCCGCGCCGCAAGGCAGAGCACGGCGGCCACGGCGCCGGTGACCGGCGCAACGGATCCCACGGCGCCGACCTGGTGCTCGCCGTACCCGCGGGCACGGTCGTCAAGCAGCGCAACGGCGAGATGATCGCCGACCTGGTGACGCCCGGCGCCGAGCTGGTGGTCGCCCAGGGCGGCCGCGGCGGCCTCGGCAACGCCGCGCTGGCGTCCAAGACCCGCAAGGCGCCCGGGTTCGCGCTGCTGGGCGAGCCGGGTGACGAGCTGGAGGTGGTCCTCGAGCTCAAGGTGGTCGCCGACGTCGGCCTGGTCGGCTACCCCAGCGCCGGCAAGTCCAGCCTGATCGCCGCGATCTCGCGGGCCCGGCCGAAGATCGCCGACTACCCGTTCACCACGCTGGTCCCCAATCTCGGCGTGGTCACCGCCGGCGAGACCGTGTTCACCGTCGCCGACGTGCCCGGCCTGATCGAGGGAGCGGCCGAGGGCCGCGGGCTGGGCCACGACTTCCTGCGCCACATCGAGCGCTGCGCGGCGATCGTCCACGTCCTCGACACCGCCACCCTCGAGCCGGGCCGCAACCCGCTCGACGACCTCGACGTGATCGAGGACGAGCTGCGCCGCTACGGCGGCCTCGACGACCGGCCGCGCCTGGTCGCGCTCAACAAGGTGGACGTGCCCGACGGCCGCGGCATCGCCGAGCTGGTCGTCGAGGAGCTGCGCGAGCGCGGCCTGCGGGTCTTCGAGATCTCCGCGGTGTCCGGCGAGGGCACCCGCGAGCTGATCTACGCGATGGCCGAGATCGTGCTCGAGGCCCGCCGCGCCAAGGCGACCGAGATCCCGGCGCGGATCGTCGTACGCCCCAAGGCGGTCGACGACGACGGCTTCACCGTCAAGCGCACCGGCGCCGGCTGGCGGGTGCGGGGGGCGAAGCCCGAGCGCTGGGTGCGCCAGACCGACTTCAGCAACGACGAGGCGGTCGGCTACCTCGCCGACCGGCTCAACCGGCTCGGCGTCGAGACCAAGCTGCTGGAGCTCGGCGCGGAGGAGGGCGACGCCGTCCTCATCGGGCCGACCGAGAACGCCGTCGTCTTCGACTTCAAGCCCGGCATCGACGCCGGCGCCGAGAACCTGTCGCGCCGTGGCGAGGACGACCGCTTCCACGCCGAGCGGCCCGCCGCGGCCCGGCGTCGCGAGATCCAGGAGCACATGGACGAGCGGGCCGAGGGCGAGACCCGCGCAGACGTCGCGCGCCGCATCGACCAGCCGGAGGCCTACGGTCCGAGCTCCTTCGAGATCGGCTCCGAGGAGGACCCCGACGCGAAGCCGGCGCCGAGCTTCGACGACGACTGGCTGGAGGACGACCCCGGTGAGTGAGCGGGCCCTGGTGACCGGGGCGCGCCGGATCGTGGTCAAGGTCGGCTCGTCGTCGCTGACCACGGCCGCGGGCGGCATCGCTCCGGAGCGGATGAGTGCCCTGGTCGACGTCCTCGCCGCCGCCCGGGCGCGGGGCGCGGAGGTGGTCCTGGTGTCCTCCGGCGCGATCGCCGCCGGCCTGGCTCCGCTGGGCCTGCGCAGGCGCCCGCGCGGCCTGGCCGCCCAGCAGGCCGCCGCCAGCGTCGGCCAGGGGCTGCTGGTGCACCGCTACACCGAGGAGCTCGCCCGCCACGGCCTGATCGCCGGGCAGGTGCTGCTCACGCTCGACGACGTCACCCGGCGCTCCCACTACCGCAACGCCCACCAGACCTTCGCCCAGCTCCTCGAGCTCGGTGTGATCCCGATCGTCAACGAGAACGACACGGTCGCGACCACCGAGATCCGGTTCGGCGACAACGACCGGCTGGCGGCCCTGGTCGCCCACCTGGTCCATGCCGACCTGCTGGTGCTCCTGTCCGACGTCGACGGCCTGTACGACGGCCCGCCCAGCCGACCCGGCGCGCGGCTGATCCCCGACGTGCACGGCTCGGCCGACCTCGCCGACGTCGTCGTCGGCTCCGTGGGCGCCGCCGGGGTCGGCACCGGCGGCATGGTGACCAAGGTCGACGCCGCCGCGATCGCCACCGGCTCCGGCATCCCGGTGGTGCTGACCTCCGCGGACCGTGCGGGGGAGGCGCTGGCGGGGAAGCCGGTCGGGACGCTGTTCCATCCCACCGGCAAGCGCCGGCCCACCCGGCTGCTCTGGCTGCGCCACGCCACCGAGGCCAAGGGCGCACTGGTGCTCGACGCCGGTGCGGTCCGCGCGGTGGTCGAGCGACGGGCCTCGCTCCTCGCGGCGGGTGTGACCGGCGTCCAGGGCGACTTCAGCGCGGGCGACCCGGTCGACCTGCTCGACCCCGACGGAGCCGTCGTGGCCCGCGGCCTGGTCAACTTCGACGCCGCCGAGGTGCCGAACCTGCTCGGGCGCTCGTCGAAGGAACTCAAGCGCGAGCTCGGCGCGGCGTACGAGCGCGAGATCATCCACCGCGACGACCTGGTGGTGCTCACCTGACACCCGCGGTCGTCGGGTGGCCCGGCGCTGGGTGGGGGGAGCGGATGGGTCTGCTTCGCGCTGTAACACGCAGTTCGCTGCTGTTCCGGACCCGGGACGTCGCGAAACGGTGTCTGTACGGGTCCGGGACATACGACCGAGGTCGGGTAGGCCGGCGGACAACGTGTTACAGCGCCTCCCGACGCATCCATCCGGTGGGCGGGTCCGTTCGGCGCTGTAACACGCAGTTCGCTGCTGTTCCGGACCCAGGACGTCGCGAAACGGTGTCCGTACGGGTCCGGGACATACGACCGACGTCCGGTAGGCCGGCGGACAACGTGTTACAGCGGTTCCCGACCAGCCCCAGCCCACCCCACCACGAGGCCCTGGTCACCCTCGCAGCGCGCGCCGCACCCATCGGTCGGGCACGAGCGCCGAGAGCCGGTGTACGACGGCCGGTGCGTCGACGAGCAGGCTGGCCGCGCGGGAGGCCCGGACCACGCGTTCGGTGGGGCGGCGGCGGTGCCGCTCGAACGCCGCGAAGGCGGCTGCCGGCCGACCTGCCGGCGTCCCCGGTACGCCGAGCAGCCCGGCCAGCAGTGCCGCGTCGACCAGCGCCTGACCGCCGCCCTGGCCGAGGTGGGGGCGCATCGGGTGCGCGGCGTCGCCCAGCACCACCACCGGGCCGTCGGTCCAGCGGCGCAGCCGCTCGCGGTCGAGGACGTCGACCCGGCTGACCGTCGCCGGGTCGGTCGCGGCCAGCACCCGGGCGACCGGGTCCGGCCAGTCCCGGAACGCCCGGGCCAGGTGGGCGAGCTGGTCCGGCGCGGTGCCGTGGCCGGTGGCGCCGGCGGGCTCGCGGGCGGTGGCGAACCAGTAGGCCAGGTCCGCGCCCAGCGGCACCACCCCGAGCTCCTGACGCTCACCCCACAGCTGCACTGCGGTCAGTCCCGGGGCGGTGGTCAGGCCGCGCCAGGCGGGATAGCCGGCGTACCGCTCCCGCAGGCCGGGCTGCAGGGTGCGCGCCACCCGCGACCGGAAGCCGTCGGCGCCGACCAGGGCCGCGGCGTCGAGGGGCCTGGTGGACGTCTGCACCCGGACGCCCGCCCCGGCTCGCTGGTAGCCGGTGACCGCGCACCCGAAGGTCACGCTGCCCGGCGCCAGGCCGGCGTACAGCAGCTCGACGAGCACCCCGCGGCGGACGGCGAGCAGCGGCAGGTCGAGCGTGCGGAGCACCCGGCCGGAGCGGGTGCGGACCGTCCCGGGGCCGACGGGGTGGCCGGCGGCGCGCACGGCGGCGCCGATGCCGATCCGGTCCAGCGCGGCCAGGGCCTGCGGCCAGAGGGTGATCGCGCCGCCGGTGCTGCCGAGGGCCGGTCGCTCGTCGAGCAGCCGGCACGACCACGCCGAGCCGGCGTGCCGCAGCGCGGCCGCGAGGGCGAGCCCGGCGATGCCGGCCCCGGCGATCACCAGCTCCTCGCTCACCCGGCCACGGTAGCGGCCGGAGCCGCTCAGTCGCCGACCGCGTCGATCCCGCGCCGGACGATCAGCGGGTCGGGAGCGCCCACGATGCCGGCGTCCCTGCCGTCGTAGTCGAACCGGGACAGGAAGTGCCGCATCGCGTTGATCCGGGCCCGCTTCTTGTCGTTGGACTTGACCGTCGTCCACGGCGCCACGTCGGTGTCGGTGCGGCGGATCATCGCCTCCTTGGCCTCGGTGTAGGCCTCCCACCGGTCGAGGGACTCCAGGTCCATGGGGGACAGCTTCCACTGCCGGACCGGGTCGACCTGGCGGATGATGAAGCGGGTGCGCTGCTCCGAGCGGGTCACCGAGAACCAGTACTTGGTGAGCGTGATGCCGGACTCGACGAGCATCGCCTCGAAGGAGGGCACCTGCCGCATGAAGGTCTCGTACTCGTCGGGCGAGCAGAAGCCCATCACCCGCTCGACGACGGCGCGGTTGTACCAGCTGCGGTCGAACAGGGCCATCTCGCCGGCGGTCGGGAGGTGCTGGACGTAGCGCTGGAAGTACCACTGCCCGGCCTCGCGGTCGCTCGGCTTGGTCAGCGCGACCACGCGCGCGTGGCGGGGGTTGAGGTGCTCCATGAACCTCTTGATGGTGCCGCCCTTGCCGGCGGCGTCGCGGCCCTCGAAGACCAGCACGTGCTTGGAGCCACGGGCCTGGGCCCACGCCTGGAACTTGAGCAGCTCGACCTGGAGCAGGTACTTCTGCTCGTCGTACTCCTCGCGCTGGAGCCGCTCGTCGTAGGGGTAGTTCTCCCGCCAGGTGTCGACCGCCCGGCCGACCGGGTCGATGAGCACCGGGTCGTCGTCGTGGTCGTCGCCGATGGTGTGGCCCTCGACGCCGAGGCGGTCGATGTAGGCACGGACGTCCTGCAGCATGGCTGGAGGCTAGGGAGCCGGCGTGAACGGAAGGTGACCGTGAGCTGGCCCGCCACGACCGGAGGCTAATCTTGGAGGCGCCATGAACGACGCCCGCACGGTCTACCTCGACCACGCCGCGACGACGCCGATGACCGACGTCGCGGTGGAGGCGATGACCGCCCACCTGCGCGAGGTCGGCAACGCCAGCTCGCTGCACGCGTCCGGCCGCCGGGCCCGTCGGGTCGTCGAGGAGTCGCGCGAGACCGTGGCGCAGGCCCTGGGCTGCCGTCCCGGCGAGGTGGTGTTCACCTCCGGCGGCACCGAGGCCGACAACCTCGCCGTCAAGGGGCTGTACTGGTCGCGCCGCGACGCCGACCCCCGCCGGGTGCGGATCCTCGCGACCGCCGTCGAGCACCACGCCGTGCTCGACGCGCTGGCGTGGCTCGAGGAGCACGAAGGCGCCGAGGTCGAGCTGCTGCCCGTCGACGAGCTGGGCCGGCTCGACGTCGCCGCGCTGCGAGCGGCGATCGAGCGTGACCCCGCGTCGATCGCGCTGGTCACGGTGATGTGGGCCAACAACGAGGTCGGCACCCTCCAGCCGATCGGCGACGTCGTCGCCCTCGCGCACCCCCACGGCATCCCCGTCCACACCGACGCCGTCCAGGCGGTCGGCGCGACCCCCGTCGACTTCGCGGCCTCCGGCGTCGACGCGCTCTCGCTGTCCGGACACAAGGTCGGCGGGCCCCAGGGCGTCGGCGCGCTCGTCGTACGCCGGGAGGTCGAGCTGGCCGCGCTCGTCCACGGCGGCGGGCAGGAGCGCGACGTGCGCAGCGGCACCCTCGACGTCCCGGCGATCGCGGGCTTCGCCGCCGCGGTCGAGCTCGCGGTCAAGCAGCAGAGCGAGCACGCCGCCCGGCTCACGGCTCTGCGCGACGACCTGGTCGCCGCCGTACGACGGGCGGTGCCGGACGCCGTGCTCAACGGCGACCCGGTCGACCGACTGCCCGGCAACGCCCACCTCAGCTTCCCGGGCTGCGAGGGCGACTCGCTGCTGATGCTGCTCGACGCCCGCGGCATCGAGTGCTCGACCGGATCGGCCTGCTCGGCCGGCGTGCCCCAGCCCTCCCACGTGCTGCTGGCGATGGGCCGCACGAGCGACGGCGCCCGCAGCTCCCTGCGGTTCAGCCTGGGCCACACCAGCACGTCCGCCGACGTCGAGGCGGTCGGCGAGGCGATCGCCGCCTGCGTCGAGCGGGCCCGCGCGGCTCGTGCCTGACGTCCGGAGGTGAGCAGCCGATGAAGGTCGTCGCCGCCATGTCGGGCGGAGTGGACTCCGCGGTGGCCGCCGCGCGCGCCGCCGAGGCCGGCCACGAGGTCACCGGCATCCACCTGGCCCTCTCGCGCAACCCGAAGTCGTACCGCACCGGTGCCCGCGGCTGCTGCACCATCGAGGACGCCAACGACGCCCGCCGCGCGGCCGACGTGATCGGCATCCCGTTCTACGTCTGGGACCTCTCCGACCGCTTCCACGCCGACGTGGTCGAGGACTTCATGGACACCTACGCGGCCGGGCAGACGCCCAACCCCTGCCTGCGCTGCAACGAGCGGATCAAGTTCGCCGCGGTCCTCGACCGGGCGCTCGCGCTGGGCTTCGACTCCGTCGCGACCGGGCACTACGCGACGGTCCGGACGTCGGCCGGTGGCGACGTCGAGCTGCACCGGGCGGTCGACGGGGCCAAGGACCAGTCCTATGTGCTCGGGGTGCTCGACGAGCAGCAGCTGCGGCACTCGCTCTTCCCGCTCGGCGACACGCCCAAGCCGCAGGTGCGGGCCGAGGCGGCCGCGCGTGGGCTGCTGGTCGCCGACAAGCCCGACAGCCACGACATCTGCTTCGTCGCCGACGGCGACAGCACCGGCTGGCTGCGCGAGAAGCTCGGCGACCGCGCGCCCAACCACGGCGGCGAGATCGTCGACGACGTCACCGGGGCGGTGCTCGGCGAGCACACCGGGACCTACGGGTTCACGATCGGGCAGCGCAAGGGGCTGCGGCTCGGGCATCCCGCCGCCGACGGCCGGCCGCGCTACGTCCTCGACATCGAGCCGGTCTCGGGCACGGTGACCGTCGGGCCGCGCGAGCGGCTCGCGGTCGACCGGGTCGAGGGCGACCGGGTGCGCTGGTGCGGCCGTCCGCTCGACGCCGGCAGCGTCCTCGACGGCCCCGGGGTGACGGTCCAGCTGCGCGCCCACGGCGCCGAGCACCGCGCGGTCGTCCGTGTCGGCGCCGACACGCTGGACGTCGACCTGCTCGAGCACGCCGAGGGGATCGCGCCCGGCCAGGCCGTCGTCGTCTACGACGGCACCCGGGTCGTCGGCTCCGCCGCGATCACCCGCACCCGGCGGGTGGCGGCGTGAGCGGCGGCGTGAGGGGCACCGGCGTCGGCTCCTTCCCGGGCGACACCCAGCGCGACTACGACGAGGCGCTGTCCGTGGTGCTCGGCGAGCTCGCCTCCGACGAGCACGGGCTGGCCTTCGTGCCCGAGGTGCCCGGCCGCGGCGCCGGAGCCGCGCTGACCGGCCGCACCCTGGGCCTGGTCACCGAGCTCGACGCCGACCTGCAGCCCGAGGGCTGGCGGCTCACCGGCACCTCCGGCGCGCCGGCGCTCGACCAGCGCCGCGCGCGCAGCCTGCTCGCCCAGGACCTCGACGCGCTGGAGGAGCGGGCCGCCGGGCACGCCGGGCCGGTCAAGGTGCAGGTCGCCGGTCCGTGGACCCTCGCCGCCACCGTCGAGCGCCCGCGGGGCGACAAGCTGCTCGCCGACCACGGTGCCCGCCGCGAGCTCGCCCAGGCGCTCGCCGTCGCGGTGGGCGACCACCTGGCCGACGTCCGCCGCCGGCTGCCGGACGCCGCCGAGCTGGTGCTCCAGCTCGACGAACCGGCGCTGCCCGCGGTGCTGGCGGCCGGCGTACCGACGGCGTCGGGGTTCGGCAAGCACCGCGCCGTCCATCCGCCCGAGGCGAGCGAGGCACTGGGCTGGGTGCTCGCCGCGGCCGCCGACGCGGGTGCGACGCCGTGGGTGCACTGCTGCGCGGCCGACGCGCCGATCGCGCTGCTCCGCGGCGCCGGCGCGCGGGGCGTGCTGGTCGACCTCGACCAGCTCGACGCCGACGGTCACGACGCCGCGGCCGAGGCGCTGGAGGCGGGCGACACCATCGGACTCGGCGTGGTGCCGACGACCGGACCGCTGCCCGGCGACAAGGCGCTCGTGGAGCGGGGGCTGCGCTGGCTGGACCTGCTGGGCCTCGACCCGGAGCGGGCCGGCGCCGGCCTGGTGGTCACGCCCACCTGCGGACTCGCCGGCAGCTCCGCCGCCGACGCCCGCCGCGCGCTCGAGCTGGCCCGACGGGTTGCGAGCGCTCTGTCAGGCTGATCGGGTGATCAGCACTCGGGGCTTCCTGCTCAAGAGCCTGGCCGCCGCACTCGTCGTGCTCGGCGTGCTCGTGGCCGTCACCGCGCTCGGCCGCTGGCTCTCCGGCTCCGACGACGGTCCCGACGGCGGTCCCGACGGCGGCCCGGCGCCCGCGACCAAGAAGGCGATCGCGGCCGTGGCCGTCGACGTCCTCGACCTGCGCGTCACGTCCTTCGAGGTGAACCCCTCCTACGACACGCCGGACCCGCTGGGCGTCGAGATCCGCTTCCGGCCGCCGGGGGAGGAGGGCGACTCCCACTATCTCCACGTCGGGGTGCGGCCGGAGGGGCAGGCAGAGGAGTGCAGGGAGTACTACGAGTGCGCCGACTGGGAGGACCACGGCGGCCGGTTCCACCTGTCCTGGCAGGAGGAGCAGCCCGAGGAGGATCCCGGCATCCTCACCCTGACCTTCCGCGTCGCGGGGGAGGAGCGCAGCGTCACCTACGCCGGCGAGCAGCTCACCGGCGACCCGCGGGAGCAGGAGCTGCCGCTCAGCGTCGAGGGCGACCTGGTGCGGCTGCTCACCGACGACCGCCTCTCCGCGACCACCACCCGGGCGATGGTCGAGGCCGACCTGCCGAAGTGGCCGGAGGACGACACGGCCGGTGACCCGGTCCCGACCACGCCCGAGATCGTCGCGCAGTGGATGGTCGAGGACGGGGTGCGCGAGGTCGCGGACCAGCGCCCCGCCGACACCGGCGCGTACGGCGACGGCGCGGTCGGCGCCGAGCTGGCCGCGCGCGACCACACGACGAGCGTGGTGCTGGTGCCGAAGGACAGCCCGACGGTGCCGACCTGCGGTGCGGACTGGCACTGCGAGACCCGGCGCGACGTCGTACGGGGCTGGCAGCCGGGCGTCGCGATCGCCATCCGCCGGACCCCCGACGCCGTCGTACTGGTCACCGTCCGCGCCGACGGCATCGACGGGCCGGTCGGTCGGCGTTCCGGTGGTGCGGCCGCGGCCGACTATCTGGCCCTGGCGGACGGCTTCGCCGCGTTCACGCTGACCACGACCAAGGAGTTCGCCGCCGGCGTCCCGGCCTGGTGATTCCGCCGACCCGGCGCGAACTGGCTCCGGAAATGCGCCGACCCGGCGTGAAGTGGCTCGAAAAAAGCACCGACCCGGCGCAAAAGTGGCACTTTTGCGCCGGGTCGGCGGGGGAGGCCGGGGTCAGCCGACGTGGACCCCCTCGGGTACGTCGCCCGCGAGCTCGGTGTGCTTGACGTTCAGCAGCAGCCACACGATCAGCGAGGCGGCCCACATCATGAACGCGCCGACCAGGAAGGCGTGGGTGGCGCCGTCGGCGAAGGCCATCGGGCCGTTGAGCTGGCTGGTCGGGTTGGCCGTCATCAGCTCACCCAGCTTCGAGGTGGTGAAGTGCGCGGCCACGGCCGAGAGGGTGGCCAGACCGAGCGCGCCGCCGACCTGCTGCATGGTGTTGAGGACACCCGAGCCGATGCCGGCGTCCTGGGTGCGCACGCCGTGGACGGCGACCAGCGTCATCGGGACGAAGGTCAGGCCCATGCCGAGTGACATGAGAACGATGTACGGCGCGATGTCGGTCCAGTAGTTCACCGAGCCGAACTCGAGGCGGGAGAACATGAACAGCGCGAACCCGGCGATCAGGGTGCCGGTGCCGGAGAGGAAGCGCGGGTCCATCTTGGCGATCAGCTTGGACGACAGGGTCGCTCCGAACACCATGCCGACGCAGAACGGCAGGAACGCGAAGCCGGCCTTGAGCGGCGAGTAGCCCATGATGTTCTGGACGTAGAGCGAGAGGAAGAAGAACATCGCGAACATCGCGGCCGGCGTGATCATCATCGACACGAAGGCCACCGCGCGGGTGCGGCTGGCGAAGATCGACAGCGGCATGAGCGGGCTCTTCACCCGGGTCTCGGCGAAGACGAACGCGATCAGCGCGACGACGCCGAGGGCGATGGCGGTCAGTGCGAGCGGGTCGCCCCAGCCGTAGCTGGTGCCGTTCGGGTTGACCGCGGAGATCGTGTCGGGGTCGACGTTGCTGGTGCGGGTGATGCCGTAGACCAGCGCGAGCAGGCCGCCGGTGCCGAGCACGGCGCCGGGCAGGTCGAGGGTGCCGGCGTGGTGGTCGGTGTCGGGCAGCAGCCGCGGGGCGAAGAACGCCGCGCCGAGGCCGATCGGGACGTTGATCAGGAAGGTCAGCCGCCAGCCCCAGTTCGGGTCGAGGTCGGTCAGCCAGCCACCGAGGATCAGGCCGATCGCGGCGCCGACGCCGGACATCATGGCGAAGACGGAGAACGCCCGGTTGCGGGCCGGGCCGGCCGGGAAGGTCGTGGTGATCAGGGCCAGCGCGGTCGGCGAGGCGAGCGCGGCGCCGAGGCCCTGGAGGCCCCGCGAGCCGAGCAGCATGGCCTCGTTCTGGGCGATGCCGCCGAGGGCGGAGGCGACGGCGAACAGCGCGACGCCGATCATGAAGACCCGGCGGCGACCGTAGAGGTCACCGAGGCGGCCGCCGAGCAGCAGCAGGCCGCCGAAGGCGAGCGCGTAGCCGGTGACGACCCACGACAGGTTGGAGGCGTCGATCTTGAGGTCGGTGCCGATGTAGGGCAGGGCGATGTTGGCGATGGTGCTGTCGAGCACCACCATCAGCTGCGCCACGCAGATGAGGACGAGCGCCCAGCCCAGATGCTTCGAGCCGGGGGCGGCCTGCTCCTTCTCGGGCAGGTCGGAGGCGGTCATTTCGGCCACAGTGCTTCCTTGGATGTGAGGAGTTGTGTGAGAACGGTCAGCCGCGGGTGGCGGCCGGGAGGATGACCTGGTCGACGACGCGGGCGATCAGGTCGGGAGTCGGCTGGTCGCCGATGAGGAACATGCGGTGGAGCACGATCCCGGGCAGGGCGGCGGAGAGGATCTCGAGGTCGAGGCCGTCGCGGAGCTCGCCCCGCTGGTGGGCCCGCTCGTAGATCTGCTGGGCGATGGCCACCTTGGGGGCGATGAACCGCTCCCGGAACGCGGCGGCGAACTCGGCGTCGCGTCCGATCGCGGTGACCACGCTCCCGAGGATGGCGGTCTGGTGCTCGTCGGTGAGCCCACCCGGCGCGCAGAACACGCTGAGCAGGTCTCCGCGCAGGCTGCCCGTGTCTCGGGGCAGCTCCAACGGTGTCTTCTGGGACATGAGCGCGTCGATGACGAGCGCGGCCTTGCCGTCCCACTTGCGGTAGAGCGTGGCCTTCGACGCCTTGGCCTTCGTGGCGACCGCGTCCATGGTGAGGCGGTCGTACCCGACGTCGACCAGCACGGCCAGCGTCGCGTCGAGGATCTCCTGCTCCCGGTCGCCCTCCACACGGGGTCGGGTCGGCGCCTCACGGCGGCTGCGACGGGGGACCATAGATGAAACGGTACGGTTTCGTTTCGTCTGATGGCAAGACCCTGAATTGGTGACGCGCGCCACGCTCCGTGCGCCGGCGCCGCCCGCTGTCGGCACCGCGGTGGAGAATGCGGGTCATGACCGACGCCGCCGAGCTCCCCGCCGTCCCGCCCGAGGCCCGTGACGAGCACGCCCGGCTCGTCGACGAGGTCGAGGAGGCGCGCTGGCGCTACTACGTGCTCGACCAGCCGACCCTCTCCGACGCCGACTTCGACCAGCGCATGCGCCGGCTCGAGGAGCTCGAGGAGGCGTACGCCGAACTGCGCACCCCCGACTCGCCGACCCAGAAGGTCGGTGGGGCGGTGGCCACCGACTTCACGGCCGTCGACCACCTGCAGCGGATGGAGAGCCTCGACAACGCCTTCTCCTTCGAGGATCTCGGCGCCTGGTACGCCCGGCTCGGGCGCGACGGCGTCGAGGCGCCGGCGCTGCTGTGCGAGCTCAAGGTCGACGGCCTGGCGATCAACCTGCTCTACGAGGACGGCCGCCTGGTCCGGGCGCTGACCCGCGGCGACGGGCGCACGGGCGAGGACGTCACGCCCAACGTGAAGACCATCGCCGCCGTGCCCCACCGGCTCACCGGCACCGACGAGTTCCCGGTGCCGGCGCTGGTCGAGGTGCGGGGCGAGGTCTTCCTCCCGGTCGCGGCCTTCGAGGCGCTCAACGTCGCGATGACCGAGGCCGGCAAGCCCGCCTTCGCCAACCCGCGCAACGCCGCCGCCGGCTCGCTGCGCCAGAAGGACCCCCGGGTCACCGCGTCCCGTGCGCTCGGGATGGTCTGCCACGGCATCGGCGCCCGCGAGGGCTTCGAGCCCCGGACCCAGTCGCAGGCCTACGACGCGCTGGCCGCCTGGGGGCTGCCGGTCTCCGAGCAGGTCCGGGTGCTGCCGACCCTCGCCGACGTCGAGCAGTACGTCGCGAACGCCGGCGCGAACCGCCACACCATCGTCCCCTACGAGATCGACGGGGTCGTGGTGAAGGTCGACGAGGTCGCCCTGCAACGCCGGCTGGGCTCCACGAGCCGCGCGCCGCGCTGGGCGATCGCCTACAAGTACCCGCCCGAGGAGGTCAACACCAAGCTCCTCGACATCGCGGTCAACGTCGGCCGCACGGGCCGGGTGACGCCCTACGGGATCATGGAGCCGACCAAGGTCGCCGGCTCCACGGTCGAGAACGCCACGCTCCACAACTTCCACGAGGTCGAGCGCAAGGACGTGCGGCCCGGCGACACCGTGATCCTGCGCAAGGCCGGCGACGTGATCCCCGAGATCGTCGGTCCGGTGCTGCCGCTGCGGCCCGAGGGACTGGCGCCGTGGGTCCCGCCGACGACCTGCCCGGCCTGCGGCACCGAGCTGGTGGAGCAGAAGGAGGGCGACAAGGACCGGCGCTGCCCCAACCACGAGAAGTGCCCGGGCCAGGTCCGCGAGCGGGTGTTCTTCGTCGCCGGCCGCAGCGCCTTCGACATCGAGGGCCTGGGCTACGAGGCCGCGGTCGCGCTGCTCGACGCGGGCGTGATCACCAACGAGGGCGACGTCTTCGACCTCACCGCCGACCAGCTGCGCGCCACCGAGCTGTTCACCCGGGCGCCGAAGAAGGACGAGGACGGCCCCCAGCTCACCGCCAACGGTGCCAAGCTGCTCGCCAACCTCGACGCCCGCAAGGACGTCCCCCTGTGGCGGGTGATCGTCGCCCTCTCCATCCGCCACACCGGTCCGAGCGCGTCGCGCGCGCTCGCCCAGGAGTTCGGCTCGATGGCGGCCATCCGGACGGCGACGGAGGAGGAGCTCGCGGCCGCCGAGGGCGTCGGCCCCACGATCGCCCGCGCGGTCATCGAGTGGTTCGAGGTGCCGTGGCATGTCGCGATCGTCGAGAAGTGGACCGCCGCCGGGGTGTCCATGGCCGACGAGCGCGACGAGTCCGTCGCACGCACCCTCGAGGGCCTGACCGTCGTGGTCACCGGCTCCCTGCAGGACTTCTCCCGCGACTCCGCCAAGGAGGCGATCCTGTCCCGCGGCGGCAAGGCCGCCGGCTCGGTCTCGAAGAAGACCGACTTCGTGGTCATCGGCGAGAACGCCGGCTCGAAGGCCGACAAGGCCGAGCAGCTCGGCGTCCCGATCCTCGACGAGGACGGGTTCAAGAGGCTGCTGGCGCAGGGACCGCCGGCCGCCGACGAAGCCGACGAAGCCGGGGACGATCAGGACTCGTAGGAGTTCCCGCTGACCTTGAGCCCGGTGTCGTCGGTGAGGGTCACCGGCGTCGTCGTGCAGGCGCGGGTGTCGGGGTCGCAGGACCGCACCGTGGTGCCGTCGACCAGGAGCAGCCGGCCCGTCGCGGTCCAGCCGTAGCCGCCGTACGCCAGCTCGAAGGTGGTGCGGGAGCCGGTCGCGAGGTCGATCACGACGGTCTCGGGGTCGTCGTACCGGCACTGGCCGGTGTCGGCGGAGCAGACTCCCGTGGGCGGCAGCAGCACGTGCGAGCCGTCGGGCGAGAACCGGGGCCACGGGTCGTCGGAGTGCTCCGGGTCGTAGGGCAGGGACCGGACGACCGCTCCGGTCGCTGTCTCGATGATGTCGACGACCTTGTCCGCCTGGCGGAACACGATGTCGCGCCCGCCCGCCGTCTCCGGCAGGTGGGTCGGGATCGTCGTGGTGCGCACCTCGCCGGTGCGCCAGCGCACGTCGAGCAGGGTGCCGTCCACGCCGACGTACACGTGGTCGCCGGACAGCGCGACCGGAGGAGCCACCCAGCCGCCCCAGGTGAACGCGCCCTCGATCGGGATCCGGGCGGCGACCTCGCCGGTGCGGACGTCGCGCAGCACGACCGTCCAGTGCGCGGCGTCGTCGCCGGCGGTGGCGTAGGCGAGATAGGGCAGCGTCGGGTCGGTGCCGGGCACCCGGTCGCCGAGGTGCAGGTCGAAGTCGGAGGACGATCCGTCGGAGTCGACGAGCCAGTACGCCGAGTCGGGGGCATCGGTGGCGGACGACGTCCCGATCCGCGCGAGCATGCCGGCGGAGGTGTAGTAGAGCGCCTTGACCTGGCCGGGCAGGTCCGCGGTGGCGCCGGTGCCGACGTGGACGGTCGAGCCCTGCGCGACCGCCCAGTCGGCGTCCGTGGCCGGTACGGCGGCCGCGAGGTCGCGCCCCGACGGCCGCTGATCGCCGTCGAGCCGGGTGCCGGCGACGGTCACGGCGACGACGGCGGCGACCCCGAGGACGGTCCCGCCGAGCCGGACCCGGCGCCGGACGCGCAGGCCGCGCCCCCGTCGTACGACGGCGGTGGCGGGCAGCGGCGGCACGGCAACGGTCTCGGCCTCCTCGTGCAGCAGGGCGGCGAGGCGTTCAGTCACGGTCGGCTCCTTGGGGGATCACGGCGTCGCCGAGGCTGGTGCGCAGCTTGGCGAGTGCCTGCGAGGTCTGGCTCTTGACGGTGCCCTCGGTGACGCCGAGGGCGTGGGCGACCTGGGCGATGCTCTGGTCCTCGTAGAACCGGAGCACCACGACCGCCCGCTGGCCCGGCGGCAGCTGGGCGAGCGCGGCCATCAGGTCCGGGCGGGTGCTCCGATCGACCTCGGGACCGGGGCGTCGGGCACCCGATCGGTCGGCCGCTCGTTGCGCCAGCCCTTCTTGCGGAACCACGACGCCGCCGTGTTGACCAGCGTGGTCCGGGCGTAGCCGGCGGCGGACTCCAGGCTCCGCACCCGGTGCCAGTTCGCATAGGTCTTCGCCAGCGCGGTCTGGACGAGGTCCTCGGCCTCGGCATGGTCGCCGACCAGCAGGTACGCGGTCCGGTACAGCCCGGCCCAGCACCCGTGCATCAGCTCGGCGAACTCGTCGTCGCTCAGTGCTCGCGGCATCGACATCCTCTCGTCGTCACCCTGCTAGATGCGGCGGGGTCCCGAAAGGGTTGGCTGGCACACTGGCCGGGTGAGGCTGCTCGGTCGCGCCGTCCCCGTCGCGCTGCTCGCGCTGCTCGTCGGGGCATGCAGTGGCGCCGAGCGGCCGGACCCGCCCACGAGCCGCCCGACCGGGACGGTCGCACCGTCGTCGCAGCCGCCGGCCGCCGTACCCCACCCGGTGTCGCTGCCCGCGCTCGCCCAGAAGGACTTCGACGGCCGCGGCCTGCGGCTGGGCGAGGAGGTCGCGCGGACGCCCCGCCATCGTCAGTACGCCGTCACCTGGCGCAGCGGTAAGCTCACCGTGTCCGGCCGGCTGGCCGTGCCGGAGGGGCCCGGGCCGTTCCCGACGGTGGTGCTCGCGCATGGCTACATCGATCCGGCGGTCTACGTGAACGGGCAGGGGATGACCCGGGAGCGCTCGTGGTTCGGCGACCACGGGTATGTCGCGCTGCACGTCGACTACCGCGGGCACGCCGAGTCCGATCCCGACCCGAGCGGCGGGCTCGACATGCGACTGGGCTACACCGAGGACGTGATCAACGCGGTGCTCGCGCTGCGGGCGTGGGACGGACCCGTCGACGACGGCCGGATCGCTCTCGTGGGCAGGTCGATGGGCGGCGGGGTCGTCTACAACGCCCTCGTCGCGCGGCCCGGACTGGTCGACGCGGCGGTGGTCTTCGCGCCGGTCAGCTCCGACGCGGTCGACAACTTCGAGCGGTGGATCCGGCCCGACCCGAGCCGGGGGAGCCTGGCGCGCCGGATCCTGCGTGAGTACGGCGAGCCCGCGGCGCAGCCGGCGTTCTGGCAGGGGATCAGCGCCCGGACCTACTTCGACGACATCACCGAGCCGGTGCTCATCCATCACGGCACCTCCGACGACTCCTGCCCGATCCGGTGGAGCCGGGCGACGGCTCGGTGGCTGGCACGGGCGGGGGTCGAGGTCACGCTGCGGACCTATCCCGGCGAGGAGCACGCCTTCGGGCCGCGGTGGGCGCTGTCGATGGAGCGCACCGAGCGGTTCCTGCGCCGGCACCTGGCCTGACGGGGGCGGCTGGCCGCCGGCTGTAACACGTTGTCCGCGTCACTGGTCGCCACTTGTCAGCGCGTAGCGTCGGCGACACGCCGTACCTGCCGCTGACACCTGGCGGGTAGCCGGGTGGACAGCGTGTTACATCGGCAGAGCGAGCCCCGCCGCCTCAGCCTCATCGATGAATGCGAGGCAGAGGCCGACGATGGAGGCGGCGAGCCGGGCCACCTGCTCCTCGTCCAGCTGCGCGTCCTCGTCCCAGTGGACGAGCGGCGCGGTGCCGAGCGCCGACGTCAGGCGGTCGTGCTCGCGCCGGGTCAGCTCGCAGTCGGAGCCGACGATCGCCAGCACCCTTCTCATCTCGTCGCGTGCCGTGCCCTCGGTACGCTCGAGGACCGCGAGGCAGACATCCAGCCAGCTGTCGTCATCCTGCGCAGACCCCTCGAGCGCGTCGACCACCAGGTTGAAGATCATCATGTGCGCCGCGTAGAGGGCCGGCCACGCACCCTCTCGCCGGTCGAAGGGCTTGCTGGCCGCACGGTGTACGAAACGTTGCGCCGCCACCTCGTCCCCGTTCCGTAGCGCCGTGGCGGCCTTGACCAGCAGGTTGGTGCACGCGTCAGCGGTGTCGAAGGAGATGGCCCGGCGCTGTCGGGCCGACGGCGTGAGATCCCCGAAGGGCGAGGGGCCGGTGCCCATGCTGTTCAGGAAGTCGGCGGGTACGTCGGTCACGATCTCCTACCCCTCGAGCGAGCGCAGCCAGGCCTCCGCGGCGGCCGGGTCGGGCAGCCGGACCACGGCCAGGCGCGGGTGGACCAGGGACGCGCCGTCGACCCAGCCGTGGTCGGGCTCGCGGACCTCGGAGCGGATCCGGCGCAGGGTACGGCGTACCCGCCCGGCGAAGGACGCCGCGGCCAGCTCGGCCCGCACCAGCAGCTCGGCGCGCTCGAGGAGCAGCGGCCGGGCCCAGGCATCCTCGGCGGTGGTCACCCAGCCGTCGAAGGCGGCCAGCCGAGCCACCTCGCTCGGTCCGGAGAGGTCGGCGAGCGGGACGAGGGGGACGTCGAGGGTGGCCGCGAGCCGCTCCAGGAAGCCGGTCAGCTGGTCGCCCGGGGTGCCGGCCACCACGACGCGCTGAGGGAGGTGGCGCGGAGCGAGGACGGGGGCGTGCACCCGGCGGATTCTAGGGACCCTTGTCCCGCCTAGACTCAGGGGCATGTCTCAACTCACCCGCGACGAGGTGGCCCACCTGGCCGACCTCGCCCGGATCGACCTCGACGACGCCGAGCTGGACCACCTGGCGCCCCAGCTCAACGTGATCCTCGAGGCGGTCGCGTCCATCAGCGGTGTGGCCGGCGACGACGTGCCGCCGACCTCCCACCCGGTCCCGCTCACCAACGTCTTCCGCGAGGACGTCGTGGTCCCGGGCCTGACCGCCGAGCAGGCGCTCTCCGGCGCGCCCGAGGCCGAGGAGCAGCGCTTCCGGGTGCCGCGGATCCTGGGGGACGAGCAGTGAGCGAGCTGATCAAGAAGACCGCGGTCGAGCTGGCCGAGGCGCTCCGTGCCGGCGAGGTCACCTCGGTGGAGGTCACCCAGGCGCACCTCGACCGGATCGCCGCGGTCGACGGCGACGCCGAGTCCGGCGTGCACGCCTTCCTCCACGTCGACGCCGAGGGCGCGCTCGCGCAGGCCGCCGAGTCCGACGCCCGCCGCGCCGCGGGCCAGACGCTGGCCTACCTCGACGGCGTCCCGATCGCCGTCAAGGACGTGCTGGCCACCCAGGGCCTGCCCACGACGTGCGGCTCGAAGATCCTCGAGGGCTGGGTGCCGCCGTACGACGCCACCGTGGTCCGCAAGGTGAAGGCCGCCGGGCTGCCGATCCTCGGCAAGACCAACATGGACGAGTTCGCGATGGGCTCCTCGACCGAGCACTCGGCGTACGGCCCGACCCGCAACCCGTGGGACCAGACCCGGATCCCGGGCGGCTCCGGCGGTGGCTCGGCCGCCGCCGTGGCGGCCTTCGAGGCCCCGCTGGCCCTCGGCACCGACACCGGCGGCTCGATCCGCCAGCCCGGCGCGGTCACGGGCACGGTCGGCGTGAAGCCGACCTACGGCGGGGTCTCGCGCCACGGCCTGGTCGCGCTCGCCAACAGCCTCGACCAGGTCGGTCCGGTCACCCGGACCGTCGCCGACTCGGCGCTGCTCCACGAGCTGATCGGCGGTCACGACCCGCTCGACTCGACGTCGGTCCGCGAGCCGGTCGGCGCGCTCTACGACGCCGCCCGCCAGGGTGCGACCGGCGACCTCTCCGGCCTGCGCGTCGGCGTCATCAAGGAGCTGGCCGGCGACGGCTGGCAGGCCGGCGTGATGCAGCGCTTCGCCGAGACCGTCGACCTGCTGAAGGAGCTGGGCGCCGAGGTCACCGAGGTGTCCTGCCCGACCTTCGTGCACGCGATGGCGACCTACTACCTCATCCTGCCGGCGGAGTGCTCCTCCAACCTCGCCAAGTTCGACGCCATGCGCTACGGCCTGCGCGTCGTACCCGAGGGCGACCCGAGCGCCGAGGCCGTGATGAAGGCGACCCGTGACGCCGGCTTCGGCGACGAGGTCAAGCGCCGGATCATGATCGGCACCTACGCGCTGTCGAGCGGCTACTACGACGCCTACTACGGCCAGGCGCAGAAGGTCCGCACCCTCATCTCGCGCGACTTCGCCGCAGCCTTCGAGAACGTCGACGTCCTGGTCTCGCCGACCTCGCCGACGACCGCGTTCCCGCTGGGCGACAAGCTCGACGACCCGCTGGCGATGTACCTGCAGGACCTCGCCACCATCCCGGCCAACCTGGCCGGCGTACCCGGCATCTCGGTGCCCGCCGGACTCGCCGACGAGGACGGCCTGCCGGTCGGCTTCCAGGTGCTGGCGCCGGCGCTCGCCGACGACCGGCTCTACCGCGTCGGCGCCGCCGTCGAGGCGGCCCTGACCTCCCGCTGGGGCGGTCCGATCCTTGCGCAGAACGGAGCGATCTGATGGAGACCCTGGTCCCGTTCGACGAGGTGATCGCGAAGTACGACCCCGCCCTCGGCCTCGAGGTGCACGTCGAGCTCAACACCAACACCAAGATGTTCTGCGGCTGCCCGACCGTCTTCGGCGGCGAGCCCAACACCCAGGTCTGCCCGACCTGCCTGGGCCTGCCCGGCGCGATGCCCGTCGTCAACGGCAAGGCCGTCGAGTCGGCGATCCGGATCGGGCTGGCGCTCAACTGCTCGATCGCCGAGTGGTGCCGGTTCGCGCGGAAGAACTACTTCTACCCGGACATGCCGAAGAACTTCCAGACCTCCCAGTACGACGAGCCGATCGCGTTCGACGGCTGGCTCGACGTCGAGGTCGAGGGCGAGACCTTCCGGGTCGAGATCGAGCGCGCCCACATGGAGGAGGACACCGGCAAGTCCACCCATGTCGGCGGCGCCACGGGGCGCATCCACGGCGCGGAGTACTCCCTCGTCGACTACAACCGCGCCGGCATCCCGCTGATCGAGATCGTCACCCGCCCGATCCTGGTGCCGGCCGAGAAGGCGCCCGCGGTGGCCCGCGCGTACGTCGGTCAGCTCCGCGACCTGATCCTCGCCCTCGGCGTCTCCGACGCCCGGATGGACCAGGGCTCGATCCGCGCCGACGTGAACCTCTCGCTGGCGCCGAAGGGTGCCGACAAGCTCGGCACCCGCTCGGAGACGAAGAACGTCAACTCGCTGCGCTCGGTCGAGCGCGCGGTCCGCTTCGAGATGTCGCGGCACGCCGGGATCCTCGACGCCGGGGGCGCCGTGCTGCAGGAGACGCGGCACTTCCACGAGGACACCGGCACCACCTCCTCGGGGCGTGAGAAGTCCGACGCCGAGGACTACCGCTACTTCCCCGAGCCCGACCTGGTGCCTGTCGCCCCGTCGCGCGAGTGGGTCGAGGAGCTGCGCGGCACCCTGCCCGAGAACCCGACCCAGAAGCGGGCCCGGCTGCAGGAGGAGTACGGCTTCTCCGACCTCGAGATGCGCGACGTCTGGGCCGCCGGCGCGCTGCCGCTGATCGAGGCCACGGTCGCCGAGGGCACCGCTCCGCAGTCGGCGCGCAAGTGGTGGGTGGCCGAGCTGCTGCGCCGCGCCAACGACGCCGGCGTCGAGCTGGCCGAGGTCGGCGTGACGCCGAAGCAGGTCGCCGAGGTGCAGGCGCTGGTCGACGCCAAGACGATCAACGACAAGCTCGCCCGCCAGGTCTTCGACGGCCTGATCGCCGGCGAGGGCACCGCCGCCGAGGTGATCGAGAAGCGCGGCCTGGCCCTGGTCTCCGACGACGGCCCGCTGCTCGCCGCCATCGACGAGGCGCTGGCCGCCCAGCCCGACATCGCCGAGAAGATCCGGGGCGGCAACCACGCCGCCGCTGGTGCCGTCATCGGCGCGGTCATGAAGGCCACCCGCGGCCAGGCCGACGCCGCGCGGGTGCGCGAGCTGATCCTGGAGAAGCTCGCCTGAGGCGGGTCGTGCGCCAGGTGTGACACCGTTCTCGCGGTGTTACACTTGGCGCATGCCCACCACGCTGCGCCGCCACGCGATCACCGAGACCCCCGCGGTCGCGGCTGCGATCGAGGCCGCTGCCCGAAGGTGGCCGGAGGACCGGGACCGGCCCGCTCGGCTGCTCGCGCGCCTGGTCGACGTCGGCTTCCACACGATCGAGGTCGAGCTCGACGAAGCCGCCCTCAAGCGTCAGCAGGCGCTCGAGGAGTTCGCCGGCTCCTTCACCGGGGTCTATTGGCCGGGATACCTCGAGGAGATCCGTGAGGGTTGGCCGGAATGATCGCTCTCGACGCGAGCGTGCTGATCGCCGTTGGTGACGCGAACGACGCCCATCACCGCGCGGCCAAGGGACTCATGGCTCGTCGCGGCGACAAACCGCTGGTCATCGGCACGTTGAATCTCGCGGAGGCTCTCGTCGGTCCGACGAAGCAGGCACGAGTCGAGGAGTTCATGCGGGGCTTGTCAGCGATCGGAGTCACGGAGGTCGCCTTCCCCGCCGATGCCGCGACCCGTCTCGCACACCTTCGCCTGACGACCCGGCTGAGTATCCCCGACTGCTGTGTCCTCCTGACCGCCCAGCAGTCGGGCGCCGCCGTCGCCACCTTCGACGCCGGCCTGCGCGCCGCCGCCCGCTCCCTCGGCCTGCAGGTTCTTCCCGATGACGAGGAGCCGGATCCGCGGAGTTAGACTCCGCTGGACACATCGAGATCACGCCCGTGGTGGGGGAAGCCGGTCGAATCCCGGCGCTGACCCGCAACCGTGGACCGCCCCTCGGGGAGCGGTGAGCCGGAGCACCCGTCATGGCGCGTCCTGACACAACGCTGTCGTGGAGAGCAGCGGGTCAGTGGCACAGAACCCTCTGGGCCCGCCCGCCGTCTGCAGCGGGAAGGCCCCACATGTCCACTTCCACGTTCGTACGCCGAGCGGTCGCCGCCGTCGCCGGTGGTGCCGTCGTCGCCGGTGGCCTGCTGGCGGTCGCGCCGGCGCCGGTGGCGCACGCCGCCGCTTCAACAGCCCCTGCCGACCTGTCCGCCGCCTGGCTGGTGGACCGGCTCGACGACCAGCACCTCTTCACCTACGAGAACTACGGCTCCTCGTCGACGGATGTCGGACTCTCGATCGACCTCATGCTCGACCTGATCGAGCGCGGCACGGACGCGACGGTCGTGAGCCAGATCGCCAGTGCGGTCGAGACCAAGGCGTCGACCTACGCCGCTCACGACAGCTACCCGACGACCTTCGACTGCGCGTATCCCTACGGCCCGGTCTCCTCCACGACGGTGGACACGTACTACGCGAACGCTACGGCGAAGGCGCTTGCCGGCCTCAAGGCGGCAGGCAGGAGCGGCGCCACGGTCGATGGGCTCGAGGCGCAGCTCGAGACGATCACCATCGACAGCGGTGCTGACGCCGGCCGGATCTCGGACACCACCACCCAGGGTGGTGTCTCGCGGCCGGACTGCGACTACGCCAACGTCTTCGGTCAGGCCTTCGCGGTCCGTGCGCTGGACGCGGTCGGAAGCCCCGAGGAGGACGCAGCCCTGACCTACCTGCTGGGCCAGCAGAACGGCGACGGCAGCTGGAACCAGGACCTGCGTCTCGTCGGCGGCACTCAGCCCGCGCCCGACCCGGCGGCCGACGCGACGGCCATCGCCATCCTGCAGCTTCAGCAGATCCAGCCGTCGAGCGGCCTGCAGGCACCCACCACCGCCGCGATCGCCAAGGGCATCGCCTGGCTGGTGGCGAACCAGGCGTCCGACGGCAGCTTCGGAGCCACCGGGCTCTTCGGCCCCAACGCCAACGAGACCGGCCTGGCCGGCTGGGCTCTCGGCAAGGCCGGCAAGGCCGACGCCGCCGCACGTGCCGCTGGCTGGCTCGCCGCTCACCAGGCGCTCCGGTTGGCCGGCTGCGCGAGCGGACTCGACGCCGAGAACGGTGCCGTTGCCTACTCCGACAACGCCCTCGCCACGGGGCTGGCCAGCGGCATCACGGCGACCGCCGAGGGGCAGTGGATCCGCTCGACCGCAGCGGCCCTGCCCGCGCTTGCCTACCTGCCGTCCAGCTCGCCGAGCCTGACGACGTTCGTGGACGCCGGTACGACCGCCCAGCTGCCGATCCAGGGCACCTACCCCGGCCAGCAGGTCTGTGTCTCGGGGCTGGGCGCATCTCAGCGCGTCACCTCTCCGGCTCTGGCCAAGCTCACCGTCCCTGCGGGTACCGCCGACCACACCGTCACGCTGACGTACGCCGGGGGGAGCGCGACCGCGACGTTGAAGGCCCTCGACGCCAAGAAGCTCAAGGTCAAGGTCGCCGCCAAGCTCAAGGCGAACAAGAAGGCGACGATCAAGGTCAAGGGGCTCGCCGCGGGGGAGTCCGTGACGGTCAAGATCGGCAAGAAGAAGGTCACCGGAACGGCCAATGCCAAGGGCGTGGCCAAGGTGAAGATCAAGGCCAAGAAGAAGGGCAAGGCCGCGGTCAAGGTCGTCGGCCAGTTCCCCGACCGCAAGGGCAAGGCCACGACCCGGGTCGTGTGACGATGCCGATCAGGTCACTGCGCACGGCGGCCGCGACGATCCTCGTCGCGGCCACCGTGGCACTTCTTCCCCAGGCAACGGCCCACGCCGCAGGCTGTGCCGGCTCGTCGGGCGTCTCCGTGGTCGTCGACTTCAACGAGCTCAACGGCGGATCCCTCTCCGCGGCATGCGTCGGCAACGGCGGTGGCAAGACAGCCGCGACGCTGTTCGACACTGCGGGCTACAAGCTGAGTCCCGTCACGGGCGAAGCCGGTGCGATCTGCAAGGTGAGCGGCTATCCGGAGGACGCTGGCTGCGTGAACATGCCGCCCGCGACCGCCTACTGGAGCCTCTGGTGGTCCGACGGCAAGTCGGGCACCTGGTGGTACGCCGACGCCGGGGCCGGGAACCTCACCGTCCCCGACGGCGGCTACGTCGCCTTCGCCTGGCACCAGGGCAGCGGTCGCGCCACCCCGCCCGACGTGACGCCCACGCCGCGGGTCGCTCCGAGCCCGACACCCGGCGCGACCAAGTCGACGAAGCCGAAGCCGAGCACCAAGCCCACGCCGAAGCCCACCGCCAAGCCGTCGGCGGCACCGACGTCGGCGACGCCGACCACGAGCCCGGCCTCGAGCAGCACCCCCACGCCCTCCGAGCTGCCGAGCGACCAGCCGAGCGAGCAGCCGACCGAGATGCCGACCGAGACGTCGGCGGTGCCGACCCCGACGACGACCGCGGACGTGCCGTCGATCGACGAGATCACCGACGGTCCCGAGGCGACGGCGGCCAGCACCGACGGCACGGACGACGGCGGCGGGTTCCCGGCGTGGCTCGGGATCGGGCTGGTCGTGGTGGTGCTCGGGGCGGCGGGCGCCGTACCCGTGCTGCGTCGGCGAGGGCGATGAGACTGGCGCGGGACCTCCACCCCGTGGCGTGGTGGGTGTGGGCGGTGGGCCTCGCGGTGGCCGCCTCCTGCACGACCAACCCGCTGCTGCTCCTGGTCCTGCTCGGCGCCGTCACCCTGGTCGTGCTGACCTGCCGCTCCGACCAGCCGTGGGCCCGCTCGTTCCGCCTCTACGTCTGGCTGGGGGTGGTGGTGCTGGTGGTCCGGATCCTGTTCCGGGTGCTCCTCGGCGGGGACGCGCCGGGGCACGTGCTGTTCACCCTCCCCACGATCCCGCTGCCGGACTGGGCGGCGGGGATCTCCCTCCTCGGGCCGTTCACCCGCGAGGAGCTGCTGGCGGCGACGTACGAGGGGCTGCGCCTGGCGACCCTGCTGATCGCGGTCGGGGCCGCCAACGCCCTGGCCAACCCCAAGCGGCTGATGAAGTCGCTGCCGCCCGCCCTCTACGAGATCGGCACGGCGATGACCGTCGCCATCAGCGTGGTCCCGCAGCTCGCCGACAGTGCGCGCCGGGTGCGGGCCGCGCAGCAGCTGCGCGGGGGGCCGACGGGGCGGTGGCGGCGGATCCGTGGCGTTCGGCGGCTGCTGGTGCCGATCCTCGAGGACGCCTTCGACCGGTCCCTCGCCCTCGCGGCCGGGATGGATGCGCGCGGCTACGGCCGCACCGGCGAGCTGAGCGCCCGGCAGCGGCGCGCCACCGGCGCGCTGATCATCGCCGGCCTGATCGGCGTCTGCGTCGGCGTCTACGCCTTCCTCGACAGCACCGCGCCGCGGCTGCTGGCGCTGCCGATGCTGGTGCTCGGCATGCTGCTCGCCCTCGGTGGCTTCGCGCTGGCGGGCCGGCGGGTGCAGCGCACCCGTTACCGCCCGGACCGCTGGCGGCTCCCCGAGCTGGTGGTCGCGGCGTCCGGCATCGCCGCGGGCGCGGGGATGTGGGCGCTGCAGCGCTGGGAGAGCGCGATCGCGCACCCCGGCGTCCTGGTCCGCCCGGAGGTCTCGCTGCTCGCCCTGGTGGCCGCTCTGGTCGCCGTCCTGCCGGTCTGGGCGGCCCCGCTGCCCGTGACCGCCGGGCGGCGCGAGGAGGCCCTGGCCTGATGCTCGAGCTGCGCGCGATCACCCTGACGTACGACGACCCCGAGACGGGCGCGAGTGCCACCGTCCTCGACGGCGTCGACCTGACCGTCGCCGACGGCGAGCTGGTGGTCCTGGCCGGCCCGACCGGGGTCGGCAAGTCGACCCTGCTCGGCGTCGTGGCCGGCCTGGTGCCGTCGTACTCCGGCGGCACGCTCACCGGCGACGTGCTCCTCGACGGCGCCAGCATCGTCGAGCAGCCCGCCCGGGAGCGTGCCCACGCCATCGGGTACGTCGGCCAGAACCCCGCGGCGTGGTTCGTCACCGACACCGTGGAGGAGGAGCTGGCGTTCGGGATGGAGCAGCTGGGGCTGCCCGCGCCGACCATGCGCCGCCGGGTCGAGGAGACGCTCGACCTGCTCGGCATCGCCGACCTGCGCCACCGCGACCTGCGCACCCTCTCCGGCGGCCAGCAGCAGCGGGTCGCGATCGGGGCCGTGCTCACCACCCATCCCCGGCTGCTGGTGCTCGACGAGCCCACCTCCGCGCTGGACCCGACCGCGGCCGAGGACGTGCTGGCGACGCTCACCCGGCTGGTCCACGACCTCGGCGTCTCGGTGCTGGTCGCCGAGCACCGCCTCGAGCGGGTGGTGCCCTTCGCCGATCGGCTCTGCCTGCTCCACCGGGGTGGCCGGGTCGAGGTCGGCGAGCCCGCCGTGGTGCTCCGGGACGCGCCGATCGCGCCGCCGCTCGTCGAGCTGGGCCGGCTCGCCGGCTGGGAGCCGCTGCCGCTCACCGTGCGCGACG
This sequence comes from Nocardioides nitrophenolicus, assembly GCF_016907515.1. NCBI lineage: Bacteria > Bacillati > Actinomycetota > Actinomycetes > Propionibacteriales > Nocardioidaceae > Nocardioides > Nocardioides nitrophenolicus. The sequence continues at coordinate 4,599,691 of NZ_JAFBBY010000001.1, forward strand.
CCCGGCGCCGCGCGCCCGCGCTGAGGGAGCGGCTGGGCGCGCCGCCCGACCGCGAGCAGCCCGGCACCGCGGAGCCCGTCGTCGACGTGCGCCGCCTGGTGCTCGCCCACGGCCGCACCCCGGTCCTGCGCGAGGTCGACTTGAGCCTGCGGCCCGGCACCGTCACCGCCCTGATGGGCCGCAACGGCGCCGGGAAGTCCACGCTGCTGTGGGCGCTGCAGGGCCGCCACGCCGCCGCCTCCGGCACGGTGCGCGTGGCCGGCCGGGAGCCCGCGGCCCTCAGGCCCGAGGAGCGCAGGAGTACCACCGGCCTGGTGCCGCAGAGCCCCGCCGACCTGCTCTACCTGGAGACCGTGGCCGAGGAGTGCGCCGCGGCCGACCGGTCGGCCGGAGCCGCCGCCGGGACGTGTCGCGGCCTGCTCGACCGCCTCGCCCCCGGCATCGACCCCGACCGCCACCCGCGCGACCTCTCGGAGGGGCAGCGGCTCGCGCTCGCGGTGGCGATCGTGCTCACCTCCCGGCCGCCGGTGCTGCTGCTCGACGAGCCGACCCGTGGCCTCGACTACCCGGCCAAGCGCGCTCTCGCGGCGCTGCTGCGCGAGCTCGCGGGGGAGCCGGAGGCGGCCCGGGCCGTGCTCGTCGCGACCCACGACGTCGAGTTCGTCGCTCAGGTCGCCGACGACCTGGTCGTGCTCGCCGACGGCGAGGTGGTGTCCGCCGGGCCCGTGGTGCCCACCGTCTTGGAGTCGCCGGCGTTCGCGCCCCAGGTGACCAAGGTGCTCGGCGCCGGCTGGCTGCGGGTCGAGGACGTGGCGGCGAGCCTGGCCGCCGAGGTCGCCCGGTGAGCCCGGTGAGCCCGGTGAGCCAGACGAGCCGGACCCGCACGGCCGCCGTGCCCCTGCGGCTGCGGTCCGGCGTGGTCCTCGCGATCACCTCGGTGATCGGCCTGCTCATGCTGGCCTGGCCGCTGCTGCTCGACGTGCCGGCCGACGCCGAGCGGGTCGACCCGCCGTTCCTCTTCCTGCTCCTCCTGCCGGTGATCCTGGGCGTGGTGCTGGCCGAGATGAGCGAGGGCGGGATGGACGCCCGGGTGCTGGCCGTGCTCGGCGTCCTCAGCGCGGTCAACGCCGTGCTCCGCCTGGTCAGCGCCGGTACGGCGGGGCTGGAGCTGGTCTTCTTCCTGCTGATCCTCGGTGGACGGGTCTTCGGGGCCGGCTTCGGCTTCGTGCTCGGCTGCACCTCGCTGTTCGCCTCCGCCCTGATGACCGCCGGCGTCGGTCCCTGGCTGCCCTTCCAGATGCTCGTCGCGGCCTGGGTCGGCATGGGCGCCGGACTGCTCCCGCGCCGGGTCCGCGGGCGCGCGGAGATCGCCCTGCTGGCGGCGTACGGCGTGCTCTCGGCGTACCTCTACGGGCTGCTCATGAACCTGCAGGGGTGGCCGTTCATGGCCGGCATCCAGGTCCCCGGGCAGGACTCGACCGAGATCTCGTACGTCCCCGGCGCGGGGGTGCTCGAGAACCTGCACCACTTCGTCGTCTACACGCTGCTGACCTCCACCGGCGGCTGGGACACCGGGCGGGCGGTCACCAACGCCCTGGCGATCGTGCTGCTCGGCCCCGCGGTGCTGGTCACCCTGCGCCGCGCGGCCCGCCGGGCCAGGATCGACCGGAGCGGAACCCCTACGGCTCGATGAGCAGGATCCGGTCGTCGTCGGGACCGGGCTCGCCGCGGCCGTCCTCGTTGCTGGTGCTCAGCCAGAGCCGGCCGTCGGGCGCGCGGACGACGGTCCGCAGTCGGCCGTACTCGCCGGCGGCCTTCGCGCCCTCCCCGGTGAAGTACGCCGTCGGGTCGCTCACCTGGCCGTCGGCGACCTTGATCCGCCACAGTCGCTCGCCGTTGAGCGCGGCCATCCAGAGGTATCCGCCGGCGTAGGCGAGCCCGGACGGGGACGCCTCGTCGGGAGACCAGGTGAGCAGCGGCTGGGCGTACTTCGCGGGGCCGCCCGTGCCCTCGACGACCGGCCAGCCGTAGTCCTCACCGGGCACGATCCGGTTGAGCTCGTCGGCCTCGGCGTCGCCGAACTCGGAGGCCCAGAGCAGGCCCTCGTCGTCCCAGGCGAGGCCTTGGACGTTGCGATGACCCCAGGACCACACGGCGTCGCCGAAGGGGTTGCCGGGGGCGGGCTGCCCGTCGGCGGTGATCCGCAGGATCTTCCCGGCGTACGACTTCCGGTCGCGGGCGAGCTCCTCGTCGCCGGTCTCACCGGTGGAGACGTAGAGGAAGCCGTCGGGGCCGAACGCCAGCCGGCCGCCGTCGTGGATCCGGCCGTTGGGGATGCCGGTGAGGACCGGCTCGACCGGACCGAGGCCGTCCGCGGTCAGCGTGGCCCGGACCACGCGGTTGTCGTCGTCGGTGCAGACGTAGAAGTAGACCAGGTGGTCGGAGGCGAAGGCGGGGGAGACCGCGACGCCGAGCAGGCCGGCCTCGCCGCCGGGTGCGGTCTCGGGGATGGTGCCGACCTCGACCACCTCGCCCTCGTCCTCGGTCGTCTCGCCGTTGCCAGCGACGGCCGGCGGGGTGACGAGCAGCACCCGGCCGCTGTCGCGCTCGGTCACCACGCCGCGGCCGTCGGGAAGGAAGTCGATGCCCCACGGCGTCGCCAGCCCGCTCGCCACCGTGGCGACGACGTCGGGGACGCCGTCGATGGTGAAGATGACCTTCCCGTCGACGACCGACCCGGTCGGGGCGGCGGTGGCGGTGCCGCTCACGTCGACCTCGCTGACGTTGCCGCCCTGGCCGCAGCCGGCGGCGAGGACCGCCAGCGCGGCGAGCCCGGCGGCCCCGGCCAGGCGCCTCACGACAGCTGCTCCAGGAACTCCAGCAGCAGGCCGTGCACCCGCTCGGGCTGCTCCAGCTGGACGAAGTGGGAGCCGCGCAGCTCGACGTACGAGCTCTGCTTGCCGGTCTCGGTCAGTCGCTCGGACGCGCTGGCCATGTCGCGGGCACCGGCCAGCACGTCCCAGGTCGCCGCGACGAACATGGTCGGCACGTTGATCCGGCTCAGCCGCACCCGCGGGTGCCGGGAGGTGCTGATCGCCAGGTGGGCGTACCAGTCGACCGGCGTGGTGAGGAACTCCTGGAGGCCGACCGCGGCGGCCTCGGGGTCGGCCATCGGGAACATGAACCCGGTCCGGCCGAGGAGCCGGACCACGCCCGGCGTCATCGGCAGGTTGCGCACGATCGGGTTGACCGCCCAGCCGGCGTGGCGGGCGACCCGGCACGCGTTGACGGTCACGGCGCGGGCGATCAGCCGGGGCAGGTGCAGCGGGCCGAGCATGGTGGCGAAGGTGTCGCCGGGGACGCCGCACATCGCGAAGATGCCGCGGACCCGCTCGGGGTGGCGGTAGGTCAGCTCGAAGGCGGTGTTGACGCCCATCGACCAGCCCATGAGCACGGCGCTGTCGATGCCGAAGTGGTCCATGACGGAGAGCCCGTCCTGGACGAAGTGCTCGATCTCGACGTGCTTCGGGTCGGCCGGGCGCTCCGAGCCGCCGACGCCGCGGTGGTTCCACGACACCACGCGCACGCCGCAGTCGGGCTCGAGCAGCCAGGGCCACAGGTAGGGGTTGGTGCCCAGCCCGTTGCAGAGCACGACGGTGGGCCCGTCGATCTCCCCGTCGGGGTCGTTGGTCCAGGCGCGGACGTGGGTCCCGTCGTCGGACAGGATGTCGCGGAAGGCGATCGACGCCGTCCGAACGCGCTGCTCGGGCCGGGGAGCGGAGGTCGACATGGCGCCGATTGTGCCGGACCCCGGGCCCGGGAGCGCGGACGTCAGGCGTGCAGCGAGACGGAGCCCTCGCCGAGGACGGTACGACGGGCGCCGGCTCGGGCGGCGAGGAAGGTCTCGACGTCCTCGCGCTCGGCGCGGCGCTGGGTGCACGCGGTGAGCGCGACCATGGCGTTGCGGCGGGCCTGCTGCTGGAGGGCGACGGACCAGGTGTGGACGAGACGGGTCAGGGGCTCAGGCAGTGACATGGGGGTGTCAGCTCCGGATGGGGGACGGCGGAGTACCGAATCTACGACCGCGGTGGGCGGTGGAGGTCACGTCGGAGTGACATCTGGATGAACCTCCGCCCGGGTGGCCCGGGTCGCGCCCACGCTGGCGACCACCACGCACCCGATCGCCGCCCACTGCACGGGGGCCAGCGACTCGCCGACGACGGCCAGCCCGGCCAGCGCCGCGGCCGCCGGCTCCAGGCTCATCAGCACCCCGAAGGTGGCGGCCGGCAGGGTGCGCAGAGCGGCCAGCTCCGCGCTGTAGGGCACCACCGAGCTGAGCAGGCCGACCGCTGCGCCCAGCAGCAGCACCCGCTGGTCGGCCAGGTCCGCGGTGTCGACGGTGAGCAGCAGCGGGGTGAGCAGCAGCACGGCGACCAGGCTGGCCACGCCGAGCCCGTCGATCCCCTCCCAGCGCCGGCCGGTCGCCGCGCTGGACAGGATGTAGCCGGCCCAGGCCGCGCCCGCGAGGACGGCGTACAGGACGCCGAGCGGGTCGAGGTGGCCCCGCTCGAAGCCGAGCAGCAGCACCCCGAGCGCCGCCAGCACCACCCAGCCGAGGTCGCGGGGCCGGCGGAAGCCGATCGCGGCGAGGACCAGGGGGCCGATGAACTCGATGGTGACCGCGACGCCGATCGGGATCCTGGAGAACGACTGGTAGATGCCCCAGTTCATCGCCCCCAGGCAGGCGCCGTACCGGGCCGCGACCAGCCAGTCCTCCCGACTGCGTCCGCGCAGCCGGGGCCGGGCCCACAGCAGCAGCACCAGCGAGCTGGTCGCCAGCCGCAGCCACACCACCCCGTTGGGGGCGATGTCGTCGAAGAGCAGCTTCGCGAATCCGGCTCCGAGCTGCACCGACCCGATCCCGAGCAGGACCAGCCCGATCGCCAGCCCGAGGGGCGGGCCGTGGCGGGGCGTCGTCTGCACGGGAGAAAGGTAGGACGTCTCAGCCGGATGCGACGAACCGCCGGCCCCCACTGGCCGGCGGTCCGTCGCTCCCGCGGTGCTGCTGGATGCGATGACTACTTCGCGGCGACGACGCCGTCGATGGTGACCTTGCGGCCGTTCTTGCTGACGACCTTGACCTTGAGGGTGCCGGTCTGGACGCTGCCGAGGTCCAGCACCCGCACGTTCGCGCGGCCGGCCTTGCCCTTGAGGCTGACGGTCCTCACGACCTTGCCGTTCCAGTAGACCTTGACCTTGCCGCCCTTCTTGGCGGTGCCGACCATCAGGTCGACCTGACGGGCCTGGACGCCGGCCAGGACCAGCTTGCGGCCCTTCTTCTTGGTGCTGGTGGCGGTGCCGTTGAAGGCGCCGGCCTGGGCGGCCCGCTTCCACTTCTTGCCGGCCAGGGCGGTGTCGTCGAGCGGGACGGTGGTGCACCGCTCCGCGGAGCGGAAGCCGAGGTTGTTGGCCTTGTCGCTGCCCTGGGCCTCGAAGCAGTAGGTGCCGCCGAAGGCGCCGGCGAAGGGCTGCGAGGACGTGGTGACGTCGTTCGCGATCACCTGCTGGGGGCCGAAGCCGCCGTTCCAGGCCGCGGAGCGGACCAGCACGTCGGTGCTCTTCACGCCCGACAGCGAGTCGGTGACCGTCCAGGCGACGTCGAAGCCGGGGCCGGCGGCGACCGGACCGGGGGCGGTGACCGTCGCGACCGGACCGGTCAGGTCGAGGAAGTCGGCCTGGACGAAGGAGTTGAAGCCGTTCTCCACCACGCCGACCGCCACGGCGTTGCCCTCGCGGTCCAGGTCGGCCGCGAACGGGCCGTCGGCGGCGCCGCCGTCGTACTCGTTGAACAGGAAGGCCGGGTTGGTGCGGTAGCGCAGGGTGAGCTCGTCGGCGTCGTTGTGGACGACGACCTGGTGGCCGCGGTCGGAGATCAGGCCGCGGTGCGCCTGGCTGGTGATCGTCTTCGGCTCGGCGAGCGCGCCGGTGCCGAAGACCTGGCCGGGCTTGGCCACGGCGGAGCGGATCACGTAGGTGTTGCCGTTCTCGAACGCGCTCCAGGTCGCCTGCATCGTGCCGTTGGGGCTGACGGCGAGGTCGCGGTGCGACGTGGGCACTCCGGCCGGCGAGACCAGCTCGGTGTTGCCGAGCGTGCCGTTGGCGCTCACCCGCACCACGAGGGCCCGGGTCTTGGCGGCCTCGATGCCGCCGAGCAGCACCGCTCCGCTGCCGTCGTCGGCCAGCTCGGCCCGGGTCTCGTTCTGGGTGTCGCCGAGCCAGACCACCGGCTTCGGGCCGAGCCAGCCCACCGCGGCGTTCCGACGGGTGACCAGGATCGTGTCCTGGCCGCCCTCGTTCGAGTAGTACGACATCAGCACGTCGCCGGCCGGGTTCACGTCCAGCGACGGGTCGTAGGTGTGGAACCCGAAGGTGTCGATGACGGGGCTCCCGCCCTTGGGCCAGGCCGAGGTCTGGACCCGGTCCACGTTCACGTGCTCGGTGCCGAAGGCGACGTGCACGCGTCCGCTGCCGTCGATGCCCGCGTCGATGGCGTTGATCGTGGTGATGTCGGTGCTGGCGCTGAGCAGGGTCGAGCCGTCCCAGCTGCCGTTGGCGAGATAGCGCGAGCCACGGACCTTCTGCTCACCGCCGATCGTCTGGTTCCACACCACGGCGAGGTCCCCGTTGTCGTTGGCGACGGCGTGCACGTCGTGGGCGTCGGTGACCGCGGCGGCGGTGACCTGCTTGGGGGCGCCCCAGACGCCGTCGGTGGCGATGGCGGCGTACACCTTGGTGCCGCCGACGACCTCCTTGGTCCAGGCGGCCAGTGCGTCACCGGAGCCGAAGGCGGCGACGTCGACCGAGGTGGGCACGTCGCCGGAGCCGCTGATGTTGCCGCCGTCGATGCCGTCCACGGCCTGGGCGGGGCTGCCGGTGAGGGCGAGCGTGCCGACGGCGAGTGCGGCGGTGGTGAGACCGAGAAGGTGGGTACGCATGGTGCTGCCTTTCGCTGAAGGGGGGAATCGACGGGGATAGGAGCGACCCGCCGGCAGGACCTTGCAGATTTCCGAGGACTTTCTCCGCGGAGCTCCGGTGGCCCGGTGACTCCTACGTTCGTCGCGACGAGGGTGCGGCCACATCCGCGCGCACCACGCAACCAACGCCGGGCAGCACGGAGCGAACACCGAGCCAAGGCGCAGCGAACGCCCTACGATGCCGACGTGCGCTCCCCGGTGCTCGTGTCTCGGACCGCCGAACGCGCGCGCCTGCGTGGTGCGCTCGACGAGCTCGGCGAGGGCCGGGGCGGGCTGTGGGTGCTCCGCGGAGACCCCGGGATCGGGAAGTCGCGGCTCGCGAGCGCACTGGCCGCCGATGCCGCCGAGGCCGGCGTCGAGGTGCTGTCCGGTCGCGCCGTCCCCTCCGGTACGCCGACCCCACTCCGACCGCTCAGCGAGGCCCTCCTCGGCTGGCTGCGCACCCACGAGGTGCCCGACGACCGGCTGCTGGCGCCCTACCTGCCCACCCTCGCGCGGCTCGCGCCGCAGCTCGGTCCGGTCGCGCCCGACGCCGCCTCCTCGGTCATGCTGCTCGGCGAGGCGCTGCTGCGGCTGGCCCGGACCGTGCCCGCGCGGGGCCTGCTCCTGCTCATCGAGGACCTGCACTGGGCCGACCCGGAGACGCTGGCCCTGGTCGAGTACCTCGCCGACAACACCCGGGAGGTGCCGCTGCTGGTGCTGGTCACCAGCCGGCTGCACGAGTCGCCCGCCGCCAACGAGCTGGTCACCGCGCTGCAGTGGCGCCACTCCACCGAGATCGTCGACCTGCTCCCGCTGGCCGACGACGACGTGGCCGCGCTGGCCCGCGCCTGTCTCGGCGACGAGCCCAGCGACGCGGTGGTGGCGTGGCTGCAGCGCTACAGCGCCGGGTACCCGCTCTTCGTCGAGGAGATGCTCGCCGACCTCAGCGACGCCGGGCAGCTCGACGGACCGCTCCCGGTGCTGGTGCCGCGCCCCTTCGCGCGCTCGGTCGAGGCCCGGCTCGCCGAGGTGGGCCCCGCCGGGCGGGAGCTCGCGACCGCCGCCGCGATGCTCGGGGCCGAGTTCGACTGGCGGCTGGTCGCCGAGGCGCTGGCCCTGTCCGACACCGACGTCGCGACCGCGCTCCGGGAGCTGCGCGACCAGCGGCTGGTCGTGGCCGTCCCGCCCGACCGGTTCGGCTTCCGGCACGCGCTGACCCGGGAGGCCGTGCTGTCCGGGCTGCTCGCGCCCGAGCGGGCCCGCCTGGCCGGGCTGCTCGCAGCCGCGCTGGCCGGCCGCTCGACCGACTCCGCGGACGACCACCACCAGCTCGCCGAGCTGTTCGAGGCCGCGGGGGACGACGCCCGCGCCGTCGAGCTGTGGCTGGCGACGGCGCGCGACGCCATCGGCCGCGGCGCCCTGGTCAGTGCCGGGGAGGCGATCCGCCGCGCGCTGCGGGGGTGCGCGCCCGGCACCGAGCCGGAGAGCCGGGTGCGCGAGGCCGAGGTCGAGGTGCACGCGCTCGCGGGCGACGTCCCCCACGCGCTGGAGGCGGGGGAGCGGCTCGCCGAGGAGCTGGCCGGCGATCCGGGCCGGCTGGCCGCCGTACGGATCCGGTTGGGGCGGGCGCTGCTGGCCGGGGGCCGGTGGGACGAGGCGGAGGCGATGCTGGCCGTCGCCGCGGGCCACGACCCGGTGCAGGAGGACGTGCTGGCCGCGCGGCTCGCGCTGGGCCGCGAGGACGACCGGGCCGCGGCCGAGCGGGCCACCGCGGTGCTGGCGGCGGTCGGGGAGGACCGTCCGGAGATCGCGTGCGAGGCCTGGGAGGTGCTCGGCCGCGCCACCCGGGCCCGCGACCACGTCGCCGGCGAGGAGGCGTTCGAGGCCGGCTACCGGATCGCCGACGCCCACGACCTGCCGTTGTGGCGGTGCCGGCTGCTCGCGGCCCTCGGCGCCCTCGACCTGGCCGCGCGGCGCCCCACCGAGGAGCGGTTGGTCGCCGCCCGGCGGGTCGCGCTCGACGCGGGCGCGATCGCGGTCGCCGCGCGGATCGAGATCGATCTCAACCTGGTGCGGATCCGCTATCTCGACCTCGACGAGGCGATGGCCGCGATCGACAACGCGATCTCGATGATGGACCGGCTGCGGCTCCCCGAGCTGCCGATGGCCTACCTGCTGCGCGCCGCGACCCACGGCCTCGCCGGCCGCGCCGAGGAGATGGAGGCCGACATCGCGACGGCGGGGGCGCTGCCGATGGACGAGGCGCTGCGGCTGGTGGGGATCCCGGGGCACGTCCGCTCCTTCGTCGCCCTCGCCCACGGGCGCTACGACGACGCGCGGGGCCAGCTCGCGACCGCCATGGAGTACCACCGCCGCACGCCCAGCATGCCGTTCTCGCTGCGCGGCTTCTGGGCGCTCCTGGAGACAGCGCACGGCGACGGGACGGCGGCGCGCGAGGAGGTGCGCGCCGGACCCCAGGCCAACAGCCCCCACAACGCCTTCGCCCTCGGGTACGCCGACGCGATCGCCCTGGGCCGCGCCGGCGACCGCGCCGGTGCCGAGCGGGTGTTCGCGGACGCCGAGTGGGGCCTGCCCGGCCGCGAGCCGTGGCCCGAGCTGCACGCGCGGCTGCTCGTCGCGGTCGCCGCCGCCCGCGACGGCTGGGGGAGTCCCGAGGCCTGGTTCCGGCACTGCCTCGACGGCCTGGTCGGCTACGACCTCACCGAGGCCGCGTCGGGATGCCGGGTGGCCATGCGCGAGGCGGGCTTCGCCGTACCGCGGAAGGCGGCGGGTGCGGCCGCCGTGCCCGCCCACCTGCACCGGCTGGGGGTGACCGCACGCGAGCACGACGTGCTGCGGCTGGTCGCCGAGGGGCTGCAGAACAAGCAGATCGCGGAGCGGCTCTACCTGTCCGTGCGCACCGTGGAGACGCACGTCGCGCGGCTGCTGCAGCGCACCGGCTGCGCCGACCGCGGCGAGCTGGCCGCGCAGCTGGAGGCCCCTACAACGTGATGCCGGGCCGGGCGGCCAGGCCGAGGTCCTCCACCGCCTCCAGCCGCTCGCACCACCACGACCGGGCGGTGTCGTGGGCGCCCGGCTCGAGCGCCGCCTCGAGGTCGGGCACGGCGGCCGCGTCGGCCAGCTCGACCAGCACGGTGCAGCGATCGTGGTCGGCGGCCAGCAGCCACCGGCTGGTCACGAACCCGGGCAGCCGGCGCAGCCAGGGCGCCACCTCGCTGCGCAGCCGGGTGAGAACCTCGTCGCTGCGGTCGGGCACGAGCACCAGGGTGGCGAGCAGCGTCGTCATGGGCCCAGCGTGCTGGCCGGACCGGTCCGGCTACATCCGTGGCCGGTACGGACACAAGAAATTCCCGAGTGGCGATGATTTCCGTCGGGGGTCGGGGTCACAGTGGGTGGGAGCAGACGGAGACGAGCTCGAGCCGCGCCGGAGACCAGGAGGAACGATGACCACGATCGTGATGGCGGGCACCCGCAAGGGGCTCTGGGTGGGCCGGTCCGAGGACCGCGACGACTGGGAGTTCACCGGGCCCCACCACGACATGGAGGAGGTCTACTCCTGCCTCGTCGACACCCGCGGCGCGGCCCCGCGGCTGTTCGCCGGCGCCTCGTCGAGCTGGCTCGGTCCCCAGCTGCGCTGGTCCGACGACCTCGGCGAGAGCTGGCAGGAGACCCCCAACGGCGCGATCCGGTTCCCGGAGGGCGCGGGCGCGACGGTCGAGCGGATCTGGCAGGTCGTCCCCGGCGTCGGCGAGGGCGTCCTCCACGCCGGCACCGAGCCCGGCGCGGTCTTCACCTCCCGCGACGGCGGCGCCAGCTTCGCGCTCGAGGAGGCGCTGTGGAACCACCCCCACCGCCCCGAGTGGGGCGCCGGCTTCGGCGGCCAGGCGTTCCACACCGTGCTGCCCCATCCCACCGACCCCGCCTCGATGACCGTCGCGATCTCCACCGGCGGGGTCTACCGCACCACCGACGGCGGCGCCTCGTGGGAGCCGCGCAACCAGGGCATCCGTGCCGACTTCCTGCCCGAGGACCAGCGCTATCCCGCGTTCGGCCAGTGCGTCCACAAGGTCACCCGCCACCCGAGCCGGCCCGAGCGGCTCTACGCCCAGAACCACGGTGGCGTCTACCGCTCCGACGACGAGGGCGGCTCGTGGACCTCGATCGGCGACGACCTGCCCAGCGACTTCGGGTTCCCGATCGTGGTCCACCCCCACCGGCCCGACACGATCTGGGTGTTCCCACTGGGCGGCGGCGACCGCCGCTACCCGCCCGACGCCCGGGCCCGGGTCTGGCGCTCCGACGACGCGGGGGAGAGCTGGACCCCCTACGGCCCCGGCCTGCCCGACGCCTTCTACGTCGGCGTCATGCGCGACGCCCTCTGCGTCGACTCCCACGACCCCGCCGGGCTCTACTTCGGCGCCCGCAACGGCTCGGTGTGGGCCTCCGCCGACGACGGCGAGTCGTGGCGCCAGATCGCCGCCGACCTGCCCGACGTGATGTCGGTCAAGGTCGGGGACTTCTAGGCTGACGCCGTGCCCGCCTTCTCCCAGACCCACGAGACCACGATCGCCGCGCCGCCCGCCACCGTGCACGCGCTCATCGACGACTTCCGCGCCTGGGTGAGGTGGTCGCCCTGGGAGGGACTCGACCCCGACCTGAGGCGCACCTACGACGGCGCCGGGGTCGGGTCGACGTACGCCTGGGCGGGGAACAAGCAGGCCGGCGAGGGCCGGATGACGCTCACCTCCCTCACCCCCGAGCAGGTCGTCGTCGACCTGGAGTTCCTCAAGCCCTTCAAGGCGACCAATGTGGTCACCTTCGACCTCACGCCGGTCGGCGACGCCACCCGGGTGGCGTGGACCATGAGCGGTCGGCGCAACCTGCTCTTCGCCGTCCTGGGTCGGCTGTTCTTCGACAAGGCGATCGCCAAGGACTTCGAGAAGGGGCTGGCCTCGCTGAAGGCCGCGGCCGAGCAGGGCTGAGCGTGGACCAAGGCTGAGATCGGGTCCGGGTGGCATGGCCCACAGGCGTAGCCTTGCGCCATGGCCACCCTTCGTTCCGCGACGTCCACCTCGGGCCGCAACATGGCCGGCGCGCGCGCCTTGTGGCGCGCGACCGGCATGACCGACTCGGACTTCGGCAAGCCGATCATCGCCATCGCGAACTCGTTCACCGAGTTCGTCCCCGGTCACGTCCACCTGCGTGACCTCGGCAAGATCGTCGCGGAGTCGGTCGTCGCCGCCGGCGGTGTCGCGAAGGAGTTCAACACGATCGCGGTCGACGACGGCATCGCGATGGGCCACGGCGGCATGCTCTACTCGCTGCCCAGCCGCGAGCTGATCGCCGACGCGGTCGAGTACATGGTCCAGGCCCACTGCGCCGACGCGATCGTGTGCATCTCCAACTGCGACAAGATCACGCCCGGCATGCTGCTGGCCGCCCTGCGACTCAACATCCCCGTCGTCTTCGTCTCCGGCGGCCCGATGGAGGCCGGCAAGACGGTGGCCATCGAGGGCATCGTCCACAGCAAGCTCGACCTGGTCGACGCGATGTCGGCGTCGGCCAACGACGCGGTCAGCGACGAGCAGCTCGACGTGATCGAGCGCTCGGCGTGCCCGACCTGCGGGTCCTGCTCGGGCATGTTCACGGCCAACTCGATGAACTGCCTGACCGAGGCGATCGGGCTCTCCCTGCCCGGCAACGGCTCCACCCTGGCGACCCACGCCAAGCGCCGGGCGCTGTTCGAGGAGGCCGGGCGGGTCGTGATGGACCTGTGCCGCGCCTACTACGACAACGACGACGAGTCGGTCCTGCCGCGCAACATCGCCACCCGCGAGGCGTTCGAGAACGCCGTCGCGCTCGACGTCGCGATGGGCGGCTCGACCAACACGGTGCTGCACCTGCTGGCCGCGGCCCGCGAGGCCGAGCTCGACTTCAACGTCCACGACATCGACGCGATCTCGCGCCGGGTGCCGTGCCTGTCCAAGGTCGCGCCCAACTCCCCGAAGTTCCACATGGAGGACGTCCACCGCGCCGGCGGCATCCCGGCCCTGCTCGGCGAGCTGCGCCGCGGCGGCGCGCTCCACGAGAACGTCCACTCGGTCCACTCGCCCGACCTCGACACCTGGCTCGGCGCGTGGGACATCCGCGGCGAGAGCCCCTCGGCCGAGGCGCTCGAGCTGTTCCAGGCCGCCCCCGGCGGGGTCCGCACGACCGAGCCGTTCTCCACCGAGAACCGCTGGGGCGAGCTCGACACCGACGCGGCCGAGGGCTGCATCCGCGACTTCGCGCACGCCTACTCCGCCGACGGCGGGTTGGCGATCCTCAGCGGCAACGTCGCCGTCGACGGCTGCGTCGTCAAGACCGCGGGCGTCGCCGAGGAGGCGCTGGTCTTCCACGGCACCGCGATCGTCTTCGAGTCCCAGGACGCCGCCGTCGAGGGCATCTTGAGCAAGAAGGTCGAGGCCGGGCACGTCGTCGTCATCCGCTACGAGGGCCCCAAGGGCGGTCCCGGCATGCAGGAGATGCTCTACCCGACGGCCTTCCTCAAGGGCCGCGGCTTGGGCGCGAAGTGCGCGCTGATCACCGACGGCCGGTTCTCCGGCGGCACCAGCGGGCTGTCCATCGGCCACATCTCACCCGAGGCCGCCGGCGGCGGCGTGATCGCGCTCATCGAGGACGGCGACCCGATCTCGATCGACATCCCCAACCGCAGCATCCACCTCGACGTCGACGACCACGTCCTCGCCGAGCGCCGGGTGCTGCAGGAGAAGCGCGACAAGCCGTACACCCCGCTCGACCGCGACCGCTACGTCTCCGCCGCGCTGCGGGCCTACGCGTCGATGGCCACCGCGGCCTCCGACGGCGCGTACCGCCGCGTCCCGGACTGAGCCGTGGGCAAGGTCTACGCGACCGTCGACGGGCGGCTGCGGTCGTTCGTCGAGCGCCAGCACGTGTTCTTCGTCGGCACCTCGCCGCTCGCCGCCGAGGGTCACGTCAACGTCTCGCCCCGCGGCATCCCCGGCACCTTCGGGCTCGTCGACGAGCGGACCTTCGCCTGGGTCGACACGTCGGGCAGTGGCAGCGAGACCATCGCCCACCTGCGTGAGAACGGGCGGATCGTCGTCATGTTCTGTGCCTTCGACGGCGCGCCCAACATCGTCCGCTTCCACGGCCGGGGCCGCGTGGTGTCGCGCTACGACGAGGAGTACGCCGACCTGGCCGCCCGCTTCGAGGACGTGCCCGGCGCCCGGGCGGTGATCGTGGTCGACATCGAGCGGATCTCCGACGCGTGCGGCTACGGCGTCCCGCTGATGGACTACGTCGGCGAGCGCGACCTGCTGCCGCGCTACTTCGGCCGCAAGGGCGTCGAGGGCTCGGCCGACTACCGCCGCCGCAAGAACCGCACCAGCATCGACGGGCTGCCGGCCTTCGACTTCGACCCGCTCGACGAGTGGACGACCCTCGCCGGCCTCGGCCGGATCCGGGAGCGGCTGGCCGGCCAGATCGACGGCTGGCGGGCGCCGTACTCCTGGACGGTGGCGCTCGACGGCGAGCCCGGCCACGTCAACCTCCCCGGCGGCCAGCACGCCCTGGCGGCGGTGGTCCTCGCGACCGTCCTCAAGTACGACGGCGCCACCGCGACCCTCGAGCTGAGCCGTCAGCAGCTCGACGAGGCGATCACCGCGCTCGCCCCGGCGAGCGCCTGCACCGAGGTCGAGCATCCCAACCTCGCCTCCTGGCGGGCGCTGCGCACGGCGCACGACGAGCGCGGCGGCGCGATCACCGCGGTCTTCGTGCGCGACGCCACCGACCCGGAGTCCTCCGCCACCGACGCCGCCCTGCGCGCCCGCTGGTGACCGGACCGCACCGCATCGCCGCCGTCCTCATCCTGGGGCTGGCCCTGCTGCTGGCCGCGTTCACCGACCCGGGGCACGGCAGCCGCGACCGCGCGCCCCGGGCCGGCGTACCCACGGCGACGCCGAAGGCCACGACCCGGCCGCAGCCACCTGCCCCGTCGGCGCCGGCGCTCCCGACCGGCACCCCGCGCTGGCGGAGCGAGCCGGTGCTGCCGGACCGCGGGATGCTCGTCGCCTACTACGGCACCCCCGGCACCGGCTCCCTCGGCGTCCTCGGCGAGACCTCGCCGGCGAAGGCGTTCCGCCGCCTCCAACGCGCCGCCGCACCGTTCGAGCGGCCCGGCCGCCCGGTCCGGCCGGTGTTCGAGCTGATCGTCAGCGTCGCCGACGGCCATCCCGGCAAGGACCGCGACTTCAGCCACGACGTCGGCCGGGCCGCCGTCCAGGAGTACGTCGACGCGGCCCGCGACCTCGGCGCGCTGCTCGTGCTCGACCTCCAGACCGGGCGCACGGACTTCCTCGAGGTCGCCCGGCGCTGGGAGTGGGCGCTGCTCGAGCCGCATGTCAGCCTGGCCATCGACCCCGAGTGGCGAGTCCGCCGCGGGCAGCGCCCGGCGCGGGTGATCGGCAGCGTCGGTGCCGGTGAGGTCAACCGCACCAGCGCCTGGCTCTCGCGGCTGGTCGTCGAGCACGACCTCCCGGAGAAGCTGCTCGTCGTGCACCAGTTCCGCACCTCGATGGTGCGCCACATCGGCCGGGTCAAGGCCCGCGACGGCCTGCAGCTGGTCCAGCACGTCGACGGCTTCGGCAACCGTGCCCAGAAGCTCGCCACCTACCGTGCCGTCGCGCGCCCCGACCTCTTCGCGATGGGGTTCAAGCTGTTCTACGACGAGGACTTCAACCGGATGGGCGCGAAGGCGGTCCACAAGATCCGTCCGCGGGTCCGCTTCGTGTCCTACCAGTGACCGGATCGGGAGAGGGACGAGCGATGGAGACCAACGAGCACGGTCAGCGGATCGGCGCGCCGGTGCCGGACTGGGAGCCGCGTCCCTGGCCCGACCCGGTCGTCCTAGCCGGCCGCTATGTCACCGTCGAGCCGCTCGGCTCGGCCCGCTACGCCGAGCTGTTCGCCGCCACCTGCGGCGAGGCGGACGCCGACCTGTGGACCTATCGCCCGATCCCGAAGCCGCGCACCCTCCCCGAGCTGTGGATGCACCTCGCCGCGCACCTCGACGATCCCGGCCTGGAGACCTTCGCGCTGGTGCCGCTGGAGGGCGAGGCGGCCGGTACGGCGGCCGGCATCGCGTCCTACACCCGGATCGAGCCACGCCACGGCCAGGTCGAGGTCGCCGGGGTGCTCTTCGGCCGCGCGCTGCAGCGCACCCGCGCCGCCACCGAGGCGATCCACCTGCTGATGAGGCACGCCTTCGACCTCGGCTACCGCCGCTTCGAGTGGAAGTGCGACAGCCTCAACGAGCCCTCGCGGCGGGCCGCGCAGCGCCTCGGGTTCGTCGAGGAGGGGCGCTTCCGCAACCACATGGTCACCCAGGGCCGCAACCGCGACACCGACTGGTTCTCGGTCACCGACGCCGAGTGGCCCGCCGTCCGGGCGGCTCACGAGCGGTGGCTGGACCCGGCGAACTTCGACGCCGCGGGCGTCCAGCGCAGCCCGCTGTCGCGCTAGCGTCCCAGCGCGGCCAGCACCGACCGAGCCTGCGCTCGGGCTCCCGCGGAGTTCGGGTGCGCGGGCACGGCCACCGCGAGGCCGTTGAGCGAGACCACGCCCAGGCCCTCGACGTACCTCGTGAGGGGGCCGGTGCACACGTGGTGTCCGCTGCTCAGCGGGTGGGTGTCGACCAGCTCGGCGCCGCCGCGACCGGCCGCCCGGGCGAGCATCGCGTTCAGCTTCGCGAAGGTGTCGTGCAGGTAGGCCATGTCGGGGTTCGTGATCGGCACCACCGGCCAGCAGCCGCGCTCCGGGATCGCGTCCAGGTAGTTGACCAGCAGCACCCGGGCGGCGGGCGAGCGGCGGTGGATCTCCTGCAGGGCCGCGACCACCTTGTCCTCGGACGCCGCGATGTTCTGTGCCAGCCGGTCGACGCCTCCCGCGGTGAACCGCTCCTTGCACGCGCCCAGCGGCGGCTGCCCGAGGTCGACGAGGGGCAGCACGTTCGGCACCGGCAGGCTCGGCGCCGGGATCCCGATCGGCGAGAGCGAGATGCACGACATCGCCCCGCTCGCGATCCCCGCGTCGTTGCCGCCGATGCCCACCGTCACCAGGTCGGTCGTGGGTGTGAGCCGGTCGAACTGCGGCGGGTTCACCCCGCCGAGCGGCAGCCGCTGCGGCTGCGTGAAGTCGTCGGTCGTCGCCGACCCGCACGTCGCGTCCCGGAAGGTCGTCACTCCGAGCTGCCGCGCCACCAGCTTCGGGTAGTTGCTGTGCGACTGCGCGCAGTCGATCGGGACGTACGTCGTGTCCGGCAGGCCGTCCTTGTCGAAGAGCACCACGTCGGCCGACCACGAGTCGCCCAGCGCGACGTACTCGTCGTACTCGTCGTACGTGTCGCTCGTCGGGGAGCCGGCCGCCAGGGCGGGGCCGCTCACGGCCAGGGCGGGGGCGGCGAGCGTGAGCGCGCCGAGCAGGCGGAGCAGGGGTGAGAAGCGACGCGGGAGCATGCCCTCTCAACGAGTCGATGTGACGACGGTCACTCTGGATCACCGGCCCGGGATCTGTCGGGGGTCCGTGCTTTGCTCTCGACATGGATCAGCGGATCAGCTTCATCACCCTCGCCGTCGACGACCTCGACGCCACCCGGCGCTTCTACCGCGACGGCCTCGGCTGGGTGCCCGAGCTCGACGTGCCCGGCGAGGTGCTCATGTTCAAGACCGGTCAGCTGCTCGTGCTGTCGCTGTGGGAGCGCAGCCACTTCGAGGCCGAGGTCGGCGTCACCATGCGCGGCCCCGGCGTCGCGCCGATCACCATCGCCCACAACCTGCCCACCCCCGCCGGCGTCGACGAGGTGCTCGACGCGGCGCGCGCCGCCGGCGCGCCCGTCGTCCACGACGCCGTGCAGCGTGACTGGGGCGGCTACTCCGGCTACTTCGCCGACCCCGACGGCTACCGCTGGGAAGTCGCCTACAACCCCGGCCCGGTGGGGGAGGTGGTGCTGCCCTGACCGGTTCCCGCGAGATCGGCCACAACTCAACAGTGGAGGCCTGAAGGACGTCGCGCCCGCCCGGCCCGGCCTGCCCGCCCGGCCTGCCCGCCCGGCCCGGACGCCGCCGCGTGACTCACGCCACCAGCTCACCGACCTGCCGCAACACCTCCAGCAGGTGCCGCGAGACCGCCCGCTCGTCGGCTCCCCGCTGCACCGCGACCAGTGTCCGGTGCATCGGCGGGTCGAACCCCCGCGACACCACGCCCGGCAGGGGCGCCCGCCGCGGATCGAGGCTGTGCCACAGGCAGGACGCCACGCCGCTGCTGACGGCGGCCAGCCAGGCATGCCGCTCGTCGGTCTCGACGGCCACCTCGGGCGTGATCCCGCAGCCCTCGAAGAAGGCGTCGAGGCTGGCCCGCCGGTCCGACCCGGCCGTCGGCAGCACCAGCGGCACTGCGGCCAGGTCGGCGAAGGTCACCCGGTCCGGCAGGTCGAGGCCGGCGGGGGAGTAGAGCCGCACCTCCGCCCGGCCGATCGCGACCCGGACCAAGCCGGCCGGCTCGGCGGAGACCGCGCTGTCACAGAGCCCGAGGTCGGCGCGTCCGGCGGCGACCAGCTCGGCGACCTCGGCCGAGCTGCTGGCGCCGAGCAGGCGGGCGTGGATCCGCGCGCCGTGCTCACGCAGCCCGGCGAGGATCGGGATGGCGAGCGCGGCCTGCAGGGTCGGCGAGGCGGCGATGACGAGGGGCGCGGAGTCCTGGTCGGCCGAGGCGGTGGTGCGCAGCCGGTCGATGCTGCCCAACGCCGCCCGGGCGCGGTGGACGAAGGTCTCGCCGGCCGGGGTGAGGGCGACGCCGCGTCCGGCGCGGGCGAACAGCGCCAGGTCGAGCTCGCGTTCGAGCTGGCGGACGGCGCGGCTCAGGGCGGGCTGGGCGACGAACAGTGCGGCGGCGGCGGCGGTCATGCTGCCGTGCTCGGCGGTCGCGACGACGTACCGCAGCTGTTGGATGTTCATCTCGCCTCGGGGGTCGGTGCCATGCCGAACGGGTCTTGGACGGGTGTCCACCCGGGCCCCGAATGTAGAACGCGTTCCACTCGGTTGCCACCCCTCACGAGGAGTCCGCGATGCGTCCTGTCCCCTCCGTCCCTCTGCTCCCGCGCCTGCTGGCGATCGGCGTCGGCCTGGCGGCCGGTGTCGCCGGCATCGTCGCCGCCGCCCCGGTCACCGCCGCCCCCTCGCCGCCGCTCGCGATCTCCGCCGCGAAGCCGGCCGCCCCGAAGCCCGCCACCACGCCCCTGGCCGGCCTGAAGGTCCTCCTGACCAACGACGACAGCGCCCGCGGGGCCGATGCCGGCTTCGGCACCGACGGCAAGGGGCTCTACGTGCTGCGGCGGGCGCTGTGCGCCGCGGGCGCCGACGTGCTGGTGGTCGCGCCGTGGTCCCAGCAGAGCGGCGCGGGGGCGCGGATGACCACGCCGGGGTTCGCGCCGGTGCCGCTGACGGTGCAGGCGGTGAGCGTGCCGACGGCGTACGCCGGGGACTGCGCGGGCGGAGCGGCGGGCGGGGCGGTGTTCGGCGTGTGTGCCGCGGCCGGCCCCTGCGGCTCCACGACCCCGTCGGCCTCGCCCGCCGACGCGGTCAACGTCGCGCTGAGCCGGTTCGCGAGGAACTACTGGAGCGGCGGCCCCGACGTGGTGCTGTCGGGCACGAACTTCGGCCAGAACATCGGAGCGACGCTCAATCACTCGGGCACGGTCGGCGCGGCGATCACGGCGCACGAGTACGCCGTGCCGGCGGTCGCGGTGAGCGCGGAGGTGCCGCGGGACCTGGCGCAGATCCCGAACGTGCCGTTCGCGGCCGCGGCGGACTTCGCGGTCCGCCTCCTCGGTGGCCTGGTGCGGCGCGGGCTGCTCCGCGACGACCTGGTGCTCAACGTCAACTACCCGTTCGTGGGTGCCGGCGAGCGGCTCGGCCGTGCGGTGAACGCCGAGGTGGGGCGCAGCAGCGACCTGGGCCTGACCTTCGCGGGAGAGGTGCCGGCGAGCGGCGGCACCTACCTGCTGTCGGCCGGCGCCCCGGCCGTGGAGACCCGCCGCAACGCCGACACCACGGCGCTGGCCGACAACGACATCCCGGTGACCGCGCTCGACGGCGACTGGGGTCGGTCGATGCCGGTGGGGGTGCGACTGCTGCTCGGCTCGCTGCGGTGAGCTCACCGGGTGTCCGTCCGGCAGACTGGGAGGCGTGGCGGACACCCCGGCGGGCGACCTGCTGACCCGCGTGATCGGCGACCTTGTCGCCGACGTCCGTGGCGGGCGGGAGCCGGCGCTGGCCGACGAGCCGGACGCGGTGCACCTGCTGCGGACGTCGGTGCGTCGGCTGCGCAACGTGCTGGCGGGCTTCGGTCGCTACGTCGAGCGTCGGCCGGCGCGGGAGCTGCGCGCCCACCTGGCGTCGTACGGCGCGCTCCTGGGGACGGGGCGCGACCTGGAGGTGCGGGCCGAGGACTGCCGCCGGTTGCTCGCGGAGCTGGGCCGCTCCGACCTGGAGCCGGTCCTGGTGGCGCCGCTCGTGGCGGCCCACGACGGCGCCCACCGGGTGCTGCGTGACTGGCACGCGTCGCCCGACGCCGGGATGCTCGACCGCCTGCTCGCGCGGTGGGCCGACGACGTCCCGCTGACCGGCCGGGCCGGTCGGTCGGCCGGCAAGGTGACGGCGGCGGTGCTGCGTGCCGAGGTGCGGAGGGTCCTCGACCGGGCGGCCGAGGGCGAGACCTCCCACGACGTGCGCAAGGCCGCGCGCCGGCTGCGCCATGTCGCCGAGGCGGTGGGGGACCCCGGTCTGGCGCGAGCGGGCAAGGACGTCCAGGGCCGGCTCGGCGACCACCGCGACGCGCTGCTGCTCGCGAGCCACCTGTGGTCGGCGGGTGCCCCGGCGGTGGTGGTCGCCCGGGTGGAGGCGGCCGCGAGCCGGGCGCTCGAGGGGCTGCCGGAGGTGCTTGCCGTGCTTCGTGAGCGCGACGGATCCTGAGACCGGAGTCTTGCCATATGAGACGTGTGCGACACTGGTTCGACGGCACGACGTGCGGCGGCTACGGTGATTCCATGCATGACCTGCTTCTCGTACGCACCGGACGCGCCGGCTGAGCCTGACCAGGACCTTCCGTCAGTCACCCCGCCAGCGCGTCCACCCCTCGTTGCCCAGCAACCGAGGGGTTTTTTGTTGAGTAGCCACCAGCAGTTCAGCCCCACCAGAGCAGACAAGGAACGACTCGGATGAGTGAGCAGCAGGGCTCGAGTGCCGATTCCAAGGCAGACGGCATCACCGGAGCACAGAGCCTGGTCCGGTCCCTCGAGGCGGCCGGGGTCACCGACATCTTCGGCATCCCGGGCGGCGCGATCCTCCCGGCGTACGACCCGCTGATGGACAGCAGCATCCGCCACATCCTGGTGCGCCACGAGCAGGGTGCCGGACACGCCGCGCAGGGCTACGCCGCGGCGTCCGGCCGGGTCGGCGTCTGCATGGCGACCTCGGGCCCGGGGGCGACCAACCTGGTGACGCCGCTGGCCGACGCCCACATGGACTCCCTCCCGATGGTCGCGATCACCGGCCAGGTCGGCGCCTCGCTGATCGGCACGGACGCCTTCCAGGAGGCCGACATCCGCGGCATCACGATGCCGATCACCAAGCACAGCTTCATGGTCACCGACCCCGCGGAGATCCCCACCAAGATCGCCGAGGCCTTCCACATCGCCTCGACCGGTCGTCCCGGACCGGTGCTGGTCGACGTCACCAAGTCGGCGCTGCAGTCGACCACGAGCTTCAGCTGGCCGACCGAGCTCAACCTGCCGGGCTACCGGCCGGTGACCCGGCCCCACGCGAAGCAGATCCGGGAGGCGGCCCGGCTGATGCTGGAGTCCCGCAAGCCGGTGCTCTACGTCGGCGGCGGCACGATCCGCTCCGGGGCGTCCCAGGAGCTGCTCGCCCTCGCCGAGCTGACCGGCATCCCCGTCATCACCACCCTGATGGCGCGCGGCGCGTTCCCCGACAGCCACCCGCAGCACCTCGGTATGCCCGGCATGCATGGCACCGTCGCGGCGGTCGCGGCGCTGCAGAAGAGCGACCTGATCATCAGCCTCGGCGCCCGCTTCGACGACCGGGTGACCGGCAACCTCGACTCCTTCGCGCCCGGCGCCAAGGTGATCCACGCCGACATCGACCCGGCCGAGATCGGCAAGAACCGCTACGCCGACGTGCCCATCGTGGGCGACGTCCGCGAGGTGCTGGTCGACCTGATCACCACCCTGCGCACCGAGCAGGAGGCCGGCAACACCGGCGACTACGAGGGCTGGGTCGAGTTCTGCGCCGGCGTGAAGCGCAGGTACGCGCTCGGCTACGAGACGCCCGCCGACGGCGGCCTGGCGCCGCAGTACGTCCTGGAGCGGCTCAGCGCCATCTCCGGCCCCGACACGATCTACACCGCGGGCGTGGGGCAGCACCAGATGTGGGCCGCGCAGTTCATCGGCTACGAGCGCCCCAACACCTGGATCAACTCCGGCGGCCTCGGCACCATGGGCTTCTCGGTGCCCGCCGCGATGGGCGCGAAGGTCGCGATGCCCGGCCAGACGGTGTGGTCGGTCGACGGCGACGGCTGCTTCCAGATGACCAACCAGGAGCTCGCCACCTGCGCGATCAACGACATCCCGATCAAGGTCGCCATCATCAACAACGAGTCGCTCGGCATGGTCCGGCAGTGGCAGACGCTGTTCTACAACGAGCGCTACTCCAACACCGACCTGCACTCCAAGCGGATCCCCGACTTCGTCAAGCTCGCCGAGGCGTACGGCTGCGTCGGCCTGTCCTGCGAGACGCCCGGCGACGTCGACGCGACGATCCAGAAGGCGATGGAGATCAACGACGTGCCCGTCGTCGTCGACTTCCGGGTGCACCGCGACGCCATGGTGTGGCCGATGGTCGCGGCCGGCACGAGCAATGACGACATCAAGTACGCGCGCGACCTCGCGCCCCAGTTCGACGAGGACGATCTGTGATGGCCAAGCACACCCTGTCGGTCCTCGTCGAGGACAAGCCCGGAGTCCTGGCGCGGATCTCGGCGCTGTTCAGCCGCCGTGGCTTCAACATCGAGTCCCTCGCCGTCGGCCCGACCGAGCACGCCGAGATCTCCCGGATGACGATCGTGGTCAACGTCGAGTCCTCGCCCCTCGAGCAGGTCACCAAGCAGCTCAACAAGCTGGTCGAGGTGATCAAGATCGTCGAGCTGGACGCTGCCGCCTCGGTCAACCGCGAGCTGGTCCTGGTCAAGGTCGCGGCCACCGCGGAGACCCGCGGCGAGGTCCTCGACGTGGTGCAGCTCTTCCGGGCGAAGGTCATCGACGTCGCCTCGGACGCGATCACGATGCAGATCGTCGGCAACGACGGCAAGATCGCCGACTTCCTGCGCGTGCTGGAGCCCTTCGGGATCCGCGAGCTCGTGCAGTCCGGCATGGTGGCCATCGGCCGCGGGCCGCGCTCCATCTCGGAGCGCAGCAAGCCCGTCGCCGTCCCGGTGCCGCCTGCCGCCAACGCCTGAAACCACCCCATCACCAACCAGCAAGGAGAAGCCCGACGTGGCTGAGATCTACTACGACGACGACGCCGACCTGTCCCTCATCCAGGGCAAGCACGTCGCCGTCATCGGTTACGGCAGCCAGGGCCACGCCCACGCGCTGAACCTGCGCGACTCCGGCGTCGACGTCCGCGTCGGCCTCAAGGAGGGCTCGAAGAGCCGCGCCAAGGCGGAGGAGGAGGGCCTGCGCGTCCTCACCCCGCGCGAGGCCGCGGAGGAGGCCGACGTCATCGTCATCCTGGCCCCCGACCAGGTCCAGCGTCACCTGTACGCCGACGACATCGCCCCCGCGCTCGCCGAGGGCGACACCCTGGTCTTCGGCCACGGCTTCAACATCCGCTTCGGCTACATCCAGCCGCCGGCCGGTGTCGACGTCATCCTGGTCGCCCCGAAGGCCCCGGGCCACACCGTGCGCCGCGAGTACGTCGCCGGCCGCGGCATCCCGGACATCATCGCCGTCGAGCAGGACGCCTCGGGCAAGGCCTGGGACCTGGCGAAGTCCTACGCGAAGGGCATCGGCGGCACCCGCGCCGGCGTCATCAAGACCACCTTCACCGAGGAGACCGAGACCGACCTGTTCGGTGAGCAGTCCGTCCTGTGCGGTGGCGTCTCCCAGCTGATCCAGTACGGCTACGAGACCCTCACCGAGGCCGGCTACCAGGGCGAGATCGCCTACTTCGAGGTCCTCCACGAGCTCAAGCTCATCGTCGACCTGATGTGGGAGGGCGGCATCGCCAAGCAGCGCTGGTCGGTCTCCGACACGGCCGAGTACGGCGACTACGTCTCGGGCCCGCGCGTCATCGACGCCCGCGTCAAGGAGAACATGCAGGCCGTTCTCGCCGACATCCAGAGCGGCGCGTTCGCGGAGCGGTTCATCGCCGACCAGGACGCCGGCGCGCCGGAGTTCATGGCGCTGCGCGAGAAGGGTGCCCAGCACCCGATCGAGGCCGTCGGCAAGACCCTGCGCTCGCACTTCTCGTGGGCCCAGAGCGACGACGACTACACCGAGGGCTCGGCCGCGCGCTGACCTCGCGTCGTACCCGACCGACACCCCCGGACCCGCGCGGTCCGGGGGTGTCGGCGTCTGATGGCACCGTGACTGCCATGGGCTACCCACGACTGCGCAGCACCGTCCTCGACACCACCGACGTCCCCACGCTGGCCGAGTTCTACCGCCGCCTGCTCGGCTGGTCCTATCCCGAGGGCTACGACATCGACGAGTTCACCGACTGGCGCTCGATCGTCGGACCGTCCGGCGAGCGGCTCTCGTTCCAGCAGGTCGACGAGCTGGCGCCGACGACCTGGCCGAGCCCCGAGGTGCCGCAGCAGCTCCACCTCGACTTCCAGGTCGACGGGCACGACGAGCTCGACGAGGGCCACCGGCGCGCCCTCGAGCTCGGTGCCGTGCTGCGCCTCGACCGGTCCGAGGACCCCGAGGAGCCGCTGCGCGTCTACGCCGACCCGGCCGGGCACACCTTCTGCCTGTTCACCCACTGATCAGCCACTGAGCACGAGCAGCACCGCCCCCGCGCCGACGAGTGCCACCCCGCCCCACTGCAGGGCCGAGAGCCGCTCGCCGAGCAGGGTCACCCCGAACACCGCGACCAGCACGACGCTCAGCTTGTCGACCGGGGCGACCAGCGAGGCGTCGCCGACCTTCAGCGCGCGGAAGTAGCAGATCCAGGAGGCGCCGGTCGCGAGGC
This sequence comes from Nocardioides nitrophenolicus, assembly GCF_016907515.1. NCBI lineage: Bacteria > Bacillati > Actinomycetota > Actinomycetes > Propionibacteriales > Nocardioidaceae > Nocardioides > Nocardioides nitrophenolicus. The sequence goes on from NZ_JAFBBY010000001.1 coordinate 4,625,075, forward strand.
CGGACAGCACGAGGAACACCCAGGTCCGGATCCCGACCGGCCCGGGGGAGTGGAACTTGCCGAGCGCGAGCAGGATCAGGCCGAGGGTCACCAAGATGACCACGGTCCGCACGAAGGTCGCGACGTCGGAGTCGATCTCCTTCACGCCGACCTTGGCGAAGATCGCGGTGAGCGCGGCGAAGACCGCGGACAGCAGAGCCCAGAACCACCAGGCCGAGGTCAGCTCCATGCCGGGATCCTCGCACGTGCAGGCCTCAGTGCAGGGCGATCGTCACGCTGGTCCCCTTCGCGGCGGCGTCGGCGGTGGCGACCTGGTCGCCGTACTGGCCCGCGGCGACCGGTCCTCCGGTGTCCGCGACCAGCTGGTCCGCGTGGGCGCCGCCCACGCCGATCAGCCGCTGCCGCACGGTGGAGCCCGCGGGCTCGGCGAAGGTCGTGGTCGCCGAGGAGCGGTCGGCCCACACGGTCACCACCCAGTTGCCGGGCGTGGTGACCAGCGGGCTGTGATGGCTGGTCGTCGCAGTGGTCTCGGCGGAGCCGGCGACGGCGGCGACCGGGCCGCCGGGGTCGGTGCCGGAGTAGGCCAGCACGCTCAGCGTCGCCTTGACCGCGGTCGCGCCGAAGGAGACGGTCACATTGCGCCCGGCGTCGTCGGCGGCCGCGACCCGCTGCCACACGACCGTGGTCATCGCGTCGGTGGCGACCGGGGAGCCGACCTGGACCCAGCCCGCCGGCGCCGCCGGTACGACGGTCGTGGCGGCCGAGACCACCGCGACCAGTCCGTCGCCGGGCTGGGTGGTCGCCGGGATGGGCGAGACGATGCTGGTCGCATTGGTGGCCTTGCCCGTCGAGTCGCGGTACCCGACCTGGCTGGTGCCGCCCTGGATCACCACGGGCTGCGTCGTGGTGCCGGTGCCGCCGTTCTCGTCGGTCACGGTGAGGGTCACGTCGTAGCTGCCCGGGGCGGCGTACACGTGGCTGGGCTGGGGGCCGGTCGCGGTCCCGCCGTCGCCGAAGGTCCACGCCCACGAGGTGACCGTGCCGTCGGCGTCGACCGAGCCGCGGCCGTCGAAGGCGCAGGCCTGGCCGGCACAGGAGGACGTGAACGCCGCCGTGGGCTGCTGGTTGGCCAGCGGGCCGAGGAACATGGTGCCGCTCGACCACACCGGGCTGGTGTCGATGCCGCTGCCGCTCACCCGGGTCCAGGCGCCACCGGCGACGCCGTCGGTCACGGGCAGGCGCCACAGCTGGTTGGTCGACATGCCCGCCCACAGCTGGCCGTCGGCGTACACGAGGTTGCGCACGTCCTGGAGCAGCGGGAAGTTCGACGACGGCACCGTGAACTCGGCGGCCCCGACGATCAGGCTCTGCGGCGAGAACCAGCGCCAGAACACCTTCCCCTGCAGGCTGCGGGTGTAGTAGATCCGGCCGTCGGCGTACGCCATGCCGGTGACGTTGGAGAGCTGTCCGTAGAGGGTGGGCACCCGGCCGCGGTAGGTCTGGGTGCCGCCGCTGGTGGTGACACTGCTCCAGTACGGATCGTTGTAGGGGTCGATGACGGTGTCCGGGCCGAACGCCGCGCCGTCGAAGGTGCGGTAGTGCAGCTTGCTGTCGGTCGACCCGTAGACCAGCTTGGAGCCGATCATGAACGCGCCCCGGACGTTGTTCCAGTTGGCGCCACCGGTCGTGGTGACCGTGGTCGGTGCGGTGATCGAGCTGCCCGCGAACTGCCGGGTGGTGACGGTCGTGCCGGAGAGCCGGTAGAGGCTGCGCGGCAGCACCGGGTCAGCCTGGGTGACCGGGGCCGACCCGCCCTCCACAGGGAAGAAGGCGAGCCGGGCCCGGCGGTACTCGCCATTGCCGATGTACTCGGTGTCGCTGCCGACGTACACGCCGCTGTCGGTCGCGAGCAGCTCCTCGGCACCGATCCCGCGCGGGTGCCGACCCGGGTTCCAGCTCAACGGCATGCCGTTCTGCGGGTCGAGGGCGGCCAGGCCGGGGCGCGGCACCTGGCCGGCCTGCTCGTCGGCGCCGCTCTGGATGGCGTTCATCCACTTCTGGTGGCCGCCGACGTACACCACGTTGTCGGCGATCGAGACCGAGAGCAGCGAGTCCTGTCCGGTGGCGGCCTGCCAGGTCGGCTGCACGTCCTGTCCGGTCGTCGCCACGTCGAAGCGTGCGGCTGAGTCGCACAGGGTGCCGTTGTAGCCGGCGCCGCTGGACGCCACCACGAAGTAGGAGCCGTCAGGGGAGAAGTCGACGTCGCGGACGTAGGAGTCGAAGGAGTTCTTGCTGCACGCCGGCGTGTAGCGCAGCGTCTTCCAGTCGGGGTCGACCACGGCGCTGTCCGCGCCGAGCCGGATCATCACGACCTGGTCGCGGTCCAGGCCGTCGGCGTGCTTGAAGTTGCCGATCGCGACCAGCCGGGTCCCGTCGGGGCTGGCGGCCAGCTTGCCGACGCCGACGGGGGCCTTCGCCGTACCGGAGGGCCAGTTGTGGTTGGTGTCGACGGCGACCTTCAGGTACTCGTCCACGTCGCCGGTCGTCGCGTCGAGCGACGCCAGGCCGGCCCGCGGCAGGGTGGCCACGGTGGTGAACGTGCCGGCCACGAGCAGCCGGCTGCCCACGAGCGCCAGGTCGAGGACGCTGCCGTTGGGGCTGGGGTTCTTGAAGCCCGGCACCAGTGCTCCGGTGCTGGTGCTGATCTTGATCAGGTTGCGCACCTTGGTGGTGCCGGCCAGCTTGAAGGTGCCGGCGACGTACAGCGCGCTCCCGTCGGGCGTGGCCACGATCGCGGTCACGCTGCCGTCGAGGGCCGGCGCGAACGCCTGGTCGACGACACCGGTGCCGCGGTCGTAGGCGAGCAGGTACGGCGTCGACAGCTGCGCGCTCGTGTCCGGGTTCTGGGCCAGGGTGAAGGTGCCGCCGACGAACACCCGGCTCCCGACCTCGGCGATCGCCAGGGTCCGGCCGTCCAGGAGGTTGGGCGTGCGTCCCGGCACCGCCGACGGGATCAGCCGCTGGTGCGCCGGGGCCGCCAGCGCCGTTGGCCCGGAGGCCTCGGCGGCGAACAGCGCGGCAACCAGTGCCAGCAGCAGGACGACGATGCCGGTCCGACGATGTCCACGACGCACGGTTCCCCCAGTTGACTCGGCCGAGACGGCACGACGTTCGCACCTTTCCCAGCCCGGCGACTCACCCATTTGGGGCATCTGTCCGCCGACCCGGCAGAAACTGGCTCGGGAAATGCGCCGACCCGGCGCGAAGTGACGTCGGGGCCGTCACTTCGCGCCGGGTCGGCGGGTTTTCTCTGCACTTTCGAGCCGGGTCGGCTACTTGACCTCGGAGCGCAGGACGAGCCGGGTGCCGATCAGCAGCGGGAGCACGATCCACAGCACGGAGGTGACGCCGAGCTGGGCCCAGTCCTGGCCGGTGAGGCCGCCGTCGAAGAGCAGGAAGCGGGACTCGTTCAGGTCGAACCAGCCGGAGTTGTCGGCCCACCAGTCCTGGGCGGCGGCGAGGGCGCCGGACAGGCCGGGCAGCACCAGGCTGACCACGAAGTAGCCGACGATCGCGGCCGGCGAGCTGCGGAACAGCAGGCCCAGGGCGAAGCCGACCAGCATGCCGAGCTCGTTGGCGAGCACGATCTGGGCGAAGGACGACACCGAGATGTCCCACACCGGGTCGACGCCGGTGATCATCGAGGTGACCAGGTTCCCGAGCGCGCCGACGCCGAGGGCGATCAGCATGCCGACGAAGCCGATGGCCAGGGTGTTGAGCACCTTGGCCGCCAGCACCCGGGAGCGACCCGGCACCAGGGTGAAGGTGGTCAGCGTGGTGCGCTGGCTCCACTCGCTGGTGACGGCGAGGACGCCGATGACCGGGAGGATCACCGACATCGGGCTGCCGATGGCGGCGGCGAAGGACTCGAAGGTCAGGTCGTCGCGGTCGCCCACGAGCAGGGTGATGGTGGTGGCGATCGCGGCGGTGATCACGATGCTCGCCATCAGCCAGAAGCCCGAGCGGGTGTCGAACATCTTGCGCAGCTCGACGTACTGGATCCGGCGGAAGGGCGTACGCGCGGGGGCCGGGCGGCTCCGCTCCGCGGTGGCGACCGTCGAGACGGTCTCGGGACTGGACACGGTCGTGGCGGTCATGCCGCTGCTCCTTGGGTGGTGGTGGCGTGGGTGACGCTCTCGCGCTGGCTCTCGGCGGTGAGCGCCAGGAACATCTCCTCGAGGCCGGCGCCGTCGGCGGGGCGCAGCTCGGTGACGGCGATGCCGGCGGCGAAGGCGGCGTTGCCGACCCGGGTGAGGTCGGCCTCGGCGAGCACGGCGCCGCCGGAGGTGGGCCGGGCGGTGATCCCGGCCGCGGTGAGCGCCCCGGCGAGGGCGGCGCCGTCGGCCGCGCGGACCAGGGTGCCGGCGCCGGCGAGCAGCTCCTCCTTGGTGCCCTGGGCGACGATCCGGCCGTTGCCGATGACGACCAGGTCGTCGGCGATCACCTCGATCTCGTGCAGGAGGTGGCTGGACAGCAGGACGGTGCCGCCCTGGTCCGCGAAGCCGCGCAGCAGGTCGCGCATCCAGCGGATGCCGGCCGGGTCGAGACCGTTGGCGGGCTCGTCGAGGATCAGCACCTCGGGGTTGCCGAGGAGCGCCGTACCGATGCCCAGGCGCTGGCGCATGCCGAGGGAGTAGTTGCGTACCCGGCGGCTGGCCTCGTCCGGGGTCAGGCTGACCCGCTCGAGCATCTCGTCGACGCGGGTGCGCGGCAGGCCCATGGTGAGCGCGGCGATGGTGAGGATCTCGCGCCCGGTGCGACCGGCGTGCTGCGCCGACGCGTCGAGCAGGACGCCGACCTCGCGGCCCGGGTCGGGCAGGTCGGCGAACCGGCGCCCGAGGACCCGGACCTCGCCGCTGCCCGGCGCGGTCAGGCCGACCATGACCCGCATGGTGGTGGACTTGCCGGCTCCGTTGGGCCCGAGGAACCCGGTGACGCGGCCCGGTGCGGCGGTGAACGACACGTCGTCGACGGCGGTGAAGCTGCCGTACGACTTGCTGAGGGACTCGACTGTGATCATGTCCCGAAGCCTGTCGTCCGCGGGCCCCGCGCCGCTTCGGGCAGATCCCTTGACCCTTCCCTGACCTCGCCCCCGGGGCCCCTAGGGGATGTCCGGGGAAGCAATCAGGGGTACGTCGCGTTGGAGCCGTCGTGCGTATCGAGATCTGGGCCGACGTCGTGTGTCCGTGGTGCTACATCGGCAAGCGCCGCCTGGAGGGCGCGCTGTCATCCTTCGAGCACCGCGACGAGGTCGAGGTGGTCTACCGCTCCTACGAGTTGGACCCGTTCGCGCCCGAGGTCGGCACCGAGACCACGGTGCAGGTGCTGGCCCGCAAGTTCGGCTCCGACGAGGCCGGCACCCGCGCGATGATGGCCCGCGCCGACGAGGTCGCCGCCGGCGAGGGCCTCGAGTTCGCCCACGCCGACGCGCTGCACGCCCGCACCCTCACCGCGCACCGGCTGCTCCACCTGGCCGCGTCCGAGGGCCGGCAGCACGAGCTGATGGAGCAGGTGCTGGCGGCGTACTTCACCCGCGGGGAGTCGCTCGGCGACCACGACGTACTGCGTCGCGCCGCCACCGCGGCGGGGCTGGACGCCGAGCGGGTCGAGGAGGTGCTCGGCAGCGACGAGTTCCGCGACGAGGTGATGGCCGACGTCGCGCAGGCGCGCGCGTACGGATCGAGCGGCGTGCCGTTCTTCGTGCTCGACGGGCGCTTCGGGATTTCGGGCGCGCAGCCCACCGAGGTGTTCGAGCAGGCGCTCGCGCAGGCCTGGGAGTCGCGGGTCGGCTGACTTGTCCTGCGTTTCTTGCACTTGACGGGCGTTGCAACGGCCGACAAGTGCAGGAATCACCGGTCGACCGGCGATTCCGACCACGCCCTACGGCAGCAGCAGCACCACGGTCTCCGCGACGCAGGCCGGCTTGGCCTCGTCCTCGATCTCGACGGTGTGCTGGACGGTCAGCTGCTTCCCGCTCGCGATGTCGACGACCTCGCCCAGCCGGACGTGCAGCCGGATCCGCTTGCCGACCAGCAGGGGAGTGGGGAAGCGGACCTTGTTGACGCCGTAGTTGAGCTTGGCGCCGGGGGTACGCAGGGTGAACACCTGCGAGCCCAGCCACGGCACGAGCGACAGGGTCAGGTAGCCGTGGGCGATGGTGCCGCCGAAGGGTCCCTCCTTCGCGCGCTCCAGGTCGACGTGGATCCACTGGTGGTCGCCGGTCGCGTCGGCGAACTGGTTGACCCGGCGCTGGTCGATGGTGACCCAGTCGCTGGACCCGAGATCGGTCCCGGCGGCCTCGGTGAGCTCCTCGAACGTCGTGAAAACGCGCATGGCCTGACTCCTTCGTCGACGGCGAACCTGGTGCTCCCGACCTTAGAGCCCTGGTGCCGCGACAGGCAGCGTCTGGCGCGAACCCGCCCCCGGGTACGACGACCACCGCCCCCGCATTAGGCAAGGCTAACCATGCGGAGTACTCTCGACATTCGTGCTCGCCAACTTCCTGATCGGACTGCGCGAAGGCCTCGAGGCCGCGCTGGTCGTCAGCATCCTGGTGGCCTATCTGGTGAAGTCGGAGCGCCGTGAGCTGCTGCCGCGGATCTGGGCCGGCGTCGGCATCGCGGTCGCGGTGGCGCTGGCGTTCGGGGCGGCGCTGACCTTCGGTCCCCGCGGGCTGACCTTCGAGGCCCAGGAGGCGATCGGCGGCACCCTGTCGATCGTCGCCGTCGCGTTCGTGACCTGGATGATCTTCTGGATGTCGACCGCGGCGCGCGGCCTCGGCACCGAGCTGCGCGGCCAGATCGACCGGGCGGCCGAGGGCGGACGCTGGTCGCTCGTGGTCGTGGCGATGCTGGCCGTGGGCCGCGAGGGGCTGGAGACGGCGCTCTTCCTGTGGGCCGCCACCCAGGCCGGCACCCGCGACACGGTCGGCACGGTGACGCCGACCTGGGAGCCGCTGGTCGGCGCGCTGCTCGGCATCCTGGTCGCCGTCGCGCTCGGCTACCTGATCTACCGCGGCGCGATCCGCCTCAACCTCACCGTGTTCTTCACCTGGACCGGCGCCTTCCTGATCCTGGTCGCCGGCGGCGTGCTCGCCTACGGCATCCACGACCTCCAGGAGGCCGGCATCCTCCCGGGCCTGCACACCCTGGCCTTCGACGTCTCCGACGCGATCCCGCCGTCGTCCTGGTACGGCACCCTCCTCAAGGGCGTCTTCAACTTCTCGCCCGCGACGACCTGGCTCGAGGCCGCCGCCTGGCTGTTGTACGTCGTCCCCGTGGGCGGGCTCTTCCTGTTCCGCACCCGCTTCGTCCGTCCCACCCGTCAGCTTCAGGAGCACTGATCCATGCGCATCAAGACCCTGCTCGCGTCGGCGGCCGCCCTGGCCGTCGTACCGATGCTCTCCGCCTGCACCGAGAACGCCTCCTCCGGCGGCGGTGACGCGAAGGCGGACGCCCGGGCGCTGACCGTGGGCTCCAGCGCCGATGCCTGCGAGCTGTCGGCGACGGAGGCTCCGGCCGGCACCTTGAGCTTCGACGTCACCAACACCGGCTCGGACGTCACCGAGTTCTACCTGCTCGGCAGCGACGGCCTGCGCATCGTGGGCGAGGTCGAGAACATCGGCCCGAACCTGACGAAGAAGCTCACCGTCAACGCGCCCGAGGGCGACTACTTCACGGCCTGCAAGCCGGGCATGGTCGGCGAGGGCATCCGGGCCGCGTTCAAGGTCACCCACTCGGAGGACGAGCAGGCGGTCAGTGCGTCCGACCAGGAGCTGATCGACCAGGCGCAGACCAACTACCGGGCCTACGTCCAGGACCAGTCCGCCCAGCTGCTGGTGAAGACCAAGGAGTTCGTCCAGCTCTACGAGGGCGGCAAGGACGACGAGGCCCGGGCGCTCTACCCCGTGGCGCGGGAGCACTGGGAGCGGATCGAGACCGTCGCCGAGTCGTTCGGCGACCTCGACCCGCTGACCGACGCCCGCGAGGCCGACGTCGACTTCGCCGCGGGCGAGAAGTGGACCGGCTGGCACCGGATCGAGAAGGACCTGTGGCCGCAGGACGCGAAGGGCTACACCGCCCTCACCAGCGCCGAGCGCACGACGTACGGCGACGACCTGCTCGCCAATGTCACCGAGCTCGACGGCCGGATCCAGGCCACCGGCTCCGACGCGCTGACCTACCCGATCGACGCGATCGCCAACGGCTCGATCGGCCTGCTCGAGGAGGTCGCGAACGGCAAGATCACCGGTGAGGAGGAGGCCTGGTCCCACACCGACCTGTGGGACTTCCAGGCCAACGTCGACGGCGCCCGGGTCGCCTACGAGGGCGTCCAGGGCCTGCTCGAGGGCAAGGACCCGGAGCTGGCGAAGGAGCTGACCGCGAAGTTCGCGGCGCTGCAGTCGGTGCTCGACCAGTACCGCGACGGCGACGGCTTCGTGCTCTACACCGACCTCACGCCGGCCGACACCAAGAAGATGACCGACGCGGTCAACGCGCTGTCCGAGCCGCTCTCGAAGCTCACCGCGGCGGTGACCTCCTGACCGGGGGTCGCCTCAGCAGGCGCGGCCTCCTCGGCGGCGGCGCGGCCGCCGCCGGCGTGGCGGGCGCCTTCGCGGCGGGCCGGCTCGCGGCGCCCGACCCCGAGCGGGTCGCGGCGCCGGCCGCGTCGTACCCGTTCCACGGCGAGCGCCAGGCGGGCATCGTCACGCCCGCCCAGGATCGGCTCCACTTCGTCGCGCTCGACGTGACGACCGAGGACCGCGACGAGCTGGTCGCGCTGCTGAAGGCGTGGACCGACGCCGCCGCCCGGATGACCGGCGGTGGCTCGGCCGGGCCGGTGGGCGCGGTCGACGGGCCGGGCAACGCCCCGCCCGACGACACCGGCGAGGCGCTGGACCTGCCGCCGGGCCGGCTCACCATCACCTTCGGCTTCGGCCCGGGCCTGTTCGTCGACGCCGACGGCAAGGACCGGTTCGGACTGGCGGAGCGCCGCCCCGAGGCGCTGGAGCGGCTGCCGCGGTTCTCGGCCGACGTCCTCGATCCCGCCCGCAGCGACGGCGACCTCTGCATCCAGGCGTGCGCCGACGACCCCCAGGTCGCCGTCCACGCCATCCGCAACCTGGTCCGGATCGGCTTCGGTACGACGACCGTGCGCTGGTCCCAGCTCGGCTTCGGCCGCACCTCGACCACCTCGACCAGCCAGTCCACGCCGCGCAACCTGTTCGGCTTCAAGGACGGCACCGCCAACATCAAGGCGGAGGAGACCGAGGCCCTCGACCAGCACGTCTGGGTCGGCGCGCAGGACGACGCCAAGGCGGCCTGGCTGGTCGGCGGCTCGTACCTCGTGACCCGCCGGATCAACATGACCATCGAGGTCTGGGACCGGCAGTCGCTGGACGCCCAGGAGCAGTTCATCGGCCGCACCAAGGGCACCGGCGCCCCGCTCTCCGGCGGCGAGGAGATGACCGAACCGGACTTCTCGATGCAGGGCAGCGCCGGGCCGATCATCCCCGTCGACTCCCACGTGCGCGTGGTCCACCCGGACACCAACGACGGGGTCCGGATCCTGCGCCGTGGCTACAACTTCGTCGACGGCAGCAATGACGTCGGCGGCCTCGACGCCGGGCTGTTCTTCATCGCCTACCTGCGCGACCCGCGCACCCACTTCATCCCGCTGCAGCGGGCGATGTCGAAGTCCGACGCGCTCATGGAGTACCTCCGGTTCACCGGCCAGGCGCTGTTCGCCGTACCACCCGGTGTCGGCGAGGGGGAGTACGTCGGACAGGCGCTCTTCGAGGGGTAGGCTGGCCGCGCCCGCACAGCGCCGTGCGCCCCTTCTCGAACCGCACCTGCGAAGGACCCGCTGTGACCGACCCGACCGCGCGCCCCGTCGTCCTCATCGCCGAAGAGCTCAGCCCCGCCACCGTCGAGGCGCTCGGGCCGGACTTCGAGATCCGGCACTGCGACGGCGCGGACCGTGGCGAGCTGCTGGCGGCGATCGCGGACGCCGACGCGATCCTGGTCCGCTCCGCGACCAAGATGGACGCCGAGGCGCTCGCGGCCGGGACCCGGCTCAAGGTCGTCGCGCGGGCCGGGGTCGGCCTCGACAACGTCGACGTCAAGGCCGCCACCCAGTCCGGCGTGATGGTCGTGAACGCCCCGACGTCCAACATCATCTCCGCGGCCGAGCTGGCGATCGCGCTCATGCTCGCCGCCGCCCGCCACGTCTCGCCGGCGCACGCCGCACTGCGCAACGGCGAGTGGAAGCGGTCGAAGTTCACCGGGATCGAGCTGTTCGAGAAGACCGTCGGCATCGTCGGCCTGGGCCGGATCGGCGTCCTCGTCGCCCAGCGGCTGGCGGCCTTCGGCATGAACGTGATCGCCTACGACCCCTACGTCCAGGCCGGCCGCGCCGCCCAGGTCGGCGTCCGTCTGGTCGACCTCGACACGCTGATGACCGAGTCGGACTTCATGTCGGTCCACCTGCCCAAGACCGCCGAGACGACCGGGCTGATCGACGCCGAGGCGCTCGCGAAGGCCAAGCCCAGTCTGGTGCTGGTCAACGCCGCGCGGGGCGGCATCGTCGACGAGGGCGCGCTCTACGACGCCCTCAAGACCGGCCGGATCGCGGCCGCGGGGCTCGACGTGTTCGCCCAGGAGCCGTGCACCGACAGCCCGCTCTTCGAGCTCGAGAACGTCGTCGCCACGCCCCACCTCGGCGCCTCCACCGACGAGGCCCAGGAGAAGGCCGGCGTCGCCGTGGCCAAGTCGGTGCGGCTCGCGCTGTCCGGCGAGCTCGTGCCCGACGCGGTCAACGTCCAGGGCGGCGTGATCGCCGAGGACGTCCGCCCCGGCATCCCGCTCACCGAGAAGCTCGGCCAGATCTTCACCGCCGTGGCCGGCGAGGTCGCCCAGCAGCTCGACGTCGAGGTGCGCGGCGAGATCGCCGACCACGACGTGAAGGTGCTCGAGCTGGCCGCCCTCAAGGGCGTGTTCAGCGGCGTGGTCGAGGACCAGGTGTCCTACGTCAACGCGCCCCTGCTCGCGGCCGAGCGCGGGATCGTGGTCCGCCTGGTCATGGACGGCGAGAGCGGCGACCACCGCAACCTGATCACCCTGCGCGGCACCCTCGCCGACGGCACCCAGGTCTCGGTCAGCGGCACCCTGGTCGGCATCGCGCAGAAGGAGCGGCTGGTCGAGGTGAACGGCTACCTCGTCGACATCGAGCCCACCGAGCACCTCGCGTTCTTCACCTACGTCGACCGGCCCGGCATGGTCGGCACCGTCGGCCAGATCCTCGGCGACGCCCAGATCAACATCGCCGGCATGCAGGTCTCCCGGGAGACCAAGGGCGGCGATGCGCTGGTCGCGCTGTCCGTCGACTCCGCGATCCCCGCCGACGCGCTCGCGCAGATCGAGGCCGCGATCGAGGCGACGTCGATCCGGGCGGTCGACCTGGCCTGAGCGGGCTGCAGGAATCGCCGGTCGACCGGCGATTCCGGCACTTGTCGGGCGTTGCAACGCCCGACAAGTGCAAGTAACACCCGACAAGTACGACGCCTCAGGCCACCAGCACCGGCTCGGCCCCCGTCGGCGGCGCAGCGACGCCGACCCGCCCGGAGGTGACGACCGCCCAGGCGTCCGCGATCCGGCGTACGGCCTCGACCAGGTCGGGCGCGGCGACGGCGTAGGGCAGCCGGACGTAGCGGTCCAGGCCGCCCTCGGGCGCGAAGGACGGCCCGGGGGCGAGGAGTACGCCGTGTCGCTCGGCCTCGGTGGACAGGGCGGTCGCGCCGGCGACGGGCAGGTGGCACCAGAGCACCATCCCGCCGGCCGGTGGCCGGAACTCCCAGTCGGGCAGGTGCTCGGCGAGCGCGCCGGCCATCGCGTCGCGCTGCTCGCGCAGCCGGGCCCGCTGGACCCGCAGGACGGGCTCGAGGTCGCCGGACAGCAGCCGGGTCAGCACCAGCTGTTCGAGCACGGGTACGCCGAGGTCGAGCCCCACCCGGGCGCGGGTGAGCCGGTCGATGAGGGCGTGCGGCGCCCGGATCCAGCCCAGCCGCAGCCCGCCCCAGATGCTCTTGCTCGCGCTGCCGACGCAGACCGCGTCCTTCGCGAGGGCGGCGAGGGGTGTGCCGGCGGTGGCGCCGTCGTCGAGGGTGACGAGGTAGTGCGCCTCGTCGACGACGGCGACGGCGTCGTGCCGCGCGAGCAGCCGGGCGTAGGTCTCCCGCTCCGCCTCGGTCATCACCAGGCCGGTCGGGTTGTGGAAGTCCGGCATCAGGTGCACCAGCCGCGGCCGCTGCCGGGCCAGGGTCGCCGCGACGGCGTCGAGGTCCCAGCCGGAGGGGTCCAGCGGGATCGTGGTGAGCCGCCCGCCGCCGGCGCGCAGCGCCCGGACCGCGTTCGGATAGGTGGGCGACTCCATCAGCACCCGGTCCCGCGGCCCCGCGAGCGCGCTCCCGACCACCGCGGTCGCCGCCAGCGCACCCGGGGTGACGATGATCTGCTCGGGCGCGGTCGGCAGCCCGCGGGCGTCGTACGTCGCGGCGATGGCGGCCTGCAGGTCCGGCATCCCCGCGGGGAAGTAGCCGTGCCCGCCGAGGTGCGCGGGCAGGTCGGCGGCCGCCTCGGCGTACACCGCCGCGATGCCCGGGGGAGCGGTCGCCGCCGCGCAGACCAGGTCGATGACGCCGTTGCCGACGTCGCTCGGCCACAGCGCACGGTCGAGCGCGCGGGTGCGTCCGCCGGGCAGCCGGGTGAAGGTGCCGGCGCCCTGGCGGGCCTCGGCGTAGGAGGACTCGCGCAGCAGCGCGTAGGCCCGGGTCACCGTCGTCCGCGACACCCCGAGCGCCTCGGTGAGGTCGCGCTCACTCGGCAGCCGGGTGCCGTAGCCGATCCGGCCGTCGCCGATCAGCTCGCGCAGCGCGTCGGCGAGCCCGACGTACGCCGGCGACCTGTCGAACCCGCCGACGAGGCTCGCCAGCCGGGTCGCGGTCAAAGTGGACTGCACCATGCAGGCCACTCTCTCACGATTGGCTATTTCGGAACAGTCCAATCCCGGTCACCCTGGTGTCATGTCGATCGCCGCGTCCGCCCCTCGGGCCGCCGTCCAGCTCGCCGACCTGGGCCCCGTCGCCCAGCTCCGCGCCGGGCGGCTGCCGCGCCGTCTCGTCCAGCTGTACGCCGGCCTGTGGCTCTACGGCGTCAGCCTGGCGCTGATGGTGCTCGGCGACATCGGCCTGGCGCCGTGGGACGTGCTGCACTCCGGCTTCATCCGGCACGTCCCCATCACCCTCGGCCAGGCGGTCGTCCTGTTCAGCTTCGTGGTGCTGGTGCTGTGGATCCCGCTGCGCGAGAAGCCCGGCCTCGGCACGATCTCCAACGCGATCGTGGTCGGCCTCGCCGCCGACGCCACGCTCGGCATGGTCGACGCGCCCGGCAACCTGGCCGCCCGGATCGCGCTCATGGTCGGCGGCATCGTGCTGTGCGGCCTCGCCACCGCGCTCTACATCGGCGCCCAGCTCGGTCGCGGCCCCCGGGACGGGCTGATGACCGGGATCGTGCGCCGCAGCGGACTCTCCATCCGGCTGGTGCGCACCGGCATCGAGATCACCGTCGTCCTCGTCGGCCTGGTCCTCGGCGGCACCCTCGGCATCGGCACGGTCGTCTACGCGCTCACCATCGGGCCGATCGCGCAGTGGATGATGCCCTGGTTCCTCGTCGAGCTCCCGGGTACCGCGCAGGTCGGTGGGATCCCTGAGCCGGACCCTGAACTTGGCCGCTGACCCTGCATGAACGTCGGGTCGGCTGGATAGGCTCGCTCCCATGACCACCGACGGTTCCCAGGCCGCTGCCCCCGAGCCCGCCCCGCTCGCCCCTCCCGAGCCCGTCATCCAGCTGACGGCCCCCGAGGCGCCGGCGCCGGTCGTGGAGACCCAGGCGCCCAAGATGGCGCCCCAGGTCGAGGCGTCGATGGTGCCCGAGCTCGACGCCAAGGTCGACAACTTCCTGACCTCGCTCGCGGCGGCCAAGGCCGGCAGCCCGGAGTTCGCGGCGCAGGCCGAGAACGTGCGCACCATGGGCGACGCCGACATCCGCAAGGCCGCCGAGACGTCGAACCGGATGCTCGACAAGCCGGTGACGGCGCTCCGGTCCGGCGGCATCGCCCAGGGCTCGACGGTCGGCAAGACGCTGCTGGAGCTGCGCCGCACGGTCGAGGACCTCGACCCGGGCCAGGCGACCGGCGTGAAGAAGTGGTGGGACAAGCTGCCCTTCAACGACAAGATCGAGGACTACTTCCGCAAGTACCAGTCCTCCCAGAGCCAGCTCAACGGCATCCTCCACTCGCTGCGCAGCGGGCAGGACGAGCTGACCCGCGACAACGTCGCGCTCAACCTGGAGAAGACCAACCTCTGGGGCGTGATGGGCCGGCTCAACCAGTACATCTACGTCGCCGAGAAGCTCGACGCGAAGCTCTCGGCCAAGATCGCCGAGCTGGAGCTGAGCGACCCCGAGACGGCCAAGACCCTGTCGCAGGACGTGCTGTTCTACGTCCGCCAGAAGCACCAGGACCTGCTCACCCAGCTCGCGGTGTCGATCCAGGCCTATCTCGCGATCGACATCATCATCAAGAACAACATCGAGCTGATCAAGGGCGTCGACCGGGCCACCACCACGACCATCTCCGCCCTGCGTACGGCGGTCATCGTCGCCCAGGCGCTGAGCAACCAGAAGCTGGTCCTCGACCAGATCACGGCGCTCAACACCACCACCTCGGCGATGATCCAGCGCACCTCCGAGATGCTCAAGGAGAACTCCGCCGCGATCCAGGAGCAGGCCGCGTCCTCGACCATCGGCATCGAGCAGCTGCAGGCGGCGTTCGCCAACATCTACGCCACCATGGACTCGATCGACGAGTTCAAGCTCAAGGCGCTCGACAACATGTCGACCACGATCGGCGTGCTGGAGAACGAGGTGCAGAAGTCCAAGGCGTACCTCGACCGGGTCCAGCAGCACGACGCCCGCAACGCCGCCGGCACGCTGGACCTCGGCTGAGCTGACAGCACAGGGGACAGGACACAATCCGGGTGGGGCTGAAGTCGTGGTGGCGCAGGTCGCGAGGCGCCGCGCAGGAGCCGGCGTACGTCGTGCCGCCGGCGCCGACCGAGCAGGACATCCGCGCCGCGCTCAACCAGGTGGCGGCGATGCTCACCGACAACAACGCGCCGCCGGTGGTCGTCTCGCGGGTGCAGCGGATCGCGCGCACCATCAACCAGACGCTGCCGCGGCTGAGCCAGCTCGGGCTCGGCAGCGAGGAGAGCTACTCGGTGGTGGCGACCGCGACCGACTACCTCCCTGAGGCGCTGCAGTCCTATCTCCGGCTGCCCCGCGACTGGGCCGACACCCGGCCGATCGACGGGCCGAAGACGGCGCTGCTGGTGCTCATCGAGACCCTCGAGCTGCTCGGCGCGACGATGGACCAGATCCTCGACGCCGCCAACCGCGCCGACGCCCAGGCACTGATCGCCCACAGCCGCTTCCTCGACGCCAAGTTCGGCCACTCCTCCTCGGGCGGCCCCGACCTCACGCTGGGAACCCCATGACGACGCTCACCGAAGCCCTCGACGCCCTCGTCGCCACGGCCCGCGCGGCCGGGCTCGACGAGTCCGTCGCCCGCGCCGAGGGCGAGGCGGTCGCCGCCACCGTCTCCGAGCGCTCGCGCGGCGCGTTCGTCGACTGGTGCGCCCAGACCGGGCGCGAGCGCTCCGCGGAGGAGCACATGCTGGCCGCCAAGCGAGGCAACCGGTTCCGAGCCGGCCCGACGCCGCTCATGGCCCAGCTGCTGCTGGAGAAGTCCGCCGCCTCGGCCGACTACGCCGGTGCTCTCGCCGACGTCGCCCTCGCCGGCTCGGCGCTCGGCGAGCCCGGACCCGACGCCGTCGGTGCCGCCACCACCGTCACCACCGCCCAGCTCGGCGGGGGAGCGGCGGGGCTGACCCCGTCGTCGAGCGCGCCCGGCGCGTTCGACCTGCCCACCCGCCAGCCGGTGCCCGGCCTCGGGGACCAGATGCTCGACCAGGTACGCCGGGTGGGCGAGCAGGTGCGCCGTCAGCTCGGCGCGCTGAACGACGCCACGCCCTCCCTGAGCGCCGACCCGGCAGAAAGTGGCCTGCCGAACGCTGCTGACCCGGCAGCACGTGGCTCGTCCGGCGTGCAGACCCAGGCTCAAGAGCCGGAGACCCCGCCCGTCGAGGAGCCGGAGCCGGACCAACCCACCAAGACGGTCGAGGAACTGCTCGCCGAGCTCGACGGGCTGATCGGGCTGGCCAACGTGAAGGGCGAGATCCACCGCCAGGCCGCGGTGCTGCGGGTCGAGGGCCTGCGCAAGAAGGCCGGCCTGGAGAGCCCGACGATCACCCGCCACCTCGTCTTCAACGGCAACCCCGGCACCGGCAAGACCACCGTCGCCCGCCTGGTCGCCGGCATCTACCGCGCGCTCGGCCTGCTCAGCAAGGGCCAGCTGGTCGAGGTGGACCGCTCCGAGCTGGTGGCCGGGTATCTCGGCCAGACCGCCGCGAAGACCGCCGAGGTGGT
The DNA here is from genome assembly GCF_016907515.1 of Nocardioides nitrophenolicus. Classification (NCBI taxonomy): domain Bacteria; kingdom Bacillati; phylum Actinomycetota; class Actinomycetes; order Propionibacteriales; family Nocardioidaceae; genus Nocardioides; species Nocardioides nitrophenolicus. The sequence goes on from NZ_JAFBBY010000001.1 coordinate 4,641,733, forward strand.
GAAGTCCGCCGAGGGCGGTGTGCTGTTCATCGACGAGGCGTACTCCCTCTCCGGCGACCAGTACGGCAAGGAGGCCATCGACACGCTGGTCAAGGAGATGGAGGACAAGCGCGACGACCTCGTCGTCATCGTCGCCGGATACCCGCTCCCCATGGCGATCTTCATCTCCGAGAACCCGGGCCTCGAGAGCCGGTTCCGCACCACCATCGACTTCGCCGACTACACCGACGACGAGCTCACCGCGATCTTCGAGTCGATGGTGAAGGGCGCCGACTACGACGCGGGTGAGCCGGTGCTGGCGCGGCTGCGCGAGATCCTCGGCGGCACCGAGCGCGGGCCGTCGTTCGGCAACGCCCGGTTCGTGCGCAACCTGATGGAGGCCGCGATCGGCCACCACGCCTGGCGGCTGCGCGACATCGCCGAGCCGACCGTGGAGCAGCTGCGCGCCCTCGAGCCCGAGGACCTCGTCGTGGACCCGAACGCCGAGCCCGCCGGGCCCGCCGAGCCCGCCGTCGAGGGCGAGGTCCTCCCGCCCGCGGACGCGCCGCCGGCAGAGCCTGTCGACCCGTTCGGCGACGACGCCACCGTCGCCCGCAAGCCGAAGGACCCCCAGGCCGAGACCCCCGAGGAGGAGTCGTGAGCCAGACCGCCACCCCCGCGGCCGCCCCGCCGCCACCGGCTGCCGCACCCGCACCCGCCGCGGCGGTCCCCGCGGTCCAGGCCGCCCAGCCCGCGCCGTCGTACGTCGACACGCCGGCGCTGCTCAACCGCTGGCAGCTGATCGGCATGAGCGTGGCGATCGTGTTCGGCATCGTGAGTGCGCTCGTGCAGTTCGTGGGCTGGCAGTCCGACGGACGGGCGGCCGACGACACCGAGCAGCTGCTGCGGGTGCAGGAGGTCAAGACCTCGTTGCTGCGCGCGGACGCGCTCGCGACGAACGCCTTCCTCAAGGGCGGCCTCGAGGATCCCGCCCAGCGCAAGGAGTACGACGACGCGATCGACGGGGTGCTCGAGGACATCGCCGACGCGGCCGAGGCGCAGCCCGCGGACCGCAAGGCGCTCGCGGCGCTCAACGTCGAGATCTCCGAGTACACCACCGGTGTGGCGCAGGGCCGTGACAACAACCGGCAGAACTTCCCGATCGGGGCCGAGTACCTGAAGACCGCCAGTGCCGAGCTGCGCGCGAGCGCCCTGCCGATCCTCGACGAGCTGATCAAGGCCAACCAGCAGCGGGCCGAGGATGCGATGGGCGGACAGCACCCGATCTGGCTGTTCCTGCTCGGCGTCGTGGTCCTGGTGGCGCTGGTGTGGCTCAACCGAGAGCTGGCCCGCCACTTCCGCCGGCGGATCAACAAGGGAATCGCGGTCGCGGCCGTCATCGTCCTCGTCGTCACCCTGGTGACCGTGGCCGGCGCCTGGATCCGGGACAGCTCCAACGACAGTCTGCGCGACGGTGAGTTCGCCACCGCTGTCCACGAGGCCGACGCGCGGACCGCCGGCAACGACGCGAAGGCGCTCGAGAGTCTGCGATTGATCCAACGCGGCTCGGGACCGACCAACGAGCCCAAGTGGAAGGAGGCCGCTGCGGCGGTCGACGCCTCCGGGACACGCGCCGGCAGCGACTGGAACGCCTACACCAAGGTCCACGACGAGATCGTGGCGCTCGACGACGCCGGCGAATGGGAGCAGGCCCGCCAGAAGGCCGGCGACGAGAGCGGCGCGGCGTTCCAGCCCTTCGACGACGCCACCCGGGCCGCGATCGACGAGAACGGTGCGGTGGCGACCGACGACCTGCGCAGCGGTCGCTGGTTCGCGCTGGTGCTGAGCGGACTGACGCTGCTCCTCGGAGTCGCGGCCGCGCTGTCCGTGGCCCGAGGTATCGGCGAGCGACGGAGGGAGTTCTCCTGATGAGGATCCGAGTCCTGGCGGTCACGCTGACCGCGACGGCCGCCCTGCTCGCGGGGTGCGGCTACGACGCCACCCCGCTGCCGAAGGCCGAGAACAGCACGCCGGCGGCCCCGGGTGCCGCGGCCACCCCGGTCGAGTGCACCAACCCCACCCAGTCCTACGACCCGAGCGGCGACAAGGCAGCCGCGGTCAAGCAGCTCACCAACAAGGGCCGGCTGGTCGTGGGCGTCTCCGGCGACACGTACAAGATGGGCTTCACCGACCCGACCGACGGCAAGCTCAAGGGTTTCGACATCGCCTTCGCCGAGGAGATCGGCAAGGCGCTCGGCGTCCCGGTCGAGTACCGCGTGATCCAGGCCTCCGACCGGATCACGATGCTCGATGACGGTCGGATCGACATGGTGGCCCGCAACATGACGGTCAACTGCGACCGCTGGACCCAGGTCGCCTTCTCGGCCGTCTACTACAACGCGACCCAGAAGGTGCTGGTCGGCAGCGACGAGGCCGACACGTACACCGGCCCCGCGGACCTCGCCGGCAAGCGGGTCTGTGCTCCGGCCTCGACGACGAGCGTTGCCAACATCAAGAAGATCGAGCCCGACGTGGTCGCCGTCGAGGCGGGCACCCACACCGGCTGCCTCATCAAGTTCCAGAACAGCGAGGTCGACGCGATCACGGGCGACGACACCGTGCTCGCGGGGCTGGCCGCGCAGGATCCCTACACCGCGGTCCCGCAGCAGGAGAAGCTCACCGACGAGCCCTACGGCCTGGCGTTCAACAAGGGCGACGTCGCGCTGGTCCGCTTCGTCAACTCCGTGCTCGACCAGATGCGCGCGAACGGTCGCTGGACCGAGATCTACGACCAGTGGCTCAAGCCCACGCTGACGGTCGACGCGACGCCGCCCACTCCGGTCTACGGCCGGTGAGCGTGCAGGCCACCATGACCACCACGGCACCCACCGCCCCCGGCAGGCTCGGGGACGCGTTGGAGCCTGCCGTGATCCAGGCCTACCTGGGCGAGCTCGACACCTGGCTGCGCGTACGACGCTCCGAGCTCGACGAGCTCGACCAGGCCGCGCTGGCGGTCGGCCGGGGCGGGGAGCTGGCGGGGGACATGTCGCTGGCGCTGGCGCTGTGGAAGGCGATCGCGGACCGCTACCAGCTGGTCTTCGCGACGTGGGACGGCGGCCGGGTGCTCCAGCAGGAGCGGGAGCGGATCTCGGCGCTGATCTGGGGCCGGCTCGACGGGGCGACCGAGCTGCCGGGTGGGCTGGCGGTGTCGCTGCCCGAGGCGGGGCGGCTGTGCGACGCGCTGACCGGGCAGCTGCGCAGCCGGCTGGCGCTGGTGCCGGGTGCCGACGAGCAGGCGGCGCGGATCCGGGAGCTGCGGGCGCAGCTGGAGCGGATCCGCGACCAGGTGGGGCTGGAGCCGGCGCTCACCCGTGACGGCGCCGTGAACCGCCTGGCAGAGCTGATGTCGCGGCTCGAGGGGATCACCGCCAAGGCCGAGCGCGGGGGCGACGCGGGCGGCATGCTCGGGCCGCTGGAGGTCGAGGCGACCACCTTCGAGCGCGACCTGATCGTCGGGAACGCCCGGCGCCGCGACGCGCGCGACCAGGTGATCTCGGCGCGCGAGCTGCGGGCCGACCTGGAGGCCCGTGCGGCGGCGCTGGAGAAGCTGGCCGGCACCTGCGTGGTGACGGTCGACCCCGCGCCGCGGTACGCCGTCCCCGACGTCGCGGCGCTCGGCCCGGTGCCGGTCACGCCCGACGCGATCGGCCCCTACCGCGAGCGCCTGGACCGGGTTTCGCAGGCCCTCGAGGTGGCCCAGCACGCCTACGCCGCGGCGCTCGACGAGCACTCCCAGCTGGTGGCCCTGCTGGACGCGTACCTCGCCAAGGCGCGCGCCGCGGGCGTGGCCGACCATCCCGACCTGGTCGCGAGCGAGAAGTCCGCGCGCGACCTGCTCGAGCGCCGCCCGACGCCGATGGTGGTCGCGCGGCAGCTCGTCACGACGTACCAGACCTGGCTGACCAAGGAGACGACGCCATGAGCGCAGGTGCCTGCACCCAACCCGGCTGCACGGGCAGCATCGTCGACGGCTACTGCGACGTCTGCGGCATGCCCGGCGCGGCCTCGCCCATCGCCGACTCCGGCACGGTCAAGGCCCCGATCGCCGCCGCGGTCGCCGGCAACCCGGCCAGCGTCGCGGCCTCGACCTGCCAGCAGCCCGGCTGCACCGGCACCATCCTCGACGGCTACTGCGACGTCTGCGGCACTCCCGCCGTCCCCGGCGCGAAGGTCGCCGAGGTGACCGCGCTGGCCGAGTCGCAGCCGCTCTCGGGGCGCGAGGGCACCTCCGCCACCGCCGCCAGCCGGGTCCAGTCCGCCGCGATCGGCTCCAAGCGCGCCGGTGCGAGCGGCAGCACCTCCACCCGACGGACCCGCACCGGCTCGCAGCGGATGCGGGCGGCCCGGATCGGCGCCGGGCTGACCGTCGTACCTCCCGCGCCGCCGGTCGACGCCGCGAAGGCGATCATGGCCAACCCGCAGGTGCCGGAGGACAAGCGCAGCTGCGCCAAGTGCGGCAACGCCGTGGGCCGCAGCATCGACGGCCAGCCCGGGCGCAGCGAGGGCTTCTGCCCCAACTGCGGCCAGCAGTTCTCGTTCACGCCGAAGCTCAAGCAGGGCGACCTGGTCGCCGGTCAGTACGAGGTCGCGGGCGCGCTCGCCCACGGCGGACTCGGCTGGATCTACCTCGCCCGCGACCGCAACGTCTCCAACCGCTGGGTCGTGCTCAAGGGCCTGCTCAACTCCGGCGACCCCGACGCGCTCGCCGCGGCGATCGCCGAGCAGCAGTTCCTCGCCCAGGTCGAGCACCCGCTGATCGTCGAGATCTACAACTTCGTCACCCACGACGGCGCCGGCTACATCGTGATGGAGTACGTCGGCGGCAAGTCGCTCAAGCAGATCCTCAAGCAGCGGATGGTCGCCAACAACGGCGCCTACGACCCGCTGCCGGTCGACCAGGCGCTGGCCTACATCCTCGAGCTGCTGCCGGCGTTCCAGTACCTCCACGACCTCGGCCTGGTCTACTGCGACTTCAAGCCCGACAACATGATCCAGGTCGGCGACGCGATGAAGCTGATCGACCTCGGCGGCGTACGACGCATCGACGACGAGGAGTCGGCGATCTACGGCACCGTCGGCTACCAGGCGCCCGAGGTCGCCGAGGTCGGGCCGTCGGTCGCCTCCGACATCTACACGATCGGCCGCACCCTCGTGGTGCTGTGCATGGAGTTCCGCGGCTACCAGGGCACCTACCTCCACAGCCTGCCGCCGGTCGACGCGACGCCGCTGTTCCAGGAGTACGACTCGCTCTACCAGCTGATCGCGAAGTGCTGTGCGCCCGACCCGGCCGACCGGTTCGCGTCGGTCGACGAGATGCGCACCCAGGTGCTGGGCGTGCTGCGCGAGGTGGTGGCCCGCAAGCGGCAGGGTACGGCGACCACGTCGGCCGCCTCGGTCCTCTTCGAGTCGCCCGCGACCGCTCGCCCGATCACCGAGTGGAGCCAGCTGCCCGACCTGCGCACCGACACCACCGACCCGCAGTACGGCTGGCTGAGCACGATCGCCGACGACGACCCCAAGCAGCGGCTCAAGGACCTCGAGACGGCGCCCGAGGACACCGCCGAGGTGTGGCTGGCGCGAGCGCACGCCGCGCTCGACCTCGGCGACCCGGTGCTCGCCAAGAGCCACGCGCAGCGGCTGCTCACCGACGACCCGTGGGAGTGGCGGGCACTGTGGATCGAGGGCCTGGCCGCGGTCCAGGCCGGCGACTGGGAGACCGCGAAGGCGTCGTTCAACGCGGTCTACCAACAGGTGCCCGGCGAGCTCGCGCCCAAGCTGGCCCTGGCCTTCGCCTGCGAGCGCGGCCGGCTGCCCGAGGTGGCCGAGGGGCTCTACCTCGTCTGCGCGTCGACCGATGCGGCGTACGTGCCGCCGGCGGCCTTCGGCATGGCCCGGGTCCGCGCCGAGCGTCACGACGTCGCGGGTGCCGTGGCTGCGCTCGACCTGGTGCCGACCACGAGCCGGGGCTACACCGAGAGCCGCCAGCAGCGTGCGGAGGTGCTGCTGTCCGGCAGCGCCCAGGACGTCACCGTGCTCGACCAGGCGATGCGCACCATCGACTCCTCGAGCGTGGACCAGGCCACCCGGCAGCGGTTCACCGTGCGCATCCTCAGCGAGGCGCTGCCCGTCGTGACGGCGGGCAAGGTCCCGGCGGGAGCCCGGATCGGCGCCGTCGAGGCGACCGAGGCCGGGGTGCGCGACGGGATCGAGAACGCGCTGCGGCTGCTCGCGCGCGACGCGGTCGACCTCAAGGAGCGGGTCACCCTGGTCAACCAGGCCAACGCCGTCAGGAACTGGAGCCTCACGTGAACTGTCCCTCCTGCCAGGCCGCGCTGGCCCCCGGGGCGCGGTTCTGCGAGAACTGCGGCGCCCAGGTGGGTGCCGCGGCGGCGGCCCCGGTGCCGGCGGCGGTGGCCTCCGCCGACGACCCGCTCGGCGACGCGCCGATCAGCGCGCCGACCCGCAAGCCGGCGGCCGCGCTGCCCGATCCGCCGGCACCGGCCGGGCGGCGTCCCTGCGCGGAGTGCGGGGGAGAGGTCGGCCCCGACCTCTACTGCCTCGAGTGCGGCACCAAGGCGCCCAGCGAGCGCGACCACTTCCAGGAGCAGCCCGCCCCCTGGGTCGCCGGCGTGTGCGACAAGGCGATCCGCAAGAACCGCAACGAGGATGCGATGGCGCTGCTCGCCGGCGCCGAGCCCGGCTCGCGGGCCGTGCTCATCGTGATGGACGGGGTGTCCAACTCCATCGACTCCGACGTCGCGTCGCTGGCCGGCGCGCGCGCCGCGCGGGAGGTGCTGCGGATGCCGCTGCCGGCGGGGATGGGTACGCCGGAGAGCCGCGACGCCGCCGTACGCAAGGTGTTCACCGATGCCGCGGCCGCCGCCAACACCGCGATCGTCGCGGTCACCGACCCCGACTCGCCCAACCCGGCCTCGGCGACCTTCACGGCCGCGGTCCTCGAGGGCAGGCGGATCACCTGGGCCAACATCGGCGACTCGCGCTCCTACTGGCTGCCCGACGACGGCACCCCCGTCCAGCTCACCGTCGACGACTCCGTCGCCCAGGCCCAGATCGCCTCCGGCGTCGCGCGGGAGGTGGCCGAGACCGGGCCGCAGGCGCACGCCATCACCAAGTGGCTGGGCCGCGACTCCGAGGACCAGAAGCCCACCGTGGGCGCACTCGAGGTGGACCGCGGCGGCTGGCTGCTGGCCTGCTCCGACGGGCTGTGGAACTACGCCTCCGAGCCCGAGGCGCTGGCCGCCCAGGTGCGCGCCGCCGCCACCACCGACCCGCTTCAGCTCGCCCTCGCGCTGGTCGCGTTCGCGAACGACGCGGGCGGTCACGACAACATCACCGCCGCCCTGGCCCGGGTCGAGATTCCGGGCCTCGGGCACAATGACCAGACGCCGACCCCAGGAGGAGAGCCGAGCGATGGCTGAGTTCAGCGCCGCCGTCTACCAGAACGAGTTCCTGCCCGACGGCGGGACCGACGTCAACGCGATCGTCACGATCACCTGCCAGGGCGCCGGCACCGCCGGCCAGTCCGGGGCGGGCAGCGCGGGCGAGATCATCATCGTCGACACCTCGGGCTCGATGGGCCCGGCGACGATGGCCGCCGCCAAGGAGGGCGCGCAGGCCGCGCTCGCCGAGATCGTCGACGGCACCTACTTCGCCGTGATCGCCGGTGCCGACCGGGCGATGCTGGCCTACCCGCAGGTCTCCAGCGGCCCCGGCATGGTCCCGATGGACGCCCGCACCCGCCAGGAGGCCTCCGCGGCGATCGACCGCTTCGTCGGCAGCGGCGGCACGGCCATCAGCACCTGGCTCGACCTCGCCGGCCAGCTCTTCTCCTCGGTCAGCGCGGTCACCCAGCGCCACGTGCTGCTGCTCACCGACGGAGAGAACCGCGAGCGTCCCGGCCGTCTCGACGACGCGATCAACCGCGCCACCGGCTACTTCCAGGCCGACTGCCGCGGAGCCGGCACCGACTGGCAGGTCGCCGAGATCCGCCGGATCGCGCAGGCCCTGCTCGGCACCGTCGACATCATCCCGAGCCCGGCCGAGATGAAGGCGCAGTTCCAGGAGATCATGCGCAACGCCATGGCCCGCGGCGTCGCCGACGCCTCCCTGCGGGTGTGGACCCCGCAGGGTGCCGAGGTGCTCTTCGTGCGCCAGGTCTCGCCGACCGTCGAGGACCTGACCAACCGTCGTACGCCGGTCAACCCGCTGACCGGCGACTACCCGACCGGCGCCTGGTCCGACGAGTCCCGCGACTACCACGTCGCCGTCCGGGTGCCGGCCAAGGCGATCGGCCAGGAGCAGCTCGCCGCCCGGGTCCAGCTCGCGCTCGGCAGCGACGTGGTAGCGCAGGGCCTGGTCAAGGCGACCTGGTCCAACAACTCCGAGCTCACCACCCGCATCGACCAGCAGGTCGCCCACTACACCGGACAGGCCGAGCTCGCGCAGGTGATCCAGGAGGGCCTGGCCGCGAAGGCGGCCGGCGACGAGGCGACCGCGACCACCAAGCTGGGCCGCGCCGTCCAGCTCGCCGCCGAGACCGGCAACGACGAGGCCACCTCCAAGCTGCGCAAGGTCGTCGACGTCGACAACGAGGAGACCGGCACCGTCCGGCTCAAGCGCACCGTGGAGAAGGCCGACGAGATGGCCCTCGACACCGCGTCCACCAAGACCACGCGGATCCGCAAGGAGCCCACCGCATGAGCACCTGCCCGTCCGGGCACGAGTCGGCCTCGGACGACTACTGCGACGTCTGCGGCCTGCCGATCCCGGCGGGCGGCGGTACGCCGGCCCCGGACGGGTCGGGTGCCCCGGCCGCGCCCGCCGCTCCCGCCGCTCCGGCGGCTCCGGCGGCTCCGCCCGCGCCCGCCGCGCCCTCGACGGCCGAGTGCCCCAACTGCCAGGCGGCCAACCCGCCGAACGCGCTGTTCTGCGAGGCCTGCGGCTACGACTTCACCACCGGCTCGATGCCCCGTCCGGTCACGCCGTCGGTGCTCGACCTCGGCGCGGGCGTCCCGTCCGCCCCGGCCGCTCCCGCCGGCGTCGACGACCCCGGCACCTCCGACGCGAAGCAGCCGGCCGCCGCGGGGACCTCGATCGCGCCGCCGCTCGCCGAGGCCTGGGTGGCCGAGGTCTGGATCGACCCCGACTGGTACGCCGACCAGGAGTCGACCGACCCGCTCCCGTCCGCGGGGGTGCCGACCGTCGTACCCCTGCGCGCGACGTCGGTCCTGGTCGGCCGCACCTCCCGCAGTCGCGGCATCCACCCCGACATCGACCTCGCCGCCGACAACGGCATCAGCCGGCGCCACTGCCAGCTGACCACCGACGGCACCCGCTGGTGGGTCGAGGACCTCGGCTCGTCCAACGGCACCTACCTCGGCTCGGCCGTCGGCCCGCTGCCCAAGGACCCGCTGCCGGCGGGGGAGAAGCGCGAGATCGCGCCCGACGCGCGGGTCTATCTCGGCGCGTGGACCCGGATCGTGATCCGGCGGGCCCAGCCCGGCGAGGTCTGAGCCTCCGGGTCCGGGCCGGGTCTGCTCGTCGTCCGGGACGGGTCTCCTCGTCGTCCGGGACGGGTCTCCTCGTCGTACCCGGCAGATGGGTCGCGGTTCCGGTCGAATCGCGACCCGCATGCCGGGTACGACGCACCGCTCGCCCCCTGGCGGGCTCACGGCGTGCGCGGAGGGGTCAGCGACGGGTGGCGATCAGCGCCGAGGCGTCGGGCGCGACCATCACCTCGACGGTCGTGAACCGCTCGTCGGTGAGCCACTCCTCGCGCAGGGTGTCGACCCGGCCGCCCGTGATCGGCGGCCACATCTCGCAGGGGAAGAAGTCGTCGAGCACCACGATGCCGCCCGGCTCGACCAGGTCGGCGATCTTGTCGACGCCGACCGCCGAGCGGTCGCCGGAGTCGAGGAACAGCAGCGAGAACGGGCCCTTGTCCATCAGCGTCGACCAGTCCGCCTCGAGGACGTCGACCAGCGGGTCGTCGTCGAAGATCTCGATCGCGGCCGCCGCCAGCTTGGGGTCGAGCTCCGCGGTGAGGATCCGCGCCTTGTCGTTGCGCACGCCTGAGCGCAGCCAGGCGGTGCCGACCCCGCACCCGGTCCCGAACTCGGCCATGGTGCCCTCGCGGGTCGCCGCCAGCGCGGCGAGCAGCCGACCGGTCTCGTTGCGGCAGAACGACACGTACCCGGCGCGCCGGGACACGTCGAACGCGCGGTAGACCACGTCGGGCAGCTCGGGGGGCGCGCTCATGTCTTGAGTCTCACCCGGCGGTCAAGGACCGGGACGCAGGTCTCGGATCGTGGGCGTGGCGGGGTGGGCGGGGTGCAGGAATCGCCGGTTGACCGGTTATTCCTGCACCCGAGCGTTCGCATGCTGGACGAACCGCGGACACACCCACCCGCCCTGCCGTACAGTCGTCCCATCATGCGGAGCGCCCTTCTCGTAATCGTGCGCCGCGGCGAGGCCTGAGAGAGGCCACCTCGCCGCGGTGAACGCGGCGTTCCCCGATACCGCGTCGGGCTTCTCGATCAGCTGAAGTCCCGGCACGTCTCCGCAGTACACCGCGGCGGGCCCACCGATCGGCATATCGCGCGATCCGCATCCCCGTCGCAGTCGAGCTCCCGTGAGATCCACGAGCTGACGCCCACCCGTCGCGGTGGGAGCGGCCAGGACTGACCAGCACCCGTCAGCACCGCCCTCCCTCGTTCCCGACGTTCCGAAGGACGCCAGCCATGTTCAGCACCACCACCTCCCGCTCGACCCACTACCGCGACGCCCGGGAGTGGGGTCCGGCCAAGCACGACCCGGAGCACCCCTTCCACCTCGCCCAGCTCGACACGCCCGCCGCGGGGACTGACCTGCGAGACGGTGACGCCGCGCTCCCCGACGACAACTAGGTTTTCCTCCCATGACCGACTCCTCCGCTGCAGCCCCCGTCACCACCGGCCAGGTCGCTCTCGGCGTCATCCCCGGTGACGGGATCGGCCCCGAGGTGACCGCCGAGGCGCTCAAGGTCCTCGAGGTCGCGGCGCCGGCCGACCTGAAGTTCGCGCAGACCTCCTACGACCTCGGCGCGGAGCGCTACCTGCGCACCGGCGAGGTGCTGCCCGACAGCGTGCTGGAGGAGATCCGCGGCCAGGACGCCCTGCTGCTCGGCGCCGTCGGCGGCAAGCCCAACGACCCGAACCTGCCCCCGGGCATCCTGGAGCGGGGCCTGCTGCTCAAGCTGCGCTTCGAGCTCGACCACTACGTCAACCTGCGCCCCTCGCGCATCTACCCGGGCTCGGTGTCGCCGCTGTCCGAGGCGGTGCTGAGCAAGGGCGAGGTCGACTTCGTCGTGGTCCGCGAGGGCACCGAGGGTCCCTACACCGGCAACGGCGGCGCGCTGCGGGTCGGCACCCCGGCCGAGGTCGCCACCGAGGTGTCGGTCAACACGGCGTACGGCGTCGAGCGGGTGATCCGCGACGCCTTCGAGCGCGCCCGCAAGCGCCCCCGCAAGAAGCTCACCCTGGTCCACAAGACCAACGTGCTGGTGCACGCCGGCCAGGTGTGGTGGCGGCTGTTCCAGCAGGTCGCCGAGGAGTACCCGGACGTCACCACCGACTACAGCCACATCGACGCGGTGATGATCTACCTGACCACCGACCCGCAGCGCTTCGACGTGATCGTCACCGACAACCTGTTCGGCGACATCGTCACCGACCTCGCCGCCGCGATCAGCGGTGGCATCGGCCTGGCGGCGTCGGGCAACGTGAACCCCGACCGCACCGCGCCGTCGATGTTCGAGCCGGTCCACGGCTCGGCGCCCGACATCGCCGGTCAGCTCATCGCCGACCCGACCGCCGCGATCCTCTCCGGCGCGCTCCTGCTCGACCACCTCGGCCACCCGGAGGCCGCGGCGAAGATCGAGGCGGCGGTGCTCGCCGACCTCGAGGCGCGTGCGCCGGGCTCGCAGCGTCGTACGCCCGAGGTGGGCGACGCCATCGCGGCCCGAGTAGCCGGCTAGTCCGCGCGCTGGGCACCTCGCCCGGCAGCGCGGGCAGACGGCCCACTCCCGACCCGCGTTAACGAGGACTAACCTGATGACCATGCAGATCACCACCACCCTCTCTGCGACCCCGACCGACGACGCCCGGCTGGCCGAGATCCTGGCCAACCCGGGCTTCGGGGTGCACTTCTCCGACCACATGTTCACCGTCGAGTGGACGCCGGAGCGGGGTTGGTACGACGCCCGGATCACGCCGTACGGCCCGATCACCCTCGACCCCGCGGCCGCGGTCCTGCACTACGCGCAGGAGACCTTCGAGGGGATGAAGGCCTACCGCCACGACGACGACTCGCTGTGGCTGTTCCGCCCCGAGGCCAACGCCGAGCGGATGAAGCGCTCCAGCCACCGGCTGGCGCTGCCGGTGCTCGAGGTGCCCGACTTCCTCCAGGCCGTCGAGGAGCTGGTGAAGGTCGACGAGCGCTTCGTCCCCGGCAACCCCGACGGCGGCGAGAAGAGCCTCTACCTGCGCCCGTTCATGTTCGCCTCGGAGAAGTTCCTCGGGGTGCGGCCCTCGCAGCACGTCACCTTCATGGTGATCGCGAGCCCGGCCGGCGCCTACTTCAAGGGCGGCATCAAGCCGGTCACGCTGTGGCTCACCGAGGAGTACACCCGCGCCGGCCGCGGCGGCATGGGCGCGGCCAAGACCGGCGGCAACTACGCCTCCTCCCTGGTCGCCCAGCAGGAGGCGTACGCCCAGGGCTGCGACCAGGTGGTCTTCCTCGACGCCCAGGAGGGCACGTACGTCGAGGAGCTCGGCGGGATGAACATGTACTTCGTCTTCGACGACGGCTCGATCGTGACCCCCGAGACCGGCACCATCCTCGAGGGGATCACCCGCTCCTCGATCATCGAGCTCGCCGGCAAGATGGGCCACCAGGTCACCGAGCGGAAGTTCGGCATCGACGAGTGGCGCGGCGGGGTCGCCAGCGGCCGGATCACCGAGATCTTCGCCTGCGGCACCGCCGCCGTCGTGACGCCGGTCGGCTCGCTGAAGTACGCCGGCGGCGAGATCCCGGCGCCCGCCAGCCAGGACCTCACCATGCGGATCCGCGAGGCGCTGGTCGGCGTCCAGCTGGGCCGCGCCGAGGACACCTTCGGCTGGATGCGCCGCATCGACTGACCGAGTCGTGTGGGTGAGCAGGCGATACTGGCTGCCATGGCGCACCCGATCATGTTCCGCGACGACGACCCGGGGCTGGCCGAGCTGCGGGCGATCTGCCTGGCCCTCCCCGGCGCCGAGGAGCGCGTCAGCCACGGCCGGCCGACCTTCCGGGCCGGCAAGATCTTCGCCGCGTTCGGCGGCTCCGAGAAGATTCGGCCCGGCGAGCACCGGAGGGTGCCGAGCGCGTTCATCTTCACCCCCGACGCCGTCGACCTGCCCGCCATCGACGAGGACCCGCGCTTCTTCGTGCCCGCCTACTACGGTCCCTACGGCGGCCGCGCGATCGACCTCGCCGACCCCGCGGTGGACTGGACCGAGATCGCCGAGCTGGCCGACGCGTCGTACCGCCGGGTCGCGCCGAAGCGGCTGCTCGCGGAGCTGGACGCGCGATCTGAGTAGCCGCACTCTGCCGGACCGGCGCGAGCGCGGCGACGATCCGGACATGACCCCCCAGCGACTGATCGTCCTCGTCCGTGTCCTCGCCGTCCTCGTCCTCGCCTCCTTCCCCGTCGTGGTCGCGCTGCCCCGCAGCGGTGACCGGGTGACCGTCGCCGCCACGGCCGTGGTCGCCATGCTCCTGGCGGGGAGCCTCGGTCTCGCGGTCCGGGGCGGCGCCGCCCGGGTGCCCGCCGCCGTGGTGACCGCCGCCGGCGGACTGGCGGTCGCGGGTGCGGAGGCCTACCTGCTCAACCTGCCCTCCGACGGCGCCGACATCCCGCTCGCCGGGGTGGGCATCCTCTTCCTCGGCCTGCTCGCGCTCCTGGTGGGCGTGCTCACCGTCGCCCGGCCGCGCGTCCGGTGAGGCGCGGGCGTCCCCGCGGGTAGCCTCGGGGTGTGACCCTCCGCCCCGAGAGCAGCGCGCCCACCCACGTGGGCCACTACGCGCTGCTCACCAAGCTGGGGGAGGGTGGGATGGGCATCGTCCACCTCGCCCAGGGCCCCGACGGGCAGCGGGTCGCGCTCAAGGTGCTGCGCCCGCAGGTCGTCGGCGACCAGGAGGCGCGCAACCGGCTGGCCCGCGAGGTCGGCTCGCTGACCCGGGTGCGCAGTCCGTGGGTCGCGGAGATGCTCGACGCCGACCCGTGGGCCGAGGTGCCGTACGTCGTCACCCGCTACGTCCCGGGCTTCTCGCTCCACGAGCACGTCGCCACCGAGGGCCCGATCTCCGGGCGCGACCTGCTCTGGCTGGCCGGCTGCCTCGCCGAGGGCCTGGCCGCGGTCCATGCGGCCGGCGTGCTGCACCGCGACGTCAAGCCGGGCAACGTGCTGATGGAGGGCCGCACCCCGATCCTCATCGACTTCGGGCTGGCCCGGGTCGCCGACGACGTGCGGCTCACCCAGACCGGCTGGCTGCTCGGCACGCCCGGCTACCTCGCCCCCGAGATCCTGTACGGCGACGAGGCGACGCCCGCGGCCGACGTCCACGCCTGGGCGGCGACGGTCGCCTACGCCGCGAGCGGGCGGGCGCCGTACGGACGCGGGCCGGCGATGGCCGTCATGGACCGCACCCGGCGCGGGCAGCACGACCTCGCCGGGATCGAGAGCCCGCTGGCCGAGGTGCTCGCCGCCGCGCTCGACCCGGATCCGCTCGAGCGACCCCTGCTCGAGGAGCTGTTGGCGTGGCTGCGCCCGCAGAGCACCCGCCCCGAGCTGCCGGCGGTACCCCCGCCGGGAGCGCTCTTCACCGGGGCCGGCCCGGTGGCCGACGACTTCACGCTGCCGCTGGCGCTCGCCGCTCAGGCCGGCGCCCCGGTCGCGCCCGGCCCGGTGACGCCGCCGACGGTGCCCGAGCCCGCCGCGCCCGGCACCCAGATGCTGCCGACCGCCGTCGAGGCGCCGGTGCCGCCGCCTCCGCCCGCGCCGCCCACCACGGCCGGACCCACCTCGCCCGCCCTGCCGCCGGCCCCGCCGCCGGCCGCGATGGCGCGGATGGAGCAGCAGTTCGACCAGGCCTGGGATCTCGAGCAGGCGTTCGTCGTGCAGCCGAAGCCGCCGCTGGGCGAGCGGCTGCGGCGCTGGACCGCGGTCGGTCTCGGCGCGGCCGGGCTGGGCGCCGGCTTCGCCGCGGCGCCGTGGGTCGCCGCGGTCGTGGTCGTGCTGACGGTCTGGCTGCTGCGCGCGGGCTCGCTGGCCGCGTCGGCGGTGGCGAGCCGGCGTACGGTCCGTGGCGTGAAGTGGTACGACGGCCTGCGCTGGGTCACCACCAGCCCGTGGCACCTGGTGCGGGCCGTGACCGGAACCGTCGTGCTCGTGTCGTGGAGCGCCGGCCTCGGCGTGGCGGCCGGGCTGCTCGGCTACGCGCTGGCGCTCGACGTCCCCACCACCCTGCTCGCCGGCGGCACCGTGCTCGGCATCGCGCTGTGGTCGGGGCCGGGCAGCAGCCGGTTCCGCTCGCCGGTGTCGCGGGTGCTCGACCCGCTGTCGCGCCGGCCGGTCCCGTGGCTGCTCACCTGCGCCCTGCTGCTGGCGCTCGCCGCCGGGCTCGGCGTGCTCGTCGTCGGCAACGGCGTGTCCTGGTTCCCGTGGACCGACGGCCCCTTCGGGCTGTGAGCCCGTGGACTCCGGGCGGGATGCTCGGCCGTTCGTGGCACACTGACCTCGTGAGCACCTTCACCACGATCATTAGTTAGCGCGTCCGACGCCCGTCGGACGCGCCAGCCTCTCGTTGTCGGGAGGCTTTTGTTTTGCCCAGGTGACACCCAGCGAGAGATCCCCGATGACCCAGCAGCTCGACCTCCACGGCTCCTTCCACGTCTACGACACCACCCTGCGCGACGGCATGCAGCAGGAGGGGCTCAACCCCACGGTGGCCGACAAGCTCGCCATCGCGCGACACCTGGACGGGCTCGGCGTCGGCTACATCGAGGGCGGCTGGCCGGGTGCGAACCCCAAGGACACCGAGTTCTTCCGTCGCGCCGCCCAGGAGCTCGATCTCAAGCACGCGCGGCTCGCCGCCTTCGGCTCCACCCGCCGCGCCGGCCTGCTCGCCGCCGACGACCCGCAGGTCGCGGCGCTGCGCGACAGCGGCGCGGGCGTGGTCACCCTGGTCGCGAAGTCCCACGTCGGCCACGTCGAGAAGGCGCTGCGGACCACGCTCGAGGAGAACCTCGCGATGATCCGCGACACCGTCAGCCACCTGCGCGGCGAGGGCCAGCAGGTCTTCCTCGACGCCGAGCACTTCTTCGACGGCTACCGCCTCGACCGGGCCTATGCGCTCGAGGTGCTCCGCACGGCGTACGACGCGGGCGCGGAGGTGGTCGCGCTGTGCGACACCAACGGCGGCATGCTGCCGGGCTGGGTCTCCGACGTCGTCCACGACGTCCTCGAGAGCACCCAGGTGCGGGTCGGCATCCACTGCCACAACGACACCGGCCTCGCCGTCGCCAACACCCTGGCGGCGGTGGAGGCGGGCGCGACCCACGTCCAGGGCTGCATCAACGGCTACGGCGAGCGCACCGGCAACGCCGACCTGATCAACGTCGTGGCCAACCTGGAGCTCAAGCTCGACCAGCAGGTGCTCCCGCCGGGCCTGCTCACCGAGGCCACCCGGATCGCGCACGCCGTCGCCGAGGTCACCAACGTCCCGCCGGCCGCCCGCCAGCCCTACGTCGGCGCGTCGGCCTTCGCCCACAAGGCCGGCCTGCACGCCAGCGCGATCAAGGTCGACCCCGACCTCTACCAGCACATGGACCCCGCCGGCGTCGGCAACGACATGCGCCTGCTGGTCTCCGACATGGCCGGCCGGGCGACCATCGAGCTCAAGGGCAAGGAGCTGGGCTTCGACCTCTCCGACAACCCCGAGCTGGTGACCCGGGTGACCAACCGGGTCAAGGAGCTGGAGCTGCGCGGCTACACCTTCGAGGCCGCGGACGCCTCCTTCGAGCTGCTCCTCGCCGAGGAGGTCGACGGCCACCGGCCGTCGTACTTCGACGTCGAGAGCTGGCGGGTGATCACCGAGACGCTCACCCACGCCCGGCCCGGGGACGAGGCGGTCTCCGAGGCCACCGTGAAGCTGACCGCGGCCGGGGTGCGCTACGTGGTGACGGGGGAGGGCAACGGACCGGTCAACGCCCTGGACCAGGCGCTGCGCTCGGCGATCGAGCAGGCGTACCCGGAGATCGCGAAGTTCGAGCTGATCGACTTCAAGGTGCGCATCCTCGACCAGGGGCACGGCACCGACGCGATCACCCGGGTGCTCATCGAGACCACCGACGGCGCGTCGTCGTGGGTCACCGTCGGGGTCGGCGCGAACGTGATCGAGGCGTCGTGGGAGGCCCTCGCCGACAGCCTCACCTACGGGCTGCTGCGGCACCACAACTGAGCGAGACCTGCTGCCGGCACGCATCCGGTGAGTGCCGCCAGCAGGTCAGGCGCAGGGGTCGGCGCAGCGCGGGCAGCACCGCGGCTCGCCGGACCAGCCGCGCCGCTGGAGCACCCGAGCGACCCACCGCGTGGTGCGGCAGGGTTCGCCGAACACCAGGCCGTAGGTGACCCGCAAGGTGATCGCGTCGTTCGACGCGGCCTCGGCCAGGTCGCGCCGCGCATCGGCGTCGCGCGCCCGGGAGCCGTCGTGATACGCCCGGCCGTCGAGCTCGATGACCACCCCGAGATCCTCGTACCGGACATCCTGGTCGGTCCGCCTCCCCGTGGCGTGACTGGTGCGTTGACGCCGGCCCGCAGGCAGCCCGTGGGCGCGCTCGACGAGGTGGAGGTAGCCGCGCTCGAGCACCGAGTTGGCACCCTGCTCGACGTCGTCGATCATGCCGGCGACCAGGGCACGACGGGTGACCCTGGCGCGTTCGGCGAGGGCCGTGCGCAGCAGGCGAGGGACGACCTCACGGGTGAAGCAGGCCTGGGTCAGGGCGGCGTACGCCCCTGGGACGTCGTCTGCCCGGATCCGGTCCTCCATCACATCGAGGGTCGCGTGGTGCGGAGTCGTCCGGGGCGGGCGCCGGCGCCAGTCGACCCGGGATGCCAGATGTGCGCTGCGGTGGACGACGACTCCGGCGATCGGGCGCAGGGTGCGGTCGGGGCCGACGCACACGTGGACGACTCGCGGTTCGCCTCCCGGCATGGCGGACTCATGCGAGAGCGCGGCCGGGGCGTACGCGAACAGTGCCACCCACTCCCGTTGGCGCCGGGTCAGCGCGCCGGTGTGGTCGACGTAGACCCCGGGCTCGACGGCGCGCAGCTCACGGCGCCGCGTCATCCGGGCGATGTCGTGATCGGTGGCGCCGAGCTCCAGCAGCTGTGCGCGGGTGACCACGCCGTCCTGCTCGCGGCGCAGGATGATCTGCAGCTCCGGGTGAGAGAAGTCGAGATGACGCGGCACGGCCGCATGCTGGCACCGACGATCGGGTGGCTCAAGGGCGTGCCGGCGTACCTGTGGAGGAGCGCTCGTCGAGCACGTCACCTGCCCGTGCCACGCACCAGATGCGTGCCGACAGCAGGTCAGGCGCGATCTCACGCGGGTGGAGCGACCACCCGGGCGACCAGGTCGTTCCACCCGGCGACGACCTGCGCCTCGCTCATCCCGCCGGCGTCCATCTGCTGGCGCAGCACCGGGACGGCCAGCGGGGCGACCAGGGCGGTCGAGAGGTAGCCGAGGTCGCCCTGGACGCCGAGCTCGGCCAGCAGCATCCGGACGTGGAGCGCGACGAACCCGAGCACGGCGTAGTTCTCGCCCCAGGTCGTGCCGGCCGCCTCGATCAGCGCGGCCTGCTCGCGGTGGTGGCGCAGCCGGGACGCGCCGAACGCGAGCAGCCGCTCCAGCGGCGGCGCGCCGGGGCCGAGCGGCGGGGGCCCGCTGATCACGCTCGCCTGCCACTCCTCCTCGCGATGGTTGAGCAGCGAGGCCATCAGCCCCTCACGGCTGCCGAAGCGCCGGAACACCGTGCCCTTGCCGACCCCGGCCCGGGTCGCGACCGCCTCGGTCGTCAGGTGGTCGACCCCGCAGGACTCGATCAGCTCGGCCGCCGCCCGCAGCAGGGCCTCGCGGTTGCGCGCGGCGTCGCGGCGTACGACGGGCGCGGTGGTGAGCAGCGGCAGATCCCTGGACATGGTGAGGCCACCCTAGGTCGCGGCACCGACGGTCGCTCGCGAAAACTTTCTCCGGACCCGGGAATGAAAGCGGACCACGGTCCGTTTCGACCCTCATGACTGACACCCAGAACACTCGCGTCGCCGTGCTCGTCGGTTCCCTGCGGGCCGACTCCCTCAACCGCAAGCTCGCCGAGATCCTGCGCGACGAGGCGCCCGCCGGCGTCACGCTGGACATCGTCGAGGGCCTGGACCAGGTCCCGTTCTACAACGAGGACATCGACGGCGCCAACGCCCCGGCCGCCGCGGTCGCGCTGCGCGAGCGGGTCGGCGCCGCCGACCGCGTGCTCGCGGTGACCCCCGAGTACAACGGCACCATGCCGGCCGTCCTCAACAACGCCATCGACTGGATCTCGCGCCCGTACGGCGCCGGCGCCGTGGTCGGCAAGCCGTTCGGCGTCATCGGCGCCACCCCCACGCCGTACGGCGGCAAGTGGGCCCACGGCGACACCGCCCGCTCCGCCGGGATCGCCGGTGCGATCGTGGTCGAGGACGTCACCGTCTCCCAGCCCGCCGTCGATGTCGACCCGACCACCGACCCGGAGGTGCGCGCCAAGCTGCTCGCCGCTCTGGGCACCCTGGTCGAGTTCGCCCCCGAGGTGACCGCCGCCTGAACCCGGGTGGCTAGGGTCGGGTCGTGGCCGACCTCCACGACCTGACCGCCCTCGAGCAGGGCGCGCTGATCCGCTCCGGCGAGATCAGCCCCGTCGAGCTCACCGAGCACTACCTCGAACGCGCCGCGCGTCTCCCTCGGGAGTACGTCGACGGCGCGTTCGCCTTCCTCGACCCGGACGCCGCGCGGCGCCGGGCGCGGGAGGTCGCGGCCGTCGGGCCGGTGGGGGAGGGCGCCTCGCCGCTGGCCGGCGTACCGACCGCGATCAAGGACCTCAACCTGACCCGGGGCGTGCCCACGGCCTTCGGCTCGGCGGTGTTCGACGGCTACGTCCCCGACGTGTCCGACGGGGTCGCGCTGGCGATCGAGGACGCCGGGATGGTGAGCCTCGGGAAGACGAGCACGCCCGAGTTCGGCTCGCCCTGCTACACCGAGCCGGAGGGACGCCCGCCGGCCGTCACGCCGTGGGACACCACCCGGATGGCGGGTGGCTCCTCGGGCGGGGCCGCCGCCGCGGTGGCCGCCGGCCTGGTCCCGGTCGCCCAGGGCTCCGACGGCGGCGGCTCGATCCGGATCCCGGCCTCCTGCTGCGGCCTGGTCGGGCTCAAGCCGAGCCGGGGCCGGATCAGCGGCTTCCCGATGTACGGCGACCCGGTCGGACTGGCCGTCGCCGGGCCGATCGCCCGGACCGTCGCCGACGCCGCCGCACTGCTCGACGTGCTCGCCGGCCGCCGGGCGGGCGACCCGTCGTGGGCGCCGGAGCCGGGCGGCAGCTTCCTGTCCGCCGCGGGTCGCGAGCCCGGCCGGCTTCGGATCGCACGCTTCGACCGGCCGGTCATCGCCGACGTCGAGGTGCACCCCGAGGTCCAGCGGGCCTACGACGACGCCTCGCGGCTGCTCGCCTCCCTCGGTCACGTCATCGAGGACGTCCAGGTGCCGCTCCCGCCCGAGGCGGTCGGCGTCTTCGAGACCTGCTGGGCTGTCCTCACGGCGCTGTCGACGGTGCCGCTCTCTCTCGAGCAGCGCACCGGCATCCGCCCGCTCACCCGCTGGCTCGGGGAGCGCGGCGAGCAGGTGTCGGGCCCCGAGTTCGGGCTGGCGATCGGGGCGATGCGGCGGCACGCCGCTGACGCGCTGGTGGCGCTGGCGCCGTACGACATCGTGCTCACCCCCACCCTGGCCACTCCGCCGCTGCCCGTCGGCGCGATCCGCGACGACGCGGACCCGGCCGCCGACTTCGAGGCGCAGAAGCGCTTCACGCCGTGGACGTCCGCATGGAATGTCACCGGCATGCCCGCCGTCTCGCTGCCCCTGCACCAGACTCCCGAGGGTCTTCCGGTCGGCGTGATGCTCGCCGCCCGGCCCGCCGAGGAGGAGCTGCTGATCTCGTTGGCCGCCCAGGTGGAGGCCGCCGCGCCGTGGAGGGATCGCCGCCTGCCGCTGTGGTGAGCGGTCAGCCGAACCAGGTGGGCGCCGCCGCCCGGAACGCCTCGGGTGCGAGCGCACCGGCGCCCTCGGGGATGACGGCGAGGAGCGGGACGCCGGTGCCGTGCGGCAGGTCGGTGCGGTTGCAGTCCTCGGCGAGGCCGGGGTCGGTCGGCCAGGACCCGATGATGAGCCCGGTGGGCTCGACCGCGGCGGCGCGCAGCGCGGCGACGGTGAGCTCGGTGTGGTTGAGCGTGCCGAGCCCGGCTCGGGTCACGACGACGACCTCGGCGTCGAGGGCGACGGCGAGGTCGAGCAGGGTGCCGCCGTCGAGGTCGAGGCGGACCAGCAGGCCGCCCGCGCCCTCGACGAGCACGAGGTCGTAGGACGACAGCTGCTCCCGGATCGTGCTGACGTGCTCGCGGACGGTCGGCAGGCTCGCGCCCTCGCGCTGGGCCGCGGTGTCGGGGGCCAGAGGGTCGCGCAGGCGCGCGAGCTCGAGCGCGTCGACGCCGGCGAGCGCCGCGACCGTGTCCACGTCGGCGAGTTCGACGCTGTCCGGGCCGATGCCGGTCTGCACCGGCTTGACGACGAGCACCCGTCCGGGTGCGGTCGCGGCCAGTGCTGCCGTGGCGACGGTCTTCCCGACGCCGGTGTCGGTGCCCGTCACCACGACGACCCGGGTCACTGGTGCTCCTTCACGAGGTCGGCGAGGACCACGACAGCACGGTCCCAGTCGTCCTCGGGAACCCCGGCCGTGACGGTGATCCGCAACCGCGAGATGCCGTCGGGAACCGACGGCGGGCGGAAGCAGCCCACCCGCAGCCCGGCCTCCAGGGCAGCCGCCTGCGCGGCGACGGCGGCCCGGGGTGAGGACATCGGGACCGACAGCACCGCCCCGGCGGGAGCCGCGACGCCGAGGGTGTCGGCCAGCGCGGCGACCCGGGAGCGCACCGTGGCCCCAAGCTCCGGCCGCGCCCGGATCGCGCGCAGCGCGGCCAGGGCGCCCGCGGTCGGCGCCGGCGCCAGGCCGGTGTCGAAGATGAACGGCCGGGCCCGGTTGACCAGGTGCTCACGCAGCGCCCGGGAGCCGAGGACGGCGCCGCCCTGCGCGCCGAGCGACTTCGACAGCGTCGCGGTCACGACGACCTGGGGCCGGCCGGCGAGTCCCAGGCCGGCCACCAGGCCCGGGCCGTGCACCCCGACGGCGTGGGCCTCGTCGACGACCAGCAGTGCGTCGTACTCCGCGCACAGCGCGGCCAGCTCGACCAGCGGCGCCGCGTCGCCGAGCACCGAGTAGACCGACTCGACGAGCACCAGCGCCCGCTCACCCGCCGCCGCCGCGGCGACCAGGCCGGTGCGGACGGCCTCGACGTCGCTGTGCGGTACGACGCTGAGCCGGGCCCGGGAGAGCCGGACCCCGTCGACCAGGGAGGCGTGGACGTGCGCGTCGGAGAGGATCCGGGTGGTGCGGTCCGCGAGCGCGGCCACGACGGCCAGGTTGGCGTGGTAGCCGGTCGAGAAGACCAGCGCGGCGGGCTGCCGGAGATAGTCGGCGAGCTCGCGCTCCAGCTCCTCGTGGAGGCTGAGGGTGCCGGTGACCAGGCGCGAGGCGCTGGCGCTGGATCCCCACGCCAGTGCGGCATCCGCGGCCGCGCGTCGGACGGCGGGGTCGCGGGCCAGGCCGAGGTAGTCGTTGCCCGCGAGGTCGACGGTCGCGTCGTCGGCGACCCGGGGTCGCAGCCGGCGGGTCAGGCCCGCGGCCTCGCGTTGCTCGGCCTGCGCCCCGAGCCAGCGCTCCCAGGTGGTCATCCGGCCTTCACCGCCTCCGTGATGCCGCCCACGATGCGGTCGATGGCGTCCGGCCCGGCGACGTAGGGCGGCATCGCGTACACCAGGTCGCGGAACGGCCGCAGCCACACGCCCGCCGCGAGCGCGGCGTCGGTCGCCGCGACCACGTCGACCGGATGGTCGAGCTGGACGACGCCCACCGTGCCGAGGGTGCGCACGTCGGCGACGCCCGGGAGGTCGCGCAGCGGGCCCAGGCCGACACGGAGCCGCTCGCCGATCGCCGTGACCGTGGCCCTCCAGTCGGAGGCGAGCAGGAGGTCGATCGACGCACCGGCGACCGCGCAGGCCAGCGGGTTGGCCATGAAGGTGGGGCCGTGCATGACCACGCCGGCCTCGCTGCCGGAGATCCCGCGGGCGACGGCGTCGGTCGTGAGTACGGCGGCGAGGGTGAGGTACCCGCCGGTGAGCGCCTTCCCGACGCAGAGCACGTCGGGGACGACCAGCTCGCTGACGAACAGGTGCCCCGTGCGGCCGAAGCCGGTGGCGATCTCGTCGAACACCAGCAGCAGGCCGTGGTCGTCGGCGACCTCGCGGAGCAGGTGGAGGCACGCCTCGGGGTAGGGGTGCATCCCGCCCGCGCCCTGCAGCAGCGGCTCGACGACGATCCCGGCCAGCTCGTGGGCATGGCGGGCGGCGATCTCCCGGACGTCGTCGGCCCAGGTCGCGACGGCGGCCGGGCCCGCGTCGTACGCCGGTGGCTGGGGCGCGAACACCTGGCGCGGGAGCGTGCCCGCCCACAGGCTGTGCATCCCGCCGTCGGGGTCGGTGACGCTCATCGGGTGGAAGGTGTCGCCGTGGTAGCCGCCGCGGACGGTGAGCATCCGGGTGCGATCGGGGCGGCCGACGCCCCGCTGGTACTGGAGCACCATCTTCAGCGCGACCTCGACGCTCACCGAGCCCGAGTCGGCGAGGAAGACCCGCTCCAGCGGCTCCGGCGTGATGGCGACCAGGCGCCGGCCCAGCTCGACGGCCGGCTCGTGGGTGAGCCCGCCGAACATGACATGGCTGAACCGGCCGGCCTGCTCGGCCAGCGCGGCGTCGAGCGCGGGGTGCCGGTAGCCGTGGATCGCCGACCACCACGAGGACATCCCGTCGACCACCCAGCGGCCTTCGACCTCCAGCTCGCAGCCGCGGGCGCCGGTGACCAGCCGGACCGGCGTCGGCTCGGTCATCGAGGTGTAGGGATGCCACAGGTGCTCGCGGTCGAACGCGAGCAGCCCGGTGGCCTCGGCGACGCTCATCTCAGGCGTTCGCCGGGACCTCGGTGCCCGCGCCGCGGGTCCGGATCTGCGGCCCGCAGGTGCCCCCGGAGGAGCATCCGCCGCACCCGTCGCCGCAGGCGTGGGACTCCACCGGGCGGTCGTGGGCCGCGATCAGCTCGTCGAAGGCGGCGGCGTCGAGGCCCAGGATGGTGAAGCCGTTGTCGCGCAGCATCTCCAGGTCGGCCCGCGCGTCCTGTCCCTCGGAGGTGAGGTAGTCGCCGAGGAAGATCGAGTTCGCGACCTGCAGCGCGGTGGCCTGCAGGGTACGAAGGTGCAGCTCGCGCCCGCCCGCGATCCGGATCTCCTTGTCGGGGCACACGAACCGCGCCATGGCCAGGATCTTCACGCAGCGGAGGGGGGAGAGCTCCCAGGTGTTCTGGTACGGCGTCCCGTCGAACGGCATCAGGAAGTTGACCGGGATCGAGTCGGTGTCCAGTGCCTTCAGTGCGAACAGGGCCTCGACCAGCTGCTCGTCGGTCTCGCCCAGCCCGGCGATCAGCCCCGAGCACGGCGAGAGCCCGGCCTCCTTGGCCTTGCCGATGGTGTCGACCCGGTCGTCGTAGGTGTGGGTCTGGACGATGTTGTCGTGGTGGGACGCGGCGGTGTTGATGTTGTGGTTGTAGGCGTCCACCCCGGCCGCCTTGAGCCGTGCGGCCTGCCCGTCCTTGAGCAGCCCGAGACACGCGCAGACCTCGACGCCGTCGTACTCGTCCTTGAGAGCCTCGGTCATCTCCACGACCCGGTCGATGTCGCGCTCCGAGGGGCCTCGGCCCGAGGAGACCATGCAGACCCGGGTCGCGCCGCCGCGCAGCCCGGCGCCGGCCTGCGCGAGGGTCTCCTCCTTGGAGAGCCAGGAGTACTTGAGGATCGGCGCCTGCGAGCCCAGCGCCTGCGAGCAGTAGTTGCAGTTCTCCGGGCACAGGCCGGACTTGAGGTTGACCAGGTAGTTGACCTTGACCGTGGTGCCGAAGTGCGCGCGTCGCAGCCGCCCGCCGGCCGCCACCAGGGCCATCAGCTCGCTGTCGGGCGCCTGGAGGACGGCGAGGGCGTCGGCCTCGGTGGCGGACCCGCCGGCGAGGATGCGGGTCGCCAGCTCGTCGAAGCTCGGTGCGGTCGTCGTGGTCATGGTGCTCCTCGTGCGGGTCCTGGGTCCGACCTGAACAGTGTTCAGGTCGCTCAGGATAGCCGGGATCGAGCCGCTCCGCCACGGCTGGCCGCAGGGGCACGGCGGGCGCCAGGTCGCACCGCTGCGTGCGCGGGCCGCGGGGGTTTCTCGTCGGGCGCGCCGCGTTGCCTGGACGAAGCGCAGCGAGCGCCAAATGACGCAGCCGGGTCGCGGGCTCTTCTCGTCGGGCGCGCCGCGTTGCCTGGACGAAGCGCAGCGAGCGCCAGCGAGCGGAGCGGAGGAAGGCAACGCGCCAAAGCGCGCCCGACATGCGCGAGCGCAGCGAGCGCCAAATGACGCAGCGAGCGCCAAGATGGTTCAGTCGCCCAGCCCGCGCGCGTGCAGCGCGTCCCCGGTCGCCCGGGCGTGCGCGACGACCCGGATCACGAGCGGCGTGAGATAGGCCCGCGGGTTCCGCTCGAGCCCCCGTGCCCGGGCGGCGTCACGGGTCTCGCCGGCGATGGCGAGGGTGAGCGGGATGCCGCGGATCATGAGCGAGAAGGCGAGCGCGACCAGCTCCGGGTTGACGCCGAAGCGGCGCCACGGGCCGAGCCATCGGGTGATCGCGTCGACCATCCGCTCGACGGAGGTGGTCGTGGTGAAGACCGTGGCGAGCAGGAGCAGCGCGATCAGGGCGCCGACGACGACGAAGGCGTGCTCGGCACCCCGCTGCCAGGTCTGGTACGCCGCCAGCAGGGTCATCGCGACGAGCACCCCGCGCAGCGCCCGCAGCGCCCGGCCCAGGCGGACCCTCGCGATCGCGCAGCACAGCACCGCCAGCACGAGCAGGCCCGCCGTCGTCGCGACGCCGCGGAAGGCGACGGCGACCACGCTGATCACCAGCAGTCCGAGCAGCTTCGCGCCGACGGGCAGCCGGTGGAAGACCGAGGTGCCCGGCTGGTAGTCGCCGAGCGGGCCGGCGCTCATCCCGCGCTCGCCCGGTAGTGGTCGACGACCTCGGCGGGGGCGCCGTCGGCGACCACGGCGCCGTCGTCGACGAGCAGGGCCCGGTCGCAGCGCAGGGCCAGGTCGAGGTCGTGGGTGGCGAGCACCAGCTGCTGCGGCAGGCCGAGCAGCAGGTCGCCGATCATCCGGGCATTGCGCAGGTCGAGCAGCGTGGTCGGCTCGTCGGCGACCAGGATCGCGGGATCGGTGGCGAGGACGCCGGCCAGCGCGAGCAGCTGGCGCTGGCCACCGGAGAGGGTGTGCACGCTGCGGTCGGCCAGCTCCGCGAGTCCGTACGTCTCGAGCACCGCCCGCGCGGCGTCGGCCCGCTCCTCGCGCCCGCGCACCTGGTGCCGCAGGGACAGCGCGACGTCCTCGACGACGGTCGGCATCACCAGCTGCGCGCTGGGGTCGGTGAACACGAAGCCGACCCGGCGGCGTACCTCGCGGCCCTTCCTCGCCACGTCCAGGCCGTCGACGGTGACCCGCCCGGTCGTCGGCTCGACCAGGCCGTTGACCAGGCGCGCGAGGGTGGACTTGCCCGAGCCGTTGGGGCCGATCAGTGCGATCCGCGGCTCGGTGAGGTCGAGGGTCGTCTCGCGCAGCACGGTGACCTCGGGGACCGGGCCGCCGGGCGTCGCGGCCCGGACGACGACCCGGTCGAGCTCGATCCGGCTCACGCCGCGGAGGTCTCCTCGACCCGGGCGGGGCGCTTGCGGGCGGCGAGGTCGGGGAACGCGCGGTGCACGGCGGTCGCGACGAGCGCCATCACGACGTTCTTGGCGATGTCGCCGGGGAAGTACGCGGCGTCGAAGCTGAACGCCTCCTTGAGGCTGAGGTCCGCGCGCCAGGCCAGGTTCAGCGGGCCGAGGGTGTGGACGACGAGGAAGCTGCTGAGCAGGCCGCAGGTGAAGACGAAGGTGAACTGGGTGGCGCCGTGGCGGTTGCGGTAGACGAGGTAGCCGCACAGCGCGGCCGCGATCGGGAACGCGACGAGGTAGCCGGCCGTGACGCCGCTGTAGTGGGAGATGCCGGACGCGCCGCCGGAGTAGATCGGCAGCACCAGCCCGGCGACCAGGTAGAGCAGCACGCTCAGGAACCCGCGTACCGGGCCGAGCGCGGCGCCCGTGAGCAGCACGCCGAAGGTCTGCAGCGAGTACGGGACGCCGATCCCGGTCTTGATGTCCGGCAGGATGGCGCACACCGCGATGAGCGCGGCGAAGCCGGCGATCAGGGCGACGTCGGTGGTGGGGGTGCGGCGGGTCATCGGGTCACTCTCGGTTCGGGGGAGCGCGGGCGCGCAGTTGAACGGTGTTCAGGTTAGGCTGGGTGCCCGATCCGGGTCAACGCGGCCCGGAGGGCGAGACGAGGAGGAGCGGGTGCGCTACCGGAGGGATGACGTGGTCGCCCGTGCGATCGAGGTCCTCGACGCCCACGGCCTCGACGCGCTGTCGATGCGCCGCCTCGCCGGCGACCTGGGTGTTCAGCCCGGCGCGCTCTACCACCACTTCACCAACAAGGACGCGCTGCTCGCCGCCATCGCCGACGAGATCCTGCGCCGCGGCCGGCGTCCGGCCGAGATCATGGCCTGGGACGCCGAGGTGCAGCTGCTCTGCCTCGGCCTGCGCGACGCGATGCGCCGCCACCGCGACGGCGCGGTCCTCATCGCGCAGGTCAACCGGGCCGACTCCGAGGCGCTGGAGCGCCCGCTGCGCGAGGCCATCGAGCGGGCCGGTGCCGACGCCGACCTGGCCCGGGTCGGCGCGCGCGCCCTGCTGCGCTACGTCCTGGCTCACGAGGACGTGACCGACCCCGACTTCGCGCGGGGCCTCGACCTGCTGCTCTCCGGCCTGCGCGCGCGGCTGGTCTGAACCGCGTATCTGACGAACGGGTCGTGGATTCGCCGGATCCGCGACCCGATCGTCAGATGCGCGGCGCGGGAGCCGCCACTCGTCGCCTCTCGTTATCGTGGCAGTAACGACGAGGAGGCACAGTGGACGACATGGCACCGAAGACCCAGAAGCCCGTGACGGTCGTGCTCTTCGGCGCGACGGGCGACCTGGCCCGCCGCAAGCTGCTCCCGGGCCTGCTCCACCTGTTCGAGACCGGCCTGCTGCCTCAGCTGCAGATCGTCGGCACCTCCCTCGACGAGCACACGACCGACTCCTTCGTGCAGTTCGTGCACGAGGCCGTCCAGGAGTTCTCCGGTGACGACGGTGACATGGCGGCGTGGCCGGAGTTCTCCCGGCTGCTCCACTGGGCGCCCGGCGCCGAGGGGCCGGCCGGGCTGCGGGCGGCGGTGGAGAAGGCGGAGTCGGAGTGGACCGGCGACCGGGTGCGGCTCCACTACCTGAGCGTGCCGCCCAAGGCCGCGCTGTCGGTCGTGAAGACCCTCGACGACGCCGGCCTGGCCGAGGGCAGCCGGATCATCATGGAGAAGCCGTTCGGCGTCGACCTCGCCTCGGCGAAGGCGCTCAACGCCGAGCTCCACAAGACCTTCGCGGAGTCGCAGATCTACCGGATCGACCACTTCCTCGGGAAGGAGGCCGCGCAGAACATCCTCGCCTTCCGCTTCGCCAACGGCCTCTTCGAGCCGATCTG
Organism: Nocardioides nitrophenolicus; assembly: GCF_016907515.1. Classification (NCBI taxonomy): domain Bacteria; kingdom Bacillati; phylum Actinomycetota; class Actinomycetes; order Propionibacteriales; family Nocardioidaceae; genus Nocardioides; species Nocardioides nitrophenolicus. The sequence continues at coordinate 4,670,971 of NZ_JAFBBY010000001.1, forward strand.
GCACCGCAACAACATCGACCACGTGCAGATCGACGTACCCGAGGAGCTCGGGCTCGAGCAGCGCGCCAACTTCTACGAGTCGACCGGCGCCTACAAGGACATGGTCGTCACCCACCTGTTCCAGGTGCTCGCGTTCACCGCGATGGAGCCGCCGACCTCGCTGCATCCCGACGCCATCAACGAGGAGAAGAACAAGGTCTTCCGCTCGATGATGCCGATCGACCCGGCCAACGTGGTGCGCGGGCAGTACCAGGGCTATCGCGACATCGAGGGTGTCGCGCCCGAGTCGGAGACCGAGACCTTCATCGCGCTCAAGTGCTTCATCGACAACTGGCGCTGGGCGGGGGTGCCCTTCTACCTGCGCACCGGCAAGCGGCTCGCCGAGGGGGCCCGGATCATCTCGATCGCGTTCAAGGAGCCACCCCGCTCGATGTTCCCCAAGAACTCGGGCGTCGGCGACCACGGCCCCGACCACCTCACCTTCGACCTCGCCGACAAGGCGAAGATGTCGCTGTCCTTCTACGGCAAGCGACCTGGCCCGGGGATGAGGCTCGACAAGCTGTCGATGCAGTTCGCGATGACCGACACCACCTGGGCGGGCTCCGTGCTGGAGGCCTACGAGCGGCTGATCTATGACGCCGCCCGCGGTGACCAGACCCTGTTCACCTCCGCCGAGGGCATCGAGCGGCTGTGGGAGGTCTCCGAGCCGCTGCTCGAGAACCCGCCCGTCGTCCGGCCCTACCGACAGGGCAGCTGGGGCCCCAACCAGATCCACCAGCTGGTGGCGCCGTACGCCTGGCGGCTGCCGTTCGAGCGCCAGTGGCGCAACCCCAACGCGATGGGCGGCTGAGCCCACCCGTGATCCGGCCCGTGGTCGGGCGCTGTCTGGCCACACTGGTCCTGGTGCTGGTCGCCTGGGGGCTGGTGGTGGCGGTCCGCGAGCCGGCGCCGGTCCAGGTCGGCGCCACCGGGCCGACGGCCCGGCCGGGGGCCTACGTGCTCGCCCTCGGCGACTCGGTCCCGGCCGGCAACGCGTGCGACTGCGAGCCCTACCCGGTGCGGTACGGCGAGCTGCTCGGCACCGCGACACACACCCGGGTCACCGTCGACAATCGCGCGGTCGGCGGCAGCGACTCCGCGGACCTGCTCGACGAGCTCGACGACCCGGACCTGCGGGCCGTCGTACGCCGGGCCGACATCGTGCTGCTCACCATCGGTGCCAACGACTTCGGCGACCAGCACGACGACATCGTCGGCGGGCGCTGCTCGCCGGACGAAGCCGACTGCGTCGGCGACGAGCTCACCGCGCTCCGCGAGCGTCTCACCGCCGCTCTGGGCACGATCCGCGCCCTGCGCGGCGCGCGGCCGACGACCGTGCTGGTGACCGGCTACTGGAACGTCTTCGAGGACGGCGACGTCGCGCGGGAGGACTACGGCCCGGAGGGACTCTCCGCCGCACGAGCGCTGACCCGGCGCGCCAACGCGGTGATCCACACGGTGTCCGACGCCGCCGGGGCGCGCTACGTCGACCTGGCCGCGGCCTTCCGCGACGCCGGCTCGGACCCGACCGAGCTGCTCGCCGACGACGGTGACCATCCGAATGCCGCGGGCCACGACCTGATCGCGCGGGCGCTGCTCGCGGCCGGCACCGTCACGGACGGAAGCCCGCCACGTTCCGCCCCAGCCAGCGCAGCGCCTGCGGGAGCAGGTTGATCCACACCGAGTCGCGGTGGCCGGCGTTCTGCAGGATCACGGCATGGACCGCCGTGGGCGTCCGGGTGACCCGGAGGAAGCGGGCGCTGGACTGGTAGCTCACCGGATCGGCGTGCGAGGTCTCCAGCCACAGCGACACCGGCGGGTGGCGCTCGGCCACCGCGCGGACGAGGTCGTAGTGCCGGGCCGCCGCGCTGGTCGGGCCGAAGGGCTCGTAGAAGGGTCCGAACTCGGGGCGGAAGTAGCCGCCCAGCACGATCCCCGCGCCGTACTGCGCCGGATGCAGGACCGTGGCCATGGCAGCGTCGAAGCCCCCGGCCGAGTAGCCGACACTCGCCCACGCGTCACGGTTCGCGACCACCCGGAAGTGCTGCCCGAGCCAGGCCGGCACGTCGCGGGTCAGCCAGGTCTCCACCAGCGGCCGGCCGGCGCCGCCGTCGACGCCCTCGGTGTCGACGCCGCGGGGGAACTCGATCTGGGGCATCACGACCAACGGCGCCCGGAGCCGGTGCGCGGCCACCTCCTGGTCGACCTGCTGGGGCAGGTGGAAGACGCTGACCCAGCTGGGCGGGTCGCTCGGGTAGCCGTGGAAGGCCTCGAGCACCGGGAAGCGCGCGGTCGGCGCTGAGGCATAGCCCGGCGGCAGCTGGACCAGCACCTTCCCGGTGAGCCCGCTGGCGGCGCCGTGCACGACGTAGTCGGCGAGCCCGGACGGGCCGACGGCCAGCGGCACCGGATCGGTCGCCACCGGCTCGGCCCGCCCGCGCACCGGGATGTTGGGGGCTGCCTGCTCCGCGCCGCCCCGGTGCTGGGAGGTCTGGGTGACGTCGCCGGTGAGCGCGCCGCGCAGGTCGGCCCAGTTCGCGAAGAACAGGTACGTCGCGTTGAGCTGGGTGGCCGCCACCAGCAGCACCAGCAGGTTGACCGTCGCCAGCGAGCCGACCCGGCCGGCGACGTGCCAGGGGGTGCCGCGGGTCAGCCGCGGCCACAGCCAGACGACCGCCACGAAGGCGGCGACGGTCAGGGCGATGATCCCGTCGAGGAAGATCGGTCCGGTGAGCGACATGCTGTCCCCCTGGCGCCGCGTCGCGCGACACGGCCGATGCGGCCATCAAAGCGCGCGATCCTGAGACCAGGCTGATCGCCGGGCTCACTCCTAGCGGACCACCGCGTCGCTGTAGGTGGGCGGACCGCCGAGCAGCTCGCGGCGGGAGAGCGGGACGCGGCCGTCGACGTCGGTCACGCCCAGCTCGACGGCCAGCTCGGCGCCGATCAGGGCCCGTCCCGACCTCTCCTGCTTGGCGCCGTCCGGTCCCGAGTCGAGGGCGGCGATGACCCGGCCGGTGAGCTCGGGATGCTCCATCATCGGCAGCGAGTCGGCGTACAGGTCCGGGTCGGCGTCGACGACGCGCATCGTGCGCTCGGTGCGCAGCAGCCCCGGCCAGAGCGAGATCACGCTGACCCCGCAGTCGGCGAGATCGACCGCCATGTCATGGGTCATCTTGTCCACCCCCGCCTTGACCGCGCCGTACGCCGGCCCGTGGAGGTAGCAGACCGCGCCGAAGCCGGAGATGTTCACGACCAGCGGCGCGCGGGCCGCCGAGTCCAGCAGCAGGGGAGTGGCGTGCCAGGTCATCGTGTACGTCGAGCGCAGCCCGACGTCGAAGGTCGCCACCGCGTCCAGCGACTTCTCCCAGAAGTGACCGCTCGCGGTGATGTCGTCGGGCACGGCGAACGCATTGTTGACCAGCAGGTCGAGCCCGCCCCGCTCCCGTCGCACCTGCTCTACCAGGGCGGCCCCCGCCGCGTCGTCGCGGTGGTCGCACACGACCGCGATCCCGGTCCCGCCCCGCTCGGTCACCGCTGCCGCGGTCTCGCCGATCGTGCCCCCGAGATCGTGTGACCCCGGGGCGACGCTGCGGCCGGTGACGTAGACGGTGTAGCCCGCGTCGCCGAGGGCGAGGGCGATCCCCTTGCCCAGCCCACGGCTGGCTCCGGTGACGATGGCGACGCGGTTCTGGGGTGCAGGCACGCGGCGACGCTAGCCGACGCGCGTTGCGTCCCCCCGGCTCAGGCGGGCCGTGGTCGCTCAGTCGATGACGCCCGCCTCGCGCGCCAGTCGTACGGCGTGCACCCGGTTGGCGGCGTGCAGCTTGCGCATCGCGTTCTTGAGGTACGACTTCACGGTGCTCTCGACGAGTCCGAGAGACGCGGCGACCTCGCGGTTGCTCTGGCCGAGCGCGACCTGGGCGAGCACGTCGATCTCGCGCGCGGCGAGCCCGGTCGGAGGCGCGATCGCGCGCCCGGCCCCGGGAGCAGCAGGCGGAGCAGGCGTGCGGCCCTGCTCGACCCGGCAGCGGACCTCCTCGAGGCGAGCACGCAGGGTCTCGTCCTGGACCAGGGTGGCGAGGGCGGCGAGCTCGTCGGAGATGTCGCGCAGGTCGGCGCGGGTGAGCGCCACCTCGGATGTCGCCGGTCGGGTGGCGGGCTCGAGGCCGGCGAGCCGGCGGCGTACCTCGTCCTCGACGGCGAGCTCGCGCTCGACGCGGCGCACGAGGGGCAGGAAGGCGTCGTACCAGACGTCGCCGAGGTGGACCTGGGTGCGGTGGCCGAGATAGACGACGACGCGTGGCGCGCGGTCGACCATGATCGGGAGGGCGGTGACGGTCTCGAGCTCCTCGGCGCGCACCGGTACGTCGTACTGGTGGGTGATCCCGCGCGCGTCGAAGTAGCTGGTCACCGACGCGGGGCGGCCGAGGAGCAGCGCCTTGCCGCCGAGGCCGTAGCCGCTGCGCACCCGCAGGCCGCGCAGCGAGTTGGTCTTGGCGCCGTGGAGCGCGGTGACGTCGATGGCCGTGCCGCCGGGGGTGACCGGCCCGCCGAAGGTCATGTCGCTGCGTCCGGCGGCGTGGAACTCCGCGAGCGTGCGTGCGAGGTCGAGCGCCATGGCCTCAACGGTAGGTGAGGGCGATCACACCGGCAACGCGGCTACCTCCTTTGGGAGGTAGGTGTAGTCGTCGAGCGGGAACCGGGTCGCCTCGCGGTACGCCGACACGGTCGAGGTGGGCCGCAGCAGGACCGCCTCGCCGTGCTGGTTGAAGTAGTAGCTGCGCGCGGTCGCGCAGGAGCCGGCGTTGAAGACGGAGTTGCCGAGCAGTCCGGTCATCCGGTCGAGGAAGGCCGTGTTGGCCTCCTCGGTGACCTCGAAGCCGGCCGCGTCCCGCTCGCGCATCGCGGTCAGCAGCCGCCCCATGTGCGCCATCTGGGACTCGATGGTCGTGAAGTAGGACAGGCCGGAGTAGGAGTAGGGGCTGTTGAGCGAGAGGAAGTTGGGGAACTTCGGCACGGTGATGCCCTCGTAGGCGCTGAACCGGTGCTCGCGCCACCACTTCCTGAGGTCGCGGCCCTCACGGCCGATCACCTGGATCGCGGGGAAGTTGGTGTCCCACAGGTTGAAGCCGGTCGCCAGGACGAGCACGTCGAGGTCGGTACGACGACCGTCGGCGGTGACGATGCCGCCCGCGTCGACGTGGTCGATGGAGGTGGTCTCGAGGTCGACGTGGGGCTGGGTGAAGGTCGGGTAGTAGGTGTTGGAGAAGGTCGGCCGCTTGCAGCCGAAGTCGTAGTCCGGGGTGAGCTTCGCCCGGAGCTCCGGGTCGCGCACCTGCCGCCTGAGGTGGGCCTCACACACCCGCTTGCCGAGCGCGTTGGCCCACGGCAGGTCGCGGAAGTGGAGCACGCCGGCGACCATCATGACCTCGAGGATCGACGTACCGACCAGGCGCGTCGCGCGCTGGGTGAGCGGCACCTTGGCGAACGCACCGCGGACCAGGCCAGGCACCGGGCCGTCCAGCTTGGGGGAGACGTAGATCGGCGTGCGCTGGTAGACGGTGAGGTGGTCGGCGACCTTGGCGAGCTCGGGGATGAGCTGGACGGCGGTCGCGCCGGTGCCGATGATGCCGATCCGCTTGCCGGTGAGCTCGACGTCGTCGTCCCAGCGCGTGGTGTGGACGACGGTCCCCCGGAAGTCGTCGATGCCCGCGATGTCGGGCAGCCTGGGCTGGGAGAGGAAGCCGGTCGCGGTCAGCAGGAAGCGGCCGCGGACGACCTCGCCGCTCTCGAGGTGGACGGCCCAGGTGGAGGTGTCCTCGTCCCAGACCGCCCGGGTGACGACGGTGCCGAAGCGCATCCGGCGGCGCAGGTCGTACTTGTCGGCGACGTGCTCGGCGTACTTCTTGAGCTCGGCACCGGGCGCGAACAGCCGCGACCAGTGGGGATTGGGCTCGAACGAGTAGGAGTACGTCGAGCTGGGGATGTCGACGGCGAGGCCGGGATAGCGGTTGACGTGCCAGGTGCCGCCGAGGTCGTCCTCCCGTTCGAGGATCACCAGGTCGTCGTACCCCTGGCGGAGGAGCTCGATCGCGGCACCCATGCCGCCGAAGCCGGCGCCGACGATGACGGCGTCGTGGAGCTGGTTCATCGGGAGGTCCTCTCGGTGGCGGCGGCGTTGCTCAGTCGCTCGGTGTAGCCGGCTCGTTCGGTGGCGTCGGTGTGGAGGGCGCGGTCGTCGCGGACCACCTTGCGGATCCGGTCGAGGACGCCGGTCGGGACGAGGGTCGTGCCGGCGGCGAGCGCGCCGACATAGCGGGGCACGGCGATCTCGGCCTCGCGGCCGCGGACGGATCCGACGATCGCGTCGGCGATCCGCTGGGGGGAGACCTTGGGGATCGGCTTCATGTCGAGGCCGGACGCGAGGTCGGTGTCGACCGCGGAGGGCAGCACGGCGGTGAGGGTGACGCCGTGCGGCGCCATCTCGAGCCGGGTGGCGGCGGTGAGCCCGACGACGGCGTACTTGCTCGCGTTGTAGACCGCGAGCCCCGGGATCGGGAACTTGCCGGCCAGCGACGCGACGTTGACGACGTGGCCGCGGCGGCGCTCGACCATGCCCGGCAGCACCCGGCGCAGGCCGTGGAGGACGCCGTGCACGTTGACCTCCAGCATCAGCCGGTCGAGCGCGGGGTCCATCTCGAGGAAGGCGCCGTTGGGCATCACGCCGGCGTTGTTGACGAGGACGTCGACCGGGCCGTGCTCGGCCTCGGCGGCGGTGACGAAGGCGTCGTACGACGCGGCGTCGGCGACGTCGAGGTGGTGCGCGCTCGCGCCGGTCGCGGCGGCCGTGGCCTGGGCGACCTCGAGGTCGAGATCGCCGAAGGAGACCCGCGCGCCGCGGGCGAGGAAGGCCTCGACGGTGGCCCGGCCGATGCCGCGCGCGCCGCCGGTGATCGCGACGTGCGCGCCGGCCAGGTCGATGGGGGTGGGAGGGGTCATCGGACGACCTCCAGCGGCGCGACGAGGGTGGGGGCGGTGCGGACGGCCGTCTCGCGGACGCGGGGGAGGCGCGAGCCGTCCATGAAGTTGGCGCCCATCGCGGTGAGGTCGGCGGGCGTCGGCTCGATCCGGACGACGCGGGCGCCGGCGGCGCGCAGCTGCGCCACCTCGCGGTCGACGCGGCGGGTCATCGGGTGCCGGAGCAGCCGCTCGACGCGCTCGGCCCCCCGGGCCCGGGCGCCGCCGTGGCTCGACATCGGCGCGACCACGACGACCTCGTCGATGCTCCCGTCGCGCACCTGGGGGAGCAGGAGGTCGGCGGACGTCGGCGAGACCGCGCCGCCGTCGAGATAGGCGCGCCCGCCGATCCGCACCGGCGGGAACCAGCCGGGGATCGCCCAGGACGCGGCGATCGCCTGCCCGAGCGTGGCGTCCGGGGCGTCGGCGCGACCGAGCGGCACCCGTACGCCGGTGCGGGCGTCCGCCGCGACCAGCCAGGTCCGGGGATGCGTGACCCATCCGGTGGCCGGGTCGGCCAGCCGGTCGCCCAGGTCGACGAGCCACCGCGGGTCGCCGCCGCCGCGCGGCAGCAGCCCGGCCAGGCCGGCGAGCAGGTCCGCGCGTCCGGTCAGCGCGGCCCGGGTCAGGCCGAGCCCCGGCAGGCCCGGCCGGGGCAGCGGTGGGAGTGCCCGCGGCGGGTCGCCGGCGTCGTCCTGGAGGGCGGCCGCGGGCATCCCGGCGCCGAGGCGGGCGACCAGCTCGGCCCCGGCCGAGGTGCCGATCAGGACGTCGGCGGTGCCGGGATCCCAGCCCTGCCGGTCGAGCTCGGCGAGCACGGCGGCGGTCCAGGCGAAGCCCAGGCTGCCGCCGCAGCCGATGACGAGTGCGCGCCCCATGCGACCACCTCGGATCAGAAACGGAATCGAATGTCAGTTTCGGAACGTATCGTCAGATCCGGCTGATTGCAATAGGCTCGGGTGCCATGACGGCGACCACGGAGGGGCTCTCGCGGCTGGAGCGGCGCAAGGCCGAGACCCGGCGCGAGATCATCGAGGCCGCGTTCACCTGCTTCGCCGAGCAGGGCTACCACGCCACCGGGATCGCCGACATCGCCGCGCGCCTCGGCATCGGGCACGGCACCTTCTACCGCTACTTCGAGAACAAGCGCGACATCGTCGAGCACGTCATCGACGACCTGATCGGGCGCATCGTCGCCGCACTCGGCGCCGAGAACGCGCCGGAGGCGGTCAGCACCCTGGAGGAGTACCGCGCGCAGACCGCGCGGATCGGCACCGCACTCGCCCAGATCTTCAGCGAGGACCCCCGGGTGGCCCAGCTGCTGCTGTCCGCGGCCGGCATCGACGACGCCATGCGCGAGCGGATGCTCGACCTGTTCGCGACGACCACACCGCTCACCGCGGCGTACCTCGAGCACGGCGTCCGGCTCGGCTACCTGCGCCCCGACCTCGACGTCGAGCCGACCGCCCAGGCGATCAACGGGATGATCCTCGGCTCGGTCCTGGCCGGCATGCGCGACCCCGCTCCCGCGCAGCAGGAGCGGCTCAGCGCCGCGATCCGCGCCGTGATGTACGACGGGATCGCGGCGCGCTGAGCCGCACCGCTCCGGTGGCGGGTCAGTCCCCGACGATCGGGTGGTTGGCGGCCGGCCCGGCCGGAACCAGCCGCGGGCCCTCCGGGCCGAACGCGTCGGCCGGCTCGGGGAAGACCCGCAGCGCCGCGAGATAGAGCACCGCGGCCAGGCCCAGGCTGACCGGGATGCTCAGGTCGATGCCGTTCGCGTGGTCGCCCAGCCAGCCGACGAACTGCCCGGGCAGGTTGACGAACATCAGCCCGATGCCGGCCGAGACCAGCCAGGCGCCCATCGCCCGCCAGTTCCAGCCGTGGGCGAACCAGTAGCGGCCGCCGCGCTGGCGGCGGTTGAAGACCTGCAGCGAGTCGGAGTCGTACCAGCCGCGTCGGGTGTACCAGCCGATCATCATCACGACCATCCACGGCGCGGTGCACACGACGATGAGCACGGCGAAGGTGCTGATGCTGGTGACCACGTCGATGGCGAAGCGGCCGACGAAGATGAACGCGATCGCGAAGACGCCGATGAACGTCGTCGCCTGGACCCGGTTGAACCGCGGGAAGACGCTCGAGAAGTCGAGGCCGGTGCCGTAGAGCGAAGTCGTGCCCGTGGACAGGCCGCCGATCACGGCGATCGCGCAGACGGGGAGCATGAACCAGCCGGGGGAGATCGCGAGGAGGCCGCCGGCGTAGTTGCCCGCCGCGAAGAGCTCCGGCTCGGCGGTCGCGACGATGGTCGCGGTGGTGAGCCCGAACAGGAAGGGCACCAGCGTGGCGAGCTGCGCGCCGAAGGCGGCACCCATCAGCTGGCGCGGCGGGGTGGCGCGCGGGATGTAGCGCGACCAGTCGCCCAGGAAGGCGCCGAAGGAGACGGGGTTCGACATCACGATCAGGATCGCGCCGACGAAAGCCGGCCAGAACAGCTCGCCGGTGGCGGTGCCCTGGTAGCCCGCGTCGAAGTCGCCCGCGAAGGCGATGATGCCGAGCACGAACAGCACCGTCGTCGCGACGACGGCGACCTTGTTGACGAGCAGCATGAAGCGGAAGCCGTAGATGCAGACCGCCAGCACCAGCACGGCGAACAGGCCGTAGCCGGCGGCCAGGCTGAGGTCGTTCTCGGGGACCTTGATCGCCCGGTGCGCGGCGCCGATCAGCATGTCGCCGGACGACCAGACCGAGATCGAGAAGAACGCGAGCGCGGTCAGCAACGACAGGAACGAGCCGACCACCCGGCCGTGGACGCCGAGGTGCGCCGACGACGAGACCGCGTTGTTGGTGCCGTTGCGGGCACCGAACAGCGCCATCGGCGCGAGCAGCGCGGCGCCCGCCAGCAGGCCGATCAGGATCGACGCGACGCCCTGCCAGAAGGACAGCCCGAAGACGATCGGGAAGGTGCCGAGGACGACGGTCGCGAAGGTGTTCGCGCCACCGAAGATCAGCCGGAACAGGTCGAGCGGCGAGGCGGAGCGCTCGTCGTCGGGGATCGGCGCGATGCCGTTGACCTCGATCGTGGTCGCGGGCGGCGGGGCGGCGGGCGTGGTGGCGGGCGTCGGCTCGTCGGTCTCGGTGCTCATCGGGTCCTCACTCGGGAACGGTGGAGAGGTGCTCGTGGACGGCGAGCAGACCGTCGGGACCCGCGACGAACACGATGGTCTCGCGCTCGGTCGAGGACTCCTCGGGTACGCCGGTGGCCGGGCGCAGCGTCGTACGGACGGTGTGGGTGAAGATCGCGCTCTCCCCGAGGAGCTGGACCCTGCGCTCGCTGCTGGCGCAGTCGAGGACCCGCCAGCCGTCGGCGAGCCACGAGGCCCACAGCGCCTCGTAGGCGGCGCGGTCGTCGAGGCGAGCGGGCTCGGTGTGGAAGCAGAACGTCGCGTCGGGCCGGAAGGAGGCGAAGTACGCCGCCGTGTCGGTCGCCGCGAAGGCGGCCACCAGGCGGTCCGCCGCGGCGAGCACCGCGGTCTCGGTCAGGGCGTCGGTCACGGTTCCTCCTGGGGACGGCGCAACGTGCGGTCGGCTGACGCTACGACCGGTCCGGCGGGGTGACAAGCACAACGGTCGGTCGTGCTCGCCTCCGGTTTATCGATCTGCCGGTGCCCTGGGCAGAAGGGGGCGATTCTGGGATCCTGTGCTGTCCAGAACGCCTGATCGACCGGCGCCTGGCGGTGCAAAGGTCGCGCTGCGAAAACCTGCAGCCGGGGTGGAGGAGAGTCGTGGACGGGATCGACGCCCGGATCGTCGCACTGCTGGCCGCCGACGGCCGGATCAGCCACCGTACGGTCGCCGAGCGCACCGGCATCTCCCGCTCCGCCGCGGGCGCCCGGGTCGCGCGGCTGCTCGCGAGCACCGCTGTCGTCGTCCGCGGCGCCGTGAACCCCGAGCTCCTCGGCCACCGCGAGCTGGCCCACCTGTCGCTGCGCGTCTCCGGTCCCGCCCTCCCGGTCGCCCGGGCGGTCGCCGAGCGCACCGACGCGACCCTGGTCTCGGTGACCACCGGCGAGCTGCCGGTCGTCCTGGAGCTGCGCGAGCCCGACCGGGCGCAGCTCGCCGCGGCCGTCGCCGAGGTCCGCGCGCTGCCCGGCGTCGCCGGCGTCGACGTGCTCAGCTACGACGCCGTGCACCGCGACGTGCTCGGCCCGGTCGGCCCGGTCACCTGCGACCTCGACGACGTCGACCTCGACCTGCTCGGCCTGCTGCAGGCCGACGGCCGGGCGTCGTACGTCGCCCTCGCCGACACCGTCGGCCTCACCCCGGCCGCCGTCCGCCGCCGGGTGCACCGCCTGGTCGCCTCGGCCGCGATCCGGATCGGCGGCCTGGCCCGCTCCTCGACGTACGCCGGACAGCGCGTCACCGGCGTCGCCGTCCGTCTCGCCGGCCCCGCAGATCCCGTCGTCGCCGCGCTGCTCGCCCTGTCCGAGGTCCGCTTCCTCGCCACCACCTACGGCCGCGCCGACCTGCTCCTCACGGTCGCCGACAGCCAGCCCCGGCCGGTGCTCGACGTCCTCGAGGAGATCCGCGCCCATCCCGGCGTCCGGGAGATCGGCACCTGGCAGCACGTCGAGGTGGTCAAGGAGTCCTACGACGCGCTCACGATCACGCCGGTAGCGCCCTCAGCAGCCGCTCGCACTCCTCCGCCAACCGCGCCCGCAGCGGCGCGCCCCGCTCGCTGAACCCACGCTGCGCCTCGACGTACGCCGCCTTGCCCTCGGCCGTCTCGATCCGCACCGGCTCGAACCCCAGGTCGGCCAGGTCGTAGGGCGCCGCGCGCATGTCCAGGGTGCGGATGTCCCAGGCGAGCTCGAAGCAGTCGGCGACCAGGTCCGACGACACGAGCGGCGAGAGCCGGAAGGCGTGCTTGTAGAGATCCATATACCCTATGGTCGCAGTCATGAACGCGGATTCGGCCGTCAAGGTGAGCATCTACGCCCGCCTGTCCCTTGACCTGCACGGCACGGAACTCGGCGTCGAACGCCAGGAGAAGGAGTGCCGGGAGTACGCCGAGGCTCGCGGCTGGACCGTCGCGCAGGTCTTTGTCGACAACGATCTGTCTGCGACGACCGGGGTCGAGCGGCCAGCGTTTGAACGCCTACTTGCTAGCCGTCCTCAAGCGATCCTTTGCTGGCATCTGGACCGCCTGCTGCGCATATCCGGCGATCTTGAGCGCGTCATTGAACTCGGCGTCGATGTCTTCTCCAAGGAGGCGGGTTGGTTCGATCTCAGCAATCCCGCAGGACGAGCGGTCGCGCGCACCGTGACTGCGTGGAGTACCTACGAGGGCGAGCAGAAGGCGGTTAGGCAGAAGGCGGCTCATCGGCAGCGCGTCGAGGAGCGGGGCGGTCTGACGGCCACCGGTCGTCCTTGGTGGCCAACGAGGCCACTTGGCTTCAACCTCGATGGATCTCACCATGAGGTCGAGGCTCCTGCATTACGTCAGGTGTACTCCGACCTGCTGAAGGGTGGGACGCTCGCGGCGGCAGTCCGGTATCTAGAAAGCTGCGGCATCGTCACCCAGCGCAGCCTTGATCTCGATGCCAAGAAGGCTGCGCAAGAGGGGCGAAGGCCGGTAGGGAAGCCCTGGAAGGCGTCAAGCCTCCGGCCGGCACTCCTGAATCCGCGCAACGCGGGGATCTACCAGTACACCGAGCGACGAAGGAGTCCAAGTGGGGGCTACGAGGAAGTCAAGACCGAGGTCGGTCGGGCGGGGTGGGAGCCGATCGTCCACGAGGATGTCTTCAGGGCAGTCGCGCGGATACTCACCGATCCCTCGCGGCGACGCCACGATGGCGAAGTAAAGGTCGGGTTCGGACACCGCGAGAACCTTTTGACCGGCCTGGCTCGTTGCATCAAGTGCGAACACACGGTGCGTGCCGCATGGCGGCGTAACGCGAGGGGCGAACGGACCTACAAGGTGTACCAGTGCGGGGGGTGTCACGGGACGACGCTTCCTGCGGCTTGGGCCGACAGTGTTGTGGGGGTGCAGATCCTCTTTCGCGCCGAGCAGTGGAAGGAAGCTCTGAACCCCTCCGCGCAAGGTGACGTTGACCTCGCGGCCCTCCGGAACGACGAGGCTGCATTGATCGCCCGTAAGGGCGAGCTAGCGGAGATGTACGTCGAGGGCTTGGTCGACCGGAAGGCGCTGGTCGCAGGACTTGCGCAGGCGGATCGTCGGCTGACGGAGATCACGGACGCTCTAGCCGACCATGCCCTGCACTCGGCAGATCTCGTTCACGACATCGAGCACTTGGCTGATTGGGCTACCGATGATGCTGGATGGGACGTCAACAAGTTTCGGCCCGTCGTGGAACGGATGTGCGCTGCCATCTGGTTTGTCGGACCGGGTAAAGGTCGTTCTCGGGAAACGCTGCGCAAGCACGAAAACATCAAGATTGAATGGCGAGCCGCCCAGTAAGTGCGCGACGCAGTTGCGGACTTGATGGTTGCAGATTTGTCTAGTAAGACCGACATCCCTAGTGGAGGGCTTGTCGCGATGTCGTGACGCCCGCCGCCGCCATGCGTGCGAATCCTTATCCGAGCAACGTCCCCTTGAAGGGGGGTTTCGTGCTGCCAACTCAAACTCTACATGACCAGTACTTGTCCACAAACGAGGCCGCAGCATTGCTCGGCCTCTCGTCGGCCGCGCTTCGCCAACGACGCCGCCGAGAACCACCGTCGCAGCACCCTGACTTTGTCCGGGTCGGGGGTGGGGCTGTCATCCTGTATGTCCGTCAGTCCGTTGAGGCATACAGGGCGTGGAGCGACCGTCGGCGTTCCTGATAGCGAGCGAACATCGCAAATATGCCGGGTGTTGCTACCCGCAGGGGGTCGTGGCGATCTCAGTTGTCTCGCGTCGGTCGATCCAGGGGAGACGAGTCAACCCGTTCCGCCTTAGCCGGACGCTCGCGTCACGTCCAGAGTCAATCGCAAATTGTGATCCATGCGTGATCAAGAATGCAATTCCACATCACGGATTAGCGTTGGTTTCGAATGAGGCATGGCGGACTTCCGAGTCGCCGTGACAGCCTAACCCGGCACGCCATGGGTGCAGTGGGACAGCTGGAATGGCCCGCAACTAAGACAACAGAGGAAGTGAATGGGGAACCTGACATTTATGCGCCCACGGCACCGACGTGCGCTCTGGCCCGTGGACCTGGACGCGGATTATCGCGACTGGGAGCGCGGCAAGCGGACGGGAAAAGAGATCTGGACTGTCCAGGAGTCTCGATGACCACCACGCCCGGTTATGACGCGTGGGCGCAGAGGTCCGCAGCGGCCGATAAGCCCCAGCCGAATCCCTTCAAGGGATACAAGAAGCCGAAGGGCCATAGTTGGCACAAGATCTACCGCCGGGAGGCTTACAACGCGAGCGTGCAGCCAGACCTCGGCTTGGACCTGAGGTTGTGGTTCCTCGTCGTCAACCGTGCTGGCTACAACGGGCATGCGCAATTCCCCGGTGACAGCCTGCTTGAGGCGTTGCCCAAGTACAACAGGTCAACCGGAGAGGTTTCGCGCTACAGCATCCGTGCTCTCCAGAAGGTGATCGCCGAAGGCGTGCGGGCGAACCTGTACGCGCCCACGTCCGGTCCTCGGTGCATCATCCTGGGTGCCCACCTCGTCGACGTCGATCGCCCTCCCGGCAACTGGAAAGCGTGCCGCGTCCACCACCATCGTTTCCGCTGGAACAGGGACGTCTGGGGAGACATCGATGGCTCCGGACACTTCGGCCCCCTCGTCGACGGAAAGATCGTCTACCCGGGCAAGGAGCGAAGGAATAGTTCGTCCGCATCGCTCTGACCTGCGGGTTTGTGACGTTCCTCTGATTATTTAGAGACCAACGGCGGAAAGAAGTTGGATCACTCGAGGTCAAACATTAGACCAAGGAAATAGCCAAGTCGACTAGTCCAGGCCAAGGGCGGATAGACGGCAGGCATGAGCGTCAGCGAATGTCTGCCGTCTCTGACTTCCAGCCCAGATCCGTGAAGGCCCCAAACACCAACAGCCCTATTGGAGTTTGTTATTCCAAGATATCCAGAGCGACTGCCCAAGGCCGTCATCAACAACATCATTCATACATGTAGTCCCAATCGAGAGCCCGCCAGCGGTCCACTGCAGGCGGGCTCTCGTCTTGGCTGGCTGACTTTGGTTAAACCGACCTACGGCGTCAATGGCGCATCAGGTTGGCTCACCGTCTGCGACTGCTCGCGGACCTGGTTCTGGCCGAGCTGCCATCTGCTCTCCGGAGCAGCCCGATCTTGCGGGGTCGTCTTCGACTCCGACGGGTCAGCCGTGCAAGGACACGGCTGGCACTGACTCCCTACACCCACCTAGGAAGACTCAATGACTGCTACCAGCAACAGCACGACCAGTGTCGCCATCGCCGTCGCGGCACACGAGAAGAAGTTCCAGAGGCAACGAGCCTCACTGATGGCGAAGCGCGACCAAGCCGCGAAGGTACTTCGAGATCGCGAGCAGGCGGCCGCCGACGCGGCGGAGCGGCTCGACCGTCTCAAGGCGCTGATCGCGGACCCACTGTCAGACGCGCGCGCGACCTTCGCCGATCTCGCCGAGGCTGAGGCACGGACCGCCTACGCCGATCTCGCCCTGGCCGGTGCACGCAAGACGTTCCGAAACATCACCGCGAGCCTTGGCTCGGACCGACACATCGAACTCGGCGACATCGTTGCCGCCGCGTTCGGAACTCACCTTGAGTGCGAGTTCGGCGCGACAACCGGCGACGGCTTCGAC
Source organism: Nocardioides nitrophenolicus (assembly GCF_016907515.1). Lineage (NCBI taxonomy): Bacteria > Bacillati > Actinomycetota > Actinomycetes > Propionibacteriales > Nocardioidaceae > Nocardioides > Nocardioides nitrophenolicus. The sequence goes on from NZ_JAFBBY010000001.1 coordinate 4,686,844, forward strand.
GTGAATTCGCTGGATCACACCCACGCCGTGGTCGTTCGAGTCATCGAGAGCACGATGCGGGACGACGGCGGCCTAGTCGGGCACGTCGAGGTCACGCGTCTCCGCCGCCGCACCCACGCGCCGATCGACCTGGAACTGGTGCGCTCCGCGTGCGACGAGGCCGGTATCCCGACAGAGAAGCTCGCGCCGGGCACTGTGACCGTGCGGACCGCAGAAATGCAGAACGGAGCATTCGTGGACACGGTTCGACTTCGCCTCGGACCCGTGACGACCGGCGATCTGGTTCTCGGCGTCGTAAGCACATCCAACGCACGCGCGGCCGGACGCACGTTCGCCATGGCTGTCGGCGATGTCCTCCAACTGAGGGAGCTCGGCAGCTTCGACGATGACTCCTTTGCGTTCGGTGACCTCGCGGATGGCCGGTTGTTCCTCCACGTGGCTGATGCGCGCGTTGTCAGCGACGTGGTCTCGAAGACCAACCGGCAGCTCAAGATCGCCTTCAAGGTCACCTATGAAGCGCACGGCCTCGATCGCAGTCGTGTTGCGTCCGCGCTACGGGAAACGGCGGCTGCCTGGGGCGACGGAATCACCGTGCTGGGAACCGGTGAGGTCACCGCCGTTGCCATCTGTGCGACTACGCCGAACACGGTCACGCTGCATGACAGCCGTGCTTGGCTATCTCACGGGGTGATGGTGGAGACCAGCCAGCATGGTCCCTGGAGCGCCGTCAGCGCCGTCGCTGTCGAGTTGACCGCTCGCTCTAGCGCGAAGGTCTGAGGCATGTCCGACTCGCAAAGGCGAGACGACGGTGGGGGCGAAGGATCCCTTGAAGGGGGGGCCGGCAGTCGACGGGCCCTCCGATCCGAGTGCCGTCGTGCGGCAGATCCGGAGGGAACCGGGCGGGGTTCCTAGGCGGTAGTCATTGACCGCTGCCGGGGGCGTGCCAACTTGGCGGGCTGAGGGTCGGGTGACCTTCAGCCTGCCTCGTCTTCTGACCAAGTCCCGGTTCCGGTGTTCGCACGGATCCAACCCGCTAGGTCATTGCTCCAATAGACCATCAGCGCGTCCTCGTCGAGTCCCTCGAGCAGGTCCGGGTCTCCTGGATACTTTGCTTCCAACGCGCTGAGCCGACGGTGTAGACGTGTGTCGACGAGCCGATAGTCGAGAACGGCTTGTGGCTCCTTGTCCAACTGCGCGACGAACGCATCGACGTCACGGCGCCTGACCCAACTACACTGGCCATCGCTGGCAACCACAAGTTGGTTCTTTCCGGCCACTCGCTCGTCAAGGGCATCGAGAACGTTCGCGATGAATCTTGGAGGCATCTCCTGGGAGAGGCACTCGGCAACCACTGCGGCCGAACGAACCGAGTCCCAAAGCCACATGTCGTCGGCGAGGTCTGGTAGATAGTCCTGCTCGATCCAAGGCTGTAGCCGGCGAGGATCAGTCCCGATCAGAGCTCGGAGAAGCCGGTTAGGGATGACCCTGTGGTGGCTGCCCTTGCCTCGCGCCGACTTGAATTCTATGAGCGTTTCGGGAAGGTGCCGAGTTTCGGACACGGTGTTCGCGCTGATATTGACCTTCAGATGCTTGGCAGCGCGGTCAAGCAGTTCGGCGGTCGTACACATCAGCAGGTGCCTCCCCGTCGCGGCTGCCATCTCCTCAACCAGTTCCGTGGCAGGGCCCACGCGCATACCGCGTTTGTCGTAGGTCCAATCGCCCTTGGCGACGTCGTTACAGACCAGCAGAACGTCGGCCGGGTGCGCTGCGGCATACCGGACTACCTCCGCCCACCAGAGGTAGTCGCCGAATGAGTTCGCTTCCTTCTTCGCATCCTTGAACCCCGGAGGTAGTTCTGCATCGGCGCGCCGCGAGCCTTCCTCCCGATCTGCTTCCAACTGGTGCACTGGAGGTTGCGGTGCGACCCGGCCTTGTAGAACCGTCTCGAGGCGCAGCAGGACGGGATCGTCGGACTTGAGTAGGAGTCTTTCGGGTTCGAGGTCGTACTCTGAAGCCACTTGGTCCACGAACTCACTTGCGCCGTCGAAGGCAGCGACGAACTGGCTTAGAAGCGAATCCACGGCGGCGTCACCCGCGTGAGCCCTCCGGGAAACGGTACGGAGGAGCCCTCTGACCTTCTGCGCGTGGTCGCGCATCGTCGTCGCCGCTCCCTGAATCTCAGCTATTCGGTCAGCTACGGCATCGAGTCTCCGCTTGTGGAACTCCGACGCGACTTGGTGAGGAACGAACAGCCGGTCCTTGAGCGTTTCAAGAACTTTGAATAGTTCGTCTCGCGCCAGCGGGCTCAGGCGATAGAGGTCAAGCAGGGCGTTGGTGTCCAGCACCACGAGCCCGGTCTGCAGGACGCGTGCCCAGTCCTCGTCGCTGGCTCGGTAGTACCCACCGAAGGTGTCTCCAAGATTGACCAACTCGAACGGGTCGCTCACCCTCGACGCTCCCAACTTCCTCGCGGTTGGCCTCCCATTAGAGACACATTTGGCGTGAGCGTATCGCCCAACCGGCTTGCCTGAGGCAGAGTGCGCATCATCGCTTCCGGCTTTGCTTGTCAGCCTGCTTGGCTGCGCGCCACGGGCTGAGCTCCGAGCTGCGGCTTGCGGTGTCAGACGATTCGGCGCTTAGAAGCGAGCCGCTTGATGGCAGGCCAGTCCGCGCCTATGTGGACGATGATCCACTGTGAGCGGGCAACCCGGCCGTTGCCGAGGTGGACGACCAGTCGCATTCGATACGCCGATGCCCCAGTCTTGTCAGGGTCCCACTCCGGCGGAACCGTCTTCCATGCGAACAGGTGATGCCCGGCCACGGTCTGGGGAAAGACGGCACGATCTTCGGCCTGGTCTCTCGACGTCTTCCGGTCGGGACGATGCTGGCCCGGCCCAAGTCTAAATCGCCCGCTTTCCCGCACTTCCCAGCGCGCATTGACAAGCTGCACGGCTGCCAGCCCAGCGTTTCGCACGTGAGCCCGCATCCAGATTCCTTGGTGGAGCCTGAAAATCGAGCGAGCCGATGGTTGGACATCGTCAGGGCTGAACACGTGGACCCGCGCGCCGCCTCTTCGGTAGGTCTTCACTGTGACGACGAAGACCGCCATTGAGAGCAGCAGGGCGACAGTCGAGATGCCGATGGCTACCCAAGGGGACGGCACGACCCACGAAACCATGCTCAACACGGAGGAAACCCTGCCACGAGACTGCTACATAGGTGGGGGGACCTGCGGACCTCCAAACCGTGGCAGGAGCGCGGATGCTAAGACGTACCGGTCTGCTGGAAGTGGCTTCGGGGGTCACACCCCCTGGCCGGGATGCCTGGGGTCAGTCGACCTTCTCGTAGCGCCCTTGGTAGCGGTAGGGGATACCTCCGCCGATCGCGAACTCGCCGAGCCGCTCGTCGACGTACCGATACGCCGAAGAGGTCGGTTGCTCTGATTCCGTGAGCGAAATGCGCCTCATCCGTGCATCCAACGCTGCGCGCCTCGCGGACAGAGCCAATGGCAGTCTGAAGCTGAGGACTGCTCGCTGAGCCCGTGCGCAGATGCCCGCAAGTTCACCGCCTTCGTCAGGGACGAAGTGGCGGCCTGACAACGCCAAACTGTCTGATCCGTTGACGTGCAGACCTGAGTTCTGCACGTAGACAATCGAACCCACGGATTGCGAGGTCGGTATCCCGAAGGAGTTGGAGCCTGTCGCCATCTGCGGTCCCCGGATGCTTGGACGGGTGAGGTCGATGTCTTGCCCGCCGACGGTCACATGTGCCGCCCAGCGGTATTCGGGCAGTCGTGCCGGGTGAGCAACCTCGGCGTATGCGTCAAGCCAGTACTCGAACTCGACTCCTACCGGATGTGCCTCTTCGCCGAACTTCCCCTTCCCCTGCGCAGGTCGCCGAAGAGCCCGGACCCATCCCGAGATTGCGTCAAGTTGCGGCACCTCGGCTTCCCCCACGACGGCTCGAAGAATCTCGCTGCGATGGGCTGACCGCAGATTGGTTCCTCGACGCCACGGCACTTCACGGTCGACTCCGCCGTGACCGTTGGTCGTGACCACATAGGGACTGCGGCCCGTCTCGAGCCACAGCGCGGCGACGGTGCCGTGCGGCGTAGGGACTCTCAACAGGTTCAGATCTGGGGCGACCTCCGAGAAGTACTTTGAGACCTGAGCCCACCAGTCGGCAGGCTCGACATCGCCGGGGTCGGCTACGAGGTGACCGTCCTCGTCCAGGCCGACGATCCATAGTGCGGCTTCGCCTCCAGCCGCATTCGCCAGACCAGCGATCTGCCGAGCCGCCTTGCGATGATCGGTCGGCCATTTTCTCTTCGCTTCGACGCGGTCGTCCTCAACGCGACTTCCCCCGACAACGGCCTCGACGATGTCGAGGACCCAAACCTCGACCTGTTGCTGGCGCACTAGCACGTTCTACCGGACATGCCGTCGACCGTGGGCATTGGCTGTAATCCGGTGGTCGGCCGATGCCTGTCTGGGCTCGTGCGGTGCCTTCGACGTGGTGCTCAACGCCGTCGAGCGGTCAGGTTGCGGAGCGTTCTCAATACAGGGTCGAATCCTGGCGTTAGTGTGCCCACGTGGTCCGCACAGCGATCAATCCAGACGTTCTCGAATGGGCGATGTTGGAGTCCGCGCGCAGCGTTTCCGACCTCGAATCGGCGACGCAGAAGCCGCGCGACGAGGTCGAGAAGTGGTTGTCAGGTGCTGTCAGCCCGCACCTCGGAGAGTTGCGTCGTCTGGGCAAGTTGCTCGGCCGGTCGCCGTTCTTCTTCATGCTGCCGGAGCCGCCTTCCTCGACCCCGACCGCAGTTGAGTTTCGTCGCGCGCTTCGGAAGGACATCAACGAGGATGAACGTGCGGTAGAGCTACAGGCGCTCCGCTGGGGGCGTCGTACCCAGAGTGTGGCGCGAGATCTACTCAACAGTGCAGATCTACTCGGCAACGCCACGACCTGGGCCGAAGACATCGAGTTGGATGATCAGGCCAGTCCCGCACGCGCTGCTGAGCAAGTTCGAGTATGGCTCGCTTGGGACACGGCGACACAAGTCAATGCCACCAGCAAGTCTGCGGCCTTCAAGTCGCTCCGTGCGGCGGTTGAGGAACGGGGCGTCCTTGTCGCGCTTCGGTCTGCCGGGACCTCGCGGTTCTGCGGCTTCTCGCTTCCCGACCCAGTGGCGCCCCTGATCTACGTGAACAAGGACTACGAGCTCGGCAGTGTCCGCAGCTTCACCCTGATGCACGAACTCGGCCACGTCCTTCGAGGCAATCGCCGTGTGTGCTACGGCGGAGACAAAGGTGTAGAGCAGTGGTGCAATCGGTTCGCGGCTGCCTTTCTCATGCCCAGGCAGCACCTCCTCCGCTACTGGACAAGCCAGTCGCTCTCGATCACATCACCGCAAGACACGGATGCGGTGCGGCGGGTTGCAAATCGGTACAAGACGAGTTGGCATGCTTCAGCCGTTCGGCTTGAGCAGCTCGGACTCGCTCCCAGCGGCACCGGGGACTACGTCAAGAAGAACCGTCCAGAGTCCCCTGAGGGCGGCTTCGCTCCAGGCGGAGGACGGACAGTCCCGACCATCCGGCTAGACGAGTACGGCTACGCCTTCGCACGGTTGGTTGCCGACGCGGCGGAGCAAGGCACGCTCGCGTCCCTCGATGCTCGCCGTCTCTTGAACGTCAACGGCCCGGAACTGGCCGAGGTTGCGGCACTGGCACGAGGCCGGGACAGGTGAGCCTGTACATCCTCGACGCCTACAGTGTGATCGAACTCGAAACGATGGTGCTCGCGAACAAGAGGGTCACCCTCTATGCGGCACTGACTGCGGAGGTCGCGGCGGGGCGGCTCACCTTTCCGGATGCTGTTCTGGCCGAGTGTCGGGAACTCGGCGAAGGAGAAGTCGCGACCATCTGGCTGATGGGTGTTGCAGGGTCACGGCAGCAAGCTACCTTCCCAGGATCGACTCCGATGACCTTGCTCGCGAAGGTTCCGGACCTGCTGATCGAGGACGATCCCGGCGAGCAGAGCCAGATCGCAGTGGCGTGCCTTGCGGCGGCCAAGGCTGAGGCCGGACTGGCGCCCACGGTGGTGTCAGAGGACGCGGGATTCGGGGGTGACCGAATCACCTTGGGCGAGGCTTGCGCGACCCTCGCGATACCTTGCAGCGATCTCCGGTCTTATCTGGACGGTCTAGGGCTGGCACCCTGCCTCAACTGACGGGCTCGACGGCATCGAGGTCTTCGCTGGTGTATGCGGTCAACCAGTCGAAGCGTCCAGCGCCGCCATCGAGCGCTGTCAGCATTGACAAGCAGAAGATCAGCAACGCGCGCCCGGGGTCGCCCACGTATCGCTGGCCCGTGTATTGCCCCATCATGAAAACCGGATACTCAGTTCCGTCGACAATGGCAAGGTGTCCGGACTGACCTGCGTCGGGTTCGACCCACTGCTTGCCTTCCTCTGCGCTGCGAAGGGGGACGAAACCAGCCCTATCTGAGGTGCGGACGTAACCGGGGCGTACGACGCATGACAGAGCGGGTGCTTTGCTCGCCTCGAGGTTGCTCAACTCGGTGGCCCGACTGTGGTCGCTGTCAGCGAAGGAGTAGGCGAACAGACAAAACGGGGGATGAGAGCCGCTCGTTGGGGTCAGCGCCTGAAGCCTGGCCAACTTGCCTGGGAAGTCCTCTTCGATGTCAGTCTTGCTGAGTCTCGTCTTCACCTCGATGGCCAACCGAACTGTTTCGATTGGGAACATCACCTGGTTGGTCTGGGCCATCAAGCGCGGCTGCTGACCCTGGTCGAACAAGATGATGTCGGTCTGGGACGAGGTTTTGCCGGTGCTGTCGAAGATGACGCCAGTGCCTACTCCGATCGACGGCGGTAGCAGATCCGCAACGAGTCGCGACAGAGTTAGCTCATTGGCGATTCCCTTCTCGCCCTGGTGAGGGATCAGTGCGTTCATGACGCCCGACTCGATCTGAAGCCGGCGCGCGATGCCAGCCCAGTACTTCTCTACGATCACGCGTCCGCCTCCGCTGCGACAAGGTTGTCCTCGCTCTGAGGCTCGAGGCGTACGAATCCATCGCCGTGAGGCCAGACCACGGCGACGTGGTTCTGGGTGAGAAGCTCCTTGAGGTCATCAATGGGCTCGTCCGGGAGCAGAAGCGCCCGACTCCGGCTGGATACGAAACGCGAGTAGTCGAGGATCTGACCCAAGCCAGTGCGCACGTGGTGCCGCGCTGAACTAGCTTTGGCCTCAAGCAGTTCGTCGAGCTCGATGTCGAACAGATCTGTGTAGAGGGTCGTGCCCTCCGGAAATCTGATCCCATGGCGGCAGGTCTCGGCTCCCGAAGCCGACCGCCACATGACGTAGGTCTGAACCAGCTCTGCCTCTCGACGGACCGCTGTCGAAGGCTCATTTGGCCGCTGCAAGACGTATGACTCGACGTCTCTCGCCTCAACTGGCAGGACCTGCACGCCAGGAGGCTCGCGTTGCAGGTTCTGAGGGGTCTGCGGCCCGGAACCTCCGAGAGCATCAATGAGTCCAGCAGCCCGGTCTGCGGAGTACACATTTGCTTCCCGGACGGTGGCAGCTGCACTCCAGCCGAGCATCGGGTTCAGGTCTTCGTATGGCACGAAGACTGTTCGCACATCTCGTAGGGAGAACATCAGCTCGTAGGTGAACTCCTGACCATCGCGCTCGACCACTCCCCAGAGGCTTCGCGCTAGACGGGGGCTTCGGAACACGTGCGCGACCGTCGCGGCGGCAACGAGGCCGCCAGGGCCTGAGAAGGCAGCCGTGTCGCCCGGACGGATCTGTTGCCACTTGCGGGTTTGGCGCCCGTCCTTAGCTGGCCAGATGCCCCACATCGCTGCCCGTCCGGATGGATGGACGTGGCGCAACGCTGCCGAGTCGGCCGGTGCGACAACGCGCTCCGCGAGGTCGATATCGACCTCGTTGAAGACTGTCCGTTCAAGGTTCGACTGGGACGTCCTGTCGGCACTTGCCAAGATGACTACCGAGGTCATAGGGCCTCCCCTCGGGCAGGGCTTGGCTTCTCGCGTATCAAGTCCGAATACTTCGTTGAGCGTCCGCGCGCGAGATCAGTCGGGTAGCGGTTCCGGTTCTTCGCCAGTTTGTTCGCGCAGGCCGCAACCAAGTCCACCTGCGCAGCTTCGGCGAGGTACAGCAGGTACGCGAGTGTGTCGCCGATCTCATCGGCAAGGCGAGCGTGGTTCTGCTCGTCCGCGAGCCATTCCTCAAGATCGCTCGAATGCGTCCACTGCAGAAGCGAACAGATCTCGCCCACTTCCCCTGACAGGGCCATCGCCAAGTTCTTCACATCGTGGAACTTCTGCCAATCGCGCTCTGTCCGGAACGCTTCGAGGCTTTCGCGTAGACGATCAAGGTCCTCTCCCATGCGCGAATGCTCGCACGCACGCGTGCTCGTCGATGCAGAGTTGAGACCTTGGACAAGAAGAACTGGTCGGCTTGGAAGAGTGAAGCGGCCGTCACCACGGCACAGGTGGCTGCAAGTGCTTGGGGCGGGCGAGTAGCGACTCAGGAGAGTTTGGTTGAGCCACTGCGAGCCACGCCTCACGAGATCTTCTGCGACAGCTGACCTCACGTCTAGGCCAGGGGTTCCAACTCGCTGGCCGGGCGGCCGGCGAGTCACGACGACGCCGACTGGTCAGCGCTGCTGTTCAATGAAGTTCAGCCGCGCATCCGCCTGAGCGAACCCGGCACGACTGGCAGCCCTGTGCCAGAGGATGGCTTCCCCCAGATCTCGTCGCTGTTCTGCAGCGAGGCCGAGCTGGTACATCGACTCGGCGTCGCCCGACTCGGCGGCCGTCATCCAGGACTGAGTCGCCAACTCCATCGAGCCGCGTTGAGCGTGGGCTCGTGCTGCCATAGAGGCCGTCGCCCGTACTGTTTGGGCGGCCGTTGACGTCGTGTCAAAAGCGAGTGCCGCGAGGGCTGGACCTGCTTGCTGGTGCCCGTGGCGCTGTGCCTCACGGTACCAATTGGCTGCTTCATCAGTCGCCCCGAGCCACCTGTGCATCCAGCCGAGGTATGCCATTGCATCGACATCTCCGGCACGCGCGGCCTTGGTGTACCACTCGATTGCGCGGTTCAGGTCGCCGCGCCGCTTCAAGGCGATGGCGAGGTTGAACATAGCGACGCTCGCGCCCCACTGGGCGACTGGTTGAAGGAGCTCGATGGCTTGGTCGTTCGCGCCCCTTTCGAGGGCGTCACACCCCGCGTCAAACATGCGCTGAAGAGTGTTCTCGTCAAGGTGTGCCATGGCTCGGCAGCCTAGGGTTTGGCGGCTTCCTGCGCTGACGAAGTGCCAAGAAGCCGTTGGCACTCGTTAATCAGCTTCTGACGGATGGGGCCGGCTCTCTCAGAGAGATGCCTCTGCCCATCTGCGTACTCGCGCTTACCCTCCGGGGTCTCGATCTTGATTGGCGTCCACTCGTCGTCGCCGAGATCCAGTCCGGAAAGGTCGTAGGGGGCGGCTCGCATGTCCATGACCCTGATGTCCCAAGCGAGTTCGAAGGCGTCGGCTACGAGGTCGGACGAGATCATAGGAGACAACCTGACTGCAACCTTGCCGTAGAGGTCCATGCCGGCGTGTAGGCAGCCGGGCTGCTCGAAGTCGGGGCGGTCGTCGCGGCCCGGACTGAGGGTGTTCAGCGGGCGGGCCGGGGGAGTGAAGAAGCGGTAGGCGTCGAAGTGGGAGCAGGCGATCCGGTGCCCCTCGACGACCTCGTCGGTGCCGGTGGGCCCCAGGCGCAGCGGCCAGTCGGCGTGGCGGGTCTCGTCCTCGGCGAGTCGGTAGACCATGGCCCACTCGTGCAGGCCGAAGCAGCCAAAGTGCGGGGTGCGGCCGGCGGTGGCGGTGAGCAGCCGGTGGGTCGAGGAGACCAGGGTCAGCTGGGAGGCGAGGTACTGCTCGGTCACGGTGAGTCGGGTGGCTGAGGGTGACCCAGGGGTCACCTCGGCACACCCGACTCCGTATCCCTTGAGGTTCGCGTACTCCGCCGCGTCGTCCAGGGTCACCCCGAAGCCGGGGTGCCAGCGGCGCAGCTGCGCGGGCCGGAAGGAGTAGTAGGTGAAGAGGAAGTCGAAGACCGGGTGCTTCACGGCGGCCTGGCGCCGGGCGAGGTGCGGGGCGACGTACCGGTCGATGCGGGCGGCGTGGTCGGCCGCTCGCTGACGCCATTCCTCCGCATTCACGACGACCAAGCGTAGGTCGATAGGCTCACCGGGTGCGCATCGTCAGATTCACGACAGGCGAGGAGCCGTCGTACGGCGTCCTGACCGGCGACCTCGACGAGTACGGCCAGCCCGGCGACGACGCGGTGATCGTCGGTCTCGTCGGTGACCCGCTGTACCAGGGGATCAAGCTGCTCGAGCGGGAGTACCGGCTCGACGACGTCCGGCTGCTGGCGCCGGTGCTGCCGCGCAGCAAGGTCGTCGGCATCGGCCGCAACTACGCCGCCCACGCCGCCGAGCTCGGCAACGAGGTGCCGTCGGAGCCGCTGATGTTCCTCAAGCCCAACACCAGCGTGATCGGGCCCGGCGACGCGATCCTCTACCCGCGCCAGACCCAGGACCTGCACTACGAGGGCGAGCTCGCGGTCGTCATCGGCCGCATCTGCCGCGACGTCCCGGCCGACCAGGCCACCGATGTCATCCACGGCTACACGCTCGCCAACGACGTGACCGCGCGCGACCTGCAGCGCTCCGACGGGCAGTTCACCCGCGCCAAGGGCTTCGACACCTTCTGCCCGCTCGGGCCGTGGATCGAGACCGATCTCGACCCCCACGACTTCACCGAGGGCCGGCGGGTGCAGACCTTCCTCAACGGCGACGTCGTCCAGGACGGCAGCACGGCCGACATGGTCTTCGACGTACCGGCCCTGGTCGCCCACGTCTCCAGCGTGATGACGCTGCTGCCCGGCGACGTCATCCTCACCGGCACCCCCGAGGGTGTCGGCCCCATGGAGGTCGGCGACGAGGTGGAGATCTCCATCGACGGCCTCGGAACCCTCACGAACAAGGTGGAAGCACGCGCATGAGCAAGGTACGAGTCCGGATGGCGCCGTCCCCGACGGGCAGCCCCCACGTCGGCATGATCCGCACGGCGCTGTTCAACTGGGCGTTCGCCCGCCACCACGGCGGCACCTTCGTGTTCCGTATCGAGGACACCGACAAGGAGCGCAGCACCGACGAGTCGCTCGACGCGATCCTCGACCTGATGCGCTGGCTGGGCCTCGACTGGGACGAGGGCCCGGGCGTGGGTGGTCCGTTCGCGCCGTACAAGCAGAGCGAGCGCGGCGACCTGTACGCCGACGCGCTGGCCCGGCTCAAGGACAGCAGCTACACCTACGACTGCTACTGCACCAACGAGGAGGCCGCCGCGCGCCGCAAGGCCGCCGGCTCCAAGGTGCAGGGGTACGACGGCTTCTGCCGCGACCTGAGCGCCGAGCAGGTCGCGGCGTTCGAGGCCGAGGGCCGCAAGCCGGTCGTGCGCTTCCGGATGCCCGACGGCTCGATCACCTGGCACGACCTGGTCCGCGGCGACGTCACCTTCGAGACCGAGTTCGTGCCGGACTTCGCGCTGTGCCGGGCCAATGGCGACCCGCTCTACACGCTGGTCAACCCGGTCGACGACGCGCTGATGGAGATCACCCACGTGCTGCGCGGCGAGGACCTCCTGTCGAGTACCCCGCGCCAGATCGCGCTCTACGAGGCGCTGAAGGCCGTCGGCATCGCCAAGGCGACGCCCGAGTTCGGCCACCTGCCCTATGTCATGGGCGAGGGCAACAAGAAGCTCTCCAAGCGCGACCCCGAGGCGCACGCGCTGGCCTACCGCGACCAGGGCTACCTGCCCGAGGGCCTGCTCAACTACCTGGCCCTGCTGGGCTGGGCGATCGCGGCCGACCGCGACGTCTTCAGCCTCGAGGAGATGGTGGAGGCCTTCGACATCACCGACGTCGTTGCCAACCCCGCACGCTTCGACCTCAAGAAGTGCGACGCCATCAACACCGCCCACATGCGGCTGCTGTCGGTCGAGGAGATCACCCACCGGGTGCTGCCGTTCCTCAAGCGCGACGGCGTCGTGAGCGACCCGGTCACCGACGCCGACGCCCAGCTGCTCGAGCTCGCGATGCCGCTGGTCGCCGAGCGGATCAACAAGCTCGCCGAGGCCAGCAGCATGCTCGGCTTCCTGTTCGTGTCCGAGGACGACTTCCAGGTCGACCCCGACGACGCGGCCAAGCAGATCGGCGAGGCCGGGATCCCGGTGCTGCAGGCGTCGTACGACGCGCTTGCGGCGCTGCCCACCTGGTCGACCGACGCGATCCAGACCGCGCTCCAGGGCGCGCTCGTCGACGGCCTCGGCCTCAAGCCGCGCAACGCCTTCGGGCCGGTCCGGGTCGCGGTCACCGGGCGCCGGATCTCCCCGCCGCTCTTCGAGTCGATGGAGCTCCTCGGCCGCGACCGCAGCCTCGGGCGGTTGCAGCGTGCCCTCGGCTGACCCAGCCGGACTCCCGGGGCTGAGGTACGACGAGCTCCAGCGGCGCGGGCCCGCCGGCACCTGGCGACCGCTCGCCGGCATCCCCCTGCTGCTGGTGATCTTCTTCGCCGGCCAGCTGGTGCTGAGCCTCGTGGTCACGCTGGTGCTCGTCGCCGGCGGCGACAGCTCGACCGAGGCCGTCGACAAGCTCTCGGGCGACGTCGCGACCCCGTCCTTCCTGGCTCTGGTCAACCTGGGCTGGGCGGCCGCGATCCCGGCGGTGTGGGTGGTGGCACGGCTGCTGCACGGCCAGACGCCGGGCTGGGTGACGTCGGTCGCCGGCCGGCTGCGCTGGCGCTGGTTCGCGGTCTGCCTGGGCCTGTCCGTGGTCGCGCTCGGCCTCACCCTGGTCGTGTCCGCCGTGCTGCCCGACCAGGGCGCGGGCTCGCTCGACACCACCGGCGGCGCCAACCCGTGGACCTCGACGGTGCGCGACTTCCTGCTGGTGATCGTGCTGCTGACGCCGCTGCAGGCCGCGGGGGAGGAGTACGTGTTCCGCGGCTACCTCGCGCAGGCGTTCGGCGGGCTCGCGGCGCGCGGTGGTCCGCGCGTCGGCGCGGCGGTGGCGGTCGTCGTACCCGCGCTGCTGTTCGCGCTCGCCCACGGCCTGGGCCAGGACGTCCCGGTCTTCTTCGACCGATTCGCGTTCGGCATCGTCGCCGGGCTGCTCGTGCTGCTCACCGGCGGCCTCGAGGCCGGCATCGCGATGCACGTGCTCAACAACTTCCTCGCCTTCGGCCTGGCGCTCGCCTTCAGCGACATGACCGCGGCGCTGAACCCCACCGGCGGCAGCTGGTGGTCGATCCCGGTGACCCTCGTCCAGGAGGTCGGCTACCTGCTGCTGGCGCTCTGGGCGGCGCGCCGCCTCGGCATCCAGAGCCGCGCGAGGACACCCGAGGGTGGGGCCATTTTGGAGGCCGAGCCGGCCGACGGGTAAGGTAGGTCTCCGGTTCGCCGGCCTCGGCCGGGGGATCGAAACCATGGGATATGGTGTAATTGGCAACACAGCTGATTCTGGTTCAGTCGTTCTAGGTTCGAGTCCTAGTATCCCAGCGAGGCTCTCGCGAGAGAGAGGTCACGCAGCCGCGATTTGGCTGCTCAGGCCAGGAATCGCTAGAGTTCACGCCGTTGTCACGGAGAGATCCGGACAGCAAATGCCCCCGTTGTGTAGCGGCCTAGCACGCCTGCCTCTCACGTAGGTAGCGCCGGTTCGAATCCGGTCGGGGGTACAGCTTCGGGCCCGGTCCATCAGGACCGGGCCCGACTGCGTTCTCCGGCGCCTTGCTTCTGCGAGGATGCCGCGGTGAGCTACGACATCACGCTGGCGGCCCGCGCGCCCGGCGAGGACTGGGACGACGTCCTCGACCGGCTCGAGCAGTCCGCGCTCGACGACGAGCCGCTCTCGCCCGATCACCGTGCCGAGCTGGACCTCGTCCTGGACCGGATCGAGGGACGTCTCGCCGGGCTGCTCGGCGGTTGGAGCCGGTTCACGCCGAGTGAGGACGGCACGCTCGTCGGCGAGCTCAGCGCGGCCCAGGGCGGGGTCCAGGTCAGCCTGCACGACGACAGCGCGTTCGTCAGCTACCCCTACTGGGAGCAGGCGGACCCGACGGCCTTCCACGCCGCAGTCGCCGCGGTGGTCGACGTGGTCGCCGAGGAGACGGGCTACGAGGCCTACGACCCGCAGCAGGGCGGTGGGTTCGACGGCAGCTTCCACGACGGCTCCGGGCTCGACGTCGTGCGGCGGATCAGCGCGGGCGAGGACGTGCCGGCCGGCCCGGAGCCGGCGGTCGCCGAGATGCCTCCCGGGGCGGGCCGGGCGATCGCCTACGGCTTCGGGGTCGCGCTGGTGCTGCTCGTGGTGCTCCTGCTCGTGCGCTGACCCGCCGCGCTCTTCTTCGCCGCCCGCGTCTTCGGCGCCGTCGGCTCGGTGCCGACGATCGCGAACACCGGTGCGGTGACCTTCTCCAGCGCGGCGACGGCCTCGGCGTGCCGCTCGGCGAGCTTGGCGACGACGCTCGCGAGCTCCGCCTGGGCCTCGGCGAGGGTGTGCACGGTGTCGGCGAGCTCGCGCTGGCGGACGATGAAGTCCTGCAACGGCTGCGCGGTGGCGCCGGCGAGGCTGGTGACGGCCCCCGCCATGCCCGCGACCGCGCCGGCGAGGTCGCCGACCTGGCGGGCGAGCTCGTCGGGCTGCGTGACGCCGGTGACCGCGGTGTCCCGCACGCCCTTGAGGACGTCGGTGGTGAGCTTGAGGGCGATCTGCTGCGACCTGAGCAGCAGGTCGAGAGGGTTGATCGGAGCGTCCGCCATGGGAGCAGCGTGGCAGAACCGGGCCGTGGTCGGTCACCGTCATGTCCGATTTCCGCGAGAGACTGTCGGAGGGGGGCGGCAGGATGGAGGACATGGAGAGCACAGTGACCACGCCGGAGCAGCTCGACTTCGAGCGCTGCTACACCGCCGTGCAGTCGCGCGACCGGCGCTTCGACGGCGTCTTCTACACCGCCGTGCGCTCGACCGGGATCTACTGCCGCCCGTCCTGCCCGGCCCGCACCCCCGCGTCCCGCAATGTCTCCTTCCACCGCACGGCCGCCGCCGCCCAGGCCGCCGGCTACCGCGCCTGCAAGCGCTGCCTGCCCGACGCGACGCCCGGCAGCCCCGACTGGGACGTCGCGGCCACCGTCGCCGGCCGCGCGATGCGGCTGATCGCCGACGGCGTCGTCGACCGCGAGGGAGTCGAGGGGCTCGCGACCCGGCTCGGCTACACCTCGCGCCATCTCTCGCGCCTGCTCACCAGCGAGCTCGGCGCCGGTCCGCTCGCGCTCGCCCGAACCCAGCGCGCCCAGACCGCGCGGGCGCTCGTCGAGAGCACCACGCTCAGTCTCGCCGACGTCGCGTTCGCGGCCGGCTTCTCCAGCGTGCGGCAGTTCAACGACACCATGCTGGAGGTGTACGACGCCACGCCCAGCCAGCTGCGCGGTCGGAAGGCGCCCGCGGGCGGACAGGTCCCGGGCGCGATCGACCTCCGGATCGCCGTCCGTACGCCGTTCCGGGGATCCGCGCTGCTGCGCTTCCTCGCCGACCGCGCGGTCCCCGGCGTCGAGGTCGCCGAGGTGCGGGCCGACGGCAGCGGCGTCTACGCCCGCACGCTCGACCTGCCCCACGGTGCTGGTGTCGCGCGGGTCGAGCTGGCGGACCTCGACGGTGTCGGGTCGTCGTACCTCCCCCTGCGCCTGGCGCTCGACGACCTGCGCGACACGACCGCCGCGCTGGCCCGGATGCGGGCGCTGCTCGACGCCGACGCCGACCCGGTGGCCGTCGACGCCCACCTGTCCGCCGATCCGGTGCTGGCGCCGCTCGTCGCCGCCCGGCCCGGACTGCGGGTGCCGGGGCATGTCGACGGCGCGGAGGTGGCGGTGCGCGCGGTCCTCGGCCAGCAGGTCACCGTCGTGGCGGCGCGCACCGCCGCCGCCCGGCTGGTCGCCGCGCACGGCCGTCCCGTGGCGACGGGCGTCGACGGGCTCACCCACCTGTTCCCGGACGCGGCCACCGTGGCGGCCTTGGCACCCGAGGAGTTCCGGATGCCGCGGGCCCGCGGCCGCGCGCTGGTCGGGCTCTGCGCGGCCATCGCGGCGGGCGAGGTGGCGCTGGACCGCGGCCCCGACCGCGGCGACGTACGCCGCAGCCTGCTGGCGCTGCCCGGGATCGGCCCCTGGACGGCCGACTACATCGCGCTGCGCGCGCTCGGCCACCCCGACATCTGGCTGCCGACCGACGTCGGCGTACGCAACGCGCTGGCGTGCCACCCCGGCGCCGACCTCACCCCGGAGGCATGGGCGCCGTGGCGCTCCTACGCCCTCCTGCACCTGTGGACCTCGTTGGAAGGATGAGAACTGCCATGTGGACCGTCATCGAATCGCCCATCGGGCCCTTGCGCCTCGTCGAGCAGGACGGCGCGATCACCGCGATCGAGTTCTCGCCGTTCCGCGACGGCGCCCGACCGCTCGGCGCCGAGGGCGCCGACCACCCCGTGCTGACGGCCGCCGCGGCCCAGCTCGCCGAGTACTTCGCCGGTGACCGCACCGAGTTCGACCTGCCGCTCGCTCCCGTGGGCAGCGCCTGGCAGCGCCAGGTGTGGGCCCAGCTGCTCGGCATCGGCTACGGCGAGACCGCGTCGTACGGCGAGATCGCGGCCCGGCTCGGCAAGACGAATGCCGCCTCGCGCGCCGTCGGCACCGCCAACGGCGCGAACCCGATCCCCATCGTGATCCCGTGCCACCGGGTGATCGGCGCCAACGGCACGCTCACCGGGTACGCCGGCGGGCTGGAGCGCAAGCAGCTGCTGCTCGAGCTGGAGCGGGTGCCGGCTCAGGACGCCCTGTTCTGAGCGGGCCGGCTCAGGCCGGGTCCTCGTAGGTGACCTGCAGCGAGCACAGGCCGTTGTTGAAGTTCCTGAGGTTCGACATCGTGATCGCGAAGGTGTGCTGGGCGTCGATCAGCAGGTTGACCGGCGTCGTGGTCGTCGTCACGACGATGCTCCCCGCGCCGCCGGACCCGAGCGGCGTCGTGCTGTCGGAGGTGAGCCCGGTCGGGGTGGGCAGATAGCGCACCAGGTTCAGGGAGTAGGTGTCGGCGGAGGTGCCGTCGTAGACCGACGCCGTGACCGACGTGATCCGCGACCCGACGGGCAGTGTCAGCGGCACACTGCCGCTGGCCGTCGTGGTGTTGTCGAAGTTGGTGACGCAGCCGTTGGTCGTCCCGTAGCCCGCGGTGGTGGAGCCGGTCAGCACCATCGCCCACGGACTGATCGCCAGCGTGTGGCTGGTCGGGACCCGGCGGTAGTAGCCCACCACGTCGGCGTCGACCCTGGTCCTCCCCTTCGTTCCGGCCAGCGTGACCTGGCCGCCACCGAGCGCGACGGAGGCCTGGGTCGCGACGGCCTTGCGGGCCGCGGACCAGGCGAGGACCGGGGTGCGCGGGACGCTGCTGCCGCTGGCCCAGGCCCGCAGCGCCCCCGGCGTCGAGCCCTTGGCCTGGATCGCGAGGGCGACCGCGACCGCGTCCGCGGGAACGCCGCACCGGCCGACGACAGGAACCACGGCCTGACGCTTCTTCTTGAGCTTGACGATGGGCAGGCCGCAAGGGGCGATCGGCACGTACTCCGAGCGTTCCCCGGCCGCGGGGCGCGCGTCGGCCGGCGTACCGGAGGCGACGGCGGTGGCTGCGGCGAGAGCCAGAGCGGCGGTGAGAGCGGTGAAGGTGGACCTGGACATGGGCGTCTCCCGAAGGGGTGGGTCCTCGGAGCGTACTGCTGGGTCGACCCCGCCGGTATGGCCCTGGAGGACTACTCCGCGGCAGCCCGTCGCAGCGACTCCGAGAGCCGCTCGGCGGCGGCGAGCACCGCGGGAGCGTGCATCCGGCCGGGCTGACGCGACAGCCGCTCGAGCGGGCCGGAGACCGACACCGCGGCGATCACCTTCCCGCCGGGGGAGCGGACCGGAGCCGACACCGAGGCCACGCCCTGCTCGCGCTCGCCGACCGACTGCGCCCAGCCGCGGCGGCGGATCGCGGAGAGCTCGGCGGCGGAGAAGGCGGAGTTCTGCAGGCCGCGGTGGATCCGCTCCGGGTCGTCCCACGCGAGCAGGACCTGCGCGGCCGAGCCGGCGCGCATGGTGAGCTGGGAGCCGATCGGGATGGTGTCGCGCAGGCCGGAGGGGCGCTCGGCGGCGGCGACGCAGACGCGGTGGTCGCCCTGACGGCGCCACAGCTGCGCGGACTCGCCGGTGATGTCGCGCAGCCGCGCGAGCACCGGGCCGGCGGTCGCGAGCAGCCGGTCCTCGCCGGCGGCGGCGGAGAGCTCTGCAAGACGCGGGCCGAGGACGAAGCGGCCCTGCATGTCGCGCGCCACGAGGCGGTGGTGCTCGAGGGCGACCGCCAGCCGGTGGGCGGTCGGCCGGGCCAGGCCGGTGCCGGCGACGAGGCCCGCCAGGGTGGCCGGGCCGGACTCAAGTGCGGTGAGCACCAGGGCCGCCTTGTCGAGTACGCCGACGCCGCTCGAGTTGTCCATATGGCAATACTGCCGTCTCGGATCCTGGGATGCAAGAGTACGCTGGATCTCGGTCGGCGGCAGAGGTGCCGTCGACGACCCGAACGAGGAGGAGCGAGTCATGGGCAAGACCCTGGCGGAGAAGGTGTGGGACGAGCACGTCGTCCGATCGACCCCGGGGGAGCCGGACCTCCTCTACATCGACCTCCACCTCATCCACGAGGTCACCAGCCCGCAGGCCTTCGACGGCCTGCGGCTCGCCGGTCGCAAGGTGCGCCGTCCGGACCTGACCCTGGCGACCGAGGACCACAACGTGCCCACGCTGGACTGGGACAAGCCGATCGCCGACCCGGTGAGCAAGACCCAGGTCGACACGCTGCGCAAGAACGCCGAGGAGTTCGGCGTCCGGCTGCACCCGCTCGGCGACGTCGAGCAGGGCATCGTCCACGTCGTCGGCCCGCAGCTCGGCCTGACCCAGCCCGGCATGACCATCGTCTGCGGTGACTCGCACACCAGCACCCATGGGGCGTTCGGTGCGATCGCCTTCGGCATCGGTACCTCGGAGGTCGAGCACGTGCTCGCCACCCAGACCCTGCCCCAGGCCCGGCCGAAGACCATGGCCGTGACCGTCAACGGCAGCCTGGCCGAGGGCGTCACCGCGAAGGACCTGATCCTCTACCTGATCACCCAGACCGGAACCGGCGGTGGCCAGGGCTACATCGTCGAGTACCGCGGCGCCGCCATCGAGGCGCTTTCGATGGAGGGCCGGATGACGGTCTGCAACATGTCCATCGAGTGGGGCGCCAAGGCCGGCATGATCGCGCCCGACGAGACCACCTTCGCCTACATCGAGGGCAAGGCCGAGGCGCCCAAGGGTGCCGAGTGGGACGCCGCCGTCGCGCACTGGAGGACCCTGGTCACCGACGCCGACGCGACCTTCGACAAGGAGATCGTGATCGACGCGGCCGACGTGACGCCGTTCGTCACGTGGGGCACGAACCCCGGACAGGGCGCGCCGCTCGGCGCCAACGTCCCCTCGCCCGACGACTTCGAGGACCCCTCCGACAAGCTCGCCGCCGAGAAGGCGCTGGAGTACATGGGTCTCGAGGCCGGCCAGCCGCTGCGCTCGGTCAAGGTCGACACCGTCTTCGTCGGCTCCTGCACCAACGGCCGGATCGAGGACCTGCGTCTCGCCGCCGAGATCATCAAGGGTCACAAGGTCGCCGAAGGCACCCGCCTGCTCGTCGTACCGGGCTCGGTGCGGGTGCGCAACCAGGCCATGGAGGAGGGCCTCGACAAGGTCTTCGTCGAGGCCGGCGCCGAGTGGCGTGGTGCGGGCTGCTCGATGTGCCTGGGCATGAACCCCGACACGCTCGCCCCGCAGGAGCGCAGCGCGTCGACGTCCAACCGCAACTTCGAGGGCCGGCAGGGCAAGGGCGGACGTACCCACCTGGTGTCGGTCCCCGTCGCCGCCGCCACCGCCGTCAAGGGCACGCTGGCCTCTCCGGCCGACCTGTCCGCCGAGCTGGTCTGAGAAGGAGACAGCGTCATGGAGAAGTTCACCTCCCACACCGGTACGGCGCTCCCGCTGCGTCGCAGCAACGTCGACACCGACCAGATCATCCCGGCGGTCTACCTCAAGCGGGTGACGCGCACCGGCTTCGAGGACGGCCTGTTCGCCGCATGGCGCAACGACCCGGAGTTCGTGGCCAACAAGCCCGAGTACCAGGGCGTGTCGATCCTGGTCGCCGGTCCCGACTTCGGCACCGGGTCCTCGCGCGAGCACGCCGTGTGGGCGCTGATGGACTACGGCTTCAAGGTCGTGCTGTCGAGCCGGTTCGCCGACATCTTCCGCGGCAACTCCGGCAAGGCCGGGCTGCTCTCGGTGCCGGTCGAGCAGGACGTGATCGAGCAGCTGTGGGCGGCGATCGAGGCCGACCCCACCACGCAGATCACCGTCGACCTCGAGTCCCGCACGGTCACCTGCGGCGACCTCGTCGCGCCCTTCCAGATCGACGACTACACCCGCTACCGGCTGCTCAACGGTCTCGACGACATCGGCATCACGCTCGGCAACGAGGCCGACATCGCGGCGTACGAGAGCGGTCGACCGAGCTGGAAGCCGGTCACCCAGCACGCCTGAGTAGTGGCTGAAACCCCTCTGGGACGGGCCGATTCGCGACATTCGCGAGTCGGCCCGTCGGCTTTCCCGGATTCGCCCGGATCGGTGCGTGAGGGCCGCTCAGGGCGAAAAAGGGCCCGAAACGGCCGAAATACCGCAGAAATCACGAAAAAAGAGGCACCAACTTCGGCGTGGTGATTGTGAGCGTGTCTACTAGTGCCTAGCGTTCCCATGAAAGGACGGCTGGGCGAGGGCTCGGCCGCAACAGCCCAAGGGACGCCCGGCGCGGCGTTTCGGAAGGACAGGTAGTGAACAAGTCTCAGTTGATCGACGCGCTGGCCGACCGCTTCGAGGGAAGCCGCAAGGACGCGGCGCACGCCCTCGACGCGGTTCTCGACACGATCACCCGTCAGGTCGCGAAGGGCGAGAAGGTCGCCATCACCGGCTTCGGCTCCTTCGAGAAGGCCGTCCGCAACGCCCGTTGGGTCCGCAACCCGCAGACCGGCGAGCGCGTGAAGACCAAGAAGAAGGCCGTTCCGAAGTTCAGCGCCGGCGCTGACCTGAAGAACGTCGTGTCGGGCGCCAAGAAGCTCCCGGCCCTGCCGAAGCCGGCCAAGAAGGCCGCTGCTCCGGCGAAGAAGGCCGCGACGACCGTCGCCAAGAAGGCCGCCGCTCCGGCCAAGAAGGCGGCCACCACCGTCAAGAAGGCGGCGCCCGCGAAGAAGGCGGCTCCGGCGAAGAAGGCCGCTCCCGCGAAGAAGGCTCCGGCCAAGAAGGCGCCCGCCGCCAAGAAGGCCGCTCCCGCGAAGAAGGCCCCGGCCAAGAAGGCGCCCGCCGCCAAGAAGGCCCCCGCCAAGAAGGCTCCGGCCAAGAAGGCTCCGGCCAAGAAGACCGCGAAGAAGGCCTGACGCCAGCTTCGACGTCCATTCGAACGGGCCGCACTCCACGACGAGTGCGGCCCGTTCGGCGTCTCAGGGGCGACGGGGGAGGGAGCCGATCGTGCGCACCACGGCGGTCGACGCGGGCCCGAGCCCGAGCGCGATCGCGTCGGTGAGACTGTCCAGGTCGTCGACGTCGCGACGCAGCGTCACCAGTTCCCCGGCCAGCGCGCGGGCCCCGGAACCCCCATGGGCACTGGCCGATCCCACGCCGTAGCGCGGGTCGAACTCGTCGTACGCCGCGGAGTAGAGCGTGGTTCCCGTCGTGTCGGCGTCGCGCACGAAGCACGGCCCCGGCTGCGAGCCGGCGTCGACGAGCGCCGCCGCGAGGTCCTCGGAGGTGAGCGCGGGCAGGTCGGCGCACAGCGCGACGGGCCGCAGGTCCGGCCGTTCGGCACGCAGCACGGCAGCCGCGTGCCGCAGAGCGGCGTTGAGGCCACCGCCCGGATCCGCACAGGTCCGCGCGCCACGCGCGGCGAGCGTGGCGGCGAAGGCGTCGTCGTCGCTGACCACCAGCACCCCCGCCACGCCGGAGGTCCGCAGGCAGGCGTCGACGACATCGGTCGCGAACGCGGCCGCGAGCCGCGAGCGCTCGTCGTCGCGCAGCGTCCCGAGCCGGGACTTGCCCGTGCCCGGCGACTTCACCGGCAGCAGCACGGCGAAGGAGCCCGGACGCGTGAACACCCCGCAATCCTGTCAGGCGGCCCGGTCGTGCCCCGGAGTGCCCACGGCGACTGAGCGGTAACCTGCATTCTCGTGAGTGTGCGCAAGCTGCAGGAGAAGCGGGGATGGGCCTTCAACATCGCCGTACCCATCATCAAGCCCACGCTCCTGGCGACCACCCGGCGCGAATGGATCGGCGGGGAGAACATCCCCGAGAGCGGCGGCTTCATCATCGCCCTCAACCACATCTCCCACGTCGACCCGCTCACCGCCGCACACCTCGTCTACGACCACGGCTACAAGCCGCGCTATCTCGCCAAGTCCGGCCTCTTCGACAACAAGGCCCTCGGCTTCTTCCTGCGCAGCGCCGGACAGATCCCGGTGAAGCGGGAGACCAAGGACGCCGTCGGTGCGTACGCCGCCGCGGTGGAGGCGGTGCGAGAGGGCCAGTGCGTCGTGATCTACCCGGAGGCCACGATCACCCGCGACCCCGACATGTGGCCGATGAAGGGCAAGTCGGGCGCGGCCCGGATCGCGTTGGAGACCGGCTGTCCGGTGATCCCGGTCGGACAGTGGGGAGCCCACGAGATCCTGCCGCCGTACACCAAGCGGCCGCACCTCGTGCCCCGCCACAAGGTCGTGATGCGGGTCGGGCCGCCCGTCCAGCTCGAAGACCTGCGGGCCAAGGAGCGCACCATCGCCGTCGTCAACGAGGCGACCGAGCGGATCATGACCGCGATCACCCATCAGCTCGAGCTGGTGCGCGGCGAGACCGCGCCCGCCGAGCGCTACGACATGGCCGTGCGCGGCGACCGGTTCAAGAAGAACAAGAAGGCGGCGAGCTGATGGGCAACAAGGTCGCGGTGCTCGGCGCCGGATCCTGGGGGACGGCGTTCTCGATCGTGCTGGCCGACGCCGGCAACGACGTGAGCATGTGGGCGCGGCGCGAGGAGGTCGCCGCCTCGATCAACGAGCGGCACGAGAACGTCGACTACCTCTCCGGCATCGAGCTGCCCCGCCGGATCACGGCCACGCACGACCCCGAGCAGGCGCTCGCCGGCGCCGACGTCGTCGTGCTCGCCGTACCGTCGCAGTCGCTGCGCGACAACCTCCCCACCTTCCTGCCGTACGTCGAGTCCGACGCCGTCCTCGTGTCCTTGATGAAGGGCGTCGAGCTCGGCACCCTCAAGCGGATGTCGGAGGTGATCGCCGAGGTCGGCGACATCGCCGCCGACCGGATCGCCGTCGTCAGCGGCCCCAACCTCGCCCGCGAGATCGCCCGCCGCGAGCCGGCCGCCTCGGTCGTCGCCTGCGCCGACGAGAGCGTCGCGACCAGGCTCCAGAGCCGGCTGCACTCCCCGGCGTTCCGGCCCTACACCAGCGTCGACGTCCTCGGCTGCGAGTACGGCGGCGCCTACAAGAACGTGGTCGCGCTGTGCGTCGGCATGGCCGTAGGCCAGGGCTTCGGCGACAACACCACCGCCTCGCTGATCACCCGCGGCCTCGCCGAGACCGCCCGCCTCGCCATGAACCTCGGCGCCAACCCGCTCACCCTGATGGGTCTCGCGGGCCTCGGCGACCTCGTCGCCACCTGCTCCTCGCCGCTGTCGCGCAACCGCACCTTCGGCGAGAAGCTGGGCCAGGGGATGACCGTCGAGGAGATCTACGCCTCGACCCGTCAGGTCGCCGAGGGCGCCAAGTCCTGCTCGTCGCTGCGCGCCCTCGCCGCCCGGACCGGCGTGGACGCGCCGATCGTGGACGCGGTCGACGAGGTGGTGCAGGGGCGGATGACGACGTCGCAGCTGATGGATGCGTTCATCAGTCGGGACACGAAGGCTGAGCTGAGCTGAGCGGCTGCAGGAATCGCCGGTCGACCGGCGATTCCTGCACTGGGCGGCCATTGCAACGCCCGACAAGTGCAAGAAACGCCCGCCCAGTGCAACGGGTGGGGCTAGAGGTACGCCGCCAGCAGCTCCGCCGCGGCCCGCAGCTCCGCCGCCCGCTCGGGCGCCTGCGCCTCCACCTGACCCGCCGCGGCCAGCCGCTCGTCCCTCTCACCCGCGACCAGCGTCCGTACGTCGTCATCGGTGAGCTCGCGCCGCGCGGCCTCGGCCGCGCCCAGCCCCATGGCCGCGCCGGCGATCGGTCCGGCACTCGTCGTCCGCGACGACTCGGTCACCGGCACCGCCTCGGCGTTCGCGACCACGGCCGTCATGGTCCGCAGCACCTTCACCCGCGGGAGATCGCGGGCCTTCATCGCCGTGGCGAGGTCGGCCCGCAGCCGAGCGGCGAGCTCGCTCATGCGTTGATCCTGTCGAGCGCCTGCTTCAGGTCGGCCCACAGGTCCTCGACGTCCTCGATGCCGACGGAGAGCCGCACCAGGCCCTCGGGAATCGTCGCGGGCTCGAGCTTCCACCGGCGCCGGCGCTCGAAGGTCGACTCCACGCCGCCGAGCGAGGTGGTGTGGACCCACAGGGAGGTGGCGCGGACCAGGAAGTCGCCGGCGTCGGCGCCGCCGGCGAGGACCGGCGCGACGATCGCGCCGAAGCCGGGATAGCGGACCTCCGCTACGGCGGGGTGGTCGGCGAGGCGGCGGGCCAGCTCGGACGCGTTGGCGGCGGCCCGCTCGAGGCGGACGTGGAGGGTGCGCAGGCCGCGCAGGGCCAGCCAGGCCTCGAACGGACCGGGTACGGCGCCGGCCAGGTCGCGGCGGCCCTTGAGGGCGCCGTACACCTCGTCGTCGGTCCCCTCGGCGGGCACGACGATCGCGCCCATCAGGACGTCGCTGTGCCCCGCGATGTACTTCGTGGCCGAGTGCACGACGATGTCCGCACCGAGCGACAGCGGCTGCTGGAGCAGGGGAGTGGCGAAGGTGTTGTCGACGACGACCCGGATGCCGAGCTCGTGCGCGGCCGCGGTCAGGGCGGGGATGTCGGCGATCTCCAGGGCCGGGTTCGTGGGGGACTCCAGCCAGAGCAGACCGCAGTCCTCGTCGGCCTGCAGGGCGGCGATGACGGCGGCGGTGTCGGTGATGTCGACCAGCGTCGCCTTCAGCCGGCCCCGGGACTCGGCGTCGGCGAGCGCGGTCACCGAGCCGTTGTAGGCGTGCCGCGGCGCGATCACGCTGCTGCCGATGCCGACCAGGTCCAGGATCGTGGTCACCGCGGCCATGCCCGACGAGAACGCCAGCGCCCGGCCACCCTCCAGCGCGCCGAGGGCATCCTCGAAGGCGGACCAGGTGGGATTGCCGTAGCGGCCGTACTCCAGCTCGCCGGTCGCGCCGTACGTCGAGGTCATCGTGATCGGCACGTTCATCGGCTGGTCGGGCTCATGGGGCGGCCGACCCGCGGTGACGGCGACGGTCGCGGGGTGCAGCGGACGAGGCGGGCGGGGTGCGGACTCGGAGCCGGACATGTCCCAAAGGTAGGGTCTTCGCCGATGAGCTCTCCCACCGGCCGCCGTGTCCGCGTCGCTGTCGTCTTCGGCGGCCGCTCCAGTGAGCACGCCATCTCGTGCGTGACCGCCGGGAGCGTGCTGCAGGCGATCGACCGCGACAAGTACGACGTCGTCCCGATCGGCATCGCCACCGACGGCCGCTGGGTGCTCGAGGCCGACGACCCGCAGCGGCACCGGATCACCGGTCCCGGCCAGCTGCCCGCTGTCGACGGCGGTCGTGCCCCCGTCGCGCTCGCGCCCACCAGCGACGGCACCGGCCTGGTCGTCAGCGAGCCCGCGGAGACGCCGCGCGAGCTGGGCGACGTCGACGTCGTCTTCCCGCTGCTGCACGGCCCCTGGGGCGAGGACGGCACCATCCAGGGACTGTTCGAGATGTCCGACGTCCGCTACGTCGGGTCCGGCGTACTCGCGTCCGCGGTCAGCATGGACAAGGCGTTCATGAAGGTCGTCCTCAAGGACGCCGGGTTGCCCGTGATGCCGAGCGTGACGGTCACCGCGCGCGAGTGGAAGGCCGACCCGCAGGCGGTGCGCGAGCGCGCCGCTGCCCTCGGCTACCCGCTGTTCGTGAAGCCCGCCCGAGGCGGCTCCAGCATCGGCATCGCCAAGGCGCATGCGCCCGACGAGCTCGACGACGCCCTCCAGGGCGCGCTCGAGCACGATCCGAAGGTGCTGGTCGAGGTGTCCGCCGAGGGTGCCCGCGAGATCGAGTGCGGCGTACTGGAGGCCCTCGACGGCGGCGTCGAGACCAGCCTGCCCGCCGAGATCCGGATCACCGGCGAGCACGAGTTCTACGACTTCGAGGCGAAGTACCTGCCCGAGGAGCACACCGAGCTCGACGTCCCAGCGATCCTGCCCGACGGTGTCGAGGAGCGGATGCGCGCGATGGCGGCGGCCGCGTTCACGGCGGTGGGCTGCGAGGGGCTCGCACGGGTCGACTTCTTCCTGATGCCCGACGGATCGCTCGTCGTCAACGAGCTCAACACGATGCCGGGCTTCACGCCGCTGTCGATGTTCCCGCAGATGTGGGCCGCGACCGGGGTGACGTACGGCGAACTGGTCGACCGGCTGCTCACCCTGGCCCTGCAGCGCGACACCGGGCTGCGCTAGACCGTCAGCCGGGCCACGGCCGCGGGAAGCCGCGCCATGTCGTCGATGACGACGTCCGCTCCGGACAGCATCGGGGCGGGCGTCGCGCCGGCGAACCCGACGACGGGCATGCCCGCCGCGACGGCGGCTGCCACGCCCGCGGGGCTGTCCTCGACGACGACGCACCGCTGCGGAGGTACGCCGACACGGGCCGCGGCATGCAGGAACAGGTCCGGCGCCGGCTTGCCGCGCGCCACGTCCTCGGTGCTGAAGATCCGTCCGCGGAACTGGTCGAGCAGGCCGGTCAGCCCCAGCACCCGCTCGATGCGCCGGTGGGAGCCGGACGACGCGACGCAGGTGAGGTGGCCGGCCCCGGCCAGGAGGGCCAGCGCCTCGACGATGCCCGGCACCGCCGTCAGCTCTGCCGCGAAGACCGCGTCGTTGGCCGCGACCCGGCGCTCGCGGAAGTCCGCGGGTAGGGGGCGGCCGATCCGGCTCTCGATGTTGGCCTGGATGGCCGGCCACGGGCGTCCCAGATGCTGGGCCTGGATCTCGGCCAGCGTGATCGGCCATCCGAGCTCGGCGAGCATGGCCATCTCGACGCGCTGGACCAGGGGCTCGCTGTCGACGAGCACCCCGTCGCAGTCGAGCACGACCAAGGGCGGGGCAGTGCTCGTCGTCATGACGCTCAGTCGCAGTCGTCGACCAGGGTGAGGTGCTGCTTGACCAGCGGCGCCAGCACCGCCATCGCGGCCGGACCGGCGTTCGGCCGGTAGCGCGCGGGGATGCTGATCTCGATCCGCGGCCGGTAGCCGGCGGTGGTGAGGGTCAGGTCGAGGTCCTGGTCGGTGTACTGCTCGTCGGGCAGGTAGTAGCCGACGCCGTTCGCCGACTCGCAGGACGCGGTCTCGTCGAAGCCCTTCGGCACGCCGACACCGCAGCGGACCACGATCGCCGGGTCGCCGTACGCCGCGGCGGGGGCGTCGGCCGGCTCGATGTCGACCCGCTTCTCGTCGTACAGGGTGTCGGGCAGGTCCGCGGCGAAGGCGTCGCAGGCGTCCTGGTCCGCGGCCGACAGCTTCGGTACGTCGACCGGGACCGGTCCGCCGCACCCGGCCGCCACGAGGGCGACGGGGACGGCGAGGCCGGCGAGGATCAGATGTGGACGACGGGGCACGTGAGCGTGCGGGTGATGCCCTCGAGGTTCTGCACCTTCGAGACCACGAGCTTGCCCAGCTCGTCGACGTTGCGGGCCTCGGCACGCACGATCACGTCGTACGGTCCGGTGACGTCCTCGGCCAGCGTGACGCCGGCGATCGCACCGACCTCGCGCGCGACCTCGGCCGCCTTGCCGACATCGGTCTGGATCAGGATGTAGGCCTGCACCGTCATGGGGTCACGCTCCCGCCGGATAGGTGTGGTGGAACTGCCTCAACCTACCGCGCACCCCCGGCGGAACAGAACTCGCGAGCCGGCCGGGCTACCCACGGGTACGTCTGGTGGGATGGGGCCATGGCTGACGCGATCGCACCGGACACGACGCTTGCGGACCTCGGCGAGTTCGGGCTGATCGCCCGGATCGGCGAGCTGGTCGCCGTCACCGCGCCCGGTGAGGACGTGCTGATCGGCCCCGGCGACGACGCCGCGGTGCTGCGGGTGCGCAAGGGACATGTTGTCGTGTCGACCGACGTCCTGGTCGAGGGTCGCCACTTCCGGCGCGACTGGGTCGAGGCGTACGACGTCGGGCGCCGCGCCGCGGCCCAGAACCTCTCCGACATCAACGCCATGGGCGGTCGGGCCCAGTGGCTCACCGTCGGCCTCGCGGCGCCCGCCGACCTGCCGGCCCAGTGGGCACTCGACTTCACCCGCGGGTTCGCCGAGGAGTGCGCCACCGTCGGCGCCGGCCTGGTCGGCGGTGACGTCACCCGCGCCGACCAGGTCGTCATCTCCGTCACCGTCCTCGGCGCCTGCACCGTCTCGCCCGTGCGGCGCTCCGGCGCCGCGCCCGGCGACGTGCTCGCGCTGTGCGGGCGTCAGGGCTGGTCCGCCGGCGGCCTCGCCGTCCTCGGCCGCGGCTTCCGCTCGCCCCGGGTGTTGGTCGAGGCCTACCGCCGCCCCGAGCCGCCCTACGCCGCCGGCCCGGTCGCCGCCGAGGCCGGCGCCACCTCCATGATCGACGTCTCCGACGGACTGCTCGCCGACGCCGCCCACCTCGCCGAGGACTCCGGCGTCACGATCGATGTCGAGACCGCCTCGTTCGACGTACCGGAGCCGTTGCTCGCCGTCGGCCAGGCCACCGGCGCCGACCCGCTCCAGTTCATCCTCGGCGGGGGAGAGGACCACCCGCTGCTCGCCACCTTCCCGCCGGGGGTGGCGCTGCCGGAGGGATGGGTGCGGATCGGGTCGGTGTCGGATCGCGGGGAGCTGCCGGTCACAGTCGACGGGTCGGCGTACGACGGGCCGACGGGGTGGACCCACTTCTGACCGACCCGGCAGAAACTGGCTCCGGTTTCGCGCCGACCCGGCAGAAACTGGCTCTGGTTTCGCGCCGACCCGGCAGAAACTGGCTCCGGTTTCGCGCCGACCCGCAGAAACTCGCCGACCGTGCGCAGGCGCGCGAGCCACTTTCTGCCGGGTCGGCGGCCTACGGACGACACTTTCCGCCGGGTCGGCCAAAACACATCGACCCGCCGCGGGTGAGCGGCGGGTCGAGGAGAAGTGCGTGGGTCAGGTCAGCGGGAGACCTTGCCGGCCTTGAGGCAGCCGGTGCAGACGTTCATCCGCTTCGGGGTGCCGTTGACGACGGCGCGCACCCGCTGGATGTTGGGGTTGAAGCGGCGCTTGGTGATCTTGCGCGACCACGGCCGGTTGTTGCCGAAGGTCGGCTTCTTGTCGCAGATGTCGCACACGGCGGCCATGGTTGTCACTCCTGGATCGCGGATCTAAGGTTCACGGGCGGCCCGCGCGCTCAGAGGGCGCTTCGGGCAACCGGACGAGAATAGCCGACGGGGCCGCGCCCGCCGAAATCGGCGGAGCTTCATCTAGGGTGACCCCGATGGACGAGCGGACGGTGCCCGGGGAGGGGCGGAGCGGGATCGCGCTCTCGTCCGTGGTCCGGTTCGTCGACATCGCGGTGGACGCCCTGGCGGGCGCGCGCGAGGAGGTCGACGCCCTCAACGTCTATCCGGTGCCCGACGGCGACACCGGCACCAACATGTACCTCACCGTCGTCGCGGCCCGCGACGCCATCCGTACGACGCTCGGCGAGGACGCCGACGACCCCGACCGGGTGGCCGACATCGGGGTTCCCCTGGCGGCGCTCGCGCGCGGCGCCCTGCTCGGCGCGCGCGGCAACTCGGGGGTGATCCTCAGCGAGATGCTGGGTGCCGCCGCGCGCCGGATCGCCGCGGCGACGCCGCGGGAGCGCAACGGCGTGGTCATGGCCGAGGCGCTCCAGCAGGCCTCGGCCGCGAGCTATGCCGCGGTGGGGGAGCCGGTCGAGGGCACCATGCTGACCGTGATGCGTGCCGCCGCCGAAGCAGGTACGACGGCCGCCACCGTCCCGGGTGCCCGCAGCAGCGACGTGCTCACGGCCGCGGCCGCCGCGGCCCGTGAGGCGCTGGGGCACACCCCCGAGCAGCTCGACGTGCTCGCCCAGGCCGGGGTGGTGGACGCGGGCGGGCGGGGGCTGTCGGTGATCCTGGACGCGGCGGAGACGGTGCTGACCGGTCGCCGGCCGATCCCGGTGACGGCGCCGCTCGGCAGCCACCTGATCCCGGTGCCCCATGTGGAGCCGGCGGGCGACGAGCTGAGTGCCGACGGCCCGGCGTACGAGGTGATGTACCTGCTCGACACCGACGACGACCAGGCGCCTCGGCTGCGGGAGCGGCTCGGCGAGCTGGGGGACTCGGTGGTCGTGGTGGGCCGCGACGGGCTCTGGAACGTCCACGTCCACACCGACGACGTCGGCGCCGCGATCGAGGTCGGCCTGGAGGCGGGGCGGCCGCACCGGATCCGGGTGACCCACTTCGCCGAGCAGATCGCCGCGCAGTCCGCGGCCCAGACCACCGCCGACACCCTGGCCCCCCTCGCGGGCCGTCGGGTGGTCGCGGTGGCGGCGGGGCCCGGGCTGGCGGCGCTGTTCGAGGAGGCCGGCGCCGAGGTCGTCCTCGGCGGTCCGGGCCGGCGCCCCTCGACCGGCGAGCTGCTGGAGGCGATCACCAGGTGCGGGGCCCGCGAGGTGGTGGTGCTCCCCAACGACGAGCCGACCATCCGGGCCGCGCTGGCCGCCGCGAGCACCGCGGAGGCCGACCACGGCACCCGCGGCCTGCGGGTCGCGGTGATCCCGACCCACACCCAGGTCCAGGGCCTGGCGGCGGTCGCGGTCCACGAGCCGGGTCGCGCGTTCGACCAGGACGTCACCGAGATGACCGCGACCGCCCGCCACGTGCGCCACGGCGCGGTGACCATCGCCGCCCGGCAGGCGATGACCATGGCCGGCCCCTGCGAGCCGGGTGACGCCCTCGGCGTGATCGCCGGCGACTTCGCCGTCGTCGGCGACGACCTCGGCGCGGTGGCGCTCGTCGTCCTCGACCGGCTGCTGGCGGCGGGAGGCGAGCTGGTCACCATCGTCAGCGGCGTCGACGGCGAGGGCCTGGTCGACCGCGCGACGGCCTGGGTCGAGGAGTTCCACCCCCATGTCGACGTCGTGGTGTACGACGGTGGCCAGGAGCGCTACCCGCTGCTGATGTCCGTCGAATGAGAGACCACCGGTGATCACCCTCGACTCCCCGCTGACCGCGGTCCTCGGCGCGGCCACCCCGGCCAAGCGCAAGAGGTTCGCGGAGGGCCTCGGCCTGCAGACCGTCGGGGACCTGCTGCGCCACTTCCCGCGGCGCTACCTGGAGACCGGCTCGCTGACCCGGATCGACAACCTGCGGATCGGCCAGCTGCTGTGCGTGGTCGGCGAGATCGCCGAGTGCGAGATCAAGAGCTACCGCGACCGTCGCACCGGCCGACCGGCGTACCGCGTCGAGGCGGTGCTGCGCACCGGTGGCCCGCGGCTGAAGATGACCTTCTTCGCCAAGAACCAGGGCACCGCCGGGTGGCAGGCCCGCCGGGTCGCGGTCGGCAACCGTGGGGTCTTCCTCGGCAAGGCCGACCGGTTCCGCGACCAGTGGCAGCTGGTCAACCCGGCGATGACGATCTTCGGGATGGGCGACGAGGCCGAGGGTGGAGGAGACGGCGTCGAGGACGTGCTCGACTTCGGCCCGCTGTTCCCCATCTACCCGCTCACCAAGGGCGTCGAGACCTGGGACATCGCCCGCGCGGTCACCTTCGCGCGCCAGGTCCTGGAGCCGGTCGCCGACCTGCTGCCCGACGAGCTGCGCGCGGAGTACGACGTCGTCGGGATCCAGCAGGCCTACGACTGGGTCCACCAGCCCGACGACCGCGACCAGGTCGCGCGGGCCCACCACCGGTTCCGGTTCGAGGAGGCCCTGATCACCCAGCTGGTGCTCGGCCGGCGTCGCCGGGCCCGGCGCGCGGAGGGCGCGACGGCGCGCACCGGGGGAGTGAGCGAGGTGCTGGCCGCGTTCGACGCCCGGCTGCCCTTCGAGCTCACCGCCGGCCAGGCGTCGATCGGCAGGGAGATCGAGCACGACCTCGCCCAGCCGCACCCCATGAACCGCCTGCTGCAGGGCGAGGTCGGCTCCGGCAAGACCCTGGTCGCGCTCCGTGCGATGCTCCGGGTCGTCGACTCCGGTGGCCAGGCGGCGCTGCTCGCGCCGACCGAGGTGCTCGCCCAGCAGCACTACCGCTCGATCGCCGCCATGCTGGGCGACCTCGGCGAGGGCGGCACCATCTTCGGCTCCGGCGAGGGGACGCGCGTCGAGCTGCTCACCGGCTCGATGACCAAGACCCAGCGCACCGGCCCGCTCTCACGGGTCGCCAGCGGCGAGGCCGGCCTGGTGATCGGCACCCACGCCCTGCTCCAGGACCAGGTGATGTTCGCCGACCTCGGCCTGGTCGTCGTCGACGAGCAGCACCGCTTCGGCGTCGAGCAGCGGGCGGCGCTCACCGACAAGGCCGCCGCGCCGCCCCACCTCCTCGTGATGACCGCGACCCCGATCCCGCGCACCGTCGCGATGACGGTCTTCGGCGACCTGGAGACCTCCACCCTCAGCGAGCTGCCCGCGGGCCGCGCGCCGATCCAGACCAATGTCGTCCCGCTCGCCGAGCAGCCGGGCTGGATCGGCCGGGTGTGGGAGCGGGTGCGCGAGGAGGTCGGCAAGGGCCACCAGGTCTACGTCGTGTGCCCCCGCATCTCCGGCGACGAGCCCGAGGCCGGCCAGGTCGACGCCGTCGACGTGCCCGACGAGGACGCCCCGGCCGAGGAGACCCCGCGGCCGCCGGCCGCGGCCGTCGAGAAGGTCGTCGGCCGGCTCGCCCAGGGCCCGCTGGCCGGCATCCGGGTGACCGGCCTGCACGGCCGGCTGCCGGCGGACGAGAAGGACGCCACCATGCGGGCCTTCGCCGCGGGCGAGGTCGACGTCCTCGTCTCCACCACGGTGATCGAGGTCGGCGTCGACGTCGCCAACGCCACGACGATGGTGATCCTCGACGCCGACCGGTTCGGCATCTCCCAGCTCCACCAGCTGCGCGGCCGGGTCGGTCGTGGCGGCCTGCCCGGGCTGTGCCTGCTGGTCAGCCACGCCGAGGCGGACTCGCCGTCCCGGGAGCGCCTGGAGGCGGTCGCCTCGACCACCGACGGCTTCGTGCTGAGTCGGATCGACCTCGAGATGCGCCGCGAGGGCGACGTTCTCGGCGCCTCGCAGGCCGGCGGCCGCTCCAGCCTGGAGAACCTGCGGGTGCTGCGCGACGAGGACACCATCCTCACCGCACGCGAGGCCGCCGAGGGCCTGCTCGACGCGGACGCCGAGCTCGGCCAGGCGCCGGAGCTCGCCGCGGCCGTGCGCGAGCTCGAGCAGTCCCAGCTCGCCGGGTTCGTGGACAAGTCGTAGGAGGGCCCGTGACCCGCATCATCGCCGGCCGCGCCGGCGGCCGCCGGCTGCAGACCCCCAAGGGCGACCAGACCCGCCCCACGAGCGACCGGGTCCGCGAGGCGCTGTTCTCCGCGATCGAGGCCTGGGCCGGCTCGCTCCACGACCTGCGCTTCCTGGACCTGTACGCCGGGTCGGGTGCGATCGGCCTCGAGGCCTGGTCCCGAGGCGCCGCGGCCGTGACCCTCGTCGAGGCCGACCGGCGCACGGCCGAGCTGGTCCGCGCCAACGCCCGCGCGGTCGGGTGCGAGGTGGCCGACGTGGTCGCCCGCTCGGTCGCCACGGTGCTCGCCGAGCCCGCGCGGGCGGCGTACGACCTGGTGTTCAGCGACCCGCCCTACCCGCTGTCCGACGGGGCGGTCGCGGCCGATCTCGCGCTCCTCGTCGAGCACGGCTGGCTCGCCGACGGCGCGCTGGTGGTCGTGGAGCGCTCACGCCGCAGCCCCGAGCCGGCCTGGCCCGCGGGCCTGCGACCGCTCGCGGGCAAGCGCTGCCTGAAGAAGTACGGCGAGACCCACCTGTGGCTGGCCGAGCGGAACGAGCCCGATAGCCTCGGCCCATGACCCGCGCGGTGTGCCCCGGCTCCTTCGACCCGGTCACCAACGGCCACGTCGACATCTTCCGCCGCACCGCCGGGCTCTTCGACGAGCTCGTCGTGGCGACCGGCACCAACATCTCCAAGTCCCGGCTCTTCGACCCCGAGGAGCGGCTCGAGATGCTGCGCGAGGCGTGCGCGGACCTGCCCAACGTGACGGTGATGGGGTTCACCGGCCTGATCGTCGACTTCTGCCGCGAGATCGACGCCCACGCCATCGTCAAGGGCCTGCGCGGCGGCAACGACTACGAGTACGAGCTGCCGATGGCCCAGATGAACGCCCACCTCACCGGCGTGGAGACGATCTTCGTGCCGACCACGGCGAGCCTGGGCTACGTGTCGTCCAGCCTGGTCAAGGAGGTCGCGATGCTGGGCGGCGACGTCTCGGCCCTGGTGCCCCCGGCGGTGCAGGCGCGGCTGACCGCCAAGATCGCCTCGCGGCAGGGCTGACCGGGGCCTGATTTGGCCGCCTCCGACCCGCGCGACTAATATCGACCTGATCTGTTGTGCCCGGACCTGGAAGCGAACCCCTGAACAACCTGGACCCGAGAGCGCCGCTCGTGCTCGACACTCGCGAGCTCGGCCGCCGCCCGGGGTCCCAGCGTCAGGTGTCGCGGACGGTTCCGGCCCCGGCAGATCTGGGCATCGAAGTCCTCTCCGTCCCCGAGGGCGCGCCGGTCGAGCTCGACCTGCGCCTGGAGGCGGTCATGGAAGGCGTGCTCGTCACCGGGACGGCCTCGGCCGGCCTGGAGGGTGAGTGCGTGCGGTGCCTGGAGCCGATCCGTGACGACCTCACGGTGACCTTCCAGGAGCTGTTCGTCTACGACGACATCCGTGACGCCGAGGGAGCAGAAGAGGACGACGAGGTCAGCATGCTTCAGGACGACCTGCTCGACCTGGAGACCGTGCTGCGGGACGCGGTGGTGCTCGCACTACCGTTCCAGCCCTTGTGCCAGGACGACTGTCCCGGGTTGTGCCCCGAGTGCGGGATGCGACTCGTCGACGAGCCGGACCACACGCACGAGGCTGCGATCGACCCGCGGTGGGCGGCGCTGACCGAGCTCAAGCAAGACCCCACGGACTGAAGAGGCGCTCGCCCCGAGCGCACCCGAACCAAGGAGAAGACAGTGGCTGTTCCGAAGCGGAAGATGTCGCGCAGCAACACGCGGCACCGTCGCTCGCAGTGGAAGGCTGTCGCCCCGTCGCTGGTGACCTGCGCCAACCCGGCCTGCGGCGCCAAGCACCTCCCGCACCGCGCCTGCGGCACCTGCGGCCAGTACGGCGCGCGCGCCGAGCGTCGCCAGGTCCTCTGACCCACCCGGTCGACCCAGGCCAGTCGAGTCAGGTCAGCGGCATCACCGACTACGTCGAGCTGCGTCGAGCGCTCGGGGATCCGGTCCTGGACCCCGAGCTGCTCGAACGCGCGATGACGCACCGCTCCTACGCCTACGAGAACGGTGGTCTTCCGACCAACGAGAGGCTGGAGTTCCTCGGCGACTCGGTGCTGGGCGTCGTGGTCACCGAGACGCTCTACCTGGCGCATCCGGACCTCTCCGAGGGCCGGCTCGCCAAGCTGCGCGCGGCCGTCGTCAACGCCCGCGCGCTGGCCGGCGTCGCCCGTGAGATCGGGCTGGGCGCCCACATCAAGCTGGGCCGCGGCGAGGAGGCGACCGGCGGTCGCGACAAGGCCTCGATCCTGTCCGACACGGTCGAGGCCGTGATCGGCGCGGTCCACCTCAGCGGCGGCATCGAGGTCTCCTCGACCCTGGTCCACCGCCTCTTCGACCCGCTCATCGAGGCGGCCTCCGCCCTCGGCGCGGGCCTCGACTGGAAGACCTCGCTGCAGGAGCTGGCCGCCGACCAGTCCCTCGGCGTGCCGGAGTACGTCATCGAGGACGACGGTCCCGACCACATGAAGACCTTCACCGCGCAGGTCCGGGTCGGCGACAGGCTCTACGGCAACGGCACCGGCCGCTCCAAGAAGGAGGCCGAACAGGGCGCCGCCGAGACGGCGTACGGCGAGATCGCCGCCACCCTCGGGCTCGACGCCGACGGCCGCCCCGTCGCCGACGGCCGCTCGAGCTCCGCCGGCGGCTGACCGCGC
The DNA here is from genome assembly GCF_016907515.1 of Nocardioides nitrophenolicus. Classification (NCBI taxonomy): domain Bacteria; kingdom Bacillati; phylum Actinomycetota; class Actinomycetes; order Propionibacteriales; family Nocardioidaceae; genus Nocardioides; species Nocardioides nitrophenolicus. The sequence goes on from NZ_JAFBBY010000001.1 coordinate 4,723,508, forward strand.
GCATGCCCGAGCTCCCCGAGGTCGAGGTCGTCCGTGCCGGCCTCGAGCGCCACGTCACCGGCGCCACCATCGCCGCCGTCGACGTCCTCCACGACCGGCCGGTGCGACGCCACCCGAGCGGGGCGTCCGGCTTCGCGGCCGCGCTGACCGGCCGCCGGATCGAGGGCGCCCGCCGACGCGGCAAGTACCTCTGGCTCCCGCTCGACGACGGCAACGCGATCCTCGGTCACCTCGGCATGAGCGGCCAGATGCTGGTGCAGCCGGTCGACGCCCCGGCCGAGCGGCACCTCCGGGTGCGCTTCGCGCTCACCGGCACCGACCACGGCCGCGAGCTGCGCTTCGTCGACCAGCGGATGTTCGGCGGGCTCTCCGTCTCGCTCGACGGCGCCGTCCTGCCTCCCGAGATCGCCCACATCGCCCGCGACCCGCTCGACCCGGAGTTCGACGACGAGCTGTTCGTCGCCCGGCTGCGCCGGCGTACCTCGGGCGTCAAGCGGCTGCTGCTCGACCAGGGCCTGATCTCGGGCGTCGGCAACATCTACGCCGACGAGTCCCTCTGGCGGGCTCGGCTCCACGGCGAGCGCCCCGGCGACCGGCTCAGCCGGGCCAAGGCCGTCGAGCTGCTCTCCCACGCCCGCGACGTGATGAACGAGGCGCTGGCCCAGGGCGGCACCTCTTTCGACGCGCTCTACGTCAACGTCAACGGCGAGTCCGGCTACTTCGACCGCTCGCTGCACGCCTACGGCCGCGAGGGCGAGCCCTGCGACCGGTGCGGTACGCCGATCCGCCGGGTCGCCTTCATGAACCGGTCGTCGTACTTCTGCCCGAGGTGTCAGCGCCGGTCGTAGCGCTCGGGGTGCCGGTCGGATCCACGGTCGGCGAGCTCGACGGCGAGGGCATGCTCGGCGTGCTCGGCGGGGCCTTCGGCTCGCGCGGCACCCGCACCGTGATCCACCTCTTGACCGCGGTGTGGGTGGAGGTGCGCAGCACCCGCACGAGCACCCGCACGCGCCCGGTGTAGCCCGAGAGGTCGTAGCTCGCGTTGCCCTGGTCGTCGAGCCGCCGGATGCCGATGCGGACCAGGCGGCCGTCGGGGGCGCGCCGGCTGACGGTGATCGCGTCGCCGGTCCCCGCGCCGACGGTGTGGGCGTCGACGATCGCGCCGGTGGCGCTCAGGGTCAGGATCGGCTGGACGCCGATCCGGCGGGTGCGGGAGAGCAGGACGTCGTCGGGCTCGGAGTCGCCGTCGGTGTCGAGCTCGACGCGGAACCGGTAGGTGGTGGTCTCCAGCAGCGTGCCGGTGGCGAAGATGGCGGTGCCGTCCTGACCGGTGACGGCGGTGCCCGCGCGGGTCCAGGCACTGGAGCCGTGGCGCTGGAGCAGGGTCACCTCGGCGCCCTCGACGAGCTCGCCGTCGTCGCGGACCAGGCCGGTGACGGTGGCGCGGCCGCCGGTGACGACGCGCCGGACGGAGGTCGTGGCGCCGACCGAGGTGGCGCTGACCGGGGGAGCGGGGGTGCCGGTGGTGGGGGCGGTGTCGCCGGTCGAGGGGCTGGTGGGGCTGCTGGAGCCTGCCGTCGGGGAACCGGTCTCGGAGGTCGGAGCGGTCGGCGTCGGCGCGGTGGGGTCGGTGGGGCTGCCGCTCTCCGCGTCGGCCCATCCGTGGTCGCCCTGGGTGGTCGAGGAGCCGGCGTGGGGCGAGTGCCCCTGCTGAGGCGTACGGCGGTCGGTGGACTCGGTCGGGTGCGGAGCCGAGGGGGAGGGCGGGGGCGTGGGGCGGGGCGCGGTCGTCTCGGGGGTGAGGGGCCTTGCCGGCGGGACGCCGACACCGCCGAACGCGTCGTGGGCGATGGCCTGCACGGAGGGCGGCAGATGCTGGGTATAGGCGGCCGCGGCCATGCCTCCGGTGAGGGTGACGGTCGCGAGCAGCGCGGCGCCGCCGACGCCGACCCGACCGACGATCCGCCCGCCGCGCGCGGCCCTGCCGCCACGGCCGCCGCGGGCGACACCGTCGTGGGCGGCGGGCCGGGCGGAGGCGAAGGCGGCCACGAAGCGGGCCTCGTCGGCCAGCTCGGCGGGCGTGCCGGGGGCGCGCAGGGCGCGGACCAGGTTCGAGTCCTCGAACTCCGCAAGGTCGTCGTGCTCCGTGCTCATCTGCTCACCCCCCTCCTGGTGCGGCTCTCCTGTGTCGTGGCCAGCTTCTTCAACGCGCGATGGACGTTGACCGCCACCGTGCCGGGCTTCTTGTCGACGATCGCGGCGACCTCGGCCACCGAGAGCCCGGCCACCACCCGCAGCATCACCATCTCGGCCTGGGCCGCGGGCAAGGTGGCCACCAGACGGACGGCCGCCTCGGTGTCGGCCCGCTCGAGTGCGGCGGCCTCCGCGCTGGGCGCGGTGCCGATGTCGATCACCTCGGCGGTGGGCGTGCTGGGGCGCGCGGCCCGGGCGCGGCCGGCGTCGATCGCGCGGTGCCGGCCGAGGGTGAACACCCAGGCGCGGAACTCGGCCGGCCCACCGGAGAAGCGGTGCAGGTCGCGCACGACGTGCAGCCAGGTCTCCGCGGCGATGTCCTCCGCGCTGTCCCGCTCGCGCACCCGCAGGTAGCGCAGCAGCGGCGGGTGGAGCAGCCGCCAGACCTCGCCGAAGGCGCCCTCGTCGCCGTCGAGGGCCCGGGCCAGCGGCTCGCCGAGGGGATCGGCGGTGCGCGGGGGCACGGGCGCGGTCAGGACGGCTCCTCGCTCGACGGTCAGGGCACGGACGGCGGGAGGTCCGGGAACCTCCCCGAGCTCGCCCACCGCCATCGATCCTGACACACCACGGTGAGCGGGCCGGGTGGTCGATCCATTACACCCGCGCGCCGCTTTTCCCTGCCTTCCCCGTCCGCCGGTGTGTAATCCCTCACCCCCGTCGTCCGCTCCCTGGGTGTCGGTCCATCTCTCGGAGGGTGCACACCATGAACCGTCGAACTCGGGCAGTGACGAGTCTGGCCGCGTTGGCGACGGGCGGCGCCCTCTGGGTCGCCGTCGGCGTCCCGGCCACCGCCGGTGCCGCGGCCCCACCCGAGTGTGGTGGCCGGCCGGCGACGGTCGTCGGGACGGAGGGCGACGACGTCCTCGTCGGGACGGCGGGTGACGACGTCGCCTTCCTCGGCAAGGGCAACGACCGCTTCGACGCCTACGGCGGCAATGACGTCGTCTGCGGTGGCGACGGCAACGACATCGTGCTCGCCGGCGACGGCAACGACATCGTCAACGGCGGGGAGGGCGACGACTGGATCGACGCCGGCGCGGGCGACGACAAGGTCAGCGTGCTCGCCGGTCGCGACGGCGTGCTGGGCGGCGACGGCGCCGACACGATCACCGTCCGGGTCCCCGTCGCCGACGTCCACGCCGGCGCCGGGAACGACATCGTCTACGCCAGCTGGCTGACCACGCCGCTGCGGATGAACTCCGGCGACGACACCGTCGTCTTCCACAACACCTCGGGCGACGTGCGGGGCGGCAGGGGCGACGACGTCTTCCTCGAGGCGGCGCCCGACCCGGTCTTCGTCGACCAGCCGGACCTCAACCGCGCGACCACCTCGCTGCTGCTCGGCGGCTCGGGCGAGGACACCTTCACCCTGGTCACCCAGTCGGCGCCGGTCCGCCTCGACGCGGCGCTCGGCCTGGCGACCTGGCAGGACAACGCCGCCCGCCTCCGCGGGATGCAGGTCTACGTCGGGGGCATCGGCAACGACGTCCTGCTCGGCAGCGACCGGGGCGAGACGATCCGCGGCAAGGCGGGCGAGGACGTGGTCCGGGGCCGGGCGGGCGACGACCGGCTCCGCGGCGGCCCGGGCGTCGACGTGGTCTACGGCGGCGCCGGGCGCGACGACTGCACGGGCGAGGCCCGGCACTCCTGCTGACCACCGGCTGTAATACCCCACCTCCGCGATCCGCTGTGGTGGGTGTCATGTTCGACGACATCCAAGGAGTACGAACCATGCACACCAATCTTCGGCGTACGGCGGGTGCGCTCGCCCTCGTGACGGGTGGGGCCCTGTGGGCCACGACCGTCGTCTCCGGGACGGCGTACGCCGTCGACCCGCCGCTGTGCAACGGCAAGCCGGCGACGATCGTCGGCACCGACGGCGACGACGTCCTCACCGGCACGACCGGCGACGACGTCGTCTACCTCGGCAAGGGCAACGACAAGTTCGACGGCCTCGAGGGCAACGACACCATCTGCGGCGGCGACGGCAACGACACCATCGACGGCGGCGCGGGCGACGACTGGATCGACGGCGGGGCCGGCGACGACAAGATCACCGTCCTCGAGGGCCACGACGTCGTCTTCGGCGGCGACGGCGACGACACCATCACCTCGAAGGTCCCCGCGGCCGACATCAGCGCGGGCGCGGGCGACGACATCGCCTACGTCAGCTTCCTGACCAGCCCCAGCATCCTGAAGATGAACGCCGGCGACGACACCATCGTCTTCGACCGCACCTCGGCGGAGCTGCGTGGCGGCAAGGGCGAGGACGCCTTCCTGGTCGGCACCCCGGCGCCGGCGACGGGTGAGCCGACCCCGGGCCTGAACACCGCGACCACCTCGGTGCTCAAGGGCGGTTCGGGCGTCGACACCTTCACCCTCGCGCCGCTGACCACTCCGGTCCGGCTCGACGTAGCCGCCGGCTGGGCCACCTGGGAGGGCGGCAACAAGCCGACCCTGAAGGGCTTCCAGGCCTACATCGGCGGTGCCGGCAACGACACCCTGCTCGGCAGCGACCGTCCCGAGACGATCCGCGGCAAGGCGGGCGACGACGTGATCCGCGGCCGCGGCGGCAACGACATCCTGCGCGGTGGCCCGGGCGTCGACGTGGTCTACGGCGGTGCCGGGCGCGACAACTGCACCGGCGAGGTCAAGCACGGCTGCTGACCCCCTGAGCGTGCCGGGAGGGCCCGGTCTCCGGGCCTTCCCCGTTGCGGTGACCCGCGGCCTTCCCGGCACTCGTCCGCGCCCCCGGTCCGGGGGTGCGTCGCAGGTTTGACCGGGCCGTCCCGAAGTGGGACTCTTGGAGACGGCCCCCCACGGGCCGACACCCGTCGAACCGGAAGGCTCAACTTCATGGCCAAGGCGCTGATCGGCCACCTGAACAGCGACCTCCGCGACCCCCGCATCGCCCTCGAGAACGCTCGACTGCGCAACCGGGTCGCTGAGCTGGAGTCCCTCGTCCTCCGCCTCTCCGAGGAGAACGACAAGCTGATGTCGGCCCGCGCGGCCGAGATCTTGACCGGCGACGCGGAGATGCAGCCGGCCTGAGCAGGACTCCGACGACGGGCTCCCGTCGTCGCCCCAGGTGACACCAGAACGGACCACCCCCGCCCCCAACGGCGCCGGGTGGTCCGAACGCCTTTTTCCGCGCGGTGGCCGCCTCGCGAGAGCGCGTCGCGAGCGCGCAGCGACTCTCGGCCTCGGGAACGGCGGCGTTCGAACCGCAGTGGGAGGCGCGCCCTCGATCGGATCGGCTGTAACACGGAGTCCGCTGCTCTTCGTGACGCGGTTCGGCTGTACCGGACCCGCACGGACTGGTTCTGGCGACGTCTGGGGTCCGGAAGGCCAGCGAACTCCGTGTTACAGCCCGCAGTCGGCGCCGCGAGCGACCCGGGGCTCGGCGACGCCCTCCCGGCCGGACTGCCACCCGCCGGCGGGCCCGTCGCGCGGGGCGTGCCCCAGTCCCGGCACATCGCGTACGCCGACGACGACTACGGCCCCGCTCGGGGTGCAGCGATCCGTCGGACCGCCGGGGTAACGTGAGGCCTGCCGAGCTTCCCCCGCGTCGGAACCACCTTGCCCGACCCCGAAGGGAGACCGCGTGTACCTGAAGAGCCTGACCCTCAAGGGGTTCAAGTCCTTCGCCTCCGCGACGACCCTGCAGCTCGAGCCCGGCATCACCTGCATCGTCGGCCCCAACGGCTCCGGCAAGTCCAATGTCGTCGACGCGCTCGCCTGGGTGATGGGCGAGGCCAGCGCCAAGAGCCTGCGCGGCGGCAAGATGGACGACGTCATCTTCGCCGGCACGTCCGGGCGTCCGCCCCTCGGCCGGGCCGAGGTGGTGCTGACCATCGACAACTCCGACGGCGCGCTGCCGATCGACTACACCGAGGTCACCATCAGCCGGACCATGTTCCGCACCGGTGGCTCCGAGTACGCCATCAACGGCACGACCTGCCGCCTGCTCGACGTCCAGGAGCTGCTCAGCGACTCCGGCATCGGTCGCGAGATGCACGTCATCGTCGGCCAGGGCCAGCTCGACCAGATCCTGCACGCGACGCCGGAGGACCGGCGCGGGTTCATCGAGGAGGCCGCGGGCGTCCTCAAGCACCGCAAGCGCAAGGAGAAGGCGCTGCGCAAGCTCGACTCCACCGAGGGCAACCTCAACCGGCTCAACGACCTGCTCAGCGAGATCCGGCGCCAGCTCAAGCCGCTGGGGCGCCAGGCCGAGGTGGCGCGGCGCGCGGCGACGGTGCAGGCCGACGTCCGCGACGCCCGGGCTCGGCTGCTCGCCGACGACCTGGTCACCGCGCGCACGTCGCTGGAGCAGGAGCTGGCCGACGAGAGCGTGCTGCTGGCCCGTCGCGAGGAGGTGGAGGCCGGGATCGCCGCCGCGCGCGAGCAGGAGGCGACGCTCGAGGCCGCGCTGCGCGAGGACCTGCCGGCGCTGTCCGCCGCCCAGGAGACCCTCGCGTCGCTCACCGCGCTGCGCGAGCGCTTCCGCGGCACCCAGAGCCTGGCCGCCGAGCGGGTGCGCAACGCCGCGGGAGTCGCCGAGAGCGAGGTCGAGCAGGGCCGCGACCCCGACGAGATCGAGGCCGAGGCCGCGCGGCTGGCGGCCCAGGAGGCCGAGATCGCGGCGCAGGTCACGGCGCAGCAGACCGCGCTCGAGCAGGCCGTCGCGGCGCGCCGCGGGGCCGAGGAGGCCGCGGCCGCCGAGGAGCGCCGGGTCGCCGGCCTGCTCCGGGCCGCCGCCGACCGCCGCGAGGGGCTGGCCCGGCTCCACGGCCAGGTCAACACGCTGCGCTCGCGCGCCCACGCGGCCGAGGAGGAGATCGGTCGGCTCGAGGCCGCCCGCGCCGACGCGCTCGCCCGGGCTGAGCGCTCGCAGCGTGACTTCACCGCCCTCGAGACCAAGGTCGCCGGCCTCGACGCCGGTGAGGAGGGCCTCGACGCCGAGCACGAGGCGGCCGTCGCCGCGCTCGACGACATCGAGGAGCGCCTGGTCAAGGTCCGCGAGGAGGCCCAGCAGGCCGACCGCGACAAGGCCGGGCTGAGCGCCCGCAAGGAGGCGCTCGAGATCGGCCTGGCCCGCAAGGACGGCGTCGGTGCGCTGCTCGCCGCGTCCGACACCCTCTCCGGCCTGCTCGGCTCGGTCGCCGCCCTGGTCTCGGTCCGCGGCGGCTACGAAGGAGCGGTCGCCGCCGCGCTCGGCGCCGCCGCCGACGCGGTCGCCGTCACCGACGCCGACACCGCCGTCGCGGCCATCGACCACCTCAAGAACGACGACCTCGGCCGGGCCGGGATGCTGCTCGGCGGGGGAGAGGCCGAGACCACGACCGACTGGCCGGCGCTCCCGCCCGGCACGTCGTACGCCGTCGAGGTGGTGGAGTGTCCCGCCCAGATCCGACCCGCGCTCAACCGCCTGCTGCGCAAGGTCGCGGTCGTCGACGACCTCGACGCCGCCCGTGCGCTGGTCGCCGGACTCGCCGACGTGGTCGCGGTGACGCGCGACGGCGACCTGCTCGGCGCGCACTTCGCCTCCGGCGGCTCCCACGCCAGCCAGAGCCTGATCGAGATCCAGGCCGCGGTCGACGAGGCCGCCGAAGCGCTGGTCGAGGCGGTCGCCGCCGCCGAGCGGCTCGGCTTCGACCTGGCCCGGCTCGAGAACGAGCGGATCGAGGGTCGCCAGCGCGTCGACGTCGCCCTGGCCCGGCTCCACGAGTCCGACGCGACCCTGGCGGCGGTGGCCGAGGAGCTCGGCCAGCACGGCTCGCTGGCCCGCGCCGCCCGGGCCGAGGCCGAGCGGATGACCGAGGCCATCGCCCAGGCCGAGACCTCCCGCGAGCAGGCCCTGGTCGGGCTGGCCGAGCTCGAGCAGCGGCTGGCGAGCGCCGAGCAGGACACCGACGAGGAGCCCGACACCACTGAGCAGGAGCGCCTGGTCGAGGCCACCCGCGCGGCCCGCCAGAGCGAGATGGAGGCCCGGCTCTCGCTGCGGACCTCCGAGGAGCGGGCCCGCGCGCTCCACGGCCGGGTCGACCAGATGCGCAAGGCCGCCGAGTCCGAGCGCCAGGCCCGCGCCCGGGCCGCCGAGCGTCGTACCCGACTGCTCGCCGAGGGCCGCGCCGGCCAGGCCGTCGCCGCCGCCGTCACCTTCGTGCTGGCCCGCCTGGAGGCGTCGATCGAGGAGGCCACCGCCCGGCGCCAGTCGGTCGAGGAGTCCCGCCGTGGCCGCGAGCAGGAGCTGATGGTCGTGCGCCAGACCCTGCGCGACCTCGGCAAGGAGCACCAGGACCTGGTCAGCTCCGTCCACCGCGACGAGATGGCCCGTGCCCAGCAGCGGATGCGCATCGAGCAGATCGAGACCAAGGCGCTCGAGGAGCTCGGCCTCGAGCCCGACGGCCTGATCGCCGACTACGGTCCCGACCAGCCGGTGCCGGTCCTCGAGCCGCCCGCGGAGGGCGAGGCCGCCGACGCCGAGCCCCGCACTGTGCCCTACGTCCGCGAGGAGCAGGCCAAGCGGCTCAAGACCGCCCAGAAGGCGCTCGGCATGCTCGGCCGGGTCAACCCGCTCGCGCTGGAGGAGTTCAGCGCCATGGAGGAGCGCCACCAGTTCCTCTCCGAGCAGCTCGAGGACCTGCGCGCCACCCGCAAGGACCTGCTCGACATCGTCAAGGACGTCGACGTCAAGGTCGAGCAGGTCTTCACCGAGGCGTACGCCGACGTCACCAAGGCCTTCGACCACACCTTCGCGCGGCTCTTCCCCGGCGGCGAGGGCCGGCTGGTCCTCACCGACCCCTCCGACATGCTCGCCACCGGCGTCGAGGTCGAGGCCCGGCCCCCCGGCAAGAAGGTCAAGCGGCTCTCGCTGCTCTCCGGTGGCGAGCGCTCGCTGGTCGCGGTCGCCTTCCTCGTCGCGCTGTTCAAGGCCCGCCCCTCGCCGTTCTACATCCTCGACGAGGTCGAGGCCGCGCTCGACGACACCAACCTCGGCCGCCTGCTGGAGATCTACGAGGAGCTGCGCGAGAACTCGCAGCTGCTGGTCATCACCCACCAGAAGCGCACCATGGAGGTCGGCGACGCGCTCTACGGCGTCACCATGCGCGGCGACGGCGTGTCGGCGGTGATCAGCCAGCGGCTGCGGGACGAGTCCGCGTGACGACTCCCGACCGCACCCGGCCCGACCGGTCGGCGTACCGCGTCTGGCGGACGGCGACGACGCGCTGGTCCGACGACGACGTCTACGGTCACCTCAACAACGCGCGCTACTTCGACCTGATCGACACCGCGGTCAACGCCCACCTGCACGACGCCACCGGCACCGACATCCGCAGGCTTCCCCAGATCGGGGTGGTGGCCGAGGTGAGCTGTCGCTACTTCGCCGAGATGGGCTACCCGCGCCCGATCGAGCTCGGGCTCGCGGTCGAGCGGATCGGCACCTCCTCGGTGGTCTACCGGGTCGGCCTGTTCCAGGGTGACCCCGAGGGCGAGGGCGCGCTCGCGTCGGCGGAGGGCCGGTTCGTCCACGTCTACGTCGACGACACCGACCCCGCGCGTCCCACCACGCCGGTCCCCGAGCTGATCCGCGCCGCCGTCGCGCCGCTGGTGGTGTGACCTCCGCCGCTCCCCGGCAGCGCCCGGGAGCGGCGATGCCGGAGCCCTTGGGCCCGGGGTGCAGGATGGTGGCATCGCGATCCCTACTCGGAGGAGTCGAAGTGCTGTTCGTCGCGCTGGCCATCGGGCTGAGCCTGGTCGTCTCGGCCGTCGTCGCCCTCTATGTCGCCTATCCCCACCGGGGCGCGCAGATGCCGGTCGTGCCGTGGCTGGGTGACGCGCTCGGTCGCGCGGTCGACTCCGCGCCGGTGTTGGCCGACGACGAGCGCGACCTGCAGCGGCTGGGCTGATCCGGCCCGATCTGGGACGATCGCGCTCGTGCGTCCGCCCCGGGTCTCCCTCGTCACCGCCGTCTACGCCCCGCCGCGTCGGGCGTTCGAGGACACCGTGGATTCGGTGCTGTCCCAGACCTGCGAGGACTGGGAGTGGGTGGTCACCGACGACGGCTCGCCCGCGGACTGGGTGGTGCCCCGGTTGCGGGAGCTGGCCGCCGCCGACCCACGGGTCAAGGTCGCGGTCCGCGCCGAGAACGGCGGGATCGTGGCGGCCAGCAACGACAGCCTGGACCGGGCGACGGGTGAGTTCGTGGTGCTGCTCGACCACGACGACGTCCTCGAGCCGCATGCTCTCGCCACCATGCTGGCGGCGGTCGACGCCGACGAACGCCCCGACGAGGTCGACTACGCCTACAGCGACCAGGCCCGGATGACCGATGACGGGCGGCGCAAGAAGCCGTTCCGCAAGCCGGAGTGGTCGCCGGAGCGGCTGCGGCACCACATGTACACGTTGCACCTCTCGATGCTGCGCCGCTCGCGGGTGGTCGAGGTCGGCGGCTTCCGGCCGGGCTACGACGGCTCCCAGGACCACGACCTGGTGCTCCGGGTCACCGAGCGCGGCGGCCGGGTGCTGCACGTCCCGGAGGTCCTCTACTACTGGCGCGAGGTTCCGGGCTCGGCGGCCGCGGACCCCGAGGCCAAGCCGTACGCCAGCGTGGCCGGGGTCCGGGCGGTGCAGGACCACCTCGACCGGCTCGGCATCGCCGCGACCGTGGAGCACGGACCCCGGCCGTGGCTCTACCGGGTCCGCCGCGAGCCCGACCTCACCACGCCGGTGAGCGTCATCGTGCCGACCCGCGGCTCACGCGCCGAGGTCGGCGGACGGTCGCGGGTGCTCGTGGTCGAGGCGATCCGATCGGTGCTGGCGAGCTCGCGGCACCGCGCGATCGAGGTGGTGGTGGTCTACGACAGGGAGACCCCGGACGAGGTGCTGGCGGAGCTGGCGAGCATCCCCGAGGTGCGGTTGGTGGCCTTCACGGAGCCGTTCAGCTTCTCGGCCAAGATCAACGTCGGCGCGCTGCATGCGACGGGTGAGGTGCTGGTCCTCCTCAACGACGACACGGAGGCGGTGTCCGACGGGCTGGTCGAGACCCTGATCGCCCCGCTGCGCGAGCCGGGGGTCGGGGTGACCGGGGCGAAGCTGCTCTTCGAGGACGGCCGGATCCAGCACGCCGGGATCATCTACGGCAGCGGCACCCTGCACCACCACTACTTCAAGGCCGACGGCGACGCGCTGGGGAGTCGCGGCGAGCTCCAGATCAACCGTGAGGTGTCCGCGGTCACCGCCGCCTGCCTCGCCGTACGTCGCGAGGTGTTCGACGAGGTCGGCGGACTGACCGAGCTGCTGCCCGGCAACTTCAACGACGTCGACTTCTGCCTCAAGGTCCGTCGGCACGGCCTGCGCTGCCTGTGGCTGCACGACGTCGTGCTCCACCACTTCGAGTCGGCCACCCGCGACCCTCGGGTCCATGGCTTCGAGCGCCGGCTGATCAAGCAGCGATGGGGCGACTACAAGGTGATCCCGGAGCCCTACCAGATCCGCTGAGTCGGCCGGCGGTCGCCGCTCAGTCGCTCAGTCGCTCAGTCGCTCAGTCGCTCAGTCGCGCAGCCGCCGGGCGACGGCTCCGGCCTTGCGGCGCAGGCGTGCGCCCGGGCGCGCGTCCCGGGCGGCGAGCTCGGCCTCCAGCTCCCGCACCCGGCGGGCGTGCTCGACCTGGGTCCGCTCGAGCGCGGCGCGCAGGGTCGCGACCTCGGCGCGCAGGCCTTCGAGCTCGTCGCGCGCGGCGAGCCGGTCCCGGCCGGCGCGCTCGAAGGCCGCGACGTCGGGCGTGGCCGGTCCGGGCTGGTGTTCGTCGGGCACGGCCGCAATCTACCCTCCGGAATCCGACGTCCCGGGGTCACGGTGATTGGATGGGGCCCATGCAGGAATGGCTCTACCTCGTCATCGGGATCGCCGTCGTCGGCGTCCTCGCGATCGTCGGCTTCGTCGGGACTCGGGTACGCCGGACGCCGCGGGTGCCCGACGCGACCACCGACGTCGTCGCTCCGCCGGCCCCGCCCGCCGAGACCGTCGAGACGCCCGATGCGGTCGAGGCGCCGGTCGAGGCACCCCCGGCCGAGGTCGTGGTCGAGGAGCCCGCCGCGCCCACGGTGGAGACGCCGGAGAAGCCGGCCTCCCGCCTGGTCCGGCTGCGCCAGCGGCTGGCGGGGTCCAATGCCCTCGGCCGTGGCCTGCTCGGCCTGCTGAGCCGCGAGAAGCTCGACGAGGACACCTGGGAGGCGATCGAGGACCTGCTCCTCGCGGCCGACATCGGCGTCGCGCCCACCCAGGAGCTCGTCGAGCGGCTCCGCACCCGCCTGCGGGTCGAGGGCGGCGCCGCCCCCGACGCCCGTCAGGTGCTGCGCGAGGAGCTGATCAACCTGGTCGACCCGGGCATGGACCGCTCGCTGAAGGTGAGCGGCGAGGGCGAGGCCCCGGGCGTGGTCCTGGTCGTCGGCGTCAACGGCACCGGCAAGACCACCACGGTCGGCAAGCTGGCCCGGATCCTGGTGGCCGACGACCGCACCGCGCTCCTCGCCGCGGCCGACACCTTCCGCGCCGCCGCGACCGAGCAGCTCGCCACCTGGGGTGAGCGGGTCGGCGTCGAGGTGGTCCGCGGTCCCGAGGCCGGGGACCCGGCGAGCGTCGCCTTCGACGCCGTCAAGCAGGGCGTGGACCGCGGCGTCGACACCGTCGTAGTCGACACCGCGGGCCGGCTGCAGAACAAGCAGGGCCTGATGGACGAGCTCGGCAAGGTCAAGCGGGTGATCGAGAAGCAGGCCCCGGTCACCGAGGTGCTGCTCGTGCTCGACGCCACGACCGGCCAGAACGGGCTGATCCAGGCCAAGGTGTTCTCCGAGGTGGTCGACGTGACCGGCATCGTGCTCACCAAGCTCGACGGCTCCGCGAAGGGTGGCATCGTGGTCGCGGTGCAGCGCCAGCTCGGCGTACCCGTCAAGCTGGTCGGCCTCGGCGAGGGCCCCGACGACCTGGCGCCCTTCGACGCGGCCGCGTTCGTCGACGCGCTGCTGGGCTGAGCTCTCGCCGGTTCCGCGCCACGGTGCCCGTCACGGTCCCGTAACCGGCCCGGGGCACCCGTTACCTGCCCGAAACATCCGGTCGGCTGAGCCGAAACCTGGGCCGCCGATGGTTCGGGTGTGGAAAACGGCTACTACACCTGGATGCTGGTGTCGGCCTCGCTCGTCTTGTTGATGACCGCCCCCGGACTGGCGCTCTTCTACGGCGGCATGAGCCGGACCAAGTCGGTGCTCAACATGATGATGATGTCCTTCAGCGCCCTCGGCGTGGTGGGCATCGTGTACGCCCTGTGGGGCTGGTCGATGTCGTACAGCACGACCTTCGCCACCGCGGACGGCGCGACCGGCAAGGAGATCGGCAAGCTCTTCTCCAACCCGTTCACGCAGTTCGGGCTGGAGAGCACCGACCCCGCCAACTACGTCTTCGTGGCCTTCCAGCTGACCTTCGCGGTGATCACCGCGGCGCTGATCAGCGGCGCGGTGGCGGACCGGATGAAGTTCTCGGCCTGGCTGGTCTTCCTGCCGATCTGGGTGACCCTGTCGTACTTCCCGCTGGCCCACATGGTCTGGGGCGGGGGCTTCCTCAGCGGCGTCGAGGGCGGCCTGGCCGACCTGCTGTTCTCCGGTGACGGCGGCGCCGAGGTGGCACCGATCGACTACGCCGGCGGCACCGTCGTCCACATCAACGCCGGTGTCGCGGGCCTGGTCCTCGCACTCCTGCTCGGCCGGCGGCTCGGCTTCGGCAAGGAGCCGATGAAGCCGCACAACCTGACCCTGACCATGATCGGCGCCGGCCTGCTGTGGTTCGGCTGGTTCGGCTTCAACGTCGGCTCGATCGTCAACCTCGACGCCTACACCACCGAGACCGGCCTGGTCTGGCTGAACACCACGCTGGCCACCTGCGCCGCGATGATGGGCTGGCTGCTCGTGGAGAAGCTCCGCGACGGGCACGCGACCTCGCTCGGCGCCGCGTCCGGCGTGGTCGCCGGCCTGGTCGCGATCACCCCGGCCTGCGGCAACCTGGTGCCCTGGAGCTCGATCGTGCTCGGCCTGGTCGCCGGTGGCGTCTGCGCCCTCGCGGTCGGCCTGAAGTACCGCTTCGGCTACGACGACTCCCTCGACGTCGTCGGCGTCCACCTCGTCGGTGGCCTGATCGGCACCATCGGCGTCGGCTTCCTCGCGTCCAACGAGGGCGGCCTGCTCACCGGGGGTGGCGCCAAGCAGCTGGTCGTCCAGGTCCTGGTCGCGCTCTTCGCGATGGTCTGGTCGGCGATCGCCACCCTGGTGGTCGGGCTCGGCATCAAGGCCGCGATCGGCCTGCGGCTCCCGGAGGAGGACGAGGTCGACGGGATCGACTTCGCCGAGCACGGTGAGGCGGCCTACGATCTCACCACCGGCGGCGGTGCCGCTCGTCGTACCTCGCTCCTGAGCACGTCCACCCCTTCGGAGGTAAGCGCATGAAGCTGGTCACCGCGGTCATCAAGCCGCACAAGTGGGAGGACGTCCGGGAGGCGCTCGAGGCCTTCGGCGTCACCGGGATGACGGTCAGCGAGGTCAGCGGTTACGGACGGCAGAAGGGCCACACCGAGGTCTACCGGGGCGCGGAGTACGACATCGCCCTGGTCCCCAAGATCCGGATCGAGATCGTCGTCGACGACGCCGACGCGACCGACATCGTCGGGATCATCACGAAGACGGCCCACACCGGCCGGATCGGCGACGGAAAGGTCTGGGTGAGCCCGGTCGAGTCGGTGGTGCGGGTGCGCACCGGCGACACCGACACGGCCGCACTGTGAACTGAGAACGCCTCGTGACCGGGGCCCGCCGGCGTGGCGGGCCCCGGCTTCACCCGCGCGTAACCGCCGCCGGGAGACGCGTTACACGCGCGAAACAAAGTCACCGCACAGTGTCGGGATGCCTGATCTGCTCCTCGTCGCGTCCGCGGCGCCGGCCTCGGCCGCCGGTGACACCGCCTGGCTGCTCGCCGCGGCCGCCCTGGTCCTGCTGATGGCACCGGGCCTCGCCTTCTTCTACGGCGGGATGGTCCGCTCCAAGAGCGTGCTGAACATGATGATGATGGTCTTCGGGGCGCTGGCCGTGGTCATGGTGGCGTGGGTCCTCGTCGGCTACTCGCTGGCCTTCGGCGACGGTCTCGGCGGCGGACTGATCGGCGACCCCACCCAGTACCTCGGGTTCAAGGGGATGCTCGAGGCCGACCCCGACGCGTCGTACCCGATCACCCTCTTCGCGGCCTTCCAGGGCCTGTTCGCCGTGATCACGGTCGGGCTGATCGCCGGCGCGATCGCCGATCGCACCCGGTTCGGGACCTGGCTGCTGTTCGCCGCGCTGTGGACGGTGCTGGTCTACGCGCCGGTCGCGCACTGGATCTTCGGTGGCGGCTGGATGGCGAGCCGGCTCGGTGCGCTCGACTTCGCCGGCGGTACGGCGGTGGAGATCAACTCCGGTGCGGCCGGGCTCGCGGCGGCGCTCGTCCTGGGGCGTCGGGTCGGCTTCGGCCGGGACCCGATGAAGCCGCACAACCTGACGCTCGTCATGGTCGGCGCCGGCCTGCTGTGGTTCGGCTGGTTCGGCTTCAACGCCGGCTCCGCACTGGCCGCCGACAACACCGCGGCCATCGTCTTCGTCAACACCCTGCTCGCCGGCTGCACCGGGCTGCTCGCCTGGCTCGCCGTCGAGCGCTACCGCGACGGCCACGCCACGTCCTTCGGCGCCGCGTCGGGCGTGGTCGCCGGCCTGGTCGCGATCACCCCGTCCTGCGGCGCGGTCACGCCGATCGGCGCGATGCTGGTCGGCCTCGCCGCGGGCGCGATCTGCGCGCTCGCGGTCGGGCTCAAGTACACCTTCAAGTACGACGACTCCCTCGACGTGGTCGGCGTGCACCTGGTCGGCGGCCTGGTCGGGACCGTCCTGATCGGCCTGCTCGCCTCCTCCTCGGTGACGCACGTCGACGGGCTGCTCTACGGCGGGGGAGCCGACCAGCTCGGCAAGCAACTGGTGGCGGCCGGCGCGACCCTCGTGTTCTCCTTCACCATGACCGCGCTGCTGGTGTGGGTGCTGGAACGGACCGTCGGCTTCCGGGTCGACCCGGAGCACGAGGTCGCCGGCGTCGACCTGGTCATCCACGCCGAGACCGCCTACGACCTGCACACCGCCACCGGCGGGGCCCGTCCGCACTTCGGTCACGGCCCGGGATGACCGCAGCCGAGCGGGCCGCCCGGACCGAGGCGGCCGACGCGCTCTGCCTGAGCGCGTACGACGACGCCGCCGGTCCCGACACGGGTGTCGCGCTGGTCGCGGTGGGTGGCTACGGGCGGGGCGAGCTGGCGCCGTACTCCGACCTCGACGTGGTCCTCGTGGCCGACGAGGGCGTCGACGAGGAGCGGTGGCACGAGCTGGCGGGCCGGGTCTGGTACCCGCTGTGGGACTCGGGGGCCAAGCTCGACCACGCCGTGCGCACCCTCCCCGAGATGCTGGCCGCGGCCGAGGCGGACGTGCGGGTGGCCTCCGGCCTGCTCGACGTACGCCAGGTGGCGGGCGACCCCAGCCTTGCGCTGCGGCTGCGGGCCACCACGCTGGCCCACTGGCGGCGCCAGGCCCGGGAGCGGCTGCCGGAGCTGCGCGAGCTGGTCCGCAGCCGCCACCGGCTGGTCGGGGAGCTGGCGCATCTGTCCCTGCCCGACCTCAAGGAGGCCGAGGGCGGGCTGCGGGACGCGACCGTGCTCAAGAGCCTGACCGCGACCTGGCTGGTCGACGTGCCCGCGGCCGACCTGGAGCGCTGCCGGCAGCAGCTGCTCGACGTACGCGACCTGCTGCACGACGCGGCGGGCCGGGCCTCCGACCGGATCGCGCCCGAGCACTGGGGGCCGCTCGCCGAGGGGCTCGGGCTGCCTGACGAGGCGGCGGCACAGCGCTACGTGCGCGAGCTCGGGCGGCGGGTGACCCACCTGTCGCGGCTGGCCTGGCGGCGTGCCGACGACGCCGTAAGACGCACCCCGGCCGCGCGTCCGCGGCGCCCGGAGCTGGAGCGGGTGGCGCCCGGCATCGCGCTCTCGCGTGGCGAGATCGTGCTGGAGGCCGGGGTCCGGCCCGCGGCGGACCCGGTGCTGCTGCTCCGCGCGGCGGCGGAGGCGGCGGTGCGCGACGTCGTGCTCGCTCCGCCGACCGCGGCGCGGCTGGTGCGCGAGGGCGGAGCCCTCCCCGAGCCGTGGCCCGACGAGGCGCGCCAACAGCTGGTGCGGCTGCTGGCGGCGGGGCCGGGACTGCTGCCGGTGTGGGAGACCCTCGACGAGACCGGTGCGCTGGACCGGATCCTGCCGGAGTGGGAGCGGATCCGGCTGCTGCCGCACGCCTCGGCCATCCACAGGTTCACCGTCGACCGGCATGTCGTCGAGACCTGCGTCGAGGCGGCCGCGCTGATCCGCGAGGTGTCGCGCCCGGACGTGCTCGTGGTGGCCGCCTTGCTCCACGACATCGGGAAGGGCGAGCTGACCGAGCACAGCGTCGCGGGCGCCCCGATCGCGCGGGCCATCGCCACCCGGATGGGCTTCGGGGCCCGGGAGGTCGAGCTGATCGCCCAGCTGGTGCGCTGGCACCTGCTGCTCGCCGACGTCGCCACCACCCGCGACCCCGACGACCCGGCCACCATCGACGCCCTCCTGGAGCACATCGACAGCCTCGACGCGCTGGCCCTGCTGACCGCGCTCACCGAGGCCGACGCCAAGGCCGCCTCGCCCAAGGCCTGGTCGTCGTGGCGGGCCGGGCTGGTGCTCGACCTCTCCCGCCGGGCCCGCGCCGCGCTGGAGCGGGGGAGCGCGCCGCCCGCGTTCACCGTCGACGAGATCCCGGTCCCGGCCGGGGTCGTCGACGGCGACGTCTCGATCGTCGTCGAGCCGGTCGTCGACGGCTCCCGGGTCACGGTGGTGGCCCTGGACCGGGTCGGGCTGCTCGCCGACGTGGCCGCCGTGTTCGCGCTGCGCCGGGTCGCGGTGCGCGCCGCCCGGCTGTGGGCGCAGGGGGAGTACGCCGTGTCGATCTGGGACGTCGCCGAGAGCGGCCTCGACCCCGGTGCCCTGGGCGACCAGCTGGACGCGGTCACCTCCCGGCGGGTGGACCCCGCCGCCCGGCTCGCGGCGCGACAGGTCCCCGGCGAGCTGGACCCGGCGGTCGTCGTACGGCCGGAGGCGAGCGACCACGCGACCGTGCTCGAGGTGCGCGCCGCCGACCGGCTCGGCGTGGTCCACCTGGTGAGCGCCGCGCTCGCCGCCCTGGACATGACGGTGCGCTCGGCGCACATCTCCACGCTGGGGCCGCAGGCGGTGGACGTGTTCTACGTCCAGGAGGTCGCGGCCGGCGCGCTGTCGGAGACTAGGGCCGCCGAGGCCGCCCACGCGGTGCGGCGCGCGGTCAGCGGGTCCGGCGTACCCTCGCCACGCCCGAGCTGAGGTCGACCCGGACCGGCCGGTCGTCGTCATCGGGGTTGGGCGTGACCGTCCCCTGGTTGTCGTGGGACTTCAGGTCGCGGTCGGCCCGGGCCCGGGCCGGGTCGAAGACGTCGATGAAGCTGCCCATCCCGTCGGCGACGCCGCTGCCGGTGGGTCCGCCGTGGCGGAGCGTGCGGTGGCCGGCGACGAGCACCAGGACGAGCAGCACGAGGCCCGCTCCGAGGAAGACGGCGACGGTCATGCTCGTCAGTGTAGGCACCTCAACTAGAGTGGATCCTGGCCGTTTTCCGTCTCCCTCGAGGACTCGCTCTTGTTCGCCACACTGTCCGACCGTCTCGCCGCGACCTTCAAGAACCTCCGCGGCAAGGGGCGGCTCTCCGAGGCCGACATCGACGCGACCGCCCGCGAGATCCGGATCGCGCTGCTCGAGGCCGACGTCGCGCTCCCGGTCGTCAAGGACTTCGTCGCCGCGGTCAAGGAGCGCGCCCGGGGCGAGGAGGTCAGCCAGGCGCTGAACCCCGCCCAGCAGGTCGTCAAGATCGTCAACGACGAGCTGGTGGCGATCCTCGGCGGCGAGACGCGCCGGCTGCGCTACGCCAAGACCGGGCCCACCGTGATCATGCTGGCCGGCCTCCAGGGCGCCGGCAAGACCACGCTCGCGGCCAAGCTCGCGCTGTGGCTCAAGGAGCAGGGCAAGACCCCGATGCTGGTGGCCTGCGACCTGCAGCGCCCCAACGCCGTCCAGCAGCTGCAGGTCAACGGCGAGAAGGTCGGCGTGCCCGTCTACGCCCCCGAGCCCGGCAACGGCGTCGGCGACCCGGTCTCCGTCGCGAAGGCCTCGATCGAGGAGGCCAAGCGCAAGCTCCACGACGTCGTCATCGTCGACACCGCGGGCCGCCTCGGCGTCGACGCGGAGATGATGGCGCAGGCCGCCGGCATCCGCGACGCCGTCCAGCCCGACGAGGTTCTGTTCGTCGTCGACGCGATGATCGGCCAGGACGCCCTGGTCACCGCCCAGGCCTTCCTCGACGGCGTCGGCTACGACGGCGTGGTCCTCACCAAGCTCGACGGCGACGCCCGCGGCGGTGCCGCGCTGTCCATCCGCCAGGTCACCGGCAAGCCGGTCATGTTCGCCTCCTCCGGCGAGAAGATGACCGACTTCGACGTCTTCCACCCCGACCGGATGGCCTCGCGAATCCTCGACATGGGCGACGTCCTGACCCTGATCGAGCAGGCCGAGAAGGCCTTCGACCAGGAGGAGGCGCTCAAGGCCGCCGAGAAGCTCACCCAGGGCGACTTCACCCTCGACGACTTCCTCGCGCAGATGCAGCAGCTGAAGAAGCTCGGCTCGATGCAGAAGATCCTCGGGATGCTGCCCGGCATGGGCCAGATCCGCGAGCAGCTCGAGAACTTCGACGAGCGCGAGATCGACCGGATCGAGGCCATCATCCGCTCGATGACGCCCGCCGAGCGCGCCAACCCCAAGCTGATCGACGGCTCCCGCCGCGCCCGCATCGCCAAGGGCTCGGGACGCAGCGTCTCCGACGTCAACGGCCTCGTCGACCGCTTCTTCGAGGCGCGCAAGATGATGATGCAGATGGCCCGGGGTGGCGGGATGCCCGGGATGCCCGGGATGCCGGGGATGCCCGGCATGGGCGGGCCCGGCGGCGGCAAGCGGGTCAGCGCCAAGCAGAAGGCCAAGCAGGCCAAGGGCAAGGGCGCCCGGCGCTCCGGCAACCCGGCCAAGGCCGCGCAGGAGGCGGCCGCGGCCAAGGCGAAGGCCGCCGAGGCCAAGCCGAACCCGTTCGGCATCGGCAAGGACATCGACTACGAGGCCGCGGCGGAGAACCTGCAGCTGCCCAAGGACTTCTCGAAGTTCCTCAAGTAGGGCGGGTTTCTTACGTAGGCCACTCAACTTGGATTCGGCCCTGTTGCGGTTTGGGACCAAACCGTGCAAATCGGGGCCAATGCGGTGCAGTCTGTGCCCAATCGACGCTTCTGACGTCGCCAAGATCCCAGGGAGTGAGATGACCTCGGTCCTCATCGTGGACGGCGCGAACGTCGTGGGCGCCCGGCCAGACGGTTGGTGGAAGGACCGGGCGGGCGCGGCTGCTCGGCTCCACGAGCAGCTCCTCGTGGCCGACATCGAGTACGACGTCGTCGTGCTCGTGCTCGAGGGCCAGGCCAAGGGCGGTGTCCGGGCCGGCAAGGACGCGCACGTGCGGACCGTGCACGCCGCCAAGGACGGCGATACGACGATCCTCGCGGAGGCGCGCAAGGCCACGGAGCGGGTGGCCGACAAGGGCGGCCGGGTCGTCGTGGTGACCGCCGACCGGGCGCTGGACGCCCGGGTCCACGGGGTCGGTGCGACGACTCTCTCGCCGACCTGGCTGCTGGCTCGCCTGTGACCCCCTTCGGGGGCATCGCCCGACCGGCGGCGTTGGTAGCGTCGCGCACGTGAGTGCGCTGCGGTTCTCCGGTCCGGTCCTGCCCGACGGCGAGCCCCGGGAGGTGTACGTCGTCGACGGGCGGGTCACCTACGAGCGTCCGCCCGGGCTGGTGGGTGCGGAGACGGCCGGCGAGGGCTGGATCGTCCCGGGCCTGGTCGACGCCCACAACCACCTCGGTCTCGCCGACGGGGGAGCGGTCGACGACGCGGAGATCGAGCGGACCGCCGTCGCGGACCGCGACAACGGCGTGCTGCTCACCCGCGACTGCGGGTCACCGGCCGACACCCGTTGGGTCCAGGACCGCGAGGACCTGCCCCGGCTGATCCGCTGCGGGCGGCACGTCGCCCGCACCCGGCGATACCTGCGCAACTACGCCCAGGAGGTCGAGCCCGACGGTCTCGCCGACGCGGTCGCCGAGCAGGCCGCGGCCGGCGACGGCTGGGTGAAGCTGGTCGGCGACTGGATCTCCCGGGAGGAGGGCGACCTGGCGCCGTCCTTCCCCGCCGACGCGGTCGCGGCCGCGATCGGGGTCGCCCACGCGCAGGGTGCGAAGGTCACCGCGCACTGCTTCGGCGCCGACTCGCTCGGCCCGCTCCTCGACGCCGGCATCGACTGCATCGAGCACGGCACCGGTCTCTCCGAGGCGCACCTCGCCCGGATGGTCGACCAGGGCGTCGCGCTGGTGCCGACGGTGCTGCAGACGAGCAAGTTCCCCGAGTTCGTGGCCGCCGCGCAGGGCAAGTTCCCGGCGTACGGCGCGACCATGGAGGCGCTCTTCCGGACCCGGCGCGAGGTGCTCATGGCCGCCTACGACGCCGGCGTCGCGATGTACGTCGGCAGCGACGGTGGCGGGTCGGCACGCCACGGGGTGCTCCACGAGGAGATCCTCGCGATGGCGGCGATGGGCCTGCCGAACGAGT
Organism: Nocardioides nitrophenolicus; assembly: GCF_016907515.1. NCBI lineage: Bacteria > Bacillati > Actinomycetota > Actinomycetes > Propionibacteriales > Nocardioidaceae > Nocardioides > Nocardioides nitrophenolicus. The sequence continues at coordinate 4,745,626 of NZ_JAFBBY010000001.1, forward strand.
ACGTGCTGGGCGCGGCCTCGTGGCGCGGCCGGGCCTGGCTGGGCTGGAATCCCGGCCTCGACGAGGGCGACCCCGCCGACTTCGTGATCTACCCCCGCAACCCGGTCGAGGACCTCTCGGTGCTCACCGAGCCGTCCCGGGTGGTGCTGCGCGGCAGGGTCGTTGCCTGAGGGGCCGTCGGCGCCTCCCCTGATTTCTGCCCTGCCGACCCGGCGTGGCAGACTGTCCGACTGAGTTCTGCGACGTCCGGTCCCTCTCAACCGGTGGTGGCAGAACCCGTCCGAGTCCGGGCGCCGGTGTCCCCACCTGGTCGTCCCTGGCTCACCCACCACCAGTTCTCAAGGAGACACCACAAACGTGGCCGTCAAGATTCGTCTGAAGCGCCTGGGCAAGGTCCGGGTCCCGCAGTACCGCATCGTCATCGTCGACTCGCGCAAGAAGCGCGACGGCGCGGTGATCGAGGAGATCGGCAAGTACCACCCCAAGGAGGACCCGTCGTACATCGACGTCGTCTCCGAGCGGGCGCAGTACTGGCTGGGCGTCGGCGCGCAGCCGTCCGAGGCCGTCGAGGCCATCCTCAAGGTCACCGGCGACTGGCAGAAGTTCAAGGGCATCGACGGCGCAGAGGGCACCCTCAAGGTCAAGGAGCCCAAGCGCGACAAGCTCGAGATCTTCAACGAGGCCCTCAAGGAGGTCGCCAGCGAGCCCAAGGCCTCGGCGACCACCGCGAAGAAGAAGGCCGACAAGAAGGCCGACAAGGTCGAGGAGAAGGTCGAGGAGGCGCCGGCCGAGGCCGCCGCCGAGGAGACCGCCGAGACCCCGGCCGACGAGAACGCCGAGGCCTGAGCCGATGCTGGCTGACGCGCTGGAGCACCTCGTCCGCGGAGTGGTCGACCACCCCGACGACGTCGTCGTGCGCGACAAGCAGCTGCGCCGCGGCTCGGTGCTCGAGGTCCGGGTCCACCCCGACGACCTCGGCAAGGTGATCGGGCGCAGTGGTCGCACCGCCACCGCCTTCCGCACCGTGATCTCCGCGATCGCCGGCAACAGCAGCACCCGGATCGACTTCGTCGACACCGACCGCCGCTGAGCACGACCCACCCGAGCAGCCCCGCACCGATGTGCGGGGCTGCTCGCATTTCCGGGAGAATGCACCGCATGGAATCGCTGGAGGTCGTCGTCGGCCGGATCGGGAAGCCGCACGGCATCCGGGGCGAGGTGACCGTCGACGTGCGCACCGACGAGCCCGAGCGCCGGTACGCCGACGGCGCGGTGCTCCGGGTCGAGGCGCCGCGCGGCTCGGCCTTCGCCGCCCGCACCCTCACCGTCACCCGCACCCGCTGGCACCAGGGCGTGCTGCTCGCGAGCTTCGCGGAGCTGCCGGACCGGACCGCGGCCGAGGCGGCCCGCGGTGTGGTGCTGCGCGCCGTCGTACCCGCCGACGAGAGCCCCGACGACCCCGACGAGTTCTACGACCACCAGCTGGTCGGGCTCGCCGCCTACGACCTCGAGGGCGTCCACCTCGGCGAGGTGGTCGGGCTGACCCACGGCGCCCAGGACCTGCTCCGGATCGAGACGCCGGACCGGCGCGAGGCGCTGGTGCCGTTCGTGACCGCGCTGGTGCCCGAGGTCGACGTGGCCGGCGGGCGGGTGGTCATCGCCGACCGGCCCGGGCTGGTCACGCCCTTCCCCGACGACGAGGACGACGCGTGAGGCTCGACTACCTCACCATCTTCCCCGACTTCTTCGCGCCCCTGGAGCTCTCGCTGCCGGGCAAGGCGGCGGCGAGCGGGCTGCTGGAGTTCGGCGTCCACGACCTGCGGCGCTGGACCCACGACCGGCACCGCACTGTCGACGACACGCCGTACGGCGGCGGCGCGGGGATGGTCATGAAGCCCGAGCCGTGGGGCGAGGCGTTCGACGAGCTGCTCACGCCGGGGGCGACGGTCGTCTTCACGACGCCCTCGGGCGAGCCGTTCGACCAGCGCCTCGCCGAGGAGCTCGCGACCCGGGAGCGCCTGGTGTTCGCGTGCGGCCGCTACGAGGGCATCGACCAGCGGGTGATCGACCATGCGCGCGAGGTGGCCGAGGTGCGCGAGATCAGCCTCGGCGACTATGTCCTCAACGGGGGAGAGGTCGCGGCGCTGGCGATCACCGAGGCCGTGGTGCGGCTGCTGCCCGGCTTCATGGGCAACGCCGCCTCGCTGGTGGAGGAGTCGCACGCCGAGGGCGGGCTGCTGGAGTACCCCGTCTACACCAAGCCGCCGGCCTGGCGCGGTCGCGAGGTCCCCGCGGTGCTGCGCTCGGGCGACCACGGCAAGGTCGCGGCCTGGCGCCACGAGCAGGCCGTACGACGGACCGCCGAGCGTCGCCCCGACCTGCTCGCCCCGTCGGTGCTCGACGACGGCAGCCCGATCGTGCGTGCCACCCCGGGCGACGCGGGGGAGATCCTGACCCTCCAGCGAGCCTGCTGGGTGCAGGAGGCGCTGGCCAACGACACCCTCGACATCCCGGCCCTCCAGGAGTCGCTCGACGACGTCCGCGCCTCGATCGCGGAGTGGGACACCTATGTCGTGCGGCGGGCCGGCCGACTGGTCGGCGCGGTGCGCGGCCGGCTCGACGGCGAGCACACCTGGGACATCGGCCGGATCATGGTCGCGCCCGACCTGCAGGGCAGCGGGCTGGGGCGCGCCCTGCTCGAGCACATCCAGGCGGTGGCGCCGGCCGGCGTGACGTCGTACCTGCTGTTCACGGGCGCGGCGAGCGCGCGCAACCAGCGCCTGTACAAGCGGGCGGGCTTCCGGCTGCGCGCCGGCCTGCCGGGCCCGCCCCACACCGTCACGCTGACCAAGCGGGTGCCGGACGAGACGGCCCGGCGTCATCGGGACGTCACACGGCCGGGCGAGCTGTAACCGCCCCGAAACCTGCCCCGGACCCCGGCGAAACCCCACGCCGCGATGCTCTCCACGGACGCCGGCAGCAGGGCTGCTGCCCTGCGCCACGTTTCCCGAGTAGAGCAAGAGGTTCGCTTATGACTACCGATCTCGCTTGGCAGCTGCTGTGTGCCGCCCTGGTGCTGTTCATGACCCCCGGGCTGGCCTTCTTCTACGGCGGCCTGGTCAAGCAGAAGTCCGTCGTGTCCATGATGATGCTGAGCTTCGGCTCGATCGCCGTCGTGGTCCTCCTCTATGTCCTCATCGGGGGCACCGGCATCGCCGGGAACGGGACGGACGGGGGCAGCAAGCTGTTCGGCAACCCGTTCCAGGACTTCGGCATGAGCGACCTGATGACCGGGGTCGGCGGCGGCGAGGCCGGCAACGCCTTCGGCAGCCACGCCTTCCTGGTCGCGTTCTGCATCATCACCGTGGCGCTGGTCTCCGGCGCGGTCGCCGACCGGGCACGGTTCTGGCCCTGGATGCTGTTCGCCACGCTGTTCACCACGTTCGTCGTGTTCCCGACCTTCCGCTGGATCTGGGGCGTCGACGGCGAGGGCACCTTCTACGGCTGGCTCGCCAACAACGTGTGGGGCCTGGGCCAGGGTGCGCTCGACTGGGCCGGCGGCACCGTGATCCACCAGTCGGCCGGTGCGGCGGCGCTGGCGCTCGCCCTGGTGCTGGGCAAGCGCAAGATCGGCTTCTCCAAGGAGGAGACGGTCGCCCACAACGTGCCGCTGGTGCTGATCGGCGCCGCGATCCTGTGGTTCGGCTGGTACGGCTTCAACACCGGCGTCTACGGCGCCGACGAGGGGCAGACCTCGCTCATCTTCTTCAACACCCTGGTCGCCCCCGCGGCCGCCCTGCTCGGCTGGATCGCGGTCGAGGCGTTCAAGGACGGCAAGGCCACCGCGGTCGGCGCCGCGTCCGGCATCGTCACCGGCCTGGTCGCGATCACCCCGGCCTGCGCCTTCCTGACCCCGATCTGGGCGATGGTGCTCGGCCTGGTCTCCGGTGCGATCTGTGCCTTCGCGGTCGACCTGAAGTTCAAGCTCGGCTTCGACGACACCCTCGACGTGGTGGGCATCCACCTGGTCGCCGGCTTCATCGGCTGCCTGTGGGTCGGCATCTTCGGCGCTGAGGCGCTCACCGGCGGCAGCCTGGTGTTCGGTGGCGAGGTCAAGCTGTTCCTGGCCCAGCTGCTCTCCTCGCTCACCGTGATCGCGTTCTCCTTCGTCGTCTCCTACGTCTTCGCCACGGCGATCGAGAAGACGATCGGCTTCCGCGCCAAGGAGGAGGACGAGATCGCCGGCATCGACCTGGTGCTCCACGGCGAGGGCTACGCGCTCGACTGAGTCACCCGGCCGTCGTACGACGCGCAGGCCCGTCCCGGTTCGCCGGGGCGGGCCCGCGCCGTTCCACCAGGCTAGTGCTCCCGCATCCGGCGCGACGACTCCTGGATCCGGGTGCTCAGCCCGGCCACCTCGTCGAGGACCGCGTCGGCCAGCCACACCGGCGCCCGGCGCGAGCGGGGTGCCCGGCGCAGCACCTTCGCCGTCGTCAGCCGGTCGATGACCGCGGCCGCCTCGGCCTCCGGTACGTCAACCCGCTCGGCGACCGACGCCGGGTTCACGATCGGCGCCTCGGTCAGCAGGTCGAGCACGCGGTGCACGGTGGTGCCCGGCCGCGAGCCGCCCACGGCGTCACCCCAGCTCTCCCGGATCTCGTGCAGCCGGGTGGCCGTCGTCCAGGACTCGGCGGTCGCGATCCGGACCGCGGTGGCGAGCATGGCGACCAGGGTGGCCGCCGTCCCCGCACGGTAGTCGCCGAGCGCGGCGAAGTAGCGCTCCCGGTGGGCGACCAACGCGGACGCGATCGGCACGGTGAGGTGTCGGGTGGCGCGGCGGCGGCGCAGCACCGCGTGGATGAGCGCGCGTCCGATCCGCCCGTTGCCGTCGATGAACGGGTGGATCGACTCGAACTGGGCGTGCACGACCGCGGCCTGGACCACCGCCGGCACGTCGTCGCGGTTCGCGTAGGCGAACAGGTCGTCGAGATAGCCGGGGACGGTCTCCGGCGGGGGCGGGACGTGGAGTGCGCCGAGGGGCGACCAGTCGCTGCCGCCGACCCAGTTCTGCGTCGTCCGGAAGGTCCCGGCGCGGTGGGCCTCGGCCGGGTTGCGCCGGAACAGCTCGTGGTGGGCGCGCAGGATCGCCTCGGGCCGGATCGACCGCGTGGTGTCGGCGTCGCGGATCATCCGGCGCAGTGCGGCGGTCGCCGAGGCCATCGAGACCGCCGACGCGTTCGCCCCGACCCCCAGCAGCGCGCGGCCGTAGTCGGCGAGGCTCGCGTCGACGTTCTCGATCTTGGAGGAGTCGACCGCCTCGGTGCGCAGCTGGAGGTGGTCGAGGGCGCGCAGGGTCCGGCCGTGCACCAGGTCGAGATGGCTCAGGTCCCCGGCGCTCGCGGTGGTCATCGCGCTCAGCGCGCGGTCCAGGGGGAGGTCGAGCCCGCTCACGTACGGCGGCAGCGAGACCTCGATCTCGCGCACCAGGCGGTCCGCGCGCGGCCCCCGCGCGACCCGCTGCCGCCAGGGCCGTGGCTCGTAGGTGTGCGGCGCCCAGTCCATGGCGACATCCTCCCGGGCCGGTGTCACGAGCAGATTTCGTCTCGCACGTCGACCTGTGGGAACATTGCTGGTCGGTGTCACGGACGCTTCTGCCACAGGGGAATCGCCGACCGGGACGCCTGATCCGATCCATCACCACCAACCGCGGCTGACCTGTGCGCATTCGCGAGGAGAGCAATGAGCAACCCCACCCCCGCCGTGGTCACCGACCTCGGCAACGCCGCCAAGCGCGACGACGTCCCGGCCTTCCGCGCCGGTGACACCGTCAAGGTCCACGTCAAGGTCATCGAGGGCAACCGTTCGCGGGTCCAGGTGTTCCAGGGCGTCGTGATCCGCATGCACGGCTCCGGCATCGGCCGGACCTTCACCGTCCGCAAGGTCTCCTTCGGCGTCGGTGTCGAGCGGACCTTCCCGCTCCACTCGCCGATCTTCGAGTCCATCGAGGTCGTCACCCGCGGTGACGTGCGTCGCGCGAAGCTCTACTACCTGCGCAACCTCACCGGCAAGAAGGCCAAGATCAAGGAGCGCCGCGAGGTCTGACCTCCGCGACCGTCGCTACCACGAAGGCCCGACCGACACGGTCGGGCCTTCGTGCGTTCCGGCTGGGGCGTGCTCCTAGACTCCTACCTCGTGACGACCGACGACTCCGCTCCGGACTCCGCCGAGGTCCCTGACCCCGAGGCGACCGACCAGGCGGACTCCCGGTCCTCCTCCGCGCAGCGCAAGCACCTGCCCGTGTGGCAGGAGAGCATCCTGCTGCTCGCGGTGGCGCTGGGCCTGGCGATCGTGATCAAGGCGCTGTTCGTGCAGGCGTTCTACATCCCGTCGGAGTCGATGGAGCCGGGCCTGGTCAAGAACGACCGGATCCTGGTCCAGAAGGTGTCCTACTGGTTCGGGCGTACGCCGAAGCGCGGCGACGTCGTGGTCTTCCAGGACCCGGGGGAGTGGCTCGGCCCGAGCGACACCCAGGGGCCGACCGGTGTCGCGAACCTGCTGTCCAAGGTGGGCCTGTACCCCACCGGCGGTCACCTGGTGAAGCGGGTGATCGGCACCGAGGGCGACGTCGTCGAGTGCTGTGACGAGAAGGGCCGGATCAAGGTCAACGGCAAGGCCATCGACGAGTCCGCCTACCTCGGCCCCGACCCCGGCCAGTGCAACGCCGAGATCGACGACTTCATCGGCGCCCGCGAGGGCGGCCGGTCCCAGCCCTGCGACTGGATCATCGGGCCGATCCCGAAGGGCAAGCTGCTCGTCCTCGGCGACAACCGTGGCCACTCCGCCGACTCCCGCGCCCACCTGTGCAGCATCGACGAGGACCCCTGCACGCAGAGCCCGTGGGTCGACACCGACCTCGTCGTCGGCAAGGTCTTCACCCTGATCTGGCCGCAGGACCGCTGGCGCTGGATCAGCCGTCCCCAGGTGTTCGAGAGCGTTCCCGACGCCCCGTCGGCCGACCTGCTGGAGAAGGCGAAGAAGGCCGACGCCGTCCCCGGGGCCTAGGGGGCGCGGCTTGTCCACACTGCCCAGGGGAGCGACGGTCCGGCGCGACGCCGGCATCTACGGCTACGAGCGCGCGCTGCGGCGTCACGGCTTCGAGCCGGTCGCGGGCGTCGACGAGGCCGGTCGGGGCGCGTGCGCCGGTCCGCTCGTCGCCGGGGCGGCGATCCTGCCGGCCGGCAAGGCCGGGATCGTGCCGGGCCTGGCCGACTCCAAGCTGCTGACCGCGGCCGCGCGGGAGCGCTGCTACGACCAGATCGTGCGCCGGGCGCTGGCCTGGTCGGTCGTGGTGATCCCCCACGACGAGTGCGACCGGCTCGGCATGCACGTCGCCAACGTGCAGGCGCTGCGGCAGGCCGTCGCCAAGCTCGACCTGCCGGCGTCGTACGTGCTCACCGACGGGTTCCCCGTCGACGGGCTCGGCGTGCCGGGGCTCGCGGTCTGGAAGGGCGACCGGGTCGCGGCCTGCGTGGCCGCCGCGTCGGTGCTCGCCAAGGTCACCCGCGACCGGATCATGCTCGAGCTCGACGAGGAGTGGCCGGCGTACGACTTCAAGACCCACAAGGGCTACATCACCGCCACCCACACCGCGGCGCTGGAGGAGCACGGCCCTTCGCCGATCCACCGGATGAGGTTCGTCAACGTACGACGCGCGGCCGGTCTCGAGCCGCTGCCTGGCGACGAGGGCTAGGGTGATCTCGTGAGTGCCGAGGAGCTCGAGAAGTACGAGACCGAGCAGGAGCTGAACCTCTACCGGGAGTACCGCGACGTCGTCGGCATCTTCAAGTACGTCGTCGAGACCGACCGCCGCTTCTACCTGTGCAACTCGGTCGACGTGAAGGCCCGCTCCGAGGGCGGCGACGTGTTCTTCGAGGTGACCATCGCCGACGCCTGGGTGTGGGACATGTACCGCCCCGCGCGCTTCGCCAAGAACGTCAAGGTGCTCACCTTCAAGGACGTCAACGTCGAGGAGCTGGCGACCTCCGACCTGGAGCTGCCGAAGTCCTGAGTGGTCGGGCCCCGTCGGCCCGATCTGCTCAGTCGGCGAGGTGCAGGCCGCTCGGCGGCACCCGCCACTCGCGGTCTATGCCGTTGGTGACGATCAGGTGGGAGTTCTGCCCGTTCATGTAGAGGCTGTCGACGATGATCGAGCCGCTGTTGACCTGGTTGCCGGAGTTGCCGTTGGCGTACAGCAGCGAGCTGAGCGCATAGATGGTGCCGTTGATCGTGGTCTCGCCGTTGCCCTGGATGTTGAGCACCCGGGAGTTGTTGCGGTCGTAGACGATCGCCAGGTCGCCGAACCCGGGGGCGCCGGCCGTCAGGGTGACGCCGTTGCTGTTGGTGGCGTCGAAGGCACCGCCCTGCTGGCCCGGGGCGCAGCGGGTCGGCGCGGTCCGCGTCCCGCACGCCGCGTAGATCGTGACGCCGGTGCCCTTCAGCACGGTCTTGTTGCCCATGCTCCAGGTGCCGGTGAGGACGTAGAGCCCGGGAGCGAGGGTGCAGGTGTCCTTGTTGCCGAGCGTGGCGTCGCCGTACACCCCCGGGCCGTCGGTGCAGGGGTTGGTCCTCGGCGCTCCGTACGGCGCGGGCATCGCCCAGCCCCCGAGCGGGTCGCCCATCTTCTTCGAGACCTTCTCCGCCGCGGGCGAGTAGTTGCCGGTGGCGCTCTTCTCGACGGTGATCTCGTTGCCGTCGCCGATCGCCTCGACGTGCCCGTTCGGCCCGGTCGAGACGCTTCCGTTGAAGTGCACGCTGCTCGCGGTGACGGTGGCGTCGCCGTTGCCCAGGGTGTGCGGGCCCTCGCCGAGGACGCACAGCGAGCACTTGAAGACCACGCCCGGGTCGACGGTCGCGGTCGCCCGCGCGCTGATGTGGAGCTCGCTGACCCCGACCAGGCCGGCGAGCGCGGTCTTGACCTCACGCCTCGGGATCCGCACTCGGACCCGGCTCGGACGCTCGGCGTCGTCGAACGAGATGCACTGCGAGTCCGGGGCGTAGTCCAGGTGCCCGTCGTCCTTGCACCCGCCCCACGCCGCCTCGGCGACGTCGAAGTTGTCGGCGGCGTAGGCCCGGGCGGCGTCGGTCGCGGCCGCGATCTGGGGCCGGCCGGCGGCGTCGTAGAGGACGTTCCCGGCCGCGAGCGCCGAGGCGTCGGCGGCGTTCTGCGCCCGGCCGCGGACGTCCCGCGCCAGGCCGAGGTCGATCACCAGCGACGCCGACATCAGCAGGACGACCGCGATCAGGGCGACCAGCACCGCCACGGCGCCCCGCTCCTCGGTCGACCCGCCGCGGCTCAGTCGCACCATGCCCAGCTCTGTCCGGTCGGTACGGCGTCGGCGGTCCCGGTGCCCGCCGGCTTGGCCGTGTCCTCCTCGATCGACATCCGCAGGCTGGCCCGCACGAAGCCGCCGTTGGGCATCGGCAGCATGCCGAAGTCGCCGCGCGAGCGGACCAGGACGCAGACCTGCAGCAGGTTGCCGCGCGCCCAGCCGTCGGGAGCCGAGAGCTTCACGTAGGTGTCCGCCGGAGCCCGGTCGACCATCGACTCGACGGTGCAGGAGATGGCGGGCCAGCCCGGCGTACCGCAGCCGGGGGTGGTCTTGCCGACCACCGACATCCGCGCGGTCTCCCGCACGCCGTGGTTGGCGTTGAGCGAGTCGTCGAAGTAGAGGCCGTACTGGAGGATCCCGAACACGATCAGCACGAGGATCACGCCGACGAGGGCGAACTCCACGGCCGCCGCACCCCGCGCGGCGTCCCGCCGCCGGGCGCGGCGCACCCACCGTCGTACCAGAGCCATGACTGCCTCCCCGTCGTCGGCCCGAGCCGACCGAACTCCCGTCCGATTGTCGGCAACCGGGAGCCGGCAGCGAAGCCCGAACGGGTGACAATCGGGGTCGGGAGCCAAGATTGGCCGACCGTCAGGGAACGCCGTGACGTGGCGGCACCACGTCCGGCGTCCGAACGGGTGGGGTCGAACGGGACCATCGTCCCGCACGGGTGGGACCAGGCCGGCCTAGTCCGAACGAACTAGCCCGCCTACTTCGTCCGAGTGGAATGCCCCGGGATCCGTTCCCCGGGCGTTCCGAAGGCCATTACTGTGAGCCACGTCGCTCGGGGGCGTCATGGGAGCGAGTCCGGGGAGGCCGGCTGATGAGGGATTGCGTGCTGGGCGGGCGTACGTCGTCGACGCGGCGGGAACGCGGCACCGCCGCGGTCGAGTTCGCCCTGATCGTGCCGGTTCTCGTGCTCCTGGTGTTCGGCATCGTCAGCTACGGCATGATGCTGTCGTTCCGCCAGACGCTCAGCCAGGCCGCCACCGAGGGGGCGCGAGCGGCCGCTGTCCAGCTCGACCCCTCGCAGCGCACGTCCTCCGCTGAGGAGGCCATCGACGACGCGTTGGCGACGCTCTCCGTCGGCGGCACGACGCTCAGCTGCGACAACCCGCACGTCACCTGCCAGATCGGTGCCGCCGTCTCCTGTGGGACCGGCACGGCCCAGTGCGTCACCGTCACGGTGACCTACCCGTACCGGGACCACCCCGTCATCCCGTCCGTCCCGCTCGTCGACCGGACCCTGCCGGAGAGCCTCAGCTACTCCGCCACCGTGAGGGTGAGCTGAGTGTCGCCGCAGCGCGCACCCGAGCGGGGCGCCGTCGCGATCTTCGCCGCGTTCGCGATGGCGGTGATGCTGGTAGCGGCCGCGCTGGCCGTCGACCTCGGGATGCAGCGCGTCGCCCGGTCCGACGCGCAGTCGCTGGCCGACGTCGTGGCGCTCGACCTGGCCCAGGAGCTGAACGAGGGCCAGACGCTCGCCCAGCTCACCACCGGCGGCAAGGACCAGACGCTCGCGAACCAGAGTCGGGACCGCAACGACAGCGTCATCGGCACCCACGACGGACACGTGCCGACCCTGGAGGTCGTCTGGGGCGAGATGGTCGACGGCTCCTTCCATGCCTACCGCCGGCCGGCCGACGACGCCCTGATCCCGACCGCCGTCCGCGTCGTCGCTCACACCGAGACCGGGTTCCCCATCATGACCACCCGGACCGGCAAGGCGCAGCGCCGGGCCGTGGCCTCCGCCGACAAGGGCGCCTGCTTCCGGATCGGGTCCTTCGTGGCGAAGGTCCGCAGTGGCGACAGCACGCTCCTCAACCCGATCCTCAACGGGCTGCTCGGATCCAACCTCGACGTCGGGCTGGTCGGCTACGACGGCATCGCCAACGCCAACGTGAGCCTGCTCGACCTCGTGGAGACCGGGAACCTCGGCGTCGGGACGGTCAACGAGCTGCTGAAGGCCGACGACGTCAACGTCGCCGACCTGATCCAGGCGTCGATCGACGTCCTGTCGTCGCCGGGGCACGGCGCCAGCGCCGCCACCATCACCGCACTCCAGGCCATCCGCGCGGCGGTCGCGCTCAGCGCCCCGACAATCAAGATCGCCGACCTCATCGAGGCGGCGCCCAGCGATCCCTCGGCACTGGCCTCGAGCGTCAACGTCCTCGACCTGGTGATGGGCTCGGTGCTGATCGCCACCAAGGGGCACGCCGTCGCGATTCCCGGGCTGACCGTCGGCCCGGTCGCCGGGATCACCCTGACCACGACGCTGAGCGTCATCGAGGGACCGCGCAAGGCCTGCACGAACAGTGGGAACTTCGCCGAGACGTCCCAGATCGTGCTCACCACCCGGGTCCAGTCGCCCGAGCGCACCCTCCCCGTCACCATCGCCGGGCTGACCGGCATCGTCGCGAAGGTGGACGCCATCGACCTGTCGGTGGTGACGAAGCTGGCCCACGCCGACGCCACGCTGCTCAGCGTCGACGGGTGCGACACCGGCGGCCCACAGGGCGCCACCCTCCAGGTGAACTCGGCCGCCGTGCCGGCCCCCAGCATCTCCGGCGCGATCCACGCGTCGGTCACCGCCACGCTCGACGTCTCCAAGAGCACCACCCTGCTCACGAACCTGCTGGGCGGCCTGCCCGGCGTGCTCAGTCCGCTGGTCTCCCTCGTCGGCGTCCTGGTCGGCACCGACGTGCTGGGCGCGGCGACGCTGAAGGTCGACCTCACGGCGACGCCGAAGCTGGCGAGTGCCACCGGCGTCACCGCATCGACGCAGACCGTGACGGTGCCCGCCTCCTACTGGTCCGACCCCGCCCACCCGAAGGCGTATCCCGTCCCGGGCACGCTGATCCCGCAGATCGGCGCCCTCTCGCTGGCCACCACCGTGTCCGTCGGCGGCAGCTACGACTACCGCAAGACCGGGCTGCTGGGGCTCCTCACCGGACCGGTGCTCCACGGCGTACTGACCGCGAGCTCGGCGCTGACCTCCCAGCTGACCACGGCGCTGACGACCCAGATCTCCGACGTCCTCAAGTCCTCGCTCAACACCTTGACGGCGAGCCTGCAGGCGACCGTGATCAAGACGCTGTCCGAGATGCTGGGACTCAACCTCGGCGGCGCCGACCTGTGGGTCGAGCACGAGCCGCGCTGTGGTGCGCCGCGGCTCGTGGAGTGAGCTCGGGGTCGCTCCTCGTCGTTCTCCCGCCTCACGGTGCCCCAGGGGACACGGACGTCCCGCGTGGTGACCGGGTCGGTCCACAGGGCCGGCCCGCGGACCCGCTCCTCCACAGGCCGCCGGGCTCCGGCCCCGTCGGCGTGCGGATCTCCCGACGCTGGACCGATGACGACAGCGCCGGGTCGATGACCACCGCACGCGCCCGCCGGGCGATCGGCGCCTACGGCGAGGACCTGGCCGTCCGGCACCTCACCGGCCGCGGCCTGGTGCTCCTCGAACGGAACTGGCGCTGTCCCGAGGGCGAGGTCGACATCCTGCTGCGCGACCACGCCACCCTGGTCGTGTGCGAGGTCAAGACCCGCACCTCCCTCGTCGCCGGCGCTCCCCACGAGGCGATCACCGACGTCAAGCTCGACCGGCTGCGGCGGCTGGGGGAGCGGTGGATGCTCGAGCACGGCGTCCACCCCGACGGGATCCGCGTCGACCTGGTCGCCGTGCTGCTGCCGCGGCGCGGCGCGGCCGTGGTCGAGCACGTCCCCGGCCTCTGAGCGGGACGTCGCCCGTCCGCCTCACCCGTCACTCCGATCCCGCATGCCGACCTCGTTCGTCCACAGCCGCCCTCGCCGGGCCCGCCCGTCCACAGCCCTCACGCCGGCCATGCCCCCGTGCCGCCGCCCCCGGGCAACCTGCTCCCCATGACCACCTCCGCCCGTGATCCCGCCCTCGACCCCGTTCGCGCTCCCGCTCGCGTTCCCGCTCCTGCCCGCTTCGAGAGGTGCGGCTGATGCCCTTCGCGACCGCGCGGTGCGTGGCGCTGGCGGGCGCGGTGGGCCACCTGATCGACGTACAGACCGACGTGTCCGTCGGGCAGTCGACCACGGTCGTCGTGGGCCGGGCCGACACGTCGCTGCGCGAGGGGGTCGACCGGGTGCGGATGGCGTTGATCAACACCGACCTGCGCTGGCCCGCGACCAAGCGCTGCACCTTCCTCTTCTCGCCCGCCGACCTGCGCAAGTCCGGCACCCACTTCGACCTGGCGATGGCGGTCAGCCTGCTCGCGGCCGACGGCCAGCTCGAGCCCGGCTGGCTCGACGGCACGGTCTTCATCGGCGAGCTCACCCTCTCCGGGGGCCTGCGCTCGGCCCTCGGCGTGCTCCCGATGGTGCTGGCCGCGGCGGCGGCCGGGATCGGGCGGGTCTACCTCCCCGAGCCCCAGCTCGCCGAGGCGATGATGGTGCCGGGCATGGAGGTGATCGGTGTCCGCTCGCTCGCGCAGGTCGTGGCCGGCCTGCGCGGCGACGAGCTCCCGCTGGCCCCGCCGGTGGCCGCCGCGACCGGGCTCCGGCTGCTCTCCTGGCGTGGCGACGAGCGGCTCGACGAGCTCGACTTCCGCGACCTGCGCGGCATGGCCGAGGAGAAGTACGCCGTCGAGGTCGCGGCGGCCGGCGCTCACCCGCTCCAGCTCTCGGGACCGAAGGGCTGCGGCAAGACCAGCCTGGCCGAGCGGATCCCCACGATCCTCCCCGACCTCACACCCGAGGAGTCGCTCGAGCTGACCGCGCTCCACTCGCTCGCCGGATCCCTCGACCCCGAGGAGGGGATGCTGGTGCGTCCACCCTTCGCCGCGCCCCACCACGACGCGAGCAAGGTCAGCGTCGTCGGTGGCGGCTCCGGCCGGGTCCAGCCCGGCGCGATTAGCCGGGCTCACTGCGGGGTCCTCTTCCTCGACGAGTTCCCGCTGTTCCGCGCCGACGTGGTCGAGGCACTCCGCCAGCCGCTCGAGAACGGCGACATCACCATCGCCCGCCGTGACGAGTCGGTGACCCTGCCGGCCAGCGCGCTGCTGGTCGTCGCCAGCAACCCGTGCCCGTGCGGCAACTGGTCGACCGCGATGCGCGCCAACCGCTGCACGTGCGCCGAGACGGTCCGCCGCGCCTACCGCGCCAAGCTCTCCGGCCCGATCGTCGACCGCATCGACATCCTCCGCCACGTCCAGCCGGCCGCGCCGTCCAACCACGACCCGTTCCGCACCGTCGAGACCTCCGCCGAGGTGCGGCTCCGGGTCGCCGCCGCCCGCCAGCGACAGCACGACCGCTACGCCGGCCGACCCTGGCGGCTCAACGGTCAGGTCCCGAGTCCCCGGCTCAAGGACACCTGGCCGCTGTCACCCGACGCCCAGCGGGTCGTCGACGCCGAGATGCTCACCGGTCGGTTGAGCGCCCGCGGCGCGGTCCGCGTGCAGCGGTTGGCCTGGACCGTCGCCGACCTCCGGTCCGTGCGGACCGGGCGCGAGCTGGCCCCTGGGGTCGACGAGGTCCGCACCGCCCTGCGGCTGCGCTCGGGCCAGTCGCTCGACCTGGCCATGTTCCGGCCCGATGGGGAGGTCCAGCCTGATCCGGGCTCGAAGGAGCCGGGCTCGGAGGGGGCCGCGTGAGTGATCTCGACGACGAGCGCCTCGCCCGCGCCACCATCAACCTGGTCACCGAGCCCGGCGACCTGCGCTGCCTCGGCCTGACCCGCGAGCTCGGCGGCCGCCGGTTCCTCGAGGTGTTGCGCGAGCAGCCCGATCTGCGTCCCGAGCTCACCGCCGCAGCCGGTCGGCTCGCCGGGGTCCGGCCCGAGCGGGTCCTCGAGCACGCCGCCCGCCGCGGCATCCGGTTCGTGATCCCGGGCGACGACGAGTGGCCGGGCTCCCTCGACGACCTGGCCGGCGCCGGCGTACTCCACGCGCGGGGGGAGGTGCCGGTCGGCCTCTGGGTCCGCGGCCCGGTCCGCCTCGACCGGCTCGGCGCCGCCGTCGCCATCGTCGGCTCCCGCTCCTCGACCGGCTACGGCGACCAGGTGGCCGGAGAGATCGCCGCCGTCCTCGGCCGAGCCGGCCGCCCGGTCGTGTCGGGCGCCGCCATCGGCGTCGACTACGCCGCCCACCGCGGCGCCGTCAGCGCCGACGCCCCGACCGTCGCCGTCCTCGCCTGCGGCGTGGACCGCGCGTATCCGCTCGCCCACCGCCAGATGCTCGACCACCTCGCCGCCCACCACGCCGTCGTCTCCGAGGCGCCGCCCGGCTCGGCCCCGTTCCGGATCAGGTTCCTCTCGCGCAACCGCATCATCGCCGCCCTCACCCGCGGGACCGTCGTCGTCGAGGCGGCGATCCGCAGCGGCGCCCTCAACACCGCTTCTTGGGCCGATCAGCTCCACCGGACCGTCATGGGCGTCCCGGGACCGGTCACCAGCGCCGCCTCCGAGGGCGTCCACGAGCTGATCAGGGTCGGTGCCGCCACGCTCGTCACCCGCGGTGAGGACGTGCTCGAGCTGCTCGGCGCCGCCGGCGAGGACCTCAGCGACGTCGCCCGCGCCCCCGCCGGCCCCCGCGACCGGCTCTCCGTCCGCGCCCGCCAGGTTCTCGACGCCGTCCCGGTGTCCTCGCCCGCACCGACCCCCTCGGTCGCCCTCGTCGCCGGACTCGGTGCCGAGGAGGTCGAGCGCCTGCTCGGTGGACTGCTCGCCGACGGCCACGTCGAGCGGCTCCCGGCCGGGTGGCGGCTGCCCCGGCGGGTCGGCGGCTGACCGGAGCCAGCCGATCTACGATCGGCGGGTGGGTGTCCATGCGGAGCAGGTGGAGTCCGGCCGGGCGGCCGGGCGGCCCGCCGACCCACCCGCCGACCCACCCGCGGGCGAGCTGGACGGTGCGCCGCCGGCCGATGGCGCCGACCTTGACGACGTCCTCCCGGAGGCGTTCGCCCGGGTCCTGGGCGACTACGAGCGCCACCTCGTCGCGGAGCGCGACCTGACCGAGCACAGCGTCCGGGCCTATCTCGGTGACATCGCCGGGCTCCTCGACCACGCCGGCCGGCTCGGGCTGGTGGATCTGGCCGAGCTCGACCTGCGCACCCTGCGCAGCTGGCTGGCCAAGCAGCAGACCATGGGCCTCTCGCGTACGACGCTCGCCCGGCGGGCCACGGCCGCGCGCGTGTTCACGGGCTGGCTCGCCCGCACCGGCCGCACCCCCACCGACGTCGGCTCGGCGCTCGGGTCTCCGCGCCCGCACCGCACCCTGCCGGACGTGCTGCGGGTCGATGAGGCCACGCGACTGATCAGCGCCGCCACCGAGCTCGCCGACGACGGGAGCCCGGTCGGGCTGCGGGACGTGGCGATGCTCGAGCTGCTGTACGCGACGGGCATGCGCGTGGGTGAGCTCTGCGGCCTCGACGTCGACGACGTGGACCGTGACCGCAACGTCGTCCGGGTCTTCGGCAAGGGGCGCAAGGAGCGCACCGTGCCGTTCGGCCAGCCAGCGGCCGCCGCCCTCGACCGCTGGCTCAGCCAGGGCCGCCCGGACCTGGCTCGTCCCGGGTCCGGTCCGGCCCTGTTCCTCGGCGCGCGGGGCGGCCGGATCGACCAGCGCGCGGTCCGGACGCTGGTCCATCGCCGGCTCGCCGACGTCCCCGGCGCGCCGGACCTGGGCCCGCACGGCCTGCGCCACACCGCCGCCACCCACCTGCTCGAGGGCGGCGCCGACCTGCGCTCGGTCCAAGAGCTGCTCGGGCATGCCTCCCTCGCGACCACCCAGCGCTACACCCACGTCACGACCGACCGCCTGCGCCGGGCCTACCAGCAGGCCCACCCGCGAGCCTGACGCGCAGCCGTCGTCGGGCGCCCGGCGGGGGAGCGCTCACCGGGTCGTGTCGACCACCCCGTCGTCCGCGGCGCCGGCCGCCCGCGCGGCGGTCGCGGCACCCAGCGGAGGACCGGTGTGTCCGGCCGGACGGTCGCGCCAGAGCGGGAGCAGCCGCACCGGACCGGCGCGGACCAGGCGGAGCGGGTCGAGATAGGTCTCGCCGGCGATCCAGCCCCAGTGCAGGCAGGCGCGGGGGAGACAGTGGGAGCCGGGCAGCTGGAGCGTCCCGATCGGGGCGCCGGCGGGGAGCCGGGCGCCGACGGTGACGGCGGCGGCGACCGGCTCGTAGGTGGTGCGGGTGGCGCCGTGGCCGACGACGACCACGCCGCGGCCGGCGATCCGGCCCGCGAAGAGGACGGTGCCGGGGAGTGCGGTGCGGACCTGCTGACCGACGTGTCCGGCGAGGTCGACGCCGCGGTGACCGGAGGCGTAGGGGGAGCTGGGCGGATCGAAGGCGCGGACCACGTCGGGCACCGGCCACAGCGGCCAGACGCCGACCGGGTCGCCGGGGTCGGCTCGGGCGGTGGGGCCGGTGAGGAGCGGGCCGAGCACCAGGGCGAGGAGGGCGAGGAGAGCGGTGAGGCGGAGGGGTGAGCGGGTCATGGGGAGAGCGTGCGGGGGAGGTGGGACGGAAGTGGGGGTGGGGAGGGTGGGGCTGTGGAGAGTGGGGGTGGGGAGAGGGGGCTGTGGAGAGTCCAGGTCACGGATTGGTACGACGAGTGCTCGACGCCGTACGCTTGGAGGCACCGGTCCGCCCTGGACCGGAATTCGCTCGTCCGCAGACCACGACGGCTCCTCGCGGAGCCGATCGCCCGTGGGCGTCGATCCTCAGTCCTCCCGGACCCGGTCCGGGAGGTCGGATCACGCGCAGACGACAGGCACCAACTGAAAACAACAGGAGAAGATCATCATGGCTGTCGTGACCATGCGCCAGCTCCTCGAGAGCGGCGTCCACTTCGGACACCAGACCCGTCGTTGGAACCCGAAGATGAAGCGATTCATCCTCACGGACCGCAACGGCATCTACATCATCGACCTGCAGCAGTCGCTGGCCTACATCGACCGCAGCTACGCCTTCGTCAAGGAGACGGTGGCCAAGGGCGGGACGATCATGTTCATCGGCACCAAGAAGCAGGCGCAGGAGTCGATCGCCGAGCAGGCGACCCGCGTCGGCATGCCTTACGTCAACCAGCGCTGGCTGGGCGGCATGCTCACCAACTTCGCGACCATGAACCAGCGGATCAACCGCCTCAAGGAGCTCGACGACGTCGACTTCGACGACGTGGCCGGCTCCAACCGCACCAAGAAGGAGCTCCTGCAGATGAAGCGGGAGCACGCCAAGCTCGAGAAGACGCTGGGCGGCATCCGCGAGATGTCCCGGATCCCCTCCGCGGTGTGGATCGTCGACACCAACAAGGAGCACCTCGCCGTCGAGGAGGCGCGCAAGCTGCGCATCCCGATCATCGCGATCCTGGACTCCAACTGCGACCCCGACGACGTCGACTTCCCGATCCCGGGCAACGACGACGCCATCCGCGCGGTGGGCCTGCTGACCCGCGTCATCGCGGACGCGGCGGCCGACGGCCTCATGTCCCGCTCGGGCGCCGGCTCCGCGTCGAGCCCCGCCGCCGAGGAGCCCCTCGCCGCGTGGGAGCGCGAGCTCCTCGAGGGTGACGCCGCCGCGCCGGCCGCCGAGGCCACCGAGGCCACCGAGGCCACCGCCGAGGAGACCCCGGCCGCCGAGGAGACCGCCGCCGAGGCCACCGAGGCGCCCGCCGCCGAGGCTGCTGCCGAGGAGGCCCCCGCGGCCGACGCTCCGGCCGAGGCCTGAGCCCCCTCCCCGTCCACCCCTGAGAATCGAACGAGGATCCATGGCATTCACTGCTGCTGACGTCAAGAAGCTCCGCGAGCTGACCAGCGCCGGCATGATGGACTGCAAGAAGGCGCTCGACGAGACCGACGGCGACTTCGACAAGGCCGTCGAGCTGCTCCGCGTGAAGGGTGCCGCCAAGGCGGCCGCCCGCGGCGCCGAGCGCGAGACCTCGGCCGGCCTGGTGGCCAACGCCGGTGGCGCGCTCGTCGAGCTGAAGTCGGAGACCGACTTCGTCGCGAAGAACGAGGAGTTCATCAAGGCCGCCCAGCAGATCGCCGAGGCGATCGACGCGGGCAAGGCCACCGACACCGAGTCGGCCAAGGCGCTGCCCCTGGGCGACAGCACCGTCGGCCAGGTCGTCGAGGGCCTCGCCATCACCATCGGCGAGAAGATCGAGCTCGGCAACGTGGCGTACTTCGACGGCCCCGTCGCGGTCTACCTGCACAAGCGTGCGGCCGACCTCCCGCCGGCCGTCGGCGTCATCGTCGAGTACGAGGGCGACGAGGCCGCCGCCCGCGGCGCCGCCATGCAGGTGGCGGCCCTCAAGGCGCAGTACCTCACCCGTGACGAGGTCCCCGCGGACATCGTGGCGGCCGAGAAGGACGTGCTGACCAAGAAGACGATCGAGGAGGGCAAGCCCGAGGCTGCCGTCGCGAAGATCGTCGAGGGTCGCCTGGGCGGCTTCTTCAAGGAGCTCGTGCTCCTCGAGCAGGAGTCGGTCTCGGAGTCGAAGAAGACGGTCAAGGCCGTCCTCGACGCCGCCGGCACGACCGTGAAGCGGTTCGCCCGCTTCGAGGTCGGCGCCTAGCTGACGCACCGACGACCGGTGGCCACCTTCGGGTGGCCACCGGTCGTCTGTTTTTTCCCTGTGCCGTCAACCGGCAGGGGGTAGGTTTGTGCCGCCCGGCCATCGGACATGTGTCGGACCTGCGCGTCCGCGCTCGCGGACGCACCTCGATGTCAGAAGGAGACGTCACGTGGGACTCATCCAGGCTGCAATCGGTGCGATCGGCGGCACCCTCGCCGACCAGTGGGTCGACTTCTACGGCGTCCCCGACGGCGTCGGCTCGACGGTCGCGGTGTTCCCGGCGGTCGCCAAGGGCCAGAACGCCGGCCGCGGCAGCAACACCCAGGGCTCCGAGGGGGTCATCACCAACGGCTCCAAGATCATCGTGCCGGAGGGCTACGGCCTGGTGCTGATGGAGGACGGCGCCTTCACCGGCTTCGCCGCCGAGCCGGGTGCCTACATCTGGAACTCCGACGACCCGGCCTCGCAGTCGATCTTCACCGGCGGCGGCCTCGTCGACTCGCTGATCAAGCAGAGCTGGGAGCGCTTCAAGTTCGGCGGGCGGCCCTCGGCCCAGCAGTCCGCGATCTTCGTGACGCTCAAGGAGCTGCCCAACAACAAGTTCGGCACCCAGTCGGAGATCTACTGGGACGACGCCTTCCTCAACACCCAGGTCGGCGCGATCACCCGCGGCACCTACACCCTGAAGATCACCGACCCGCTGACCTTCATCCGCAACTTCGTGCCGGCCGAGGTCATCACCGGTCGCCGTCGGTTCGACTTCACCGACATGGACAACCCGGCCGGTGAGCAGCTGTTCAACGAGGTCGTCGGCTCGCTCGCGCCGGCGTTCTCGATGTACACCAACGACCCGGCCAAGGGGAACCGCATCTCCCGGCTCCAGCAGGACTCGATCGGCTTCGCCCAGTCGCTGTCCGCGGCGGTCGAGCAGAACTACCAGTGGCGCACCGACCGGGGTCTGGAGATCGTCAAGACCGCGATCATCTCGATCGAGTACGACGCCAACACCCGCGAGCTGCTCAAGAACGTCCAGCGCGCCGACGCCCTGTCCGGCTCGCGCGGCAACTCCAACCTGCAGGCGTCGGTCGCGGCCGGCATCGAGGCGGCCGGTGAGAACGCCGGGCCGGGCGGCCTGATCGGCATGGGCATGGCCACCGGCGGCATGGGCCTGGGCGGCCTCCAGCAGCCGGTCCCGCCGGCCGGCGCCCCCGCGGCCCCGGCTGCGACCGCGCCTCCGGCGGCGCCCGCCGCCCCGGCAGCGCCCGCGGCCCCGGCGGCTCCCGCCGCCGAGGACCCGATGGCGGTGCTCAAGCGGGCCAAGGAGATGCTCGACGCCGGGCTGATCACCCAGGAGGACTACGACGCGGCGAAGGCAAAGGCGCTCGGTCTCTGACATGACCCAGGACTCCGCTGAGCCGAAGCAGCCCACCTTCGACGGGCCACCCCTGTCGCTGGAGGAGGAGCTCGCCGCGGCCAAGGCCGAGCCGGAGCCCGGCCCGAGCATCGAGACCGTCAACGAGTCGCTCAAGGACGGCCTCAACCGCTGCCCGAAGTGTGGCTCGACCGACGTCCAGCTGCGCGGGTCCACGGGCATGCTGGTGTGCCTGTTCTGCCGCAACGAATGGCAGGAGGCCCGCGTCGAGGAGGAGTTCGGCCTCGGCGAGGGCATCGACCAGCTCGAGGGCACGGTCATCGCCAGCGGTGCGGGTGACATCGCGGCCGATGCGGCCGACCAGCTCACCTTCAAGTGCGAGGCGTGCGGCGCGGAGGTCGTGGTCGACACGGCCCACGCGCTGAACGCCCGCTGCCACTGGTGCCGGCACACCCTCAACGTCAACCAGCAGATCCCCAACGGCGCCGTACCCGACGCGGTGCTGCCGTTCCGGCTGACCAAGGACGAGGCGGTCGAGAAGATCCGGGAGTTCGCCTCCAAGCGACGGCTCTTCGCGCACAAGCGGTTCAAGAAGGAGTTCGTGCCGGAGAACGTCCTCGGCGTCTACCTGCCCTACCTCGTGATCGACGCGCGCGCGGAGTCGCAGTACTGGGGCAAGGGCGAGGTGCAGACCCGGCGCTGGACGGAGAAGCAGGGCGACAACAACGTCACCTACTACGCCGCCGACGTCTACCAGGTGGCCCGGCAGGTGTCGTTCACGGTCGACGACCTGACCGTAGAGGGCTCCTCCGAGCGCGCCCAGATCGGGCCGGCGAACACCAACAACATCATCAACACGATCCTGCCGTTCGACACGAAGAACGCGGTCAAGTGGAACGCCAGCTACCTCGTCGGGTTCACCAGCGAGAAGCGCGACCTGAACGTCGAGGCGGTCCGTCCACACCTCGAGGACCAGCTGCTCTCGATCGGCCGCTCGCAGGTCCGGGCGTCGCTGGGGCGCTTCGACCGCGGCGTGCGCTGGGAGCAGGAGAAGCTCGACGTCGGCGGCTCGCGCTGGGTGTCGATGTACCTCCCGGTGTGGCTGTACTCCTACCGCCAGGAGAGCAACGGCATGCTCCACTACATCGCGGTCAACGCCCGCACGGGAGAGACCATGGGCAGCATCCCGGTCTCCCAGCCCAAGCTGCTCCTCGCGGCATTCACTGTCGGCACCTTCCTCGAAGGCATCGCCGGCGCGATCCTGGTGGCGATGGCATGACACTCGACCTGATCACGGCCCTCATCCCGATGGCCTCCGACGACGGCGCCGTCTGGCTGCTGGCCGCCGGGCCCGCGGGCGGCGCGGCGACGTACTGGGCCTTCTACCGCTACTACCGCAACAACGACAAGTCCCATCAGTTCGAGCGTGACACCCTCATCGCCGCCCAGCCGGTCCAGGGCGGCGAGGAGAAGGTCGGTCACATCTCGAAGACGCGCAACTCCGACATCGAGGGCGACAACAGCGACAAGTACCGCCAGCGGGTGCAGCGGGTGCAATGAGGGGGTGGCACGCGAACCCCGGTAAGGTCGCTTCGTGCCCGGTTACAAGCGCGTCCTCCTGAAGCTCTCCGGTGAGGTGTTCGGCGGTGGCAAGGTCGGGGTCGACCCCGACGTCGTCCAGGCGATCGCCCACGAGGTCAAGGCGGTCGCGGACGCCGGCGTGCAGATCGCCGTGGTGACCGGCGGCGGCAACTTCTTCCGGGGCGCCGAGCTCCAGCAGCGCGGCATGGACCGGGTCCGGGCCGACTACATGGGCATGCTCGGCATCGTGATGAACTGCCTCGCGCTCCAGGACTTCCTGGAGAAGCAGGGCGTCGAGACCCGCGTGCAGACCGCGATCACGATGGGCCAGGTCGCCGAGCCCTACATCCCGCGGCGCGCGATCCGCCACATGGAGAAGGGCCGGGTCGTGATCTTCGGCGCCGGCATGGGCCTGCCCTACTTCTCCACCGACACCGTCGCCGTCCAGCGCGCGCTGGAGAGCCGGTGCGACGTGGTCCTGGTCGCCAAGAGCGGCGTCGACGGCGTCTACAGCGCCGACCCGAACGTCGACCCCACCGCGACCAAGTACGACGAGCTGACCTACGACGACGCGATCGCCCAGGGGCTGCGGATCATGGACCAGACGGCGTTCGCGCTGTGCGGCGAGAACAAGCTTCCGATGATCGTCTTCGGCATGGAGCCCGAGGGCAACATCCTGCGGGTCGTGCAGGGTGAGAGGATCGGCACGCGGGTCAGCGCAGGCTGAGCAGAAGGCAACGAAGGAGAACCGGTGATCAACGACACCCTCAACGAGGCCGACCAGAAGATGGGCAAGTCGGTCGACGCGACCCGTGAGGAGTTCGCGGCGATCCGCGCCGGGCGTGCGCACCCGAGCATGTTCAGCAAGATCATGGTCGAGTACTACGGCACCCCCACGCCGATCCAGCAGCTCGCGTCGTTCACGGCCCCCGAGCCGCGCATCATCATCGTCGCGCCGTTCGACGTGAGCGCGATCGGCAACGTCGAGCGCGCGATCCGCGACTCGGACCTCGGCATCAACCCGTCGAGCGACGGCAAGCAGCTGCGCTGCGTCTTCCCCGAGCTGACCGAGGAGCGCCGCAAGGAGTTCATCAAGCTCGCCAAGGAGAAGGCCGAGGGCGGCAAGGTCGCCGTACGCCAGGTGCGTCAGAAGGCCAAGCAGAGCCTGGAGAAGCTCGAGAAGGACGGCGAGGTCGGCAAGGACGACGTCACCGGCGCCGAGAAGCGTCTCGACGGCCTGACCAAGAAGCACACCGACGCGATCGACGAGCTGCTGAAGAACAAGGAGGCCGAGCTGCTCGAGGTCTGACGACCTCGCGACGCTCCACTCCATGTCCTCGACGTCTCCCTCCTCGAACGACGCCGCCCCCCAGAAGGACCACGGCCGCGCCGGCCGGGACCTGAAGGCGGCGGTCGGGTCCGCGGTCGTGCTGCTCAGCGCGATCGCGGCCTCGCTGCTGTTCTGGAAGCCGGCGTTCATGGTGATCGTCGCGATCGCCGTGGTGGTCGCGGTCTGGGAGCTGCGCAAGGGCCTGCTCGCCAAGGACATCGACCTGCCCGAGCAGCCGCTGATGATCGGCGGCGTGGTGATGGTCGTCGTCGCCTACCTGTGGGGCTCCGCGGCCCTGGTGACGGCGACCGCCGTGAGCGCGCTGGTGATCATGCTGTGGCTGCTGCGCCGCGGCATCGACGGTTACGTCAAGAACGCCACCGCCTCGGTGTTCGCGCTCGTCTACGTGCCCTTCCTGGGCTCGTTCGTCGCGCTGATGCTCGCCGAGGGCGGCCGCGACGGCGGCGGCCTCGACGACCCGGGCGTCAAGGGCATCATCACCTTCATCCTGGTGACCATCGCCTCCGACATCGGCGGCTACGTCGCGGGCGTGCTCTTCGGCAAGCACCCGATGGCGCCGGTCATCTCGCCCAAGAAGTCCTGGGAGGGCTTCGCCGGCTCCACCCTGGCCACCGTCGGCGCCGGCGTCGCGCTCGTGGTCTACCTGCTCGACGGCGACTGGTGGATCGGGGTCGCGCTGGGCCTGATCGCCGTCGTCATGGCCACTCTCGGCGACCTGTGCGAGTCGGTCATGAAGCGCGACCTCGGCATCAAGGACATGAGCCAGGTCATCCCCGGCCACGGCGGCCTGATGGACCGCCTCGACTCGCTGCTCGCCACGATCGCCCCGATCTGGCTGCTGCTGCACTACGGCATCTTCACCTGATCCGTCGCACCCGGCATCCGGGTCGGTGATCCGGGCGAATCGGAGCAGATATGCCGGGTGAGATGGCTCGGCCCGCGCTCGGGAGGTCGCGACGAGCGGGTGGTCGCGATCGACCACGGAGTGCTCGATGAGTGGCGGATACCCGGTCCTTGGTGTCTCCCCGCTACGATCGCCCGGACATGAGTGACGTAGGTGACGGCCGCGTGGGCGGCGAGGTGGCCGCGCCGGACGAGAGGTCTCGGCGCCCCGACTGGTTCCACCGCGGGCACCCCGTCTTCTTCCCGCTGGCCGGCTTCTTCACGGGCATGGTCGCGGTCATCGTCGTGCCCGGGCTGTACGCCGCGGTGATCAAGTGGCTCGCCGGCTACAAGCGCGTCGAGGAGCTGTTCCCGTTCGTCCTGCTGATGTTCGTGGTGCCGATCGGGCTGCTCGTGCCCCAGCACACCCGCCGGTTCGGGCGCTACATGCTGCTCGGGATGGTCTCCACGCTGCTCGTGGTGGCGGGGGTCGGCATCGCCGTGGTGTGGTTCCTGCTCGCCAAGGACGCCTGAGCCCGGATCCAGCGGGATTGGGTCCCGGCGCCCCCGGGTGGGAGAATCGTCGCGATGTCCGACCAGCCCGACGCGCCGCCGCGCTCGCTTCCCCTCGTCCTCGCGGAGCCGCGGGGACGCAAGAAGCCTCCCCGGCACCTCGCCGACCTGACGCCGGCCGAGCGCAAGGACCTCCTGGTCGAGATGGGGCTGCCGGGCTTCCGGGCCCAGCAGGTCTCCACCCACTACTTCTCGCGGCTGGTCCACGACCCCGCCGAGATGACCGACCTCCCGGCGGCCCAGCGGGCCGAGCTGGTCGGTGCGCTGCTGCCCGACCTGATGGACCCGATCCGGCAGCAGAGCGCCGACAAGGGCAAGACCGTCAAGACGCTGTGGAAGCTCTTCGACGGCTCCCTGGTCGAGTCGGTGCTGATGCGCTACAAGGACCGGGCCACGATCTGCATCTCCAGCCAGGCCGGCTGCGGCATGGCCTGCCCGTTCTGCGCCACGGGCCAGGGCGGCCTGCAGCGCAACATGTCGACCGCCGAGATCGTGCACCAGGTGGTCGTCGGCGCCCGGGCCATGGCCAGCGGCGACGTCGCCGGCGGACCGGGGCGGCTCTCGAATGTCGTCTTCATGGGCATGGGCGAGCCGCTCGCCAACTACAAGGCGACCCTGGGCGCCGTACGCCGGCTGACCGAGCCGGCACCCTCCGGGCTCGGCCTCTCCGCGCGCCACGTCACGGTCTCGACCGTCGGCCTGGTGCCCCGGATCCGGCAGCTCGCCGACGAGGGCATCCCCGTCACGCTCGCGCTCTCCCTCCACGCGCCCGACGACGAGCTGCGCAACGACCTGGTCCCGATCAACACCCGCTTCTCCGTCGCCGAGACGGTCGACGCGGCCTACGAGTACTTCTCCAAGACCGGGCGCCGGGTCTCGATCGAGTACGCCCTGATGCGCGACATCAACGACCAGGGCTGGCGGGCCGACCTGCTCGCCGACGTCCTCGCCGCCGACGGCCGGGGCACGAGCTGGGTCCACGTCAACCCGATCCCGCTCAACGAGGTGCGGGGCTCGCGCTTCACCCGCTCGCGCGAGGACGACATGACCGAGTTCATACGCCGGCTCCAGGCCAAAGGCATCGCGGCGACCATGCGGGACACGCGAGGCAGCGAGATCGACGCCGCCTGCGGGCAGCTCGCGGCCGCGGAGTAGCACTCCCTCGGCTTCCAGGGCTCACGCCAGCGGGTTGGCCACCAGCAGCTCGACGTTGCGGTCGTCGGGGGTGCCGAGGCCGGCGCCGTGGTCGTGCCAGTCGTTGGCGGCGAGCTCGCGAGCCAGGCCGGCGAGCTGCTCGGCGTTGGCGAGGCCCGCGCCGGCGGAGGCGGGGCCGGCGTGGTCGACCATGGTGGTGAAGATCGACAGCGTGCCGTCGCGGTTGTCGGCGACCTCGATGATCCGGGCCTGCTGCGGCCAGTCGATGTGGGAGGCGGTGGTGATCTCCCACAGGCCGCCGCCGGCGGGGCGGGGGCGTGGGGTGATCTTGTTGCGGTGGGTGTGGCCGTTGACCCAGGCGATGACCGACGGCGTCGCGAGCAGGGCGTCGAGGACCTTGGCGCCGGTGACCCGGGTCTCCAGCGAGCCGCCGGTGGCGATGAGCGGGTTGCCCATGGTGTCGGAGGTGTGGTGGCTGAAGACCAGCACGGCCTTGTCCGACGACTGCGCGAGCAGGGCCTGCAGCCAGGCGAACTGGGTCTTGTCGAGCGAGCCGTCGGCGTACCCGTTGGGGTTGACCGTGTCGAGCACGACGAAGCGGAACCGGCCCTGGTCGAAGGAGTAGTACGCCGTGCCCTGCTGGCGGTTGGTGCTCGTGAAGCCGTGGCCGAAGGGAGCGCCGCCGAGCAGGAAGTGCTGCTCGACGATCTGCTTGCGGGTGAGCAGCCGGCGGTTGAGGTCGGGGGTGACCGCGCGCACGCCGGCGTTGGTGACGCCGCTGAGCAGGCCGGTGAGCACGGCGGCGGGGTCGGTGGTGAGGTCCTGGAGCAGCTGGCCCGGGTCGAGGCCGAGCGGCGGCGAGACGATCTTGAGGGCGCCGAGGGCGATCAGGTTGAGCTGCAGCGTGGAGGCGGGGAAGTTGCCCTGGGCGAGGCCGTCGTGGTTGCCGAAGACGGAGTACCACGGGATGGTCAGGCCCTCGGCGGTGAACGGGCGGCGGGCGGCGTCGAGCAGACCGGGGACGACGGGGAAGCCGTACTCCGCGCGCGGGTGGTCGACGGGCTTGCCCGCGGGGTTGCCCTCCGGGTGCCAGTACGCCGGGTCGTAGGTCAGCGGGGCGCTGTCGGCCACGCCCTCCCACCGGGTGAGGTTGCCGGAGTCGACGCGGACCTGGCCGCCGTTGAGGACGCTGATGTTCCAGCGCACCTCGTTGAACTGGGAGTTGTCGGAGTTGTCGCCGGTCTGGATGGCGAGGGCGAACGGCTTGCCGGTCACCGGTCCGGCGCCGATCCGGTTGATCGCCTTCACCATCGAGTCGGCGACGTGGCCGGTGAGCATCTCCTGCGGCCGGTACGACGAGGTGAACAGTCCGGTCGACGGCAGCGGGCTGGGGTCGTCGAGGCGGTCGGTCCACTCCAGGCGCAGCGGCGACTGGGCGTCGACGATGTGGATGTCGCTGAGCTGGACGAAGGAGAGCAGCCCCTGTCGGCGCCCGGCGCGGCCGGCGTCGCTGAGCACGCCGAGGGCGGTGCGGGCGACGTGCGGCTCGCCCGAGGCGGTGATCACGCTGCGGTAGCCGTTCGCGCCGGCGGGGCCGGTGGCGTAGGTCCGGCCGAGGGTGGCGGGAGCGGGAGCGGGGGCCGGGTCGGCGGAGGCGGGGGAGCGGAGCACGCCCGGGAGCGTGGTGGCGGCGGCCGCGAGCCCACCGGCGGCGATGGCGTTGCGGATCAGGTTTCGGCGAGAGATCTCCACGAAGCAGGCAACGACGCGGGGGTGACCGGGGTCACGTGTCGTCGTACGCCAGTCGTTCACGAACGGGACGCCCGACACTCGCGCAATCCCGGGCTGGTGTTGACGCGCGGTTCCTAGCGTCCGTGTCATGAGCGAGGCCATGAGCGAGGCCATGAGGGCAGAGAGGAAGCTCCGCGTCCTGGTGGTCGCCGAGTCCTTCCTCCCGCAGGTCAACGGGGTGACCAACTCGGTCCGCCGGGTGCTCGAGCACCTCGCGGCCGAGGGGCACCACGCCGAGCTGGTGGCGCCGACCGGCCCGGACACCTATGCCGGCTTCCGGGTCCGTCGCGCCCGGGGGGCGAACCTGCCGTTCTACCCGGACTTCCGGCTCGGCCTGGAGACCCGCCGGCGGCTGCGCCAGCGGATGCTGCAGTTCCGCCCGGACGTCGTCCACATCGCCTCGCCCGCGACGCTCGGCTACCAGGCCGCTCGCGCCGCCGGCGAGCTCGGCATCCCGACCGTCGCGATCTACCAGACCGACCTGGTCGGCTTCGCGGAGAGGTACGACGTCCCCGGGGGCGTGCGGGCCGCCGCCGGGCTCACCCGCCGCATCCACCAGCAGGTCGACCGCACCCTCGCGCCGTCGACCGCGAGCATCGAGCAGCTCCGGGACCTGGGTGTCCCCGAGGTGTACCGGTGGGGCCGGGGTGTCGACCTGGTGGCCTTCCACCCGCGGCACCGCGACGAGGAGCTGCGCCGGCGGATCGCGCCGGACGGCCGCCTCCTGGTCGGGTACGTCGGCCGGCTGGCCGCCGAGAAGGAGCTGGACCTGCTCACCCACCTCGCCGACGACCCGCGCTACGCGCTCGTGGTCGTGGGCGGGGGCCCGGAGGAGCAGCGGCTGCGCGGCCTGCTGGGTGGCCGGGCCACCTTCCTCGGGCTGCTGCACGGCGACGACCTGAGTCGGGCGTACGCCTCGCTGGACGTGTTCGTCCACACCGGCCGCTACGAGACCTACTGCCAGTCGGCGCAGGAGGCGCTGGCGGCGGGCGTCCCGGTGGTCGCCCCGGCCGCGGGGGGACCGGTCGACGTGGTCGCGCACGGAGCGTCCGGCCTGCTCTACCGGCCGGGCGACGGTGCGGACCTGGCGGCCGCGGTCGACCGGCTGGCCCGGGACCCGCTGGTGCGGAGCCGGATGGCGGCGACCGGGGTCCGGGCGGTCCAGGAGCGGTCGTGGTACGCGATCAACGAGCAGCTGGTCGCCCACTACCGTGCGGTGCTCGGCGTCCGGGTCAGCGCGCGGGCCGCGTGACGAGCAGGCTCGCGGCCTCCTCGACCGTGTCGACGAGATGGACGTGTTGCTCCATCGCGCGGCCGCGGGCGAGCGCCTGCAGCAGGGCCCAGGCCGGCAGCTCCTCGGTCCAGTAGCGCCGGCCGACGAGCACCATCGGCGCGACCGCGTCGTCGGTGGCGTAGTAGTTCTCGCACGCGTCCTGGAAGATCTCCTGGACCGTGCCGCCGGCGCCGGGCAGGAACACGATCCCGGCGTCGCAGACCAGCAGCAGGATCGCCTCGCGCAGGGCGTTGCGGAAGTACTTCGCGATCGCGGTCGCGAACAGGTTCGGCGGCTCGTGGCCGTAGTGCCAGGTCGGTACGCCGAGCGACGGGGTGGGGTCCGCGGTGAGGCTGAGCGCGTCGCGGGCCGCCGCCACCCAGTCGTCGACCGAGGGCCGGAAGGACGGGACGGCGGCCAGCCGGCGCAGCGCCTCGGTGAGGGCGTCCGGGGGCGCCGCGGCCAGCCGGCAGCCGAGGTTGGCGGCCTCCATCGCGCCCGGCCCGCCGCCGGTGGCGACCACGTGGTCGCGGCCGAGCAGGGCACCGAGGCGGGCCGCCTCGGCGTACGCGGGGGTGCCGCGGTCGGCGGCGTGACCGCCCATCACCCCGACCAGGCCGCGCCCGGCCTGCGCGACCCAGGCGCCGAGCGCGGTGTCGATCGCCTGGTCGTGCAGCACCTCGGCCAGCGCCTCCGCGGGGCCCGAGGTCGCCAGCGCCCAGTGGTAGGCGCGCCCGTCGAGGGTGTCGGCGTAGCGCGGCGCGTCGTAGAGCTCGTCGGCGGTGTAGAGGCGGGTGCGGCCGATGTCCAGGCCGGCGACGTGGCTGCCGGCGACGGCACCTGCTCCGGCCTCGAGGGCGTGGTCGGCGTCGGTGCGGCACTCGACGACGACGCTGCGGGTGCGGGGTCTCCTCACCGGGCGGACGCTACCCGGCCGATGTCTGCCCTGTGGGACGGTGTTTGTCTATTGATTAACTTGACTTTAATCTGGTGAGACATCGCCCTTCCGATCGAGGGGCCAGCGACAGGAGCCACCGATGACCCACCGCCCCGAGACCCTCGCCGTGCACGCCGGCCAGGAGCAGCCCGACCCCGCGACCAACGCGCGAGCGGTGCCGATCTACCAGACGACGTCGTACGTCTTCAACGACACCGAGCACGCCGCCAACCTGTTCGCGCTGGCCGAGCCGGGCAACATCTACACCCGGATCATGAACCCGACCCAGTCGGCGTTCGAGGAGCGCGTGGCGCAGCTCGAGGGCGGCGTGGGGGCCCTCGCGGTCGCCTCGGGCTCGGCGGCGATCACTTACGCGGTGCTCAACCTGACCTACGCCGGCGACAACATCGTGGCCATCTCCACGCTCTACGGCGGCACCTACGCGCTCTTCGCGCACACGCTGCCGCAGTACGGGATCGAGGTCCGCTTCGTCGACCCGAACCGCCCCGAGGACCTCGCCCAGCACGTCGACGAGAAGACCAAGCTGGTCTTCGCCGAGACCGTCGGCAACCCGAAGATCAACGTCGTCGACATCCGGGCCTGGGCCGACGCCGCCCACGCCGAGGGGCTGCCGCTCGTCGTCGACAACACGGTCACCACGCCCTACCTGGAGCGGGTCTTCGACCACGGCGCCGACGTCTCGGTGCACTCCGCGACCAAGTACATCGGCGGTCACGGCACCTCCATCGGCGGCATCATCGTCGACTCCGGCAACTTCGACTGGGCGGCCCACACCGACCGCTTCCCCGGCCTCACCACGCCGGACGGCGCGTACCACGGCGTGGTGTGGACCGAGGCGGTCGGCAATCTCGCCTACATCATCCGCGCCCGGACGGTGCTGCTGCGCAACACCGGCGCCGCGATCGCGCCCCTCAACTCGTTCCTGTTCCTGCAGGGCCTCGAGACCCTGCACCTGCGCCTGGAGCGGCACAGCGAGAACGCGCTCGCCGTCGCGAAGTACCTCCAGGCCCACGAGGCGGTCGCCTGGGTCAGCTACCCCGGCCTCGAGACCGACCCGTCGCACGCGATCGCCAACCGGCTGTTCACCGGCAAGGGATACGGCGGCCTGGTCTCGTTCGGCCTGAAGTCCGGCCGTGACGGCGGCAAGCGGTTCATCGAGTCGCTCCAGCTGTTCAGCCATCTGGTCAACATCGGCGACGCCAAGTCCCTGGCGGTGCACAACGCGACGACCACCCACTCCCAGCTCACGCCGGAGGAGCTCGAGGCGGCCGGCGTACCGGAGGACCTGGTGCGGCTCTCGGTCGGCATCGAGAACATCGACGACATCATCGCCGACCTCGAGCAGGCGCTGATCGCGGCCAAGTGACCACCTCCCACACCGGCCCCGCCCCGGCGCTCGCCGGGTCGGTCGGGCCGGTCACCACCCGGCGGGCCGTGCTCACGCAGCACGGCCCGCTGGTGCTGACCTCCGGGGCGCGCCTCGACCACGTCGAGGTCGCCTACGAGACGTACGGCGAGCTGTCGCCCGCGCGCGACAACGCGGTGTTCGTCTGCCACGCCCTCACCGGCGACGCCCACGCCGCCGGCTGGCACGACGGCGCGCGGCGGCCGGGCTGGTGGGACAACCTGATCGGGCCGGGCAAGGCGCTCGACACCGACCGGTTGTTCGTGGTGAGCGCCAACCTGCTCGGCGGCTGCTCCGGCACGACCGGTCCCTCGTCGGTCGACCCGGCCACCGGCCGGGCCCACGGACCGGACTTCCCGACGCTCGACATGGCCGACTTCGTGACCGCCCACCGTGGCCTGCTCGACCACCTCGGCATCGAGCGTCTGCATGCCGCGGTCGGCGGCTCGCTCGGCGGGATGCAGATCCTGGAATGGGCGCTCCAGGAGCCGGACCGGATCGAGCGCGCGGTCCTCGTCGCCGCGAGCTCTCGGCTGACCACGGAGAACATCGCGTTCTCGGCGGTCGCCCGCGCGGCGATCCTGGAGGACCCCGACTTCCGCGGCGGTCGGTACGCCGAGCACGGCGTCAGCCCACGGCACGGGATGAAGATCGCCCGGATGATGGCCCACATCACCTATGTCTCCGGGACCTCACTCGCCGAGAAGTTCGGGCATGCGCGCGACACCGCCGGGACCGAGAAGCGGCTGGCCGCCGACTTCGAGGTGGAGCACTACCTGCAGCACCAGGGGGAGAGCTTCCTGGAGCGGTTCGACGCGCTGTCCTATCTGCACCTGACTCGGCCGATGGACTACTTCGACCCGTTCGCGACCCACCCGGACGTCGTACCGTCGACCCGGTTCCGGCTGATCTCCTTCGACTCCGACTGGCGCTTCCCGACTGCCCACTCGCTGCGGATCCGCGACCGGCTCGCCGCGCGCGGGGTCGCCGTCGACCACACCGAGCTGCCCTCGCCCTGGGGCCACGACTCGTTCCTGCTGGAGCCGCCGGGCTACCACGACCTGGTGCGCTCCTTCCTCGGCTGAGGCGTCCGGCAGACTGGGGCCGTGTTCGTCCACGATTCGCTGCCGATGCGCGTGGTCTTCGGCACCGGGGCCCTCGACCGCGTCGCCGACGAGGTCGACCGGCTCGGGCTGCGCCGGGTGCTGGTGCTCTCGACGCCCCGCCAAGGCGCGCTGGCCGACCGGGTCACCGGGCTGCTCGGCGAGCGGGCCGCCGGAACCTACGACGGAGCGCGGATGCACGTCCCGGTCGCCACGGTCGCGGCGGCGCGGGAGGTGGCCGAGGAGCTCGGCGCCGACGGCTGCCTCGCCATCGGCGGCGGCTCGACGATCGGGCTGGCCAAGGCGCTGTCGCTGCGCCTCGGGCTGCCGTCGGTGGTCGTGCCGACGACCTATGCCGGGTCGGAGATGACGACCGTCTGGGGGCTGACTGAGGACGGCCGCAAGACGACCGGTCGCGACCCGGTGGTGCTGCCGCGCTCGGTGGTCTACGACCCGGAGCTCACCTACGGCCTCCCGCCCGCGGTCTCCGGGCCGAGCGGGCTGAACGCGATCGCGCACGCCGTCGAGGCGCTCTACGCACCCGACGGCACGCCCGTGGTCAGCGCGATGGCCGAGCGCGGGGTGCGCGACCTGGCGGCCGCGCTGCCGCTGGTGGTCGCCGACGGCTCCGACGGTGCCGCGCGCAGCCTGGCGCTGGAGGGCGCGTGGCTGTGCGGGGCCTGCCTCGGCGCGACCACGATGGGCCTGCACCACAAGCTGTGCCACGCGCTCGGCGGCATGCTCGACCTGCCCCACGCCGAGACGCACGCGATCGTGCTGCCCCACGTCGCCGCCTTCAACCTGCCCGCCGTGCCCGAGGCCGACGCGGCGCTGCGCCGCGCGCTCGGCGTCGACGACGTCCCCGGCGCCCTGCGCTCGCTGGCCGACCGCGTCGGCGTGCCCGACGGGCTGCGGGCGCTGGGCGTGGCCCACGAGGACCTGGCCCGAGTCGCGGACGAGGTCCTCGCGGCGCCATACCGCAACCCGGTGCCGCCCACCCGAGCCGACCTGGAGCGGATCCTCGAGGCGGCGTGGCAGGGCTCGGGCCCGGAGCTCTCCTAGATGACCTGCGCCATCAGCTCGCCGAACAGGTCCTGGGGATCGACCTCCAGCCCGCGGCGCTGGAACCAGGTGCACACATTGGTGCAGTCGCGCAGCAGGAAGTCGAAGCCCTGGACGTTGCCGACCAGGTCGACCAGCTGGGGCAGGTCGATGATCACCAGCCGCTCGCCGGCCGCCAGGATGTTGTACGGCGACAGGTCGCCGTGGACCAGCCCGGCCCCCACCAGCGTGAGCAGTGCGGCCCGCAGCTGGTCGAAGTACGACGCCAGGAGGGCCGGGTCGGGCCGGGTCTGCGCCAGCCGGGGTGCGGTCTCGGCGCCGTCGTTCCCCTCGACCCTGATCCACTCCATCAGGATCTCGGTGCCGTCGACCTGCACCGGGTAGGGGACCGGCAGGCCGAGCGACCAGCAGCGGTTGAGCGCCGACCACTCCGAGATCGCCCACTCCCCGGCGGCGACCTCGCGGCCGAAGGTGCTCTTGCGCTTGATCGCCCGCTCGTCGCGCGAGCGCTTCATGCTGCGGCCCTCGGTGTAGGCGGCGGAGCGGTGGAAGGTGCGGTGGTCGGAGGAGCGGTAGCGCTTGGCCGCCATCACGACGCTCTGCGCCGGGTCGTGCGGGTCGGTGCGGTCGAGCAGGAAGACGTCGGCCTCCTTGCCGGTCTTCAAGATCCCCAGGTCGGTGTCGATCGCGCCCTGGGACGTGACGACCCAGTCGGGACGCGGCTCGGGACCGCGGGAGAGCGGCTCGACGTCGAGCCACGTGGACCAGCGCTGGCCGGCGTCGAGGTCGTCGTACGCCTCGAAGTCGAAGACGAAGCGGGGGTCGATGTCGGAGACATCAGGGGTGGAGGGGTGCTCCTGGAACAAGGTGATTCCTCGGGGTCGAGAGGGTGCGGACTGAGGGCAGGCCGACGACAGCGATCGACATGTCACGCTCCTCTCGACAGGTCCGCGTGAGATCGCGGACGAACGCACCCACCCTGCCGGAGCCGCGCGCGGGCGGGCAACCGGTTTATCGGCGTACATTGACCCGGTGCGCCGACCTGCCGCCCTGCTGGGCCTCCTGCTCGCCCTCCTGCTGTGCCTGCCGGGCCTGACGCCCGCCTCCGCCCTCCCCGGGGTCGAGACGCGCGACGGCGGCAAGGGATCCGCGCGGGGCGTCGACCCCTACTGGCCGCTCGACGGCAACGGCGGCACCGACGCCCAGCACTACGACGTCCGGGTGCGCTACGACTTCGCGAGCGGCCGGCTCCGCGGCCGCACCGCCATCACGATGACCGCGACCGCCGCGCTGAGCAGCTTCTCTCTCGACCTGCTGCTCCCCGCCACCGCGGTCACGGTGGACGGGCGCAAGGCCCGCTTCCGCAAGGCCGGCAAGCACGAGCTGCGGGTCAGGCCGAAGACCCCGATCGCCGCGGGCGCGACCTTCCGGGTCGTGGTGCGCTACGACGGCCGCCCGGCGGCGTACCGCTACGCCGGGGAGCGCAACTGGCTGGCCAGCCGCACCGAGGTGGTCGCGATGAACCAGCCGCACATGGCGCCGTGGTGGTTCCCGTCCAACGACCACCCGAGCGACAAGGCCACCTTCGACGTCCGGGTCACCGTGCCCAAGGGCAAGCAGGTCATCGGCAACGGCGTCCGGGTGGGTCGCACGGTCAAGCGGGGCCTGGCCACCACCCACTGGCGGATGAGCGACCCGATGGCGACCTATCTCGCCTTCTTCGCCGCCGGGCGCTATGTCGTCGACCGCGGCACCACCGCCGCCGGCATCCCCTACCTCAACGCGGTCTCGCGCGACCTGGAGCCGAAGACGCGCCGCTACGTCCGCAACGTCCTGGGCCGCACCGGCGCGATCACCGACTGGCTGCAGGGCCAGCTCGGTCCGTACCCGTTCGCCACCACCGGTGGCCTGGTCACCGGCCTCGACGTCGGGTTCGCCCTGGAGAACCAGTCCCGGCCGACGTACGGCAGCTGGATCTACCCGAGCGTGATCGTGCACGAGCTGGCGCACCAGTGGTTCGGCGACAGCGTCGCGGTCCAGCGCTGGCGCGACATCTGGCTCAACGAGGGCTTCGCGACCTACCTGGAGGCGGCCTACGCCGCCGCCCACGGCGGACCGTCGGTGCCGGCGTACCTCGACAAGATGTACGACAAGGAGTGCACCACGCCGAGCTCGGACTTCTGGCGCCTCGACATCGCGAACCCGGGCGCGGACCACATCTTCGACGAGGCGGTCTACGACCGCGGTGCGATGGTCCTCGCCGCCCTCGGCAACCGGATCGGCGCCGACGTGCTCGGCACCGTGCTGCGCACCTGGGTCGCCCAGCACCACGACGGCAACGCCACCGTCGAGCAGTTCGAGGCGCTGGCCGCCAGCGTGTCGAACCAGAACCTGTCCGGGTTCTTCGACGCCTGGCTGCGCGGTGGGTCGATGCCGGCGGCGACGTCCGACAACGGGCTGGCCGGCGTGACCTGCGGCTGACCGGGCGCGCCTCCCCTGTGGCGGGTGGTGCGTTTGGTACCAATGTGCTGATCTGTGCCCTCGGGGGCGCACCCGCACACGGATGGAGACGCCCGCACATGGACACCAAGAAGCTGGTCGCGCTCGTGGTGATCGTCTTCCTCGGGTTCTGGATGTTCACCGACCCGAGCGGACTCGCCGACACCTCCAAGGCCGCGGCCAGCAGTGGGTGGGACCTGACGACCCAGGCGTTCAACGGGGTCATCGACTTCGTCGGCGCGATGGACTGACCGACGGCGCCGAGTCCATGGTGCTGTCGTTCGTCTCCGGTGTCGTGGCCCGGATGGGTGACCCGAAGATCGGGAAGCACCTGCTGCGCGACGAGGGCGAGGTCGTCGTCGACGAGGTGACCCACCACTGGTTCGCCTACGTCCGGCCCGCGCTGGAGACCGGGCTGGCGCTCGTGCTGCTCGTCGGCAGCTGGTTCGTGTCCGTGCACGTCGCGTGGGCACTCATCATCGTCGCCGTGGTGCTCCTCGCCCGCGCCGGATGGCAGGCCCTCGGCGTGCTGCGCGACAGGTTCGTGATCACCAACATGCGGGTGTTCCGGGTGCACGGCGTCCTCTCCCAGAGCCTGGCGACCATGCCGTTGAGCCGAATCCTCGACATCTCGGTGCAGAAGCCGCTGCACGGCCGGCTGCTCGGCTTCGGCCACTTCTGCTTCGAGTCCGCCGCCCAGGAGCAGGGCCTGCGCGACATCCGGTACGTCGGCCGGCCCGACGACCGCGACCTCGCCATCCAGCGCGTGGTCCAGCGGGCGGGACTCCGGGGACCGCGCGTCCCGAACTGAGGAGCGTCCGTAGGATTGCGCCCATGACGCAGCAGCCGTTCTCCCGTCCCGGTGCGATCGACCTGTCCGCGCTGAAGCGCACCCCGCCGGCCGGTGCCGGTGCCGGCGGTGCCGCCGGCGCGCCCGCGGGTGGAGGCGGCGCCGGAGGCTCGACGTCGGCGTACTCCGTCGCGGTGGACGAGGCGAACTTCCAGGCGGTGCTCGAGGCGTCGATGACCGCGCCGGTCGTGCTGGTGTTCTCCTCGCCGTCGCAGTCGCCGGAGAGCGCCCAGCTCGCGCTCGACGTCGCCACCGTCGCCGACGAGTACGACGGCCGATTCCTGGCGGCGTCGATCGACGTCGACGCCGTGCCCCAGCTGGCAAGTGTCGTTGGGCAGGCGATGCAGATCCCTCAACTGCCAGTGCCGCTGATGCTGGTCCTCCTCGACGGCCGGCCGGCGACGCAGCCGATCCCCGGCGCCGCACCGATCGACGACATCCGGGCGCTGTTCAACCAGCTCGCCCAGCAGCTCACCGCCCAGGGCATCACCGGGCGGCACCAGCCCAACGCCTTCGGCGCCGCGGGCGGCGAGGTCGCCGAGGGCGAGGAGCCGGAGATCGACCCGCGCTACGCTCCGGCCCAGGACGCGCTCGCGGCCGGCGACATCGACGCGGCGGTCGCGGAGTACCAGAAGCTGGTCGACGCCAACCCCGCCGACCACGAGGCCGCGGCCGGGCTGTCGATGGCGAAGCTGCTGCAGCGCACCCAGGGCGTCGACCTGAACGCGGCCCGCGCCGCCGCGGCGGCCGACCCAGACGACGTCGACGCACAGACGCTGGTCGCCGACCTCGACATGCTCGGCGGCCACGTCGAGGACGCCTTCGCCCGGCTGGTGGAGCTGGTCCGGCGTACGTCGGGCAAGGAGCGCGACCGGGCGAGGGAGCACCTCGTCGGCCTCTTCGGCGCCGTCGGCAATGACGACCCGCGGGTCCTCAAGGGGCGTCAGGCGCTGGCCTCCGCGCTGTTCTGATGGGCTTCGGGCGCGGGGCCGGGTACCTCCTGCGCGGGCTGCGGCTCTGGCGGGAGCGCCCCGCGCTGATGCTGCTCGGCATCGTGCCCGCGGTGATCGTGGCCGCCTTCGTGGCCACGCTCCTCGTCGTCCTGGTGATCTACGCCGACGACGTGGTCGGCTGGGCCACGCCGTTCGCCGACGACTGGGACGACGCCGTGCGCGGGCTGTTCCGCGGCGCGCTCTACCTGCTCGTGCTGGCCGGCGCGGCGATGCTGGCGATCGTCACCTTCACCGGGCTCACCCTCGCGGTCGGCGACCCCTTCTACGAGAAGATCTGGAAGGAGGTCGAGCTCTCGCTCGGCGGCGACGTGCCCGACCGCGGGGTCGGCTGGGTCCGCGGCGCGCTCGACGGGCTGGTGCTGGTCGGCTTCGGCATCCTCACCACGGTCGGC
This sequence comes from Nocardioides nitrophenolicus, assembly GCF_016907515.1. NCBI lineage: Bacteria > Bacillati > Actinomycetota > Actinomycetes > Propionibacteriales > Nocardioidaceae > Nocardioides > Nocardioides nitrophenolicus. The sequence goes on from NZ_JAFBBY010000001.1 coordinate 4,784,818, forward strand.
GTCTTCCTGATCGGGCTGCTGCCCGTCATCGGCACCGTGGTCGGCGCGGTGCTCGGCCTGGTCGTCTCCGGCCGGCTGCTCGCCGGCGAGCTGGTCTCCCGCCCGCTCGAGGCCCGCGGGCTCGACCGCGCCGCCCGCGCGGCCCTGATGCGCCGGCACCGAGGCGCGATGCTCGGCTTCGGGGTCTGCGTCCAGGCCTGCTTCCTGGTGCCGCTCGGCGGCATCCTGGTCATGCCCGCGGCGGTCGCGGGTGCGACCTACCTGGCTCGCTCGGCGCTGGACGGCAGGCTCGAGGCCCGGTTCGAGGGTCAGCCCGGCGGGAGCTGACCCAGGGCGCCGGTGCGCAGCAGGGCGTGTGCCAGCTCGGCGCCGTCGAGCAGCCGACCGGTACGCACCGTCGCGCGCCAACCCTCGTCGGTGCGCCGCAGCTGCCAGTGGTTGGCGGTCGCGCGGTTGACCCGGAAGGCGCCGTCCTCGTGCAGCACCATCAGCGAGTGGGTGACCGCGATCGCCGTGTCGCCGTCGACCCGCACCGACACCGGTCCGTTGAAGTGGGCGCAGCCGCCGGCGATGAAGCCCTGGTGGGACGCCGAGCGGACCATCGCGCGGATCTCCTCGCGGCCGGTCATCACGATGACGTCGTTGTCATAGACGCCGTCCTCGGTCCAGATCGCCGCGACCTCGTCCGCGCAGCCCGAGTCGACCAGCGGGCCGTACGTCGTCAGCAGCTGCACGATCTCGCGCTCGTCCTCCAGGCGCTGGAGTCGGCGCTCGAGTGCGGCCAGGCGGTCGTCGGTCATGGGATCTCCTTCGCGAGGGCGGCCAGCGCCTCGAGCTGGTCGCAGTAGTGGTCGGCGCAGGTGGCCTCGACGGCGGTGGTGACGAGCGTGGCGCCGGCCTCGCGCACCCGGGCCAGGCGGGCCGTCGTACCGCTGGGGTCGCCGGTGGGGTCGACCATCGCGCCGGGGGAGAGGATCACCTCGAAGCCGTCGGGGAGGTCGTGGCGCGCGAGCAGGGTGCGCAGCTCGCCGAGGCCGAGGCCGAACGGGACCCAGCCGTCGCCGAGCTCGACGGCGCGGCGCAGGCTGCGCGGCGTACGACCGCCGATGAGGAGCGGGACCCGCTCCTGGACGGCGTGCGGCTCGACGACGAAGCCCTCGAAGTCGTAGTGGCTGCCGTGGTACGCCGGCTCGCGCCGGCCCAGGCTGGCCCGCAGGGCGCGCAGCGCGTCGTCGGCGCGCTCGCCGCGGCCGGCGAACGGGGCGTCGAGCAACGCGAACTCCTCCTCGAGCGAGCCCACGCCGATGCCGAGCAGCAGCCGGCCGCCGCTGACCAGGTCGAGGGTGCCGTAGCGCTTGGCGATGGCGAGCGGGTGGTGGTAGCCGATCACCAGCACCTGGGTCATCAGCCGCAGTCGCTCGGTGACGGCGGCGAGGTGGCCGAAGGTGGCGAGGGGGTCCCAGTAGGTGCCGCCGCGCTGGTCGGCGGCCGCGGTGGGGACGGCGACGTGCTCGCTGCAGGTGAGGTGGTGGAAGCCGAGCCGATCGGCGGCTCGCGCGACCTGGACGAGCTCGGCGATGCCGGCGTTCGCCTCCCAGGGGGCGTGCGCCCCGGGGTTGGCGGTCACGATCGGGCTGACGAGGCCGAGCTGCACGGTGCTTCCTTCCGCTGGGTTCGGGCGGCAGTCAAGCAGTCCGTCGGCTGTTGCGGGGCGCGCGCTCTCGCTCAGTGGTGGGGACCGGCGGGGCGTGGGGGCTTGTGGCGTCCGTCTCCTCTTGCTACCTTCGGATCAGCAAAACAAGAATTCATTTCAGTTTTGACCGAGGGGAGCAGTCATGAGCGCTCAGATCGTCGAGCCGGTCGCCGAGGGTGCCACCACCAGCGCGGGCCGCGACCTGCCGCCGTCCATGGTGGAGCGGATGTCGCTGATCCTGGACGCCTTCGAGTCCCCTGCCGCGCGGCTCACCCTCGAGCAGGTCTCGCGGGCCACCCACCTCCCGCGCTCGACCGCCCACCGGATCCTCGACCAGCTGGTCCGCCTCGAATGGCTCGCCCACACCTCGTTCGGCTTCTCGCTCGGACCGCGCTCGCTCGGCCTGGGCGGCGGCGGACGCGCCGACACCGAGCTGCGGGAGGCGGCCGCGCCGTACCTCCACGAGCTGCAGGTCCGCACCGGACTGGTCGCGCACCTCGCCGTGCTCGACGGGCCCGACGTGCGCTATCTCGACAAGATCGGCGGCCGCTTCGCCGTACGGGTGCCGTCGCGGGTCGGTGGTCACGCCGCGGCCCACGCCACCGCCCTCGGCAAGGCGATCCTCGCCTGGCTGCCCGCCGAGCGCGTCGACGAGATCGTCGATGCCCGGCCCGCCCGGCTGACGAAGTCGACGATCACCGACCTCGCCCTGCTGCACCAGGAGCTGCACCGGATCCGCGGTCGCCACGGTGTCGCGTACGAGCGTGGGGAGGCACACCCCGACATCGCCTGCGTCGCCGCCGCCATCCGCAGCCCCGAGGGTGCGGTCGGCGCGGTCTCCCTCGTCGGCGACCTGCGGGCGCCTGTCGAGCGGGTCGCCCCCCTCGTGCTCCGCGCCGCCCGGCAGACCGCGGCCGACCTGTTCCCGCAGCCCGAGGCGGCGCCCGCCCCTGCCGCGCGACCGGCCCGCACTCCCGCGCCCCCCGCCACCCAGCCCACCTGGTCCGCCGCGACTATGGAACGTCTCGTCGCCGACGCGGCCTCCGGTGCCTGGGTATAGCCGACCCGGCAGAAACTGGCTCCGGATTTCGGCCGACCCGTCAGAAAGTGGTCGTGAAAGCCGGCCGACCCGGCAGAAAGTGGCATCCCGCAGGTGCCAGTTTCTGCCGGGTCGTCGTGTTTTGAGAGCGAGTTTCTGCCGGGTCGGCGGAGATTGAGAGCCAGTTTCTGCCGGGTCAGCCCCAGTGGTCGCCCCAGCCCCACAGGTCCGGAGCGAGCTGCTCGTGCTGGTCCTCGACGCCGAACCGCCCGCGGAAGAACAGCATCGGGGCGGCCCGATGCGGGGTCTCGAGGCGGGTGACCCGGCCGATGACGACGTCGTGGTCGCCGGCGACGACGACGTTCTCGACCACGGCGTGCACCCGCATCAGGGCGCCGGGCAGGCTGGGGGTGCCGTCGGCGGAGAGGTCCCAGGCGAGGTCCTCGAACTTGCGGCCGCGGCTCGAGCCGAACCGCTCGCACAGGTCGGCCTGATCCTCGCCGAGCACGTTGACGGTGAACCGTCCCGAGCGCCGGATCCGTGGCCAGGCGCGGCCGGAGTGGTCGGCGCAGAAGAGCACGAGCGGCGGCTCGAGCGAGACCGAGGCGAAGGACTGGCACGCGAAGCCGACCGGCTCACCGTCGTCCAGACCGGTCACGATCGTCACGCCGGTCGCGAAGTTGCCCATCGCGGCGCGCATCTCCAGTGCGGACGGCTCGGTTGCGGTGCTCATGCCGTCGACGCTAGCGACGCCGTGGTGCGAGGGTCGGGCAGGTCCCGGTGAGTGACGGCGGACGGCCCGAGCACCCGCCCGACGACGTACGACGGCCCGCAATCGCCCGCCAGGACTGGGCTTCCCGGTCACCGGGAAGGGGGCGGGCCCGTTCGTGGAGGGCCACCTAGCGTGCGGAGCGTGACCGAGCTGACCCACGACTCCACGCGACGCGAGCTGGCCACCGACGCCGGCGTGCTGCGCTACCACGAGGCCGGCGACGGCCCCCCGCTGCTGATGCTGCACGGCTCCGGACCCGGCGTCACCGGATGGCGCAACTTCGGCGACAACCTTCCCGCCTTCGCGCCGCACTTCCGGTGCCTGGTGCTCGAGCTGCCCGGCTTCGGCGTCAGCGACACCACCGACCAGCACCCGATGGTTGCGGCGCTTCCGGCCGTGCAGCGATTCCTCGACGGGCTCGGCCTCGACCGGGTCGACGTGATCGGGAACTCCATGGGCGGCGGCGTCGCGACCCGGCTCGCGATCAGCCAGCCGGAGCGGGTACGACGACTGGTCACCGTCGGCGGCGTCGGCCGCAACATCTTCAGCCCCGCCCCGGGCGAGGGCATCAACCTGCTGGTCGAGTTCGTCGAGAACCCGACCCGCGAGAACCTGGTCGCCTGGCTGCGTTCGATGGTCTTCGACCAGTCGATGGTCACCGAGGAGCTGATCGAGCAGCGCTGGGCACTCGCCACCGAGCCGGACACGCTCGAGGTCGCGCGCCGGATGTACGGCCGGGCCGCGATCACCGCCGCCTTCGCCGGCGCGGGGAGCTCGGCGCAGGCGACCCCCGGCTGGGCGCAGTTCGACCGGATCAAGGCGCGCACCCTGCTCACCTGGGGCCGTGACGACCGGGTCAGCCCGATGGACATGATGCTGATCCCGATGCGGACCATCCCCGACGTCGAGGTGCACGTGTTCGCCAACTGCGGGCACTGGGCGATGATCGAGCAGAAGCGCGCCTGGGAGCGGACCGTGCTCGCCTTCCTCACCGAGCAGGACGGGGAGCACGCCGCATGAGCGCGACCTGGACCGACGAGTTCGACCTCGTCGTCGTCGGCAGCGGCGGCGGCGGCATGACGGCCGCGCTGGCCGCGCTCGACGCCGGCCTGTCGGTGGTCGTGATCGAGAAGGGTGCCAAGTTCGGCGGCAGCACCGGCATCTCCGGCGGCGGCATCTGGGTGCCCAACAACCCGACCCTGCGTAGGGCCGGCCATGACGACTCGCGTGCGTCGGTGCTGGAGTACCTGACCACGATCACCGGCGGGACGGTCGACCCGGCCCGACTGGCGGCGTACGTCGACCACGGCCCGGCCGCGATGGAGCTCCTGGAGCGGTCGCGGTGGGTGCGGTTCGCCTGGACCAAGGGGTACGCCGACTACCACCCCGAGCTCCCCGGCGGCCGTCCCGCGGGCCGTTCGATCGAGGCCAGGCCGTTCGACACCCGCAAGCTGGGGGAGGACGAGGCGTACCAGCGTCCGAACAGCATGAAGGGCCCGCTCGGGCTCTGGGTCACCGCGAAGGACTACCACGACCTCGCCATGGTCAAGCGGACCTGGCAGGGGCGCCGCGCCTCGCTGCGCGCGGCCTGGCGGGTCGGCTCGAACGTCGTACGCCGCCGCCACATGGCGACCGGCGGCCGCGCCCTCGTCGCCCGGATGCGGATGGCCCTCAAGGACGCCGGCATCCCTTTGTGGCTGGAGACCGCGATGACCTCGCTCGTCCTCGAGGACGGCCGGGTCGCCGGAGTCGTCGCCACGCGCGACGGCGCGGAGGTCCGCATCCGCGGCCGCAAGGGGGTCCTGCTGGCGGCCGGCGGCTTCGACCACAACCCGGCGATGCGGGAGCGCTACCTGCCCGCGGGTGCGCGTCCCGACCACAGCCTCGGTGCCGTCGAGAACACGGGTGACGCGATCACGGCGGGCCAGGCGGCCGGCGCGGCGGTCGCCCTGATGGACGACGCCTGGTGGATGCCCTCGGTCACGCACCCGGCCGGTGCGACCATCCCGCTCGTCTCGGAGCGGGCGATCCCCGGCCAGGTGATCGTGGGCATCGACGGACGCCGGTTCACCAACGAGGCGTCGCCGTACGTCAACTTCGTCCACGACCAGCTCGCCAGCGGCAACGAGAGGGCCTGGCTGGTGATGGACTCTCGGGCGCGCTCGCGCTACCCGTTCGCGCAGATCCTGCCGGGAGCCCCCTTCCCGCAGGGGTTCTACGACCAGGGAATCGTGCATCGCGCCGACACGGTGGCCGCGCTGGCGGCCGCGATCGGCGTGCCCGCGGACGTGCTCGGCGCCACGGTCGACCGGTTCAACGGCTACGCCCGGTCAGGGAGGGACGAGGAGTTCGGCCGCGGCGAGAGCGCCCACGACCGCTACTACGGCGACCCGACGCTGCCCAACCCGAACCTCGACGTCATCGACCGGGCGCCGTACTACGCCGTCCGGATCGAGGTCGGCGACCTCGGCACCAAGGGCGGTCTGGTCACCGACGACCGCGGACAGGTGCTGCGCGAGGACGGCAGCGTGGTCACGGGTCTCTACGCCACCGGCAACTGCGCCGCGTCGGTGATGGGCACCGACTACGCCGGCCCCGGCGCCACCATCGGCCCCTCGATCGTGTTCGGCTACCTCGCCGCGCGCCACGCCGCCGGCCTCGCCGATGACCGGAAGACCCCGCCCGTCGCAGTCGCGCCGGGTGCCACCGTGCAGACCCACGCCGAGGAAGTGAGTTCGTGATGAGTGAGGTGCTCGAGAGGATCGAGGCCCGCGCCGAGGAGATCGCCGCGCTGGGCCCCAGCAACGAGAGGCTGGGCCGGCTCGACGACCGCGCCGCCGCACTGTTGCGCGAGACGGGCGTGATCCGGATGCTCCAGCCCGCGAAGTACGGCGGCGCCGAGGCGCACCCCGCCGAGTTCGCCGAGGCCGTGATGCGGCTCGCGAGCCTCGACGGCTCCACCGGGTGGGTCGCCGGCATCGTCGGCGTGCACCCGTGGGAGATGGCGATGTGCGACCCGCGGGTGCAGGAGGAGGTCTGGGGCGAGGACAACGACACCTGGATCGCCTCGCCGTACGCGCCGATGGGCGTCATCCGTCCGGTCGACGGCGGCTACGTCTTCAACGGCCGCTGGCAGTTCTCGTCGGGTACCGACCACTGCGACTGGATCTTCCTCGGCGCCTACCTCGGCGACGAGAACGGCGAGGCGATCATGCCGCCCCGCGTCCACCACGTGATCCTGCCGCGATCGGACTACACGATCGTCGAGGACTCGTGGAACGTCGTCGGCCTGCGTGGCACCGGGTCCAAGGACATCACCGTCGAGGACGCGTTCATCCCCGACTACCGCGTCGTCGAGTTCGCCCGGTTCGCCGACGGGAGCCAGCCGCGCGAGGCCGGACTGGCCAACCCGACGTACCACATCCCGTTCACCACGGCATTCCCCCTCGGCATCACCTCGGCCGTGATCGGCATCGCCGAAGGTGCGCTCGCCGCGCACCTCGCCTACCAGCGCACGCGGGTCCAGATCACCGGCACCAAGGTGAAGGACGACCCCTACGTGTTGTTCGCGATCAGCCAGGCTGCAGCGGAGATCCAGGCGTCCCGGGTGAGCATGCTCGACAACGCGCGCCGGTTCTACGCCAAGGCGGAGCGCGGCGAGGACGTGACCTTCGCGGAGCGGGCCGAGTCCCGTCGTACCCAGGTCTCCGCGGCCTGGCGCGCCGTCCGCGCGATGGACGAGGTCGTCGCCCGGTCGGGCGGCAACGGGATGCGGATGGACAACCCGATCCAGCGGTTCTGGCGCGACGGGCACATGGGCCTCGCGCACGCCATCCACGTCCCCGGATCGGTGTTCCACGTGCAGTCGCTGACCGCGATGGACGTGACGCCGCCGCCGGGACCGATGCTCTCGATGATCTGACCCCTGACGACGACTGAGACTGAGAATGAGGAGAACGAGATGACGGCGATCCGTGGCCTGGGCTACCTGATCGTGCAGAGCCAGGACCTGCCCCGTTGGCGCGAGCTGACGGTGGACTGCCTGGCGATGCAGGAGACCACCGGGCCGGTGGCCGACGGCCTCTACCTGCGCATGGACGAGCGGTACGCGCGGCTCGTCGTCCTGCCCGGCGAGGTCGACCGCGTGGTCGCCGTCGGCTGGGAGGTGCGCGACCAGTTCGGCCTCGCCGAGGTCGCCGCCGCCGTCGAGGCGGCGGGCGTGCCGTTCAAGGAGCTCAGCCAGCAGGAGTGCGACGAGCGGCGGGTCGAGGCGGCCATCCGGTTCGACGATCCCGCGGGTACGCCGGTCGAGGTGTTCTTCGGCCCGGTGCTCGACCACAGCCCCGTGTTGACCGGCCACGGCCAGGCGTTCGTCGCCGGCGAGCAGGGGATGGGCCATGTCGTCCTCCCGACCACGGCCGCGGACGAGACCGTCTCGTTCTACACCGAGGTGCTCGGCTTCCTGCCCCGCGGTGCGATCCGGATGGGCGCGGCACTCCCGCCGCGCCGGGTCCGCTTCATGGGCGTCAACCAGCGTCACCACAGCCTCGCCGTCTGTCCCGCGCCGCACGGCGAGGCGCCCGGCCTGGTGCACCTGATGATGGAGGTCGACAGCCTCGACGCCGTCGGCCGCGCACTCGACAAGGTCAACCAGGCCGGGTTCTCGCTGTCCTCGACGCTCGGGCGGCACACCAACGACAAGATGGTGTCCTTCTACGTGCGCGCGCCCGGCGGCTGGGACCTCGAGTACGGCTGTGAGGGCATGCTCGTCGACGAGGCGTTCTACACCGCCGAGGAGATCACCGCGGACAGCTACTGGGGTCACGACTGGTCCGGGTCCGAGCCGCTCGCCGCCTTCCTCCCACCGGCGTGAGCGACGCGGTGCACGGCGCCGATGCCGACGTCGATGTGGTGGTCGTCGGCTTCGGCTGCGCCGGTGGCGCCGCGGCCATCGAGGCCCGGCGCGCCGGCGCCTCCGTGGTCGTCCTCGAGCGTGCCAGCGGGGCGGGCGGCTCATCGGCACAGTCCGGCGGCGAGCTCTATCTCGGCGGCGGGACCGCTGTGCAGGAGGCCCTCGGGTTCGAGGACGACGCCGACAACATGCTCGCCTTCCTGCGCGCGGCGCTCGGTCCGCATGCCGACGAGGAGAAGCTGCGGCTCTACTGCGAGGGCAGCGTCGAGCACTTCGAATGGTTCCGCGGGTTGGGGCTCGAGTTCGAGAAGTCGCTCTACGACGCGCCTTCCTGGATGCCGCCGACCACCGACGGATTGATGTGGCTGGGCGAGAACGCCTGGCCGTACGACGAGATCGCCCGCCCCGTCCCGCGCGGGCACCGACCCGCCACCGGCGGCTTCGGCGGCTGGCTGGTCATGGACCGCCTGGTCGCCGCGTGTGCATCGGCCGGCGTGGTGACCGAGACCGACACCCGCGCGGTGTCGTTGGTCGTCGAGGCCGGCCGGGTGGTCGGCGTACGCGCTCGGCGGTTCGGCGAGGACGTGACCTATCGCGCCCGCCGGGGCGTCGTCGTCACGACCGGCGGCTTCGCCGACAACCCCGAGATGGTCGCCGCGCACGCACCCGACCTGCTCGGCCACGGCGTGGTCAGCGACGGCGGAGACGACGGTAGCGGCATCGTGATGGCCCAGGCATTGGGCGCCGCGGTACGTCGGATGTCGGTCGTGGAGGTCGCCTACACCGCACTGCCGGCGCTCGCCTGCCGCGGCATGCTCGTCAGCGCGCGCGGTGAGCGGTTCATCAACGAGGACGTCTACCCGGGGCTGTTCAGCCACGCCGCGCTGCACGAGCCCGGCCCCTGCTGGGTGATCGTCGACGCGCAGGCACTCGAGGAGGTCGGCGAGGCCGACCTGTGGGGGACCGTGCCGTCGTACGCCGCCGAGACGATCGAGGAGCTCGAGGCCGATCTCGGCATGCCTCGCGGCTCGCTGGCACGCACCCTCGCGGGCTACAACGCGGGCGCTGCTGCTGGCGGGGACCCAGTGTTCCACAAGAACGCGCGCTGGACGCGGGTCCTGGCCGGTCCGTTCGCCGCGATCGACCCGCGGATCGGCTTCCACAACCCGACCCACCGCGCCGCCCCCGGCGCCACCGGGTTCGCCGGCTTCACCCTCGGCGGCCTGCGCACGACGGTCGACGGCGAGGTGCTGTCGCTCGACGGTGTCCCGATCCCCGGCCTCTACGCCGCCGGCCGCGCCAGCTCCGGCATGCACGGGCAGGGGTACATCTCCGGCACCTCGCTCGGGGACGGCACCTTCTTCGGCCGCCGCGCCGGGCTGGCTGCTGCGTCGCGCTGACCCGGCAGAAAGTGGCGCCCGGGTTGGGCCGACCCGGCAGAAAGTGGTGCCCGGGTTGGGCCGACCCGGCAGAAAGTGGTGCTGCTCATCTTGGCAGACCACACCGTCGTCGAGCCTCCGCGACGCCGCGCCGGAGGACCGCCTCGACATCGGCGCGCGGACCGAAGAGATTCTCCTTGCGCACCACCGCGATCGAGAACCCCGTCTCCGCCTCGACCAGCGCCCGCCGCTCCCGGTCGTGGCGGAGCTGGTCCGGACTGGAGTGCCACTCGTCGCCGTCGTACTCCGCCGCGAACGGGAGGTCCGTCGCGCCCAGGTCGAGCCGGGCGAGGAAGGTGCCCTCGACGTCGTAGACCTCGAGCTGGGGGATCGGCGGCGGCAGGTGCGCTTCGATCCAGCGGAGCCGGAGGATCGACTCCGGCGGCGACTCGGCGCGGCCGTCGACGTACGCGACCATGGTGCGCAGCGTCGTCACCCAGCGCATGCCCTTGAAACGAGGTACGCCGGCGGCGAGCTCGGCAGGCGAGAAGAGGCCCAGCCGGAGCATCTGGTCCATCGCGGCGAGCGACGCCTCGACGTACCGCTGACGGCCGAGGTCCCAGGTCGTCCGCAACGGGGAGGTGACGCGCAGCCCGTTCAGCTCGATCACGTCGCCACGCACGAAGCTGCGTTCCCCGCTCGCCGCGAGGCCGATGCGCAGGCGGCGGCCGGGTGTGGGAAGGAAGACGCACACCGGCGCGAGGTGCACGTGCTCGTTGGGCTCGAGCACCATGTCGGCGCCGTGCAGCCACCCGGCGTGACGGTCGCAGACCACCGCGTCCCTCGGTACGACGAGGCGGAGGGCCGCGCAGCGCAGCTCGAGGCTGTCGGGGACCTGGTTTGCGACGTACACGCCGCGGACGAGGCGTCGCAGGAAGCCTTGGTCGACGAGCCAGGCGAGCTGGCGTGGGGACAGCCCGGCCTCACGTCGCGCGGTCGTCGTGGTGAACGGTTGGTCGAGCGGCAACGGGAAGTCGGCGGGGAGCTCGGTCAGGTGCTGGAGGTCGGTTCGTCTCATGGTCGGCCGCGTGCCCGTGCGGACAGCGGCCAACCATGGAGCTTCCCGGCCTGTGGACGGGAGCGTGAATCGCGTGTCGCTAGCGACATCCTCGGCTCGGACCGGCGCCGACCGTGAGCCACTTTCTGCCGGGTCGGCGCAACCCCGGCGCCACTTTCTGCCGGGTCGGCCGAATCCCGGCGCCACTTTCTGCCGGGTCGGCCCAACCCCGGCGCCACTTTCTGCCGGGTCGGCCCAACCCCGGCGCCACTTTCTGCCGGGTCGCGCTACTCGGAGGCGGCAGGCAGCAGCTTCCTCGATGTCGCCAGGGCCTCGCGGACCAGCGCGGAGCGGTCGTGGCCGCTGCGGTGCTCGGCGACCCGCTCGTTGCCCTCGGCGACCCGGACCGGGCCGTCCTGCAGCAGGGCGAGGGCCTGGCGGGCGACGTCGTCGGGCTCGGAGACGTGCATGCCGGGGATGTCGAAGTTGAGGCCGGCGCGCTCCATGGCGGGGGTGCGGGTGACGCCGAGGACGAACTCGAGGACGTCGACGTCGTACGCCTGCATCTCCAGCCACAGGCCCTCGGCGAAGACCCGGCAGAAGGACTTCACGGCGGCGTAGATGCTGATCTGGGCCGCGCCGAGGTAGCCGGCCAGCGAGCCGATCAGCAGGATGCCGCCGCGGCGCCGCTCGCGCATCGGTGCGCCGAAGAGCTGCACGAGGGCGAGCTGGGCGGTGACGTTGAGGTCGATGACGCCCTGGAAGCGGTCGAGGTCGCCGGTGACGAACTCGTGGCCGTAGGTGTTGGCACCCGCGTTGAAGACGAGCAGCCCGACCTCGAGGTCCTCGGTGACCTCGGCGACCCGCTCGATCGCGTCGGGGGCGGTGAGGTCGACCGCGAGCGTGCGGACGTCCACCCCGAGCTCACGGCACGCGGTCGCGGTCTCCTCCAGCGGGCCGGGCTTGCGGGCCAGCAGGACCAGGTTCAGGCCGGTCTCGGCGAGCTGCCGAGCGAAGGACGCACCGACGCCCTCCGAGCCGCCGGCGATGACGGCCCAGGGGCCGTGGCGTTCCAGGTCGACGCCCATCAGGCGTGCACCTCCGTGTCGAAGTCGTTGGCGTGGTGGTCGGGGTTGGTCCTCAGCGGGGCCTCGTCGATGACGGAGAGGTCGCCGCGTACGGCGGCCTCCCGGATCGCGTCGCGCAGCGCGGCGCAGCCGGGGAAGGTCGCACCGTTGGGTCCGGGCCGTGGGGAGGAGGCGCGGCGCTCCATGCACGCGGCGAGCGCCGCGTCGTTCCACTGGATGCTGGTCTGGTCCCACGAGCTCTTCCGGGCCTCGACGACGGCCCCGCAGGTCCCGCACGAGACGGGCTGCATGGGGCCCTCGGCGAGCCGTACGTCGGGCCGGACGGCCATCAGACCGGCTGGCCCGCGGCGGCGTCTCGCCGAGCGATGTTCTGCTCGACCTCGTGGCGCCAGGCCTCGTTGGGCTTGGTGGTGTCGATCTCGAACTCGAAGCGCTCGACCATCTCGGGGGTCACGTCGGCGGCGTCGACGTAGAACTGCTCGTACCAGCGCCGCAGCTGGTAGACCGGACCGTCCTCCTCGCACAGCAGCGGGTTCTCGATGCGGGCCTTGTTGCGCCAGATCTGCACGTCCTGCTCGAAGCCGATCCGGATGAAGTCGCCGAGGCGGCGCGCGGTGGCGGTGGCCGCGTCGTCGTCCACGCCGGCGGGCTTCTTGGTCATGATCCCGTACTGCAGCACGAACGAGTTCGCGTCGATCGGGTAGTGGCAGTTGATCAGCGTCGTCGGCATGTCGTTGCCGTCGCTGTAGTGGTAGGTGACGTCGTCGATCATGAACGACGGGCCGTAGTACGCCGCAGTCGACGTGGTGCCGGTGCTCTTCGGGCCGTCGCCGCTGTTCTGGGGGCGGGCGACGTCCTCGCGACCGGTGCCCGTCATCAGCTGGGTCGCGACCGAGCCCTCGAAGATGTTCTTGAAGTACGTCGGGAAGGTGAAGTGCACGTAGAAGAAGTGCGCCATGTCCACGACGTTGTCGACGATCTCGCGACAGTTGGAGCCCTCGATCGTGGTGGTGTACCAGACCCAGTCGGTCCACTCGGGGTTGTCGTAGCCCTCGATCCGCGGGATGACGGCGTCCTCGGTCGGCGGGTTGCCCTCCGGGTCGTTCCAGACGAAGAGCATGCCGTCCTGGGTCATCGTGGGCCAGGCGGCGGTGCGGGCGCGGAGCGGGACTCGACGGGCGTAGGGGATCTGCTTGCAGCGGCCGTCGCCGCCCCAGCGCCAGTCGTGGAACGGGCAGGCGATCTCGTTGCCCTTGACCTCGCCCTGCGACAGGTCGCCGCCCATGTGGCGGCAGTAGGCGTCGAGCACGTTGATCGCGCCGTCCTCGCCGGCGAACACGACGAGCTTCTGGCCGAAGGCGTTGACCTGGTGCGGCGTGCCGTCCTCGAAGTCGCGGACCAGACCCAGGCAGTGCCAGCCGCGTGCGAAGCGGGTGGGTGGCGGGCCCGACTCGATGTGGCGGACCTCGTCTCCGACTGCGGTCATGTGCGGATCTCCCCTCGAGGGCTCGTCGCGCCGATGGGTGCCGATGGACGGGACGCCGGGCGCGGATGTCTGGTCCGGCGAGTCTGTCCGGGGTCGTACGACGGCCGGTGCCGTCGGTCCCACTCACCGGAAGGGTCGCGGCCCGGGCGACGGGCCCGATCACCCGGTCCGGGATCCCACTGACCGGTAGCATGCGACGCGATCGCCCCCGTCCGGTCGGACCATCGGGACGCAGTCACCGGAGGGAGTCAGCAGTGCCACGGATCGCGGAGGGCCGGCCGGCGGCCAAGCCGAGCTCGAGCGTGCAGAAGGACCGCTACCAGCGGATCCTGCGGGCGGCGGCCAAGCTCGGCGCCCAGCACGGCCTCGAGCACGTCCAGATGAACGACGTCGCCAAGCAGGCCAACGTCGCGATCGCCACGCTCTACCGCTACTTCCCCTCGAAGGTCGACCTGTTCAGCTCGGTGATGCGGTGGCGGGTGGGGGAGTACGACCAGCAGCCCGAGACCGTCGAGGTGGCCGACCCGGCGGCCGGCGTGGCGGACCTGCTGATCCGGATCAGCCGGGAGATGGCCCGGATGCCCAAGCTCTCGTTGGCGATGATCCAGGCCAACAGCCAGGCCTACGCCATGGGCTCCCAGGAGTCGGCCTTCGACGACGCGCGCTTCGCGCGGATCGTCCAGCGCGCGGCCGGCATGACCGACGCGACCGAGGAGGGGGAGCGGCAGATCCGGCTGATCGTCTCCTGCTGGTTCGGAACCCTGGTCTCCCTGCTCAACAACCGGTTCTCGATCGAGGACGCGGAGGACGACATCCGGGCCGCCTGTGCCCTGCTGCTGCGTCCCCTCGACGCGTGAGGCGCGGCCACTCCCACTGACCGGTGATCGCCGCGGCCCGGGGACGCGATCGTCCCTAGGGTCGCGGTCATGCAGAGGTTCAGCGGCACCAATGTCATCGTGACCGGCGCCGCGTCGGGCATCGGCCAGGCGACGGTCGTGCGCCTGGTCGCCGAGGGGGCGGCGGTCTTCGCGGTCGACCGTGATGCGGCGGGGCTCGCCGACACGGTCGCGACGTCGGTCGGGCCCGGACGGGTCAGCACGGCCGTCGTCGACGTGACCGACGAGGCGGCGGTCGTCGCCGCGGTCGGCGCGGCGCGCGCGGAGCTCGGCAGCGTCGAGGTCCTCGTCAACGTCGCCGGCGCGCACCGTACGACGCCGATCGGGTCCCTGACGGTCGCCGACCTGCGGGAGCTGTTCGAGGTCAACCTGGTCGGTACGGCGCTCTTCTGTCGCGAGGTGGTCCCGCTGCTGCCGGAGGGCACCGGGGTGATCGTGAACGTCGCTTCGACGTCGGCCGCCCACGGCAACCCCTACATGTCGGCGTACTCCGCGTCGAAGGGCGCCGTCCTCGGCTTCTCGCTGAGCCTGGCCGCCGAGCTGGTCGGCCGCGGGATCCGGGTCGTCCCGCTCTCGCCGGGCACCGTCGACACCCCGCTGACCCGCAGTGTCGCCGTCGAGCCCGGTCTCGACCTCAGCGCCTTCGACCGGATCCGCTCGCCCCTCGGCCCGGCGCGGCCGGAGCAGATCGCGGCCGCCGTCGCCTTCGCCGCCTCGTCCGACGCGTCGTACCTCACCGGCCTCGACCTGCGGGTCGACGGCGGCTCCCACATCTGACCACCCCGACTGACCCAGACCAGCACGGAGGAGACCCATGTCCCGCACCATCGCCGTCACCGGCTCCGCCTCCGGGATCGGCGCCGCGCTCACGAGGATCCTCGAGGCCCGCGGGGACCGTGTCATCACCGTCGACCGGGTCGACGCGGACGTCGTCGCCGACCTCGCCACCGCCGAGGGACGTGCCGCCGCCGTCGTCGGCATCGCCGAGCGCTGCGACGGTTTCCTCGACGGCCTGGTGACCTGCGCCGGCACCTCGGTCCCGAGCCCGCTGATGGTCGAGGTGAACTACTTCGGCACCGTCGAGCTGGTCGCCGGGCTGCAGCCGGCTCTCGCGGCCTCGGCGGCGGGCCGGGTGGCCGTGGTCGGCTCGATCTCCGGCACCCAGCCCCACGACCCCGAGCTGGTCGACCTCCTCCTCGCCGGCCGTACGACGGCCGCCACCGACCGCGCGGCGGCCCTGGTCGAGGAGGGCGCACCGACCCGGATCTACCCGTCCACCAAGGCGGCGCTCGCCCGGTGGGCCCGCGCGACCTGCGTCGCGCCCGGGTGGGCCGACGCCGGCGTGCCGCTCAACGTGATCGCCCCCGGCGTCATCCTCACCCCGATGAGCGCCGGCCTGATGGACGACCCGAGAATGCGCGCCGTGATGGACGCGGCCGTCCCGATGCCGCTCAACGGGTACGCCGAGCCGGAGGCCCCGGCCGAGCTGCTCGCCTGGCTGGTGAGCGAGGTCAACAGCCACGTCACCGGACAGGTGATTTACGTCGACGGTGGCGCCGAGGCGACGCTGCGACCCGCCGAGCACTACTGAGCGGGCCCCGATGCCGATCGACCTCGCCACCGCCCTGGCCGCACCGCCGGCGGTCCGCGCCATCTCCTGGACCCGGCGCGACGTGCTGCTCTACCATCTCTCGCTCGGCGCCGGCCGCCACGCGGACGCCGACCCCGAGCTGGCCTACACCTTCGAGCAGGGGGTGGACGGGCAAGGTCTCCAGGTGCTGCCGACGTTCGCGGTCGTCGCGGGCAAGGCGATCTCGGCCGGCGACGAGCCGAGTGCCCCGGCGATGCGCATGCCGGGGATCGACGTCGACCTGCACCGCGTGCTGCACGGCGGCCAGGCGCTCACCGTGCACCGCCCGATCCCCACCGCCGGCAGCGCCGAGCTGAGCACCTGCGTCGCCGACGTCTGGGACAAGGGCAACGCCGCCGTGGTCGTGCTCGAGCACCGGGTCGCCGACGCCGACGGCCCGCTGTGGACCGGGCGGATGCAGATCTGGGTGCGTGGGGAGGGCGGCTTCGGCGGCGGGCCCGGACCGGACCCGGCGTGGAGCGCGCCCGACCGGGCTCCGGACCACGTGCTCGACAGTCCCACCGACCCCGGCCAGGCGCTGCTCTACCGGCTCAACGGCGACCTCAACCCGCTGCACGCCGACCCGGCGTTCGCGGCGTCCGCCGGCTTCGACCGGCCGATCCTGCACGGCCTCGCGTCGTACGGCATCGTCGCGAAGGCGCTCGTCGACCGGCTCCTCGACGGCGACGCCACCCGGCTGCGCGGGCTCGCGGTCCGCTTCGCCGGGACCCTGGTCCCCGGGGAGACGATCCGCACCTCGGTCTGGTGCGACGGCGACCGCCTCGTCCTGGCGGCGTCCTGTCCCGAGCGCGGCGACCAGCCGGTCCTCAGCCACGCGGTGGCGGAGGTGACGGCGTGACCGAAGTGCCTCCCGGTCAGTGGGAAGCGCGCCGTCGCGCGCGCCGAGCGGCGACCTACGCTGCCCGACGTCTCGGGGGATGTGACCCCCGACACCGTCTGAAGGGATGCGAGCGGATGTCCTTCGATCCGATGCCAGCCGCGCCGGCCGGCGCGGGGGCGGCCCGATGAGCCGCCGCCTGGCGCTGCGCCTCGGCGAGCTGGTGGCCGTGCTGCTGCTGGTCAGCTTCGGCGTGTTCATGATGGTGTCGCTGATGCCGGGCGACCCGGCGGTGGCGGTGCTCGGCGAGGGCCATACTCCTGCCGAGTACGCCGCGAAGCGCACCGAGCTCGGCCTCGACGGCAACGTCTTCGCGCGGTACGCCGAGTGGCTCGGCCACGCGCTGACCGGTGACCTCGGCCGTTCGCTGGTGCCGCCGAACAGCGACGTCATCCAGCGCGTCCTGACCGCGCTGCCCGTCAGCGTCGAGCTCGCCGGCCTGGGCCTGCTGATGGCGCTGGTGCTCGCGATCCCGCTGGCCATGTGGAGCGCCTCGCACGAGGGCGGCCTGGTCGACCGGGCGATCGGCGCGTCGATGTTCGCCATCTTGTCCGTGCCGTCGTTCCTCGGCGGACTGCTGCTGATCGCGATCTTCGCCAACGGGCTGGGCTGGTTCCCGCGGGCGCAGTGGGTGCGCTTCGGCGACGGACCGCTCGACAACCTCTACCACGCGTTCCTGCCGGCGCTGACGATCGCGCTGATGGAGCTCGCGCTGTTCACCAGGGTGCTGCGCAACGACCTGCTGGTGACGCTGCACGAGGACTACATCCTCGCGGCGCGCGCCAAGGGGATGCCGCCGCTGCGGATCCTGCTGCGCGACGCGCTGCGTCCCTCGTCGTTCTCGCTGGTCACCCTGCTCGGCATCAGCCTGGGCCGGCTGATCGGCAGCACCGTGATCGTGGAGTACCTGTTCGCACTGCCCGGCATGGGCAGCCTGGTCATCAAGTCCGCCAACAACGGCGACTTCCCGATGGTGCAGGGCGCCGTGCTCCTCATCGCCGCGATCTACGTCGTGATCAACGCCGGGATCGACCTCTCCTATGGCTACCTCGACCCAAGGACCCGCCGTGCTCATGCCTAGGAAGAACCCCGTCGGGTCGACGCGCTCGGCCCGCGGCCTCGGTGTCCTCGGTGCCGGGATGGTCGTGGCCGGCCTGGCGCTGCTGGTCGTCGGCTGGAGCGCCCCGCTGCTGCTGTTCGTGAAGGCCGTGCTCGTCCTCGCCGGCGTCATCGTCCTCGCCCAGGGCCTGTCCCGGGTCGTGTGGGCGGTCCGCGGCGGCCGGCCCGACATCCTGCTGTGGCTGTGCTGCGGCTGGCTGGCGCTGCTGGCGGTGGTCGCGCTGCTGGCGCCGGTGCTGCCGCTCGGCGAGCACGTCGACGTGGTGAAGGCGCTGGACGCGCCCATCTACCAGGCGCCGAGGCTGCTCTCGGACCATCCGTTCGGCACCAACAACTACGGGCTCGACATGCTCTCCCGATCGATCTACGGCGCCCGGACGTCGCTCGTCATCGCGCTCTCCGCGGTCGCGATCGGCACCGTCGTCGGCGGCAGCATCGGCGTCGTCGCGGGCTTCCTGCGCTCGGGCGTCGACAGCGTGGTCGGCATCCTCACCAACGCCCTGCTCGCCGTACCGCCGCTGGTGCTGCTGATCGCGCTCGCCACCGTCCTCGAGCCGAAGCTGCGCAATGTCGCCCTCGCCCTGGCGCTGCTGACCATCCCGAGCATGATCCGGCTGGCCCGGGCCAACACGATCGCCTTCGCCCAGCGCGAGTTCGTGCTCGCCGCCCGGGCGATGGGCGCGACCCGGCTGCGGATCATGTGGCGCGAGCTGGTGCCGAACGTCGTCCTGCCGATCTTCTCGATGATGGTCGTGATGATCTCGGTGCTGATCGTCGCCGAGGCGTCGCTCAGCTTCCTCGGCTTCGGCGTCCAGGCGCCCGAGCCGACCTGGGGGAACATGATCTCGGAGGCCGAGGGCAGCACCATGCAGGAGCACCCGCACATCGTCCTGGTGCCCGGCGTCTTCCTGTTCCTGACCGTGTTCTCGTTCAACCTGCTGGGCGAGAAGGCCCAGAAGCGCTGGGACCCGAGGAGTGCGAAGCTGTGAGCGACCAGACGGTTCTCGAGGTCGAGGACGTACGCACCGAGTTCCAGACCGCCCGCGGCCTCGTCCGCGCGGTCGACGGCGTCTCGCTGAGCCTGCGCGCGGGCGAGACGCTCGGCATCGTCGGTGAGTCCGGGTCGGGCAAGTCGGTCCTCGGGCGCACGATCATGGGCCTGATCACGACGGGTCACGGGACGCAGGTGCACGGCAGCGTGCGGATCGCCGGCCAGGACGTGCACGCGATCAGCGCCAAGCAGCGCCGTGGGCTGTGGGGCTCCGAGGTCGCGATGGTGTTCCAGGACCCGATGACCAGCCTCAACCCGGTCAAGCGGGTCGGCACCCACATCACCGAGGCGCTGCGCCTGCACCTGGGCCTGGGCAAGGCGGCCGCGGCCGAGCGGGCGATCGACCTGCTGCGTCAGGTCGGGATCCCGGAGCCGGCGCGCCGGATGAGCCAGTTCCCCCACGAGCTCTCGGGCGGCATGCGGCAGCGGGTCGTCATCGCGATGGCGCTGTGCTGCGATCCCCGGCTGCTCATCGCCGACGAGCCCACCACGGCCCTCGACGTCACCGTGCAGAAGCAGATCCTCGACCTGCTCACCTCGCTCGCGGAGAGCCGGCAGATGGCGACCATCCTGATCAGCCACGACCTCGGCGCCGTCGCCGGCCGCACCGACCGGGTCCAGGTGATGTACGCCGGGCGGGTGGTCGAGCGGTCCGCCACCGCCGAGGTGTTCGCAGGTCCCCGGCATCCCTACACCGAGGGGCTGCTGGCCTCGATCCCGCGTCTGTCCGACCCGCCGCACACCACGCTGCGTGCGATCGTCGGCTCACCGCCCAACATGGCGAACCCGCCCGAGGGCTGCCGGTTCGCGCCACGCTGCCCCTACGTGCAGGACCGCTGCACCGCGGAGCAGCCCGAGCTGCTGGAGATCGGTGCCCGACGTACCTCCCACGTCGCGGCCTGCCACTTCCCGCTGCCCGACGTCGAGCTCGACGCACCGCGGGCCGCCCTCGCAGAGGAGATCAGCTGATGGCCGGAAGCGGAACCGCCCACCTGCGGCCCGACCAGGCGCCCGTGCTCGCCGTCGACGACATGGTCGTCGAGTTCCCCGTCGGCCGCGGGCAGAAGGTGCACGCGGTGTCCGGGCTCAGCCTCGACCTGCTGCCGGGGGAGACCCTCGGCATCCTCGGCGAGTCCGGCTGCGGCAAGTCGACCGCCGGTCGTGCGGTCATGCAGCTGCCGTCGCCGACGTCGGGCACCGTCCGGCTCGGCGAGCACGAGCTGACCGGCCTGACCTCCCGGCCGCTGCGCAAGGCGCGCTCCCGGATGCAGATGATCATGCAGGACCCCACGTCCTCGCTGAACCCGCGTCGCAAGGTCAAGGACCTGGTCACCGAGGGGCTGGCGATCTGGGGCTTCGAGGGCAGCCAGCAGGAGAAGGAGGAGCTGGTCCGCGAGACCCTCTCCGCGGTCGGCCTCGACCCCGACGTGGTCTGGGACCGCCGTCCGCACGAGCTGTCGGGCGGCCAGTGCCAGCGGGTCTGCATCGCCCGGGCGCTGATGATGAACCCGGAGGTCCTGATCTGCGACGAGCCGGTCTCGGCGCTCGACGTCTCGGTGCAGGCCCAGATCCTCAACCTGCTCGAGCGCACCAAGCAGCGCTACGACCTCAGCATGGTCTTCATCGCCCACGACGTGTCGGTGGTGAAGAACATCAGCGACCGGGTGATGGTGCTCTACCTCGGCAAGACCTGCGAGGTCGTCCCGTCGGACCGCATCGAGCTGGACGCCGCCCACCCGTACACCCGGATGCTGCTCGCCTCGATCCCCGGCGCCGGCGACCGCGAGCTGAGCGCGTCGGCGGCCGCCGTCGAGCTGCCCTCGCCGCTGAACCCGCCTTCGGGCTGCCGGTTCCGCACCCGCTGCCCGCTGGCCACCGAGCGATGCGCCGAGCAGGAGCCGGAGCTGCGGGAGGTCCGTCCCGGGCAGTACGTCGCCTGCCACCACCCGATCGTCGACCCCAGCACCGAGGAGTGAGCCGGTGAGCACCGCGCTGCCCGACGCCATGGCCACCGCCGCCGCGGTCCGCAGCGGCGAGACCACCGCGCGCGAGGTGGTCGAGGAGAGCATCCGCCGGATCGAGCGGCTCGACCCGCGGCTCAACGCGATGGTCGGCACCCGGTTCGACGAGGCGTTGGCCGAGGTCGACGCCGGACTGCCCGACGGCCCGTTGACCGGGGTCCCGGTGGTCGTCAAGTCGCTCGCCGCCGACGTGGCGGGGCTGCCCACGACGGGCGGCAGCCGCCTGTGGGCCGACGACGTCGCCACCGCGGACAGCGAGCTCGTGCGGCGCTACAAGGCCGCGGGAATGGTGGTCCTCGGCACCACCAACACCCCCGAGCTCGGCAAGAACGCGAGCACCGAGCCGGTCCTGCACGGCGCCTGCCACAACCCCTGGTCGCTCGACCACTCCACCGGCGGATCCAGCGGTGGGTCCGCCGCGGCGGTCGCGGCCGGCCTGGTGCCCGTCGCCCACGGCAACGACGGCGGCGGCTCGATCCGGATCCCGGCGGCGGTCTGCGGCCTGTTCGGGCTCAAGCCGAGCCGCGGCCTGATCCCCGGGGCGCCGTACGCCTCGACGATCTCCTCGCCGACCAGCGTCCACGGCGCGCTCACCACCACCGTCCGCGACTCCGCCCTGATGCTCGACGTCTCGGCCGGGCGCGCTGCGGGGCAGGCGACCTTCGCGGCGACCGCACCCGCCGGGGGCTACCTCGGCTGCGTCGAGCGGGACCCGGGCCGGCTGCGGATCGGGCTCGCCACGGTGGTTCCCGACGGGCCCGCGGTCGACCCCGCGGGGGTGGTTGCCGCCCGTCGTACGGCGGACCTGCTGAGCGATCTCGGACACCAGGTGGTCGAGATCGCCCTCCCGGTCGCCTATCCCGACTTCGCCCGCCACTCCGGCGTGGTCATGGGCGCCAACCTGGTCGCGCACGTCGACGACCGGCTCGCCGAGCTCGGGCGGGGGCTGCGCGACGACGACATCGAGCCGTTCACGCGCGTCATGTACGACCGCTACTCGTCGCTGCCGATGGCCGACCTGCTGCGCGCGCTCGAAGGCTTCGAGCAGGTCGGCTTCGCGACGGCGGCGCTCTTCACCGGCCCCGACGCGCTGGACGTCGTACTGACTCCGATGCTGTGCCTGCGGACGCCGAGGCTGGGGGTGCTCGACACGACCACCCCGGAGGTGATGTACACCCTCGCGCCCGGCATGGCGGGATTCACGAGCCTGGTCAACGTCACCGGCGGGTCGGCGATGTCGGTGCCCGCCGGGTTCGACGCCGACGGGCTGCCGCTGGGCGCGCACTTCTTCACCGACCTCGGCGGCGAGGCGCTGCTGCTGTCGCTGGCCGGCCAGCTCGAGCGGGCCGCACCCTGGCCGCGGCACGCGCCGCTGGCCGGCTGAGCCGCGTCGACAGCCCGCGGCGGTGGAGCTGATCGTCGTCGCCGGTGTGGCGGTCGTGGTCTTCGTGGTGGCCGCGCTGGTCCAGGCGGTGACCGGATTCGGGTCCGCGCTGGCCGCCGTACCCGGTCTGCTGCTGGTCGCCGACCCGGCGCACGCGGTGGTGGCCGCGACCGTGGTCAGCCTGGTGCTGACGGCCGGCGTGGCCGTGCGGGAGCGACCGTACGTCGACCGGCGCGACGCCGTGGTGCTGACCGTCGCCGGGGTCGTCGGGATGCCCGGGGGACTGGTCGTGCTGAGTGTCGTCGACGAGGGGCCGCTGGCGGCTGGTATCGCCGCGGCGATGCTGGTGATGGTCGCCCTGCTGGCGACCGGACTCCGGGTCGACGGGCGTGGCCTGCCCTTGGCCGGCGTCGTCAGCGGGGGCCTCCTGACGTCGACCGGGATGAACGGGCCGCCGCTGGTGACGGCGCTCGTCGACCGGGAGCCGCGGCGCTACCGGGCCACCCTGCAGGCGGTCTTCGCCGGGCAGGACGCCGTCGCGGTGGTCGCCTTCGCGGCGCTCGGACACATCGACGCCGATGTGCTGATGCTGGCGCTCGGCGGTGTCGCCGGGCTGCCGCTCGGGTGGCGCGTCGGCGACGCGATCTTCGACCGGGTGTCCCCGGAGCGGCTACGGCCGCTCGTCATCGGCACGCTCGTCGCCTCGGCGGTCGCCGTCCTGGCGACCACCGTCGCGTGAGCGTCGGGGCGTGCGTCAGCCGTTGATCGTCTCGACGCCGGTGGTGTCCAGCTTCGCGACGCTGTACGCGGCGTACGTCTGGTGCGGCGAGCGGGCCTCGAAGTACGGCGTCAGCCGCGCGTCGAGCTCGCCGACGCTGAAGGTGCCGTCGGCGGCGACGAAGGTGCTCTCGACGGTGGGCGCGGCCATCAGCGCGACTATGTCGCCGTATACGACGAAGACCTGGCCGCTGATGCGCTCGGCGGCGGGGGAGGCGAGGTAGCCGACGAAGGACGCGACCCGCTCCGGCGCGAGGATGTCGAGCCGCTGGGTGTCGCCGTCCTCCGCGAAGACGGCGGAGGTCATCGCGGTGCGGGCGCGCGGGCAGATCGCGTTGGCGGTGACGCCGTACCGCTCCAGGCCGCGGGACGTCGACAGGGTCAGCGCCACGATGCCCGCCTTGGCGGCGGCGTAGTTCGACTGCCCGGCGGCGCCGTACAGGAACGCCTCGGAGGCCGTGTTGACGAACCGGCCGAACACCGGCCCGCCGGCGGACTTCGACGCCGAGCGGAAGTACCCGGCGGCGGCGCGGGAGACGGCGGCGTGGCCCTTGAGGTGGACCCGGACGACGTCGTCCCACTGCTGCTCGGTCATGTTGAAGAGCATGGTGTCGCGGGTGATGCCGGCGTTGTTGACGACGACGTCGAGGCCGCCGAAGGTGTCGACGGCGGCGTCGACGAGCTGCTCGCCCATGCTCCAGCTGCCGACGTCCCCCTTGACGGCGACCGCCCGGCGTCCGAGCGCCTCGACCTCGGCGACCACCGCGTCGGCGGCGTCCCCCATGTCGTTGACGACGATGTTCGCGCCCTGGGCGGCGAGCGCCAGTGCCTCGGCGCGGCCGAGCCCGGCGCCCGCGCCGGTGACGATCGCCGTACGACCGGTGAGGTCGGTGTTGCCCACGACTTGCTCCTTCGGTTGGTCCTGCCCCTGTCGGCGTGGTGACCCTAGGAACGCCGGCCGTGGCTCCGCGAGCGCCACTCCCGCTCACCGGGTGGTGCCACGCCGGCGGCTGCTTTCCGCTGAGCAGGACCGCGCTCCGGACGACCGGGCCGCCGCCAGCATCATGACCGCGGGACCGCGCCGTGCGGTCCGGATCGAGGAGGCAGGAATGGGTTCGCTGACGGGACGGGTCGCACTGGTGACGGGGGCCGGCCAGGGTGTCGGCCAGGGGATCGCCCTGGCACTCGCCACCGAGGGCGCCGACATCGCGGTGGTCGGCCGCACCGCGGCCAAGCTCGACACGACGTGCGCGCTGGTCCGCGAGCGCGGGGTGAGGGCCGAGCCCTTCGTCTGCGACATCGTCGACACCGCGACCATCCCGGCCACGGTCGCCGAGGTCGTCGCCACCCTGGGCGGCGTCGACATCCTGGTCAACAACGCCTACTCCGGTGCCTACGGTCCGCTGCTCGCCCTCGACGACGCTGCCGTCGAGCGCAGCTTCGCCTCCGGCCCGTTCGCCACCCTGGCCTTCATGAAGGCCTGCCACCCCCACTTCGTCGCCCGCGGCGGCGGCCACATCGTCAACCTGGTCACCTCCGCGATGGTGCGCTGGGACCCCACGACGTACGGCGTCTATGCGGCCGCCAAGCAGGCCGTGCGCTCCCTGACCCGCACCGCCGCGGTCGAGTGGGCCCGCGACGGCATCCGCGCCAACAGCATCGCCCCGCACGCCCTCTCGCCGGGCCTGAAGCGGTGGACCGAGACGAACCCCGAGGAGGCGGCCGAGTTCGTCGCCGCCATCCCCGCCGGCCGGATCGGGGACTGCGAGGACGACATCGGCCGGGCCGTCGTCGCCCTCGTCGGCAGCGACCTGCGCTACCTCACCGGCGCCACCATCCCCCTCGACGGCGGGCAGGCGTTCTTCGGCTGACCCGGCAGAAGCTGGCTCGGGATTTCGGCCGACCCGGCAGAAAGTCCCGCCGGAATCCCACCGACCCGGCAGAAAGTTGCCCGCTGAGCGACTACTTTCTGCCGGGTCGGCCGGTTCTGCGAGCTACTTTCTGCCGGGTCGGCGCGAAATCCGGGCCAGTTTCTGCCGGGTCGCGCTAGAGGGTGCGGCAGGCCCGCCAGGCGGAGTGGATCGCGCCCTGGAGGTAGCCGACCTCGGCGGCGTCGCCGACGACGTGCACGTCGAGGCCGCGGGCACGGAGGGAGTCGGCGAGGGGAGCGCCGGGCTCGACGTACGACGCCACGACGACCAGGTCCGCGGGGACCCGGGCCAGCTCGTCGCCGACCAGGTAGTGCACCTCGGACGCGGTGATCTCGACGAGCTCGGCGTCGCGGTGGATGGTGACGCCGTGCTCGGTGGCCTGGCGTACGGCGGTCCAGCGGCGCGGGACGGCCATCGGGAGGCCGGCCTGGGCACCCTGCTCGAGCACGGTGACGCTCTTGCGGCGCTCGGCGAGGAACTCGGCGAGCTCGAGGCCGACGAGCGAGCCGCCGACCACGACGACGTCCTTGCCGATCGGGAGCACCTTGCGGGTCAGGTCGCGGATCCGCTCGGGGTCGCGGGTCAGCCCGCTCATCCGGCCGGCCGCACCGAGCAGGCGCAGGGTCCGGCTGCCGGAGCCGCCCTCACCGGTGATCAGTCCGCGCAGCGTGTCGCCGGTGTGCACGTGGGGGAGGTCGGCGCCGGGCACGGGCGGCAGGCCGCGCCGGGCGCCCGTCGCGACGACGACGGCGTCGGGGGAGAGCGCCGCGACGGCGTCGGCGTCCACCTGCTCGCCCAGCCGTACGTCGACACCGAGCCGCTCGACCTCGTGCTGGAGCCACTCCAGCAGCGGTCCGTTGGCGGGAGTCGTCAGCTGGGAGAACCAGGCCGAGCCACCGAGCCGGTCGCCCTTCTCGACGAGGGTGACCCGGTGCCCGCGCTCGGCCGCGACGCGCGCCGCCTCCAGGCCGCCGGGCCCGCCGCCGACGACGACGACATGACGGCGTGAGGCGATGGTGGGGAAGGGCAGCAGGGTCTCGTCGCCGAGGGCCGGGTTCACCGCGCACACCGGTACGCCGTCCCAGAAGTTCTGCTCGACGCACACGTAGCAGTTGATGCAGGGGCGCACCGAGGCCGCGCGCCCGTCGCGGATCTTGCCGACCAGCTCGGGATCGGCGAGCAGCTGTCGTCCCATCGCCACGAAGTCCGCGCCCCCGCTGGCGATCAGCTCCTCGCCGAGGGCGGGCAGCACCCGGCCCACGGCGATGACCGGGATCGAGACGGCGTCCTTCACCGCGCGGGCCAGCTCGGCGTACGCGCCCACCTGGTTCGGCAGCGGGCCGTCGGTGAAGTCCCGGAAGGGGTTGCGCGCCCAGCCGGTGACGTGGATGGCGTCCGCGCCGGCCGCCTCGAACAGCCGCGAAGCCGCCACGGCCTCCTCGGTCGTGAGGGCGCCGTCGTCGCCGTACTCCTTGCCCGCGACGCGGACGAGGATCGCCAGGCCGTCGCCGACCTCCTCCCGCACCGCGCGGATCACGTCGCAGGCGAGGCGGGCCCGGTTCTCGAGCGACCCGCCCCAGGCGTCGGTACGACGGTTGTCGGCCCGGCTCAGGAAGCTCCCGAGCACGTACCCGTGCGCGCAGTGGATCTCGATCGCGTCGGCGCCTGCTTGCCGCACGCGCCGGGCGGCGGCGGCGAACTGCCCGACGAGCCAGGCGATGTCCTCCTCGGTCGCCTCGCGGTAGGTCGGCGTCCTCCCCTCGGAGACGGCGGTGGCCATCGCGCCGAGCTCGGTCGGGGTGTTGTCGCGCAGCGCGGTCAGGTCGCGCTCGCCGACCGGGATCGACGGGACGAAGAGCGGACGGCCGTCGGCGGTGTCGACCTTGGCGATCTTGCCGTGGTGGGTGGCCTGGACGCAGAGCTTGGCGCCGGCGGCGTGAACCGCGTCGGCGAGTGCGGTGAGTCCGGGGATGAACCGGTCGTCGGAGAGGCCGGGCTCCTTGCGGCTGGTCGCGCCGACGGGATACGCGACCGCGGCCGCGGAGGTGATGATGAGGCCGGTCCCACCGGCCGCACGGCTGGCGTAGTGGGCGATGTCGCCGTCGTCGATGACGCCGTCGTGGCACAGGTTCATGTCCATCGCGGGCATGACGACGCGGTTGGCGAGGCGCATCGGACCGATCGTCCCAGGGGCCAGCAGGTGCTCGTAGGTGGCGGTTCGCGAGGTGTGCACGCGCGCAGCCTGCCGCGCCCGGCCGCACGGGGCGCGCCGGTCTCCCGCACACCGGAAAGGTCCGTCGCAGATCCGCGAACGGGATCGGGCGAGGCTCTTCATTAACCAAGCAAGTGCTTGCTAAAGTGCCGGAACTCGAGCAGGAGGTGGCGATGAGCACGTCGGGCGGAGTCCTCGAGAGGGCCGATCGGGAGCGGGCCGAGGAGCGTCCGCTGTCGATGGTCGAGCGGATGACCACGATCATGGTCGCCTTCGGCGGGCCGTCGGCGCGGCTGTCCCTGGAGGACGTCCAGGAGGCGACCGGGCTCCCGAGGTCGACCGCGCACCGGATCCTCAACCAGCTGATCGCCCTCGACTGGGTGCGGCACACGCCGGCCGGCTACGCGCTCGGCAGCCGGGCACTCGGCCTCGGCGGCAGCGACTCTCCCGAGATGGACCTGCGCGCAGCGGCGGCCGAGACGCTGCGCAGCCTGCACCTGGAGACCGGGCTGGTCGTCCACCTCGGAGTCCTGGAGGGCGCCGACGTCCGGATCCTCGACAAGCTCGGCGGCGCGTTCGCCGCTCGGGTTCCCACCCGGGTCGGCGTACGGCTGCCGGCGGCGCGGGCCCTGGTGGGCCGGGCCCAGTTGGCGTTCCTTCCGCCCGAGGACGTCGACGCACTCGTGGCCGCCCAGCAGGCGCATGCCCCGGACCGGCCGCGGGTCGACCTCGCCGCGCTGCACCGGGAGCTGGGCCGGGTCCGGGCCCGGGCGGGCGTCGTCCTCGACCGCGGGCGCAACCACCTGCGGCTCGGCTGCGTCGCGGCACCGATCATCGGCCGCGACGGCCCCTGTGGCGGAATCTCGCTCGTCGGCGGGGCGCAGATCGACGTCGACAAGCTGGCCCCGGTGGTCGTGCGCGCGACCCGGGTCATCGCCCACCGGCTGGCGACCTTCCGCTGATCGGGAGCCGCACCGACGCCGTCGCGACGCCGCCGCCAAGGTGGTCCGGCACGTTCCCCGACTCAGGAGGCGCCCGATGACCACGCAGTACGACGAGACCTACGACGTGGTCGTGGTCGGCTCCGGAGCGGGCGCGATGACCGCCGCCGTGACCGCGGCCCGCAACGGGCTCCGCACCGTCGTGCTGGAGAAGTCCGCGCTGCTGGGTGGCACGTCGGCGTACTCAGGGGCCGCGGCGTGGCTGCCCGGGTGCGCTGTCACCCGTCGCGCGGGGTCGGCGGACTCCACGGAGTCCGGCCGCACCTACCTGCGCGCGCTGCTGGGCGAGGCCGAGGTCGAGCGCCAGGAGGCATTCCTCGAGAGCGCGCCCGCCGTGGTCGCCGAGCTCGAGGCGGAGCCGGCGATCGAGCTGGTGGCGCAGGCGTTCCCCGACTACTTCGACGCGCCCGGCCGGGTGGCCGGCGGCCGCTCGATCGTCCCCGTCGCGCTGCCGGCCGACGCGCTCCCCGACGGCCTGGCCGACCTGGTGCGCCCCGCCGTCGACCGCGACCGCGCCGGCCTCGGGCACGATCCGGACCAGCCTCTCGTCGGGGGCCGAGCGTTGATCGGACGCTTGCTCCACGCCTTCCACGACAACGGCGGCACCGTCCACACCGGCGCCGAGATGACCGAGCTGCTCGTCGCTGACGGCCGCGTCGTCGGCGTCCTCGTCGCCACGGCCGAGAGACCGCGCCGGATCGCCGCTCAGCGCGGCGTCCTGCTCGCCAGCGGCGGCTTCGAGCGCAACCAGGACCTCCGGACCACGTACGGCGTCCCCGGGGCGGCCGCGTGGGCGATGGCACCCGCCGCGACCAACACCGGCGAGCCGATCGCGGCAGCCGTGGCCGTCGGCGCGACCACCGAGCTCATGGACGAGGGGTGGTGGTGCCCGGGCCTGGCCACCCCCGACGGGCAGGCCGCCTTCACGCTGGGGTTCCGCGGCGGCGTCGTGGTCGACCAGCAGGGGTGCCGATTCGCCAACGAGTCCCTGCCCTACGACCAGATGGGTCGCCGGCTCTCCGCCGAGCCCGGCCGGATCCCCGCCTGGTTCGTCTTCGACTCCCGGTCCGGCGGCGTCGCGCCGGCGATCACGATGCCGGCCATGCCTGTCGAGGAGCATCTCGCCGCCGGCACCTGGGTGCGGGCCGACAGCATCGCCGAGCTCGCCATCGACACCGGGCTGCCCGCGGAGCAGCTCCGGGCGACCCTGGACCGGTTCAACGGCTTCGCCTCCGCGGGGGTCGACGAGGACTTCGGACGTGGCACCGACGAGTACGACCGGTTCTTCGCCATCGGTGACGGGCCCAATCCCGCCCTGGTGCCGATCGACCGGCCGCCGTACTTCGCCGCCCGGCTGGTGCTCGCCGACCTCGGCACCAAGGGCGGGCTGCGCACCGACGTCGACGCGCGTGTGCTCGGGGCCGACGACCAGCCGCTGCCCGGGCTGTACGCCACCGGCAACGCGAGCGCGTCGCTGTCGGGCGCCTGCTACCCGGGACCGGGCGTTCCGATCGGTACCGCCATGGTGTTCGGGTGGCGCGCCGTGCGGGACATGCTGGGCTGACCCGACCCGGGTCAGACCAGGGTGTCCTCCACGTCGAGCCCGAACGCGTGGCGCCCGTACATCGTGAGCGCGCGCTCCACGTCGTTCGCCACGTGGACGCCGCCGGCGTGGGCGTCGCGCCAGGCCCGCTCGATCGGGTTGCCGCGGCGCAGCGACGAGCCTCCGGCCGTCTTGAACAGCGCGTCGACGGCAGCAAGCGCTCGCTCGGTGGCGGTGACCTGGTCGCGGCGCGCCCGGAACCGCCAGTCCATCGGGATCTCCTCGCCGCGGACGGCACAGGCGTAGACGTCGCGGACGCTGCGCTCGGTCTGCAGCACCGCGGCGTCGATCTCGGAGGCGGCGCGAGCCACCGTGACGTGGGCATGCGGGTCCTCGGCGAACCGGCCGCCGCCGAGACTGAGCCGCACCCGGTCGCGCATCGCCGCTAGATAGCGGTCGTGGGCGCCGGCGACGATGCCGATCACCGGAGCCGTGATCGCCATCGGGAAGACGGTCCCGAACGGCATCGCATAGAGCGGCCCGGTGTTGACGGCACGCCCCGGCGCCCGCAGCTGGTGCTGCTCGTAGTTGCGCAGTGCCCGGTGGTCGGGCACGAACCTGTCGTCCACGACGATGTCGTTGCTGCCCGACCCCCGCAGTCCCATCGCGTCCCACACGTCGACGATCGTGTAGTCCGCGCGCGGCAGCAGCATGGTCATGAAGTCCTGCGGGCGGCCTTCGGCGTCGACCAGCAGGCCGCCGAGGGTGGCCCACGCCGCGTGGTCGCAGCCTGAGGAGAAGCTCCACCGCCCGCTGAGCCGGAAGCCGCCCTTGACCCGGGTGATCGTCCCGACGGGTGCGTATGACGACGCGATCAGCGTGTCGGGGTCCGCGCCCCAGACCTCCTGCTGCGCGGCGTCCGGGTACTGGGCGACCTGCCACGGGTGACAGCCGACGACGCCCGCCACCCAGCCGGTCGAGCCGCAGGCCCCGGCGATCGCCCGCACGACCTCGTAGAACTCGAGGGGGTCGCCCTCCCGACCGCCGTACCGACTCGGCTGGAGCATCCGGAACACACCGGCCCCGACCAGCTCGGCCACCGTCTCGTCCGGGATCCGGCGGGCGTCCTCGGCTGCGGACGCCCGCTCGGTGATCCCGGGGAGCAGCTCCTGGACGGCGATGAGGACCTCGTTGCTCACGCGCGGATGGTACTGCCGGAGGCCCGCGTCGCGACGCAGTCGCTCCCGGCCAGTGCGCACGGGCGCAGCGATCGAGTCTCAGGCCCGGAATCCGCCGAGGAACATCGAGGCCAGCAGCTCGGCGAGCTCCTCGGTGGACCATGACGCCCGGTTCGGCCAGTGCATGGTGGCCCACAGGGTGTCGCGCAGCGAGCGGTAGAACACGTCGCCGGGCACGTCGGCGCGGAACTCCCCGGTCGCCACCCCGGCCTCGATCGCCGCGCGCCAGTGTCGGCGTACGGAGCGTGCCTTGGTGTCGATCGCGTCGAGCAGGTCGTGCTTGCGCAGGTAGGCGCGGTCGCGCTGGTAGATGCGGGTCGCGTGCGGGTGGCTGTCGATGCACTCCAGTGTCGCGCGGACCAGGCCGCGCACGGTGTCCTCGGGCGACCCGGACGCGGCCGCCACGGCCGAGAACGCGCGCTCGATCTGGTCCATGAAGTCGGCGAGCACCTCGCGGACGATCTCGTCCTTCGAGGAGAAGTGGTGGTAGAGGCTGCCGGAGAGCACGCCGGCCGACTCGCCGATCTCGCGGACCGTGGTCGCGCCGATGCCGCGCTCGGCGAACATCGCCGCCGCGACCTCCATGATCTCGGTGCGACGCCCGGTGATCGTGCGCATGGGTACCTCCTGGTGGGTCGTCGTGGATTCTCTCCGGCCTGTCGGGACGTCGTGGATGCGTGTCCGCTCAGCGGGAGTGCCGTTCGCGCGGCACGGCCGGAGGCGGACATCGTGAGGAAGCGCAGGGGCCGTTCCGACGGTCTATAACCAAGCGCTTGCTCAAGTAGGCGCGATCTGGCGGAGGACGGTCGATGCAGGAGCTCGAGGCCCGGTTCGGGGAGCTCGTCGGCGAGGTGGCCGAGCCGCCCCGCGTGGCGCGGTACGCCGTCAACGAGGCGATGATCCGCAACTGGGTCGAGGCGCACGACGATCTCAACCCCGTGTACGTCGACCCGGAGGCCGCGCGCGCCACCGGCCGTGACGACGTGATCTGCCCGCCGGCGATGGTCACCACCTGGGTGATGCAGGGCTACCGCCGCTGGCGTCAGGTCCAGGCGCTGCGGGCCGAGGGGGTCCAGGAGAGCCACGCCTACTCGCGGCTGCTCGCGCTCCTCGACGAGCACGGGTTCAGCTCGGTGGTCGCGACCGCGCAGGAGCAGGAGTACGTCCGCGAGCTCACGCCCGGCACCCGGGTCACCTGCCACTTCACCATCGAGGACATCTCCCCGGTCAAGCGGACCGGCCTGGGCGACGGCTGCTTCATCACCCTGCGCAAGCGGTACGTCGACCAGGCCGACCGGCTCCTCGTCGACGAGAGGTTCGTGATCCTCCGCTTCGACCCCACCACCAAGGACGCACCCAAGGAGCCCGCGGCATGAAGGACGCCACTCCGGAGCGACGCACCGCCGTCCCCGGCCTGACCGTCACCCAGGACAACGAGTTCTTCTTCGCCGCCGCCCGCGAGGGCCGGCTGGAGATCCAGCGCTGCGCCGACTGCGAGACGCTGCGACACCCACCCGGACCGGCCTGCCCGGCGTGCCGGTCCTTCGCGTGGGACACCGTCACCGCCAGCGGCCGGTGCACCCTGCACAGCTGGACGGTGGTCCACCACCCGCAGGACCCGGCGTTCACCTACCCGCTCGCGGTCGGCCTGGTCGACCTCGAGGAGGGCACCCGTCTGGTCGCCGACATCAGCGGCGTCGACCACGACGACCTGCGCCGCGGGCTCGAGCTGGAGGTCGGCTTCGCCGAGCACGCCCACGGCGAGATGCTGCCGCAGCTCCGTCCGGCAGGAGGTGCCCGATGAGCACGCCCACCGTCGTGCGGCCCGTCGTCGGCGAGACGCTGCCCGAGCTGGCGCTGCCGCTCGATCGCACCACCATCGTGGCGACCGCGATCGCCAGCCAGGACTTCGAGGACGTCCACCACGACCCCGGCAAGGCCAACGAGCGCGGGACGCCCGACATCTTCATGTCGATCAACTCCACCAACGGCTTCCTGGACCGCTACGTGACCGACCTGTTCGGCCCCGCGACCCGGATCCGGAAGGTGGCGCTGCGCCTCGGCGTGCCGAACTTCCCCGGCGACACGATGACCTTCTCCGGCGAGGTCGCCGAGGTCACCGATGTCGCCGTGACGCTGAAGGTCGTCGGCCGCAACGTCCGCGGCGCGCACGTCACCGCCACCGTCACCATCGACCACCCCAGCGGAGGCATCCAGTGACCCGCCCCTTCTCCGGCGGCGCCGCGATCGCCGGCATCGGCGCGACCGAGTTCTCCAAGAACTCCGGCCGCAGCGAGTGGCAGCTGGCCTGCGAGGCCGTGCTCGCCGCCCTCGACGACGCGCAGGTCGGCGTCGAGGAGGTCGACGGCTTCGCGCTGTTCACGATGGAGACCAACCCGGAGATCGCCGTGGCCCGCGCGCTCGGCATCCCGGAGCTGACCTTCTTCAGCCGGATCCCGCACGGTGGTGGCGGCGCCTGCGCTCCGGTACAGCAGGCCGCGCTGGCCGTGACGTCGGGTGTCGCCGACGTCGTCGTGGTCTACCGCGCGTTCAACGAGCGCTCGGGCCACCGCTTCGGCCAGGGCCCGCCGCCGTTCGCCTACAACCAGAACACCGACCAGGAGTACCGCAACTGGATCAACCCCTACGGCCTGCTCACGCCGGCTCAGCAGGAGGCATTCCTCGCGCGGCTCTACATGGAGAAGTACGGCGCCACCAGCGCCGACTTCGGCCGGATCTCGGTCCTCTCGCGCAAGCACGCGGCCACCAACCCGAAGGCCTGGTTCTACGAGCGCCCGATCACGATCGAGGAGCACCAGGCCTCGCGGATGATCGCCGACCCGCTGCGCCTGCTGGACTGCTGCCAGGAGAGCGACGGCGGCCAGGCCCTGGTCATCGTCAGCACCGAGCGGGCGCGCGACCTGCCGCACCCGCCGGCCGTGATCACCGGTGCCGCGCAGGGCGTCGGCCCGCAGCAGATCTCGATGAGCAGCTACTACCGCGACGACATCGACGCCATGCCCGAGGTCGAGCTGGTCGCGCAGCAGCTGTGGCGCCAGGCCGGGATCGGCCCCGACGACATCGACGCCGCGATCCTCTACGACGCGTTCACGCCGATGGTGCTCCTGCAGCTGGAGGAGTACGGGTTCTGCGGTCGCGGCGAGGCCCGGCACTTCATCGCCGACGGCAGTCTCGAGGTCGACGGCCGGCTCCCGGTCAACACCAACGGCGGTCAGCTCGGTGAGGGCTACATCCACGGCGTCAACGGCATCGCCGAGGGCGTGCGCCTGATCCGCGGTAGGTCGGTCAACCAGCCCGCCAAGACGCTCGACAACGTGCTGGTCACCGGCGGCTCGCCGGTCCCGCACTCGGCCCTCGTCCTCGCCGCGGACCGATGAGCAGGCGACTCGCGGGCCGCCGCGCGCTGGTGACCGGCGCCAGCCGGGGCATCGGGGCGGGCGTCGCCGAGCGGCTGGCCGCCGAGGGCGCCGACGTCGTCCTCGTCGCCCGCACCGCCCAGCCCGGCGGGAGCAGGCTCGACG
Organism: Nocardioides nitrophenolicus; assembly: GCF_016907515.1. Lineage (NCBI taxonomy): Bacteria > Bacillati > Actinomycetota > Actinomycetes > Propionibacteriales > Nocardioidaceae > Nocardioides > Nocardioides nitrophenolicus. The sequence goes on from NZ_JAFBBY010000001.1 coordinate 4,819,487, forward strand.
GCAGCCTCGCCGAGGTGACGGCCCGGGTGGCGGAGCACGGCACCCGGGTGGCGTCGTACGTCGCCGACCTGGCCGACGAGGACAGCCGGGCCGGGGTCGTGCCGGCCGCCGAGGAGCTGCTCGGCGGCAGCGTCGACATCCTGGTCAACAACGCCGCGGCCGCGATCTACCAGCCGCTGGGCGACTTCCCGCTGCGCCGGCGCCGGCTGACCTTCGAGGTCAACGTGCACGCGCCGCTCGACCTGGTCCAGGCGGTGCTCCCGGGCATGCGTGCCGCGGGGGAGGGCTGGATCGTCAACGTCTCGAGCGCGTCGGCCCGCCACTTCGACGGCCCACCGTTCGAGCTGGTCGAGCCGGGCACCGAGCTCGCGGTGTACGCCGCGTCCAAGGCCGCGCTCAACCGGATCACCAACGGCCTCGGCGCCGAGCTGTACGGCACCGGCGTCCGGGTCAACACCGTCCAGCCGCGGGCCGCCGTCCTCAGCGAAGGGGCGTCGCTGCTCGTCGGCGACACCATCCGCCCCGACCAGGTGGAGTCGCTGGAGCAGATGGTCGAGGCGGTGCTCGCATTGTGCGACTGCGCTGCCGAGGTCACCGGCCGCACCACCGTGAGCCTCGACCTGATCCGCGACTGGGGCCTCGCCGTCCACTCCCTCGAAGGAGCACCCGCATGAGTCCCGTCATCGTCGACGCCGCGCGCACGCCGTTCGGCAAGCGCGACGGCTGGCTGTCCGGCGTGCACGCCGCGGAGCTGCTCGGCCACGCCCAGCGTGGCGTCCTCGACCGCACCGGCATCGACCCCGCCCTCGTCGAGCAGGCCATCGGCGGCTGCGTGACGCCGATCGGCGAGCAGTTCGGCAACATCACCAGGACGGCCTGGGTGCACGCCGGCCTGCCCACCGCCACCGGTACGACGACCATCGACGCGCAGTGCGGCACGGCCGCCCAGGCGGTCAGCCTGGTCGCCGGCCAGATCGCGATCGGCTCGCTCGAGGTCGGCCTGGCCTGCGGCGTCGAGCTGATGTCGCGGGTGCCGCTGACCTACAAGGTCGGCACCGGCCTCGGTACGCCGCGTCCCGAGAGCTGGTCGGTGGACAGCCCCGACCAGTACACGGCCGCCGACCGGATCGCGGCCCGTCGTGGCCTCACCCGCGAAGACCTCGACGCCTTCGGCCTGCGCTCCCAGCAGCGTGCCGCCGCGGCCTGGGATGCGGGCTTCTTCGACGACCAGGTGATTCCGGTCGCCACGCCCGACCACGGCACGGTGACCCGCGACCAGGGCCTGCGCGAGTCCGCGATGGAGGGTCTGGCCCGGCTCACGCCGGTCAAGGACGCCGGCCTGCACACCGCCGGCTCCTCCTCCCAGGTCTCCGACGGCGCCAGCGCCGCCCTGCTCATGTCGCGGGCGCGGGCCGAGGAGCTCGGCCTGCGGCCGAGGGCGCGGCTGCTCAACCAGTGCGTGATGGGCGGCGACCTGGAGTACCTGCTGGACGCGCCGATCGAGGCTGCCACGAAGGTGCTGGCCCGTGCCGGCATGACGATCGGCGACGTCGACGTCTTCGAGGTCAACGAGGCGTTCGCGTCGGTGCCGATGTCCTTCGCGCGGGTCCACGGTGTCGACGACGACCGGCTCAACCCCAACGGAGGCGCGATCGCCCTCGGTCACCCCGCGGGCGCCACCGGCATCCGGCTGATCGCGACCGCGCTGGCCGAGCTCGAGCGCCGCGACGGCCAGGTGGCGATGGTCGCGATCTGCGCCTCGGCCGCCACCACCTGCCTCCTGATCGAACGGCTCTGACATGGCACTCGCCCTCACCGACGACCAGCGCGACCTGGCCGACTCCGTCGCCGCCTGGGCCCGCCGGGTCGCCCCGATCGAGGCGACCCGCGCCCAGCTCGACGACCTCGCCGCCGGCAAGCGGCCGGAGGCATGGGACGCCCTCGTCCAGCAGGGGCTGCACGCCATCCACCTCCCCGAGGAGGACGGCGGCGCGGGCGCCGGTCTCGTCGAGCTCGCCGTCGTCACCGAGCAGCTCGGTCGCGCCCTGCACCCCGGACCCTTCCTGAGCACCGTCCTCGCCAGCGCCGTCGTCGCGGCAGCACCGGCGAGCCCGGTCCGCAGCGCCGCCCTGGCGCGCTTCGCCGACGGCGCGACCGGAGCGCTGTCCGACGGCGCCGGCCTCACCGCCACGCCCTACGACGGCGGCTGGCTGCTCGACGGGGAGAGCCGCCCGGTCCTCGGCCTGCCCGGCGCCGAGCTGGTCGTCGTCCGGGCGACCACGGCAGCGGGGGAGCCGGTGTGGTGCGTGCTGACGCCCGCCGCCGGCGAGGTCGTCTGCGAGCCGGCCGCCGACCTCTCCCGCCCGGTCGGCCGGCTCGTCATCGACGGCCGCGCGGTGCCCGCGACGGAGGTGCTGACCGCACCCGCCGTCGAGCGGGTCGAGCTGGTCGCCGCCGCCCTGCTCGCCGCGGACGCCGCGGGCGTCGCCCGGTGGTTCGTCGACGCGGTCGTCGACCACGTCTCCACCCGCGAGCAGTTCGGCGTCCCGGTCGGCAGCTTCCAGGCGGTGCAGCACAAGGCCGCGCTGCTGCTGGTGCGGGCCGAGACGATCGGCGCGGTCGCGTGGGACGCGGCGCGGGCCGGCGGCGACGAGCACGACGACCCGCAGCAGCAGCGTCTCGCCGCCGCCCAGGTCGGCCTCACCGCGCTGCCGGCGGTGGTCGATCTCGCTGCCGAGGCGGTGCTGCTCTTCGGCGGCATCGGCTTCACCTGGGAGCACGACGCCCACCTCTACTGGCGCCGCGCCATCAGCCTGTCCGCCGCCTTCGGCGAGGAGGCCACCTGGGCGGCCCGCCTCGGCAGCGCAGCCCTCGACGCGGAGCGCGACTTCGGCTTCGTCGCGGACGACGCCCTGCCCGACCTGCGTGCCGAGCTGGCGACCGTCCTCGACGCCGCCCTCGAGCTCCCGGAGGACGGCGTTCCCGCCACCGGATGGGCGCCCTCGCGCGGCGGCCGGCGTCAGGAGCACCTCGCCGACGCGCGCCTGGTCGCGCCGCACTACCCGGAGCCCTGGGGACGCGCGGCCGGGCCGCAGGAGCAGGCGGTGATCGCCCAGGAGTTCGCGCGCCGCGCGCTCGCGCAGCCCTCGACCGTGATCGGCGAGTGGGTGCTGCCCACGCTGCTGCTGCACGGCACGCCCGGCCAGCAGCAGCGGTTCGTCGACCCGACCCTGCGCGGCGAGATCTTCTGGTGTCAGCTGTTCTCCGAGCCCGGCGCCGGCTCCGACCTCGCCGGCCTGTCCACGCGCGCCCGCAAGGTCGACGGTGGCTGGGTGCTCACCGGCCAGAAGGTCTGGAACTCGATGGCCGCCGAGGCCGACTGGGGCGTCTGCCTGGCACGCACCGACCCCGACGCCGCCAAGCACGCGGGCATCTCCTACTTCCTCGTCGACATGCGCAGCGCCGGTGTCGACGTGCGGCCGCTGCGGCAGGCGACCGGGCTCTCGGAGTTCAACGAGGTCTTCCTCGACGACGTCTTCGTGCCCGACGAGTGCCTCGTCGCGGAGCCCGGCGCGGGCTGGCGGCTCGCCGTCACCACGCTCGCCAACGAGCGGCTCAGCATGGGCGCCCGGCTCAGCCACGGGTCCAGTGACCTGGTCCGTTCGGTGCTCGCCTCCGGCGCCCACGAGGCCGGCCGCGACGCCGTCGTCGAGGTGCTCGGCCGCTGCGTCGGCCGCGAGATGGCGCTCGCCGCGCTCAACCTGCGCAGTGTGCTGGCCCGGATCGACGGGCTGGATCTGGGCGCCGAGATCAGCGTGCAGAAGGTCTGCAACGCCCTCGCCCAGCGCGACAACTCCCGCGACCTGCTCCGCGTCCTGGGACGCGACGCGCTGGTCGCCGTACCCCCGACCGGCAAGCACACCACCGACCCCGTCATCGACCACCTCGGCCTGCCCGCCGTGCTCGTCGGCGGCGGAACCATCGAGATCCAGCTCAACGTGATCGCGCGCCGGGTGCTCCGGCTCCCGCGCTGACAACCACCGACCAAGGAAGCAAAGCCATGTACCCAGAGCTCTCCGCCAGCTCCCAGGCACTGCGCGCCGAGCTGCGCGCGTACTTCGCAGCCACCATCACCGACGAGGAGCGCGCGGCACTGGCCGAGCAGACCGAGGGCGGGCCGGTGTTCGACCGGGTCCTGCGCCGGATGGGCAAGGACGGCTGGCTCGGCCTCGGCTTCCCGGAGGAGTACGGCGGCCGTGGCGAGGACCCCGAGGCGCTCTACGTCTTCTACGACGAGGCGCTGCGCGCGGGCGCCCCGCTGTCGCTGGTCACCCTCAACACGGTCGCACCGACCCTGATGAAGCACGGCTCGCAGGAGCAGAAGGACTTCTTCCTGCCGAAGATCCTGCTGGGCGAGCTCATGTTCGCCATCGGCTACACCGAGCCGGGCGCCGGCACCGACCTCGCCAGCCTGCAGACCCGGGCGCGGGTCGACGGCGACGAGCTGGTCATCAACGGCAACAAGATCTTCACCAGCGCCGGCGTCTTCGCCGACTGGGTCTGGCTCGCCGTCCGCACCGACCCCGACGCGCCGCGCCACCAGGGGATCTCGGTCGTGCTCGTGCCGACCAGCAGCCCCGGCTTCTCGGTCACCGAGATCCACACCGTCGGCGGGATCAGCACCTCGGCCACCTACTACGAGGACGTCCGGGTCCCGCTGAGCAATGTGGTCGGCGAGCTCAACCAGGGCTGGAAGCTGATGACCAGCCAGCTCAACCACGAGCGGGTCGCGCTCGCGGCGCGTGGCGGCATCGCCAACCAGATGTACGACGAGGTGCTGGCCTGGGCCCAGGCCGAGAAGGTCGGTCCCGACAGCGCGACCACGCTGTACGACGTGCCGTGGGTGCGCAGCGCCCTCGCCGAGACCTACGCCCTGCTCAGCGCGGCCGACCTGATGAACCTGCGCCTGGTCTCCGACGTCGCGGCCAACACCCTCGGCGGCGGCGACTCGGCCGCAGCCAAGATCTTCGGCACCGAGGCGGTGGTGACCGCCTACGGCCGGCTGCAGCAGGTGCTCGGCGCCGCCGGCCTGCTGCGTCCGGGCTCACCCGGCGCGGCGGTCCAGGGCCGGGTCGAGTCGCTCGGCCGGCGCGCCCAGAACAACACCTTCGGTGGCGGCACGAACGAGGTCATGCGCGAGATCGTCGCGGCCAAGACGCTCGGTATGACGCTCGGCGCCCGCCGCAAGGAGAACCAGACCGCGAAGAAGGACGGGAACTGAGATGGACTTCGACCTCATCGAGGAGCACGCCGAGGTGCGCGACCTGGCCGCGCGGATCCTGGGCGACCTCGCCCCGGTGGAGCGCGTCGTCGACGTCGAGCGCGACCACGGCGGCTTCGACGCGAAGCTGTGGGAGACGCTCGCCTCCTCGGGCCTGATCGGCATCGCCGTCCCCGAGGAGAAGGGCGGCGCCGGCCTCGGCCTGGGCGGGCTTGTCGCCGTGCTGGAGCAGCAGGGCCGCCACGTCGCACCCGTGCCGCTGTGGTCGGTCGTCGCCGGAGCCGCCCTGCCGCTCGCGGAGTTCGGCTCGGCCGCGCAGGTCGAGCGCTGGCTCGGACCGATCGTCGAGGGCACGCAGGTCGTCACCGGCGCGTTCGACGCCGCTCCCGGCCAGCTCGCCCGGCTGACGGGGCTGCGGACCGAGGGCGGGCTGCGAGTGAGCGGTGAGCTGCCGCAGGTGCCGGCCGCACCGGTGGCCGCGGCGCTCGTCGTACCGGTGGCGGTGGAGGGCGGCGGCCTGCGGGTCGCGCTCGTCCCCGTCGACCGGGACGGCGTCAGCGTGGTCCCGGTCGCGGCCACCAGCAACGAGAGCGCGGGTGCGGTCGCGTTCGAGGACGTCGTGCTCACCGACGACGACCTACTCCCCGCCGACGGTGCCACGGTCGTCGCCTGGACCCGGCGCCGGCTGCGGATCGCACTCGCCGCGCTCGCCCTGGGCGTCTGCGAGGAGGATCTGCGGATCACCGCCGCCTACACCTCCGAGCGGGTGCAGTTCGGCCGGCCCCTGTCGACCAACCAGGCCGTCGCCGTTCGGGCGACCGACGCGTACCTCGACACCGAGGCGATCCGGCTGACCACGCTCAAGGCCGCCTGGCTGCTCGACCACCCCGAGCACGGCGGCGAGGAGGCCGGCGAGTCCGCGAGCCTGGTCGCCAAGTGGTGGGCCTCGGCCGGCGGGCTGCGCGTCGTCCTCGCCGGGCAGCACCTGCACGGCGGCATCGGCGCGGACGTCGACTACCCGATCCACCGCTACTTCCTGTGGGGCCGGCAGCTCGCCTTCTCGCTCGGCGGCGGCGACGCCGTCGCCGCCGAGCTCGGCGAGGTGCTCCCCACCGCCCCGCGCATCGGCGCCCCGGCCTGACCCCCGACCGACCAGGAGATCCCATGTCCCGACCAGTCATCGTCGACGCGATCCGCACGCCGTACGGCCGGCGCGGTGGCGCGCTCTCCGGCCTGCACGCCGTCGACCTGCTCGGCCGCGCCCAGCGGGCGATCCTCGAGCGCACCGGTGTCGACCCCGCCACGGTCGGCGAGGTGATCGGCGGCTGCGTCACCCAGGCGGGGGAGCAGTCCGGCAACGTCGTGCGCTTCGCGTGGCTGCACGCGGGCCTGCCCGAGGAGGTCGGCTCCACCACGCTGGACGCCCAGTGCGGCTCGGCCCAGCAGGCGGTCCACCTGGTCGCCGCCCAGGTCGCGGCTGGGTACGTCGACGCGGGCATCGCCTGCGGCGTCGAGGCCATGTCCCGGGTGCCGCTGCTCGCCAACCTCGGCGACGGCACCGTCGGCCGGCCGCGCCCCGACGACTGGACCGTCGACCTGCCGGCCCAGTACGAGGCGGCCGACCGGATCGCCGAGCGGCGCGGCCTGACCCGGGCCGACCTCGACGCCTTCGGCCTGCGCTCCCAGCAGCGGGCCAGGGAGGCATGGGACGCCGGCCGGTTCGCGGGACAGGTGATCGAGGTGAAGCTGACCGACGGCACCGTGGTGAGTCGCGACGAGGGCCTGCGCGAGACCAGCCTGGAGGCGCTCGCCGGGCTGAGGACGATCCGCGAGGGCGGTCTGCACACCGCGGGCACCGCCTCGCAGATCTCCGATGGCGCCACCGCGGCGCTGGTGATGTCAGCGGACCGGGCTCGGGCCGAGGGCCTGCGTCCGCGCGGGCGGATCGTGGCCCAGACCCTGCTGGGCGCCGAGCCGCGGTACCTGCTGGACGGCCCGGTCCGGGCTGGAGAGCGGCTGCTCGAGCGCACCGGGATGACGATCGGCGACATCGACCTGTTCGAGGTCAACGAGGCCTTCGCCTCGGTGCCGCTGTCCTTCGCCCGGGTGCACGGGGTCGACGAGGACCGGCTCAACGTCAACGGCGGCGCGATCGCGCTCGGCCACCCGGTCGGGTCGACCGGTGTCCGGCTGATCGCCTCGGTGCTCGACGAGCTCGAGCGCCGCGACCAGCAGCTGGCGATGGTGGCCATCTGCGCCGGCGGAGCGCAGGTCACCGGTGCGATCATCGAGCGGGTCTGACGTGGCCGCCGAGGACGTCGCCGAGCTCGCCGCCGCCACCCGGCGGCTGATGCTGGCCGCGGCGACCACGGACGTGGAGCCCGACCAGCTCCGCGCCGCCCGCGACCGGATGGACGAGCTCGCCGCGACACTGGGCCGGCGCACCCGTCCCCGCGCGCTGCGTGCCTCCTTCGACGAGCCCGCGCGGGCCCGGGAGATCGGGCCCGGGCTGGCCTGGCCGGTCTTCCGGTTCAACCCGCAGGCGCTGCCCCTCGCCATCCGGTTCGACGGTGACGCGGCGTCCGCCACGACCGTGCCGAACGCGCTCTACGAGGGACCGCCCGAGTCGGTGCACGGCGGCTATCTCGCGCACCTGATGGACTGCATGCTCGGCACCCTGGTCCAGGCGACCGGGCGCCGCTCGGTCACCGGGACCCTCGACCTGCGCTACCTGGCGCGCACGCCGCTCGACGTACCTCTCGAGCTCGGCGCGCGGATCCTCGAGACCACGGGGCGCAAGACCACTGCCGAGGCGTGGGTCGAGGTCGACGGCGCGCGCACCGTCGAGGCACGCGGACTGTTCATCGAGCTCCAGGAGGTCCCATGGGCAGCAGCGGCTACGAGCTGACCGGCCTGGCCGGCAAGGTCGCCGTCGTCACCGGCGCCGGCCGGATGCGCTCGATCGGCCGGTCGCTGGCCGTCGAGCTCGCGCGCGCCGGGTGCGACGTCGTGGTCACCGGCACCGGTCGTCGTGCCGAGGACCGGCCGGCCGACGAGGCCGCCGCCGGCTGGCGCGACATCGAGTCGGTCGCCGACGAGGTCCGGGCCCTGGGCCGGCGGGCGCTGCCCGTCGTGTGCGATGTCGCCGACCCCGACGACGTACGCCGACTGCTCGGCCTGGTGCTCGCCGAGCTCGGCCGGGTGGACGTGGTGGTCAACAACGCCGCCGCGTCGCGAGGCGAGGACCGGGTGCCGCTGACCGAGCTCCCGGTCGAGGCGTTCGACCGGGTGATCGCGGTCAACCTGCGCGGCACCTTCTTGATGACCCAGGTCTTCGGCCGGCAGCTGGTCGCGCAGGGTGACGGCGGCAGCATCGTCAACATCTCGTCGATCGGCGGGAAGCTCGGCGGTGCCGGCACCGGTGCGTACTCCGCCTCGAAGGCGGGCGTGCAGTCCCTGACGTCCTCGGCCGCCAAGGAGCTCGGTGGCCATGGCATCCGGGTGAACGCACTGTGCCCGGGCGTGACCGAGACCGGACGGATCGCGGACCGGGACCCCGAGTCCTGGCGGGCCTACGTGCGCGCCAACCTGCCGCTCGGCAGGGCCGGTTCGCCGGCGGAGGTCGCCGCGGTCGCGGTGTTCCTCGCGAGCGACCAGGGCGCCTGGGTCACCGGGCAGGCGTGGAACGTCGACGGCGGGCAGCTGACCGTCCGGTGAGCACAGCAGCGAAGGAGACACCGAGGATGACCACCCGCGAGGAGGCCGTCGCGCGCCTGACCGCGCCCGGCGCGCCCTACGAGATCCGCGTCGAGGACGTGCGCGGCGAGGGCCTCGAGGTCTACGCCCACCGGCAGCACTCGCTGCGCGAGCTGCTCCAGGCGTCCCGGCGCTTCGGGGACGCGGAGTACCTGGTGACCCGGGAGCGCCGGATCACCTTCACCGAGCACTACGACGAGGTCGCCGCGCTCGCCCAGGTCCTGCGCGCCGAGCACGGCGTCGGCAAGGGCGACCGGGTGGCGTTGTGCGCGGCGAACTGCCCCGAGTGGATCGTCGGCTTCTGGGCCGCCGTCTCGATCGGCGCCGTCGCCGTCGGCATGAACTCGATGTGGGCGCGGCCCGAGCTGGTCCACGGCCTGGAGCTGACCACGCCCAAGGTGCTCATCGCCGACGCGGCACGGGCCCGGATGGCCGAGGGGACGGGCGTCCCGGTGCTCACCGTGGAGGAGGACCTGCCGCGGATCGCCGCCGAGAGCCGCGGTGTCGCGCTGCCCGAGCCGGACGGGGAGATCGTCGAGGACGACCCGGCCGTCATCCTGTTCACCAGCGGCACCACCGGCCGGGCCAAGGGCGCGACGCACTCGCACCGCAACGTGATCGCGGCGGTGTGGTTCCACCTGCTCAACGACGCGGTCGCGGCCGAGCTGGGCTTCCCGCAGGTCGACCGCCGGTTCCTCCTGGTCACGCCGCTGTTCCACATCGCCGCGCTGCACAACCTCGCCGTCGTCCGGATGGTCGTCGGTGACACGGCGGTGCTGCACCTCGGGAAGTTCGACATCGAGCAGGTGCTGCGGCTGATCGAGTCCGAGCGGCTCACCAACTGGGGCGCGATGCCGACCATGCTCAGCCGGATCGTCGAGCTCGGCGACCGGCTCGCCGACTTCGACCTGTCGTCGCTGCGCAGCATCTCGGTCGGCAGCGCGCCCTCTTCGCCCGAGCTCAAGGAGGCGCTGCGCCGGGCGCTGCCCGTCGCGGGCCGTTCCCTCGGCACGACCTACGGCCTCACCGAGTCCAGCACCGCGGCGACCCTCGCCCTGGCCGCCGAGCTGGCCGCCGACCCGTCGACGGTGGGCCGGCCGGTGCCGACCGTGCAGGTCGAGGTCCGCGACACCGCGGGCCTTCCCGTGCCGGACGGGGTGGAGGGGGAGATCCACCTGCGGGGCGCCCAGCTGATGCTCGGCTACTGGGACGACCCCGAGGCGACCGCGGCCTCGACCGCGCCCCACGGCTGGTTCCGCACCGGCGACCTCGGCCACCTCGCCGACGGACAGCTGCACATCGCCAGCCGCCGCTCGGACCTGATCCTGCGTGGGGGAGAGAACGTCTACCCCGCCGAGGTGGAGGACCGGATCGTCGCGCACCCGGCCGTGCGCGAGTGCATCGTCCTCGGCGTACCGGACCCCGACTACGGCCAGGGCGTCGCCGCGGTCGTGGTGCTGCACCCCGGGGCGCAGGTCACCCAGGAGGAGCTCGGCGCGCACACCGCGGCCGGTCTCGCGCGCTACAAGGTGCCCACCCGCTGGCAGATCACGCTCGAGGAGCTGCCGCGCAACGCGACCGGCAAGGTCAACCGCCGCGACGTCCGTCTCGTCTGACCTGGTCGCAACCACCCTCTCAACCGAAGGAGATCGTCATGTCCATCCGAGTCCCGGGACTGCGTCGCACCGCCGCGGTCGTGGTGGCCGCGGCGCTGCTCGTGAGCGGCTGCGCGTCCGAGCAGGAGAAGAAGCCACGCGGCCAGGGCAAGGCCCTCGCCGAGGGCTTCCGCAATGTCGACGACGGCGGCAAGCCCGTCGACGGCGGCACCCTGACCTACGGCGCCTACACCGAGCCGACCTCGCTGGACCCGACCGTGACCATCGCGGCCGCGACGACCGGCGGCAACGAGATGGCCAACATCTTCGACACGCTGACGACCTTCGACCCCGAGAAGCAGGAGTTCGTCCCGCGGCTCGCGGAGTCGATCGAGCCCGACGCCGACTACACGACCTGGACCCTGAAGCTCCGCGACGGGGTCACCTTCTCCGACGGCACGCCGCTCGACGCCGAGGCCGTGGTGTGGAGCCAGCAGCGCTACGCCACCGCGAAGGCCCCCGAGACCGCACTGTGGGCCGGCAACGTCACCTCGGCGACCGCGACCGACGCGCGCACGGTCACCTACGAGCTGGCCCGGCCGTGGCCGCTGTTCCCGGGCATCCTGAGCACCGGTCCCGGCATGGTGGTGGCGAAGTCGTCGGTGGGCGCCGACGGCAGCTTCAACCCCGTCGGCGCCGGTCCGTTCACGCTCGGCGACTGGAAGCACGGCGAGTCGATCGAGCTGGTGGCCCGCGAGGACTACTGGGACGGCGCGCCTCATCTCGACAGCGTGCGGATGGCCTTCCTCGGCGACCAGCGCACCAGCCTCGACTCGCTCGAGGGCGGCGACATCGACGCGGCCCTGGTCCGCGATCCCGACCTCGTCGACGAGGTGCTCGACAAGAGGCTGCCGGCGTACGTGAACATGCGGGCGGCCAGCAATGTCGCCATCATCAACGCCGCCGAGGGCGCCGCCGGCCACGACGTCCGGGTCCGCAAGGCGATCGCGCTGGCGATCGACCCGGACCTGATGCGGGAGCGGATGTTCGGCGGCACCGGCATCGCGTCGTCCGACCTGTTCCCCGACTACTCCGTGTGGCACACCGACGTCGCCGGCCTCGAGCCGGACCGGGAGCAGGCCACGAAGCTCGTCGAGGAGGCCAAGGCGGACGGCTGGGACGGCGTGATCCGGTACGTCGACGGCACCGACCCCGCCTCGCGCGCCGCCACCCAGGCGGTCAAGGCCTCGCTCGAGGCGGTCGGGATGACCCTCGAGTCCAAGCCGGCCCGCACCATCTCCGAGCAGATCACCCGGATCGCCGTGGAGCGTGACTACGACCTCGCGGGCTGGAGCATCAACTTCGTCGAGGCCGACCCCTTCGCCCGGATGTACGCGACCATGCACAGCGGCGGCACCCAGACCTACGGGATGTACACCAGCCCCGCCATGGACGAGCACATCGCCGCCTTCCAGGCAGCCACCACGAAGGACGACCAGCTGAAGGCGATCGCCGCGCTCCAGGAACAGGTGAACGAGGACGTCCCGTTCGTCACCTTCGGCCCGTTCTCGGAGCTGAGCGTGTGGAACACCAAGGTGCACGGCATCACCGGCGGCGCGAACTCGATGATCCTGCTCGACGACGCGTGGCTCGGCTGAGCCCGAGGATGCCCGACTCCCGGGAGGCCCGGGAGGACCGCTGGGTCCTCCCGGGCATCCTGCTCGTCACCACCGTCACCGGCGTGGTCGGCAGTCTCGGCACGCCGTTGGTCACCGGCATCGCGCACACCGAGGGCGTCTCGCTGGTCACCGCGCAGTGGGCGATCACCGCCACCCTGGTCACCGCGGCCGTCGTGTGCCCGATCGTCGGCCGGCTGGGCGCCGGACGCCGCCGCCGACCGGTGCTGCTCGGGTGCCTGGTGCTCGTGGTGCTCGGCACCGCGCTCGGCGCCCTCCCGCTCGGGTTCGGCCCCCTGCTGGCCGGCCGGATCCTACAGGGGCTCGCGTTCGCGATCGTGCCGCTCGCGTTCTCGATCGCCCGCAGCGAGCTGCCCGAGGAGCGGGTCCGCGGCGCCGTGGCGGCGATCTCGGTCGCCAACGTCACCGCCGCCGGCCTCGGGTTCCCGGTCACGGCCCTCGTGGCGACCTTCGCCGGCACGAAGGGCGCCTTCGGCTGGGCTTGTGCGCTGGCGGCGGCGGCGCTGGTGGTGGCGCTGCTCGTCGTACCGGACAGCGACGAGGAGGCGCCGCGCGGCGTCGACTGGCTCGGCGCGGTCCTGCTCAGCACCGCCACCGCGGCCGTGCTCCTCGCCGTCACCCAGGCCACGGCCTGGGGTCTCACCGCACCCCTGACCCTCGGCCTGCTGGCCGGTGGGGTGCTCACCTACGTCGGGTGCGGCTGGTGGCTGCTCCGTGCCCGGCGTCCGCTCGTCGACCTGCGGGTCGCCGTGCGCCCGGGGGTGCTGGTCGCCAACGTCTGCGGGCTGTTGGCCGCGCTCGGCATGTTCGTGCTGCTGTCGCTGTCGATGATCCTCGTGCAGACCACCGAGGACCACGGCTACGGGCTCGGCCGGTCGGTCGCGGTGGCCGGCCTGATGCTCACGCCGTACGCCGTCACCAGCGTGCTCGGTTCGCGGATCGCGCTGTGGCTGGGCCGGTTCGTGGCACCGGACGTGCTGCTCGCCTCCGGGTGCCTGCTGTTCGCCGCCGCCAACCTCGCGCTCGCGCTGGGCCACGACGCGCTGTGGCAGGTGACCCTCGCCGTGGTCATCGGCGGCTTCGGCAGCGGGATGACCTTCAACTCCATGCCCTGGCTGATGGTGCGCTTCGTGCCGCCCGCGGAGACCGGGAGTGCGCTGAGCCTCAACCTGGTCCTGCGCTTCCTCGGCATGTCCACGGGCAGCGCACTGGCGCTGGCCGTGCTGGCGGCCTGCGCCGGGGACGGGCGGCAGACCAGCGAGTCCGGCTTCGTCGCCGGGGGACTGGCGGGGGCCGGCCTCTCGCTGGTCGCCGCCGTCGCCTGCCTGGTGCTGGGGCGGACCCGGCGCAGCGACCCCGAGAGACCCGAGAGACCCGCAAGAATCGAGACGCCGACGCATCCGTCGGCCGAGGAGAGAGTGTGATGGAGACCTTCGCGCAGATCGTGGCGAGCCGCACCGGTGACGCCGAGCCGGGCCTGCTCTTCGAGGACCGGCAGTGGACCTGGGACGAGGTGGTCCGCGAGGGAGCGGCGCGCGCCGCGGCGCTGCGGGCCACCGTGCCGGCGCCGGAGGGGCGCCAGGTCCATGTCGGAGTGCTGCTCGAGAACGTCCCCGACTACGTGTTCTGGATCGCCGCGGCGTCGCTCGCGGATGCCGTCGTGGTCGGGCTCAACGCCAGCCGCAGCGCTCCCGAGATCGCGCAGGACGCCCGGCACGCCGACGTCGACCTGGTCGTCACCGAGAGCCGGCTGCGCCACCTCGCCTCGGACCTCGACGGCGTGCCGGTCCACGACGTCGACGAGGGCGCGTACGACGAATGGCTGGCACCCTTCCGCGGCGCCTGCGTGCCCGAGCCCGCCGCGCTGCCCGGCCCCGACCACCTCGCGATGCTGCTGTTCAGCTCGGGATCGACCGGCGCACCGAAGGCGGTCGTGGTCGGCCAGGGCCGGCTCGGGCGGCTCACCCAGGCGATCGTCGGACGGGTCCGGATGCGCCGCGACTCGGTGACCTACCTGTGCATGCCGCTGTTCCACGGCAACGCGGTCATGATGAACCTGGCGCCCGCCATGGCGACGGGCGCGACGGTGACGATGACCCGCAGGTTCTCGGCGAGCGCGTTCGCCGACGACATCCACCGCCACGGCGCGACCTACGTCAACTACGTCGGGCGAGCACTGTCCTATGTCCTGACTCGGCCCGAGGACCCGCGCGACCGCACCAGCACCCTGGAGCTGGCCTTCGGCACCGAGGCGTCGGAGGCCGACGTCGCCCGGTTCACCGAGCGGTTCGGCTGCGAGGTGATGGAGGGCTACGGCCTCAGCGAGGGCGTCTTCCGGATCAACCGCACGCCCGACACCCCGGTCGGCTCGCTCGGCCTGCCCGCCGGGGAGGTCGACGTCCGGGTGCTCGACGAGGAGACGGGGGCGGAGTGCCCGCGCGCCCGGTTCGACGCGCAGGGCCGGCTGGTCGACGGCGCCGCCGTCGGGCAGCTGGTCGCCGTCGGCATGGCCGCCGCCTTCGAGGGCTACTACAAGAACCCGGGCGCGATGGCCGACCGGGTGCGCGGTGACGACTTCTGGTCCGGCGACCTCGCCTATCGCGACGAGGCCGGCTTCTTCTACTTCGCCGGCCGCTCCTCCGACTGGCTGCGCGTGGACAGCGAGAACTTCTCCGCGGCTCCGGTGGAGCGCGTGATCCAGCGCCTCCCGTGGGTCGCGGCCGCGCCGGTGTTCGCCGTACCCGACCCGCGCACCGGCGACAACGTCATGGTCGCCGTTGACCTCGAGCCGGGCGCCGCGTTCGACCCGGTCGCGTTCGGCGAGCACCTCGCGGCACAGCCGGACTTCGGCGCCAAGTGGTGGCCGACGTACGTCCGCGTGATCGACGCCATGCCGCTCACCGGGAGCGGCAAGATCGACAAGGGGCCGCTTCGCCGCGCGGCGTGGCACACCACCGACCCGGTATGGGTGCGGGTCGGCCGGACCGCCGGTTTCCGGCTGCTCGACGACGCGGGTCGCGACGCCATCGAGAGGGAGTTCGTCGAGCAGGGACGACAGGCGCTGCTGCCTGCCCGCTGAGTGGGAATCGTCGCGACTCCACGGGGCGGCGCCTTCCTAGTGTGACGCCACGCACAGGCCACCGGGGGCCTGGAGGCGCCCCGACAGCCCCGTACGAGACCCACCTGGAGTGAACAGTGAAGACACGCATTTCCGTGCGCACGCGGATGGCCGCGGCCCTGTGTGCGACCGCTCTCGCCGCCACGGCCTGCGCCAGCAGCGACGACGGGGACAAGGACTCCTCCGGCGCCCAGGCGTCGCCGAAGGACCTCTACAAGGACGGGATCGTCAACCCGAAGAAGGACCCGGGCACGCCGGTCGACGGGGGCACCCTGCGAATGGCGGAGTACTCCGAGGCGCTCGTCCTCGACCCGACGAAGACCTACCCGACGGGCTCGACCGGCCTCAACGTGATGGCGTCGATCTACGACACCCTCATGCGCTACAACCCCGAGACCCAGGGCTACGACCCGCAGCTGGCCGAGGCGCTCTCCAGCGACGACAACGTCACTTGGACCCTGAGCCTGCGCGACGGCGTGAAGTTCACCGACGGCACGCCGCTCGACGCGGACGCCGTCGTGGCCAGCATCCAGCGCTTCATCACCAACCGCGGCCTGCACGGCCAGATCCTCGGCGCCAACCTGAAGTCGATGGTCGCGACCGACACGTCGACGGTCACCTTCACCTTCAACGGCGCGTGGGCGCGCTTCCCCAGCCTGCTCGCGGCCGGGCCCGGCCTGATCCTGGCCCCGGCGGCGTACGCCGACCCGGCGAGCTTCAAGCCGATCGGCGCCGGCCCCTTCGTGCTGGAGAGCCAGTCGCCCGGCGAGAAGACCGTGGTCAAGGCCAACGAGGACTACTTCGGCGGCCGCCCGCATCTCGACAAGATCGAGTTCCTGCAGCTCGGCCCCGACCAGACCAAGCTCGAGTCCCTCGAGGCCGGTGAGGTCGACGCGGTCTACGTGGGGAGCGAGAAGGTCGTCAAGGACCTGGTCGCCAAGGGCTACACCGGCAACATGAGCGCGGTCAGCGGCGTGCCGACGATCAACTTCAACCACCGCGAGGGCACGGCCACGGCCGACGTGCGCGTGCGCCAGGCGATCGAGCTCGCCTTCGACGCCGACACCTTCCTCGAGCGCACCACCGGCAGCGACCTGCTCGCCGACCGGGGCCTGATGGGCGCGAACTCGATCTGGGACACGGGCGTCGCGCCGGTCGAGACAGACGCCGCCGCCGCGAAGAAGCTGGTCGACGAGGCCAAGGCCGACGGCTTCGACGGCAAGCTCCACTACGTCGGCCTCAGCGACGCCGTCTCCAAGTCGGGCGCCGTGGCCATCAAGGCGATGCTCGACGCCGTCGGCTTCGACGTCCAGCTCGACCTGGTCTCCGCCGTGGGCGACGTCGTGAAGAAGGTGTACGTCGACGGCGACTTCGACCTGGCCCGTGGGTCCAACAGCATCCCGGACTCCGACCCGTACGCCGCGCTCGACACCGCGATGAACAGCACCTCGGGCGCCAACCCCGGCCGCTACGCCAGCCCGGAGATGGACGGCCTGCTCGCGGAGCTGCGGGCCGCGGACGGCCCCGAGGAGGGCGACGCGACCCTGGCGAAGATCGAGGAGCTGTGGAAGAAGGACGCGGTCTACCTCAACGTCGGCTTCGGTGGCTTCCTCGAGGCCTGGAACGACAACGTGCACGGGATCACGCCCACCACCCAGACGGCGGTGCTCTTCGACGACGCGTGGCTCGGCAAGTGAGCTGATCCCGACCGACCCCGACTGGTCCCGACGGACCCTGCTTGATCCGTACGGTGTCCCGGACGTCCCCGACGTCCGGGACACCGTCGCTCGCACCGAGAGGAAGCCACATGGACGACCGCGCAGCGCTGATCGAGCGCCTCGCCGAGATCGCCGCAGCCATCGACGGGCGCGACTGGGAGACCCTCTCCCGTGCGTTCACCCCCGACGCCCACGGCTACGGCCGCGACGGTGGTCCCGACGCCATCGTCGCGCAGATGCGGGCCCACCTCGACGGCGTCGGCCCGACCCAGCACCTGCTCGGCAACCACCGGGTCGAGGTCGACGGCGACCGGGCGCGCACCCGGACCTATGCGCGGGTCTACCACGTGGGCGCCGGCCCGATGGAGGGCTCGTTCTACGAGTGCCTGGGGGAGTACGACGACCACTGGGTCCGCGAGGGCGACGGCTGGCTGCTCACCCGGCGCAGCTTCGAGATCCGGATCGGGCTGGGCGACTTCGCGGTGCTCCGCGGCGCCGACTGACGCCCGAGGCCGACCGACGTCCTAGCCGTCGAACGCCGCCAGCACCGCCTGGACCGCCGGCGACTCGGTCATCGTGCGTCGGTGCAGGGCGTCGATCAGCCGGACCGGCTCCGGGTCGGTCACCGGTACGGCGACCAGGTCCTCGCCCAGCGGGGCGCGCCCCATCCGGGGAATCAGCGCGACGCCGAGCCCGGCCCGGACCAGCGCGAGGTGGGACTCGAACTCCGCCGACACATGGGCGATCCGGGGCGGGCGGCCGGTGCCGTCGTACATCCGGGAGAGCCACTGGCGGCAGATGGTGCCCTCGGGCGTGGCGATCCAGCCCACGTCGGCGAGGTCGTGGGGAGTCACCCCGGGGCGGGCGGCGAGCGGGTCGTCGCGGTGCACGATCAGGTCGGCGACGTCGCCGTGGAGCGGAGTCGCGGCGACGTGGTCGGGGACGGCGAGCGGGACGCCGCCCCAGCGGTGCACGATCCCGAGCTCGACCCGCCCGCTCGCCACGAGCTCGACGACGTCCCACGGCTCGCCCTCGAACAGGGTGAGGGTCAGCTCGGGGTGCGCGTCGCGCAGCCCGCGGGCGACGGGCGCGACCAGGCCGCGCATCGCCGTCGAGAAGGCCGCCAGCCGGACTCGGCCGGCCACCACGCCGGCGCGCTGCTGGAGTCGCGCCTCGAGCTGTTCCAGGTCGGCGAGGACCTGCTCGCCCGCCTCGACGAGGTGCTGGCCGTGGCTGGTGAGCATCACGCCGCGCCCGACCCGCTCGAGCAGGGGGACGCCGGTCTGCCGCTCCAGCCGCTTGACCTGCTGCGAGATCGCGCTCGGCGTGAAGCCGGTCGCGGCCGCCGCCGCGACCACCGAGCCGTGGGTGGCGACGGCGCGCAGACCCGCGAGGGCGTCGAGATCGATCATGCAGCAAAGCTACATCCAAACATGCATCAACGTTCGCTGGTGCTTCACGGTGACGGCCGGGAGGATGGCCTGGTGAGCCGTCGCGACCAGTCCCTCGCCGCCCTCGTCGCCGTGATCTGGGGCTTCAACTTCGTGGTCATCGACTGGGGCATGGGCGAGGTCCCCCCGCTGCTGTTCGTGGCCGCCCGCTTCCTGGCGGTGGTCGTGCCGGCGGTGTTCCTCCTCGACCCGCCGCCGGTGCCGTGGCGCACGGTCGCGGCGGTCGGCGCGTTCATGTCGCTCGGCCAGTTCGGCTTCCTCTACGTCGCCATGGACGCCGGCATGCCGCCCGGGCTGGCCGGCCTGGTGCTCCAGGCCCAGGTCGTGCTCACGATCCTGATCGCCGCGGTGGCGCTGCGCGAGCGCCCGACCCGGCCACAGGTCGCGGGCGTGGTGCTCGGCGCGGCCGGCCTGCTCGTCGTCGGGCTCGGTCGCGGCGGGCACATCCCGGCGATCGCCCTGCTGCTGTGCCTGTGCGCGGCGCTGATGTGGGCGATCGGCAATGTCGTCTCCCGCGCCTCGGGCGCCACCGGCGGACTGGCGCTGACCGTGTGGTCGGCGCTCGTCGTCCCCGTGCCGCTGGTCGCGCTGTCGCTCGTCGTCGACGGCCCGGCGGCGGTCGCGGACGGGCTCGGCGCGTTCGGCTGGCAGGCGCTCGCCTCGACGGCGTACACCGCCGCCCTGGCCTCGCTCGTGGGCTACGGGATCTTCAACGGACTGCTGGCGCGCAACCCGTCCGCCGCGGTGGTGCCGTGGATCCTGCTGGTGCCGCCCGTCGCGATCGGCTCGGCGTGGCTGCTGCTCGACGAGGTGCCGTCGGCCGGCGAGCTGGTCGGCGGGGCGATCCTGGTGCTGGGCGTCCTGGTGGCCCAGCGCCGGGTCCGGCCTCAGGACACTAGTGTCCCGACTCCGTGTACGCCGGACCCGTCCCGGCCAGGCTCGCCAGGGCGGCCCGCACCCGCCGGGCGGTGAAGTCGGCCGCCCGCTCCTCGATCTCGGCGAGGGTGAGGAAGTCGGCGGTCTTGATCTCGCGGGCCTGGGGCACGATCCGCTGGACGATCGAGGCGGGGTGCACGCCGCCGTCGAAGACCAGGCACAGCGCGTCGTCCCAGCCGCCCCACGGCGGCAGCCAGTCGGTGAGCAGCAGCGGCCCGGCCTTGATGGTGAGGTCCAGCTCCTCCTCGACCTCGCGGGCGACCGCGACCCGTGGCGACTCGCCGACCTCGACCACCCCACCGGGCAGGTCCCAGTCGGCCTTGTAGGTCAGGTTGCACATGAGCACCCGCGGCTCGGCGCCGTCGGACCCGTCGGAGTCGCGCACCAGCATCTGGCCGATCCCGCGCTTGCGGGGCAGGAAGGAGTTGAGCAGCGCGCGGAAGCCGCCCGGCTCGTGGACCGGGACGTCGTCGGCGAGGCGCGCGTAGACCACGATGTCGCCGGTCCGCTGGCGCTGCACGCCCTCGCGGCGCAGGCCCGACCAGGTCGCGATCCGCTGGCCCTCCGCGTCGTCCACGGCGACCTTGACCTCGACCCGGTCGTGGTCGACGAGGGCGGCGGCCACCTGGCGGCGGACCACGTCGACGGCCGCCTGCCAGCCGCGCTCGGCGAGATCGGCGGTCCAGGTCAGCCGCGCGGTCCCGTCGTCGACGGTGGCGTGGGTGATCTCCGGCTGCTCGGACACGCAGTCACCCTATGGGTGCCCGCAACCACAGCGTCGCCAGAGGGGGCACCACGAGATCGGCGTACGCCGGGCTGCCGCCGGGCGCGCCCGACTCCATCGGCCCCGCCGGCCGCGCGTGGACCACCCCGAGGTTGCCGACGCCGCTGCCGGCGTAGGCCGTCGCGTCGGTGTTGAGCAGCTCCACCCACTCGCCCGCGACCGGGAGGCCGAGGCGGTAGTCGTGGGGGACGGCGGCGAAGTTGGCGACGCAGACCAGGTCGGGCGTGCCGGGCTCGCCCGAGCGGCGGACGAACGAGAAGACGTTGTGGCCGGCGTCCTGGGCGTCGATCCAGGCGAAACCGGCCGGGTCGTTGTCGAGGCGCCACAGCGCGGGCTGCTCGCGGTAGCGGGCGTTGAGGTCGCGCACGAAGTCGCGGAAGGCGGCGTGGTCGGGCTTCTGCAGCAGCCACCAGTCCAGCTCACGGGCCTCGGCCCACTCGGTCTCCTGGGCCAGCTCGGTGCCCATCATCACCAGCTGCTTGCCGGGATGCGCCCACATGTAGGCGAGGTAGGCGCGGAGGGTGGCCAGCTGCTGCCAGCGGTCGCCGGGCATCTTGCGCACCAGCGAGCCCTTGCCGTGGACCACCTCGTCGTGGCTGAGCGGGAGCACGTAGTTCTCGGAGAAGGCGTAGACGAGCGAGAACGCCATCTCGCCGTGGTGATAGGAGCGGTGGACCGGCTCGTGGGCGAGGTAGCGCAGGCTGTCGTGCATCCAGCCCATGTTCCACTTGAACCCGAAGCCGAGTCCGCCGCCCGAGGTCGCGCCGGTGACGCCCGGCCACGCGGTCGACTCCTCGGCGATGGTGACGATCCCCGGGACCCGCTTGTACGCCGTGGCGTTGAGCTCCTGGAGCAGCTGGACCGCCTCGAGGTGCTCGTGGCCGCCGTACTTGTTGGGCGACCACTCGCCGTCCTTGCGGCCGTAGTCGAGATAGAGCATCGAGGCGACGCCGTCGACGCGCAGGCCGTCGACGTGGAACTCCTCGAGCCAGTACAGGGCGTTGGCGACCAGGAAGTTGCGGACCTCGGGACGCCCGAAGTCGAAGATGTAGGAGCCCCACTCGGGGTGCCAGCCGCGCTTGGGGTCGGGGTGCTCGTAGAGGGGGGTGCCGTCGAAGCGCACCAGGGCCCAGTCGTCGGTCGCGAAGTGCCCCGGCACCCAGTCCAGGATCACCGCGATCCCGGCCTGGTGCAGCGCGTCGACGAGGCGGCGGAAGCCGTCGGGGTCGCCGAAGCGGGCGTCGGGCGCGAAGTAGCCGGTCACGTGGTAGCCCCAGGAGCCGCCGAAGGGGTGCTGCATGACCGGCATCAGCTCGACGTGGGTGAACCCGAGGTCGGCGAGGTAGTGGGGGAGGTCGGCGGCCAGCTCGTCGTAGGTCCAGAAGGAGCCGTCGGGGTGCCGCTTCCAGGAGCCGAGGTGGAGCTCGTAGGTCGCCATCGGCTCGTTGACCGGCTGCCGGCCGGCGCGGGCCGCGAGCCAGGCGTCGTCCTGCCAGACGTGGCTGCTGGCGAAGACGCGGGACGCCGTCGCGGGAGGCGCCTCCGCATGGAAGGCCATCGGGTCGGCCTTGTGGCGCCAGATCCCGTCGGCGCCCTCGACGACGTACTTGTACGACGCGCCGGACTCCACCCCGGGGACGAACAGCTCCCACAGGCCGGCGCCGACCGCGACCAGCCGGTGGGCGTTGCCGTCCCAGCCGTTGAAGTCGCCGACGACGCTGACGTTGCGGGCGTTGGGGGCCCAGACCACGAAGCTCACGCCGGGAACGGGGTCGTCGTGGACGTGGGCACCGAGGACGTGCCACAGGAGCTCGTGCCGACCCTCGCCGATCAGGTGGAGGTCGATGTCACCGAGGGTGCTTCCGGAGGTGCTGCGCTCAACGGGCGGCATCTCGGTGAGTCTAGCCGGTAGGCAATGATGCGCGGGTGAGCGAACGCATCGGGTGGAGATACACGGTCCTGGTCCCGGCGGTGCTGGCGCTGCTCTCGATGATCGGTCCGTTCAGCATCGACACGCCGTTCCCGGCCTTCCCCGAGATGGGCCGCGACCTCGACGTCGACACCAGCGCGCTGCAGCTCATCGTCACCGTGTACCTCGCCTCGTTCGCGCTGATGAGCGTGTTCCACGGCCCGCTCTCCGACGCGGTCGGCCGGCGTCCGGTGATCGTCGGCGGGATCGCGGTCTACGTGCTCGCGTCGCTGGGCTGCACCGTGGCCGGCAGCCTGCCGCTGCTGCTGGTGTGCCGCGCCCTGCAGGGCCTGAGCGCCGGCGGCGCGACCATCGTGAGCCGGACCGTGATCCGCGACCTGTTCGACGGGCCGCAGGCGCAGCGGCTGATGAGCCGGGTCGCGATCATCTTCGGCCTCGCGCCCGCCGTCGGCCCGCTGCTCGGCGGGGTCCTGCTCCAGTGGGGTCCGTGGCAGCTGATCTTCGGCTTCCAGGCGGCGATGGGCGTGCTGCTCATCCTGGCCGTGCTCCTGCTGCTGCCCGAGACCCACCCGCGCGAGCGCCGGGTCCCGATGCGGGTCGGCGCCGTCCTCGGCGGCCTGGTCGAGGTCGGCCGGGTCGGCGCCTTCCACCGGCTCGGCTGGGCGACCGCGCTGATCTTCGGCGCGCAGTTCCTCTACATCGGCGGCGCCGCCATCTTCGTCGTCGACGTCCTCGGTCAGGGTGAGCTCGACTTCTGGAAGCTCTTCGTCCCGATGATCGGCTCGATGATGCTCGGCTCCTGGCTCTGCGGCCGGGCCGCGGGCCGGATCTCCGCCCGCCGGCTGGTCTCCTGGGGCTGCACGACCTCCTTCGTCGGCGGGGTGGTCGGCGTGGTCATCGCCGCGGTCGGTCTCGGCGACGAGCTGCCGTGGGCGGTGGTGGGCGTCGCGCTGATCGCGCTCGGCAACGGCATCACCTACCCGACCATGCAGCTGATGCTCCTCGACCGCTTCCCGGCCCGCCGCGGCGCCGTGGTGTCGCTGGCCAGCTTCGTGGCGCTCGTGCTCAACGCGGTCACCGCGGTGGCCCTCGTGCCCGTGATCGGCGGCTCGGCCCTCGGGTTCGCCGTCGCCGCGCTCGTCGGCGTCGGTGCGGGGCAGCTGTGCTGGACCTGGCACTGCGCGGTCGAGTCGCGGGACTGCGCGGTGTCGGGGGTCTTGGGGGAGCGGGAGCCGGTGGAGCTGCTGTAGGCGGGGTGCAGGAATCGCCGGTCGACCGGCGATTCCGGCGCTTGTCGGGCGTTGCAACGGCCGACAAGTGACAGTTTTGCCCGTCAAGTGTGACCCCTGGGACACGTGGTACGACGGCCTAGCGGCGCCAGGTCTGCCGGGGCGCGAACCCGGCACGCCGCAGCCAGTGCTCGGTGTAGACGATCCGGTCCGGCGTGATGACGGTCAGCGGGTCGGTGGGCGGCTCGTCGAGCGAGCGGCCGCGCTCGACGTGGTCGGACTGCCAGCGCACCGCCTCCCAGTAGGCGTCGGCGTCGGGGTGGTCGCGGTCGAGGGTGCGGGCGGTGCCGAAGAGCTGGGCGCCGCGACTGCTGGCCTGACCGACCAGCGGTGCGACGATGCCGGCCGAGACGCGCGGGTCGCGGGCCAGGTTGCGGGACTTCGGCGAGGCGTGCCAGCTGGTGTAGAGGATCTCGAAGCCCAGGCTGAAGTAGCGCACCGGCGTGGCGGCGGGGGAGCCGTCGGCGTTGACGGTGGCGATCACGGCGGTGTTGTGGGCCGAGAGCAGGTTGAGGATCCGCTCCTCGAGCTGCTCGCGGGGCAGCACGGCGTCGGGCGCCGGGCCGGCGAGCCAGGGGTTGGTGACGGGCATGCGGCGATCCTCACATGTCGACTCCGACGAACTCCGGGTCGCCGCCCTCCCCGCTCACCCGGCCCAGCTCGGTGCAGCTGCCGGGCGCGATGACGCAGTCGTAGACCTTGTGGTCGGCCGTCGCGACGAGGATGGTGCCGTCGGTGTCCACGGCGTACCAGGCGGGCCCGTCCTGCGGGGTGCGCGGCCCGACGGCGAGGATGACGGGCTCCTCGCCGGGGCTGGTCGGTTGGAGGACGCTGCTCCAGTACAGGACGTAGCGGCCGTCGAGGGTGAGCTGGGCGTCGGTCCCCGGGGCCTCGACCAGGCGCAGGTCGCCGGCGTCGGCGGGACGCGGGCCGGTGAAGAGCACCACGCCGTTGCGTACGTCGGCCACCCGGGTCCCCGCCGCGGCGAAGTCGCGCCAGGTGTCGTCGGCCCAGGTCCAGGTGCGGGTGCCGGTGGCGTCGCGGACGAACACCCGGCCGCTGTCGATGCCGTCGATGACGAGGTCGCCGCAGGAGCCGCAGTCGAGCGTCGTGGAGCCCACGTCCGCGCCGGTGTCGAGGTCGTGGACGGTGATCGTCGCGATGCCGTCGCGCAGCGTCGCCCAGGCCACCAGCGGCGCCTCGGCGTCGGCCTTCGCGGTCGGGTGGAAGCCCCGGGGGGTGTCCAGCCGTCCGTCGGCCAGCCGCGACACCTCTCCGCTCGCGTCGAGCAGCATCGGCCGGCCGGCGTCGTAGAAGACGATCCCCGATCCGGTGGCGACGGCGTCGGTGTCGAGCCAGGCCACCTCGCCGTAGGGCAGCGCGCGGCCGCCGAGGTACAGGGTGACGCCGGGGTCGGCGTACGCGCGGGCGCCGTGGCTGAGGTCCAGCGCCCCCACCGAGGCGTACGCCGGGTCGCGGACCGCGTGCCCGTCGCGACCGGTGCCCGGGAGGGTGACGGCGAGGCCGGCCCCCACGACGAGCACGGTGGTCGCGGCGAGCGCGGCCGTCGTCCGGCGCCGCCGCCGCAGCCGGCGCCCGGCGGCGCGTGCGGCACCCGGGTCGGCCGGGGGGACGGCGAAGTCGTCGATCCGCTCCGCGAGCAGGTCGCTCAGCTCGAGGGTCATGCGTCCTCTCCTGTCGTGAAGGCGCCGCAGCGGCGCAGGCCGGCGAGGGCGGCCGCCGCCTGGGACTTGACGGTGCCGCGCGAGCAGCCGAGCGCGAGGGCGATCTGCTCCTCGCTGAGGTCCTCGTAGTAGCGCAGCACGATGACCGCGCGCTGCCGTGGCGGGAGTGCCCGGACCGCGGCCCACATCCGGTCCCGCTCGGCCACCGCGCCGTCGTGCGCCTCGGCGACCAGCCCGGTGTCGACGGCCGGGTGCGGCCGCTCCCGCCGCGACCAGGCCTTGCGACGCAGGCCGAGGACCTCGTTGAGCACCATCCGGCGCAGGTACGCCTCCGGGCTGTCGGCCCTGCGTACCCGGCCCCACGAGGCGTAGGCCCGCGCGAACGCCGCCTGCACAGCGTCCTCGGCGGTGGCCGCGTCGTCGGACACCGCGCGCGCCAGCCGGTAGAGCCGCGGCCACAGCGCGGCGAACAGGTCGGCGTACTCCCGCTCGTCGTCCACCAGCACCTCCTGCACGAAGGATGCCGGAGGCCGGGCGGTCCCGAGACTCTCCATGCCCTCTAGATGTCGGTGGCGGCCGGTTCGGTTGGGTCGGCCGGGTCGGTGTGATGATGCGGGCATGGCTCGTCTCGTGGTGCTCGCAGTCCTCGCCGCCCTGCTGTCCCCGGCAGCCCCGGTCGCCGCGGCCCCGGAACGGGTCGCCTCGGACCCGCTGCCGCTCGCCGGCCGCGTGATCGTGGTCGACCCGGGGCACCAGCTCGGCAACTCCCGCCACCGCGCGGAGATCGACCAGCCGGTCCCCGCGGGCAACGGCCAGACCAAGCCCTGCAACACCACGGGCACGGCGACCGACGGCGGCTTCCCCGAGGCCACCTTCACCTGGCGGGTGGCGCGCCGGCTCGCGAAGCGGCTGCGCGCCCTGGGCGCCACGGTGGTGCTGACCCGCACCACGAACAGTCGCGCCGCCTGGGGCCCGTGCGTCGACGTACGCGGCCGGCTCGGCAACGCCGGGTACGCCGGCTGGGAGCGCGCGGCCGACCTCAAGCTCAGCATCCACGGCGACGGCTCGCTGAGCGGCGGGCGCGGGTTCCACGTGATCGTCGCAGCCAAGGCCGAGGGCAGGGCCGCCTCGACCGCCTTCGGCCGCACCGTCCGCGGCGCCCTGCACGACCGCGGCTTCCGCAACGCGAGCTACGCCGCCGGCGGCCGCGGCTTCACCTACCGCGGCGACCTGGCCACGCTCAACCTCTCCGAGATCCCGACCGCGATGGTCGAGCTCGGCAACATGCGCAGCGCCGCCGACGCCCGGGTGATGGCCTCGCGCGCGGGCCAGCAGCGGTACGCCGCCGCCCTCGCCGGCGCGGTGCGTCGCTACCTGCGCTGAGCCCCGCCGGCGGGGATGCCCCTGGCCCGACCCCAGCTCGTGCGGACAGGTGTCGGGGAACGCCTGCCCCGCGGCGCGGCCGGTGCGAGGATGCCTGCATGCCGGACCGCTCCCTTCCGCGCCTGACCCTGCTCGCCGCCCTGGCCGCCACGTCGATGCTCGCCGGCTGCGACCTGGCCGAGCTGGGCGAGGACCAGCGCGCCGGGAAGGCGGGCCGCCTCGTCGACGTGACCGCGGAGCAGCTGGACGCGCTGCGCGAGAACGACCGGGAGGACTCGGAGGGACCGGGGGTGGTCCCGGGAACCGAGGCCGAGGCGCAGGCGCTCGTGGACGAGGCGGAGCGGAGCTTCCTCGACGAGGCCAGTGCCCGGTTCGACGTGTGGTGGATCGGGGGCGGCCAGGTCGAGGTCCCCATCGAGGGCTCCTTCGACGTCGCGCAGCCGGCGACCGAGCTCCTCATCGGACCGGACGAGGACAACCGCTTCGAGATGCGCCTGCGCGGCGAGGACACCTGGCTCCGGATGACGGTGGACGGCAGGTCGATGGACTGCTGGATGCACCTGACGGGCGGCGCCGAGGACGGCGGACCCGCGGGGGTGCCCTATCAGGCCCTGCTGCTCCTGGAGCCGGTCGCCCTCGGCCGGCTCGATCCGTCCCTCTCGGACCGAAGTGTGCTGAACGGCTATGACAGCGTCGAGGACCAGGTCGTCGTCGAGCTCCGGCTGGACGAGGCGCTGCCCGCGGCCCTCCCCAAGCCCGGTGGGCCGACGGCGGAGCCGATCGACCCGAAGGCGCGGGTGCGCGCCGTGGCGAACATCGGCGTGAACGGGCGCTATGCGTCGATCGCCTACGACCTCGCCGACGTGGCCGACGCGCTCAAGGCCTCGCGTGGCGGGGTGCCGAAGGAGCTGCGGGGGCTGGTCGCCGAGCCGACCATGCGCGAGGTACAGGTCCGGATCGACTATCACGACTACGGCAGCCCGGTCGAGGTCGTGGCGCCGCCCCGCACGAAGGTGGCCCACTTCGGCACCTGGAGCGACCTGCTCGCCGGGCTCGAGGACCCCGCGGCCCGCGAGCCGGGCAGCGCGCCGTCCTGCGCCGCCGCGCTCCGCGGCGCCTGACGACTCAGCTCCGGCGGGCGGTCAGCCGGGCCACGCCCGCGAGCGGGATCGGCAGCCAGGTCGGCCGGTTGCGCGCCTCGTAGACGCACTCGTAGACCGCCTTGTCGATGACGTACGACGTGAGCAGGGCTCGCGCGGCGGGCCACAGCGGCTGACCGCCCAGGTAGGCGGCCAGGAACGCCTTGCGGTTGCGTCGCGCCCACTCGTCGGCCCGCACCCCGCGCTGGTGGAGCACGTCGGGGTCCTCCTCGGGCATCGACTCGGCGACGGCGTGCGGCGCGTAGTCGAAGGAGCGGAGCATGCCGGCGACGTCGCGCCAGGGGGAGTCGGGCAGCACCCGCTCGGCCAGGGGCTTGGCCGGCTCGCCCTCGAAGTCGACCAGCTTCCAGCCGAGCACGGTGCGCAGGGTCTGGCCGAGGTGGAGGTCGCCGTGCACCCGCTGGACGGGCACCTCGCCCAGTGCCGCCACCGTCGCGAACACCTCACGTGCCGCGTCGGCGTGCGCCGCGAGCTCCGGCACCACCTCGACCGCCGCCGCGAGCCGCTCGGTCATGCCCGCGGCGAGGTCGGCGCCGGGGAGCGACGTGGTCGGGAACGACTCCGCGAGCTGGGCGTGCACCTCGGCGAGGGCGCTGCCGAGGCGGGCGGCCTCGCTGGCGAAGTCGCCGCCCACCTCCTCGGCGTGCAGGTCGGCCTCGGCGAACAGATCGCGCACGCTGGCCAGGGCCAGGTCCCAGCCGTCGCTCGCGGTGCGCAGGAACTGCTGGAGCATCCCGAGCTGGAGGTCCTCGACCTCGATCCAGCCGTAGAGCTGGGCGACGTGCGGCGAGCCCGCCTCGGTGAGCACCCGGTGGGTCGTGATGTCGGGGTTCTCGCCCGGCGTCACCTTGCGGAACAGCTTGAGCACCGAGTCCTCGCCGAAGAGCACCGAGGAGTTGGACTGCTCGCCGCTGAACAGGCTGCCGACGGCGTCGAGGTCGAGGTCGTGCCCGGGCAGCCGGACGAAGCCGGGACGGTTGCCGAAGGCCCGCAGCAGGTGGGCGGTGGCGGCGCGGTCCTGCGGGGCGTCGTACGCCGGTCGCCCGGTCTCGTCCGGCCAGCGACCGACCAGCGCGTGCTCGAGCCGGTCCTGCGGCTCGTCGTACAGCGCGAGCGGGACCTGGTAGAGCTCACGGTCGCCGCCGTCGTCGTAGGTGACCTCGACGAGCAGCAGCACCAGCTCGGGGTCGCTCCCGAGCCGCAGCAGCTCGCGGCTGCCCGTGACCGCGAACGTCCGGCCCTTGCCGCCGAACCAGCGGCTGCGCTCGAGGAACGGGGCGAGGAACGAGGCAGTCACAGCACCGGCCTTCCGGTCGTCTCCGGATCCGTCAACCGGAACCAGTAGAAGCCATGCCCGCTCAGCGTCAGGAGATACGGGAGCTCGCCGATCCGGGGGAACGGGACGCCGCCGAGCAGCTCGACCGGCACCCGGCCCTCGAACCGCCGCAGGTCGAGCTCGACCGGCTGGGGGAAGCGGGAGAGGTTGTTGACGCAGAGGATGACGTCGTCGGAGGCGTGCTCGCGGACGTACGACAGCACCGTCGGGTTGGAGCCGCCGAGGTCGGAGAAGGTGCCGAGCCCGAAGGCGTCGTGCTGCCGACGGATGTGGATCATCCGGCGGGTCCAGTGCAGCAGTGAGGACGGGTTCTCCAGCTGCGCCTCGACGTTGACGCTCTGGTAGCCGTAGACCGGGTCCTGGATCGTCGGCAGGTGCAGCTTGCCGGGGGTGGCCGAGGAGAAGCCGGCGTTGCGGTCGGGGGTCCACTGCATCGGCGTGCGCACGCCGTCGCGGTCGCCGAGCCAGATGTTGTCGCCCATCCCGATCTCGTCGCCGTAGTAGAGGACGGGGGAGCCGGGCAGCGAGAGCAGCAGCGCGGTGAACAGCTCGATCTGGTTGGTGTCGTTGTCGAGCAGTGGGGCCAGCCGCCGGCGGATGCCGATGTTGGCCTTCATCCGCGGGTCCTTGGCGTACTCGCCCCACATGTAGTCGCGGTCCTCGTCGGTGACCATCTCCAGGGTCAGCTCGTCGTGGTTGCGCAGGAAGATGCCCCACTGGCAGCCGGCCGGGATGTCCGGCGTCTGGTCCATTATCTCCGAGATCGGGAAGCGGGACTCGCGCCGCACCGCCATGAAGATGCGCGGCATCACCGGGAAGTGGAAGGCCATGTGGCACTCGTCACCGCCCACCTCGGGATCGCCGAAGTACTCGACCACGTCGGTCGGCCACTGGTTCGCCTCGCAGAGCAGCACCCGGCCCGGGTAGTTGTCGTCGACGAACCGGCGCACCTTCTTGAGGAACTCGTGGGTCTCCGGGAGGTTCTCGCCGTTGGTCCCGGGCCGCTCGTAGAGGTAGGGCACCGCGTCGAGCCGGAAGCCGTCGAGGCCCATGTCGAGCCAGAACGCCATCGCCTCCAGCATCGCGTCGTGGACCGCGGGGTTGTCGAAGTTGAGATCGGGCTGGTGGTGGAAGAACCGGTGCCAGTAGTACTGGCCGCGGGTCTGGTCCCAGGTCCAGTTCGACGGCTCGGTGTCGACGAAGATGATCCGGGCGTCCTGGTAGAGCTCGTCGGTGTCGGACCACACGTAGAAGTCGCCGTAGGGGCCGTCCGGGTCGGAGCGGGAGGCCTGGAACCACGGGTGTGCGTCGCTCGTGTGGTTCATGACGAAGTCGATGATCACCCGGATGCCGCGCTCGTGGGCGGCGTCGAGGAAGGCATGGAAGTCCTCGACGGTGCCGATCTCGGGCAGGATCCCGGTGTAGTCGGCGACGTCGTACCCGCCGTCGCGCAGCGGCGAGGTGAAGAACGGCGGCACCCACAGGCAGTCGACCCCGAGCCACTGCAGGTAGTCCAGCTTCTCGGTCAGGCCCTGGAAGTCACCGGTGCCGTCGGCGTTCGAGTCGCGGAACGAGCGCACTAGGACCTCGTAGAAGACCGCGGTCCGGAACCACTCGGGCTCCTCGTTGAGGACGATGGACTCGGCCGTGGTCATGCGTGCCCCTTCACGGTCAGGATGTGCGCCGGCTGCGCGGGATCGAGCCGGACGTAGTCGTGCTCGCCCCAGGTCCACGCGCTCCCGCTGAGCTCGTCGTGGACCGTGAACGAGGTGCCGGGCTCGAGGCCGAGCGCGGCCAGGTCGAGGTGGACCATCGACTCCCGGACCTGGTGGGGGTCGAGGCTGAGGACCACGATCACCGTGTCGTCGCCCGCCCGTTTCGACCAGCACACGACGTGGTCGTCCTCGGCCTGGTGCAGGCGCAGGTTGCGCAGCAGGTGCAGCGCCGGGTGGGCCCGGCGGATCTCGTTGAGCCGGGTGACGTACGCCGGCAGCCCGGCCGCGTTCGCGTCGGCGGCGGACCAGTCCCGGACCCGGATCTGGTACTTCTCCGAGTCGAGGTACTCCTCGCTGCCCGGCTTGACCGCGACGTGCTCGCTGAGCTCGTAGCCGGCGTACATGCCCCAGCTGGGGGAGGACATCGCCGCGAGCACCGCCCGGATCCGGAAGGCCGCCGGGCCGCCGTACTGGAGGAACTCGTGGAGGATGTCGGGCGTGTTGACGAAGAAGTTCGGCCGGATCCGGTGCGCCGACTCCTGCGACACCTCGCGCAGGTAGTCCTCGACGTCGGGCTTCTCGGTGCGCCAGGTGAAGTAGGTGTAGGACTGGTGGAACCCGATCGCCCCGAGTGTCTGCAGCATCGGCGGCTTGGTGAACGCCTCGGCGAGGAAGAGCACGTCGGGGTCCGTGCGCCGCACCTCGGCCAGCAGCCACTGCCAGAACGCCACCGGCTTGGTGTGGGGGTTGTCGACCCGGAAGATCCGCACGCCGTGGGCCATCCAGTGGCGCACGACGCGCAGCACCTCGGCGGAGATGCCGGCCGGGTCGTTGTCGAAGTTGACCGGGTAGATGTCCTGGTACTTCTTGGGCGGGTTCTCGGCGTACGCGATCGTGCCGTCGGCGCGGGTGGTGAACCACTCCGGGTGCGCCGCGACCCACGGGTGATCGGGCGCGCACTGCAGGGCGAGGTCGAGCGCGACCTCGAGGTCGAGCGCCTTCGCCGCGGCGACGAAGGCGTCGAAGTCGCCGATCGTGCCGAGGTCCGGGTGGACCGCGTCGTGGCCGCCGTCCTTGCTCCCGATCGCCCAGGGAGAGCCCTTCCAGTCCGGGGGAGTCGGCTCGCCGTCGGGCAGCACGGTGTTGTTGGGCCCCTTGCGGTTGACCTCGCCGATCGGGTGGATCGGCGGCAGGTAGACCACGTCGAAGCCCATCGCCGCGACGGCGGGCAGCCGCTCGGCGGCGGTGCGGAAGGTGCCGCTGGTGACCTCGCCGGTCTCCGGGTCGTAGGTCGCGCCCTCGGAGCGGGGGAAGAGCTCGTACCAGCTGCCGAAGAGCGCGCGCGGGCGGTCGACGTACACCGGGAACGGGCCCTCGACGGTCAGCAGGTCGCGCAGCGGGTGCGCCTCGAGGGTGGTGACCACCTCGGGGGACTCGAGCTGCGCGAGCCGGGCCTCCACCGGGCGCTGGTCGTCGCCGGCGGCGGCGATCGCCGCGGTGACCGTCTTCCGCTCGGCCTTGGTGAGGCCGCCGCCGGCGAGAACACGCTCGAACAGCAGCCGACCCTCGGCGAACATCAGGTCGACGTCGACCCCGGCCCTGATCTTGATGCCGGCGTCGTGGAACCAGGTCCCGAGCGGACTCGACCACGAGTGGATCTCGAACGACCACGGCCCCTCGGCGTCGGCGCTCACCCAGGCCTCGTAGCGGTCCACGGTGAACCGGTCGCGCGGGGGCAGCGGCTGCATCCGCACCGGTGGTCGTCGTACGCCGTCGGGCCCGATCAGCACCACCTCGGCGCCCAGGCGGTCGTGTCCCTCGCGGAACACGGTCGCCCGGACCGGGAAGGGCTCGCCCAGGCTGGCCTTGACCGGCAGGCGGCCCTGGTTGGCTCCGGCCTCGAGGACCGGCTCGACGTCGATCACGGGGATGCGTCCGACCATGCGTCGAACCTATCGAGTCACCGATGGGGTGCGTCTAGTCAGAGGTCAGGTCCCAGGCGTCGACGAGGTCGCCCGCGGCGAGCGGCGCGCCGTCGGCGGGCAGGTCGATCAACGCGTCGGCGCCGGCGAACCAGCCGAGGAAGCCCGAGCCCGGCGGGCCCCAGGGCGCGACCGCGCGGGCGGCGCGGTCCAGGCGGGCGCGGCGCAGCTGGCGCTTGCCCCGCAGCGGCTGCAGCGGCTCGGTCAGGGCGGCCCGGACGACGGTGCGGTACGGTCGCGGGTGGCCGAACGCCAGCCGCAGGGCAGGACGCACGAACACCTCCCACGAGGTCAGCGCGCTCACCGGGTTGCCGGGTAGGCAGACCACCGGCGTGGTCGCGTCGAGCAGGCCCGAGCCCTGCGGCATCCCGGGCTGCATGGCCACCTTGACGAACTCCACGCCGCGGGGCCCGAGCCCGTCCTTGACCACCTCGTAGGCCCCGGCGCTGACTCCGCCGCTGGTGACGACCAGGTCGACATCGCCGGCCGCGAGCTCGGCGTCGAGCAGCGCCAGGAAGGTCGGCACGTCGTCCTCGACCCAGAGCCTGCGCACCGCCACGCCGCCGGCCTCCTCGACCGCGGCCGCCAGCAGCGCGCCGTTGGCGTCGCGGATCTGGCCGGAGCCCGGCGCCGGGTCCGCGGCGAGCTCGCTGCCCGTCGACACCACCAGCACCCGGGGCCGCCGTCGTACGACGACCTCCCGGACGCCGAGCGCCGCCAGGACGCCCAGCTGGGCCGGGCCCAGGGTGATCCCCGGCGCCAGCACCTCCTGGCCCCGGGCCAGGTCGGACCCGGCGGTGCGCACGAAGCTGCCCGCCGGCCGGGCCTCCCGGATCTCGACGGTGTCGGTGCCGCCGTCGGTCACCTCCACCTCGACCACCGCGTCGGCGCCCGCGGGCACGGCCGCGCCGGTCATGATCCGGCGTACGGTCCCCGGGGCGAGCTCGCCGACCGGCGCCCCCGCGGGGATGTCCTCGCCGACCGGGAGGCGGACCGGGTGCTCGGGGGTGGCCGCCGCGACCTCGGCCGCGCGGACCGCGTACCCGTCCATGCCGGAGTTGTCGAAGGCCGGCAGTGGCTCCGGCGCGCTCACCGGGGCGCCGAGCACCCGGCCGCGGGCCTGGTCCACCGCGACCGTCTCGGTCGGCCACGGGTGGTCCGGGCCGTGGCCCGCGGCGAGGAGAGCGGCCACGTGGCGCTGGTGGTCGGGGACCGGGCGGAGGGGTGCGGTAGTCATCGGCGCCAGCCTAGGGCGCCTCCCGACGGCGGCGGCTCGGGCCGGGGCCGGAAAAGTGCGACGGGCGAGGCAGCCCCCATGACTCCACCCCGCCCGTCTCTACCACCACAACGCGGTGGCCGCCCGCGCGTTACGCGGAACCCGGCGTCGCACCTATCCCGATTCCGGCCGCCCTGTCTTGGATCGTTCAAGTGCGATTGGCTACCGTCGGTCCATGCGTGCGATCCGGAGGTTCACGGTCCGCCCCGTCCTGCCCGACGCGCTCGCCTCGCTGGGCGAGCTCGCGGCCAACCTGCGCTGGTCCTGGCATCCACCCACCCAGGCGCTCTTCGAGGCGATCGACCCCGGGCTCTGGCAGGACGCCGGCCGCGACCCGCTGCGGCTGCTCGGCGAGGTGAGCGCCGAGCGGTGGGCCGAGCTGGTCGCCGACGACGACTACGTCCGCCGGGTCGCGGACGCCCGGGCCGACCTCGCGTCGTACCTCTCCGAGGACCGGTGGTACCAGCGTGCCAGCGCCGCCGAGCCGGACCGCACCTGGCCGACCTCGATCGCCTACTTCTCGCCGGAGTACGGCATCACCGCCGTGCTCCCGCAGTACTCCGGCGGCCTCGGCATCCTCGCCGGCGACCACCTCAAGGCCGCCAGCGACCTCGGTGTGCCCATCGTCGGCGTCGGGCTGCTGTACCGCCACGGCTACTTCAAGCAGGCGCTCTCGCGCGACGGCTGGCAGCAGGAGAGCTACCCGGTGCTCGACCCCGACGGGCTGCCGCTGTCGCTGCTGCACGAGTCCGACGGCAGCCGTACGACGATCGCGATCCGGATGCCCGACGGCCCGGACCTGCTCGCCCGGGTGTTCGTGGCCAGCGTCGGCCGGGTGCCGCTGCTGCTCCTCGACACCGACGTCGAGGAGAACCCCGAGGCCTACCGCCTGGTCACCGACCGGCTCTACGGCGGCAACACCGAGCACCGGCTGCGCCAGGAGCTGCTGCTCGGCGTGGGCGGCGTGCGTGCCCTGCGCGCGTACTCCCGGATCACCGGCGCCCCCGCGCCCGAGGTGTTCCACACCAACGAGGGCCACGCCGGCTTCCTCGGCGTGGAGCGGATCCGCGAGCTGACCGCCGACAGCGACCTCGACTTCGCCGCCGCGCTCGAGGCCGGCCGGGCCTCGACGGTCTTCACCACCCACACCCCGGTCCCGGCCGGCATCGACCGCTTCCCGCGCACGCTCGTGGAGCAGTACCTCGGCGAGCACGGCGCCACCCCCGGCGTACCCGTCGACCAGGTGCTCGCCCTCGGCGCCGAGGACTACGACGGCGGCGACCCGGGCGTGTTCAACATGGCCGTGATGGGCTTCCGGCTCGCCCAACGCGCCAACGGCGTCTCGCAGCTCC
Organism: Nocardioides nitrophenolicus; assembly: GCF_016907515.1. Taxonomy (NCBI): domain Bacteria; kingdom Bacillati; phylum Actinomycetota; class Actinomycetes; order Propionibacteriales; family Nocardioidaceae; genus Nocardioides; species Nocardioides nitrophenolicus. The sequence goes on from NZ_JAFBBY010000001.1 coordinate 4,854,931, forward strand.
ACGGGCATGTCAGCCGGGGCATGTTCAACGGCCTGTGGCCCGCCTTCGACGAGGCCGAGGTGCCGATCACCTCGATCACCAACGGCGTCCACGCGCCCACCTGGGTCGCCCCCGAGGTCGCGGCGCTCGCCGAGGCGCAGGGCGCCGACTACGACGGCGACGACGCCGCCGCGTTCTGGGCCGCCTTCGACAAGGTGCCCGGCCCCGACGTGTGGCGCACCAAGCGGCTGCTGCGCCAGCGGCTGGTCGACGACGCCCGCCGGCGGCTGCGCAAGTCCTGGGAGAAGCGCGGGGCCTCGGTCGCCGAGCTCGGCTGGATCGACGACGCGCTCGACCCCGACGTGCTGACCATCGGCTTCGCGCGCCGGGTGCCGTCGTACAAGCGACTGACGCTGATGCTGCGCGACCCCGCGCGGCTCAAGGCCCTGCTGCTGCACCCCGAGCGCCCGGTCCAGCTGGTCGTCGCCGGCAAGGCGCACCCTGCCGACGACGGCGGCAAGCGGCTGATCCAGGAGCTGGTCCGCTTCGCGGACGCCGAGGACGTCCGGCACCGGATCGTGTTCCTGCCCAACTACGACATCGCGCTCGCGCAGCCGCTCTACCCCGGCTGCGACGTGTGGCTCAACAACCCGCTGCGCCCCTACGAGGCCTGCGGCACGTCCGGCATGAAGGCCGCGCTCAACGGCGGCCTCAACCTGTCCATCCTCGACGGCTGGTGGGACGAGTGGTACGAGCCCGAGTTCGGCTGGCCGATCCCGTCCGCCGACGGCTTGGAGGACTACTCCGACCAGCGTGACGACCTCGAGGCCGCCGCCCTCTACGACCTGATCGAGAACGAGGTCGCGCCGCGCTTCTACGACCACGACCACGAGGGCGTGCCCGCCGGCTGGGTCGAGATGCTGCGCGCCACCTGGGCCAACCTCGGCCCCAAGGTGCTCGCCACCCGCATGGTCCGCGACTACGTCGCCCAGCTCTACGCCCCCGCGGCCACCAACGCCCGCGCCCTGGCCGCGGTCGAGAACGGCGCCCGCGACCTCGCCGCGTGGAAGGCGCGCGTGCGCGGCGCGTGGGGCGGCGTCCGCGTCGAGCACGTCGAGGCCGAGGGCATCGGCGACGTCGCCGAGGTCGGCGCCGTCCTCCACGTCCGCTCCTACGTCGCGCTCGGCGAGCTCGCGCCCCACGACGTCGAGGTGCAGCTGGTCCACGGCCGGGTCGACGCCGAGGACGACATCGTGGCGGCGTCCGTCGTACCGCTCACGCTGGTCGAGTCCTACGACGGCGGCCGCCACCGCTTCGACGGCGAGGTCGCGCTCGGTCGCTCGGGGCCGTTCGGCTACACGGTCCGGGTGCTCCCGGCCAACCCGCTGCTGGTTGCTCCGGCCGAGCTGGGGGTCGTCGCTCTCGCGTGACCCGGCAGAAAGTGGCTCTGGTTGTGCGCTGACCCGGCAGAAACTGGTTCTGTTCTTGCGCTGACCCGGCAGAAAGTGGTTGTTACTGACGCTACTTTCTGCCGGGTCGGCGCGATCTCGGAGCGACTTTCTGCCGGGTCGGCGGAAAACCACAGCAACTTCGAGCCGGGTCGGCGTCAGTCGTCGGTCTCCTGCATCACCACGACGCTCCGCCCGCCGATCCGCACCAACCCACCGATCTCGAGCAGCGTCCCCGCCGGCAGCTCCGGGTCCGTCGACAGGACGACGGCACCCGAGCGCACCCAGTCGTTGTCGGGCAGATGTACGTCGACCGCCTCGGCCCCGGCGTGGAACCAGATCAGGAAGGACGTGTCGATCTGCTGCTCGCCGCGCGGGCCGGGCTCGCGCAGCGGCCGGCCGGAGACGAACATGCCGATCGTCCGCAGGCCGGAGTCGTACCAGTCCTCGTCGGTCATCTCGCGCCCCGACGGGTGCAGCCAGGCGAGGTCCTTGGGGCCGCCGACGATGGCGGGACGGCCCTCGAACCAGTGCCGCTGGCGCAGCGCGTGGTGCTCGCGGCGCAGCCTGAGCGCGGCGCGGGTCACCTCGTAGACGTCGAGCCAGGCGTCGTCGGGCCGCCAGTCGAGCCAGGAGATCTCGTTGTCCTGGCAGTAGGCGTTGTTGTTGCCGCGCTGGGTGCGGCCGCGCTCGTCGCCCGCGGTGAGCATCGGTACGCCGTTCGACAGGCACAGCGTGGCCATCAGGTTGGCGGCCTGCCGCCGCCGTAGCGCCACGATCTCCGGATCCGAGGTCTCGCCCTCGACGCCGTGGTTCCAGGACCGGTTGTCGTCCGTGCCGTCGCGGTTGTCCTCGCCGTTGGCCTCGTTGTGCTTCTCGTCGTACGACACCAGGTCGCGGACGGTGAAGCCGTCGTGGGCGGTGACGAAGTTGACCGAGTTGTACGCCGATCGGCCGTCGTCGGCGTACAGGTCCGAGGACCCGGCGAGCCGGGTGGCGACGGCGTGGGTGCCGTCGGAGTGGCCGCGCCAGAAGTCGCGGATGGCGTCGCGGTACTGGTCGTTCCACTCCACCCACGGCGGCGGCATCCCGCCGACGAGGTAGCCGTCCATCGACACGTCCCACGGTTCGGCGATCAGCTTGACGTGCCGCAGCACCGGGTCCTGCCCGATCGCGATGAGCAGCTTGCACGCCATGTCGACGGGGATCCCGTCGGGCCCCGCGGTCCGGGTCAGCGCCGACATCAGGTCGAAGCGGAAGCCGTCGACGTGCATCTCGGTCACCCAGTAGCGCAGCGAGTCGAGGATCAGCCGCAGGGCCAGCGGGTCCTCGCTGTTGACGGTGTTGCCGCAGCCGGTGACGTCCCAGTAGGTGTCGTCGAAGCCGTCGGCCGACGGCACCCGGCGGTAGAAGCCGCGGTCGTCGAGCCCCCGGAAGGAGTACGTCGGGCCCTCGGCCCCCGCCTCCGCGGTGTGGTTGTAGACGACGTCGAGGATCACCTCGATGCCGGCGGCGTGCAGGGCGCGCACCATCTCCTTGAACTCGGTGACCTGGCCGCCCCGGTCGCCCGCGGCGGAGTACGCCGCGTCGGGGGCGAAGTAGCTGATCGGGTTGTAGCCCCAGTAGTTGACGCTGCCGCGCTCCAGCAGCGCGGGCTCGGAGAAGAACTGCTGGACGGGCAGCAGCTCGACGGCGGTGACGCCGAGATCGCGCAGGTACTCGGTGACGACCGGGTGCCCGAGCCCGGCGTAGGTCCCGCGCAGGTCCTCGGGGATCCGGTCGTGGAGCTTGGTGAAGCCCTTGACGTGCAGCTCGTAGATCACGGTGTCGCGCCAGCGGCGTCGCATCGGGCTGTCGTCGCCCCAGTCGAACGCCGGGTCGACCACCACGCTGCGCGCGTCTCCCTCGCCGCCGGCGACCGCGAGGCAGTAGGGGTCGAGCAGCAAGGTGTCGGGGTCGAAGCGCAGGCCCTCCTCGGGCTTCCAGGGGCCCTCGACCCGGAATCCGTAGCGGGTGCCGGGCGCGATGTCGGGTACCGCGCCGTGCCAGATGCCGAGGGACTGCTCGGTCAGCGGCAGCCGCCGCTCGCCCGACTCGTCGTCGTACAGGCACAGCCACACCCCGCTCGCGGCGGGGGAGTGGACCGCGAAGTTGGTGGCCTCGGGCGTCCAGGTCGCGCCGAGCGGCCAGTTCCGTCCGGGCCACACCGGGGCTCGTTCTCCGAGGGTTCTCCAGAGGCCGGGGGTCACCCGGCCCATTGTGCCCGCGCCCCGCTCGCGCCCTGTCCGCGCCCGCCCGCGCCCGCCCGTGGCGCCCCGACGCGCCGGGACGGCGCGCCCAGGAGACGGGTTCGCGTGACCCGGCCGGTCCGGACGCGGCAGAATGCGGGACTGGGGGCCCAGGGCCATGGGGCCGGAGCCGTGACGAGAGGGAGCAGATGACTGCGGAGTTCGTGCGCCTGGAGGTTGCCGACGGTGTCGGGACGATCCGGCTCGACCGGGCCAAGGCGATGAACGCGATCAGCATCCAGGTCCAAGACGAGCTGGCGCTGGCCGCGGCCGAGGCCACCGACCGCGGCGACGTCCGCGCGGTCGTGGTCTGGGGCGGCGAGAAGGTGTTCGCCGCCGGCAACGACGTCAAGGAGATGGCCGACATGTCGTACACCGACATGGTCGACCGGGTGCAGAAGCTGCAGGACGCCGTCAACGCGGTGGCGCGGATCCCCAAGCCGGTCGTGGCGGCCGTCAACGGCTACGCCCTCGGCGGGGGCTGCGAGCTGGCGCTGGCCGCCGACGTGCGGATCGCGGCCGACAACGCCGTGCTCGGCCAGCCGGAGGTGCTGCTCGGCATCATCCCCGGCGCCGGCGGCACCCAGCGGCTGCCCCGCCTGATCGGTCCCAGCAAGGCCAAGGACCTGCTCTACACCGGCCGGTTCGTGAAGGCCGAGGAGGCGCTCGCGATCGGCCTGGTCGACCGGGTGGTCCCCGCGGCCGAGGTGTACGCCGAGGCGGTGGCCTGGGCGTCGAGGTTCGCGACGGCGGCGCCGTACGCGCTGCGGGCGATCAAGGAGTCGGTGGACCGGGGGCTCGAGGTCGACCTCGAGACCGGCCTGCAGGTCGAGCGGCACAGCTTCGCGGCGATCTTCGCGACCGAGGACAGCCGCACCGGCATGCGCTCCTTCATCGAGAACGGCCCGGGCAAGGCCACGTTCGAGGGACGGTGACGCCGTGAGCAGGGACGACGACAAGGGTGCGACGGAGGGCGTCGCCGACGCGCCGACGTCCTCCGCGAGCCGCTCGCTGGCCGTGGCCCGGGTGCGCGACAACCTGGCGCGCGTCGTGTGGATCGTGTGCATGGCGCTCGCGCTGGTGCTCGCCGCCGCCGCGTTCACCTACGCGCTCGAGGCGAACGCCGACAACAGCCTGGTCAAGCTGGTGCGTGACCTCGCCGACGTGTTCGACCTGGGCTTCTTCGACCTCGACAACCCGGTGAAGGCGTTCGAGGGCAAGAACGCCGTGGTCAAGACCGCGCTGTTCAACTACGGCCTCGCCTCGGTCGTCTACCTGGTGATCGGACGGGTGCTGGAGCGCGTCATCCGCCCTTGACCGGGGGCGGGCCCGGCGCGGACCGGGGTTCGATCCGTGTGGCCGACGCCACGTGGACCAGGTTCCCGTCGTTGGTGACCGGGCGGTAGCCTGCGAGACGCTGTCCTCCAGCGGACCAGAGCTGTTCCCTGCCCGACCACGCGGCAGGGCTCACGTTGCACAGGAAGGGGCCGGTCCGGCCACAACCATGACTCTCTCCAACATTGTCGTCCTTGTGAAGTACGTCCCCGACGCCACGGGTGACCGGAAGTTCGAGGCGGACAACACTGTCGACCGCGTCGGCGTCGACGGTCTCCTCTCCGAGCTCGACGAGTACGCCGTCGAGCAGGCCCTCCAGATCAAGGAGAAGCGCGCCGACGAGGAGATCACGGTCACCGCGCTGACCGTGGGCCCGGCCGAGGCCGAGGCGGCGGTCCGCAAGGCACTGCAGATGGGTGCCGACAAGGCCGTCCACGTGCAGGACGACGCGATCGCCGGCTCCGACGCCGTCGCGACCTCGCTCGTGCTCGCCAAGGCGATCGAGAAGATCGGCGTCCCGGAGCTGATCGTCGGTGGCCTCGCGTCGACCGACGGTGGCCTGAGCGTCGTCCCCGCGATGCTCGCCGAGCGCCTGGGCCTGCCGCAGGTCACCCTCGCCGCCGTGGTCGAGACCCAGGGCGACCAGGTCCGGATCAAGCGCGACGGCGACACCGCCACCGAGGTCATCGGCGGCACCCTGCCGCTCGTCCTCTCGGTGACCGACCAGTCCGGCGAGGCGCGCTACCCGTCGTTCAAGGGCATCATGGCGGCGAAGAAGAAGCCGCTCGAGGCGCTCACCCTCGCCGACATCGGCGTGGACGCCTCCGAGGTCGGCCTCGACGCCGCGTGGACCAAGGTCGACAACGTGACCGCCCGCCCGCCGCGGACCGCCGGCGAGATCGTCAAGGACGAGGACGGTTCCGGCGCCACGGCGCTGGTCGACTTCCTCGCGTCGAAGAAGTTCATCTGAGGAGCCTGAGCCATGTCTGAAGTTCTCGTTCTGGTCGACCACGTCGACGGCGCGGTCCGCAAGCCCACCTACGAGCTGCTCGCGATCGCCAAGCGCATCGGCGAGCCATCGGCCGTCTTCATCGGCGGCGCCGACAAGGCCGCTGCCGCCGCCGACGCGGTCAAGGCGTACGGCGCCGAGAAGGTCTACGTCGTCGACGACGCCGAGATCAAGGGCTACCTGGTGGCCCCGAAGGCCGAGGTGCTGCAGCAGCTCGCCGAGAAGACCTCGCCCGCCGCGATCCTGATCCCGGCCTCGGCCGAGGGCAAGGAGATCGCCGGCCGGCTCGCGATCAAGCTCTCCTCGGGCCTGATCACCGACGCCGTCGACGTCCGGGTCGACGGTGGGGAGATCGTCACCACCCAGTCGGTCTTCGCCGGCAACTTCACCGTCGACGCCAAGGTCGTCAAGGGCACGCCGATCATCGCGGTCAAGCCCAACGCCGCGGCCCCCGAGGAGGGTGCGGGCGCGGGTGCCGTCGAGCAGTTCGCCGCCACGATCTCCGACGGCGCCAAGACCGCCCAGATCGTCGCCGCGCAGCCGCGCCAGGCCACCGGTCGCCCCGAGCTCACCGAGGCCGCGATCGTGGTCTCCGGTGGTCGCGGCACCGGCGGTGACTTCACCGCGGTCGAGGGCCTCGCCGACGCGCTCGGTGCCGCCGTCGGCGCCTCGCGTGCCGCCGTCGACTCCGGCTGGAAGCCGCACACCTTCCAGGTCGGCCAGACCGGCAAGGTCGTCTCGCCGCAGCTCTACGTCGCCAACGGCATCTCCGGCGCGATCCAGCACCGCGCCGGCATGCAGACCTCGAAGACGATCGTGGCCGTCAACAAGGACGAGGAGGCGCCGATCTTCGAGCTCGTCGACTTCGGCGTCGTGGGTGACCTCCACACCGTCCTCCCGGCCGTGACCGCGGAGATCGAGAAGCGCAAGGGCTGAGCCACCCGCTCACCCGGCCCGCGGGACGTCGTACTCCGGTACGGCGTCCCGCGGTGCTTTTCGACGACGGGGCGGCTCCGGCGATCCGCTGTAACACGCTGTAACACGCTGTCCGCGTGACTACCTGTCGCTTCTCCGCCGCGACACGCCGTACGGAGGCCAGTCTCTGCTGACAACCGCCAGCCAGACGGGCTGACTGCGTGTTACAGCCGGCCCTGCGCTCCCACCGCCCGACATCTCGGTCCGAGGCAACCCGCGCCGTCAATGATTAAGTCAAGTAAGTTAGTCTCCTTCGCGTGAAGACCGTCGCCGCGCTGATCCTGGTGCTCGCCACCCTCCTCGTCGCCCCCGTGCCGGCGGCCACCGCCGACGACACCTGGCAGCCCCCGACCGGGCCGACCTTCAACAACCCGATGGGCGGGGTCAAGGCGCGCACCAAGGTGGTACGCCGCGTGCACGCGGCGATCCGGCACGCTCCGCCGGGGTCGACGATCCGGATCGCGACGTACAACATCGACCGCAACGACACCGCCCGGCTCCTGCTCAAGGCACACCGGCGCGGGGTGAACGTGCAGATCGTGGTCAACGACAACATCATCGGCAAGACCATCCGGGGGCTGCAGGCGCGCCTCGGCGGCAACCGCAAGGCCGACAGCTTCCTCTACATCTGCACCAGCGCCTGCCGCAACGGGTCGCGCACCGGCAACCTGCACATGAAGGTCTACTCCTTCAGCCAGACGGGCGCGGCCCACTCGGTGGTGATCAGCAGCTCCAGCAATCTCGGGTACGGCGCCGCGGCGGGCCAGTGGAATGACGCCCTCACCATCAGCAACGACGACGCGCTGTTCGCCGCCTGGACCGAGGTCTTCCGGCAGCTCAAGCGCGACAAGACCGCCAAGCCGCGACACCTGGAGTACTCCAGCGAGACCGTCGGCGCCGACTTCCAGCGGGTCCGCGTGGAGCGGCTCGGCACCGGCGACCCGCAGCTCAAGCGGCTGCGCCGGGTCGACTGCGCGGCGACGGGCGGCTTCGGCGACGGCCAGGGGCACACCGTGGTGCGGGTCAACATGTACGCCTGGTACGCCGGCCGCGGCGAGGCGCTCGCCCGGGAGCTGGCCTCGATGCGGGCCGAGGGCTGCGACATCGCGGTCGTGGGCTCGGTGGTCAGCGGTCCGGTCGTGAGGATCCTGCAGAAGGCCGGCATCCCGGTCCGGATCGCCGACTGGGACTGGGGCCAGAAGCTGTCCACCGCCGGCGACGAGATGGTGTTCGGCGCCCGCTGCTACTCCCACCTCAAGTACGTCACGGTCAACGGCACCTTCCGCGGCGCCGCCACCCGGATGGTGTGGACCGGCTCCGAGAACTGGTCGCCCCCCGGGCTGAGCAGCGACGAGGTCACCTTCGAGATGCACGACCCGACGGTCGCGGCGGCGTACGACGCGCAGTGGCAGAAGATGTTCGCCAGCACCCGGATCACCCACAAGCCCGGCATCAAGCCCACCTCGCGTCCCTGCGCCTGAGACTCACTATCCTTGACCCCATGACTGCCGAGGTCGAGGTCCGCGAGGTCGCCCAGCGCGCCCGCGTCGCCAGCCGCTCGCTGGCGCTGGCGACGCGTGCCCAGAAGGACGCCACGCTGCACGCCATGGCCGACGCCCTGCTCGCCCGCGCCGACGAGATCCTCGCCGGCAACGCCGAGGACGTCGCCCGGGCCGAGGCCGACGGCACGCCCGCCAACATCATCGACCGGCTCCGGCTGACGACCGAGCGGCTCGAGGGCATGGCCCAGGGGCTGCGCGAGGTCGCCGGACTGGCCGACCCGGTGGGGGAGGTGGTGCGCGGCAGCGTGCTGGCCAACGGGCTCGAGCTGCGCCAGGTGCGGGTGCCGTTCGGCGTCGTCGGGATGATCTACGAGGCCCGGCCCAATGTGACCGCCGACGCGGCCGGCATCTGCCTGAAGTCCGGCAACGCCGTCCTGCTGCGCGGCTCCTCCTCGGCCCGGTCCAGCAATGCCGCCATCGTCGCCGTGCTGCGCGACGCCGTCGCGGCCTCGGGGCTCGACCCCGACGTCGTCCAGCTCGTCCCCGGCGACACCCACGACAGCGTCAAGGCGCTGATGCGCGCCCGCGGCCAGGTCGACGTCCTCATCCCGCGCGGGGGAGCGGGCCTGATCCAGTCGGTCGTCAACGAGTCCACGGTCCCCGTGATCGAGACCGGCGTCGGCAACTGCCACGTCTACGTCGACGCGGCCGCCGACCTCGACAAGGCGCTCGCCGTCGTGCTCAACGCCAAGACCCACCGCACGAGCGTCTGCAACGCCGCCGAGTCGCTGCTCGTCCACGCCGACGTCGCGGGGGAGTTCCTGCCGCGGGTCGTGGCCGCGCTGCAGCAGGCCGAGGTGACCATCCACGGCGACGACGCGTTCGCCGCGTACGACGGCGTGGTCGCGGCCACCGACGAGGACTGGGCGAGCGAGTACCTCTCGCTCGACATCGCCGCGCGCGTCGTCCCCGACCTCGACGGGGCGCTCGACCACATCCGCACCTGGTCCAGCGGTCACTCCGACGCGATCGTCACCGAGGACCTGGCGGCCTCGCGGCGCTTCGTGGCCGAGGTCGACTCAGCCGCGGTGCTGGTCAACGCCTCGACCCGGTTCACCGACGGCGGCGAGTTCGGCTTCGGCGCCGAGATCGGGATCAGCACCCAGAAGCTGCACGCCCGCGGCCCGATGGGGCTGCCGGAGATGACCTCGACCAAGTACGTCGTCATCGGCGACGGCCACGTCCGCTGACGCCAACCTCCACAGCCCCCAGCCCATCGCGACCAGGGCGAGCGCCGACACCGCGGTCGAGACCGGCGTCCGATGCGGCACCTCACCGAGCACGAGGTGCGCGAAGCCGAGCGTGAGCAGGCAGTTGACGACGTTGAGCACCGGCATCGACGCCGACAGGCGGGCCGCGCGGTAGGCGAGCTGGTTGACCACGACCCCGCCGACGCCACAGGCGGTCAGCACGACGTACAGCCGGTCGGCCTCGACGAGCACCGACATCAGCGCGAACAGGATCCCCGAGGCGCTGCCGAGCAGGAAGGCTCGCCCCGTCGCCCTCGGTACGCCGCCCGCCACCGCGACCAGCAGCACCGCCACCACCGCGCAGGCAGCCACCGTGACGACGAGGAGCCCGGCGTCCACCGGCCCCGCGCGCTCGCGGGCATCGGTCGCGAGCAGCAGGGCCGCGATCGCGAGCCCGGTCACGGCCACCGCGACCAGCTCGGCCCGGCTCGGCCGGGTCCGGACCAGGGCCGCGCGGAGCGGGACGGCGAGCACGATGCCGAGGATCGCGATCGGCTGCACCAGCCCGATCGGGCCGTGGTCGAGCGCCAGCACGTGGAAGCCGAACCCGACCGGGCCGAGCGCGGCCGCCAGCAGCAGCGCCACCCGTGGCGCACGACCCGCCGCGAGGTGCTGGGCCGAGGTCGACACGGCGGTCGTGACCGCGCTCGCGAGCGCGAACAGGACGGCGAGCCAGATCACGTGGCGAGGGTAGGAGCGGTGGGTGGCCGGCCGGTGAATCCCTGGTACTCCGGGGGGTCTGGCGTCCGGACAGTGCGTGCGACCGGGTAGGTTTCGCGACATGGCAGGCTCCCCGGACCGGATCTACGCCGACCCCTCGGTCGAGCGACTCTTCACCGGAGCCACGATCATCACCTTCGTCCGCACCATCATCACGCTCGCGATCGCGGTCTGGGCGGCGTACGACCAGAGCCTGACCTGGATCGTCATCGGCCTGGTCACCTACTGGGTCGGCGACAGCATCGACGGCGAGTGGGCCCGGTGGCGCGACTGCGAGACCCGGATGGGGGCGGTCGTCGACATGATGTGCGACCGCCTCAGCTGCGGCGCGCTGTACGTCGGGCTCGTGTGGCTGCAGCCCGGCGGCTGGATCAGCGACGAGCCGATGAAGTGGATCGGGATCCCGATCGCGATCTACCTCTTCGAGTTCATGGTCATCGACATGTACCTCTCGCTCGCCTTCCTCGCCTGGCCGATCCGCAGCCCCAACTACTTCCACGTCGTCGACCGCCGGATCTACCTGTGGAACTGGTCGCGCATCGGCAAGGGCGCCAACTCCGGCGCCTTCGCGGTGATCCTGCTGGTCAGCGGCTGGGTGTGGCTCGGCACGATCATCGCCGTCGGCCTGCTCGTGCTCAAGTGCGTGTCGCTGCGCTGGCTGCTCCAGCTCGGCGTACCGGTGCCGACGCGCGAGGCCAGCCCCGAAGGGGCGCCGGCGGCATGATCCTGTGGCTGACGACGTTCGCCTTCAGCATCGCGTCCGCCCTCCTCCCGTTCCTGCCCATCGAGGTCTACATCCTCGGCGCCGGAGCAGCCCGGCCCGGCGTCGCCACCGCGATCTCCCTCGGCGTCGCGGCCGGCGCGGGCGCGACCATCGGAAAGATCGTCTGGTACGAGCTCGCGCGGCGCGGCGCCGAGTCGGCCTGGGCCCAGAAGAAGCTCTCGAGCCCCAAGATCAAGGCGTCCTACGAGAAGTGGGTGGCCCGGATGCAGGGCCGGCCCTGGTACGCCGCCGGGATCATGTTCATCGCCGCATCGGCCGGGGTGCCGCCGCTGCTCGCGATGGCGGCCGTCGGCGGGCTGCTGAAGATGCCGATGTGGGTGTTCGTCCCGACCGTCTTCCTCGGCCGCAGCCTCCGGTTCACGCTGCTCTTCCTGGGTGTCGACTTCGCGTTCCACTGATTCGTCTGGCTCGCTGCGCTCGCATGCCGCGCCGCCTGCCAACGCCGTTTCTTCCTCCCCCGCTCGCTCGTTCCTCGCTCGCTCCTCCGTGCAGAAACGGCGGGCGGCGCGGCGATTCACGCGCCGCATGTCGGGGTTCGGCGGTGGTTGGATACGATGCCGCCATGCTCAGCCAGATCAGCCAGGCCGCCCTCGTCGTCGCCCGCGCCGCGGAGGAGCACGGCGAGCCCGCCGTGAACCCGTGGTTCATCGGTGCCGGCGTGCTGGCCTTCCTCCTCTTCCTGCTCGTCGGCCTGGTCTGGTTCGGCGGCGGCCGCGACCACAGCTGAGGCAGGTCGAGACAGTGGTGGCCTGGTGACGGACGCGCCGCGCCGCACCCGGATCGGGGTGATGGGCGGCACCTTCGACCCCATCCACCACGGACACCTCGTCGCCGCCTCCGAGGTCCAGGGCTGGTTCGGCCTCGACGAGGTCGTCTTCGTGCCCACGGGGCAGCCCTGGCAGAAGGCCGACCGGCAGGTCGCGCCGGCCGAGCACCGCTACCTGATGACGGTCATCGCGACCGCCGCCAACCCGCGGTTCACGGTCAGCCGGGTCGACATCGACCGGGCCGGGCCGACGTACACGGGCGACACGCTGCGCGACCTGCGCGCCGAGCGGCCCGACGCCGACCTGTACTTCATCACCGGCGCCGACGCGCTCACCGACATCTTCAGCTGGCGCGACGCCGACGAGCTGTTCGCGCTGGCGCACTTCGTCGGCTGCACCCGGCCCGGCTCCGAGATGGACCCGGCCACCCTGGCCCGGATCCCGCACGACCGGGTCACCATGGTCGAGATCCCCGCGCTGGCGATCTCGTCCACCGACTGCCGTGAGCGACAGCGTGCCGGCCAGCCGGTCTGGTACCTCGTCCCCGACGGCGTCGTCCAGTACATCACCAAGCACGGCCTCTACGCGGCCGCATCCGGAACGGAAAGCCCATGACCGCCACCGACCACGCCGTCCGACTCGTCCAGGCCGCGGCGCTCGCCGCCGCCGACAAGCTCGCGACCGATCAGCTGGCCTTCGACGTCAGCGAGCAGCTCGCCATCACCGACGCCTTCCTGCTCGCCAGCGGCGCCAACGACCGCCAGGTCCGCGCCATCGTGGAGGAGATCGAGGACAAGCTCCGCGAGCTCGAGGCCAAGCCGATCCGCCGCGAGGGACACCGCGACGGCCGCTGGGTGCTGCTCGACTACGGCGACGTCGTGATCCACGTCCAGCACTCCGAGGAGCGCGAGTTCTACGCCCTCGAGCGGCTCTGGCGCGACTGCCCCACCATCGAGCTCCCCGCCGAGATCCACGGCCCGGTGCCGCCGGCGCCCCCGGTCGCCGAGTGACCGGTCGTCGCCTGGTCCTGGTCCGGCACGGCCAAACAGCCTGGAACGCCGAGCGCCGGATCCAGGGCCAGCTCGACGTCGAGCTCGACGCCACCGGCCGCGCCCAGGCCGAGGCCGTCGCCCCCGTCATCGCGGCCCTCGAGCCGACCCTGATCTGGTCCAGCGACCTGGCCCGCGCCCGGCAGACCGCCGACACGATCGCGAAGGAGGCCGGGCTGGTGCCGACGTACGACGAGCGGCTGCGCGAGTTCCGCCTCGGCGACTACCAGGGTCTCACCCACGCCGAGCTCGACGCCCGCGACCCCGCCGCCTTCGCCCGCTTCCAGCGCGGCGACTGGGACGCCATCCCCGGCGCCGAGACCCCCCGCGAGGTCGCCGCCCGCTACGCCGCCGCCGTCACCGACCTCGCCACCGCCCTCGCCCCCGGCGAGACCGGCGTCGCCGTCTCCCACGGCGCCGCCACCCGCTCCGGCCTGGTCACCTTCCTCGGCTGGCCCTTCGAGCTCGCTCGCGACCTGCGCGCCCTCGGCAACTGCGCCCGGGTCGTCCTCGAGCAGCGCACCACCGGGCGGTGGGCGCTCGCGTCGTACAACGGGTGACCCCCCGATTTCACCTTGGCTGGAGGGTGTGGCTAGTATTTCCGTCGTTGCCCCGCCTTCGGGTGGAGCGATGACCCCGGGGGTGTGGCGCAGCTGGTAGCGCACCTGCATGGCATGCAGGGGGTCAGGGGTTCGAGTCCCCTCACCTCCACCGGTAGAAGTCCGCAGGGCTGAGACGCAAACTGTCTCTGAACTGCGGACTTTGTCGTTTTCGCCGGTGCTGGAGTTCCGAGCCCTCTAGGTGCCAGCGCCAGCCGTGACGTCGGACTCTGAGGCCCCGACGGCTCGGCCGCACCAGCGAACGGAGCGTCGGCTAGGTATTCGATCGGATACCGTGGGGACGTGGCCGCGCACACCCTCTTCGAAACAGCCCGCCGGGCGGCGGGGCTGACGCAGGCTGCGCTCGCGACACGCTCGGGCACGTCCCGTCCGACGCTGTCGGCGTACGAGAACGGGCGGAAGTGACCCAGCCTCGACACCGCAGAGCGGATCCTCGCCGCGGCAGGCTTCGAGCTGGCCGCGGTGCCGGCCGTTGAGTTCCGGGAAGTAGCAGGGGAGCGCGGCCGACCCCTCTCGGTGCCCACGCGCCTGCCGCGACTGCCGTTGGAGCAGGCGGTCGCGACGGTGGAGCTCCCGCTGCATCTGAACTGGTCCGACCGAGGCCGGCGCTACGACCTACGCAACCGCCGCCAGCGCGCTCGGGTCTACGAACTGGTCCTGCGTGAGGGAGGGCCGGACGATGTCCTTGCCTACGTCGACGGGGCCTTGTTGGTCGACCTGTGGGACGAGCTCGTGCTATCGGCAACGGTCCGGCAGGCGTGGGAGTCCGTCGTGACCCGCCATGGCGCCGAGCAGGTGGCCTCGTGACCGGAGCCGAGCGCCTGACGGCTCTCCAGGTCGAGGTCGCCGAGACCTTCTTCGCGCTCGAGGAAGCGGAGGGCTACCTCGTCGCCGGCGGCGCCCAGGGTCCCTCGTTCGTCACGACCCCCGTTCTGCTGGTACGAGACGACAGTGGTAAGGAACATCTGTCGCCCTCCGCCTCTTCGAGATCTGAGGTGTCGGAGCTCGCCGCTACGGTCGGCGAATGACCCTCACCCCCGCGATGATCACCGTCGACACGACCGACGCCCTCGCCCTCGGCCGCTGGTGGGCGGCCCGCACGGGCGGCCGGGTCCTCGAGGAGAACGAGGGCTGGTTCGTCGTCGTCGCGCTCCCCAGTGGGCCGCGGCTCGGCTTCCAGAGGGTCGACGAGCCGACGCCGGGCAAGAACCGGATGCACGTCGACTTCGTCGCCGAGGACCTCGACGCGGCGGTCGCGGAGCTGCGGGCGGCGGGCGCGGGACACGTCGGCGACAGGGAGCTGCCGGGCTTCCGGTGGGTGACGCTGAGCGACCCCGACGGCAACGAGTTCTGCGTGTCCGGCGCGCACTGATCCGAAGGAGGCTCTCGCCAGGGGATCCAGCTCGTCGGACGAGCCGCGGTCAGGATGCCGCGAGAAGACTCCTCTGGCCGGCGTGGGTGACGCTCTCCTCGATGATGACGCTCGCCATGGTCGCGGCGACCAGGATCAGCATCGTGTGGCCGGGAAGGTGCGGTCCGAGGAGCCACAGCAGAGCCAGGGCCGCCACGGCCAGGAGGCGACCGCGATAGACGCCGAGGCCCAGCACGGTCCGGAACGCGGCGTGGGCCAGGAGGTACAGGATGATGCCGCCGAGCAGCGCGAGCAGGATGAACCCCTCCAGCGGGTCCCGCAGTGTGTGGTGCTCATCGGCGCCGGCGTACTGGACCACCTTCTTCAGCCCGAGGGCGGTCAGGACGATTCCCAGCACCATCGGCAGATGGAGCAGCGAGTAGGCGTTGCCCGCCAGTCTGGCGCGGGTGTCGGCCGGCTCGTCGCGGAGGCGGTGCTCGGCCTGTGTCGCGGTGACATCGAAGTAGATCCACCACAGTGCGGTGGCCACCAGGAGTCCGAGGACCGCGGTCGCGATGATGGGCCAGCTGATCGCGTCGCCTCGGACGGCCACGCCGATGGCCAGGATGGATTCCCCCAGGGCGATGATGAGGATCTGGCCGTGCCTCTCGCTGAAGTGCGACGTCGAACGCAGCCGCCACCCCCGAGCGCCTCCGACGGCGATGCCCACGAAGTCCGCGGCCAGGGCAGCCACCCACAGCCAGGTCTGGACGGCGCCGTGCGTGGCCGCTGCGCAGAACATCAGGGCGGTCCCGCACAGTACGGCGGGCGCGAAGCGGGTCAACTGCGACCGCATGGGCGGATCGGATGCGCTGAGCCTCCAGTACATCCACAGGTGCAGCGTCCGGAAGACCAGATAGCAGCTCGCGACGACCCACGGGCCGTCGAGTCCGTGGCGGGCGTCATGGAAGGCCTCGGGGATCGACAGGGCCAGGACGAAGATCGCCGCCATCGCCGTGAGCACCAGGTTGCGCATCGTGCTCGCGTGAGCCACGGCCAGATTGCCGAGCCACGCGTATCCGGCCCAGCCGGACCAGATCAGGCCGAGGAGAAGGGCGCCCCGCAGGATCGACTCGGCCCCCAGGTCGTGGGCCATCACGACGGTGATCTGGGTGATGGCGAAGACGAAGACGAGGTCGAAGTAGAGCTCGAGGGGTGCCACGCCCGCGTCGACCGGGTTCAGCGGAACCTCGTTGCTCTTCACCCGGCCACGGCCGAGTCGTGGCAGATGCTGCCGTCCGACGTGCTGGCTGTGCGCCGACATCACGCGTCCCTTCCTTGTGCTGAGCAGGTCGACGAGGGGGGACCGGTCAGCGAGCCTGTGCGAGCGCGACGGCGTCGGGGCCGGCCGGGAAGTGCAGCGTGCCGGTGGTGTCGTGCACCGCGCGCCAGATCGCCTCGGCCACGTCGAGGGGCGTTGTGACGTCGTCCTGCGCGCTGAACGACTCCAGGACCGGGCCGGCGAAGCCGGCGTACGCCGGTGGGATCAGCTCGCTGACGTCGCCGCCGTTCGCCGTGAACCGGGTCGTGGGGCAGTAGCCGGGCTGCACGATCTTGGCGCGGACGCCGACGTACGCCAGCTCCAGGGCCAAGGACGCGGTGAAGCCCTCCGTGGCCATCTTGCTGGCCCGGTACATCGCGGTGAGCGGCATGTCGGCCAGGACCACGCTGGAGGTGACGTTGACCACGACACCCGAACCGCGCTCGCGGAACTGCGGGATCACGGCCTTCGTGGTCGCCATCACCCCGAAGGTGTTCGTCTCGAACAGCTCGCGGGCCTTCTCGACGGAGGTCGCCTCGACGATCCCGATCCCTCCGATGCCCGCGTTGTTGACCAGGACGTCGATGGGTCCGGCCGCGTCGAAGGCCGCGGCGATGCTGTCGGGGTCGGTCACGTCGAGGGGGAGGACGATGATGCGGTCAGATGCGGGCAGGACGTCCTCGCGCGGGGTGCGCATGGTCGCGATGACCCGCCATCCCTGCGCGTGGAAGTGGCGGGCGGTCTCGAGGCCGTAGCCGGAGGAGGCTCCGGTGATCAGGATGGTTTCCATGGCCACGACACTAGGCAGCGAGTTCAGGACTATCTATAGTTGCTAGTCCGTACTTCTTTATCGAGAGTCCAGATCTCGGCCGAAGGACCCCGTGAGCCGTCAGGAGGCCCGCGATGAGTGACCCGCTCTCCGAAGTCGTGCAGCTGCTCCGCCCGCGCGACGTGCTCTCCAAGCGCATCGCCGGGGCCGGCGCGTGGGGGGTCCGCTACCGGGCGTTCGGCCAGCCCGGGTTCTGTGTCGTGCTGGAGGGCTCCTGCCGGCTGGCGGTCGAGCACGAGGAGGAGATCGTCCTCGAGCAGGGCGACTTCGTGCTGCTGCCGACCACCCCGGCGTTCGAGCTCACGGGCTTTCGCGAGGTCGATCCCGTCTCGTGGGATCCCCGGCTGATGACCGCTGACGACCTGGACGCCGACTACACCGAGGGTCAGGATCCGGAGGTGCGGATCCTCGGCGGGAGCTTCGTCTTCGACTCGCCGGACGCGACCCTGTTGAGCTCCTTGCTGCCGTCGGTGGTGCACGTGCGGGGGATCGAGCACTTCGCGCCGCTGGTCTCCCTCGTGGCGGACGAGGCGCTCGCGGACAGGCCGGGCCGGGAGCTGGTGCTCAAACGCCTGGTCGAGGTCCTCCTCGTCGAGGCGCTTCGGACCAGCGTCACCCCGCGAACGCCGCCGGGGCTGCTCCGTGGACTGGCGGACCGCAGGCTCGCGCCGGCCCTCCAGCAGATGCACGAGCACGTCGACCGCGCCTGGACGGTCTCGCAGCTGAGCGAGGTCGCGATGCTGTCGCGCTCGGCCTTCTTCGACCGGTTCACCCGTCAGGTCGGCGTGCCGCCCATGGAGTACCTGATGGCGTGGCGGATGGCGGTGGCGCGCGACCTGCTCCGTCACGACGACCTGGGGATGGCCGAGGTGGGGCGCCGGGTCGGATACGGCTCGGCCAGCGCCTTCAGCACCGCCTTCACCAGGTACACCGGCGAGTCCCCGCGTCGCTATGCGCGCAGATCGGCTCCCACGTCGACCGAGCTCCGGCCCGCCGCCGGCTGAGCGCGGCGGTGGCCCTAGCCGACCGGCTGCACCATGTCGTCGGGTACGCCGCTGGCCGGGATGGCGCCGGCGGCGATCCACTCGGCCGCGGTGCCCCAGATCGGCAGGCTGCGGATGCCCATCGGGCTGGTGTGACCCTCGGCTCGCCAGTGCTCGAGCACCTGCTGGGCCTCCTGCTTGGTGGCGAAGGCGCCGGCGCGGATCTCGGAGACGTCGTCGTGGTCGATCAGGAGCCGGATGGGGACGTGAACGTAGAGGCGGTTGCTCACCGTGGTCACCTTCGATGGTTGGCCGGTTCGGTGCCAGGGAGCCGGGGTGTGCCCGTCGGAGCAGAGTGGACTGTGCGTTCCCTCGGGGTACTACTGACGGTGCGCCCCTCGATACCCAGAGCAAAGCGCCCGCGGCGTTCGCCGACGGATCGAGGCCTCGCTCAGCCGGTGGGGCCGAAGCGCTCCACGCGGATCGCGCCGGGCGCGACGCCACAGCCGAGCAGCAGGTCCTCGGCGTACGCCGCGAAGCGGGCCGAGCCGCAGACGAACACGACCTCGGCGCCGACGAGCAGCGGGGCGAGCTCGTCGGCGGTGGGCGGGCCCGCCGGTCGCTGGTCGGTGTCGGTGCGGGTCCAGGCGAGCGTCGCACCGGCCCGGGCGAGCTCCTCGGCGTAGGGCAGCTCCCTCGGGGAGCGCGCGGTCGCGACCACCCGCAGCAGCGAGCCGCGGTCGAGTCGGCGAGCGGTGCGGGCCATGGCGACGGCGGGGACCACGCCGGTGCCGCCGACCAGGCACAGGGCCGGCGTCGTGGTGTCCCAGGTGAACCAGCGCCCGATCGGGCCGCGCATCTCCAGCACGTCGCCGACCTCGGCGACATCGGACAGGAACTCCGAGACCTCGCCGTCGGGGAGCCGCTCGACCAGGAACTCGACCAGGGGGTCGTCCTCGTCGGAGGCGATCGAGTAGGAGCGCTGGGCGGTGTAGTCGTCGGGTGCCCGGAGCCGGATCAGGTAGTGCTGCCCGGGCCGGTGGCGGTGCCGGTCCTCGACGTGCATCCGCAGCCGCACCGTCGAGGGGGTCGGGAGCTCCTTCTCGATGATCCGCCCGGTCGTCCAGGTGGTCTCGAGGGCGCGCACGTCGTCGATCGATCCGCTCACGCTCAGCTCCTCAGTCGCCCTGGTAGCGCTGCTCGAGCCACGGGTCGCCGCGGTCGTGGTAGCCGTTCTGCTCCCAGAAGCCGGGCCGGTCCTCGGCCATGAGCTCCAGCCGGGAGACCCACTTCGCCGACTTCCAGAAGTACAGGTGCGGCACCAGCAGCCGGGCCGGGCCGCCGTGCTGTCGCGGCAGCGGCTTGCCGTCGTAGTCCCAGACCACCCAGGCCTTGCCGTCCACCAGGTCGCTGAGCGGGAGGTTCGTCGTGTAGCCGGTGCTCGAGTGCGCCATGACGTACGCCGCGTCCGGCAGGGGCCCGGCGGCGGCGAGCAGCTCGTCGACGCTCACCCCGCGGAAGGAGACGTCGAACTTCGACCACGTGGTCACGCAGTGGATGTCGCCGGAGTACGCCGACGTGGGCAGCCGGTGGATCTCCTCCCAGCTCCAGGTCGTGGGCCGCTCGACCAGCCCGTCCACGGTCAGCGACCAGCGTGCGGTGTCGATGTCGGGGGTCGCCTCGGCGGTCAGCACGGGCCAGCCGGAGCCGGTGTCGTACTGGCCGGGTGGCAGTCGTCCCTCGTGACCGCGCCGGCGACCGAGGAATCCACGCGTGACGGGCATGTCTGCTCCTCTGGACAAGGTGGCGGTGGGAGGAGCCTACGACTCGAGGGTCAGCGTGCCCTCGTGGAGCCCGTCCCCGCATGCCGCGCAGCGGAGCTCGGCCACGAACTCCTGTCCGCAGGCGTGCTCGAAGCGCACCGGGTCCTCGCCACCGCGGACGTGCTCGTGGCCCCACTGCTTCAGCGTCAGCAGCACGGGCGACAGGGCCCGGCCCATCTCGGTGAGCCGGTACTCGTAGCGCGGCGGGCGCTCGCTGTACTGCTCCCGCGCGATCACGCCGTGCTCGACCAGCTTCCGCAGGCGGGTGGTGAGGATGTCGCGCGGGGCGCCGGTGTTGCGCGCGATCTCGGTGAAGCGGCGCTGGGCGTAGAACAGCTCGCGGACGACGAGCAGGCTCCACCGGTCGCCGACGACCTCGAGGGCGTCGGCGATCGTGCAGTCCCGGGGGGACCGGTCGGCGGGTGCTGTCGGCATGGTCACATCCTCGGCGAAGACGGTTGTGTTTTCAAACCTACCCGGTCACCATGGGGTCAGTTCGAAAATCCAACTGACAGAGGAGCAGGTCATGACCGCAGCCGTCATCGTCGACGCCGTCCGCACCCCGCTGGCCAAGGGCAAGCCAGGAGGCGCGTACGCCGACGTCCACCCCGTCGACCTCCACGCGATCGCGCTGCGGGCGATCGTCGAGCGCACCGGCATCGACCCGGCGAGCATCGACGACGTCATCAGCGGCGCCGTCGGACAGGTCGGTGAGCAGTCCGGCAACACCGCCCGGTGGGCGCTGCTCGCCGCCGGCTACCCCGAGAGCGTCCCCGGCGTGACCGTGGACCGCCAGTGCGGCAGCAGCCAGCAGGCCCTGCACTTCGCGGCGCAGGGCGTCATCGCCGGCGCGTACGACGTCGCGGTCGCCTCCGGCGTCGAGTCGATGAGCCGGATCCCGATCGGCTCGCAGTTCCAGGGCAAGGACTTCGCCGGCCCCCAGGTCGGCGCCCGGTACGGCGGTGGGCTGGTGCCCCAGGGCATCAGCGCCGAGCTGATCGCGCAGAAGTGGGATCTGTCGCGGGCGCAGCTCGACGAGTACTCCGCGATGTCCCACGAGCGGGCCGCCCGCGCCTGGAAGGACGGGCTGCTCGACGGCCAGGTCGCCTACGTCAACGACCTGCGCACCGACGAGACCGTGCGCCCGGGAACCTCGCTGGAGCCCCTCGCCGGCCTGCGGCCCGCGTTCCGCAGCGACGAGTGGGCGGCGGCGTACCCGACGATCGACTGGCGGGTGACGGCGGGCAACAGCTCCCCGGTCAACGACGGCTCGGCCGCGGTGCTCGTCACGAGCGAGGAGGCGGCCGCACGCCTGGGGCTGAGGCCGCGCGCCCGGGTGCACTCGTTCGCCGTCGTCGGGGACGACCCGATCCTGATGCTGACCGGCATCATCCCGGCGACCAGGAAGGTGCTCGACCGGGCCGGCCTCGCGCTGGACGACATCGACGCGTTCGAGGTGAACGAGGCGTTCGCCTCGGTCGTCCTCGCCTGGCAGGCCGAGACCGGCGCCGACCTCGACAAGGTGAACGTCAACGGCGGCGCCCTCGCCATCGGTCACCCGCTGGGCGCGTCCGGCGCCCGGCTGGCGACCAGCCTGCTCGACGTCCTCGAGCAGCGCGGTGGCCGGTACGGCCTGCAGGTCATGTGCGAGGCCGGCGGCCTCGCCAACGCCACGATCATCGAGAGGATCTGAGATGCCGACCATCGACGGCGCCGTCGTCCTCGTCACCGGGGCCAACGGCGGCCTCGGCACGCACTTCGTCCACCAGGCGCTCGAGCGCGGCGCCGCGAAGGTGTACGCCGCCGCCCGGAGCCCGCGGGACTGGGACGACGACCGGATCGTGCCGCTCGTCCTCGACGTCACCTCCGCCGGCTCGATCGCGGCCGCCGCCGAGACGGCGGCCGACGTCACGGTGCTGGTCAACAACGCGGGTGCCGCCAACGGCGCCAGCGTGCTCGGGGACCTGGCCGCCGCACGCGAGCTGTTCGAGACGAACTTCTGGGGCGCGCTCGCGGTCACCAGCGCCTTCGAGCCGGCGCTGCGGGCCTCGGGCGGCACCGTGCTCAACGTGCTCTCGGTGCTGAGCTGGCTCGGGGTGGGTGATGCCTACAGCGCGAGCAAGGCCGCGCTCTGGCAGGCCACCAACACCCAGCGCCTCGCCCTCGCCCCGGCCGGCGTCCACGTCGCCGGGCTGCATCTCGGCTACGCCGACACCCCCATGACCAAGGGGGTGGACGCGCCGAAGCTCGATCCCGCGGACGTCGTGCGCTCGGCGTACGACGGCGTGGAGACGGGCGCCTACGAGATCCTCGCCGACGACCTCAGCGCCCGGGTGAAGGCGGGCCTGGCCGGCCCCGTCGAGGCGCTGTACCCCCAGCTGGGGTGACCGGTCAGGGCGCCTGCTCCGGGGTCGGCGCCAGCCGGTAGGTGTAGCTCACCACGGTCTCGCTGCCGGGCCCGTCCGGCCGCACCGTCCTGCCGCCCTGCAGCGGAGCGGTGAGGTCGGCCGGGTCCCACTCCTCGTAGGCCACGCGGTCGGCGGCCCGGGTGCTCAGCTGGTAGTCGGAGTCGCCCCAGGGGCAGGAGATCCGGCCCGGCTCGCGCAGGACGACACCACCCCACTCGAAGGTGTACTTGTGGCTCACCTCGTCGAGCGCGAGGGTGACGCCGAGGTCGCCGTCGGCGAACTCTCCGGAGCCGGCGATCCGGCACTCGCCGTTCTGCGCGGTCCCGGTCCAGCTGCCGGTGACGCCGGTCGGCGCGGTGAAGAACCAGCTGACGCCGTCCTGGCGCAGGTACTGCTCCACGTCGACGCTCACCACCCACGACACCTCGCTGGTGTAGTTGGTGCCGTTGGAGTAGTTCGACGTGCCCTCGAGGGCGAGCGTCCAGCGTGACGGCAGCGCCTCGCTGTGGCAGGAGATCTTGACCTCCACGTCGGCCGCGCAGACGTCCGGGTCGTCCGGCGAGTTCTCCGGCCCGCCGGGCGCGCCGCCGTGACAGGTGTCCGTCCCCGGGCCGCCCTGACACTCGTCGACGCCGTCGTCGCCGTCGAGCCGGTCGTCGCCGCCGCCACCGAGCAGCCGGTCACTGCCCGGCCCGCCGTGCACGCGGACATCGTCGCCGCTCCCCAGCACGATCAGGTCGTTGCCCGGGCCGCCGTCCGCCCGGCCCGGGACGTCCGCGCCGAACAGCTGGTCGTCGCCGTCCTCGCCGAGCAGCGCGACCCCGCCGGCCTTCGCGGTGAGTACGTCGTGACCCGCACCGCCGTAGACGGTCGCTCCCGCCGACTCCGTGACCACCCGGTCGTCGCCCAGGTCGCCCCGGACCACCACCCCGGGCGCGGTGCCGGTGCGCATCTCGTCGTTGCCGGCTCCGCCGGAGACCTTGTCCCCGCGGCCGTTGGCCGTGATGTCGTCATTGCCGCCGTTGCCGTACAGGCGGGCCCTGCCCGACGTACCCGACCTGATCGTGTCGGCTCCGCCGCCGCCGCAGATCAGGTCGGCGCCGCCGCGGCCGAGGATCCGGTCGTTGCCGCCCAGGCCGACGATCACGTCCCGGCCGCGGGTCCCGCGGATCACGTCGGCGCGCGGCGTCCCCACGATCGTCGCGCGGACGCCGCCGCAGGAGGGCCGGGCCGCGGCGGCGGCCCCGGCGCCCCCGGTGGAGAGGGGGACGACGGTCGCCGCGACGATCGCGGCGAGGGTCAGGCTGATTCGGGCATGCATGGTCGTTCCTCGGCTCCTCGGTGGGTCTCACGTTGCGGATCCAGTCTCGGAGCGGGCGCCGGCCGGCCACCATCCCGCGTGCGGGGGTGACCGGGTCTCCCAGCTCGGTGGGGGATCCGGGCGGCTAGCCTCACCGCATGGGCATCCAGGCGGCGTACACCCAGGTCGACGAGCCCACCCTCGACCGCCTCGTCACGCTCCCGCCCGACGAGCTCGCCGACGCCCTCGAGGCGCTGGAGACCGCGGACGCGCCGACGGTGTACCTCGACAAGCTGTGGGACGGCCTGCACTTCCTGCTGACCGGCAGGTCGGCGAGCACGCCGATCGACGGCGATCCGCTGAGCGAGGCGGTGGTGGGGGTGCACGTCTTCGAGGGCGAGGACTACGTCGGCTGCACGGAGTACGACGAGCTGCCCGGCATCATCGCGGCGTTGGAGGCGGTCGACCTGCGGGCCGTGCTCGCGACAACGCGGTTCGAGGCGTTCGCGGCGGCCGAGGTGTACCCGGCGATCTGGACCGAGGACCCCGAGCGGCTCGGTGCCGAGCTGGCGGAGGCGTTCGGGCTGCTGCTCGGCGTCCATCGGGCGGCGCGGGCCGCGCGCAGCCATCTCGTCGTCAGCATCCTGTGACCGCCTAGGCTCTCGTTCGTGAGGGGCGCGCGCAGCACGGGTGGAGTCTCGTACTGGTGGGCCGGCCTCGGCCTGCCGGAGCCGCGCGACCCGCTGCCGGGGGACGTCGAGGCCGACGTGGTCGTCGTCGGCGCGGGCTACACCGGGCTGTGGACGGCGTACTACCTCGCCGAGCTCCGCCCCGACCTGGACGTACGCGTCGTCGAGCAGCGCTTCGCCGGCTACGGCGCGTCCGGACGCAACGGCGGGTGGCTATCGGCGTCGGTGACCGGCGGGCTGGACGGCTACGCGCGCACCCATCCGCGGGCCGACGTGGCCCGCTTCCAGCTGGCGATGAACGACGCGGTCGACGAGGTGATCCGGGTGGCGCGGCGTCATGCCATCGACGCCGAGGTACGCCGGGGCGGCACCCTGCTGGTCGCGCGCAACGCCGCGCAGGCGACCCGGGCGCGCCAGGCCGCGCGGACCGCCGAGCGGTGGCCCGAGACGGGTGCCCGGCTGCTGACCGCGGCCGAGGCGGACGCCCGGATCCGGGTGGCGGGCACGCAGGCCGCGATCTGGGAGCCGCACTGCGCGCGGATCAACCCGGCCCGTCTCGCCGACGGCCTGGCGCGGGTGGTGCGGGAGCGGGGCGTGCGGATCCACGAGGGCACGACCGTCCACGCGATCGCCGCCGGTCGGGTGGAGACCGACCGGGGCACGGTGCGGGCGCGGCACGTCATCCGGGCGACCGAGGGCTTCACGGCCGCGCTGGCGGGGGAGCGGCGCACCTGGGTGCCGATGAACTCCTCGATGATCGTCACCGACCCGCTGCCCGCCCCGGCCTGGGCGGAGATCGGGTGGACGCACCACGACACCCTCGAGGACTTCGCCCACGTCTACTCCTACGCGCAGCGCACCCCCGACGGCCGGATCGCGATCGGCGGACGCGGCAACCCCTACCGCTTCGGATCGCGGACCGACCTCGACGGTGACATCCCGGACCGCACCGTGCAGCACCTGCGCGCCGTGCTGTGCTCCTGGTTCCCCCAGGTCGCGGACGTCGGCATCGCCCACGCCTGGAGCGGCGTCCTCGGCGTCCCACGCAACTGGCGCGCCACGGTCGGGTACGACGCCGCGAGCGGGCTGGGCTGGGCCGGCGGGTACGTCGGCACCGGGGTCACCGCCACCAACCTGGCCGGTCGCACCCTCGCCGACCTGGTCGCGGGGGAGCCGACCGAGCGCACCACCCTGCCGTGGGTCGACCAGCGGGCCCGGTCGTGGGAGCCGGAGCCGCTGCGCTGGCTGGGCATCCACGGGCTGTACCGCGCCTACGGGCTGGCCGACCGGATCGAGGCCCGGGGCGCCCGGCGTACGTCGTGGGTCGCGACGCTCGCCGACCGGATCAGCGGGCGGTAGGCCGCGAGCACGGCGATCTCGGGAATCGGCGCACCGGCGGGCGCGCCTGCCCCTAGGGTTGCGGCGTGCCCACCCCCCGCGCCCTCGCGTCCCTCTCTCTCGCCGCCGTCGCCATGACCACCGTCGGAGCGGCGAGCAGTGCCAGCGCTGCCACGTCGGACCGCCGGGTGATCAGTGCCTGCTTCCGCGTCGAGACCGGCAAGATCAGGATCGTCCGCACGATCGCCGAGTGCCGACCGGGCGAGAGCCACATCCGCTGGGTGCGCGGCGCGAAGGGCAAGGGCGCGGCCGGGCCGGCGGGACCGGCCGGCGTCGCAGGGACTCAGGGCGCGCCGGGCGCTCAGGGTCCGCAGGGACCCCAGGGCGTGCCCGGGGCTGACGGTGCGACCGGTGCGACCGGTGCGACCGGCGGCATCGGACCGGCGGGTCCGGCCGGACCCACCGGCGCGACGGGTGCGACGGGTGCCGCCGGCCTGCCGGGCACCGACGGCGCGGTGGGCGCGACCGGCGCCCCGGGGAGCATCGGGCCCGCGGGCCCCACCGGACCCACCGGTGCGACGGGTGCGACGGGTGCCGCCGGCCTGCCGGGCACCGACGGTGCGGTGGGCGCGACCGGAGCCACCGGGCCGGCCGGCGCACCGGGGGCCACCGGCGCGACCGGACCCACCGGAGCCACCGGATTCACGGGCGCCACCGGACCGACCGGCGCCACGGGCGCCACGGGCGCCACCGGCCCCGCGGGCTCGATCAGTGGGATCAGCTATGTCGCGCAGACCTACACCGCCCAGACCCCGACGTCGTGGCTGACGCTCACCGCCAACTGCGGCCCCGGGAAGTCGGCGATCGGCGGCGGCTACTACTCGGACAATCCCCAGGAGACCTTCAACGCCGACTCCTACCCGGCGGCCGACCCCGCCGGGACTCCCGCGGCCAACGGGGCGACGACGGCGCAGTACTGGGCGGTCCGGATCTACTTCACAGTGCCGAACAACACGCGCGTGTACGCCATCTGCGCGCCGACCAGCTGAGCCGGGGCCTGGTTGTGTGACGTCGGCCATCTCCCCTGGACCTCGAGCCGAGTTGAGGTTCTAGCCTGCCCTCGTGACCGCATCGCTCTCCGACCAGCTCAAGGCGGGCTTCCGCCGCCACGCCGCCGGCGTCGCCCTCGTGGTGGGTGAGACCGACACGGGGCCGGTGGGCGCCACGGTGTCGAGCGTCGCCTCCGTCAGCGCCGACCCGCCGCTGCTCTCGTTCTCGCTCGCCCGCACCAGCACGGTGGGGCCGCGGCTGGTCGGGAGCGGCGAGCTGTCGGTGTTCCTGCTCGCCGCCACCCAGGCCGACCTCGCCGCGGCGTACGCCGACCGGGAGGCCGAGCGCTTCACGGCGCGACAGGGCTGGGTCCGGGAGGGCGGGGAGCTGGTGCTGCCCGATGCCGTGGCGACCTTCCGGGGGCGTCCGAGCCACGTGATCCCGGCGGGCGGCTCCTGGCTGGTGCTGCTCGAGGTCGACCGGGTGGCGCTCGGGCCGGCCGCCGCGCCGCTCGTCCACCACGACCGCGCGTACTGGGTGCCGACCGCGCTGCGCTCAGCCGTCGCCTGAGCGGCGGGGGTGGCGCGGGTCCGGCCCGGGCTCCGGGTCCATCCGCTCCGGGTCGTGCGCGACCTCCTCGTTGCGCCGGCGGTCGGCGACGAAGGCCCAGAGCAGGCCGAGCACGATGAACGCGGCGACGGCCACGGCGAGGATGAGCCAGGCGGGTGACATGTCCATGGGCGGGCGGTACCCCGGTTCTCGTGGAGCAGTCACGACACGCGTCCGGAAGTCTTGACTCGTTCAAGAAAAGTGGCATGCTGGTCCCATGCCGGCGCCCGACTTCCAGCAGCAGCTGCGGGACGTCGAGCTCCGGGTCACCCGACCCCGGCTCGCCGTCCTCCAGGCGGTGCATGCCCACCCGCATGCCGACACGGAGTCCATCATCTCCGCGGCGCGCGCGCTGCTGCCGGAGGTCTCCCACCAGGCGGTCTACGACTCGCTGCACACGCTGACCCATGCCGGGCTGGTGCGCAGCATCAAGCCCGCCGGGTCCGTCGCCCGCTACGAGACCCGCACCGGCGACAACCACCACCACGTCGTGTGCCGCTCCTGCGGCGAGATCGCCGACGTGGACTGCGCGGTCGGCCACGTGCCGTGCCTGACCGCGTCCGACTCCCACGGGTTCGTCATCGACGAAGCCGAGGTCATCTATTGGGGCCTGTGCCCCGAATGCTCATCCCGTCCCCAGTAGGTCCCGGAAGGAACCCGATGCCCGACAACACCCAGCACACCGAGCCCCTCGTGACGGAGGAGCCCCAAGACGCGGAGCAGGCCGGCGGCAAGTGCCCGGTCATGCACGGCCTGATCCCGCCGACCCAGGGATCGGCCAACCAGCAGTGGTGGCCGAACCGGCTCAACCTGAAGATCCTTGCCAAGAACCCGGCCGTCGCCGACCCCTTCGGAGGCGAGTTCGACTACAAGGCCGCCTTCCTGGCGCTCGACCTCGAGGCCGTGAAGGCCGACATCAAGGCGACGCTGACCGACTCCAAGGACTTCTGGCCGGCCGACTTCGGCCACTACGGCCCGCTCTTCGTACGGATGGCCTGGCACGCCGCCGGCACCTACCGCGCGCAGGACGGTCGCGGGGGCGCCGGCCACGGCCAGCAGCGCTTCGCGCCGACCAACTCCTGGCCCGACAACGGCAACCTCGACAAGGCGCGCCGGCTGCTGTGGCCGGTCAAGAAGAAGTACGGCAAGTCCATCTCCTGGGGAGACCTGCTGATCCTCGCCGGCAACGTCGCGCAGGAAGACATGGGCCTGCCGATCTTCGGCTTCGCCGGAGGCCGTCCCGACGTCTGGGAGGCCGACGACGACGTCTACTGGGGCCCGGAGACCGAGTGGCTCGACGACGAGCGCTACACCGGTGAGCGCGACCTCGAGGACCCGCTCGCCGCGGTCCAGATGGGTCTCATCTACGTCAACCCGGAGGGCCCCAACGGCAACCCCGACCCGTTGGCGTCGGCCGTCGACATCAAGGACACCTTCAACCGGATGGGGATGACCAACGAGGAGACCGTCGCGCTCATCGCCGGTGGTCACACCTTCGGCAAGACCCACGGCAACGGGCCGGCCGAGGCCGTCGGTCCCGAGCCGGAGGCCGCGCCGATCGAGGACCAGGGCCTCGGGTGGATCTCGTCCCACGCCTCGGGCAAGGGCATCGACGCCATCACCTCGGGCCTGGAGGTCACCTGGACCTACCACCCCACCCGCTGGGACAACGAGTTCTTCCACATCCTCTTCTCCTACGAGTGGGAGCTCTTCGAGTCGCCGGCCGGCGCGAAGCAGTGGCGACCGAAGGACAACGGCGGCGCCGACCTGGTGCCCGAGTCGTTCGGCGACGGGAAGCGTGAGCCGCGGATGCTGACCTCCGACCTCGCGCTGCGCGAGGACCCGGAGTTCCGTGAGATCTCGCTGCGGTTCAAGGAGGACCAGGCCGCGTTCACCGACGCCTACGCCCGTGCCTGGTTCAAGCTGACCCACCGTGACATGGGGCCGAAGTCCCGCTACCTCGGCCCCGACGTGCCTGCCGAGGACTTCATCTGGCAGGACCCGATCCCCGCCGGCACGCCGCTGTCGGCCGACCAGGTCGGTGCGCTCAAGGCCGCGATCGCGGACTCCGGGCTCACCGTGTCGCAGCTCGTCTCGACGGCGTGGGCCTCCGCGTCGACGTACCGCAGCTCCGACAAGCGCGGCGGCGCCAACGGTGCCCGGATCGCCCTGGAGCCGCAGAGGTCGTGGGCCGTCAACCGTCCGGCCGAGCTGGCCACGGTGCTCGCGAAGCTGCAGGAGATCGCCACCGCGCAGGGCGCCTCGCTCGCCGACACCATCGTGATCGCCGGGTCCGTGGGCGTCGAGGAGGCTGCCCGGGCGGCCGGCGTCGACATCACGGTCACGACCACCACGGGGCGCGGCGACGCGACCCAGGAGCAGACCGACATCGAGCTGACCAACTACCTGGAGCCGAAGGCCGACGGCTTCCGGAACTACCTGGCCAAGTCCAGCAAGTTCCCGGCGGAGTTCGCCCTCATCGACCGGGCCAACCTGCTCGGTGTCAGCGCGCCGGAGCTCACCGTCCTCATCGGCGGCCTCCGTGTCCTCGGCACCAACTGGGACGGCTCCGACCTCGGCGTCCTCACCGACCGCGTGGGCGAGCTGACGAACGACTTCTTCGTCAACCTGCTCGAGCTCGGTACGACGTGGACCGCTGTCGACGAGTCGGAGGAGGTCTTCCGCGGTACGACCGAGGACGGCCGGACCTGGACCGGCACCCGCAACGACCTGGTGTTCGGCTCCAACTCCGAGCTCCGGGCGCTGGCCGAGGTCTACGCCAGCGACGACGCGACGGAGAAGTTCGTCCATGACTTCGTGGCCGCCTGGACCAAGGTAATGGACGCGGACCGCTGGGACCTGCGCTGAGCGCCTGACCCATCGACGCATCGAGCGGAGGCCGCCCCGACCGGGCGGCCTCCGTGCCTTTTCCCGGACCGCCCGGCAGGATGGGGTCATGACCGACGCTCCGGACAACACCGGCATCGACTACGTCCACGTCCCCGAGAGGCACCGCTACGAGATCCGCGACGGCGAGACCCTCGTGGGCTTCACGCAGTACCGGCTGCCCGACGAGAGCCACGTCGACTTCGTCCACACCGAGGTCGACGACGCGTACGGCGGCCGCGGGCTCGCCGGCGAGCTGGTGGCCGCGGCGCTGGCCGACGTCCGCGAGCAGGGCAAGCGGATCATCGCGCACTGCCCCTACGTCGCCCGGTGGATCACCAAGCACCCGGAGTACGACGACATCACCGACCCGGCTGCATGAGCGCGACCGAGCGGCGCCGCGACGTCTATCTCGACAAGTCCCACCCCACGTCGTACCAGGCCGCGGCGGCGCTCGCCCTCGAGGTCGGCGCCGCGGCCGAGGCGGCCGGCCTGGACCGGCGGATCGTCGAGCTGGTCAACGTCCGCGTCTCGCAGATCAACGGCTGTGCCTACTGTCTCGACCTGCACCGGCGCCGGGCCGTCGAGGCGGGGGAGTCCGAGCGCCGGCTGATCGTGCTCGACGCCTGGGCGGAGACCGCGCTGTTCAGCGAGCAGGAGCGTGCGGCGCTGCAGCTGGCCGAGTCGATCACCCGGCTGCCGGAGCCCGACGAGCGACGGTACGCCGAGGACGAGGCCCGCGCGGTGCTGGGCGACGAGGCCTACGGCGCGCTCGCGTGGGTCGCGATCACGATGAACGCCTTCAACCGGATCTCGATCACCAGCCACCACCCGGTTCGGTAGTCGTTCACCTCGCGCACCCCTCGCGGCCAACTGCTGCTGGTGATCGGTTGACGCGGGCTCCCTAGCCTCCGGGCGGTCGCGCCGATCGGCGGCGCGGAGGAAAGGGACATCCCGAGCATGCGATCTCGCATCAAGACCACCGCCCTGGCCGCGGTGCTGCTGGCCGGCACCGTGGGTGTCGGGGCGGGCCTGGGCGACCAGGCCACCGCTGCCGACCCGGCCCCGGGCAAGGCCAAGAACGTCATCTACCTGCTGGGCGACGGCATGGGCCGCACCCACGTGACCGCGGGCCGCCAGCGCTTCTACGGCGCCGACGGCAAGCTCAACATGGAGACCATGCCGGTGGTCGGCCAGGTGTCGACGTACGCCGTGGAGAAGAACTCGGGCCAGCCCGGTGCGGCCGACTTCCACCCCAACCTGGTCACCGACTCCGCGTCGGCCGCCACCGCGTGGTCGTCGGGCATCAAGACCTACAACGCCGCGCTCGGCGTCGACGCCAAGGGCAACCTGGCCCCGACCGTCATGGAGCAGGCACACGCCGCCGGGCTCGCCACCGGCAACGTGTCGACCGCCGAGATCACCGACGCCACCCCGGCCGGCCAGATGTCGCACGCGCTGCTGCGCGGCTGCCAGGGGCCGGCGTACTCGGCCGCGGCGTGCCAGGACACCACGATCACCGGCACCGAGCTGCCGACCAGCGACGTCCGGGTCACCCCGATCGCCGACCAGATCGCCCGCAACCAGGTGGCCGACGTCATCCTCGGCGGCGGCAACGGCCGCTTCGACCAGGCCGACGAGGACGCGCTGAAGGCCAACGGGTACACCGTCCTCGGCTCACCCGGCACCCAGACGGTCGCCACCAAGTCCGACCTCGCGGCGGCGTCCGGGCAGAAGGTCTTCGGCCTGTTCAACAAGGGCAACCTGACCGTCGAGAAGTACAAGCAGGACAACGCCGGCTCGGCGCAGGCCCAGGAGCCGACCGTCGCCGCGATGACCACCAAGGCGATCAGCCTGCTCAAGGCCAAGAGCGACGCCACCGGCGGCAAGGGCTTCTACCTGCAGGTCGAGGGCGCCCTCATCGACAAGCGCTCGCACGCCAACGACGCCGCGCAGACGCTCGAGGAGATCAAGGCGTTCGACGACGCGGTCAAGGTCGCGCTCGACTTCGCCAAGGCCGACGGCAACACCCTGGTGATCGTCACCGCCGACCACGAGTGCGCCGGCTTCAACATCATCGAGCACGGCAGCTTCACCAACGCCGAGGCCGACCACGCGCCGGTCAACGTCGACTCGGGCAACACCGCCAACAACTCGACCCCCTCGCGGCCGAGCAACCAGGCCAAGGACGCCGGCCGCACCGAGTTCGCCCCGGCCACCTTCCGCACCAAGGACGACCCGGTCGGCGTGACCGACGGATCGCCGCAGGCCAGCCTCTGGCTGAGCTACCTGTCGGGCAACCACACCGGCGCCGACGTCCCGATCTTCGCCTACGGCCCCGGCTCGTCCGCGATCAGCGCCGAGATCGACAACACCGACCTGTTCGGCATCGTCCGCAGCGCGCTCAACCTCGACGGCTCGGCCGTCCCGGCCAAGGCCGCGTCGAGCACCGCGATCAAGGCGCCGAAGACGGTCAAGGCGGGAAAGAAGGTGGCCGTCCGGGTCACCGTCACCCCCGCCGCCGCGACCGGATCGGTCAAGATCCTCGACAAGGGCAAGGTGGTCAAGACCGTCGCCGTGTCCGGCGCGAGCGTCAAGGTGAAGCTCAAGCTCAAGAAGGGCAAGCACAAGCTGCAGGCGCAGTACGCCGGCAGCACGTCCTACAACCCGTCGACGTCGCCGACGGTGAAGGTCCACGTGCGCTGACCATGAAGCTCCGCACCACTGCCGTCTCGGTCGCCGCCGCGCTCGCCCTCGCGGGCTGCGGCGGCGCCGGGAACGGCGGCGGCTCCGCCGCCTCCGACCCCTCGTCCGAACCGTCGACAGCCCCGAGCCCGGTGATGGTCACCTCCTTCCCGGACCTCCCGGCCCCCACCGGCGAGCCGGACCTGCCGGGCATCACCTCGGCCGCCCCGGCGACGAGCGGCACCGTGGGTCACATCCCCGGGCCGTTCGACGACCGCTTCCGGCTCGGCGAGCTGAGCTTCGACGGCCACCAGGTCACCGGCTCGCTCGACATCACCAGCGACGTCTCGGACCTGCTGGAGCTGCAGGTGCTGGCCGGCTTCTACGACGCGTCCGGTGCGCTCATCGGGCGGGCCCGGTTCACCCACCACCTCGACGAGGAGACCCACCACGAGGACGGTCCGCCCTCGGAGTACGAGGCGTTCCGGATCGTCGTACCGAAGCGACTGCGGGGCCAGGCGGTCTCGGCGGCGGTCGGCGTACCTGTGCTGGTCAACGAGTAGCGCGACCCGGCAGAAACTGGCTGTTAGATCCCGCCGACCCGGCAGAAAGTGGCTCGGCATGGAGCCAGTTTCTGCCGGGTCAGCGCAATTCCAGCGCCAGTTTCTGCCGGGTCAGCGCAAATCCCGGGCCAGTTTCTGCCGGGTCGCGCACAACAAGAGTCAGGTGATGGTCATCCCGCCGTCGACGGCGAGGGTCTGGCCGGTGACATAGCCGGCGGCGTCGGAGGCCAGGTAGACGACGGTGGCGGCCAGCTCGCGGGGGTCGCCCTTGCGGCCGGCGGGGATCCGGGCCTGCTGGGAGTCGAGGTAGCCGGGCGGGTAGCTGTCGGTCATCTCGGAGGTGAAGAAGCCCGGGGCGATCGCGTTGACCCGGATTCCCTTGCGCCCGGTCCACTGCTGGGCCAGGTCGCGGGTCAGCCCGATGACGCCGGCCTTCGACGCGGCGTAGGCGGCCTGGGGAAGGCCGGCGGTGGTGATGCCGAGCACCGAGGAGATGTTGATGATGCTCGAGCCCGGCTGCATCACGCGCCCGCACGCCTGGGCCATCCAGTAGCTGCCGTTGAGGTTGATGTCGATGACCTGGGTGAACTGCTCGGGCGTCTCCCGGGTGGCGGGTACGGCGGTCCCGACGCCGGCGTTGTTGACCAGGATGTCCACGTGGCCCAGCTCGGTCATCGCCGCGTCGACGAGGGCCTGGCAGGACGCCGGGTCGGCGACGTCGGTCTGCACCGACACGGCCCGGCGGCCGGCGGCCTCCACGAGCGCGGCGGTGTCGGCGAGGCGCTCGACGCGCCGGGCGCCGAGGACGACGTCGGCGCCGGCCTCGGCGAGAGCCCGGGCGAAGTCGACGCCGAGCCCGGAGCTGGCGCCGGTGACGACGGCGACCTTGCCGTCGAGGCGGAAGAGATCAGTGACGGTCATGGGGGCACGGTAGTGGCCGGGCCACGTCCGCCCCGCCGACGGGGCGCGCGCGACGACCAACTAAGGTCTACCTAACTTCTCGTCGACCCGAAGGAGAGCCCGGTGGAGCCGGTGATCGAGCGACCGCTGGCCGCGCTGTGGCAGCGCTACCGCCGCTACCGCGGCCGGTTCGTGCTCGCGGTCGCGATGTCGACGCTGAACAAGCTCGCCGACGTGGTCCCCGAGCTGCTCATCGGCGCGGCCGTCGACGTCGTCGTCCGCGGCTCCGACTCGTTCGTCGCCGGCCTGGTCGGCGCCGAGTCGCGCCATGCCCAGCTGGCGTGGCTGGCCGTCATCAACATCGTCGTCTGGGTGGTCGAGTCGGCCTCGGAGTACGCCGCCGCCGTGCTCTGGCGCGGCCTGGCCCAGGCCATCGAGCACGACCTGCGGGTCGAGGCCTACGACCACGCGCAGCACCTGCACCTCGGCTGGCACGAGTCGCGGACCACCGGGGCGACCCTCGCCACCCTCAACGACGACGTCAACCAGCTCGAGCGGATGCTCGACATCGGCCTGCCCGCGATCCTGCAGACCGCGCTCAACGTGCTGCTCGTCGGGATCGTGTTCGCCCTCGCCTCCTGGCAGCTCCTGCTCTACGCCTTCCTGCCCATCCCCGTCATCGTGCTCGGCTCGCTGGTCTTCCAGCGTCGCCTCGAGCCGCTGTACGACGACGTGCGCGAGAAGGTCGGCGACCTGTCCGGCGCCCTGAGCGCCAACCTGGCCGGCATCGCCACCATCAAGTCCTTCACCGCCGAGGACCGGGAGCGGGACCGGATCGAGCAGGTCTCCGGCGCCTACCGCGACACCAACCTGCGCGCCATCCGCTCCTCGGCCGCGTTCGTCCCCCTGGTGCGGATGGCGATCCTCGCCGGCTTCACCTGCACCCTGCTGCTCGGCGGCTGGGCCACCCTCGACGGCGACCTGGAGCTGGGCCTCTACTCCGTCCTGGTCTTCATGACCCAGCGGCTGCTCTGGCCGATGACCGACGTTGCCGAGGTGCTCGACCTCTACCAGCGCGGTCGCGCGTCGACCGCCCGGATCCTCGCGCTGCTCGCCGAGCCGGTCACGGTGCCCGCCGGCGCGCGGCGCCTGGCGAAGCCGGTCCGTGGCCGGGTCGAGCTGCGCTCCGTCCGCGCCGGGTACGCCGACGGCCCGGACGTGCTGCACGACCTGGACCTCGTCGTGCCGGCGGGGGAGACGCACGCGATCGTCGGCCCCACCGGCGCCGGCAAGTCCTCGCTGCTGCGGCTGGTGCTGCGCTTCGACGACCCGCGTTCCGGCGCCGTCCTGCTCGACGGCAGCGACGTCCGCGAGCTCGACTGGGACTCGCTGCGCGGGTCGGTGGGCTACGTCGCCCAGGACGTCTACCTGTTCTCCGGCACGATCGCGGACAACATCGCCTACGGCCGGCCCGACGCGACCCGCGCCCAGGTGGTCGCCGCGGCGGAGGCCGCCGCCGTGGCGTCGTACGTCGAGGGGCTGGCCGACGGCTACGACACCTGGGTCGGCGAGCGCGGCGTGACCCTCTCCGGCGGGCAGCGGCAGCGGATCGCGCTGGCGCGGGCGCTGCTGCGCGAGCCGGCACTGCTGGTCCTCGACGAGGCGACCAGCGCGGTCGACAACGAGACCGAGGCGGCGATCCAGCGCTCGCTGCGCGTCGCGGGGGAGCGGTGCACCACGATCGTGGTCGCGCACCGCCTGTCGACGGTGCGTCATGCCC
This sequence comes from Nocardioides nitrophenolicus, assembly GCF_016907515.1. Classification (NCBI taxonomy): domain Bacteria; kingdom Bacillati; phylum Actinomycetota; class Actinomycetes; order Propionibacteriales; family Nocardioidaceae; genus Nocardioides; species Nocardioides nitrophenolicus. Next base: position 4,891,232 of record NZ_JAFBBY010000001.1, read on the forward strand.
ACCGGATCTGGGTCCTCGACGGCGGCCGGGTGGCCGAGGCGGGCACCCACGACGAGCTGGTCGCGCTCGACGGCGCCTATGCCGCGCTGTGGCGGGTCCAGACGGGCGAGGCCGAAGCCTGAGTCGGGGCCCCGGCCGACTATCCTTTGGCCGTGAGTGAAACGGTCGCATCCTCCGAGGTCCACTACGACGTCCATGCCGTCGAGGAGAAGTGGCTTCCGGTCTGGGAGCGGCTCGACCCGTTCCGCGCGGACGACGCCGTGGTGCTCGCCGGTGACAAGCCGAAGTTCTACGGGCTGACCATGTTCCCCTACCCCAGCGGCGACCTCCACATGGGTCACGCCGAGGTGATGGCCCTCCACGACGTGCTGTGCCGCTACAAGCGCTTCCGCGGCTTCGAGGTCCTCAACCCGATGGGCTGGGACTCCTTCGGCCTGCCCGCCGAGAACGCCGCGATCAAGAACGACGAGCACCCGGCGACCTACACCTACGCCAACATCGAGACGCAGTTCGGCTCGTTCAAGAAGTACGGCCTGAGCTTCGACTGGTCGCGGCGGCTGCACACCTCGGACCCCGAGTACTACAAGTGGACCCAGTGGCTCTTCCTCAAGCTGCGCGAGCAGGGCCTGGCCTACCGCAAGAACTCGCCGGTCAACTGGTGCCCCAACGACCAGACGGTGCTGGCCAACGAGCAGGTGCTGGCCGACGGCACCTGTGAGCGGTGCGGCGCCGAGGTCACCAAGAAGGAGCTGACGCAGTGGTACTTCAAGACCACGGCGTACGCGCAGGAGCTCTACGACTCCCTCGACGACCTGCAGGACACCTGGATCCCGAAGGTCGTCAACGCCCAGCGCAACTGGATCGGCCGCTCCGAGGGCGCCCACGTGTCCTTCGACGTCGAGGGACACGACCCGATCACGGTCTTCACGACCCGGCCCGACACCCTGGTCGGTGCGACCTTCATGGTGGTCGCCGCGGACGCCAGGCTGGCCCAGGAGCTGGTGGCGCCGGAGCGGGCGCGGGCGCTCGCCGACTACGTCGCCGACGTACGCAAGGCATCCGACATCGACCGGCTGGCCACCGACCGTCCCAAGACGGGGGTCGACCTGGGCGTCACGGCCACCAACCCGCTGACCGGCGAGCAGATCCCGGTCTGGGCGGCCGACTACGTCCTGGCCGACTACGGCACCGGCGCGATCATGGCGGTGCCCGCCCATGACGAGCGCGACCGTGAGTTCGCGGAGAAGTTCGGGCTGCCGATCGTCGCGGTCTACGACGACGAGCAGCCCTACGACAAGGCGGCCGAGGTCTCGAAGGCGATCGCCGCCATCGAGGCGAGCGGTCACGGCGAGGGCACGGTCAACTTCCGGCTGCGCGACTGGCTGCTCTCGCGCCAGCGCTACTGGGGCGCGCCGATCCCCATCATCCACTGCCCGGTCGACGGCGAGGTCGCCGTCCCCGAGGACCAGCTGCCGGTCGAGCTCCCGGAGCTGCGTGGTGCCGACCTGAAGCCGAAGGGCACCTCTCCGCTGGGCGCGGCGACCGAGTGGGTCAACGTCACCTGCCCGACGTGCGGTGGTCCCGCCACGCGCGACACCGACACCATGGACACCTTCGTGGACTCGTCGTGGTACTTCTTCCGCTACCTCTCGGCCCACGACAGCACACAGGCGTTCGACCCCGCGCTGGCCAAGGCCTGGGGGCCGGTGGACTTCTACCTCGGCGGCTCCGAGCACGCCGTGCTCCACCTGCTCTACGCACGCTTCTTCACCAAGGCGCTGCGCGACATGGGCCTGATCGACTGGGACGAGCCGTTCTCGGCGTACCTGTCCCAGGGCACGGTCATCAACAACGGCCACAAGATGAGCAAGTCCCTCGGCAACGGCGTCGCGCTGGGCGCCCAGCTCGACGAGTACGGCGTCGACGCGGTCCGGCTGACGCTGGTGTTCGCCAGCCCGCCGGAGGACAACATCGACTGGGCGGACGTCTCGCCCGCCGGGTCGGCGAAGTTCCTGCAGCGCGCCTGGCGGCTCTCCGGTGATGTCACCTCGGCGCCGGGCACCGACCCGAGCACCGGAGACCTGGCGCTGCGCAAGGTGACCCACAAGACCGTCGAGGAGGCCGCGCACCTGCTCGACTCCTACCGGTTCAACGTGGTCGTCGCGCGCACCATGGAGCTGGTCAACGCCACCCGCAAGGCCATCGACGCGGGCTGCGGCCCGGCCGACCCGGCGGTGCGCGAGGCCGCGGAGGCGGTGGCGATCCTGCTGTCCCTGGTGGCGCCGTACACCGCCGAGGAGATGTGGGCCCGGCTCGGTCACGAGCCGTCGGTCGCCCAGGCCGCCTGGCCGAGCGTCGACCCGGCGCTGCTGGTCGAGGACGCGGTGACCGCGGTCGTGCAGATCCAGGGCAAGGTCCGCGGCCGGCTGGAGGTCGCGCCCGACATCAGCGAGGCCGACCTCGAGGCCGCCGCGCTCGCCGACCCCGCGGTGGTGAAGGCGATCGACGGACGCGCGGTGCGCAAGGTGATCGTGCGCGCGCCGAAGCTCGTCAACATCGTCGTCTGAGCCGGCCGTCCGCCGAGCCTCCGACCTCGGGGTGCGCTGGCTAGTCTCTCGGCGAGAGGAGGGCAGATGGCAGCCGAGGTGGACTCCCGGCGACGCCGGATCATCGACGCCACGCTCGACGTGATCCGCGACCACGGACTCGCGGGCGCCCGCACCCTCGAGATCGCGCGGCGTGCCGGAGTGAGCACCGGCTTGGTTCTCTACCACTTCGGCACCCTCGACGGTCTGGTCGCCGCGGCGATGGAGGAGTCGGAGGACCGCTACTACCGCAGCCTCGAGGACGGCTCGACCGACCGCCCGGCTCCGGAGCGGCTGTGCCTGCTCGTCGAGCGCTCCGGCGCGCCCGACACTGGCATCGGTGCCTGGATCCTGTGGATGGAGTTCTGGGTGCGAGCGCTCCGTGACCCGGCCACGGCCGCGCTGTGCGCCGCCCTGGAGGCGCGGTGGCGTGCGCTGCTGCGATCGGTGATCGACCAGGGGATCAGCGAGGGCTGCTTCACCACGGTGGCGCCGGCGGACGCCGTGGTGCGGCTGTCGGCGCTGCTCGACGGTCTCTCGGTCGCGGCGACGTTCGGCGACCGCGAGGTCCCGGTGGCCTCGATCCCGCGCCTGTGGCTGGAGGCGGCGGCCCGCGAGCTGGGCTGCGATCCGGTCCTGCTCGGCCTGAGCCGATAGCCTCTGCGGCATGTCGATCGTCGTGGTCACCGACTCCACCTCGACCGTCCCGGCCGAGGTCGCGGAGGCCAGCGGGGTCCACGTCGTCCCTCTGCAGGTGGTCATCGACGACGACGTCTTCGACGAGGGCGCCGAGGAGGTCACCCCGGAGCGGCTCGCGGTCGCGCTCAAGGAGAAGCGCGCGGTGAGTACCTCCCGGGCCTCGCCGGCGGTGTTCGCCGACCTCTACGAGCGGCTCGCCGCGGAGGGCGCGACCGAGATCGTGTCCGTCCACCTCTCCGCCGAGGTCAGCGGCACCTTCGAGTCGGCCCTGGTCGCCTCGCGGGAGGCGCCGGTGCCGGTGACCTGCGTCGACACCCGGCAGGTCGGCGTCGCGACGGGCTACGCCGTCGAGTCGGCCCTGGACGTGATCGCCGCCGGCGGCACGGCTGCCGAGGCCGCGGAGGCCGCCCGGCTGCGCGCCGCGGGCGCCACCTCGCTGTTCTACGTCCACACCCTCGAGTACCTGCGCCGCGGGGGTCGGGTCGGTGCGGCCGCCGCGGTCTTCGGCGGGGCGCTCGCGGTCAAGCCGCTGCTCGGCATCGTCGACGGCGTGATCTCGCCCCAGGAGAAGGTCCGCACCGCCGCCAAGGCGATCGCCCGCCTCGAGGCGCTGGCGGTGGAGGCCGCGGGGGACGTGCCGGTCGAGGTGTGCGTCGCCCACCTGGCCGCCGAGGAGCGCGCCGCGGCGATGGCCGCGCGGCTCGCGGAGGCCCTCGGCGAGCAGCTCGTCCCGGCGCGCTCGGGCGAGGTCGTGCGGTGCGTCGAGCTCGGCGGGGTGCTCGGCGCCCACGTCGGGCCGGGCATGCTGGCGATCTGCGTGGCGCCCACTCTCTGACCACTCCAGTCCCACTGGTCACCGCGGAGTCCCTCGGTCCTCCACAGCCCGGGTTCGGCCCACCACTTCTCCCCAGGCCGCCGCGACTCCGCCGCGCGCTGCCCGCACCCCGGCCTAGCGTGCCGCCATGTCCGTACGCCGCTCCACCGCCCGCTCCGAGCCGCCCGCCGACGCCGCGGCGCGGCGGTTGGCGCTGATCGCCGCCGATCTGGGAGTCGCGCCCGTCCCGGCCGGGTCGGCGCTCGCGGGCTCGGTCCCGGCGGTGCCCGCCGCGACCGGGTCGCCCGCGGCCGACCCGGTCGAGCCCTGGTGGGCCGACCACACCCGCATCGCCGACCCGGTGCGGTCCGCCCGGGCGGCGACGGGGGAGTCGCCCGGGCCGGTGCTGCCGGCGCTGCCGGTGCCGGCGCTGCCCGAGCCGGGGAGGCACGCCGCCCGCCGGCGACGCTCCCGGCCCACCCCGCGGCCCGCCCTCGCCCCGCTCGTCGACCGCCTTCCCACGCTCGGGCTGCCCCAGGTCGCGGTGGTCGCGCTGGTGGTCGCCGTCGGCCTGGCGGTCACCACCTGGTGGGTGATGCGCGAGCGCCCCGAGGCGCTGTCCGCCGTCGCGGCCGAGCCGACCGCGCCGCTGGTGGCGGCCACGCCCGCCGCGCCACCGGCGTCGGTTCCCTCCGGTGCGCCGGCCGGGGAGGCGTCCCCGACGAGCGGGGCGACGGTCACCATCGACGTGGCGGGCAAGGTGCGCCGGCCGGGGATCGTCGTCCTCGACGCGGGGGCGCGGGTCACCGACGCGCTCACGGCCGCCGGTGGCGCCCGCCGAGGCGTGGACCTGACGCCGCTCAACCTGGCCCGGGTCCTGGTCGACGGCGAGCAGATCGTGGTCGGCGGCCCCGCCCGGTCGGGGGCGACGCCTCCCGCGACCACCGGGCCCGACGCGGCCGCCGGTCCGCTGGTCAACCTCAACACCGCGGGTCAGGCCGAGCTCGAGTCGCTGCCCCAGGTCGGTCCGGTCACGGCTCAGTCGATCATCGCCTGGCGCGACGCCCACGGCGGCTTCACCAGCATCGACGAGCTGCTCGAGGTCGACGGGATCGGACCCAAGACGCTCGCCCAGATCACTCCGCACGCGACGGTGTGAGCGATGCCGGACGTGGTGACCCGCTCAGGTGGCGCCCAGGAGCGCCCGGTGGAGGACGGCGATCAGCTCGCCCCGCGTGATCATGCCGACCAGCCGTCCCTCCTCGTCGACCACCGGCACGTTCTTGTACCCCTCGGTGGTCATCACCGGGACCAGGTCGGCGACCGGGGTGTCGGCCGCGATCGTGGTGACGTCGGTCCGCATGATCGAGTCGACCGACTCCAGCTCCACCAGGTCACGGGTGAACAGGTCGATGATCGACACCACGCCGACGACGCGCCGCTCGTCGTCGACGACCGGCAGGGTCTTGACCCGGCGCCGCACGAGCAGGGTCCGCGCCCGATAGATCGACTCGAACGGGTGCACCACCGCGACGTCGGGGTTCATGATCCGCGACACCGGGATCGACCCCAGCCGCCGGTCCAGGGCGTGTGTCTCGGCGTCCCGCACGATCGACACGATGTCTCCCGGCAGTACGTCGAGCCGGTCGGCGAGCCGCTTCATCGCCTGCTCCACGTCCGGCGTCGTGATGCCCAGGGCCGCGGCGGCGGGCGAGGTCGCGGGGGCGGCGACCGGCCGGTGCGGGTACCTTCGCCCGCTCAGGTTGTTCACCGCGACCGCGATCACCAGCAGCGCCAGCGCGTTCACCGCGACCGGCGTCACGACGAACAACGCCCCCTGCTCGTGGATCGCCGGCGTCGCGGTGGCGGCCAGCAGCGCGCACGCTCCGCCGGGCGGATGCAGGCACCCCAACAGCATCATCGCCCCGATCGCCGACCCCACCCCGAGCGCCGCGGCGAGCAGCACGTCGTCGACGACCCAGTGCGCCCCCAGTCCGATCGCGGTCGAGACCAGGTTGCCGCCGAGCACGGGCCAGGGCTGTGCGAGCGGACTCGCCGGCACCGCGAACAGCAGCACCGCGCAGGCCCCCATCGGCGCCACGACGAACGGCAGCAGTTCGGGACCGCCCGGCACCACCCGCGCCGTGGCCCCGGCGACTGCGATGCCGAGCAGCGCCCCCAACGCACCTCGGGCCACCTCGCCCCCGCTGTAACGCGTCACCCGCCCGACCTTAGGGCGTGTCCCCCCACTCCGCTCCCATCTCCCCACTCACCCCCTGACCCCACGTGCCCTCCTCTCCTGACCTCCCGCCCCCAACCGACCTCCGGATGCCCGCCCTCGCCGTGGCCGCCTGGCTCGGCGGCATCGCCGCCCAGCACTCCACCCGCCTCAGCTACGCCGCCCTGATCGCCCTCACCGTCGTGGTCTGGGGCCTCGCCTCGCGGCTGCCGCCGGGCGGAGTCCGGCTGCTCCTCACCCTCCTCGTCGTCGCCGCGGCCGTGGTGACGGGGACCTCCCTGCGCCACGACGCGGTGCGGCGCTCGCCGCTCCACGACCTCGCCGCCGACCGCGCCACGGCCGCCCTGGTCGGCACGGTGGTCTCCGACCCGCGCGAGATCCGAGGCCGCGCCGGACCGCAGGTCGTGGTCCGGCTCCGGGTCCGGGAGGTGTCGGCCCGCGGCCGCCGGCTGCGTACGGGTGGTGCCGTCGTCGTCATCGGTACGCCGAGCTGGGCCGCGACCCGGCTCGGCCAGCGGGTCGCGGCCAGGGGACGGCTGGCGGCCGCCGACGATCCGGCGACGGCGGCGCTGCTCACCGATGCGCGCGCGCCGGTCCGGATCCGGGGGCCGGACCCCTGGTGGCGGGCGGCCGCGGCCGTGCGGGCCTCGATCCGGCGCGCGGTCGCCCACCGGCCGGCCGACCAGGCGGGCCTGGTGCCGGCCCTGGTCGACGGGGACGACGCGGCGCTGCCCGCCGCGCTCGAGCAGGACTTCCGCACCACCGGCCTGACCCACCTGACCGCGGTCAGCGGCACCAACCTGACCCTGGTGGTCGGCTCGCTGCTCCTGGTGGCCCGGGCGGTCGGCGTACGACGTCGCTGGCTGGTGGTCGTGGGCCTGGTCGGGATCGTGGGGTTCGTGCTGCTGGCCCGGACCGAGCCCAGTGTGCTCCGGGCGGCGGTGATGGGCACGGTCGGGCTGTTCGCGTTCGGCCCCGACGGTCGTCGGCGGGGCCTGCGCGCGCTCGGCGTCGCGGTGACCGGACTGATCCTGGTGCAGCCGGGGCTGGCCGTCGCGGCGGGGTTCGCGCTGTCGGTGCTGGCCACGGCGGGGATCGTGCTGCTCGGGCCGACCCTGACCGGAGCCTTGGCCCGGTGGCTGCCTCGGGCCGCGGCGGAGGCGATCGCGGTGCCGACCGCGGCCCAGCTGGCCTGCACCCCGGTCATCGCCGGGCTGTCGGGACAGGTCAGCCTGGTCGCGATCGGAGCCAACCTGTTGGCGGGCCCCGCGGTCGGCCCGGCGACCGTTCTCGGGTTGGCGGGCGGCCTGGTCGGACTGGTGTGGCCGTGGGCCGGGCGCCTGGGTGGGACGTTCGCGGGCTTGAGCGTCGGCTGGATCATCGCCGTCGCGCATCGGGCCGCGGCGCTCCCCGGTGCGGCGGTCGGGTGGGGGACCGGCGCGCTCGCCGTCGGGCTGCTCGTGGCGCTCTGCCTGGTGGTGGCGCTGGCGCTGCCGCGGCTGCTGCGCCACCGCACCACCGGCGTGCTGCTCGGCGTCCTGCTGCTGCTCGTCGTGCTGGGCGTGCCGGGCCGGCTCTGGTCGGCCAGGTCGGGACCGTGGCCGCCGCCCGGGTGGCTGATGGTGGCGTGCGACGTCGGTCAGGGCGACGCGCTGGTGCTCGCGGTCGGACCGAGGTCCGCGATCGTGGTGGACGCCGGACCCGACCCGCGAGCGGTCGACGGCTGCCTGGACCGGCTGGGCGTGACGCAGGTCCCGCTGGTCGTGCTCACCCACTTCCACGCCGACCACGTCGAGGGTCTCGACGGAGTCCTCGCGGGTCGCACGGTGGGCGCCATCGAGACCACGGCCGTGGCCGACCCGCCCGGTGGCGTCGACCTGGTCCGGCGGGCGGGCGCCGCCGAGGGGGTGCCGGTGTCGACGGCGGCGTTCGGCCTCGCCCGGCGCATCGGCGCGGCCACGGTCCAGGTCCTGCACCCCGACCCGCCGGGCTCGGACGGCGGGGCGCGCGCGGGGCCCGGCGACGGGAGCACGGCCAACGACGCCAGCGTGGTGCTGCTCGTGGAGGTCGCGGGACTGCGCCTGCTGCTGACCGGCGACCTGGAGCCGCCGGGCCAGGCCCAGGTCGCCGCCCTGGTGGGCGAGCTGGACATCGACGTCCTCAAGGTGCCCCACCACGGCAGCGCCCACCAGGACCTGGCCTGGCTGACCGGGTTGCGACCGGAGCTCGCGCTGGTGTCGGTGGGTGCCGACAACGACTACGGGCACCCGTCGCCCGAGGTGGTGCGCGCCCTGACGGCGGCGGGAGCACGGGTGCTGCGCACGGACCGCGACGGCGACATCGCGGTCGTGGTGGACGGATCGGGTGGGGCGCGGGCGCTCACCCGGCGGTGAGCGCCGACGTGCCCGGGTTCGTGTCGGGGGTGTGTGGGAGGGTGAGCACATGCGGGCCGAGGACGTGCTGGGTCGGGTCATCCTGATCACCGGCAAGGAGGAGTTCCTCGGTGCGCGGACCGTCGACGAGGTGAGGGCGGCGGTGCGCGCCCACGACGCCGAGGCCGAGTTCGCCGACAGCGCCGCCTCCGACCTGACCTTGGCGACGCTGGGCGAGATGGCGGCGCCGTCGCTGTTCTCCGCGGTGCGCTGCGTCGTGGTGCGGGGCTTGGAGAACCTGCCGGAGGAGTCGGTCGAGGGCCTGCTGGGATACGCCGCCGCCCCGGTCGACGACGTCGCGCTGGTGCTGGTCCACGGCGGCGGCCAGAAGGGCAGCGGCGTGCTGACCAAGCTGCGCAAGCTCAAGACCGTCACCGAGCACAAGTCCGAGGAGCTCAAGGCGTCGGACTACCCCGCCTTCGTGGCCCACGAGGTGCGCCGGCACGGCGCCTCCATCGACCGTGAGGCCGCCGACGTGCTGATCGAGGCGATCGGCCGCGACCTGCGCTCGCTGGCCGGCGCTGCCCACCAGCTGACCAACGACTTCCCGGGGGAGCGGATCGGCGAGGCCCAGGTCCGTCGCTACTTCGGCGGCCGGGCCGAGGCGAAGTCGTTCGCGGTGGCCGACGCCGCGTTCGCCGGACGTGACCGGGTCGCCCTGGAGGAGCTGCGCTGGGCGCTCGACGCGGGGACGGCCGCGGTGCTGATCACCTCCGCGTTCGCCGGGAGCGCCCGCGGCCTGGCCCGGTTGGTCAGCGCGCCGCGCGGGATGCGCGACGCCGACCTGGCGCGCGAGGTGGGCGTGCCGCCGTGGAAGCTGCGCTCCCTGCGCGACCAGGCGCGCGGCTGGACCGAGGGGGGCCTGGCCCGCGCGATCCGCGCGGTCGCCCAGGCCGACGCCGACATCAAGGGGGCGGCCAGCGACGCGTCGTACGCGCTCGAGCGGCTGGTCCTCACGGTGATCGCGCTGCGTCGCGGCTGACGGCTCGCGCCGCGCCGCGCCGCGCCGCGGAGATTCACGAGGAAATCACGAAGGGAGCCCCCGCGGACGCGGGGACTCCCTTGACGTGATGGCTCAGGACCGGAGCCAGCAGGGTGGTCTCAGAGAGAGGCGGCCTGCTTCGCGATCGACGACTTGCGGTTCGCGGCCTGGTTCTTGTGGATGACGCCCTTGGAGGCGGCCTTGTCGAGCTTCTTGGTGGCCTCGCGGCCGAGCGCGACGGCAGCGTCCTTGTCGCCGGCCTCGGCGGCCTCGCGGAACTTGCGGATCGCGGTCTTCAGGCCGGACTTGACGGCCTTGTTGCGCTCGTGACGCTTCTCGTTCTGCTTGTTGCGCTTGATCTGGCTCTTGATGTTCGCCACGGGTTACTCGCCTCTGTGTCGGGTGGGATGCTGGTTCTGGTCCGGAGCGCGCCTCGGTCACCCTGGTCCCGACCGCCGGGAGGGCGGGCAGGAGGGAACGCGGAGACGCGACCAGTAAGGCTAACAGCGGGTCGATCCGCCGCCCAAATCGGGCAGGATGACCTCGTGCGCGCCCCCTCCCAGCCGCCGTTCCCGATCGGCGTCCTGTTCGTCCTGCCCACGATCCTGTTCTGGTTCCTCGTGGTCAAGGGCGCCACGAGCGGCGACGAGGGCGCGGCGGGCAGGTACGCCGGGCACGCCTTCGGGGTCGCCGGGCTGACCCTGGCGGTGTTCGCCTTCGTCAAGATCCGTCAGGTCCGCGCGCGCAACGCGGAGCGGCTGCGGGCGGTGCGCGACGGGATCCGGGCCACGGCGCGGATCGTGAGCACCCGGGTGACGGGACATCTCAACCAGGACCCCTACGTCGTCTTCGAGCTCGAGATCGCTCCCGAGGCCGGCGCGAGCTACCGGACCAGTGTCACCGAGCTGGTCTCCCAGCTGGCGATCCCGCGGATCCAGCCGGGCATGGTGCTGGACGTGCACGTCCACCCCGACGACGAGAGGCATGTCGTCATCGACGCGGCAGCGCTGGGACGCTGAGCCGGGCGCGCTCAGGTGGCCCAGCCGCGCCGCTCGGCCAGCCAGTCGTCGATGACGTCGCGCTGCCAGGCCTGCGCCGCGCGCAGGTGCGGCGAGGTGGCGGGGACGGGCTGGTCGGCGTTGGCGGCGAAGAAGCCCAGGACCAGCGCGAGGAACACGTCGACGTCCTCGGCCGGCACGCTCGCGAGCAGCGGGTGGGCGGCGATGTGGGCCTCGACGTCGAGGCCGTCGCCGCGGGGGCCGATGAGCAGCAGGAGCGAGTCGAGCCAGGTGGCGCCGACGCTGGGCCAGTTCCAGTCGCACAGGAGTGCGGTGCCGTCGGGGCGGATCAGGATGTTGTCGTCGCGGATGTCGGTGTGGACGACGGTCTCGCCGGCGACCACGTCGGCGTACCGGTCGGCGAGGGCGCGCAGCTCGGCGCGCCGCGGATGCGCGACCCGGTCCCAGAGCGCGGGCCAGGACGCGAAGTCGTCGACGGCGCTGGCGAGCCCCGGCCCGGGTGCGGGGGTGAGGGCGTCGGCCATGGCGACGGCCATGGCGGAGGCGGCGGCGAGGTCCTCGGCGGTCCAGGGGCGGTGGGGAGCGCGGGCCTCGACGTATTGGGTCGCGAGCAGCCGCCAGTCGGCGACCTCGTCGGTCCACAGCAGCCGCGGCGCGGGTACGGCGGCCGGCAGCCCCGCGAGCTTGCGCGCCTCCTCGTGGTAGGCGTCGGCGAAGACCCGCTGCGCCTTGGTGGAGGCCGCCTTCACGAAGGTGCGGGTGCCGTCGGCGCAGGTGAGCACCGACGCGAACCCGGGCGTGAACCCGCCGTCCTGCGAGACGGCGTCCACGACCGGCGAGCCGAGGCGCTGCTCGACGGCGCGCCGGACGAGCGGCGGCAGGTGCGCCCAGGACAGGCGCCGGGCGGTCCGGCCGTGGGGGATGACGGTGGGGAACACGCGGCCCATCATGGCCGACCACCGGACGGCTGGGCTCCCGGCGTCGAGGACTCCCGGACGACGAGTCGTCCGACCGGCCGGGCGGAGTGGTCGGGTGCGGGCCGCTCGTCGAGCCGGGCGGCGAGCAGCTCGACGGCGCGGCGGGCCAGCTCGTCGGGCTGGAGGTCGATCGAGGAGATGGTGGGGCGGGCCGCGCGCAGGCTCTCGGCGTCCGACCCGGCGACGATGCGCACGTCGCCGGGGACGTGCAGGCCGCGCTCGCGGAGCACGGCGACGATGCCGAGGGCATGGTTGCTGGTGAGGGCGTAGATCCCGTCGGGTGCGGGACCGGACCCCAGCAGGGTCGCCGCGGCCCGGCGGCCACCCTCGTCGTCGAGGTGCTCGGGGACGTGGACCAGGCACGGGGTGATCCGGCGGTAGCGCGCCCAGCGCTGGTAGACGGCGGCGGTGCGCAGGTTCCACTCGTTGCGGTCGGTGCCGGTGACCAGGGCGACCCGGCGCGCCCCGGACTCCCAGAGGTGGTCGAGGGCGAGGCCGGTGAGCCGGCCGGACTCGATGTCGACGTGCGGCGCGGCCCCGGGCCCGACGGGTACACCGGGCACCTCGCCGACCGTGACGAACGGGATCCCGGCGCTGCTCAGCATCGCGACCAGCGGGTCGTCGGTGACCGGCTCGGTGACGATGAAGCCGTCGCTGGCGAGGGCGGCGCCGGCCGCGCGCGGACCGGTGGGGTCCGAGACCAGCATCAGGCCGAGGCCCTCGGCGAGTGAGGCGACCGCGGCCGCGCCGGCGAAGCGGGCGAAGTAGTCGACGTCGACCAGCAGGTCGGGGCGCAGCGCGTCGAGCTGGCGGGCGACCAGGGCGATCACGCCGAGCCGGTTGCGTCGCAGGCCCTGGGCGATCACGTCGGGGCGGTAGCCGAGGTCGTGGGCGGCGGCGCGGACCCGCTGCTGGGTGGCGGCGGCGACGCTCCCGTTGCCGGTGAAGGTGTGCGACACGGTGGTCACCGAGACGCCTGCGCGGCGCGCGACATCGCGGATCGTCGGTCGACGGGCGGTCACCGGCTCACGGTAGGCGGGCCCAAACCGTTTTGGCCAGCGCGGCGCATAGCCTGGTCCAAATCGTTTTGGCTGCCTAGCGTGACGCCGGACACATCGACCACCGGGAGAGCCATGGCCAGCCACCACCCCTCCGACGCCGCGCTCGGCGCCGGCGCCGCCCACGACGTGGGCCTGCTGCCCGGCCAGGTCGAGGCGCACGGCATCGACGTCATCCCGGACGCCGAGCGCACCGGCACCGCCCGCGGCCTGTTCGCGCTCTGGGTCGCGCCGAACGTCAACTACCTCTCGTTCGTCGTCGGCGGCGTGCTGGTCCTGATCGGCCTGAGCCTGGCCCAGGCGATCGCGGCGGTCGTGGTCGGCTGCCTGTTCTCGATCGCGACCGGCATCGTCGCGGTGACCGGCCCGGTGTCGGGCACGCCGAGCCAGGTCGCCACCCGGGCGATGTACGGCGTGCGCGGGAACCGGGTCGCGATCGCGGTGAACGGCTGGTTCGTCTCGGTCTGCTACATCGCGCTGAACTGGCTGACCGCCTCGGTGATCGGCTTCGCGCTCACCGAGCGGCTCGGGCTGGGCTCCTCGGCGCCGGTGCAGGTCGCGGTGGTGCTGGTGATCGCGTCCGCGACGACGGCGATCTCGGTCTACGGCCAGGGCCTGATCATGCGGCTCTACGGCCCGCTCTCGGCGGGCCTGACGCTCGTCTTCCTGCTCGTCTCCGGCTACCTCGTGGCGAAGGCGGACCTCTCCTACGCCCCGCCGGTGGCCCTGCACGGCGCCGACCTGTGGCTGACCTGGGTCGCGGGCGTGACCCTGATCGCCGCGACCCCGCTGTCGTACACGATCAGCTCCGACTTCGCCCGCTACCTGCCCCGCGACACCAGCCCGGTCGCCGTCGCCACCTGGACCGCGCTCGGCAACGCCGTCCCCGGCGTCGTGCTGCTGACCGTCGGCGTCCTCGCCGCCACCGTGACCGACCTGTCGGACCCGGAGGCCGGCCTCGCGGGCATCGTCCCGGGCTGGCTGGTGACGCTCTTCCTGGTCGCGATCATCGTCGGCATCCTCGCCAACAACGCGCTCACGACGTACAGCTCCGGGCTGGCGCTCCAGGCCGTCGGCCTGCCGTTCTCGCGAGTCGTGAGCGTGATCGTGACGGCGCTGGTGGGCGTGGCGATGACCCTCTACGCGCTGTTCGTCTTCGACTTCCTCGACACGGTCAGCAGCAGCCTGGTCCTGCTGGTCAGCCTGGTCGGCCCGATCATGGCGATCTACGTGACCGACATCCTGATCCGCCGCAACGCCTACGACGGCGCCGAGCTCAGCGACAGCACCCCGGGATCGCGCTACTGGTACACCGGCGGGGTCAACCTCGCCGGCGCCATCGCCTGCCTCGTCTCGTTCGCGGCCGCGCTGATGTGTGCCAGCACCGAGGCCTTCACCGGACCGATCGCGCGCTCCCTCGGCGGGCTCGACCTGTCCGTCCCGGTCGGCATGATCGGCGCCGCGGTGCTGTACGCCGGCCTGACCCGCCTCTTCTACGGAAGGACCCCCCGATGACCCGCCAGCCCGGCCGGCCCCGCGCCACCGTCCTGCGCAACGCCCGGATCTTCACCGCCGATCCCGACCGCCCGTGGGCGGGGTCGGTGACCCTGGCCGAGGGCCGGGTCCAGGCCCTCGACCAGGCCGCGCCGGAGGGCGCCGAGGTGATCGACCTCGACGGCGCGTTCGTGCTGCCGGGCTTCGTGGACGCCCACACCCACCTGGTCGAGATGGGCGCCTCGGCGGAGGAGGTCGGCCTGGTCGACGCCGCCGGCATCGCCGAGATCCAGGCTCGGGTGGCCGCCGCCGCGACCGAGGGGCGCGCCCGCGTGATCGGGAACAGCTGGCTGTTCCCGGCACTCGAGGGCCGGGCGCCGCACAAGGACCTCCTGGACGCGGTCGTGCCGGACGTGCCGGTGTACCTGCAGGCCAACGACCTGCACTCCACCTGGTGCAACTCCGCCGCGCTGCGCGAGCTCGGCATCGACCGCGACACCCCGGACCCGATCGGCGGCACCATCGAGCGCGACGTGGCCGGCGAGGCGACCGGTCTGCTCAGCGAGATGGCCGCCCTCGGCCTGGCCCGCGGCTTCCTCGCCGCCCAGGTCACCGACGCCGACCGTGACACCTGGCTGCGGGCCGGGATGGCCCGCTACCTCGCCGACGGCGTCACCACGGTCGTCGACATGGGCGTCGAGGAGCACGACCTGGCCGCCTTCGAGCGGGCCCTGGCCGCCGACGCGCTGCCGCTGCGCGTCATCGGGCACTGGCTGGTGAAGCCGTCGGCGACCGAGGCAGAGAACCTCGCCCAGGTCGCGACCGCGCTGGCCCACGCCCGCCGCCTCGACGGCGACCGGCTGCGGATCACCGGCATCAAGATCATGGCCGACGGCGTGATCGACAGCTGCACGGCCTCGATGGCGAAGCCGTACGCCGACGGCAGCAACGCCGCGCCCATCTGGGGCCGCGAGGCGCTGATCCCCGTGGTCGTCGCCGCGGACGCCGCCGGCCTGCAGATCGCGATCCACGCGATCGGCGACCAGGCCTCGGCCATCGCCCTCGACGCCCTCGAGGAGGCGATCCGGGTCAACGGCCCGCGTGAGCGCCGGCACCGGATGGAGCACCTCGAGGTGGTCTCCGAGGAGAGCGTCGCCCGCCTGGCCCGGCTCGGTGTCGTCGCGTCCATGCAGCCGGTCCACGCCGACCCCGCGGTCCAGGACAACTGGCGCGCGGTGCTCGGCGACGAGCGGGTCGAGCGCGGCTACCCGTGGCGCGAGATGACCGACGCGGGCGCCGTGCTCGCCTTCGGTACCGACGCCCCCACCGCCCCGCACCTGCCGCTGCACAACATGTACGTCGCCACCACCCGCCGCTCCGCGCTGGTCGAGGGGCTGCCGGCCAACACACCGCACCTCGCGGTGCCGCTGGCCGAGGCGCTGACCCACGCCACGCGGGACGCGGCGTACGCATCCCGGATGGAAGGGCTGGTCGGCGCCATCGCGCCGGGCCGCGTGGCCGACCTCGTGGTGCTGGCGGCCGATCCGTTCGCGACGGCGCCCGAGGACCTGCTGACCACCGAGGTGCTGCGCACCTTCGTGGCCGGCGTCGAGCGGACTCAGCGTGCGGCGGGGTCCAGCGTCCTGGCGTAGATCGCCGCACCGTCGACGTCGCGCAGCGTGACGCTCAGCCGCCCACTGCGGCCGTCGACCTCGACCTCGCCGAAGAACTGGAAGCCCTGGGCGGGTGAGGCGTTGGCGGCGGGCGGGGCCGCGACGAAGTCGGCGCGCGGGCCGAAGGTGCCGTCGAGCGCGTTCGGCCCGAACGCGCCCGCGTTGAGCGGACCGGAGACGAACTCCCAGAACGGGTCGAAGTCCTGGTACGCCGCGCGGTCGGGCGAGTAGTGGTGCGCCGCCGTGTAGTGCACGTCGGCGGTCAGCCAGACGTGGTTGCGGATCCCCGCCCGGCGCAGCGCCGTGAGCACCCGGGCGATGTCGATCTCCCGACCCAGCGGCGTGCCCGGGTCGCCCTGGGCCAGGCCCTCCTGGGCGGTGGCGCCGTCCGGCACGACCAGGCCCAGCGGGAGGTCGTTGGCGATCACCTTCCAGGTCGCCGTCGAGCGCCGCAGCTCGTGGATCAGCCAGGCCGTCTGCGCCTCGCCGAGGACGCCGCCGTCGCCGGCCGGCTCGCGGTCGTCGGTGTTCGGGTCCTTGTGGGTGCGCATGTCGAGCACGAAGAGGTCGAGGTGCCGCCCGTAGTGGATCACCCGGTAGACCCGGCCCTCGGGGTCCGGCGAGATCTGCGCCACGGGCACGTACTCGTGGAACGCGCGGTGCGCGCGGGCGGCGAGCACGTCCACCCGCTTCTCGGTGTAGCGCGTGTCGTCGAGGATCTCGCCGGGATACCAGTTGTTGGTGACCTCGTGGTCGTCCCACTGGGTGACCTGCGCGGTCTCGGCGAGGAAGGCGCGCCAGTTGTCGGCCATCAGGTTGTAGCGGTACTGGCCGCGGTACTCGTCGAGCGTCTCGGCGACCTTCGTCTTCTCCGGGATCACCAGGTTGGTCCAGGTGCCGCCGCCGGGCAGGGCGACGGAGGCCTGGACCGGGCCGTCGGCGTACACGTTGTCACCGCTGCACAGGAAGAAGTCGGCGTCGCGCGAGCGCATCGCGTCGGCGATCCGGAAGCCGCCGTACGCCGGGTTCACGCCCCACCCCTGCCCGGCGATGTCGCCCGACCACAGGAAGCGCACGTCGTCACGGCGGCCGGGCGCGGTGCGCAGCCGGCCGACGACGGGGGCGCTGGTGGCGCGGTGGTGGTGGAGGTCGACGGCCCGGATCCGGTAGTGGAGGTCGCTGCCCTCGGGCAGGCCGCGCAGCAGGATCCGCCCGGTGAGGTCGGTGTCGGGCGTGACCACCGGCCCGCGCACGGTGTGCGCCCTGCGGAAGGACGGGTCCCGGCTGATCTCGGCGACCAGCCGGGAGGGCCGGTCGGCCTTGGACCACAGCACGGCGGAGCCCGGCCGGACGTCGCCCGACTGGACCCCGAGGGGCAGGGCGGGGCGGTCGCGGCGGACCAGCAGGGGAGCGGCGGCGGCCCGGCCGGCGAGCCCGCCGGTGGCGAGTCCGGAGGCGGCGGCGGTGCCGGTGACGAGGGCGGCGCCGCGCAGCAGGGTGCGGCGGGAGGTGGGGGCCGAGAGGTCCGAGGTCATGGCGCCCAGCCCACCGCTCGCGGGCGAACGCCGGGGTGCCGGGCGGGGGAGCCGCGGGTGAACCGCGGGCGGCGAATTCCTGAACCCGTCCGGCTTTGGGAGAATGGCCCCACCATGTCTGCCGCCGCCCCGCAGCCGGGTCACACCGACCCCGCGATCATCCGCAACTTCTGCATCATCGCGCACATCGACCACGGCAAGTCGACGCTCGCCGACCGGATGCTGCAGCTCACCGGCGTCGTGGGCGAGCGCGAGGCCAAGGCGCAGTACCTCGACCGGATGGACATCGAGCGCGAGCGCGGGATCACGATCAAGTCCCAGGCCGTGCGGATGCCGTGGACGGTCACCGCCGACAACGAGGCGGGTGCCGAGCCCGGCACCTACGTCCTCAACATGATCGACACCCCGGGCCACGTCGACTTCACCTACGAGGTCTCCCGCTCGCTCCAGGCGTGCGAGGCGGCGATCCTGCTGGTCGACGCAGCCCAGGGCATCGAGGCGCAGACCCTGGCGAACCTCTACCTCGCGATGGGCGCCGACCTCCACATCATCCCGGTGCTCAACAAGATCGACCTGCCCAGCGCCAACGTCGAGAAGTACGCCGCCGAGCTGGCCAACCTGGTCGGCTGCGAGCCCGAGGACGTGCTGCTCACCTCGGCCAAGACCGGCGTCGGCGTCGAGGCGCTGCTCAACGAGATCGTGAGGTCGGTGCCGGCGCCCGTCGGCGATGCCGCCGCCCCGGCCCGGGCGCTCATCTTCGACTCGGTCTACGACACCTACCGCGGCGTGGTCACCTACGTCCGGGTGGTCGACGGCGAGCTGTCCCATCGCGACAAGATCAAGATGATGTCGACCGGCGCGCTGCACGAGATGCTCGAGGTCGGCGTGATCAGCCCCGAGCCGATGAAGGCGGCCAAGCTCGGCGTGGGCGAGACCGGCTACCTCATCACCGGCGTGAAGGACGTGCGTCAGTCCCGGGTCGGCGACACGGTGACCGTCAACGGCCGCCAGGCGAGCGAGCCGCTGGGCGGCTACGAGCACCCCAACCCGATGGTCTTCGCCGGGCTCTACCCGATCGACGGCGACGACTACCCGACGCTGCGCGACGCGCTGGAGAAGCTCCAGCTCAACGACGCGGCGCTCACCTTCGAGCCGGAGACCTCGGGCGCGCTGGGCTTCGGCTTCCGCTGCGGCTTCCTCGGCCTGCTCCACATGGAGATCACCCGCGAGCGGCTCGAGCGCGAGTTCAACCTCGACCTCATCTCCACCGCGCCCAACGTGGTCTACGAGGTCGTCATGGAGGACGGCACGACGCTCACCGTGACCAACCCGAGCGAGTACCCCGACGGCAAGATCGCCGAGGTCCGCGAGCCGATCGTCGACGCCACGGTGCTCGCGCCGGCCGACTACATCGGCACGATCATGGAGCTGTGCCAGCAGAAGCGGGGCACCCTCCAGGGCATGGACTACCTGTCCGAGGATCGGGTCGAGATGCGCTACACCCTGCCGATGGGCGAGATCGCCTTCGACTTCTTCGACCAGCTCAAGTCCAAGACCAAGGGCTACGCCTCGCTCAACTACGAGTTCTCCGGCGACCAGGCCGCCGACCTGGTGAAGGTCGACATCCTGCTCCAGGGCGAGCCGGTCGACGCCTTCTCCGCGATCGTGCACAAGGACGCGGCGTACTCCTACGGCGTGATGATGGCCGGCAAGCTCAAGGAGCTGATCCCGCGGCAGCAGTTCGAGGTGCCGATCCAGGCCGCGATCGGCGCCCGGGTGATCGCCCGCGAGAACATCCGCGCGATCCGCAAGGACGTGCTCGCCAAGTGCTACGGCGGTGACATCACCCGCAAGCGCAAGCTGCTCGAGAAGCAGAAGGAGGGCAAGAAGCGGATGAAGATGGTCGGCCGGGTCGAGGTGCCCCAGGAGGCCTTCGTCGCCGCGCTGTCCACCACCGGCCCGGCGGGCGACAAGCCCAAGAAGTAGGCCCGCTCAGGGCGCCCAGACCGCCGCGTCGTGCGCGAACACGACGCGGCGCGGGTCGAGGGCCAGGATCCGCCGCATCCACGCGCTCGGCGCGCTCGATGCGGCGTGCGCGGCCCACTCCGCCGCCGTGTCGTGCGCCTGGCCGGCGAGCACGACGGTGCCGTCGGTGCAGGTCACCACGAGGGACTGGTGGCCGTCGACATGACCCGGCGTCGGTACGACGAGCACCCCCGGCGCGAGCTCGGTCTCGCCGTCGAGCAGCTCGTAGCGGGCGCCCGGGAAGTCGACCAGCTCCGGCACCGTGTAGTCCGGCCCGCGCGCCGACTCCAGCTCCCCACGCTGGGCGAGGACGGGCCGGCCGGCGAGCAGCGGGTTGCCGCCGATGTGGTCGAAGTGCAGGTGGCAGTTGACGACCAGGTCGACGTCGTCGAGCCGCAGCCCGGCGCCCGCCAGCGCCTCCGGGAGCGGCACCCGGGTCGGCCGGTAGTGCGCCTCGGTCTCCGCGCCGGCGTCGCCCATCCCGGTGTCGAGCAGGAGCAGCCCTGCGGCCGTGCGCACGGCGTAGCCCAGCACCGCCTCGACTCGCGGCCGCCCGGTCCCGGTCTCCTCGGCCGGGCGCACGAAGCTGCCGAGGTCGATGCGTCGCACGTCGTCGACCCGCATGGCCAGCATGCCCCGCACGGTACGTCGGTTGGCCCGCTCTGGTGGGATGACCCCGTGCCACCGCGCGTCACCGTCCCCGCCGAGCTCGACGCCCAGCGCGCGCTCGGCCCCGAGTGGGCGGCCTGGCTGGACCGGCTCCCGGCGACCACCCAGGCGGTCCTCGACGACTGGGGACTCACGCCCGAGGGGGAGAGCTGGCACGGCTTCTGCTCGCTGGTGCTCCCGGTCACCACCGCCGACGGCACGCCTGCCGCGCTCAAGGTGGGCCTGCCCGACGACGAGTCCGAGCACGAGCACCTCGCGCTCCAGCGCTGGCACGGCCGCGGCGCGGTCCGGCTGCTGCGCGCCGATCCCGGACGCCGGGCGCTGCTGCTGGAGCGGCTCGAGCGCGAGGACCTCACCGAGGCCTGGGACGTGGAGGCCTGCGAGATCGTCGCGGGCCGCTACGCCGACCTGCACCTGCCGCCGATGCCGCAGCTACGCGCCCAGGCGGCGTACGTCGAGCGCTGGGCGGCCGCCCTCGCCCGCGACGCCGACACCGTGCCGGTGCCGCGCCGGCTGGTCGAGCAGGCGCTCGGCCTGGCCCGCGAGCTGGTCGCGGAGCCCGCGACCGCCGTCATCCACGGCGACCTCCACTACGGCAACGTGCTGCGCGGCCGTCGCGACGGCGAGGACGCCTGGCTGGTCATCGACCCGAAGCCGGCCAACGGCGACCCGCACTACGAGCTGGAGCCGATGCTGCGCGACCGGTTCGAGGAGTACGCCGCCCCGTGGGCGGTCGGCTCGGTGCGCGACGGCATCCGCCGCCGCTTCCACGCGCTGGTCGACGGCGCCGGGCTCGACGAGCCGCGGGCCCGGGACTGGGTGGTGGTCCGCTCGGTCCTCAACGCGCACTGGGCCCACGAGGACGCGGTCCGCGCGCGCCGGTCCCTGAGCGCCGAGGAGCGGGAGCACGTCACCGCCTGCATCACGGTCGCGAAGGCCGTCCAGGACTGAGCACCCGCACCGAGGCGACCGGGTCGTCAGCCTGCGCTCGTGGGCCGCGCTGTAACACGCTGTCAGCGCGACTACCCGGCGGTTGTCAGCGCTGAGCACGGCGTGTCGGAGGCGTTTGATGCGGAGAACCGACGCCCAGACGGGTGGACAGCGTGTTACAGCGGGCCGGGGACCAGCGCCAGCCCCCCCGGCGGGGAATGAGGAGGAGCGGGCGCACCCCTCGGAGGTAGCCTCGCGTCATGTCGTTCGTGCGGAGCATCAGCGTCGGCCAGCCACAGGTCAGGGATTGGGCCGGTCTCGGCCGCACCTCGATCGACAAGCGCCCGGTGGGCGGACCGGTCGCGGTCCACCAGCTCGGCATCGAGGGCGACTCGGTCTCCGACACCAAGCACCACGGCGGCCCTGACCAGGCGGTCTACGCCTACGCCCGCGAGGACCTCGACTTCTGGGAGGCCGAGCTCGGGCTGCCGATCCGCGACGGCCAGTTCGGCGAGAACCTGACCACCGAGGGGATCGACCTCAACGCGCTGGAGATCGGGACCCGGCTGCGCGTCGGCGAGCCGGGCGTCGGCGTCCTGCTGGAGGCGGTCTACGTCCGCACGCCCTGCAACGACTTCAAGGGCTGGATGGGCGAGAGCGGCTTCGACCCGCGGGCGTGGGTGAAGAGGTTCACCCGCGAGGCCCGCCCGGGTCCCTACTTCCGGGTGCTGGAGACCGGCACCATCGCCCCCGGCGACGCGATCGAGGTGGTCCACGTGCCGGGGCACGGCCGGACCATCCGCGACCTCTTCGTCGCCCTGAACACCGACCGCAGCCGGCTGCCGGACCTGCTCGTGGTCGACGGGCTGCTGCCCAAGGTGCGCGCCAAAGCCGAGGATTTCGTCCAGAGGTCGGCCGGTTCGCTACCCCCGGCGGAGCCCGTGGCTTAGGTTACTGCCCAGTCACACCGGTCTCGGACGAGCAGACGAGCGAACGCAGGGAGCGTCATGCCCATCATTCACGACACCAATTTCCTCGAGCACATGCCGCCGAACTGCGCCGCGCAGTTCCTCGACCGCGTGGAGAAGAGTGCCGAACGGGAGGCGTTCCGGTTCCCGCGGGGTGAGGCGTGGGAGTCGGTGACCTGGCGCCAGGCCGGTGACCGCGTACGCCGCCTCGCCGCCGGACTGCTCGCGCTCGGCCTGGAGTCCGAGCAGCGGGTCGGGATCGCCTCGTCCACCCGCTACGAGTGGATCCTCGCCGACCTCGCCGTGATGTGCGCGGGCGGCGCCACGACCACGGTCTACCCGTCGACCGGGGGCGACGACACGGCGTACATCCTCAGCGACTCGGCGTGCCGGGTCGTGTTCGCCGAGGACGAGTCCCAGCTGACCAAGCTGCGCGAGCACCGCGCCGAGCTGCCCGAGCTGACCAAGGTGGTCTCCTTCGACCCGGCCCTGGCCGAGGGTGCCGACGGCGACTGGGTGATCTCGCTCGACCAGCTCGCCGAGCTCGGCGACGCCCACCTCGCCGCGAACCCCGACGCCGTCGACGAGGTCGCGCGGGCCATCGGACCCGACCAGCTCGCCACCCTGATCTACACCTCCGGCACCACCGGCAAGCCCAAGGGCGTGCGCACCCTCCACCGCGCGTGGGTGTTCGAGGGCGAGGCGATCAAGGCCCAGGACATCCTCCACGAGGACGACCTGCAGTTCCTGTGGCTGCCGATGGCCCACTCCTTCGGCAAGGTGCTGCTCTCCACCCAGCTCGCCTGTGGCTTCGCCACCGCGATCGACGGCCGGGTCGACAAGATCGTCGACAACCTCGGCATCGTGAAGCCGACCTTCATGGGCGCCGCGCCCCGCATCTTCGAGAAGGCGCACGCCCGGATCGTCACCATGCAGGCCGCCGAGGGCGGCGCCAAGGAGAAGATCTTCCTCAAGGCGTTCGAGGTCGGCCGCAAGGTCGACGCGCTGCGCCTGGCCGGCAAGTCCGTGCCGCTGCCGCTCAAGCTCCAGCACGCCCTCTTCGACAAGCTGGTCTTCAGCAAGGTCCGCGAGCGCTTCGGCGGCCGGGTGAAGTTCTTCATCTCCGGCTCGGCCGCGCTCAACGCCGACATCGCCGCCTGGTTCCACGCGGCCGGCGTCCTCATCCTCGAGGGCTACGGCATGACCGAGAACGCCGCCGGCGCCACGGTCAACCACCCGGACGCCTACAAGCTCGGCACCGTCGGCCAGCCGTTCCCCGGCACCGAGGTCCGCATCGGCGAGGGCGGCGAGGTCCAGCTCAAGGGCCCGCACGTCATGGCCGGCTACCACAACCGCCCCGACGCGACGGGCGAGGCGCTCACCGAGGACGGCTGGCTGCGCACCGGCGACAAGGGCGAGCTCGACGCCGACGGCTTCTTGACGATCACCGGCCGGATCAAGGAGCTCTTCAAGACCTCCGGCGGCAAGTACATCGCCCCGCCCGCGATCGAGGCCAAGTTCAAGGCGCTGTGTCCCTACGTCAGCCAGTTCATGGTGTTCGGCGCCGAGCGCAACTTCGTCTCCGCGCTGATCACCCTCGATCCCGACGCGATCGCCGGCTGGGCCGCCGAGAACGGCAAGGAGGGCAAGGACTACACCGCCCTCGTCAACGACGACGCCGTCCAGGCGATGGTCGCGGACTACGTCGACCAGCTCAACGCCCAGCTCAACCGCTGGGAGACGATCAAGAAGTGGAAGCTGCTCGACCACGACCTGAGCATCGAGTCCGGTGAGCTGACCCCGTCGCTGAAGGTGAAGCGGAACGTGGTCGAGACCAACAACAAGGACCTCATCGAGTCCTTCTACGGCTGACACAGCGAGCCCACAGGAACGGCCCCGAGACTCGGGGCATGAGCCACCACCGCGGAGCCGACGAGACCCACGAGACCGAGGAGCACGACCTCGGGCTGTCCCACGACCTGCCGAGGCTGCTGGCCCGGCGCGGGCTGCTCGGGCTCCTGGGCGGGGTCGGCGCGGCCGCGGCGCTGACCGCCTGCGGCTCCGACGACACCGCGACGGTGTCGGGGTCCACCTCCTCCGGCTCGCCCGGTGCGTCGTCCGGCGGCCCCGCCGGGGCGCCTCCGGGAGGCGCGATGGGCGCCGACAGCGGCGTCGAGGTCGCCGAGGGCGAGATCCCCGAGGAGACCGCCGGCCCGTACCCCGGCGACGGCAGCAACGGGCCCGACGTACTGAGCGAGTCCGGCGTGGTCCGCAGCGACCTCACGTCCAGCTTCGGAAGCGCCTCGGGTGTCGCCGAGGGCATCCCCACCACGGTCAGGCTCAAGGTCTACGACCTCAACGGCGACGAGGTCACCCCGCTCGCGGGCGCGGCGATCTACCTGTGGCACTGCGACCGCGAGGGCCGCTACTCGATGTACGACGACGAGATCGCCGACGAGAACTACCTGCGCGGCGTCCAGGCCGCCGACGAGGACGGCAACCTCACCTTCACCACCATCTTCCCCGCCTGCTACTCCGGGCGGTGGCCGCACATGCACTTCGAGGTCTACGAGAGCCTCGACGCCGCCACCGACGTCGCCAACAAGCTGCGCACCTCCCAGCTCGCGCTGCCCGAGGACGTCTGCAACGACGTCTACGCGACCGAGGGCTACGAGCAGAGCGTGCAGAACCTCGCGAAGCTCAGCCTCGACACCGACGGCATCTTCAGCGACGGCTACTCGCTGCAGCTCGCCAAGGTCACCGGGTCGGTCGACGAGGGCTACACGGTGACGCTCAACGTGCCGGTGTGAGCTCCCGTAGCACGGGAGTGCTCAGGCCCCCCCTCAGGAACGCCGGGTTCGATGACGTCATGACGCACGACCACGATCTCGGACTCCGCCACGACCTGCCCCGGATCCTGCGCACCGGACGCCGCGGACTGCTCGGCGTGGTGGGAGGAGCGGGCGCGCTCGCCCTCGCGGGCTGCGCGACCGACGGCGAGCCCGCCGCCGGCAGCCCCACCTCGACCCCGCCGACCGCGCCGCCGACCACCCCGTCACCGGCCTCGCCGCCGCCGAGCCCCACGGACACGGTGAGCGAGCACCCGGTCGATCCGAAGGCGGGCGAGATCCCGGAGGAGACCGAGGGGCCGTTCCCGGCCGACGGCAGCAACGGGCCCGACGTGCTCACCGAGGCCGGCGTCGTACGCCGCGACATCCGGGCCAGCTTCGGCAGCGCGTCGGGCGTGGCCCAGGGGGTCCCGGTGACCCTGCGGATGCGGATCTTCGACCTCGCGGGCTCCGAGGTGACCCCGCTGGCGGGGGCGGCGGTCTACGCCTGGCAGTGCGACCGCGAGGGGCGCTACTCGCTCTACAACGACGGCGCCCGCGACGAGAACTACCTGCGGGGCGTCCAGGAGGCCGATGCCGAGGGCGGCCTGGAGTTCCTCACGGTCTTCCCCGGCTGCTACCCGCAGCGCTGGCCGCACATCCACTTCGAGGTCTACGAGAGCCTCGCGGCGGCGACGCGTGGAGCCGCGCCGAAGCTGCGCACCAGCCAGCTCGCCTTTCCCGCGCGGGTCGCGGAGGAGGTCTACGCCTCGACGGGCTACGGCGCGAGCGTGCCGAACTTCCGCGCCATCTCCCTCGACTCCGACAGCATCTTCCGCGACGGCTACTCGCTGCAGATGGTGACCATGACCGGCTCGGTCGCCGACGGCTACGTGGCGACCCTCAACGTTCCCGTCTGAGCGCATCCAGGCTGGGCGTGGATCGTGGGATCCGGGGCCGGCCTGGGACACTGGCGCCGTGCCGTCCGCCCTTCCCGAAGGTGATCCCGTCCCGACCGACGGCTCCCTCCCGCCGTCCGCGCTGAGCGAGCTCGGCGCCCGTCCCTTCGAGCTCTACGTCCACGTGCCGTTCTGCCGGGTGCGCTGCGGCTACTGCGACTTCAACACCTACACGGCCGAGGAGCTCGGGCCCGGCGTCTCCCGGTCGTCGTACGCCGAGCAGGCGGTCGCCGAGGTCCGGCTGGCCCGGCGGGTGCTCGGCGAGCGGGAGCTCCCGGTCGAGACGGTGTTCCTCGGCGGCGGCACGCCCACGCTGCTGCCGCCCGAGGACCTGGGCCGGATCCTGCGGGCGATCGACGACGAGTTCGGCCTGGCGCCGGACGCCGAGGTCACCACCGAGGCGAACCCGGACTCGGTCGACCGGGGCTACCTCGAGCGGCTCCGGGAGGCCGGCTTCACGCGGGTCTCGTTCGGCGTGCAGTCCGCGGTGCCGCACGTGCTGGCGGTGCTGGACCGCACCCACGACCCGGTGCGCGTGCCCGGGGTGGTCGAGGCGGCGCGGGCCGCGGGCTTCGAGCAGCTCAGCCTGGACCTGATCTACGGCACGCCGGGGGAGAGCCATGACGACTGGGAGCGGACCCTGGAGGCGGCGCTGGCGTGCGCGCCGGACCACGTGTCGGCGTACTCCCTGATCGTGGAGGACGGCACCGCCCTCGCCCGGCGGGTGCGGCGCGGCGAGCTGCCGATGCCCGACGACGACGACCTCGCCGACAAGTACGTCCAAGCCGACGAGCGGCTGGGCGGTGCCGGGCTGGGCTGGTACGAGGTCTCGAACTGGGCGCGCGACGATGCCGCTCGGTGCCGCCACAACCTGGGCTACTGGTCCGGCGCGGACTGGTGGGGGATCGGGCCCGGCGCGCACTCCCATGTCGGCGGGGTGCGCTGGTGGAATGTCAAGCACCCGGCGGCGTACGCCGGACGGCTGGCCGAGGGCGCCACGCCGGCCCACGCGCGGGAGGTGCTGGACGCGGAGACCCGGCGGGTGGAGCGGGTGCTGCTGGAGGTGCGGCTGCGCTCCGGGCTGCCGGTCGAGGTGCTCGACGACGCCGCGCGGGCGGCGCTTCCCGGCCTGGTCGCCGACGGCCTGGTGGCGGACCGGAGTGACCGGGTGGTGCTCACCCGGCGGGGTCGGCTGCTCGCCGACGGGGTCGTGCATCGGCTCCTGACGTGAACTCCTATTAAATACAGTGTTACACTCGACTTTATGAACAAGTCGGGTGACGTCGTCGGCCCCGTGATCGGCTATGTGCCGGGCGCCTTCGACCTTTTCCACGTGGGACACCTCAACGCGCTGCGCCAGGCGCGGCAGTGGTGTGACGTGCTGGTCGCCGGAGTCGTCGCCGACGAGGTGTGCGTGGAGACCAAGGGCGTGCTCCCGACCGTTCCGCTCGCCGAGCGGCTCGAGATCGTCGAGGCGATCGGCATCGTCGACGCCGTCTACGCCGAGAGCACCGCGGACAAGACCGACTCCTGGCGGGATGTGGGGTTCCACCGGATCTTCAAGGGCGACGACTGGCAGGGGACCGCCAAGGGCCGCAGGCTCGAGGAGCAGATGGCCGCGCTGGGCGTCGAGGTCACCTACTTCCCCTACACGCTCCAGACCTCGTCCACCGCGCTGCGCAAGGCGCTCGCCCACCGCGGAGCGTCCAGCGCATGAGTGTCGCCGTCTCCGACGACGGCCTGCTGGTACCGCCCGGGGACGCGCCCCTGGTCGTCGAGATCGACGGCCACTACGTCTGGTCCCTCACCCCGCTGCGCGACGGGCAGCCCGCCGCCGGGGGAGTGCTGGTCCCGTGGCCGGGCGTGCTGCGCCCCCACCTCAGCGGCCGCGGCCGGGTGCGGGTGACCGACGCGGCCGGCGCCGCCGTCCTGTACGACGCCGAGATCGGGCTCGGTGCCGGCGAGGGACCGCTCGCCGTCGTCGACGGTTCCGGGCACCGGCTCAGCGTCGACAAGGTCGGCCACCTGGCCCGCTCCTTCGCCGCCACCGACGAGGGGGTGCGCGACGAGATCCTGCGCGGCACCCGCCGCGCGATCGACGACCTGAGCGAGTACGCCGGCGTGGCGGCGTACCTCAACTACGGGGCGCTGCTCGGTGCCGTGCGTGAGGGCCGGATGCTCGCCCACGACTCCGACACCGACCTGTGCTACCTCTCCGAGCACACCTCGCCGGCCGACATCGTCCTCGAGTCGTACCGGATCACCCGCGCCCTGCGCGCCCGCGGGTGGCGGGTGCTGCGGATGTCGGGTGGCGACGTGAAGCTGCTGCTCCCGCTCTCCGACGGCCGGGTCTGCCACATCGACGTGTTCTCGGCGTTCCACATCGACGGCACCTTCTACCAGTTCGGCAACCGCAGCGGCCGCCTCCCGCGCGAGGCGATCGTGCCGTTCTCGACGATCGAGCTGCACGGACACGAGTTCCCCGCACCCCGCGACCCCGAGGCCATGCTCGCCTTCCTCTACGGTCCCGGCTGGCGCAGCCCCGACCCGTCGTTCAAGTACGCCGACCCGCCGGCCGGCGTACGCCGCCTCGACGGCTGGCTGCGCGGCTTCCGCACCGAGATGGGCCGCTGGACCGAGCTCCACAACGGACCCCGGCGCGCCGCCGTGCCCCGGGCCCCCTCGTCGTTCGCCCAGTGGGTCGCGCCGCAGCTCGGCGCACTGCCGGTCGCCGACCTCGGCACCGGCACCGGCCGCGACGCGATCTGGTTCGCGTCCTCGGGCCGTCCGGTCAGCGCCGTGGACTTCTCCCGCGGCGCGCTGGCCGTCGCCCGCCGCCGATCCCGGCGGCGCGGGGTCCCGGTCGAGGTGGACCAGCTGATCCTCGGCGAGCTCCGCTCCACCCTGCTGCACGGCACCCGCCTGGCCCGCGACCCCCACCACCTCTACGCCCGCCACCTCGTCGGCTGCCTCGACCCCGCCGCCCTCGACCAGCTCTGGCTGCTCGCCCGGATGGCCCTGCGCCCCGGCGGCGGGCGACTGTTCCTGGAGTTCGCCGCCGGCGAGCCCAGCCCGACCGACGGGCTGGTCCGACGTACGCCGGTCGAGGTGGTGCGCCGCGGCATCGAGGCCGCCGGCGGCATCGTCGAGAGCCTCACCACCGGCCCCGGCGAGGACATGTTCGACCTGCCCGACCCGGCCGTGTGCCGCATCCGCGCCGCCTGGCCGGCGCCGGCCCCTGCGAAGGACCCTGCGAAGGAGACGTCATGACCGATCTCGCCCACCGCGCCCGGCTCGCCCGCCGCCGGCTGCGCGAGCACGCCAGCCTGCGCGAGCGGGTGCGGGTGCTCGAGGAGGAGGTGCAGGAGAACCGGCAGCTGAACCGGCGGATCGCCGAGCTCACCGACGTCGTCGCGGAGTTGTTGATCCCGTTGGAGGCGCGGGACTCGGCGCGGGTGGATGAGGTGCTGGAGAGGTTCCGCGCGGGGTTGTGACGTTGCGGTTTGGTCCCAAACCGCAACGGTCGTCGGCGTGTCGCACCGTTTTGGTCCCAAACCGCAAGCGGTCAGGTGGTCAGACCAGTTCGTCCTCAGGCCGCCGTGACGAAGTCGATCAGCTCCTCCACCCGACCGAGCAGCGCCGGGTCCAGGTCCTGGAACCCCCGCACCCCGCCCAGGATGTGCTTCCACGCCCGGGCGATGTCGGCCTGGTCGCGGTGCGGCCAGCCGAGCTGCTGACAGGTGCCGGTCTTCCAGTCGATCCCCTTGGGCACCTTCGGCCAGGCCTCGAACCCGAGTCGCGACGGCTTGACGGCCTGCCAGATGTCGATGAAGGGGTGTCCGACGATCAGCACGTCCTTGCCGACGGGCGACTTCATGATGTTCTGTGCGATCCGGCTCTCCTTGGAGCCGGGCACCAGGTGGTCGACCAGGACGCCGACGCGCCGCTCGGGTCCGGGCTTGAAGTGGCGCAGGTGGTCGGCGAGGTCGTCGACGCCGCCGAGGTACTCCACGACCACGCCCTCGATCCGCAGGTCGTCGCCCCACACCTTCTCGACCAGTTCGGCGTCGTGGCGGCCCTCGACGAAGATCCGGCTGGCCCGCGCGACCCGCGCCTTCGCGTCGTGGACGGCGATCGAGCCGCTCGCCGTACGCGTGGGCTTGACCGGGCCGGCCTGTGTGATCGGCGGCACCAGGATCACCGGCTTGCCCTCGAGGAGGAAGCCGGTGCCGAGCGGGAAGGTGCGCCGCTTGCCGTGCCGGTCCTCCAGGGTCACCGTGTCGAGGTCCCGGTCGACCGCGACGATCTCGCCGCACCAGTCGGTCGTGACCTCCTCGACCACGAGCCCGGTGTCGGCCGCGGTCTCCACGGCCCGGCCCCGCTTGGGGACCTTCCAGTCGCCTGACAGTACGTCGGTCCCGTAGCGATCCACGACCGAGCAGCCTAGGCCGCGGCCCCGCCCTTCCCGGCCCTAACACGCGGCGCGGTCAGGGTTGTGACGCGATCCTCGCCGCCCGGATCGCGGCGACCGCGTCGGGGTGGACCCGCGTCATCACCAGCAGGTCGTCTTGCTGCCGGAAGCCGACGGTGTGGACCAGTGCGTTGCCGAGGCCGAGCACGAAGCCGCCGGCGGTGAGGGCGAGGAAGGCGAGACCGTGCGGTACGCCGGAGGTCGAGGCCCAGAAGGCCGCCACCAGACCCCCGGTCCCGAGCGCCCAGGCGAGCCGACGGAGCCGGTTCCAGCGGTCCCAGGCGGCGTGCTGGAAGGCCACCTCGACCCGGTAGCGGCGCTGCGAGTTCGACTGGGCGATCAGCCACGCGAGGAAGCTGAACACGATGAGTGCGTGCACCCAGGAGGGCACCGTGGCGCCGCTGATCGTGACCCGCTGCCGGGTCGGCACGCCGGTCTTGACGCAGACGTCGCCCGGGACGACGACGTCGCCGCCCACCCGCCCGACCGAGACCTGTGCCATGCCCGGCAGCCTAGGCGGCCCAGGCGACGGCAGTGGCCGGATCGGGTGCAACGTTCCGGCATGCTCGGACGACGAAGGGGTGTGATGACTGCCAAACGACAGGTCGCGGCCGCGGGCTTCGAGGAGGCCTATCGCGCGCACCGCGTCGAGCTGGTGCGGCTCGCCTACCTGATGTCGGGCTCGCACGAGACGAGCGAGGACGTGGTGCAGGCGGTGTTCGCCTCGGCCCACCAGCGGTGGGAGGCGATCGAGAACCCGCCGGCGTACCTGCGCCGGGCCGTGGTCAACGCGGTCAAGGGTGAGCAGCGGCGGGTGCTGCGGCGCCGGGCCCGCGTGCCCGAGCGCCCGCGGGTCGAGCTGCCGCCGGAGATCGACGAGATGTGGGCGCGCGTGGCCCGGCTGCCGTGGGTGCAGCGGGCCGTCGTCGTCCTCCACTACTACGAGGACCTGCCGTTGGCCGAGGTCGCGCTCGTCGTGGGCCGGCCTGCCTCGACGGTCCGCTCGGACCACCGCCGGGCCCTCGACAAGCTGCGCAAGGAGATGTCATGAAGGACGTGCTGAGTCGTGAGATGGCCGCGGAGCGGGTCCGGGCCACGCTGGCCGCGGTCGCCGGGGGGATCACTGAGCCCGCGGTCGACGCCGGCCTCGCCGCCGCCGAGGAGCGGGCCCGAGCCCGGAGGTCGCGGCGGCGGCGCCGGCTCCTCGTGGGCGCCGGGGTGCTCGTCGCACCGGTCGCGCTGACCGCGGGCGCGGTGCTGCGCCAGGGCCCCGAGTACGTCGACACGATCCCCGCGGAGCGGATCGTCACCTCAGGCGAGGTGGACGGCAGCCGCTATCTCCTCGTCGAGAGCGACCGGGTCGACGCGTGTGGACAGCCGGTCCGGGGCGTCGAGCTCGTCGAGGAGCGCAAGAACCTGCTCGGCAGCGAGTGGAGCACGACCGGGTACACCTACGGTGCGTACGTCGACACCGCCTGCGGCACGGTCGTCGACCCGGCGAGCTACCTCGCCGACCCCGCGCGCTACGACGACTCCGGCGCGGAGGTCGGCGACTCGTTCGTGTGGGTCTTCTCGGTCCATCCCGACGTCGACGGGGTGCGGATCGAGGCGGGGGAGCGCACGACGACGCTGCCCGTCCACGAGGTCGACGGCGCCGGGTACTCGGTCTTCGAGATCCCGGACGACCTGGAGAGCTACACCTCGACGCTGCTGATCGACGGGCAGGTCGTCCCCGGCTCGGCGCGGCCACAGCCGGTCCCGCGGCGGTAGCGGCCGGCGGCGAGCGGGCAGAGAGCGCGCCGCCGGCCTCACGGTCCGTTCGTCAGATGCGCGGCGAGAGCCGGGCCCGTGGGCGCCGGCGCCGACGGATCCTCGACGAGGGACTTGAGAGGTACACCGGCGTCCCGCGCCGCCTCCGGGTCGACGCTCAGGCCGTGGGCGAGGGCGTCGCGGGCGGCGTTGAAGTCACGCGGGTTGCCGGCGACGTCGGCGGCGATGAGCCGGCCGGCTCGGTAGTAGAGGACGGTGAGCCGGCCGGTGCCGTCGGCGCCCCCGTCGCCGCGGACGACGACCTGGTCGTGGCCGTCGGCGATGCCGGCGGTCTGCAGCCTGAGCTCGCCCTGGTTCGACCAGAACCACGGGACGCCGCGCGGCGCCGGCTCCTGGTCCAGCAGGACCGCCGCGGCGGCGCTGGCCTGCTCCACGGCGTTGTTGACCGACTCGATGCCGAGCCCTCGGCCCGGGAGGTGGGGGTGTGGCTGCACGGTGCAGTCGCCGGCCGCGACGACGTGCGGATGACTGGTGCGGCCGGCCGCGTCGGTGACGATGCCGCGTTCGACCTCCAGGCCCAGGGCCTGGGCCAGGGCGACGTCCGGAACCGCGCCGACGCCCGTGACCACGAGGTCGGCGGCCAGCGTGCGGCCGTCGCCGAGCACGACGCCGGTGACCCGGTCGGTCCCGTCCAGTGCGCTCACCGAGGCGCCGGTCAGCACGGTGGTGCCGCGGGACTCGTGCCAGGCGCGCACGTGCGCCGAGAACGGCGCCGCGACGACCCGGGCCAGGAGTCGGTCGGCCGCCTCGACGACGTGCACCCGCTTCCCCTGTGCCCGCGCCGTCGCGGCCACCTCGAGCCCGACGAAGCCGCCGCCGACCACGACGACGTCAGCGGCCTCCGCCAACCCCGAGCGCAGCTGCTCGGCGTCCGCGACGCTGCGCAGGCCGAGGACGCCCGGCAGTCCCGCGCCGGGCACGGGCAGCCGCCGGGCCGTCGCGCCGGTGGTGAGGGCCAGCCGGTCGAATCCGAGCACGACGCCGTCGTCGAGCCGGAGCACGCCGCCGACGCCGGTGAGGGTCGCCCCGACGACCCGGCGCCCGGCGACGAGCTCGACCCCCTGCTCGGCGAGGTACGCCGGGTCGCGCAGCGCCAGGTCCTCGGCCGGTACCGTGCCGGCCAGATAGGCCTTCGACAGCGGCGGGCGTTGGTAGGGGAGCGCCGGTTCGGCGCCGACGAGCACCACCCGGCCGTCGTACCCGAGAGCACGCAGGGTGGTGGCGAGCTGCAGGCCCGCCTGGCCGGCGCCGACGACCGCGACGCACCCGGCCGGCGCCGTCACTGCTGCTCCTTGGCGATGCTGACGCGGAGGCCGTCGAGCGCGTCGGTCATGGTGATCTGGCACGACAGCCGGCTCAGCTCGGTCGGCGGCGTCACCGCGTCCTCGAGCATCTCCTCCTCGAAGTCCGTGGCGGGGCCGGTCAGGTCGATCTGGTCGGCGTCGACGAAGACGTGACAGGTAGCGCACGACAGCCCGCCGCCGCACTCGCCGACGATCCCGGGGACGCCGAGCTTGACGGCGGTCTCCATGACCGACGCGCCCACGCGCGCCTCGACCGTGCGGTGACTGCCGTCCGGACAGGTGAACTCGATGGTCGGCATGGTCAGAACAGGTCGAAGTACTCGCGGTGCTCCCAGTCGGAGACCCCGTTGACGTACGTCGACTCGTCGGGATGGGCCTCCACCCACGCGCGGTGCCGGTCGACCTCGCTGCGCTTCATGGTGACCAGGTAGTCGACGAAGCCGTCACCGAACGTCTTGCGGTAGAAGGCGTCACCGTCGAGGGCCTCGACCGCCTCGGCGAGCGAGGTCGGCAGCTGCGGGACGTCGGCGGCGTACGGGTCCGCGCTGATCGGGCCCGGCTCGATCCGGTTCAGGATGCCGTCGAGTCCGGCCGCGGCCTGCGCGGCGATGTAGAGGTAGGGGTTGGCGGCGGAGTCGCCCACCCGGTTCTCCACGTGGGACGCGGTGTCGCCGGGGGCGCTGATGACCCGCATCATCGCGGCCCGGTTGTCCTGGCCCCAGGTGAGCCGGTCGGGGGCGAGCGAGTACGGCCGGCGCCGGCGGTAGCCGTTGACCGTCGGCGTGGTGAACACCGACGCCGCGACGCCGTGCGCCAGGGTGCCGCCGACGTAGTGGCGGCCGAGCTCCGAGAGCGCCTCGCCCTCGCCGGGCACCATCAGGTTGCGGCCTTCCCGGTCGACGATCGAGGTGTGCAGGTGCCAGCCGTTGGCGTAGAAGCCCTCGATGGCGGGGGTGCACATGAATGATGCGTGGTGGCCGTGTCGCCGGGCCACCTGCTTGGTGGTGGTGCGGAAGAGCGCGGCCGAGTCGGCCGCGGCCAGGCCCTCGAGGATGTCGAAGGTGGTCTCGACCTGGCTGGGCGCCCACTCGTCGTCGAAGGAGCGCAGCGGCAGGCCCATCGCGAGCAACGCGTCGCGGATCGGCGCGAGCACCGGGTCGATCTCGTCGAGGTGCTCCAGCAGCAGATAGCTGTAGCCACGGGCCACCGGTGCCACCGCCGGCGGGTCGGCGGGCGTGCCCGGTGCGCCGAGGGAGACGCCGGTCAGGCTGTCCTCGAGGAGCCTGGTGAGATACCACTCCATCTCGACACCCGCGATCAGCCGCATGCCGGCGTCGTCGAGCTCGGCGAGCACCTGCTTGAGGATCGAGCGCGGCGCGAGGGGGAACGGCCGGCCGTCGACGAGGTAGAGGTCGCAGAACACCAGCGCCGTCTTGTCGAGCCAGGGCAGGACGGTGAAGGTGCCCGGATCGGGGACCATCTTGACGTTGGGGCTGCCGCCGAGGCCGTCGACGGTGAAGCCGCCGTCCGGGGTGAACGGGTTGAACACGATCGCGTTGGCGGGGTCGAAGAAGAACGGCGCCATGGTGATCTCGTTGCCGGCGGCCAGCGCCGCGCGGTAGGCGTCGGTGGTCAGCGCCTTGCCACGGAGCAGGCCGTGCTGGTCGGGCCAGACCAGCCGGACGATCTCGATGCCCTGCTGCTCGATGACCTTGAGCGACTGCTCGGCGGCCGTCGCCTGGTCGGCGGTGTGGAGCCCGTGCTGCTCGATGAACTTCGCGGACATGATTCCTCCTGGATGGGTGAGTGGGCTGTCAGGGGCGGGCCGGGAGACCGGCCAGCCAGCTGTCGATCAGGCGCTCGCCGGCGCTCGGCGAGGGTTGGGGGACGGCGATCTCGGCCCGGAGGGCGGGCACGTCGACGCCGAAATGGGCGAGCTTGTCCTCCTCGACGTCGAGCACGGCCTCGAAGCCGGTGACGTCGAGCTCGGGATGGAACTGGACCGCCAGCGCGCTGCGGTACCGCCAGGCCTGGAGGTAGCGGTCGCTCTTCGCCAGGCGCTCGGCCCCCGGCGGCGGCTCCATCGAGTCGGAGTGGAACGAGAGATACCGGCCCGAGGGGGGCTGCGCCGCGGTCGAGGAGACCTCGATCAGGCCCGCTTCCAGCCCGCTGTCGCCGGTGAAGGCCCGCCCGCCGGTCGCGACGGCGAGCAGCTGGGCGCCGAGGCAGATCGCGAGCAGCGGCAGTCCGTCGTCAACCGCGCCCGCGAGTGTGTCGATCTCCGGCTGCAGGGTGGCGCGGTCCGCGTGCGCGCTCTGCGCACCGCCGAGCACGACCCAGGCCTCATGAGCGTCCCGCTCGGGGAGCTCGCCGCGATAGGCGGCGTAGACGGTCAGCTCGCGGCCCGCGGCCGCCGCCCGCTCGCGCAGGACGGCGATCAGGGGCTCGGGGACGTGGCTGAGCACAGCGATGGTCATGGCTGGGGCCTCGGTTCGATGGGGGTGCTCCACGGCACCCAGTGGTCGATGGCGGCGAGCGCGGCGAGGAGCTCCTCGACCCGGCGCCGGTCGACGGCGACCCAGTCGCCGTCGGGCCGCACCTGGTAGGGCGTGAAGTCCCACGGCGCCAGGTGGCGGGCGGTCCGCACCAGCGGCTGGACGGACGCGAGGTCGCGCTCCAGCCGCCGGACGCGGGCCCGGAGGAGGGCGAGCTCGCGCTCCAGGCGCGCGCTGTCGGCGGCCTGGTCGGTGGTGTCCACGTCAGAACACCAGGGTGAGGTTCTCGTGGTACTGCTCGGAGTCGAGCAGGTTCACCAGCTTGAGCCGGATCCGCCAGTCGTCCCCGCCAGTGTCCGCGGGCACGAGCACGTGGCCGTACCAGCCGGCGTAGGTCTTCGCGACGCCCGCGCGGAACTCGTGCACGACGAAGCTCGAGCGGACCAGACGGCGTCCCTCGAGGTCGGTGACGGTCTCGACGTTGGTGATCGCGCGCCGGGTCCGCGAGGCCGGGATCTGGCTGTAGGCCAGGCCGGTGCGCAGCCAGTAGACGCGGTCGGTGAGCCGCCGATGGTCGTCGAAGGCGTGGCTGACCTCGTGCCGCGGGTCGCCGCCGCCCGCCGTGACGGGCACCCAGTACAGGCCGTCGCCGGCGAACATCCCGAGCCAGTCGTTGAACCGGCCCTCGTCGACCAGCCGGGCCTCGCGGGCCAGGAACGACTGCGCCTGGTGCCACTCGTCGATGGGCGCGGCCGGCCAGTCGTCGGCCAGCAGCGCGCGGAAGGCGTCCAGCTCGGCGTACCAGTCGGCGTCGACGTGGAAGGAGTGCGCCGAGGTGTCCTGGAACTGCGGGGGAAGTGCCGAGAGCCTCATCGGACCTCCTCCCGCATCCGGCGCAGCCACTCGTCGTAGTAGCTGCGCATGTGCAGCTCGTCGGTGACGGCGGTGGCGATGACGCCGTCCTCACCGAGCGACTGCCACGGCGTGACGTCGAGCCCACGGTTCATGAAGATCCACTCCGCCTCGGTCGCGGCGAGGCCGCGCTGGGCCTCCTCGAAGTTGGCCTGGTCGTCGGGCTCGCCGAACGCCGGGAAGTCCTCCTGGCTGCGCATCCGCAGCGTGTTGACCTCCTCGGGCACGCCGCCGATCCGGGTCGCGTGCCAGGTCAGCTGGGTGCGGTCGACGGCCAGTGGCTCGATCACCTGGACCTGGTTCCCGATGATGAGCAGGTTCGGGAAGATGCTGAGGTTGATCTGGGCGCCGATCGCCAGGTCGAGCAGCCGGTCGGCGTCGGCACCGTGCTCGGCGCGGATCCGCGCCTCGAACGACTCGCGGCCCGGCTGCGGACGCTGGTTCGCCCAGAAGCTGCCCGGCTCGTCGCCGTGCGCGGGCCGCTGGTCGATCACGCTGTGCCCGTTGCCGAGCGAGTACGACACCATCGGGCCGTCGTCGGGCGTGCGCCCGAAGTACGACATGTCCTTCGACTCGCCCATCCGCGAGGCCATCTCGAGCAGCGAGCGGTGCGAGAACGACGGGTGGTAGCCGTCGCCGGCGTTGTCGTAGGCGAGCTTCCAGTTGCCGCGGAAGCCCATCCGGTAGGCGGCCGAGCCCAGCAGCACCTCGCCCGCGGGCGCCCGGTCGATCCAGTAGTCCAGCCAGGGCCGCGCGTGCCCGAGCCACTCCTCGACCGACGGCGCGTCGGCGTTCATGGTCCCGAACACGAACCCGCGGTAGCTCTCGACCCGGGCAACGCGGGTCAGGCCGAACGCGTCCTTGTCCAGCTCGGCGTACCCCTGAGGCCAGGGCACGCCGACCAGCTCGCCGGTGTTGCGGAAGGTCCAGCCATGGTACGGGCACTGGAAGCTCTTGGCGGTGCCCGACTCCTCGCGGCATACGGTCGCGGCGCGGTGCGCGCAGCGGTTGAAGATCGCGTGCAGCGCGCCGTGCCGGTCGCGGGTCACCAGCACCGGGCGCAGCCCCAGCCGCACCGACACGAAGGCGTTCGGCCCGGGCAGCTGCGACTCGTGGGCCAGGTAGGCCCACGACTCGCCGCCGAAGACCTTCACCATCTCCTCGGCGAAGACGTCGGCCTCGGTGTACAGGGTGCGGTGCACCCGGTCCTCGTGGACCAGGTCGCTCCAGCGGTCGGTCCGGTCCCTCTCGGGTGCTGTCGGTCGTTGTTCCTGGACGGTCATCTCGCGCCTCGCTCGGATCGCAGGTCGATGAGCAGCGGCGGAGGTTCGCCGGAAGTGCGTACGCCTCCACCGCGCTGCGGGTGGCGGCACGCTATTGACGGCCCGCGGCCCCCGGCCACGCCGAGCGCGCGGAATTCCCCCAGGGGGAATCTCGGACGCTCCCGTCGAGGATCAGTCCGTCGGCGAGCCCAGCGCCTCCTCGGTCTGCTCGACGGCGTAGCGCAGCGCCTCGACGTAGTCGGGCACCTTGGCGCGCTCGAAGCGCGAGCTCGGGATGGCCAGCGAGATGGCGAAGATCGGCCGCCCCAGCGCGTCCTTCGAGCAGACGGCGATGCCGTCGACACCCTGCGCGGACTCCTCGATGCTCAGCGCGTAGCCGCGGGTGCGGACGGCGTGCAGGTGGCGCTTGAGCGACTGCATGCTGGTGATCCGCGACGAGCGGGCGGGCGGCAGGCCGTCGGCGAAGACCTCCTCGAGCTGCTTGCCGTTGAGCTCGGAGAGCAGCGCCTTGCCGGCCGCCGACGCGTACGCCGGCACCCGGTCCCACCGGTCGGTCGCGACGTGGGACGGGGCGGGGCCGGCGACGCCGTCGACCCAGCGCAGCAACGGTCCCTGGCGGACCCAGACGTGCACGGTCTCGCCGACGGCCTGGCTCAGCCGGTCGATCACCGGGTGCACGAGGGTGCGGAACTCCCCGACGTCGCGCCCGCGCACCTGCTCGGGACGCAGCTCGGGGCCGAGCCGGTACTGGCGGTCCCGGTCCTGGACCGCGAAGCCGTCGTAGCAGAGGGCGGTGAGCAGCCGATGGGCCGTCGACGGCGCGACGCCCAGCAGCTCCGCGGCCTCCTTGACGCCGAGGACCCGGCCGTCGCGCAGCTCCTTGAGGAGGACCAGGCCGCGATGCAGGGACTCGATCGGAGGTGCGGAATTCGCCACAACGAAAAACATAGCGCCGCTCGTTCTCGGCCTCGTTTCGTCGGGACTACGTTCACGGCACTTCGAGGACCGACCCTCGGATCGCCGGCCCCGCGTGGCCTCTCACGCCGGACGGCGCCGGTCCTCACCGTGTCCGGGCCCGACGGCCAGGCCGTCGTCCGCCCCCGTCCTCAGTGGAGGAGGTTCCCCATGTCCCAGTCCATCGACGAGCGCGATCGGCGGTGGGCCGCGCTCGACCGGGCGATGGTCGCGCACGACCTCGACGCCCTCGTCTTCGCGGCCAACGACTACCGCGGCCACAAGGGGTCGCTGCGCTACGTCGCCGACTACAACCTGTGCCACAAGTACGGCAACGCCGTGCTCCTGCGCGAGCGCGAGCCGGTGCTCGTGCTCTCGGGCAGCCTGGTGAGCGCCCGCAAGCCGGTCTCCGGCTGGGTGCGTGACTACCGGTTCCCGCAGACCACCGGCGCCGGTCTGGTCGAGGCGCTCAAGGAGGCCGACCGGCTGGAGAAGGTCGGCGTCATCGGGCTCGGCCAGGTGCTCAAGGTCAACGAGTACCTCGCGCTCACCGAGGCGTTCCCCGGCTGCGCGTTCGTCGACTTCACCAAGGAGTTCGAGCGGGTCCGCGCGGTCAAGAGCGCCTGGGAGCTGGCCGGTGCCGAGGAGTCGGCGTACATCCTCGACCAGTGCTTCCACCGGCTGCTCGAGATCGCGCACGCCGGCATCACCGAGCGCGAGATCGCGGCGGAGATGCACCGGGTCGGGCACCTGCTCGGCGGTGAGGACCCGATCTTCTTGTCGATGCACACCGACGAGCAGAACGAGCACTCCCGCTCGACGTTCGACAGCCCACGCGACCGGGTGCTCGGCACGCACGACGTGCACACCTTCTCGTTCGAGATGATCGGGCCGCGCGGCTACTGGACCGAGCTGGCCCGGATGGTCACCTTCGCCGCTCCGGACGAGGTCACCGCACGGATGGCCCGCGCGGTCACCGACGGCATCGGCAACGGCGCCCGGGCGATGACGCCCGGGGCGATTCCCAGCGACATCCAGCGCACCGTGCTGGCCGGCGTCGAGCAGCACGGCGCCACCACGTCGTACTGGTCGGGGCACTCGCTCGGGCTCGACGTCATCGAGGACCCGATGATCGGGCTCGACGTCGTCGAGGACCCCGACCAGTCGGCCGACAACACCATCGAGGCGGGGATGGTCCTGACCCTCCACCCGATGGTCCAGGACACCGAGGGTCGCCACAGCGGCTACATGTCCGACACTTTCATCGTGGAGCCCGGCGGGAGCCGGAAGCTGTCCGAGCACCCCACCGGTCTCCACCGCATCTCCCGAGGAGGGGTCTCCGTCCATGACCACTGACCAGAGCACCGCCCCGGCCGCCCCGGCCGCCGGCATCGACCCGATCACGGCCTCCGTGCTGCAGCGCCGGGTCGACTCCATCAGCAAGGAGATGGCGACGATGCTGATGCGCTCGTCGCGCTCGCCCATCTTCAACGAGATCGGCGACCTGGTGACGGTCATCTTCGACCGCAACGGCAACACGCTCGCCCAGGCCGAGTTCGCGGCGATCATCGCGTTCGGCGCGCACCCGTCGCTGGAGTACATCATCGAGTACTTCGGGGACGACATCCACGAGGGCGACGTCATCATCCACAACGACGTCTACCACGGGGGAAACCAGAACGCCGACACCGGGATCTTCCTGCCGATCTTCGCCGAGGGCCGGCTGATCGGCTGGGCCGCGGCCAAGGGGCACCTCGCCGACATCGGCGGCATGACCGCCGGCGGCTACAACCCCAACGCCCGCGACATCTGGCAGGAGGCGCTCCGCATCCCGCCGCTCAAGCTGGCCGAGAAGGGCGTGCCCCGCAAAGACGTGTGGGACCTGCTCGCCGCGAACATCCGGTTCGGCTTCGTCATGGAGGACATCCGGGCGATGGTCGGCTGCTGCACCGTCGGGGCCCGCCGGGTGGTGGAGGTGGTCGAGCGCTACGGACTCGACAGCTACGAGTCGCACTGGCGCTACATCCTCGACAGCTCCCGCCGCCAGGTCGAGGCCGAGGTCGGCCGCTGGCCCGACGGTCGCTACCACGGCGAGAGCTTCATGACCTCCGACGGCGTCGACCCGACGCGGAAGTACAAGATCGCTGTCGACATCGAGATCGCCGGCAGCGACATCACCTTCGACTTCTCCGGCTCCGACGACCAGTCGCCCGGCATCTGCAACATGCCGCCCGCGGCGGCCAAGGGGGCGGTCCGGATCGCCTTCCTGATGCTGATGGCCAGCGGCGGCATCCGGATCCCCACCAACCAGGGGCTGTTCGCGCCGATCGCCACGAGGTTCCGCAAGGGATCGATCGTCGACCCGGAGTTCCCGGCGGCGACGATCTACGGCAACCAGCTCTGCGACGAGGTGGTCGAGGCGATCATGCTCGCGCTCGCCGACGCGCTGCCCGACCGGGTCTGCGCCGGCTGGAACAAGTACATGTGCACCGCCACCAACGGCATCGACCCGCGCACCGGCGAGCCCTTCGCGGCGTTCACCGTCTTCCAGCGCACCGGCCCGGGCGGCGTGCAGGGGCAGGACGGCTGGGACGCGCTCGGCTTCACCGGCACCGCCGGCCAGATGCGCTATCCCGACCCGGAGATGCTGGAGATCACCACGCCGCACTTCCTGGAGTACAACGAGTACCTCCCCGACTCGGCCGGCGCCGGCGAGTTCCGCGGCGGCTACGGCACCCGCTCCGCCTGGCGCACCTACGGCGAGGGCCAGATCGGCGTCACCCTCGCCGACAACATGGCCCACGAGGGCGCCTTTCCGGCCCGCGGCCTCTTCGGCGGTCTCGACTCCGGCCTCAACGAGCTGCGCGTCGAGTACCCCGACGGCACCAGCCAGGACTGGGGCTCCAAGGAGATCATCGACCAGCCCGTCGGCACCCGGGTCATCTCGCACGCCGGCGGCGGCGCAGGGTACGGCGACCCGCGCCGACGGCCCGCCGCGAAGGTGCTGGCGGAGGTCCGCGACGGCCTCCTCTCGGCCGAGAAGGCCCGCGCCGACTACGGCGTCGTCCTCACCGCCGACGGCCAGGCCGTCGACGAAGCCCAGACCGCGGCGCTCCGCGCCTGAACCGCCAAGGACCCACCATGAGCATCCGCATCGGAATCGACGTCGGCGGCACGTTCACCGACTTCCTCGTGATCTACCCCGACGGCAGCCGCCGCATCCACAAGACCAGCTCGGTCCCGGTCGACCCGCCCCAGGCGGTCCTCAACGGCCTGCGCGAGCTGGCCGACCTCGAGGGCACCTCGGTCGAGGCGTTCGTCGACCGGATCGGCCTGATCGTCCACGGCACCACCGTCACCACCAACGCGCTGCTGACCCGGCGCGGCCCGAAGACCGCCATGCTCGTCACCGAGGGCTTCCGCGACGTGCTGCCCATGCGGCACGGCACCCGCGAGGACGGCTACGACAACCTCCTCGCGATGCCCGAGCCGCTGGCGCCGCGCCACCTCCGGCTGCCGATCGAGGGCCGGATGGACTACCTGGGCGGCGAGGTCACCCCGCTCGACGAGGACGGCGTCCGCGCCGCCGCCGAGGCGCTGCGCGAGCAGGACGTCCAGGCCGTGGCGATCTCGTTCATGCACTCCCACGCCAATCCAGCCCACGAGCGCCGGGCCGCGGAGATCCTGGGGGAGGCGCTGCCCGACGTCTACCTCACCGAGTCGGCCGAGCTGCTCGGCCAGGCGCGCTACTACGAGCGGTCGAGCGCGGCGGTGCTCAACTCCTACGCGGGGCCGATCATCTCGTCGTACCTCCGGACGCTCACGGGGTTGCTCGAGGAGGTCCGGTTCGGCGGTCTGCTGCTGATGATGCAGTCCAACGGCGGCGTCGCGACGCCGGCCGAGCTGGCCCGCCGGGCCGCGCTGTCGCTGCTCTCCGGGCCGGCCTCGGGGCCGACCGCCGGCCTGCTGGTCACCGCCGAGCACGGCTGGGACTCGTGCCTGACCGTGGACATGGGCGGCACCAGCTTCGACGCCGCCGCGGTCAAGGGCGGCAAGCCGCTGGTGATGACCGACGGCAGCATCGACCGCTGGTCGCTGGCCCTGCCCTCGGTCGACATCCACACCATCGGCGCCGGTGGCGGCTCGATCGCCTCGGTCGACGAGGGCGGGCTGCTCAGCGTGGGGCCGCAGAGCGCGGGCGCCGTGCCGGGTCCGGCCTGCTACGGCCGGGGCGGCGACCGGGCGACGACGACGGACGCCGACGTCGTCCTCGGCTACCTCGACCCGGACAGCTTCCTCAACGGCCAGATGGCGCTCGACAAGGCGGCCGCCGAGGAGGCGATCCGCCGCGACGTCGCCGAGCCCCTGGGACTCAGCGTGCTCGAGGCGGCGGCCGGCATCTAC
Organism: Nocardioides nitrophenolicus; assembly: GCF_016907515.1. Taxonomy (NCBI): domain Bacteria; kingdom Bacillati; phylum Actinomycetota; class Actinomycetes; order Propionibacteriales; family Nocardioidaceae; genus Nocardioides; species Nocardioides nitrophenolicus. The sequence continues at coordinate 4,934,771 of NZ_JAFBBY010000001.1, forward strand.
GAGATGGTCAACGTCTCGATGGCCTCCGGCGTCCGCGACATCACGGTGCGCCGCGGCCTCGACCCGCGTGACTTCCCGATCGTCGTGGCCGGCGGTGCCGGTCCGGTGCACGCCGCCGCCATCGCCGGCGAGCTGGACATCCCGGTCCTGATCACGCCCCGCGACTCGTCGATCTTCTGCGCCGCCGGCATGTTGGTGTGCGACTTCAAGCACGACTACGTGCAGAGCGCCAACGACCGCCTCGACGTGCTCGACCTCGCCGGGCTGGTCCGCACCTGGAAGACGATGGCCGAGGAGGGCCGGGCGACGCTGCACGGCGAGGGTGTCGCCGACGACGCGATCACCTTCGAGCCGTCGCTCGACCTGCGCTACAAGGGTCAGTGGTACGAGCTCAACATCCCGCTCGACGCGGCGATGCTGGCCGCGCCCGACGTCGCCACCATCGCGGCGGCCTTCCACGCCGAGCACGAGCTGCTCTTCGGCTACCACAGCGACGAGATGCCGATCGACGTCCTCAACGTCCGCCTCTCGGCGGTCGGCCGCACGTCCGACGAGCGGATCGACCTCGCCTCCGAGGTCGTCGTCGACAAGCCGGAGCGTCCCGCGCGGCGCGAGATCTGGTCGCCGGCACAGAAGGCGATGGTCGAGGTCGACGTCCATCAGGGCACGGCGATGGGGCCGAACGCCCGGATCAGCGGTCCCGCGGTGATCGAGCTCGGCACGACGACCATCGTCGTGCTCGACCAGTACGACTGCGTCGTCGACCGCAGCGGCTCCTTCGTGATGTACCTGCGCGAGCGCGCCGCGGAGCTCGAGGCCCGGCTCAACCTCTGAGCCCCGCCCCCTCTCGGGCCCCTCACCGGCCCGGCGCACTCCGCGCCGGGCCGGCCACCTCTCACCCCGTCAGGAGTTCCGTCATGCCCGAAAACACCTCACGACGGCCCGATCTCCGGGCCGTCATCGAAGACAACGCCCTGCAGTCCGTCCCGCTCGACCAGCGCCAGAGCGGCTGGGCGCTGTTCGCCAACACCGCCGGCGTCGGCTCGACGCTGGTGGTCCTCGGCGTCGGTGCCGCCGTCACCTTCACCGCCGGCACCCGGTGGGGTCTCGTGGTGGCCCTGGTGGCCGCGGTCTTCGGCTCGGGCATCGGCTGGGCGGTCGGCCGGATCTGCCAGGCCACCGGTACGTCGTCCACGGTCACCGCCCGCTTCCACGGCCTCGGCACCCGCGGCTCGGCACTCGCCTCGCTGGTGTTCGCGTTCATGATCCTCGGCTTCCTCGCCCTGGAGAACGCGCTGCTCTACTACGGCACGATCTTCATGTTCGGGTGGGAGCCGTCGACCGCCAACAAGCTCGGCATCTACGGCGTCCTCACCGTCGCCTGGATCGTGCTGACCACCTTCGGTCTCGGCCTGGTGCAGAAGGTGTCGCTGCTGCTGACCGTGGTGTGCGGCGTGCTGTTCGTCGTGGTCACGATCGTCGCCCTCGACAAGTCGTCGGTCTCGCTGGGCGACGTGTGGTCCTACAGCCCGCCGGGGGTGGGCTTCACCGAGATCACCGCGGCGCTGTCGATCATCGCCGGCATCGCCGGCGCGCTCGCCCTCGTCGGCGCCGACTTCAGCCGCTACGCGCGGACCTCGGGTGACGTCCGGGTGCTCGCGGTCGGCGGCGCGATCGTGGTCAACATCGTGGTGGTGGCGATCGGCACGATCGTCTTCCAGGCCGGCAACCTCGTCGTCGCCGAGCACCTCGCCGACCCGACCAACGCCGCCCAGGCCGCCAGCCAGGTGGGCGCCACGATCCCGGAGAAGATCGCCTTCATGTCGTCGGCCAATCCCGGCGCCTACTTCATCGTCCTGTCCGGCTTCCTCGGCTTCCTGGTGATGTACGCCGCGCAGGCCAAGGCCCAGGTGCTCAACACCTACTCGGGCTCGCTCGCCCTGAGCAACCTCTCCGACGCGGTCTTCGGCCGCAGCCCGGGCCGGCTGGTCATGGTGGTGCTCGGCAACGTGATCGCGCTGCTCGCCATCTGGGGCGACATCCTGGACCGGATCAACTCCTTCCTCGGCCTGCTCGGCATCCTGACCACGGCGCTGTGCGCGCTGATGATCACCGACTTCTTCGTGGTCCGCCGCGGCGCGGCCCACCGGGAGCGGGTCGAGCAGTTCAACTGGGCCGGCATCGTCGCGATGCTGGCGTCGTCGGCGCTGGCCTACTGGCTGCAGGACTCGGGCCGGACCAACCTCGGCTTCCTGATCGCCCTCGTCCTGTGCCCCCTGCTCTATGTCGCCCTGCGCTCCTCGCTGCTGCCCGAGGGCCGCGGCACCGGCACCGTCGAGGCCAGCGCCGCGCTGGAGCTGGCCGAGTAGCGCCGACGCCGCCGACCGACCACTGGCGCGCTGACCCTCCGGGGTCAGCGCGCCAGTGTCTGTGAGGGCAGCTCGTGAAAGCGGTCGCGGTAGGCCTGCGCGAACCGTCCGAGGTGGAAGAAGCCCCAGCGCGCGGCCACGACGGCGACGGTGGTCGACAGCGGGTCGGCCGCGACCAGGTCGCCCCGGGCCCGCTCGAGCCGGGCGCCTCGCACCTCGGCCAGGGGGGTGGTGTCGAGCTCGCGCCGGAAGGCGTCCTGGAGGGTGCGTGCCGACACGCCGCTGAGCCGAGCGAGGTCGGCGACCCGCCAGGCGCGGCCGGGGTCGCCGTCGATCAGCGCCCGAGCGGTGCGGACGGCGTGGCTCGGCCCGGCCGCGGGCTCCCGGGTGAGTGCGTTGTTGGGCTGGAGCGCGAGCAGGCCCGAGATCAGGGCCTGCTCATAGCTCGTCGCGACGACGGGGGAGCGGAGCAGGTCGCTGCCCACCTCGAGCTGCTCGACGCAGAGCCCGAGCAGCCGCATCCAGTCGCGGGCCGCCGGGCGGTCGAGTGCGAGGACGGGGTCGAAGGTGAGGCCGGGGACGCCGAGCTCCTCGACGGCGCCGCGGCGCACGTAGACCACGAGCTTGGCGCAGTCGGCGGTCCACCTCATGTCGACCGGCTCGTCGGGCGAGCCGACGAACGCCGTGCGCCGGTCGGCGACGAGCTCACGGTCGCCCGAACGCACCCGGGCGCGGCCCCGCAGCGGTATCTGCACGAGGTAGAAGTCCAGGAACCGGCCCGGGGTGATCCGGACCTCGCCGCCGTAGCGCATGTAGTTGAGGACGACGTCCTCGCCGAGCGCGACGGCGTTGTGGACCAGGTCCAGGCGCTCGTCGCGCCGGGCCAGCGCCAGGGTGTGCGGGCAGTAGCGCGCCGCGACCTGCTCGCGGGCGACCTCGAGCTCGGTGGTCGCCACCACCGGATGCCTGGTGAGCAGGTCGGCGGCCATCGGCTGCTCCTTGCGGGACGCGGGTGCGCCGACCCTAGGGCCGACGCACCCGCGCGGGCGAGTCCCGGTGCCCGTTTTCCGTCACGGAGAATCGGCGGAGCCCACGCGCCGGGCCAGCCGCCGGGTGATCCTCCGGTACGACGCGGGCCGCACCGGCAGCAGCCACTGCAGCGCCTTGGTGCCGCGCCCTACGTCCAGGCCGACCTCGGCGAGCACCTCGTCGATGTTGTGCATCGAGAACGGCACCACGTTGGTGCCCCGGGCGGAATGTCCGTCCGTGCGCTCCTCCATCCAGGCGACCCGCTCCCGCACGACCGCCCGCATCGTGGCCGCGTCCGGCACCCGGTGGTGGCCGGACAGGTAGGAGCCGATCCACACCGCCGACATCTCGGCCGACAGCGGGGAGAAGAACGAGGAGTTGTAGCCGGCGAAGGTCAGGTCGGGCACGTCGACCGGCAGGATCTGCCGGTAGAGCGCGAAGTTGCCGCGCTCGTCGAGCAGCCGGCGCTGGACCTCCTCCGGCAGGAAGGGCACCTCCTGGCGGAAGCCGGTCCCGCACACGACCACGTCGGCCGGCACCACCGCGCCGTCGGTCAGCTCGGCGTGCGGCCGCCCGTCCTTCTCCAGGAAGCGGGCGACGACCGTGTCCCGGTGCACGCCGATGGTGCCGTCGGCCACGGCCTCGTAGAAGCCCTCGGTCGCGAGCGACACCGACGCCTTGGCGATGCTCGCGAACGGCGCTTCCGGCACCAGGCCGAGCCGGTCGAGCCCGAGCTGGCCGGTGACCACCTTCTCGACGCTCCCGAGCATCGCGCCCGGCAGCGCCGAGTCGCGGGCGTGCAGCACGCGCTCGACGCCGCTCAGCCGCTGGTAGGGGAAGAGCCCCTCCCCGAGGCGGGTGAGCAGCAGGTACTTGTAGTTGAGCACGCCCTTGATCCGGCGCGGCACCTTCCACAGCAGCCCGCGGGCCACGACGGTGGTGCTCGCGGCGACCCGGCTCACCTCGACGGCGACGTCGCACGACGACTTCCCGTAGCCCACCATCACGACGTGGCGGTCACGGACCTCGTCGAGGCTCGCGAGCTCGCTGGTCGCGATCAGCCGGCCGCCGGCCGCGGTCAGCTCGGCGACCCCGTCGAAGTCCGGGATCGCCGGCTCGCAGAAGATGCCGTTGGCCACGACGAGGTGGTCGAAGTGCTCGGTGCCCGCCTCCTGCCCGGAGGTGACGACCTCCCAGCCGCCGCCCTCGGCGGGCGCGGCCCGCTCGACCTCGGTGCCCAGGCGCAGGCACGGGGCCAGGCCGAAGCGGTCGACGTATGCCTCGAGGTACTGCTGCACCTGCGCGCCCTCCAGCCACTGGGGGAAGGCGCGTGGCATCGGGTGGTCGGAGTAGCGATAGGTCTGCTTGTTGTTCTGCGTCCGCAGTCCGGGGTAGCGGCGGGTGAGGCTCCACACCCCGCCGACGTCCGGCGCCTTGTCGTGGACGGTGACCTCGTGGCCGAGCTGGCGGAGCACCTTGGCCGAGGCGAGCCCGGCGAAGCCGGCCCCGACGATCGCGATCCTCATCGGCCCTCCGTCAGCAGCGGGATGGCGGGCACGGCCTGCTCGGGACCGAGCGCGGAGTAGCCGCCGTCGACGGCCCAGTCGGCCCCGGTGACGACCGAGGCCGCGTCGGAGACCAGGAAGGCGACGACCTCGCCGACCTCCGCCGGGTCGGCGACCCGGCCGGTGAGGTGGAAGGGCGCGGCGACGGCGTCGGTGCGGGCCCGGTCGCCGCCGGAGAGCTGGTCCATCACCTTCGACCAGGTCCACCCGGGGCTGACCGAGTTGACCCGGACGCCGTCGGGGGCGAGGTCGAGCGCCATGCTCCGGGTGAGCTGGACGACGGCGGCCTTGCTCGCCGGGTAGGTCCACCGGCCGGGCTGGGCGACCTTCGAGGACACCGAGCCGAAGTTGACCACGGCGGCGTGCGGGCTGGCGCGCAGCCAGGGAAGTGCCGCCTGGACCAGGGCGACCATCGACACGACGTTGACGTCGAGCGCGCTCAGCCAGTCGCGCCGCGACGTCGTGGGGCCGTCGTCGAGGTAGACGCTGGCCAGGTTGACGACCACGTCGATGCCGCCGCGCTCCGCGACGGTCTCGCGGACCAGCGCGGCGAGCTGGTCGTCGTCGGTGACGTCGGTGTGCCGGAAGGTCACCCGCGGGCCGTCCAGGGCCGCGGCGCCGGCGGCGTCCAGGTCCGCCACGACGACGTGCGCGCCGGCCCTCGCCAACGCGGTGACCACGCCGTGTCCGATCAGTGTCGAGCCGCCGGTCACGATCGCCGTGCGGCCGTCGAGAGCTCTCATGTGTCCTGCCTCCTGAGTCATCGGGCGATGAGGTTGGGAGGGGACGCTAGGGACGCCGCGCGAGCGGCGGCTATCCGTTGCGCGCGGGTCCTGTCCGGTCCGCGCGAGGACTCAGGCCAGGGGCAGCCGGCGCCGCACCTGCGGCGGCAGGTGCGCGTACCCCCGCCCGATCGCGTGGTGCAGCGCCTCGACGGGGAAGGGCCACTCCGCGGCGGCGAGTGCGTCGGCCTCGGGCACCCCGCGGGTGGCGAGCTCGCGGATCGTCTCGGCGACGGCGCGCAGGTCGTCGCACTGGTCCTCGACGAAGCGCCGGTCGACGATGCCGCCGTGTCCGGGGACGACGACGGTCGAGGGCGTGGTCAGGCCGAGGACCAGGTCGAGGGTCTGCGGCCAGTCGAGCGGCCAGGAGTCGGCGCCGAGGGACGGGGGCGCGGACTCCTCGACGAGGTCGCCGGCGAGGAGGACGTCGGCGTCGGGGACCCGGACGACGAGGTCGCCGGCGGTGTGGCCGCGGCCGGGGTGGACCAGCTCGACCTGGCGGTCGCCGAGGTCGATGACGGCGGCGCTGGAGAAGGTGTGGTCGGCCGGCGGCGCGGCCGGGTCGGTGCGGGCGGCGGCCTCCTCGGTCGCGTGGACCGGCGGGTCGTCGTAGCGCTCCTTGAAGGTGGCGTTGCCGAGCACGTGGTCGAAGTGGTCGTGGGTGTTGACGACGGCCACGACCCGCCCGGCGCCCAGGTCGCCGATCGCGGCGATCGAGGCACGGGCCTCGGCGGCGGTGGCGAGGGTGTCGACCACGACCAGGCCCCGCTCGCCCCCGACGGCGACCAGGTTGACGTCGTACGACGGAACACGGCGGACCCAGACCCGGTCCGCGACCTCGGTGAACGGCACCCGTCCACCGTAGCGATCAGCACAGCCCGGCGTGCAGCTCCGTGCGCAGCAGCTCGCCCAGCTCGGCCGCGGAGGTGGCGGGCCGGGGGAAGCGGAGCAGGGTGCGGTGGGCGCCGGTGGGGTCGACCCAGCGCAGCTCGACGCCCTCGGCGCGCAGGCCGGTGAGCTGGACGCCGACGACGTCGCCGAGCCGGGTCTGGCTCAGCGCCGAGACCGCGCGGCGCAGCTCGTCCTGGTGGCACTGGTTGGCGTGCTCGGTGGAACGCTGCAGGAACCCGCGGTTGAGGTCGTGCTCGGGCGAGGTGAACGCGGCGAGCGGCACCCGGACCCGGGTCTCGTCGGGCGCGTCGTCGGGGGCGCTGGCCCGGGCGAGCAGGATGAAGTCGAGGTCGAGGCCCACTCGCATCCGGAGCTCGTCGCAGCACTCGCACTGCTCGATCCCGAGCGCGTCGAGGCGCCCGGACAGGGTGAGCATCGCGTCGCGGTCGGTGGATCCGGGAGTGCCCAGGCCGCTGGTGACGGTGAGCAGCGCGCCGCGCCGGTCGGTGGCGGCGAGCGCCAGCGCGGAGTCGGCGGGGCAGGAGAGCAGCGGCCGGCCGCCGTGGTCCTGCATCTCCAGCACGGACTCGTCGAGCCCGGACGTGACGTCGTCGAGCCCGTCGACCACCAGCTGCACCTCGTGGGGGCAGGCGAGGATGCTGCGCGCCGCCGCGGCGAGTCGTCGTACGTCGAGACCGGGGTCGACCGTCATGTCCGCTCCTTGCAGCTCCGGGACGAGAAGATTAGGTGAGCCTAACCTACTCGAATCGGTGGAATCTGGGAAGCCGGAGCGGGTGAGGTGTCCCGCGGGTCCGGGCTTTCGCGCGGCTCGGGGCTAGGATTGGCACTCCCGATGGTGGAGTGCCAGGTCTGGAGGAGGTGGGCATGCAGGAGGAGCGCAGGCTCGCCGTGCTGCGTGCGATCGTCGAGGACTACGTCTCGACCGAGGAGCCGGTGGGCTCCAAGGCGCTCGTGGAGCGCCATCACCTCAACGTCTCGCCCGCCACGATCCGCAACGACATGGCGGCGCTGGAGGAGGAGGGCTACCTCCACCAGCCCCACACCAGCGCCGGCCGGGTGCCGACCGACAAGGGCTACCGGCTCTTCGTCGACCGGCTCTCCACGGTCAAGCCGACGACCCAGGCCGAGCGCCGCGCGATCGCGGGCTTCCTCGAGGGTGCCGTCGACCTCGACGACGTCGTCAACCGCTCGGTCCGGCTGCTCGCGCAGCTCACCCGCCAGGTCGCCGTCGTGCAGTACCCCACGCTCTCGCGCTCCACCGTGCGCCACATCGAGGTCGTCGCGCTCACCCCCGTGCGACTGCTGCTCGTGCTCATCCTGAGCTCCGGCCGGGTCGAGCAGCGCCTGGTCGAGCTCGACGCCGACATCAGCGACGACGAGCTGGCCACTCTGCGCTCCCGGATCAACCTGGCCGCCACCGGTGAGGTGATCGCCGACGCCGCCAGCGCCCTCGACGCGTTGGTCCACGGCCTCGACGGTGCCCCGGAGGCCACCTCGCCGACCGTCGCCGTCGTCGAGACCCTGGTCGAGGCGATGAGCGACCACCGCTCCGACGAGCGGGTCGCCGTGGGCGGCACGTCGAACCTGGCCCGGTTCGGCGACAGCTTCGAGACCTCGGTCCGCCCGCTCCTCGAGGCGCTCGAGGAGCAGGTCGTGCTCCTCAAGCTGCTGGGCGAGGCGACCGCCGGCGGCGCCGTGACGGTGCGGATCGGTGCGGAGGGGCCCTTCGAGAACCTCGCCTCCACCAGCGTCGTCGCCACCGGCTACGGCCCCGACGACGCGCTCGCCGCGCTCGGGATCGTCGGCCCCACCCGCATGGACTACCCCGGAACGATGGCGGCGGTGCGCGCCGTGGCGCGCTACGTCTCCCGCATCCTCGACGAGAGCTGAGAAGAAGAGAAGTGACCCAGGACCCCTACGAGCTGCTGGGCGTCGGCCGCGACGCGGACGCCGACACGATCAAGAAGGCCTACCGCAAGCTCGCCCGCCAGCTGCACCCCGACGTCAACCCCGACCCGGAGAGCCAGGAGCGGTTCAAGCAGGTCACCGCCGCCTACGAGGTGCTCTCCGACCCGCAGAAGCGGGCGGCGTACGACCGCGGCGGGGACGCCTTCGGCGCCGGCTTCGGCGGCCAGGGCGCCGGCTTCTCGTTCACCGACATCATGGACGCCTTCTTCGGCGGCCAGGGCGGTGGCGGCGGTGCCGGGCGGGGGCCGCGCTCGCGGGTGCGCCGCGGCCAGGACGCCCTCATCCGGATCGAGGTCGAGCTCGCCGAGGCGGCCTTCGGCGTGTCCCGGGAGCTGAAGGTCGACACCGCCGTGCGCTGTACGACGTGTGGCGGCGAGGGCGCCGCACCCGGCAGCCACCCCGTGCCGTGCGAGACCTGCCACGGGCAGGGCGAGGTCGCCCACGTGCAGCGCTCCTTCCTCGGCGAGATCCGCACCCTGCGCCCGTGCGCGGCCTGCCGCGGCTTCGGCACCGTGATCCCCGACCCGTGCCGCGAGTGCGCGGGCGACGGGCGGGTCCGCTCGCGGCGTACCCTCACCGTCAAGATCCCCGCCGGCGTCGACAACGGCACCCGGGTCCAGCTCAGCGAGCAGGGCGAGGTCGGTCCCGGCGGCGGCCCCGCCGGCGACCTGTACGTCGAGATCCACGTCGCGCCCCACGAGGTGTTCGAGCGCCACGGCAACGACCTGCACTGCACGGTGACGGTGCCGATGACCGCCGCCGCCCTCGGCACGACCATCGAGCTCCCCACCCTCGAGGCCGACCTCGACCCGAGCGCCGACGTCCAGCGCTCCTTCGACCTGCAGGTGCCGAGCGGCACCCAGTCCGGCCACCAGGTCGTCCTGCGCGGGCTCGGCGTGCCCGGCCTGCGCGGCGGACGCGGCGACCTCGCCGTCACCGTCGCCGTCGAGACCCCGACCCGGCTGGACCCGCGTCAGGAGGAGCTGCTGCGCGAGCTGGCGGCGATCCGCGGCGAGGAGCAGCCCACCGGCGACGTCCGGCCCACCCACAAGTCGATGTTCGGCCGGCTGCGCGACGCGTTCACGGCCCACTGAGCATGACCCTCCCGCAGCACCTCGTGCCGTCGCTCGACGGTGTCGGCGTCGGCTCGGCGGTGGTCGTGGAGGGCGACGAGGCCCACCACGCGGTCGTCGTACGACGGCTGCGGGTGGGCGAGCGCCTGCTGCTCGCCGACGGGCTGGGCCGGGTCGCGACCGGCGAGGTCAGTGCGACCACGAAGCGCTCGTTCACGGCGCTGGTGACCGAGGTCCGCGACGAGCCCGAGCCGCGCCCGCGGGTCACCGTCGTCCAGGCACTGCCGAAGGGCGATCGCGGCGAGCTCGCCGTCGAGGTGCTCACCGAGATCGGCGCCGCCCGGATCGTTCCCTGGGCCGCCGCGCGCAGCGTCGCGGTCTGGAAGGGCGAGCGCGCCGCCAAGTCGCACGCCAAGTGGCAGGCCACCGCCCGCGAGGCGGCCAAGCAGGCCCGCCGCGCCTGGCACCCGACCGTGCCGCCGCTCGCCACGACCGACGACGTGACCGCGCTGGTCGGTGCGGCCGACGTGGCGATCGTGCTGCACGAGGACGCCACCGAGCCGATCGGGGCGCTCGCGCTGCCCGACGACGGCGAGCTGGTCGTGATCGTCGGGCCCGAGGGCGGGCTCACCGAGGAGGAGGTCGCGACCTTCGTCGGGCGGGGTGCGGTCGCCGTACGGCTGGGCGCGGAGGTGCTGCGCACCTCCACCGCGGGGGTCGCCGCGGTCGCCGCGGTGCTGGCGCGGACGTCGCGTTGGGGTGGTCTGACCAGCTAGCGATTGGGCAGAGACTGCACCGAAATCGCCGAAATGTTGCGGTTTGGTCCCAAACCGCAACGTCATCAGCGGGCCAGCAGCGCCTCCACCCGCCCGATCTCCTCGTCCAACCCCGCCCGTTCGGCCCGGCTCAGCTCCCGCACCAGCTCGACGACCACGACCCGCCCGTCCTCGACCCGCCACAGCCCGGCGAACCACCCGTCGACGTGCACCGACATCGCCTGCGCCCCGTTGACGCCCATCCACAGCCGCCGGTGCTCGGGGGCCATCACCCGGTCCCGGGACGCGTGGGAGAGCCACAGGTTGTCGTAGGTGCCGAACAGCCGCACCGGGGCCGGGGCGTCCTCGTCGGCGACGGGGGCGTCGGCGAGGTCGTAGAGCGGCTTGCCGTTCTCGTCCTCGTGCACCACCAGGTCCGGCATCGCCTTGACGACCGGGCCGAGCCGGGTGATCCCGGACCAGGCGGTGACGTCGGCGGCGGTGCCGGGGCCGTAGGCGCGCAGGAAGCGGCGCACGAGGGTCGGTACGTCGGGCGCGGTGAGCGGGAGTCCGGTCCAGCGCTCGGCGAGGTCGTAGGCGACGGCGGTGGAGCCGGTGGGCTTCCAGCAGCCGCGCGGCGGGAGCTGGGCCAGGACCTCGGCGACCCGCGCCACCTGGCCGAGCTGGGTGGCGGTGTACGCCGGGAAGCGCTCGGCGAGGGCGGCGCCGAGTCGGCGCTGGGGGAGCGGGCCGTCGGCGAGGATCTCGTGCACGGCCGCGGAGAAGGCGGCCCGGTCGACCTCGCGCGCGGAGCCGATGGTCTGGCTGGCCCGGATCTCGCGCTCGCGCACCGGCGCCGCCCACACCGGCAGGGTCACCGCGTCGGCCGGCAGGTGGAGGTGGACGGTGTCGCGCAGGCTGAGCACCCGCACCAGCGACCGGTCCTCGATCGCCCGGCTCACCGCCCAGGGGTCCAGCTCGGTGAGCCGGGCCGCCAGGGAGAGGTACGGCGGCAGCGGCTCCTGCGCCTGCAGGCCGACCAGGTGGTCGACCATCGCGCCGGGCTCCATCGCCACCCGCTCCAGCAGGTATTGGCGCAGGAGCAGGGTCCGGTTCAGCCGGAGGCGGGAGAACCTCACGTGATCGTGATCCGCTTGGTGTCCTCGGTGGGGCCGCCGCCCTCGCCGCCGGACGGGTCATCGGTGCGGGCCACGAAGGTGTAGTCGCCGGGCGGCAGCTCGCTGACGTCGACCTCGGTGGTCCACGGGTAGAGCTTGTCGATCCAGCCCTCGGCCATCGCGGAGCCCTCGAGGACGACCTTGCCGTCGGCGTCCTGGATCTCCCAGGCGACGGTCGCCTCGAACGAGCTGGACCGGCCGGTGGCGGTGAAGCTGCCGCTCACGGCGGTGCCCTCGGCGGGCTCGGTGACGTTGACCAGGGCCAGGACGTCGAGCTCGGGCGCGGCGCTCAGGCCGTCTCCGACGGGGACGCCGAGCAGCGTCGCGGCCGGCTCGCCGTCGAGGGTCACCCGCACCGGCAGCCGCGCCCCGGCCGCGCCCTGCAGGGAGTAGACGAGCTGCTGGACGGCGAGTCGCGCCTGCGCGGGCTTCAGCGACCCGGCCGAGACCCAGGTGTCGTCGGGCAGCGCGACCACGATCGCGTCGGCGGTCTTCTCGACCGACGCGAACCGGCCCTTCGGCCACAGCGTGCGGTAGTCGGGGTCGACGGGGTCGCCGCTGGTGATCGCGGCGGCGGTGGCGACCAGTCGGTCGGCGCCGGCGACCTGCAGGAACTCCCGGTAGAGCCGGTCGCCCTGAGGCGTCTCGCCGACGTAGTAGGCGGGCACCGCCGAGGCCTGGTCGCTCGGTGAGGCGGTCGGCGGCGTGGAGCTGGACTCCGTCGCCACGTCGGAGGTCGCCGGGCTGGGGGTCGGCCGGGCAGCGGGCTCGTCGTCGCCGCAACCCGCGAGCAGGCCCAGGGCGAGGACGGCGCCGGCGGCGGTGAGGGGGCGGGGGAAGGTCATGGCTCGATCCTCCCCGATGCCGCGGAAGCTCAGCGGACGACGGCGACCCGCGTGTCGACCGGGGCGAGCTGCGCGAGGTAGAGGGTCCGCAGCCGGCGCCGGGCCCGGTGCGCCACCGCGGAGATCGCCGCCGGCTCGCACCCCAGCGCCGCGGCGAGCTCGCGCGGCCGGTGGCCCTCGACGTCGACCGCCCACAGCACCTGGCGCTGGCGCGGCGCGAGCGCCTGGAAGGCCCGGGTCAGCAGGTCGCCCTCGACCGCCCAGGTGTGGTCGTCCTCGACGCCGTCCCCGTCCAGCACCGGCTCCGCCGTCGCCACCGCCCGACTGCGTGCCTGGGCCCGCTGGATGGCGCGGTTGCGGGCGCTGGTGAGGACATAGCCGCGCACGTCGTACGTCGGCCCGCCGCCGGCGCGCAGCACCCGCAGCAGGCCCAGGTAGGCCTCGGCCACGGCGTCGTCCTCCTCGCCCGGCACGATCGAGCGCGCCACCCTCAGCGCCGCGGCCCGGTGCCGGCGGAAGAGCTCCGCGAAGGCCTCGTCGGCGTCCTCGCCCCGCCGCACCCGGTCGATCAGCTGAGCGTCGGAGCAGTCCCTCGTCTCCATCCCGGATCCCCCTCCAGAGTCGGAGCAGCGAGGCTAGGTACGGCGGTTTCACAGTCCGGCCGACCGGATGTGATGCACCATGTGGGCGTGGAGGACAGGTCCGGGACGGTGCCGACCACGTTCGCCGACGCCCTGGGGGAGGCGATGGCACGCCGCGGCGCGACGCTGACCCACCTGCGCGACCGGCTCGCCGAGCGCGGGCATCCGGTCTCGCTCACCGCGCTGTCGTACTGGCGCTCGGGCCAGCGCGAGCCCGAGCGGGTGGCGTCGATCGAGGCCATCCCCGAGCTCGAGGCGGTCCTCGGGCTCGAGACGGGTGCGTTGAGCCGGCGGCTCAGCGGCCGGGCCCGACGCCGGGTCGGCGCGGTCGAGCCGTTCGACTCGCTCCTGGGCGACCCCGCGGTCGACGCCGTGATCGGCGAGGAGGACGTGTGTCGGGTGTCCTCCCACCTGGTCGTCGACGTCGGAGCGCAGGGAGAGATCGTGCGCGCGCGGGTGCGTCAGGTCGTCGTCGCCGACCGCGAGGGGGTCGACGGCGTCACCCTCTTCGTCGGGCCGGACGTCGGCACCCAGGAGAACGCTGTCGTGATGACGGCGGTCGCCGGCTGCACGATCGAGGAGACCCATGACCTCGAGAACGGCATCCGCGGCTCCCGCCTGGTCTTCGAGCGCCCGCTCGGGCTGGGGGAGTCCACGGTGACCGAGATCGAGGCCACGACCGAGGGCGGCCTCGACCTCGAGACCGACTACGCGCTCGCCGCGGAGCAGCGGCTCGAGGAGGCGCTGGTGTGGGTGCGCTTCCATCCCGACCGGCTGCCTTCCCGGTGCTGGGTGTACTTCTCCGAAGGCGGGCTGCGGCACGACTGGCCGGTGGAGCTCGCCGGCGCGCGCAGCGTCAACTACCGGCAGACCGGCTTCGGGCCCGGGTCGCTCGGTGTCCGCTGGGAGTGGTGAGCCGCCGCCGTCCCGGGCCCTAGGCTGGGCCGGGTGAGCGATCCCGACTGCCTGTTCTGCAAGATCGTCGCCGGTGAGATCCCGGCCGAGATCGTCCACGAGGGCGAGCGCACGATCGCCTTCCGCGACATCAGCCCGCAGGCGCCGACCCACGTGTTGGTGGTGCCGCGCGACCACGAGCCGAACGCCGCCGCCACCGCACACACCGACGCCGCGACCTTCGCCGAGATCGCCCTCACCGCGCGGGCCGTCGCCACCGCGGAGGGGTACGACGACTACCGCCTCGTGTTCAACACCGGTGCCGGCGTCGGGCAGACCGTCTTCCACACCCACGGCCACGTGCTCGCCGGCCGGCCGATGGGCTGGCCGCCGGGCTGAGCCCGGAGCCGGGCCCGCGGCGAGCAATCGAGTGGGCGTGCCGCGGTCCCGCCACGTACCATGGAGGGGCCGCATCGTCGTACCTGAAAGGCCGCCCGTCCCGGGCATCCATGACCGACTCACTTCCGAACGCCAGCCCCGCCGCCGCGTCCCCGACCCGCCACACCGTGGTGGTGCCCAACAGCATCGACATGGTGACCCTCTTCGGTCCGGGCGACGAGCACCTCGGCATCATCGAGAAGCGGCTCGGCGTCACCATCCACGTCCGCGGCAACCGGATCACCCTGGCCGGCGACGTCCACGACATCGAGCTGGCCGAGAAGCTGATCGACGAGCTGGTCGCGATCCTGCGCACCGGCCAGGGCATCACCGCCGAGGTCGTCGAGCGCGTCGAGGCGATGCTGCGGGTCCAGACCGCGACCTCCGAGCGGCCCGCCGACATCCTCTCGCTCAACATCCTGAGCAACCGCGGCCGCTCGATCCGGCCCAAGACGCTCAACCAGAAGCGCTACGTCGAGACCATCGACAAGCACACCATCACCTTCGGCATCGGCCCCGCCGGCACCGGCAAGACCTATCTCGCGATGGCCAAGGCGGTGCAGGCGCTGCAGGCCAAGCAGGTCAACCGGATCATCCTGACCCGCCCGGCGGTCGAGGCCGGCGAGCGGCTCGGCTACCTCCCCGGCACGCTCAGCGAGAAGATCGACCCCTACCTGCGCCCGCTCTACGACGCGCTGCACGACATGCTCGACCCGGAGTCGGTGCCCAAGCTCCTCGCCGCCGGCACCATCGAGGTCGCGCCGCTGGCCTACATGCGCGGACGCTCGCTCAACGACTCCTTCATCATCCTCGACGAGGCGCAGAACACCACGCCCGAGCAGATGAAGATGTTCCTGACCCGGCTCGGGTTCGGGTCCAAGATCGTGGTGACCGGCGACGTCACCCAGGTCGACCTGCCCTCCGGCACCACCTCCGGCCTGCGGATCGTGGAGCGGATCCTCGACGGCGTCGAGGACCTGGCGTTCGTGCGGCTGACCAGCCATGACGTCGTCCGCCACCAGCTGGTGGCGCGGATCGTGGCGGCCTACGACGACTTCGACGCCAAGAAGGACGCGCAGAAGGATGCGCAGAAGGCCGCGAAGAAGGGCGACAGGTGAGCATCGAGATCCTCGACGAGTCCGGCAGCGGACTCGACGTGAAGCACTTCTCCCAGCTGGCGCGGTTCGTGATGGACCAGATGCGGGTGCACCCGCTCGCCGAGCTGTGCATCAAGGCCGTCGACGAGGACACCATCGCCGAGCTCAACGAGAAGTGGATGGAGAAGGAGGGGCCGACCGACGTGCTCGCCTTCCCCATGGACGAGCTGCGGCCCGGCCTGGTCAACGAGGAGCCCGAGGAGGGCGTCCTCGGCGACCTGGTGCTCTGCCCGGCGGTCGCCGAGCGCCAGGGCGAGGCGGCCGGCCACGGCACCCTCGCCGAGCTCGAGCTGCTCACCACCCACGGCATCCTGCACCTGCTCGGCTACGACCACGCCGAGCCGGAGGAGCACAAGGTCATGTTCGGCCTGCAGGACCAGCTGCTCGCCCAGTGGCGGGCGCAGCCGGCCACATGATCGCCGACAGTCTCTGGCCGCTGGGAGCAGCGGCCGTCCTGGTGGTCCTCGCCGGCCTGTTCGCCGCCGCGGACGCGGCCCTCGCCGGGTTCTCGCGCGCCCGCGCGCTGGAGCTGGCGGCCGAGCAGCGGGCGGGCGCCCGCCGCCTGGTCGTCGTCCTCGACGACGCCCGGCGGCACCTCAACACCGCGCTGCTGCTGCAGCTGCTGTGCGAGATCGCGGCCATCGTCGTGGTCACCCTGTACGTCGACGAGCGGCTCGACGCGTCCTGGTGGGCGCGGGCCGGACTCGCGCTCGGCGTGATGCTGGTCGTGTCCTTCGTCGTGATCGGCGTCGCCCCCCGCACCGTCGGCAGGCAGCACGCCGAGGCCGTAGCGCTGGGGTGCGCCTGGCCGCTGTCGGCGCTGACCACCGTGCTCGGCCCGGTGCCGCGCCTGCTGATCCTGGTCGGCAACGCGATCACCCCCGGACGCGGCTTCCGAGAGGGCCCGTTCCAGACCGAGACCGAGCTGCGCGAGCTGGTCGACATCGCCGAGGCCAGTGAGCTGATCGAGGCCGACGAGCGCAAGATGATCCACTCGGTCTTCGAGCTCGGCGACACCACCGTGCGCGAGGTGATGGTCCCGCGCGGTGACGTCGTCTACATCGAGAGCCACAAGAACCTGCGCCAGACCATGTCGCTGTTCCTGCGCTCCGGCTTCTCCCGGGTGCCCGTCGTGGGCGAGAACCTCGACGACGTCCGCGGCATGGCCTACCTCAAGGACGTCGTCCGCCGCGACTTCGAGGCCCCCGACGTCGAGCTGACCCAGAAGGTCGAGGAGGTGATGCGGCCGGTCGTGTGGGTGCCCGAGTCCAAGCCGGTCGACGACCTGCTCCGCGAGATGCAGCTGCGCCGCCTCCACGTCGCCATCGTGGTCGACGAGTACGGCGGCACCGCCGGCCTGATCACCATCGAGGACCTGCTCGAGGAGATCGTCGGCGAGATCACCGACGAGTACGACGAGGCCGAGATCGAGGTCGAGCACCTCGGCGACGGCGACGACCCGCAGGCCAGGGTCCGGGTGTCCTCGCGCTACCCGGTCGACGACCTCGACGAGCTGTTCGGCTTCCCGATCGAGGAGGAGGACGTCGACTCCGTCGGCGGCCTGCTCGCCAAGCACCTCGGCCGGGTGCCGATCCCCGGGTCGGTGGTCGAGGCCCACGGCCTGCGCTTCGAGGCCGAGCACGCCGCCGGCCGCCGCAACAAGATCGGCACGGTGCTGATCTCGCGGGTTCTCGACGAAGAGCCGGTCGCGGACTGACCGGATGCGGCCGGCTCGGTCAGCCGAGCAGCGCCCAGGGATTCTCGCGATGCCACACCGTCGGGAAGTGCAGGCCGACGCCCTGCCGCTCGGCGAGCCGGGTGAGGACCCGCATGGTGGCGTCGAGGTCGTCGCCGAGGTAGGGCAGCGCCCGAAGCGGCCGGTCGAGCGGCCGGAAGAAGTCGTCCCAGTGGATCAGCACGACCTGACGGGCGCCGACGGTCTCCACCGTCTCGGCCCAGTACTGCTCGAGATAGGCGTCGTCCTGGACCCCGAGCTGCCCGATCCCGAGATAGGCGACCTCGGCCCGCCGGCCGGCCAGCGCGCCGGGCCGGAAGCCCGCACTGCCCTGGACCAGCGCGGACCGACCGGTCTCGTGCTCGACGAGGATCGACCAGGCCTCGCCGCAGCGGTAGGCGTCGGTGCGCACCGGCGGCACGACGGGAGCGGTGATCGCACCGGGGTACCTGTCGGGCGGGCAGTGCTCGCCCTCGACCCAGGTCAGCCGGAACCCGCCCACCGTCATCGGCTCGCCCGGGACGACGACCTCGATCCGGTCGTCGGGCAGGCCGCCGCCGCGGCCGATCTGGGCGACCGACGTACCGCCGACGAGGCGGGCGCCGGTGCGCCGGGCCACCACCGCGGCGTCCATGGCGTGGTCGAAGTGGGTGTGCACGGGCGCCACCACGGCGACCCGGTCGATGCCGGCGCGAGCCAGGGTGGCGTCGATGCGGGCCTCGTCGGGCGCGATCCGGCCCAGCGCGACGCGGGGGAGCGAGGGGCGGGAGAAGAAGCCGTCGGTCAGCACCGCGGTGGTGCGGTCCTCGATCAGCAGGCTCGCCACGCCGAGGAAGGTGACCCCGAGCCCGTCCGCGGCCTGGGGGATCCCGAACCGGTCGGCGTACCGGCCGAGCTCGGGGCGCCCCAGCCGCAGCCGCAGGCTCAGCGCCATCTCACGCGCCCGGGACGATGCGGATGTCGCGCTCGGCGCCGTCGCCCAGGGCGGCCAGCGCCTCCTGGTAGGCGGGGGTGTCGTGGGCGGCGACGGCTGCCTCGACGCTGTCGAACTCGATCAGCACCGAGCGCTCCTGCAGGCCGGCCTCGTAGACCCGCTCCGGGAGCCCGCGGGCGAGGAAGCGGCCGCCCGCGGCGGTGAGCGCCGGCGCGGCCAGGGCGGCGTAGGCCGCCATCTTCTCGGGGTCGGTGACGGCGCGGTAGCTGCTGATCCAGTAGGCGGGCATGTGCCCATCCTGCCGCAGTGCTCGCGAGCGGTCTCTGGGAGGATCGGTCCATGTCCGACCTCTCCGCCGAGGACCAGAAGCTGGTCACCCTCGCCCGCGCCACGCGGGCCCGGATCCAGGCCGCCGAGGGCGCCGCCGTCCGCGACACCGACGGCCGCACGTACGCCGCCGCGACGGTCGACCTGCCCTCCCTCCAGCTGACCGCGGTCCAGGCCGTGATCGCGATGGCCGTCGCCTCGGGCTCCACCGGCGTCGACGCGTGCGTCGTCCTCGGCGACGCGCAGGACCTGACCGAGCCGGACGCGGCCGTGCTCGCCGACTTCGCCGGCGGCTCGGGCGTCGTCGTCCACCTGGGCGACGCGCGGGGCGCCATCGCGGCCACCGTCGCCCCCTGACCACCTGACGCCGGCCTCGGCCGGAAGGCCGGACGGGCGCTCGGGAGCCGAGGACCCGCGGTGAGCCATGACAGATGTCACGGCCGGGTCATGACGCCTGCCAGAGGCACCGGGCCCCGCAGCCGACCAGGCTGGGGCCATGACGACGACCACGAACCTGCTGGCGGTCCGGCTGGCCGGGGTGACCAAGGACTTCGGCCGGGTGCAGGCGGTACGGGGGATCGACCTCGAGCTGCACCCGGGCGAGATCGTGGCCTTCCTGGGCCCGAACGGCGCCGGCAAGACCACGACCATCGACATGGTGCTGGGCCTGACCCGGCCCACGACCGGCACCGTCGAGGTGCTCGGCCTCGAGCCGCGCCGCGCGATCGCCCGTGGCCTGGTGTCGGCCGTGATGCAGACCGGCGGCCTGCTCAAGGACCTCACCGTCCGCGAGACCGTGGCCTACACGGCCAGCCTGTTCGCCGACACCCGGCCGGTCGAGGAGGTGCTCGAGCGCGCCGGCATCACCGACATCGCCGGACGGCGGGTCGGCAAGTGCTCGGGCGGTGAGCAGCAGCGGCTCCGGTTCGCGATGGCGCTGCTCTCCGACCCGGCACTGCTACTGCTCGACGAGCCGACGACGGGCATGGACGTCGAGGGCCGCCGCGCCTTCTGGAGCTCGATCCGCGCGGACGCGGCGACCGGCCGCACGGTGCTGTTCGCGACGCACTACCTCGAGGAGGCCGACCAGTACGCCGACCGGATCGTCCTCATCAGCAAGGGCCGGGTCGTCGCCGACGGCACCGGTCCCCAGATCCGCGCCCTCGCCTCCGGCCGCACCGTCCGCGCCTGGCTGCCGGGCGCCGACGACGCGGCCGCCGCCGCGATCACCGCGCTGGGCGGCGTCGACCACGTCGAGGTGCGCGGCGAGTCGGTGACCATCCACGCCAAGGACAGCGACGCGGTCGCCCGCTACCTGCTGACCGAGACCGCGGCCCGCGACGTCGAGATCACCGCCCAGGGCATCGAAGAGGCCTTCCTCAGCCTGACAGGAGACAATCGATGAGCACCATCGACCCCACCACCCGCCGGGTCCCGCCCCTGGGCGGGTTCAACGCCACCGTGCTGCGGATCGAGCTGCGCCGCCTGCTGCGCAACCGCCGAACCATCATCTTCACGCTGCTCTTCCCCGGCGCGATGCTGCTCGCCTTCGGCGGCCAGCAGGGCTGGCAGGACAAGGTCGGCGACGGCAACGTCGCGGCGTACATCCTCGCCTCGATGGCGCTCTACGGCTCGGCCCTCACCGCGGCCGCCGGCGGCTCCATGGTCGCCCTCGAGCGCTCCCTCGGCTGGTCGCGCCAGCTGCGTCTCACTCCTCTCAACCCGGTCGTCTACATCCTGATGAAGGCCCTCGTCGCCCTGGTCATGGGCGCCCTCGCCATCGCCGCGGTCAACGTCGTGGGAGCCCTGCAGGGCAAGGCGCAGATGCCGACCCACGTCTGGGTGGCCTGCGCCGTGGTCACGCTCTTCTGCACCTTGACCTTCGCCGCCCTGGGCGTGTTCGTCGGCTATGTCGTCCCGGGCGAGAACGCCATGCAGATCCTCGGTCCCGGCCTCGCCCTCCTCTCGTTCCTCGGTGGGGTGTTCATCCCGCTCGACAACTATGCGGAAGGGGTCCGACAGATTGCCTACTGGACCCCGATGTACGGCGTCGCCGAGATCGCCCGCTCGCCGCTCACCCACGAGCTGCCGTGGTACGCCGTGGTCAACGCGGTCGCCTGGTTCGGTCTCTTCGTCGCCGGCGCGGCCTGGCGGATGAGCAAGGACACCGCACGCGTGTGAGCACTACGGTGAGCATCGTGAGCGAGACCGCGCCGACCCCGCCCGGCACGGTGGGCCGGCGCGGTCCGCTGTTCGCCGCGGTCTGGCTGTTCTTCCTGATCGACCCGATCCGGGCCGGCCTCCAGGCTGACGACCGGGCCCGTGGCCTGACGGGCGTGGCGGCCACGGCGCTCTTCGCGGCGGTCTACATGCTGCTGTGGTGGCGGATGCGGGCGCGAGCGCAGGTCTTCGGCGATCGCGTCGGCGAGGGGGCGGGCCCGGGCGGCGCGCTGCTGCTCGTGCTCGCCGGACTCAGCGTGCTGATGATGGTGCTGCTGGGCGAGCCGGGCGTCGCCAGCCTCGTCTACGTCGGTGTCGCGGTGGTCATGGTGCTGCCGACGCGCTGGGCCGCGCCGACGGTGGTGGCCATCGCGGTGACGGCCGTCCTCCTCGGTCTGCTCCCGGGCTGGGAGTTCGAGTTCGGCGTCGCGTTCGGCGTCGTGGCGGCCGCCATCGCGGTGTTCGGCATCCGCACGATCATCAACCGCAACGCCGAGCTCATCGCCGCCCACGCCCGCAACGCGGAGCTGGCCGTCGACAACGAGCGGACCCGCTTCGCCCGCGACCTCCACGACATCCTCGGCCACTCGCTGACGGTCATCACGATCAAGGCCGAGCTCGCCGGCCGCCTCTTCGACGCCGATCCCGAGCGCGCCCGGCAGGAGATCACCGACCTGGAGCGGTTGAGCCGCGACGCCCTGGCCGACGTACGCCGGGCGGTCGAGGGCTACCGCGAGCTGACCCTGCCCGGCGAGCTGGCCCGGGCCCGGACCGCGCTCGAGGCCGCCCAGATCGAGGCGCGTCTCCCCAACAGCACCGACGAGGTCCCCACCGAGCTGCGCGAGCTGTTCGCGTGGACCGTGCGCGAGGGCGTGACCAACGTCGTGCGGCACTCCGGTGCCCGCCGGTGCGAGGTGCTGCTCGGGCCCGACCGGGCGGAGGTGCGCGACGACGGCACCGGTACGACGGCCGCCCTCGTCCGGGGCTCGGGCCTCACGGGTCTCCAGGAGCGCGCGGCCGCACTCGGCGCGCGCCTGGTGACCACGCGGCTCGATCCCGGCTGGTCGCTGGCGGTGGTCGTCGAATGACCATCCGGCTGCTCCTCGCCGACGACCAGGCCCTGGTCCGCGGCGCCCTGTCGGCGCTGCTCGGCCTCGAGCCCGACCTGGAGGTCGTCGCCGAGGTGGGGACGGGGGAGGAGGCCGTCGCGGCCGCGACCGAGCACGCGCCCGATGTCGCCCTGCTCGACGTCGAGATGCCGGGCCTGGACGGGATCGCGGCGTGCGCGGCGGTCCGGGCGGCCAGTCCGGACACCCAGGTCCTGATCGTCACCACCTTCGGCCGGCCGGGCTACCTGCGCCGTGCGTTGCAGGCCGGTGCGTCGGGCTTCGTCGTCAAGGACACCCCGGCGTCGCAGCTCGCGGACGCCGTGCGCCGCATCCATCAGGGCCTGCGCGTGGTCGACCCGGCGCTGGCCACCGACTCGCTGGTGACGGGGGAGTCGCCGCTCACCGCCCGGGAGACCGACGTGCTGCGGGCGGCCCGTGACGGCGCGTCCGTGGCGGCGATCGCCGCGGAGCTCTTCCTGTCGGAGGGCACCGTGCGCAACCACCTGTCGGCCGCGATCGGGAAGACCGGCGCGAGCAACCGCACCGAGGCCGTTCTCGTGGCTCTCGGGAATGGCTGGCTCTGAAATCCACTTGGCCCCACAGGACGCCACTGGTTGAGTGAGGTCAACCACCCGGCTGCCCGTCGTCGTCGGACAGGAGTATTTTCGAACCATGGCAAACCCGTCTTGGGATGAGCACGCCCGGGCTGTCCAACGGCTCTCCGACTCGTACGCCGCCATTCCCGCGGGTCAGCCGGTGCGGCTCGCGAAGCGCACCACCAACTTGTTCCGGGCCCGCACGGCCACCACCGCTCCCGGCCTCGACGTCAGCGGCCTCGACGGCGTGATCGAGGTCCTGCCCGACAGCCCCGACGGCCCGATCGCCGAGGTGCAGGGGATGTGCACCTACGAGGACCTGGTCGACGCGACGTTGCCCCACGGCCTGGTCCCGTACGTCGTCCCCCAGCTGCGCACGATCACCCTCGGTGGCGCCGTCACCGGTCTCGGCATCGAGTCCACCAGCTTCCGGCTCGGCCTGCCCCACGAGTCGGTGCTCGAGATGGACGTGTTCACCGGCAGCGGCGAGGTCGTCACCACCCGCCCCGGTGACGACCTCTTCGACGCCTTCCCCAACTCCTACGGCTCGCTCGGCTACGCCACGCGACTGCGGATCAAGCTGGCCCCGGTGCCGCCCTACGTCGCCCTGCGTCACGTCCACCTCGACGACGCCGACCTGCTCGCGAAGACGATCGCCGAGATCGCCGCCACCCAGGAGTACGACGGCGAGCCGGTCCACGGCCTCGACGGCGTGTCCTTCGGCCCGGGCGAGCACGTCCTCACCCTGGCCCGGTGGACCGACGAGCCGGGCCCCACGTCCGACTACGCCGGCCAGCAGATCTACTACCGCTCGCTGCAGACCTGCGACCGCGACCGGCTCACCTTCCACGACTACCTGTGGCGCTGGGACACCGACTGGTTCTGGTGCTCGGGTGCCTTCGGCGCCCAGAACCCGCGGATCCGCCGGCTCTGGCCGCGCCGCTACCGGCGCTCCGACGTCTACATGCGGATGCTCCACCTCGACCGCCGCTTCGGCATCGCCGACCGGCTGGACCGTCGTGCGGGCCGTCCGCTGCGGGAGCGGGTGGTGCAGGACATCGAGGTGCCCGTCGAGCGGCTGGGCGAGTTCCTGGCCTGGTTCGACGAGGAGGTCGGCATGCGGCCGGTCTGGCTGTGCCCGCTGGCGACCACCCGACCCTGGCCGCTGTACCCGCTCGAGGCCGGCAAGGTCTACGTCAACGTCGGCTTCTGGGGCACCGTCCACGTCGGCCCCGACGCCGTCGACGGCCCGCGCAACCGCGCGATCGAGGCCAAGGTCCACGAGCTCGGCGGCCACAAGTCGCTCTACTCCGACGCGTACTACGACGAGGACACCTTCGACGCGCTCTACAACACCGCCCGGCTCGCGGCGGTCAAGCGCGTCCACGATCCCGACGACCGACTGACCACTCTCTACGACAAGGCGGTGAGGAGCCGATGACGGCCCAGAACAACGCGCAGCCACGCAAGGGCATCGCGCCCACGATCGCATCCCTGTTCCCGGGCGGCCTGCCGCTGTGGCTCAAGGCGTACGACGGCTCCTCGGCCGGCGACCTCGACCTGCCCTACGGCATCGAGCTGGTCAACGAGCGCGGCCTGTCCTACATCATGACCGCGCCCGGCGACCTCGGCCTGGCCCGTGCGTACGTCGCCGGCGACCTGGTGCTGCACGGCGCGCACCCCGGTGACCCCTATCCGGCGTTCGCGCTGCTCAAGGACCACACCGACTTCGGCATCCCCGGACCGCTCGAGGCGGTCGGGATCCTGCGCTCGCTCGGCCTGAGCCACCTCATCCCGCCGCCGCCCCCGCCGCAGGAGCACCTCCCGGCCTGGCGCACCCGGCTCGAGGGCCTGCGCTCGCTGCACTGGTGGGGCCGGCACTCCCAGGAGCGCGACGCCGACGCGATCCACCACCACTACGACGTCTCGAACACCTTCTACGAGCACGTCCTCGGCCCGTCGATGACCTACACCTGCGCAGTGTTCCCGACCGAGGACGCCACGCTCGAGGAGGCCCAGGACCACAAGTACGACCTGGTCTGCCGCAAGCTCGACCTGAAGCCCGGCCAGCGCCTGCTCGACCTGGGCTGCGGCTGGGGCGGGATGGTGCGCCACGCCGCGAAGCACTACGGCGTCAAGGCCATCGGGGTGACCCTGTCCCGCGAGCAGGCCACCTGGGCGCAGGAGGAGATCAAGCGGCAGGGCCTCGACCATCTCGCCGAGGTGCGCCACTCCGACTACCGCGACGTCGAGGAGCGTGACTTCGACGCGATCAGCTCGATCGGCCTCACCGAGCACATCGGCATCGCGAACTACCCGGCGTACTTCGCCTTCATCCACGACCGGCTCCGGCCGCAGGGCCGGATGCTCAACCACTGCATCACCCGCCACGACAACGTCGACCGGCGTACGGGTGCGTTCATCGACCGCTATGTCTTCCCCGACGGCGAGCTCGCGGGCTCGGGCACGATCGTCGAGGCCGTGGAGAACGCCGGGCTCGAGGTCCAGCACCACGAGAACTTCCGGGTCCACTACGCCAAGACGCTGGCCGGCTGGTGCCGGAACCTCGCCGACAACTGGGACGCCTGCGTCGCCGAGACCGACGAGGGCACCGCCCGGGTGTGGGGCCTGTACATGGCGGGATCGCGGATCGCCTTCGAGCGCAACGAGATCCAGCTGCACCACGTGCTGGCCACCCGCACCGACGACGGGGAGAGCGGCTACCCGCTGCGCCACGAGTTCTGATGGCCGCCGACGACCCGGGACCTTGGTCCCGGGTCGTCGCATTCCCGCCCGCCGTCCGCCTCGGCCGTGGGAAGGTGTCCGCTGGGGGCAGTGCGCCGTCTGGCGCGGGCTGCAGGGACACAGCGGCAAAGGGACAGACAACCATGGCGTTCGGTCGTGCGACCACGCGTGCAATCAGGACGACTCACGGGATCGCGCTGGCCGGCCTGGTGCTGGCCACGATCGCACCGGCCACGGCGGCGACGCCGGGGGAGCCGGCGCGCAGCTCGTGCACCATCGTCGGCACCCCCGGTCCCGACGTGCTGGTCGGCACGCCCGGCCGCGACGTCATCTGCGGACGGGGCGGCGACGACCGGATCAGCGGTGGCGGCGGTGACGACGTCATCAGCGGCGGTCCCGGCGCCGACGTCATCGACGGCGGTGCGGGCGACGACGTGCTGTGGGGGAGTGACGGCGACGACGAGCTCCGCGGCGGCCCCGGCGCCGACCGGCTGTACGGCGGCGCGGGCGACGACGTGCTGCGCGGTGGCGCGGGTCCGGACCAGCTCCGTGGCGGCCCCGGCGCCGACCGGCTGCTGGGCGGGCGCGGCTACGACGACCTGCGCGGTGGCCGGGGCAAGGACCAGGTCGACGGGGGTCCCGACCAGGACGGTCCCTCGGCGCCCACGCCTCCGACGCCTCCGACGCCGCCCGCGCCGGGTGCCCCGACGGCGGTCGACGACACGGTCACGACGGACGAGGACACCGAGCTGGTGCTGCCGGTCAGCGGCCCGGGCAGCCCCGTGGCCAACGACCTCGACCCCGACGGCGACGCGCTGAGCGTGCTCGCGGTTGCCGACCCCGTCGGCGGCACGGTCCAGCTCGTCGGTACGACGATCCGCTTCGTCCCCGAGCCGGACCGCTGCGGCCCGGGGGCGGGGCACTTCGGCTACACCGTCGGCGACGGGACCGGGCGCACCGCTCAGGGCCGGGTCACCGTCGACATCACCTGCGTGCCCGACGACCCGACCGCGCACGACGACGACGCCACCGTGACCGAGGACGCGGCCGCCACGGCGCTCCCGGTCCTCGACAACGACACCGACGCCGACGGCGACCCGCTCGTGATCGGCGCGACGACCCAGCCGGCGCACGGCGCGGTCGTGGTCACCGGAGGCGGATCCGGGCTGACCTACCGGCCCGACGCCGACTACTGCGGCCCGGCCGACGACTTCACCTACACCCTCACGCCGGGCGGCTCCACGGCGGTGGTCACGGTCGAGGTCACCTGCGTCGACGACCCGCCGGTCGCGGTCGACGACGACGCCACGGTGACCGAGGACGCCGTGGCGACGGCGGTCCCGGTGCTCGCCAACGACACCGACGTCGACGGCGGCGACCGGTCGATCACGGCGGTCACCCAGCCGGACCACGGCACCGTCGTGATCACGGGCGGCGGCTCCGGCCTGACCTACGAGCCCGACGCGGACTACTGCAACGACCCGCCGCGCACCGTGCTCGACACCTTCGACTACACCCTCAGCCCGGGCGGCGACGAGGGCACCGTCCGGATGACTGTGACCTGTGTCGACGACGCGCCCCGGGCCAGGGACGACGACGAGACCGTCGCCGAGGACTCCGGCGCGACCACCTTCGACGTGCTCGCCAACGACAGCGACGCCGACGGGGACGCCTTCGGCATCGGCTCGGTGACCCAGCCGCCGCACGGCACGGTGGTCATCACCGGCGGCGGGACGGCACTGACCTACCAGCCCGACGCCGACCACTGCACCCCGGCGCCGTCGTACGACAGCTTCACGTATGCGCTCGCGCCCGGCGGCGACGAGGCAATGGTGCGGGTCCGGGTGACCTGCCTGCCCGACGCGCCCGTGGCCCGGGACGACGTCGCGACCCTCGCCGAGGACGACCCCGCGACCCCGATCGACGTGCTCGCCAATGACAGCGACGCCGACGGCGACCCGCTGCGGATCGATGCCGTCACCCAGCCCGCGCACGGCGAGGTCGTCGTCACCGGCGGCGGCACCGGACTCAGCTACCGGCCCGCCGCGGACTTCTGCACCACCACCCCGGACGGCACCCCCGACGAGTTCACCTACACGCTCGTCGACGGCCCGACGGCGACGGTGCGGGTCACCGTCACCTGCGTCGAGGACCTGTCCGGAGCGGTCGACGACGACGTGACCATCGAGGAGGACAGCACCGAGATCATCCTCGCGCTGGCCAACGACCTGGTCGGCGACAGCCCGCCGTCGATCATCGACGTCGGCACCCCTGCCCACGGCACCGCCACCACCAACGGCGCCACGATCAGCTACACGCCGCACGCCGACTACTGCACCGGTCCCGGCGAGGATCCCGACACCTTCACCTACACGATCACCGGCGGCTCGACGGCGACGGTGCGGGTCACCATCACCTGCGTCGTCGACCCCGCGGTGGCGAACGACGACGTGCTCACGGTGACCGAGGACGACGACGCCACCGCCGTCGCCGTCCTGCTCAACGACCTCGACCCGGACGACACCGGCCTCGCCGTCGTCGCGGTCACCCAGCCCGCCCACGGCCACGTCGTGGTCACGGGCGGCGGCACCGGCCTGACCTACGAGCCCGACCCGGACTACTGCAACACCCCGCCCGGGACGACGCTCGACACCTTCGGCTACACGGTCACCGGGGGCGACACCGCCGAGGTGGCGGTCACCGTCCTGTGCGTCATCGACCCCGCGGTCGCGAAGCCCGACACCGCGACCGTGCTCGAGGACGGCAGCGTCACGATCGACGTGCTCGCCAACGACGTGCGCGGCGACCTGGACCCGGTGGTCACCGCGGTGGGCCAGCCGAGCCGCGGCAGCACGGCCATCGTGGGGGGCCGGATCAGCTACACGCCGGCGGCGAACTACTGCAACACCCCGCCCGGCACGACGCCCGACACCTTCACCTACACGATCACCGGCGACTCGGTGGCGACGGTGAGCGTCACCGTCACCTGCGTCAACGACGCACCGACCGCGGCACCGCTCGCGATCGGCGGCGCCGACGCGGCGGTCGGCAACACGGTCCTGGTCGTCGACGACCCGACCGACGGCGCGCCGGCGGTGTCCGGACCGCACAAGACCGTCGCCGGCGACCTGCTGGCCGGCGCCACCGACGTCGAGACGCCCGGCTCGCTCGCGGTCCAGGCCGGCACCTACTCCACGAACGCCGGCGGCTCGGTGACCCTGCAGGCCGACGGCGACTTCGTCTACAGCCCGCCGACCGGGTGCACGGTCACCAGTGACAGCTTCGGCTACACCGTGACCGACCAGGACCCGACCGACCCGCGCACCGCCGGCGCCACGGTGACCATCGTGGTCACCGGCTGCGTCTGGTACGTCGACAACGCCGACCCGGCCGGAAACGCCGGCTCCTCCAGCGCTCCCTTCGACACCCTGGCCCAGGCCCAGCTCGCCTCGGCGGCCGGCCAGACGATCTACGTCCGCGGCGGCGACGGCACCAGCGCCGGCTACGACGCCGGCATCTCCCTCAAGGCCAACCAGCGCCTGGTCGGCCAGGCCGCGCCACTGGTGGTCGGCACCGCGACCCTGGCGCCCGGCGTACCCGCGTCGCGGCCGCGGCTGAGTGCCAGCGGAACCGATGTGGTCGCCCTGGCCGCGGGCAACACGGTCACCGGCCTGCTGCTCGACCCGGCCGGCGCGGGCAGCGCCGTCGCCGGCGGCAGCGGCGACGTGGGCGGCACGCTCGCGGACCTGCGCATCGTCGACACCGGCCCGGCCGCCACCCAGCCGGCGCTGCGCCTGGCCGGCACGTCGGGCACGTTCACCGTGGGCGACCTGCTCGTCGACACCACCGGCGCGTCCGGAGCCGGCGTGAACTCGCTCGGCGTCGAGCTGGTCTCGGCCGGCACCGTGACCTTCCTCCCGAGCGCGACGATCACCCTCGAGACCGGCGGCGCGAAGGCACTCTCGGCCTCCGGAACCACCCTGACCGGGAGCGCCTTCGACGACATCAGCGTCACCGGCTCCGGCAGCGGCGGGGTGAGCCTGGTCGGCACCGTCGGCCCGGTCACCTTCGGCCGGCTCGCGCTGCAGACCACCGCGGGGGCCACCCCGGCGCTCGACCTCCAGAACACCGGCGCGGTCACCGTGTTCGACGCGACGTCCACGATCTCCGCCACCGGTGGTCCGGCCGTCGACGTCGCCACCGCGCCCGGGTCGATGCTGAGCTTCGCGAGCGTCAGCTCGACGGGCAGCGCGACCCGCGGCATCCGGCTGAGTGGCCTGGACAGCGGCAGCTTCGTCGCCGGCAACGGCACGGTCACCGGCCACACCGGCGCGGCGTTCGTGGTCGAGGGCGGCAGCGGCCCGGTCACCTACGACGGCACCATCGGCAACGGGGCCGGCCGCTCGCTCGAGGTCTCCGGTCGCACCGGTGGCACGGTCACGATCAGCAAGCGGATCACCGACTCCGCCGACGACGGCGGCGGGATCCTGGTCAGCGGCAACTCCGGCGGCAGCACCGTGCTCAGCGCCGCGGGCACCACCCTCGACACCGGGACCGGCGACGCGATCGCCTTCACCGGCAACGGTGCCGACGGTGGCCACACGCTCAGCCTCTCCGGCGGCGGCCTGGTCCTGACCAGCACGACCGGCAAGGGCCTCGACGCCTCCGGCGGCACCCTGCTCGTGAGCGGGGCCGGCAACCGGATCACCAGCGGTGCGGGTCGCGCACTCGGCCTGGTCGGCACCCAGATCGCCGCCGGGGGCCTGACCTTCGAGCGGATCTCCGCGACCGGCGCGCCCAACGGCATCCTGCTGAACGGAACCGGAGACGCCGGCTCGCTCGTCGTCACCGGCGCCGGTGGCAGCTGCGCCCCCGGCGACACGTCCGGCTGCACCGGCGGCACGATCGCAGGCAGCACCGGCTCCGACGACGCCGGGGTGGCGCCGGTCGGGACCGGCATCGTGCTGACCGACACCAAGGCACCCTCGCTGACCCGGATGTGGGTGCGGGACGCCAGCAACTACGGGATCCGGGGCGACCGGACCCGGGGCCTCACGCTCGCCCAGAGCGTGGTCGGCGGCACGGTCGGCACCAACGGCGCGACGCCGTACGACGACTCGACGGTGCTCCTGACGAACCTCTCCGGCACGGCGTCGATCAGCGACACCACCCTGGGCGCGGGCCTGGAGGACACGTTGCGGGTCGCCAACGCATCCACCTCGCTGACCCGGCTCACCGTCGACCGGGTCACCTTCGGCGCGGCGGGCGGCCGTCCGGAGAACGACGCCATCTCGCTCGACTCGACGGGCACCGGGAACCTGCCCGTGACGATCCGCAACAGCACCGTGCAGGGAGCAGGCGGGGACCTGCTGCAGTACGGCCACTCCGCGAGCGGCACCGGCGACCTGGTGCTCACCGACAACACCTTCGCCAACGCCCAGCCGTCCCCGGTCAGCGGCGGCGGGCTGACGATCTACCAGGACGGCGCGGCGGGTGGCGTCACCATGAACATCGCCCGCAACACCATCACCGGCGCGGTCGGGCCGGGCGTGCTGATCGCGAAGGGCGTCGGCTCCGCCCGGCAGCAGGGCACCTTCGCCGACAACACCATCGGCACCTCCGGGGTCGCGAACTCGGGATCGCTCTCCGGGTCGGCGCTCAAGCTCCAGCAGTACGGCGGCGGCTCGCTCGACTGGGCGATCACGGGCAACCGGATCCGCGGCTACAACAACTACGGCATCGAGGTGCTCGCCGGCGGGAGCGGCAGCCCGCGCTCGGGCATCGTCAACACCGTCGTGACCGGCAATGCGATCAGCGAGCCCGGGACCGCCCCGGCCACCGCGTCGCTGGCCAAGCAGGGCGTGCACTACAACATCGGTACCACCCCGGGCGACACCTTCGAGGCGTGCGCCGACCTGCGCGACAACGACCTCGGGGCCAGCGGCTCCGCGCCCGCCAGCCCGGCCGCCGACGTCCTGGTGCGCCAGCGGCAGAACACCCGGGTGCACGTGCCGGGCGCCGTCGGGACCGGCACCACGGCCGCCGAGAACCGGATCCTCGTCGCCAACCCGATCAGCGTGCTCGACGTCCGCGCGACGGCCGACCTGCCCGCCAACCTCGACGGGGCCGCATGCCCGTCCGTCCCCGCCCCATGACCCCCGTCCCACGCCCCACCAGGAGGCCCCGTGGCTGAGCCCTTCCTCTCCGAGATCCGGCTGATGTCGTTCGTGTTCGCCCCGAAGGGGTGGGCGCTGTGCAATGGCCAGCTCCTGCCCATCAACCAGAACCAGGGCCTGTTCTCCCTCCTCGGCACGACCTACGGCGGCGACGGGCGGGTGAACTTCGCCCTGCCGGACCTGCGGGGGCGCACCCCGATCCACGTCGGGGCCGGACACTCGCTGGGCGAGCGGGGTGGCGAGGCCGCCCACACCGTCACCGTCGGGGAGCTGCCCACGCACATCCATCGGGTCGCGGTCTCGACCGCGACCGACGGGGGCGTGGCCACCCCCAAGGGGGCCTACCTCGGCGCGGCGAACAACGCCTACCGGCCCGCGCCGCCGACGACCAGCCTGCACCCGATGTCGGTCGTCGGCACCGGTGGCAGCCAGCCGCACCTCAACGTGCAGCCGTACCTGACCCTCAGCTTCTGCATCGCGCTGCAGGGCATCTTCCCCAGCCCCAACTAGGAGCGGTCGTGGCCCAACCCTATGTCGGCGAGATCCGCATGTTCGCGGGGAACTTCGCCCCGGCCGGCTGGATGTTCTGCGAAGGACAGCTGATGCCGATCTCCGAGTACGAGACCCTGTTCAACCTGATCGGCACGACCTACGGCGGCGACGGTCAGAGCACCTTCGCGCTGCCCGATCTTCGCGGGCGGATCCCGGTCCACCAGGGGACCGGGGGCGGCCTCAGCCCGATCCTCGCCGAGACCGGCGGCGTGGAGGAGGTCACCTTGACCACCCAGCAGATCCCGAACCACAGTCACCCGCTGCTGGCGGTGGACGGCCGTCCCGGAACCCAGGCATCCCCGGCGGGCAACCTGCCGGCGATGTCGCTCAACGTCGTGCCCTATGTCACCGCGACTCCCGGCACCGCGGGGAGCGACGACGACCTCGGCCAGCTCGCCGTCACCGGGACCGGGGGCAGCCAGCCGCACACCAACTTCCAGCCGTACCTGTGCGTCGACTTCATCATCTCCCTCTTCGGGATCTTCCCCTCGCCGACCTAGGACCAGGAACTCTCATGGCAGACCCCTTCGTTGCGGAGATCCGCATCTTCCCGTTCAACTTCGCCCCGCGCGGCTGGGCGTTCTGCGACGGCCAACTGCTGCCGCTGTCGCAGAACACCGCGCTGTTCTCGCTGCTCGGCACGACGTACGGCGGCAACGGCAAGTCCAACTTCGCGCTGCCCGACCTGCAGGGACGCGCCGCCATGCACCCCGGGCAGGGGCCGGGGCTGAGCCTGCACGACCTCGGTGAGACCGGTGGCTCGGAGACCGTCACCCTGCTGGAGTCGGAGATCCCGGCGCACTCCCACACCTTGCAGGGCAATGTCGACGGGCTCGGCGACGTCAGCGTCCCCGGCCCGGCGGCCGCGCTGACGTCGTCCTCGGGCGGCACCCTCTACCGCTCCGGCCAGCCGACGGCCGGCGAGTATCTCGCGCCCGAGGCGCTCGCCCCGGTCGGCGGCGACCAGCCGCACAACAACATGCAGCCCTATCTCACCCTGTCCTTCTGCATCGCCCTCCAGGGCGTCTTCCCGCCGCGGGGCTGAGCGATGACGGTCCTCGCCACGGTCGCGCTGCGTCCGGTCACCGCCGCCGACGACGACTTCCTGCTCGCGCTGTACGGCGAGATCCGGGCCGCCGAGCTCGACCAGGTCGCCTGGGAGCCGGGACAGCGGGAGGCATTCCTGCGGATGCAGCTCGATCTGCAGACCGCGCAGTACCGGGGTGCGCACCCG
This sequence comes from Nocardioides nitrophenolicus, assembly GCF_016907515.1. NCBI lineage: Bacteria > Bacillati > Actinomycetota > Actinomycetes > Propionibacteriales > Nocardioidaceae > Nocardioides > Nocardioides nitrophenolicus. The sequence continues at coordinate 4,968,005 of NZ_JAFBBY010000001.1, forward strand.
CAGGGCAGCTTCGACATCGTCGAGGTGGACGGCCGGGCCGCCGGACGGCTCTATGTGAGTCGCCGCGAGGAGGACGTGCGGATCATCGACGTCGCGCTGACCTCGGCATACCGCGGGCGCGGCATCGGGGGAGCGCTGGTGGCGCGGGTGGTCGACGAGGCCGTGGCCTCGGGGCGCACCACCAGCATCCACGTCGAGATGCACAACCCGGCCGCGGCGCTGTACGCCCGGCTCGGCTTCCGGCCGGTCGCGCAGCGCGGGGTGTACGTGCTGATGGAACGGAGCGCGACGTGAGGCCGGGCGCCGGCTCAGGCTCAGGCGAACGCGGCCTCGTAGCGCAGGCCCTGCGGGCTCGGGCCGATCGGCACCAGGAACAGCTCGAGCTCGCCCAGCACCGGGTGACGGACCGGCCAGGTCGCCTGCGCCAGCGCCGGCGCCTCCGGGCCGGTGAAGAGCAGCGAGAACTGCTCGCGCGCGGACCCGTCGGGACCGGTGCCCCCGCTGTGACCGACCAGGGTCGCCTCGCGGAGCACCAGCTCCAGCCGGCCCTCGTCGGCCAGCGTCACCTCGAAGCCGTCACCGACCAGCCCGGCGAAGTCGTCATGGCCCAGCCACCCGTTCGTACCCACCCACCGATGCTAGCCACCCGGAGGCACCCATGACCGAGCTGACCCGCCGCGCCGTCCTCGCGACCGGGGCCACCGGGGTGGCCGTGGCCGTCGTCGGCGTGCCCGCCGGTGGCGCCGCGGCCGTCGTACCGGACCTGGCGGCGCCCGCCGCCGTCGCCGAGCGGGCGTTCACCAAGGACGCGAAGCTCTACCGCCGCAAGCGGTTCAAGAAGCACCGCAAGCAGCGGTTCACCGCCACCGGGCCCGGGGTGCGGATCAAGCTGAAGCTGGTCGACGTCTCCAACATCCCTCTGGTGACAAAGGGCTCCAACCGCAGCTTCGAGCTCACCTTCACCACCAAGCGGCCGGGGCCGCCGCAGGGCACCTACGAGCTGAAGCGGCGTTCGTTCCGGCGTACCTCGCTGTTCCTGGTGCCGACCGACGCCTCGCGCCGGCGCTACCGCGCGACCATCAACAACCGGTGAGTGGGTCGCCCGGCATGGTGAGCACTAGCCTGGGCGGGTGAGCACCCGGGCCCAGCAGTACGACGCCACGGTCCGTGGCCGTGAGCAGATCACCCCGCACCTCGTGCGGCTGACCCTCGACGTCCCCGGCTTCGCCTCGACCGGCATCGCCGACGAGTGGGTGGGGCTGGTCGTGCCCGGACAGTTCCAGAGCCGCTACTACACGGTGCGCTCGGTCTCCGGCGCCGAGCTGGTGCTCGACGTCGTCGTCCACGAGGTGGGTCTGGTGACCGAGTGGGCCTCGGGCGGCTCCGGCGACGTGGTCGGGCAGCAGGTCGTGCTCACCGAGGCGAAGGGCTCCTTCCTGCCGCCCGACGACGCGGCCTGGCTGCTGCTGGTCGGCGACCTGACCGCGCTGCCGGCGATGGCCCGGATCGCGGTCGAGCACGGCCACCGGCTGCCCGTGCGGATCCACGCCGAGGTGCCCCCCGACTCCCGGATCCCCGACTACTTCCCCGACGGCGTCGAGGTGAGCTGGCTGCCGCTCGGTGACGAGAGCCGGCTGGCCCAGGTCGTCGAGGAGCTCGACTGGCCCGCCGGCGACGGCTACTTCTGGATGGCGGGCGAGTCCGCCCAGATGCGCGCCATCCGCAAGCACCTGATGCGCGAGCGCAAGCTCCCCAGCACCCACTACGACGTCATGGGCTACTGGCGCTCGGTCGCGAAGCGCCAGCCCCGGGCCGTCGACCCCGGCCCGATCTGGCGGGCCGGCAAGGCCGCCGGGAAGTCCGACGAGGAGATCTGGGCCGACTACGACGCCGCACGGGAGGCACAGGGATGAGCGAGCACGACCACGAGGACGTGGAGGTCGAGGACCTCGACGACGAGGACCTCGACGAGGACGACGAGTTCGACGAGGACTTTGGGGCGCTGCCTCCGCCGGCCGCGCCGGTGTTCGGCCTCGGCGACGTACCGGACGGCTATCGCAGCGGGTTCGCCTGCTTCGTCGGGCGCCCCAACGTCGGCAAGTCCACGCTGACCAACGCCCTGGTCGGTCAGAAGATCGTGATCACCTCCGACAAGCCGCAGACCACCCGCACCGTCGTCCGCGGCATCGTGCACCGACCCGACGGACAGCTGGTCCTCGTCGACACTCCCGGCCTGCACCGTCCCCGTACCCTGCTCGGCGAGCGCCTCAACGACCTGGTGAAGACCACCTGGGCCGAGGTCGACGTGGTCGCCGTGTGCTTCCCCGCCGACGAGAAGATCGGTCCCGGCGACAAGTTCCTGGTCACCGAGCTGGCCAAGGTCCGGCGGACCACGAAGATCGCGGTCGCCACCAAGACCGACCTGGTGACCGCCGACCGGATCGGCGAGCACCTGCTCGACATCGCCGAGCTCGGCCGCGAGACCGGCACCGAGTGGTCCGAGATCGTCCCCGTCTCGTCGGTCTCCGGCGACCAGATCTCGCTGCTCGGCGACCTGCTCGTCGCCCTGATGCCCGAGGGCCCGCCGCTCTACCCCGACGGCGACCTCACCGACGCCCCGGAGGAGATCCTCGCCGCCGAGCTGATCCGCGAGGCGGCGCTCGACGGCGTCCGCGACGAGCTGCCGCACTCCATCGCCGTCGTCGTCGAGGAGATGGGCCTGCGCGAGGGCCGCCCCGACGACAAGCCCCTCCTCGACATCCACGCCAACCTGTACGTCGAGCGCGACTCCCAGAAGGGGATCGTGATCGGCAAGAAGGGCGCCCGGCTGCGTCAGGTCGGCACCGCCGCCCGCCAGCAGATCGAGGCGCTCCTCGGCACCCCCGTCTACCTGGACCTCCACGTCAAGATCGCCAAGGACTGGCAGCGGGATCCCCGGCAGCTGCGGAAGCTCGGGTTCTAGCGCGACCCGGCAGAAGGTGGCTCGGGTTTTGCGCTGACCCGGCAGAAAGTGGCTCGGGTATTGCGCTGACCCGGCAGAAAGTGGCTCGCTGCTCGCTGCGGGGGGTGGTGCGCTGCGTGAGGGACTCACGGTGCTTGTTTGGCTCGCTGCGCTCGCATGTCGGGCGCGCTCTTATCGCGTGATCTTCCCTCGCTGCGCTCGCTTCCTCGCTGGCGCTCGGTCGCTCGCTCCACTCGGTCCAGATCACGCGGCGCGCCCGACGGAAACCCCGCTCGGCCGCACGGGCAGCCGAAGGTCGTGCGCATTCGAAGGTCGTTCAGGTGAGTCTCGTCGCGCGCGCCGCGTTGCCTGGACGGAGCGCAGCGAGCGCCAGCGAGCGGAGCGGAGGAAGGCAACGCGTCAAGAGCGCGCGCGACATGCGAGCGCAGCGAGCCCAACCAACACCGTGAGTCGGTTGCGCAGCGCATCGGCCCCGCCGGGTTCAGCGGAAGGTCGTGCGCATGCGAAGGTCATCCGGCTGAGTCTCGTCGCGCGCGCCGCGTTGCCTGGACGGAGCGCAGCGAGCGCCAGCGAGCGGAGCGGAGGAAGGCAACGCGTCAAGAGCGCGCGCGACATGCGAGCGCAGCGAGCCCAACCAACACCGTGAGTCGGTTGCGCAGCGCATCGGCCCCGCCGGGTTCAGCGGAAGGTCGTGCGCATTGGAAGGTCATCCGGCTGAGTCTCGTCGCGCGCGCCGCGTTGCCTGGACGGAGCGCAGCGAGCGCCAGCGAGCGGAGCGGAGGAAGGCAACGCGTCAAGAGCGCGCGCGACCTGCGAGCGCAGCGAGCCAAACCAACACCGTGAGTCGGTTGCGCAGCGCATCGGCCCCGGCCGTTCGGCCGAAGGTCGTGCGCATTGGAAGGTCATCCGGCTGAGTCTCGTCGCGCGCGCCGCGTTGCCTGGACGGAGCGCAGCGAGCGCCAGCGAGCGGAGCGGAGGAAGGCAACGCGTCAAAAGCGCGCGCGACATGCCGGAGCGAAGCGACGGCCAGATTTACTCAGCTGTCCAACAGCGTCCGAACTTCTGTCCCATCGCCCACTGCTCCTTCGTCGGCCACTCGTAGCCCCACTTGAACGTGAGCGGGTCCTCGGCGACGTCGGCGGCCGCGTCCTCGCACCTGGTGCGGCCGGCGGCCTGGACCTTCTTGGCGCCGGGGTAGTCGGCCTCCTCGAAGGCGATCACGTCGATGGCGCGCCAGGAGTGCTTGGCCGAGCAGCGGACCCGCTCGAAGTCGGGCGCGTCGGGGGCGGCGGTGCCGCACATGGCGTAGCGGTCGGGCACCTCCTTGCCGAGCACGCCCTGGAGGTCGCCGTCGAGGTCGGCGAGCTTGGCGGCGCCGTCGAGGACCACGGCGTCGCAGCGGTACCAGGTGGCGCCGGCGTCGGACTGGTCGACGGTGGGGGTGAACCAGATCGAGCGGATCATGCTGAGACGCAGGTTCGTGAGGCTGCCGCCGACGTAGGTGAGCAGCTGGGCGGGGCAGGCGGAGGAGACCTGGGACTGGACCTTGTCGGAGTCGACGGCGAGCAGGTGTCCGTCGACGACCGCGTCGATGGCGCCGATCGCGAAGGTGACGCTGGTGTGGGGCTGGGCGCAGTCGGTCGGCTCGACGGTGGAGGTGGGGGCGACGGCGGCGTCGTACGGCAGGGCGTAGCAGCCGCCGACCGCGGGGCCGGGGTCGGGCGCGGACGCCGTGGTCTGGGTGGTCGGGGCCGGCTCTGGCTCGGGACCGCTGTCGCCGTCGCCGCCGCTGCACGCGGCCAGCCCGGTCAGGGCGAGCAGGGCCGCGGCGACGACACGGGTACGGCGCAGCCGGGGGTTCGGGTTCCTCATCGCCTCACTCGCTCGTCCTGGCCCAGCACACCGAGCGCCGGATCCCGGCGTCCCACTCGGCCTGGTGGAAGAAGGTGAACCCGTACTCGAACTCCGTGGGGTAGTTCAACCAGGCGCGCACCGACTGGGAGCAGAACGAGCGGGTGCGGCTCTCCATCACCCGGTCGCCGGGGTAGGCGTCCTCGGGCTGTCCGAGCTTGACGGTCGTGACCGCGCGCCAGTCGTGCTTCTGCGAGCACGGCACCTTCTCGCCCTCGCCGACCGATGGCCCCCGCGCACAGCTGAGCCAGACGTCCGGCGGGCGGCCGGCGAGCATGCCCTTCGCCGTCTCCGGGAGTGGTCGGTACGACGTGCTCGCGGTGCTGCCACCGAGCACGTCACAGCGGTACCAGCGCGCGCCCTTTCCCCATGCCTTCTTCGACGGCCGGAACCACGCCCAGCTCAGCGTGGTGCGCAGCGCGAGGCTCTCGTCGGCGCCCACGAACTTCGCGAAGGCGGTCGAGCAGGTCTGGTAGGCGAAGGTGCCGAGTGCCTTGTCGTCGTAGTCGGCGTCGTCGAACTCGGCGGGCAGCTCGCCGGTCGCGAAGGTCTCGGCGGTGTGCTCCTTGGAGCAGGGGACGGTGCTGGTCGCGTTGGCGGGCTGGGCCACGTCGTCGGGGGTCAGGGAGCGGCACACCCCGTTCTCGGGTACGGCGACCGCGTCGACCTGGTCGTCGTCGGTGTTGGCGCCCTGGTTCTGGGTGCCGCACGCGGCGAGCGCGGGGACCAGCAGGACGAGTGCGAGCAGCGTGACGGCTCGGTGCAGCACTCGGCCCAGCCCCTTCGGTGGTCAGTCGGTCAGGAGTGCCGCGATCGTAGCGCCCAGCGCATAGGCGGCCTCCAACGCGGCGTCGTCGACCGGTCCGAGGACGCCGAGCACGTCGTATCCCTGACGCCAGCCGAGCGCCCCGACGATCGACTGCACGGACCGCTCGGCGCCGGTGAGGTCGTAGCGGCCGTGCAGCCACAGCCCGTACGGCCGGCCGGCCGTGTCGCCGGCGCCGTCGGCGGGCGCGCCGCTCGGGTCGAGCGCGCCGCCGACGGCGAGGAAGGTCGAGTCGAAGAAGTGCTTGAGAGCACCGCTCATGTAGCCGAAGTTGGCGGTGGTGCCGAGCAGGTAGCCGTCGGCGTCGAGCACGTCCTCCGCGCTCGCCTCCAACGCCTCCCGTACGACGACCTCCACCGTCCCGGCGGCCTGCACCTCCTCGTCGCCCGCGCCCGCGACCACCTGCTCGAGCAGCGTCCGCATCGAGCGGCTGGGGGAGTGGTGGACGATGAGGAGCCGAGGCACCCACTCAGGCTAGATGACTAACTCCAAGGTCTCGCACGCTCCGCGACGCTCACCACGCACGCTGACGGCGTTGCCGACGCTCGCCGTACGCCCGGTATGCCATCGCGGCGGCGCCTTGTCATCGCACGCGTTGAGCGCCGCTCGCTTGCACGATCCCTTGGAGTTAGTCATCTAGACCGACGCGAACCTCTCCCAGGACCGGTGCACTCCGGCGAGCGCGAGCACCTCGTCGAGCACGCCGACCGCCGCGCTGCCGGAGACCACGCCGGGCTGGTCCTCGGAGATGCCCGCCACGGCCAGGGCGCGCACGCCCTCGCCCCAGGCGCCGATCACCTTCGCGTGCCGGTAGGCCTCCTCCAGCAGCAGCACCACCCGCGGGTCCAGTGTGGTGGTGCGGGCGGCGCCGGCCTTCGCGTCGCGCAGCGGGAGCGCGTCCGGGGCCGCCACGGGTGAGCCGGCGAGCAGCACGGCGTCGAACTCGACCGACCGGGTCGTGGCGAAGGTCCGCTGGACGGTGAGCTCGCCGACCGTGCCGCCGTGGGGTGCGATCACGAGCGGCACCATGCCGGCGGCGAGGATGGTCTCGCGCACCTCCGGTACGTCGGCCAGGTCGCCGTCGGGGTCGACGACGATCCCGACGACCCGGCCGTCACCGGGCCACGGTCCGCCGGTGAGCTGCGACAGCGCCGGGCTGGGGGTGACGTCGGCGAGCTCGCCGGTGGGCTCGGGCGCGGGCAGGCCGAGTGCCGTGGCGACCTCGGCGCACAGCCGGCCATCGATGTTCGCCAGTGCCTGGAGCTGGCGCTCCTTGATCGCCTGCTCGAAGCACTTGCCCAGCTCGAAGGCGTAGGCGCGGATGATGTGCTCCTGCTCGGTCGGGCTCATCGACTCCCAGAACAGCCGCGGCTGGGTGAAGTGGTCGTCGAAGGTCGCGGGCTGGGCCCGGACCTTGAGCCCGGTGACGTTGCGCGCCGCGTCGACGAAGGCCCGGGTCTGCTCGTCCGACAGGTCGGCGCCGGCGGTGAACGGGCAGCCGCCGTCGAGGGAGTTCGGCCGGTACGGCGCGACACCGGCGTGCACCGCGTGTTGGTGGAAGCCGTCGCGGAGCATGTCGTTGACGGGTGCGTGGGCGCGGTTGACGGGGATCTGGTTGAAGTTGGGCCCGCCGAGCCGGGTGAGCTGGGTGTCGACGTACGAGAACAGCCGGGCCTGGACCAGCGGGTCGTCGGTGACGTCGATGCCGGGGACGAGGTGGCCGACGTGGAAGGCGACCTGCTCGGTCTCGGCGAAGAAGTTGGTGGGGTTGCGGTCGAGCACCATCCGTCCGATCGGCTGGACGGGAGCGAGCTCCTCGGGCACCAGCTTGGTCGGGTCGAGCAGGTCGATGCCCTGGAACAGCTGGTCCTCGGTGTCCTCGAACACCTGGATGCCGAGCTCCCACTCCGGGTGCGCGCCGGCCTCGATGGCGTCGGCCAGGTCTCGTCGGTGGAAGTCCGGGTCCAGCCCGCCGATCAGCTGTGCCTCCTCCCAGGTGAGGGAGTGGACGCCGAGCCGGGGCTTCCAGTGGAACTTCACGAGCGACGTCTCGCCGGCGGCGTTGACCAGCCGGAAGGTGTGGACGCCGAAGCCCTCCATCATCCGGTACGAGCGGGGGATGCCGCGGTCGGACATGTTCCACAGCGCGTGGTGCTGGGCCTCGGTGTGCAGGGAGACGAAGTCCCAGAAGGTGTCGTGGGCGCTCTGCGCCTGCGGGATCTCGCGGTCGGGATGGGGCTTGCCGGCGTGGATGATGTCGGGGAACTTGATCCCGTCCTGGATGAAGAACACCGGCATGTTGTTGCCGACCAGGTCCCAGATCCCCTCGTCGGTGTAGAACTTCGTCGCGAAGCCGCGGGTGTCGCGCACGGTGTCCGCGGAGCCGCGCGAGCCGAGCACGGTCGAGAAGCGCACGAACACGGGAGTCCGCTTCCCCTCGGCGAACAGGCCGGCGAAGGTGACGGGCGTCGCCGTGCCGTAGCCCTCGAAGTACCCGTGGGCCCCGGCGCCGCGGGCGTGCACCACCCGCTCGGGGATCCGCTCGTGGTCGAAGTGCGTGATCTTCTCGCGCAGGTGGTGGTCCTGGAGCAGGGTCGGCCCGCGCTCGCCGGCCTTGAGCGAATGGTCGGTGTCGCGGAGCCGGGTGCCGGTGGACGTCGTCAGCCAGCGCCCCTGCTGACCCACCGACCGCGGGTCCTCGTCGGCGGGTGCACCGGTCGGCGTGCGGGTGTCGGGCGTGCCCTGGTCGGGCTTCGGCGAGAGCGGGTCGACCGGCTCGGTCGGCTCGGTGAGGCTGGGCGGCGCGGGGGCGGGCGCGCCGGGGATCGCGTCGTGCTTCGGGTCCTTCGCGTTCATGGAGGCTCCTCTGGTTGCGGACCTCCGCGTGGTACCCGCCGGTCCCGGCCGGATCCCGGGTGCTGCTACCCTGGCTGCCATCATGACGCGAGCGCTCCTTCTTAGCGGCCGCAGCGAGGTCTGACTCAGCCGGACCCCCTCGCTGCGGAGTGAGTCGCGCGCCCGGCGCCTTTCGTCACTCACGAACCCCGAGGAAGTCATGAACCAGCAGCGCGTCACCATCCCCGCCCAGCAGCCGAGCGGGATGCCGTACCACCGCTACACCGCCTTCGAGCCGGTGACCGTGCCCGACCGCACCTGGCCCGACCAGAAGATCACCCAGGCCCCGCGGTGGCTGTCCACCGACCTGCGCGACGGCAACCAGGCGCTCATCGACCCGATGAGCCCCTCGCGCAAGATGAAGATGTTCGAGCTCCTGGTGAAGATGGGCTACAAGGAGATCGAGATCGGGTTCCCGGCCGCGAGCCAGACCGACTTCGACTTCGTGCGCCAGCTCGTCGAGGAGGACCGGATCCCCGACGACGTCCGGGTCTCGGTGCTGACCCAGGCCCGCGAGGACCTGATCGCGCGCACCGTCGAGTCGCTCCAGGGCGCCGACAAGGCGACCGTCCACCTCTACAACGCGACCGCGCCGCTGTTCCAGCGCGTCGTCTTCGGCGTCACCGAGGCCGAGTGCATCGCGATCGCGACCCGCGGCACCGAGTGGGTGATGAAGTACGCCGACCAGCTGCTCCGGGGCACCGACTTCGGCTACCAGTACAGCCCCGAGATCTTCACCCAGACGCCCACCGACTTCGCGCTCGAGGTCTGCGAGCGGGTCTCCGACGTCTGGCAGCCGGAGGACGGCCGCGAGATCATCCTCAACCTGCCGGCGACCGTCGAGATGTCGACCCCCAACACCTACGCCGACCAGATCGAGTACTTCTCGCGCCACCTCACCCGCCGCGCCCACTCGGTGATCAGCCTGCACCCCCACAACGACCGCGGGACGGCCGTCGCGGCCACCGAGCTCGCGCTGATGGCCGGTGCCGACCGGGTCGAGGGCTGCCTGTTCGGCCACGGCGAGCGCACCGGCAACGTCGACCTGGTCACCCTCGGCATGAACCTGTTCAGCCAGGGGATCGACCCGCAGATCGACTTCTCCGAGATCGACGAGGTGCGCCGCACGGTCGAGTACTGCACCCAGCTGCCCGTCCACCCGCGCCACCCGTGGGCCGGCGACCTGGTCTACACCGCCTTCTCCGGCTCCCACCAGGACGCCATCAAGAAGGGCCTGGAGGACCTCGACCGGATCGCGGCCGAGCAGGGCAAGCCGGTCGGCGAGATCCCGTGGGAGGCGCCGTACCTCCCGATCGACCCCAAGGACGTCGGCCGCACCTACGAGGCCGTCATCCGGGTCAACAGCCAGTCCGGCAAGGGCGGTGTCGCCTACGTGCTGAAGGCCGAGCACAGCCTGGACCTGCCGCGCCGTGCCCAGATCGAGTTCAGCCGGGTCATCCAGCAGCACACCGACGCCCAGGGCGGCGAGGTCACGCCCGAGGCGATCTGGGAGATCTTCCGCAAGGAGTACCTCGACCGCGAGGCGCCCTACGACCTGGTCTCGTTCTCCTCGACCACCAGCGAGGACGGCGAGGACAGCCAGGAGGTCCGGCTCGTCGTCCGCGGCGAGGAGCGCACCTTCACCGGCATGGGCAACGGCCCGGTCGCTGCGTTCGTCGACGGCATGCGCCAGGCGGGGGCCGACATCCGGGTCCTCGACTACGCCGAGCACGCCCTCTCCTCGGGCGGCGACGCCGTCGCGGCGGCGTACGTCGAGTGCGAGATCGCCGGCGAGATCGTCTGGGGCATCGGGATCCACCACAACATCGTCACCGCGTCCCTGCGGGCGGTCGTCTGCGCCGCGAACCGCGCGCAGACGGTGACCATCCCGTCGGGCTCCTGAGGGCCGAGGACATGGGTCGCGCCGCGCTGGCCTCCGAGCAGGTCGGACAGGTCTTCGTCGAGGGCCGGCGCGGTCGCGACCGCCTCGAGTACACCGCGTACGGCGCCGGCGAGTCCTGGGTCGTCCTCGTCCCGCCGCTGCTGGTGCCGCGCGGGGTCCACGACCGCACCGCGCGGATGCTGGCCTCCCACGGCCTGCACGTGCTCGTCCTCGACCCGCTCGGTCACGGCCGCTCGGACCGACCCGCCGACCCGCTGTCGTACTCCGTGACCGCGTTCGCCGAGCAGGTCGTCGCGCTCCTCGACCACGTCGGCGCGGCCCGGGCGGTGGTCGGCGGCAGCTCGATCGGCGCCAATGTCGCGCTGGAGGTCGCCGTCCGCGCCCCCGAGCGCGTCGCCGGCCTGCTGCTCGACGGCCCGGTCCTCGAGAACGCCCTCGGCGCGCAGCTCGCGCTGCTCACCCCGGTGCTCAGCACCGCCCGCTTCGCGCCGCTCGCCCTCACCGCGCTCCGCCTGGCGACCCGTCCGCTGCCCCGGCGGCTCGCGCCGGCGTGGGTCGGCCTGGTCCTCGACACCCTCGACGCCCGCCCCGGCCCGGTCGCGGCCGTCGTCCAGGGGGTGCTCTTCGGCCGGTTCGCGCCGTCCTCGGCCGAGCGGGCCGAGGTCCGCGCGCCCACCCTGGTGCTCGCCCGCGTCGCCGACCCCTTCCACCCGGTCGGCGACGCCGCGACGCTCGTCGAGGAGATCGACGGCGCGGTCCTGGAGCGGGCGGAGGCGGCGCTGGAGTGGCGGCGGCGTCCCGAGCGGCTCGACCTCGTCGTCACCCGGTTCGCGCTGGAGTGTGCCCGCCCGGCGCGGCGGGCGCGTCGTACCCGGTCGTCGTGATCGGTCGGCGCCTGGGCCGGGAGGGTGATCGCACCCGGCATCTCGGTCGCTCCTGAGGCCGATCCGCGACCCGGATGCCGGGTACGACGGCGAGGACCGGGCCCGGGCCGACGGGGTGGCGGCGGGCATTCGCCCGGCCGAGGCCGCACAATGGGGGAGTGCCGCTCTACCGTGACGAGGCGATCGTCCTGCGCACCCGCAAGTTGGGTGAGGCGGACCGCATCGTCACCCTGCTGACCCGCGAGCACGGCGTGGTCCGTGCGGTCGCCAAGGGCGTGCGTCGTACGACGTCGCGGTGGGGTTCGCGCCTCGAACCGTTCACCCACGTCGACCTCCAGCTCGCCGAGGGCCGCAACCTCGACACGATCACCCAGGCCGAGACCCGGGCCGCGTACGCCGCCCCGCTGGGTGCCGACTACGAGCGCTACACCGCCGGCACCGCCATGCTCGAGACCGCGGAGCGCCTGGTCGTCGAGGAGCGCGAGCCCGCGCGCCAGCAGTTCGCCCTGCTCCTCGGCGGGCTGAACGCGATGGCTGCCGGGAGCCGCAACCAGTGCCACGTCCTCGACTCGTACCTGCTGCGTGCGCTCGCCATCGCCGGCTACGCCCCGACCTTCGTCGACTGCGCCCACTGCGGCCGGCCGCCCGTCACCGCGACGGGCGAGCTGGGGCACCACCGCTGGTTCAACCCGTCGATGGGTGGCGTGCTCTGCTCGACCTGCCGGATCCCCGGCTCCGCGACCCCCGCCCCCGAGACGCTCACCCTGCTCGGCGGCCTGCTCGCCGGGGACTGGTCGGTCATCGAGGCCGCGGACCCGCGCCACGTCCGTGAGGCCAGTGGGCTGGTCGCCGCGTTCGTGCAGTGGCAGCTGGAGCGCGGGCTGCGGTCGCTGGCGTACGTCGAGCGCTGAGGTGGGTGCAGGAATCGCCGGTCGACCGGCGATTCCTGCACTTGTCGGCCGTTGCAACGCCCACCAAGTGACAGAACTGCCCGTCAAGTGGCCCCGTCAAGTGGCACGGGTGATGCCCAGGTGGCGCTCCCGCTGCGCCTGACAGACTGCTCCCCGTGACCCGCTCCACCCGTCGTACCCGTGCCGCCGCGGCGGCCGCCGCCACCCGCGGCCCGGTCCGCCCGCCCACGCCCCACCCTTCCGGCGCCCGCCCGCCCGCCGTACCCGCGGAGCTGGTCCCGCACCACGTCGCGGTCGTGATGGACGGCAACGGCCGCTGGGCCAAGGAGCGCGGCCTGCCGCGGACCAAGGGGCACGAGGAGGGCGAGTCGAGCCTGTTCGACGTGGTCGAGGGCGCGATCGAGATCGGCGTCAAGGCCATCTCGGCGTACGCCTTCTCCACCGAGAACTGGTCGCGCAGTCCCGACGAGGTGAAGTTCCTGATGGGCTTCAACCGCGACGTGATCCGCCGCCGGCGCGACGAGATGCACGAGCTCGGCGTCCGGGTCCGCTGGGCCGGCCGCGCGCCGCGGCTGTGGAAGTCGGTGATCACCGAGCTCCAGGTCGCCGAGGAGCTGACGAAGCACAACGACGTGCTGACCCTCACCATGTGCGTCAACTACGGCGGCCGCTCCGAGCTCGGCGACGCCGCCAAGGCGCTCGCCCGCGACGTCGCCGCCGGGCGGATCAACCCCGACAAGGTCGACGAGCGCACCCTGGGCCGCTACCTCTACGTCCCCGAGCTCCCCGACGCCGACCTGATCTGGCGCACCTCCGGCGAGCAGCGGCTCTCGAACTTCATGCTCTACCAGGCGGCGTACGCCGAGTTCGTGTTCTCCGACGTGCTCTGGCCCGACGTCGACCGGCGCCACCTGTGGGCGGCGATCGACGAGTACGCCCGCCGCGACCGGCGCTACGGCGGGGCGGAGCCGAACCCGACGGCCTAGTGCTCGTCGTAGTGCCCACCGTGCACGGCGTGCCGGTGCCCGTCGTGCACGTAGTCGACGTGGTCGTCGTGGGGTACGGCGAGGTGCCCGCAGCCGGGTCCGTGGTCGTGGGGATGCTCACCACACGCCTCGTGCGCGGGGGCGGCCTGCCCGGCCGCGAAGGGCTCGCGCAGGCGGGCGCGGTGGCGCTGCCAGATGCCGATCGGCCAGGCGACGGCGTAGCAGGCGAGAGCGAGCAGGACGATGGTCGGGCCGGGCGCGACGTTGGCCTGGTACGACGCGAAGGTGGCCGTGACCAGGCCGCCGACGGAGGCGAGGGTGCCGAGGGCGACGGCGGCGGCGATGGTCGTGCGGAAGGACCGGGTCAGCTGCTGGGCGGTGGCGACGGGGACGACCATCAGCGCGGAGACGAGCAGCAGGCCGACGGTGCGCATCGCGACGGTGACCGACACGGCGGCGAGGACGGCGACGAGCACGTTGTAGACCCGCACCCGCAGCCCGGCGACCCGGGCGAACTCCTGGTCCTGGGCGACCGCGAACAGCTGGGGGGCGAGCCCGACGCAGAGTCCGACGACGGCGATGGCGAGCACCATCGTGATCAGTACGTCGCCGGGGGAGATGGTGGTCAGGGAGCCGAAGAGGTAGCGGTTGAGCGCGGCGGCGCTCTGGCCGCCGAGTCCGCTGACGAAGACGCCGCCGGCGAGGCCGCCGTAGAACAGCAGCGCCAGCGCCACGTCGCCGTTGGTCTGCCCGCGCTCGCGGATGACCTCGATCAGCACGGCGCCGAGCACGGCGACCAGGACCGCGGTCCACAGCGGTGACGCACCGGTGGCGAGGCCGATCGCGACGCCGGTGACGGCGACGTGGCCGATCCCGTCGCCCATCAGCGCGAGCCGCCGCTGGACCAGGAAGGTGCCGATCGCGGGCGCGGCGAGGCCGGTCAGCAGCGCGGCGATGAGGGCCCGCTGCATGAACGGCTCGTTGAACAGGGCGACGGCGTTCACAGGCGGTCTCCCGGGAGGTGGGGCTCGGTCCCCAAGGGCGCCGACGGGTGCGGGACGTGGTCGTGGTGGTGGTGATGGGTGTGGGGCTCGGCGAACCACGGCTGGTGCACCTCGTGGTCGCGCAGCGCCGCACCGTCGTAGGCCACCCGGCCGTCGCGCAGGACCACGGCCCGGTCGACGAGCGGGGCCAGCGGCCCGAGCTCGTGGGCGACGAGCACGATGGTCGCGCCGCGCTCCTTGAGCCGGCCGAGGGTGTCGGCGAGCACCTGCTGGTTGGGCAGGTCCACGCCGGCGGTGGGCTCGTCGAGGAAGAACAGCTCGGGCTCCCCGGCGAGCGCGCGGGCGATGAGGACGCGCTGCTGCTGGCCGCCCGAGAGGTTGGTGACGGCGTCGCGGCGACGGTCGGCGAGGCCGACCACCTCGAGCGCCTCGTCGATGGCCGCGCGGTCGGCCTTCGACAGCGGGCGCAGCAGCCGGCGCCGGGTGAGCCGCCCGGCGGCGACGACCTCCCACACCGACGCCGGGATGCCGGAGCCGGCGGTGGCGCGCTGGGGGACGTACCCGATCCGGCTCCAGGCGTCGTAAGCGTCGAGGGGGGTGCCGAAGAGCCGCACCTCGCCCCCGACCAGTGGGCGCAGCCCCACCATCGCGCGCACCAGGGTGGACTTGCCGGACCCGTTGGCGCCCATCAGCGCCACGAAGTCACCGGGTACGACGGCCAGGTCGATGCCGCGCAGCACCGGCCGCCCGCCGAGGGCGACGCTCGCGTTGCGGACCTCGACCGCGGGGGCCGCGCTCATCGGCAGCCGTTGGCGGAGCGCAGCGTCGCGAGGTTGGCCTGCATCAGGGAGAGGTAGTCCTGGTCGGCGGTGGCGTCGGTGAGTCCCTCGACGGGGTCGAGCACGCCGTTGGTGAGGCCGAGGTCGTTGGCGAAGCTCTCGCCGAGGGCCGGCTTGAGCGGCTCGCTGAACACCGTGGTGATGCCTTCCGTCTTGATCAGCTCCTTCAGCTCCCCGAGCACCGCGCCGGTGGGCTCGGCGTCGGGGGACAGGCCCACGATCGAGGCGACGTGCAGGCCGTACTTCTCCAGGTAGCCGAACGCGTCGTGGGACACCACGATGGTGTCACGCTCGCAGTCGGCGAGACCAGCGGCGTACTCGCCGTCGAGCGCGGTGAGGTCCTCGCGCAGCGCCTTCGCGTTGGCGCGGTAGGCGTCCGCGTGGTCCTGGTCGGCGTCGGCGAGCTCGTCGGCGAGAGCGTCGGCGAGGTCGGCGACCCGGATCGGGTCCTGCCAGAAGTGCGGGTCGAACTCGCCGTGGTCGTGCTCGTCTTCGTCGGCATGGCCTTCCTCGTCGGCGTGCTCCGCGTGCTCGTCGGCGTGCTCGGCGAAGGGCACCGGGTCGACGACCTCGGTGGCGTCGAGGGTGGCGCCGCGCGCGTTCTGCTCGACCGCGTCGTCGACGGCGGGCTGGAAGCCGGACTCGTAGACGACGACGTCGGCGTCGGCGAGCTGCGCGGTCTCCTTGATGGTCAGCTCGAGGTCGTGGGGCTCGGTGCCGGGCTGGGTGAGGAGGGCCACCCGGGCGCCGGTGCCGTCGGTGACCCGCTCGGCGACGTACGCCAGGGGGTAGAACGCCGCGGCGACGGTGACCTCGCCGTCGGTGCCGGAGTCGTCGCTGAACGCCGAGCAGCCCGCGAGGAGCGAGCCGGCGACGGTGAGGGCGGAGAGCGTGACGAGACCGGAGTACAAGCGCATGAGAATCATTCTCAATCAACCGGGGCAGCGCGGTCAAGTCGGCGGCGAGCCCTGCGTAGAGTGCGGCCGTGCTCGTCGTGAACCGCTTCCGCGCCGGAGAGGACCCGGCCGGCCTCCGGGCCGACCTCGAGCTCGTCCACGGCCTCCTCGCCGCGCAGGCCGGGTACGTCGCCGGCTGGGTCGGCCGCAACGTCGACGACCCGGACCTGTGGACCCTGACCACCCGCTGGGCCCACGTCGGCGCCTACCGTCGCGCGCTGTCGACGTACGACCTCAAGCTGCACGGCGTCCCGGTGCTGAGCCGCGCCCTCGACGAGCCCGGCGCCTACGAGGTCGTGGAGCCCGGCGGAGTGCTCAATGTGGTGGAGCCTCGCGTAACCTAGGGGTTTCGCTCCGCGAGTCATCGCCCACACCCGCTCGGCAGCCAGCCGGGCTCGTCCCACGCAAGGAAATCACCGTGGCCAAGCCGCCCCCGTCCACCGTCGACCAGGTCGTCTCCCTCGCGAAGCGCCGTGGCTTCGTCTACCCCTGTGGCGAGATCTACGGCGGCACCCGCTCGGCCTGGGACTACGGCCCGCTCGGCGTGGAGCTCAAGGAGAACATCAAGCGCCAGTGGTGGCGCTCGATGGTCCAGAGCCGTGACGACGTGGTCGGCCTCGACTCCAGCGTGATCCTGCCGCGCCAGACCTGGGAGGCGTCGGGCCACGTCGCGACCTTCACCGACCCGCTGACCGAGTGCCAGTCGTGCCACAAGCGCTTCCGCGCCGACCACCTCCAGGAGGCGTACGCCGAGAAGAAGGCGCGCGAAGGCAAGGAGGTGGACCCTGACGCGGTCCAGATGAGTGAGATCGCGTGCCCCAACTGCGGCAGCCGCGGCGCCTGGACCGAGCCGCGCCAGTTCTCCGGCCTGCTCAAGACCTACCTCGGCGTCATCGAGGACGAGTCGGGCCTCCACTACCTGCGCCCCGAGACCGCGCAGGGCATCTTCCTCAACTTCGCCAACGTGGTCACCTCGCAGCGGATGAAGCCCCCGTTCGGCATCGCCCAGATCGGCAAGAGCTTCCGCAACGAGATCACCCCCGGCAACTTCATCTTCCGCACCCGCGAGTTCGAGCAGATGGAGATGGAGTTCTTCGTCAAGCCGGGCGAGGACGAGGAGTGGCACCAGTACTGGATCGACACCCGCACGAAGTGGTACACCGACCTCGGCATCGACCCCGACAACCTGCGCCACTACGAGCACGCCAAGGAGAAGCTGTCCCACTACTCCAAGCGCACCGTCGACATCGAGTACCGCTTCAACTTCGCCGGCTCCGAGTGGGGTGAGCTCGAGGGCATCGCCAACCGCACCGACTTCGACCTGTCGACCCACGCCGAGGCGTCGGGCAAGGACCTGTCGTACTTCGACCAGGCCGCCAACACCCGCTACGTCCCCTACGTCATCGAGCCCGCGGCCGGTCTGTCGCGCAGCCTGATGACCTTCCTCGTCGACGCGTACGCCGAGGACGAGGCGCCCAACACCAAGGGCGGCGTCGACAAGCGCACCGTGCTCCGCCTCGACCCGCGGCTGGCCCCGGTCAAGGCCGCGGTCCTGCCGCTGAGCCGCAACGAGGACCTCACCCCGAAGGCCAAGGCGGTCGCGAGCGAGCTGCGCGCGCTGTGGAACGTCGAGTTCGACGATGCCGGCGCGATCGGCAAGCGCTACCGCCGGCAGGACGAGATCGGCACGCCCTACTGCGTCACCGTCGACTTCGACACCCTCGAGGACCAGGCCGTCACGGTCCGCGACCGTGACACCATGTCCCAGGAGCGGGTCTCGCTGTCCAAGCTGACCGCCTACTTCGCCGAGCGGCTCGTCGGGTGCTGAGCCTCCGGTCCGTCGCCGTGCCGGTGGCCGCCCTCGTGGTGTCCGCCGGCCTCGCGGGCTGCGGATCGGACGACCCGAAGGACGCGAAGAAGGCGAGGGCGACCGCGAGCGCCACGACCACGGCGCCTGCCGACTACCTGCCGGTGCCCAGCGACGTCACCCTCACCGAGCCCGGCACCGTCCTCGGGCTCGGGCAGGAGGGCGTGGTCGCCTTCCAACGGCGCCAGGACGAGGTCGGGGTGCTCGCGGTCACCGTCGAGCGGATCGAGCGGACCTCCTTCCAGGAGTCCTTCGCCGGCTGGAACGTCGACGCGGCGACGGCCGCGCGCACCCCCTACTTCGTGCGGGTCAAGGTCACCAACGTCGGCGACGTCGACCTCGGTGGGCTGCGCCTCGACAACGTGCTCTGGGCCGACGACGGCACCAACCTCGAGGCGCCCAACTACTACCAGGCCGACCAGCTTCCGGTCTGCTCGGGCGACCCGCTGCCGACACCCTTCGCGGCCGACGCGACGGCCGAGCTGTGCCAGGTCTACTTCATCGCGCCCACCCATGCGCTGGAGCGGGTGACCTTCTCGCCCTACGGCGGCCAGGACCCGGTCACCTGGAGCGGTGAGCTGAGCCCGGTCAAGAAGCCCGGCAAGAAGGGCAAGGCGTCGGAGAAGGCCGAGAAGACGTCGTGAGCGGGCTGCGCCTGGGCTCGCTCGAGGTGCCCACGCCGGTGGTGCTCGCCCCGATGGCCGGCATCACCAACGCCGCCTACCGCCGACTGTGCGCCGAGCACGGTGCCGGACTCTACGTCTGCGAGATGATCACCAGCCGCGGGCTGGTCGAGGGTGACGAGACGACTAAGCGGATGCTCGTCTTCGACGAGGCCGAGACGGTGCGCTCGGTGCAGCTCTACGGCACCGACCCGGCGTACGTCGGCCAGGCGACCCGGATCCTGTGCGAGGACTACGGCGTGGCCCACGTCGACCTCAACTTCGGCTGCCCGGTGCCCAAGGTGACCCGCAAGGGCGGCGGCGGCGCGCTGCCGTGGAAGCGCAATCTGCTCGGCGCGATCCTCGAGGAGGCGGTGGCCGCGGCGGCGCCGTTCGACGTGCCGGTGACCATGAAGACCCGCAAGGGCCTCGACGACGACCATCTCACCTTCCTCGACGCGGGCCGGATCGCGCAGGAGACCGGTGTCGCCGCGATCGCGCTGCACGGCCGCACCGTCGCGCAGGCCTACTCCGGCCAGGCCGACTGGGACGCCATCGGCGAGCTGGTCGCGAGCGTCGACATCCCGGTCCTCGGCAACGGCGACATCTGGGAGGCCGCCGACGCGCTGCGGATGATCGAGGAGACCGGTGCCGCCGGTGTCGTCGTCGGCCGCGGCTGCCTGGGCCGGCCCTGGCTGTTCCGCGACCTCGCCGCTGCCTTCTCCGCCGACGGCCCGGGTGAGACCACGCTGCCGACGCTCGGCGAGGTGGCGGCGATGATGCGCCGCCACGCCGAGCTGCTGTGCGAGCACATGGGGGAGGAGCGGGGCTGCAAGGAGTTCCGCAAGCACGTCACCTGGTATCTCAAGGGCTTCCGCGCCGGCGGCGAGCTGCGCCGCTCATTGGGCCTGGTCGACTCGCTGGCCGCCCTCGACCGGCTGCTCGCCGAGCTCGACCCGGCCGAGCCGTTCCCCGCCTCCGAGCTGGGCGCCCCGCGCGGCCGGCAGGGCGCGCCGCGCGCACGGATCGTGCTCCCGGAGGGCTGGCTCGACGACACCGACGGGCTCTCCGGCGGCGTCGGCGTCCTCGAGGATGTCGACGAGACCACGGGCGGGTGATCGGCCTCACCCACGGGAGCGGTCTCACCAATTGGTTGAAGGCTTGATCTCTGTGCTCTAGTAGCACGATGCTCTGGCGAAGGTCAGGGTCCTCGGGATGCATCTGTAAGCGACAGCAAAGGAATCAGCGCGTGGCCACCAGCCACAAGCGGGAAACCGCGCGACGTACGCCCCGAGCCGCCTTGCTGGCCGGCTCGCTCGCCGCCTTGGCGACCACCGCGGTCGTCGGTGGAGGCGTCCTCAACTCCTCCGCACCGGATTCGGACCTGGTCGCCGTCGACCGCTCGAAGTCCGCCCCTGCCGCCTCGATCGGCGACACCGGCGAACGGCTCCCGATGCTGTCGCGCAGCACGGACCGCTCCGCCGACGCGATCGGCACCGAGCTCGACGCCCTGCTCTCCGACTCCGCGACCGGCCAGGCGATCGCCGCGGCCAAGCAGCGGCTGTGGGCCGACGCCGACCTCAACCTGTGGAACCGCCCCGACAAGCGGGCCAAGCAGGTCGGCGAGATCGAGGAGGGCGAGAAGGTGCTCGTCACCGGCCGCACGTACGGCGAGCGCTCCGAGATCGTCCTCGACGGCAAGGCGCGCTGGGTCACCACCGGCCACTTCACCGACGAGAAGCCCGCGACCCTCGGCGGCGCCTGCACCAACGGCACCACCGTCCCGTCCGGCGTCAGCGAGAGCATCAAGAAGGTCCACGAGGCCGTCTGCGCCAACTTCCCCGACGTCAGCGTCTACGGCACGCTGCGCGGTGGCGGGGGCGACCACCCGCGCGGCCGGGCCGTCGACATCATGATCTCCGGGCCCGAGGGCTGGAAGATCGCCGAGTTCGTCCGCGCCAACTACGCGGCGCTGGGCGTCTCCTACGTCATCTACTCCCAGAAGATCTGGTCGGTCGAGCGCTCCGGCGAGGGCTGGCGAGGCATGCCGAACCGCGGTTCGGTCACCGCCAACCACTTCGACCACGTGCACGTCTCGGTCTACTGACCTGTCCACGGAGCGCCGGCAGAAGGTCTGTGCTCCGGAGCGCTTGCCTTCTTGGTTGAGTGCCCGCGGAACAGACGTCAGCTAGCCCAGCCGCGCGCGAGCCGCTGCACGCACATCTGGGTCCTCGAGCTCGTCGGCGGCAAGTTGTCGTAGGCGGTCCAACGCGGCTTGCTCCATCGGCGCAAGCAATGCGCCCTGGACGCGCACCGACTCCTCACAGTCCCACAGGCACTCCATGGCCCGCCTCTCGGCGAACGCCGAGTCGGTGGTGGCCATCGCCTGCACCGCGCGGGCGCGCGCATACGAGTACGCCGAATGGAGGTAGATCTCGTCGAGCTCCGGAAACGGCCCGACCTCAGCCAGTCTGCCGAGGGCGTGGGCGAGACTGGTCATCGTGTAGTAGTCATCAGCGACTGCCAACGCCGCCCGAACGGCAGGAGCATCCTCGACCTCGGCGTGTTTGGCGAACACGGCCGACGCCACGGCTCCGCGGCCATCGGTGTGCGACAGCCAGGAGCGGGCCAATGGCAGTGAAACGGCCGAGGGCAGTGCCGTGACGAACCGATATGCGGTCGCCCGGGCCGGCCCGCTCTCGTCTGTCTCGAGAACCCGCTCTACGACGTCCAACGCCGAGATGTCGCCGCGCCGTGAAAGCACGTGGACCGCAAGGCGCCAACCCGGATGCTCGACCTCGCGCGCAACCCGACGCAATGCATCGACTTCCGTTTGGTCACTGGTGGTGCGAAGACGATGAACGACCGCCTTCGGGAACGCGCCTGTCCAGGGTGCGCCGAGAAGGTCCTCTATCGACGCGTCCACCGAGGTCATGGAACTCATAGGTGACCGCGTCCCGCGGTCCGCACGCTCGGGCTCGCAGTGATTGACGTCCGCGGCATCGGGCGTCGCGCGGCGCAAGAGCGCGGCCTCGACCGAGCCGCGGCGGGCCATCGCCTCGATGACCTCGTCGACGATCCACTCGTCGTCGTCACCGTTCGCGCAAGCAGCAAGCGCGTCCACGGGCACGGCCAGGTGAAGCGCCAGGGACGCGTAGTAGTCGGCTCGCGACTCCACCTGACGATCCCACCGGGGCTCATGAGCCAAGCAAGCGAGCAGCAGTTCGGCTCCCGAATCGGACGCCGCGGCTTCCGACCACCCGGAACCTCGGCCTCGTTGCAGCATGCCGAGGGGACTGGCGGCGGGCGCAGCGTGCTCGATCTGCGGGAAGTGCATCTGGAGCAGCCTAGGTTGCAACGCTCGTCAGAGCCCATCCATTTCGACGCTCCGCGACCGGGTGCGGTCAGAACACCGGGACGTCGCCCCCGTCTTCGCGAAAGACCGCCCAGACATCTTCCTGCTTCAGAGTCGCGAACTCCCAGCCGATCCCGTCTCGCGAACTGACGTCACTCGCAACGGTCACGATCCACCGAGAGCGCCAATCGGAGGTCATCTGAGGTTTCTACCGGTTCGGCGCCGGCGTCAACGCCGCCAGCGCAGGTCGGCGTACGCGGCCTTCAGGTCCGGCCTCGGCGCGCGTAGGTAGAGCCAGGCGCCGATCAGCCCGAGCAGCAGGACCCGACCTACCCAGCGCCGCCGGCTCAGCCCGGCCGCCTCCCAGGTCGAGCGCGGCCAGCTGAGCACGTCGACCAATGCCCAGAGCTCGAGTACGACGAGCGTGACCGCGATGCCGATGACCAGCGGGAAGACGTACGCCGTGGAGTCACCGGAGCCGTCGGCGGCGAGGGCGAGCGGACCGTGCATGCGCGGAGCCTAGGGCACGCACCTCGGGCGCGCCTGCGATCCGTGCTGGCGCCGCGGATCGGTAGGGTCGCGTCGTGGACCCGGTCGAGCAGCGCTACGACGCGCACGCCCGCGAGCGGATCGTGCCCGAGCCCCCGAAGCGGGTGGAGGCGCCGGAGCGGCTGCCGTTCGAGCGCGACCGGGCGCGGGTGGTGCATGCCGCGTCCTTCCGGCGGCTGGCGGCGAAGACCCAGGTGGTCGGCCCCCAGAGTGACGACTTCGTGCGCAACCGGCTCACCCACAGCCTCGAGGTCGCCCAGATCGCGCGCGACCTCTCCCGGGCGCTCGGCACCCACCCCGACATCACCGAGACCGCCGCGTTGGCCCACGACCTCGGCCACCCGCCCTTCGGCCACAACGGCGAGCGGGCGCTGGCCGAGCTGGCCTCCTCGTGCGGCGGGTTCGAGGGCAATGCGCAGACCCTGCGGCTGCTCACCCGGCTGGAGGCCAAGACGCCCGGAGCGGGCCTCAACCTGACCCGCGCCACCCTCGACGCCTGCACCAAGTACCCCTGGGGGCGGGAGCGGGCGGCCGAGCACGCCGGCAAGTTCGGCGTCTACGACGACGACCGGCCGGCCTTCGAGTGGCTGCGGGCCGGTGCGCCGGCCGACGGACGCTGTCTCGAGGCGCAGGTGATGGATCTGGCCGACGACGTCGCCTACTCGGTCCACGACGTCGAGGACGGCACCGTCGCCGGCAAGGTCGACCTGACCCGGCTGGACCGGGCGGCGCTGTGGGACACGGTCCGGGTCTGGTACCTCCCCGACGCGAGCGACGACGAGCTCGACGCCGTCCTCGACCGGCTGCGGGCCGTCGGCAGCTGGCCCCGGGCGCCGTACGACGGCGGCCGGGCCGGCCTCGCCGCGCTGAAGAACCTCACCAGCGACCTCATCGGCCGGTTCTGCGGGGCGGTGCAGCAGGCCACCTTCGCGGCGGGTGAGGGCCCCTTCGTGCGCTACGTCGGCGAACTGGTCATCCCGGCCGACACCTGGGCCGAGATCACCGTGCTCAAGGGGATCGCCGCCCACTACGTCATGGAGGCCGCCGACCGGGTCGCCCTGCAGGTCCGGCAGCGCGAGCTGCTGGCGGCGCTGGTCGAGGTGCTGCTCGACCGCGCTCCGGACGCACTCGACGAGACGTACGCCGCCGACTGGCACGCCGCGGCCGACGACGCCGCCCGGACCCGGGTGGTCATCGACCAGGTCGCTTCGCTGACCGACGCCAGCGCCGTGGCCTGGCACGACCGTCTGCTGGGCTGAGTCCGAACCGGGAGGACCTCGCGGCGCGGGCTGGTCGCGGGAAACGGATCGGCCCGCCGCGCTGTCGCGCGACGGGCCGATCGGTTCGGTCGGGTCAGCCGGTGACCGGGATGTGGTGCTTGACCGGCTTCGGGGCGGGAGCGTCGCCGGGCTTGGGTGCGCCGCGGTCGGCGATGACGTTGCCGCACGTCGCGGACGCGACGGTGAGCTTCACCTGGTCGAGGACGTTCAGGTAGAGCGCGTCGACGGTGAAGGTGCCGTCGGCGTTCGCGGTCTGCCGGTTCACGACGAGCTCGACGATCGGCGGCACCCCGGCGACGTCGGGAACCTTCACCGCCTGGTTGGCCTTCTTGGTGTCCACGTTGACCGGCAGGCCGAGCGCCTTGAGGTCGGCGATGGTGGTGGTGCCGGTGTTGCCCGTGCACTTGGCCTCGACGGCGCCGGCGCCGACGACCTTCAGGTTGCCGGCGAGCACGTCGCACAGCGCCTTGAGCTGAGTCGGGTCGGTCAGCTTGGTGATGTCGAGTGCGCCGAGCCCACTCAGGTTGAGCGGCGTGCCCTTGCTCGAGTCGGCGATGGTGTCGATCGCCGTCTGCAGGCCGGGCAGCACCTGGTCGAGCGCGCCCTTGACCTGGTCGAGGGGCAGCGCGAGCGCGTCGGTGACCTGGGTGCAGGCGGTCTTGAGCTGGCCGGTGAGCGCGCCCTGCGGGTCGATGGTCTTGAGCAGGTCCTGGCCGACGGTCAGGTCGGTCACGCTCGCGCTGGCGGCGCCGTTCTGCGCGGACGCGTTGACGATGCCGCCGCTGGCCACCGGGTTGGCGGGGAGACCGATCAGCGAGTCGGTCTTGAGCGCGCCGTCGGTGGAGCTCACGGCGGGGGTCCGCGGGATCACCCCGTTGCCGGCGATGGAGAGCTCCAGGCCGAAGGCGGACGACGGCGTGCCCGCCGCGTTCGCCGACCCACCCGGAAGAAGGGCCGCGGACGTCGCCGCTCCCGCCGCCAGGAGGAGCGCGCCGGTCAGAGCCAGGTGCCGCTTGTTCTTCATGGGTGTTCCCTTCATCTTCATCATTTCTTCCCGAGGGGGAGCCGTTCGTGACCGTCAGGTCGCCTCGACCATGACCGGGGTGCCGATCGGGACGATGCGCAGCAGGTCGAGGGCGTCATCGGGCACCCGCACGCAGCCGTGGCTGATCGCCTTGCCGAAGACCGACGGGTCGGTCCAGCCGTGCAGCGCGACCGTGCCGGGGCCGCCGCCATAGGAGTCGAGCGTCTCGCTGTGGCTGCCCAGCGGCATGATCACCGGCGAGAACGGCTGCTGGTCGTCGATGATCTGCCCGAGCACGAAGGTCCGGCCGGTGGGGGTCGGGGTGGAGCCGGCGCCGATCGCGACGGTCCAGGTGCCGATCAGCGAGTCGTCCTCGAACAGCTCCAGCTCGCGCTCGCCGAGATGCACCCGCACCAGGAAGCGGCTGCGGGCCTCGGCCAGCTCGGAGGCCCGGATCCACCCGGTCGAGCCGTTCGGCTTCGACGGCAGCAGCACCTGAACCCAGTCGCGGTTGCGGCTGATCACCGGCAGCCACACGTCGCCGAACTCGGTCGGGCGCACCTTGCCGAACGGGGTCCCGTCGGGTTCGTCGTACAGCGCCGTCACCCGTTTGGGGTGCACGACCGTGCCGTTCGGCACCTTCGAGGGTCGCGGATCCCGCGGTGCCGCCTCGATGGTGGTGTGGGTGGTGCTCACCGGGAGCTTCTTGAGGTCCAGGTCGGCCGGCGCCGTGGGCGCCGCCGCCGGAGTCGTCTCGTCCCCGCCGTCCTTGAGGAACATGACGAGCGTCGAGACCGCGAAAATCAGCACGACCAGCGTCACCGGCCAGCTGGTACGGCGGCGCGACTCCTCCATGCTCGGTCCCTCCCAGAACGTCCATCCCCACACCCCCCGTGCGGTTCTCCCGAACGAGCAACGAACCGGTGCGACGAAGGTCACGCCCGGCGTCGAAATGCGTCCGCCGGCCACCGGGGCCCGACTGCCGGAGCTCGTGCCGGGGGTGCTCAGTAGGATCGCCGCATGGTCGGCCGGATTCGTGACGAGGACATCGCCGCGGTCCGTGAGCGGGTCAAGATCGACGAGGTCGTGTCGTCGTACGTCACCTTGCGCAACGCCGGTGGCGGCTCGATGAAGGGGCTGTGCCCGTTCCACGACGAGAAGTCGCCGTCCTTCCACGTCACGCCGAGCCGGGGCTTCTTCCATTGCCTGGCCGGCGAGACCCGCGTGCTCACCTGGGAGGGGCCGCGGGAGATCCGTGAGCTCGCCGGCGGTGTCCATCGGGTTCTCGGCGCGAGGGGCGATTGGATCGAGGCGCCCTTCGCGTCGTACGGCGTCCAGCGCCTCCACCGCCTCACCGTGACCCGCAACCGCCAGCGCAAGGAGCTGTACGCCACTGACGGGCACCGGTGGTTCATCCGGTCCGGCAAGGCCCAGAAAAACGCGCGTGAGGTTCTGACCACGGACCTGAAGGCCGGAGACCGGCTGGTCTCGAAGTTCCCGCGGTCCCGGATCCGGCGCAGCACGCCCTCGCCCTTCGGCATCGCCCATGGCTTCACCTACGGCGACGGAACGCTCAACGGCACCGGCTCGATGGCGCTGATCTGCCCGCCCAAGGACGAGGCGATGCTGAAGTGGTTCCCCAACAGCCACACCAGTGACCGCGGTGACGGGAACCTGCTCGTCCACCATCTGCCGAAGTTCTTCAAGGACCGGCCGTCGCTCGACGAGTCGGTGCCCTACCTCTACGGCTGGCTGGCCGGCTACTTCGCAGCGGACGGGTTCGTCGCGGCTGACGGCACCGTCATCATGAACTCGGCCGACCGCGACGACCTGGAGTTCTTCCGCACTGTCTGCACCCGCCTCGGCATCGCGACCTACGGCATCACGGCGCAGACGCGCCTCGGTCTGGGGACAGAGCCGTCCGAGCTGTACCGCATCCATCTGGTGAACGAGGATCTCGAGGAGGACTTCTTCCTCCTCGACCCGCACCGCCACCGGTTCGCCGCGGCGCACAAGGCGTTCGCCCGGCGCGGCTGGGTCGTCGAGAGCGTCGAGGAGACCGATCGGGTCGAGGAGGTCTTCTGCGCCGAGGTCGAGGACGGGCACGCGTTCACGCTGGAGGACAACATCCTCACGGGCAACTGCTTCGGCTGCCAGGAGGGCGGCGACGTCTTCACCTTCCTGATGAAGATCGACGGCCTCAGCTTCGGCGAGGCCGTCGAGCGGATGGCCGACAAGTACGGCGTCCAGCTGCGTCGCGACGAGACCGGGCGCGACGACCGGCCCAAGGGGCCGCAGCGGCGTCGCCTGATCGAGGCGCACGCCGTGGCCCAGGAGTTCTACGCCGAGCAGCTCGGCACCCCCGACGCGCTGGCGGCCCGGCAGTTCCTGGCCGAGCGCGGCTTCGACCAGAACGCCGCGCTGACCTTCGGGGTCGGCTTCGCGCCGCGCGACGGCGAGGCGCTGTGGCGCCACCTGAGCGGACGCAAGTTCACCCGCGAGGAGGTGGTCGCCGCCGGACTGGTGGCGATGGGCCGCTCGCTCTACGACAAGTTCCGCGGCCGGCTGCTGTGGCCGATCCGCGAGACCAACGGCGACACGATCGGCTTCGGGGCGCGCCGGCTCTTCGACGACGACCGGATCGAGGCCAAGTACCTCAACACCGCCGAGACGCCGATCTACAAGAAGAGCCAGGTGCTCTACGGCATCGACCTGGCCCGCAAGCCGATCGCGCTGAGCTCCACTGCCGTGGTGGTCGAGGGCTACACCGACGTGATGGCCTGCCATCTCGCCGGCGTCGAGACCGCCGTCGCCACCTGCGGCACCGCCTTCGGCGACGACCACGCCCGGGTGCTGCGCCGCTTCCTCGACGACCACGCCGAGCTGCGCAGCGAGGTCGTGTTCACCTTCGACGGCGACGAGGCCGGACAGAAGGCCGCGCTGCGCACCTTCGAGGGCGACCAGCGCTTCGTGTCCCAGACGTACGTCGCGGTGGCCCCGGAGGGGATGGACCCCTGCGACCTGCGCATCAAGCGGGGCGACGAGGCGGTGCGCGAGCTGATCGCGAGCCGGCGCCCGCTGTACCGCTTCGTGCTCGAGAACGTCGTCAAGCGCCACGACCTCGACCGGGCCGACGGCCGCATCGACGCCGTCCGCGACGCGGCCGCGCTGGTCGCCTCGGTGCGCGACCAGTCCAAGGTCACCGCGTTCGCGCAGGAGATCTCGCGGCTGATCGGCGCCGACATCGACACCAACCAGGTCCTCGCCGCCGTACGCCGGGCCGCG
The DNA here is from genome assembly GCF_016907515.1 of Nocardioides nitrophenolicus. Taxonomy (NCBI): domain Bacteria; kingdom Bacillati; phylum Actinomycetota; class Actinomycetes; order Propionibacteriales; family Nocardioidaceae; genus Nocardioides; species Nocardioides nitrophenolicus. The sequence goes on from NZ_JAFBBY010000001.1 coordinate 4,996,104, forward strand.
GCGAAGGGGCCGCAGGGCGAGCGTGGCGGTCGCAACGCCCGGGCGCCGGAGCGCCCGCCGGAGCAGCCGGTGGCCGTGGCCCGGGTCCCCGACCTGCGCGACCCGCGGTTCAGCATCGAGCGCGAGACGCTCAAGCTGGTCCTCCAGCATCCGGTCGCGATCGGCCGCACGAGCGCCGACATCGGGCTCAACGACTTCGTCCACCCCACCTACCGCGGGGTGTGGGAGGCGATCACCGCCGCCGGGGGCGCGGTCGCCGGGCAGAACGACGCCGGCTGGGTCGCCCACGTCCGCGACGCCGCGACCGACCCGGCGGTGTCGTCGATCGTCAGCGCGCTGGCGGTCGAGCCGATCCCCGCCAACCGCGACATCGACGCCGGCTACATCGCCACCCACCTGTTCCGGCTGCAGGAGCTGACCGTGCTGCGCCGCATCGACGAGGTGAAGTCGCGACTGCAGCGCACGAACCCGCTCGACAACCCCACCGACTACAACAAGATGTTCGGCGAGCTCGCCGCGCTGGAGCAGCACCGCCGCACCCTGCGCGAGAAGATCGTCGGCGGTCCGTGAGGCCGGTGTCGTGAGGTTCCCGCCGCTGCCGTCGCGCCGGCCGCCGTTCCCCGTCGCAGCGGGGGAGCGCCTGCTCGCCTGGGCCACGGTCCGCCACCCGGGCGCCGGCCCCGACCTCGTCGGCGGCACCCGCGACGCCCTCTACCTGCCCGAGCGGATCCCGTGGGAGCAGGTCGCGAGCGCCGACTGGGACCAGGACGAGGCGACCCTGCGGGTGGTCGAGGTGGCCCGCTTCGGCGAGCCGAGCCCGGTCCACCTGCTGCGGCTCGAGGAGGCCGGTCGCCTGCTCGAGCTGGTCCGCGAGCGGGTCACGGCGAGCATCGCCGTCCAGCGTCACGTCCCGGTCTCGGGCCGCCGACAGGTCCGGATCCTGGCCCGCCGCGCCCCCGGCGCCCACGGCGAGCTCGCCTGGTTCGTCGAGTACGACGACGGCCTCGACCCCGCCGACCCCCGCGTCGACGCCGTCGTCCAGGAGGCGCTCGCGGCCGCCCAGGCCGACGTCGGCGGCTGAGCCCCACCTCGATTTCCAGCAGGGGCCGCGTCCTTGCTAGTGTTTCCCCGCTTCCACCTCGCGGTGGAGAGCAGCTTTCCCCCGTAGCTCAACTGGCAGAGCATGCGACTGTTAATCGCAGGGTTATTGGTTCGAGTCCAATCGGGGGAGCCAACGCTCCACAGCCCCGTCCGGTCCGCCCGGCGGGGCTTTTGGCATTCTCGGGGGCCGTTTCGGCGCCAAACGTGCAGAGGTCCGACCGATTTCGCCCGGACCCGTTGACGAGCCCGGTGGAACCCGATTGTGTGTGCACACACTTTTTTGTGAGGCCCCTCACATCTTCGGAGTGTGATCGGCCGTCCCCCCACACGCAAAGGTTGATCGTGTCTGCACATCTGAGAAGGAAACGACTCGGCGCATCCGCCGCCGGCCTGGCCCTGTTCGCTCTCGGTGTCGGGGTGCTCCCGAGCGCCTCGACCGCGGCTCCCGCGGTCCGCGCTCAGGCGGCCCCGAACGACGCCGCCCTGGACCGTCCGGCCGACGAGGCGGCCGACGTGGTCGAGATCGTGGTCTCCGGCACCGCCGAGCTGGACCGCCTCGTCGCCACCGGGGTCGACCTCGACCACGGGGTGCACCAGGAGGAGGACGGGCTCGGCGTCCGCGCCGTCGTCACGCCCAGCGAGGTCGCCCAGCTGAAGAAGCTCGGCTTCCGCGTCGGCGAGACACTGCTGACCCCGGAGGACAGCGAGGCCGCGCTGGCCGAGCGCGACGCCACGGTGCGGGCGAACGCCGAGGCCGCGGAGGCCTTCGACGAGGCCGCGACCGACCCGGACGTCAGCGACGTCAAGATCCTGCGCGCCGACTACTACACCTCCTTCGGGGTCCCGGTGCTGTCCGTCGAGGCGCAGGTCGCCGACGGCGCGAATGTCGCCAACCTGATCGTCGAGCGGGACGCCGGTCCGGGCACCGCGTTCGGTGACGGCGGCACCCAGGTACTGCAGGACTTCACCGACGTGGGCGTGTACATGTACCACTTCGGCGCGAGCTCGACCGCCGACGGCGATCCCAGCAAGCTGACCACCCGGCCCGACCGGATCCGGATCACCAGCCCGAGCGGTGACGTGGCGATCGCCAAGGTCGAGGACTGGCTGCCGACCCAGGACGGCGAGGAGGACCCGTTCAAGGGTGCCGGCTACCAGGAGGACTTCATTCGGTCCTACCTGGACCCGACCCAGCTCTACGACCGGATCCAGAACCTCGCCGACCAGTTCCCCGATCTCGCCGAGATCGTGAAGCTCCCGTACAAGACCAACGGCTACCGGCGCCTCGCCCAGGCGCTGGTCGGGCCGACGGCCAACAACCCCACCGCCGTCTCGCAGCGCTTCGGCCTCGACTCCAAGGCCTGGGGACACCAGGGCGGCAACGGCATCACCGTCGAGGTGAGCGACCCGGGCGTCGCCGGCGCGCCGCTGAGCGTCAACGTGGTCGGCAAGGCGATCAAGGTCTCCTCCGCGACCGACGGCACCGGCGCGCTCACCAGCACCGCCGCCCAGATCGTGGCCGCGATCAACGCCAACGTCGTCGCGCGCACCCTGGTGACGGCGTACACCTATCGAGGCGACGCGGGCGCCGGCGTCACGCCGGCGACCACCCAGCCGATCACCCTGACCGACGGTCTGGGCGCCCCGGCGTCGGTCTCGCGCGACCCGCAGCAGGTCTACGCCATCAAGATCGGCAAGGTCCGCGACGGCTCGAAGCCCGGCGTCTTCTACTACGCGCAGGAGCACGCCCGTGAGTGGGTGCCGCCGCTGGTGACGATCGAGACGGCCGAGCGACTGCTGCGCAACTACGCCTCGCACGCCCCCACCCGGGACCTGGTCGACAACCTGGAGATCTGGATCCTGCCGTCGGTGAACCCGGACGGTGGTCACTACTCCTTCTACGACTACTCCCAGCAGCGCAAGAACATGACGAGGCACTGCGGGCTCGCCGACAACGGCGACTTCAACGGCCGCAACAGCTGGGGTGTCGACGTCAACCGCAACTACACCGAGTACAGCGCCTTCGACGGCTATTCCGGCGCCTCGACCACCAGCTGCACCAGCAGTACGTCGGCCGGCCCGGGCGAGCTGACCGAGCCCGAGGCCAGGAATGTCGACTGGGTCGCCAAGACCCACCCCAACATCACCTTCTCGATGAACGTGCACAGCTCGGGCAACTACTTCATGTGGTCGCCGGCGTCGTACAAGGCGGCCGGACGCGAGACCGCGCCCGTGCCGACGCTCGAGGAGGAGGGGCTGTTCTGGGGCGCCTCGTCGCGGATCCTGACCGCGATCAAGCGGCACCGCGGCCTCAGCGTCACCCCGGCGAAGACCGGACAGGTGGTCGACGTGCTCTACTCGGCGGCCGGCAACTCCGGTGACCTGCTCTGGTACAAGTACGGCATCTACGCCTGGGACTTCGAGGTCGGCGTCACCTTCCAGCCGCCGTTCGCGGCCGCGTCGCCGGACGGGCCGTCGGCGCACGAGGAGAGCCAGGAGTTCGCCAACGGCCTGATCGAGATGGCGCAGGTCGCTCTCGACCACGAGCGCGACGACGTGCCGCCGGTCTCGACCGTCGAGGTCACGCCCTCGGCGACCGAGGGGAAGGTGAACGTCGTGTTCGACACCAACGAGCCGGCCGCCATCTTCTACACCCTGGACGGCAGCCTGCCGACCTTGGAGTCCGAGCGGTACGACGCCTCGGGCCTGCGCAACACCGACGGTGAGCGGCTCAAGGTCGACGAGGGGACCGAGATCCGCTGGCTGACGGTCGACAGCCGCGGCAACGTGGAGCGGCACCTGGTGCCCGGTCAGCCCGGCAACTACCGCTCGTGGAAGGCGGAGGTCGGCTTCGAGGAGCCGCTGCCCGGCAGCGCGACCTCGCTCACGCTGAGCACGGCGAAGGTGGCCGTCGGCGCCACCGGCGTCACCGCCAAGGTAGCGGTGACCGCGACCGGCCCCGGCGACCAGGCGACGCCGACCGGCGTGGTCACCATCCGCGATGGTGATGTGGTGGTCGGCAGCGGCGAGATCGACGGCGATGGCGTCGCCACGATCGCGCTGAAGGCATTCACCACGGCCGGGGCGCGCTCCCTGACCGCCGAGTACGGCGGCGACGCCGGCTTCCAGGCCAGCGTCTCGGCGCCGGCCACCCTGGTGGTCGGCAAGGTCGCCTCGACGCTCACCGCCAAGGTGAAGAAGGCCAAGAAGGTCACGGTCGGCAAGCGGGCCAAGGTCAAGGTCATGGTCGCCGCGCCGGGCGCTGACGTGTCCGGCACGGTCACGGTCACCCTCGACGGGAAGCAGGTCGCCACCGCCGCGGTCGGCGCCGGCGGCAGCGTGACCGTGAAGCTGCCGAAGGCGAAGGCCGGCAAGCACAAGGTGCGCGTGACCTACGCGGGCAGTGCCTCGGCGGAGGCCTCGACGGCGACGGTCAAGCTCACGGTGCGGCGCCGCTAGACCGCACCGGTCACCCCACCACCCGGGCCGGCGACGCGTGGCGTCGCCGGCCCGGACGTCTCTCAGCTCCCCGAGGTGTCCGCCGACGAGCCGTCCTGGGGCGTGTCCTCCTGCTGCTGCGAGCTCCCCGGCGGCACCTGCCCCGGGTTCGGCGGACCACCCTGGCCGTCGCGCCCGCCCCAGCCGGGGAAGCCGCCCTGGCCGGGCCCGTCCATCCGCTGGTGGCGGAAGTCGGGACCGTCGTCGTGGCCGGCGACCAGCGCGGTGCCGACTCCGGCGCCGGCGCCCAGCACCAGGCCGGCCAGACCGACCGCGACCATCGCGCGCAGGGTGAACGCGCGGTCGCGCCAGCGGGTCTTGAGCACCGGCGCCGGGGGAGGCGGGGCCGGCGCCGGCGGTACGTCGGGCGGTGACAACGCCTCTGCCGGCTCGGTGGGTGGCTCGGTGGGCGGCTGCGGGGTCGGGTCGTCGTGCTGACTCATGTCCCCACGCTCCCTCCGCCCCCTGTGCTGAGCCTGTGCTCCGCCCGTGAGGTGTCGAGGTCGCGCCGCAGGATCCGCACAAGGGATCCACAGGATCCCCACAGGCTGATGGCACAGTCTGCTGTCATGACCCAGAGCGCGACCCGCCCCGACGGCACCCCGCTGCGCGCCCTCGTCGTCGACGACGAGGTCAACATCGCCGAGCTCGTGGCGATGGCGCTGCGCTACGAAGGCTGGGCGGTCGAGACCGCCCACACCGGCGCCGAGGCGGTGACGGCGGTGCGCGGCCACGGCCCGGACGTCGTGGTGCTCGACATGATGCTTCCCGACCACGACGGGATGGAGGTGCTGCGCCGGATCCGCGCCGACGACCCGAGCGTGCCGGTGCTCTTCCTCACCGCCCGCGACGCCGTGGAGGACCGGGTCGCCGGCCTGACCGCCGGTGGCGACGACTACGTCACCAAGCCGTTCTCGCTCGAGGAGCTGGTCGCCCGCCTCCGGGCCCTGGTACGCCGGGCCGGCACCGCGGTCGAGCAGAGTCGCTCCACGCTCGTGGTCGGCGACCTGGTCCTCGACGAGGACAGTCGCGAGGTCACCCGTGCCGGTGAGGAGATCGCGCTCACCGCCACCGAGTTCGAGCTGCTGCGCTACCTGATGCGCAACCCGCGCCGGGTCCTCAGCAAGGCCCAGATCCTCGACCGGGTCTGGAACTACGACTTCGGCGGCCAGGCCAATGTCGTGGAGCTCTACATCTCCTATCTCCGCAAGAAGATCGATGCCGGGCGGGAGCCGATGATCCACACCATGCGCGGCGCCGGCTACGTGCTGAAGCCGGCGTGATGCGCCGCCTGGTGCCCCGCTCGCTCACCGCGCGGCTGGTCGTCACCGCGGTCACCCTGGTCGCGGTGGTGTCGCTGCTCGTCGGCACGGTCACCACCCTCGGCATGCACGCGTGGCTGACCAACCGGCTCGACTCCGACGTGGCCGAGAGCCTGCGCCCCGGCCCGGGCGGCCGAGTGCTGTTCGGCTCGCCGGGCACTTTGCAGGCCAGGTTCGCCGGCAGCGCCCGGCAAGGGGAGGTGGTCCGGGTGCGCAGCAACGTCGTACAGCCCGAATCCCTGGACTCCGCCGTGCTCTCGGTGCTGGCGGAGGTCGGCAGCGAGCCGACGACGGTGGATTTGCCCGGCCTGGGCAAGTACCGCGTCATGCGGGGGAGGGACGAGCGTTCGGACTTCACCGTCGTGGCCGGCCTGCCCACCGAGGACGTCGACGAGGCGACCATGTCGCTCATCCGCCTCGAGATCGTGCTGGCCCTGCTCGGGATCGTGGCCGCCGGGCTGGCCGGCACCGCCGTCGTACGCCGCCAGCTCCGGCCCCTGACCGAGGTCGCCGCGACCGCGCACGCCGTCGCCGAGCTGCCGCTGGCGGAGGGCGACATCGGCGTGACCGAGCGGGTGCCCGAGCACCTCACCGACCCGCGGACCGAGGCCGGCCAGGTCGGCCTGGCCCTCAACCAGCTCCTCGAGCACGTCGAGTCCTCGCTGTCGGCCCGGCACCGCAGCGAGCTGCAGGTCCGGCAGTTCGTCGCCGACGCCTCCCACGAGCTGCGGACCCCGCTGACCACGATCGCGGGCTACACCGAGCTCGCGCGCCGCCGCGGCGACGCGGCCACCTCGGCCGTCGCCCTGGCCAAGGTCGAGGAGGAGGCCGGGCGGATGACCGCCCTCGTCGAGGACCTGCTCCTGCTGGCCCGGCTCGACGCCGGCCGTCCGCTCGCCGCCGAGCCGGTCGACCTGACCCGGCTGCTGCTCGAGGCGGTCGACGACGCCCGGGTGGTGGCGCCCGAGCACCGCTGGCGGATCGTGCTGCCCGCCGACGGCGAGCCCGTGGAGACCGTCGGCGACGAGCACCGGCTGCACCAGGTCGTCACCAACCTGCTGACCAACGCCCGCAAGTACACGCCGGCCGGCACCACCGTGACCGTGACCGTCCGGCGCGACGGGTTCGACGTCCACGACGACGGCCCCGGCTTCCCGGCCGGCCTGGTCGACACCGCCTTCGAGCGGTTCACCCGTGGCGACGCGTCCCGGCACCGCTCCGACGGCGTCGGGCTGGGGCTCGCGCTGGTGCAGGCGATCGTCAGCGCGCACGGGGGCACGGTCGCCCTGCGCAGCGTCCCGGGGGACACCCGCATCACGGTCGCTCTCACAGCGCGCCCATAGGTTCGGCCGAGGACCGCCACAGTCCGACCGAACAGGGTCGGGCTCGTGAAACGCAAGCTCCTGCGCCGCGTCCGCGGCCTGCGTCGTCCCCGGCGCCTCGTCCTCTCCCTGACGGCCCTGGTCGTCCTCGCCGGCGTCGCCGGCGGCTGGCTGCTGTTCCGGGGCGATGAGCCCGCGGCCGCGACGACCACGACCGCGACGGTGCAGACCCAGACCCTCAAGCAGACCGTCACGGCGAGCGGCACGCTGGCGGCCGCCACGACCGCGGACCTGTCCTTCGACGTGAGCGGGACGGTCACGGCGGTCTACGTGAAGCCGGGCGACACGGTGAAGAAGGGGCAGCGGTTGGCCGCGATCGACGACGACGTGCTCCAGGCCCAGCTGGACGCCGCGCAGAGCTCGCTCACCGCGGCCCGGACCGCTCGCTCCGAGAACATCGCCGACGGCGCCGCGGACGTGCAGCTCGCCGCCGACCGGGCCGCCGTCCTCGCCGCCGAGTCCCAGCTCGCCGAGGCCCAGGAGGCGGTCGACGACGCCGTGCTGCGCTCCACGACGAAGGGCACCGTGACCGCCGTCGGCCTCGAGGTCGGCGACTCCGCCGGCAGCGCCGGCGCCGGCGCCGGCTCGGCCGGCTCGTCCAGCGGCACGGACGCCACCGGCACCATCACGGTCGTCTCGACCGGCCGGTTCGTCGTCGACGCGACCGTCGCCAGCGCGGACATCGCGAAGGTGAGCGTCGGCCTGCAGGCCGAGATCACCGTCAGCGGCGTCGACGAGACGGTCTACGGCACCGTCCAGGAGGTCGGCCTGGTCGCCGAGACGGACTCGAGCGGTGCCGCTGTCTTCCCCGTCACGGTCCAGGTGACCGACACCCGCGACGACCTCTTCGGCGGTACGTCGGCCGACGTCGCCATCGTCGTCAGCCAGCGCTCCGACGTGCTCACCGTGGACAGCCGCGCGCTGCGTACCGACGGCGACACGACGTACGTCGAGAAGGTCAGTGGCGACAGCACCGAGCGCACCGAGGTCGAGGTCGGCGAGACCAGCGGCCTGGCCACCGAGATCACCTCCGGGCTGAGCGAGGGCGACGTCGTCGAGATCGCCGGGTTCACCGGCCCCGGCAGCGGTGGCGGCGACCAGCAGATGCAGCAGCTCCGCGAGCAGATGCAGCAGAACGGCGGGCTGCCCCCCGGTGGCTTCCCGGGCGGCGGCACCGGCGGGTTCCCGGGCGGAGGCAGCCGGTGAGCGCCCTGATCGAGCTGTCCGGCGTACGCAAGACCTACACCTCGGGCAGTGTCGAGTTCGAGGCGCTGCGCGGCATCGACGCCACCATCGAGGAGGGCGAGTACGTCGCCGTGATCGGGCCGTCGGGCTCCGGCAAGTCGACGCTGATGAACCTGCTCGGCTGCCTCGACGTCCCGACCGTCGGCCACTACGTGCTCGCGGGGGAGGACACCGCCGAGCTCGACGAGGCGGCCCTCGCCGAGATCCGCAACCGCCGGATCGGCTTCGTGTTCCAGCAGTTCCACCTGCTGCCGTCGATGTCGGCCTGGCGCAACGTCGAGCTTCCTCTCGTGTACGCCGGCGTCCCGCGTCCGGAGCGCAGGGAGCGGGCGATCGCGGCGTTGACGAAGGTCGGTCTCGCCGACCGGGTCGACAACCGGCCGGGCGAGCTGTCCGGCGGTCAGCAGCAGCGGGTGGCGGTCGCGCGGGCCCTGGTCACCGAGCCCGCCCTGCTGCTGGCCGACGAGCCGACCGGCAACCTGGACTCGACCTCGACCCGCGACGTGCTGGGGCTCTTCGACGAGCTGCACGAGTCGGGGCGCACCATCGTCCTGATCACCCATGAGCAGGACGTCGCCGGCCGGGCCCGGCGCAACCTGGTCATCGACGACGGGCTGATCACCGTCGACCGCCTCACCTCGCGGGTCCCGGCATGAGCTGGTGGGAGACGGTCCGCTCCGGACTGGCGGCGATCAGGTCGCACCGGCTGCGCTCCTCGCTCACCGTCCTCGGCATCGTCATCGGCATCTCGTCGGTCATCCTCACCGTCGGCCTGGGCCAGGGTGCGCAGAAGGAGGTCAAGGACCAGATCGACGCCCTCGGCTCCCACCTGCTGATCGTCTCGCCCGGCAGCACCACCAGCAGCTCCGGCATCCGTGGCGGCTTCGGTTCGGCGTCGACGCTGACCATCGCCGACGCCACCGCGCTCGCGGACCCGGAGGCGGCGCCCGACGTGGCGGGAGTGGCGCCCGTGACGACCAGCTCGGTGTCCCTCGTCAACGGTGACACGAACTGGACCACCTCCCTCACCGGCACCACGACCGCCTGGCCGGACGTGCGCAGCAGAGAGCTGAGCGCCGGCCGGTTCTTCACCGCGGCCGAGGCCGCCGAGGGCGCCACGGTGGCCGTGATCGGCGCCGACACCGCCTCGGAGCTCTTCGGCCGGCAGAGCCCCGTCGGGCAGCAGGTCACCGTCAACGGCACCCGGGTCACGGTCGTGGGCGTGCTCGCCTCCTCGGGCGCCTCCTCCTCGGGGTCGAGCGAGGACGACCTGGCCGTCGTACCCGTCGGGACGGCGAGCCGGCTGACCGGCAGCACCTCCAGCTCGGTGTCGACCATCTACGTCGAGGCCGCGAGCGAGGCCACCCTGGCGGCGGCGTACCAGGAGGTGCAGGCGCTGCTCGCGACCCGGCACGGCGTGACCACCGCGGACGCCGACTTCTCGATCGCGACCCAGGACTCGCTGGTCGAGACGGCGAACTCCACCAACCGGACGTTCACCGTGCTGCTCGCCGGCGTCGCCGGCATCTCGCTGCTCGTCGGCGGGATCGGCGTCATGAACATCATGCTCGTCTCCGTCACCGAGCGGATCCGCGAGATCGGCCTGCGCAAGGCGCTGGGCGCGGCACCGCGCATCATCCGGCGCCAGTTCCTCGTCGAGGCCTCGCTGTTGGGCCTGACCGGCGGTGTCGTCGGTGTCGTGATCGGCATCGTCGGCGCCCAGGTCCTCCCGCACTTCATCGACCAGGCCGTCTCGGTGTCGCTGCTCGCGACCACGGCCGCCCTCGCGACCTCGCTCGCGATGGGTGTCGGCTTCGGCGTCTACCCGGCGAGCCGGGCCGCCCGGCTGACGCCGATCGACGCGTTGCGCAGCGAATGACCATCCCTCCCCGTCCCCACCCTCCAGGAGCATCGATGACCCTCTCGCCCCTCACCCGGCGTACCGCCCGCCCACTGGCCGTCGTCGCCGCCGGCACCGCGCTCGCCGCGGTGCTGACCGGCTGCGGCGACGACTCGACCGCCGCCACCGACGTGGCCGGCGCCCCCAGCGCCCAGAGCGCCCAGAGCGGCGGCCCGAACGGCGGACCCGGCGGCGGGCTGCCCGGCACCTTCGGGCTGATCGCCGCCGTGAACGGCGACGTGCTGCAGGTCCGCGGCCAGGGGCAGAGCGCCGGCCAGACCGCCGTCACCGTCACCGACGCCACCACGATCACCGACCAGGCGGCCGGCACCCTCGCCGACGTCACCACCGGCGTCTGCGTCGTGGTCCGGACGGCGGACGGCGACGTCACCGGGAACGCAGACAGCGCCCCCACCGCGGTCACCGCGGCCTCGGTCTCGGTGACCGCGGCCGCCGACGACGGCAGCTGCACCGGTGGCTTCGGCGGTCCGGGCGGCGGCGAGCCGCCCAGCGGCATGCCGACGGACCTGCCGAGCGACCTGCCCTCCGACTTCCCGACCGACGGCTCCGGCATGCCCGGCGGCCGGCCCGGTGGCTTCGGCACCGTCGGCGAGGTGACGTCCGTCAGCGACAGCGGCTTCGTGGTCGAGGGAAGGGACGGCGACGTCACGGTCACCGTCGACGGCGCCACGACCTACACCCACCAGGTCGCCGCCGACGCCTCGGCCCTCACGACGGGCCGCTGCGTGCGGGTCGAGGGCGATGCGGACAGCGCCGGCGCGGTCACCGCGACGGCGATCGCGGTCAGTGACGCGGTGAACGACCAGTGCGGGCGCTGAGGACGCCGCGCCGGGTCGTCGTACCGCTCGCGGTCCTGGCGCTCGCCGGCACCGGCTGGGCGGCGTACGGCGCCACCGGCGACGACGCCGTGTCCTATCGCACCGTCACCGCGCGCACCGGCGACGTCGAGCAGACCCTCGACCTGTCCGGCGTCATCGGCGCGAGCGGTCGCTCCGACCTGGCGTTCGGCACCTCCGGCGAGGTCGCCCGGGTACCGGTCTCCGTCGGCGACGAGGTCGCGCAGGGCCAGGTGATCGCGGTTCTGGACCGCGCCGCGCTGCGCTCCGCCGTCGACCAGGCGAAGTCCGACCTCGCCGGCGCCAAGGCCCAGCTGGCCGACGACGAGGAGGCGCAGACCACCTCGGTGGCGACGGCCGCGAGCACCCCGACGAGCACCGCGACGAGCACGCCGTCGGGCTCGTCGGCCGGGAAGTCCCCGGGCTCGTCGGGCGCGTCGCCGACGAAGGCCGCCACCCCGACCGCGGCGGACCCGGACCTGACCGCACTCGCGGCGCAGCAGGACGCGGTGACGAGCGCGCAGTCGGCCGCCAGCAGCGCGCTGGAGAGGTCGACCGCCGCCCTCGCCACCCAGGAGCAGGCCTGCCAGGCGGCCGCGACCCCGGCCGCCGCCCCCGACGACCCGAGCGGCGAGCCGACCGACGACCCGACCGAGGACCCGGGCGGGTCCGGCGGGTCCGGCGGGTCCGGCGTGGACGAGGCGTGCGCGAAGGCGCTCGCCGCGGTGCAGTCCGCCCAGTCCGCCACGGCGGACGCCCAGCAGGCGCTCCAGGACGCCATCGCCACGCTCACCACGACCCTGACCGCCGCCCTCGGCGACCTGACGAGCAGCGCGGCGGCCGCGAGCGGTCCCGGCGCCGCGAGCGACACCGGCGGCGCCGACGCGTCCGCGCCCTCCGGCTCGGGCGCCGCACCCAGCGGCTCCTCGTCCGACACGTCGGGCTCGTCCGCCACTGCCTCGGGAGACCCGGGCGGCACGCGCACCGTCACCGCCGCCACGCTGGCCGCCGACCAGGCGTCCATCGACAAGGCGAAGTCCGACCTCGCCTCCGCGCGCGCCGACCTCCGCGCGGCGGTGGTCCGGGCCCCGGCCGCCGGCACCGTCACCTCGCTCTCGGTCTCCGCGGGCGACTCGGTGTCGTCGGGGGACGCCGTCGCGGTGGTCGTCGCACCGGGCGTGACCACGGTGTCCCTGGAGGTGTCGGAGGCGCAGGCCGCTCAGCTCACGACGGGCACGGCGGTGGACGTCACGCCCGCGGGTGCGGCCGAACCGCTCGCGGGGTCGCTCAGCCGGATCTCGAACGTCCCGACGAGCACGGACTCCACCTCCGACCCGACGTACGCCGTCGACATCACCCTCGACGAGCACGACCTCGGTCTTCCCGAGGGCCTGCCCGCGTCGGTGGAGGTGGTCGTGGGCAGTGCGAGCGACGCGGTGACCGTGCCCGCCTCCGCGGTCAGCGACGGCACCGTGACGACCCTGGTCGACGGCCGGGCGGAGCGGGTGCGGGTCACGACCGGCATCGTCGGCGGTACCGAGATCGAGATCGTCGACGGGATCGAGGCCGGTGCCGAGGTGGTGCTCGCGGATCTCGACGCCGACCTGCCGAGCGGGGACAGCCAGGACCAGCGCGGCTTCGGCGGCGGCTTCGGAGGCGGCTTCGGGGGCAGCTTCGGCGGTGGCGGCACCGGCGGGCCACCGGTCGTGATGGTGCGGTGATCCGACAAACCGGTGGCGCGCGCCACCCCTGCGGGGTGACGCTGGTGGGGTGACGACGACGACCTGGACGAGCGCGGAGTGGGCGACCGACGAGTTCGCCGGCGACCTCCGCGCGTTCCTGGCCGACGCGCTCGGCGTCGTCGACCGGGTCGACGTGGTCGCCGTGCGGCCCTGGTCGGCGCTGTGGCGGGTCGCCGCGGCCGGGCGCACGTCGTACGTCAAGCAGAACTGTCCGGGCCAGGCCCACGAGGCCAGGCTGATGGCCCGGCTGGCGCGGCTCGTCCCCGACCACGTCGTCCCGGTCCTGGCGGCCGATCCCGTGCGCGACCTGCTGCTGACCGCCGATCTCGGCCCGACCGTCCACGACCGCGGGGGAGCGGGCGATCCCGCCGTCTGGACGCGGATCGCCGCCGACTCGGCCGACCTCCAACGCCGGCTCGTCGGTGCTCTCGACGACCAGCACCTCACCGTGCTCGCCCCCGCCGACGCCACGACGTACGTCGCCGACGCGGTGGGCCGCCTCGCCGCCCTGCCCCCGACCGATCCCCGCCGGCTCGCCCCCGAGGTCGCGGTCCTGCTCGAGGCGCTGCTCCCGACGGTGGATCGCTGGTCCGACCGGGTCGAGGACCTCGGCCTCCCGCTCACCCTGCTTCACAACGACCTGCACGCCGAGAACGTCGTCCTGGCCCCCGACGGCGGGCTGCGCTTCTTCGACTTCGGCGACGCCGTCGTCGGCGACCCGCTCGCCGGCCTCTACGTCCCCCTCGCCATGGCCCGCGAGTCGCTCGGCGTCCCCGCCGACGACCCGCTCCTGTGGCGGATCGCCGACGCCGCGCTCGAGGTGTGGTCCGACCTCGCCAGCCCCGCCGACCTGCGGGCCGCGCTCCCCGCCGCCCTCCAGCTCGGCCGCATCGCCCGGGTCGAGTCCTGGCGTCGCTGCGTGGTCACCATGACCCCCCAGGAGCGGGCCGAGTTCGGCTCCGCGCCCGCCGCGCGCCTGGCGTCGCTGCTCGACCCGCCGCCGCTCGGCGGGCGCGCCGCACTAGGGTGATCCGCGCGGGCCGGTAGCTCAGTCGGTCAGAGCAGAGGACTCATAATCCTTGGGTCGTGGGTTCGAGCCCCACCCGGCCTACTCCGCGCTACTCGCCCCAGCCCATCGGGAACACCTCGAAGGGCGCGGCGAACGCGACGCCCAGCCGGGCCCCGGCGGCCCGCGACATGCCCTCGAGGAACTCGCGCGGATCCCAGTTCTCCCAGCCCAGACCGTCGATGTACGCCGCGTGCGCCCGCAAGGACTCCACGCCGGCGTCGAAGGTGGCGGTGGTGTCGACGGCGTGGGTCGCGTCGGGGGAGCCGAACGCCCACACCTAGCGTACGCCGCCCCAAGGCTCGAGCCCGTCCGCGCCGCCGAGCTGGTCGGCGAACACCCAGCGGTTCCCCGCGTCCCGTACGGCGTCCACCACCGCCCGCCCCACCGCGATGTGGTCGGCCTGGTTGAGGTTGCGCCCGCCCCAGGTATCGCGGAAGTTGCCGGTGACCACGATGTCGGGCCGGTGACGACGGACCTCGGCGGCGATCAGCGCGCGCATTGCGACGCCGTACTCCAGGACGCCGTCGGGCTGGCGCAGGAAGTCGACGACGTCGACGCCGACGATCCGTGCGGACGCGACCTGCTCGGCCTCGCGCACCTCGCGGCACGCGTCCGGGTCGAGGCCGTCGATGCCGGCCTCGCCGCTGGTGACCATGCAGTAGACGACGCTCTTGCCCTGTCCGGTCCAGCGCGCCACCGCGGCGGCGGCGCCGAACTCCATGTCGTCGGGGTGCGCGACGACGCACAGGGCGCGCTCCCAGCTCTCGTCGAGCGGCTCCAAGGGGGTCGGTTTCTCGGCCATGCCCCGAGCATGTCACCCGTCGACGCGCTCGCGCAGCGCCACGGCGTCGTGGGGTGCGCGCCCGCGGGCGTCGTTGTCGAAGTAGACGAACACGTCGGCTCGCTCGGCCCAGCGCCGGCACTTCGCGGCCCACCTGTCCAACGACCGGGCCGCATATCCGCTGGCGTACAGCTCGGTGTGGCCGTGCAGCCGCACGTACACGACGTCGCTGGTCACCACCTCGGCCATCGGCCAGCGACCGGGGGAGTCCGAGACGACGCAGCCGATCCCGTGCTCCCGCATCTGCGCGAACGCCTCGTCGACGCAGAAGCTGCGGTGCCGGAACTCGACCACGTGGCGCACGCCGGCGGGCAGCAACCGGTAGAACGAGCCCATCAGGTCGGCGTCGTACGGCAGCGAGGCGGGCAGCTGCCACAGCACCGGCCCGAGCTTCGCTCCGAGGTCGAGCACGCCCGAGCCGAAGAAGCGGGCCAGGCCCTCCTCGACGTCACGCAGCCGCTTGAGGTGGGTGATGAACCGGCCGCCCTTGACGGCCAGCACGAAGTCGTCGGGCGTCTCGTCGCGCCACCGGTGGTACGTCGAGGGCCGCTGCAGCGCGTAGAACGAGCCGTTCACCTCGATCGTGGTGAGGCGTTCGGCGAGATAGCCCAGCTCGTGGCGCTGGACGAGCCCCTTCGGGTAGAAGTCGCCGCGCCACGACGCGTAGGACCACCCCGACGTGCCGACCCGGATCGTGCCCATGGCCGGGTGGTACCCGCTAACGCGCGGTTGCGTCGGCGATCAGCAGCCGGTCGCCGTCCTGGACCAGGAACAGGGTGATGTCCTCGGTGCGCGAGCCGCCGCCGCTGAGCCGGTAGCGGTAGGTGTACCGGACCGTCATGGTCGCCGGATCGCCGCTGACCGACAGGATCCGCGGGTCCTCGATCGACGTCCACACCTCGCGGTAGCGCGGGCTGCGCCGCTGGTAGGCATCGGTCAGCCAGGTGAACCCGAGCGCCGGGTCGCCGCTGGCCGTGGCGACGTAGTCGCGGGCGAAGGTCTCCAGCTCGGCGGCGGTCGGGAGCGCCGGCTCCGAGGACGGCACGACGCTCGCCGGCTCGCTCTCCTCCGGGCTGGTGGCGTCCGTCGTCTCGCTCCGCGTCTCGGGTGGGTCGCCCGCTCCTCCTCCGAACAGCAGCGCCGCGCCCACCAGCCCGAGCACGGTGACCACCGCGGCGCCCGCGAGTGCCAGTCCGGCCACGGGCAGCCGGCGGCGGGGGTCGGGCGGCCGTACCCGCGCCCGCAGGTAGGCGACCACCTCCGCCGCGGACGGTCGCTCGCCCGGGTCGGGGCGGAGCCCGAGCTCGACGAGGGGTGCCAGCCAGCCGGTGGAGCGGGGCACGACCGGCGGGTCGCCGTACGCCGTGGGTGGGGCGCCGGTCGTGGCGTGCAGCAGGACCGCGGCCAGCGACCAGACGTCGTCGGGAGCGCCGGGCGCGGAGAACTCGGGGTCCGGCACGACCCGGGTGCGGTCGAGGAGGAGCGCCCGACCGCCGTCGTCGACCTCGATCGCCGCGGGCGAGATCGCGCCGTGCCGGCCCGAGGCAGCGTGGACCGCGGCGACGGACTCGGCCACCGGGAGCAGCAGCCGGGCCGCGTCGTCCGGTGACAGCACGCCGTACCCGCTCACGGCTTGCAAGGCTACCCAGACGTGGCGTTGTCGATCAGGAGCTTTCCCTGGTCCGCGACCAGGAACAGGGTGACCTTCTCGGTGCGCCGTCCCTCGCCCTTGAGCACGTAGGAGTAGCGGTACGTGACGGTCATCCGCGTGGGGTCGGCGGAGATGTCGAGGATCGTGGGGTTCTTCACCCTGCCCCAGAACCCGGCGTAGTCGGGGCTGTTCGCCTGGTACGCCGGCGTCAACAGCGCGAACCCTCGCGCTGGGTCGGTGCTCGCGGTGGTGACGTAGTCGCGGGCGAAGGCCTCCATCTCGGCCGCCGTCGGCGCGCTCGGCGTCACCGCCGGCCCGGTCGGCGTGCTCGCGGTCGGCGTCTCGCGCGCGGTCGGCGCCTCGTCGTCGCCGGACCGGAAGGCAAGGACGGCCGCACCCAGCAGCACGACCACCAGGGCCGCGACCGCGACCGCGATCCTCCCGACGGAGCGGCGCGCCGGAGGCACGGCGGGCAGCATCGCGGTGTGCTCGGCCACGTCGGCGGTGCGGGCGAGCTGGTCACGCACCTCGACCATCGTCGGGCGCGCCAGCGGGTCCTTCGACATGGTGCGGGCCAGCAGCGGCGCCAGCCAGCCGGCGCCGGCCACGACCGGCGGATCCTCGTGGGCGATCCGGTACACCACCGCCAGGGGACCGTTGTCGAGGTCGTCGCGGTGGTACGGCGGCCGCCCGCTCAGCAGGTGCGCCAGGGTCGCGCCGAGCGACCAGACGTCGCTCGCCGGCGTGGCGTGGCCGCCCATCGCGACCTCGGGCGCCAGGTAGGCGGGGGAGCCGGTCACCAGTCCGGTGCGGGTCAGCGTCGCGTCGTCGGAGCCGCGGGCGATGCCGAAGTCGGTCAGCTTCGCGCCGTCGGGTCCGCTGAGGATGTTCGACGGCTTCACGTCGCGGTGCACGATGCCGAGCTCGTGGGCCTGGGCCAGCGCGTCCGCGATCGGCGCCAGCAGCCCGGCCGCCTCGTCGGGGGAGAGGGCGGCGTCGCGCACCACGGCCGACAGCGACGGGCCCTCGACCAGCTCCATCACCAGCCAGGCGCCGTCGGCCTCGGTCACCAGGTCGTAGACCGCGACCACGTGCGGGTGCCCGAGCTGCGCGGCGAGCCGCGCCTCCCGCTCGGCCCGCACCGCCTCGTCACCCTCGCCGGCCGTGGGACCGAGTCGCTTGAGCGCGACCGTGCGGCCGAGCACCTCGTCGTACGCGGCCCAGACGGCACCATGGGCACCGCGCCCGATCTCCTGCTGGACGGTGTAGCGCCCCGCGATCCGTTGGTTGGTCATCGTCCTGGCAACGTACCCGCGTCCACCGAGGAGAACCCAGTGCGCCGCCGACACGCCCATGGGGCACCCTTGGAGCGGGGACGAGCCCCGAACCACCACCTAAGGAGAGGACCGACGTGTCCGTCGACACCACGCTTCTGGACGACCTCGAGTGGCGCGGCCTGCTGGCCGAGTCCACCGATCGCGACGCGCTGCGCACAGCGCTGAGCGGCGGGAGCGTCCGGTTCTATGTGGGCTTCGACCCGACCGCGCCGAGCCTCCACATGGGCAACCTGGTCCAGATCGTCACCGCGATGCGCCTCCAGCGCGCCGGGCACACCCCCTTCGCGCTCGTCGGCGGCGCCACGGGCATGATCGGCGACCCCCGCGACTCGGGGGAGCGCACGCTCAACTCGCTCGACACCGTCCAGGAGTGGACCGCGCGGGTGCGCGGCCAGATCGAGCCGTTCCTCTCCTTCGAGGGCGAGAACGCCGCGACCATGGTCAACAACCATGACTGGACCGAGGGCCTGTCGGTCATCGACTTCCTCCGCGACATCGGCAAGCACTTCCCGGTCAACCGGATGCTCGCGCGCGAGACCGTGAAGCGCCGTCTCGAGTCCGGCATCAGCTACACCGAGTTCTCCTACGTGCTCTTGCAGTCCATGGACTTCCTGACCCTCTACCGCGAGCGGGGGGTCACGCTGCAGTTCGGCGGCTCCGACCAGTGGGGCAATCTCACCGGCGGCGTCGAGCTGATCCGGCGCGCCGAGAGCGGCACCGCCCATGCCTTCGCCACGCCGCTGATCACCAAGGCCGACGGCACCAAGTACGGCAAGACCGAGGGCGGCGCGCTGTGGCTGGACGCGGACATGATGCCGCCGTACGCCTTCCACCAGTTCTGGCTCAACGTCGAGGACGAGAAGGTGGGCGAGCTGCTGCGGGTGTTCACCTTCCTCCCGCGCGCGGAGATCGAGGAGCTCGAGGCGCGCCACGCGGAGAAGCCCTTCCTGCGTGAGGCCCAGAAGGTGCTGGCCGACGAGGTCACCACCCTGGTCCACGGCGCCGACGAGACCGCAAACGCGAAGGCGGCCGCCGAGGCGCTGTTCGGTGGCGGCGACGTCACCCGGCTCTCCGGCCCGACGCTCGCCGCCGCCCTGGGCGAGGCCGGCACGGTCGAGGTCGACGGCAGCGCCGGCATCCCCGACATCGTCGAGCTGCTGACCCTGACGGGGCTGGCGAAGTCCAAGGGGGAGGCCCGGCGCACCATCGCGGAGGGCGGCGCGTACCTCAACAACGTGCGGGTCGACGACGCCGAGCAGGTGCCGACCGCGGCCGACCTGATCGGCTCGTCGTGGCTGGTGCTGCGACGCGGCAAGAAGCGCTTCGCCGGCGTACGGGTGCGCTGAGCACGCAGACATCCCCCCTCGTGGGCGGTCCCTCCGGGGGCCGCCCACGAGGCGTTTTCAGGCTCGTGGAGGCCCCTCTGGAGCCCTGTGGCCCGGGTCACGTCGTTTCGATTTGTGCTTCTGGCCGGGTGTGCGTAATGTTCTCTTTGTCGCCGGGTGCGGCGGGAAGCAAGACGGCGGTCAGCCGGAGGGCTTCCGGCCCCGCGACCACCAAGTCTCGAACTCCTGGTTCGGACACCGGTCAGAAAAGCAAGTCCTTGCGGATTTGGCACAGACCGGAGTCAGACTCTAAGGTTTCGGACTGCATCAGCACGAGGACGAACCGCGCCGCCAGGCTCGGGAAACTTCGGAGCGTGTGATGTTTGAGAACTCAACAGTGTGTCATGCATAGATTGTTGTGACGTTTGTGTGCATCTGATCTCCGTTTGGGGGTTGGGTGTGTGTTTTCGGCAATGATGATTCTGATGACAGTTTGTCAGCAGGTCTGAATGCTTGGTTTGAATTTTCTTATGGAGAGTTTGATCCTGGCTCAGGACGAACGCTGGCGGCGTGCTTAACACATGCAAGTCGAGCGGAAAGGCCCTTTCGGGGGTACTCGAGCGGCGAACGGGTGAGTAACACGTGAGTAATCTGCCCTGTGCTCTGGGATAGCCACCGGAAACGGTGATTAATACCGGATACGACCACTATAGGCATCTGTTGGTGGTGGAAAGTTTTTTCGGCATGGGATGTGCTCGCGGCCTATCAGCTTGTTGGTGAGGTAATGGCTCACCAAGGCTTTGACGGGTAGCCGGCCTGAGAGGGTGACCGGTCACACTGGGACTGAGACACGGCCCAGACTCCTACGGGAGGCAGCAGTGGGGAATATTGGACAATGGGCGGAAGCCTGATCCAGCAACGCCGCGTGAGGGATGACGGCCTTCGGGTTGTAAACCTCTTTCAGTACCGACGAAGCGAAAGTGACGGTAGGTACAGAAGAAGGACCGGCCAACTACGTGCCAGCAGCCGCGGTAATACGTAGGGTCCGAGCGTTGTCCGGAATTATTGGGCGTAAAGGGCTCGTAGGCGGTTTGTCGCGTCGGGAGTGAAAACACCGGGCTTAACTCGGTGCTTGCTTCCGATACGGGCAGACTAGAGGTATGCAGGGGAGAATGGAATTCCTGGTGTAGCGGTGAAATGCGCAGATATCAGGAGGAACACCGGTGGCGAAGGCGGTTCTCTGGGCATTACCTGACGCTGAGGAGCGAAAGTGTGGGGAGCGAACAGGATTAGATACCCTGGTAGTCCACACCGTAAACGTTGGGCGCTAGGTGTGGGGCCTATTCCATGGGTTCCGTGCCGTAGCTAACGCATTAAGCGCCCCGCCTGGGGAGTACGGCCGCAAGGCTAAAACTCAAAGGAATTGACGGGGGCCCGCACAAGCGGCGGAGCATGCGGATTAATTCGATGCAACGCGAAGAACCTTACCTGGGTTTGACATACACCGGAAGCCCCCAGAGATGGGGGTCTCTTTGATACTGGTGTACAGGTGGTGCATGGCTGTCGTCAGCTCGTGTCGTGAGATGTTGGGTTAAGTCCCGCAACGAGCGCAACCCTCGTTCCATGTTGCCAGCGGGTTATGCCGGGGACTCATGGGAGACTGCCGGGGTCAACTCGGAGGAAGGTGGGGATGACGTCAAGTCATCATGCCCCTTATGTCCAGGGCTTCACGCATGCTACAATGGCCGGTACAAAGGGCTGCGATCCCGTGAGGGGGAGCGAATCCCAAAAAGCCGGTCTCAGTTCGGATTGGGGTCTGCAACTCGACCCCATGAAGTCGGAGTCGCTAGTAATCGCAGATCAGCAACGCTGCGGTGAATACGTTCCCGGGCCTTGTACACACCGCCCGTCACGTCACGAAAGTCGGCAACACCCGAAGCCGGTGGCCTAACCCTTGTGGGGGGAGCCGTCGAAGGTGGGGCTGGCGATTGGGACGAAGTCGTAACAAGGTAGCCGTACCGGAAGGTGCGGCTGGATCACCTCCTTTCTAAGGAGCACACCCGCATCGATGGCCGAATGTGTTGTCGTGTTATGGGGTGTTCGGATAGTGGAACGCAACGATCGTTGACCGAGAGTTTTCTTGGTTGGTAGGTATGGCACGCTGTTGGGTGTCTGAGGCATCAGACGCCCGCCCTGAGTGTGGGGTGTTGCGCTGGTTTGGCTTCTGGTTGTTTGATTTCTTCATAGTGGACGCGAGCATTAATATAGTGTTTGTTTCGTGATTGTTTTGTGTGTTCTCTTAATTGGTTTGTTCCATGACGGTGGCCATTGACTGTTGCAGCGTGTTTGTTTGTTGTGTGTGTTGGTGGTTTGTTGTGGGCAAGTTGTTAAGGGCACATGGTGGATGCCTTGGCATCGAGAGCCGATGAAGGACGTTGGAGCCTGCGATATGCCCTGGGGAGTTGGCAACCGAGCGTTGATCCGGGGATGTCCGAATGGGGAAACCCAGCTGGAGTCATGTCCAGTTACCCGCATCTGAATAAAATAGGGTGTGTGGAGGGAACACGGGGAAGTGAAACATCTCAGTACCCGTAGGAAGAGAAAACAAAAGTGATTCCGAGAGTAGTGGCGAGCGAAATCGGATGAGGCTAAACCCATGTCGTGTGATAGCCGGCAGGCGTTGCGGTGTGGGGGTTGTGGGAGTGTTGTTTCCATCGCTGCCGTGGTGGAGCGCAGTAAGAAACCAAAGGCGAGGTCGAAGTCCGTTGGAAAGCGGTGCCGTAGCGGGTGATAGCCCCGTAGACGATAGTGTTTGGCTGTGTTCAGCATTTCCCAAGTAACACGCCACCCCTGAAATGGTGTGTGAATCTGGCGGGACCACCCGTTAAGCCTAAATACTCCTCGATGACCGATAGCGGACCAGTACCGTGAGGGAAAGGTGAAAAGTACCCCTGGCGGGGAGTGAAATAGTACCTGAAACCATGTGCCTACAATCCGTTGGAGCCTGCGCACTTGTTGCAGAGGGTGACAGCGTGCCTTTTGAAGAATGAGCCTGCGAGTTAGCGATACGTGGCGAGGTTAACCCGTGTGGGGTAGCCGTAGCGAAAGCGAGTCCGAATAGGGCGTTTGAGTCGCGTGTTCTAGACCCGAAGCGGAGTGATCTATCCATGGGCAGGTTGAAGCGCCGGTAAGACGGCGTGGAGGACCGAACCCACTTCAGTTGAAAATGGAGGGGATGACCTGTGGATAGGGGTGAAAGGCCAATCAAACTCCGTGATAGCTGGTTCTCCCCGAAATGCATTTAGGTGCAGCGTTGCGTGTTTCTTGCCGGAGGTAGAGCACTGGATAGCCGATGGGCCCTACCAGGTTACTGACGTTAGCCAAACTCCGAATGCCGGTAAGTGAGAGCGTGGCAGTGAGACTGTGGGGGATAAGCTTCATAGTCGAGAGGGAAACAGCCCAGACCATCGGCTAAGGCCCCTAAGAGGTGGCTAAGTGGAAAAGGATGTGGAGTCGCAGTGACAACCAGGAGGTTGGCTTGGAAGCAGCCACCCTTGAAAGAGTGCGTAATAGCTCACTGGTCAAGTGATTCCGCGCCGACAATGTAGCGGGGCTCAAGCCATCCGCCGAAGCCATGGCAATCGTATGTAACTCAGGCCACTACTTGATGGTGGTCCAGGGGTACGGTTGGGTAGGGGAGCGTCGTGTCACGGGTGAAGCGCCGGAGTGATCCAGGTGTGGATGTGACACGAGTGAGAATGCAGGCATGAGTAGCGAATCACGGGTGAGAAACCCGTGCGCCGATTGATCAAGGGTTCCAGGGTCAAGCTAATCTGCCCTGGGTAAGTCGGGACCTAAGGCGAGGCCGACAGGCGTAGTCGATGGACAACGGGTTGATATTCCCGTACCGGCGAAATGGCGCCCATGATGAGCCCGGTGATGCTAACCACCCGAAGCACCTCGTACTGATCCCTTCGGGGTGAGGGCTTGGTGTGGAGCGTGGGATCCGATCCGGTAGTAGTCAAGCGATGGGGTGACACAGGAAGGTAGCCCAACCGCCGCGATGGTAGACGGCGGGTAAGCATGTAGGACGGGGCTTAGGCAAATCCGGGTCCCAGCCCTTTGGTGGGTGAGTCTGAGATGTGATGCCGAGACCTTTTGGTCGAAGTGGGTGATCCTATGCTGTCGAGAAAAACCTCTAGCGAGCCATGAGCCGCCCGTACCCGAAACCGACTCAGGTGATCAGGTAGAGAATACCGAGGCGATCGAGACAACCATGGTTAAGGAACTCGGCAAAATGCCCCCGTAACTTAGGGATAAGGGGGGCCCGAGGCGTGTACCCACTTGCTGGGGAAGCGCCGGAGGCCGCAGAGACCAGGGGAAAGCGACTGTTTACTAAAAACACAGGTCCGTGCGAAGTTGTAAGACGATGTATACGGACTGACTCCTGCCCGGTGCTGGAAGGTTAAGAGGACGGGTTAGACGTAAGTCGAAGCTCAGAATTTAAGCCCCAGTAAACGGCGGTGGTAACTATAACCATCCTAAGGTAGCGAAATTCCTTGTCGGGTAAGTTCCGACCTGCACGAATGGAGTAACGACTTTCCTACTGTCTCAACCATGGACTCGGCGAAATTGCACTACGAGTAAAGATGCTCGTTACGCGCGGCAGGACGGAAAGACCCCGGGACCTTTACTATAGTTTGGCATTGGTGTTTGGTTCGGCTTGTGTAGGATAGGTGGGAGACTGTGAAGCCTCAACGCCAGTTGGGGTGGAGTCATCGTTGAAATACCACTCTGGTCGTACTAGATGTCTAACCTAGGGCCATGATCTGGTTCAGGGACAGTGCCTGATGGGTAGTTTAACTGGGGCGGTTGCCTCCCAAAATGTAACGGAGGCGCTCAAAGGTTCCCTCAGCCTGGTTGGCAATCAGGTGTTGAGTGTAAGTGCACAAGGGAGCTTGACTGTGAGACAGACATGTCGAGCAGGGACGAAAGTCGGAACTAGTGATCCGGCGACTCCGAGTGGAAGGGTCGTCGCTCAACGGATAAAAGGTACCCCGGGGATAACAGGCTGATCTTCCCCAAGAGTCCATATCGACGGGATGGTTTGGCACCTCGATGTCGGCTCGTCGCATCCTGGGGCTGGAGTAGGTCCCAAGGGTTGGGCTGTTCGCCCATTAAAGCGGCACGCGAGCTGGGTTTAGAACGTCGTGAGACAGTTCGGTCCCTATCCGCCGCGCGCGTAGGAAACTTGAGAAAGGCTGTCCCTAGTACGAGAGGACCGGGATGGACGAACCTCTGGTGTGCCAGTTGTACCGCCAGGTGCATGGCTGGTTGGCTACGTTCGGAAGTGATAACCGCTGAACGCATCTAAGCGGGAAGCACGTTTCAAGATGAGGTTTCCCACCCCTTTGTGGGTTAAGGCCCCCAGCAGAACACTGGGTTGATAGGCCGGAGGTGTACAGCAGTAATGCCCAGCCGACCGGTACTAATAGGCCGAAGACTTGCCACAACAAACCCCCAACACACTCAACAAGCACGACTGCACTGTGTTGGTGCGCGCGTCCACATGAAGAAGACCAACCCCAGACATACATGGGGTTCATAGAGTTACGGCGGCCATAGCGGCAGGGAAACACCCGGTCCCATCCCGAACCCGGAAGTTAAGCCTGCCAGCGCCGATGGTACTGCAACCGAGAGGATGTGGGAGAGTAGGACGCCGCCGGACAAACATTCAGGTAGGGGCCACCCATGCGGGTGGCCCCTACTCTGTTTTGGACCTAGATTCCTCAATAGCGATCTCGAGTAGTCCCAGGAGACTGACGTGGCAGACCAGCGTGGCCGTCGTGACGGCGCGGGTGCCCCCCGCAAGGGTGCGCCCCGACAGGGTGGAGCTCCCCGCAAGGGTGCGAGCTCCCGGGGCGGCGAGGACCGCAAGCCCTATGACCGCAAGCCCGGCGGAGATCGCAAGCCGGGTGACCGCAAGCCGAGCGGCGACCGCCGCCGCTCCGACGACCGGAAGCCCGCGGGCCGCGGTGGTCAGGGTGGTCCCGAGCGGCGTCCGCGGCTCGACCCGGCGGAGCGGACGGAGAAGCAGGCCGTCTACGACGGTCCGCCGCTGCCCGAGGACGTGACCGGTGCCGAGCTGAGCGCCTCGGTGCGGGCGCATCTGAAGGGGCTGCCGGAGAAGCTCGCCGCACGCGTCGCGCGGCACCTCGCTGCCGCCGGTCAGCTGGTCGACGACGAGCCGGAGGTCGCCTACCAGCACACGCTGGCCGCCAAGGCCCGGGCGCCGCGGATCGCGGTGGTCCGGGAGGCGGTGGGCGAGGCGGCGTACGCGGCCGGGCACTACGCCGAGGCGCTCTCGGAGCTGCGGGCGGCGAAGCGGATGAACGGCGCGACGGCGTACCTGCCGATCATGGCCGACTGCCACCGCGCGCTCGGCAACCCGACCCGGGCGCTGGAGCTCGCGAAGAGCCCGTCCGTGGCGAAGTTCGTGCCGGCCGCCAAGGCGGAGATGACGCTGGTGGAGGCCGGAGCACGTCGCGACCTGGGCCAGCTGGACGCCGCGCTGCGCACGCTCGAGGTCTCGCCGCTGAACACGAAGACCCGGGAGCCGTGGGTGGTCCGGCTGCGCTATGCGTACGCCGACACCCTGGAGGAGGCGGGCCGGCTCAACGACGCACTCACCTGGTTCCACAAGACCAATGCGATCGACGCCGACGAGATCACCGACGCCGCGGAGCGCGCGGAGGCGGTGGAGAAGCGGATCGACCGCGGCTGAGCATCCCGCGTGGTGAGCCGGCCGCTCAGGGGCGGCCGGCGACGGTCACGATCGCCTGCCGGTTGCCGGCAGGCTGGGTGTCCCAGCGGATGTCCTCGCGGTAGGCGATCCGGATCCGGTCGATCACGGCGAGTGCCGCGTCGTCGGCCTCGACCCGGACCACGATCGAGTCGCCGCCGACCAGTCGCTCGCCCTCGGGGTTGACCAGGTCGGCACAGAACTGGTCGGGCTGGGTAGTGACGCCGATGGTGCCGCGGCGGCACAGCAGCGGAGTGACCTTCAGCTTCACGTCGCTGGTGGTGTGCACCCGGACCCCGGAGATGCGCAGGGTGCGGTCCAGGTCGGCGGGCGCGGCGAACATGCCGACGTAGAGAGGGGTGCCGACGACGCCCTTGGCGTTGACGACCTTCGCTGAGACGGGCAGCCGCTCGGGGGTCAGCGCGTACCAGACCAGCCAGGTCAGCAGCAGCCCGAGCGCGACGACCAGCGCGGCGATCCGCCAGCCGCGGGACTGGAACGAGGGCCGGGGGACTCCGGAGGTGTCGAGCTCCCGGTCGCGTCCGCGGGGCGGGCGCTCCGCACGACGACGCCCGGGGGCGGGCGCGGCGCTGGGAGCGGTTCCACCGTCGGTCATGGCCGAAGCGTAGGACACCGGGAGCCGCGCGCGTCGTACCTGCGACACTCCTGCGCATGACATTTCCTGCTCCCCGGATCCCCGAGCAGCCGAAGCGGCCCACGCTCGAGGGCAGTGTCGCCGTCAGGGACGGCCGGCGGCTCAGCTTCGCGGAGTACGGCTCGCGACGCGGCCCGGCGATCGTGTGGATGCACGGCACGCCCGGGGCGCGTCGCCAGATCCCCGTCGACGCGCGGGCGTACGCCGAGGAGGTGGGGGCGCGGATCATCGGGATCGACCGCCCGGGGATCGGGTCGTCGACGCCGCACCTCTACGCCAACGTGCTCGACTGGACCGCCGACCTGACCCTGCTGCTCGACGCTCTCGCGATCGACAGCGCGCGGGTGATCGGGCTGTCCGGCGGTGGTCCGTACGCGCTCGCCGCCGGCGCCGCGCTGCCCGACCGGGTGCCCGGGGTGGGCGTGCTCGGCGGCGTGGCGCCGACCCGGGGACCGGACGCCGCGGAGGGCGGGATCATCCAGCTGGCCGTGCACGCGGCGCCGCTGCTGGCCGCGACCCGGGTGCCGCTCGGGGTGGCGCTGACGGGTGCGATCCGCACCGTCAAGCCGCTGGCGGGTCCCGCGCTGGACCTGTACGCCGCGGTGCAGCCGCCGGGGGACAAGAACCTGCTGGCGCGTCCCGAGTTCAAGGCGATGTTCCTCGACGACCTGCTCAACGGGAGCCGGTTCCAGACCTCGGCGCCGTTGGCGGACCTGGTGCTGTTCACCCGGGACTGGGGCTTCCGGCTGGCCGAGGTGGGCGTGCCGGTGCGCTGGTGGCACGGCGACGACGACCACATCGTGCCCTTCCGGCACGGCCGGCACTGCGTCGACCGGCTCCCGGACGCCACGATGACCACGATCGACGGAGAGAGCCACCTGGGTGGGTTGGGCATCGCGGTGCGCGTCATGGACGAGCTGCTGGCGCTCGGCGCCTGATTGCGGCCCGACGCCTGCGTGCGGCAGGGTGTGACCCAGACACGCGGCGGTTGCGCTGGTGTCGCGCCGTCCCATGGGCCACAATGGGAACACAACATCACAGGTGTCACTCCGCAACGGTGCCCGCACGCGTTCGCGACCTCGACACCTCCGTTGAGACCGCTGGGGAAGGCGTATCTCACGCCGGAGGTAGAGGGAAGCGAGGGTTCGTGGTGACCGGAAGCATGAGTGCGACCAGGGGCGTGTTCTACGTCCACTCCGCGCCGTCCGCGCTGTGCCCCCACATCGAGTGGGCCGTGGGCGGTGTGCTCGGCGTACCCGTCAACCCGGACTGGACGCCGCAGCCGGCGCAGTCGGGGACCTACCGGGCCGAGTTCTCCTGGACCGGCAAGGTCGGCTCGGCCGCCGAGATGGCCTCCGCGCTGCGCGGATGGAACCACCTGCGCTTCGAGGTGACCGAGGAGCCGACCTCCTCGACCGAGGGCGCCCGGTTCTCCTACACGCCCGACCTGGGCGTCTTCCACGCCGTGATGGGCCTGCACGGCGACATCATGATCCCCGAGGACCGGCTCAAGGCGTCGGTGGTCCGCGCCGCGCTCGGCGAGGTCACCCTCGAGAACGAGATCGACAAGCTCCTCGGCAAGCCGTGGGACGACGAGCTGGAGACCTTCCGGCACGCCGGTGAGGGTGCTCCCGTCCGCTGGCTGCACCAGGTCGTCTGAGCGCCACCCCGTCCCACCCGCGAACGCAGCAAGCGCCCCGGCTCGGTCTCGAGCCGGGGCGCTCGTCGTGCGGGAGCATCTCGGTGGGGCAGGGCCGCTGGACGGGAGGGGTTCCAGCGGCCCTGGATCGCGGAGCGCGTTCGCGGCCGGGGTGTCGGGGCGAGCGCGCTCGGGCCGTCAGGAGGGCGACCCGAAGACGACGGCGACGTTCGCGCCGCCGAAGCCGAAGGAGTTGTTGATCGCGGCGATGTCGCCCAGCGGGAGGTCCCGCGGCTTGGTGGCGACGTCGAGCTCGACGCGCTCGTCCTTCTCGTCGAGGTTGATGGTCGGGGGAGCGGTGCGGTGGTGCAGCGCGAGCACCGTGGCGACCGCCTCGAGGGCGCCGGCGCCGCCGAGCAGGTGACCGGTCATCGACTTGGTGGCCGAGACGACCAGGTCGTTGGCCGCCGAGCCGAGGACCGCGTGCAGCATCAGCGACTCGGCGACGTCGCCCTGCGGGGTCGAGGTGGCGTGCGCGTTGACGTGGGCGATGTCGGACGGCGTCACGCCGGCGTCGGCGACCGCGGCCTTGATGGCGCGGGCGCCACCGCGACCGGCCGGGTCGGGCTGCGCGATGTCGTGGGCGTCGGCGGTGATGCCGGTGCCGAGGACCTCGGCGTAGATCCGGGCGCCGCGGGCCTGGGCGTGCTCCAGCGACTCGAGGACGAGGGCGCCGGCGCCCTCACCGAGCACGAAGCCGTCGCGGGCCACGTCGAAGGGCCGCGACACGGTGGTGGGGTCGCCGTCGTTCTTCGACAGCGCCATCATGTTGGCGAAGGCGGCGATGGGCAGCGGGTGGATGGCCGCCTCGGTGCCGCCGGCGATGGCGACGTCGACGCGGCCGAGCCGGATCTGGTCGGCGGCCAGCGAGATCGCCTCGTTGCCGGACGCGCACGCCGAGACCGGGGTGTTGACCGGGCCGCGGGCGCCCAGCTTGAGGCTGATGGTCGCCGCCGGGGCGTTCGCCATCAGCATGGGCACGGAGATCGGCGAGACCCGCCGCGGCCCCTTCTCGAGCAGCACCTCGTGGTTGGACAGCAGCGTCTGCACGCCGCCGATGCCGGAGGCGAAGGCGACGCCGAACCGTTCGCCGTCGAGGTCGCCCGCCTCCTGGACGGCGTCGAGCCCGGAGTCGGCCCACGCCTCGAGCGCCGCCACCAGGGCGAACTGCGAGGAGCGGTCCAGGCGCCGGGCGACGACGCGGTCGAGGACGTCGGTGGGCTCGACGGCGGCCGTGCCACCGATCTTGACGGGGAGACCCTCAGCCAGGTCGCCGAGGGGACGGATCCCCGAGCGACCGGCGAGCAGGCCCTCCCAGGTGCTGGCGACGTCGCCGCCGAGCGGGCTGGTGGTGCCCAAGCCGGTCACGACGACACGAGTGCGGGACATGGCTGATGGTCTCCCTTGGTGAGTCAGGTGGATCAGGCGGCGCGGTTGCGCTCGATGTAGGCGACGGCGTCACCGACGGTCTTGAGGTTCTTGACCTCGTCGTCGGGGATGGTGACGCCGAACTTCTCCTCGGCCTCGACGACGACCTCGACCATGGAGAGCGAGTCGACGTCCAGGTCGTCGCTGAACGACTTGTCCAGCTGCACGCTGTCGGCCGGGATGCCGGCGACCTCGTTGACGATCTCGGCGAGGGCGGCGCGGATCTCTTCGGTGCTCATTCTCTTCTTCTCCCGTGGTTGGTGGGTGGTGCTGGGTGGTGCAATCCGTGGGACGGGCGGAGCCGTCAGGGGATGACGACGACCTGGGCGGCGTACGCCAGGCCGGCGCCGAAGGCGATGAGCAGGGCGGTGTCGCCCGACTTCGCGTCGCCCTCGTCGATCATCCGGCGCAGCGCCATCGGGACCGAGGCCGCCGAGGTGTTGCCGGCGTCGATGATGTCGCGGGCGATCCGGACCGACTCCGGCAGCTTCAGCGAGCGGGCCATCGCGTCGGTGATCCGGTTGTTGGCCTGGTGCGGCACGAAGCAGTCGAGCTGGTCGGCGGTGATGCCGGCGCTGTCGAGGGCCTGCTGGGCGACCTTGGCCATCCCGTACGACGCCCAGCGGAAGACCTCGTTGCCCTTCATCGACAGGCACGGCATCTTCATCTCGCCGGAGGCCAGGATGTCGCGCCAGTCGGGGGTGCGGATGTGGTCGTAGTGCTCGCCGTCGGAGCCCCAGACGACCGGCCCGATGCCCGGCGTCTCGGACGGACCCACGACGACCGCGCCCGCGCCGTCGGCGAAGATGAACGCCGTGCCGCGGTCGGTCGGGTCGGTGATGTCGGAGAGCCGCTCGACGCCGATGACCAGCGCGTAGCCGGCGCTGCCGCCGCGCACCATGTCGTTGGCCAGCGCGACGCCGTGGCAGAAGCCGGCACAGGCCGCGGAGATGTCGAAGGCGGCCGCCTGCTCGGTGCCGAGCTGGTGGGCGATCATGGTGGCGGCCGACGGGGTCTGCAGCAGGTGGCTGACCGTGGCGACGATCACGCAGTCGATCTGCGGGGCGTCCACGCCGGCGGCGGCCAGGGCCTCCTGGGCGGCCGCGACGCTCATCGAGACGACCGTCTCGTCGTCGGAGGCGAAGCGCCGGGTCTTGATGCCGGAGCGCTGCTGGATCCACTCGTCGCTGGAGTCGATCGCGTCGATCACCTCGGAGTTGGGGACGACCCGACGCGGGCGGTAGGCGCCGACGCCGAGGATCGCGGCGTGCGCGGCTCCGGTCGCGGTGCTCAGGGTGGCGCTCATGCGGGCACGACCTGGGACTGGCGGGCGTGGCGCTCGCAGAAGGCGCGGGCCTCGTCGAGCTGCTCGGGTCCGGAGAGGGCGAAGGTCTCGACCCCCGGCTCGCGGCCGCGGAAGTAGCGCTTCGCGATCCCGGTGAGGGTGCCGGCCGGCGGCAGCTCCAGGACGCCGGTGACGCCGAGCTCGGTCATCGTGGCCAGGCACAGGTCCCAGCGGACCGGGCGCGCGATCTGGCCGACGATCCGGTCGAGCACGTCACGGCCCGCCGAGATCGCGGTGCCGTCGGAGTTGGTGAGGAAGGGCGTGTGGGCGTCGGCCACGGCGACCGCGCGCGCCAGGCGCGTGACGTGGTCGACGGCGGGGGCCATGTGGGGGGAGTGGAAGGCGCCGGCCACCGAGAGCGGCCGCAGCCGGCCGCCCTGGGGAGGGTTCTCGGCGAAGGCGGCGAGCTGCTCGGTCGTGCCGGCGGCGACGATCTGGCCGGGGCCGTTGTCGTTGGCGGCGGTCAGGCCCTGGGCGGCGATGGCGGCGAGCACCGCGTCGCGGTCCCCGCCGAGGACGGCGGTCATGCCGGTCGGGGTCACCGCGGCGGCCGCGGCCATCGCGCTGCCACGCTCGCGGACCAGCACCATGGCCTGCTCGGCGGTGAGGACGCCGGCGCCGACGGCCGCGGTGAGCTCACCGACGCTGTGGCCGGTGACGGCGTCCGGGGTGGCTCCGAGCCGGCGGGCGGCCACCAGGCCGGCAGCGACCAGCAGCGGCTGGGCGATCTTGGTGTCGCGGATCGTGTCCTCGTCGGCCTCGGTGCCGTAGTGGACCAGGTCCAGCCCGGCGACGGCGGAGAGCCAGTCGAGGTCGGCGGCGACGGTGTCGTCCTCCAGCCAGGGCGAGAGGAATCCTGGCGTCTGCGCGCCTTGTCCGGGGGCCACGATCACGAGCACGGATCCAGCCTGCCTGTCGGGGGTCGGGGACCGCGCCTGCGTCGTCCACGAACTTGGCGGCGCGTCCTTGTGGGAGTCCTACAACGCGATCTCAGGGGGACTGCCGGCCCAGCACCAGGGCCAGCTGGAGGGTGAGCGCGTCGCGGGGCACGGACGGCGTGAGTCCGGTCAGGTCGGCGATCTGGCCGAGGCGGTAGCGCACCGTGTTGGCGTGGACGAACAGGGAGCGGGCGGTGGCCTCGATGCCGGCGCCGTTGGCGAAGTAGGCGACCAGGGTCTCGACCAGCTCGCCGCGGGACTCCGCGAGCGGGCGGTAGAGGTCGTCGATCGCCTCGCGCCGCGCGAGGTCGTCGCCGGCGAGGATCCGCTCGGGGAGCAGGTCGTGGGCCGAGACCGGCCGGGGCGCGTCCGGCCAACCGGCGGCGGCGCGCAGGGCGTCGAGGGCGACCCGGGCCGAGACATGGGCGTGGGCCAGGTCGGTCGCGCTCGGGCCGACGACCACGGCGCCGTCGCCGAACAGGTGGACGACGGTGCTCGCGTCCTTCTCGAGGTGGCTCACGCCGCCGAGGATCACCACGAGCAGATGGCCCTGGACCGCGCTGAGGGCGTCCAGGCCGCCCTCCCGGGCCGCCCGGCGTACGTCGTCGAAGACGCCGGTCTGGGGCGCGGAGGCCTCGGGCGGGGCGGTGCCGACGACGACCGCGACCTCACCGCGGGAGGACCAGCCGACGGCGCTCGCCCGGGACAGCACGGCCTCGTCGGTCTCCGCGCGGAGCACGGCGTCGACGGCGAGCGCCTCCAGCCGGGCGTCCCAGCGGCCGCGGACCTCGGCCGCCCGGGCGTAGACCTCGGCCGTGGCGAAGGCGACCTCGCGGCCGTAGCGCAGCACGGCGGCGTGGACGTCGGGCAGCACCTCGGGGTCGAGCAGCCGCTCGATGTTGCCCTCGACCTCGTCGATGGTGAGCTTGATCAGGTCCACGGTCTGGTGCAGGTCGACGGTGCCGGCCATGGTGCGCGGGGCGGCGCCGAAGACCTGGCCGACCAGGGCGTGGTCCTGCGGGTCGGAGCCGCCGCCGTCGGCGAACCAGTCGACGAAGCCCTTCACGCCGGCCTGGACGATCATCGCGACGTACGAGCGCTCCTCGGCGCTCAGGTCGCGGAACCAGGCCAGGTCGGCGTCCATCCGGGAGGTCGCGGCGGTGCTCAGCGAGCCGGTCGCGGCGCGCAGCTGCCGGGTGGCCTCGGCCCGCTGCGCCGAACCGGTGGGGGACATGTCGCAAGCCTAGTGTTCGGGCGGTGCCCGCAATGCGGAGGCGGGGGTGTCGGGCCGCCCGGGCGCGTGGTTGAATCGTGCACCATTGCTAGCAGGAGTGAGCATTCGCTAGCCGAGCGCTGAGGGGGTGCGGCGATGTCGGTGGGGAACGACGTCCGGCACGAGGTCGAGTACGTCACGCTGCACGGCAAGCGCCGGGCGTACGTCAAGAAGGGGTCGGGGCCGGCGGTCCTGCTGCTGCACGGGCTGGCCTGCGACCACACGACGTGGGCGCACGTCATCGACGACCTCGCCGAGCGCTACACCGTGATCGCACCGGACCTGCTCGGCCACGGCCTGTCCGACAAGCCGCGGGCCGACTACACCCTCGGCGGGTACGCCAACGGGATGCGCGACCTGCTCACCGTCCTCGGCATCGACAAGGTGACCGTGGTCGGCCACAGCTTCGGCGGCGGCGTCGCGATGCAGTTCGCCTACCAGTTCCCCGAGCGGACCCAGCGGGTGATGCTCGTCTCCACCGGCGGCCTCGGGCCCGAGGTGACGCCGATGATCCGGCTGATCCAGGTGCCGGGCTGGTTCCGCGCCGTCGGGCTGCTCACGCTCCCCGGGATCCGGCAGGTCGAGACCTTCGCGCTGCGGACGGCGTCCGGTCGGCTCACCTTCGGACCGCTGCGCAAGTACACCCGCGACCTCGACGAGGTCGCCGACATCGTCGATTCGTGGAAGGACCGGCGCACCCGGTTCGCGATCCGCCACCTGGTCCGTGCCGTCATCGACTGGCGTGGCCAGATCGTGACCATGGCGGACCGCGCCTACCTCAGCGAGGCGATGCCGATGTCGGTGCTGTGGGGCGTGGAGGACCAAGTGATCCCCGCGACGCACGCCGAGAACGCGCGGGCGCTGGCGCCCGACGTGCGGGTCGACGTGCTGGCCGACGCCGGGCACTTCCCCCACAAGGACCACCCGGAGGAGTTCGTCCGGCTGCTCGACGACTTCATCTCCACGACCGAGCCGGCGGCGTACAACCGGGCGCGGTTCCGGCGGATGCTCAAGGCCGGTGCGACCGCGCCGCTCGGGCCGCTGGCGGCGGTCGCCGCAGCGGAGGCTCGCGACGAGGCGGTCACCCCTGCCTGAGCTCGGTCGGCCGTGCTGACGACCCTCACCAGCGTCTTCTGCCTGCTGGCGGTGGTGCGGGCGCTCGACGGCGTGCACTTCTTCGGGGCGGTGGCCGAGACCATCATCGCGCTGCTGCGCACCCGGCGCTCCCTGGTGCTGGGTCTGGTCGGCATCACCCTGGTCGCCTCGATGCTGATCACCAACGACATGGCGCTGCTGACGCTGCTGCCGTTGACCGTGGTGACGCTGCGGGCGACGGGCAACGACGACCTGCTGACCTTCGTCTTCGTGATGGAGACGGTCGCGG
The DNA here is from genome assembly GCF_016907515.1 of Nocardioides nitrophenolicus. NCBI lineage: Bacteria > Bacillati > Actinomycetota > Actinomycetes > Propionibacteriales > Nocardioidaceae > Nocardioides > Nocardioides nitrophenolicus. The sequence goes on from NZ_JAFBBY010000001.1 coordinate 5,030,898, forward strand.
CCAACCTCGGCGGTATGATCACGCCCTTCGGCAGCCCGCAGAACCTCTACCTCTACCAGTTCTACGGGCTCGGGCTGGGCGACTTCCTGCGGATCATGGTGCTGCCGTTCGCGGCGTCCGTGGTGCTGATCGTGCTCGCCTGCCTGCGGGTGGGCAGCACGCCGCACGAGCCCGTGGTGCTGCCGCACCGGGTGGTCGTCGGCCGGACCCTGCTCTACCTGGCGCTGTTCGCGCTGACGGTCGCGATCGTGGTCCGGGCGGTCCCGGCCTGGGCCGGGCTGGTCGTCGTACTGGTGCTGCTGGTGGCCGACCGCTCGGCGCTGCTGAAGGTCGACTGGCTGCTGCTGGTGGTGCTCGCCGTCTTCTTCGCGGTCGCCGAGGGCCTGTCCCGGGTGCCGAGCGTGGCGAGCGCGCTGGGAGACGTGCTCGCCTGGGACCCGCTGGTCGTGAGCGCCCTCGCCAGCCAGGTGCTGTCGAACGTGCCGACGGCGGTGCTCGCGGCGCCGTTCACCGGCGAGCACGCGCAGCTGCTCGTCGGGGTCAACATCGGCGGGGTCGGGACCGTCGTGGCGTCGCTGGCGAGCCTGATCACGCTGCGGCAGCACGTGGCGGAGCGGCCGGGGGAGACCCGGCGCTTCCTGCGGGTCTTCACGGTGGTCAACGTCGGGTTCCTGGCGGTGCTGCTGGTCGTCACGCGAGGGGCGGTCGCGGCCGGCTGGCTGTGACCGCCCCTCGGTGTGGTCGACCCGGGCTCAGGCGTCGCCGCCCTCCTGCAGCACGCCGGCGACCGCGGTCGGGTCGTCGATCCGGTAGCGCTCGACGGCCTCCTTGACCCGGCCCGGGTCGATCTCGCCGGCGTCGGCGAGCGCGGCGAGGGCCTGGACGACGACCGACGGGGCGTCGACCTGGAAGAACCGGCGCGCGGCGGGCCGGGTGTCGGCGAAGCCGAAGCCGTCGGCGCCGAGGACGTGGTAGTCGGCCGGCACCCACTGCGCGATCTGGAGCGGGACGGCGGTCATGTAGTCGGAGACCGCGACCACGGGCGCCTGGCCCTCGCCCAGCGCCTGGGTGACGTACGGCGTGCGGTGCGCCTCGTCCGGGTGGAGCAGGTTCCACTTCTCGGTGGCGATGCCGTCGCGGGCCAGCTCGTTCCACGACGTGACCGACCAGGTCTCGGCCTGGACGCCCCACTCGTCGGCGAGGATCCGCTTGGCGTCCTCGATCCACGGGAACCCGACGCCGGAGGCGAGCAGGCGCACCCGCGGTCCGTCGGCGGTCCCGGAGTCGGAGACCCGGTAGATGCCCCTGAGCAGGCCGGCGACGTCGAGGTCCTCGGGCTCGGCGGGCTGGGCGACCGGCTCGTTGTAGACGGTGAGGTAGTAGATGACGTCCTCGCCGCGCGGGTGGGCCTCGCTGGCGCCGTACATCCGCTCCAGGCCGGCGCGCATGATGTGGCCGACCTCGTAGCCGAAGGCCGGGTCGTAGTGGACCACCGCGGGGTTGGTGGCGGCGAGCAGCGGCGAGTGGCCGTCGGCGTGCTGCAGGCCCTCGCCGGTGAGCGTCGTGCGACCGGCGGTGGCGCCGATCAGGAAGCCGCGGGCGAGCTGGTCGGCCATCGCCCAGATCGAGTCGCCGGTGCGCTGGAAGCCGAACATCGAATAGAAGATGTAGAACGGGATCATCGGCTCGCCATGGGTGGCGTACGACGACCCGGCGGCGATCGCGGACGCCATCGCCCCGGCCTCGGAGATGCCCTCGTGGAGCATCTGTCCGCTGGTCGACATCTTGTACTGCAGCAGCATGTTGCGGTCGACGGACTCGAACTGCTGGCCGTGGGGGTCGTAGACCTTCGCCGAGGGGAACATGGCGTCCATCCCGAAGGTGCGGTACTCGTCGGGTGCGATCGGGACCAGGCGCTGGCCGATGCCGGGGTCCTTCATCCAGTCCTTGAGCAACCGGACCGCGGCCATGGTGGTCGCGACCTTGTGGGCGCCGGCGCCCTTCTTGAGCTCGGCGTACACGCCGTCGCCGGGCAGGGTCAGCATCGTGGAGCGGTCCACCCGCCGGGGGAGCGAGCCGCCGAGCTGGCGGCGGCGCTCCATCATGTACTCGATCTCGGGGGAGTCCGCGCCCGGGTGGAAGAAGGGCGCGGCACCGGTGGTCTCGTAGGCCGTCTCCAGGTCGCGGTCGCTGATCGGCAGGTAGAGCCGGTCGCGGAACTTCTTCAGGTCGTCCTGGGTCAGCTTCTTCATCTGGTGCGTGGCGTTCTTGCCCTCGAGGGCGTCGATCGTCCAGCCCTTGACCGTGTGGGCCAGGATCACCGTCGGCTGGCCGACGTGCTTGGTGGCCGAGTCGAACGCGGCGTACACCTTGCGGTAGTCGTGACCGCCGCGCGGCAGCTTCTCGATCTGGCGGTCGGTCATGTGCTCGACCATGGCGCGCAGGCGCGGGTCGGAGCCGAAGAAGTGCTCGCGGTTGTAGGCGCCGGACTCGACCGAGAAGGTCTGGAAGGCGCCGTCGGGCGTGGAGTTCATCTGGTTGACCAGCACGCCGTCGACGTCGCGGGCGAGCAGGGCGTCCCACTCGCGGCCCCAGACGACCTTGATCACGTTCCAGCCGGCGCCGCGGAAGTTGGCCTCCAGCTCCTGGATGATCTTGCCGTTGCCGGTGACCGGGCCGTCGAGCTGCTGCAGGTTGCAGTTGACCACCCAGGTGAGGTTGTCGAGCTCCTCGCGGGCGGCGATCCGGATCGCGCCCAGCGACTCCGGCTCGGCCATCTCGCCGTCGCCGAGGAAGGCCCAGACGTGCTGCTGGCTGGTGTCCTTGATGCCGCGGTTGTGCAGGTAGCGGTTGAACCGCGCCTGGTAGATCGAGTTGATGCCGGTCAGGCCCATCGAGACGGTCGGGAACTCCCAGAAGTCCGGCATCAGCCGCGGGTGGGGGTACGACGGCAGGCCGGCGCCCTTGCCGTGCTGGACCTCCTGGCGGAACCGGAACAGCTGGTCCTCGCTCAGCCGGCCCTCGAGGAAGGCGCGGGCGTAGATGCCGGGGGAGGCGTGGCCCTGGATGAAGAGCTGGTCGCCGCCACCCGGGTGGTCCTTGCCGCGGAAGAAGTGGTTGAAGCCGACCTCGTAGAGCGAGGCGCTGGACTGGTAGGTGGCGATGTGCCCACCGACCTCCAGCCCCTTGCGGTTGGCGCTGGACACCATCACCGCGGCGTTCCAGCGGATGAACGCGCGGATCCGGCGCTCGACGTCCTCGTCACCGGGGAACCACGGCTCGCGCTCGGGCGGGATGGTGTTGATGTAGTCGGTGCTCCGCAGTGCCGGCACGCCGACCTGTGCCTCGCGGGCCCGCTCCAGCAGGCGCAGCATGACGTAGCGGGCCCGCTCCCGGCCGCGCTCGTCGACGAGGGCGTTGAACGAGTCGATCCAGTCCTGGGTCTCGTCGGGGTCGATGTCGGGCAGCTGGGTCGGCAGGCCCTCGTGGATGACCGAGGGGGTCGACGCCGTGCGCACGGCCGGGGTGGTGCCGTCGGGGTTCGTGTCGGAGGTCACGTCGCCCATCGTTGCACCTCACCCGAGGGCAGAAAATCTACCCGTCGGTCACCTGCCCGGGGACCTTCCGCGGACCGGAGGGTTGCGCCGCGGCCCCTGACTCCGCTGGACTACTCCCCAACCCGCACCTGCGGGATGTTCGTCGTACCCGAACCACTGGAGGACTCACCGTGACTTCGACCGCCACCGGCGGCACCAGCTCATCCGGCCCGACCGGACCCGCAGAGAGGATGGGCCTCAAGCAGGGGATGGTGGTCCAGGAGCTCGGCTGGGACAACGACACCGACGACGAGCTGCGCGTCGCGATCGAGGACGCCATCGACGGCGACATGGTCGACGGCGACTACGGCAACGTCGTCGACGCCGTCCTGCTGTGGTGGCGCAACGACGACGGCGACCTGGTCGACGGCCTGGTCGACGCCCTCACCGACCTGGTCGGCGGCGGCGTGATCTGGCTCCTGACGCCCAAGATCGGCCGCCCGGGCGCGGTCGACGCGGCCGACATCGCCGAGGCGGCCCCCATCGCCGGCCTCTCGCAGACCTCCGCGGCGGCCGTGAGCAAGGACTGGGCCGCGAGCCGACTGGTGGCGCCGAAGTCCGTCTCGTAGCCAGGTGGGCTTGAATAGGGGCATGGGGAAGCTCGCGCACCTGGTCACCGGCCGGGTCAAGGACACCGGAACCAGCCTCAAGATCCTCACCGAGTCGGGGATCGTGCGCCCCTACTCCCCGCGGGTGCTGGCCGGGATGGCCAACGCCCTGCGCCAGTGGAGCACCACGCCCGCGGGCGGGTTCAAGACCATCGCGCTGCGGATGCCGGAGCAGGTCGCGATCATCGACGAGCGCGGCTCGCTCACCTTCGGCGAGCTGCAGGCGCGCACCAACGCGCTGGCCCACGGGCTGCGCGCCCGAGGCGTGCGGTCCGGCGACGGAGTGGCCGTCATGTGCCGCAACCACCGCGGCTTCATCGAGGCCTCGATCGCGATCAGCAAGCTCGGTGCCGACGTCCTCTACCTCAACACCGCCTTCGCCGGCCCGCAGCTGGCCGACGTGATCGCGCGGGAGAAGCCGCGCGTCGTCGTCCACGACGAGGAGTTCACCGGCCTGCTGTCCGAGGCCGACATCGCCGACCGGGTGCTCGGCTGGACCGACGGCGAGCCCGGGCCGGACTCGCTCGAGGGGATCATCTCCGCGGGCCTCGCCGCCCGGCGTACCGACGACCTGGCCCCGCCCGCGAGCAAGGGCCGCACCATCATCCTGACCTCCGGCACGACGGGTACGCCGAAGGGCGCGCCCCGGCCCCAGGGTGGGCTGCCGGCGGCGATCTCGCTGCTGTCGCGGATGCCGCTCAAGAGCGGCTGGAAGTGCCATGTCGCCGCGCCGCTGTTCCACACCTGGGGCTTCGCGCACTACCAGCTCGCGATGATGCTCGGCACCACGCTCGTGCTCACCCGCAGGTTCGACCCCGAGGACGCGCTGCGCCTGCTGCGCGACGAGCGGTGCGACTCCTTCGCGGTGATCCCGGTGATGCTGCAGCGGATCCTCGCCCTGCCCGACGAGACGCTGGACCGCTACCCGCTGCCGAACCTGAAGGCGGTCGCGTCCTCCGGCTCCGCCCTGCCCGGTGACCTGCCGACGCAGTGGATGGACCGCTTCGGCGACAACCTGTACTCCATCTACGGCTCCACCGAGGTCGCCTGGGCCTCGATCGCCTCCCCCCAGGACCTGCGCGAGGCGCCGGGCTGCGCCGGCCGGCTGCCCCACCAGACCGTCGTCCGGATCCTCGACGCCGACGGCCGCGAGGTGCCGGTCGGGGAGTCGGGCCGGATCTTCGTCGGCAACAGCCTCCAGATCGAGGGCTACACCGGTGGCGGCGGCAAGGAGATGGTCGACGGGCTGATGTCGTCCGGCGACGTCGGGCGCTTCGACGCCGAGGGCCGGCTCTACGTCGAGGGCCGCGACGACGAGATGATCGTCTCCGGCGGCGAGAACGTCTTCCCCAAGGAGGTCGAGGACTGCCTGGCGACCCACGAACGGGTGGCCGAGGTCGCCGCGATCGGCGTCGAGGACCCCGACTTCGGCAAGCGGCTGCGCGCCTTCGTGGTGCGCGTCCCCGACACCGAGCCGGTCTCCGCCGACGAGCTCAAGGACCTGGTCAAGCAGAACCTGGCCCGGTTCAAGGTGCCGCGCGAGATCGTCTTCCTCGACGAGCTGCCGCGCAATGCGACCGGCAAGGTGCTCAAGCGCGAGCTTGCCGCCCTGGACCCGTCCGAGTCGTCCGAGTGAGGCCCGACGTGGCCGGACCGCCCAGCGCCGCGACCGGCATCGAGGTCGGCGGGCTCGCCCCCGACTTCACGCTGCGCGACCAGTTCGGCCAGGACATCACCCTGTCGTCGTACCGCGGCGTGAAGGCGGTCGCGCTGGTCTTCTACCCGTTCGCGTTCAGCGGCGTGTGCAGCGGCGAGATGCACGGCATCCGCACCCGGCTCGACGAGTTCCTCACCTTCGACACCGAGGTGCTCGCGATCTCCTGCGACCCGGTCTACGCGCTGCGCGCGTTCAGCGACGCCGACGGGCTCAACTTCGGGCTGCTCAGCGACTTCTGGCCGCACGGCGAGGTGGCGCGGGCCTACGGCGTGTTCGACGAGCGTGGGGGGAGCGCCGAGCGGTCGTCGTACGTCATCGACCGGACCGGCCGCCTCACCTGGGCGGTGCACAACCCCAAGCCCGCCGCCCGGAGCGCCGATGACCTGTTGGAAGCACTCCGCGCGGCCGCGGAGTAGCCAGTTCGGGCCGTGGTTGTAGTCACTTCGGGTCATTTTTCAACCAATTCGCCGCGATCCGTTGGCCAGACCGGAATGGCCCGCTACTGTTCTACTCGTTGAACCGCTGGTGACCCGAGACGCCAGCGGTTCAGCTCATTTTTGCCCCGGCGTCCCGCGCGCGACGCTCGGGCTGTCGTTTCGGTCCTGAAGGCCTGCTTCGGTACGCTGGCCCGGCTTCCGGGGCGTATAGCTCAGCGGTAGAGCCCCTCGCTTACAACGAGGTGGTCGGGGGTTCGATCCCCTCTGCGCCCACCGGCTCCCAAATTCTGGTGACCTGTCGTCGACAGCTGTGCCAGGGTGGCGCCATGTCGTCGCGGATGTCGCGGGCCGTGCCCGCCCTGTTGCTGTCGCTCCTCCTCCCTGCGGCCACGGTCGCGCTGGCGGCGCCGGCGCACGCCGACCGGTGGACCTACGACGACGCGGCGGGCGACGTGACGCACATGGCCGTGACCGAGACCTCGCTGTCGGTGGAGACCGCGCCGGAGCAGGCGAACGGCGACATCACCCAGGTGGTGGTCGACCACGGCCGCAAGCGGGTGACCATCCTGGTACGCACGCGGACCGCGATCACCGGTGCGTTCGGCGCGTCCGTCGACCTGCGGACCCGAGGGCACTACTTCGTGCTCACCTGGATGCGGGCGCCCGGCGTGGGCGGCGTGGAGCTGATGGACTTCAAGGCCAAGAAGGAGAAGGACATGGTCGTCAAGTGCCCCGGCCTCAAGCGCAAGCTGGTCGCCGAGCGCACCACCCTCCGGCTCTCGGTCCCGCGCTCCTGCCTCGACGACCCACGTTGGGTCCGCGTGGGGGTGTCGCTGTCGACCTTCGGCATGTTCACCGGCCAGTCGTACGACGACGACGGGCTGCGCACCGGCATGACCCTCGCCGGGACGGTCGGGGTCGAGACCGGCAGGTCGCCGAAGATCAGGCGCTGACCGCTCGACCCGCCCGCGTCGAACTCGAGGGTCGAGCTCGAGGGCGCGCGCCTTCATGAGAACCCTCTCACCGGCGGCTCATGCCTGCCTCACTCCCGCTCGGGAGAGTGCTGACGTCGGCGAGGACGTCGACGCCACCGAGCGAGGAGGAACCATGAAGAAGCCCCTGATGGTCGCGGTCAGCACCCTGGCCGGCGTGACGGCGGTCGGCGTGGCCGCCGGCGTGCTGGCCTGGCCGGCGCAGGCGAGCGACGGCGGCGGCCAGCTGGCGTTCAAGCGCGAGCAGGACACCGCCGACGTCGTCCTGGTCACCGAGGACGACGACTCCGACGGCGACGACCTGCGGGCCCGGGCCGGGGACGACGACACCCGCGCCGGCACCCACACCCGGACCCGGACCGGAGCGGGCGACGACCGGACCCGCACCCGGACCGGGGCGCGCAGCGGACGCGACCACAGCCGGACCGGCCGGGCGGTGCGGGACTGGACCAACGACGGTCCGGGCCCGAAGGTGCGGGACTGGACCAGCAACCACACCAACGACAACACCCGGCACAACACCCGCGGCTGACCATGAGCACCCCGCTGTCGTCCTGGGACTTCGCCGAGGGGGACGCGATCACCCCCGAGCTGACCGCGCTGCGGCCGCTCGGGGGTGGCTCGGCGTACCAGGCATATCTGGCCTTCGACGAGATCACCTACGGCCCGGTCGTGGTCAAGGTGGTGCGTCCCGCGGAGGTCGACGACGAGCACACCCGTGCCGGGCTGGTGCGCGAGGCGACCGCGCTCGACGTCGCGCACCACCCGGTGACCGTCCGCGGCCTGCGGTACGACGCCGACGGGCCCCGGCCCCATCTCGTGCTCGAGCACGTGGAGGGGCCCAGCCTGGCCCGGCTGATCCGGCGGTACCGGCGGCTCGCGCCACAGCAGTACCTGCCGCTCGCGGTCGACCTCGCGTCCGCGCTGCACTTCTTCCGGCACGCCGACGTGTGCCACCTCGACCTCAAGCCCAGCAACGTGATCATGGGCTCGCCGGCGCGGCTGATCGACTTCTCGGTGGCCCGGCAGGCGGCCCACGCCGCCGAGATCACCGGGCACGTCGGCACCGACGCCTACCTGGCGCCGGAGCAGGCGGCGCCCGGTGGCGCGTACGGCGTGCCCGGGTACGCGAGCGACCTCTGGGGACTGGGGACGACCCTGTTCCACGCGATCGCGGGCCGCCGGCCGTTCCGCGACGGCGATCCCGACGCCGCCGAGCCCGCCGACCGGTTCCCGCAGCTGCTCGACGCGCCGGCGGAGCTCCCGGACGACGTACCGCCGAGCGTGGCGAAGCTCGTGCATGCGCTGCTGGAGCCCGACCCGGCGGACCGGCCGCTGCCCCGCGAGGTCGCCGACGCGCTGGAGCCGGAGCTGGCCGCGCTGCCCGCGCCCCGGCTGCACTGGAAGGGCTGAGCGGACCTCGCTCAGCGCTCGAGCCGGTAGCCCATGCCGCGGACGGTGGTGATGGCGGCGGCGCCGAGCTTGCGGCGCAGGTAGCCCACGTAGACGTCGACCACGTTGGACCCGGGGTCGAAGTCGAGTCCCCAGACGTGGTCGAGGAGCTGCTCGCGGGAGAGCACCTGACCCGCGTGGCGCAGGAAGATCTCGGCGAGGGCGAACTCGCGGGCCGACAGCTCGACCTCGCGGCCCGACACGGTGGCGCGGCGGGTGCGCAGGTCGAGCACGATGCCGGCGGCGCTCAGGGCGTCGGGCCCGCCGTCACCGGACGGCGCGGCGCCGGCCTGTCGCAGCCGCAGGCGGACCCGGGCGTTGAGCTCGGCGAATCGGAACGGCTTGGCCATGTAGTCGTCCGCGCCGCCGTCGAGCGCGCTCACCGTGTCGGTGACCGAGTCTCGGGCGGTGAGCACGATGACCGGGACCCGCGAGCCCTGGGAGCGCAGCTGGTCGAGCAGCTCGAAGCCGTCGAGGCCGGGCAGCCCGATGTCGAGGACGACGAGGTCCACGTCACCGGCCAGGGCGTGGTCGAGACCGGCGTGGCCATCGGCTGCGACGGTGGTGCGGTGGCCCTCGGCGCGCAGGCCCTTGGCGACGAAGGAGGCGATCCGCTCCTCGTCCTCGACGATCAGGATGTGGGCCACGTCAGCACCTGGGTCCGCTCGGCGTCGGGACTCACCGGGCCGCGGGGAACCGGCAGCACCGCGGGGAGGTCGATCACGAACCGGGCGCCGGGACCGGTGCCCGACCGGTCGACGTACGCCGTGCCGCCGTGGGCCTGGGCGATCGCACTCACGATGGACAGGCCGAGGCCGAAGCCCTCGTCGCCCTCGGGGACGGCGGCGCGGCCGAAGCGGCCGAAGATCCGGTCCTCGTCGCCGGGCGCGACGCCTGCTCCGTCGTCGTGCACCCAGCAGCGCAGGGTCGGGCCGACCAGCGCCGCGCCGATCGCGATCCGGCCGCCGGGAGCGGTGTGCTTGACGGCGTTGTCGGCGAGGGCGAGCAGCGCCTGGGTGATGCGTTGGCCGTCGAGGACCAGCTCGGCCGGCAGCTCGGGGGATGCCTCCAGCCGCCAGCGCCGCTCGCCGAGCGCGCTGGCCTTGGTGAGCACCGTCGCGAGCAGCGCGGCCGGGTCGGTGGCGCCCGGAGCGAGGAAGTCGGGCCGGTCGCTCTTGGCGAGCACGATCAGGTCGCCGACCAGTCGCGACATCCGGTCGACCTCGTCGAGGAGCAGGGCCCGGGTCTCGGCGACCTCCTGCGGGTTGGCGGGGTCGAGCAGCTCGAGATGCCCGCGCAGCACGGTGAGCGGCGTGCGCAGCTCGTGGCCGGCGTCGTCGAGGAACTGCCGCTGTCCGGCGAAGGCGTCCTCGAGCCGGTCCAGCATCCCGTTGACGGTGCGGGTGAGCGCGGTGATGTCGTCGTTGCCGCGCTCGGGCAGCCGGCGGGACAGGTCGGTCGCGGTGATCGTGTCGGCGGTGAGGTGCAGCGTGCGGAGCGGGCGGAGCAGGCGGCCCGACACCCAGGCCGCGGCGGCGGTGACCAGGGCGGCGGACAGCAGCGCGACCAGGGTGTAGGTGCGCATCGTCTGGCCGAGCTCGGCGCGGTCCTCGGCGAGATAGGTGACCACGAGCAGCGCCCCGCGCTGGCTGCCCTGGGAGACGGGCTGCGCGGTGATCCGCACCTCGCCGCGGTCGGTGTCGAGATAGGTCGTGCCGCCGTCGGCGACCAGCGGCGCGACCGCCTCCTGGAAGGCCGGCTCGTCGACCAGCGGGTCCTCGGGGAACTGCACCAGACGGCCGTCGCCGACCCAGCCGACCAGCAGCTCGTCGTCGTCGGGGACGTTGCGGCGCAGGAATCCCTCGAGCAGGTCGCGGATGGTGGCGAAGTCGCCGGTGCGCTGCAGCGCCACGAACTCGTCGAGCTCCTGCTCGACCTCGCTCTGCAGGGTCTCGGTCAAGGCCCGGCTCTCGACCCAGTAGACGATCAGGCCCGCGCCGGCGAGGGCGACGGTGACCAGCAGCGCGACCGTCGCCGTGATCCGGGTCCGGACGGACAGCCCGGACCGTGCGGGGCCGGTGCGTGGCTCAGTCGTCGTCATCGTGCCCGCGGTCGTCCCGGTCGTCCCGGTCCTCCCGGCGGTCGTCGCGGTCATCGCCGTGCCGGTCGTCGCGGTCGTCGCGGTCGTCGTCGCGGCCGCGGCGGTCGTCGTCATCGTCATCGTCGTCGAGGTCCGGCTGCGGCGTGATCACCTCGGTGCGCGGCGTGACCGGCTCGCTCGGCGGGCTGGCCGGGGAGGTCGGGGAGGTCGGGGTGGGCTCGGTGGCCGGCGTGGTGGGCGAGCTCCCGGCCGGCGCCGGACCGAGGTCGACGGGGGTGCGGGCGGGCGGCTCGTCGGCGCCCGCGCGCACCACCGCGCCCGCGGTGAAGCCGGCCAGCACCATCAGCGCCGCGACCGGCAGCAGGATCTTCCACGCACGACTCATGACCGCATCATCCTGCCCGATCGTGGGCGGTTCGTGAGAGCCGGATGAGAGGACTCTCATCCGGTGGGTGCCCTCTTTCGGAGGCAGCGCGGGACGGGCTCTCGGGCCTAGGGTGGTGGGTGTCACATCCGTGACGCGTGCCCGAGCCCAGGAGGCCCCGCGTGTTCGTCCCGTTCAGCGTCAACGACTTCCTCGACCGCGCCGTCCAGGTGTACGGCGAGCGGGTGGGTGTCGTCGACGAGCCGACCCAGCCCGCGCCCAGCCAGGGCGAGCTGACCTACGCCCGGATCGGCGAGCTGGCCCGGCGCCAGGCCGCCCGGCTCGACGAGCTCGGCATCGGCGTCGGCGAGCGGGTCGCGGTCGTCAGCCACAACAGCAGCCGGCTGCTGACGTCCTTCTTCGGCGTGAGCGGCTGGGGCCGGGTGCTGGTGCCGGTGAACTTCCGGCTCAGCCCCGACGAGGTGCAGTACATCGTCGACCACTCGGGTGCCCGGGTGCTCTACGTCGACCCCGAGCTCGAGGAGTCGCTGGCCGGCGTGACGTGCGAGCAGAAGTACCTGCTCGGCGACGACGACGCGCTCTACGCCCCCGAGGGCGCCGAGCCCAAGGCGTGGGACCACGACGAGGGCGCGACCGCCACCATCAACTACACCTCCGGCACCACCGCCCGGCCCAAGGGCGTGCAGATCACCCACCGCAACATCTGGGTGAACGCGGTGACCTTCGGCCTGCACGCCGGCATCAGCGACCGCGACGTCTACCTCCACACGCTGCCGCAGTTCCACGCCAACGGCTGGGGGATGCCGTTCGCGATGACCGGCGTCGGCGCCCGTCACATCATCCTGCGCAAGGTCGACGGCGCCGAGATCCTGCGCCGGGTCCGCGACCACGGGGTCACCGTGATGTGCGCGGCGCCGGCGGTCGCGGCCGCGGTGCTGGAGGCCGCGCAGACCTGGGAGGGCGAGATCCCCGGGCGCGACAAGGTGCGGATCATCATGGCCGGCGCCCCGCCGCCGACCAAGACCGTCATCCGGGTCCAGGAGGAGCTGGGCTGGGAGTTCATCCAGATCTACGGCCTCACCGAGACCTCGCCGCTGCTGACCATCAACCGCACCCGCGCCGAGTGGGACGACCTCTCGGCCGAGGAGCGCGCCACCCGGCTCACCCGCGCCGGGGCGCCGGCGATCGGCGTACGGCTGGCGATCGACGAGTCGGAGGAGGGAGCCGGCGAGGTGCTGGCCCGCTCGAACGTGATCCTCGAGGGCTACTGGGAGCAGCCCGAGGAGTCGGCCGCGGCGCTGAAGGACGGCTGGTTCCACACCGGAGACGGCGGCTACCTCGGCGACGACGGCTACCTCACCATCGCCGACCGCAAGAAGGACGTGATCATCACCGGCGGCGAGAACGTCACCTCGATCGAGGTCGAGGACACCCTGTTCTCGCACCCGGCCGTCGCCGAGGTCGCGGTGATCGGCGTACCGAGCGAGAAGTGGGGCGAGACGATCAAGGCGCTCGTCGTACTGACCCCCGACACGAGCGCCGGCCTCGAGATGGAGGCCGAGCTGATCCGCTGGTGCAAGGACCGGCTGGCCGGCTACAAGGCGCCGACGTCGGTGGAGTTCCGCGACGAGCTGGCCCGGACCGCGACCGGCAAGCTGCAGAAGTTCAAGCTCCGCGCGCCCTACTGGGAGGGGCTGACCCGCCAGGTGAACTGATCGGCCGGGACGAGCGTGGCGGCCCATCCCGCGGCCTGCCACGAGGTCGCCGTCGCCTCTGCCCAGGCCGGGTCCGCCGACGCGACGACGTCGACCTCGGTGGCGACCGCGTCCGGCCGCGCCGCCGGTACGCCGAGCGGCCGGCCGCTGATCGGGTCGGTGAAGTCGGGGCCGCCGTCGACGCAGGTCACCCGGCGCAGGCCGATCCCGAGGCGGCGCTGGTGCTGGGCCAGGCTCAGCGCGGCGATGCCGGCCTCGCCGTACCCGACGACGGTGAGGTGGTCCGGCGGGTGCACGGCCGAGCCGCGGGCGTAGCGGATCGAGCGGAGCAGGTCGCGCCCGTCCTCCCAGGTCGGTACGACGACCCGCACCCCGCCGCGGGTCGCGATCCGGCTCGCCAGGGCGCCGACGGCGTCGGCGTCGGTGCGGACCGCGGGGTGCCACAGCAGGAGGGTGTCCAGGTTGGGGTGGCCGTGCACGGCCACGGGAATGCCGGGCGCCTGCTGATCCTGCATGGGACCACCGTAGGCTGAGCTCCCACAGGTCCGCGGCCCAGGAACCCGGTGTGAGACCGGGGCGGTTCCGCCACTGTGACCCCGACGCCCTCGTGGCGGCGGGCAGCCAGACACTGGCCGCGGACACACCTACCGATGAGGGGCGAGAACCCCGAGGAGGCCTTGAGCGTCATGGCGCGCATCGCACTGCTGTCCACGTCCGACACCGACCTGCTGTCCGCGCGGGCGAGCGGGGCCGACTACGGGTGGGCCAACCCGAACCGTTCGACCCTCGACGGCCTCGTCGCGCTGGCCGAGGGGAGCGACCTGGTCGTCGTCCGGCTGCTCGGCTCCCCCCAGCAGTACGACGGCGAGCTGGCCGCGCTGCGGGCCACCGGGCGTCCGCTGGTGGTGCTCGGCGGCGAGCAGACACCGAGCGCGGAGCTGATGGAGACCTCGACGGTCCCGGTCGGGCTCGCGGCCGAGGCGCACCGCTACCTGGCCGAGGGCGGCCCGCGGAACCTGGCCCAGCTGCACGCCTTCCTCTCCGACACGGTGCTGCTCACCGGTGAGGGCTTCGAGGCCCCGGAGGTGATCCCGGCCTGGGGCCTGGTCGAGCGGCCTGGTGCGATAGTCCCTGCTCAAAAGCACCGAGATGCCCCGAGAACCGGTGCTTTTGAGCAGGGACTATCGCGGGTGGGCGTCCTCTTCTACCGCGCCCACCAGGCCAGCGGGAACACCGCCTTCGTCCACGCCCTGTGCGACGCGATCGACGCGACCGGGTCGGCCGTGGGGGTGCCGATCTTCGCCGGCTCGCTGCGGGCCGCGCCCGACGAGCTGTTCACCGCGCTCGGTGAGCTCGACGCGCTGGTCGTCACCGTGCTCGCCGCGGGCGGCAGCGTCCCGGCCGGCGCGAGCGCGGGCGGCGACGACGAGACCTGGGACGTGGAGCGGATCGCCGCGCTCGACATCCCCGTGCTGCAGGGCCTGTGCCTGACCAGCAGCCGGGCCGAGTGGGACGCCTCCGACGACGGCGTCTCGCCGCTCGACTACGCCAACCAGGTGGCGATCCCCGAGTTCGACGGGCGGATCAGCACCGCGCCCTTTTCGTTCAAGGAGCTCGACGACGCGGGCCTGCCGTCGTACGTCGCCGACCCGGAGCGCGCCGCCCGGGTGGCCGGGCTCGCGGTGAACTACGCGCGGCTGCGGCGGGTGCCGAACGCCGAGAAGCGGATCGCGCTCATGCTCAGCGCCTACCCCACCAAGCACTCCCGGATCGGCAACGCGGTCGGCCTCGACACGCCCGTCTCGGCGGTGCGGCTGCTGCGCCGGTTGCGCGACGCCGGGTACGACGTCGGCGACGGCTTCGGCGTCCTCGATCTCGAGGACGACACCGAGGCCGGCGACACCCTGATCCACGCGCTCATCGCGGCCGGCGGCCAGGACGAGGAGTGGCTGACCTCCGGCCAGCTCACCGACGCGCACGTGCGGATCACCAAGGCCGAGTACGACGCCTGGACCGCAGACCTGCCCGCCGACCTGCGCGGCGACATGGTCGAGGCGTGGGGCGAGTCGCCCGGCACGCTGTTCGTCAACGACAGCGGCGAGATCGTGCTCGCCACGCTGCGGGCCGGCAACGTCGTGCTGATGATCCAGCCGCCCCGCGGCTTCGGCGAGAACCCGGTCGCGATCTACCACGACCCCGACCTGGCGCCCTCGCACCACTACCTGGCGGCGTACCGCTGGGTCGAGCACGGCTTCGGCGCGCACGCCGTCGTCCACCTCGGCAAGCACGGCTCGATGGAGTGGCTGCCGGGCAAGAACGCCGCGCTGTCGGCGTCCTGCGGCACCGACGCGGCGATCGGCAGCATGCCGCTGATCTACCCCTTCCTCGTCAACGACCCGGGCGAGGGGGCGCAGGCCAAGCGCCGCGCGCACGCCACGATCGTCGACCACCTGGTCCCGCCGATGGCGCGCGCCGAGAGCTACGGCGACATCGCGCGGCTCGAGGGCCTGCTCGAGGAGTACGACAAGATCTCCGCGATGGACCCGGCCAAGCTGGCCGCGATCCGCGGCGAGATCTGGCAGCTCATGCACGCCGCCGAGCTGCACCGTGACCTCGGCCTCGAGGAGAAGCCCGAGGACGACGACTTCGACGACTTCCTGCTCCACGTCGACGGCTGGCTGTGCGAGATCAAGGACGTCCAGATCCGCGACGGCCTGCACGTGCTCGGCCAGGCGCCCGAGGGGGAGGCACGGGTCAACCTGGTGCTCGCGATCCTGCGCGCGGCGCAGGTGTGGGGCGGGCAGTCGCACGCCGTACCAGGGCTGCGGGCCGCGCTCGGCCTCGCGCCGGAGGCGCCGACCACCGAGGTCGACCGGGTCGAGGCCGAGGCACGCGAGCTGGTCGAGGCGATGGAGAAGGCGGGTTGGGACCCCGCCCGCGTCGCCGACCTGCACGCCTCGCCCGAGGTGCGGCAGGTGCTGGCGTTCGCGGCCACCCAGGTCGTCCCGCGCCTGGCCCGGACGACGGACGAGCTCGACCACACCCTGCACGCGCTGGACGGTGGCTACGTCCCGGCCGGCCCGTCCGGCTCGCCGCTGCGGGGCCTGGTCAACGTGCTCCCGACCGGCCGCAACTTCTACACCGTCGACCCGCGCGCCGTCCCGTCCCGGCTGGCCTGGCAGACCGGTCAGGCGATGGCCGAGTCGCTGCTCGCGCGCTACGTCGAGGAGGAGGCTGCGTACCCGGAGTCGGTCGGCCTCTCCGTCTGGGGCACGTCGGCGATGCGCACGTCGGGCGACGACATCGCCGAGGTGCTCGCGCTGCTCGGCGTACGTCCGGAGTGGGACGAGGCGTCGAAGCGGGTGCACGCGCTGACCGTCATCCCGCTGGAGGAGCTCGGCCGGCCGCGGATCGACGTCACCGTGCGGATCTCCGGCTTCTTCCGCGACGCCTTCCCCCACGTGGTCGCGATGCTCGACGACGCCGTGCGGATGGTCGCCGAGCTCGACGAGCCCCTCGACCAGAACTTCGTGCGCGCCCACGCCGCCGCTGACCTGGCCGAGCACGGCGACGAGCGGCGTGCACGCACCCGGATCTTCGGCTCCAAGCCGGGCTCCTACGGCGCCGGCATCCTGCAGGCCGTCGAGTCCGGCTCGTGGCGCGACGACGCCGACCTCGCCGAGGTCTACACCGCGTGGGGCGGCTTCGCCTACGGGCGCGACCTCGACGGCGTACCGGCGGCCGACGACATGCGCGCCAACTACCGGCGGATCAAGGTCGCGGCCAAGAACATCGACACCCGCGAGCACGACATCGCCGACAGCGACGACTACTTCCAGTACCACGGCGGCATGGTCGCCACGATCCGCGCGCTGACCGGCTCGGCCCCGAAGGCGTACGTCGGCGACTCGACCACGCCGGACGCCGTCCGGACTCGCACCCTGCAGGAGGAGACCAACCGCGTCTTCCGCGCCCGCGTCGTCAACCCGCGCTGGATCGGCGCCATGCAGCGGCACGGCTACAAGGGCGCCTTCGAGCTGGCCGCGACCGTCGACTACCTGTTCGGCTTCGACGCGACCGCGGGCGTGGTGCACGACTGGATGTACGAGTCGCTGGCTCGGTCGTACGTGCTGGACGAGACCAACCAGGAGTTCCTGCGCAAGTCGAACCCGTGGGCGCTGCGGAGCATCGTCGAGCGGCTGCACGAGGCCAAGGACCGTGGGCTGTGGGAGTCGCCGGATCCCGAGGTGCTGGCGGCGCTGCAGGCCGCCTATCTCGAGGTCGAGGGCGACCTGGAGGACCGATGAGGGGCGCTCTGGGGCATGCGGTTTGGGACCAAACCGTAGCGACACGCCGTACGAGCACGTCGTTGGTGCCCAATTCCCAGCTGGTCGGACCAGTTCGATGACCGCCGCCCGAGTACGCATCCTCGGCTTCGGGATGGGGCCTCAGCACGTCACCCCGGAGGTCGCGGCGGCGCTGGGGGAGTGCGACTACGCGATCGCGGTGCAGAAGGGCGACGAGGACGCCTTGCTGGAGGCCCGGCGCGCGGTCTGCGAGGCGTACGGCGTCGAGCTGGTCGTCGTACGCGACCCGGAGCGGGACCGCTCGCCGGGCCTCGACCGGTCGGCCTACGAGGGCGCCGTGGCGGACTGGTACGCCGCCCGGCTGGCCGCGTACCGCGCGGTGCTGGACGGGCGCGGCGGGACGTGCGCCTTCCTGGTCTGGGGGGATCCGTCGCTCTACGACGGGACCATCCGGATCGTGCGCGAGCTGGACGTGCCGTTCGACGTGCTCCCCGGGGTGAGCGCGCCGCAGGTCCTGGCCGCCCGGCACCGGATCGTGCTGCACGAGGTCGGCCAGCCGGTCCACGTCACGACCGCGCGGCGACTGCGCGCGGACGTGGCCGCGCGGCAGCGGAACCTCGTCGTGATGCTGACCGCCGGCGTCGACCTCGAGGGCTTCGAGGACTGGACGATCTGGTGGGGCGCGAACCTCGGCGGCGTGGGGGAGCGGCTGGTGTCCGGGCGGGTCGGTGACGTCGTCGGCGTGATCGAGGACGCACGCGCGGCCGCGAAGGCCGAGGCCGGCTGGGTGATGGACCTGTTCCTGCTGCGCGGACCGGAGGCCTGAGGTGGGACTGCCCGAGCGCGACGTACTGCTCTGCCGTGACTGCTGCTGCGGTACGACGAAGAAGCACCCCGACGTCGACCACCGCGCCCAGCGCGACGAGATCGAGGCGCTCGACGACCCGGCGGGCCGGCGCGGTCCGCGGGTGCGGGTCCGCGTCGTCGACTGCCTCGACGAGTGCGACCGGTCGAACGTCGTCCTGGTGCGGGACTTCACCTGGTTCCCGGGCGGCCGTCGGCCCAAGGACTTCTGGCTCGGTGGTGTCCTCTCGGGTGCTGCCACCGAGGCGGTCGTCGACTGGGTGCGCGAGGGTGGCGCCGTGCCCGACGTACTGCAGCGCCACCTGTTCCGGGGGAAGCGCGGATGAGTCACAGGAGCCCCATGGGCTGCACTGGACGGGCAGTTCTGGCACTTGTCGGGCGTTGCAACGGCCGACAAGTGCAGGAATCACCTGTCGACCGGCGATTCCTGCACCCCACCCGGAGCCCCCGATGACCGGCGCGGCCCTGCTCGTCGCAGGGATGACCTCGGACGCCGGCAAGAGCGTGCTGACGACGGGGCTGTGCCGGGCGTTCGCGCGGCGCGGGATCCGGGTGGCGCCGTACAAGGCGCAGAACATGTCCAACAACTCGATGGTCGTCACCGGCCCCGACGGGCGGCCGGGGGAGATCGGGCGGGCGCAGTGGGTGCAGGCGCTCGCCGCGGGGGTGACGCCCGAGGTCGCGATGAACCCGGTGCTGCTCAAGCCCGGCAGCGACCGGCGCAGCCATGTCGTCCTGATGGGTCAGCCGGCGGGCGAGGTGTCCTCGCGCAACTGGCACGACGGCCGCGCTCATCTGGCCGAGACGGCGTTCGCCGCGTTCGACGACCTGCGCTCGCGCTTCGAGCTGGTCGTGGCCGAGGGCGCGGGGAGCCCGGCCGAGATCAACCTGCGGGCCAGCGACTACGTCAACATGGGGCTGGCGCGACACGGCGACGTGCCGACGATCGTGGTCGGCGACATCGACCGCGGGGGCTGGTTCGCCTCGGCCTACGGCACCCTGATGCTGCTCGACGGGGCCGACCAGGCGCTGATCAGGGGGTATGTCGTCAACCGCTTCCGCGGCGACGTCGACCTGCTGCGGCCGGGGCTGGCCGACCTCGAGGCGCGCTCCGGCCGCCCGACGTACGGCGTGCTGCCGTGGCATCCCGACCTGTGGCTCGACTCCGAGGATGCGCTCGACCTCGCCGGCCGGCGGGCCGAGATCGGGGCGGGGGTACGGCGGGTGGCCGTGGTCCGGCTGCCGCGGATCAGCAACTTCACCGACGTCGACGCGCTCGGCCTGGAGCCGGGGCTGGACGTGGAGTTCGTGTCCGACCCGGCGCGGCTGAGCGACGCCGACCTGGTGGTGCTGCCGGGCACGCGGGCGACGCTCGCGGATCTCTCCTGGCTGCGCGAGCGTGGGCTGGACGTGGCGATCCAGCGGCACGCCGCCGCGGGCCGACCGGTGCTCGGGATCTGCGGCGGCTGCCAGATGCTCGGGCGGGTGATCGAGGACCCTGAGGGCACCGAGGGCGCGGCCGGTGCGGTGGTCGAGGGTCTCGGGCTGCTCGACCTGACCACGCGCTTCGGCGCGGAGAAGCGGCTCGCCCTGCACGAGCCGGCCGGCTACGAGATCCATCACGGCCGGATCGCCGGAGCGACCACGGCGGGGAGCGTGACCGGGACGATGGTGCACGGCAGCCTCGAGGACGACCCGACCCGCGCGGCGTACCTGGAGCGGGCCCTGGGGGTGACCTCGGCGGCATCCTTCCCGGCGGCGCGCGCGGCCCGGCTCGACCTGCTCGGCGACCTGGTCGAGGAGCACCTCGACCTCGACGCGATCCTGGACCTGACCCGATGACGGCGACGCGGGTGCTGCTGCTCGGGGGCACCGGCGAGGCCCGCGCCCTCGCGGCCCGCCTCGTCGCCGACGGCGTCCCCGTCGTCTCGTCGCTCGCGGGGAGGGTGGCGCGACCGCGGCTGCCGGTCGGCGAGGTGCGGGTCGGCGGCTTCGGCGGGGTCTCCGGGCTGCGGGCGGCGCTGGCGGAATTCGACGTGGTGGTCGACGCGACCCATCCGTTCGCGGCGGGCATCTCCCGCAACGCCGCGGCCGCCTGCGCCGCGGCCGGCGTACCGCTGCTCCGGCTGGAGCGGCCCGGCTGGGCGGATCGCGCGACGCCGTCGTGGATCTGGGTGCGGACCCACGAGGACGCCGCGACCGTCGCCGGCGAGCTCGGCAGCCGGCCCTTTCTCACCATCGGCCGCCAGGAGCTGGCGCGCTTCGTCCCGGCACTGGCCGAGCGGCAGGTGCTGGCCCGGGTCGTCGACCCGCCCGACGTCGAGCTGCCGCCGACCTGGGAGCTGCTGACCTCGCGCGGGCCCTACACGCTGGAGCGCGAGCGGGACCTGATGGCCGACCGCGACGTGCTGGTCACCAAGGACTCCGGCGGCGAGCTAACCTGGCCCAAGATGGAAGCCGCGGCCGAGCTCGGGATCCCCGTCGTGGTCGTACGACGGGCGCCGGCGCCCGCCGGCGTGGAGACGGTCAGCGAGGTCGACGCCGTCGTCGCCTGGCTGCGCTCGCTCTGAGTGCCTGCTAGGGGGTCCGCTCGTGACCCGGCCGCCCGTGGGTGCGCCGGTCCTCCTTCATCTCCGCCTCGTAGAGGTGGCGCCGGCCCCCGACCAGCGCCTCGCGGGCCTGCCGGTCCAGGTCCCGGAACGCGGTGTAATAGCCGTCGTCGTACTCCTCGACGAGCTGGAAGGTCCACCGTCCCTGGATCACGTTGCGCCCGACCAGCTCGCGCTCGATCCGGTCGGCCAGCTCGGTGTGCCCGGCCTCGCGGAGCTGGTCGACGCCCTTGCCGAGGGTGAGGTCGGCGGTGCCGCTCAACCGGTGGAAGGCGTAGAGGTGGCCGCGGGCCACCTCCACGGCCTCCAGCGCCTCGGAGATGTTGCCGAGCGCCTCGACCGTCAGGTCGTCGACGCCGTCGGGCCGGGTGTGCTCCTCATCGATCGCCATGCATCGTCGATGCCCGCGACCGGCGAGGAGCACACGCCCGGACTTCTCAGAGCGCGGCGCGCAGCGCGTCCTCCAGCGAGGTCGCCGGGCGGCCGAGCAGCTCCTCGAGGTCGGTGGGCTCGACGTACAGCTCGCCGCGGGCCAGGCCGAGGTCGGCGTCCGCGAGGGTCGCGGCGAACGGCTCCGGCAGGCCGGCGCCGACCAGGGCCGCGGTGAGCTCGTCGGCGGGGAGGTCGGTGTAGGTGACCTCCTTGCCGAGCACCTCGCCGACGGTCGTGGCGAGCTCCTCGAGGCTGAACCCGGCGCCGCCGAGCTCGTAGACGGCCTTCGGCTGCTCGAGCAGGAGCGCGGCGGCCGCGGCCACGGCGAAGTCGGCGCGGGTGGCGGCGCTGACCCGGCCGTCGCGGGCGGCGCCGAGGACGGTGCCGTGCTCGGCGTACGTCGGGAGCTGGTCGGTGTAGTTCTCGAGATACCAGCTGTTGCGCAGGAAGGTGTGGGGCAGCCCGGACGCGAGGATCGCCTCCTCGGTGGCCCGGTGCTCGACGGCCAGCGCGAGGCCGGAGGTGTCGGCGTGCGGGATGCTCGTGTAGGCCAGGAGCCCGACGCCGGCCGACCGCGCCGCGTCGACGACGTTCTGGTGCTGGGGCAGGCGCTGGCCGACCTCGCTGCCCGAGATGAAGAGCACCCGGTCGGCGCCCGCGAAGGCGGCGGCGAGGCCCTCGGCGTCGGCGTAGTCGACCTGGCGGGTGGTGACGCCGAGGGCGGCCAGCCCGGCGAGCCGCTCCTCGTCGCGACCCAGCGCGACCACCTGGTCGGCCGGGACGCCCTGGTCGAGCAGGGCGGCGATGACGTGGCGGCCGAGGTGGCCGGTGGCTCCGGTGACGACGAGGGACATGGTGCAGCCTTTCGAACGGTGGGGGTCGTGCTTGTCGACCTCCTCAACGGGCCGTTCGGGAAGTTGCTTCCCGTTGGTTAGTACGCACTTTGAAGTAAGGTACTTGCGTGACGGAAAGTACCGACACCATCTTCGATCAGTTCCCGGGCGGGATCTTCCCCGCCGCGTGCTCGAGCCGGGTGCTGCTCGACCACGTGATGAGCAAGTGGGGTGTCCTGGTCCTGGTCTCGCTCACCGACGGGCCGCAGCGGTGGAGCGACCTGCGCCGCCGGGCGCAGGGGATCAGCGAGAAGATGCTGGCCCAGACCCTCAAGACCCTCGAGGGCGACGGGCTGGTCCATCGCGAGCAGCAGCCCGTCATGCCGCCGCGGGTCGACTACAGCCTGACCCCGCTGGGCGAGGAGCTGGCCGAGGTGATGGTGCCGCTGCTGCGCTGGGTCGGGCGCAACGCCGACGGGATCATCGGGACCTAGGGCCAAGGCGGGCGACGGCCGCGGCGACGAGCACGGCGCCGGCCCCGACCCGGCGCGCGAGGACCCGGGCCCGGTCCAGGTCGGCCCGGTCGGGCGTGGGCCCCTCGCCCATGACCGCCCGGTGCTCGACCCGGCCGCCGTAGTCGTTGGTGCCGCCGAGCCGGATCCCGAGCGCACCGGCGAAGGCGGCCTCGACCGGCCCGGCGTTCGGGCTGGGGTGGCCGGCCGCGTCGCGACGCCAGGTCCGCCAGGCCGCGCGCGGATCGGGCCCGAGCGCAGTCGCGAGCGCGGCGCACAGCCGGGAGCCGGGCAGGTTGAGCAGGTCGTCGAGCCGCGCGGCCGCCCAGCCGAACCGCTCGTGGCGGGCGCTGCGGTGGCCGACCATCGCGTCGAGGGTGTTGGCGGCGCGGTAGCCCACCAGTCCCGGTACGCCGGCCACGGCCCCCCACACGAGCGGCGCGACCACCGCGTCGGAGGTGTTCTCGGCGAGCGACTCCAAGGTGGCCCGGACCACCTCGGGCTCGTCGAGCTGCCGGGTGTCGCGGCCGACCAGATGGGTGAGCTGCAGGCGGGCGTCCGGCAGCCGGTCGGCGGCGAGGAGCCGGGAGACCGCGGCCGCCTCGCGGTCCAGGGAGGTGCCACCGAGCACCGCCCAGGTGGCGACGGCGGTGCCGAGGGTCCGGGGCAGGGTGCGCTCGGCCGCGACGCCGAGCACGACCACGCCGCCGACCAGGGCGCCGGCGTACAGCACGCCGGTGCGGCGCTCGTCGCGCCACATCCGCCGCTCCAGCACGCCGGCGACCCGGCCGAAGCCCGCGACCGGGTGGCCCCGCCGCGGATCGGCGAGGAGCCGATCCGCGGCGTACCCGAGCAGGAGTCCGGCAGCCCGCCCGGCCCTCACAGGCTCGCGGCGAGCGAGCGGCGGGCGAGGTCCGCCGCCGCGCGGTCGTGGAGCCGGCCGACCAGGAAGGTCAGGCCGACGCCGATGCTCGCCCACAACGCGGCGAGGGTGAGCAGCGAGGAGCGGCGGAAGTACCACAGCGTGTCGGCCGGGAAGTCGCCGAGCTCGTTGACCGTCGGCAGCAGCAGCGCGGCCACCGACACCACGGCGAGATAGCAGCCGGCGCCGATGAACGCGGCCGTCCAGCCGTCGTACCGCTGGCGCAGGCGGTTGGCCAGCACGACCACCGCGATGGCGGCCAGGACCGAGACCAGCAGCAGCCCGAAGTACGACGCGGTTCGACCGCCGATCGTGTCGCCGCTGCCGACCGCGGGCGGGGTGGCCGGGTACTTCGCGAACGGGACCAGCGTGACCGCGACGAACCCGATCAGCACCACCAGCGCGGTGGACCCGCGCGCGGACAGCGCGCCGAGCCGGCCGAGCACGGCCGCCGCCGCGAGCGAGGCGAGGCCGCCGAGGGCCGCGCCGATGGCGAGGGTGCCGGTCAGCAGGCCCCAGCTCTTCTGGTTCTCGCGCGAGATCTCGACCATGCCGTCCTGGCCGGCCGGCTCCTCGGCGTGCTGCTTGTCGGTGTGCGGCTGCGCGGCGGCCGACTCCTCGAGCGCGATGGCGTCGTCGACGTACGGCTCGCCGAAGGCGAACGCCACGACGAAGGCGATCAGGCCGGCGACCAGGCCCACCGCGAGTCCGCGGATCAGGAAGGCGGCCGGGCTGAGGACAGACCTGTCCCTGGGAACGGTGCCCATCGCGGGTCAGTGGCAGGGGTAGCCGAGGAGGTGGCGGGCGTCGTGCACCCACTCGTGCACGGCGTTGCCGGCGGGGAGCGAGATCGCACCCTGGTCGGCGCTCACGAAGAAGATCGCCAGCATGGCGAGCAGGCCGAAGAAGACGACCCAGGTGCCGAGCTGCAGCAGCGGGACGACCGGGACCTGGACGGCCGGCGCGGCGATGGGGGTGGCAGTGGACTGCGACATGGTGCCTCCTCAGGGATTCAGCGTCCCTGGTCAATGGGTGTGAGGTGTGTGCAGGCACTCGTTCCTGACTTCACCGCACCCGACCCCTGGTGTTGCTGGGGCGGAGGCGGTGTCACAGTAGCGCGACTGTGCCGGAGTCCCACCGGCTTCCTCGTGCCTGCAGGTTGGACTCTAGGGCATCGCGCGCAGTGCCCGCAGCAGCTCGTTCGTGGTGTCCGGTGGCCGGACGGCGATCCGGATCCAGCTGTCGTCCAGGCCGGGGAAGGTGTCGGCCCGGCGTACGGCGATCCCGCTGTCCCGCAGTCGTGCGTGCACCCCCGCGCCGACCCGCGCCAGGACGAAGGACGCGGTGGAGGGCAGGTGGTGGACGCCGAGGTCGGCGAGGCCCTTCTCGACGTGCTCGCGCCAGTCCCGGATCTGCTCGGCCCTGCGCGTGGCCTCCTGGGCGGCCTCGGCGCTCACGCAGGCGATGACGGCCGCGGCGGCGGTGGTGCCGACCGACCAGGGTGTCTGGGCAAGCGCCATCGCTGCGACCACCAGCGGGTCGCCGACGACGTAGCCGGCGCGGATGCCGGGGATGCCCCAGTGCTTGGTGAGCGAACGGAGCACGACCACCCCGTCGAGAGATACGCCGGCCAGCGACTCCGGCTCGCCCGGCACGCAGTCCATGAACGCCTCGTCGACCACGACCAGCCGGCCGGGGCGCCGCAGCTCGCGGATCAGCGCGGCCGGGTGCAGCACGCCGGTCGGGTTGGTCGGGTTCCCGATGACGACCAGGTCGGCGTCCTCGGGGACCTGCGACGGGTCCAGCGCGAACGGCTCGCGCAGCAGCAGCGACGTGACCCGGTGCCCGGCCTGCTCCAGCGCGGCGTGCGGCTCGGTGAACTGCGGGTGCACCACCACCGGCCGTCGCCAGGCCCGCAGCCGCGCGACCAGGGTGAACGCCTCGGCGGCGCCCGCGGTGACCAGCACCCCCTCCTCCGGCCGGCCGTGGTGGGCGGCCACGGCCGAACGTGCGGCGCTCGGGTCGGGGTAGGCGCCGACCTCGTCCAGCGACCGGCGCAGCGCGTCGTCGAGCCACGGCGGCCGCGGGCCGTCGTACACGTTGACGGCGAGGTCGAGCATCCCGCGCGCCTCGACGTCGCCGTGGTGGCGCAGGTCAACCATGGGCGTGCACCGCCTCCGCGAAGCGGGCGGCGAGGTGGGGATGGCCGGCCCAGTGCGTGTGGAGGTACGACGCGTGCAGGCTCGCCGAGGCGAAGCCGACCTGCTCGCCGTCGACGGTCCAGGCCGGCGTACCCGCGACGGCGGGGGTGACGGTGGTGCGGTGGAACTCGTGGCCGGTGACCTGCTCGCCGGCGCGGGTGAGCAGCGTGTCGGCCGCCGCGGTGGCGACCGGGTAGCGCAGGGTGAGCCGCTCGGTCATCGCGGCGTCGGCGTCGAGCACCCCGGCCATGGGGGCGCCGTCGAGGGTGCGGCACAGGTAGAGCAGGCCGGCGCACTCGGCGACGGTCGGCAGTCCGTCGAGCACGGCATCGCGGATCTGTGACCGCAGGGCCGCGTTGGCGGTGAGGTCGGCGGCGTGCACCTCGGGGAAGCCGCCGCCGAGGTAGAGGCCGGCGGTGCCTGCGGGGAGCGCGGGATCGCGCGCCGGGTCGAACGGGACGACGTCGCAGCCGTGGGCGGCGAGCAGCTCGGCGGTCTCGGCGTACCGGAAGGTGAAGGCGCGGCCTGCTGCGACTGCCACTTTCTGCCGGGGCGGCGGGATCTGAGAGCCAGTTTCTGCCGGGTCGGCGGACCAGGGGAGGACGTCGAGCGGGGGTGCCGTGCGGGCGAGGGCCAGCACCGCGTCCAGGTCGACGTGCTCGGTGACAACCTCGGCCAGCCGGGCCACGACCGCCTCGGAGCCGCCGCGCTCGGCCGCGGTGACCAGGCCCAGGTGGCGCGACGGGGTGGCGATCGAGGCGTCGCGGGGGAGCACGCCCAGGACCGGCAGCGAGATCGACGAGCGCACCTCGGCCGCGTGCCGCGCCGAGCCGGCCTGGTTCAAGATCACGCCCGCGACGGTGACAGTCGGGTCCCAGGTCGCCATCCCGTGCACCACCGCGCCGATCGAGCGCGAGGAGCGGGAGATGTCGACGACGAGGACGACGGGCGTCCGGGTCAGCGCCGCCACGTGGGCCGTCGAGGAGAAGCCGTCGCCGCCGATCCGGCCGTCGTACAGGCCCATCACGCCCTCGACCACCGCGACGTCGGCGCCACGGGCGCCGTGCAGCAGCAGCGGGGCGACCAGCGACTCGCCCACCAGGTGGGGGTCGAGGTTGCGGCCGGGCCGGCCGCAGGCGAGGGCGTGGTAGCCGGGGTCGATGTAGTCGGGGCCGACCTTGTGCCCGCTGACCTCGTGTCCCGCGGCGGCCAGCGCGGCCATCAGGCCGGTGGCGACGGTCGTCTTGCCCTGCCCGGTGGCGGGCGCGGCGACGACGATGCGCGGGAGCGCGCTCACCACTCGATGCCCTTCTGGCCCTTCTGGCCGGCGTCCATCGGGTGCTTGACCTTGGTCATCTCGGTGACCAGGTCGGCGAGCTCGACCAGCTTCGGGTCGGCCCGGCGACCGGTGATCACGACATGCTGGTGGCCGGGGCGGTTCGCCAGCGTCTCCACCACGTCGTCGATGTCGACCCAGCCCCAGTTGATCGGGTAGGTGAACTCGTCGAGCAGGTACAGGTCGTGCTGCTCGGCCGCGATCCGGCGCTTGATCTCAGCCCAGCCCTCGGCGGCGTCCGCGGCGTGATCCTCCTCGGACCCGGCCTTGCGCGACCAGGACCAGCCGGAGCCCATCTTGTGCCACTCGACGGTGCCATTCCCGGGCGGCAGCTTCTCGAACGCCGTCTGCTCGCCGAGGCGCCACTTCGCCGACTTCACGAACTGGAACACCCCGATGTCCCAGCCCTGGTTCCAGCCGCGCAGCGCCAACCCGAACGCGGCCGTCGACTTCCCCTTGCCGTCGCCGGTGTGCACCATCACCAGTGGCCGGTTGCGGCGCTGGCGGGTGGTGAGCCCGTCGTCCGGTACGACGAGCGGCTGGCCCTCAGGCATGGTCGGTCTCCTTCGTCTGCCAGGTGTTCTCGTGGATGGCGTCGGCGAGCGGCCGGCGCGAGCGCCAGCCGTGCCGCTCCAGGTCGGGCACGGTCTCCAGGTGGCTCACGGTCCCCAGGCACAGCCACGCGACCGGTCGTACGCCGGCCGGGATCCCCAGCAGCTCCCGCAGGAAGTCCTCGCGGTAGAAGGACACCCAGCCCAGGCCGAGGCCCTCGGCGGTCGCGGCGAGCCAGAGGTTCTGGATCGCCAGCACGGTCGAGTAGAGACCGGCGTCGGAGATCGCGTGCCGGCCGAGCACGTGCGGGCCGCCGCGGGCCTGGCTGTGGGTGACCACGACGCCCAGCGAGGACTCGCAGATCCCCTCCACCTTGATCCGGTCGAAGGTCGCGCGCCGCTCGGGCGGCAGCGAGGCGGCGAAGCCGTCGCGCTCGGCGGCGACATGATCGCGGAAGGTACGACGCAGCCCCGAGTCGCGCACCAGCACGAAGTCCCACGGCTGGCTCATCCCCACGCTGGGCGCGCGGTGCGCGGCGGCGAGCACCCGGTGCAGCACGTCGTCGGCCACCGGCGCCCCGGTGAACTCGGCGCGGACGTCGCGGCGGCGCTCGATGACGTCGTACAGGTCGGCGGTGAGGGCGCTCACGCGGCCCGCCGGGTGACGTCGACCAGTGCCTCGGCGCTGACCTCGGCGATCGGGACGTGCTCGGCGCCGAGGTGCTCGGCCAGCGCGGCGGCCAGCCCCATCCGCATCGGCCCGGCCTCGCAGTCGACGACCACGCTGGCGACGCCGGCCTCGGCCAGCAGCCCCGCGGCCATCCGCGAGCGGACCACCGCGTCGGACCCCGCGGTCGCGCGACCGTCGGTGACGACGACGAGCAGGGCCCGGCGCTGCGGGTCGCGGGTGCGCTCGACGGCGAGCAGGTGCGCGGCCTCGAGCAGGCCCTCGGCGAGCGGGGTGCGCCCGCCGGACGGCAGCTCGGCCAGCCGCTGGGCGGCGGCGTCGACGGAGTGGGTGGGCGGCAGCGCCACCTCGGCGGCCGCACCGCGGAAGGTGACCAGGCCGACCTTGTCGCGGCGCTGGTAGGCGTCGAGCAGCAGGCTGAGCACCGCCGTCTTCACCTGCTCCATCCGTCGCCGCGCGGCCATCGACCCGGACGCGTCGACGCAGAAGAGCACCAGGTTCGACTCCCGCCCCTCGCGGACCGCGACCCGCAGGTCGGCGGGCTCCAGCAGCAGCCGCCCCGACGTCCGGCCGCGCGCGACCTGGTGGCGCACCGCCGCCCGGATCGTCTCGGTCAGGTGGATCGCGCCACCGCCCGCGCCCGCCCGTTCGGGCGTGGTCGCGCCGATCCGGCGGCCGTTGCTGGTGCGGGCCCGGCTGCGGCGTCCGGCGGTGCCGGCGCCGACGCCGCGCACGGCCAGCAGCCGGGTGCGGTACGCCGAGCCGGTGTCGGCGACGCTGCTCGGCGCGCTGCCCCCGGCGCTCTCCGGCCCGGCGCTCTCCGGTCCGCCGCCGCTCGGCGGGGCGGTGTCGCGGGCGGGCGCGTCGACGGGGCCACCGTCGGTGTCGTCCGCGGCGCTCTCGCCCTCCGGAGCCGGACCCTGCGGCTCGGGCTCGGGCGCGCCGTCCGGCCCGTCCGGCCCGTCCGGCCCGTCCGGCTCCGGCGGCAGGTCCTCCTCGCCGAGCACCTGGTCGAGCAGGTCCTCGTCCAGTCCGGGCGCGTCGAACGGCTTGCGCCGGCGTCGGTGCGGCAGCGCCAGCCGGGCCGCGACCCGGATGTCGTCGAGGGTCACCTGCGCGCGGCCGGACCAGGCGGCGTGCGCGACGGCGGTGCGGGCGGTGACGATGTCGGCGCGCAGTCCGTCGACGTCGAAGGCCGCGCACACCTCGGCGATCTTGAGCAGCCCGGCGTCGGTGAGCCGGACCTCGCCGACGAGGGCCTGGGCGTCGGCGATCCGCGTGCGCAGGGCCGCCTCGGCGGCGACGTAGGAGGCGGCGAAGCCGGCGGGGTCGGCGTCGTAGGCCAGCCGGCGGCGGACCACCTCGGCGCGCAGGGCCGGGTCGCGGGGCGCGGCGACCTCGACGGTCAGCCCGAACCGGTCGAGCAGCTGGGGGCGCAGCTCGCCCTCCTCGGGGTTCATGGTGCCGACCAGCACGAACCGCGCCTCGTGGGTCATCGAGACGCCGTCGCGCTCCACGGTCGCGCGGCCCATCGCGGCGGCGTCGAGCAGCAGGTCGACGAGGTGGTCGTGGAGGAGGTTGACCTCGTCGACGTACAGGATGCCGCGGTGCGCCTTGGCCAGCAGGCCGGGCTCGTACTCGGCCTTGCCCTCGGCGAGCGCGCTCTCCAGGTTGATCGAGCCGGTGACCCGGTCCTCGGTCGCGCCGATCGGCAGCTCGACGAGCGGCACCGGCCGCTCGTCGACCGGCGGCAGCACGGCCGCCAGCGCGCGCACGATCGTCGACTTCGCGGTGCCCTTCTCGCCGCGGACCAGCACCCCGCCGACCTCGGGGGCGATCGTGGTCAGGATCAGGGCCAGGGCCATCGGGTCGGGCCCGTCGGGACCGTCGGCGCCGACCACGGCGCTGAACGGGAAGTGCTGGATCGTGGGGAGGCTCATCGCAGGCGCTCCTTCCGGGCGAGGCGAACGGGGGAGTAGAGGTAGGACTCGGCGGCCCGGGGATCGACCGCCGTCGCGAGCGCCGGGCCGACCAGGATCACGGCGGCCTGGCGCAGTCCGGCCTCCTCGACGAGGCCGGCGACGGTGGCGACGGTGCCGCGCAGCACCAGCTCCTCGGGCTGCGAGGCGCGAGACACGACGACCACCGGGCAGGTCGCGCCGTAGAACGGCGTGAGCTCGGCCATCAGCGCGGCGGTGCGGGTGATCGCGAGGTGCAGCACCAGGGTGGCGCCGGTGGCCGCGAAGGCGGCGAGCGACTCGGTCTCCGGCATCGCGGTCGACCGGGCCTGGGTGCGGGTCAGCACCACCGACTGCGCGACCAGCGGCACGGTCAGCTCGCGGCCCACGGTGGCCGCCGCGGCGGCGTACGCCGGGACGCCGGGTGTGACGTCCCACGGCACCCCGGCCGCGTCGAGGCGCCGGGTCTGCTCGTGGAGGGCGGAGTAGAGGGACGGGTCGCCGGAGGTGAGCCGGACGACGTCCAGCCCGGCGGCGTGCGCCTCCACCATGGTCGCGGTGATCCGGTCGAGGTCGAGCTCCTGGGTGTCGACCCGGCGGGCGCCGGCGCGGCAGTGGGAGAGCACCTCGGCGTCGAGATAGGTGCCGGGGTAGAGGACCACGTCGGCCGTGCTCAGCAGGGCCGCGGCGCGCAGCGTGATCAGGTCGGCCGCGCCGGGACCGGCGCCGACGAAGTGGACGCTCACGGGGTGCTCTCCTTCGTCCAGGTCCACTGCACGACGGCGCGGGCCGGCGTCCAGCCGGTGAACCGCCCGCCGAGCGGGGTGACGTGCTCGACGGCGAGCCGGGTCAGCTCGCCGCCGTGGGCGTGGAAGGCGTCGACGAGCAGCCGTTCGGTCTCCAGCGTCACGCCGTGGGCGACCAGCCGGCCGCCGGGGGCCAGCCGCTCGCGGCACAGGTCGAGCAGGCCGGCCGCGGTGGCGCCGCCGCCGACGAAGACCGCGTCGGGGCCGGGCAGGCCGGCGAGGGCGTCGGGGGCCCGGCCGGTGACGACCTCGAGGCGAGGTACGCCGAGCCGGCTCGCGTTCCGCCCGATCCGCGCGGCGCGCTCCGGGTCGCCCTCGACGGCGGTGGCGGTGGCGAGCGGGTGCGCGCGCAGCCACTCGACGGCGACCGAGCCGGCCCCGGCGCCGACGTCCCAGAGGTGGTCGCCGGGCCGAGGGGCGAGCCGGGCGAGGGCGCTGGCGCGGGCGTCGCGCTTGGTCAGCTGGCCGTCGTGCTCGAAGGCGTCGTCGGGCAGGCCGGTCGCCCAGCTGGCGAGACCGGTGCCGGCGACCTCGAGCGCGAGCACGTGCAGCCGGGGGACCGGGCACGGGTAGACCGCGTGGGTCTCCGCCGCGCCGCCCAGGTCGCCGAGCACGTGGATCGTGGTGGCGGCGAAGCCCGCCTCGCCCAGGATCGCGGCAACGGCGGCCGGGGTGTGCTCGTCGGACGACAGCACCAGCAGCCGGCGCCCGGGCGCCAGCTCGCGGCGCAGCGCGTCGACGTCACGGCCGACCAGGGTGACCACTGCCGACTCCTCGGCCGACCAGCCCATCCGGGCGCGGGCGAGGGACACCGACGAGACGGCGGGTACGACGCTCACCGCGTCCGCGCCGAGCATCCGGATCAGCGTCGTGCCGATGCCGGAGACGAGGGGGTCGCCGGAGGCCAGCGCCACGACGGAGCGGCCCGCGTGCTCGCGCAGGACGTCGGCCAGGGCTGCCATCGGGCGCGGCCAGGGACGTCGTACTTGGCCGGGAACGGACGGAATCAGAGCGAGATGGCGCTCGCCCCCCAGCAGCACCTCGGCACTGCCGACGAGCGCGCGGCCGGCGGGCGGCAGGTGGCCGTCGGCGGTGATCCCGACGACGGTGATCAGTCCACCCATCGCGGCGTCCAGACGCTGCCGTTGGGCTCCACCCGCGTGGCGGAGGCGCCGATGATCAGCAGGCACTTCATGTCGATCGCGTCGGTGTCGAGCGCACCCAGGGTGGTCGTCGTCAGCGACTCCTCGGCGCGGCCGACGTCGCGACCCACGACGACCACGGTGTCGGGCGAGCGGTGCTCCAGCAGGATCTTCTGCATCTCCACGACCTGCTCGCGACGCGAGCGGGACGCCGGGTTGTAGACGCCGAGCACCAGGTCGGCCTCGGCGATCGCCCGCAGCCGGCGCTCGACGACCGGCCACGGCTTGAGCCGGTCCGAGAGGCTGACGACCGCGAAGTCGGCACCGATCGGTGCGCCCGCCCGAGCGGCGACGGCCTGGACCGCGCTCACCCCCGGCAGCACCCGCACCGGGACCGTGGCGTGCTCCTGGTGCGCGGGGTCGGCGGCCGCCTCGAAGACCGCGGCGGCCATCCCGAACACCCCGGCGTCGCCCCCGGAGACGACGGCGACCCGCTCGCCCCGGAGGGCGAGGTCGAGCGCGAACCGGGCCCGGTCGACCTCGACCGTGTTGCCCGAGGCGTGCCGCTGGAGCCCCGGTCGCTGCGGCACCCGGTTGACGTACGGCGCGTAGCCGACGACGTGGTCGACCTCGGCCAACGCGGCGCTCGCCTCGGGGGTCAGCCAGCCGTCCGGGCCGGGGCCGAGGCCGACGACGAGGAGCTCCGCGGGTTGCGGTTTGGTCCCAAACCGCACGTTCTCGGGGTCGGAACCTGCGGTTTGGGACCAAACCGCAGACCCACGCATCCGCTCAGCGGAAGCCGGTCTCGCCGAGTCACCCGGGACCACGACGAGCGAGAAGTACGGCACCGAGTCGGCGTCGACCTCGGCGACGGGCAGCCAGCGCTCCTCGGCCTGGGAGGCCCGCTCGACGTACAGCGCCCCGTCGAGCCGGCCGGCGGCGGCGAGCGCACGGCGGACGGCGGGGAAGGTGCGGCCGAGCTTCATGATCACCGCGCCGTCGGTGTCGGCGAGGCGGCGCGCCAGCTCGGGCTCGGGGAGGGTGCCGGGCAGGACGGTCAGCACGTCGGTCTGCCGGACCAGGGGTGCGGGGACGGTGGCGGTGGCGGCGGCGAAGGCGGGGACGCCGGGCACCACGTCGACCGGGTACCGGTCGCGGAAGCGGTCGACGAGGTACATCGACGAGCCGTAGAACAGCGGGTCGCCCTCGGCGAGCAGGACGACGTCGCGTCCCGCGTCGAGGTGGGCGGCGAGCCGGGCCTCGCACTCGTCGTAGAAGGCGGCCAGCGCGCCGACGTACCCACCGGGATGGTCGGTCGCCCCGGTCGTCACCGGGTAGCGCAGCTCCTCCTCGACCACGCCGGCGGGGATCAGGTCGGCGGCGATCCGGCGGGCGTGCGACTCCTTGCGTACGCCGGCGTGGAAGGCGACGACGGCGGCCGCGCCGATCAGCCGGGCGGCCTTGAGGGTGATCAGCTCGGGGTCGCCGGGACCGATGCCGACGACGTGGAAGCGACCGGTCGACCGGGTCATTCCGCCTCCTGGGCGAGTGCGTTGACCGCGGAGGACGCCATCGCCGAGCCGCCGCGGCGCCCGCGGACGGTGACGAACGGGATGTCGATGCCGTGGTCGTCGGCGAAGGAGGCGAGCGCGTCCTTCGACTCGGCGGCGCCGATGAAGCCGACCGGGCAGCCGACGATGGCGGCGGGCCGGGGGCCGCCGGCGAGGATCAGCTCCAGCAGGTGGAAGAGGGCCGTGGGGGCGTTGCCGATGGCGACGACGGCGCCGTCGAGCAGCGGCTCCCACAGCGAGACGGCGGCGGCGGTCCGGGTCGTCGACCAGGCCGCGGCGAGGGCCGGGACCCGCTCGTCGGTGAGGAAGCAGTGCACCGGGTTGCCGGCGGGCAGCCGGCCGGCGGTGATGCCCATGGCGACCATCCGCGCGTCGCAGAGGATCGGCGCGCCCGCGTCGAGCGCGGCCCGCGCGGCGGTGACCAGGCGCGGGTGGATGACCAGGTCCTCGACGAGATCGGTCTGGCCGCTGCCGTGGATCATCCGGACGGCGACCTTCTCGGCCTCGGCCGGCACCCGGGCCAGGTCCGACTCCCGCCGGATGGTCGCGAACGAGTCGACGTAGATCGCCGGCCCGTCGGCGATGTAGTCGTAGCGGCGCGGGGGAGCGGTGAGCTCGGTCATCGGTTCTCCTCGGGGATGAGCACGCCCTGCCACGGCGTGACGATCACGGTCGGCGCGGTCCAGGCCGCGATGGTGGTCGAGTCCAGCCCGTCGTCGGGTACGCCGACGTGCCGGCCCCCCGCGACCGGGCCGAGGGGGAGCGGCCCGGTCGCGGCGGTGGCGCCCGGCGCGGGTGGGACCGCGGGGGCGAGGGGACGAGCGAGCTCGGGCACGTGCCATGGCGCCTCCGGCCCGGTGCCTCGGGCGGCGAGGAAGGCTCGGGCCACCGCGAGCAGCGCGGCGGGTGCGTCGGCGAGGGCGACCACCTCGCCCCACCCCTCGCCGACCCGCAGCTGGGCGGTGCCGCCGTCGAGCGCGACCAGGCCGAGGTCGAGGTGCTTGTCGGCCAGGTCGCCGCGCCCGTCGTCGAGGGTGAACAGGAAGCGGCCCGGGAGCGCGGCCACGGCATCGTCGGCGAGCAGCAGCGCGTCGAGCGCGGCCAGTACCGGGCGCAGGTCGGCGCGGCCGCCGGCGAGGCCGGTCTGCGGTGACACCAGGACGTTGCGTACCCGGTCGTGGGTGCGCGAGGGGAGCAGACCGGTCGCCTCCAGCGCGGCGAGCGCGGGCCCGGCCAGGGAGCCGTCCGTCGCGAGGGGCATGGCGCGGACCTGCAGGTTGGCGCGGCCGGTGACCCGGACCCGGCCGTCGCCGTACTCCTCGGCGACCGCGGCGAGCGCCCTCAGCGCCGGGAGCGGCACCCGGCCGCCGGGGACTCGGATCCGCACCAGGCCGCCGTCGTCGGCGGGCCAGGGGTGCACGATGCCGGGGCACCGGTCCGGACGGCTGCGCGCCATGGTGGAGGTCCTTCGAGGCCGGGGCTCCTCGCGATCGCCCCACATCGACCTCGCGACGGTCGGGCCGCAAGGGCCAGCAGGTCTTCGGACTCGGGATCATCCGGTGCGGAGCGTCTTCCCAGATCTCCGAGGAGATCCAGTGACCTCGTGCTCCGCCCGTCACCCACACCGCTGCGCGTCAGTCCCGGACTCACACCGGGTTCCCTTCGCTGGCACGGGCACCTTACCAAGCCCGGTGCTCGGGCCGGCTCGGTAGCCTGACCGCCATGCCCTCGCTCAAGGACGTCGTCGACCTCGTCCACGGCTGGTACCCGCCCGCGACCGCCGACGGCTGGGACGCCGTCGGGCTCGTGTACGGCGACCCCGAGCAGCCCGTGAAGCGGATCCTGCTGGCCGTCGACCCCACGCCCGAGGTCGCCGCGGAGGCGGCGGAGTGGAAGGCCGACCTGCTGCTCGTGCACCACCCGCTCTTCCTCAAGGGCGTCCACGGGGTC
The DNA here is from genome assembly GCF_016907515.1 of Nocardioides nitrophenolicus. Classification (NCBI taxonomy): domain Bacteria; kingdom Bacillati; phylum Actinomycetota; class Actinomycetes; order Propionibacteriales; family Nocardioidaceae; genus Nocardioides; species Nocardioides nitrophenolicus. Next base: position 5,066,583 of record NZ_JAFBBY010000001.1, read on the forward strand.
GCGGCGACCACCCCCAAGGGCCGCACCCTGCACGCGCTGGCGAAGGCCGACTGCGCGCTGCTCACCGCCCACACCAACGCCGACCAGGCCGTGGGCGGCGTCTCCGAGGCGTTCGCGGTCGCGCTCGGCCTCAAGGACCTCAGCCCGATCGTCCCGGCGCCGGGGGAGCCCTACGACAAGCTCACCGTGTTCGTGCCGGCCGACGCCGCCGCGCCGGTCCGGGCCGCGGTCGCCGAGGCCGGTGCCGGCCGGATCGGCGACTACGACTTCGCCTCCTTCACCAGCGCCCCCGGCGAGGGCCGGTTCCGTCCGCTCGACGGCGCGAACCCGATGATCGGGACCGTCGGTGAGCTGGAGACCGTCGAGGAGGTGCGGATCGAGGTCGTGCTCCCGCGGGACCGGCGCACCGAGGTCGTCCGCGCCATGCTGAGCGCGCACCCCTACGAGGAGCCGGCGTACGACGTCGTGGAGGTCGCCGACCCGCGGCTCGCCGGCGTCGGCACCGGCCGGATCGGCAGCGTCGAGCCCACCACGCTGGCCGGCTTCGCCGAGGCGGTGGCGGCCGCGCTCCCGCCGACCCACCACGGCGTCCGGGTGGCCGGCGACCCCGAGCGCCCGGTCAAGCGGGTGGCGGTCTGCGGCGGCGCGGGCGACTTCCTGCTCGACCGGCTGGCCGGCTCCGGCGCCGACGTCTACGTCACCAGCGACCTGCGCCACCACCCGGCCGCCGAGTTCCTCGAGAAGGGCGGACCCGCCCTGGTCGACGTCGCCCACTGGGCGGCCGAGTGGACCTGGCTGCCGGTGGTCGACCAGCTGCTCCGCGAGCGGCTCGGCGACGCGGTCGAGACCCGGGTGAGCGCGATCTGCACCGATCCTTGGACAATGCACCTGTGAACGCCGATCCCGCCGTCCAGCTCCGCCTGCTCGACCTGCAGGCCCTCGACTCCCAGGTCGACCAGCTGCGCCACCAGCGCACCAACCCGGCGCAGGCCGCGGAGATCAAGGACCTGCTCGGCAAGCGGGCCGACGTCGACGGCCGGCTGCGCGACCAGCGCATCGTCGTCGACGACCTCGCCGTGGCCCAGGCGAAGGCCGACGCCGACGTGGAGCAGGTCAAGGCGCGACGCACGCGAGACCGCGACCGGATGGACTCCGGCGCCATCACCGACCCCAAGGCGCTGGAGCGGATGCAGCACGAGCTCGCGTCGCTGGAGCGCCGGATCTCGACGCTCGAGGACGAGGAGCTCGAGGTGATGGAGCAGCTCGAGGAGGCGCAGTCCGCGCTCGCCGAGCTCACCTCCGCGATCGACGACCTCGACGGCCGGCTCGGCACGCTCACCACCGCCCGCGACGAGCGGGTCGCCGAGCTCGACGCCGAGATCGCGTCCGTCTCGGCGGGCCGCGCCGAGATCGTCGCCGCCATCCCCGAGGACCTGCTCGCCCTCTACGAGAAGCTGCGCGCCAGCAAGGGCGGCGTGGCCGTCGGCGCCCTGCGCGCCCGCCAGTGCGGGGGCTGCCAGCTCAGCCTCGACGCCGGAGAGCTGGCCCAGATCCGGGCCACGCCCGCCGAGACGGTGCTGCGCCACGAGGAGTGCCAGCGGATCCTGGTCCGCACCCCCGAGAGCGGCCTGTGACCGCTGGGCCCGCGCGCGTCGTCGTCGAGGCCGACGGCGGGTCGCGGGGCAACCCCGGGCCGGCGGCGTACGGCGCCGTGCTGCGCGACGCCGCCACCGGGGCGGTGCTCGCCGAGGACGCGCGCACCATCGGTCGGGCGACCAACAACGTCGCCGAGTACTCCGGCCTGGTCGCCGGCCTCGCCCTCGCCGTCGCGCACGCGCCCGGTGCGGTGGTCGAGGTGCGGATGGACTCCAAGCTGGTCGTCGAGCAGATGTCCGGGCGCTGGAAGATCAAGCACCCCGACATGGCGGTGCTCGCGGCCGAGGCGCGCGAGCTCGCGCCCGCCGGTACGACGTACACCTGGGTCCCACGGGCCCGGAACGCCCACGCCGACCGGCTCGCCAACGAGGCGCTCGACGGCAAGCGGTCGGGCGTGAGCGTGCCGAGCGTGCCCGGCGACGGCGTCGCCGACGAGCCCGATTCGGCCGCCGAGGAGGCGTCCTCGCCGGCCTTCACGCCGGGGCAGCCGACCACGATCGTGCTGGTCCGCCACGGCGTCACCCCCCACACCACCGGCCGGCGGTTCTCCGGCGGGCTCGGCGGCGACAACCCGCCGCTCTCCGAGGAGGGCCGCGAGCAGGCCGCCGAGGTGGCCGCGTGGCTGACCGAGCTCAAGGACAGCGTCGACGTCGTGGTCGCCTCGCCCGTCCGGCGTACCCGCGAGACAGCGGACATCGTCGCCGCCGCGCTCGGGCTCGCGGTCGAGGAGGAGCCGGCCTTCGCCGAGATGGAGTTCGGCGAGTGGGACGGACTGAGCTTCACCGAGGTCGCCGAGCGCGACCGCGAGCGGCTGGACGCCTGGTTCGCCGACATGACCGCGGCGCCGCCCGGCGGGGAGTCGTTCGTGAGCGTGCGGGAGCGGGTGCTGGCCGGCCTGGCCCGGCTGCTCGACACCCACGCCGGGCGCACCGTCGTGCTGGTCAGCCACGTCACGCCGATCAAGACGCTGGTCGCGCACGCCCTCGACGCACCCCTGGAGACCTTGTTCCGGATGGAGCTCGCGCCGGCCGCGGTCTCCGTGCTGGCCTTCTACCCGGACCCGCGCACGGGTGAGCAGAAGGGCTCGATGAGGTTCTTCAACGCGCTGGCCCCCGGTCGTCGTACCCTCCGCGACACCGGCCGCTGGTAGTTCGGGGTTTCCCCCGTCGTACCGGACGAAATGGTCGTGGATCAGCCGAAATCACGACCATTCTGTCCGGTACGACGACCAAGCCAGCGGGCCCGCTCGGCCGGACCCAGCGCGCGTCGCCGCGCCACGGTCGAGGTGTCCACCCACCACCAGGGCTGGTCGAGGGTCCACGACCGGAGCCGGGGACGATGTCGCGCCCGGTCGTAGGCTCCGTCGAGCCGGCGGAGGAAGCGCTGCTCCTCGCCGGGGCCGGCCATCATGGTGACGACCTCGATGCCGAGCCGTCGAGCGAGCTCCTCACGGTCGAGGTCCCGGCTGCGGCGTGGCCCGGCGCCGTGGACGCGGCCGTCGTACTCGCCCGCGATCCCGGCCGCCACGTCGAGCACGTCGGGGGTGAACAGGTGGTTGCCCCACGCATCGAAGACCGGTGGGTTGCAGATCAGGGGTCGGCCTCGCTGCCGCTGCCAGAAGCGCCGCATCACCACCTCCATCGGTGACCACGTGTTCTCGTCGGCGACCTCGAGGGCGGCCTCGAGCCGGCGCTTCCCGGGACGCCCCACCAGGCTGGCGGCGTAGACCTTCAGCTCCGCGACGCTCACCAGATCGTCGTACGCCGCCATCTCGATCGCACGGAGCGCGCCGATCTCGTCACGGGCGACACGCGCCAGGTAGCAGACCGAGCGCACCGGGGTCGTGATCGGCAGGCCGTCGACGAGGACCACATCGTCCTCGTAGAGCCAGTCCTCCGAGACGACGATCCCGGCGCGGGCGCGGAGGGCGTGGCGGTCTCCGACGGCGACCGGCACGGGCAACGGCCGACCCTCGGGGTCCCGGCCGTCGAACCACCGCGCGCCGAGCCAGTGCAACGCGGCCCAGCCGGTGGCCGCGCCTCCCTCGGGCAAGCCGGCGACGGCGTCGACGATCCGCTGGGCCACCGTGGTGGCGCCGCCCGCGGGCCGGTAGAGCGCGGGCGCGACCTTGGTCCAGTGGCGACCACGCACCTGGCCACGAGTGGGACCGGTGCGACCGCTCGGGTCGGCCCGCACCGGGACGACCAGGTCGGGGCGAGTGAGGTGGAGCTCCATGCCCCGAGGATCGGCTCAGTGCCGGTCGGGCGGGTTCCTCCTCCACAGGCCCCACGTCGTACCGGACGAAGTGGTCGTGGATCAGCCGAGATCACGACCATTTCGTCCGGTACGACGCCAGGACCCGACCCCTCAGAGCTCGCTGACCACCACGTCGAGCTGGGTGCCGGTCTTGCCGGGCGTGCCGACCTCGACGGTCCAGCCCAGCCGCTCGAGGGTCGAGGCCAGGGCGGCGGGGGTGCGCGGGTCGGCGCCGTCCTCGAGCAGGGCGCGGACGATCCGGCCCTTGGTGGCCTTGTTGAAGTGGCTGACCACCTTGCGGGTCCCGTCGTGCTCGTGCAGCACCCGCACGGTCGCCACGCGCGAGGCGAGGTCGGGTCCGGGGCGCCAGAAGCCGGCGTACATCCCCGAGCGCAGGTCGACCAGCAGCCCGCGCCCCAGCGCCTCGGTCATCACGACGGGCAGCGCCTCGCGCCAGACCGCGGCGACCGGGCCGAGGCCGGGGAGGGAGGCGTCGCCCGAGAGCCGGTACGACGGGATCCGGTCGCCGAGGCGGACCATCCCGAACAGGCTGGACGCGACCGCGAGCCGCGAGGTCGCGCGTCGCTTGGCGCCCGCGGAGAGCGACGCGACGTCGAGGGCGTCGTACAGGACGCCGGTGTAGATCCGGTCCGCGCGCGCGGTCGGTGCGGCGGGCAGCCCGGCGTTGCGGTCGACCAGGTCGGCCTGGCCGGCGGACAGCCCGAGCACCTCGGCGGCCTTGGCCGGGTCCTCGCGGCACAGGGTCACCAGGGCGTCGAGCACCTCGCGGCGCGCGTCGGTCAGCGCGGGGGACGACAGCGAGGCGAGGTCGAGGGGCCGGCCCCGCCGGGGGACCGCCTTGCCCTCGCTCGGCGGCAGCAGGATCAGCACCGCGCAAGGATAAAGTCACCGACATGCCGAGCAATCTCGTGGTCCGGGTCAAGGCGAGCTCTCCGGAGCTGACGGAGGGGCTCGCGGCGATCGCGAAGGAGCTCGACCTCCCCGGCGAGTTCCCCGCCGAGGTCACCGCGGCCGCCGAGCGCGCCGCGGCCGGCGTCGTCCTCCCCGAGCTGGACCGCACCGACCTGCCCTTCCTCACCATCGACCCGGCGGGCTCGATGGACCTCGACCAGGCGGTCCACATCGAGCGCGCCGGCGACGGGTACGTCGTCCACTACGCCATCGCCGACGTCGCCGCCTTCGTGCGTCCCGGCGACCCGGTCGACGTGGAGGCCAACCGGCGCGGCGAGACCCTCTACGGCGCCGGCAGCCGGATCCCGCTCCACCCGCCCGCCCTGTCCGAGGACGCCGCGTCGCTACTGCCCGACCAGGTCCGCCCGGCGCTGCTGTGGACCATCGGGCTCGACGCCGCCGGCGCCCAGACCGAGGTCCGGGTCGAGCGGGCGCGGGTGCGCTCCACGGCCCGGTGGTCCTACGTCGACGCCCAGCGGGCGCTCGACGACGGCACCGCCGGCGAGGTGCTGGAGCTGCTCCGGGAGGTCGGCCGGCTGCGCGAGCAGCAGGAGGTCGCGCGCGGCGGCATCTCGCTGCCGCTTCCCGAGCAGGAGGTCGACGAGACCGACGGCGGCTTCCGGCTGGTGTTCCGCGAGCAGCTCCCCGTCGAGCAGTGGAATGCGCAGATCTCGCTGCTGACGGGGATGGGCGCCGCGTCGCTGATGGTCGGGGCCAAGGTCGGCATGCTGCGCACCCTGCCGCCCGCCGACCCGCGCGACGTCGCCCGGCTGCGCCGGGTCGCCAAGGGCCTGCGGATCTCCTGGCCCCAGGACCAGGACTATCCCGCCTTCGTGCGCTCCCTCGACCCGACTGTCTCGCGGCACCAGGCGATGGTCGTGGCCTGCACCCGACTGCTGCGCGGCAGCGGGTACGCCGCCTTCGACGGCGAGCTGCCCGAGCAGACCCGCCACTCCGCGATCGCCGCCGAGTACGCCCACGTCACCGCGCCGCTGCGCCGCCTCGGCGACCGGTACGCCGGTGAGGTCTGCCTCGCGATCTGCGCCGGCACGCCCGTCCCCGACTGGGTCGCGGCCGCCCTGCCGGGGCTGCCGAAGACCCTCCAGGACTCCGCGCGCCGCGCCGGCTCCTACGAGCGCGCGGTACTCGACCTCATCGAGGCCGCGGTGCTGGCCGACCGCGTGGGCCAGCGGTTCGACGGCGTGGTCACCAGCGTCCGCGACGACGAGGCGACCTCCGGGGTGGTGGTGCTCGCCGAGGTCGGCGTCGAGGCCCCGGTCACCTCCGCGCGGCCGCTGCCGCTCGGCGAGGACGTGACCGTCACCCTCGCCACCGCCGACCTCGCGGCCCGCAAGGTCGCCTTCACGCTGCCGTGAGCGCCGCGAGGGTGCTGGTCACCGGTGGCGTCCGGTCCGGCAAGTCCCGCCACGCCGAGGCGCTGCTCGCCGACGCCGCGGGGGTCACCTACGTCGCCGCCGGCCCGGTCTACGACGACGCCGACTGGGCGGCCCGCATCGCCGCCCACCGGGACCGGCGGCCCGACACCTGGACCACCGAGGAGACCCGCGACGTGGCCGGCGTGCTCGGCGCCGTGGAGCAGCCGGTCCTGGTCGACTGCCTCGGCACCTGGCTCACCGGCGTGATCGACGACGCCGGGCTGTGGGAGGCCCCGGTCGAGGAGGTCGAGGCGCACGTGCTCGGGCTGCTCGACGCGCTGCTGGCCGCGCTCGCCGCCACCGGCCAGCGGGTGGTGCTGGTGACCAACGAGGTCGGGCTGGGCGTCGTACCCGAGCACCGCTCGGCGCGGGTCTTCCGGGACCTGCTCGGCACCATCAACCAGCGGGTGGCCGAGGTGTGCGACGAGGTGCACCTCGTCGTCGCCGGGCGAGTTCTCCGGCTCTGAGGTCAGGCGCCCGCGAGCCCGACCAGCAGCACCGCGAGCGCCAGCTCGATCCCGGCTCCGAAGACGTCGCCGGTGACCCCGCCGAAGCGGCGCACGGCGTGCCAGGTCAGCGCGGCGACGGCCACGAACGCCGCGGCGACGCTCACCGGGCCGCGGACCGGGTCGACGAGCAGGGACAGGGCTGCCAGCCCGGCCCAGCCCACGACGGCGACGGGGACCGGCACCCGGCGGGTGAAGGTGACGCCGAGCCCGTCGGGCCGGGCCGGCGGGGCGAGCGTGCAGGCGGTGAGCCACAGCGCGGCGCGCGAGGCGCACACCGCGGCACCGGCGACGACGGCCGAGCGCACCTCGCCGCCGAAGGAGACGAAGGCGGTCAGCGCGGCGGCCTGCGTCCCGAGGACGAGCACGAGCGCGGCGACGCCGGCCGGGCCGGCCGTTCCGCTCTTCATGACGGCGAGCGACCGCTCGCGGTCGTACGACGAGGTGAGTCCGTCGGCGACGTCGGAGAGCCCGTCGAGGTGCAGCGCCCGGCTGCCGACCGCGAGCGCGGCGAGGGCGGCGAAGGCGACCGCGAGCGCGGGCAGGTCCAGCCGACCGCCGGCCCACACGACCGCCCCGACCGCGGCGCCCAGTGGCAGCACCGCGACGGGGGCGAGCAGCAGCGCGCCGGTCGCGACGCCGGGGGAGACCCGCAGGACCGCGGGCACCCGCAGCGCCGTCAGCATCCCGATCGACAGCCGCAGGCTGCGGCCGACGACGGCGACGCTCATGCGGGGTCCGGGGCCGGCGGCATCAGGTCGGCGAGCAGGGCGACATCGCGCAGCAGCGCGACCGCCGAGCGGAGCACGGGGACGGCCGCGACCGCGCCCGAGCCCTCGCCCAGCCGCAGCCCGAGGTCGAGCACCGGCTCCAGGCCGAGCTTGTCGAGCGCCAGCGCCTGGGCCGGCTCGGTGGAGCGGTGGCCCGCGGCGAACCAGGCGGCCGCGCCGGGGGCGATCTTGTCGGCGTACAGCGCGCACGCGACGGACATCAGGCCGTCGAGCAGCACGGGTACGCCGCTCTCGGCGGCCTCGACGAGATAGCCCACCGTCGCGACCAGGTCGGCACTGCTCAGCGCGGTGAGCGCGTCCATCGGGTCCTCGACGCGGGCACCGACCCGGTCCAGGGCCTGCTGGACGACGACCTGCTTGTGGGTGAGGGCCGCGTCGTCGACGCCGGTGCCGCGGCCGGTCACCTCGACGGCGGGCAGGCCGAGCGCCGCGGCGACCAGCGCGGCGGCGGGGGTGGTGTTGCCGATGCCCATGTCGCCGGAGAGAAGGAGCTGCGCACCGGCGGCGATCTCCTCGCGGGCGACGGTGCGGCCGGCCGCGAACGCCCGGCCGGCCTCGTCGGCCGACAGCGCGTCCTCGACGTGGATCGCCCCGCTGCCGCGGCGCACCTTGTGGGTCCGGACCTCGTCGGGGACGCCGTCGAGGTCGTCGTCCACGCCGATATCCAGCACCCGCACGTGGACGCCGTGAGCGGCCGCGAGCGCGGACACGCCGGCCTTGCCGAGCACGAAGGTGCGCACCATCGCCGGCGTGATGGCCGGCGGATACGCGGAGACGCCGTGCTGGGCGACGCCGTGGTCACCGGCGAAGATCACCAGCCGGACGTCGTCCAGCGGTCGCGGCGGGACCACGCCCTGCACCGCGGACAGCCACACGCCGAGGTCGCCCAGCCGCCCCAGCGCGCCGGCCGGGGTGGCCAGGCCGGCGAGACGCTCCGCGGCGGCGGAGCGGACGGCGGGGTCGGGTGCGGCGAGGGCGCTCATGGTGCCGAACGCTACCCGCGCCCGGGACTCCCGGGCGGCCCGGCTCAGGTGAAGAGCATCACCAGCACCCCCGCCAGGGCGAGCAGGGCGAGGACGAGCATGACGCCCGCCCACTCGTGCTCGTCGGTGTCCTCCAGGTCAGGTGCGTTCGCGGTCATGGCTTCCCCCCAGGTGACGCGGTCCGAGTGACGCTAACGGTGCAACGAGTCGGCGGCGTGAACAGCACGCCTCCATCCCGCGCCGGACGGGTCGGACACTAGGGTCCGGGCGTGGCCCACACCGTGCTCGTCGTCCCGGTACCCGCGCTGGAGGCCTACATCCGCGGCCGCTGGGAGCACTACGACCCCGCCTGGGTCTCCCGCGACCCGGCGTTCACGCACGCCCACATCACCGCTCTGGCGCCCTTCCGCCCCACGCCGAGCGGCGCCGACCTGGCGCGGGTGGAGGCGATCGCCGCGGACACGCCGGCCTTCACCTTCACGCTCGACGAGGTGCGCGCCTTCCCCGACGGGCTCGTGCACGCCGTGCCCGAGCCCGCCGCACCCTTCGCCGCACTCACCGACCGGCTCTGGCGCGCCTTCCCGGACTGCCCGCCCTACGCCGGGGAGTTCGCCGACGTCGTACCGCACCTCACGCTGGACCGGCTCGGCCCCGACGTGTCCCTCGCGTCGGTCGGCGCCGACCTGGCCGGGGTGCTGCCGGTCCGGGCCCGGGCCGAGCGCCTCGAGCTGCACCGGTACGCCGAGGGTGGCTGCCGGGTGCTCGCGAGCTGGTCACTGCTCGGGGCCGGCGATCCGGTCGCGCAGCCAGGTCGTGGTCCCGGCGGGTAGTCCCTTGAGCTTCGGGCGCTCCGGCAGCGGCGCGACGAACAGGGCCGTCCCCTCGGGCAGCGCCCACTTGAGCTCGTGGTAGACCCGCGACAGCCCGTCCGGGCTGTCCACCAGGACCAGGTCGTCCGTGAGCCGGCGCAGCTCGACCCATGGACCGGGCAGGTCCGCGGGCACCGGCGCTGGGGACCAGGCGAGGTAGACGGTCATGGGGGGCAGGTACCCGGTGGCCGTCCCGCTCAGTGCGCCAGCTTGAGCCCGATCACGCACCCGACCAGGCCGAGCAGCAGCAGGATCCGGGCCAGGCTCACCGGCTCCTCGCCGCTCGCCATCGCGATCACGACCGTGAGCGCCGCGCCGATCCCGACCCACACGGCGTACGCCGTGCCGACGGGGAGGGTGCGCATCGCCCAGGCCAGCCCGGCCATGCTCGCCGTCACGGTGACGAGGAAGACCACGGAGGGGACCAGCCGGCTGAACCCCTCGGAGCGCGACAGGGCGGTCGCCCACGCCGCCTCGAGGACCCCCGAGAGCACCAGTACCAACCACGCCATGACGGCCACATCCTTCGTGGCCGTCTTGTCGCGCTCCGGGTACGGCTCCCTCGTCCGGCAGCCGGTCACCGGCTGTATGCCCATTCTATGCCGCGCCGATCGACATTGGTCGCCTCGGCACTGCTAGGCTCGACCTCGTTGAAGAGCGCTCCGCAAGGAGTGCTCCTGCTCTCTCGGTGGGGGCAGAACATCTTGTCGCTCTTGGTCTTCGGTTCAGCTGGGCATCAGGCAAGGGATGTCTTCAGCACCAACGGGTCCGGCAGCTCGCCGGTCCGGAACACGAAACCAAGGAGAAAATCATGGCTCAGGGCACCGTCAAGTGGTTCAACAGCGAGAAGGGCTTCGGCTTCATCGCCCCGGCCGACGGCACCCCGGACGTCTTCGTCCACTTCTCGGCCATCCAGGGCACGGGCTACAAGTCGCTCGACGAGAACCAGCAGGTCGAGTTCGACGTCACCCAGGGCCCGAAGGGCCCGCAGGCGGAGAACGTCCGCGCGATCTGACCTCGGTCTGACGCTTCGCAAGGCCCCCGGCACCTCGGTGCCGGGGGCCTTCGCACGTCCGGACGAGCATGTCGTGGCAGGCTGGGGCGATGCGGTCCCGGGTCCTGCTCAGCGTCCTCGGGGTCGTCGGGACCCTGCTCGCGATGGGCGTGCTGGTGCTGGCGATGAACCTGACGCTGTACCTCGAGACGTCCGTGCCGCCGCGCTCGGCACTGCCCGACCTGCCCGACGGACTCTCGCGCAGCGGCGACACCGAGAACTGTGGATCGGGGAGCTGCTACCGGGAGTTCACCGTCGTCGGCGCCCCGGGGGACTCCGCGGCGGACGTGCTCGACCGGCTGCCCGACGACCACTGCGGCCGGCACTCGCTGGTCGACTGGCGTCGGCTCTGCGTCGGCTACCGGATCCAGGGCGACCTGGTGATCGGCAGCGTGTCGCTGGGGAAGTGGCTCGGCTGAGCGTCGGCTCGTCGTCCCCTCACCCGGCGGCCGACCTCAGACGTGGCCGCTGAGCTGGGCCAACCGGGCGGCCAGCCGCTCGACCAGCGCGTCGGCCTGCTTCGGGCTGAGCGCGGCGCTGGTGCCGGTCGCCACCGGGAGCACGTCGACCGAGAGCCGGGCACCGCCCGCGAGCGCCCGCAGCTCGTCGACCTTGTCGCCGAAGGGCGTGCCGCTGCCGGGGGAGTAGGAGCGGACCACCTCGTCGAGGTCGTCGGCGAACAGGTCCGCCTTGGTCACGGCGATGACCAGCCAGACCGGCTGGGAGCGGCGGACGGCCATCGAGGCGATCCGGTGGGCGGTGATCGTCCAGTCCTCGAGCTCGGCGGCCAGCTGGTCGGCGCGGGTCGCGGCGGCGGCGCCCGTCGTGCCGGCGGCGCGGCGAGGAGTGGCGTAGCCGTGGGCGACCACGTGGATCACCCCGTCGACCGGCTCGTCGTGGAACACCTCGTCGAGGGCGCCCAGGCGGGTCGCGGCGTTGTCGCCCGGCACGACCAGGAACCGGAAGCCGTGCAGCCGCCGCGAACGGCGGGTGCGGCGCTCCATCACCGCCGAGCCCACCTCGGCCGTGCCGTCGCCGGGGCCGCGTCGCGACAGCCGGTCGGCGAGCTGGGTCTTGCCGACTCCGGTCATCCCGGTCACCGCGATGGTCGGGTAGCGCCGGCGCAGTGCGTGGCGGACCCGGTCGGGCGCGGCCGCGAGGGCGCCCAGGACGCCGGTCGCCACGGTGGCGCTGACGGCGGCCAGCCCCGGTTTGGGCAGGACCGCCCGCGAACGACCACTCGGCGACACGAGGCCTCCTCCGGCTGGGGACGATGGTGGGTCGAGCCTACGTTCCACGGCCACGGGCATGCGCCGCACCTCCGGACGGGCCTAGCCTGTGCCATGGCCACCTTCACGCTCACCTGCATCGGCGACGACCGCCCCGGACTGGTGTCCGACCTCTCCGCCCGGCTGCACGCCCACGGCGCGAGCTGGAACCGCAGCCAGATGGCTCGGCTGGCCGGCAAGTTCGCCGGGATCCTGCTGCTGGAGGTCCCCGACGCGCGCGCCGATGCGCTGGCGGGCGAGCTGGCCGGACTCGACGACATCGGCCTCCAGGTCACCCTGGCCCGCACCGACGGGCCCGATCCGGACGACGTGACCGGCGCGGAGGTGCTCGTCGACCTCGACCTGCTCGGCGCCGACCGGCCCGGCATCGTCGCCGAGATCTCGGCCGTGCTCGCCCGCGAGCGGGTCAGCATCCGCGACCTGGTCACCGACGTACGCGACGCGCCGATGGCGGGCGGCCGGCTGTTCGAGGTGCGGGCCGTGCTCGAGGCGCCGCCCGCCACGCGGGTCGAGGAGCTGCGTACGTCGCTCGAGGCGATCGCCGACGAGCTGATGGTGGAGATCACCCTGGCCGAGGCACACTGACGCCATGACGTTCTGGTCCGATCTCCCCGACACGGCGCTCGGCTGGGCCCTCTGGGGGCTGGCCGCCGGCCCGACCGGCACTCAGTCGCAGCCGAGGCCGTTCCCGTCGCGGTCCAGGTCGTACGGGTCGCTGCCGGTGACCTTGACGGTGCCGTAGACGTACTTGGGCCCGTCGCCCGATCCGCCCGCGCAGTCGTAGTCGCTGGCAGGTGCCAGGCACGGCGAGTAACCGGCGGTGCAGTTGGTCTCGGCGAGGGGCGCGATCCGCACGTCGGACACCACGATCCGGATCGTCGCCCCGGGCCGCTTCCTCGCCTCAGCGCCGGGAGTCTGGCTCAGCACCACGCCGTCGGCGCCGGTCCGCGTCTCCCTGGTCGAGACCTCGACGACGAAGCCCGCCTGGCGCAGCCGCTTCGCGGCTCTGGCCTGGGGAATACCCCGCACGTCGGGAACCACGGGGAGGGGCATCGCGAGCACGACGTCGACGATCGCGCCCGGCAGGGCCTCGGCACCGGTCGGGACCGCCTGGCGGAGCACGGTGTCCGCGGTCCGGCGGGACGGCTTTCCGGTGACCTCACCGAGGACCAGACCGAGCTGCTCCAGCGCGGTCTGAGCGTCCTGTCGGCTCAGGCCGGTCAGGTCGGGCACGTGCACCGGCGTCGGCGCGGCGGTGCTGGGCTCGTCCACGGTGCCTGTCGTGCTCGGTTCCGGACTCGGCGCCGTGCTCGCTCTGCCGGCTGGTGTCTCATCCGCCGCGGTGGTGGTCGCGTCGCGGGTCGCCTCGGGGGCGTCGGGCAGCGCCAGGACGAGGACGAGGAAGCCCGCGGTGCAGGCGGTCAGCAGCCATCGGACGCTGGTGCCCAGCCCCGGCCGCAGCCAGAGGCCGACGAGGCCGAGAGGGAAGCAGAAGAGCAGCCCGGGGAGGATCACCCACCAGGACTGCCAGACCGGGAGCTTCGAGGCCTGGCGGGCGAGGGCTCCCGGGGCAGGGTAGGCCGACCGGGTGTGGTGGGTCCAACGCTGCCCGTCCCAGTAGCGAAGCAGGCCGGGGCGGGCCTGGTCCGGGTACCAGCCAGCAGGAGACATCGCCACACCGTAGGTGGCCCGGAGCACCCGCGGGGCAGGAATCGGCTAACCGGTGCGAATCGGCCGTCAGGCGATCTCGACCGCGGTCACCCGCCCGTCCTCGACCTGCCACCGCTGATCGAGCCGCACGTTGTCGAGCAGCCGCCGGTCGTGGCTGACCAGCAGCAGCGCGCCGTCGTACGACGCCAAGGCCTGTTCCAGCTGCTCGATCGCCGGCAGGTCGAGGTGGTTGGTGGGCTCGTCGAGGACGAGCAGGTTCACCCCGCGTGCCTGGAGCAGCGCCATCGCGGCGCGGGTGCGCTCGCCGGGGGAGAGGCGACCGACCAGGCTGGTGACCTGGTCGGCCTTGAGGCCGAACTTGGCCAGCAGGGTGCGTACGTCGGCCGGCGCCAGGTCCGGTATGGCGGCCTCGAACGCGGTGCCGAGGGAGAGGTCCTCGTCGAGGCCGGTGCGTGCCTGGTCGATCTCACCGACGGCGACCGACGCGCCGAGGCCGGACCGGCCGGTGTCGGGGGCGAGCCGGCCGAGCAGGAGGCGCAGCAGGGTGGTCTTGCCGGCGCCGTTGGGACCGACGATGCCGATCCGCTCGCCGGCGCTGACCTGCAACGACACGGGCCCGAAGGTGAACTCGCCGAGCCGGGCGACCGCCTCGTCGAGGGTGGCGACGACCGAGCTGGACCGGGGTGCGGAGCCGATCGAGAAGCGCAGCTCCCACTCCTTGCGCGGCTCCTCGACCTCCTCCAGGCGGGCGATCCGCGACTCCATCTGACGCACCTTCTGCGCCTGCTTCTCCGACGACTCCGACTGCGCGCGGCGGCGTACCTTGTCGTTGTCGGGGGACTTGCGCATCGCGTTGCGCACGCCCTGCGAGCTCCACTCGCGCTGGATCCGGGCGCGGTTGACCAGGTCGGCCTTCTTCTCGGCGAACTCCTCGTACGCCTCCCGGGCGTGGCGCCGGGCGATGGCACGCTCCTCGAGGAAGGCGTCGTAGCCGCCGTCGTAGACCGCGACCTGGTGCTGGGCGAGGTCGAGCTCGACGACGCGGGTCACGACGCGGGAGAGGAACTCGCGGTCGTGGGACACCAGGACCACACCTGCGCGCAGCCCGCGCACGAAGGTCTCCAGCCGCTCCAGGCCCGCGAGGTCGAGGTCGTTGGTCGGCTCGTCGAGGAGCACCAGGTCGAAGCGGCTGAGCATCAGCACCGCGAGCGCGGCGCGTGCGGCCTGACCGCCCGACAGGGAGGTCATCAGCGCATCGGGTCCGACGTCCAGGCCGAGGTCGGCCAGCATCGGCGCGAGCCGCTCGTCGAGGTCGGGCGCGCCGCTGGCGAGCCAGTGGTCCAGGCTGTGGGCGTAGGCGTCCGCCGCCGCCGCCGACTCGTCGCCGGCGCCGAGCGCCGCCGCGTCCCGCTCCATCGCCTCGGTGGCCGTGGTGGCTCCGGTGCGTCGGGCGACGTACTGCCCGACGGTCTCGCCGGCGATCCGCTCGTGCTCCTGCGGCAGCCAGCCGACGAAGGCGTCGGACGGGGCGGTCGCCACGGTGCCGTCGAGGGGCGCCAGGTCGCCGGCCAGGATCCGCAGCAGCGTGGTCTTTCCGGCGCCGTTGGCCCCGACCACGCCGACCACGTCGCCCGGGGCGACGGTCAGGTCGAGGGAGTCGAACAGGGTGCGGTGCGCGTGGCCCCCGGCGAGGTCCTTGGCAACGAGGGTCGCGCTCATGAGGGGATCGTAGGCCCGCTCAGCCGCCGTCCTCGGTGAGGGTGGTGGCCGGCAGCCAGTCGGCGCCGAGGAGCTGGGCGAGGTCGGCGAGCCCGGTGGTGTCGCTGCCGACGGCGTCGGACGCGGCGGCGATCCGCTCGACCATGACCTTGCCGACCTGCTCCTCGACGGTGCCCTCGGCGTACGCGATGTGCCAGGGGGAGACCTGGTGGTCGCGGTGGGTGCGGCCGGTGACCTGGCGCCCGGCGATGCCGGAGAAGCGGGCCTGGTGGAAGACGCCGACCCGTGGCTCGGTGGACGCCTGCCGGCCGTCGGCGAGGGTCTCGCCGGCGTGCAGGCTGATCGACGCGACCGTGGTGAAGACGCAGACCTTCGCCTCGCCCGTCTGGAACCGCAGCCGTTCGGCCTCGACGTCGAACCGGTCGCGACCGTAGATGGTGGCGACCGCGATGCCGGCGTCGCGCAGGCGGTCGGTGATCGGGTCGGCAGCCGTTGCGACGAACTCCACCGAGCACGCCACCTGCCGCTCGGCCCGCACCTGCTGGGCGATCCAGTCGACCGTCGAGTCGACCCGGATCAGGCCGGCCTTCTGGCGGAACCGCAGCAGCGCGGCCCGCCCCTTCGCGACATTGCGGCCGCGACGGGCCAGGTCCATCTCCCGGCAGAACTCACCCCACTCCGCCTCGTACGCCGTGCGCTCGGCCGGGGTGAGCGCCACCGGCATGCCCGAGATCGGCACCGGGCCCCACGGCGCCGCGCGGTGCAGCATCGCCGGGGGCCGCTCCTCGGCGAGCCAGCCGCGGACCAGCTCGAGGTCCGCGGCGCGGCGGGCCGGGTCGGTGGTCCAGGTCGCGCCGTACCGGCCCGACTCGACCGCCACGCCGTGCCGCTCCAGCGCCTCGGCGAACGCGGCGCCGGGCTGGGTGGCGTTGGTCCACTGCCGCATCGGCTCGCCGTGGAGCTGGGCGTAGGCGGGGGCGAGATAGGGCAGCTCGAGCGGGGTGTGGCCGGGCGTCGCGGTGGTCGCGATGACGAACGGCGCCTCGTCGTGGGGCCTGGCGTGCCCGGAGACGCGGGTCCAGTGCTTCCACCGCTTGGTCGTCGTCCGGCGCAGGGCGTGGGCCTCGTCGGCGATGATGACGTCCCAGGTGTGGTCCTTCACCTTCTCCAGCCGGTCCCAGGTGATCACCACCCACTCCAGGCCGCTGTCGCCGAGGGCCGTGATCGTGCGGCACCAGTGACCGATGGTGATCGCCGCCGGCCGGTCGGCCACGACGAGCACCCGTCGTGCGCCGCGCAGGCTGCCCACGGCGCTCGCGCCGAGGACGGCGGAGATCGTCTTGCCGACGCCGGGCTCGTCGGCCAGCAGGAACAGCCGCCCACCGGCCTCGGCCCGCGCCGCGATCGCGTCGGCGGCCTCGAACTGGATCCGACGGGGCTCCAGCGCGTCGGTCGGCTCGGGGGCGGGCCGGGGATCGTCGGGGTTGAGGCTGTTCTCGAGGAACCGACCGAGGGTGTACGGACCCGGCGCGAAGGGCCGCAGGTGCGCGGGGAGCGCGCGGCCGACGTACAGATGGGTCTTGACCGCCGGGTGCCAGGTCGCGCCGTCGACCTGCGTGCCGTACGGCACGTCGAGCACCCACAGCCGTTCGCCCGGGCCGACGAACGGCAGCGGCCGGGCCGGGGCCGGGCCACGGCGGCGACGGCCGCTGGTACGACGGGAACTGGCCACCCCCGGACGCTACCGGGGCGCGGCCTCCGCGGAGTCCGGCACGCCGTCGTACGCCGGCAGGTCCGGTCCGCCGACCGCACGCTCGATCAGGGCGGTGAAGTACTCCATGTCCGGCTCGGGCGCGGGCTGCTCGCCGGTGGCGGTGAGCATCTGCACGTGCATCCGGCCGATCTCCTGGTTGGCGGCCACGTAGTCGCGCATCCGCTCCTGGTAGCCGGCGAACCCGGTCGCGGGATCCCAGCGGGAGGCGGCGAGCTCGCCGGCCAGCAGGTAGGCGCCGACCAGGGCCAGGCCGGTTCCGGCGCCGGACATCGGACTCGCGCTGAACGCCGCGTCGCCGAGCAGGCCCACCCGCCCGACGTGCCATCGGTCCAGCACCACCTGGGCCACCTGGTCGAGGTAGAAGTCCGGCGCGTCGTCGAGGTGCGCGAGGATGCGCTCGGTCTCCCAGCCGAAGCCCGCCATCTGCTCGCGCAGCAGCCGCTTCTGCGCCGCGATGTCGCGGTGGTCGATGGCGAAGTCGGGTGCGGGGAAGGACAGCATCGCGATCGCCCGGGTCGGGTCCGGGACGGGGCGCAGGCCCGCGGAGCGGCCGCCGTCGTTGTGGTCGATCGCCCAGCCGTCGAGACCGAACTCGTTGGGCACGGTGAAGAACGCCAGCACCATGCCGAGGTGGCGCACGTGCTCCTCGTGCGGCCCGAACACCATCGAGCGCAGTGCCGAGTGCAGCCCGTCGGCGCCGATGACCAGGTCGAAACGCCGGCGCTCGCCGCTGGCGAAGGTGACGTCGACCCCGTCGGGGTCCTGGACGAGCTCGGCGATCCGGTAGCCGAAGACGTACTCGGCGTGGTCGCGGGTGGCGTCGTACAGGACCTGGGACAGGTCGCCGCGCAGCACCTCGACCTCGGCGATGTGGCCGTCACCGTCGTTCTCGTCGGCGCGGTAGGTCTCCAGCACCGTCCCGTCGGCGGCCACGGTGTGCCCGCCGAGGGTGTCGGTGCACGCCGCGCGCACCTCGGCGTCGAGGCCCATCAGCCGGATCACGTCCTTGGCCACCCCGCGCGCGTCCACCGCCTGACCACCCGGCCGCAGCCCGGGCGCCTGCTCCACCACCGTCACGGTCGCGCCCCGCCGGCACAGCCAGTGGGCGAGCGCAGGCCCCGCGATGCTCGCCCCGGTCACCAGCACCCTGATCTCGCTCATCGTGTCCCTCTCGTCTCGTCGGCCTCACCGTGTCGGCCGACGCTGGTGTGACCCGGCCGTCGTCCGGAACTCATCGGTCCCGCTACCCTCGCCCGGTGGACGTCGCTGCGCGCATCGAGGCCGGCCGGGGCGACTTCGTCCTCTTCGCGATCACCCCGCCCCGACGCTCGACGCCGGCCGAGCGGCTCCCCGAGATCGCCCGCGCCACCACCCAGCGGCTCGAGGGCCTCGACCTCGACGGGCTGGTCCTCTACGACATCGACGACGAGAGCTCCCGCAACCCGGCCGAGCGCCCGTTCCCCTTCACCCCCACGGTGGACCCCTCGACGTACCGCTCCGAGCACCTGCCGAGCTGGCCGACCCCGGTCATCGTCTACCGCGCCGTGGGCAAGTACCAGCCCGAGGAGCTCCGCGACTGGCTCGCCGCGCAGGACCACCGGCGCACCCTGACCGTGCTCGTCGGCGCCGCCTCCAGCGGCACCACCACGCCCCTGTCCCTCGCCGACGCCCAGGCGCTGCGGGCGGAGGCGAACCCGAGCCTGCTCCTCGGGGGAGTGGCGATCCCCGAGCGCCACAGCCGCCGCGACAACGAGCACCTGCGCCTCATCGCCAAGCAGGAGGCAGGCTGCCGCTTCTTCGTCACCCAGGTCGTCTACGACCTCAACGCCGCCAAGAACCTGGTCTCCGACTACCGCTACGCCTGCGCGGAGCGCGGCCTCACCCCGGTCCCCATCGTGTTCACCTTCTCGGTCTGCGGCTCGATGAAGACCCTCGAGTTCCTGCGGTGGCTCGGCGTCGACGTACCGCGGTGGATCGAGAACGACCTGCGGCACTCCACCAACACCCTGCGCGCGTCCGCCGAGCAGGCCGCCGCGACCGCGCTGGAGCTGGCCGACTTCTGCCGCCGGCTCGACGTACCGCTGGGGTTGAACGTGGAGAGCGTCTCGATCCGGCGGGAGGAGATCGAGGCTTCCGTCGAGCTCGCGGCGCGGTTGCGTGCGCAGGTGCGGGCTACTTGACGAGCACACCCCCGTCGACGGGGAGCGCGACGCCGGTGATGTAGCGCGCCTCGTCCGAGGCGAGGAACAGCACGGCGTTGCTGACGTCGATCGACTCGACCCACGGGATCGGGTAGAGGATCGTGTCGCCCGAGGCCTTCGCGAAGTCGTCCTTCGTCGGGTGCTCCAGGTCCGGGCTGAACAGGTCGTACATGCCCTGGTTCTGGACCATCGGGGTGTCGACCTGGGTCGGGTTGACGGTGTTGACACGCACGCGGTGCTCGGCCAGCTCCTGGGCGAGGGTCTTCATCAGGCCCACGACGCCGTGCTTGGCCGACACGTAGTGCCCGACCCCGGTGTACGACCGGAGGCCGGCGACCGACGCCGTGAGCACGATCGAGCCGCCGGTGCCCTGGCGGATCAGGTGGGGGATGGCGGCCTTCGCCGTGCGCCACACGCCGGAGAGGTTGATGTCGATCATCTCGGCCCAGGTCTCCTCCGACAGCTCGTGCGCGTCGCCGAAGGACAAGATCCCTGCGTTGGCGAGCACGATGTCGACGTGCCCCAAGGCCTCGACGCCGGCGTCGAGGGCCGACTGGAGCGAGCCGAAGTCGCGGACGTCGGCCGGTGCGGAGTAGATCCGCCGCCCCAGGGCCTCGACCAGGCGGACCGTCTCCTGCATGTCCTCCTCGGTGGCCATCGGGTAGGGCACGGTGTCGATGTCCTTGAGGGCGTCGACGGCGATGATGTCGGCACCCTCCTCGGCCAGGCGGACCGCGTGGCTGCGCCCCTGCCCACGGGCGGCGCCGGTGATGAACGCGACCTTGCCCTCAACTCGTCCTGCCATCTTCTCCTCCTCTGGTGACGGCCACCGCGTGGCCTCGGATCTACTTGACGAGCACGCCGGCGTCGACCGGCAGCGCTACGCCTGTGATGTACCTGGACTCGTCCGAGGCCAGGAAGAGTACGGCGTTGCTGACGTCCCGCGACTCCACCCAGGGAGTCGGCAGAGCGTTCATCGCCTGCGAGACCGGTGCGAAGTCCTCGCGTCCCGGGGCCTCGAGGCCGGGACAGAACAGCCGGTACATCGGGTCGTTCATGATCATCGGGGTGTCGACCTGCGTCGGGTTGAGACTGTTCACGCGGATGCGGTGCGGCGCGAGCTCCTGCGCCAGGGTCTTCATCAGCCCGTTGATCCCGTGCTTCGCGGCGGTGTAGTGCGCGATGTTGGCGTAGCCCTTGAGACCCGCGGCCGAGCTGGTGAGCACGACCGACCCACCCGTGCCCTGGCGCAACAGATGGGGGATCGCGGCCTTGACCGTGCGCCAGGTGCCACCGAGGTCGATGTCGACCACGGTCTGCCACTGCTCCTCGGTGATCTCGTGGGCGGGCGCCGGGGCGTTGACGCCGACGTTCGCGCAGACGACGTCGAGCCGGCCGAGCCGGTCCACGCCGTCGTCGACGGCCTCGGTCAGGCCCGGAGCGTCGCGGACGTCGGCGACGTACGCGACCGCACGGCGTCCCAGCGCCTCGACCTGGCGGACCGTCTCGTCGAGGTCGGCCCGCGTGGCGAGGGGGTAGGGCACCTCGGGCAGGTCGGCGCACCGGTCGACGAGGATGAGGTCGGCGCCCTCCTCGGCGAGACGCACCGCGTGGCTGCGGCCCTGTCCTCGGGCAGCGCCGGTGACCAGTGCGACCATGCCGGCCACGCGTCCGGCGCTCATTTGATGATCCCGTAGCGTCGGCGGTCGATCGTCAAGGCGACCGCGGCGATCACGACAGCGCCCTTGACGATCAGCTGGGTATACGGATCGACCGATGTGATGTCCATGCCGGAGCTCAGCAGCACGATCACGAGCGCGCCGAGCAAGGTGCGATGCGGGCCGCCAACTCCGCCGGAGAGGGCGGTGCCGCCGACGACGATCGCCGCGATCGAGTTCAGGAGGCTGGGATCGGCGCCCATCGGCACGCCGGTGCTCGCCTGGCCGGTGAAGATGATCCCGGCGATGGCGGCGACCGCGCCGGCCAGCGCGAACACCGCCAGCTTGACCGCTTGCACCCGCACGCCGCTGAGGGCCGCGGCGCGTTCGTTGCTGCCGACGGCGTACAGGTGACGGCCGAACGGGGTGGCGAAGGCGATGACCGTCGCGATCGCGGTGAGGACGATGGCGATGAGCGCGCCGTTCGGGATGCCGGGGATGGTCGACTCGTTGACCAGCCTCTGCAGCAGATCCGACCGGTAGGACACCGGCCCGCCGTTGGAGATCGAGTTGGAGATGCCGTTGAGGATCGACATCATGCCCAGCGTCACGAGGAAGGACGGCACTTTCAAGAACGTGGTGATCAGGCCGTTGACGAGGCCGACGACGGCGCCGACAGCGACGACCAGGAGGATCGCGAGCGTCCCGCCGAAGTCGTCGATCCAGGTGGCGATCAGGATCCCGGCGAGCGTGGCGTTGGCCGCCACCGACAGGTCGATCCCGCCGATCAGGATGACGAAGGTGCCGGCGAGGGCGACGACGGTCAGGAAGGCCATCTGTCGCAGGATGTTCTGCGCCGAGTCGGCCGAGACGAAGGCCGAGGTCTGCGACTGGAAGTAGACCACGAGCGCGACGACGGCGACCGTCGGGACGAGCACGTTGCGGTGGCGGTCCAGCCGGCGAAGCAGGCGTCGGTCCTCCGTCACTGCTGCTGGCGCCGGGGCGAGCTGGGCTTGGTTCTGGGACACGAGTTCCTCACATCATGTGCTTGATCACGTCGACCTCGGTCGGCTTGGCGGTGGTGGGGGAGGCGATCTCGGCGGTCACGACGCCGTCCTTCATGACGACGATCCGGTCGGCCATCCCGATGACCTCCTCGAGGGACTCGGCGCAGAGCAGGACGCCGATGCCCTCGGTCGCCAGGTCGCGGATGAGCCCGTAGATCTCCTCGCGCGTGCCGACGTCGATGCCTCTCGTGGGGTCGTTGAGGACGAGCACGCGGCAGGACCGTCCCTGCCACCGCGCGAACACCGCCTTCTGCTGGTTGCCTCCGCTCAGCTCACCGATGGGAGTGCCGAGGTCCTTGGTCTTGATCCGCAACCGGTCCGCGAGAGCCGCCGCACGGACGCGCTCCTCTCGCAGGCGCAGCAGGCGGGTCCACTTCGAGCGGAGCAGGTCCAGGAACCCGATCGAGATGTTGCCGCGCACCGACGCGGTGGCGAACAGCGAGTCGAGCGCCCGCTCCGGCGGGACGTACAGCACGCCGGCCGCGACGGCTGCCGGGCTGCTCCACCGCCGCCGCACCCGGCCGTCGAGGACCACCGAGCCGGCGTCGAGCCGATGCGCGCCGGCGACCGCCGCGGCCAGGGTCGACTTGCCCGACCCGATGACGCCGGCGAGGCCGACGATCTCCCCGGGCCTGACCTGGAGGTCGACGCCCTCGAACTCGCCGGTGACACCCGCGCCGCGCAGCTCCAGGACGGGCTCGTCGGCGCGCGCGCCGAGCTGCTCGTGCTCGCGGTAGTAGTCGGTGCTGCGCTCGGTACCGACCATCAGCTCATGAAGCCGTTCGGCCGAGATGCCCCGGTTGTCGAGGGTGTCGACCGTGCGACCGTCACGCAGCACCAGGAGGCGGGTGCTGATGCGCAGCACGTCCTGCAGGATGTGGGACACGAAGATGAACGAGACCCGCTCGCGCCACCGCTCGACCAGGTCGAACAGGATCTCGACCTCGGTCTCGCTGAGCGCGCTGGTGGGCTCGTCGAGCAGGATCACCGGGGCGGCGCCTCCCGCGCCGGCCCGCGAGAACGCCTTCGCGATCTCGACCAGCTGGCGCTGCGGGTAGGTCAGGTCGGCGACGACGTCGTCGGCGGCCACGCCGGCGATGTGCAGATCCTCGAGCAGTGCGCGGGCGGCGGCCCGGAGCCGAGCTCGCCGGCCCGGACCCCGCCCGCCCACCTCGTACTCCCGTCCGAGGTAGATGTTCTCGTGCACCCGCAGCGCGTCCACGAGCGCCTGCTCCTGGACGACGACGGAGATGCCGAGCCCGCTGAGTGCCCGCGGGTCGCCCAGCGGGGCCTCGGCGTCGCCGATCGTCAGCCGACCGGAGTCGGGGCGGACCGTTCCGCTCAGGACGCCGATGAGGGTCGACTTCCCGGCGCCGTTCTCGCCGATCAGACCGAGCACCTCGCCGGGGCGCACCTCGAGCGAGACGTCGCGCAGGGCGTGCACGGGTCCGTAGCTCTTCGACACGCCCGCGAGCCGGATGGTGGGGGTCGAGGTCATGCGATCACGCGACGAGCTCGCTCTTGAACGCGAACAGCGGTCCGGACTTGAACGCCGCGTCGTAGGTCTCGCGGACCCCCGCGATGTCGGCCTTCGCCCATGCCTTGTTGAGGGTGTACTCGTCCTGGGGCACGCCCTGGTAGTACTCCTCCGGGTCGATCGGGTTGAGCACCGTCTGCGGGTCCCAGGAGTCCGGGTTGAGCGAGCGGCTCATCGCGGACCAGTCGAACGGGAGCTGGTCCTGGTAGATCGTGTCGAGCACCGTGGCGGCCGAGTCGGGCTTCACCAGCAGCGCACCCTGCGCCATGAAGCGCTCGGGCAGCGAGAACTCGACGCCGTTGAGCGCGTCGAAGGTGGTGACGCCGAGCAGGCCCGCGGTCAGGCCACCGATGGTCGCGCTCGTGAGGAACTGCTTCCCGTCCGCGATGTACTGGACGTTCTGCTGGTTGCCGTCGAATCCGGTGACGGCCTTGCCCTTGATGCCCTGTGCGTCGAGGGCGGCGATGACCCCCGCGGCCTGGCTGTCGTTCTGGGCGAAGACGCCGACGAAGTCCCCGACCGACGGCAGGATGTTGGTGAACGACTTGCGGGCGTCCTCCGACGTCCAGTTCCCCGGCGAGGCCGTCTTGATCTCGATGTCCGGGAAGTCCGCGAGGGCGGCGTTGAGGCCGGCGGTGCGCTGGTCGTCGGCCGAGGAGCCCTTGGCGCCGGGCACGTGGATGATCGTGCCGCTGCCGCCGACCTCCTCGAACAGCGCGCGTGCGGTCGCCTCGGCGATCTTGGTCGACATCGGCGTGATGAACCGGACCCACTTGTCGGCGTCGGCCGGCGTGTACCAGGGCGGCGCCGTGTAGGAGCTGGCGTAGAGGATGCCGGCCGCCTGAGCGGCCTTGGTGACGGCCGCCGCCTGAGCCTCGGTGGCAGGTGTGCCGAAGACGGACTTGCCGCCCGCCGCCTTGACGGTGCCGATCTGGCCGAGTGCGGTGTTCACGTTGCCCTGGTCCTCCAGAGACGCGACCTCGACGCCGAGCGCCTTCATCGCCTGCTTGCCGCCCTCGTTGAAGGCGACGAAGAAGTCGTTGGACAGCGTCGTGACCTGGATCCAGGACTTCGACGCGACCGACTTGCCCTTCCCCTTGCCCGTGCTGTCGTCGCCGCAGGCGCTGAGACCGACGGCGAGGCCGGCAGCGCCGGCGACGGAGAGGAAGGCCCGCCGGGACAGGGGGCTGGGGAAGAAGGACGGGTCGCGGGCGATGTCGACGATGCGAGATTCGGTGGAAGCCATGGTGGGCCCTTCGGGATGCAGGGGGAGTCGCGAGAGAGGGATCGCCGGACGGCGACCTTGGGAGGCGGTCAGGCGGTCGCGTCGGGGAGCAGGTGCTGGGCGAACCAGGCGGTGGCGTGCTCGGCGGCCGCCGCGAGCTTGCTCCGGTCGCTGTAGAGCGTCATGTGGGAGGTGTGGGGCAGGACGACGAGCTCCTTGCGGGCGCTCGGAATGGCGTTGAAGGTCTCGATCTCCAGGTCCCACAGGGTCAGGTCGTCGCCTTCCGCGACGATCATCATCGACGGGGTGTCGTAGATGCGGTCGACGAAGTAGTTGACGTCGTAGTCGAGCAGCAGGTCGACCGACTCCATGGTGCTGAGGTTCTGATAGAGCGGGGCCTCGGTGGCCTGCAGCTGGAGGAAGGTCGACTTGGTCTCCGGGAACGGCCAGGCCGAGAGCTCGTGCTCGGGGTCCTCGGACGCGTGCGGCAGATAGAGCCGCTGGCTCGGGTCGTCGTACCGGAGCCGGCGGTCTTCGAGGATCGCCGACCACAGGCGGCGATAGCCCAGCGTCCCGTGGACGCGTCGCATGTTGCGATGGCCGTCGACGACGGGGATCTGGCTGACGATGGCCTTCACCCGGGGGTCGGTGGCGGCGAGGATCAACACGTGCCCGCCCGAGTAGGAGATGCCCCACGCGCCCAGACGGTCGGGATCGATGCCCGGGGTGCGCTCGAGGAAGCTCAACGCGTTGCGGTAGTCGCGAACCTGGGCGGTGGGGTCGAGGTGCTGGCGCGGCTCACCGTCGGAGACCCCGAGGTTCCGGTAGTCGAACACGAGGGCCGCGATGCCTGCCCGGGCGAACGCCTCGGCGTAGTAGGGCATGACGAGCTCACGGACATAGCACCACCCGCCGGCGAGGACCACCGCCGGCGTCGGGTCGTCGGTGTCCGGCCGGTACAGCCAGCCGCGGACCGTGGTCCCCTCGCTCTGGAACTCGACGTCGTCGCGTCGCATCAGATCTCCTTCGAAGTCGGTGACGGGCGTGCCTCACCGGGGCGGGCGCCGGGCCGAGGGCCGCGGCGGACACCGCGACTCGGAGCATCATCGTGGCGTCGGTCACACCGAGTGTCAAGTAATACTGGACAGTAGATCTGGCGAACCTCTGTCGTCCGGTGAAGCGTGAACGTAAAGTGTCACTGGACAAAGCAAGTGTCAAGTGTCACTGGACACTCGGTCGCCGCGCGGCTACTGTCCCCGTGCCGGAACGACCGGCACGGGAGGTGGAAACGGCGGATGGACGACCAGGGCCTGCTGCTCGCGTACGAGAGGATGATGGTCGTACGGCGGATGGAGGAGCGGATCTCCGCGCTCTACGCCGCCGACGCCATCCCCGGCTTCGTGCACACGTCCATCGGACAGGAGGCCTGCGCGGTCGGCGCCCTGCTGCACGCCCGGCCGACGGACGTGATCACCTCCACCCACCGTGGCCACGGCCACGTGCTCGCCAAGGGCCTGGAGCCGCGCCGGGTGCTTGCGGAGCTGATGGGCAAGGAGACCGGGGCCTGCCGCGGACGCGGGGGCTCGATGCACGTCGCCGACCCTTCGCTCGGCATCTTCGGCGCCAACGGCATCGTGGGGGCGGGGCTGCCCATCGGGGTCGGCGCTGCCCACGCGCTGCGGGTGCGGGGACAAGGCGACCTCGTCGTGAGCTTCTTCGGAGACGGTGCAGTCGCGACGGGGGCCTTCCACGAGTCGGTCAATCTCGCCGCGCTCTGGCGGCTGCCGATGGTCTTCTTCTGCGAGAACAACGGATACTCCGAGTTCTCGCGTGCGGATGACCAGCACCCGGTGCCAGTGCGCGACCGCGCGGCGGCGTACGGGATCGAGGCGGTACGCCTCGACGGGTCCGACGTCGAGGCGGTGGCCGCCGGCATGCGGGAGGTGTTCGAGACGGTGCGCGCCGGCCGGGGGCCGGTGCTCGTGGAGGCGACGACGGTGCGGGTCCATGGCCACTACGAGGGCGACCCCCAGCGCTACCGCGACGCCGCGGCGATGGCGGCCGAGGTCGCCGCTGCGGATCCGCTGACCCTCGCCCGCGCGCGGCTCGTCGCGCGCGCGGTCCCCGCCCAGGAGATCGAGGCGACCGAGGCGCGGGCGCTGGCCGTCGTCGACGATGCGGAGGCGTTCGCACGCACGTCGGCCGAGCCGTCGGCCGAGACCGCACTCGACCACGCGTACGCGCCGCGCCGCGTCCTGCCGGAGCCCGGCCCGTTGCCCGAGGACCGCCCCGTGATGTCCCAGTCACGAGTGGTGCGACAGGCCCTCGACGACGCACTCGAGGCGAGCTCCGAGGTCTTCCTCGCCGGAATCGACGTCGCCGGGGGAAACGTCTTCGGTGTCACCCGCGGCCTCGCCCAGGCCCATCCCGGCCGGGTGCTCGACACGCCGATCTCGGAGACCGCGATCATGGGACTCGGCGTGGGTTCGGCGATGGCGGGCATGCGGCCCGTGGTCGAGCTCATGTACGTCGACTTCCTGGGAGTCTGCCTCGACCAGCTGATGAACCAGGCGGCCAAGCTGCGGCTGATGACCGGCGGGGCCGTCAGCGTGCCGATGGTGGTACGGACCCAGTTCGGCTCGGGACGCTCCTCGGGAAGTCAGCACTCGCAGAGCCTCGAGGCACTGCTGGCCCACATCCCGGGGCTCACGGTGGTGATGCCGAGCTCGGGCACCGAGGCCTACGGTCTGCTCCGCTCGGCGATCGACGACGACAACCCGGTCGTCTTCCTCGAGCATCGACTGATCTACGAGCGGAAGTCGCCGTTGCCGCCGCCCGACTACCGGATCCCGCTCGGCCGGGCTCGGATCGCTCGCCCCGGTCGCGATGTCACGGTGGTCGCGTGGTCCCGGATGGTCGCACACGCGGTCGAGGCCGCGGAGCTGCTGGCGAGCGAGGGAATCGACGTCGAGGTGGTCGACCTGCGCTCCATCGTGCCGCTCGACCGGGACACGATCCTCGACTCCTTCGCCCGGACCAACCGGATGGTGATCGCCCAGGAGGCGGTCGTCGACTTCGGCGTGGGAGCCGAGATAGCCGCGCTCGCGGTCGACGCCGGGTTCTGGTCACTCGACGCCCCCGTCGTGCGCGTCGGGGCAGCGTATGCGCCGGCGCCGTACGCCCCCGCCCTGGAGCGGGAGTGGGGAGCGGGGGTCGACGACATCGTCGTCGCCGTCCGCAGGGTGACGGCATGCTGACGGCCACCCGGCCGCACCAGAATGCGGCGCAGGTCCCCGGCCGATCGCTCGGGGACGTCGTGCGCGCGGCTGCGCTCGCCGCGCCCTCGCGGATCGCGGTCGTCGACGGAGGCACCAGGCTGACCTGGTCCGCGCTGGTCGACCGCGCGACGACGGTCGCGGGAGCACTGACCGAGCTCGGCGTCCGGCGGGGGGACGCCGTCGTCCTGCAGCTGCCCAACTGGTGGGAGACCGTGGTCGTGACCTGGGGGGTGTGGCTCGCCGGAGGCGTCGTCGTGCCCGTCGTGCCGATCTACCGGGCACGCGAGCTGGGCTTCATCGTCGACCAGGTCGACCCTGCGGCGATCGTCGCCGCCGGTGAGCACCGCGGTCATCGACACGCCGACGAGCTGCGCGCGCTCATGCGGGAGACGGGGCGGCCGACGCCCGTCGTCTCCGTACGTGCCACGGACTCGGATCCATTGCGTCTCGAGACGCTCCGGTCCGCCCCGGTCCAACCGGAGCGGCTGGCGCCGGACGACGTCGCTCTGGTGCTGTACACCTCGGGCACCACCTCGGCGCCGAAGGGGGTCTTGCACACGCATCGCACGCTGTTGGCGGAGAGCGCGAGCATGACTCGGGCGTGCGGGCTCACGGCCGAGGACCGCGTCTTCATGCCGTCCCCGCTGAGCCATGTCACGGGCCTGAGCTATGCGATCGTGCTGCCCGCCGACCTACGCGCGTCAGCCGTGCTTCTCGACCGCTGGAGCGCCGACGACGCGGTGGCCGTCGTCG
Source organism: Nocardioides nitrophenolicus (assembly GCF_016907515.1). NCBI lineage: Bacteria > Bacillati > Actinomycetota > Actinomycetes > Propionibacteriales > Nocardioidaceae > Nocardioides > Nocardioides nitrophenolicus. Next base: position 5,095,278 of record NZ_JAFBBY010000001.1, read on the forward strand.
AGCGTGAGTCCTGCACCTTCGCCGTCAGCGCGACGCCGTTCCTGCGCGGGCTCGCGGAGGTCTATGCGGCCCGCGGGACTCCGGCGAGCCTGCGGATCTTCGTGTGCGGCGGCGCGGACATCCCGCCCGAGCTCGTTCGTCGAGCCCGGGCCGTGATGGGCACGGCGGTGGTGCGCACCTATGGGTCCACGGAGCTGCCCACGGTGGCGATGGCCGATCCCTTCGGAGACGTCGACGCGGCGGCCGACGGCGAGGGCGCCGCGATCGGCGACAACCAGATGACCGTCCGCTCGGACGAGGACGGCACCGAGGAGCTGTTGGTGCGCGGCCCGGAGCTCTTCGTCGGCTACGTCGACAGCCGCCTGAACGCCGACGCCTTCACCGCCGACGGATGGTTCCGCACCGGCGACACCGCGACGATCTCGGCGGACGGCGTGCTCCGCATCGCGGGCCGGATCAAGGACATCATCAACCGCGGCGGGGAGAAGTACAGCGCCGCCGAGGTGGAGTGGGCGCTGCTCGAGCATCCGCACGTCGCGGAGGTCGCGGTCGTCCGCTACCCCGACGAGGCACTGGGGGAGCGCGCGTGCGCGTTCGTGGTCCCCACCCCGGGCGAGCGGCCCACCCTGGCCACGCTGCGCGACCACCTGGTCGCGTCGGGATATGCGGTGCAGAAGGCTCCCGAACGGCTCGAGCTTGTCGACAGGCTGCCGCGCACGCCCAGCGGCAAGATCCAGAAGTTCCGACTCGAGGAAGGACTACGCTTGCGGCCCGTGCGAGACGAAGGGGAGTCCCCGACATGACCGACGACGCCGCGTCGGACGACGCGACCAGCAACGGGACCCCCAGGGCGAGCCGGCGTCGTGCCGCCGCCGGCGGGTTGGGCGCCTCGGTCGGTCAGAACGTCCGCGCCGAGCGGAAGCGGCAGGGAATCTCGGTGCGTGAGCTCGCTCGTCGGCTCGGGGTATCGGCATCCTTCCTGTCGCAGTTCGAGCTCGGCCAGAGCAAGGCAGCGGTCAACACGCTGTTCGCGATCGCGTCCGAGCTCAACCTCTCGCTCGACGAGCTGCTCGGCAGCAGCGTCGAGGCGCCCCGGCCGAGCTCCGAACGGCGACCCGCGCTCTCCGACAAGGACGGCGCGGCCGAGTTCGCGGAGTACCTGACCCTGCAGAACGGGGTGCGCTGGAAGCGGCTCGCCGACACGCCGCCCGACCATCACGTGCAGTTCCTGCTCACCGAGTACGAGCCGGGAGCCGACTCCGCGCCCGGCGACGCGCCTCAGCGGCACCCTGGCGACGACTACGGCTACGTCCTCGAGGGCACGCTCACGATCGAGGTCGACGGCACCACCCGCACCTTGGGCGCGGGGGAGTCGATCCACCTGCGCGGCGACGTGCCGCACCGGCTCCACAACCTGTCCGACGAGCTGGTGCGCGCCATCTGGTTCGTCGTCAGCTGACGCTGGTCTGTCGTCCGGCTTCGAAGGGGGACGGGCTGGCCATAAGCCGGGTTCTGTCCCTCGTCTCCGAGGGGGCGACCATCCATCTAGGGCTGCCGTTGCCGACAGCCTCGAGCGACCTACCCGCACACTCGGACGAGCCGCCCTCGAACGTGTGCTGTCTGGTCTTGCTCCGGGTGGGGTTTGCCGAGCTGCGCCGGTCACCCGGCGCACTGGTGGGCTCTTGCCCCACCGTTTCACCCTTACCCCGCCCACGAGGGGCGAGGCGGTCTGTTCTCTGTGGCACTGTCCCGCGGGTCACCCCGGGTGGGTGTTACCCACCACCCTGCTCTGTGGAGCCCGGACTTTCCTCGGGATCCGACGCCTCGCGGCGATGGATCACGCGGTCGCCCGGCCAGCCCGTCCGTCGCCCACTCTAGGGAACAACGGGCCTCGCGGGACAGTTGAGGGACACATGAACGAGATGCCCGAGATCAAGGTGCTGCCGCCCGTTCTCTTCCCGGGCACGACCGCACGTCACGAGGCGGCGTACCGCACCGCCCACGACTTCCTGTCCCGCCGGGCGCCGCGCGAGGCGCTCCAGGTGCTGGAGCCGGCGCTGGAGCAGGAGCCGGACAACCGGGGGCTGCGCTCGCTGCGGGCGTGGGCGTACCTGATGCGCGCCCAGCTGCAGAAGGCGGCCGACGAGCTGACCGGGCTGGTGGCCGAGGACCCGGCCGACGCGTGGAGCCGGCATGCGCTGGGGCGCGCGCTGGAGCGCCAGGCGAGGTACGACGACGCGCTCCCGCACCTGCGGCTGGCCGCGGCGATGACGGGCGACCCCGAGCACGAGTACGACGTGCTGCGGGTCGAGCGGCTGGCGGGTCGGCTGCAGTAGATTCGGGACATGGCGAGTGACGGCGAGTACTGGTTCTGCCTGACCCACCACCAGGTCGAGGGCGTCGAGGGCTGTCCCAACAAGGACCGGCTCGGTCCCTACCCCACGCAGGCCGAGGCCGCGCGGGCGCTGGAGAAGGCCGCGGAGCGCACCGAGGCCTGGGACGAGGACCCGGCCTGGAACGACGACGTCGAGGACAAGTAGTCCCTTGGCGTTCGCCCGGCGCCGCCGGATCCGTCCGGTGGCGATCGACCCTGCCACCGGACGGCGGATCTCTCCGTGGCCGTTCGTCGGCCTGGTCCTGCTGGTCTCGTCCTTCTTCCTCTACGCCGCCTCGGGCCTGCTCGCGCCGGCCTGGGCGGTCGTGGTCCTGCTGCTGACCTGGCTGGTCATGCTCGTGCTCTGCTTCGTGTGGTGGACGCCCCACCCGAAGCGCACGGTGTGGCTGGGGATCGCCTCGTTCGTGTGGTGGTGGGTCGCCGTCACGGCGGGCGGGATCCTGCTGGACTGGAACGCCTAGGCCTAGACTCGCGCCCATGACCTCCCGGGACCACTAGGGCGTCGCCGCGGCCGGCTCGCGCCGGCCGCGTGCTCAGCGACCCCTCGTTCCCGTCCTTCCCGGAGGAATCCCATGTCCGGCGTCACCGACGCCGGGAGCACCCGCCTGCTTCTCGCCGGCCCCGCGGTCGCGCGCACCTTCGCGTGCGCGCTGCTCGGCCGGCTGGCGTACGGCGTGCTCCCGCTCTGCTTCCTGTTCACCGTCCGCGACGCGACCGGCTCGTTCGCACTCGCGGCCGCCTGCTCGGCGACCCTCGGGCTCGCCACCCTGGTCATGCCCGTCCAGGCCCGGCTGCTCGACCGCCTCGGCCAGCACCGGGTGCTCCCCGTCGCCAGCCTGTGCTGGTCGTCCCTGCTCGTGGTCGCGGTCGCCCTGGCCCGGGGCGAGCACCCGGCCGCCCTCTGGCTCGGCCTCTCGCTCCTGCTCGGGGTCAGCGGGCCGCTGCTCGGGCCGTCGATGCGCGCGCAGTGGCGCGAGATCGCCCCCGAGGGAGCACAGCGGCGCCGCGCCTACGCGCTCGACTCGGTCGGTGAGGAGTCCCTCTACCTCGTCGGGCCGATCCTCGCGGGTGGCGTGCTGGCCCTCGGTCCGGCGTGGGGCGGCCTGCTCCTCGCGGCGGGTCTGGTCGGGTGCGGCACCCTCGCGCTGGTCCTCTCGCCGTACCGGCCACCGGCGAGCGGGACCGGCGCCGTGCCGGTCGCCGGGCGGACCGGCCCGGCCGGGCTCGGGTCCGGGCTGGCCGGCCTGGTCCTCACCCTGGTGCTCTTCGGCGCCGGCAGCGCCGCGACCTTCGTCGGCATCGCCGCCCTGGCCGACCGGGCCGGGCGGCCCGGTCTCGCCGGCCCGGTCGAGGCCGCGCTCGCCGCCGGAGCCGTCACCGGCGGCCTGCTCTGGGCCCGCCACGGCCGCACCCGGCCCGCCGCCCCCGTCCTCGCCGCACTCCTCGCGGGACTCGCCGTCACCCAGGGCGTGGTCGCTCTCGCCGGCGGGCTGCTGGTCGCGGCGCTCGTGCTCGCGCTCGGCGGGCTCGCCACCTCGCCGATCCTCGTGGTCGCCTACGCGGTCGTCGACGAGCGGGTCCCGCCCGGTCGGCGTACCGAGGCGTCGACGTGGGTCAACGTCGGCGTCAACAGCGGCAGCGCGCTCGGCACCGCCGTCGCCGGCCTGCTCGCCGGCGGGGGAGGAGGCCTGCCGTTCGTGCTCGCGGCCGGGCTCTCCGTAGGCGCTGCCGGGGCGGCGCTGGCGTGGGGCAGGATGTCCCCATGGCCATCCACATCACCGACGACGCCGCCGCCGACGAGCTCCTGACGGACAACCCGTTCGCGCTGCTGGTGGGGATGATGCTCGACCAGCAGTACCCCATGGAGCACGCCTTCCTGGGCCCGCAGAAGGTCCTCGGCCGGTTCGGCAGCTTCGATCCCGCGGCGATCGCGGCTGCCGACCCGGAGGAGTTCGCGGCGTTGTGCTCGACGACCCCGGCGATCCACCGGTTCCCGGGGTCGATGGCGGCGCGGCTGCAGGAGCTGGCCCGCATCGTCGTGGAGCAGTACGACGGCGACGCCTCGCGGCTGTGGACCGAGGCGGCCGACGGCAAGGACCTGCTCAAGCGGATCCAGGCGCTGCCCGGGTTCGGCGCGCAGAAGGCGAAGATCTTCACGGCGCTGGTGGCCAAGCAGCTCGACGTCCGCCCGGCCGGGTGGGAGAAGGCGGCGGGCGACTACGCGCTCGACGGCTTCCGCTCGGTGGCCGACGTGGTGGACCCGGTGTCGCTGCAGAAGGTGCGCGACTACAAGAAGGCGGCCAAGGCGACCGAGCGAGCGGTCAGCGCCGAGCGAGGAACGAGCTCAGGGCGATGAGCCGCGAGCGAGGGAGCCAGGCGAGCGCAGCGAGCCTAGGCCAAGGCCAAGGCGGACGCGTAGCGCAGCCGGCTTCCTGAACGCCGGCTGAGCCGCCGCTGAACGGGTCCTGAACGCCCCGATGCGCGAAGGTCTGGGACCCCCGTGGCAGAATGGCAGAGCGGTCTTGACGCCTCCGGTCTTTGCCGCGCCCTTGAACCGTCAGCATCGAGAGGTGTTCGTGTCCTCGAACCATCGTTCGGTCCCGCCCGCCCTGCTCAGCCACCCGTCGATCGCCGCGCTCATCGAGCACGCCGCGCCGGTCGGCCGGGTCGCCGCGGAGGACCTCCGCCAGGCATTCGCCGCCGCTGAGGTCGCTCCGGCCCAGCTCAAGGGCCTGATGGCCCACCTGTCGGGTCTCGGCATCTCCGTCGAGCTCGGCGCGCCCGTCGAGCAGCGTGCCGTCGCCGCCGCCGCGCGCAAGGGCGCGTCGGCGACCGCGACCACGGCCAAGAAGCCGGCCCCCGCGCCGGCCAAGAAGGCCGCGGCCAAGGCCGACGCCGCTCCGGTCGACCTCGGCGAGGTCGAGGTCGCGCCCGTGCCGGTGGTCGGCCCCGACGGCAAGAAGCTGCTGCCCGACATCCCCGACGACCAGTTCGAGAAGGACGTCGCCGCGGACCCGACGATCAAGGAGGACGAGAAGAACGCGTCCTTCATCGTCTCCTCGGCCGACGAGACCGACGAGCCGGCCCAGCAGGTCATGGTCGCCGGCGCGACCGCCGACCCGGTCAAGGACTACCTCAAGCAGATCGGCAAGGTGCCCCTCCTCAACGCCGAGATGGAGGTCGAGCTCGCCAAGCGGATCGAGGCCGGCCTGTTCTCGGAGGAGAAGCTCGGCAAGGGCGGCAAGCTCTCGCCGAAGGTGCAGGAGGAGCTCGAGTGGATCGCGGAGGACGGTCGCCGCGCCAAGAACCACCTGCTCGAGGCCAACCTGCGTCTCGTCGTCTCGCTCGCCAAGCGCTACACCGGCCGCGGCATGCTGTTCCTGGACCTCATCCAGGAGGGCAACCTCGGCCTGATCCGCGCGGTCGAGAAGTTCGACTACACCAAGGGCTACAAGTTCTCGACGTACGCCACCTGGTGGATCCGCCAGGCGATCACCCGCGCCATGGCCGACCAGGCCCGCACCATCCGGATCCCGGTGCACATGGTCGAGGTCATCAACAAGCTCGCCCGCGTCCAGCGCCAGATGCTGCAGGACCTGGGCCGCGAGCCCACCCCGGAGGAGCTCGCCAAGGAGCTCGACATGACCCCGGAGAAGGTCGTCGAGGTCCAGAAGTACGGCCGCGAGCCGATCTCGCTGCACACCCCCCTGGGCGAGGACGGCGACTCCGAGTTCGGTGACCTGATCGAGGACTCCGAGGCGATCGTCCCGGCCGACGCGGTCAGCTTCACGCTCCTGCAGGAGCAGCTGCACGCCGTCCTCGACACGCTCTCCGAGCGCGAGGCGGGCGTGGTGTCGATGCGCTTCGGCCTGACCGACGGCCAGCCCAAGACCCTCGACGAGATCGGCAAGGTCTACGGCGTGACCCGCGAGCGGATCCGCCAGATCGAGTCCAAGACGATGTCGAAGCTGCGCCACCCGTCGCGCTCGCAGGTCCTGCGCGACTACCTCGACTGAGCCGCGTCCTGATCGACCCCGCCGGGTGACCGGCGGGGTCGTTCCGCATCTGCGGGGCGAAAAAGGCACGAGGCCCCGAGCGGGTGCTCGGGGCCTCGGCTGAGGTCGGACTCAGTCGGCGACGGGCGCCGGCTTGTCGGTGAGCCGGTGGGTCTCGTCGTGGAAGGCGACGGCGATGTCCTTCAGGGCGTCTCCGTGCTCGCGCGCGTGGTGGGCGCAGAAGAGAAGCTCTCCGCCCGAGGCGAGCTCTACGCGGAGGTAGGCCTGGGCGCCACATCGGTCGCAGCGGTCCTCCGCGGTCAGCGGGGCGCTGGGAGCAACAGCAGTCGTCATCTCTCGGGCCTCTCTCTCGTGCGATCTCCCACCCTCATCGGGCGGTCGTCCGGATCAACGTAGCGACTGGATCAAAGATTCCCGTCTCCATGTGGTCCATTCCACTTCTCGTGTCCCTCATCATCCAAGCACCTGTTGGGGGACGTATCCGTCATTTTCCATCGCCCGAAACAAGCTTGTGACCATCCGATCGGCCGGGGCTGCGTAGGCACGCGGCGTGTCGCGGGTAGATTCGTGCTCTCGGAAGTACCCGTGATGCACGTGAGGAGCCGGTCATCGCCGACAACACCTACAACGCCGCCCACCTGCTGGTCCTCGAGGGCCTCGAAGCCGTGCGGAAGCGTCCCGGGATGTACATCGGCTCCACCGACACCCGGGGGCTCATGCACTGCCTCTGGGAGATCATCGACAACGGCGTCGACGAGGCCCTCGGCGGCTTCGCCCGCCGGGTCGAGGTGATCCTGCACGCCGACGACTCCGTCGAGGTGCACGACGACGGGCGCGGCATCCCCACCGACAAGGAGCCCAAGACCGGGCTGCCCGGCGTCGAGGTCGTGGCGACCAAGCTCCACGCGGGCGGCAAGTTCGGCGGCGGCTCGTATGTCGCCACCGGCGGCCTGCACGGCGTCGGCCTCTCGGTCGTCAACGCCTTGTCGAGCCGGATGGACATCGACGTCGACCGCTCCCCGGCGAGCCAGGGCCTCAGCTTCCAGCGTGGCGTGCCCGGCGTCTTCGACGGCGAGGGTCCTCGCGCGTCGTTCACCCCGCAGTCCGGGCTGACCCGCAAGGGCGGGCGGGTGGCCAAGGGGAGGTCGGGCACCCGGATCCGGTTCTGGCCGGACCGCCAGATCTTCACCAAGGACGCCGACTTCGTCCTCGACGGCCTGATCGGCCGCGCTCGGCAGACCTCGTTCATCGTTCCCGGACTCGAGCTGGTCATCAAGGACCAGCGCGCCGCCGACCAGGGCGAGTGGACCGAGGAGAGCTTCCGTCACGACGGCGGCATCGGCGAGTTCTGCGACTACCTCGCCACCGGCGAGCCGGTCACCGAGGTGCTCCGCCTGCAGGGCAGCGACGTGTTCACCGAGACGGTCCCGCTGCTCGACGACAAGGGCCACATGACCCCGCAGGACGTCGAGCGCGAGCTCACCGTCGACGTCGCGGTGCGCTGGGGCACCGGCTACGACACCGAGCTGCGCTCCTTCGTCAACGTGATCGCCACCCCCAAGGGCGGCACCCACGTCTCCGGCTTCGAGAGCGCGCTCACCAAGACGTTCAACGACGCGATGCGCGCCTCGAAGGCGCTCAAGGTCAACGACGACGACGTGATCAAGGACGACATCCTCGAGGGGATGACCGCGGTCGTCACGGTCCGGCTCGCCGAGCCGCAGTTCGAGGGCCAGACCAAGGAGATCCTCGGTACGCCGGCCGCGCGGACCGTCGTACGCAAGGTCGTGGCGAAGGAGCTCAAGGAGTTCCTGACCTCGACCAAGCGTGCCGAGAAGGCGCAGGCCAAGCTCCTCATGGAGAAGGTCGTCGCGGCGTCCAAGACCCGGATCGCGGCCCGCCAGCACAAGGAGACCCAGCGCCGCAAGAGCGCGCTGGAGTCCTCGACGCTGCCCGCCAAGCTCGCCGACTGCCGCTCCGGCGACAACGAGCGCACCGAGCTGTTCATCGTCGAGGGCGACTCCGCGCTCGGCACGGCCAAGCTCGCCCGCAACGCCGAGTTCCAGGCGCTGCTGCCGATCCGCGGCAAGATCCTCAACGTCCAGAAGGCGTCGGTGGGCGACATGCTCAAGAACGCCGAGTGCGCCTCGATCATCCAGGTGGTCGGCGCGGGCTCCGGCCGCACCTTCGAGCTCGACGCCCGCCGCTACGGCCGGATCATCTTCATGGCCGACGCCGACTCCGACGGCGCCCACATCCGCACCCTGCTCGCGACGCTGTTCTTCAAGTACATGCCCGACCTGGTCAAGGCCGGCCGCGTCTACTCCGCCGTGCCGCCGCTGCACCGGATCGAGATCTCCAACCCCAAGAAGGGCCAGGAGAAGTACGTCTACACCTATTCCGACGACGAGCTGCAGCGCAAGCTCGCCGAGCTGAAGAAGAAGAACGTGAAGTGGAAGGACCCGGTCCAGCGCTACAAGGGCCTCGGTGAGATGGACGCCGACCAGCTCGCCGAGACCACCATGGACCCGCGCCGCCGGACCCTGCGCCGGCTCACCGTCGACGAGCTCGAGGTCGCCTCGGAGGTGTTCGAGCTGCTCATGGGCAGCGACGTCGCGCCGCGCAAGGAGTTCATCATCCAGGGCGCCTACGAGGTCGACATGGAGACGCTCGACGCCTGAGCCTGCGACCGGAACCGCCGAGGGTGGCATCGGCGGAACCGTGCGGGATCTGTGGTCCAGATCTCTGGCGCAATCACCGTAAGTCCATAAAGTCAGTCGAGATTGTTTCGACGACAGGACTGCGATGATCGAGATCTCCGGACTGACCAAGAGCTACGGCTCGACCACCGTGCTCGACGGCATCGACCTGCACGTCCCCGACGGCCGGATCGCGGCCGTGGTGGGGCCGAGCGGGGCCGGCAAGAGCACCCTCGCGCGCTGCGTCAACGCGCTCGAGCGCCCGACCAGCGGCAGCGTGACCGTGCGCGGCCTGGACCTCGCGGCGCTCTCGGGCAAGGAGCTGCGCCGGGCCCGCCAGCAGATCGGCACCGTCTTCCAGTCGGCCAGCCTGCTGCGCCGGCTGACCGCCGCGCAGAACGTGGCCCTGCCCCTGCGCCACCAGGGCATCGCCGAGCCGGAGGTACGCCGCCGGGTCACGGAGCTGCTCGAGCGGGTGGACATGCTGCACCGCGCCAACCACTATCCCTCCCAGCTCTCCGGCGGCCAGCGCCAGCGGATCGGGATCGCCCGCGGCCTCGCGCTGCGGCCCTCGGTGCTGCTCTCCGACGAGGCCACCTCCGGGCTGGACCCCGACTCGACCCGGGCGATCCTCGCGCTGCTGACCGAGCTGCGCGACGACCTCGGCGTCACGATCTTGGTGATCACCCACGAGATGGACGTGGTGCGCGGCATCGCCGACCACGTGGCCCAGCTCGACCACGGCCGGATCGTCGAGCAGGGCCCGGTGAGCGAGGTCGTCCGGCGCTCGGACTCCGCGCTCGCGCGGGCCCTGCTGCCGCTGCCGCCGGCGCTGAGCGCGCCCGGCCTTCGCACGTGGCGACTCCGGCTCGCGGGCGAGGTCGCACCGACCTGGCTGGCGCGGGCCTCCCGTGAGCTCGGCGTGGACGTCGCGGTGCTGGCGGCGCTGGTGGAGGAGGCGGGGGAGGTGTCCGTGGGCCGCCTCGTGGTGGGCCTGCCGCCGCACCTCGACGCCGACGTCGTCGTCGCGGCCTTCCGCCGGCTCGGCGTGGTCGCCGAGCCCGACGCCGACACCGACGCGCAGCCCGAGACCCTGGCGGACCGGGAGCCCGCGGCATGAGCGCCGCGCTCCCGCTCATCGCCACCCCGTGGCCCGACGTACCGGACCTGCTGCTGCCCGCGCTGGGCGAGACGGCCCGCACGGTCGGCGTGGTGATGGCGATCGTGGTCCTGCTCGGTGGCCCGCTCGGGCTGCTGATCTTCAACACCTCGCCGCTCGGGCTCACCCCGCACCGCGCGGCGCACGTGACGATCAGCTGGGTCGCCAACCTGGGCCGGTCGCTGCCGTTCCTGGTGCTGATGGCCGCCATCATCCCGGTCACCAAGCTCGTCTTCGGGACCACCATCGGCTTCAAGGCCGCGCTCATCCCGATGGCGGTCGCCGGCGTCGCGTTCTTCGCCCGGCTCACCGAGAACGCGGTGCGCGAGGTGCCGCGGGAGCTGCTCGACGTCGGTCTCGCGGCGGGCTCGGGCCGCTGGCAGATCATGGCCGGCATCCAGCTCCGCGAGGCGCTGCCCGGCCTGGTCGCCGGGTTCACCCTCAACGTGATCGCGATGATCGAGTACTCCGCCATCGCCGGCGCGATCGGCTCCGGCGGGATCGGCTACCTGGCCGTCAACTACGGCTACCGACGCTTCGACGACACCATCATGATCGCCTGCATCGTCGTGCTCATCGCGCTCGTGCAGCTCATCCAGTTCACCGGCGACCGCGCCGTCCGCGCGCTCACGCACTGACCTGACCTCCCCTCTCCGTCCCGCTCCGTGAAAGGAAGCACCGCCATGTCCACCACCCGATCGAACCCCGACACCCAGGCCCCCGGCGACCGCCCCGAGATCGACCTGGGGGGTGGCGGGAGCCGCCGCTGGCTGGTCCTCGCCGTCGTCGGCGTCGTGTTGGTCGGCGTCGTCGTCGCCCTCGTCCTCCGCGGCGGCGGCGACAGCGAGAAGGCCGTCGCCGGCAGCCACTTCTCCGACGACTTCGCCATCGCCTACCAGGCGAGCTCGGCCTCGGAGCAGGCCTTCCTGGAGTACCTCGACAAGGAGATCGCGCCCGACTACGGCGTGCGCATCGACCCGGTCGGGATCGAGGACGGCAACCAGCTCGACCAGGCGACGGCCGACGGCAAGTACATCGCCAACATCTACCAGCACAAGCACTGGCTCCAGCAGGTCACCGACTCCACCGGGATGAAGCTGACCGCGCTCGGGCCGGTCTTCCAGTGGTCGTACTCGATCTACTCCTCCCGCTTCGGCTCGCTCGAGGAGCTGCCGGACGGCGCGACGATCGCGCTGCTCAACGACCCCGCCAACACCGCGCAGGCGCTGTGGATCCTGGAGCGCGCCGGCGTCCTCACCTTCAAGGACGGGGTGGACCCGTGGGCGGCGACCGAGGAGGACATCGCGAGCAACCCGCGCGGCTTCGAGTTCACCTACATGGAGTACGGCGCCGGGCCGCGCACCCTGGACTCGGTCGACGCCGTGATCGACTACAACATGTCCTTCGTCGACGCCGGGACCCCGGACGAGCAGCGCATCTACGCCCCCGACGCCCCGCGGGAGTTCGCCGGACAGCTGGTGGTCGGCACGGAGTACCTCGACGACCCGCAGGTGGCGACCCTGAAGAAGGTGTTCTTCGACCCCCGGGTCCAGGAGTACCTCGCCACCAACGACGACCCGAGCCTGTCGGGCCAGCTGGCGCCGGTCTCCGCGAGCTGACCGGGAGCCGGGCACCCGAGCGGGTCAGGCCGCGAGCCTCCGCGCGTGCGCGACCAGCGCCGCGTGGAGGTCGCGGACCGCGGCCCGCACGTGGTCGCCCTTGCGCCGCAGCAGCACCAGGGTCACCCGGGTGGCGTCACCGGCGATCGGGCGCGAGGTGATCAGCCCGGCGAGCTCCAGCGGGTCGCCGGTCACGCTGTAGTCGGGGAGCACGGTGACCCCCAGGCCCTGGGAGACCATGAACTTGCCCATCTCGGCGCCGTCGGTGGTGTGGCACACCCGCGGCAGCCGGCTGCCGAAGATCCGGTGCGCGAAGCGGTGCATCACGTAGCCCGACCGCATCGCCACGAACCGCTCCTCGCGCAGCTGCTCGACGCTGACCTCGTCCGCGGCGGCCAGCGGATGGTCGGTCGGCAGCACGACGACCGGCCGGCCGTGCAGCAGGTCGGTGCCCATCAGGTCGTGGGCGGGCTCGTCGCCGGCCAGCAGGTTGACCAGGCCGAGGTCCAGGGAGCCCTCGAGCAGGCCCTGGTGGATCTCGGCCTGCTGCACGTTGAGCACCTCGACGGTCGCATTCGGGGCGGTGTCCTGGAAGTCGCGGGACGCCGGCACCAGCAGGGTCGAGGTGGCCGCGTTGACGGTGCCGATGCGCACCGTGCGGCTCACGTTGTGCTGGTCGCCGGCCGTGGTCCGGAGCCGGTCGACCGCATCGAGCACCGCCACCATGCTCGGCAGCAGGTCCAGTCCCTGGCGGCTGATCCGCGCGCCGGTGCGCCGGCGGTCGAGCAGGGTCACCCCGAGCTCGCGCTCCAGCTTGCTCACGGCCTCGCTGAGGGCGGGCTGCGAGATGTGCAGGCTCTCGCTCGCCCGTCGCAGCGACCCGTGCTGGGTCACGGCCGCGACGTACTCCAGCTGCTCGATCCTCACGATGCCCCCTTGTGATGCATTAATTCGAGTGAGTTACTATGGAAAGCGTAGCGCAGCACGCCGGCGACCGCATCGCGGCGGAGTGAGAGGCAGGGCCGATGGCTCCGTCGTCGATCGCGACGGCGCCGGGCCTTGTCCGACTCGCCAAAGTCGAGCAATCTGATCTACATACCCGGATTGAGGAGCAGTGATGACCAGCAGCCAGACCCGCGCACCCGAGCCCCTGAAGTTCGCCTACTGGGTGCCCAACGTGAGCGGCGGCCTCGTGGTGAGCAAGATCGAGCAGCGCACCGACTGGGGCCTCGACTACAACCTCGAGCTGGCCCGGCTCGCCGAGGCCAACGGCTTCGACTACGCGCTCTCGCAGGTGCGCTACATCGCGTCGTACGGCGCCGCCTACCAGCACGAGTCGACCTCGATCAGCCTCGCGATCGCGCTGGCGACCGAGCGGCTCAAGGTGATCGCCGCCGTCCACCCGGGCCTGTGGCAGCCCGGGGTGCTCGCGAAGCTGGTCGCCAGCTCCGACCAGTACACCAAGGGCCGCTTCTGCGTGAACGTCGTCAGCGGCTGGTTCAAGGACGAGTTCACCAAGCTCGGCGAGCCCTGGCTGGAGCACGGCGAGCGCTACCGCCGCTCGGAGGAGTTCATCCGCTACCTGCGCGAGATCTGGACCAGCGACCACGCCGAGCTCAACGGCGACTTCTACCGGCTGCACGACTTCGACCTCAAGCCCAAGCCCTACGAGGTCCCCGGGCGCGCCCACCCGGAGATCTTCATGGGCGGCAACTCCACCGACGCTCGCGGCATGGGCGGCCGGGTCGCCGACTGGTACTTCATGAACGGCAACACGCCCGAGGGCATCGCCGAGCAGATCCACGACGTCAGCGACGTCGCCGCCGTCAACGGCCGGGCCGGCCAGGTGCGCTTCGGCGTCAACGGCTTCCTCATCGGCCGTGACACCGAGGCCGAGGCCCGCGACGTGCTGCGCGAGATCGTGGACAAGGCCGACCGCGAGGCGGTCGAGGGCTTCGGGTCCGCGGTCAAGCAGGCCGGCCAGTCCACGGGCGACAAGGTCGGCATGTGGCAGGACTCCGAGTTCGCCGACCTGGTCCAGTACAACGACGGCTTCCGCACCGGCCTGATCGGCACGCCGGAGCAGATCGCCCACCGGATGCTGGAGTACAAGCGCCGCGGCGTCGACCTGTTCCTGCTCGGCTTCCTGCACTTCCAGGAGGACGTGCAGTACTTCGGCCGCGAGGTGCTGCCGATCGTGCGCGAGCTCGAGGCCGCGGAGCTGGAGCGGGTCTGATGCCGGTCCCCGTCCTCACCGCGCCCGAGGCGCGCGCCGCGGCCGCCGAGCTGGGGGAGCGCTTCGCCAAGGGCGCCGCCGCGCGCGACGCCGAGCGGCAGCTGCCCGTCGACGAGCTCGCCGAGCTGTCCGCCTCCGGGCTGCTCGCGGTGACCGTGCCGGCGGCGTACGGCGGCGCGGGGCTAGCGGCCTCGGAGGTGGCGGAGCTGTTCCGGCTGCTGGCCACGGGCGACCCGAGCATCGCGCAGATCCCGCACAGCCACTTCGTCTACGTCAACGCGCTGCGCCACCAGGGCACGCCCGAGCAGCAGGCCTTCCTCTTCGGTGAGGTGCTGTCCGGCAGGCGGTTCGGCAACGCGCAGTCCGAGATCGGCACCCGCCACGTGCGCGACTACCGCACCACGCTGCGCCCTGACGGCGCCGGTGACTGGGTGCTCGACGGGGAGAAGGGCTACGCCACCGGGGCGCTGCTCGCCGACTGGATCCCGGTGCTGGCGCGGCTCGGCGAGGGCGGCCCGCTCCATGTCGCCTGGGTCGAGCGGCACGCGCCGGGCGTCACCGTCGTCGACGACTGGAACGGCATGGGCCAGCGGACCACGGCCAGCGGCACGGTCCGTCTCGACGGGGTGGCCGTGCGCGCCGACCGGGTCACGCCTTACCACCTGACCTTCGAGGGCCCGCAGACCTACGGCGCCTTCGCCCAGCTGCTGCACGCCGCGCTGGACGCGGGCATCGCCCGGGCCGCGCTGGCCGACGCGGCGGAGTTCGTCACCACCAAGAGCCGGCCCTACCCGGACGCGCTCGCCGAGCTCGGCATCTCCCGGCACGCCGACGACCCGACGGTGGTGCAGGCGTTCGGCGAGCTCGAGCTCGCGGTGCGGGCAGCCGAGGCGCTGGTCGCCGAGGCCGGGCGCGCCGTCGACCGGGCCGACGCCGACCTCGACGCCGAGTCGGCGGGCGCCGCGAGCCTCGCCGTCGCGGCGGCCCGAGCGGCCACGACCAGCGCCAGCCTCGAGGCGTCCACGCGCCTGTTCGAGGTCAGCGGCACCCGCGCCGCGCTCGACGCGCTCAACCTGCACCGCCACTGGCGCAACGCCCGCACCCACACCCTGCACGACCCGGCCGCCTGGAAGGTGCGCCACCTCGGCCACTGGGCCCTCGACGGCCGGCTGCCCCCGAACCACGGCCAGCTCTGACCATCCACCGCGACTCGCAGAAGGACGACATGACACAGCAGCTCAAGTTCCACTGGTTCCTGCCCACCAACGGCGGCGACGGACGACAGGTGGTGGGCGGGGGCCACGGCGTCAACCCCTTCACCGGCGAGCGGCCGAACTCGGTCGGCTACCTCGGCCAGATCGCGCGCAGCGCCGAGCAGCTCGGCTTCGAGGCCGCGCTGACCCCGACCGGCGCCTGGTGTCAGGACGCCTGGGTCTCCACCGCGATGCTCAGCTCGGTGTCGGAGCGGCTGAAGTTCCTCGTCGCCTTCCGCCCCGGCCTCACCTCGCCCTTCCTCGCCGCGCAGATGGCCGGCACCTTCCAGAACCTGTCTGGTGGCCGGCTGCTGCTCAACGTCGTCACCGGCGGCGAGTCCCACGAGCAGCGGATGTACGGCGACCACCTCGACAAGGAGGAGCGCTACGAGCGTTGCGACGAGTTCCTGCACCTGGTCCGGGCGCTGTGGTCCGGCGAGACGTTGACCCACGAGGGCGCCCACTACCGGCTCGACGACGCGGTGCTGGCCCAGATCCCCGACCCGCTGCCGGAGATCTACTTCGGCGGGTCGTCGTCCGCGGCGGGCCGGGTCGCCGCCAAGCACGTCGACGTCTACCTGACCTGGGGCGAGCCGCCGGCCGCCGTACGGGAGAAGATCGAGTGGGTCTCCAAGCTGGCGGCCGACGAGGGGCGTGAGCTGCGCTTCGGCATCCGGCTGCACACCATCGCCCGCGACACCTCCGAGGCGGCCTGGGCCGAGGCGGACCGGCTTCTCGCCGGCATCAGCGACGAGCAGATCGCCCAGGTCCAGGCCGGGCTGCGCCGCAGCGAGTCGGTCGGCCAGGCGCGGATGCTGGAGCTCAACGGCGGCAGCAGGGACGACCTGGTGATCCACCCGAACCTGTGGGCCGGGGTCGGCCTGGTGCGCGGTGGCGCCGGGACCGCGATGGTCGGCAGCTTCACCGAGATCGCCGACCTCGTCGAGCAGTACGCCGAGGTGGGCATCTCCGAGTTCGTGCTGTCGGGATATCCCCACCTCGAGGAGGCGTACTGGTTCGGCGAGGGCGTGCTGCCCGAGCTGGCCCGGCGCGGCCGGTGGTCGCACCCGGCGCCCGCGGGGCCGTCGGTCTCGGCGGTGCCCTTCGGCGCCCGGCAGGTGGTCTCGTGAGCACCGCCGTCGTGGTCGGCAACCCCAAGCCGGCGTCGCGCACCCTCGCCGCCGCAAACCTGGTCGCCACCGAGCTGACCGGCGCCCCGCCGGACCTGGTCGTCGACCTGGCCACCGTCGGGGCCGGGTTGCTGGCCTGGGACGACCCCGAGGCCCGGGACCTGGTCCAGCGGGTGGGGGAGGCCGACCTGGTCGTCTTCGCCTGCCCGACCTACAAGGCGACCTACACCGGCCTGCTCAAGCTCTTCCTCGACCGGTTCGAGGCGCGCCCCCGGGCCGCGGTCGCCGTACCGCTGATGCTGGGGGCGGGGCCCGGCCACGCCCTCGCACCCGAGCTGAGCCTGCGCCCGGTGCTCGCCGAGCTCGGCTTCACCACCGTGCGCGGCCTCTACGTCCTCGACAGCCAGCACGACGACCCGGCCGCGGTCGCCGCCTGGCTGGACCAGGTCCGGCCCGTCGTCGCCGCCCTCGCGGGGGAGTCGGCATGAGCGTCACCGCGCTGACCACCAACCAGGACCTCGACCCGGTGCGGCTGCGGGAGGCGTTCGGCGTCTTCCCGAGCGGCGTGGTCGCGGTCGCCGCGGAGGTCGACGGCGCCCTGGTCGGGCTCGCCGCGAGCTCGTTCACCTCGGTCAGCCTGGACCCGCCGCTGGTGTCGTTCTCGGTCGCGAACACCTCGAAGACCTGGCCCGACCTGCGCCGTGCCGACCACCTCGGGCTCACCATCCTGGCCGAGCACCACGGTGAGGTGTGCCGCCGGCTCGCCGGCCCGGTGGCGCACCGGTTCGACGACGTCGAGGTCACGGTGAGCCCGGCCGGCGCGGTGCTGCTGTCCGACGGCCTGGCGCGCTTCGACTGCACCATCCACGCCGAGGTCGAGGCCGGCGACCACACCCTGGTCCTGCTCGAGCTGCACGCCGTCGACCACGCCGACACCGCCCAGCCGCTGGTCTTCCACCGCAGTGGCTTCGGGAGGCTGACCGCGTCGGCCTGACCATCTCGGCATGTGCCAGCATGTGGCCATGAGCACAGCCGACCGCACCGCCGTCGTGAAGCTGCTCAAGGCCCGGGGAGCCAAGGCCCGGCGCGGCCACCTGCGGATCCCCGTCGGCGAGCTGCTCTGGTACGTCGACGTGCTGGCCGACGGCGTCGGCCCGACCGCCCCGCTGCGGCTCGAGGTGGGCTGCTGGACGAGCGCGCTCCCGCCCGAGCCCGACGGCGGGGCCGTTGACTGCCCGCTGCTGCTGGACGTGCCGCTCGGCGCCGACCCGGTCGGCGCCACCACGGCGCTGCTGGACCGGGTCACCGCGATCGGCGACCTCGGGGCGCTGCGGGGCGGCCTCGCCGAGCTGCCCGGCGCGCTGGTCGACCAGCGGCTGCGGGACCTGCTGTAGGAGGCTCAGACCTGCTGGCTGAGCAGGCCCGTGTCGACGTCGTAGATGAACCCGCCGACCTTGACGGTGTCGGGGATGAGCGGGTGCGAGGTCACCTTCCGGACGTCCTCGGCCAGGGTCGCCTTCTGGTCGGCGATCACGTGGAAGGCGTGCCAGGTCACGTCGTGGCCGACGGCGGCGCCGATCTTCTCGTGGATCTGGGCCTCGGTGCTCGACGCCATCGCGCAGCGGGTGTGGGGGATCACCAGGATCCGGTCCACGTTGAGCAGGTGGGCGCCGAGCACGAGCGCCTCGAGGGCGGCCTCGGTGACCCGGCCTCCCGGGTTGCGGAAGATCTTGGCGTCGCCGTAGTCGAGGCCGAGCATGCGCAGCGGGTCGATGCGGGAGTCCATGCAGGTCACGATCGCGACACCGGCATGGGCCTTGCCGTCGAACCCGCCCTGGTCGAAGGTCTCGGCGTAGTCGCGGTTCGCCTTCAGCAGATCGTCGAAGTCACCCATGACCCTCAGGTTAGCGGCCCGCGCGCAGCACCTCGGCCGTGTCCACGTCGCGAGTGGGGGCGCGGGAGAGCAGCGCCACGGCGAGGACGGCGGCGGCGAGGGCGGCGACCGCCGCGCCCCGGAACACCGCCTGCTCCTGGACGATGCCGAGCTCGCTGAGGCCCAGGCTCGGATCGGCGGCCCGGGCGGCGTACAGGCGGCGCAGGCCGATCGTGGTCAGCGCGGAGATGCCGACCAGCATGCCGACCATCCGGGCGACGACGACGAGCGCGCTGGCCACGCCGTGGGCGTCGTCGGAGGTGGTCGCCAGGATCGCGGCATTGACCGGGGCCAGGGCCAGGCCGAAGCCGAAGCCGCCCACGACCAGGGGCAAGGTGGCGCTGAGCTGCTCCAGGCTGTGGGCGTCCCACTGGCCCATCAACAGGAAGGAGCCGCTGGCGGCGAGCATGCCGGCGGCGGTCAGGACACCGGCGTTGACGCGGCGCAGCAGCCAGCCGCCCACGACGGCGCCGACGGGCAGCGCGGCCAGGAAGCGCAGCAGCACCAGCGCCGCGCCGAGCTGGGAGTCCTTCTCGGTGGTGGTGCGGGCGAAGAGCGGGATGTCGACGAGCGCGGCGATCAGCGCCCAGCCGACCAGGAAGCTGACCGCGAGGGCGCCCCAGGCCGGGACCGGGCGCAGCGCGCCGCGGGGCACGATCGGCGCGTCGGCGCGGCGCAGGTGGAGCACGAGCAGGACCAGCGCCACCGCGGAGCCGGTGAGGAACCACGGACCCTGCGGGGAGAAGACCGCCACCTCGGGGTCGGCCGTCGCGAAGGCCAGCACGATGCCGCCGAGGACCACCGCGAGCAGGCCGGCGCCGAGCAGGTCGGCCGCGAGCAGGTGGCGCAGCCAGCCGCGCAGGTCGACCAGCGCCCGCGGCCGGAGCCAGCACCAGGCGACGAGCAGCACGAAGGCGGCGATGGTGGCGACCCCGACCGGGGTGACCCACCGGCTGCCGCCGTCGACGTACGGGATGAACAGCCGGCCCCAGCTGAGGTCGCGCTGGAGTCCGCCCGGCTCGACGAAGGTGAGGAAGCCGGCGACCAGGGTGACGGCGAGCAGCAGGATGCCGACCAGGTCGGGGAGGCGCCGGGGCCGGGGCCGGTCCGCCGCGTCGGTACGCCGGGCGACCACGCCGACGGCGACGGCCAGCAGCGCGCCGACGGCCAGGTTGACCGCGAAGATCCCGCGCCACGAGGTGAAGGACAGCACCAAGGCGCCGAACAGCGGGCCGAGGACGCTGCCGAACTCCTGGACCGCGGAGACGATGCCGAGGGGGAGCCCGCGCCGCTCGACGGGGTAGAGCGCGGCGACCAGGGACATGGTCGCCGGGACCAGCCCGCCGCCGCCCACGCCCTGCAGGAACCGGCCGGCCACCATCGACGGCAGGTCGTAGGAGATCGCCGTCACGAGCGAGCCCGCGGCGAACACGACGAGGGACATCGCCAGCACCGGGACCTGGCCGCGCAGGTCCGCGATCCGGCCGATCAGCGGCAGGATGGCGACGTAGCCCAGCAGGAAGCCGGACACGATCGGCGCGGCCCGCTGCAGCTCCTCGACCGGGATCCCCGCGCCGGCCATCATGTCGGGCAGCGCCAGCACGACGACATAGGTGTCGACCGCCGCGAAGGCGACGGCGAGCGTGCAGAAGGCCAGCAGCAGCCGGTTGGCGGCGCTCATCGGTGGCGGCTCACTTCGGAGCCGAGATGTCCTTCGTGACGTCGTACTTCGTGACGTCGATGGTGTAGGTCAGCGGCTCGGAGTCCTTGAAGAAGACGCCGGTGAGCCGGGCGGTGCGCAGGTAGCCGTCGTCGTCGAGACGGTAGGTCGCCTCGAACTCGTCGCCCTCGGCGCACGGCAGGATCGCGCGGATCGAGTCGCCCGTGGCGGTGCCGGCGTAGGTGTGGAAGATCTCCTTGTTGTCCGTGCCGCCGCGCTCGGACTTCCCGGCCTTCACGCCGGTGCTGCTGGTGAGCACGGTCGCGACCCCGGTCGCCGGGTCGAGCAGCTTGGCCGGGTCGGGCGCGCACAGGTCGGCCGGCTGGTACTGGTCGGTCCAGCCCAGGATGGGGGCGTTGATCCACAGCGTGCCGTCGACGGAGATCACGTCGATCGAGCTGGCCTCGAAGCCGCTGACCCGGCCCGCGACGGTGCCCTCGAAGGCCGGCGGGTCGGCGACGATGGTGCCGCTCGCGGACGAGAGGTAGTCGGTGCCGGGGTCGTCGCCGGTCGAGAGCGAGACCTCGATGCCGCTGGTGTCGTCGAGCAGCTGCTTGGCCTTGGCGCCCGCGTCGGACCAGGAGTCGGCCTTGGTCGAGCCACCGCCGCCGTCGTCACCGGAGCACGCGGACAGGCCGGCGACGGCGAGCACGGAGGTGAGCAGGCCGGCGGCCACGCGGGTCGGGGTCGTCATGCGCTCACCCTGACACACCCAAGGTGACCTGCAGCGGACCGGCGGCCGCGGCGAGCGCCTGGCTGCCGGGGACGCCGGAGCCGTCGCGGCGGCCGGTGGCCTCCGGCAGGTCGACCGGCGCGCCGCTCGCGGCCGCGGCCCGCGCGGGCGCGGGACCCGCCCAGGCGAACACCAGGGTGTCCTCGCCCTTGAGGAAGCGGTGGCAGCGCACGCCGCCGGTGGCCCGGCCCTTGGCGGGGTACTCCCAGAAGTCGGTCACCTTCACCGAGCACGGCTCGGTGCCGGGCAGGGCGGTCGCGGAGCCGGACGAGGTCACCAGGACCACGCCGCCGGGGGAGTTGAGGTCGAGGACGCCGAACCAGACCACCCGCTCGCGCTCGGTCACCCGGACGCCGGCCATGCCGCCGCCCGAGCGGCCCTGCGGCCGCACGCTCTCGGCGCCGTAGTGGAGCAGCTGGGCGTCGGAGGTGACGAAGCACAGCTCCTCGGTGCCGGTCGTCAGCTGGACCGCGCCGACCACCTCGTCGCCGTCCTTGAGGGAGATGACCTCCCACTCGTCCTTGTTGAGCACCTCGGGGTTGACCCGCTTGACGACGCCCTGCCGGGTGCCGAGCGCGAGCCCGGGTCCCTCGGTGGTGAGGGTGGTGAGCGCCAGCGCCCGCTCGCCGGCGGCCAGCTCGAGCACCTCGCTGAGCGGCAGGCCGCCCTGGAGGTTCGGCTCGTTGGCCGACGGGGGGATCGCGGGCAGGTCGAGCACCGCGAGACGCAGTAGCCGGCCGGCGGAGGTGAGCACGCCGATGTCGGCGCGTGCGGTCGTGCGCACGGCGGAGACGACCACGTCGTGGTTGGCCCGGCCGCCGCCCGTGCCGACCTCGTCGGCGCTGCTCGTGCGGGCCAGCAGACCGGTCGAGGAGAGCAGCGCGAAGCACGGGTCGTCGGCCACCTCGAGCGGCGCGGCCGCGGCGGCGACGGCGGTGGTGCCGGCCGACTCGAGCAGGACGGTACGCCGGGGCGTGCCGAAGGTCTTGGCGACGTCGGCCAGCTCGGTGGAGACCTGCTTCTTGAGCAGGCCCTCGTCGGCGAGGATCGCGTCGAGCTCCTCGATCTCCTTGCGCAGCTCCTCCTGCTCCTTCTCCAGCTCGAGGCGGGAGAACCGGGTGAGCCGGCGCAGCTGCATCTCGAGGATGTACTCGGCCTGGACCTCGGAGAGCTCGAAGACCGTCATCAGCCGCTCCTTGGCGGCCGCCGAGTTGTCGCTCGTGCGGATCACCTGGATCACCTCGTCGATGTCGAGGAGGGCCAGCAGCAGGCCGTCGACCAGGTGGAGGCGGGCGGCCTTCTTGTTGCGGCGGAACTGCGAGCGGCGCCGGACGACGTCGTAGCGGTGCTCGAGGAAGACCTCGAGCATCTCCTTGAGGCCCATGGTGCGAGGCTGGCCGTCGACGAGCGCGACGTTGTTGATGCCGAAGGAGTCCTCGAGCGGGGTCAGCTTGTAGAGCTGCTCGAGCAGCGCCTCGGGCACGAAGCCGTTCTTGACCTCGATCACCAGCCGCAGGCCGTTCTCGCGGTCGGTGAGGTCCTTGATGTCGGCGATGCCCTGCAGCTTCTTCGACTGCACCAGCACCTTGATCCGCTCGACGACCTTCTCGGTGCCGACGCCGTAGGGCAGCTCGGTGACGACGATGCCCTTGCGCCGCCCGATCGTCTCGACCCGCGCGGTCGCCCGCATCTTGAACACGCCCCGGCCGGTCTCGTAGGCGTCGCGGATCCCGTCGAGGCCCACGATCTTGCCGCCGGTGGGCAGGTCGGGGCCCGGGATGAACCGCATCAGGCCGTCGATGTCGGTCTTGGGGTGCTGGATCAGGTGGCGCAGCGCCTGGACCACCTCGACCAGGTTGTGGGGCGCCATGTTGGTGGCCATGCCGACCGCGATGCCGGTCGTGCCGTTGACGACGAGGTTGGGGATCGCCGAGGGGAGCACGGTCGGCTCGTGCTCGCGGCTGTCGTAGTTGGGCTTGAAGTCGACGGTGTCCTCGTCGATCGACTCGGTCATCGCCAGCGCCGGCGGCGCCATCCGGCACTCGGTGTTGTGGTTGACGAAGCCGCCCGCGAGGAAGGAGTGGTCCTCGCTTTCGACCCGGATCGAATAGACGGGCGCGGGCGCCTCGTCCTCGACCGTGGCGACCTCGACGAAGCGGTAGCCGGAGTCCATCACCGACGCCACGACGGCGAGGACCTCCGGATCCTTGAACTTCGTCACCAGCAGACTGCGGTCGGCCTGCCAGCGTTCCATGCGGTCGAAGTTGTGTTGCAGGAGCCAGGACTTGCCGGTGCCCCGGCCCTCGCCCAGGGAGTCGCGGACGTAGTCGGCGACGTAGGGCGCGAAGTCGCGCGAGAGCCGGTGGGTGTAGCGCGGCAAGCCGCGGAGCAGGCCTTCCAGCTTCCGGCGCTTCTCGGTCAGGAATCCCACCCGCTCCGCGAACGCGTGCAGGTTGTGGAGCCCCGAGATCACGATCCGGTACTCGCCCCGGAGGTAGTGGGTCAGGTTGCTGTGGACACCGAACTCGAGGAGCAGCTCCTGAATCCCGGCGGCGAGCACCTTGCTGTAGGTCGAGTACTGGATGGTGATCGAGTTGCCGCCGACCTGGTGAACGCCGCCGTCGCCCTCGAACAGCGCCATCAGGAAGGCGCGCTTGAGACCGGGGGAGCCCTGCCAGACCAGCTCCGGGATGAACTTGTCGGCGGCCTGATGGCCGATCAGCGGAGCGAGCGGGCTCGCCGCGAAGGCCTGCATGTTCTGGATGTCGAGCTCGTGGATGACGCGCCCCGAGCGCCGGGTCTCGCGCGAGGAGACGTAACGCGGTCCGCCCACGATCGCGTCGTACGCCTCGACCACGTACTGGAAGTACTCGTGGTCGGTGTTGCTGAACCCGGCGCGCGCGGCGCTGGCGAAGCCCTCGGAGGCCCAGCCGCCGAGCAGCGTGCCGAGCATCATCTCGTAGGCCATCGGGATCTCGGTGACCCAGGCGTTGCGGGCCAGGCAGACGACGGTCCCCGGTGTGATCTCGTCGAGGCGACGCCACTGGAACATCGGCACACCCGCGATCGGGACGAGGCACAGGAGTGGATGGTTGTGGCTGCCGGCGATCGAGTGGCCGCTGCGCGTCGTGACCCGCTTGATCGGGTGGGTGCCGGAGTTGAACACCTTGGTGACGCGGACGGCCTTGCCGTCCTTGTCGAGCACCTCGAAGTCGGCGTCGGCCTCGGCGTTCTCGGGCAGGGCGACGAGCTCGTCGATCCGGACCGAGCCACCGTCGGCGAGCCGGACCCGGGCGTCGCCGGTCAGGCAGTACCGCATCGCGGCCGGCGGGTCGTCGGGCGATCCGAAGTTGCCGTGTCCGTCGATGAACGGCAGCCGCAGCGACCACGACTGGGCGGTGCGGACCAGGGCGTCGTAGATCGCCCCGTCGCCGTGAGGGTGCAGCCGACCCATGACCTCGCCGACGACGCGGGCGGACTTCACATGCCCCCGGTCGGGCCGGAGGCTCATGTCGTTCATCGTGTAGAGGATCCGGCGCTGCACCGGCTTCAGCCCGTCGCGCGCGTCGGGCAGGGCGCGGGAGTAGATGACGGAGTAGGCGTACTCCAGGAAGGACGACTGCATCTCGTCGCGGATGTCGGTGTCGAGGATGTGCTCCTCGAAGTCCTCGGGGAGGGGATCCTGCTTGGTGCGCCGTGCCATGGGGGGCATTCTTCCGGGTGGGTCCGACACGCGTGGCAGGGGCACGCCGTGGGCCGCGATGATTCGGGCCCGCGCGACCGGTCTGCCCCACCATGGCGACGGTGATGATGCATGCGGTGGCGTCCCTCGACGGCTTCATCGCGGACGACAACGACGACGTGGGCCCGCTCTTCGACTGGTACTTCAACGGCGACCACCCGCTCACCGACGGGGCCGAGCACGGGCCGTTCGCCGTCTCGGAGGCGTCGGCGGGCTACGTGCGCCCGATGTGGCGCAGCATCCGGGCGATCATCCAGGGGCGCCGGCTGTTCGACCAGACCAACGGGTGGGAGGCGACGCCGCCGGCGGGGGAGCACCTGCTGGTGGTCTCGCACCGGCCCAAGCCGGAGGGCTGGCACCCCGAGGCCGACGTCCCGTTCTTCGACGACGTCGCGGCCGCGGTCGAGGAGGGGAGGCGGCGGGCCGGCGACGGCGTGCTGGCGATCTGCGCCGGCGACGTGGGCGGACAGGCGCTCGCGGCGGGCCTGGTGGACGTGGTCGCGATCGACGTCGTCCCGGTGGTCTTCGGGTCCGGGAAGCGCTACTTCGGGTCGGTCCAGGGGCAGCACCTGCTCGAGGATCCGGACGTCGTGGTGCAGGGCGAGCGCGTGCTGCACCTCCAGTACCGCGTGCGGCGCTGACGGGTCTGGTCGGGGCCGATAGATTTCTCCCTGTGAGCCCCGACCCGACGCCGACGGACGAGATCGAGGCGCCGCCCGCGCACTGGGAGGGCGACGTCCTGCTCCGCGACGGCCGGACCGCCCACATCCGGCCGATCCGGGCCGAGGACGACGAGCTGCTCGTCGAGTTCTACGCCCGGGTCTCCGACGAGTCGAAGTACTACCGCTTCTTCTCGCCGATGCCGGTGCTCTCCGAGCGCGACGTACGCCGGTTCACCCACGTCGACCACCGCGACCGGGTGGCGCTGGTGCTGATCCTGCAGGAGCGGATGATCGCCGTCGGCCGCTACGACATGGTGGCGAACCGCGAGGCCGAGGTCGCCTTCCTCGTGGAGGACGAGCACCAGGGCCGCGGCATCGCCCAGCTGCTCCTCGAGCATCTCGCCCAGGCCGGGCGCGAGCGCGGGGTGGAGCGGTTCACCGCGGAGGTGCTGCCCGACAACTCGCGGATGATCCAGACCTTCCGCGACGCGGGCTACAAGGTGGTCAGCGGCTACCACGACGGCGTGATCACCCTCGAGTTCCCGATCGACCCGACCGACACAGCGATCGGCGTGATGCGCGACCGCGAGCACGCCGCCGAGGCCGCGTCGATCCACCGCTTCTTCCACCCGCGCTCGGTCGCGATCATCGGCGCCAGCCGCCGGCAGGACACCATCGGCCAGGTGCTGGTGCGCAACCTGGTCAACGGTGACTTCACCGGCCGGGTCTACGTCGTCAACCCGAGCGCGCCCGCGGTGTCCGGCATCCCGGCGTACAAGAACGTCAACGAGATCCCCGACGACGTCGACGTCGCGATCGTCGCGGTCCCGGCCGACGCGGTGACCGACGTGGTGCTCGACTGCGCCAACAAGGGCGTGCACGGCCTGATCGTCATCTCCTCGGGCTTCGCCGAGACCGGTGAGGAGGGCCGCAAGCGGCAGCGTCACCTCGCGGGGCTGTGCCGCTCCTACGGGCTGCGGCTGATCGGGCCCAACTGCCTGGGCGTGCTCAACACCGACCCGGTGGTGCAGGTCAACGCCTCGCTGTCGTCGGTGATGCCGGCCCGCGGCCGCGCGGGCTTCTTCTGCCAGTCCGGCGCGCTCGGCTCGGCGATCCTGGAGAAGGTCAAGAACCGCGGTCTCGGCATCTCCACCTTCGTCAGCGCCGGCAACCGCGCCGACGTGTCCGGCAACGACCTCCTGCAGTACTGGGAGGAGGACGACGCCACCGAGGTCGTGATGATGTACCTCGAGTCCATCGGAAACCCGCGCAAGTTCTCCCGGATCGCGCGCCGGGTCTCGGCCCGCAAGCCGATCGTCGCGGTCCGGTCCGGCCGGACCACGCAGGGCGTGCCGATGGGCCACACCGTCCGCCGGATCGGGGCCCCGCAGGCCGCGGTCGACGCGATGTTCCGTCAGGCGGGCGTGATCCAGGTCGACACCCTCGACGACATGTTCGACGTCGCCCAGCTGCTCGCCCACCAGCCGCTCCCGCGGGGGCGCCGGGTCGCGATCGTCGGCAACTCCGACGCGCTCGGGCTGCTCGCCGCCGACGCGGCATCCGCGGTCGGCCTGGTCGTCAACCGCTCGGTCGCCCTCGGCGCCGACGCCACCGCCGAGGACTTCGAGGACGCCCTCGACGACGCCATCGACGACCCCGACGTCGACTCCGTGATCGCCGTCTACATCCCGCCCCTCGACGTGTCCGGCGAGGAGGTCGCCAACGTGCTCGCGGCCGTGGGGGAGCAGTCCGACAAGCCGCTCGTCTCCTCCTTCCTCGGCGCCGAGGGCATCCCCGAGCTGCTGCGGGTCCCCGACGTCGCCGGCTCCTCGGCGGGGCGTGGCTCGGTGCCGTCGTACCCGGCGGTCGAGGCGGCGGTCCGGGCCCTGGCCCGCGTCGTCGAGTACGCCGTGTGGCTGCACGCCCCCGACGGCCCGGCCGCCGACGCCGGCGAGGTCGACGCGCGCAGCGGTCGCCGCCTCGTCGACCGGGTGCTGGCCGACCCCGAGGTGGTCGCCGCCGACCGCGAGGTCGAGCTCGACCAGGACCAGGTCACCGCCCTGCTGCACGCCTACGGCATCGAGCTGTGGCCCTCCGAGGCGGTCGCCGACGTCGACGCGGCCGTGGCCGCCGGAGAGCGGCTCGGCTGGGACGTCGTGCTGAAGTCGACCCTGTCGTCGGTGCGCGAGCGACCCGACCAGATCCACGTGTGGCGCAACATCCCCGACGAGCGCGACATGCGGGAGGCCTGGGACTACCTCGCCGGCCTGGTCGACCCCGCGGTCGGGCGCTTCGTGGTGCAGCGCAACGCCCCGACCGGCGTCCCCATCTCGGTGCGCTCCTTCGAGGACCCGCTGTTCGGGCCGGTCGTCTCGTTCGGCATCTCCGGCCCGGTCATCGACCTGCTGGGGGACTGGTCCTACCGGATCCCGCCGCTGAGCGCCCACGAGGTGTCCGGGATGGTGCGCGAGGTGAAGAGCTCGCCGCTGCTGTTCGGCTACCGCGGCGCCGATCCCGTCAACGTCGCGGCGATCGAGGAGCTGATCACCAAGGTCGCCGCGCTGCAGGGCGACCTGCCGCAGGTCAGCGCGCTCGAGCTGTCGCTGGTGCTCGCCGGCGTCGACTCCGCCGCGGTGCTCACGGCCTCGGTCCGGGTCGCCGCGGTCAAGGACCCCCGGCCCGACTCGCTGGTGCGCCGGATGCCGGACCTGGTCACCACGATCCCGGAGTAGGAGTGGTCGTCCGTCGGCGCCGGCGACGGTCGTGGGAGGATGCGCCCATGACTGACCGGGACCGGGGCGCCGAGCTGAGCGCTGCGATCGACCGTACCGGCTACTACCCGGAGGTCGTCTCCGACGCGGTCGCCGGCGCGGTGGCCGGCGAGACCGTGGTGTCCTACTACGTGCACCACGAGCCGACCTTCGAGCGCGACGAGGTACGCCGCCACCAGACCGTGATCGTGCTGACGCCGTCGCGGCTGATCCTGGCCCACACCGACGAGCACGCCGGCGACGACCTGCTGCCCGAGCCGTACACCTCCACCTCGACCGAGGCGGTCAGTCTCCGGTCGGTGGCCTCCGTCGTGGTCACCCGGATGACGACCAACCCCACCGCCGGCCCGCGCCCGCCCGCCGAGGCGGTGCTCACCATCGGCTGGGGCGCGGTCAACCGGGTCGACCTCGAGCCGGCCGGATGCAACGACCCGCAGTGCGAGGCCGACCACGGCTACACCGGCACCCTGTCGTCCGACGACTTCTCGCTGCGCGTCTCGGCCGCCGCCGACGGCACCGACGCGGTCGGCGGGCTGCTCTCCTTCGCCGCGTCGCTGTCGGCGCTGACGAGGGGCTGACCGGGTGGAGGTCGCCGCCGCCTTCTGCGAGCCGGCGTACGGCGTCCGCTCGCTCGGCGACATCGTCCCGGCCGCGGCGCACGCCCTCGGCAGCCCGCTCGGGCCGGCGCCGACCGGGCTGGTGCTGCCCGAGGCGTCGTCGTACGTCGTCTTCCTGATCGACGGGCTCGGCGCCCGGCTGCTCGAGCGCTACGCCCACGCGGCGCCGTACCTCTCCTCGCTGCTGGAGAGCTCCGCGCCGGCGACCGCCAGCGTGCCGTCGACCACGTCGACGTCGCTCACCACGCTCGGCACCGGGCTCACCCCCGGCGCCCACGGCCTGGTCGGCTTCACCACGCGCATCCCCGGCACCAGCGAGCTGCTCAACGCGCTGCTCTGGGACGGCGACGTCGACCCGGTCCAGTGGCAGCCGCACCAGACCACGTTCTCGTCGCTGCAGGCAGCGGGCGTGCGGGTGACGGTGGTCAACAAGCGGGAGTTCAACGGCAGCGGGCTGACCGTGGCGGCCCACCGCGGCGCGGAGTACGTCGGCGTGGACCGGGTCGGCGAGCGGATCGCCGCCGTGGTCGCCGCGTCCGCCGCGTCCCCGCGCCAGCCCACGCTGACCTACGTCTACGACGGCGACCTCGACTGGACCGGCCACCGCTGGGGGGTCGCGTCGAGCCAGTGGCTGCAGCAGCTCGCGATGATCGACCACGAGGCCGAGCAGCTGCGCGAGGCGCTGCCCGCCGACCGCCGCCTGGTGGTGATCGCCGACCACGGCATGGTCGACGTACCCGCCTCGGCCCGGCTCGACGTGTCGGCCGACGACGACCTGCGCGCCGGCGTCGCCCTGGTCGGTGGCGAGGCACGCTTCCGCCACCTCTACTGCACCGGCGGCGCGGTCCCCGACGTGGTCGCGACCTGGCGTGAGCGGCTGGGGGAGCGGGCCGAGGTGCTCAGCCGGTCCGAGGCGATCGGCCGCGGCTGGTTCGGACCGGTCGACCCGTCGGTGCTGCCGCGCATCGGCGACGTGGTGGTGGCCTGCCGCGGTGACTTCGCGGTGCTGTCGACCGACGGCTTTCCCTACGAGAACAAGCTGATCGGCATGCACGGCTCGCTGACCCCCGACGAGATGCTGATCCCGGTCCTCGTCGACTGACGCCGTACCCGACGGGCTCGAGGCGCGCTGACGCCGGGTAGCCTGCGCGCGTGAAGCTCTCTCGGGTCCTCGCCGTGCTGTGCGCCGCCACGCTCGCGCCCCTCGCGCTGGCGGTGCCGCCGGCCCACGCCGACCAGCACTACTCCGGCGTCCTCGACTCCAGCGACCCGCCCGCGAGCGTGCCGCTGAGCTGGCCTGACTACGCCACTGACACCTGCGGTCCCGGGGACGGCAGCTACACCTCCCGGGTCGACAAGGTGTCCTTCGTGTCCACCACCGACGGTCCGCGTCGGTTCGTGCTGATCGCCCCGAGCGACCCTACGCCGCCCGTCTGGGTGTTCCGCAACGGCGTCTGCGTCGCTGCCGACTACGCCCCCGACGACGACTCCGACTGGGACCCGCCCATGAAGGTCGACGTCGACGGGGTCCAGATCGCCAAGGGCGACCGGGTCGACGTCTACATCGGCGACGAGATCAGCGAGTCCGCCGGCCGCACGACGCCGTGGACGCTCGACGTCCTCCAGCCCGGCTCCAACAACGGTCCCGGCACCGGCAAGGCGACGAAGTACGTCGCCCTGCCCGCTCAGGTCCTCTGCGGCACCGGCACGGCGCACGCGAAGCTCACCAAGAAGGGCAAGAGGCTCGCCCGCAGCGGCGTGCTCACCCAGCTCGTGTTCCGCGCCGGTGGCGTGAAGGTCGCCAAGGTCAAGGCCCGCGGGATGCGGAAGGCCGCCCGGAAGGGTGTGCTGCTGCGCGGCGTGCCCGCGAGCGCGACGTCGGTCGAGGTCGTGGTGAAGGTCAAGGGTGCCAAGAAGCGCCGGGCGAGCCGGGCCTACAGCTCCTGCTGAGGAGGTTCGCCGTTCGGCGGACAGCACGCACGGCAGGGCCTAGCGTCGGATCCCATGAAGACCCCCCACTTCCTGGCGGCGTTCGGCGCTGCCGTCCTGCTCCCGATGACGTTCGGCGTCTCAGCCGCCCACGCCGATGAGACCTTCAGCGGCACCGTCGAGGGCACCGACTCTTCGAAGATCTTCACTGAGCCGAAGGTCGCGACCGACCAGTGCGATCCCGCGGGCTCCGCCACTGGCTCTCCGGTGACCTACGACGCGGTGCAGTTCGTCTCCCAGTCGAACGGGCCGCGTCGCATCGTGCTGACCGGGTCCGTCGAGGGCATGTCCACGGTCGAGACCTTCGCCATCTACGCCTATCGCAACGGCGCGTGCGTCGCCGCCGACTACGCGAGCGAGGACGACACCGCGGAGCTCGCTGAGCTCGAGGCAGGGGTCCTCGACCTCGACAACGTCGCGTTCGCCGTCGGCGACCAGGTCAGGATCGAGGTGGTCTCCTTCGTTCAGCCCGCCGCCTGGAAGATCTCGGTCATGCAGCCCGGCACGTCGTCTGCGACCACACCCGCGTCCGGCAATGCCGGCAAGTACGTCGGGCTCGGCTACCAGATCGACTGCACCACCCACTCGACTCCCGTCGCCCTGACGAAGAAGCTGGCGAAGAAGGTCGACGACGTGAAGTGGGTCAAGGTCAAGGCCAATGGCGCGACCGTGAAGAAGCTGAAGGGCGCGAAGCTCGCTAAGGCCGCGAAGAAGGCCAAGAAGGGCGCGCCGTACGTCGTGGCGGGGATCCCGGCCGGGGCGACGCAGCTGAGCGTCGAGGTCAAGCTCGACAACGGCAAGAAGAAGACGCTGGCACGCACCTACAGCGCCTGCTGATCAGGTGAACGGCAGCGGCTCGGGTGACAGGCTGACCGCCCGCGCCCGGGCCGCTGTCATGCCGCGCCGGTGGTGCTGGCGGCACAGCACCTCGTAGGCGACCTCGATGTCGGCGTCGTCGGCCGCGGCGGGCGGGTGGCCGGCGTCCTCGACGTCGCCGACCACGATGACCTCGCCCTCGGTGACCATGACGCCGTTCTCGGTGCGGGCGTTGTGGGTGGCGCGCTTGCCGCACCAGCACAGCGCCTCGACCTGGAGCACCTCGGTGCGGTCGGCGAGCTCGACGAGGCGCGCGGAGCCGGGGAACAGGCGGGTGCGGAAGTCGGTGAGGATGCCGAAGCAGAACACGTCGATCTGCAGCTCGTCGACGACCTTGGCCAGCTGGTCGATCTGCGCGGCGGTGTAGAACTGCGCCTCGTCGCAGATGAGGTAGTCGATCCGGGCGCCCTGGGTGAGCGCGTCGACCGTGTAGCGCCAGAAGTCGAAGTCGGGAGCGACCTCCTCGGCGTCGGCGACCAGGCCCAGCCGCGACGAGACCATGGCGGTGCCGGCACGGTCGTGGCTGGTGAACAGCCGGCCCCGGCGGCCACGGGCGGCATGGTTGTGGTTGGTCTGCAGAGCGAGGGTCGACTTGCCGGCGTCCATCGTCCCGGTACGGAAGATCAGCTCGGCCACCGGCGCATCCTCTCACCCACCTTGGTGACAAAATGCAGCAGATCCCGTGAAGTCCTGCTGAATCGGCTGCGATCTCGCGAATTCAGGAGAACACTGGTCGAGTCCAGGAACAGGAAGCAGGTGGACAATGGGGGTCGCCGCCGGGCTCGGCGGACGCCGCGTGCGTCGAGCCATCACCATCCTCTCGGTGCTCGCGGCCATCGCCGTCGTCCTGACCACCACGGGAGTGGTCGGTGATCGCCGGCCCGCGCGCCCGACGCCGGACCGGGTGAGCGCCGCCACCGGTCCCGACAGCGTCGCGCCCGCGACGCCCGCCACCGCGCCGCCGGCGGTCGAGCCGGCGGCGGAGAGCGCGCCCGAGGTGGTGATCCGCAACGTCTCCACCGCCGGCGGCTACGACGACCGCCTGGCCGACGCGCCCGCGGCGGCCGTGGCGGCCTACCAGCGCGCGGCGACCGTCATCGACGCCGCCGCGCCCTGCAACCTCGACTGGCTGGTGCTGGCCGCCATCGGCAGGCTCGCCTCGAACCACGGCCAGGGCGCCACCCTCGACCACCGGATCTCGACCCGGGGCCGGGTCAAGCCGGCCCTGGTCGGCCGGGCCCTCAACGGCAAGGGCGGACGCAGCGAGGTCTCCGACACCGACGCCGGCGAGCTCGACGGCAACCCGCGCTGGGACGCGCCGCTCGGCCCGATGGGGCTGCTGCCGCAGACCTGGTCCCAGGTGGCCGTCGACGCCGACAGCGACGGCGAGCGCAATGTGCAGGACCTCGACGACGCCACGCTCGGCGCGGCGGTCCTGCTCTGTGCCAGCGGCAAGGACCTGTCCCGACCGAAGGCGTTGCGCAAGGCGCTCCACGGCTACGACGCCACCCCCCACTTCGCCCGCACGGTGAACCGCCTGGTGGCCGACTACCGCGCCCAGTCCGCGGAGCTGTCCGCCCTCGCGGCGGTGCCGGACGCCGTACCCGCCGACGTGGCGCCCGAGTGCTGCACCGAGGTGGTCACCGTGCTCGCCCGCACCCGCTCGGCGCTCGGGGTGGAGCCGATCCAGCCGGAGCCGACGGTTTCGGCGCCCGTGACGCCGGAGCCCACGCCCGAGCCCACGCCGGAGCCGACGCCCGATCCCACGCCGGAACCTACGCCGGAACCCACGCCCGAGCCCAGCCTGCCCACGGACCAGCCGACCGAGCAGCCGACCGAGGAGCTGCCGGGCGACGTCCCCGCGACGACCGAGCCGAGCGCCGAACCCACGCCGGAGGCGGGCCCGACTCTCTAGGGTGGGTCCGTGACGACGGACGCACTTCTCGGGACCAGCGACCTGCCGCACCAGCTGCCGCGGTTCGCCGACATCGACGACGACGACTACGCCCCGGCGATCGAGGCGGCCATGGCCGAGCAGCTCGCCGCGGTCGCCGCGATCAGCGACGACCCGGCGCCGCCGACCTTCGCCAACACCCTGGTCCCGCTCGAGCTGAGCGGGACGACGCTGGCCCGCGTGCTGCGGGTGTTCTGGAACAAGGCCGGCGCCGACGCCAACCCGGTGATCGACGGCGTGCGCGCGCGCTTCGCGCCCCGGCTCGCCGCCCACGGCGACGCGATCCTGCTCGACCCCGCGCTGTGGGCCCGGCTCCAGGCCGTCTACGACGACCGAGCGGGCCTCGACCCCGAGGCCGCCTACCTCGTCGAGCGCTATGTCACCGAGTTCCGACTCGCCGGCGCCGCCCTGGGCGACGACGACAAGGCCCGGCTCCGCGAGCTCAACGAGCGGATCTCCAGCCAGGAGACGGCCTTCGAGCTGGCCCTGCAGGCCGACAGCAACGACCTGGCCGTCGTCGTCGACGACGTCGCCGAGCTCGACGGACTCACCCCGGGCGAGATCTCGGCCGCCGCCGCGGCTGCCGTGGCGCGCGGCCTCGACGGGCGCCACCTGCTCACCCTGGTGCTGCCCACCGCGCACCCGCACCTCGCCTCGCTCACCGACCGCGACCTGCGCCGCAGGCTCTCCGAGGCCCAGCGCGGCCGCGGCAGCCGCGGCGGCGAGCACGACACCCGCGCCATCGCCCTCGACATCCTGCGGCTGCGCGCCCAGCGTGCCCGGCTGCTCGGCTTCGCCAACCACGCGGCGGCGGTCACGGCCGACAACACGGCCGGCACGCCCGAGGCGGTGCGCTCCCTCCTGGAGCGGCTCGCCGTACCCGCGGCCCGCAACGCGCGGGCCGAGCAGGACGCGATGTCCGAGCTCGCCGGCTTCCCGGTCGAGCCCTGGGACTGGCCGTTCTACGCCGAGCGGGTCCGCGGCGCCCGGTACGACGTCGACCTGGCCGCGCTGCGCCCGTGGCTCGAGGCCGAGCGGGTGCTGCGCGACGGCGTCTTCTTCGCGGCCGGCCGCCTCTACGGGCTGACCTTCGAGGAGCGGCCCGACCTGCCGGGCTACCACCCCGACGTGCGGGTCTTCGAGGTCAGCCGCGACGGGACCCCGATCGGCCTCTACCTGCTCGACCTCTACACCCGCGACACCAAGCGCGGCGGCGCCTGGATGAGCAGCTTCGTGACCCAGTCGGGCCTGCTCGGCGTCGACACCTCCGTCGTCGTCAACAACCTCAACGTGCCCAAGCCGGCCGCTGGGGAGGCGACGCTGCTGACCTGGGACGAGACCCGCACCCTGTTCCACGAGTTCGGCCACGCCCTGCACGGGCTGCTCGCCCGCGCGACGTACCCCAAGTTCGGCGGGACCGCGGTCTTCCGCGACTTCGTCGAGTACCCCTCGCAGGTCAACGAGATGTGGGTGCTGTGGCCCGAGGTCCTCGCCAGCTACGCCGTCCACCACGAGACGGGCGAGCCGATCCCGGCCGAGGTGGTCGAGCGGCTGCGCGCGGCCGAGACCTTCAACGAGGGCTTCGCGACGAGCGAGTACCTCGGCGCGGCGCTGATCGACCTGGCCTGGCACGAGCTCGGCCCCGACGAGGTGCCCACCTCGGTCGAGGAGGTCGCCGCCTTCGAGCGGCGCGCGCTCGCCGCGGCCGGGCTCGACAACCCGGCGGTGCCACCGCGCTATGCCACGCCGTACTTCGCCCACAGCTTCAGCTCCGGCTACGCCTCGGCCTACTACTCCTACATCTGGAGCGAGGTCCTCGACGCCGACACGGTGGCCTGGTTCCGCGACCACGGCGGGCTGACCCGGGAGAACGGCGAGACCTACCTGCGCCACGTGATCGGCATCGGCGGCACCCGCGACCCGCTGGAGTCGTACGCCGAGTGGCGGGGCCGGCCCGCGCCGATCGAGCCGTTGCTGGAACGGCGCGGGCTCGGCTGAGCCCTGTGGAGGACGTGCGCGTGGTCGCGCACGATGGCGGATGCTTCGGGGCGTGGTCCCCGACGACCGGCGAGCTGTCCCGTCGGCAGCTGCTCTGGCTCGGCGTGCTCCACGGTGGCCCGGAAGCCTTGGTCGGTGACCTGTCCGCGGCCGAGGTGGCCGGGCTGCGGAACTGGCATCGCGACGCCGTGACGATCCTCGTCCCGCACGGCTCCTCCGTCGGGGCTGGGCACCCGGGTGTGGTTTTCGTGCGGACGCGCCGGCCGCTGCGGGACTGGCGGCGGCGCGGCGGCGGACTGCCCGTGTGCCGCGTCGAGCCCGCGGTGCTGCGCTTCGCCTCGACCCGGCGGAACCCGCGGGTCGCGGAAGGTGTGCTGGCGGCGGTCGTCCAGCAAGGGCTGACGTCGCCGAGGCGGCTGGAGGAGTGGATCGGCCGCATGCAGCCGCTCCGTGGCGCCGACAGGTTCCGTCGCGCGCTGGTGGAGATCGGGGGTGGTGCGCAGTCGACCGCCGAGCTGGACGTGCGGCGGATGTGCCGTGCTGCCCGGCTGGCCGAGCCCATGCGTCAGGTGCGCCGACGCGACGCGGATGGACGGCTCCGGTTCACCGACTGCGCGGGAGCTGCGGGACGAGCCGGAGCGGGTCGCACGGGACCTGAGGCTGCTGGGTGTGCCCGCAGCCTGAGGTTGGGTGGGTGAGGGTGACTCCCAGGTCACTCTCACCGACCCAACTCGGTCAGAAGGTGTGCTCGGGCCCCGGGAAGGCGCCCGACTTCACCTCGGCGTCGTAGTCCTTGGCCGCGTCGAGGAGCACCGAGCGCAGGTCGGCGTACTGCTTGACGAAGCGGGGCAGCTTGCCGGTGCGCAGACCGAAGGCGTCCTGCCAGACCAGGACCTGGCCGTCGCAGCGGCTGCCGGCGCCGATGCCGATGGTCGGGATCTCGAGCTTGGCGGTGACCTCGGCGGCGACGTCGCCAGGGACCATCTCCATCACGACCGCGAAGGCGCCGGCCTCCTGGACGGCGAAGGCGTCGCGCAGGATCCGCTCGGCGGCGTCGCCACGGCCCTGGACCCGGTAGCCGCCGAGGGCGTGCTCGGACTGCGGGGTGAACCCGATGTGGGCCATGACCGGGATGCCGCCGCGGGTCATCCGCTCGATCTGCGGGGTCATCTCGACGCCGCCCTCGAGCTTCACGCAGTGGGCGCCGCCCTCCTTCATGAACCGGGCAGCGGTGAGGTAGCCCTGCTCCGGCGAGGCCTGGTAGGAGCCGAACGGCAGGTCGCCCACCACCAGGGCGCGCGACACGGAGCGGCTGACCGCGCGGGTCAGGGGGAGCAGCTCGTCGACCGTGACCGGGATCGAGGTGCTGTTGCCGAGGACGTTGTTGGACGCGCTGTCGCCGACGAGGAGGACCTCGATGCCGGCCTCGTCGAAGATCTGCGCGGTCAGCTGGTCGTAGCTGGTGAGCATCGAGAAGCGCTCGCCGCGCTGCTTGAGCTCTCGAAGGTGATGGGTGCGGATCCGCCTGATCGGTGCGGACCCGCCGTACGGGGCGGTCTCTTCGGGGGTGGTGCTGCTCATCGTCGAGCTCCGTTCCTGGTGACTCGCGGCCCGCGGGTGCGGGTCCACGTTCGTTGACGGGCACCCACGAGGCTAGTGCGGTACGACGGCCCGGCGCGCTGTGTGCTCCGTCACCCCGCGGCCCTCGGAGCGGCCGCGTCCGCCGCCGCCTCGAGCTCGGCGACCACGATCCGGCGCATGCCGAGCAGGGCCCGACTGACGGCCTCGGCCCGATCGGGGTCGGGATCGGCGAGCAGGTCGTGGAGCCGGGTCGGCACCACCTGCCAGGACAGCCCGAACCGGTCCTTGAGCCACCCGCACACCGACTCCTGGCCGCCGTCGGCGAGGGAGTCCCAGTAGTAGTCCACCTCGGACTGGTCCCGGCACACGATCGAGAAGGACACCGCCTCCGAGAACGCGAGCTCGGGGCCGCCGTTGACGCCGCGGAAGGTGAGCCCGTCGAGGGTGAACTCGCCGGCCACCGGTCCGAGATGGCTGATCGAGGAGTTCGGGAAGATCGCGGTGTAGAAGCGCGCCGCCTCCTCCAGCCGGTCGTCGAACCACAGGCAGGGCTGGATGTGGCTGGTCGCGAGGCTCATGCGGGTGCAGACCGGTGCCGGGCCGCCGACTCATCGGCGGGCGCGCGCGGCCCGCTTCCCTAGACTCGCCCCGTGGACTTCTACTCGGCCTATGCCCACGGGTTCGCGCGGGTCGCGGCGGTGACCCTGCCGGTCGCCATCGCGGACCCCGCGACCAATGCCGCGCGCACCTTGGAGCAGGCGCGCGTGCTCCACGACGACGCGGTGGCGGTGGCGGTGTTCCCGGAGCTCGGCCTGACCGGGTACGCCGTCGACGACCTGTTCCTGCAGGACACGCTGCTCGACGGGGTGCGCGAGGCGATCCTCGACCTGACGGTCGCCTCGGCGGACCTGCGCCCGGTGCTGGTCGTCGGGGCGCCCCTCGCGCACGGCAACCGGGTCTACAACTGCGCGGTGGTGATCCACGGCGGCCGGGTGCTCGGCGTGGCCCCGAAGTCCTACCTGCCGACCTACCGCGAGTTCTACGAGGCGCGCTGGTTCGCCGCGGGCGCGACCCGGAGTGCCGCCGAGAACGGCATCGAGCTCAACGGCGAGACGGTCCCGTTCGGCAACGACCTGATCTTCTCGGCCAGCGACGTGCGGGGCCTGCACCTGCACGTCGAGGTCTGCGAGGACATGTGGGTGCCCGTCCCGCCGAGCGCGACCGCGGCGCTCGCCGGGGCTACCGTGCTCGCCAACCTCTCGGGGAGCCCGATCACGATCGCGCGCGCCGAGGACCGCCACCTGCTGGCCCGCAGTGCCAGCGCGCGGTGCAATGCGGCCTACGTCTACGCGGCCGCGGGCCAGGGCGAGTCGACGACCGACCTGTCCTGGGACGGCCAGACCATGGTGTACGAGCTGGGCGACCTGCTCGGTCAGAGTGAGCGCTTCCCCGACGGGCCGCGGGCGACCGTGGTCGACGTCGACCTCGACCGGCTGCGCCAGGAGCGGATGCGGCAGGGCACCTTCGACGACAACCGGGTGGCCGAGGGCGTCGAGCCGGCGCAGTTCACCTGGGTGGAGTTCGAGCTGGAGCCGCCGGCCGGCGACATCGGGCTGCGGCGCGAGGTCGCGCGCTTCCCGTTCGTGCCCGACGACCCGGTGCGCCTCTACCAGGACTGCTACGAGGCCTACAACATCCAGGTCTCCGGCCTCGAGCAGCGACTCAGTGCCATCGGTCAGCCCAAGATCGTGATCGGGGTCAGCGGCGGGCTCGACTCCACCCATGCGCTGATCGTCGCGGCCAAGGCGATGGACCGGCTCGGGCGCCCGCGCAGCGACATCCACGCGTTCACGATGCCGGGCTTCGCCACCGGGGAGACCACGAAGTCCTACGCCACCCGCCTCTCCCAGGCGCTGGGCTGCACCTTCGAGGAGCTCGACATCAAGCCCGCGGCGCGGACCATGCTGGAGGGCCTCGGGCACCCGTTCGCCGACGGCGAGCCGGTCTACGACATCACCTTCGAGAACGTCCAGGCCGGACTGCGCACCGACTACCTGTTCCGCCTCGCCAACCACCGCGGCGGGATCGTGCTCGGCACGGGTGACCTGTCCGAGCTCGCGCTCGGCTGGTGCACCTACGGCGTCGGCGACCAGATGTCCCACTACAACGTCAACGCCGGCGTGCCCAAGACGCTGATCCAGCACCTCATCCGCTGGGTGATCGACACCGACCAGCTCCACGCGAAGAGTGACACGGACTACGACGACGAGGCCGCCTCCGTCAATGGGGTGCTCCAGGCGATCCTGGAGCAGGAGATCACCCCCGAGCTGATCCCCGGCGGCGAGCAGCGCACCGAGGACTCGGTCGGGCCGTACTCGCTGCAGGACTTCACGCTCTACCACGTGCTGCGCCGGGGCTACCGGCCGAGCAAGATCGCCTTCCTGGCCCACCACGCGTGGGGGAGCGGCGAGACGTCGTACGACCTGGCGACGATCCGGAGCTGGCTCGAGGTCTTCGTCCGGCGCTTCTTCAGCAGCCAGTTCAAGCGCTCGGCGCTGCCGAACGGGCCCAAGGTGAGCCCGGGCGGAACGATGTCACCGCGCGGCGACTGGCGGATGCCGTCGGACGCCAGCCCGGCCGCGTGGCTGGCGGAGATCGCGGCCGACGTGCCCACCGAGTGATGCACGGCTTCGCGGTCGAGGACCGGCGGACGCTGGCCGCCGTCGCCGACTGGATCGCCGACCGGCTCGCCCACCCGGAGCGGCTCACGGCGCCCTACGACGCGCCGGCGCGCCTGCCCGAGGTGGGTGGGGCGGGCATCGGGCTCGAGGCCACCTGGGCGGCGCTGCGCGACCAGGTCCTGCCGACCGCGTTCCCCACCGACCACCCGCGCTATCTCGCCTTCGTGGGCGGGGCGCCGACGCCGGCCGCCGTGCTCGCCGACGCCGCGCTGTCCGCGGCCTCGGTCTACGGCGGCAGCGAGCTGGAGGCGGGCGCGGCCGTCGCGGCCGAGCGCGCCGCGCTGCGCTGGCTGTGCGACCTCGCGGGCTACCCGGACCAGGCGCACGGCGCGTTCGTCAGCGGCGGCTCGATCGCCAACCTCAGCGCGCTGGTCGCGGCCCGGCACGCCCGGAGCGCCCACGGGACCCTCCCTCGCACCATCCTCGCCGGCGCCGGTGTGCACGCCTCGGTCGACGCGGCGGCGGCGATCATGGGCTGCGTCGTCGAGCGGGCAGGTGCGCCGGACGAGCCGCTGCGTGCCGCCGACCTGAAGCCGGTGCTCGACGCGCTCGACCCCCGCGACGTGGTCGCGGTCGTCGCGAGCGCCGGCGCGACCAACACCGGAGCGGTCGACGCGCTCGCGGAGATCGCCGATCTGTGCGCCGGGTACGGGCTGTGGCTGCACGTCGACGCGGCGTACGGCGGCGCGGCCCTGCTCGTCCCGGCCGAGCGCGCCGCCTTCGACGGCATCGAGCGGGCCGACTCGTTGACCATCGACCCCCACAAGTGGCTCTTCACGCCGTTCGACTGCGCCGCGGTGCTCTACCGGGAGCCGGAGCTCGCCCGCGCCGCGCACCGCCAGCGCGCGCCGTACCTCGAGTCGGCGTACGACGACGGCATGGACAACCCGGCCGACTACGCCGTCCACCTGACCCGTCGGGCGCGGGGGCTGCCGCTGTGGGCGTCGCTGGTCGCCCACGGCGCCGACGCCTACCGCCGGGCGGTCGAGTCCTGCCTCGCCACGGCGCGGTACGCCGCCGGACGGGTAGCTGCCAGCGCGGCGCTGGAGCTGGCGGCCGAGCCGGGACTCTCGGTGGTGCTCCTCCGCAGGCGCGGCTGGACGCGGGAGCGCTACGACGCGTGGTCGCGCGCGGCGCGTGCCGACGGCTTCGCGCTGGTGACGCCGACGACCGTCGACGGGGCCGTGGCGCTGCGCCTGTGCTTCGTGAACCCGCACACGACGCGGGCCGACGTCGACCGGGTCCTGGCGGCCCTGGAGGAGACGGGTTGACCGACTGAGGCAAGATGGTGCGGGAACCACTCAGGTGGGCGGGGGATGGGCCGACGGGAACCGTGGGCCAGTACTGGTCTGTCAGCCGACGAGGGAGCGCGAGAGCCGTGGGCCCCACATCCGATGCCGCGTCGCGCTCGTCCCGGGTAGCCGTGGCCGAGCGCGTGGTCGCGTACGCGTCGTGGGCCTGGCTGATCGTCGGCCTGGCCGCCAACCAGGTCGCGCAGTCCGCGATCCACGTCAACAGCCAGGCTGTCCTCCTGACGACGCTCACCATCTTCTTCCCCATGCTGCTGCTGCGCCTCGCCCTGGCGGCGTGGCTGTACCCCGAGCGCAGGCGCGGGTTGCTCCTGCTGCTGGCGGCGGTGCTCGCGTGGTCGCTGGGCTCGATGTCGGTCAACGCCGAGAGCGCGGTGACCCGGCCGCATTTCCCGGCGCCGGCCGAGTGGCTCTTCCTGGCCTCCTATCTCGGCATGGCCGGCTACCTGATGCTCGACGTGGACCGACGCCAGCAGCGCCAGACCCGCGGGTGGCTGGACATCGCGGTGATCTGCGGCGCGACCTCCTGTGTGGCCTCGCTGCTCCTCGTGACCCCGATCCAGCTGGCGTCGGGCCAGGAGGGCGTGCCCCTGCTCCTGGCGCTCATCTACCCGTTGGCCGACATGGTCCTGGCCCTGGCCGTCTTCGGTCAGTGGCTGCTGCAGGCGCGCAGCGACCGGCGCAAGAGCGTGATGCTCGTGATCGCCTTCACCCTGCTCGCCTGCGCCGACTCGGGGTTCGCGCTGCAGGCCTCGGCGCGCACCTACGACTTCGCCAACGCCAGCAACGCGCTGTGGGGAGGCGCCTTCGCGCTGCTGGTCGCGGCCGCCTGTCGGCCGCCTCAGTCGCTGATCAGGAAGGTGCCGAAGGCCGCGGGCACCGCTGTTCTCGTGAGCGCCGGCGTGGTGGCCACGGCGGTGCTGATGATCCGCCCTGACGAGTCGCTGGCCTACTACACCCTGCCGCCGGCGCTGCTCACCATGGTCACCGTGGCGTGGCGGATGGGGCTGGCGCTCAAGGACGCCAACCGGGCCACCGAGGCGTTCGCGCTGTCGCGGACCGACGACCTGACCAAGCTGCCGAACCGCCGGGCCGTGCGGGTCCGGCTCGAGGACGGACTGCAGGACCACAAGCCGCTCGCCCTGATGCTGCTCGACCTCGACGGGTTCAAGGAGATCAACGACGGGCTCGGCCACCACGTCGGCGACACGGTGCTGCGCCTGGTCGCGGTCCGGATGCGTGAGGCGGTCGACCCCCACCACATGGTGGCTCGGCTCGGCGGCGACGAGTTCGCGATCATCCTGGCTGCCGACGACGAGATCGAACTGCTCGAGATCGCCCACCAGGTCCTGCGCGACCTCGCGAAGCCGATCGCCGTCGAGGGCATCGAGATCTCCCCGTCCGGCTCGATCGGCATCACCGTCGCGCTCGCCGACGACCCCGACAGCGGCGAGATGCTGCGCCGCGCGGACGTCGCGATGTACCAGGCGAAGAACGCCGGCATGGGCGCGGCGCTGTACGACGCCGAGCTCGACGAGTTCTCCCGCTCGCGGCTGCAGCTGGCCGAGGAGCTGCGCAAGGGGATAGCCGACGGCCAGATCGAGGTCTGGTACCAGCCGCAGCTCGACGTCGCGACGATGCGGATCTCCGGTGTGGAGGCCTTGGTCCGCTGGCGGCACCCGGTCCAGGGCGTGATCAGCCCGGTCTCCTTCCTCCCGGCGGCGCGCCGGGCCGGACTGATGCCGACGCTGTCGGCGGTCGTCGCCCGGCAGGCCGTGCGCGACCACCACCGGCGCCTGCAGGCCGGCCTGGACCTGCGGGTCGCGGTCAACTGCGCGCCGACCGAGCTGCTCAGCCAGGCCTTCCTGCCGCAGCTCTACGCCGCGATGGACGAGAGTGGCGTCCCCGCCGAGGGCGTGGTGCTCGAGGTCACCGAGGACTCCTTCCTCGGGGACCCGCAGCACACCCGCGACGTGCTCCAGGACCTGCGCAGCCACGGCGTGCAGGTCTCGATCGACGACTACGGCACCGGCTTCTCCTCGCTGACCTACCTGCGCAACCTGCCGGTCCAGGAGCTCAAGATCGACCGCTCGCTGGTCCGCAATGTGTCGGCCGACAGCCGCAGCCGGATGATCGTCGCCTCCACCATCCAGCTGGCCCACGCGCTGGACATGCGCATCGTGGCCGAAGGAGTCGAGAACGCCGCCGATCTGGAGGTGCTGATCGAGATGGGGATCGACACCGTCCAGGGCTACCACCTGGCCAGCCCGATGCCGGCCGTGGAGATGGAGCGCTGGGTGCGCGACTGGACGCCGCAGGCCCTCACCCGCGCTCTGCACCTGTCGGCTGCCAAGATGGACCCGTGAACGCCGCCCCCCTCCGCTTCGTGCTCGACCCGCTCGGCGAGGAGCTGGCCGCGGCGCTCCGGTGCGAGGCCGATGTGTTCTTGGAGCGCTACGGCAACACCGCCGCCGAGTTCGAGGTCGAGTACGGCCCCTACCTTGACGCCACCGGGTTCATGACCGTGCTCGACGAGGACGACGAGGCGGTGGCGACGGCACGGTTCATCGAGTTCGGCCCGGCCGGGCTGAAGACCCTCAACGACCTCTCCCGTCCGCCGTGGGGTGTCGACGGCCTGCGCTCGGCGCGGGCGGCCGGCGTCGACCCCGAGCGCACCTGGGACATCGCGACCGTCGCGGTGCGCCCCGGCGCCGGCCGGGAGGGACTGTGCGCGGCCGCGCTCTACCACGGCATCGTGACCGCGGCCTTCGCCAACGACATCGAGTTCGTCGTGATGATCATGGACTCCTACCCACGGCAGCTGCTGACGGCGCTGGGCATGCAGACCCAGGTGCTCCCGGGCACCGTCACCGGGGAGTACCTCGGCTCCCCGAGCAGCACGCCGCTGTGGGCCAATCTGCACCGCATGTTCGAGCGCCAGCGCCACGAGGACCCCGACGCGTACCGCCTGATCTTCCAGGGCGCGGGGCTCGACGGCATCGCGCTGCCGACCGACTGGCGCCGGCGCGCGTCCTCGGACCGGTGAACCGCGCCCGACCCGGCTACACGGTGAGGTGGATGAGCGTCGGTCCGGGTGCGTCCAGCGCCGCGCCGACCAGGGCGCCGAGCTCGTCGACGCCCGCGGCCCGCACCCCGCGAGCCCCGAACGCGCGCGCCAACGCGGCGAAGTCGGGCGCGGTGAGGTCGACGGCCAGGGGCGGGATCGAGCGCTCCAGCATCTGCTCCCGGATCTCGGCGTAGCCGCCGTTGTCGACCACCACGACCGGCAGCGACAGGCCCAGCTCGACCGCGGTCATCAGCTCCTGCACGGTGAACATGACGGCGCCGTCGCCGACCACCGCGACCACCGCGCGCTCCGGGGCGGCCACCTTGGCGCCGATCGCGGCGGGCAGGCCGTAGCCGAGGGTGGCGTAGCCGGTGGGGTAGAGCAGCCGGTGCGCCGGCGTCATCGGCCAGTGGTGCACCGTGCCGTAGTAGGTCACCTGCGAGCTGTCGCCGGCCACGACCGCGTCCGGCGGCACCACCGCGCGCAGCTCGTGCTGGATCCGCGCCCACGGGCCGGCGTCGCGCTCGGCGCCCGCGAGCACCCGCGCGCGCAG
The DNA here is from genome assembly GCF_016907515.1 of Nocardioides nitrophenolicus. Taxonomy (NCBI): domain Bacteria; kingdom Bacillati; phylum Actinomycetota; class Actinomycetes; order Propionibacteriales; family Nocardioidaceae; genus Nocardioides; species Nocardioides nitrophenolicus. The sequence continues at coordinate 5,140,032 of NZ_JAFBBY010000001.1, forward strand.
GCCCGGATCCGGCTGCCGTACGACGCCCGCCGCGCGCAGCCGATCCGCCAGCGCGGCCAGGAACACGGCCGCGTCGCTGTGGACGGGCAGGTCCGCCGGCAGGTTCTTGTGCAGCTGACCGGGGTCGATGTCGACCCGGACGACCAGCCGCCCGGCCCCACCGGGCGCGACCACGCCGCCCCACAGGTCGGAGTCGCCGAGCTCGCTGCCGACGACGAGCAGCACGTCGGCCTCGTCGAGCACGGCGTGCGCCTCGGGCAACCGCACCGACGCGCCGAGCGCGCCGGGGTGCGCCTCGTCGACCACGCCCTTGCCGTTGACGGTCGTGAGCACCGGGATGCCGAGGTCGAGCAGGGCCGCCAGCTCGGTCGCGGCGCCGCGGGCGCCCCCGCCGGCGAGCAGCAGTGGCCGAGCGGCCGCCCCGAGCAGCCGGGCCACCCGGGCGACGGTCTCGACGGCCGGCCCGGGCGGCGGTCCGGGCGCCCGGACGGGACACGGCCGACGGCTCCACGATCCCTCGAGCACGTCGACCGGCACCTCGAGGTGGACCGGCCGCGGCCGCGTGGTGCGGAAGCCGTCGAACAGGTCCGCGAGCGCCTCGGGGATCTCGTCGGCGGACTCGACGCGGAGGCTGCGAGCGCACACCGAGCCGACGGTGGCCTGCTGGTCGCGCATCTCGTGCAGCCAGCCGATGTCGGCGCCGACGGTGCCCCGCACCGGGCCGGGGGAGACCGCGAGCACCGGCACCGAGTCGGCGTACGACGTCGCGAGGGCGGTCACCGCGTTGGTGATGCCGGGCCCGGAGGTGGTGACGAGGACGCCGGGGCGGCCGGAGGTGCGGGCGTAGCCGTCGGCGGCGTACCCGGCTCCCTGCTCGTGGCGCGGGAGCACGTGGCGGATGCCGGATCCGGCGAGGTGCCGGTAGATCTCCAGGCTGTGGGTGCCGGGGATGCCGAAGACGTCACGGACGCCCTGGGCGCGGAGCGCGTCGACGACCGCGGCGCCCCCGGTGGTCCGGTCGTGGTCCCGCAACACATTCGTCACGGGTCGACACTAGGCTGCGGCCATGGGTAAGCAAGAGGACTTCGTCCTGCGCGCTCTCGAGGAGCGAGACGTCCGGTTCGTGCGGCTGTGGTTCACCGACGTGCTGGGCTTCCTCAAGTCCGTGGCCGTGGCGCCGGCCGAGCTGGAGGGCGCCTTCTCCGAGGGCATCGGGTTCGACGGCTCGGCGATCGAGGGCTTCGCGCGGGTCTACGAGGCCGACATGCTGGCCCTGCCCGACCCGACCACCTTCCAGATCCTGCCCTGGCGCAGCACCGAGGGACCGGCCACGGCGCGGATGTTCTGCGACATCGTGATGCCCGACGGATCCGCGTCGTACGCCGACCCGCGCAACGTCCTCAAGCGGACCCTCGGCAAGGCGGCCGAGCAGGGGTTCACCTTCTACACCCATCCCGAGATCGAGTTCTACCTGTTCAAGGACGAGCCGCGCTCGGGCGACGAGCCGGTCCCGATCGACCGCAGCGGCTACTTCGACCACGCCGCCCACTCCCACGGCTCCGACTTCCGCCGCGAGGCGATCACCATGCTCGAGGCGATGGGCATCTCGGTGGAGTTCAGCCACCACGAGGGCGGCCCGGGCCAGCAGGAGATCGACCTGAGGTACGCCGACGCGCTGACCACCGCCGACAACATCATGACCTTCCGCACCGTCATCCGCGAGGTCGCGCTGAGCCAGGGGATCTGGGCGACCTTCATGCCCAAGCCGTTCACCACCCACCCGGGCTCGGGCATGCACACCCACCTCTCCCTGTTCGAGGGCGACCAGAACGCCTTCTACGAGGCGGGCGCGGAGTACCAGCTCTCCAGGACCGGGCGCCAGTTCATCGCCGGCATCCTGCGCCACGCCAGCGAGATCAGCGTGGTGACCAACCAGTGGGTCAACTCCTACAAGCGGATGATGTTCGGCGGCGAGGCGCCGTCGTACATCTGCTGGGGACACAACAACCGCTCCGCCATGGTCCGGGTGCCGATGTACAAGCCGATGAAGGGCCAGTCGACCCGGGTCGAGCTGCGCACCATCGACTCGGCCTGCAACCCCTATCTCGCCTACGCCGCCGTGCTGGCCGCGGGCCTGAAGGGCATCGAGAACGACTACGAGCTGCCGCGCGAGGCCGAGGACGACGTGTGGGCCCTCACCGAGCGTGAGCGGCGCAGCCTCGGCATCGAGCCGCTGCCCAAGAGCCTGCACGAGGCGATCGTGGTCGCCGAGCACTCCGAGCTGCTCGCCGAGACGCTGGGGGAGCAGGTCTTCGACTACTTCCTGCGCAACAAGCGCGCCGAGTGGGACGAGTACCGCGGGCAGGTCTCCGCCTTCGAGCGCGACCGGATGCTCCCGGTCCTGTAGGGACGGCAGCGTGAACCGGGCGTCGCAGCGCACCGAGCTGCTCCGGCTCGGCTTCGTCGACCTCGACCGGGCGGTCGCGCACCTCGACCAGCTCGGGCCGGGGGCCACCGACCTGCTCGCGCTGCTGGGCCGCACCGCCGACCCGGACGCCGCGCTCCACGGACTGGTCCGCCTCGCCGACGCCGCGGAGCCGGCCGGCGAGCGGGCCGAGCTGCTGCGGGCGGTCCGCGACGACGAGGGCACGGCGATGCGCCTGCTCTGCGTGCTCGGCGCCAGCGCGGCGCTCGCCGACCACCTGGCCGGCCATCCGGGGCAGTGGCGCGAGCTGGCCGACCCGTCGCTGGGCTCGACCCGACCCGCGGCCTGGGCGGTCCGTGCCGCGCTGATCGAGGCGGTGCGCGGCCGGCCCGACCGCGAGGCGGTCGACGCGCTGCGGGTGGAGTACCGCCGCCATCTGCTGCGGCTCGCGGCCCGCGACCTGACCCACCATCTCGGGGTCGACGACGCCGCGGCCGAGCTGGCCGACCTCGCCGCCGGGACCCTGGACGCCGCGCTGGTCGTGGCCCGGGAGCGGGTGGGGGAGCCCGCGGCCGGCGTACGGCTGGCGGTGGTGGCGATGGGCAAGTGCGGCGGCCACGAGCTCAACTACGTGTCCGACGTCGACGTGCTCTTCGTCCACGAGGGCGACGAGCGGGTCGCGGCCCGGCTGGCCGCGCAGCTGATGCAGGTCTGTGGTGACCACACCGCCGAGGGCACCATCTGGCCGGTGGACGCCGCGCTGCGGCCGGAGGGCAAGGCGGGTCCGCTGAGCCGGACCCTGGCCAGCCACCAGAGCTACTACGAGCGCTGGGCCGAGCCGTGGGAGTTCCAGGCGCTGCTCAAGGCGCGTCCGGTGGCGGGCGACCTGGAGCTGGGCCGGGAGTTCGTGGCGATGGTCGCGCCGATGGTGTGGTCCGCGGCGGACCGCGACGGCTTCGTCGACGCGGCGCGGGCGATGCGCCGCCGGGTCCTCGACCACATCCCGGCCCGGGAGGCCGAGCGCCAGCTCAAGCTCGGCGCGGGTGGGCTGCGCGACGTCGAGTTCGCGGTCCAGCTGCTCCAGCTGGTCCACGGCCGCGCCGACGAGTCGATCCGCCCGCCGACCACGCTGAGCGCGCTGGCCCGGCTCACCGAGGGCGGGTACGTCGGCCGCGAGGACGGCGAGGCGCTGCACCGGGCCTACGCCTTCCTGCGCCAGCTCGAGCACCGGATCCAGCTGCACCGGCTCCAGCGCACCCATGTGGTGCCCGCCGACGAGGCGGCGCTGCGCCGGCTCGGCCGCAGCCTCGGCTTCTTCAAGGAGTCGCAGAAGCAGCTCGAGGACACCTGGCAGGCGCACCGCCGCGAGGTCAGCCGGCTGCACCAGAAGATCTTCTACCGCCCGCTGCTCACCGCCGTCGCGCGGATCGGCTCCGACGAGGTGCGGCTGTCCTCGGAGGCCGCCGGCGCCCGCCTCGCCGCGCTCGGGTACGCCGACCCGCGGGCCGCGCTGCGCAACCTGGAGGCGCTGACCAGTGGCGTGAGCCGCACCGCCGCCATACAGCGCACCCTGCTGCCCGCCCTGCTGCAGTGGTTCGCCGAGTGTCCCGACCCCGACGGCGGCCTGTTCGGCTTCCGGCGGATCAGCGAGGCCCTCGGCCGCACCCCGTGGTACCTCTCCACGCTGCGCGACGAGGGCGAGGCCGCGGAGCGGCTGGCCCATCTGCTCGCCACCTCCCGCTACTGCACCGACCTGCTCGAGCGCGAGCCGGCCGGCGTGCGGCTGCTCGGCGGCGACCTGCACCCGCTCGGCTCCGCCGCGCTCACCGACGAGATGCTGGCGACGGGTCGGCGCCAGGAGGGCTTCGAGAAGGGCGTGCGCGCGGTGCGCGCCGTCCGCCGGCGCGAGCTGCTGCGGATCGCCGCCGGCGACGTGCTCGGGCTGATCGACGTCGCCGACGTCGGCTTCGCGCTCACCCGGCTCACCGACGCCACGCTCGAGGCCACGCTGCAGGGCGCGATCGAGTCGACCGCCCGGGCGCGAGGACTCGATCAGGCCCCGACCCGGCTCGCGGTCGTCGCGATGGGCCGCTACGGCGGCTTCGAGCTGTCCTACGGCAGCGACGCCGACGTGCTCTTCGTGCACGACCCGGTCGAGGGCGCGGACGCCCACGAGGCGACGACCTTCGCGCGCCTGGTCGCCGAGGAGGTACGCCGGGTGCTCGCCGTCCCCGGCCCGGACCCGGCGCTCGTCGTCGACGCCGACCTGCGCCCGGAGGGCCGGCAGGGTCCGCTGGTCCGCACCCTCGACGCGTATGCCGCCTACTACGCCAAGTGGTCCCACGTCTGGGAGGCCCAGGCGCTGCTGCGGGCCGACGCGGTCGTCGGCGACGCCGACCTGCGCGAGCGGTTCACCGCGCTCATCGACCCGCTGCGCTACCCGGCCGGTGGGCTCACCGACGACGACGTCCTCGAGGTGCGCCGGATCAAGGGCCGCGTCGACAAGGAGCGGCTCCCGCGCGGCGCCGATCCCGCGCTCCACCTCAAGCTCGGGCGCGGCGGGCTCGCCGACATCGAGTGGACGGTCCAGCTGCTGCAGCTGCGCCACGGCGCGCAGGTGCCCGGCCTGCGCACCACCCAGACCCTGGCCGCGTTGAGCGCCGCCGCCGAGGCCGAGCTGATCACCCACGACGACGCGCTCACCCTCGCCGCCTCCTGGCGGCTCGCCACCCGGGTCCGCAACGCGGTGCTGCTCGCCCGCGGCCGGGCCGGGGACGAGTTCCCGCGCGCGGTGCTGGAGCGTCGCGCCGTCGCGGGGATCCTCGGCTACCAGCTCACCGAGACCGACCGCCTGCTCGACGACTACCTGCGGGTGACCCGGCACGCGCACGCCGTGGTCGACCGGGTCTTCTGGGAGTGAACGGGCCCTCCCGGCGCAGAAGAGGCGCCGGGCCGCGACCTCTGGGGGGGTCGGTCGCGGCCCGACACCGCACATCATAGACACATCACCGGAACCTGTGGGGCAGAAGGGTGAGGTTGACCTGACACGTGTCCACATTTCCCGGGCGGAGTCGCCGGGCTCACGCTGTTCAGGTACCTGTGACGAGCAGTAGCGTCTGGCGTACCGACTCCGGAGGTACGCCATGCTCCCGTTCGCTGCTCCCCCCTCGCCGCCGGCCGGCGGCGCCGCGCTCGACCAGGTCCTCATCGCGGCGGGCGCCTTCGCCGCGATCTACGTCCCGCTCGGGATCTTCCTGCTGCGCGAGCGCGAGGGCAGACCGACCCTGCTGGGACGCCTCGCGGACCGGGTCGCCGCGCTCGACGGGCTGCCGCGCTGGGCCGGACTGCCGGGCTACCTCGCGCTCGTCTCGCTGATCGCGTGTGCCTTCGGCGTCTACTGGGACGTGCCGATCCACATGCAGAACGGCCGCGACGAGGGGCCGCTGGCCAACCCGTCGCACTTCCCGATCATGTTCGGGATCTTCGGCTTCCTGGCCTCGGGCGTGATCTCGGCGGGCCTCGCGAAGGACCCGCTCCCACGGCGTACGGCCCGGCTCACGCCGCGGTGGCGGGTCCCGATGGGCACCCTGGTGCTGCTCGGGGCCGGGCTGATCGCGGCGGCGGGCTTCCCGGCCGACGACGTGTGGCACCGGCTCTTCGGCCAGGACGTGACCGAGTGGGGACCGACCCACGTGATGATGATCGGCGGCGCGGTCACCTGCGTGCTGGCGCTGCCGCTGCTGTACGCCGAGGCGGCCCAGGTCGGCCGGCCGCCCCTGCGGGGCAAGGCGACCCGGCTGGTGATGACCGTCGTGCTCGGACTGTGCATCATCCCGGTGGCCTTCCTGATGGAGTTCGACCTCGGCGTCCCCCAGTTCCCGGCGACCACGCTGTTCGTCATCTCCGGCTTCCTGACCGGCTGGATCTTCGTCGCGGGCCGGATCTTCCTGGGCCGCGGCGGCGCGCTGGTGACCTGGGCGACCTACCTCGGCATCCGGGTGCTGATCTATGCGATCACCCTGCCGATCCCCGACATCCACCGCGCGCACTGGCTGCTGTTCCTCGGCTCCGCGCTGCTCGTCGAGCTGCTCGCCCTGGCCTGGCGCGACCGTGGCCCGGCCTTCGCCGGGGTCGCGGGTCTGCTCGCGGGGACGCTCGGCCTGGCGACCGAGTGGTGGTGGATGGACCTGTTCCTGCCGTACCCGCTGCCGCCCGACGCCGGCCAGATGCCGCTGATGCTGGCGGTCGGCGGCGTCGCGGGCGTGGGCGGCGGACTGCTCGGCTGGTCGTTCGCGCGCCATGTCGAGCGGATCGGCGGCTTCGGGCCGAGCGCCGAGTCGGCCGGTGTGGCGCCCGCGTCGGGCCGCTGGGTCGGCACCGCCGGCACCCTGGTGTTCCTCGTGCTGATGGCGCTGCTCGCGGCCCCGGCCGGCGCCGGGGAGGTCGAGGTGGTCAAGCAGTGCGAGGGCGAGGAGTGCCGCACGACCTACCAGCCGGTCGACGGCACGGGGGTGATCATGGGCCACGTGTCCTACGACGACGACTGCGTCGGCGCCCAGGGCTGCACCACCGTGGTGACGGTGCGCGCCGACCCCGACCGGGTCGACGACGCGATCTGGTTCTCGGCGCTGGCCTACCAGGGCCGCAAGGAGCCCGAGTCGCAGCGGCTCGGCGACGGCGTGCTCAGCGTCGCGATGGAGCCGACGGGCCGCGCGGGGGAGTACCGCAGCGCCGAGCCGCTGCCGCTCTACGGCCGCTGGAAGGTGCTGGTCCGGCTGCACCTGCCGCTGCGCACCCTGGTCTCGATCCCCGTGCACATGCCGGCCGACCCGGCGATCACCGGCCCCGGCGCCGGCCTGGTCCAGGTGGATGACGGCACCGACGTCGCCTTCGTCCACGAGCCGTTCATGCTCCAGCGCGAGCGCAAGCCGGACGTGCCGGTGTGGCTGTGGACCACGATGTACGCCGTGGTGATCGCCTCGTGGCTCGCCCTGCTGGCCTTCTACGGCTGGCTGTTCGCCGCGGCGGCGGGAGCGGCCGGCGTACCGGCGCGACGGGAGGCGACGCCGGCTCCTTGAACCGGACGGCCTGTGGTTTGCTTAGGTTATGCAAACCTCAGTCGTCCTGCGACGGCCTGTCGTCGTCGGCGCGGCGGCGCTGCTCGTGCTGGTCGCGGTCGCGCTCAGCCTGGCGCTGGGGGTGCGCGGAGTGGCCCTGCACGACACCTGGCGGGCGCTGGTCGACCCGGTCGCGGGCAATGTCGACCACGACGTGATCCGCGGGCAGCGGGTGCCGCGCACGATCATCGGGGTGCTGGCCGGCGCCGCGCTCGGCCTGGCCGGCGGGCTGGCCCAGGCGATCACCCGCAACCCGCTCGCCGACCCCGGCCTGCTCGGCCTGAACGCCGGCGCCTCGCTCGGCATCGTCGTGGCGGCCACCGCGTTCGGCGTGCTGAGCCCGCTCGGCACCGTGTGGTTCGGCTTCGCCGGCGCCGCGCTGGCGGCCGTCGTGGTGTTCGCGATCGGGCACGGCCGTCCGGTCCAGCTCGCGCTCGCGGGGGCGACCGTCACCGCGCTGCTCACCCCGATCTCCACCCTGCTGCTGTTCCGCGACGTCGACGCCTTCAACGTGCTGCGCTTCTGGTCCGTCGGCGCGCTGACCGGTCGCGACGTCGACGCCGTCTCCGCCCTCTGGCCGTTCCTCGTGGTCGGCGCGGGCCTCGCGCTCGTCGTCGCCCACCGGCTCAACGGCCTCGCGCTCGGCGACGACGTCGCGACCGCGCTGGGCCAGAGCGTGACCACCACCCGGCTGCTGGCGGGCACGGCCGTCGTCCTGCTCGCCGGCACCGCCACCGCGCTGGCCGGCCCGATCGCGCTGGTCGGCCTCGTGGTGCCCCACGCGGCGCGCCGGCTGGTCGGCACCGACCACCGCTGGCTGATCCCGCTCTGCGCGCTGCTCGGGCCGGTGCTGCTCGTGGCCGCCGACATCATCGGCCGCCTGGTCCGCCAGGACGAGCTCGAGGCCGGCGTGGTGGCCGCGCTGATCGGTGCGCCGGTCCTGGTGGCGGTGGCCCGCGGGCGACGGGTGGCGGGTCTGTGACCGCGCTGGCCACCGCGCCCGTCAGCCGGCTGCGTCGTCGTCAGCGCACCCGGGCCGGCGCGGTCGTGCTCGTCGGCATGCTCGCCTGCCTGGTGCTGGTCCTGGTCAGCCTCGGCATGGGCGTGGCCGGCGTACCCCCGGACCGGGCGCTGCCCGCGATCTTCGGCGTGGGCGACCGCTTCGACCTGCTCGTCGTCCAGAAGCTCCAGCTCCCGCGCTCGCTCGCGGCGATCCTGGCGGGCATCGCGTTCGGCCTCGCCGGGGCGCTGTTCCAATACACGCTGCGCAACAGCCTCGCCAGCCCCGACCTGCTCGGCATCTCCGGCGGCGCCTCCCTCGGCGCGATCACCGCGATCCTCGGGTACGGCGCCACCGGGCTCGCCATCACCGGCTCGGCCCTCCTCGGCGGGCTCGCCACCGCCACCGCGATCTGGCTGCTGGCGTGGCGCGGGGGACTGCACGGCCTGCGCTTCGTGCTGGTCGGGGTCGGCATCTCCTATGTCTGCGCGTCGCTGATCTCGTGGCGGCTCGCGGAGGCGGACCTGCGCGAGGGAGGCACCGTGCTGCTGTGGACGGTCGGCAGCGTCGCCGACATCCGCGACGGCATGCTCGCCCTGCTGGCGATCGGGGTCGGGCTGCTCGCGGTGCTGGCGCTGCTCGTCGGCCGCTGGCTGCGTCCGCTCGCGCTGGGCGACGACCACGCGCACGGTCTCGGCGTCGCACCGGACCGGGCCCGGCTGCTCGCGCTCCTGGTCGGCGTCGGCCTGGTCGCCCTGGCCACCGCCGTGGCCGGACCGATCGCGTTCGTCGCGCTGGTCGCGCCCGCGATCGCGCGCCGGCTGGTCGACGACGGCGGTCCCGCGCTGCCGGCCGCGGCCGCCGTGGGCGCCCTGCTCACCCTCGGCTCCGACGTCCTGGGCCAGGCCGCGCCCTTCGGCTTCTCCGCACCCGTTGGCGTGGTCACCGGCCTGGTCGGGGCGCCGTACCTCCTGTGGCTGCTCGCCCGCAGCGAACGAAAGGCAACGTCATGAGCACCGCGATCACCGCGACCGGACTCACCCTCGGCTACCGCGGCCGCACGGTCATCGAGGGCCTCGACCTGAGCCTGCCGCCCGGCAAGGTGACCGCGATCGTCGGGCCCAACGCGTGCGGCAAGTCCACGCTGCTGCGCGGCCTGGCCCGGCTGCATCCGCACACCGCCGGCTCGGTCACCGTGGACGGCACCGACATCGGCCGGCTCTCGCGCAAGCAGCTGGCCCGGCTGATCGGCGTACTGCCCCAGAGCTCGATCGCCCCCGACGGCGTCCGGGTCGCCGAGCTGGTCGGTCGCGGCCGGTTCCCGCACCAGGGCTGGTTCGGCCGGCACAGCAGCGACGACGACGCCGTGGTGATGCGCTCGCTCGCCGCGACCGGCACCGCCGAGCTCGCCGAGCGGCGGCTCGAGGAGCTCTCCGGCGGCCAGCGGCAGCGGGTGTGGATCGCGATGGTGCTCGCGCAGGAGACCGACGCGGTGCTGCTCGACGAGCCGACGACCTATCTCGACGTCACCCACCAGCTCGAGCTGCTCGACCTGCTCGCCGATCTGAACGAGGAGCGGGGCACCACCGTGGTGATGGTGCTGCACGAGCTCAACCACGCGGCGCGGTACGCCGATCACATGGTGGTGATGTCCGCGGGCCGGGTGGTCGCGCAGGGCCCGCCGGCCGAGGTGCTGACCGTCGACTCGGTCCGCGACGCCTTCGGTCTGGAGGCCGAGGTGATCCCGGACCCGGTGACGGGCGGGCCGCTCGTCGTCCCCCGAGGCCGTCCGCGGGCGGGGGCCGTGCTCACCCGCCGGTAACGAGGCATTAGGGTAGGCTCACCTAATCCCGAGAACGAGGAGAGACGCGTGCGCAGCACCCGTGCCTTCCGCCGCGCGGCCACCGTGGTCGCCGGCCTGACCGCCCTGACCGCCCTGACCGCCCTGGCGGCCTGCGGCCAGGAGAGCGACGACGACAAGGACGAGGCCAAGGGTGGCACCACCACCGTCGAGGCCACCGACAGCTTCCCGATCACGATCGAGAACGCCTATGGCAGCACCACCATCGAGGAGGAGCCCGAGCGCGTCGCGACCTGGGGCTGGGGCTCGACCGAGGCCGCGATCAAGGCGGGCGTCTACCCGGTCGCGGTCGCCGAGCAGCTGTGGACCGTCGGTGCCGGCAACCTGCTGCCCTGGGTCGAGGAGGCCTACGACGCCGCCGGCGTCGAGCACCCCAGCCTGCTCACCGACGACGGCTCCGGCACCACCGTGCCCTACGACGAGTTCATCGCCGCGAAGCCCGACCTGATCCTCGCGCCGTACTCCGGCCTCACCGAGGAGCAGTACGACACCCTCAGCGACATCGCCCCCGTCGTCGCCTTCCCCGACGACCCGTGGACCACCCCGTGGGACGAGACGATCCGGATCACCGCGACGGCGCTGGGCCGCAGCGAGCAGGGCGAGAAGATCCTGTCCGACATCGACGCCTTCTTCGCCGACGAGGCGGAGAAGCACCCCGAGTTCGCGGGCAAGACCATCGCCGGCATCTGGGCCAACCCCAACAACCTGTCGATCTACACCGGTCTCGACCCGCGGGTGGCGATCATGGCCAAGCTCGGGTTCGAGGTCGCCCCCAGCGTCGCCGCCCTGGACACCTCCGACGGCGGCTTCTTCTACGAGATGAGCTACGAGAAGGCCGACCAGCTCGACGCCGACGTGATCATCAGCTACCACGAGACCGAGGAGGACGCCACGACGCTGCTGGCCAATCCCAAGGCACTCGCCGTCCCCGCCATCAAGTCCGGCGCGGTGGCCAAGGTCGTCGGCCGGGTCAACGTCTCGTCGGTCTCCCCGCCGACCGCGCTCAGCTACGACTGGAAGAACGGGCTGCCGACGCTGATCGACACGCTCGCCGGCGTGGTGAAGTAGTCGCACCGTCGCTGCTGTGCCGGGCCGGTCTCCGGTCCGGCATGGTGGTGGCCGTCGCTAGTTGAACTTTCAAGTATTATGGAGGTCATGACCTCCTTCCCCGATCCCGTCGTGCTCCGCCGAGGCAGCGCCGACCCGCAGGCTCCCCTCGTCGTGCTGCTCCACGGCCGCGGCGCTGACGAGGCCTCGATCATCGGCCTCGTCGACCACCTGCCCACCGGGCCGTCGTACGTCGCGGTGCGGGCGCCGATCGCCGAGGGCGGCGGGTACGCCTGGTTCGCCAACCGCGGGATCGGCCGACCGGTCGCGGCCTCGCTCGCCGAGACCATGGCCTGGTTCGAGACCTGGCTCGACGGCGAGTACGCCGGCCGGCGCTCCGTCGTCCTCGTCGGGTTCAGCGGCGGCGCCGCCTTCGCCGGCGGCCTGCTGCTCGCCCACCCCGGCCGCTACGCCGGCGCCGCGGTCCTGCACGGCACGCTGCCCTTCGACGCCGGCGTCCCCGTCACCCCCGGCCGGCTGGCCGGCGTACCCGTCTTCGTCGCGCAGGGCGACGCCGACACCGTGATCCCGCGGGAGCTGCTCGACGCGACCTGGGCCTACCTCACCACCGACGCCGGCTCGCTCACCACCACCTGGCGCGACGCCGGTGGGCATGGGGTGTCGTCGGGGGCGCTCGCGGCGCTGGGGAAGTGGGTCGGGGAGAGGTGACGCTGGGGGCGGGGCGGTGCTCTGAGCCCGGGCGCCGCTACACCTCGCCGTCGGGGTGGATGCTGCGCGTCTCGGCCCGCTCGTACCCCCGCGGCAGGTAGTCGCGCAGCCAGATCTTCGGCAGCGCCTTGGCCACCGACAGCGTCACGTAGACCATGGTGTTGATCGCCACGAAGGCAGCGAGGACGCCGAACGCATGCGAGCGCACCAGCGACTCGGGGAACAGGATGCCGAGCGTGGTGAGCAGCGGGGCATTCATGCGTCCACCTCCTGGCGCGCGGGGGCCGGCGTGTGGTTGCCCCACTGGGCATTGCGGCCGAGGGACATGTCGAGGATCCCCTTGAGGTAGACGATGTCGAGGAAGAGTGCGTAGACCAGCTCGGGGAACAGGGTGGCCGCGAGCAGCCGCGCGCGCCAGCCGCCGCGCCACACGGTGAGCACCCGCTCGACGGTGAAGATCAGGCCGGTGCCGAGCCAGAACGGGAACCACACCCAGCTGTCGAAGGACAGCGCCATGAGCACCATCAGCAGCAGGTACGAGAACAGCGCGATCACGCCGTACCCGATGCCGAGCTGCTGGGCCCAGTAGCGGAACGTCGAGGGCCGCAGCCCGTAGGCGCCGAGGTTCTCCAGGGCGCCGCGCTGCCAGCGCAGCCGCTGCGCCCACAGCGTGCGCCAGGTGCCCATCACCTCGGTGACGACGGTGCAGTCGGACGGCGAGACGATCAGTCCGCCGAGGGACTTCAGAGCGAGGGTGATCTCGTTGTCCTCGGTGAGGACCAGGGTGTCGTAGACGTCGCCCGGTACGCCGGGCAGCAGCCGGCCGCGCTCGGCGGCGACCGTGCGCAGTGCGCGCGGGCGGAACACGGTGGCGGTGCCGGTGAGCACGAACACCTGGCCGCGGCGGCGGCGCAGGTCGCGGGCGTAGCGGGTGTACTCGTTGCGCTGGAACTGGCCGATCAGGCCGCTGCCGTCCTCGCCGTAGAACAGCCCGCCGACGGCCATCAGCGCCCGGTCGTCGCTCATCCGGCGGACGACGGAGGCCAGGAATCCGTCGTCGAGGATGGTGTCGGCGTCCATCACCATGACCAGGTCGTTCTCGCCCTGGGTGGGCAGGATCCGGGCCAGCGCCTGGTTGAGCGCGCCGGCCTTCTTGTGCCGGTTGTCAACGCTCTCGATCACCTCGGCGCCGCACCGGCGGGCGATGGCGACGGTGTCGTCGGTGCAGTTGTCGGCGACGACGATGATCCGCTCGGGGGCCCGGGACTGGGCGGCCAGGGACTCCAGGGTGGCGGCGATGCCCTGCGCCTCGTTGTGGGCGGGGACGAGCACGGTCAGCGTGACGTCGCCGTGGAACACGCCGCGGGTCTCGGCCATCACGTGGCGAGGGGACAGCGGCAGCTGCCGGCCGTCGACGCTGCGCCGGGCGCGGGTCGCGATGCGCCGCTCGAGGGTCGCGACGCCGGCAGCGAACAGCAGCGCCAGGCCGCCGGCCGCCGCGAGCGTCGGCAGCGTCGGCGCCTCGGTGTCGTAGAGCACGTGCCACACACCGAGCACCAGGCCGTCGCTCGGGTCGGCCCGGCCGTGGGCGGTGCCGGACACCGACCACCACAGCAGGCCGGCTCCCGCCGCCGCGGTCCCCAGGATGAGCAGTCCCACCGCTCGTTGCAACCACTGCACGAGGTCCCCTTCCCTCCGTGACGAGGGTAGGCAGCCGGTGTCCTCCCGGGCGGCGAACGGGGCGATGCCGTCCGATCGTCAGCCGGGACCGGGACGAAGGTCCCGATCCACTCTGATCGACCGGACCGGGGCCGAAGAGGGGGTCATGCTCCGCGACGCGACCGACGGCGAGCGGCTTCGGCTCATCATCGAGGCCGTGCCGAGTGCCATGGTGCTCGTCGACGCGGGCGGCCGGATCGTCCTGGTCAACTCCGAGGCGGAGCGGGCCTTCGGCTACTCCCGCGACGAGCTGCTCGCGCTCGGCGTCGAGGACCTGATGCCCGAGCGGTTCCGGGCCCGCCACGGTCACGAGCGGGCGTCGTACGCCGCGCGCCCGGACCGCCGGGCGATGGGGGTGGGCCGCGACCTGTTCGGCCTGCGCCGCGACGGCACCGAGATGCCGATCGAGATCGGCCTCAACCCGATCACGGTGGGGGAGGAGCGCTACGTCCTCGCCTCGATCATCGAGATCACCGAGCGGTTGCGTGGGCAGGAGCAGCGGGTCGCGGCGCGCGAGGACCGGCTGCGCCGCTCGATGCTCGACACCATGCCGTTCAGCATCATCGCGACCGACGCCAACGGGCGGATCCGTACCGCCAACCCGGCGGCGGCGGACCTGGTGGGCTGGACGCAGGAGGAGCTGATCGGGTGCTCCCTGGTGCAGATCGACGGTGCCCGGCGGCAGCTGTACCCGGACGGGACGCCGGTGCTCGCGCATGCGCTGGGCGACGACGCGGAGTGGACCTACCGGCGCAAGGACGGGACGCCGGTGCCGGTGCACGAGTGGATCGTCCCGCTCGCGCCGGAGGAGGGCGCGCCGGAGGAGGGCGCCCCGGGCGGCTTCCTCGTCGTGGCCCACGACATCACCCAGCGGATCGAGGACCGGGAGCGGATCGAGCACGTCGTCACCCACGACAGCCTGACCAACCTCCCGAACCGCTCGCTGCTGGTCCGCCATCTCGACCAGGCGCTGGAGCGGGCCGAGCGCGGCGCCACCGAGCTGGCGCTGGTGCTCATCGACCTCGACCACTTCAAGCGGATCAACGACTCGCTCGGCCACCACATCGGGGACGAGCTGCTGATCGTCGTGGCCGAGCGGCTGCTGGCCTGGACCCGGGCCCACGACCTCGTCGCCCGACTGGGGGGCGACGAGTTCGTGATCGTGCTGGAGGACCTGGTCCCCGGCACCGACCTGGACCGGCGCCTGGAGCTGCTGATGGCCGACGTCCTCGCGCCGGTCGTCGTGCACGGCTACGAGCTCGCGGTCACGGCGAGCGTCGGCGGGACGCGCAGTCCCGCCGACGGCCGTGACCCCGGGACCCTGCTGAAGAACGTCGACATCGCGATGTACCAGGCCAAGGCGGCCGGCCGCGACGAGATCCGCTGGTTCGAGCCGGCGATGCTCGAGGAGAACAACGACCGGCTCGCCCTGTCGGCTGCGCTGCGCCAGGCGCTGGACCAGGACGAGCTGTCCGTCGTGTACCAGCCGCAGGTGAACCTGCTCACCGGTGAGGTGGTCGGCGTCGAGGCGCTGGCCCGCTGGACGAGTCCCAGCCTGGGACCGGTCCCGCCGGACCGGTTCATCCCGGTCGCCGAGGACGGCGGGATGATCGCGCAGCTCGGCGGCTGGGTGCTCGTGACCGCCTGCTCGGCGCTGGCCCGGGTCCAGGAGCAGGTCGGCCGCCCGCTGCGGCTCGCGGTCAACGTCTCGCCCCGCCAGCTGCGCGGTCGGGCCTGGCTCGACGAGATCGCGAGCGCCATCGAGCTCGCCGGCATCCAGCCCTGCCAGCTCGAGGTCGAGATCACCGAGGGCCTGCTGATCGAGGACCACGGCGACGTCGTCGCGATGCTGGAGTCGCTGCGCTCCCTCGGCGTGTCGATCGTGGTCGACGACTTCGGCCGCGGCTACAGCAGCCTCGCCTACCTGACCCGGTTCCCCATCGACAAGCTCAAGATCGACCGGTCGTTCGTCCAGGAGATCAGCACCGCGGAGAACGCCGCCATCGTGGACGCGATCATCGTGATGGCGCACGCGCTCGGCATGACGGTGGTCGCCGAGGGCGTCGAGACGCCCGAGCAGGAGCGTTACCTGCGCGAGCGGGGCTGCGACGAGGTGCAGGGCTACCTGTACAGCCCCGGCGTACCGGCCGGCTCGCTGGAGATGGTGACCCGGGCGCTGTCGCGTCAGTAGGACTTCGGCAGGCCCAGCATCTGGGTGCCGATGTGGGCGAGCACCAGCTCCTCGGCGACCGGGATGTTCTTGGCGATCCGGGCGTCGCGGAAGATCCGCTCGACCGGGTACTCCTTGGAGTACGCCATCCCGCCGAGGGTCTGGAAGGCCTGGTTGGCGGCCTCCCAGCCGACCTGGGCGCCGGTCAGCTTGGCGACGTTGGCCTCGTTGCCGCAGGGCCGGCCCCGGTCGAAGAGCCAGGCGGCCTGGTAGGTCATCAGCCGGCCGAGCTCGGTCTTGGCCTTGATCTGCGCGAGCGGGAACTGCAGGCCCTGGTTGGCGCCGATGGGGCGGCCGAAGACCTCGCGCTCGCGGGCGTAGTCGCAGGCGATCCGGAGCGCGGCGTCGGCCGTGCCGATGCCGCCGGACGCGGCGAGGATCCGTTCGGGGTTCAGCACGTCCCAGAGCACGCCGAAGCCCGCGTCGACCTCGCCGATCACGTCGGTGGCGGGGACCCGGACGTCGTCGAGGAACACCTGGCTGGAGTGCAGGATGTTGCTGCCCATCTTGGGGATCGGCGTGTACGACAAGGTGCCCTCGGCGAGCGCCCGCTTGACGTCGACGAGGAACAGGGTGAACCCCGCGGTGCGGGGCAGGCCCTGCTCCCGGGTCTCTCCGGCCGGGATGGTGCGGGTCACCGCGACCATCCAGTCGGCGTTCTCGACGTTGGAGATCCACACCTTCTGGCCCTTGATCAGGAAGTCGCCGCTGCCGTCGCCGGCCGGTCGGGCCGCGGTCTTGATCTCGATGGCGTTGCTGCCGGCGTCGGGCTCGGTGAGCGCGAGGCAGAACTGCAGCGCGCCCTCGGCCAGTCCGGGGAGGATCCGGCGCTTCTGCTCCTCGGTCCCGTGCCGGGTCAGGGTCATCGCGCCGAAGCCGGGCGTGGTGACGTAGAAGAAGGTGCCAGCGACCCCGCCCGAGGCGCACAGGGTCATGTTGGCGACCGCCAGCTCGAGCAGCCCCTGCCCGCCGCCGCCGTACTCCTCGGGGACGCACAGCCCGAACCAGCCGCCCTCGCCGAGGTCGTCGAAGACCTCCTGGGGGAAGCGGTGCTCCTCCTCGCAGCGCGACCAGTAGGCGTGGTCGTAGCGCGCGGCGACGGCCGCCACGCCCTCGCGTACGGCGAGCGCGCTCTCGGGCAGGTCGAAGTCCATCGGGTGCTCCTGGTGGGAGGGGTGGTCAGACGAGGGGACGGCCGAGCCGGCGGCGCAGCCGCATGTCGGCGAGCCAGAGGTTGAACGGGAAGTTCCGCAGCACGCGGGGGAGTCGCCGCTCGAGCGCGCCGAGGACGCGCAGCAGGCGGTCGAAGCGGCGCTGCTGGCGCGCGGTCCACGGCAGGCCCATCGCCTCGCGGAACGGCGGCGGCAGGAAGCCGGTGGTCACGAACAGCACGAACGGCGCGAGCAGGTGGAAGGGCCGGGGGAAGTTGCGCAGCCGGGTCAGCGAGAGCAGGTACGACGCCACGGCGGGATCGATGTCGACCTCGGCCAGCGAGTCCTCCCAGTAGCGGTCGAAGGCGGCCCGGTCGGCCGGCCAGGCGTCGGCGGGCATCTGCAGCGTGGTGCCGAACCGGGCGCAGTGGGCGTAGAGCGCGTCGGCCTCGGCGTCGGGGAGCGGGCCGTGCATCCGCTCGATCATGTCGGCGGTGCCGTAGTAGAGGCAGGCCGCGACCCAGGTCTGCAGTCGCGGGTCCATGGCGCGGTACTGCACCTTCTCCCCGGGCTGCGACACCACCTGGGCGTGCTGCCGGTTGACGGCCTGGCGGAAGGCGGTGCGGTCCTCGTCGCTGCCGAGCAGGGCGACGGCGAGGTAGGTGAACGTGGTGCGGCCGCGCTTGAAGGGCCGCTTGGTGGCGGCGCCGTCGTGGACGCGGCTGTTCATCACGCCGTACCCGACGCCGGGCCAGCTCAGCTGCATGATCACGTTGGCGGGTCCGGCGAGGTGGGCGCCGATGCCGGAGACGTGCTCGCGCATGTCGAAGCCCACCGGGACGGGGAGGTCGCGGACCTTGGTCGGGGTCGCCATGGCGGCCACGCTAGCCTTTTATTGGCAGGCTGCCAATAGTAGCTTGGGGCCATGACCGACCCGGCCCGACGCCAGCGCCTCGCCCCGGACGAGCGGCGCGAGCAGATCCTGGTCGCGGCCGAGCGGCTGTTCGCCGCGCGGCCGTACGTCGAGGTGTCGACCACGCGGATCGCCCACGAGGCCGGGGTCGCCCGGGGCCTGCTCAACCACTACTTCGGCGACAAGCGCACCCTCTACCTCGAGGTCGTGCGGCGCGCCTCGCTGCTGCCGACCCTCGAGGACGTCCCGCTGCCGACGGGCTCGCTGACCGACCGGGTCGACGCCGCGGTGCACTGGTTCCTCGGCTCGATCACCCCCGAGCGGGCGACCTACCTCACCGTGCGGGCGGCCGAGGGGGTGGGGGAGGACGCCGAGGTCCGCGCGATCCTCGACCAGGCCCACGACCTCGCGGCCGGCCGGGTGCTGGAGATGGTCGGCGGCGATCCGCGGGACCCGGCGGCGCGCGCGGTGGTGCGCTCGTTCGGCGAGCTCGCGCGGGGCGCGATCCGCGAGTGGTCGCGGGAGGCGACGCTCAGCCGCGACCAGGCGCACCTGCTGCTGCGCGAGGCCCTGCTGGCCATCGTGCGGCGCGTGCTTCCCGGTCTCTGAGGCCGCGCTTGGCGTCGTACATCGCCCGGTCGGCGGCGGCCAGCAGCGAGCGTGGCGTGCTGGTCCGTTCGGAGACCGCGGCGCCGACGCTCGCCGTGATCCGGTCGTACGGCGCGTCCGAGGCCTGGCCGTAGGGCAGTGCGACCCGGCGCCGGATCCGCTCCGCGCACAGCTCCAGCTCGGCCGGGTCGTCGAGCCCCGGACAGACCACGACGAACTCGTCGCCGCCCAGCCGGGCGACCGTGTCGTCGGGCCGGGCCACCTCGCTCAGCCGGCGGGCGATCTCGACGAGCAGCAGGTCGCCCTCGTCGTGGCCCCAGGCGTCGTTGACCAGCTTGAAGCCGTCGAGGTCCAGCAGCAGCACCCCCACCGTCTCCGGCGGCTCGCGCCGCAGCAGCTCCTCGAGGCGCTGGTTGAGCAGCGCCCGGTTGGCCAGTCCGGTCAGCGGGTCGCGCTGCGCGAGGTCGCGCAGCTCGGCGATCAGCTCGTTGCGGGAGTCCCGGAACAGCGCGAGCGTCAGCACCACCACCGTCAGGGCGCCGACCATGCCCTGCGCCAGCAGCGCCTGCTCCTGGGGTGCGATGTCCCGCAGCGCGCCGCGGTCGAGCAGGGTCGCGGCCATGATGGTGGTGCCCGCGCCGGTGAGGAAGACCGTGCTCGTGGTCGTGGAGAACCGCAGCGAGACCCACATCGCCGGCAGCATCACCCCGAACGCATTGGGATGGCCCGGGTTGAGCCAGAACACCCGGGCGAACACCACGCCGACCAGCGTCGCGCAGGCGAGGGTCTCGGCCACCCGGGCCACCGTCAGCGTCGGGCGCCGCCACCGGGCGTCGCGCAGGCGCAGCACCACCGCCACCCCGGCCAGGGCGGTCACCCCGTTGCGGACCGCGAACAGCGCGAAGGTGCGCAGCAGGTCGGCCTGGCCGTCATGCGCCAGCCAGGCCACGGCCAGCAGCGCGGCGGCCACGGTCCCCGCGGCGATCGCCCCGACCAGCCGGCCAAGATCGGCCGGCTCCCGCAGCCGGGGTGGGCGCCCGCCGTACCTCAGCGCGAGGGTGGTGACCGCTGCCAGCGCGACGTTGACGAGCACGAACCACGCCGCCAGGTCCGCCGGCGCGTGGGTGGCCAGGTTGACGACGAAGGTCAGTGCCGCGAGCCCGGCCCAGTGGACGGCCGCCCGGCCACGCGGGAGCCCGGCCGCGTGCAGCCCCCACAGCACGGCCACCGCCGCCGCCGGCCACACCAGCGACACCTCGCTGCCCTCGACCCGGGTGGCCCGGCCGGCGAGAATGGCCAGCGCGTACGCCACCGCGAACCCGGCCCCGGGCAGCATCGCCCGGGAGACGCGTCGTGCCACGGCCCGTGCCCCCTCTTGTCGACGGCTCCCACGGGGCACATCGGCACGGGGGACGGCGAGCTGAGCGGCGCCGGGACGCCGTCAGCACTCGATGACGTTGACGGCGAGCCCGCCGCGCGAGGTCTCCTTGTACTTCGTCTTCATGTCGCGTCCGGTCTCCCGCATGGTCTTGAGCGCCTTGTCCAGGCTGACCTTGTGGGAGCCGGTGCCGTGGCTGGCCAGCCGGGCGGCGTTGATCGCCTTGACCGAGGCGATGGCGTTGCGCTCGATGCAGGGGATCTGGACCAGGCCGCCGACCGGGTCGCAGGTCAGGCCGAGGTTGTGCTCGATGCCGATCTCGGCGGCGTTCTCGACCTGCTCGGGGGAGCCGCCGAGCACCTCGCACAGCGCGCCCGCGGCCATGGCGCACGCCGAGCCGACCTCGCCCTGGCAGCCGACCTCCGCGCCGGAGATGGAGGCGTTCATCTTGGCCAGGATGCCGATCGCCGCGCCGGTCAGCAGGAACCGCACGATGCCGTCGTCGACCTGCTCCTGGGGGAGGTCCTTGGCCACGAAGCGCACCCAGTAGTGCAGCACCGCCGGCACGATCCCGGCCGCGCCGTTGGTGGGCGCGGTGACGATCCGGCCGCCGGAGGCGTTCTGCTCGTTGACGGCGAGCGCGTACAGGTTGACCCAGTCGATGACGTCGAGCGGGTCCTCGCTGCCGGCCGCGCTCAGCGTGGCGTAGAGCTCCGGCGCGCGCCGCGGCACCCGAAGCCCGCCCGGGAGCACGCCCTCGTGGTGGCAGCCCTCCTCGACGCACGCGGCCATCACCCGCCAGATCTCCAGCAGACCGGTGCGCACCTCGGCCTCGGTACGCCAGGTCAGCTCGTTGGCGAGCATGATGTCGGAGACGCTGAGCCGAGCCTCGTGGCACACCGCGAGCAGCTCGCCGCCGGTCGTGAACGGGTACGGCAGCACCGTGTCGTCGACGACCACCCGGTCCGCGCCCACCTGGGTGTCGTCGAGGACGAAGCCGCCACCGACCGAGTAGTAGGTGCGGGCGCGCAGCTCGGCGCGCTCCTCGTCGTACGCCGTGAAGATCATCCCGTTGGGATGGGCGGGCAGCGACTGCCGGCGGTGCATCACCACGTCGTCGGCCTCGAAGTGGATCACCCGCTCGCCCGCGAGCCGGAGCTGCTGGGTCTCGAGGATGGTCGCCACCCGGGCGTCGTACGTCGCCGTGTCGGTGGTCGCGGGATCGTCACCCTCGAGTCCGAGGATGACGGCCTTGACCGAGCCGTGGCCGTGGCCGGTCGCGCCGAGCGAGCCGAACAGCTCGGCTCGCACGCGCGCGACGCGCGGCAGGTCCCCGTCGGCCGCGAGGCCGGCGGCGAAGGTGTGTGCCGCGCGCATCGGGCCGACCGTGTGGGACGACGACGGCCCGATGCCGATGGAGTAGAGGTCGAAGACGCTCAGCGCCATCACTGGCTCCTGAGTTCCATGGCTCGACGGTACAACCGTCCGGCCCGGTACGACGAGCGCACCAGTGGCCCGGACAGCACGCCGCTGAACCCGATCTCCTCGGCCTCGTTGGCGAGCTCGACGAACTCCTCGGGCTTGACCCACCGCTCGACGGGGTGGTGCCGAACGCTCGGGCGCAGGTATTGCGTGATGGTGACCAGCTCACAGCCCGCCTCGTGCAGGTCCCGCAGTGCCTGGGAGACCTCCTCGCGGGTCTCGCCCATGCCGAGGATCAGGTTGGACTTGGTGACCAGCCCGAACGCGCGGGCCCGGGTCAGCACGTCGAGCGAGCGCTCGTAGCGGAAGCCCGGTCGGATCCGCTTGAAGATCCGCGGGACGGTCTCGACGTTGTGGGCCAGGACCTCGGGTCGGGACTCGAAGACCTCGGCCAGCAGGTCGGGGTCGCCGTTGAAGTCCGGGACCAGGTTCTCCACCCCGGTCTCGGGGTTGAGGTCGTGGATCGCGCGGACGGTCTCGGCGTACAGCCAGGCACCACCGTCGGGCAGGTCGTCGCGGGCGACGCCGGTGATCGTGGCGTACTTCAGGCCCATCGTCTGCACCGACTCCGCTACCCGCCGGGGTTCGTCGCGGTCCAGCGGCTGGGGCTTGCCGGTGTCGATCTGGCAGAAGTCGCAGCGTCGGGTGCACTGGTCGCCACCGATCAGGAAGGTGGCTTCCTTGTCCTCCCAGCACTCGAAGATGTTGGGACAGCCGGCTTCCTGGCACACGGTGTGCAGGCCCTCGGACGTCACCAGCTTCTTCAGGCCGCGGTACTCGGGGCCCATCACCGCCTTCGTGCGGATCCACGACGGCTTCCGCTCGATCGGGGTCTCCGCGTTGCGTACCTCCAGCCGGAGGAGCCTGCGCCCCTCCGGCACCACGGCGGTCATGCCTCCGCGATCAGTGCGTCGTACGCCGCCGCGTCCATCAGCTCGCCGGTCGCGGTCACCTTGACGACGAACAGCCAGCCCTGGCCGAACGGGTCGCTGTTGACCAGGCTCGGGTCGGCGTCGACGGCGTCGTTCACCTCGACCACCTCGCCGGTGACCGGCGCATAGAGGTCGCTGACCGACTTGGTCGACTCGAGCTCGCCGCAGGACTCGCCGGCGGTGACGGTGCTGCCGACGGCCGGCAGGTCGACGTAGACGACGTCGCCGAGGGCGTCGGCGGCGTAGGCGGTGACGCCGACCTTGGCGGTGTCGCCGTCGAGGGCGATCCACTCGTGCTCGGCGGTGTACTGGACGTGGGTGGGGTTGCTCATGGGTGACTCCTGACGGCTCAGCGGTTGCGGCGGTAGAAGGGGAGCTCGACGACGTCGGCGTCCTCGAGGGTGCCGCGCAGCGACACCTGGACCCGCGTGCCCGGGGCGGCCAGCGCCGGCGGGACGTAGGCCATGGCGATCGGCCTCTCCAGCGTGGGGGAGGGCGAGCCGCTGGTGACGACGCCGACCTCGGCGCCGGTCGCGGGGTCGACGACCGGGTAGCCGGCGCGGGGCGAGCGGCGGCCGGTGGCGACCAGGCCGACCAGCACCCGCCGCGGTCCTTCCTCCTCGCGCCGCGCCAGCGCCTCCTGGCCGACGAAGCCCGCGGGCTTGTCGAGGACGACGACCCGGCCCAGGCCGGCCTCGTACGGCGTGGTGTCGCGGTCCAGCTCGTGGCCGTAGAGCGGCATCCCGGCCTCCAGGCGCAGCGTGTCGCGGCAGGCGAGGCCGGCCGGGACCAGCCCGTGGGCCTGGCCCGCCGTGCTCAGCGCGGACCAGATCGCCGCCGCGTCGCCCGGCCTGCAGTAGATCTCGAAGCCGTCCTCGCCGGTGTAGCCGGTGCGGGCCAGCAGCACGTCGCTGCCGGCGAGGGTGCCGGCGTCGATGGCGTAGTACGTGAGGTCCGGGACGTGGAGGTCGGTGAGCCCGGACAGGATCTCGGCGGACGCGGGGCCCTGGACGGCGAGCAGCGCCCAGTCGGCCGAGGTGTCGGTGACCGTGACGTCGTGGTCCGCCGCGCGGGCGGCCAGCTCGGGGGCGACGACGGCGACATTGCTGGCGTTGGCGACGACGAGGAAGTGCTCGTCGGCGAGCCGGTAGACGACCAGGTCGTCGATGATCCCGCCGTCCTCGGCGCAGATCATCGAGTAGCGGGCCCGGCCCACGCCGATCGCGGAGGGGCGGCCGACCAGGGCGTGGTCGAGCGCGGCGCCGGCGCCCGGGCCGACCAGCTCGATCTCGCCCATGTGGGTCAGGTCGAAGAGTCCCGCGCTCGTGCGGACCGCGCGGTGCTCGGCGGTCTCCGAGGCGTAGCGGACCGGCATCTGCCAGCCCGCGAAGTCGGTGAACGACGCGCCGAGGGCGGCATGGACGTCGTGCAGCGGGGTGAGCCGTGGGGTCACGGAAGGTGTGGTCATCGGGAGGCTTCCTCGTGGGGAGCACGGCGTACGCCGGACTCGTGGCTGGGTTGCCTCCCCGCTCTGTCATCGCTACCTGAGAGCTTCACCGCCCGGCCGGGCGGCTTGCACCGTGGGTGCGGGCCGGTGGGTCCGGTCCGTCTTTCCAGAGTTCGCCTCGTCCCGGCGGTCAGGGGGCCTGAGAGATTCTTGGGGAGATTTGCTCCTTCGGCGCCCCGTCCACGAGGGACAGGGACTCTCCCGCCGGGGTTCGAACGGCGCGATGTTGAGTTGTGACGCCGATCATGGCGCGCAGCGAGCATACGGCATCCGCGGGCCGGGCCCCGTACCATCGGGCGGTGCCTCGCCCCGACACCGACGAGCGGCTGGCCGGGATCGACCCCGACGAGCTCGCCATCACCCTCAAGGTCCTGCGTCAGGTCCCGCTGCTCGATCCCGACCACGAGGACGTGCGCACCATGAAGCGCGCGGCGTCGTACATGTACAAGCTGATCAAGAAGCAGCGCCGGGCCGAGATCCGGCTCGAGCGGCAGCGTCACGACCAGGACATCATCGAGAAGACGGCGACCGGGTCGCCGATGCGGATCGACGACGAGACCGCCGGGATCCCGCTGGTCTCCACCGCGCAGGGCGCCTTCGCCGGTGAGCTGCTCACCGCGCGGGGGTGCTACATCTGCAAGGAGGACTTCACCCTCGTCGACGCGTTCTACCACTGGCTGTGCCCGCGCTGCGCCGCGAAGAGCCACGCGAAGCGCGACCAGCGCACCGACCTCACCGGCAAGCGGGCGCTGCTGACCGGCGGCCGGGCCAAGATCGGCATGTACATCGCGCTGCGCCTGCTCCGCGACGGGGCGCACACCACGATCACCACGCGCTTCCCCAAGGACGCCGTGCGCCGGTTCGCCGCGATGGAGGACTCCGCCGACTGGCTGCACCGGCTCAAGGTCGTCGGCATCGACCTGCGCGACCCCACCCAGGTCATCTCGCTCACCGACGACGTCGCGGCCGACGGCCCGCTCGACATCATCATCAACAACGCCTGCCAGACCGTACGCCGGCTGCCCGGCGCCTACTCCCACCTCACCGAGGGCGAGCTCGCGCCGCTGCCGAGCGGGATCGAGCTGCCCGAGATGGTCGCCTTCGACCGGATCTCCGAGGCCCACCCGGCGGCGATCGCGGGGGCGCTCTCCGACCATGCGGTGGCCCACCACGAGGGGGAGTCGGCGGAGTCGGCGCTGGCCGCCCACAACGCCGCGTCGCTGACGGCGCTCGCGCTGAAGGCCGGCAACGCGTCGCTGGAGCAGCATCTCGCCGGCACGGCCATCGACGCCGGCGGCCTGATCCCCGACATCCAGGACAACAACTCCTGGACCCAGGTCCTCGACGAGGTGGACCCGCTCGAGCTGCTCGAGGTGCAGTTCTGCAACTCGATCGCGCCCTTCCTAATCAACTCCCGGCTGCGCCCGGCGCTGCGTGCGGCGGTCCAGAACGGCGCCCGCCGCGCCTACATCGTGAACGTGTCCGCGATGGAGGGGCAGTTCTCCCGGCGCTACAAGGGCGCCGGACACCCCCACACCAACATGGCCAAGGCCGCGCTCAACATGATGACCCGCACCTCGTCGGGCGAGCTGTTCGAGTCCGACAAGATCCTGATGACGGCCGTCGACACCGGCTGGATCACCGACGAGCGGCCGCACCACGAGAAGCTGCGGATCGCGGCCGAGGGCTGGCACGCCCCGCTCGACCTGGTCGACGGCGCGGCCCGGGTCTACGACCCGATCGTGCGCGGCGAGGCGGGGGAGGACCTGTACGGCTGCTTCGTGAAGGACTACGAGCCCTCACCCTGGTGAGCCATCGGCCGGTGTCGAACGGGTATGTCATCACCCATTTTGGGGATCGACCTGCGTGAAGGCCCTTCTTTACGCAAAGGTAAAGCCCATGCGTCGTCTGCTTCCCGTCCTGACCGCACTCGCCGTCACCCTCGGCCTGGCGTCCGCGGTGACCTCCGCCGATGCGGCCGCGCGGCCGACCGCGCCCTGGATCTCCGGACAGGCGGTCCAGCGCGACGGGTCGGTCGCGATCACCCTCGACTGGGACCCCGCGCCCGGCGCGTCGGCCTACGACGTCTACGCCCTCAAGGGTGAGGGCGAGCCGATCATGACCGGCCAGCTCGTGGGCCGCGGCATCGCTGGGACGCGCACCGTCGTGGGAGGGCTGACGGCCGGCACGACGTACTGCTTCGCGCTGTTGGGCAACAACGGCGGTGCGGGCAGCCCGCGGGCCTGCAAGGTGACCCCGCCGGTCTCGCGCGCCGTCACCCCGACCGCGCTGGCCACCACCGCGGCCACCTTCAACCTGCGCTGCGGCTCGAAGTCGAAGTGCAACAGCGGCTGGAAGTGGAAGAAGCGGCAGAAGAAGGTCGTCGCCGACATCGACCGGATCGGGTCCGACATCCTGGTGTTCGTCGAGGGCCACGTCGCCCACAAGTACGGCAAGAAGAAGCGTTGGATCGGCAAGGTCATGGCCAAGCGCGGCTACGAGCTGGCCTGCCAGACCCAGCGGAGCAAGAAGCGCAAGCTGTTCAGCCAGACCGCCTACGTCCGCTCCAGCGCGTACGCCGTGGTCGACCCCAAGGCCAACAGCAAGGGCACCCGGTTCACCAGGTTCGGCGACCGCGACCACGGCTTCTGCCAGGCGCTGATCCAGCACCGGGCGACGGGCAAGCAGGTCGCCATCGCCGCGGTCCACCTGCGCGACGGCAAGGCCGACGGCATCCGCCAGCAGGAGACCTCCTACGTCCTCGGCCGGGTCACCGGCGCGTTCCCGGGCCGGCCGACGGTCGTGCTCGGCGACTTCAACTCGCACCGTGGCCTCGATCGACGAGGGCAGACCGACACCCCCCGCCTGGTCATGGAGGGCGCGGGGTACGCCGATGCCGTCGACATCGCCGCCCAGCTGACCTACCCGTACCTCAACTCCGCGCACGGCTTCAAGACCGACCCGCCGCGCTCGACGACCTGGCCGACCCACGTCGACCGGATCTTCGTCTCGCCGGGCATCACCGTGCCGAGCTGGGAGAACATCGCGGTGCTCGCGGGCGGCAGGTACGCCACCCCGATGGCGTCCGACCACAACCCGATCAAGGCGACCCTGTACATCCCCTGACCTCGGTTCCTAGGGTCGGGTCATGGCCGAGGAGATCCCCGCGATCGAGACCGACGTACCGCCGAGTGGGCCGGGCTGTGCCGAGTGCACGGCCGCGGACGGCTGGTGGGTGCACCTGCGCCGGTGCGCGGCGTGCGGCCACGTCGGGTGCTGCGACAGCTCGCCCGCCCAGCACGCCACCGCCCATTTCCGCGAGAGCGGGCACCCGATCGTGCAGTCGTACGAGCCGGGTGAGGACTGGTTCTGGGACTACGCCGGCGAGGACTACTACGCCGGCCCCGAGCTCGCCGCGCCCACCAGCCACCCCGACGACCAGCCGGCGCCCGGGCCGCGCGGCCGGGTGCCGGCGAACTGGCGCGACCTGATCCACTGATGCTGCCCGGGCTCAGGCCAGGGTCACCTCGACCGGCACCGCGTTGCGCAGTGTGTGACCGACAGGCGAGCTGGCGAGCACCGCGGTGTGCAGGGCCTCCAGCTCGGCCCGGGAGGCGGGGGAGCTGATCGAGACGCTCGCCCGGATCGCGCTGAAGCCGGCATGCCCCTCGGCGAGGCCCAGGAAGACGTGCAGGTCGAGATCGCCCTGCAGGTCGATGCGCAGGTCGCGCAGCTCGATGCCGGCGACGGTCGCGTTGGCGGCGTACCCGACGGCGAGGCAGTTGCCCAGGGCGCCGAGCAGCTGCTCGACCGGGTTGGGAGCGGTGTCGCCGCCGCCGAGCGCGGGCGGCTCGTCGGAGCGGATCGGGGCGAAGCCGCGCACCGTGGCGTGCGACGCGAAGGCGCCGTCCCAGGTGACGTGGGCGGCCCAGGTGGTCCCGGCCTTGGTCGGGTCGTCCTGGACGGCCTGGACCAGGCCGGTCACGGCCTCGAGGTCCACGTCGTTGAGGCCGGTGCTGGCGGAGGTGGTGGTCATGGATCAAATATGAGTGAGTTGCTCATATTTGGCGAGGGGGGTGGCCGAGGTCGTGGCGGCGTGCGCGGGAGCGCCTTGCACTACCGGGGCTGGCCGCCCGCCGCCCGGAGCGTCGCGGCGACCACCGTCCGGGTCTCGGCGGGGTCGATGACGTCGTCGATCTCGAACACCCGCGCCGCGTTGAGGGCACTGGCGTGGGTACGCAGCTCGGCGGTGTGCCGCGCGACCGTGGCCTCCCGCTCGGCCTCGGGCAGTGCCGCCAGCTCGTGCGCCATCGCCAGCCGCACCGCGCCCTCCAGCCCCATCGGGCCGAGGTGGGCGTCGGGCCAGGCGACGGTGAGCAGCGGTCGGTGGGTGCTGCCGCCGAGCATCGCCTGGGCGCCGAGTCCGTAGCCGCGCCGCAGCACCACGCCGACGAGCGGCACGCTCAGCCGGGCCCCGGCGTTGACCAACCGCGCCGCGTGCCGCACCAGACCGGTCCGCTCGGCGTCCGGGCCGACCATGAACCCCGGGGTGTCGACCAGCGAGAGCACGGGCAGCCGCCAGCGCTCGCACAGCTCGAGGAAGTCGGCCGCCTTCGCCGACGCGTCGGCCGTGAGGGCTCCGGCCAGGTGGGTGGACTGGTTGGCGAGGACGCCGAGCGGGATGCCGTCGACCCGGGCGATCGCGGTCACCAGCTCCGGCGCCCATGCCTCGCGCAGCCAGGTCACGCTGTCGGCGTCGGCGAGCGCCTCGACCACCGGGCGCACGTCGAAGGCCTCGCGGTCGTTGGCCGGCAGCATCGTGCGCAGGGCGGTCGGGTCCTCGGCCGCCCCCGAGGCGGCCGGTCCGTCGAGGTAGCCGAGCAGCCGGCGTACGACGGCCACGGCCTCCGCCTCGTCGTCGACCACCACGTCGACCACGCCGTTGGCCGCCTGCTCCGCGACCGGGCCGATCTCCTCGGCCGCGAACTGCCCGAGCCCGCCGCCCGCGATCATCGCGGGCCCGGCCATGCCGAGGTTGGCGTCGGGTGTGGCCACCCGGAGATCGGCGCAGCCGGCGAGCACGGCGTTGCCGGCGAAGCACCGGCCCGACACCACGGCGATCCGCGGCACCACGCCCTCCAGCTCGCCCCACAGCGCGAACGAGCCGACGTCGAGCGCCGACACGATCGGCAGGTCGACGTCGCCCGGCCGCCCGCCGCCGCCTTCGGTGAAGAACACGGTGGGCAGGCCCATCCGGCCGATCAGCTCGAGCAGCCGGTCGGACTTGCGGTGTCCGCGCATGCCCTGGGTGCCGGCCATGACCAGGTAGTCGTACGACAGCACCGCGGCCGGCCGGCCGTCGATGGTGGTGGTGCCGCCGACGATGCCGTCCGCGGGCGCCTCGACGACGAGCTCGGCCAGCGGTCGGCGCTGCTCCTGGGCGGCGGTGATGAAGCGGCCGTACTCCACGAAGGATCCGGCGTCGACGAGGTCGGCGATGTTCTCCCGGGCGGTACGACGACCGCGGGCGTGCCACCGGACGACCTTCTCGGGGCGGGCCTCGTCGGTGGTGAGGAAGCGGCGGGCGAGCAGCTCGGTGAGGCCCTGGGCCGGGGCGTCGTCCTGTGGGTCGGTCACCCGGTCAGCATGTCAGGCGCGAGGCACCGACGCCGGGTCGCCGGTGAGGACCCGCAGCGCGAGCGCGGTGGTCGACTCCATGTCGAGGTGGCCGACCACGCGCTCCACCCGGGCGATGTCGAGGGGGAGCAGGCCGGGCGTACCGGGGATGTCGGGCGTCAGCCCGAGGTCGAGGTCGGTGCGGCCCGCCATCATCCGCAGGTTGAACTCGTAGGTGTCGCGTGCGCCCGGCGCCGAGAGCCGTTTGAGCACGGTCGCGCCGGTACGCCGGGCGCCGGTCTCCTCGGCCCACGCGTCCAGCGCCGCCACCACCGAGCGGCCCTCGTCGTGCTCGATGTCGGCCCAGATCTCCCGCATCGAGCCGATGTGGGACAGCAGGTAGGCGGCGGTCTTCTCGCCGATGCCCGGCACGCCGGGCAGGTTGTCGCTGGCGTCGCCCCGCACCGCCGCGAACTCCAGGTAGCGCTCCGCCGGGACGCCGTACATCGAGCGGAGGTGGGCGGACGTGAGCAGGGGAGAGCCGTTGATCCCGCCGTTGATCAGGCGCAGCACCCGCGTATGGGCGCTGATGTGGGCGAAGGAGTCGCGGTCGGAGGTGATGATGACGCAGTCCCAGCCGTTCTCGCCGGCCCAGGTCGCGGCCGAGGCGTTGACGTCGTCGGCCTCCAGCCCGGGCGGGGTGAGCGTCGCCAGGCCGAGCGCGTCGAGCAGGGCGCCGGCCCGGTCCAGCTGGTCGACGAGGTCGGGGTCCTTCTCGGCGCGGCCCGCCTTGTAGTCCGGGTACGCGTCACGGCGGTAGGACGCCACCCGGTCGTCGAGGCCGAAGATCACCGCGTCCGGCGCGAACTGGTCGATGGACTCGATGATCTGGCGCAGCATCCCGTGCAGCGCCCACGCCGGCCGCCCGCCACGGTCGCGGTGCCGGGTGTGGGCGCGCGCGTGGTGGTTGCGGTGCAGCAGCGACGGTGCGTCGACGGCGAGCAGCAGCCTGCGGGGGCGGTCCGGGACGGGGTTCATGGCGATCGCCCCGACTCTAGATCGTCAGCCGAAGGCCTTCCGGTAGTGGTCCGCGAACGCCGGGTGGTAGTCGTCGAAGTCGATCGCCGCCGGGTCCCCGCCGGTCTCCGCGGCGACCATCCGGTCGAGGTAGTAGTCCCAGCCGGGGCCGACGTTCTCGGCCATCTCCGGGTCGGGCACGTTCTGGGCGAAGGTCAGCGTGGTGACGCCGTCGGCCTCGGCCAGGTCGACCCGCAGCAGCCAGTGCTCGGGGTTCTCGCCGTCGTACGGCATCGAGGTGGTGATCCGCAGCCGGTGCGGCGGCACGCACTCGTCGATCCGGAACGCCTCGCGCGGCACGTCGTCGCCCTCGAAGGTCATCTGGAACAGGACGTGGCCCTCGGCCGGGTCGCCGGTCCACGTGCCGAGCCAGCGGGCGAGGCGGTCCGACTCGGTCACCGCGGCCCACACGTCCTCGATGGGCGCGCGGAAGGTGCGGACCAGCTCGACATAGGTCTCGCCGTCGCGGTCGAGGCGGCGGCCGGTCGGGGTCGGGATGCTCATGCGGTCTCCTGGTCGGGTTGGTCGGTTCCGGTGGTCCGGGTGGTCGGGGTGGCCCGGCGCTCGCGGCCGGTACGGCGTACCTCGAGGTCGAGGCCGTCGAGTGCGGACTCGGGGATCGGCGGTCGCCGCCCGCCCAGGCCGTCGACCCAGGTCCGCACGGGGGACAGGCCGGCCGGTCGCAGCCGGTAGTGGCGCTCGCGACCGCGGTCCTCGGCGTCCACCAGACCCGCCTCGACCAGCATCCGCAGGTGTCGGCTGACGGCCGGGCGGCTGATCGGGTGCTCGGCGGCCAGGTCGACCACCCGCGCCGGACCGTCGGCGAGCCGCTGGAGCAGGGCGCGGCGGACCGGGTCGGCGATGGCCTCGAACGCGTCCACGAAGTATTGGTAACATTCAAGTTACCAATAAGGCAAGGTCTCCGGGGTATGGAGTGATCACAACGAGACCGCGAGCCGCTACGCTTCGAACATGCGTTCGGTCCGAGGCGGTGCGGCGGCCCAGGAGTGCCTGCCGCTCGACCTGCCCCCTCCGGAGCCGCCGGCGGCTCGAGCCCGCCCGGCGGCGAACAGCCCCGGACGAGCCGACGGCGACGACGTCCGGATCCGGCTGCGCAACGATGCGCTCGCCTCCCACGGCTGGCCGGCCGGCACCGAGCTCCTGGTCTCGACCGACCGTCGCCCGCGCCGCGGGGAAGTGGCGCTGGTCCGCGAGGGCGGCCGGCTCAAGATCGGCGTGCTCGAGATCCAGTTCGGGCGCTCGGCGCTGCGCACCGACCACGGCGCGACGCTGCTCGGGTCGACGGCGCGGATGGTGGGCGTGGTGACGGTGGCGGGGGCGCCGCTGGCGGGGATGCCGGTCGTCGTACCTCCGGGGTGAGGCAGGCTGGAGCCATGAGCCCCGACCTGCTGCTGGCCCGCCGCGACCTCGCGTTCCTGCTCCACGAGTGGCTCGACGTGACGGCGCTGTGCTCCCGGGAGCGGTACGCCGAGCACAGCCGCGACACCTTCGACGCGGTGCTCGAGCTGTCGGCGGAGCTGGCGGCGGAGCACTTCGCGCCCCACAACGCGCTCAGTGACGCCCAGGAGCCGCAGTTCGACGGCGAGACGGTGACGATGGTGCCCGAGGTCGGCGCGGCGGTGCGGGCCTTCGCCGAGGCCGGCTTGGTGTCGGCGGCGATGGACGAGTCGGTCGGCGGCGGCCAGCTGCCGCAGGTCGTCCAGCAGGCCTGCTTCGCGTGGTTCCAGGCCGCCAACGTGGCGACCTCGGGCTACCCGATGCTGACCATGGCCAACGCCAACCTGCTGCTGGCGCACGCCTCGCCCGAGCAGGTCGCCCGGCGCGTGCCGCCGATGCTCGACGGCCGTTGGTTCGGCACCATGTGCCTGTCCGAGCCGCAGGCCGGCTCCTCGCTGGCCGACGTGGCGACCCGCGCGGTGCGCCAGGACGACGGCACCTTCCGCCTGTTCGGCAACAAGATGTGGATCTCCGGCGGCGACCACGAGCTCGGCGACAACATCGTCCACCTGGTGCTGGCCCGGGTCGAGGGCGCGCCGCCGGGGGTCAAGGGACTCTCCCTGTTCGCCACGCCCAAGTACGTCGTCGACGCCGCGGGCGCCCGCGGCGAGCGCAACGACGTCACGCTGGCCGGCCTCAACCACAAGATGGGCTTCCGCGGCACGGTCAACACGGTGCTCAACTTCGGCGAGGGCCGCCATCTCCCGGGCGGCGCAGCCGGCGCGGTGGGCGAGCTGGTCGGCGAGGAGGGCCGCGGCCTCGCGGTCATGTTCCACATGATGAACGAGGCCCGGATCGGGGTCGGCGCGGGAGCGGTGGCGCTCGGCTACACCGGCTACCTGCGCGCGCTGGCCTACGCCCGCGAGCGCGTCCAGGGCCGGCCGCTGGCCGCCAAGGACCCGGCCTCGGCGCCGGTGCCGATCATCGAGCACGCCGACGTGCGCCGGATGCTGCTCGCCTCGAAGTCGTACGTCGAGGGCGGGCTCGCGCTGGTGCTGCGTGCCGCGCTGCTGCTCGACGAGCAGCACACCCACCCCTCCGCGGAGGCGCGGTCCCGGGCGGGCGCGCTGCTCGACGTACTCACGCCGATCGTGAAGAGCTGGCCCTCCCAGTGGTGCCTGGCGGCCAATGACCTCGCGATCCAGGTCCACGGCGGCTACGGCTACACCCGCGAGTACGGCGTCGAGCAGCTCTACCGCGACAACCGCCTCAACCCGATCCACGAGGGCACCCACGGCATCCAGGCTCTCGACCTGCTCGGCCGCAAGCTGGTCCAGGCCCGCGGTACCGGCCTGCAGGTCCTGCTCGACGCGGTGCGCGAGACCACGGACCGAGCGCGCGCGAGCGGCGACGCCACGCTGGGCTCGTACGCCGAGCAGGTGGCGAGCGTCGCCGACGGCTTCGCGACCGCGGTCGCCGCCGCCTGGGAGTCCGGCGACCCCCGCACGGCCCTGGTCAACGCCACGACCGGGCTGGAAGCCGCCGGCCACCTCGTGGTCGCCTGGACCTGGCTCGACCAGCTGGTCGCGGTCGGTGACCGCGCGGGCGCCTTCTACGACGGCAAGCGCGCCGCGGGTCGGTACTTCCTCACCCACGAGCTGCCCAAGGTCGGTCCGATGCTCGACCTGCTGGCCGGCGGCGACCAGCTCTTCAACGAGGTGGACCCGGTCACGCTGTGACCAGCCGCTCCAGGTTGTCGAGCTCGTTGGTGCGGCCGGCGACGATCCGGCCGGTCCACTCCTCGTCGTGCAGCCGCTCGCACTCCATCACCACGTCGGTCCCGGTCGCGGTGCGCTCGAGAGTGACGACGGTCAGGTGGTCGTACGGCTCGACGCCCGGCACGAAGTCGATCAGCGAGACGTAGGCCAGTCGGGTCGGCTCGACGACCTCGGTGAACTCCTTGTGCGACGCGGTGGAGATCGGCATCCCGGCCTGCTCCATGAACGCCACCTGCTCCGGGCCGGTCGCGGTCATCGTGTAGTCGAGGGAGCCGCCCGGGCGCAGCTCGATCCGGTCGACGGTCGTCTCGAACCCGTCGGGTGCCCACCAGGCGGAGATGCCCGCGGCGGTGGTCCACAGCTCCCAGACCCGCTCGGGCGGGATGGGGAGGCTGCGGCGGAGGGTGATGGTGGTGGTGTTCTGCATGGTGGGCTCCTCTTGGCTGGTGGTCTGTCACCCCAGGGACGGAGCCGGATCGGGGTCCTCGACATCGAGGGCGTGAAGAGTTCTGGACGGGCGCGCACTGGCGCATAGCCTCGATCTGGCGCCCGGCGGTTGCTTGCCGTGGGTCACTCGCGGCTACTAGACGATTCACGTAGGACCGGTGTCCGGCCAGACTCGGTCCAGGTGGTCGACGGGGCGCTCTCTTTGCGGCTGCCCACCTGAGTATCTGGGTGTGGCTCATTTTCGGGCTGCGTCCCCGTCGATCGCCGTGTTGAGGTGTGGCTCAAGAGGGGACTGCCCAGCTCGCAGTAGCAATGCCCGCCTCGCTTCCCACAACGACACGGAGCAGAACGGCGGGTAACCACATGCGGGTCTTCATCGGGGTCGATCCCCACAAGCTGTCCGCGACCATCGAGGTCGTCGACACCAACGAGACCGTCTTGGCCAAAGGTCGGTTCGACACCAACAAGACCGGCTATGCCGCGATGTGCAGACATGTCGCTGCCTGGCCCGACCGCGTCTGGGCCGTCGAGGGCAGCAGCGGCGCCGGGCGGCCTCTGGCTCAGCGGCTGCTCGCCGATGGTGAGCGGGTGGTCGATGTTCCGCCGAAGCTCTCAGCGCGGGCACGGCTGTTCGACACTGGCCACAACCGCAAGACCGACGCCCATGACGCCCACGCCGTCGCCGCGGTCGCGGTCCGCACCAAAGGCCTGCGGGTCCTGTCCTACGACGCTGACCTCGAGGTCCTGCGGATGCTCACCGATCGTCGCGCCGAGTTGATCAGCCAGCGCGTGCAGACCGTGAACCGCCTCCAGCGGCTCCTGTCCGAGCTGATCCCCGGCGAGGTCAAGCTGAACCTGACCGCCCCGCAGGCACGCGAGATCCTCTCCCGACGCCGGCCCCGCGACCTGGCCGGCAAGACCTGCAAGCGACTCGCGCTGGAACAGCTTGAGGACCTCAGCGTGATCGAGCGCAGGATCAAGGCCGCCGACAAGGAGCGGAAGGCACTCGTCCTCGCGTCAGGGTCGAGACTGATGGACCTGCCCGGCATCGGCCCCA
Source organism: Nocardioides nitrophenolicus (assembly GCF_016907515.1). Taxonomy (NCBI): domain Bacteria; kingdom Bacillati; phylum Actinomycetota; class Actinomycetes; order Propionibacteriales; family Nocardioidaceae; genus Nocardioides; species Nocardioides nitrophenolicus. The sequence continues at coordinate 5,175,565 of NZ_JAFBBY010000001.1, forward strand.
TCGGCGCTGCTCGGATCCTCGCCGACGTCGGCGACATCGCCCGGTTTGCTGACCGCAATCGATTCGCCTCCTGGACAGGAACCGCGCCCCTGGACGCCTCATCGGGCGAGCAGGTTCGTCATCGTCTCTCCCGCGCGGGCAACCGCAAGATCAACCACATGCTGCACATGGCCGCGTTGAGCCAGATCCGGCTCGACACCGACGGGCGCGCCTACTACCGGCGCAAGCGCGCCGCCGGGAAGACCCACCTCGAAGCGCTGCGGTGCCTCAAACGACGGATCTCGGACGCCGTCTACCGACGGCTCCTCGACGACACCGCGGGCGCGGCGGGTGCGGGTCCGGGAGGGCAAGGCGGGACGTCTCAAGAATCCAGCGCGGCCGACTCACACCCGCTCATCGGCACTTCGGATAAGCCACTCCCGGACCCGCGTCCACGACGCTACGCCGCGACCTCGCAGCCACGGAAGCCCCAGCCACGGAAGCCCCAGCCCGTGGAAGCGCTTCGCGACGCCGGTTGACAACAGAGGGGAGCCGAAATGACTCCGCAGTCAGACTGGTCCAGGGCACACCTACGCTTCAGCCTCCACCACGCCAAGTTCGAATGAGCTCTTCGGGTCTGCAAGTGGCATTGTGCAGTGGTGAACCATTTTGACGAGCTGCGTATTCGCGACTTGGCCCAGGTGCTTACGGAGTTCGCAGGCAACTGCTTCGAGATCGCGCGAACAACCCGCGGCATGAGCGAGTACGAACACGTGCAGGAGGCTCGTACCGCATTTCTTCTACTCCGTGGGCACGGCAGGGCATTAAGCACTCTGGTGGCACTAGGCCCGACGGCCTACCCGAGCGGATGGCCCATCGCCCGATCAATGTTCGAGGTGGGTGTCCGGACGGCGTGGCGCATGGACGTCGACGATCCCTTTGAGGCAGAGGGCCGATGGGCTACCTGGCTCCAACGGTTCGTCGCCCACGAGCTGAAGCGCGCAGAGTCTCTTGAAGCGGAGGGCCTTCCGGAAATGGCGCAAAGGGCCAGACGTCGTGCGGATCAATCTGCGAGGTTTCATGCGGCCTTTGTTGACTTGTTGAACGCGAAAGGTATTGTTCCGGCAGCGCAGGAGCCGTCGATGAAGAACGTTCTCAAGGCGCTCGGCCAACCTCCACATCGTTACCAACTCTACGCGGACGCCAGTGAGCAATTGCACGGAAGTTTTGTCGCTCTGGAAGCCCACAGTCGCGGTCTGGGCACAGAACGCAAACTCGGAGAATTTGCGACTTGGATGGACTGGGCCTCGCCCCTCACAACTGGAATCCGCGGAATCCAAGCGTTGAGTTACGTGTTTTCAGACCGCGTTCGGTCCGAACGCATGCAAACTGTGGTTGAGTCCGCAGAAGACGCGTGGGAACTGGCGCTCCACGCCGAGCGCCACTAAAAGCACATATTCCTGGCAGGCCGGCGGGCCGCTGAGTTCGACTGACCTTGGTCGAGCCGCGACCGGCTTTAGAGGTCGTCGAAGATGGTTGTCTGCAGGATCACCCTGCGTATGCTGCGCTTGTCCGCGAGCGGAACCATGCGCTCGCCGAGGCGTGCCTCCGCGACATCTACGTCCTCAAACAGCACGCCGTCCGGCTCAACCTTAGTGCGTTTGAGCTCGACATAGGTGCCGTAATCCAGAGCGTAGATGTTGTACCTCAGGCCGGGGTTCTCCTTGTCGCTGTAGCCTCGCTCGATTAGATGGAGCAGGCGAAGATCGAACAGCGACAGGATCATCGGGTGCCCGGACTGCTCCCGCGAGAGCATAAACATCTTGGTCTGCCGGGAGCCGATCACGTCATCGATAAGCAGGCGCAAGGCAGCATGCTGCGCATCGGACAGAGAGGCCGACTTGTCCGTCTCATACCAGTCTCGGGCGGCGTCCTCCACGCTGCGGAGGTCAATCTTCTTCCGTCCGGACCGGTTCGCCCGGAAGAAGGCGGATCCGAAGATGCCCAGGAAGTCTCGGACGACGCCCTCGCCCGCTCGCACGAGTTCGACGAACGTGGCGCGCTCGGTGAAAACCCGTGACCTGAAGGCGGTCGCCTCGCGGATCCCGTACTCGTCGAGGAAAGCCTGATCGAGCCCGGAGGTGACGTGCTTAAAGAGTACCGCCGCAAAGATCTCCTCGACGCGGTCCGGGTTGCGCTCGTAGACGTAGTAGTCGTCGAGATCGAGGTTGGCGGTGATATCGGGGCCGAGTTCGAAGCCCACCACGTTGCCACCGTCCGGTTGGGGGAGGCTGAATCGCGAGCGGTACTCCAGGGAGCCGATCTTGACGGTGATGCGGTGCGACGGCAGCACCGACCGTTTCAGGAACTCCGCGATGAAGGGCTGCAGGTCCGTGGGGATCGACGTCCACTCGTCGATCAGGAGGACGAGGTGTTCGACGCCCATTGCCTCCAGAGCCGCATCGAGCACCTGGTAGACCTCGCTGTAGACGATAGTCTCGCGCAGCGCCTCCGTGTACGAGACCTCGTCAGTGTTCGTCCCTCGGGCGGTTGAGCCCAGCGTGAGGTCGGCCGTGGGCCCGGTCCCGGACACGCCCACCCGCAGACCCGCCTGCGAGACATTCTCCTTCTGCCGAGTGGTCTTCACGTCGCGGCTTGCGACTTCGGCCGTCTTTTCCGTGATGTACCTAGCGAGCTCGCTGACCTCCTCCATGCCGCTACCGTCGCGGTTCGGATCGGTGGCGATGTCCAGGAGTCGCCCCTGCAGCAGCGCGAGCAGGTCCTTGAAGAGGGCGATGCAGCGCGGCGCGAGCGGCTGCGTTGGGTCCGTAAACATGTGCGCGCTGCCGAGCAGGCGGATATCCAGGTAGATGTGGAAGACGTTCTCGCTCTCCTCCATCTCGGCCCCGAGGACCTGCAGAACGTGCGTCTTGCCCGTGCCCCGGCGGCCGTAGAGGACCTGGTGGCCGAAGTTCGCCACCTGGGGGAGAACCCCGGTCTCGACATAGGTCTCGCGCAGGACTTCTGGGTCTGCCTGCCGTTCCGAGCGCGACACGATGCTGCTGACTGCCCGCACCATCCGCGGGTCTTCCAACATTGAGTCAGACATCCGTCCTCCTTATGGCCGAGAGCGGGATCACCTTACGTGCCGGTGCACCATCGACCGCGCAGTCTTGCTCGGGTGGGTTCTGCTCTGGCCTCAAGGACGCGTTCGGGTCGGCGACCGTCCCCCCCCCCCCCCCCCCCCCCCCCCCCCCCCCCCCCCCCCCGGCGGTCGGCCCGGCCACCGCTGCCCAGGCGTTCGCCCAGGCCCGCGTGCGATTGGAAACCGCACGCGGGCCTCTGCGGATGTTGGACGAGACCTAGGTTGGCGCGACCTGACGGCCGCGGGCAGGTCGGTCGTCGGAGAGTGGCATATCCTCGCGAACCATGACAGCGGAGACGGCGATGGTCCTGTTGACGGGCGCATCGGTCGTTGCGGCGGCGATCTCGATCGGAGTGGCCCGCAGTGCTCGGGACGAGGCGAACAGGGCCAACCTCCTGTCGTCGGCCGCAAACAGCATCGCCCGCGAGGCGAACCGACTGGCGGAGGACAGCAATTCGGTTGCGAGGGGCGCGGCCGAGTCGGCGGCTGAGGCCAACCAGCTGTACTCGGAGACCAACGCCATTGCGCGGGCAGCAGCCGAAACGGCCCGCAACGTGCCTGTCGAGGTCGCCTGGGACGAGGCGCTCGTTGCTATCGCTGCTTTGCAGACCGCCAACCCAGCCGACCCCAGGGAGCAGGTGGGGCCGCTGCTGACGGCACTGAGGACTCGAACGTTCTTGCTAATCGACCGGCTCGGCTGGGAAGACGGCTTTGGTAAGTGGGCCGCGCACGAGCACAGGCGTGGCGTACTGCTGATGCGCGAGGCGCTGGAGAAAGCCGCGGCGCTGGCGCAACGGACCGGAGGCCTCAGCGCCGACCAGATGATGGATGTCAACGAGGAGTTCTGGAAGTGGGTCGTCGCGTACACCCAGAACGTCCGGAGGTTCCGGCGAGTTGGTCCGGAACCCGAGACGTTCGTACGGCTCGCGGCCATCGCACGGGCTGAGTGGAAGGCGGTTTGCGCCCGCAACGGGTGGCCGGAGGACCCGGACAACATCCCGGGCCTCGCCCCGCTGGATGAGGCCGAGCCGGGACCGGGCGGAGACGGCTCCGCGTAGACCCACCCGCGCTCGGGCACGGCATCCGTTCGGCGGCGGCGCGCGATACCGCGGACTCTCGGGCCTGAAGACGAGCCGCCAAGACGACCTCTCTTCTGCGAGCATTGGCCAGCGTATTCTGGGCGAACTGACGCACCCACCCACCACAACCGGTAACGCGTCAGATGGCTGCAGGCGCGCCGACGTCATCGCGGACGTCGTACCTCCCCGCGTACACCTCGCCGACCAGAGTCCCGTCACCCATGCGCACCGGCTCGACCGCGGTCGTGCCGTACCGAGACACGACCCGGAGCAGACCGTGCGGTGTCTCCCACCGGTAGGCACCCAACCCGAGCTGACGGGTGCGGTAGGGGAGATGCGTCTTGGCCCGGTGATGTCGGCGGGTGAGTGGGGCGTCGTTGAGGTCGCCGGTCTGGCCGGGAGGTCCGTCCTTGTCGTACGGCGTGACGTGGTCGTGGTCGAGACGGCGGGTGCGGGAGGTGGAGTGGGGGAAGACGTCGCCGCCGGTGCGCAGGTGGGTGCGCTCCTTGCAGGCCGCGGGGTGTTCGTAGGCGTCGACGGAGGCGCCGGCGTTGAGGTCGATGACGGGGCGCAGGGCGACGGAGCGGTGGCGGAGCAGGGCGGCGACCTGCTCGAGCAGCATCGGTCCCAGGTCCTCCACCCGGGCGACGCCGGTGGCGAAGCCGGCGAGCACGGCGGCGTCGAGGTGGACGTAGAGCGTGGCCTTGCGCGGAGCGCGGGTGGGAGCAGGAGCGGGGGGCGCCTCGGGCTCCCGAAGGCCTTCGAGGAAGCGGACGGCGGCATAGGGATCGGCGAGCAGCTCGACCGCGTGGGCGCGGAACTGGTCCATGGTCGGGACGTCGTCCTCGGCGTCGGGGACGTGCTGGTCGGCCAGGGCCCGCGCGACCTCGTCGACGCTGGTGGTGAACTCGACGGCTCCTGCGGTCGGGAGCCGGAGGGTGATCGGCTGGACGCCCGCCTGGCCGTCGATGTCGACGACCGCGTCGCCGGGGCGGCGCCGGCGGGCGAAGACGCCGATGCGGGCCTCCTCGGCGGCGATGCGCTCACGGTGGGCCGCGGGATCGGCCTCGATGACACGTGCCTCGGCGAGCTCGATCAGCTTGCCCGGTGTCAGGTCGCGGGCGGCGGCGACGGAGATGTCGACGATCTCCACGGCCGCGCGGGAGAGCTTGCGCGAGAGGTCGGCGATCTTGCGGGCGACCCACACCTCGACGTCGAGGCGCTGCACGCGCTCCCACAGCCGGGGGAGGCGGTGGCGCAGGTCGAGGGCTGCCGCGGCCCGGTGGGAGGTGGCGATCCACCCGGCGTGGCTGGCGACGGCGAACTCGGCCAGGCACAGCTCGGAGGTCTCCGGCGTGCCCTCGCCGCCGAGGCGCACGAGCCGGTCGCCACCCGGCCGGCCCTGCGGGTCGACAGAGTGCAGGTCGCACCAGGCCAGCAGGCGCAGCAGCCCGTCGACCTCGGCCTGCCGCTTGAGGCGCACGCCGGACTCCTCGGCGGCGAGCAGCTCCGCCGCGCTGAGGTCTCCGAGGGTCGTCACAAGGCCAAATTAGTCGAACACCTGTTCGAACTCAACCAGATCACGAGGACTGTGGAGAACCCAATCGCTCCCGCCCGTGCGGAGCGTGCCAGCCCGACTCGTCCGGCCCCTTCGGCACGATCCCGGTCGGATTGATGTCCTCGTGCACGACGTAGTAGTGCAGCTTGATCTGGTCGAAGTCGATCGAATCGCCGAACCCGGGCGTCTGGAACAGGTCGCGTGCGTAGGCCCACAGGACCGGCATCTCGGTGAGCCTGTTCCGGTTGCACTTGAAGTGGCCGTGGTAGACGGCGTCGAAGCGGGCGAGCGTGGTGAACAGGCGCACGTCGGCCTCGGTGATCCGCTCGCCCATCAGGTAGCGGCGGTCGGTGAGCCGCTCCTCGAGCCAGTCCAGGGCCGACCACAGCCGGTCGTACGCCGCGTCGTAGGCATCCTGGGAGCCGGCGAACCCGCAGCGATAGACGCCGTTGTTGACCTCGGTGAAGATCCGCTCCATGACCTGGTCCATCTCCTCGCGGCACTCCTCGGGCCACAGGTCCGGCGCGTCCGGGCGGTGGTGGTCGCGCCACTCGAAGAAGAGGTCGTGGGTGATCGAGGGGAAGTCGTTGGTCACCAGCGCCCGGGTCGGTACGTCGACCAGCGCCGGGACCGTGATGCCGCGGTCGTACGCCGGGTCCCGGGCGAGGTAGGCCTGCTGCAGTCGCTCGTAGCGCAGCACCGGGTCGACCCCGCCGGGGTCGAGGTCGAAGGTCCAGCTGCGCTCGTCGTGGGTGGGGCCGGCGAGCCCCATCGAGACGACGTCCTCCAGGCCGAGCAGGGAGCGCACGATGATCGCCCGGTTCGCCCACGGGCAGGCCCGGGCGGCGACCAGTCGGTAGCGCCCGGGCTGGACCGGCCAGGTCGGCACGTCGAGCTCGCCCACGTACGGGTCCTGGCTGCGTCCCGGCTCGCGGGTGACCCGGTCGGAGACGTACCTCATGTCCCGCTCGAAGGAGGTGCCCTCCGCGGCGTACGCCGCCACGTCGCGGCTCAGTCCTTCTTCACGGCGTCGGCGATGTCGGCGGGAGTCACGTCCACGTGGTCGGGGTCGGCCTGTGCGTCGATGCCGGTGACGGGCGGCGGGGCAGGCTCCTTGCGGGGCTTGGCGACCGGCGCCGGGTCGAGGCCGAGCTCCTCGGTCACGTTGACCGGCTCGTCGGGCGAGATCGTGAGAGACGGCTCGGCATCAGCGCCGCGTGCCCGGCGGATGGCCCCCTGGGCGAGGCCCACCGCCGCTCCGGCCACGGCTGCCGGTGCCTTGGCGGCGGTGCCGACGACGCGCTTGATGGTGTCGATCGGGGCGAGGTGGGTCACGGGAGGCTCCTCCGCTGGTCGGGTCTCGGGACGTCCGCCCAGTACCCGGTGGCGCCGACGGCACTCACGCCGCCCTCGTGACCGAGCCTGCCTGCGCCCGGGTCGACCCCCTGTGTGATGCTTTTCGTTCGCACCTAGCGGGCCAGACCACGACGACGGACACCGGGGGACAGGGTTGAGCGACATCGCCGCCGAGTTGGCGCGCGTCAAGGGCGCCTTCGCGCAGCCGACGCTGACCCTGCTCCACCAGCGGCAGGCGCCGGTCGTGATCACGATCTTCCGGGCAGCCTTCGGGCGCAACAACCGGCCGATCCCGACGGCGCGGCTGCACACCCAGGTCGAGGAGCACCTCGCCGAGATCCGCAACGCGGGCGACGCCGACCTGCCGACGGGCAGCGGGCGCGACATCTGCCAGCGCTGGATGAGGGGGCAGTGGCTGGTGCGCTCGCTCGACGAGCAGGGCAACGAGGTCTACTCGCTGACCTCCCACGCCCAGCAGGCCCTGGAGCTGGTCAAGAACCTCGCGCGGGACCGGGCCACGCTGAGCGAGCACCGGATCGCGACCATCCTGAGCACCGTACGCCGGTTCAACTCCGAGGCGAACCCCGACCGCAGCGCCCGGGTCACCCTGCTCAACGACGAGATCGCGCGGCTCAAGGTGGAGCGCGACCGGCTGGTCGACGGGGCCGAGATGGTGAGCGCGACCGAGGACTACATGCTCGAGGGGTTCACCGAGCTGCTCTCGCTGATCTCCGCCCTCCCCAGCGACTTCGCGCGGGTCGAGGAGCGGTTCGCGACCATCCGCGGCGAGATCCTGGCGGCCTTCCGGGCCGAGGACCGGCCGGCGGGCGAGGTGATCGACGACTACCTGGCCCGGGCCGACGCGCTGATCACGGCGACCCAGGAGGGCCGGGCGTTCGAGGGGGCGTTCGCGCTGCTGCGCGACGACGGCCTGGTGACCCAGCTGCGCGAGGACCTGAACGCGCTGCTGGAGCACCCGCTCTCGCCGGGGATCCTCGGTGAGGCCGACCGCGCCGAGCTGCGGGGCACGGTCAAGTTGGTGCGCGACGGCCTCGACCGGGTGCTGGCCCAGCGCAGCCGGGTGACGGCGACGCTGAAGGAGTACATCGTCTCCCACGACGCCGCCCGCGACCGCGAGCTGGAGCAGACCCTGCGCCAGGTCGAGTCCGAGCTGATGACCTGGATGTCGACGACCGGCCCGCGGGCCACCCACGAGGTGTCCCTGCTCCCGAGCCGGGTCAGCGTCGACCACCTGCGCGAGCGCTTCCACGACCCGGCCGACGACGTGCTGCCGGACCCGATCACCGCGGCCGACCCGGCCGAGGCGCCGACCCTGTCGCTGGAGGAGCTGATGGCCCAGGGCGGTCCCCAGCTGGGCTCGTTGCGCCAGCGCCTCGACGACGCGCTGCGCGACCTGCTGCCCGCGGGCTCGCTGGGCGAGCTCTTCGACGCGCTGGAGCCGTCGCTGCGCCGGCCCGTGGAGATCTTCGGGCTGCTCCACCTGGCGGCCGACCGCGAGTGGACGACCGAGGACGTCGTCGAGGAGTTCGCCGCCGTGCGCCCCGACGGCTCGCGGCGCACCTTCGCGGTGCCGCGCACCCCGCTTCCCGACCCCGATCTGGCCCCCGGCCGCGAGCACGACCGAGAGGAGTCCCGCCGGTGAGCGTCGAGCTGGACGAGCAGACCGCGGAGACCAACGACTTCGACGACCTCGACGAGGTCGCCGACGAGACGTCGGTCTCCCTGTTCGAGGGCGACGAGGGCGGCCTCGAGTACGCCCAGCGGCACGCGCTGGTCACCCTGCTCAAGCAGCGGTTCATCAGTGCCCGCACCCATCCGCGCGACTGGCAGGTCCTCGTCGAGAACGAGCGGGTGATCCGCTCGCGCCTCAACGACCTGTTCCTCGACCTGCAGGTCGACCCGACCCGCGAGGTCGCCTGGAAGCGGCAGGCCACGTCCGAGACGGCGAGCCGGTTCCCGACCCTGCTCCACGACACCGCCTGGTCGCGCGAGGAGACCCTGGTGCTGGTCCACCTGCGCGACCGGCTGCGTGCGGGCCTGGCCAGCGGCGACGCCCGGGTCTACATCGACCGCGAGGACATCGTCGAGTACGTCGCCAGCTTCCGCCCCGCGCACGCCACCGACGAGGCGGGCGACGAGAAGCGGGCCCGCAACGCCGTCACGAGCATCATCAAGGCGGGCCTGCTCATCGGGTCCGCGTCCGAGGACCGCTACGAGATCAGCGAGGCCGTCGAGCCGCTGCTCCCGCTCGAGCTGCTCCAGGAGCTGCTGGAGGCGCTGCAGCGTGCCAACGGCTCCGAGGCGGAGCCGGAGCCCGAGGACGACGACCTGTTCGAGGAGGAGGACGCCTGATGTCCGTCGACGAGATGGAGCAGGTCGAGGGCACCGACGGGCTGTTCGACAAGGAGGTCGTGGCGACGCCCGCCGACGACACCGTCCAGTGGCGCGCGGCGCTGCTGCAGCTGGTCAACTGGGGCGGCTTCGGCGGCCTGACCACCGTCCCGCTGCGCGGCGACGCGACGATGATCTCGGGCGCCTCGGGCGTCGGCAAGAGCACCATCCTCGACGCCTACACCGCGCTGATGATGCCGTCCGACACCAAGTTCAACGGCGCCTCCAACGACGCCGTCGCGGGCCGGGCCCGCAGCGCCGGCCAGCGCAACCTGCTGTCCTACCTGCGCGGCGCGGTCGACGTGGTCGACAACCCGAAGACCGGGCGGCCCGAGGAGAAGCTGCTGCGCGGCAAGGGCTCCGACACCTGGGGCGCGGTCGCGATGACCTTCGTCAACGACCAGGGCGGCCGGTTCACGGCCGTGCGCACCTACTACGTCCCGCGCCGCGCGGCGCGCTCCGGCGAGGTGCAGATGCAGCTCGCCACCCACGAGGGAGCGCTGTCGTTGGAGACGCTGGAGGTCGCCGTACCCGAGCGCTTCCACGCCAACACCCTCAAGAAGCTGTTCCCCGGCATCCGCGTGCACCGCACGTACGCCGAGTTCGCGGCCGTGCTGCACGCCCGGCTCGGCATCGGCGCCAACGGCGACGGCTCCAAGGCGCTGCGCCTGCTCGCCCGGATCCAGGCCGGCAACCAGGTGCGCAGCGTCGACGAGCTCTACAAGGACATGGTCCTCGAGCGGCCGGCGACCTATGCCGCGGCGGACCGGGCGATCGAGCACTTCGACGACCTCGACGCGTCCTACGCCGCGATGCGCACCGAGGAGCAGAAGCTCGAGCTGCTCGAACCGATCACCGACCTCCACGAGCGCCGGGTCGCCGCGACCCAGCGGCTCGCCGAGCTCGACTCGTACGGCGTCACGCTGTCCGGCGACACCCCGCTGCGGCTGTGGCTGCTGCGCACCCACCTGCGCCTGATCGAGGCCGCCGTCGCCGGCAACCGCGACTCGCGGCAGGGCACGGTCGAGGCGCTCACGGCGACCCGCTCGGCCGAGACCACGCTCGCCGGCGACCTCGAGGCGGCCAAGGAGGCGCACCGCGCCGCCGGCGGCGGCGACCTGCAGGCCCTGGCCGCGCAGGCCGAGCACGAGCGGGTGATCCGCGCGGAGCGCGCCAACCGCCTCTCCGAGCTCGAGGAGCGGGTCTACCCCCTGGTCGGGCTCACCGACGCCGACGCCCCCGACCTGGAGTCCGCGCTCGACTCGTCGACCGCCTTCGCCGAGCTCCAGCTGCTGGCCCGCAAGCGGCTCACCGCCGGGGAGGCCGAGCAGGCCACGCTGCGCGCCGAGCGCGACCGGGTGCGCGACGGCCTGGTGCCGCTGAAGAACGAGCAGGCCGTGCTCAAGCGCGAGCGGGCCTCGATGGAGAACCGCAACGGCCGGGTGCCGTCGTACCTCCACGACCTGCGGGCCGCCGTCGCCGAGGCGAGCGGGCTGTCCGTGGAGGAGCTGCCCTTCGTCGCCGAGCTGATCGACCTCGCTCCCGAGGAGGCCCGCTGGCGCACGGCGATCGAGACCGTCCTCGGCGGCACCGCCCGGATGATGCTGGTCCCGATCGGCCGGCTCGCGGAGTTCTCCGGCGCCATCGACGGCCTCCGGCTGCCCGGCCGGCTGACCTTCCAGGGCGTCGAGCTCGACCTGCCCGAGACCGGCCCCGCCGACCCCGAGCGGGTCGCCGGCAAGCTGCTGTTCAAGGACTCCCCGTTCTCCGGCTGGGTCCAGCAGCACGTCCAGGAGCCGTCCCGCAACGCCTACTGCGTCGAGAGCGCGGCCGAGCTCGACGGTCCCGGCTTCCGGGTGACCGCTGCCGGCCAGACCCGCAACGGCGACCGCGGCACCCACGGCCGCGGCGACCACCGCAACATCATCGGCTTCTCCAACGAGGACGCGATCGCCGAGATCGACGGCCAGCTCGAGGAGCTCGAGCGCCGGATGGAGCAGGTCGACGCCCAGCTCGCCGACCTCGACCGCCGGGGCCGGCTGCTGGAGCAGCAGCGCAAGGCGTACGACGCCATCGCCATGGTCCGCTTCGACGACGTCGACGTCGCGGGCAGCGACCGGCGGATCGCCGAGCTGGAGCAGCGCCGCACCGACATCCTCACCTCCGACGACCAGCTCAAGGTGCTCCAGGCCCAGATCGACGAGCTGGTCCACCGGCTCGACGACGCGCGCCAGGAGCGGTTCGCACTGGAGCAGAAGCAGCGCGAGCTCAACTCCGGCCACAGCGAGCTGGTCGACTCCGAGGACCTGGTCAAGGACCGGCTCGAGGCGATGGAGCGCAGCGGACTGGTCGAGCTGAGCGAGGAGCAGGAGGCCGCGCTGGCCGCCGACTTCGCCGCGGCCGCCGCCCCGGCCGACCCCGACGACCTCGACCGGTTCGCCGACAACTCCCACCGGCTGGGGGAGCGGCTGCGCACCGCCGTCGCCGACGCCGACGCCGAGATCCGCCGCTGCGACGACGACCTGGCGCTGATCTTCAAGCACTACAAGTTCCAGTGGGACTCGCCCAACCTCGGCGCCACCGCCGACTCGTACGCCGACTACGCCCGGATCCTCGACGACATCCGCGGCACCGGCCTCGCCGAGCGCCGCGCCGAGTGGCGGCGCCGGCTCACCGAGTGGAGCGGCCAGGACCTGGTCCCGCTGCTCGGCGCGATGTCGTCCTCGGTGGAGGAGATCGAGGACCGGCTGGAGCCGATCAACGCGATCCTGCGCCGCCTGGAGTTCGGTGGCTCCTCCGGCGACCGGCTCCGGATCCGGCTGCGCCGGCTCGCCCCCGCCCACGTCCAGGTCTTCCTCAAGGACCTGCGCACGCTGTCCTCCGGCGCCAGCGGTGAGCTCGACGAGGCCGGGCTGGAGAAGCGGTTCACCGACCTGAGCCGGTTCATGCAGCAGCTGCGCAAGCCGGCCCAGTCCGGCGACGGCACGGCCGTGGCCACCGACCGCGACCGCCTGCTCGACGTACGCCGGCACGTCGAGATCAGCGCCGAGCGCTACGACCACCTCACCGGCGAGCTCCGCGCGACCTACCGCACGCTGGGGGAGAAGTCCGGTGGCGAGAGCCAGGAGCTGGTCGCGTTCATCGTCGGCTCCGCGCTGCGCTTCCGGCTGGGCGACGAGATGCGCTCGCGCCCTCGGTTCGCGCCGGTCTTCCTCGACGAGGGCTTCGTGAAGGCCGACTCCGAGTTCGCGGGCCGCGCCGTGCAGGCGTGGAAGGGGCTCGGGTTCCAGCTGATCATCGGCGTCCCTCTCGACAAGGTGACCGGCCTGGAGCCCCACATGGACGAGCTGCTGGCGATCACCAAGAACACCACGACCCACCAGTCGTGGATCACGCCGATCACCAACGCGGAGCCGAGCGGGGCCTGACGCTCAGGGCTGCTGGCCGGCCAGGTCGGCGAGGCGCACGCCACTCGGTCCGGTGACGACGAGCCACGCGCCGTCGTCACCGGGGCCGGGCCGATGGGCGATCACGGTGCACAGCAGCGGCCGGGTGCCGCACAGCCGGCGGACCACCGCACCGTCGAGGTCGCCGAGGTCGAACGGCTTGCGGCCGGACACGCCCGGACCGCCCTCGGTGATCGACGTCCCGTCCCAGAGCAGGGTTCTCGGGCCGTCGTCGCCGGGCACGGTGATCACGGCCTGGAGCTGGAGCAGGATCACCTCCAGCGCCCGGGCGGACCCGGTGTGCTCGACCACCGCCGCGGTCATCGCGTCCGTCGCGGAGGTCGTGAACAGGTCGACGTCACCGGTGGTCGAGCTGTGCACCTCGGTGCGGGTGGTGGTGGTCGTCGTCGTGGTCGTCGTCGTCGAGTCGTCGTCGAGCGCGTTCACCGCCAAGGCGGTGATCCCGGCGCCCGCGCCGCCGAGCACCACCAGCGCGCCCACGACCAGCAGCCCGATCCGACGACGGACCCGGCGCTGCTCGCCGGCGGGGTCGTAGGGGCGCCACTGGTCGCTCATGGCCCTGATCCTAGGGAGGGCCGGGGTTGCCGACGGTGACGGTGACCACGTGGTCGGGCAGTCCGGGGGAGCTGACGGTGACGGTCGCGGTCTCCGTGCCGGTGCCGGTGAGCTCGAGGGCGACCGGCTGCGGCTGCCAGCTCGCCGGCGTCAAGGTGAGCTCGGTCCGGCCCAGGCTCGCCAGCGTGCCGCTGTAGCTGAGCGTCACCGGGACGTCGGCGCCCGGCTGCCACAGCAGGCCGACGCCGAGGGTGAAGGAGGGCGTGTCGGCGTCCAGGGTGAGCTCGGTCAGCGGCTGGCCGCCCGAGATGACGCTGAGGGCCTGGACGTCGTCGTCGGTGACGGTGGCCGTGACGGTCACCTGCTGCGTGCCGAGGGTCGCGGTGATCAGCACGGTCTCGTCGGCCACGTCGGCGTCGCCGACGCCCGCCACCTGCACGGGCGCGGAGGTCTGGCCGGCGGGGATCATGACCGGCGCCGGCACCGATGCCGCGCCGGGGTCGGCGGAGGCGAGCTCGACCACGACCGGGACGGGTGCCGGGGCGCTGAGCTCGACCACGAAGGTGGCGGTGCCGCCCTCGACCACGGTGAGGGCGGGGGTGGAGACGCCGAGGGCCGGCGGGAGCGGCGGGCCTTCGGGCGTCGCGGTGACGGTGGCACCGGCGGGCCCGTAGCCGACCCGGACGATGGTGGACCGCGCGCTCACCCGGAACAGGTAGGCGGCGTCGTTGGTCAGCCCGGTGACGACGTACGAGAGGTCGTCGGTCTCGCCGGACACCGACCAGGTCGCACCGTCGTCGGCGCTCTGCTCGACGCGGTAGAGCCCGGCGGGCGTCTCGCCCGGGCCGCCGCCGGGCGGGGCCGACCAGGTCAGCGCTACCTGGGCGTCGCCGGGCGTGGCACTCAGTCCGGTCGGCGCGCCTGGCGGCGTGCGGACGGTGTAGGGCCCGGTGCCGGCGAGGTCGCCGTACCCCGCGGCGTTGTGGGCGCGCACCCGCAGCCAGTACCGGGCGCCGGGGACCAGGCCGGAGAGCAGGACCGGGCTCGCGGCCGTGCCGGCGCGCGCGGTGGTCACGGCGAGTGCCCAGGTGGTGCCGTTCGTGGAGGTCTCCACCCGGTACGCGTCGATGGCGGCGCCGTTGCTCGCGGGCGCCTTCCAGTAGAGGCCGAGCGCGGAGGCGTAGCTGTCCGCCTCGGGGGCGCCGGGTGCGTCGGGCACCGTCCGCGGGGTCACCTCGACTCCGGCGCTGGGCTTCCCCCACCGGGCCTTGCCGAGCGCTCGCACCCGGAACTCGTACGACGTGCCGTTGTCCAGCCCGTGGGCGCGCCAGACGAGCCGCTTCGCCCCGACCGTGGCGACGGTCGTCCAGCCGGCGTCGTCGCGGCGCTGCACGCCGTACCGCCGGATCGCCGAGCCGCGCCGCGGCGCCTTCCAGGTCAGGGTCGCCGTGCCGTCGCCGGCGCTCGCGGCGACCGCGCGCGGTGGGGAGGGCCGCGGGACCGCCTCGGCCGGGGTGGCGCCGACCAGCGCGGCGCCAGTGAGGAGCACGAGCAGGGCCAGGAGCCGGGGGAGCATGGTCATCGGGGGTCCTCCTTCGGGCGGGACGCTACTCCCTGCGCCGCCGCGGGCTCAGGCCCCGGTGTAGGACATGACGTGCTTGATCCGGGTGTAGTCCTCCAGCCCGTACATCGACAGGTCCTTGCCGTACCCGGAGTGCTTGAAGCCGCCGTGCGGCATCTCCGAGACGAACGGGATGTGGGTGTTGATCCACACCACGCCGAAGTCGAGCCGCTTCGACATCCGCATCGCGCGGGCGTGGTCGGTGGTCCACACCGAGGAGGACAGGCCGTACTGGACGTCGTTGGCGAAGCGCACCGCCTCGGCCTCGTCGGAGAAGCGCTGCACGGTGATGACCGGCCCGAAGATCTCCTGCTGGATCACCTCGTCGTCCTGGCGCAGGCCGGAGACGACGGTGGCGTCGTAGTAGTAGCCGCCCTCGCCGCCCGCGACTGTCGGCCGGGTGCCGCCGGCCTCGAGCCGCGCGTGGTCGGGGAGTCGGTCGACCATCCCGGCGACCCGGGCCAGCTGGTCGGGGTTGTTGAGGGCGCCGTACGCCGTCTCGGGGTCGTCGGGCAGTCCGGTCCGGGTGGCGCGGGCCTGCTCGGCGAGCGCGGCGACCAGCTCGTCGTGGATGCCCGGCCCCGCGAGGACCCGGGTGGCCGCGGTGCAGTCCTGCCCGGCGTTGAAGTAGCCGGCACCCGCGATGGCGGTGGCGGCCGCCTCGATGTCGGCGTCGTCGAAGACCACGACCGGCGCCTTGCCGCCGAGCTCGAGGTGGACCCGCTTGAGGTCGGTGGCGGCCGAGGCCGCGACCTCCATGCCGGCCCGCACCGAGCCGGTGATCGCGACCAGCTGGGGCGTCGGGTGCTCGACCAGCGCGCGCCCGGTGGTGCGGTCGCCGCAGACGACGTTGAGCACGCCGGCCGGCAGGAACTCGGCGGCGACCTCGGCGAGCAGGACCGTGCTGGCCGGCGTGGTGTCGCTCGGCTTGAGCACGATCGTGTTGCCCGCGGCCAGCGCCGGCGCGATCTTCCAGATCGCCATCATCAACGGGTAGTTCCACGGCGTCACCTGGCCCACCACGCCGATCGGCTCGCGGCGGACCCAGGAGGTGTGGTCCTTGAGGTACTCGCCGGCACTGCGCCCCTCCAGCACCCGGGCCGCGCCCGCGAAGAACCGGAACTCGTCGACGCTGGGCGGCAGCTCCTCGTCGGCGGTCAGGCCGACGGGCTTGC
The DNA here is from genome assembly GCF_016907515.1 of Nocardioides nitrophenolicus. Lineage (NCBI taxonomy): Bacteria > Bacillati > Actinomycetota > Actinomycetes > Propionibacteriales > Nocardioidaceae > Nocardioides > Nocardioides nitrophenolicus. Next base: position 5,191,912 of record NZ_JAFBBY010000001.1, read on the forward strand.
CGGTGTTCTCGCACTCCACGCGGACGAACTCGTCGGCGCGGTCCTCGATCGCCTGCGCGATGCGGAGCAGCGCCTCCTGGCGCTCCTTCGGGGTGGTCTCGCCCCAGGTCTCGAAGGCGCGCTCGGCGGCCCGCATCGCGCGGTCGACGTCCTCGGAGGCGCTGGCGGGCGCGGTGGCGTACGCCCGGCCGGTCGCGGGGTTGACGATGTCGTAGGTGGCTCCGGAGGCGGCGTCGACACACGCGCCGTCGATGAAGTTGCGCAGGGCGGTCATGGGTGGCGAGCGTAGCCAGCAAGTCCGTCGCAAGGAAGCCCGGCGGCAACGAAATCCGTTGCGGATCTCCCGAACCGCCACTGATTCACTTGCCGTTTCCGGACTGGAGCGCCAAGATGGTCGGGTGGTAGACACAACGGCGCACGACGCCCTCCAGAAGTCCGCGCGGGATCACCTGTGGATGCACTTCACCCGCATGTCGTCGTACGACACGGCCGACGTGCCCATCATCGTGCGCGGCGACGGCCCGTACGTCTGGGACGCCCAGGGCCGCAAGTACCTCGACGCCCTCGGCGGGCTGTTCGTCAGCCAGCTCGGCCACGGCCGCACCGACCTCGCCGAGGTCGCGGCGAAGCAGGCCGGCGAGCTGGCCTTCTTCCCCCTGTGGTCCTACGCCCACCCGACCGCGATCGAGCTCGCCGCGAAGATCGCGGGCTACGCGCCCGGCGACCTCAACCGGGTGTTCTTCACCTCGGGCGGCGGTGAGGCGGTCGAGTCCGCCTGGAAGCTCGCCAAGAACTACTTCAAGCTGGTCGGCAAGCCCGGCAAGCACAAGGTGATCAGCCGGGCGATCGCCTACCACGGCACCACCCAGGGCGCGCTCTCGATCACCGGCCTGCCCGGCCTCAAGGCCCCCTTCGAGCCACTGGTGCCCTCGACCTTCCGGGTCCCGAACACCAACGCCTACCGGGCCTCCGAGATCACCGGCGGCTTCCTCGACGGGTCCGACCCCGAGGCGTTCGGCCGCTGGGCCGCCGACCAGATCGCGGTGGCGATCGAGAACGAGGGCGCCGACACCGTCGCCGCGGTCTTCCTCGAGCCGGTGCAGAACGCCGGCGGCTGCTTCCCGCCCCCGCCGGGCTACTTCCAGCGGGTGCGCGAGATCTGCGACCGCTACGACGTGCTCCTGGTGTCCGACGAGGTGATCTGTGCCTACGGCCGGCTGGGCCACATGTTCGGCGCCGAGCGCTACGGCTACCAGCCCGACATCATCACCTCGGCCAAGGGCCTGACCTCCGGCTACTCGCCGCTGGGCGCGATGATCGCCAGTGACCGGGTCTACGAGCCCTTCGCCCACGGCACCGAGAGCTTCCTCCACGGCTACACCTTCGGTGGGCACCCGGTCTCGACGGCGGTCGCGCTGAAGAACATGGAGATCTTCGAGGACGAGAAGATCAACGAGGGGGTCCGCGAGCGCGAGGGCGCCTTCCGCGGCACCCTGGAGAAGCTGCTCGACCTGCCCATCGTCGGCGACGTGCGCGGCGACGGCTTCTTCTACGGCATCGAGCTGGTGAAGGACAAGGCCACCAAGGAGACCTTCGACGAGGACGAGTCGGAGCGGCTGCTGCGCGGCTTCCTGTCCAAGGCCCTCTACGACGCCGGGCTCTACTGCCGCGCCGACGACCGCGGCGACCCGGTCATCCAGCTCTCGCCGCCGCTGATCTGCGGCCAGGAGCACTTCGACGAGATGGAGCAGAAGCTCCGTTCGGTCCTCACCGAGGCGGCGGGGCTGCTGTAGCAACGGGGACGCAGCGCAGCATCGCCACCAGCAAGCGGCGGTCCGGGGTCGTGGGGACCCGGGACCGCCGCTTCGTCGTGTGCTACGCCGCGGGTGCCCGCCTGCGGGTCGCGAGCATGTTCGAGACCACGATCAGCAGCGAGACCAGGAACATCACGGTCCCGACCACGTTGACCTGCATCGGGATGCCGCGCTGCGAGACGCCCCAGACGAACATCGGGAAGGTGACCGTCTGGCCGGCGTTGAGGTTGGTGATGATGAAGTCGTCGAAGGACAGCGAGAAGCTCAGCAGCGCGGCGGCCGCGATGCCGGGGAAGACGAGCGGGAAGGTCACCCGCCAGAAGGTCGTCCACTCGCTCGCGTAGAGGTCCATCGCGGCCTGCTCGAGGTTCTCGTCGAGCCCGGACAGGCGGGCCTTGACGGTCACGATGACGAAGGACAGGCAGAACATCACGTGGGCGATGAAGATCGTCACGAAGCCGAGCCGGCCGCCGAAGCCGCCGGCGACGAACAGCGCGAGCAGCGAGGAGCCCATCACGATCTCGGGCGAGGCCATCGGCAGGAAGATCACGGTGTTGGCCACCGAGCGGCCGACGAAGTCGTGCCGGACGAGGGCGAACGCCGCGAGGCTGCCGATCAGGGTGGCGACGATGGTCGCGAGCAGGCCGATCTCGATGCTGCGTACGACGGCCTCGCACATGCCGTCGGGGCGGCACGGGTTGGCCCAGTTGCTCCAGGTGAAGTCGCGGAAGGCGTACACATTGCGGGACTTGCTGTTGTCGTTGAAGCTCATCAGCATCACGACGGCGATCGGCACGAACATGTAGACCAGGACCAGGAGCCCGGCGGCCAGCACCAGGTGCTCGCCGACCCACCGTCCGGCCCGCTGCAGCCCGCTCATACCAGGTCCTCCGTTCCCGCGGTGCGGATGTAGACCATGACCATCGCGACGATGATGGCCATCAGGATCACCGACAGGGCGCCGGCCGTGGCGTAGTCGCCGGTGCTGGTGAACAGGTTCTGGATGACGTTGCCGACCATGCGCTGGTTGGGACTGCCGAGCAGCGCGGCGTTGATGTAGTCGCCCGCGGCCGGGATGAAGGTCAGCAGGGTGCCCGCCACGACCCCGGGCTTCGACAGCGGCAGGGTCACCTTGAGGAAGCCGCGGGCGGGGGAGGCGTAGAGGTCGCTGGCGGCCTCGACCAGCCGGCCGTCGATCTTCTCCAGGCTGGCGTAGAGCGGCAGCACCATGAACGGCAGGAAGTTGTAGACCAGGCCGGCGATCACCGCGACCGGCGTGGCCAGCAGCCGGCCGTCGTCGCCGAGGAGGTGCAGGAACTGCAGGGTGTTCACCACGAAGCCGTCGTCGGCGAGGATCAGCTTCCACGACAGGGTGCGCACCAGGAAGCTGGTGAAGAAGGGCGCGATCACCAGCACCAGCAGGAGATTGCGCCACCGGCCCGCCTTGAACGCGATCGCGTAGGCCAGCACGTAGCCGAGCACCAGGCAGATCGCGGTGGCCACGCCGGCGTACCAGAGCGAGCGGAGCAGCGGCTCCCAGAACTGGTCGAGCGCGTCGACGAAGTTCGCGATCCGGTAGTCGACGCTGTAGCCGGTGAGGACCGAGCCCTTCGGGTCGAACAGGCTGGTCGCGAGCAGCGAGTAGAAGGGGATGACGAAGAACAGCCCGAGCCACAGCGTGGCGGGCAGCATCAGCCAGTAGCCGGTGAAGCGGCCCCTGCGCATCAGGACTCCTCGATGACGCCGGCGTTCACGTCCTGGCTGGCGGGCAGCAGGAAGGCGAACTCGGGCCGCCACGAGACGTCGACCTTGGTGCCCTTGTCGAGGACCGCGCGGCGGCCGGTGTTCTGCTCGAAGGACATCAGCTCCTGTCCCCAGGGCATCCGGACCAGGTACTGCGTGCTCACGCCGACGAAGCTGACGTCGGTGATGATGCCGCCGCTCATGTGGTTGCCGGGTGCGTCGATCGGCTCGCCGGCGGGCGCGATGAGCACCTTCTCGGGCCGGATGCCGACCCAGCCGTCGCCGCTGCGGGTGTGGGCCCGGTCGGCGGGGATGGAGACCTGGGTGCCGTGCATGTCGACCCGGACGACGTCGTCGGCCGCGCTCGCGACGCTGCCGGGGATCAGGTTGGACTGGCCGAGGAAGTTCGCGACGAAGGTGGTGCGTGGGTTCTCGTACAGCTCGGCGGGGGAGCCCATCTGCTCGATGATCCCGCCGTTCATCACGGCGATGGTGTCGGCCATCGTCATCGCCTCCTCCTGGTCGTGCGTGACGTGCACGAAGGTGAGGCCGACCTCGGTCTGGATCCGCTTGAGCTCGATCTGCATGGAGCGGCGCAGCTTGAGGTCGAGGGCACCGAGCGGCTCGTCGAGCAGCAGCACCTCCGGCCGGTTGATCAGCGCGCGGGCCAGCGCGACGCGCTGCTGCTGGCCACCGGACATCTGCGGCGGCTTCTTGCGGGCCTGGGACTCGAGCTCGACCAGCGCCAGCATCTCCTTGACCTGGCTGTCGACGTCCTTGATCTTGCGGCGGCGCAGGCCGAAGGCGACGTTCTCGTGGATGTCGAGGTGCGGGAAGAGCGCGTAGTTCTGGAAGACGGTGTTGACCGGCCGCCGGTAGGGCTTCTCGTAGGTGATCTCGTCCTCGCCGAGGTGGATCGTGCCCGAGGTCGGCACCTCGAGACCGGCGACCATCCGCAGCGTCGTCGTCTTGCCGCACCCGGAGGGCCCGAGCAGGGCGAAGAAGCTGCCCGCGGGGACCTCGAGGTCGAGCGAGCGTACGGCCGTGAAGGTCGCGAACTCCTTGGTGAGCGCGGTGAGCCGGAGACTCCGGCCGCTGTCAGCCGCCAATGACATCGGCGAAATCTCCTTCGTAGGCGCGGATCTGGAACTCCTCGAGGGCCATGAACGAGTGCATCGTCTTGAGCGACTCGGCGGACGGGAAGATCAGCTGGTTGTCGACGAGGCTGGGATCGACCTTCTCCATCGCCTCCTGGGCACCCTTGACCGGGCAGATGTACCAGACGTACGCCGCGAGCTTCGCGGCCACCTCCGGGTCGTAGTAGTAGTTGATCCACTCCTCGGCGTTGCCCTGATGGGTCGCGAGGTTGGGGATCAGCATGTTGTCGGACCAGATCATCTGGCCCTCCTCGGGCGAGACGAACACCAGGTTCTCGTCCTCGGCGGCCGCGACGTCGCCGGACCAGGCCTCGCAGGCCAGGATGTTCCCGGCGGACAGGTCCTGGATGTAGTCGTTGCCGGTGAACGCCCGGACCTGCCCGTCGTTGCGGGCCTTGCGCAGCCGGTCGATGGCGTTGTCCCAGTCGTCCTGGTCGAAGTCCGCCGGGTCGGCGCCCTCGGTCAGCATGATCAGGCCCATGGTGTCGCGCATCTCGGTGAGCAGCGAGATCCGGCCGCGCAGGTCGGAGCGGGTGAGCAGCTCCTCGAAGGAGCGCACCTCCTTGACCTTCGACTTGTTGTAGGCGATGCCGGTCAGTCCGCTCTGCCACGGCGCGGAGTAGGTGCGCTCGGGGTCCCAGCCGACGCCCTGCAGGGAGTCGATCAGGTTGGCGTGCAGGTTCGGCACCTTGCTCTTGTCGAGCGGCTGGATCCAGCCCACCTGGATCATCCGGGCCGCCATCCAGTCGGTCAGCATGAACAGGTCGCGCTTGGACGACTGGCACGAGCCGAGCTGGTTGACCACCTTGGCGAAGAACTCGAGGTTGTCGTTGACGTCGGCGGTGTAGCTCACCTGGATGCCGGTGCGCTTCTCGAACTCGGTGAGCGTCGAGACGTAGTCGCCGTCGTCCTCGTCGATGTAGCCGGGCCAGTTCGACACGACCAGTCGCTTGTTGGACGACGACAGGTCGGGGGCCCGGCAGGTCGCCGGATCCTGCTTGCGGTCGGGGGTGCCGAACAGCGGCAGTACGCCGAGACTGGCGCCCCCGAGCAGGATCCCGGCGCCCCCGCGGAGCGCGGACCTGCGACTCAGGCGGGCATTGACCACCGACGTGCACCTCCCCAGATTCAGAACGTGCCGATCGTGACATGACCCGGATCACATGACAAGCGATTCCGAAGCCGATTCACGAGATTGCAACGGATTCCGTACCTGGCTGTTGCATGGCGGGGGTCGACCCTGTGAGGATCGGCGGGTGTCCAAGCCCAAGTCGCCGCCCCTCGATGACGTCTCCAAGGCCATCATCGCCGAGCTCCAGGAGGACGGCCGCCGCTCGTACGCCGCCATCGGCAAGGCGGTCGGCCTCTCCGAGGCCGCGGTGCGCCAGCGGGTCCAGCGGCTCGTCGATGGCGGCGTGATGCAGGTCGTCGCGGTCACCGATCCCACCGAGATCGGCTTCGCCCGCCAGGCGATGATCGGGATCCGTGCCACCGGCGAGCTCGAGCCGATCGCCGACGCCCTGGCCGCGATCGACGAGATCGACTACGTCGTGATCACGGCCGGTTCCTTCGACCTGCTCGCCGAGGTGGTCTGCGAGAGCGACGACCACCTGCTCCAGCTGATCTCCCGTGGCATCCGCACCATCCCCGGCGTGCTGAGCACCGAGACCCTGCTCTACCTCAAGCTGCGCAAGCAGACCTACTCGTGGGGCGTGCGCTGAGCCGGATCCGGTCGCCCAACTGCTTGACGCGAGCCGGGGCACCGGCGCATGGTAGTTGCGCTATCTGAAGTGCGTTGCGGATAGCGCAACTGTTGCCTCGCGGGAGGACATGCGCATGGCCGAGAAGCTGGACCGGGTCACGTTCGGGGTCGCCGCCGCGCTCGTCCTGGCGTTCCTGCTGTGGGGCGCCGTCGACTCGGACTCGATGACCACCGCCACGAGCAAGGCGCTCGCCTGGGTCACCGACGACTTCGGCTGGATGTTCGTGCTCGTCAGTGCCGGCTTCCTGATGCTGTCCTGCTACCTGGCGGTGACCCGCTACGGCAACATCCGGCTCGGCCCGGACGACTCGACACCGGAGTTCTCGACGTTCTCCTGGGTGTCGATGATGTTCGCCACCGGCATGGGGATCGGCCTGATGTTCTGGGGCGTCGCCGAGCCGCTGACCTATCTCACCTCGACCGATCCGGGCAGCACCCCGCCGGGCCGGGCCGAGGCGGGCACGCCCGAGGCGGCCCGCACCGCGATGGAGTACGCCTTCTTCCACTGGGGCCTGCACCCGTGGTCGATGTACGCCGTCATCGGGTTGGCGATCGGCTACTTCGCCTACCGCAAGGGTGCCGGCAACCTGGTGTCCGGGGCGTTCGGCCCGCTGCTGGGACGCCGGGCGAGCGAGGGGCCGGGCAAGGCGATCGACGTGATCGCGATCTTCGCGACCCTGTTCGGCTCGGCGACCTCGCTCGGCCTCGGCGCGCTGCAGATCACCGGTGGGCTCGACGACGTCTTCGGGTCCGGGGACTCCAAGTGGCTCACCGTCGCGGTGATCGCCTTCCTCACCGTGTGCTTCGTCGCGTCCGCGGTGAGTGGGGTCGAGAAGGGGGTGCAGCTGCTCTCCAACGCCAACGCGATCGCCGCCGTGCTGTTGGTGTTCTTCCTCTTCGTCGTCGGACCGACGGTCTTCATCATGAACACCTTCACCGAGTCGTTGGGCGGCTACCTGACCCACCTGCCGGCGATGTCCTTCCGCACCGGGGCGTTCGGCGGCGACGCCTTCATCAGCGGCTGGACGATCTTCTACTGGGCCTGGTGGGTCTCGTGGACGCCCTTCGTCGGCATGTTCATCGCCCGGATCTCCAAGGGCCGCACCATCCGCGAGTTCGTGATCTACGTGATCGCGGTGCCGAGCCTGGTGTCCTTCGTCTGGTTCTCGATCATGGCCGGGGCGGCCTTCGACGTCCAGCTCAGCGGTGCGCGCGACCTGGGCGCCGTGCTCGTCGAGGAAGGCACGGAGAGTGCCCTGTTCACGACCCTGCGCGAGTACCCGATCGCCTCGGTCACCGTGGTGCTGGCGGTCTTCCTGATCGCCATCTTCTTCATCACCGGCGCCGACTCGGCCTCGATCGTGATGGGCATGCTGAGCCAGCACGGCGAGGAGGAGCCGAAGCGCTGGCTGGTCGTCTTCTGGGGCGTGGCCCAGGGCGCGGTGGCGTCCATCCTGCTGTGGTCCGGGGGGCTGGGCGCGCTGCAGACCCTGGTGATCATCGTGGCCGGGCCGTTCATGCTGGTGATCGTGGCGATGTGCGTCTCGCTGGTGAAGTCGCTGCGGGCCGAGCCCTACGAGTCGACACTGCCCGCACGGGTGCGCCGGGCCGTGCTGCACGCGCAGAAGTACGACCTGGTCGTGCACCAGAACGTCGCGCTGGCCAGCCTGGGCGCCGACCCCGCCCCCGAGGAGCAGGTGCCCTGATGCGCACCCACGACCGGGCGACGGTCCGCCGGCTGCTCGGCAACGCGCGCTACGAGATCCTCCCGACGACCACGATCGAGGCCAAGGTCCTCGAGGCGGTCCCGACCGAGGTCCCGCTGACCGTGACCGCCTCGCCGTCGATGGGCCTCGAGCGCACCGTCGCCACCGCGGAGCGGCTGGCGGCCGCCGGCTACACGGTGGTGCCCCACCTCGCCGCCCGGATGGTCAGCGGTCGCGCCGAGCTGGCGGAGCTGGTCGCCCGGCTGGGCGCGGCGGGGATCGGCAACGTCTTCGTGCCCGGCGGCGACGCCGACCCGGTCGGCGACTACCACGACGCGGTCTCGCTGCTGGAGGACCTCACCGCGCTCGGCAGCCCGTTCGCGGACGTCGGCGTGACCGGCTACCCCGAGAGCCACCCGAAGATCCACGACGACCTGACCGTGCAGTCGATGTGGGACAAGCGCAAGCACGCGACGTACATCGTCAGCAACCTGACCTTCGACCCGGCGGTCCTCAAGGACTGGCTGCAGCGGGTGCGCCGGCGCGGCGTCGAGCTGCCGCTGCTGCTGGGCGTGCCGGGCCCGGTCGACCGGGCCAAGCTGCTCGGCATGGCCACCAAGATCGGCGTCGGCGACTCGACGCGCTTCCTGGCCAAGCAGAAGGGCCTGATGACGCGGCTGGTCGCACCCGGCGGGTTCACGGGGGAGTCGTTCGTCGAGAGGTGCGCGCCGGCCCTCGGCGAGCCGCTGATGCGGGTGAGCGGACTGCACGTCTACACCTTCAACCAGGTGGCCGAGACCGAGGCGTGGCGCCGGGACTGGCTGGCCCGGCTCGACGGCTGAGCCGCGGGTAGAGCTCGGCCAGCCGGCGCTCGACCTCCTCGTGGTCGAGGCGACGCCGGGCCGGGTGGTCCGCAGGCACCGGCCGCCCGTGCGCGACCAGGGCACCGGCGTCGACGCCGTGCGCGATCTCGCGCAGGACCCGCCAGAGCGCGCGCAGGAGGGTGATGGTGAGGGCTGGCTGCTGGGTGGTCATGCCCTCAACGATCCGTCGGCCGGGCGGTCTGCAGTAGTGGCAGAATCGACATTGAATGCTAGATTCTTGCCATGTCCTCGCGACGCTCGATCGCCGTCCCGGTCGTCGACGGGATGACCCTGTTCGAGATCGGCATGCCGCTCGAGGCGCTGGGCTACGACTGGGACCGCGACGCGAGCCCGCTCTACGACGTCGCCCTCCACGGCGACCTCCGGGGCGTGCGGGTCCACGGCGGCTCCCGGCTGGCGCCACACCGGCCGCTCGCGGCGCTCGCCGAGGCCGACACCGTCCTGGTCCCGGCGATCCGTCCCGACGAGCCGGTCGACCCGGCGCTGGTGCGGGCGCTGCGTCGGGCAGCGGCGGCCGGCGCCCGGATGGTCTCGCTGTGCAGCGGGGCCTTCGCGCTCGCCGAGGCGGGCGTCCTCGACGGCCACCGGGCCACGACGCACTGGCGCTGGGCCGACCTGCTGCAGCGTCGCTACCCGGCGGTCGAGGTCGACGCGCGCGCGATCTACGTCGACGACGGGGTGCTCACCAGCGCCGGCTCCGCGGCCGGCCTCGACCTCTGCCTCCACCTGATCCGCACCGATCACGGCCAGCAGGCCGCGAACACCATCGCGCGCAACCTGGTGATCGCCGCGCACCGCGACGGCGACCAGGCGCAGTACGTCGCCGCGGAGCCGCTGACCGAGCAGGCCCACTGGCTCGACGAGCTGCGCGCCTGGGTGCACGCCCACCTGCACGAGGACATCACCCTCGACCGGCTCGCCGCGGCGGCGGCCGCCTCGCCCCGCACCCTGGCCCGCCGCTTCCACCGTGACGTCGGGACCACGCCCATGCGCTGGGTGGCGGCCGAGCGGATCGCGATCGCCAAGCGCCTGCTCGAGACGACCGAGCTGTCGCTCGACCGGATCGGCCACGACGCCGGCTACGTCTCGCCCGCGACCTTCCGGGCCAGCTTCATCGCCGAGGTCGGGGTCACGCCCGGTCGCTACCGGCTGCGCTTCGCGGGATGAGGCCGGCCAGGGCCGCCTCCAGGCCGGCCTGACCGGCGTCGACGACGGTGAGCGGCAGCCCGATCGTCGCCGCGGCCTCCGCGGCGAGCCGGCGCAGCTCGTCGTCCGGCTGCTCGGCGAGCCAGACCACGCGGGTGTAGGAGCCGAAGTAGTCGTCGCGCAGCTCGGGGTAGCGGTCCAGGCCGAGCTCGCGCACGACGGTGCGGGCGAAGGAGCGGACCAGGAAGTCGGTCAGCACGTAGCTGCCGGGCTGCTCCTCGAACATCCGCGCCAGCCGCTCCGGACCGGCGATCACGTCGTAGCAGTGCAGCCCGGGCAGCCGCTCGACGCCGAGCTCGGCGCACACGGCGTCGAGCGCGCCGTAGGTGCCGCAGTCGGCGTACCCGATCGCGACCCGGTGCCCGGCGGCGAGCAGCCGCTCGGCCAGTGGGCGGACCTCGCCGGCGATCAGCTGCGGCTGGTTGTGCAGCAGCGGGGGGAGGGGATGGACCGTGATCGGCCAGCCGTGGCGCGCGGCGATCTCGGCCGCGGGCTGGGCCAGCGCGCCGCAGGCGATCAGGTGCACGCCCTCAGAAGGCGAGCTGGTCGACGAAGCGGTCGTTGAAGTCGGGGCGGTCGGAGAGCTCGACATAGGTCACCTCCTGCAGCAGCGCCGCCGCGCCCGCCCGCTCCCGCACGGACAGCAGGGCCATCTTCGCTCCCTCGCCGGCGACATTGCCGGCCGACACGATGCGCAGCACGGGCAGCTTGGGCACCAGCCCGATCCGGACGGCGGAGGCGGGGGAGATGTAGCTGCCGAACGAGCCGGCCATCAGCACCTGCTGCACGTCGCGGTGCTCCAGCCCGAGCTCCTCGAGCAGCAGCGTCCAGCCGGTGGAGATGGCCGCCTTCGCGAACTGCAGCTCGCGCACGTCGCGCTGCGAGAGCACCACGCACTCCTCGGGGACGGCGTCCGGGTGCGGCCGGTGCAGCACGAAGACCCGCTCCTCGCCGATCCTGGTCAGCCGGTCGGCCAGCGCGGGCGCCACCTCGGGTGCCTGCTCGTCGGGCACGAACCGGCCCGAGGCGTCGAGCAGCCCGACCCGGACCAGCTCGGCCACGGCGTCGACCAGGCCCGAGCCGCACAGGCCCTTCGGCTCGACGTCGCCGATCACGCCGAGCCGGACGGCGTCCTCGGGCGTCGTGCCGAGCTTGATCACCTCGATGGCGCCGTCCGCGGCGCGCATGCCGCACCGGATCGCGCCGCCCTCGAACGCCGGCCCGGCCGGCGCCGCGGTCGACAGGATCCGGTCGCCGTCGCTCACCACGAGCTCGCAGTTGGTGCCGACGTCGATGAACAGCCGGGTCCGCTTGTCGCGGTCCATCCCGGTGGCGAGCATCCCGGCCACGATGTCGCCGCCGACGTAGGCGCCGAGGGCGGGGAAGAAGACCGCGCGGGCGCGGGGATGGAGGTCGAGCCCGACGTCGCCGGCCAGCACGGTCGGCGGGAGTGCGGTCGACATCACGAACGGCGCCACGCCGAGCGGCTCGGGATCGATGCCGAGCACGAGCGCGGTCATCGTGGCGTTTCCGGCGATCGCGACCTCGTAGACCTGCTGCGGGTCGACGTCGCCTTCGCGGCAGACCTGTGCGGCCAGCTCCGCGAGGGTCGCGGACGCCGCCTGCTGGAGCCGGGGCAGGGCCTCCGGGTCCAGCATCGTCGCGCTGATCCGGGTGATCACGTCGCCGCCGTAGGGCTGCTGCCTGTTGAGCATGGACGCCACGCCGACCGGGGTGCCGAGAGCGACGTCGAGCAGGGTCGCCACCACGGTGGTGGTGCCGAGGTCGAAGGCGATGGCGTAGCGCTGCGCGGTGGTGTCACCGGGCTCGACGTCGACCAGCACCTCGTCGACCACGACGGCGGTGACCTTCCAGTCCGCGGCCCGGAGCACGTGGGGCAGTCGCCGGAGGGCGTGCAGGTCGGGCTGCGGGGCGAGGTCGTCGATCGCGGCCAGCAGCCGGTCGAGGTCGGTGCGCTGGTCGGCCAGGTCGGGCTCGGTCAGCTCGACGTACCTCTTCTGGACGGCGGGACGCAGGATCACCTGGCGCCCGACGCCCACGGTCGCCGCCTTGGGGCGCGTCGTCAGCGGAGGTACGTCGACCTTGAGGTCGCGGGTGGCCTGGACCAGGCAGGCCAGCCGCCAGCCCGCGTCGAGCTGGTCGCGGCTGAAGGTGCGCACGTCGTGGCGCGAGATCGGCGTGGCCGTGTCGACGCGCACCTTGCACTTGTGGCAGGTGCCGTGGCCGCCGCAGGTCGAGTCGATGGCGATGCCGTTCCACGACGCGGAGTCGAAGACCGTCACGCCGGGCGGCACCCGCACGCTGCGCTGCGTGGGCGGGGCGCCGCCGGCGTCCTCGACGGTGAACGACAGCTCGACCCGGCCGGTGCCGTCGTGGGCCGCCAGCTCGGTGCCGGGGCTGGCCATCAGCCCCTCGCGGCCGACGTGGTCGAGCGAGAAGTCCGGGCCCGGCGCCTCGGGGTCGGAGCTCATCCGGGCCTCACGCCGTCGCCGCCTGCCGCGCGCGGTGCGCGGCGATCCAGGCGCCACCCCACTCGTCGTGACCGAGCAGCAGGTCGGCGGCCTTGACCGCCTCGACGATCTGGGGCGTGCGGGTGTCCATGATCGCGGAGGTCAGGCCGGCCTGCATGGCCATCGGCAGGAAGCCCGCACCCAGGGCGTGCCGCGAGGGCATCCCGAAGGAGACGTTGGAGGCGCCGCAGGTCATGTTGACCCCGAACTCGTCGCGGATGCGGCGCACCGTCTCGAAGAAGGTCAGCGCGACCGTCCCGTCGGCGCCGATGGGCATGGCGAGCGGGTCGATCACGATGTCGGCCTGGGCGATGCCGTACTCCGTGGTCGCGACCCGGATGATCTTGCGGGTCAGCTCGATCCGCTTCTCGACCTCCATCGGGATCTCGTCCTCGTCGTTGGGCAGGGCGATGATCGCGGCGTCGTACTTCTTGACCAGGGGCAGGATCTGCGCCATCCGCTCGTCCTCGGCGGTGATCGAGTTGACCAGCGCCCGGCCCTGGTAGACCGCCAATCCGGCCTCCAGTGCCTCGACGACCGAGGAGTCGATGCAGATCGGCTTGTCGGTGAGCTTCTGGACCATCGTGATCGCCTTGGCGAGCAGGTCGGCCTCGTCGGTGAGCGGGACGCCCATGTTGACGTCGAGGACGTCGGCGCCGCCCTCGACCTGGGCCTGGACGTCGCGCTCGATCGCCGAGAGGTCGCCGGCGCGCAGCTGCTCCTGGAAGATCCGGCGCCCGGTCGGGTTGATCCGCTCGCCGATCAGGCAGAAGCGGGTGTCGTGGCCGATCACCACCTCCTGGGTGGCCGAGCGCAGCCGGGTCTCCAGGCGAGGGGCGCTCATGCGGGGACCGTCGCGCGCTTCTCGTGGAGCAGCGCCTTGGCCCGCTTCACGGTCTGGGAGGCATCGGCGGCGTACCCGTCGGCACCCACGGCGTCGGCGTACTCCTGGGTGACCGGCGCGCCGCCGACCATGACGATGACGTCGTTGCGGATCCCGGCCTTCTCCAAGGCGTTCATGTTGGCCTTGAACATCGGCATCGTGGTGGTGAGGAAGGCCGAGAACCCGACGATGTCGGGCTGGTGCTCCTCGATCGCCGCGACGAACTTCTCGGGCGCGACCTGGACCCCGAGGTCGATGACCTCGAAGCCGGCGCCCTCCAGCATGATGTTGACCAGGTTCTTGCCGATGTCGTGGACGTCGCCCTTGACCGTGCCCATCAGGAACTTGCCGATGGTCTCGACGCCGGTCTCGGCCAGCAGCGGGCGCAGCCGCTCCATGGCCCCGGCCATCGCCCGGCCGGCGATGAGCATCTCGGGCACGAAGAAGTCGCCGCGCTCGAAGCGGGCGCCGACCTCCTCCAGCGAGGGGATGAGCGCGTCGAAGAGCAGGGTCTGGGGCTCCATGTCGAGCGCCAGCCCGTCATTGGTCAGCTCCAGCACGCGCGGGCCGTTGCCGACCAGCGTCTCGTCGTACAGGCCCTGCAGGATCTCTTCTGGGGTCATGCCACGCCCTCCTTGCGCGTGTGCCGACGCAGCAGCCCGGATAGCTGCTCCGCTCGGTCGCTCAACTGTCGTCCGATCTCGTCGCGCCGCTCGGCGAGACGCGGGGTGGGGCCGGAGATGCCGAGGGCGGCCACCACCTCACCGCCGCTGCCGCGCACCGGCGCGGCGACGCCGGACAGCCCGATCTCGAGCTCGTCGACGGTGCTGGCCCAGCCGCGGCGCAGCACCTGGGCGAGCTCGCGGCGCAGCACGTCGCGGTCGGTGATCGTGTGCGGCGTCGGCTGCTCGAGCTCGCCGGCCGGCAGGTCGACGACCTCGTGCGCCAGCAGCACCTTGCCGAGGGCCGAGGTGTGCGCGGGTACGTCGACGGCGGTCCAGTCGCGAGTGCCGAGCAGGTACGTCGAGTCGACCTGCGCGACCTGCACGACCCGGTCGCCGCGGCACACCGAGAGGTGCACCGTCTCGCCGGTGTCGGCGCCGACCTTGTCCATCGTGGACCGGGCCAGCCGCACCAGCTCCTCCCACGGGTCGTGGCGGGCGGCGTAGAGCCAGAACAGGGGACCGGCGACATAGGAGCCGGCGGCGTTGCGCTCGAGCAGCTCGGTGCGCTCGAGGGCGGCCAGCATCCGCGAGGTCGTCGACTTGGGCAGCCCGCAGATCTCCTGCAGGTCCGCGAAGGCCAACGGCTCGTCGGCGCGCACGACCGTCGCGACCAGCAGCGCGGCGCGGTCCACCGCCTGCGTGCCGGTCGTCGGGGGAGTGCTCATCGGATGCTCACCAGGGGGTTCCGTTCGGTCGCGAAGAGTTCCATGATGTGGAACTCGGTTTCCATATCATGAGGCTAGGATGCGAAGCGATTCCCGGTCAAGGACCCTAGGAGGCTCGATGTTCCAGAACCGGATGCCGCGTTACGAGGTGCTCTCGGCGGAGGCGATGGCCACCCTCGACAAGGGCTGGCGCAGGCTGATGACCGAGATCGGCGTCGAGTTCATGGACGAACGCGCGCTCGAGCTGTTCCGCAGAGCGGGCCAGCGGGTCGAGGACCACACGGTGTTCCTCGACCCCGACTTCGTCCTGGAGCAGGTCGCCAAGGCGCCCGCGGAGTTCGACGTCCAGGCCCGCAACCCGGCCAACAGCATCCACATCGGCGGCGACTCGATGGCCTTCGGTGCGGTCTACGGCCCGCCCTTCGTGCGTCAGGGCGAGGTGCGCCGCGACGCGACCATGGACGACTTCACGAACTTCACCAAGCTCGCGCAGTCGTTCCCGATCCTCGACTCCGCGGGCGGCGTCATCTGCGAGCCCAACGACACCCCGCTCGACAGCCGCCACCTCGACATGACCCTCGCCCTGCAGACGCTGACCGACAAGGTCTACATGGGCAACGTCGTCTCGGGGGTCAACGCCGCCGACACGCTGGCGATGACCTCGATCCTGTTCGGCTCGCGCGAGGCGATCGAGGAGACGCCCGCGACCATCTCGCTGATCAACTGCAACTCGCCGCTGCGCTGGGACGACCGGATGCTCGAGGCGCAGTTCGAGTACTCCGGCGCGGGACAGCCCGTCGTACTCACGCCGTTCATCCTGATGGGCGCGATGTCGCCGGTGACCATCCCCGCGGCCCTGGTGCAGCAGATCGTCGAGGCGCTCTCCGGGATCGCGCTCTCCCAGCTGATCCGGCCCGGCACCCCGGTGATCTTCGGGTCCTTCCTGTCCAACATCGACATGCAGTCGGGCTCGCCGACCTTCGGGACCCCCGAGTCGGGTCTCGGTCTGCTGTGCACCGGCCAGATCGCCCGCCACTTCGGCCTCCCGTTCCGCACCGGCGGCGGGCTCACCTCCTCGCAGGTGGCCGACGCCCAGGCCGGCTACGAGGCGCTGATGACCATGCTGCCGACCTTCCTCGCCGGCGCGAACTGGGTGATGCACTCCGCCGGGTGGCTCGAGGGCGGCCTGGTCGCGGGCTACGAGAAGTTCATCGTCGACATCGAGCTGCTGCAGATGATGCAGGCCGAGTTCACGCCGCTGGAGATCGACGAGGACTCGATGGCCTTCGGTGCGCACGAGGAGGTCGGTCACGGCGGGCACTTCCTCGGCGCGATGCACACCATGGAGCGCTTCCGCACCTGCTTCTACCGCCCGCTGCTCTCCTCCTCGGAGAACTACGAGCGCTGGATGCGCAACGGCGGCAAGGACGCCAACGCCCGCGCCGAGGAGATCTACCGCAAGCGGCTCGAGGACTACGAGCCGCCGCCGCTGGACGCCGCCATCGAGGAGGAGCTGCGTGAGTACGTCGTCCGCCGCCGGGCCGAGCTCGGTGACTGAGCGCGTGGCCGAGCGCGTCGGGGGCGTGGCCAGCGCCCCGGCCGGTGACTTCGTCCTGGTCCTCACCTGTCCCGACCGGCCGGGCGTGGTGCACGCCGTGTCCGGCTTCCTGGTGGCCCACGGCGGCAACATCATCGAGAGCCAGCAGTTCGGCGACCAGATCACGGGCACCTTCTTCATGCGCCTGGACTTCGTCGTCGACGGCGCGGGGGTGAGCCCCGACGCGCTGCGCGCCGACTTCGCGGAGGTCGCCGCGCGCTTCGAGATGACCTTCGAGCTGTGGGACGCGAAGGCGCCCTACCGCACGTTGATCATGGTCTCGAAGCACCTGCACTGCCTCAACGACCTGCTCTTCCGCCACAGCACCGGGTCGCTCCAGATCGAGATCCCCGTCGTCGTGTCCAACCACCTCGACGCCGAGCCCCTCGCGAAGGCCCACGGCCTGGAGTTCGTGCACATCCCGGTCACCTCCGACACCAAGGAGCAGGCCGAGGACCGGCTGCGCGAGCTGATCGCCCAGCACGACATCGACCTGGTGGTGCTGGCCCGCTACATGCAGGTGCTGTCGGACCGGATGTGTGCCGAGCTCAGCGGCCGGGCGATCAACATCCACCACTCGTTCCTGCCGAGCTTCAAGGGCGCCAAGCCCTACCACCAGGCCTTCGACCGAGGCGTGAAGCTGGTCGGCGCGACGGCCCACTACGTCACCGCCGACCTCGACGAGGGGCCGATCATCGAGCAGGACGTCGTACGGGTCGACCACGGCTACAACCAGGACCAGCTGGTGACCGCGGGCCGCGACGTGGAGGCTCAGGTGCTCTCCCGCGCCGTGCGGTGGCACGCCGAGTCCCGGGTCCTGCTGAACGGACACCGCACGGTGGTGTTCCGCTGACCCGGGCCGGGCCTATCGTTGCGCCATGAGCAACAGTGAGCCGGCCAGTGTCCAGTCGGTCGACCGGGCGCTGACCATCCTCGAGGTGCTGGCCCGGCTCGGCACGGCCGGCGTCACCGAGATCGCGGCCGAGCTCGACGTCCACAAGTCCACGGCGTTCCGGCTGGTCTCGACGCTGGAGGCGCACCGGCTCGTCGAGCAGGCGGGGGACCGGGGGCGCTACTCGCTGGGCGTCGGCCTGCTCCGCCTCGCCGGCGCCACGACCGCGCGCCTGGACCTGGTGCAGGAGGCGCGCCCGATCACCCGTCAGCTCGCGGCGGACACGGGGGAGACGGTCAACCTCACGGTGCGCGCCGAGCACGCCGCGCTCTACCTCGACCAGGTCGCGGGCTCCTCCGCGCTGCAGTCCCACAACTGGGTCGGGCAGCACATCCCGCTGCACGCGACGAGCAACGGCAAGGTGCTGCTCAGCGAGCTCACGCCCGAGCAGCTCGCCGAGGCGCTCGGCTCCCTCGCCCGGTTCACGCCGGCGACGATCACCAGCAAGGCCCAGCTGCGCAAGGAGCTGGCGACGATCCGCGAGCAGGGCTACTCGCTCGCGATCGACGAGCTCGAGGTCGGACTGACCGCCGTGGCCGCGCCGATCCGCAACGCCCACGGCGACGTCATCGCCTCGATCAGCGTCTCCGGGCCCACCTTCCGGCTGTCCGCGGAGCGGCTGGATGCCGTCATCCCGCAGTGCCTGGCCGCCGCCGGAGAGATCTCCCACCGCCTCGGCTGGAGCTGGCGCGAGTGAACCTCGGGTGAACTGGATCACACCGGGTCCTTGACGGGACGGCGGGATCGCAGCATTCTCAAAGCGTTGCGCAGCGAGAAGCGATGTGCGTCATACGCAACACCGTTCCGTGAAAGGGGGTGGCGCGGTGCCCGATCTCTTCGTCGACGGCGAGTGGTGCGCCCCCGTCGCCGGTGGTCGCCGGGCGATCCACTGTCCCGCCGACGGCACCCTCGTCGCCGAGGTGGACGAGGCAGGAGCCGACGACACCCGGGCGGCCATCGCCGCCGCCCACCGGGCCTTCCACGCCGGCCCCTGGCCCGGTACGCCGGCCCGCGAGCGGGGCGACCTGCTGCTCCGGGTCGCCGACCTGCTCGTCCGCGACAAGGCCGAGCTGGCCCGGATGGAGTCGCTCGACACCGGCAAGCGGCTGGTCGAGTCGGAGTACGACATCGACGACGTCGTCGGCGTCTTCCGCCACTACGGCCGGATCGCGGCCGAGGACGCCGGCCGGGTGGTCGACACCGGGAACCCCGACGTCGTCAGCCGGATCGTCCACGAGCCGGTCGGCGTGTGCGGGCTGATCGCTCCCTGGAACTACCCGCTGCTGCAGGTCGCCTGGAAGGTCGCGCCCTGCCTCGCGGCCGGCAACACCTTCGTGCTCAAGCCCAGCGAGCTGACCCCCCACACCGCGATCCACCTGATGCGGCTGCTCACCGAGGCCGGGCTGCCGCCCGGCGTCGGCAACCTGGTCCTCGGCGCGGGCCCCGACGCCGGTGCGCCGCTGGCCGAGGACCCCCGGGTCGACCTGGTCTCCTTCACCGGCGGCCTGGCGACGGGACGGCGGCTGATGGCGGCCGCGGCCGGCACCGTGAAGAAGGTCGCCCTCGAGCTGGGTGGCAAGAACCCCAACATCGTCTTCGCCGACGCCGACCTCGAGGTCGCCCTCGACTTCGCGCTGACCGCGGTCTTCCTGCACTCCGGCCAGGTGTGCTCGGCCGGCGCCCGGCTGCTCGTGGAGGAGTCGATCCACGACGACTTCGTCGACGCGCTGGTCGCGCGTGCCGAGCGGATCCGGCTGGGCGGCCCCTTCGACGACGAGGCCGAGACCGGGCCGCTGACCAGCGGTGCCCACCGCGACAAGGTGGAGGCGTACGTCGCCGCCGGGCTCGCCGAGGGAGCGGTGCTGCGCTGCGGCGGCCGGCGTCCCGACGATGCTGAGCATCCCGGGCTGGCCGGCGGCTACTACTACCTCCCGACCGTGCTCGACGGCTGCAGCAGCGACATGTCGGTGACCCAGGACGAGTCCTTCGGCCCGGTGCTGACCGTCGAGACCTTCGCGGACGAGGACGAGGCGGTCCGGATCGCGAACGACAGCATCTACGGCCTCGCCGGTGCGGTGTGGACCCAGGACGCCGGCAAGGGGCAGCGCGTCGCCGGTCGGCTGCGGATGGGCACGGTGTGGATCAACGACTACCACCCGTACGTCCCCCAGGCGGAGTGGGGCGGCTTCAAGCAGTCCGGCACCGGGCGCGAGCTCGGCCTGGCCGGGCTGGAGGAGTACCGCGAGACCAAGCACGTGTGGCACAACATCCGACCGGCCGAGCAGCGCTGGTTCGCCGGGTAGACGGGACGGGGCTCAGATGGGTGCGGAGCGGTACGACTACGTGATCGTGGGGGGAGGCTCCGCGGGGTGCGCCCTGGCCAACCGGCTCTCCGCCGACCCCGGCACGACCGTGCTGGTGCTGGAGGCGGGCCGCTCCGACTACCGGATCGACCCCTTCATCCACATGCCGGCGGCGCTGCCGATCCCGATCGGGAACCGGCTCTACGACTGGCGCTACGAGACCGACCCGGAGCCGCACCTGGGCGGGCGGCGGGTCTTCCACGCCCGGGGCAAGGTGCTCGGCGGGTCGAGCAGCATCAACGGGATGATCTTCCAGCGGGGCAACCCGATGGACTACGAGCGCTGGGCCCGCGACCCGGGGATGGAGAGCTG
The DNA here is from genome assembly GCF_016907515.1 of Nocardioides nitrophenolicus. Classification (NCBI taxonomy): domain Bacteria; kingdom Bacillati; phylum Actinomycetota; class Actinomycetes; order Propionibacteriales; family Nocardioidaceae; genus Nocardioides; species Nocardioides nitrophenolicus. Next base: position 5,212,212 of record NZ_JAFBBY010000001.1, read on the forward strand.
GGACTACCTGCACTGCCTGCCCTACTTCAAGCGGATGGAGACCCGCTACCTCGTCGACGGCAGCGTGGGGGCCGACGACTGGCGGGGAGGCGAGGGGCCGCTCCGGCTGGAGCAGGGCCCGGCGCGAAACCCGCTCTTCGCCGCCTTCTTCCAGGCAGCCCAGGAGGCGGGCTACCCGCTCACCGACGACGTGAACGGCTACCGCCAGGAGGGCTTCGCCCGCTTCGACCGCAATGTCTACCGCGGGCGTCGCTGGTCGGCGGCCCGGGCCTACCTGCACCCGGTCAGGAGCCGCCCGAACCTCACCGTCAAGACCTACGCCTTCGTCACGAAGGTGAATTTCGAGGGCAGGCGGGCCGTCGGCGTGGACTACGCGCAGGCCCGGCGCGCCCACTCGGTCAGCGCCGGCGAGGTCATCCTGTGCGGGGGAGCGATCAACACCCCCCAGCTGCTCCAGCTCTCGGGGGTCGGCGACGAGGCGCTGCTGCGCCGGCACGGGATCCCCGTCGTGCACCACCTGCCCGGGGTGGGGGAGAACCTCCAGGACCACCTCGAGGTCTACATCCAGTACGCCTCGAAGCAGCCGGTCTCGATAGCGCCCGGCCTGCGGCTGCGCGAGCGGCCCCGGATCGGCTACCAGTGGCTCTTCCACCGCAGCGGTCTCGGCGCGACCAACCACTTCGAGGGTGGCGGCTTCTGCCGCAGCAACGACGAGGTGGACTACCCCAACCTGATGTTCCACTTCCTGCCGATCGCGATCCGGTACGACGGCTCGGCCCCCGCGAACCTGGAGAAGGGCGCGCACGGCTACCAGGTCCACATCGGCCCGATGTACGCCGACACCCGGGGCTGGGTGCGGATCAAGAGCCGGGACCCCCGGGTGCACCCGAGCCTGCAGTTCAACTACCTCTCCACCCCGACCGACCGCAAGGAGTGGGTCGAGGCGGTGCGGGTGGCCCGCGACATCCTCAACCAGCCCGCCTTCGCGCCGTACAACGCCGGCGAGCTGTCGCCCGGCCCGGCGGTGGAGACCGACGAGGAGATCCTGGACTGGGTGCGGGCCGACGCGGAGACGGCGCTGCACCCCTCGTGCACGGCGAAGATGGGCGTGGACGAGATGTCGGTGGTCGACCCCGCCTCGATGCGGGTGCACGGCACGGAGGGGCTGCGGGTCGTCGACGCCTCGGTGTTCCCCTACGTCACCAACGGCAACATCTACGCCCCGGTGATGATGGTCGCCGAGAAGGCCGCCGACCTCATCGCCGGCAACACGCCGCTGCCGGCGCTCGACGTGCCGTACTACCGCTACCGCGACGACATGCCACTCCATCCACCCGGCGACAGCCGCAACCGTGAGGAGCACAGATGAGCGTGGCGACCGAGAAGGACACCGCGACCGAGGCGCTCGCCGAGAGCGCGCTGTCGGTGCGCGGCCTGTGGAAGATCTTCGGCCCCCGCGCCGACCGGATCATCGGCACGCCCGACGCGCAGCTCTCGCGCGCCGAGCTCAAGGCCAAGACGGGCTGCGTCGCCGGCGTGAAGGACGTGTCCTTCGAGGTGGCGCCCGGCGAGGTGTTCGTCGTGATGGGGCTCTCGGGCTCGGGCAAGTCGACCCTGGTGCGCTGCCTGACCCGGCTGATCGAGCCGACCGCCGGCTCGGTGCTGATCGACGGGATCGACGTCACGACCGCCTCCGCCGCCCAGCTCCGCGAGCTGCGCCGCAACCGGGTCTCCATGGTCTTCCAGCACTTCGGGCTGCTGCCGCACCGCCAGGTGATCGACAACATCGCCTACGGGCTGGAGATCCGCGGCATGAAGAAGAAGGAGCGACGGGCCAAGGCCGAGGAGGTCGTCTCGCTGGTCGGCCTCGACGGCTTCTCCCACTCCTACCCCGACCAGCTCTCCGGCGGCATGCAGCAGCGCGTCGGCCTGGCCCGGGCGCTCGCGGGCGACCCGAGCATCCTGCTGTTCGACGAGCCCTTCTCGGCGCTCGACCCGCTGATCCGGCGGGACATGCAGAACGAGGTGATCCGGCTGCACCGCGACCTGCGCAAGACGATGGTCTTCATCACCCACGACCTCCAGGAGGCGCTCAAGCTCGGCGACCGGATCCTGATCATGCGCGACGGCGAGATCGTGCAGGTCGGCGCCCCCGACGAGGTGGTGGGCGCGCCGGTCGACGACTACGTGCGGGACTTCGTCTCCGAGGTGCCGCGCTCCCACGTCCTCACCCTGAAGTGGGTAATGCGCGAGCCGCGGCCCGACGACTCGATGGACGGTCCGGTGATGTCCTGCGACACCATCGTCCGGCAGGCCGCGAAGGCCGCGCTGGCCTCGGAGCACCCGGTGCGCGTCGTCGACGGCGACCGCGTCATCGGGATCGTCGACGACGACGCGATCCTGCGCGTCGTGGTCGCGGAGGAACAGGCGCAGTCGTGACCGCCACCCTCGCCCCGGCCCCGCCGGCCTCCCGCTCGCTCGGCCCCGTGCCCCGGTGGGCCTGGGCGCTCGGCGTGGTGCTGCTCTGGGTGGCCGTGTGGGCACTGACGAAGGGCAGCCACACCCTGACGCCGGCCGGCCGCGAGCACACCGACGTGCAGACCGCGCTCGGCAACTTCCGCGACGACGTCCTGGCCGGCCGGGCCGACAACCCGGTCATCCAGTTCACCTACGACATCGGCGCCTGGTTCACCTCGGTGGTCGACTGGTTCCAGCGGCTGGTGTCGGTCCCCGACTTCCCACGCCCGGTGCCGCAGATCGGCTGGCTCGGCGTCACCGCCGTCGCCACCTGGGTCGGGCTGGCCGTCGCCGGCTGGCGGATCGCCGTACTGGTGGCGCTCTCGTTCGTCTCGTTCGGCGCCTTCGGCTACTGGTCGGACGCCATCGACCTGCTGATCGTCACCTTCGTCGCGGTCGGTGTGTCGGTGCTGATCGGGATGCCGCTCGCGGTCCTGGTCGGCACGGGCAACCGGGCCGTCAACGCGGTGACCAACACCGTGCTCGACATCTTCCAGACGATGCCGACCTTCGTGTACCTGCTGCCGATCGTGCTGTTCTTCGGCATCGGCGCCGCCGGCGCGGTCGTCTGCACCCTGGTCTACGCGCTGCCGCCGATCATCCGGATCGCCGGCCACGGCATCCGCAACGTCTCGGGCACGACGATCGAGGCGACCGACTCCGCGGGCCAGACCTGGTGGCAGCGGCTCACGAAGGTGCAGCTGCCGATGGCCCGCAAGACCATCGTCGTGGGGCTCAACCAGACGATCATGGCGGCGCTGTCGATGGCCACCATCGCGTCGTACGTCGACGGCCCGGGGCTGGGCCAGCCGGTGCTGGACGCGCTGGTCAAGAACGACGTCGGCGGCGCGTTCGTGCCCGGCGCCCTGATCGTGGTGATGGCGGTGATGCTGGACCGCTCGACGACCGCGGCCAGCGAGCACTCCGAGAAGGCCGCCCGCGGCGGGCTGGACCTGCGCCGGCGCCGGATCGTGCTGGCCGGGGCCGCCGTGCCGGTCGTGGTCGCGCTCTACCTCTCGCGCACCTACCCGTGGGCGGCCGAGTTCGACGACCTCGGGTGGACGCCGAAGGTCGCCGACGGCGTCGACAGCTTCTTCGTGTGGTTCACCGACACCTTCCGCGGCTTCACCCAGGGCTTCAAGGACCTGGTCAGCTCGGTGCTGCTCGACCCGCTGCAGTCGCTGCTGGCCGAGTCGCCGTGGTGGCTGGCCGCCGGCGCCCTGCTCGCCCTCGCGGTGGTCGTGGGCGGGATCCGGGCCGCGCTGCCGACCGTGGTCTGCATCGCCGGCCTGCTCTTCTTCGGCCTGTGGCACGACGCGATGGTGACCCTCAACATGACCCTGGTCGGCACCGTCCTGGTGATGCTGATGGCGGTGGTCCTCGGCGTCGCGATGGCGCGCAGCCGGGCGGTCGACGTCGTGCTCCGCCCGACCCTCGACGCCGGCCAGACCATCCCGCCGTTCGTCTACCTGATCCCGGTGCTGGCGCTCTTCGGCCCGACCCGGTTCACCGCGATCGTCGCGGGCGTCGTCTACGCCGCGCCGGTCGCGATCAAGCTGGTGGCCGACGGCGTACGCGCGGTGTCCCCGTCGACGATCGAGGCGGGCCGGTCCACCGGGTCCACGCGCTGGCAGGAGATCGTCAAGGTGCAGCTGCCTATGGCGCGCCCCTCGCTCGTGCTCGCCGCCAACCAGGGCCTGCTCTACGTCCTGGCGATGGCCGTCATCGGCGGCCTGGTCGGCGCCGGCGCGCTCGGGTACGACGTCGTGCTCGGCTTCGCGCGCTCGGAGGAGTGGGGCAAGGGCGCAGCGGCCGGCATCAGCATCGTCCTCCTCGGGATCATGGTCGACCGGATCGCCCGGGCGGCCGCGCACCGCTCCGGGGCTCCGGCCTCTCGGTAGTGCCCAGCACGCATCACGTCCGACACGACAACCAAGGAGAAAGAGTGCGACACATCAGATGGAGGGCGACCGGCCTCACCTCGGTTGCGGCGTCCGTGGCGATCCTGCTCGCGGCCTGTGGCGGCGGTACGATCGACGAGCAGACCAAGGCCAACGAGTCCAAGGCCGGCGGCTCCGGCGACTGCGGCGAGCTCAACATCGCCGTGAACCCGTGGGTCGGCGACGAGGCCAGCAGCTACGTGGTCGGGCGCGTCGCGAGCGAGCAGCTCGGCTGCAAGGTCAACTACAAGGAGCTCAAGGAGGACGTCTCCTGGCAGGGCTTCGGCACCGGCGAGGTCGACGTCGTGATCGAGGACTGGGGCCACCCCGACCTCGAGAAGAAGTTCTTCGCCGAGCAGGGCGACGGCAGTGCCGCGGACCTCGGCCCGAACGGCAACGTCGGCATCATCGGCTGGTACGTCCCGCCGTGGCTCGCCAAGGAGCATCCCGATATCCTGGACTGGAACAACCTCAACAAGTACGCCAAGGAGTTCGCCACCTCCGAGTCGGGCGGCAAGGGCCAGTTCCTGGGCGCGGACCCGTCGTACGTCCAGTTCGACGAGGCGATCATCAGCAACCTCAAGCTCGACTTCAAGGTGGTCTTCTCCGGCAGCGAGGCGGCCAGCATCACCGCCTTCCAGCAGGCCGAGAAGAACAAGGAGTTCCTGATCGGCTACTTCTACGAGCCGCAGTGGCTCTTCGCCGAGGTCCCGCTCGAGAAGGTGGCCCTGCCGCCGTACACCGACGGCTGCCAGGACGTCCCGGCCAAGGTCGCCTGCGACTACCCCGAGACGGAGCTGAAGAAGATCGTCTCCACGTCGTGGCAGAAGGAGGGCGGCCCGAGCGTCGGCCTGGTCACCAACTTCAAATGGACCAATGACGACCAGAACCAGGTCGCCAAGTACATCGCCGAGGACGACATGAAGCCCGAGGACGCCGCCGACAAGTGGATCGCCGACAACCAGGACAAGGTCGACGCCTGGCTGCAGTGACCTCGCGCTGAGTGGAGCCAGCCCCGCGTCCCTGTGGCTGGGTGGGGTGCGGGGGCGCGGGCTGGCGCGGGGCGATGTAACACGTTGTTCGCGGGTGTGGTGGGTGTGCGACCGCTGTAACACGTTGTCTGCTGCTCCTCACGACGTGGGTCGTCTGTAGCGGACCCGTACGGACCCCGTTTCGCGACGTCTCGGGTCCGGTAGGGCGGCGGACTCCGTGTTACAGCGCGACCCGACGCTGACGCCCGTGCCCCGGCCGGACGCCGCAGTGCGCCGACGTACGCCGACGTGCTGGTTCGAGCGCGCGAGTGTGCGACCGCTGTAACACGTTGTCGGCTGCTCCTCACGACGCAGGTCGTCTGTAGCGGACCCGTACGGACCCCGTTTCGCGACGTCCCGGGCCCGGTAGGGCGGCGGACTCCGTGTTACAGCGCGCCCCAAACTCGAGCGCCGATCCCGGGCATTGACACCCGGCCGGGCGCGGGTGATTCTAGATCTGTCTCGTATGACGCATTCAGTTGCGCAATACGCAACCCACCGACTCACCTTCCAAGGAGTCCCCATGGCCACCGTTCCCACCTCGGCCGGCGTCGTCGTGATCGGCGCGGGCATCGTCGGCAACAGCCTGGTGCACCACCTCGCGCGCCTGGGCTGGCGCGACATCGTGCAGATCGACAAGGGAGCGCTGCCCAACCCCGGCGGCTCCACCGGCCACGCGTCGAACTTCATCTTCCCGGTCGACCACTCCCGCGAGATCACCGACCTCACCCTCGACTCGGTGCGGCAGTACCAGGAGATGGGCGTCTTCACGCAGTCCGGCGGCTTCGAGATCGCGCGCACCGAGGAGCGGATGGAGGAGCTGCGCAGGCGCATGTCGAGCGCGAAGGCGTGGGGGATCGAGTCGGAGCTGGTGAGCCCGGAGTTCGTGAAGGAGAAGGTGCCCTTCATCGAGACCGACCAGTTCATCGGGGCGTTCTGGACGCCGAGCGTCGGCGTGGTCGACTCGCTGCGTGCCGGCACCATCATGCGGGAGGCGGCCCTCGCCACCGGCGAGCTGACCGTCGTGCCCACGGTCGAGGTGATCGGGATGGACACCGAGGAGGGCGCCGACGGCCACCGCAGGATCGTCCGCGTCCGCACCGACGGCGGTGACATCGAGACCACCCACGTCGTGATCGCCGCCGGCGTGTGGAGCCCCAAGCTGGGCGACATGGCGGGCATCAGCATCCCGCTCACTCCGGCCGTGCACCAGATGATCAGCGTCGGCCCGTGCCCGCAGCTCGCCGAGCGGGAGGGCGAGATCTCCTTCCCGATCATCCGCGACATGGACACCTTCTGCTACGAGCGCCAGCACGGCGCCGACATGGAGGTCGGTTCGTACGCCCACCGCGCGATCCTGCACGAGCCCGAGGACATCCCCTCGATCGAGCAGTCCAAGCTCTCGCCGACCGAGCTGCCGTTCACCTCCGAGGACTTCGACCCGCAGCTCGAGCAGGCCTACGAGCTGATGCCCGAGCTGCTCGGCGCCGAGGGTGCCGAGATGCGCTACGCGATCAACGGCCTGCTGTCGCTGACCTGCGACGGCGCGCCCATCCTGGGCGAGAGCGAGGTCAAGGGACTGTGGACGGCGGCCGCGGTCTGGATCAAGGAGGGGCCGGGCGTCGGGCGTGCGGTCGCCGAGTGGATGACCCAGGGCTGGTCCGAGATCGACGTCCACCACAGCGACATCGCCCGCTTCCACACCCACCAGATGCGCCGCGAGCACACCCGGCTACGCACCACCGAGTCGTTCATCAAGACCTACGGCATCGTGCACCCGGCCGAGCAGTACGAGTCGGACCGCGACCAGCGGCTGGCCCCGATGCACGACGCCCAGGTCAAGCTCGGCGCCTTCTTCTTCGAGACCGCCGGCTGGGAGCGGCCGCACTGGTACGAGTCGAACGCCCCGCTCCTGGAGGTGTACGGCGACGCGGTGATGCCGCGCGAGCACGAGTGGGACGCCCGCTGGTGGAGCCCGATCATCAACGCCGAGCACCTGCGCATGCGCGAGGCCGCCGGAGTGGTGGACCTGTCCGCGTTCGCGGTCTTCGACATCACCGGGCCCGGTGCGCTCGACACCGTGCAGCGCACCTGTGTCGCCCAGTGCGACGTCGCCGTCGGCAAGGTGATCTACACGCCGGTCCTCAACGCCCACGGTGGCTTCCTGTCCGACCTCACTGTGATGCGGCTGGGGGAGGACCGCTTCCGGGTGGTCACCGGCGGTGCGCACGGCATGGCCGACCGCAAGACGTTCAGCGACCAGATCACCGATCCCGCCACCACCCTGGCCGACGTCACCGACCAGGTCTCCACGATCGGGCTGTGGGGGCCGCGCGCCCGCGACATCCTCGCGTCCCTGACCGGCGACGACGTGTCCGACGAGGGCTTCGGCTTCCTGACCTGTCGCGACATCACCGCTGCCGGCGTGCCGGTGCTCGCCTCGCGGATCTCGTACGTCGGCGAGCTGGGCTGGGAGCTCTACGTCGCCATGGACGACGCCGCCCGGCTGTGGGACGCGCTGCTCGAGGCGGGCCAGCCCCATGGCGCCGTGCCGGTCGGCATCGGCGTCTACGGCACCACCGGGAGGATCGAGAAGGGCTACCGCGCCTACGGCTACGAGCTCGACTCGGAGCGCACCATCGTCGAGGCCGGCATGCAGCGCCCGAAGGTGAAGGCCGCCGACTTCGTCGGCAAGGCGGCCTATCTCGCCCAGCGCGACCAGGCGCCGGCCGCGGTGCTGTGCACGATGACGGTCGACGACCACACCTCGGCGTCGGGCATCAAGCGCTACATGCTGGGCGGTGAGCCGATCCTGACCCGCGACGGCGGCGCCCTCACCGACGGGCACGGGCATCACCCCTATGTGACCAGCGCGGGCTCCGCGCCCTCGCTCGGCAAGCACGTGCTGCTGGCCTATCTCCCGCCCGACCAGGCGGTGCTCGGCAACCAGCTCGCGGTGTCCTACATGGAGGAGCTGTACCCGGTCACCGTCGCCTCGGTCGACGCCACGGCGCTGCTCGACCCGGGGAACGAGCGCATCCGATGAGCGAGGCGCTCGACGTCCTGGTCTGCGTGAAGCGGGTCGTCGACTCCACGGGCGAGGTGGTGCTCACCGACGACGAGCAGTCGGTCGACGGGCGCTACGCCGGCTTCACGTTGAGCAACCACGAGGAGTGCGCGGTCGAGCTGGCGGTGCAGATCGCCACCGCGACGGGAGGCAGCGCCTCGGTGCTGACCCTGGGCGAGCCCGAGGCGGTCGACCAGCTGCGCTCGGCGCTCGCGGTGGGCTGTACCGCCGCGACCCACGTCGAGGCCGACCCCGGCGGCTTCGGGCCGGCCGACGTGGCCCGCGAGATCGCGGCCGTGATCCGCGACCACGAGGCTGCCGGGCGGCCGCACGACCTGGTGCTGCTCGGCAACGACGCCGCCGACACCGGCGACTTCCAGGTCGGGATCCGGCTCGCCTACGAGCTCGGCCGACCGGTGGTCAACGGGGCGGCGACGATCGCGGTGGAGGACGGTCACGTCGTCGCCGGCGTCAAGGGGCCCGAGGGCAGGGAGACCTACCGGGTGCCGCTGCCCGCGGTGGTCACCGTGCTCGAGGGCGGCGTGGAGCCGCGCTATCCGACGGTCCCCGGGCGGATGAAGGCGAAGAAGGTCGAGATCGAGCGACGCGCGCCCAGCACCCAGCCGGTGGGCCCGAACCGGCGCCGGCTCCGGCTGCCTCCGCCGCAGCCGAGCGAGGTGCAGGTGCTCGGCAAGGGCGCCGACGCGGCCGCCGCGGTGGTCGACCTGTTCGAGCAGCTGGGAGTGGTGGCGCGATGATCCTGGTCCTGGTCGAGACCGACGCGAGCGGCGCGGTCGAGGTGTCCCGCGAGACGCTGTCCTTCGCCCGCGACCTGTCCGCGTCGGGCGGCGGCGTACCCGTCGACGCGGTGGTCGTGGGCGAGCCGGCGTGCCCGGCGGGGGAGCTCGCGACCCAGCTGGCGGCGTACGGCGTGCGCGACGTGCACCACGCCACCGGCGACGCGTTCGGCTCCTACGGCGGCGCCGCCTGGGCGAGCGCCGTGCAGTCGGTGCGCGAGACCGCCGGCTCCGTGGTGGTGACCGCGGCGGGGACGCCCCGGGGGATGGAGGTGCTGGCCCACCTGGCCGCCCGCCTCGGCGTGGCGATGGCCGCCAACGTGGTGGCCTTCGACGGCCTGGCGCCGTTCACGGTGACCCGGCAGGTCGTCGGCGGCGCCGCGCTCGAGGACATGGTCCTGGGCGAGCGGCCGGCGATCTTCACCGTCGCCGGGCATGCCGTCGAGGCGACGCCCGCAGCGAATCCGGGGGAGGGCCGCGTCGTCACGACGACGCCGGAGGTGGCGCCCGCCGACCTGGTGGCGCGCGTCGTGTCGGCCGAGCCCGCGCAGGAGGACCTCTCCGGCGGCCTGAAGTCGGCCCGCGTGGTGGTCGGCGCCGGTCGCGGCGCGGGCAGTGCCGACGGCTTCGGCGACCTGCTCGAGCTGGTCGACCTGCTCGACGGCGCGCTCGGTGTCTCGCGGGTGGTCACCAGCCTCGGCTGGCGCCCCCATCACGAGCAGGTCGGCCAGACGGGGAGCCGGATCTCGCCCGACCTGTACGTCGCCTGCGGCATCTCGGGTGCGATCCAGCACTGGGCGGGCTGCGCGAGCGCGAAGACGATCGTGGCGATCAACACCGACCCGGACGCGCCGATGGTCGCCAAGGCCCACTACGCCGTGATCGGCGACCTGCACGAGATCGTGCCGGCGATCAACGAGGAGATCCGCCGCCGCCGGAGTGCTTAGTTCTTTGCGCTGCTCGGCAGGTCAGGCCGGGCCGGGATGACCCGGACTCCGGTGGCGGCGTAGGCATAGCTCGCCAGCTGCTGCTCGGCCCGCTCCAGGGTCAGCGAGGAGTTGTGGGCCAGCAGGTGCAGGCCGAAGGCGTCCTCGAGGGCCACGAAGTTGCGGGCGATGGCGTCGGCCTCGTCGGTGAGGGTGAACACCCCGGTGGCGCGGCCGACCTCGAGCACGGCGGTGTAGAGCGAGACCTCGCGGTCGAACAGCAGGGTCATCAGGGTGGCGTGCATGGGGCTGCGGCTGGCGCTCACCGAGATCTCGTCGAGCACCTGGCTGAGCAGCAGGTCCTCGCCGCGGGGCAGGCCCGAGTGCATGAGCCGGGCGAGCTTGTCGACGGGGGAGAGGTCGCCGGCGACCACCTGCTGGCGAGACCAGTAGTAGCGGTCGGTCGCGGCCTGGTGGGCCGCCTCGACCAGCCCGTCGAGGTCGGGGTAGTAGTACGCCACCAGGCGCGGCGAGATGCCGGCCTGCTCGGCGATGTTCTTCATGGTGACGCCGCTCAGGCCGTGCTCGGCGATCACCGTCAGGGTCGCGGCGATCAGGTGCTCGCGGCGGGCCGCCTGGTCCTTGCGTCGTGCCATGGCGCCCACCGTAGCGCCCGGTCCTGATTCCGGACCGTCGTTGACAGCGATGGGTGACCCGGGTCATATTTGCGCTGAAGCGCAAAGAAAGGATCCCGCGTGCGCACTCACCAGGACTGGCTCGCCGAGGCCGCCAAGGTCGTCCTCCCGACCCGCCCCTTCGTCGGCGGCGGCTTCGTCGACGCCGGCACGGCGACCTTCGAGAACCGCAACCCGGCCACGGGCGCCCTGCTCGCCGAGGTCGCCGACGCCGGCGCCGAGGGCGTGGACCACGCCGTCCGCGCGGCCCGGGCCACCTTCGACTCCGGGGTCTGGAGCCGCGCGGGCGTGGCCTTCCGCCGTGCGCGGATGCTCCGCTTCGCGGACCTGCTCGCCGAGCATGCCGCGGAGCTCGCCGTGCTCGACTCGCTCGACATGGGCAAGCGGGTGGTCGACGCCCACGAGCTCGACCTGCCGTTCTCCGTCGACCTGTTCCGCTACTACGCCGAGGCGATCGACAAGGTCAACGACGAGGTCGCGCCGACCCCGCCGGGCACCACCGCCCTCGTCCGCCGGGTCCCGCTGGGCGTCGTCGGCGCGGTCGTGCCGTGGAACTACCCCGTCGACATGCTCGCCTGGAAGGTCGCCCCGGCGATGGCGGCCGGCAACAGCGTGGTCCTCAAGCCCGCCGAGCAGTCGCCCTCCTCGGCGCTGCGGATCGCCGAGCTCGCCGTCGAGGCCGGCATCCCCGAGGGCGTCCTCAACGTCGTGCCCGGACTCGGCGAGACCACCGGTCGGGCGCTCGGCCTGCACCCGGACGTCGACGTCCTCGCGTTCACCGGCTCGACCGAGGTGGGCGCCTACTTCCTGCAGTACGCCGGCCAGTCCAACCTCAAGCAGGTCTGGCTCGAGTGCGGCGGCAAGAGCCCCCACGTCGTCTTCGCGGACGCCGAGGACCTCGCCGCCACCGCGAAGCAGACCGCCTTCGGCATCTGGTTCAACCAGGGCGCCGTCTGCTCGGCGCACTCCCGCGTGCTCGTGCAGCGCGAGGTGCACGACGAGTTCGTCTCGCTCGTCGCGGCCGAGGCGGCGGCGTACGCGCCCGGCGACCCGCTCGACCCCGCCGCCGGCATGGGCGCGATCGTCTCGCCCGAGCAGACCGACCGGATCATGCGCTTCGTCGACGAGGCCCGGGGCTCCGGTGCCCGCCTGGTCACCGGTGGCGAGCGGGTCACCCGCGACGGCAGCGACTGCTACGTGCAGCCGACCGTGTTCGACGGCGTCGACCCGGCGTCCACGCTCGCCCGCGAGGAGGTGTTCGGGCCGGTGCTCGCGATCACGCCCTTCGACACCGAGGACGAGGCGGTCGCGCTCGCCAACGGCACGGCGTACGGCCTCGCCGCGTCCGTCGCCACCAGCAGCCTCGGCCGGGCGCACCGCCTCGCCGATCGGATCCACGCGGGGACCGTCACGGTCAACGGGGTGGACGCCTTCAGCGCCTGGACCCCGTTCGGCGGGTTCAAGGGCTCCGGGTTCGGCCGCGACCTCTCGCTGCACGCCCTCGACAAGTACGTCGGTCTGAAGACCGTCTGGATCAACCACTGAACGACCAGGGGGTCATCGTGTCCAACCAGCCCACCGAGCTCGCCGCCGAGCAGCACGCCCTGCTGCACAAGTCGCTGCGACGCTTCGACATCGTCTTCCTGCTGATCGCCGCCGTCGTCGGCCTCGAAACCCTCGGCCAGGTCTCCGGGTACGGCGCCGAGGCGTTCACCTGGGCCCTCGTGCTCGCCGTATTCTTCCTGGTCCCCTACGGGCTGATCTTCGCCGAGACCGGCGCGGCCTTCAGCGAGGAGGGCGGTGCCTACACCTGGGTCCGCGACGCCTTCGGGCGGCCCGCGGCGGCCGTCGCCGCGATCCTGACCTGGATCACCCAGCCGGTCTGGGTCGGCGGGTCGATGGCCTTCCTCGCCGCGGAGACCGTCAGCAGCTACCTGACCCCCATCGAGCACGGCTCCCTCGGCGACTACGTGTTCAAGGTCGTCTTCATCTGGATCACCGTGCTCGCCGCGGTGGTGAGCCTGCAGAAGGGCAAGTGGCTGCCGACCAGCGGCGCCCTGCTCAAGGTCGGCCTGCTGGTGTTCTTCGTGCTGACCACCGTCGTCTACGCCATCCAGAACGGCGTCGTCGCCCTCCATCCGGGCGACTTCAGCCCCACCCTGCTCGGACTCTTCGGCTCGGTGCCGATCCTGCTCTTCGCCTACCTCGGCTTCGAGTCCTCCAACAGCGCCGCCGGAGAGATGGAGAACCCCGCCCGCGACGTCCCGGTCTCGATCCTCCGGTCCTGCGCGACCGCCGCCGCCTGCTACCTGGTGCCGATCATGGCGATCCTGCTCGTCGTACCGGCCGAGGACATCACGGGCATCGGCGGCCTCTTCGACGCCGTCGGCACGGTCTACTCAGTCTACGGCGGCGCGGCCGACGTGCTGCTCAAGCTCACCGCCGTCGTCTTCGTCTACATCCTGATGAGCCAGGGCGCGGCGTGGATGATCATCTCCGACCGCATGCAGGCGATGACCGCGGCCGACGGCTCGTTCTTCGGCGGCTTCTTCGGCCGCTTCCACCCCGGCCTCGGCACCCCGGTCCGCGTCAACATGCTCTCCGGCGTCGTGTCCACCACGTTCATGCTCGTCGCGATGCAGGTCACCGGCGACGGCGCGTCGATCTTCGGGGTGGTGCTGACCATCTCGATCTCGACCTTCCTGCTCAGCTACCTGCTCGTCATCCCGGCGGCGATCCGGCTGCGCACCCGCTACCCGGACAAGGAGCGCCCGTTCCGCGTACCCGTCTCGGACCGCCAGTTCGCCGTGCTCGGCTGGATCGCCTTCGCCTGGGTGCTGCTGGGGTCGTGGGTGGCCGTCTTCCCCGGCACCCTGGAGCGGCTGTTCGGCGAGGACTACCCGTTCGAGGAGTACTGGGGCGTCAGCCAGGCCACGTTCGAGGTCTTCACGCTCGGCACCCTGGCCTTCCTGCTCGCCCTCTGCGCCGTGGGCTACGCCCTCGGTGCCCCCGTGCGCGCCTCCGGTGCCACCATCACGCCCGACACCGAGGAGATCTCCCGATGACCGAGCAGCCCGCCGTGGCCGCGCCGTACGACGTCCTGTTCGAGCCCGTGCAGATCGGCCCGTTCACGACGAAGAACCGCTTCTACCAGGTGCCCCACTGCAACGGCATGGGCTACCGCGACCCCAGCGCGCAGGCCTCGATGCGCAAGATCAAGGCCGAGGGCGGCTGGTCGGTCGTGTGCACCGAGCAGGTGGAGATCCACGCGACGTCCGACATCGCGCCGTTCATCGAGCTGCGGATCTGGGACGACCAGGACCTGCCCGCGCTCAAGCGGATCGCCGACGCGATCCACGAGGGCGGCGGCCTGGCCGGCATCGAGCTGGCCCACAACGGCATGAACGCGCCCAACCAGCTCAGCCGCGAGACCCCGCTCGGGCCGCAGCACCTGCCGGTCGCGCCCGACACGATCGCGCCGGTGCAGGCGCGGGCGATGTCGAAGCAGGACATCGACGACCTGCGGCGCTGGCACCGCAACGCCGTACGCCGCTCGCTCGAGGCGGGCTACGACGTCGTCTACGTCTACGGCGCCCACGGCTACGGCGCCCCCCACCACTTCCTCTCGCGCCGCTACAACAACCGCACGGACGAGTACGGCGGCTCGCTGGAGAACCGGATGCGGCTGCTGAAGGAGCTGCTGGAGGACACGATCGAGGAGGTCGCCGGCCGCGCCGCCGTTGCCTGCCGGATCACGGTCGAGGAGGAGATCGACGGCGGCATCACCCGCGAGGACATCGAGGGCGTGCTGCGCGAGCTCGGCGAGCTGCCCGACCTGTGGGACTTCGCGATGGGCAGCTGGGAGGGCGACTCGGTCACCTCCCGGTTCGCGCCCGAGGGCCGTCAGGAGGAGTTCGTCGCCGGGCTGAAGAAGCTCACCACCAAGCCCGTCGTCGGCGTCGGTCGGTTCACCTCGCCCGACGCGATGGTGCGCCAGGTCAAGGCCGGGATCCTCGACCTGATCGGCGCCGCCCGTCCCTCGATCGCGGACCCCTTCCTCCCCAACAAGATCCGCGACGGCCGGCTCAACCTGATCCGCGAGTGCATCGGCTGCAACATCTGCGTCTCCGGCGACCTCACCATGTCGCCGATCCGCTGCACCCAGAACCCCAGCATGGGCGAGGAGTGGCGCCGTGGCTGGCACCCGGAGCGGATCCGGGCCAAGGAGAGCGACAAGCGCGTGCTCGTCGTCGGAGCGGGCCCGTCCGGCCTCGAGGCGGCGCGGGCGCTCGGCGTACGTGGCTACGAGGTCGTGCTGGCCGAGGCCGGACGCGACCTCGGCGGCCGGGTCGCTGCCGAGTCGCGGCTGCCCGGGCTGTCGGCCTGGGGCCGGGTCAAGGAGTACCGCGAGGCGGTGCTCGCCGAGCTGCCCAACGTCGAGATCTACCGCGAGAGCCCGATGTCGGGCGACGACATCGTCGAGTTCGGCTTCGAGCACGTCATCACGGCGACCGGCGCCTCGTGGCGCACCGACGGCGTCGCGCGCTTCCACACCACCCCGCTGCCGATCGCCGAGGGCGCGCAGGTGCTCGGCCCGGACGACCTGTTCGCCGGCCGGCTGCCCGAGGGCAGGAAGGTCGTCGTGTACGACGACGACCACTACTACCTGGGTGGCGTCGTCGCCGAGCTGCTCGCCCAGCAGGGCTACGACGTCTCCATCGTCACCCCGGCCCCGCAGGTCTCGTCGTGGACCAACAACACCTTCGAGATCAACCGGATCCAGCGCCGGATCATCGAGAACGGCATCACCCGGGTCCTCGACCACGCCGTCGTCGCCGTCGGTGCGGGCGGCGTGACGGTCCGCGAGACCTACACCGGCGCCGAGCGCGACCTCGACTGCGACGCCGTCGTCATGGTGACGGCCCGGTTGCCGCGCGAGGAGCTCTACCTGGACCTGGTCGCGCGTCGCGAGGCCGGCGAGATCGCGTCGGTGCGGGGGATCGGCGACGCCTGGGCCCCCGGCACCATCGCCGCGGCGGTGTGGTCGGGCCGACGCGCGGCCGAGGAGTTCGACGCGGTCCTGCCCTCGAACGACGAGGTCCCGTTCCGGCGGGAGGTCACGGCACTGGCCTGAGGTCCAGCTCGAGGATCCGGTGGTCCGAGACCTCCGGCTCCGCCCGGACCCGGAAGCCCGCGACGGCTTCCGGGTCCGAGACGAGCAGGTAGCTCGCGTGCCGCACCGGCTTGGGGTACGCCGAGGTGCGGGTGTCGGCCGTGCCGACCAGGTCGTGCAGCCCGACCCCGCGCAGCACCTCGAAGGTCGAGCTGTCGGGCAGCAGGTTGAGGTCGCCGGCGAGCACCACGAGGTCGCCGGGATCCCGGGTCGCCTCCACGAAGTCGGCGATCCGCTCGGCCTGCTCCTTGCGCGCCGGGGTGTCCCCCTTGCCGGCGGGGTCGCGCAGGCCGTGCAGCTGGACGACGCACACGGTGCGGCCGGCGGCCCGGTCGACGACGCGCACCGCCTGCACCGCTCGCGGCCGGTCGGCGATCGTCCACTCGTCGTGGTCGACGAAGCCGCCGTGCACGAAGCCGCCCGCCATCCCGACGACGGGCAGCCGCTCGCTCAGGTAGGTGCCGAGCCCGAAGTCCTGCTGGTGCCGGTGGCCGGCGTCGTCGGTGACCGGGCCGGCGTCACTGGCCAGGAACAGCGCCTCGTAGGACGGCAGCAGGCGGCGTACGTCGGCGTGCAGGTCGGCGCGCTGGGGGAGGGAGCGCTCGCCGTCGGCGAAGGAGGTCCAGCCGGCCAGGCCGGGGGTGCGGGTGACCTCCTGGAGGCAGACGACGTCGGCACCGGAGGCGGGCAGCCAAGCCGCGAGGTCGTCGTAGCGGGCACCGCCCCAGGCGTTGACCGAGACGATGCGCATGCGCCGAGTCTGTCAGAGGGCGTAGAGCTCCGGCCGGGTGTCCGTCCACAGTGCGGCGTTGTGGGCGTCGGCGTCGGCGATCCCGGCGGCCAGGTCGACCGTGCAGGTCACGACCGCCGGTCCGCCCGCGTCGTGGCGGGGTGCCTCGACGACGCCGCTGCCGTCGGGCGCGATCACCCGGCTGCGGCCGAACATCGCGGCGTCGCCCTCGCCGCCCGCCTGGTTGACGGTGATCCACCACTGGCCGTTGGCGAGCGCGTGCGCCGGGTGCAGCAGCTCCCACCAGCGCTCGGCGCCGGCCTCGTACGCCGCGGGCATGACCACCAGCCGGGCACCCCGCTCGCGCAGCGCCCGGGCGTACGCCGCGTGGTCGCCGTCGAAGCAGGTCGCCATGCCGACCCGGCCGAAGGGCTCGGTGTCGAGGACGGTGGCCTCCGATCCGGCCGCGAAGACGGCGTCCTCGGCGGTGGGGCGGTAGAGGTGTGCCTTGCGGTGCCGGGCGACGATCTGGCCGGCCGGGTCGTAGACCACCGTGGTGTTGTACGTCGACCCGTCGGCGAGCTCCGGGACGGACCCGGCGAACAGCCACACCCGGTGGGTGCGCGCCGCCGCGGCCAACGCGTCGCTGCGCGGGCCGGGGACCGGCTCGGCGGCCGCGGCGACGATCGCGCCGAGCCGCGGGGCGTCGTAGCCACTGGCCCACAGCTCCGGCAGCACCACCAGCTCGGCGCCCTGGCCGGCCGCCTCGGCGATCAGCGCGAGCGCGGTCGCGAGGTTGGTGGCGGGCTCGCCGGGGACGGCGTGCCACTGCACCAGCCCGATGGTGACGCGGTCCTGCATGGCTGCTCCTTCGCGACGGTGGAGCCCTCATCCCATGCGGCGGCCCAGGTGATGTCAATGCGTCAGGTCATCGCTTTTGTCGATGCTGAGCAACGAAAACCGGTGTTGGTCGGCGGCCTCCCGCGCGCCTTACGGTGAGCGGGATCACGGCCCAGAGGGGGACCCATGCACGACGAGGCGATCGAGACCACGCTGACGGTCGAGAAGCGCACCATCGACCACATCCCGGTGACCGAGCGGCACGGCAAGGCGCGGGACCTGTTCACGATCTGGTTCGGGTCCAACATCATGCTGCTCACCGTCGCCACCGGGGTCGTCGCGACGGCCGTCTACGGCCTGCCGGTGTGGGCCGCCGTCATCGCGCTGGTCGTCGGTCACGCGCTGGGTGGCGTCGTGATGGCGCTGCACGCGGCGCAGGGCCCGCAGATGGGCGTGCCCCAGATGCTCCAGACGCGGGCCCAGTTCGGCTCCTACGGCAGCCTGCTCGTGGTCATCCTGGTGATCTTCATGTACGTCGGCTTCTTCGCCTCCAACATGGTCCTCGGCGGCCAGGCGGTCTCCAGCCTGTTCCATCTCGACGAGACCGTCTCGATCATCCTGATCGGCCTGGTGAGCGTGGTCGGCGCGATCGTCGGCTACCGGATGATCCACGCCCTGACCGGCCTGATGAGCCTGGTCTCGGGCGTGGTGCTCGCCCTCGCGTTCGTGTGGATCCTCGCGGTCAACGACCTGCCGACCGGCACCTTCCACTCCGACGGCGCCACCCTGGCCGGGTTCATGGGCACCATCTCGCTGGCCGCGCTGTGGCAGATCGCCTACGCGCCGTACGTCTCCGACTACACCCGCTACATGCCGCGCGACACCGGCGTCCGGCCGGCGTTCTGGGCGACCTACGCCGGCGCGGTCCTCGGCTCGCTGTTCCCGATGATCCTCGGCGCGATCGTCGGTGCGGCCCTGCCGGAGTCCGACACCGTCTCCGGCCTGCAGGACCTGACCCACGGCGTGGGCGGCCTGGTGATCGCGGTCTTCGGCATCGGCATCGCCTGCACCAACGCGATGAACCTCTACTGCGGCGCGCTCTCCACGATCACCGTCGGACAGACCCTCTTCCCGCGGTGGGTGCCGGGCGCCGCCGCGCGCGGCGTCGTCTCGGGTGTCCTCTTCCTCGCCGCGGTCGTGATGGCACTCGCCGGCAAGGACGACTTCCTGGTCAACTTCACCAACTTCATGCTCCTGCTGCTGTGCGTGCTGGTGCCGTGGACCGCGGTGAACCTGGTCGACTACTACCTGCTCAAGCACGGCGAGTACGACATCGACTCGCTCTTCGAGCGCGACGGTGGCCGCTACGGCCGGTTCAACCTGATCGCCGTCGCCTGCTACTTCCTCGGCATCGCGGTCCAGATCCCGTTCCTGGTCACCACCAAGTACACCGGCCCGATCGGCGAGCGGCTCGACTACGTCGACATCTCGTGGATCGTCGGGCTCGCGGTGATCTGCCCGCTCTACCTGTTCCTGATGCGGCGCTTCGCCCGCTTCTCCGGCCATCGCCCGGTCGTGGAGGCGGCCGCGCAGGGCGGCGTCGCATGACCGACTTCGACTACCTGGTCGTCGGGGGCGGTACGTCGGGCAGCCTGCTCGCAGCGCGCCTCAGCGAGGACCCGGACGTCACCGTCGGGCTCCTCGAGTGGGGGCCCGACGACGAGCACGAGCCGCGGGCCCGCGAGCTGCGCCGCTGGGCGGAGATGCTCGAGGGCGAGTACGACCTCGACTACCGCAGCGTCGCCCAGGAGCGCGGGAACTCCGCGATCCGTCAGGCCCGGCTGCGGATCCTCGGCGGCTGCTCGAACGGCAACACGATGATCTCGTGGCGCACGCTCGCCGCCGACCTCGACGAGTGGGTCGAGCGTGGCGCGGCGGGCTGGGACGCCGCGACGGTGCAGCCGTACTACGACCGGCTGCGGACGCCGATCCAGCCGGTCGCTCCCGAGGACCGCAACCCGATGGTCGCCGACATGGTCACCGCGGCCGCGGCGGCGCTCGACGTACCGCTCCAGGAGGCCTGGAACGACGGCCGGCTCGACGAGCGTGCCGAGGGCGCCGGCTTCTTCGAGGTCGGCTACACGCCCGAGGGCAACGTCCGGTCCTCGACCTCGATCCACTACCTCCACCCCGCCCGGGCGACCCGCGACAACCTGCACGTCGTCCTGGACGCGCGGGTGGAGCGGGTCGACGTCGTCGACGGCCGCGCCGTGGGCGTCGAGGCGCGGGTCGACGGCGCGCTGGTCCGGTTCGGTGCGCGGCGCGAGGTGGTCCTGTGCGCCGGCGCGATCGACACGCCGCGGCTGCTGCAGCTGTCCGGCATCGGGCCGCGCGACGTGCTGGAGGCCGCGGGAGTGCCGGTGGTGCTCGACCTGCCCGGCGTGGGGGAGAACCTGATGGACCACGCCGAGGGCCTGGTCGTCTGGGAGCTCGCGGACGCGCCCCCGGACACCTGTGCGAGCGGGTGGGACGCCGGCGCGCTGGTGAGCGTCATGGAGCCCGACGACCGCCCCGACGTGCTCATGCACTTCCCGGTCGAGCCCTGGGCCGTCCACGCCGAGGCGTACGGCGCCGTCCTGCCCGAGCGGATCGTCTCGATCGCCCCCAACGTCGCCCGCCCCGCCTCCCGCGGCCGGGTCTGGATCACCTCGGCCGACCCCGAGGTCGCGCCCTCGATCGACTACCGCTACTTCACCGACCCATCCGGGCAGGACGAGGCCGTGCTGGTCGCCGGCATCCGGCTCGCCCGCCGGATCGGCGAGGCCGAGCCGTTCGCCTCGCGGCTGGTCCGTGAGGTCTTCCCCGGCCCGGACGTGCAGAGCGACGAGCAGATCAGCGCGGTCGCCCGCGCCACGCACCAGACCGTCTACCACGTCTCCGGCACCTGCCGGATCGGCGCGGACGACGACCCGGGCGCCGTGCTGCGTCCCGACCTCACGGTGCGCGGGATCGAGGGCCTGCGGGTGGTCGACGCCTCGGTGTTCCCGCAGCTGGTCGCCACCAACCCGGTCGTGACCGTGATGATGGTGGCCGAGCGGGCGGCGGACCTGATCTCGGGCCGGGTCTGACGGGAGCCGGTACCCCTCAGGAGCCCAGCTCGGCGGCCAGCTCGGCCACGATCTCCAGCTGGTGGCGCACGGTCCGCTCCGACGGCTGCTGGGCGACGAAGGTCTCCTCGAACGGGTCGACGACCTCGGTGCGGATGCCGGACAGCGTCTCGACGATGGCCAGCCCGCAGAACGGGACCTCCGACTCGGCGTACCCTCCCTCGTGGACGGCCACCACGCGGCCCTCGCAGACCTCGTCGGCCACCTCCATGACCATCGCGGTCAGCTGGCGGAAGCTGTCGGCGTACAGCAGCTGGCGGGCCAGCGGGTCGACCATGTTGGCGTCGAGGCCGCTGGCGATCACGATCAGGTCGGGGGAGTAGGCGCGCAGTGCGGGCAGCACGATCTCGCGCATCGCCGCCAGGTAGGTCTCGTGTCCCGAGCCCGGCGGCAGCGGCACGTTGAGGTTGTGGCCGAGCCCGGCGCCGGCGCCGCGCTCCTCGGTGCCGCCGGAGTCCACCGGGAAGCAGTTCTCCTGGTGGATCGAGATGGTGAGCACGTCGTCGCGCTCGTAGTAGACGGCCTGGGTGCCGTTGCCGTGGTGCACGTCCCAGTCGAGGACGGCGACCTTGCCCAGGCCGTGCTCGGCCTTCGCCGCCTCGATCGCGATCGCGATGTTGGCGAGCAGGCAGAAGCCCATCCCCTCGTCGGGGAGGCAGTGGTGGCCCGGCGGCCGGGACAGGGCGTAGGCATTGCGGTAGCGACCGGTCACGACGTCGGCGACCGCGCGCTTGGCGAGGCCGGCGGACAGCGCGGCGATCTCGAAGCCACCGTGCGAGAACAGCGCCTCGGGCCCGATCTCGCCACCGCGGCCGGCGGAGAGCTCGCGGAAGTTGTCGACGTACGACTCCGGGTGCACCCGCAGCAGGTCCTCCCGGGTGACCGGCTCGGCGCTGTGCACGGCGAGCTGGTCGGTCAGGCCGGAGACGTCCATCAGCGACTTGAACCGTCGCTTGGACTCGGGGGACTCGGGGTGTCCTCCGGTCGCCAGCGGCTGCAGCCAGCCGCCGACCGGGAGGAAGAGCACGGCCTCGCCGGTGCTGTGCCACAGGCACCGCTCGTCGTGGTAGAACGCGGTCCGCGTCTGCTCGCTCATGCGGTCGGCGCCTCGTAGGTCAGGTAGCTGCGCTGGGTCGCGATGTGCCCGGCGACGTGCTTCGCATCGTGCCAGACGCCCCAGATGAAGCTCGACCCGCGACGCGAGAGCCAGGGCAGGCCGACGAAGTAGATGCCGGGCTCGGCGGAGACGCCGCGGCGGTGCGCGGGCCGGCCGCTCTCGTCGAGCGCGCCGGCGGGGAGCCAGGAGTAGTCGGTGGCGAAGCCGGTGGCCCACACGATCGAGGTGATGCCGGCCTCGGCGAGGTCGAGGGCGAGCAGCGGGTCGGTCACGCTGGCGGGGTCGGCGCCGAGCACCCGGGCCTCGGGCTCCTCGGGCAGGTCCATCCCGTTGGCCTCGACCCAGGCGTCGGCCTGGTCGAGCAGCGCCAGCAGGTTGGCGTCGCCGGCGGCGATGTTGGCGGCGAGGTCGCCGCGGAAGGTGAGCACGCCGTCGGCGTACCGGTCGGTCATGCCGACCAGCGTGATGCCCTGCGCGGCGAGCGCGCGGAAGTCGACGGTGTGCCCGCCGCGCGCGCCGCTGACGGCGATGGTGACGTGCTCGGCGCCGGCGGCCGGCGTCTCGAGGTCCCACAGGCCCAGCACGCCCAGCCACCAGCAGAAGTCGCGGCCGCGGTAGCTGCGCGGCGGGCGGTCGTGCGGGCCGACGGAGAGGTACACCTGGCGGCCCGAGCGCTGCAGCTCGTCGGCGATCTGGACGCCGGACGAGCCGGCGCCGACCACCAGCACGTTGCCCTCGGGCAGCTGCGCGGGGTTGCGGTAGTCGCTGGAGTGGATCTGCACGGGCACGGGACCGTCGGGGCCCTCGGGCACGATCGGCGGGAACACCGGCTTCTGGAACGGGCCGGTGGCGGCCACGACGTACCTGGCCTCGACGATGCCGTCGGAGGTCTCCACCCGGAAGCCGGGGCGGCCCTGGTTGCGGATCACCGAGGTGACCTCGACGCCGGTGCGGATCGGCGCGGCGATCTTCTCGGCGTACGCCTCGAAGTAGGCGGCGACCTGGTCCTTGGTGGCGAACTCGTCGGGCGCGACGTCGGGGAACTCCAGGCCGGGGAAGCGGTCGTGCCAGGCGGGGCCGTTGGCGACCAGCGAGTCCCAGCGCATGGTGCGCCACCGCTCGGCGATCCGCTCGCGCTCGAGGACGAGGTGGGGGATGCCGTTGTCGCTGAGGTGCTCGCTCATCGCGACGCCGGCCTGACCGGCGCCGACGACGAGGACCTCGACCCGCTGGGGTTCCTGGTGGGACATGGGACGATCGTCGGTCGAGCCGATTGGTCCTGTCCAACAGATCTTCTTGGTCCACTGCATTGGTTTCGCCGATGCTCGGCGGCAGTGTCCGGGCTACATCTGCTCGATTGATGCCCGATGCCGGAAAGATCTGTTGGACACATGGCCGGGTGTCCAGTGGACTGGTGCGCATGAGCAGCATCGTCGTCGGCGGCCACACCCGCATCCGTCCGTTCAACACCAGCGTCACCTACCCCGAGCAGAACCTCGACAACGACCTGTGCCAGGCCGTGGTCGCGGGCAACACGGTGTACGTGCGCGGCCAGATCGGCCAGGACCTGGACACCAGTGAGTCCGTGGGCATCGGCGACGTCGAGGCCCAGACCGAGCAGGCGATGGCCAACATCAAGATGCTGCTCGAGGAGGCCGGGGCCCGGATGGAGCACCTGGTCAAGCTCACCATCTACATCGTCGACCCGCGCTACCGCGAGACCGTCTACCGGACCATCGGCCGCTGGACCAAGGGCGTGCACCCGATCTCCACCGGCATCGTCGTCTCCGCGCTCGCCCGCCCGGAGTGGCTGGTCGAGGTGGACGCGATCGCGGTGATCTCGGAGGACGCGCAGTGACGTTCTCGGTCCTCGGCACCGACGGCAAGGGCGCCGTCGGCATCGCCGTGACGTCGTCCAGCCCGGCCGTGGCCGCGCGCTGCATCCACCTGCGCCCCGGCGTGGGCGGCGCGTCGTCCCAGAACATCACCGACCCCCGCCTCGGAACGGCGCTCCTGGACGCGCTCCAGAGCGGCCTCGACGCCCGCGCCGCGCTCGCGAGCGTCACCGAGGGCCGCGAGCACATCGAGCATCGCCAGCTCACGGTGCTCACCCTCGACGGCCGGGGCGCGGCGTACTCCGGCGCCGGGTCGCTCGGCGTCCACCACCAGGTCGTGGGCGACCAGGTCGTCGCGGCCGGCAACCTGCTGGCCACGACCGAGGTCGTCGACGCGGTCGCGGCGGGCTTCGCGGCCGCCTCCGGCGAGCTCGAGGAGCGGCTGCTCGCCGCGCTGGAGGCCGGACTGGCCGCCGGCGGCGAGGCCGGACCGGTCCGCTCGGCGGGCCTGTCCGTCGTCCGCGACGTCGACTGGCGCGAGACCGACCTGCGGGTCGACTGGAGCGACGACCCGATCGGTCAGCTCCGCGAGCTGCTGGGAGTCTGGCTGCCGCAGCGCGACGACTACGTGACGCGCGGGATCGACCCCACCACCGCCCCGTCGTACGGCGTCCCCGGGGACGAGTGATGAGGGACCAGGCCGCCGCCACCGTCGCCGCCGACGCCGAGCGCCTGATCCGGCTCTCCGAGCAGCTCCACGCCCACCCCGAGCTCGGCTGGGAGGAGCACGACTCGTCGCGCTGGGTCGCCGAGACGCTCGCCGAGGTCGGGTACGACGTCACGCCGGCCTATCTGGGCCTCGAGACGGCGTTCCACGCCACCATCGGCAGCGGCCCGTTCCGCCTCGGCCTGTGCGCCGAGTACGACGCCCTGCCGGGCCTGGGCCACGCCTGCGGCCACAACCTCATCTCCGCGATCACCGTCGGCGCCGCCCGCGCGCTGGCACCGCTGGCCGACCTGGCCGGCCTGACCATCGAGGTCTACGGCACCCCGGCCGAGGAGGGCGGCGGCGGCAAGATCGAGCTGCTCGAGCGCGGCGCCTTCCAGGGCCTGGACCTGGCGATGATGGCCCACCCGGCGCCGGTCGACGTCGCCGAGGCGGAGCCGTTCGCGGTGTCCCACTCCCACGTGGAGTACCGCGGCAAGGCGGCCCACGCGGCGGCGTACCCGGAGCAGGGGGTCAACGCCGCCGACGCGTTCACCATCGCCCAGGTGGCGATCGGGCTGCTGCGCCAGCAGCTTCCCCCCACGGTCCGGGTGCACGGCGTGATGACCAACGGGGGAGAGGCGCCCAACGCCATCCCCGCGCGCACTGAGGGCCGCTGGTACGTCCGGGCCGAGTCGCTCGCCCAGCTCGCCGAGACCGAGGAGCGGGTCTGGCGCTGCTTCGAGGCCGGCGCGCTCGCCACCGGCGCCACGCTCGAGGTGACGCCGGAGAGCAAGCCCTATGCGGAGTTCCGCACCTTCCAGCCCGCGCTCGACGCCTACAAGCGCAATGCCGTCGAGCTGGGTCGGACCTTCGACGAGACCTCGCCCGCACGCCGGATGAACCGCGCGTCCACCGACATGGGCAACGTCTCCCAGGTGGTGAACGCGATCCACCCCTACATCGGCATCAACTCGGGCACCGCGCTCAACCACCAGCCCGAGTTCGCGGCGCACTGCGTCGGCGGGGACGCCGAGAAGGCGCTGCTCGACGCGGCCACCGCGCTCGCCTGGACCGCGCTCGACGTCGCGGCGGCGCGATGACGACGCGCACCGAGCACGACTCGCTCGGCCCCCACGAGGTCCCCGCCGCGGCGTACTGGGGCGTGCACACCGCCCGCGCGCTCACCAACTTCCCCATCAGCGGCACGCCGGTCGGGAGCCACCGGGAGCTGGTCGCGGCCCTGGGCGCGGTCAAGCTGGCCGCGGCCCGCGCCAACCACGAGCTCGGCCTGCTCGACGAGCGCCGCTTCGGCGCGATCGCCGCGGCGGCCGAGGAGCTGCGCGCCGGGGCGCTCGACGACCAGCTCGTCGTCGACGTGGTCCAGGGTGGCGCCGGCACCTCGACCAACATGAACGCCAACGAGGTGATCGCCAACCGGGCGCTCGAGCTGCTCGGGCTGCCGCGCGGGGCCTATGACGAGGTGCACCCGCTCGACCACGTCAACCGCTGCCAGTCGACCAATGACGTGTACCCGACGGCCGTGCGGCTCGCACTGCTGTCCGCGATCGACCGCCTGGAGCAGTCGACCGCGGCGCTGGCCGAGTCGTTCGCGGCGCGCGCGACCCGGTTCCGCACGGTGCCGAAGGTCGGCCGGACCCAGCTCCAGGACGCGGTGCCGATGACGGTGGGCCAGGAGCTGCGCGCCTTCGCGGTCACCCTGCGCGAGGAGCTGGCCCGGCTCGCCGACTCCCGCACGCTGCTGTGCGAGGTGAACCTCGGTGCCACCGCGATCGGGACGGGCATCACCGCCCATCCCGACTACCGTCGCCGTGCGCTCGCGCACCTCGCCGAGATCACCGGCCGCCCGGTGATCGCGGCCGGCGACCTGGTCGAGGCGACCAGCGACACCGGCGCCTTCGTCCAGGTGTCCGGGGTGCTCAAGCGGATCGTGGTCAAGGCGTCCAAGATCTGCAACGACCTGCGCCTGCTCTCGTCCGGCCCGCAGGCCGGCTTCGGCGAGCTGCGGCTGCCGGCGCGCCAGGCGGGGTCGAGCATCATGCCGGGCAAGGTGAACCCGGTCATCCCGGAGATGGTCAACCAGGTCGCGTTCTGGGTGATCGGAACCGACCTCACCGTCACCATGGCCGCCGAGGGCGGTCAGCTCCAGCTCAACGCCTTCGAGCCGGTCATCTGCCACAGCCTGCTGCAGTCCTTCGCCTGGACCGCGGCCGCCTTCGACGCGCTGCGCGAGCTGTGCGTCGACGGCATCACGGTCGACGAGGAGCGGCTGGCGGCGAGCGCCGCGGGCAACGCCGGCCTCGCCACGGCGCTCACGCCGCTGCTCGGCTACGCGGCGTCGGCCGAGATCGCCAAGGCCGCGCTGAGCGGCGCCGGAGAGGTGCGCGAGCTGGCCCTGGCCGGGGGTGTCGACGCCGCCGCGCTCGACGAGCTGCTCCGGCCCGAGCGTCTCGCCAACCTCGACGACTGACCACCGGGACCCGGGAGGTACGGCAGGATGGCCGTCATGGCGGAGGTCGGCTTCACGCTCACCCAGCTGCGGTACTTCGCCGCGGCGGCGGAGCTCGGCTCGATGACCGCGGCCTCGAAGGAGCTGATGGTCTCCCAGTCGGCCGTGTCGACGGCGGTCGCCCAGCTGGAGAAGGAGCTCGGCGTCCAGCTGCTGCTGCGTCACCACGCCCGGGGGCTCACCCTGACCGCGGCCGGCGAGGCCTTCCAGCGCGAGCTGCGCAGCTATCTGGTCCACACCAGCGAGCTCGCCGAGGTGGCCCGGTCCGCCGGTCAGGCGCTCACCGGTGAGCTGACCGTCGGCTGCTTCACCAGCCTCGGCCCGTTCGAGCTGCCCCGGCTGCTCGCCGCCTGCGCCGCCGACCACCCCGGCATCCGGATCTCGGTGGTCGAGGACGAGCACGCCGCGCTCAAGCAGGCGCTGCGCTCGGGGCGCTGCGAGCTGGCGCTGATGTACGGCTACGACCTCGACGACGACATCGACCACGTCCGGGTGGGCGGCGCGCCGCCCTACGTCCTGCTGGCGCGCGACCACCGGCTCGCGCGGCGCAGGCGGATCGCGCTCAAGGAGCTCGCCGACGAGCCGATGGTGCTGCTCGACCTGCCCCACAGCCGGCAGTACTTCGAGCGCATCCTCGCCGCGGCCGGCGTCCGCCCGACCGTGCGGCACCGCAGCTCCGGCTTCGAGACGGTGCGCGCGCTGGTCGCCAACGGGCAGGGCTGGTCGGTCCTCAACCAGCGGCCGGCGAGCGACACGACGTACGACGGAGCGGAGGTCGTCACCCTCGAGATCGCCGACCCGGTCGAGTCGCTCGAGGTGGTCGTCGCCTCGATGAAGGACGTGCGGCTGACCGCGCGGGCTCAGGCGTTCGTGAGGTCCGCCGTCGCCACCCGGCGCCGGCCGAGGGCGTAGAGCGCGAAGCCGGTCGCCAGCAGCAGGCCGAGCAGCACCGCGATCCGCTGCCCGAACTGCGCCGGGTGGGCGGCGTCGAGGGCGGCGTAGACGGCGAGGTCGTCGCCGACGTACCAGAGCAGGTAGGCCGTCGGCGGGACCAGCCACGACAGCGGGTGCCACCAGCGCACGGCGTGGTGGTTGCGGCCGACGAGGACGAAGTCGAGGACGACCAGCGACGGCGTCACGACGTGCTCGAGCAGCGACCAGGCGTGCCACAGGTTGCCGTTCTGCATCGGCACGTAGGCCAGGCCGACCAGCACCATCAGCGTGGTCAGCGCGCCGCGCAGCCAGGGGGAGCGGGGCTCGCGGACCGCCAGCGCGAGGAAGCACCCGGCCACGGCCAGGTTGGAGAGCTGGGAGAGCGCGGTCCACCACACGTCGTACTCCCGCGCCGCGAGGACCACCCCGGTCGCGGCGCTGGCCGCGACGAGGAGGCGCCAGAGCGCGACAGGGAGGGTGTTCACCGAGGCATGGTGTCACGTTCACCTCCCGTTCACCGAGCCCGCCCGGCGGGCCGGGCTCGATAGGGTCGGGCCATGAGCGCTGACTGGCGGGCCGACACCGTCGAGAAGATCCGGTCCCTGATCGTGACGGCGGAGCCCGCCGTCGTCGAGGAGGCCAAGTGGAAGAAGGCGTCCAACCCCGACGGGGTGCCGACCTTCTCCGCCGACGGGCTGATCTGCACCGTCGAGACCTACAAGGACAAGGTCAAGGTCACCTTCGCGAAGGGCGCCTCGCTCGAGGACCCGACGGGGATCTTCAACGCCAGCCTCGACGCCGGCACCCGGCGCGCCGTCGACGTGTTCGAGGGCGAGTCCCTCGACGACGAGGCGTTCGTCGCACTGGTCCGCGAGGCCGTCGCCCTCAACCGCGGCTGACCGGCCGCATGCACTTCGTCGGGATCGACCTCGCCTGGGGCGACCGCAGGCCCACCGGGCTGGCGGTCGTCGACGGCGACGGCACCCTCGTCGCGGTCTGCGCCGTCCAGGACGACGACGAGATCG
Organism: Nocardioides nitrophenolicus; assembly: GCF_016907515.1. NCBI lineage: Bacteria > Bacillati > Actinomycetota > Actinomycetes > Propionibacteriales > Nocardioidaceae > Nocardioides > Nocardioides nitrophenolicus. The sequence goes on from NZ_JAFBBY010000001.1 coordinate 5,241,241, forward strand.
TCGCCGCGCTGGCGCCGTACGTCGAGGGGGAGTGCCTGGTCGCGATCGACGCGCCGATCGTGGTCGCCAACGCCACCGGGAACCGGCCGGCGGAGGCGGCGCTCAACAAGGACTTCGCCCGCTTCGACGCCGGCGCCCACCCGGCCAACACCGGCAAGCCGGAGTTCCGCGAGCAGCCGCGCGCGGCCCGGGTCGCCGCCCGGCTGGGCCTCGACGTCAACCCGCGCTCGCGCCGGCCGCGACGGGCGATCGAGGTCTACCCCCACCCGGCGACGGTCGCGCTGTTCCGGCTCGGGCGCACCCTGAAGTACAAGGACAAGCCCGGTCGCGACCTCGAGCAGCTGCGCGCCGAGCTGGTCGTCCTCATCGGCCTGGTCGAGGGCCTGGTCGCCGCCGAGCCGCCGCTGCACGTCGCCTCGCTGGCCGCCTGGCAGGAGCTGCGTGCCGCCGCCGAGACCGCGACCCGCAAGAGCGAGCTGCGCGTCGTCGAGGACCAGGTCGACGCCGTCGTGTGCGCCTACGTCGGGCTCTTCGCCGAGCACCGGCCCGAGCACACCACGACCTACGGCGACCTGCAGACCGGCTACATCGTGACGCCCACGCTGCCGCCCGACCTCGAGCCGACCCCGCGCCCCCGCCGGGGTGCCCCGCCACTCGACGTGGGCTCCGCCGTACGCCGCTATGCCGAGCTGCAGCCCGGCCTGCGTCCCGTCACCGAGGGCTTCGTGGCGCTGGTGACCTCGATCCTCGACGAGGCCGGCATCAACTACCTGACCGTGACCGGCCGCACCAAGTCGGTGTCCTCGTTCGCCGCGAAGGCCGCCCGCACCGTCGACGGCCGCCCGCTCTACACCGACCCGCTCCACGAGATCACCGACCAGATCGGCGTCCGGGTGATCACCTACGTCCACAGCGACGTGCAGGCCGTGGTCGACCTGCTCGACGACCAGGTGGTCGTCCACGACGACCGCGACCTCGGCCAGGAGATCGCCAGCGAGGGCCGCTTCGGCTACTCCAGCCGGCACCTGCTGGTCGGTCTCGAGCCCGGGTCCGACGGGCCGCTGCAGGGACACCAGGCCGCGATCCAGATCCGCACCGTGCTCCAGCACGCCTGGGCCGAGTTCGAGCACGACATCCGCTACAAGGGGACCGTCCCGCCCGAGCACGTCCGCGAGCTGGACCGCCGCTTCACCCTCGCCGCCGGCCTGCTCGAGCTCGCCGACCGCGAGTTCTCCACCATCCGCGACCTGCTCCAGGGCCCGGCCGGCCCGGCCGGCGCCGAGGCCGAGCCCCTCGACGAGGACGACCCACGGATCAGTCCCCGCGAGCTGGCCGCCTTCCTCGCCGGCCAGTACGCCGACGCCGGCTGGTCGCGTACCGACCACTACGCCTGGATCTCCGCCCTCCTCCTCGAGCTCGGCATCACCTCGCTCGCCGCTCTCGGCGACACCCTCCGCTCGGTCGACGAGGTCGCGCTGCGCGAGCGGATGGGCTACCGCTACCCACCCGGCGCCGTGCGCCGCCTCGACGACGCGCTGCTCTGGGTGCACGGCGAGCGGTACGCCGACCTGCGCGGCAACGCCCACCGCGCCGCGGCCCTGCGGGCGCGCTGGGCGAAGATGCGCGGCGAGGACTGAGGACGCGCCCTCGATGTCCGGGAGCCTGTACCTGCTGGAGCTCGACGACATGCAGCAGTCGGCGGTCGACCTCGCCGACCCGACCCGCCTGGTCTTCGACTACGTGCGCCGGATCGGCGACCTGCTCGACGTACGCCCGCCGGGGCCGCTGCGCGTCCTCCATGTCGGCGGCGCGGCGATGACCCTGCCGCGCTACGTCGCCGCCACCCGGCCGCGCTCGGCGCAGATCGTGCTGGAGCCGGCCGCCGAGGTGATCGAACGGGTCCGCGCGGAGGCGCCGCTGCCGCCGCGCAGCGGGATCAAGGTGCGTCCGGTCGACGGCGAGACCGGCATCCTCGCGGTCCGCGACGACTCCCAGGACGTCGTCATCCTGGACGCCTTCGCCGGCGGCGAGGTCCCGGAGTCGCTGACCTCGGAGGCGTTCGTGGCGGAGGTCGGCCGGGTGCTGGCCCCGGGCGGGATGCTCGTCGCGAACCTCGTTGACCGGCCGCCGTACCCGCGGGTGCGCGCCTTCGTCGCCGGGGTCCGCTCGCTCGGCGAGGTCGTCGTCGGCGCGGAGCCGGCCACCCTCAAGGGCCGCCGTCCCGGCAACCTGATCATCGCCGCCGGCGCCGTCCCGGCCGACGCCTTCGGCGAGCCGTCGCCGCTGGAGTACCGGGTGTTCCGCGGTCAGGCGGTGGCGGATGCCTTCGGTGGTGGCCGGCGCGGGTGAGCCCGGCCGGCCGCCACCGCGAGCACCCACGGTGCCGCCACTGCCGACCATCCGCCGAGGTCGGCGGTCGCCGCCACCGCCGGTGCGACCCCGTCGAACACCGCGGCCGGTTCTCGAGCGGCGCGGAGCAGCAGCGCGGCCGAGCCGCTCGCGCCCGCCGCGAGCAGACCGCACAGCGTGTGCGCCGCCGCGGGTGGCCGGCGTGGCCGCCCGATCCGAGTCGTCACCACGAGCGTCTCCGTGGCCAACAGAACTGGATAGATGGCCGACCACGGCGGCAGACCGGCGTACCGGACCGGGATGTCGCCGTAGGTCACCCACGGCTGGAGGAAGGTCACCGCGGTCAGGCCCGCGCCCGTGAGCAGCACCGCGATGCCAGGACGAGTTTCGGTCATCGTCCATCCCTTCGAGAGCTGTCGCTTCGTCCGAGAAGGACCGGACAAAGCAGGCGCCCCGCTGGATGTCTCCGACGCAAGGGTCGAGGTCGCCGTGGCCCAGCGTCCTCCGACCTGCAGTCGACGCGGCCTACTCGGCCGATGGTGTTCGCGGATCGACGATCAGCCGACCGGATCCGCTGTCGGCGGTTTCCGCCAGCGCCAGCATCGCGTTCGGGTGGAACGCCCGGACCCGTCCGCGTGGGCCGCCGCCTCCGTCGTACCCGGCATCCGGGTCGCGTTCAGCCGCGATCGGCTACCGGAATGCCGGGTGCGACGCAGTCGACGACCCACCCCGCCTCACTCCGTCAGACCTGCCCCGTCCCGTCAGCCCCGCCGCACCCCCGGCAGCACCTGCTCGCCGTAGAACTCGATCATCTCCCGGTAGTACGGCCCCATGTTGGCCACGTACACCTCGTCGTACCCCGCCTCGGCGTAGGCCCGCACCGCAGCGACGTGCTCGCCCGCGGCCGACCCGGCGACCACGCTGTCGGCCGTGGCCTGCCTCGTCACGAGCTGGGAGGCCTGCTCGAAGTGGCGGGGCGAGGGGAGCACCTGGGCCAGCTCGCCCGGCAGGCCGGCGTTGGCCCACAGCCGGTGGGCGTGCTCGACGCCCTCCTCCTTGCTGGGCGCGTACGCGACCTTCAACCCGGCGGAGGTGGGCCGGCCGCCCGACTCCTCGCTGAACAGCGCGCGCAGCTCGGCGCCGGGCGCGGTGTTGACGTAGCCGTCCGCGATCTCGGCGGCGACCCGGGTGGCCTTCTCGCCGAAGCCCGACATCCAGATCTCCGGCGGTGTGCCGGGCAGGGTCCACAGCCGCGCGTCGTCCACCGTGAACCACCGGCCGCGGTGGTCGACGGTCTCGCCGGTCCACAGCGCCCGGATCAGGCCGACCGCTTCGCGCAGCATCTCGATGCGTACGTCGAAGGACGGCCACACCGCGCCGGTCAGGTGCTCGTTGAGCGCCTCGCCCGTGCCGACCCCGAGCCGGAAGCCGGGGTTGAGCACGGCGCAGGTCGCGGCCGCGTGGGCGACCAGGAGCGGGCTCTGCCGGCCGATCGGGCAGGTCACCGCGGTCATGATCGGCAGCGCGGTGACCTGCGCGATCGCCCCGATCATCGGCCAGACCATCGGGCTCTGGCCCTGCGTCGAGTTCCAGGGCTGGATGTGGTCGCTGATCCACAGCCCGTCGAACCCGGCGTCCTCGGCGGCCAGGGCCTGCTCGGTGAGCTGCGCGGGCGTGTACTCCTCGCTGGACAGGAAGTAGCCGATCCTCACGTCACGACTCCGCTTCGTCCTCGAGGGTCTGCTTCAGCTCGGACTTGCTCATCGACGACGCACCGGGGACGCCGGCGTTGGCGGCCTGCTGGTCGAGCTCGGCCTTGGTGATGTCGGCCGGCTGCTCGCCGAGGTGCTCCTCGCGGGCGGCGAGGAAGGCCTCGCCCAGCTCGGCCCGCCGGGTCTCGTCGAGACGCTCGCGCATGCCCGGCAGCACGGTCTGCTCCTCCTCCTCGACGTGGTGGCTGACCGCGTCGACCAGCTTCTGCAGCGCGGCCGGGAAGTCGGGGGAGGACGGGTCGGTCTCGGACAGCGCGAGCGCGAGCTGGTCGGCCTCGAGGTGCTCCTTCTGGCTGTGCTCGACGTCGTCGGCGCCGCCGGCCTCCCGCGCCGCGGGGTAGACCTCGGACTCCTCGGCGCGGCTGTGCGCGGTGAGGAGGGTGGTCATCACCGGCACCAGGGCCGCGCGCTTGTCGGGCTCGTTCAGCAGCGTGTCGAAGAGCTTCTCGAGCTCCCGGTGGTCGTTCATGATGAGGTCGACGACGTCCTTGCTCATGGCTTGCTCCTCGTGCGTTGCGGGGGAGCCCCAGCCGTACCCAGGGCCTCGGCGCCGATACGGCACCGCACCCCGGCAGTCCCGGCCGCTCAGGCGTCGGCGGGTCGCTCGTTGTAGGCGCCGGCGAGCTCCTGGCCGGTGAGCGCGTGGATCGCGTCCATGATCTCGTCGGTCGCCTCGCGCCGAGCCCTCCCGGGCGCCACGCCCGCGAAGCGGCCGGTGAAGTCGATCGGCCGGCCGAAGCGCACGGTCACCTTGGCCCGGCGCGGGAACCGCGCGTCGACCGGCTGCAGCTCGTCGGTGCCGGTCAGGCCCACCGGCACCACCGGTACGCCGGCCGTCAGCGCGAGCTGGGCGACGCCGGTCCGGCCGCGGTACAGCCGCCCGTCGCGCGAGCGGGTGCCCTCCGGGTAGATGCCGAACGCGTCGCCCCTGCCGAGCACCTCGAGCGCCACGTCGAGGGAGTTGAGCGCCGCCCGGGTATCGTTGCGGTCGACCGGCACCATGCCGAGTCCCTCGAACCAGGCCTTGCTGAGGCGGCCCTTGAGGCCGGTCCCGGTGAAGTACTCCGCCTTCGCCAGGAACACCACCTTGCGCGGGGCCACGATCGGGATCACGACGCTGTCGGCGAAGCTGAGGTGGTTGCTCGCGAAGAGGACCGGGCCGGTCAGGGGCACGTTCGCGACGCCCTCGATCGTCGGCCGCCACACCGCGCGAGCCAACGGCGGGACCACGGAGTGGAGGACCTCGTACAGCACGGCTCCAGACTAGAGATCCGCCCGGGCGTTTCCCCATTCCACGGGATGCCGATCGGCGCCGCGCCGAGGATCGTGAGTGGACATGACGACGTGGTGCGGCCCTGGCGACGCCGAGTACGACGAGCGGCGGGCACTGTTCAACGCGATGATCGACAGGCGACCGCGGCTGATCGCGGCGTGTGCCGGCCCGGACGACGTCCGCGAGGCGCTGGACCGCGCCGCGCGCGACGGGCTCGCCGTCGCGGTGCGCTCGGGCGGGCACTCGGTGGCCGGGCAGTCCACCAACGACGACGGCCTGGTGGTCGACGTACGGCCGATGAAGGCGATCGAGATCGACGCCGCCGCGCGCCGGGCCCGGGTCGGCGCGGGCTGCACCTGGGGCGAGTTCGACGCGGCCGCGCAGGAGCACGGCCTCGCCACCACCGGGGGCCGGGTCTCCACCACCGGCGTCGCCGGGCTGACCCTCGGCGGCGGGTCGGGCTGGCTGGAGCGCCAGTACGGCCTGAGCTGCGACAACCTGCTGGCCGTCGAGCTGGTCACGGCCGACGGCACCCTGGTCCGCGCCGACGAGCACCAGCACCCGGACCTGCTGTGGGCCAGCAAGGGCGGTGGCGGCAACTTCGGCGTCGTCACGGCCCTGGAGCTCCGGCTGCACCCGGTCGGGCCGACGATCCTGGGCGGCCTGATGCTGTGGCCCTTCGACCGGGCCGGCGAGGTGGCGCACACCTACCGCGACTGGGCCGACGACGCTCCCGAGGAGCTCGGCTCCGCGCTGGTCGTGATCAGCGGCCCGCCCGAGGAGTTCGTCCCGGCGTACCTCCAGGGCCGGCCGGCGGTCGGGCTAGCGGTGTGCTGGAACGGCGACCACGCCGTGGGCGCGGAGCTGGTGCAGGTGATGCGCGACCTCGACCCCGCGGTCGACCTGGTCGGCCCGATGCCGTACGCCGCCCTCCAGGCGATGATCGACGACCCGCCCGGCCTGCGCCAGTACTGGAGCGCCGACTACCACGACAGCTTCCCCGACGACGCTCTCGAGGTCTTCCTCGACGCCGGCGCCCGGCGTCCCTCCCCGCTGACCCAGCACCTCCTCCTCCCGTGGGGCGGCGCCCTCGCCCGGGTCGACGCGGACGCCACGCCGCTCAGCCAGCGCGCCGCCCGCTGGGTCAGCCACCCCTTCGCGACCTGGGAGGACCCCGCCGACGACGACGCCAACATCGCCTGGGTCCGCGACTACCGCCGCGCCAACGCCCCCTTCACCACCGGCGGCGTCTATCTCAACTTCATCGGCGACGAGGGCGACGAGCGGATCCGGGCCGCCTTCGGCGCGGAGAAGTACGAGCGCCTGGTCGCCATCAAGTCCGAGTACGACCCCGGGAACGTCTTCGCCGGCAACCAGAACATCCGGCCCCGGGCCACCGTCTGAACCACCGTCCGACCCACCGAGCTGAGGAGAGGCTCATGTCCGACACGCAGAGCATCGACAGCCCGCACGAGCGCCGGGACTTCCGGGACCACGGGCACATGGACGTCGTCACGCTCGGTGACTTCACCCTCGGCCGCGGCACCTTCGAGCCCGGCTGGCGCTGGTCCGAGGACGTCAAGCCGATCGCCGGCACCGAGTCCTGCCAGGTCCACCACACCGGCATCTGCCTGTCCGGCAGGATGACCATCAAGCCCGACGCCGGCGAGGAGTTCGCCATCGGCCCCGGTGACGTCATCGACCTCGACCCGGGCCACGACGCGTGGACCGTCGGCGACGAGGCATGCGTCATCCTCGACACCGGGGTGGCGGCGTACGCCAAGCCGAGCTGAGCGGAGACCCGACTGCCGCGCCCGCGGGCTTCCCGGTGACGGATTCCTGCATCCCCGAGGCCCGACCCGTTCGTCCTCTACGTTCGGCCCATGGTCGACGAGCTGCCCGCGCGCATCCGCCGCGGCTACGCGCTGGGCGGGGTCGCCACCGGCGTCTACGGCACGGTGCCCTCCCTGCTGCTGATGCCGTACCTCACCGAGGAGCTGGGGGTCGGCGCGCTGCTCGCGGGCCTGGTCGTGTTCGCGCCCAAGGCGTGGGACTTCGTGTGCAACCCGCTGGCCGGCCGCCTCAGCGACCGGGTACGACGCCACGACCGGCGCCGTCCGTTCCTGCTGGTCGCCGGCCCGCTCATGGGGGTGGGACTGGCCTTCGTGTTCACCGGCCCGAGCACGCCCTTCCTGCTCGCCCTGGCCTGGGTGCTGGTCGCGAACCTGGCCGCCGCGACGGCGTACGCGTTCTTCCAGGTGCCCTATCTCGCGATGTCGGCGGAGGTGACGGCCGACTACGGCGTGCGCACCCAGATGATGGCGTGGCGGGTCGGGGTGGTGACCTCGGCGATCGCGGTGTCGGGCGTGGTGGCGCCCTGGCTGGCGACCACGGCCGGCGGCTACCGCGCGATGGGCGCGGTGGCCGGGCTGGTGGTGGTCGCGGGCTCGCTCGCGGTGTGGTGGTGCACCCGCGGCGCGCCGGTGGTCCGCGCGGAGCCGGCCGGAGGTGGCCTGCGCGACCAGCTGCGGGTCGTCCTCGGCGACGCCCACGCCCGGCCGCTCGTCGTCGCGCTGGTGCTCCAGGCCGCGGGCACGAGCATGCTGCTCGCGGCGGTCGCGTACGCCGCCCGGGTGCTGCTCGGCGACCCGGCGACCGGGAGCTATCTGTTCGCCGCCTTCGTCCTGCCCGGCGTGCTGTCCGCGCCGCTGTGGGCCTGGCTCGGCCGCCGTCACGGCAAGAAGGGCGGCTACCTGATCGCGACCTCCGTCCTCGGCGGCGGCCTGGTCGCGTTGGTCGGCGCCGGGACCGGGAGCCTGGGCTGGTGCCTGGTCTGGTCGGCCGTCACCGGGGCCGGGTACGCCGGCATCCAGGTGTTCCCGCTGGCGATGCTCCCCGACGTGGCCGCCCACGACGCGCGCCTGTCCGGACGCAACCGGATCGGCCTGTTCTCCGGCGTGTGGGCGGGCTGCGAGCTGCTCGGCTTCGCCCTCGGGCCCGGCCTGCTCGGCGTGGTGCTGGCGCTCGGCGGCTATCGCGGCGGCCTCGACGCGTACGACGCACCTGCACGGCTCGCCGTGCTCGCCGGCACCTCCGTGGTGCCTGCCGCGCTGGTGCTGCTCAGCCTGCTCGCGATCCGCGCCTACCGCCTCGACGAGGTGCTGCGCGCCGCCCCGACGCATCCAGCAGCAGCCCCTGGCGCTTGACCGGGCGCAGCACGGTCTGCCGGCTGCGCACCCGCCAGCCCGGGGCGAGGGCGGCCAGCTCGGCCTCGGTCCGCGGCAGGTGGGCGAGCGAGGCCAGCCGGACGCCGAGGGTGAGGTTGCCGGCGCCGACGGTCTGCACGCAGCGGTGCACCGCTCCCGCCGCCGCGAGGGCTCGGCCGGACCGGTCCGGGTCGTCGACCTCGACCTCCAGCAGCACCCCGCGGCCCAGACCCGCGGCCGGCGTCGCGAGGTCGCAGCCGAGCTGCAGCGCCCCGGAGCGCAGCGCCCGGTCCAGGGCCCGGCGCACGGTCGGCTCCGAGCCGCCGACCCGGGCCGCGAGCTCCTGGCCGCTGAGCCGGGCATCGTCGCCGAGCGCGGCCAGCAGCTCGTCGACCACCTCCGATCGCGGCGGCGTCGGCACCGGCCGGTCGGCGCGGGGGAGCAGCGCGCGGCGCTGGGCGGCCGAGCAGATCCCCAGCCGCCAGCCGGAGTCCTCGGCGTGGACGGCCGCCACCACCCGGCGCTCGACCACCTCGCCGCCGGTCAGTGCCGCCAGCTCGTCGACGCGCCGGTGCACCTCGGCCAGGCCGGATCCGAGCACCACGACGCCCAGGTCCGCGCTGCCGGACAGCAGGTCGACGGTGTGCGCCCACTCCGGGACCGCGGCCCGCTCGGCCGCACTCGCCGGGCAGCGCAGCAGCGCCAGGGTCGCGTCGAGGTAGGGGGAGAGCCGGGCCGCGGACGGGCGGACCACCCACCAGGCCAGCCGCTCGTCGTACAGCCGCCGCCAGCGGCGGGCCGCGGTCACCGCGTCGATGTCGAGCACCGACGCGATGGTCGTCCACGGCGCCCGGGGATGGACCTGGAGTGCGTCGATCAGCGCGAGGTCGATCTCGGGCAGGATCGCGAGCTGATCGATCTCGTCATCGGGGGACGTCACGCGACCATTCTCTCGCACTCGATGCCCGTTGCCGGAGTTTCCCGGCGTGAGATCCGCCGAACCTGACGAAGTCCTAGGGTCGAGCCATGAGCTGGCCCACCGCCGATGTCGCCGCCACGCACGAGCTGCTGGCCACCGTCGACGACCTGGTGGCGATGGCGCCCCGCGCCACCGGCACGCCCGGCGGCGCGAAGGCCGCGGACTACGTCGCCGACCGCCTCCGCGGCGCGGGGCTCGACGAGGTGTGGGTCGAGGAGACCGACTCCTTCGCCTGGGAGCCGCGGCTGACGACGCTCCACGTCGACGGGGTCGAGCTCCCGTGCGCCCCGATCCGGCACTGCGCGCTGCCCGGCCACGAGCACGTCGGCGTGCTCGGCACCGGCCCCGACGGCGTCGCGGCGGAGCTGGTCGACATCGGTGCCGGGCGGGTCGGCGAGCACGACGTCGCGGGCCGGATCGTGCTCTTCGACCTGACCTTCGACCTGCCGCAGTGGGCGCTGCTGCCGCTGAGCGAGTACGTGCACGACCCGGAGCGGCGGCTGCTCAACCGCGAGGCGCTCGGCTCGCGCAACCCGTATCTCACCTCGCTCACCCGCACCGTGCGGGAGGCGGCGGCCGCGGGCGCGGTGGGGGTGGTCGGCGTGCTGCGCGACTACCCGGAGTCGCTGGGCTACCACAACGAGTACTACCGGCGGACCCTCCTCACCCTGCCGGGTGCATGGCTCACCCGCCGGGCCGGCGAGGCGCTCCGGGCGCGGCTGCGTCCCGGGTCGCGGGCCTGCCTGCGGCTGGTCGCCGAGCGCCGCCGGGTGAGCGCGCGGACGGTCATCGGGGTGCTCCACGGCGAGAGCCGGGAGACCGTGATGGTCCAGTCCCACCACGACTCGATCGGTCCCGGAGCCGTCGAGGACGCCACCGGCACGGCCGAGGTGATCGCCCTCGCCGAGCACGCCGTCGCCCGCTTCCAGGCCGGCCGGCCGTGGCGCAAGACGCTGATGTTCGTGTCCTTCGACAGCCACTTCACCGGCTACCAGGCGCACCGGGCGTTCGCGCGCCGCTACACGATCGACCCGGACTCGCCGTACCGGCTGGCGCTCAACCTGACCGTCGAGCACGTCGGGCTGCGGGCTCGGCGTACCGCCGACGGGTCGTTCGAGACCCTGGACCACAGCGAGCCGCGGGCCTTCTTCGAGAACGTCTCGCTCCCGATGAAGCGCGCGGTGGCGCGCGCCATCCGGCGCCACGGCCTGGGCGCGACCTCGATGCTCAACGCCAGCCTGCTGGAGTTCACCCTCGACGGCATCCCGACCGACGCGTCCTTCACCCTGACCGCCGGGGTGCCGACGATCAGCCTGGTCTCCGGCCCGCTCTACCTGTACGACGACGCCGACACCGTCGACAAGGTCGACGTCGACCAGCTGGTGCCCGTCGCCAACGCCTTCGCCGAGCTGATGGCGGCCGCCGACGCCCGCCCCGCCGAACGGCTCGGGCTGATCCCGCGCCGGGTGCGCCGGCTGCTGCCTCGGGGCCGCTGGTGAGCGCGATCGTGGTCCGCGAGCCGGCGCGGGGCCGGGCGGCGCTTGCCGCCGCGGAGGAGTCGTGGCGGGTGTCCTACGACTCGGGCGGGGAGGTGCTCACCGGGCTGGTCCACCTGCCCGCCGGCGCGCCGCCCTCCGGCGGCTGGCCGGTCGCCACCTACGGCCACATGACGACCGGCGGCGGTGACCGCTCCGCGCCGAGCACCGCCGTCGACGGGCACCCGGAGCTGCGCCGGATGACCCAGGGCGACGCCTTCGTCTCGCACCTGCTGCGCGCCGGCATCGCCGTGCTGCGCCCCGACTACCCGGGGCTCGGCAGCCCCGGCCCGCATCCCTACCTGATCGGTCCGGCGCTGGCCACCTCGGTACTCGACCTGCTCGTCGCCGCGCGCTCGACCTTCCCGCTCGCCGACCGCTGGGTCTCGACCGGCCACTCCGAGGGCGCGGTCGCCGCCCTCCACGCCGCCGCGCTGGGCGCGCCGCCGGGTGTGGAGCTGGCGGGCTGTGCGGTGTTCGCCCCCGTCACCCGGATGGACCAGACCATCGGCCTCTCGCTGCGGTGGCCGCGCACGCCACCGGGCTTCGGCGTCGTCCCGGCGCTGATCGCGCTGATGGTCAGCGGCGCCGCCACGGCCGACCCCGACCTCGCCCGGCTCGTGGCCGGCGACGGGCTGAGCCATCGCGCTCGCGAGCTCTGGCCCCGGCTCGGCGAGCTCACGCTCACCGAGCTCGCCCGTCGTACGTCGTGGGGCGGGCTGGCGCCGGCGGCGATCCTCGGTCCCGACGGCCCGCTCGTCCGCGCGCGCCTGCTGTCCTCGCTCCGTGCCCACGACGTCGCCCGGCTCGACCTGCCCCGGGGACTGCCGGTGCGGATCGACGCCGCCGCCGTCGACGAGGTCGCGCCCTGGTGGCTCACCCGCTCGCTGGTCCGCCGCTACCGCGCTGTCGGCGTACCGGTCGAGACGCGGTGGTGGCCCACGGGCCACTCCGGCGTGCTGGCCGCGGGACGCGCGCCGGCGCCGGCCGCCGGGTGGGTGGCCCGGTTGCTGACCCGTTGACGCCGGCCACCGCGCGACGTCCCGGGGGGCGGTCAGTCGCCGGCAGCCACGGATCGGTACTCCAGGGCGACCGCTCCCGACCGGAACTCATGACGATCGACGAGCTCGAGCCGGATCCGCTCGCGCAGCCCGGCGAGCAGGGTCGGCCCGTGTCCCGCGACGACCGGCTGGACGAGGAACACGTACTCGTCGATCAGGCCGAGGTCCGCCAGCCCCCGGGGGAGGGTCACGCCGCCGACGAAGACGCTGCCCTCGCCCGGTTCGTCCTTCAGCCGCCGGACCGCCCGCGCCAGGTCGCCGTCGATCAGGTCGGCGTTCCAGTCGACGCTGCCCAGCGTCTTCGACACGACGTGCTTCGGGGCGCGGTCGATGGCCTCGGCGAACGGGATCTCCCACCCGCTCATCCAGTCGGGCCAGCCGCCCGAGTCGGGCCGGCGCCACGCTGCCTCCATCATCTCGTAGGTCACCCGGCCGAAGAGCAGGTCGTCGGCACGTGCGATCTCGTCGGTCCAGTACTGCATCGACTCCTCGTCGGGCGGGATCCCGGCCTCGTGGTGGCAGCAGCCGTCGAGGGTGACATTGATGGCGTACCGGAGCGGTCTCATACCGCGATCAGACCCGCGCCGGTGTCATTTCTCATCGGTGCCGCTGCGGTCAAGGTCCTCCGGGTCGCGAAGGTCTGACCACCCGCGCGAACCGCTCCGCCAGGACGCCGAACGCGTCCCTGAGCTCGACCGGCCGGACGTCGACGAGGTCGGCGTCGAAGCGGGTGAGGAGCGCCGCGAGACCGACCCACGACCAGGCGCCGGCGCGCACGCGGCAGCGGTCCGGACCCAGGTCCTCCACGGCGCCGTCGAGCAGGTACGGCGCGACCTCGGTCGCCGGGCACGCCAGCACCGCCTCGCCGGTGCACGGCCAGGCGTCCGGTCCGGTGGAGCCCTTGAACCGCGCCGCCACGAAGGTCCCCACGTCGGGCGCGGGCAGCTCGCGCGGCGCGAACCGCGGACCGTTCGGCGTCCGGGGCCGGACCCGGTCCAGCCGGAACACCCGCCAGTCCGCGCGGTCGAGATCCCAGGCGACGAGATACCAGCGCCCCCGGCGGGCGACCACGTGGTGCGGCTCGGCCCGCCGCGGGTGGCCGGCGTGGTCGAAGCGGAGCACCTCGCGGCGTCGTACGGCGTCGGTGACGGCATCGAGGACCGCGGGGTCGACCGGGTCCGGCGCAGGCACCGAATGGAAGTCGGTGCGGTCGACGCGGTGCCGCAGCCGCGACGGCAGGACCTGCCGCATCGTCGCCAGTGCCCGCTCGGCCGCCTCGGTCAGGTCCGCCCCCGAGACCGGGGTCGCTCGGAGCGCCACCGCGAGCGCGACCGCCTGGTCGTCGTCGAAGAGGAGCGGGGGCAGCTCGGAGCCCGCGTCCAGCCGGTAGCCACCGTCCGGCCCCATCACCGCGGTCACCTGGTAGCCGAGCTCGCGGAGCCGGTCGACGTCGCGACGCAGCGTCCGCGCGCTCACCTCCAGCCGCTCGGCCAGCACCCGGCCCGGCCACTCCCGGCGGGTCTGCAGCAGCGAGAGCAGGGCGAGCATCCGCGCCGAGGTTCCGGTCATTGCCCGATTCTCCTCCAGTGGCGGACAGAATCCGGCCGCTATTGCTGCGAGCGTCCTTCCTGTCCGAGAAGGTCCCAGCACAGGAGCACTCATTTCGATCGACGTCACCCCCCACCTGAACTTCCGCGGCCAGGCCCGCGCCGCGCTCGAGCACTACCGCTCGGTCTTCGGCGGCGATCTGGTCGTCATCACCCACGCCGAGATGGGCGGCACCGACCCGGCCACCGCCGACCAGGTCGCCTGGGGCCAGGTCGCCTCCCCGGCCGGCTTCCGGGTGATGGCCTACGACGCCTACCCGCACCTGGCCTGGGACCGGGGCGAGGATCCCTTCTTCGTCTCCGTCCGCGGCACCGACGTGGAGGAGCTGCGCGGCTACTGGGCGAGCCTGGCCGAGGGCGCCGTCGTCCGGGCGCCCCTGGCGCCGGCCGCGTGGGCGCCGCTCTACGGCATGCTGACCGACCGGTTCGGGGTGACCTGGGTGCTGGACCTCGCGGCCTCCGCGGGGTGAGCGTCGCCGCACCCCGGGTCAGGCCTCGGTGTCCCCGACCTCCGCCGCGTGGCGGCGGTTGATCTCGACCGCGGTCGCCAGGAAGCGCACGCAGGTTTCGAGCTCGGCGGTGCTCAGGCTCTCCAGGAAGGACTGCCAGTCCGCGCCGACACCCGCGTAGAGCGGCCCGATCCGCCGGCCGACCTCCTCGAGCACGGGGGTGACGAGCACGCGGCGCCGGTCCTGCTCGCTGCGCTCCCGGGTGACGAAGCCGGCCTTCACCAGCCGGTCGACGAGCTGGGTGATGCCGCCGCCCGTGCTGATGCCGGTGCGGGCGGCGAGCTCACCGGGGGAGCGTGGTCCCTCGCTGACCAGGACGCCGAGCGTCTGCAGGTCGCTGGCGGTCAGCCCGGCGGCCCGGGCGACGACGTCCTGGAAGAAGACCGCCGAGCTCATGAAGTCGCGCATCAGCCGCGCGGAGTCGTCGAGCAGGGTCGCCCGCTTGGCCACAGTTGTCTCCTTCGCATAGTCTCTCGCTCAGAGAGATAATCTGATGGCGAGTGATCGCCTCACTGTAGAGGAGACGGACCATGCCCAAGGCCCTGGTCGTCGGCGGCGGAGTCGCCGGACCGGCTGTCGCTGCCCTGCTCACCCGGATCGGCTGGGAGGCGCCGGTCTTCGAGGCGCGGACCGCGCCGGACCCGTTCGAGGGGCTCTTCCTCAACGTGGCGGTCAACGGCCGCCGGGTGCTGCGCACCCTGGGCTGGGAGGATCGGCTGCTCGCGGACGCGCATCCCGCCGCGGAGATGGTGATGTGGAGCGGGCGCGGCAAGCAGCTCGGCGTGGTGCCCAACGGTCCTGCCGGCCGGCCCGACGACGGCGGTGTCGTCGTCCGGCGCTCGTGGCTGCACGAGGTGATCCGGGACGGCGCCGAGGACGCCGGCGTGACGGTGTCCTACGGCCGCCGGCTGGTCGACGTACGCGAGACGGGGGAGGGGGTGCTCGCCCGGTTCGACGACGGCTCCGAGGAGCACGGCGACGTCGTGGTCGGCGCCGACGGCGTCGGCTCGGCCGTACGACGACAGGTCGCGCCGGAGGTCGTCCCCGCCTTCAGCGGCCTGCTCGGCAGCGGCGGCTTCGCCCGGGTCCCGGGGCTCGCCCCGACGCCGGGCCGGCAGCACTTCGTGTTCGGCACGCGCTCGTTCTTCGGCTACCTGGTCCGCGCGGACGGCACGGTCTTCTGGTTCGCCAACCTCACGGCCGACGAGCCGCCGGCCGCCGGCATCGCCACCTCGACCGACTGGCTGGCCCGGCTGCGTGAGCTCCACGCCGACGACCCGGCTCCGGTGCCGCAGATCCTCGACGCCACCGCCGGCCCGATCACGGTCTACCCGATCTTCCGGCTCCCACGGGTCGAGCCGTGGTGGCGGGGCCGTGCCGTGCTGGTGGGCGACGCCGTCCACGCGACCAGCCCGTCGGCCGGCCAGGGCGCGTCGATGGCGCTCGAGGACGCGATCGTGCTCGCGTCCTCGCTCCGCGCGGACCCCGACCCCGCGGTCGCCTTCACGGCCTACGAGGACGCCCGCCGGGCGCGCGCCGAGGCGCTGGTCGCCTATGCGGCCGGCATCGACAAGCAGAAGCGGGTGGCCCGGTCCCGGGTCGCGATCGCGATGCGCGACCTGATGCTGCCGATCTTCCTGCGCAAGGCGGGCAGTGACCGTCGTACCGACTGGATCTTCGACTACGACGTGCCGTGGGTGCGGTGAGGAGGCTCGCGAAGCCGCTCGCGGTCGTGCTCGCGGTGGTGCTCGCGGCCGGGGTCGGCTTCGTCGCCTGGATCGTGGTGGCGACTCTGCGGGTCACCGTCGACACCGTCGGCGAGGTCGAGTTCGACACGCCGCTGGCCATCCCACCGCTGGCCGGCTCCCGGCTGGTCGACGGCGAGCGGGTCTTCGACCTCGACCTCGACGAGGGCGTCAGCGATTTCGGTCGCGGGCGTACGCCGACCTGGGGCGTCAACGGCGACTACCTGGGTCCGACCATCCGGGTGACCCGCGGGGAGCGGGTGCGGATGCGGGTGCGCAACGACCTGCCCGAGACGACCACGCTGCACTGGCACGGCATGCACCTGCCCGCCGAGGCCGACGGCGGCCCGCACCAGGTGGTCGAGCCCGGCGCGGTGTGGGAGCCCGGCTGGACGGTGGACCAGCCGGCCGCCACGCTCTGGTACCACCCGCATCTGCACGGCGCGACCGCCGCGCACGTCTACCGCGGCCTCGCCGGCCTGCTGCTCGTCGACGACCCGGTGCCCGCCACGGGCCTGCCGGCGACGTACGGCGTCGACGACGTCCCGGTGATCCTGCAGGACAAGAAGCTCCAGGACGACGGCACCCTCGACGAGGACCCGGGCTCCTTCCAGTCGGCGGGCCTCACCGGCGACACCATCGTCGTCAACGGGACCGTCGGCCCCTATCTCGACGTGACCACCGAGCTGGTCCGGCTCCGGCTGCTCAACGCCTCCTCGACCCGTCCGTACGCCGTCGCCCTGTCCTCGGGCGACTCGTTCACCATGGTGGCGAGCGACGGTGGCCTGCTCACCGCGCCGGTCGAGCTCGACCGGATCCAGCTCTCGCCCGGCGAGCGCGCGGAGATCGTCGTCCGGCTGGAGCCGGGGGAGATCGCGACCCTGCGCTCCGGCCCCAGCGACACCGGCGACCGGATGGCGGGTGGCGCCGACCGCCTCGACCTCCTCCAGCTCCGCGCCGGGGACCGGTTGACGCCCTCCGTCCCGCTGCCCGCCCGGCTCGCCGATCCCGAGCTTCCCGACCCGGGCGCCGCCACCCGCACCCGCACCTTCGAGCTCTCCGGCTACGCGATCAACGACCGCCCGATGGACCTCGGTCGCATCGACGACGTGGTCACCCTCGGCGACACCGAGATCTGGGAGATCACCAATGCCGACGGCGGCAGCCACAGCTTCCACGTCCACGACGTCCAGTTCCGCGTCGTCGACGTCGACGGCACGCCACCGCCCCCGGAGCTGGCCGGCCGCAAGGACACCGTCTGGGTCCGGCCCGACGAGACGGTGCGGATCGCCCTGAGCTTCACCGACCATGCCTCGGCCCGGTGGCCGTACATGTACCACTGCCACACCCTGCGCCACGAGGACAACGGGATGATGGGTCAGTTCGTCGTCGTCCGCCCGGGGGAGGAGCCAGCCTCCGACGTGGGCGCACCCGGTGGGCACGCCCACCACTGAGCCGGGGTGGGGAGATCCCCACCCCCGCCGGGGGCCTGGGCTCCTCGCGGACGCCGCCGCCGGCGACGAGCGTGGAGTCATGACCACCACCGCTCTCGGGCCCACCCGACGTGGCGAGCGTGCGCTCGCCCCCGACCTGATCCGCGGCGTGATGCTGCTCTTCATCGCGCTCGCGAACGCCGGCAACTGCGCCTTCGCCGGCCAGCCCGGCCTCGACCCCGACCCGCACGGCCCCGCCCGGGTCCTCAACCTCGGGCTCTCCCTGTTCGTCGACAGCCGCGCCTATCCCGTCTTCGCGATCATGTTCGGCTACGGCCTGGTCCAGATCGCCCGGCGCCAGGAGGCCGCCGGCGGTGACGCTCGACGAGTCCTGGTCCGTCGCAACGCGTGGCTGGTCGGCTTCGGCCTCGTGCACGCGACCCTGCTCTACTTCGGGGACTTCCTCGGTGCCTACGGCCTGATCGGCCTCGCCGCGACCTTCCTGCTCGTCCGTCGCTCCGACCGCTTCCACCGGGCCGTGCTGTGGGTGTGGGGGCTGCAGTCGATCTACCTCGTCGTCCTCCCGATCCTCGCCGTGACCCACGACTGGTCCGGCAGCGCCGGGCTCGTCAACACGCCGAACCCGTCGCTCGCCGCGGACTCCTACCGCGCCTCCATCGGCGACCGGCTCGCCGAGTGGCCCGGCCACACCCTCTCCGTGCTGCCCGCCATCGTCATCGTCTGGCTCGGCGTCTGGGCCGCCCGGCGCGGGATCCTCGAGGACGTCGACCAGCACCGGACCCTCCTGGTCCGCACCGCCGTCGTCGGCCTCGGCATCGCGGTCCTCGGCGGCCTGCCCTACGCCCTCGTCGCCGCCGGCGTCCTCCATCCCGCCGCCGGCACCGTCGACCTCCTCGCCCTGCTCCACGACGTCAGCGGTGAGTACGCCGGCCCCGGCTACATCGCCGCCCTCGCCCTCCTCTGCGCCCGCCTCACCCGGACTGGTCGGGCCGCCGCCATCGCCGCGCTCGGCCAGCGCTCCCTCTCCGGCTACCTCCTCCAGTCGGGGTGCTGGCTCGTGCTCTTCGCCCCGTTCGCCCTCGACCTCGGCGGCCACACCACCTTCGCCGTCCTCGCCGCGGTCGGCGTCTGGCTGGGCTCGGTCGCCGTCGCGGTGGCTCTCCAGACCCCGAACCATCCCGGGCCGGCCGAGCAGGTGCTGCGTCGGCTCACCTACGGGCGTTCGTCCTGAGGTGCGCCGAGGCTCGGCCCGCCAGACGACCCGCGGGGACCACGGGCGAGCACGTATCCGAACAGCACGGCCATCACGGCGGCTCCGGCCCACATCGCGTGCTGCCACCCCTCGACGAATGAGTCCTGTGCGGCACGGACGACGACCTGGGCGGGGGCTCCGGCCGGGTCCGCTGCGGCGACCGCGTTCGCGACGCCCTCGCGTGCGGTGTCCGCGAGGTCGCGCGGGACGCCGGCCAGCCGCTCGTCGATGGCGCTCCGGTAGCCGGCGGACAGGATGGCTCCGAGGAGGGCGACCCCCAGCGCGGTGCCGAACTCGCGGGTGACGTCGTTGAGGGCGGACGCGACGCCTTGGCGTTCGCGGGGCAGCGAACCGGTGATCGCCTCGGTGGAGGGCGTCATGGACAGGCCCATGCCGAGACCCATCGCGAGCATCCCGGGCAGCACCGCGAGGTAGCCGCCGTCGACGGACACCAGGCCGGCCATGAGGGCGAGGCCGACCCCGCCGAGGAGGATCCCGGTGGCCATGGTGGCTCGGGCTCCGATGCGAGCGGCGACCTGCGGGGCCAGGCCGGAGGCGAGCATCATCAGCAACGCCATGGGCATCATCGCCAACGTTGCTCGAAGTGCCGACCACCCGAGCACGGCCTGGAGGAAGGGGAAGAGCACCACGAAGATCCCGGCCTGTACGCCGAAGACCGCGAGCAGGGTGACCGATCCGCTGGCCAGGCCACGCCCGCCGAAGAGCCGGACGTCGAGCAGCGGCGCCATCTGGCGCAGCTCCGCCACGACGAAGGCGACCGCGGCGAGGGTGCCACCGAAGAGGCCCACCAGCGTCGCCGGCTCGGTCCAACCGTGGACCGGGCCCTCGTGGAGGGCGTAGATCAGTCCGAGGACCGCGAGGACCGAGGTGGCCGAGCCGACGACGTCGAAGCGGTGCTCGCTGTGTTCGCGGGAGTTGGGCACCGAGCGTCCGATCAGCGCGACCGCGACGAGGACGAGCACGACGGGCAGGACGAAGAGCCAGCGCCAGGTGGCGACGTCGACGAGCAGGGCGGACAGGTACATGCCGAGGATGCCGCCGCCACCGGCGACCCCGGTCCACACCCCGATTCCCTTGGCGCGTTCCTCCTCGGGGAAGGTCGAGGTGATCACTGCGAGGGTGACCGGCATGATCATCGCCGCGCCCACGCCCGAGACGAAGCGCGAGGCGAGCATCAGCTCCGAGGAGGTAGCCAGCCCGGCGGCCACGTTCGCGGCGCCGAAGACGATCAGGCCGGCGACCAGGACGGGCTTGCGACCGAGCCGGTCACCGAGGGCGCCCAGCGGCAGGAGCAGCGCGGCGAGGCTGATCGTGTACAGGTTGATGAACCACAGCACGGTGGTCTGCGACGCGTCGAACTCGACGGCGAGCTCGGGCTGCGCCACGTTCAGTCCGGTGACCGAGGCGATGACGGCCATCAGCGCGATGCAGACCGCGATCAGGATCGCGCGGCGTTGCCGCGCGTCGTGGACCGTGGGGTCGGGGTCGGCGGCGGGGGTGCTGTGGCCGGTGTCGGCCATGGGTGGGTTGGAGCTCACGTGATTCCTCTCGCTGCCCTCGTGGAGGCAGGATGGTGGGGATGGGTCAGTGCCGCCGCGTCGCCCGGACGACCACGTCGTGGAGCGCGACCTCGCTGACTCCATGAGCCGCGAGAGTGCGGCTCGGCTCCTCCGCCGTCGCGACGACCCAGCGGTCGGGGTCGAGTCGCGCCACGATGTCGTCGGCGCGCACCGACGCGGCGGCGGGCGGCTCACCCGCACCGTGGCCGGGACCGTGGTGCAGGTGGCCGACGATGAGAAGCGTGCCGCCGGCAGCGACCCAGGACGCGACCTGGTCGTAGAACTCGAGCTGCGGCATCGCCGGGTGGGCGTAGCTCGTCGTCACCAGGTCGTACGACACGTCCGGCTCCCAGGTGGTCAGGTCGGCCTGGACCCACCGCACCCGATCCGCGACGCCGCTCGCGGCGGCGCGCTCGGCCGCACGGACCAGCGCGTCGTGCGCGAGGTCGGCGCCGGTGACCTGCCAGCCACGGGCGGCGAGCCAGAGCGCCTCTGCTCCCGCGCCGCAGCCCGCATCAAGTGCCGTGCCCGGCTCGAGGTCGTCCAGCTCGCGAACCAGGTACGGGTGGGGAGGGCTGACGGCCATCGCCGACGGGGCACCGGTCGGGTCGGGGCGCCAGTGCTGGTCCCAGTAGTCCTGATCGAACGAGTGCGTCATCGGTTGATCCCCTCCGCGTCGATGGTGGGCCCTCGTCGACGGGCCACTCGGTTCGATGGTGTGCGGGAGCAGGCGGATTCGCAAAGGTTCTTGCCAAATGGCAATCTGGGCAGATGGACGACTCGACCGACCGCACTCTCGACGCGGTGGGGCCGCGACTCAGGCGCCTGCGCCAACGTCTCGACATCACCCTCAGCGACCTGTCCGAGAGGACCGGGATCTCGACCAGCACGCTGTCCCGGCTCGAGGCAGGTCTGCGCCGCCCCACGCTGGAGCAGCTGCTCCCGCTCGCGCGGACCTACGGCGTCACTCTCGACGAGCTCGTCGACGCACCACCGACCGGCGACCCACGGGTCAACCTGCGGCCGATCCCGTGTGCGGACGGCTCCACGGTCCTGCCCCTGACGCGCAGGCCCGGCGGCATCCAGGCCTACAAGTTCGTCCTGCCTGCCGGTCATGACGACGCCGAGCCGGACCTGCGGACGCATGAGGGATACGACTGGGCCTACGTGCTCAGCGGCAGGCTCCGGCTCGTGCTCGGCGAGCACGACCTCATCCTCGAGCCCGGTGAGGCAGCGGAGTTCGATACCCGCACGCCGCACTGGTTCGCCGCCACCAGCTCGGGACCGGTCGAGTTCCTCAGCCTGATCGGCAAGCAAGGCGAACGCGCTCACGTCCGGGCCGCACCCAAGGGTGCCCCGGCCGCGTTGGCGCCCCCAGTCCCTAGGTGACCAGCGCGTCGCTCAGCCCGGACAGGAAGCCCGGGTACGGCAGCTGCGGCGCGCGGACCGCGGCACAGGCGATGGTTCCGGCGCGGCGCCAGTGCTCCTTGCGGATGGCGATGCTGGTCCCCGGCTGGGTCTCCACGCCCACGCGCGCCGAGAACCGCGCGACCTCCGGTAGAGCAGCGGGCATGCCGCCGGAGGTCCAGGCGCGGGTGGCGGCCACTAGGTCCGACGGCCGGGAGATGCCGCACGCCACCGCGCTCGCGCCCGCGACGAGATCCTCGACGAGGTTGGCTCCACCGAGCCCACTGAGCAGCTGGAGGTGTGGGAGGGCCCGGGCCAGGCCGTGGATGCGGCGGAAGGTCGGCGGCGCCTCGCACTTGACCGCGACGACGGCGGGAGCCGCTCGCAAGGCGTCGACCAGGTCGTCGTACGCGATCGAGACCCCGGTCGGTCCGGGATAGTCCTGCACCCAGACCGGCAGTCCGCACTCGTCATGGGCAGCCTGGAGCCGCTGCGCCACGAGCGCGGGGTCGGGCGAGTGGATCGGCAGCATGACCGCGGCGAGCCGGTCGGCCCGAGGGCGGATCAGGGTCCGCAGCTCGTCGCGGTGGCGCTCGTCGTCGAGCGCCATGACGGTGGCCACGACCGGGCGGCCGCGTGCGCTGTCCAGCACCGTGTCGAGCACGGCGGCCCGTTCGTCGCGCGTCAGCGCGCCGGGCTCCGCGATCACCGCCAGGGCGACGACGCCGTGGACTCCCTGCTCGAGCAGGGAGCGGACGTGCGCGGCCAACGACGCGTGGTCGACGCTCAGCTCGGGAGTGAACGGCGTCAGGACCATGCCCCACACGGGCAGCTCGGGCATCTGGTCTCTCCTCGGCGTCATGTGATTAGATGCAATTCAGACAATACTGCATCCAATCCGGTGTGATGGAGTGGGAGACCGAGGAGGCCACCGTGACCGAGAACGACCGAAGCCGACAGGTAGGGACGGAGCTGTTGTTCGAGAACGACGTCGTGCGGGTGTGGCGCATGCGCCTCGCGCCGGGGGAGTCGTGCTCACCGCACATGCACGCCAACGACCACGTCCTGGTGTACGCCAACCCGTCGAAGATGGAGGCGCGCGAGGAGGGCGGCGACGGCGTCATCCGTCAGCCCTCGGACGAGGGCTTCGTGCTCTACCGCGAGGTCGGCGTCGACGGCCTGCCCGCCGACCACTGGATCACCAACGTCGGCGACACCGAGAGCACCCACTACATCGTCGAGCTGCTCGGCCAGAGCCGCAGCGCCGTCGCCCAGCCCCCGGTGCACAACGGCCGGGTGATCCCCGGGATGGAGACCGACTGGTGAGCGAGCTGTGGCGGGTCAACGGGGTCGAGCTCGCGGTCGACGCGGCCGGTGACGGTCCCGTGGTGCTGCTGGTCCATGGCTTCCCGGATCTCGGGATCACCTGGCACCGGCAGGTGCCCACGCTCGTCGAGGCCGGCTACCGGGTGCTCGTTCCCGACCTGCGCGGGTACGGCGACAGCTCGCGCCCGGCCGGGCGCTCGTCGTACGCGGCAAGCGAGATCGGCCGGGACCTGATCGGACTCCTCGACCACGAGGGTGTCGACCGGGCGCACGTCGTCGGTCACGACTGGGGCGCGCAGTGCGTCTGGGCGCTCGGCCTGGACCACCCGGACCGCCTGCTCTCGCTGACCGGCCTGAGCGTGCCGCACACGCGTCCCGCGCCGGCGCCCCCGATCGAGATCCTCCGGCGGCGACTGGGGGAGGAGTTCTACCAGGTCCGCTTCCAGGCGGAGGGGGTGGCCGAGCAGGCGTTGGAGCGCGACGTCGCGGCGACGCTCGCCGCCGCGTTCGACGACGACTTCGAGGCCATCGGCCGGCCGGTCGGGCCGAGGGATCGTCCGGCGTGGATGAGCGCGGAGCTGTTCGACCACCTCGTCGCGGTGTTCCGGCGCACGGGATTCGCCGGCGGGCTGTCGTACTACCGCAACATCGACGACAACTGGCGTGCGGCGTCCGCACGTGACCTGGACCGGATCGAGGCGCCCTCCCTGTTCCTGACCGGCAGCACCGATCCGGTCGCGGCCTTCATGCGCGTCGACGAGAGCCTGTTCGCCGACCTTCGGGTCGTCGTGGTCGAGGGCGCCGGGCACTGGGTGCACCAGCAGGCGCCCGACCGCGTCGGGGCGGCGCTCCTGGAGCACCTGCGCCGCGCGGACGAGCTGGCCGCCTAGGAGCTCCGCTCGATCCAGTGCGCCGCGGCCTCCACCGAGCTGCGGATGTGCTCGCTCATCAGGGCGCGGGCTCGCTCGGCGTCCTGGGCGAGGATCGCGTCGGCGATGGCCTGGTGCTCCGCCATGTTCCGCGCGATCAGGCGCGAGCTCCCGGCGTAGGCGCCGAAGGAGATGTTGTGCGGCAGCTTGCGCCGCAGGTCGGCGATCGCCTGCTGGAGGTAGCGATTGCCCGACGCCTCGAGGATCGTCGAGTGGAACGCCTCGTTCGACTCCATCCACCGCTCGGCGAGCTGCTCGCCCGGGCCGGTCACCTCGAACGCCGCCTCGAAGTCCTGCCAGGCCACCGTCATCCGCTCCGCCTGGGCGTCGTCGATGTGGGCGGCGGCGAGGGACGCCGCCAGCCCCTCCAGCTCGGCGCGCACGACGCCGATCTCGCGCACGTCCTGGCTCGACTGGCCGTTGACCCGCGCGCCGCGGTTGGGCTCGATGGTCACCAGGTCCTGGGCGGCCATGATGCGCAGCGCCTCCCGGACGGGAGTCCGGCTGATCCCGAACTCGCGGGCGATGGCGTCGTGACGCAGCCACGTGCCCACCGGGATGGTCCCGACGATGATGCGGTGCTGGAGCTCGGCCGCGACGCGCTCGCTCATCGACTCGCTGTTGCTGCTCACCGCTCGCTCCTCGTTCCGCTGGTCGTCCGATGATTGCATCCCACCAGGCCCGGACTGCACGGACCCGCCGGGCGCCGTCGTCCTCACCGGCCGACCGCGTAGCCCTGCGCGCCGCGCGGGTTGGCGGCCGCGGACACCCGACCGGTGTCGTCGTGGGCGGCCAGCGACAGCCGGCCCAGCGACCATCCGGCTGACGTCGTCACCACGTGACCTCGGGACCGGAGCTCCTCGACGAGTCGCGGGTCGAACCGGTCCTCGAGCACCGCGCCTCCGGGCGTCCAGGTGCGGGGCCAGAAGCTCCCGGGCGCGCTCGTCGTGTGGAACATCGGCGCCTCGATCGCCGCCTGGGGGGACTGGCCGGCCACCAGGAGGCGGAGCAGCAGCACCAGCTGCCACTGGTCCTGCTGGTCGCCGCCGGGGCTGCCCATCGCGATCACCCTCCCGGGGGCCGTCACGATCGTCGGGGTCAAGGTCGTGCGCGGTCGCGCGCCCGGTCGCAGTGCCGAGGGGCTCGTCGCGTCGAGGTGGCTCATCTGCAGCCGGGTCCCGAGCGCGAAGCCCAGCTCGGGGATCGTCGGCGAGGACTGCAGCCATCCGCCCGACGGGGTGGCCGAGACGGCGTTGCCCCAGCGATCGACGACGTCGACATGGCAGGTGTCGCCTCGGGTGTCGCCGTTCCACTGCACCGTCGGCTCCCCGGTCGTGGGGAGGGTCAGCTCGCCGGCCTCGGCGACGACCAGGGGCGGACGGTACGTGCCGAGCCCGGCCCCCGTCCCCGGCCGGAAGTCGTGCGACGCGGTGTCGAGCACCAGCCGCCGGCGCTGCTCGGCGTACGCGGTCGAGAGCAGGGTCGCGAGTCCCTCGGCGCCGAGCCCCTCGCCGTAGTGCGCGTCGCGGTCGGCCAAGGCCAGCTTCAGTGCCTCGAGCGTGCGGTGCACGCCGCCGGCGGTGTCGAGGTCGAGCTCGTGGTCGTCGTACTGCTCGAGGACGGCGAGGGCCTGGAGCAGTACCGGGCCCTGCGTCCAGGGGCCGGCCTTGTGCACGCGGTGGCCCCGGAACTCGCGGCTCACGCTCGGCTCCCAGTGGGCGACGTACGCCGCCAGGTCGGCCGCGTCGAGGACGCCGCGGTGCTCCCGGCCGTCCGAGTGGGCGTGCGCGGAGCCGGCCACGAAGGCCGCGACGGTCTCGGCGACGAAGCCCGAGCGCCACTGGGCCCGTGCCGCCTCGATCTCCTCCTCGCGGCGTGCGCCCGGCCTCGCCGACCCCTCGCGCAGGCGCCGGAGGGTCGCGGCCCAGGCCTGGTTCCTCACCACGTCCCCGGCGCGCGGGACGCGCCCGTCGGGCAGCC
This sequence comes from Nocardioides nitrophenolicus, assembly GCF_016907515.1. Lineage (NCBI taxonomy): Bacteria > Bacillati > Actinomycetota > Actinomycetes > Propionibacteriales > Nocardioidaceae > Nocardioides > Nocardioides nitrophenolicus. Next base: position 5,267,205 of record NZ_JAFBBY010000001.1, read on the forward strand.
ACTGCTGCGCCGAGGTCGGCCACGAGGTGCGGAAGAGGTCCTCGACCTCGCCGATGACCCGCGCGGCCGACGCCAGCAGCGGATGCCCGTGCTCGGCGTAGTGGACGGCGAACTCCAGCACGTCGCCCAGCCGCCAGGTCCCGTGGTCGCGCAGCAGGAGCAGCCACGCGTCGACCGCGCCCGGCACTGCGGCGGCCAGGGCGCCGGATCCGGGCACCGCGGAGAAGCCCTCCGAGCGCAGGTGCTGGATGCTCGCTCCGCGAGGGGCCGGCCCCTGCCCGCACAGGACCCGCGGCTCCGCGCCGGGCAGGGCGATCATGGCGACGAGATCGCCGCCCGGGCCGTTGAGGTGCGGCTCCACCACCTGGAGCACGAAGCCGGCGGCGACCGCGGCGTCGAAGGCGTTGCCGCCGCGCTCGAGCACGGCCTGCCCGACCGCGGACGCGACCCAGTGCGTCGAGGCGCACATGCCGAAGGTGCCTTCGAGCTCGGGTCTGGCCAGGAAGGCGGGTGCGTGCATGAGCGACTCCTTGCGCGAGTGATTCAAATGGAATCCGACTAGTGACAGATAGGATGCAATCTGATTAGAGTGTAGTGCAACATCCACTTGCGGAGCTCCGGGACCGCGCACGAGAGCCGAGGAACAATGACTCGATCGAGGATCCGCCAGGGCGTCCTGGCCATCGCCGCACTGGCCGTCGTCTCCGTGGCATCGGGCTGCAGCGACGATGCCCGCGACGGGGGCACCGACGAGGTGCTCAACGAGACCGTCTCCGCCGACGAGGCCGATGCCATCCTCGACGAGCTCGGCGCCGGCCCCGCCGAGGCGTGCACCAGCGGAGCGGGGCTGACCCTCGGGTACGCCGCCGTGTGGAGCTCCAACGCCGGCGGCAAGGCCGGCAACGACGCCTTCAGGGCCGCCGCCGAGGCGTGCGGCGCGACGCCGATGATCGTCGAGGCGAAGGCGGACGACCCGCTCAACACGATGATCACGGCGATGGACCAGATCGTGGCGCAGCAGGCCGACGCCGTGTCCTTCTTCCCGCTGAGCGCCGACGTGATGACCGCGCCCAGCGAGCGCGCGGTCAAGGCCGGGATCCCGGTCGTCGCGGGTGAGATCACGAACTTCGACGGCGCCGCCACGACCTTCCACCAGGACCGGCTCACGGCGTCGGTGAACGCCGCGCGGCTGTTCTGCGAGAAGTTCCCCGACGGTGGAGAGCTGGTCTACGGCGCCTACGGCAACCCGCAGCAGGACCTGATCGACATGCAGTCGCGCTTCGAGAAGGAGCTGGCCGCCTGCAGCGACGGCCGGCTGAGCGTCGTGGGCACCTACTCCAACAAGACCGACGACATCGCCGGCGGCCTGAGCACGGCGCAGGCCGTCCTGCAGCAGCACCCCGACGCCGTCGGCGTGGTCGCCTACAGCGACACCAACGCGGTCGCGGCGTCCCGCGCGGCCGACAACCTCGGCATGCGGGACCAGCTCACGATCGTCGGCTACAACGCGGACGCGATCGGACTCGACGCCCTGGCGAAGGGCACCATCGACTACACCTTCGCCTGGGGCCTGCCCGAGCAGCAGCAGAAGGCGGTGGAGGTCATGATCGCTCTCGCCAAGGGCGAGCCCGCCCCCCGCTACGTCACCGTCTATCCCAAGTGCCTCAGCAAGGCGACGGTCAAGGAGATGCCGTCGATCGCGGTGCGGACCGCGGGCATCGCGGAGGGCCGTGACCTCGAGCCGACCGGCATCCAGCCGCTCGTCGAGAGCGACGAGCCGCTGCTCGAGGCGAGTGCCGAGCAGCGCGAGGCGGTCGCGTGTCCGCTCGACTGACCGGTCACGCCGGAGAACGTACCGAGAAGGGAGCGCACGGACGATGAGCAGCACGGACGGCGGGGGCGACCTCCTGCTGAGGATGACCGCGGTGAGCAAGCGCTTCCCCGGCGTCCAGGCGCTGGACGGCGTCCACCTCGACGTACGACGTGGCGAGGTGGTCGGGCTGGTGGGGGAGAACGGCTCCGGGAAGTCGACCCTGCTCAAGATCGCCGCAGGGCGGTACGCCGCCGACGCCGGGGAGGTGTGGTTCGACGGACACTCCCGCTCCGCCTACTCACCGGCGACGGCGCTCGACCTCGGCATCGCCCTGATCGCCCAGGAGGTGCAGGTGCAGCCGCGGCTCACCGTCGCCGAGAACCTGCTCGACGGCCGCCCGCCGCGGCGCCTGGGGCTGATCGACTGGCGACGGGCGAACCGGGCCGCGGAGCGCGAGCTCGCCGAGCTCGACCTGCCGCTGAGCCCCACCGCCCTCGTCGGGGACCTGCCGTTGCACCAGCAGCAGATGCTCGCCATCGCGCGCGTCGTACGCCGGCAGCCGCGCCTGGTCCTGTTCGACGAGCCGACCAGCTCGCTGACCGGCCAGGAGACCGAGCACGTGTACGCGATGATCCGGGGCCTCGCGGAGCGTGGCGCGGGCGTCGTCTACATCACCCACCGACTGCGGGAGTACTTCGACCTCACCGACCGGGTGACCGTGCTGCGCGACGGACGCGATGTGGGGGTCCGTGAGACGGCCTCGGTCGACGAGTCCGAGCTGGTCCGGCTGATGGTGGGTCGGCAGCAGGTGGCGATCTTCGAGCGCCCCGCGGCCAAGGACACCGAGGACCTGTCCGCCGCGCCGCCGCTGCTCGAGGTGGCCGGTCTGTGCAGCACTCGGCTGACCGACGTCGACCTCCAGGTGCGCGCCGGCGAGATCGTGGGCATCGCCGGACAGGCCGGAGCGGGGCGCACCAGCCTCGCGGAGACCCTCTTCGGGCGCTGGCCGCACACCGGCACCGTGCGGGTCGACGGCCGCCAGGTCGCGCTGAGCTCACCGCGGACGGCGATCGACGCCGGCATCGCGCTCGTGCCCGAGGACCGCAAGCGGGCAGGCCTGGTGCTGTCGATGTCGGTCCAGGAGAACCTGGCGATGGCGTCCCTGGCCCGGCGGGGCAGGTGGGGGATCCGGCGCCCGGCGCCGGAGCGGGCCCACACGTCGCGGGTCGCGCGTGAGCTGTCCATCAAGGCGGCGAGCCCGGACGTGGCCGCGGGGACGCTCAGCGGCGGCAACCAGCAGAAGATCGCCATCGGCAAGTGGCTTCTCAACGACCCGCGGGTGCTGGTGCTCGACGAGCCGACGCGAGGCGTCGACGTCGGGGCCAAGGCCGAGATCTACGCCCTCGTCGAGGAGCTCGCCCGCCGCGGGCTGGCCGTCGTGGTCGTGTCCTCCGAGCTCCTGGAGGTGCTCCGGCTGGCCCACCGCGTCGTCGTGATGGCCAAGGGCCGCGTCGTCGGCGAGGAGCCCGGCGCGGTGGCAACGGAGGAGTCGATCACCCGGCTGGCGTTCACCGCACCGGAACCCGAACACCACAGGAAGGCAGCACGATGAGCTCGAGCGAGGACACCACGGTGCGGACGGACGTCGAGCCGCCCGCCGCCGAACGGCCGGCCACCGGCGCGGGCTGGCGACGCCATCTCACCGGGAGCAGCGCACCGGCGTACGCCGTCGCGGGTCTGCTCGTGGTCGTGGTGGTGGTCGAGCTCCTGACCGAGCCGAACTTCTCCTCGTCCTCCAACCTCACCAACCTGCTGCGCACCGGCGCGGTGCCGATGCTGCTGTGTGTCGGGATGACGATGGTCATCCTCACCGGCGGGATCGACCTGTCGATGGGCGCGATCCTCAGCGTCTGCGGGATCGCCTACGCCAAGCTGGTGATGGGCGGCCTGGCTCCCGAGCCGGCTCTCCTGCTCACCGTGCTGCTGGGAGCCGCGATCGGCTTCCTCGTCAACGGACTGCTGATCGGGAGGGTGGGGCTCTCGTTCTTCGTGGTCACCCTGGCGAGCGCCTCGCTGCTGAGCGGGTTCGCGCTGCTCTGGTCGGGCAACCGCCAGTACGACCTGTCCTGGGACGGCCTCGCCCGGACCCTCGGCAACGACGCGCTCGGCGGGGTGCTGCCGTACGGCGCCATGATCGCCGTACTGGTCGTCGTCGTCGCCGGCGTGGTGCTGACCTACACGGTGTTCGGCCGCTCCGTGTACGCGATCGGTGGGAACCCGGAGGCCGCGCAGCTCTCCGGCATCCGGTCGCAGTGGGTGGTTCCGGCCGTGTACGGCGTCAGCGGCGCCTGCGCCGGCCTCGCCGGCGTGATGATGATCGGCCGCCAGACGATCGCCGACCCGACGGCCGGCAACAACACGATCGTGCTCTACGTCGTGGCGGCGACCTTGCTGGCCGGCGTCTCGATCACCGGGGGCAGCGGGTCCGTCTTCGCCGCGCTGGTCGGGACCGCCTTCCTCCAGGTGCTCGCGAACGCGCTCGCCCTCCGCGGGTTCAACAACTCCTGGCAGATGGTCGTCACCGGCGCGATCCTGCTCGTGGCCGTCTACCTCGACCGCGTACGGCAACGCCTCCTGGCCCGCAGGGCCTGACCCCGACTCCCACGATGAGAAAGGCAGAATCCGTGAGCTCCACCGAGACGCCCGACGACGGCGTCGCCGAGATGACGGCAGCGACCCGCTCCCGCGCGGTCGCGGCGGGCATCGACGTCCACGAGTACGACGCCGTGACCGGCGCGCTGACCTCGCTCGACCGCTGGAGCGACAGCTTCCGCGACGTCGCGGCAGGCTATGTGCGCACCGCCGTCGCGGCCCGCGAGCAGGGTCTGGCCGTCACCAGCGGCGAGGCCTTCCTGACCGCGTCGGCCTGGTACTACTTCGCCGGGTCGTGGCCGAGCCCCCGCACCAGCACCTACCAGGAGGCGGCGCAGGCGCAGGCCGCAGCGCTCGCCGTCCTCGACCCGGGGGCCGAGCGGGTCGAGGGTGACCGCTTCCGTGGCGTGCTCCGTCGCCCGGCGACGGAGTCCGCCGCCCTGGTGGTGCTCGTCCCCGGTCTCGACGGGGCGAAGGAGGAGCTGTGGTCGTTGGCCGAGGCGCTCCTGGCCCGCGGCTGTGCGACCCTCGTGCTGGACGGACCGGGCCAGGGTGAGCTGGTCGGCGTCCAGGCGCCGACGACCGACTACCCGGCGGTCGTCCGGGAGGCGCTGGACGCGGTGCTCCCGCGCTTCCCGGACGAGGGGCGCGAGGTCCGCGCCGGCATCCTCGCCTGCAGCCTCGGCGGGCTGTACGCGACCGCGACCCTCGCCGCGGAGCCGCGGCTGCGGGCCGGCGTAGTCGTCAGCGGCCTGGTGAAGGTCCCTCCCTACGCCGACCTTCCGCCCCTGATCCAGGGGCTCCTGACGGTGCGCACCGGCGACGAGGAGGGCGCCCGCCGCTTCACCGGGTCCCTCGACGTCACCGACGCCGCGCTCGCGATCGACGTACCGCTCCTGGTCGTCGACGGCGACGCCGACCCCCTCGTCCACGGCGACTTCACCGGCCGCTGGCTCGCCGAGCACGTCACGGGTGCGGAGCGCCGCGTCGTGGCCGGCGGTGACCACAACATCGCCAACGCCCGGGGGCGCTGGCTCCCGGGCGCGGCAGACTGGCTCGCGCAGCAGCTCGGCGCCCCCGTCGTCCGTGCCGTCCCGGCCTGACCCCTACCAGCATCCGACACAGGAGGAAACGATGAGCAGCTCGTTCGAAGGGAAGGTCGCCTTCATCACCGGCGGGGCGCGTGGGCAGGGGCGCGAGGCCGCCCTCGAGTTCGCGCGCCGCGGCGCGGACGTCGTCGTGGTCGACATCGCGGCCGACATCGCCAGCGTGCCGTACCCGCTCGCGTCGAAGGAGGACCTGGAGGAGACCCGGGCCCTGGTCGAGGAGGAGGGGCGCGCGTGCCTGGCGCTCGTCGCGGACGTCCGGGACCAGTCCGCCCTCGACGAGGCGGTGGCCGCGACGGTCGACCGGTTCGGTCGCATCGACGCCCTGCTCGTCAACGCGGGCATCTACGACTGGTCCGACAAGCCGTTGTGGGAGACCCCCGACGCGGCCTGGGCCGACCAGATCGGCGTCTGCCTCGAGGGAGCCTGGCGCACCGCCAAGGCGGTGGCGCCGGTGATGGTCGAGCAGCAGAGCGGCGCCATCGTCTTCACCTCCTCGAACGTCGGCGTCGAGGGCGCGCCCTGCAGCGCGCCGTACGTCGCCGCGAAGCACGGGGTGATCGGGCTGATGCGGGTGGCCGCGCTGGAGCTCGGCAACCACAACGTGCGCGTCAACGCGCTGCTGCCCTCGACCACGGACACGCTGATCAACGACCACCCGGCCGGGTGGCGGCGCGCCAGCGGCAAGCCCGACGGGACCCGCGAGGACTACCTCGACGCGGTCCACCAGTGGACGGCGATGCGCAACGTCGGCGCCCTGCCCGCCCGGGCCGCCGCCCTCGCCGCCATCTGGCTCTGCTCCGAGGAGGCCGCGTTCGTGCACGGGATCCAGCTGCCCGTCGACGCCGGGCACCTCGTGCTCCCCGGCATGAACCCGTGGCCGGTGCGCGATGCCTGAGCCGACCATGCGCGCGCTGGTCCGCGACGCCACCACGGAGACCGGGGTGCGCCTCGCGTCCGGCGTACCGATCCCGGTGCCGCAGCCGGGGGAGGCGCTGGTGCGCACGACCGCGATCGGGCTGAACTTCGGCGAGGTGAACGCCGGCGTCTTCGACCTCCCCGACGGCACGGTGCCGGGCTGGGACTCGGCCGGGATCGTCGTACGTGCGGCCGCCGACGGCTCCGGGCCGCCGGAAGGCGCCCTGGTCGTGACGCACGGCGGCCTCGGCGGCTGGGCCGAGCTCCGCGCCGTACCGACCGCGTGGCTCGGGACGGCCCCTGCGGGCGCCGACCCGGTCGCCCTCGCGACCCTCCCCGTCGCCGCCACGACCGCGCTGCGGGCGCTCCAGCTCACCGGGACCCTCGGCAAGCGGATCCTGGTCACCGGCGCCAGCGGCGGGGTGGGCCGGTTCGCCGTACAGCTGGCGCGTCGCGGGGGAGCGCACGTCGTCGCTTCGACCACCAGTCCGAGCGAGCTCGGACCGCGGCTGCGCGAGCTCGGCGCCGCCGAGGTGGTGAGCCACCCGCGCGAGGCCGAGGGCCGTTTCGACGGCGTCCTCGACCTGGTCGCCGGCGACCAGCTCGTCGCGGGCTACCTCGCGCTGCGGCCCGGCGGCGTGCTGGTGGCGATCGGGCACGCCACCGTGGCCGAGACCGTCTTCCCGATCGGCGCCTTCCACGCCCACGGCGGCCTCCACGACCGCCGGCTGGTGACCTTCCACCTGCACGGCGGACTCCCGGTGGGTGACGACCTCACGCTGCTGGCGTCGGAGGTCGCCGAGGGCCGGCTGGACGCCGAGGTCACCTGGCGCGGGCCGTGGGAGGACCACGCGACCCCGTTCGGTCTGCTGCGTCAGCGGGGCCTGCGCGGCAAGGCCGTGCTCGAGGTCGCATGAGCGAGCTGAGCCCGGACCCGACCGCCCTCGCCGAGCGCTCCCGGCTGTGGGCGATGCTCGCGCTCACCTTCACCACCGGCATGGTCGACGCGATCGGCTATCTCGGCCTCGACCGGGTCTTCACCGGCAACATGACCGGCAACGTGGTCATCCTCGGCATGGCCATCACGGGCGCCGGCGACCTGCCGATCGCGGGCCCACTCCTCGCGCTGGCCGGCTTCATGGCGGGCGCCGCCATCGGTGGCCGCGCGCTGCGCCGCGCCGAGCCCGGCTGGACCCGCCTGACGACCCTGCTGTTCGCCGCGGTGGGATCGATCGTGCTGGCCCTGGGGATCACGACGGCGGTCGTCGGCACCGACCGCGAGCCGGTCGCCCTCGCCGTCACCACCGCGCTCGGCGCGGCCATGGGCCTGCAGGCCGCGACCGCTCGCTTCCTCGCGGTCAAGGACGTGACGACGGTCGTCGTCACCTCGACCCTCACCGGTCTTGCCGCTGACTCCCGGCTGGGCTTGGGCACCGGCTCCGGCTCCGGCCGCCGCCTTCTTGCGGTCGTGGCCATCGGGGTGGGTGCTCTCGCGGGGGCACTGCTGCTGCGGGCGGGGCTCGGGTGGTCGCTCATGGTCGTTGCGGGAATCATCCTGGTGACGACCGTGCTCGGTGCGATGTTCCAAACCGGGCGGCTCTCGTCGTCAGCTGCTCCACGGCCCGCTCGGGTCTGAGCCGGTGTGTTCGCCCGGCTGGCGGACGGCTTCGCGTAAGCGAACGTTGTGTCCTGTCATTGCGCGCCGTCTCCGAGGCTGTGGAGCGGCTCGGGGTCTCGACGCGGCAGGTCCAGCAGTTGGTAGTGTGCGGCGAGCTGCGTTCCCTGGCCGGGGGACTGGTCGACGAGATTTCGATCGAGCGGCTGCTGGCCGTCTGCCGTGGTTCGCACGCGGTCTCCCGACGGGCCTGGCGATCACGTTAGTCGGACGTCGTCGTCGCGGTCGCCCGCATTCGGGGCGGTTAGACGCAAGCCGACGACCGGTCGCTCAGCGGCATGGTCAGACCCTCCGCCCCGACAGCCGCATCGTCGAGCCCTGGTGGCTCCGCTCCCACTAAGACCGGCGGTTCTTCGTGCGGGTGTTCTCGTGTCCCTGGGGTCGCGTCGTGTCGTCGGGGTGCGCACGCGCCCAAGACCGCTTGCTGGTGACCATGTGACGGACCTTGTCGTCGGGGTCTTGACGGAGGATCTCAAGCACGTTCAGAGGCACGGTCTTGTTCTGGGCGACCCAGAATCGCATGTCCGGGAATCGCTCGATCACCTCGCGCCAAGTGCTCTCGCTCGCTTCGTCGTGAGCAGCCCGGTTGTACTCCGCTGGGTCATCGCTGATCCGCAGACGCACGAACTCCTCTGCCGATTCGATCACTCGGGCATGGTGCCACGACCCATCGCACATTGGTAGGACCGAGCGGATCGCGACAGATCCGGGCGAATGTCTGCTTGGTACGGGCACCTGCGAAGCAGGGGTGAGCATCCGTCAGTACTGGCTAAGCCACTACCGCTCACACGGTCATGGTGGCGCATTCAGTCGATTTCAGAACACCCGTGCGCTGGCCGGGGGCGACCGCTTTGGCAGATGAGTGCGTCCGGGTCGCGGCGGTTTGACGCATGCGAAGGCGGCGGCGCACGGGACGCCTGTCGCGCCACAAGAAGGGCTGGGACCGTGGAACTGACTCGGGCTCATTACGACCTTCTCCGCCCCATCAAGTCACTTCAAGAGGACGACACTGAGCGGTTCCCGTCGACCCGGGAAATGGGCACGAGACTCTTGCAGATCTACAAGGCTAGGGATGGCGGGTACTCGTGGCAAAGCAGCCCGCCATGGCATGGAACTTCGCCGATGGCCGACGAGCTACGCCGGGAGGGATTGATCGAGGTCGACGTCGGCATGGCCACGTTCCACCGCCCAAACCAGCCGACTCCGTCCGTCGATCAGTACTGGATTGGCACCACCGAGGAGGGCAAGACCGCGCTAACCAAGGCTGAGCCAACTGGATAGTCATGATCGTGCCTGCGACCCGAAGGCGGTGATCGCGGCGGAATGAGGCACGTCAGTCTTGAAGGACGAATATCCGCCTACTTCGTTCGGCGAAGAGGGCGAGTAGGTGGTTGCTCGCCCGTTACGGGTTTCGCAGATCTTTCGCGAGCGCTGCGGACAATGACCGCCCATCCAATCGATCGACCGAACCTTCGGTTAGAGATCGCAACTCCTCCCGGATCAGCTTTTCCATCGCTTCGGTGCGACCAGACATGTCGGCCAAAGCGCGGGCGTCCCTCGCGCCGCCCACCGGTCCCTCCCACCAATCCAGCAACCAATCGGTGAAGACGTCATAGGCGGCACGAACTTCATCGCTGGCCCAGAGAGCGACTCTCGCTTCGAGGCGAAACTGCTCGTCTGGCGTGAACGGTGTCGTCGACGTTCCGAGTTTGTCGGGTGTGTAGCTGGCGAACCAGTCTCGCTCGTGCCGCATGTGCACCAGAAGGTCTATGTATACCTGCTTGCGTTCGTTCGCCAGCCCGTCTGCGATGGCTGCAAATCGTTGATGTCGCCAGAGCAGACGCTTATGACGCCGGTCCCCCCCCGCTTATTCAAGGCGGGCACGATAACGCCCAAGAGAGCCACCGAGCCGGTGACGATGATGGCGATCTGTTCCGTGCTCATACCCACGTGCGAATGCTGTCACGGTGGTCAGCCTTTTCGCGCATTTTTCTGATGCCGACACGGCACAGAGTGATACGGAACGTCCAGGACACCGTCGCTTGCGGAGAGCCTGCGCGGTTCAAGGCGGCCGGAGAGATCCCTGCGTCCGGTCGCAACGTAAGACGCCCCCGGAGCGCACTTGGAGCGGTAGGTCCGGATGCACGCCGTCCGACTGCGGGATGAGGAGTTCTCGAGCACCGGAGGCCGTCGCCTCGGTCTCCCAATCTCGTAGGCGTTGACGTTGGAGTCATGGTCCCAGCCAGGGTGCATGAAGCTGGTAGGGCTCCTGCGAGTGGGGCAACTCTCTACGGACAAGCCCTGCGCCGCGCCGTCACATCCGTTCACCATTGTCCGCGCCGCCGAATATGCTCCTTGCACGGAGGAGTCGCTGGCCTCGGGCTGGCTCAAGCAAGACGGGGTGGTGACGCCAACTGTGCGATGCGTCCTCTGCTGTCGACCACGCTGCAGGCGAAAATGACTTCGCTGACAGATGTCCGTCCGAGTAGGGACGGCGACCAGTTCCACTACACATGGGCAGCGCGCCAGTCGCTACGTCTGCTGGACACCACCGCCGGATTGACCGCGCTCTACGTGGAAGCGGTCGATCCAAGCGAGCACCGATCGCGGGCTGAGGCGGATCCGGGCAACAACGTCGCTCGACTCGCGGCCGATGACTCCTCGCCACTCACAGGTGACGAGGTGATCGACCTCGCCGAGTACTGGGGTTCCAGCGACATCGACGACGCTGATCTCGTCGTCTACCGCCAGTTCAAGCACTCCACCACACGGCCGGACGAGGCCTGGACCTTCTCGTACCTGACCAAGACTCTCGTCGGCTTCGCGAAGAAGTACCGCTCCCACCGCGACAACCATCCAGAGGCCTTAGGCCGGATCAGGTTTGAGTTCATCACCAACCGTCCGATCAGTGACTCAGCCCTAAAGACACTCGACGACCTCAAGAAGGGCAAGCCATCCACCGCCGCCGACTCGGTCCGACGCAGGCTGGCCGACATCCTCGACGCCGACGACATCGTTGACCTCGCCAACGCGCTAGACGTCGATCTTCGGGCCCCCGCGCTACTGAAGTTGCGTCAGCTCTTGGAGACCCAAGTCGCCGGGCTGCTCCCCGGCGCGCCAGGGGATCAAGCATTACTGCTGAGAGAGATGATCTCAAGCCGCGCGACGTCCGTCTCGGGCAACCAACCCGCGGTCTACCGCGAGGACGTTTTGGCTGCGCTAAAGACGTCAGATGACCAACTGCTGCCTGCCCCGAACCTCATCCAAACTCCCACCACCCCCCTCACGAGAGGCCAGTTCACCGAGATCGCCGACGCGGTATGCGCGGCACAGGGAATGCCTGTCGTGATCCACGGCCCAGGCGGAGTGGGCAAGAGCGTGCTGTCCATGGCGCTCCTAGAACTTGGTCCGCCCCGCAGCGAAGCCCTCGTTTACGACTGCTTCGGAAACGGCTCGTACAGGCGCCCCAGCAGCGCACGCCATCAGGCCAAGCAAGGTCTAGTGCAACTGTCGAACGAGCTCTCCGCGCGATCCCTATGCGACCCGCTCGTCCCATCAGCGACAGCAGACGACACGGACTACGCGCGCGCCTTCCTAGGACGCCTCGAGAACGCCGCCGCAACCATCGGGGCCACATCACCAGACGCCCTACTCACCATCGTGATCGATGCGGCCGACAACGCCGCCATGATGGCTGCCGACGCAGGGGACCGCCCGTTCGTTGCAGGACTGCTGCGCGAAGAACTCCCGCCCAACGTAAGGCTGGTCGTCACGTGCCGCACCGAAAGACGCAACCGACTTGACCTACCGCCACATCACCTGGACATTCGACTCGAGGGGTTCGACCTAGCTGAGACCCGCGCACATGTTGAGCAAGCCTTTCCAAGCGTGTCCGCAGCAGACGCCGCCGAGTTCCACGCCCGCACCAGCCGCAACCCGCGAGTCCAAGCCACCGTGCTCGAGGCGACCAGCACCATCGAAGAAGCGCTTGACTGGCTAGCCCCCAATCCTGTTTCTCCCGCCGCTGCCCTCGACTCCATCATCGAACGCCAGATAGCCGAGGTGCGCGACAGCCACCACAGCAGCGCCGCCGAGATCGACCAAATTTGTATCGGTCTGGCAGCACTCCGACCGATGATCCCCGTCCGCGTCCTCGCGGAGCTGTCAGGCATCGAGGAATCGCTCGTCCTCAGCTTCGTCACAGACCTTGGCCGGCCTCTGCTGATCGATAGCGGGACGGTCCAGTTCCGCGACGAACCCACCGAGACCTGGTTCCGCGACCACTACCGACCCGCGGGCACAAGCCTGGACGAGTTTTTGCTGCGCCTCACACCGCTCGCTGACAGCGACGCCTACGTTGCCGCATCACTCCCCGCGCTGCTCTTCGAGGCGAACCGGTTCGACGATCTGGTCCAACTCGCACTCTCGGACGAGGGGCTGCCCGACAACACACTTCCGCCGCACCAACGCAACGAGCTGCAGCGGCGGGAGATCTCGCAGCAGAGGACGCAGTTCGCGCTGAGCGCCGCTCTGCGTGGAGACCACGACTTCGCCGCGACCCGGCTCGCGTTGCGTCTCGGCGAGCTCACGGCGGGCAGGACCAGGCGACTCAAACTCATCAGAGACAACACCGACCTGGCTGCCCGGTTCCTGGATGCCCACGTGCTGGAGCAACTCGTGGCCACGCGCGCTGTCACGGGCAAGTGGCCGAGCTCGAACCTGCTGTACGAAGGCGCCCTCCTGGCTGGCGCGCCCGGTCAATCCGAGCAAGCCAGGAATCGACTCCGAAGCGCCGTGACCTGGGTCCGAGCCTGGACCCAGCAAGCGGCCAGAGATGACGAGCGCTCGAACGTCAGCGACAAGGACGTCATGCAGATCGCATGGGGTCTGCTCAACACTGACGGCCCCGATGCATGCGTCGACTACCTGCTTCGCTGGACCCCAAGAACACTCGCGTTCGATGTCGGCGTGCTCGTGGCCCGACGTCTGGCCGATGCAGGGCGGGTGGCCGACCTCGAGTCGCTGGCTCTGAGCACACGCGGGAAGTACGCGAAGTTCGCCGTCGCCCAGGTATGCGCCGAGCGGGATCTCCCCATGACGCCCGAGGTCGTCACGCACCTTCTGAAGCCGGCGTTGAAGAGATCCAAGCCAGTTCGGCCGAGCCGACGAGCCGGCGAGTCATGGGCCTCGCCCATGAACGAACTGGTCCACGAAGGACTGACCGCCATCGTTTGGCTGATCACCCGCGCCCTCGCCACCAGTTCGATCTCGACAGACGACGCCCACCGCGTCCTGAATGTTTATCTGCCCGCAGACATGGGGCGCAGAACAGGCGAGTGGCACCACCGCGACCTGTGGGTACCGCTTCTCGGGTTCGCACTGCGAGCAAGGCTCGAAGGGCGCGAACTCACCGCCACGGAGATCGAAGGCCCAGACATCACCAGGGCGCGCGAGCGTAAGCACTTTGAGTCGTCCAGGTCGTTGCGGGCCTATGAAGCCAACGTGGAACCGCTAGTGGGGTGGGCGAACCTATGGACTGCGCTGCAGTTCGATCCGAGCCCGGCGCTGCTCTCTGAGTTCTCCGACAAGGCGAGAGCGTTCTTGAGCCGCGAGGGCACGCGCCGGCACAACGACGAAGAGACCGACCAGGTCCAGCTGAACATCACCGCTTCGGTCATCCTCAGCGTGCTGGTAGAACACCCTGCAACCCTCACTAGCACCGACATCACCGCGTTCTGTGAACGTAATCGAGACAGCCTGTGGCGCTCGACGATGATCCAACTCGTCCAGCGAGCATCGGCCTCCGACGACCTGGGCGAGGTGACAGCCGAGCTTGCTCGGCAGGTGCACGCTGACTTGCTGGTGGCCCGGGAGGATGCACACGAGAAGGCGAAGGGCCTGGTCCTGCTCGCGCGAGCGACGTACCAGGCATCACCACACGAGGCCGAGATTCACTTCCAAGCAGGGCTCGACATCGCAAACGCGATCGGGGACGACGCATGGTCACGGTTCGATGCGTTCGTCGAAATTGCCCTACTCGCCGGCGAGACGAGTGACGACGAACCCGGTCGTGCCTACCGGATGGGGCAGATCTCGGAAGGCCTAGAGGAGTACCTCGGCGACTCCCTCGACTTTGCACGCGTCGCTCGGGTCGCGGCTGGGCTGAGCGTCCCCGAAGCACTCGCCCTGGTCTCACGCTGGAGAGACCGGCGCGTCGCACCGGTCGCCCGCCTCGCCGAACCATTCTGCACCAAACCAGTGGGGTTACTCGCAGAGGACCCGGCCCTAGCCCTCGCCTTGTTGCCGTTCTGCGACCGTCACCCCGCGATCGACACTCTCGCCGAGGTTCTCGCGTCGTCAACACTCCCGGCGACGCCAGTCATCGTGGCCCTGCTGCGGCTGTGGCGGACCGAGCCTCCCAAGAGAGACGCGCTAGACCGTGCGCTCGATGTACTCGGCATCCCTAAGCGCACAATCGAAGCCATCGACCCCACGCTCCTGATGCATCGCGAGGCGGCGGCCGAGACGACTGAGGTCGCGGTTACCGACGCGCGTCCCGCACCCACGAGCTACACGGACATCGACTTCACTTCGGTCGAGGGCTGGGTCATTGCACTGGACCGAGCGCAGAGACGTCCCGACCGCGATGCTCTCTTCGACCATGTGGCATCGGTAGGATTCAGCGCGCCGATCCTTGAGGCGTTCGGCAACTGCCCAACCGTCGACGTGTGGCATCTCGCGGTGATCCTCGAGAGGCTGGAGACGGCCTCCCTCTCGATGGGCGCGCAGAGCGCCCTGGACGTCGCACTGACAACGTTGCTTGGGCGGCTCGGCTCGGCCTACCTTCTGGTGTCCTATCGGTCCCTCGACGTCGCACGGCTGCGATCGCTCACAGGACGGGAGACTGACTACGGACGTGTTGCCAGCCGGGCCGTGGCCGACCAGCCAGCGTACGAGCCCGAGGAGGCGTTCACACTCGCTGCCAAGCTGGCCACACGCCTCACGCCTGCGGATCGCCTCAGTATCTTCGACGCAGCAGCCAGCCTCTTCACTAACACTGCACCCCCAAACTCCTTCGACGGTCCCCATCCGGCCGGCATGACGGCGAACTGCGACAACGTCACAGCAGTTGCCTGCCTGATCTGGACCGCGCTTGGTGACCCCGCACCGGCGACACGGTGGCTAGCAGCCCATGCAGTCCATCTCCTGTTGTCGATCGAGGCGCCGCACCTTGCCGAGCGGATGTGCGAGGTGGCGATGGGCAGCGTCGACCCAACTGTGTTCAGAGACGCTCGGCTGCCGTTCTACGACAAGCACGCGACTCAGTGGCTTCTCCTTGCTCTTTCGCGCGCCTCGCTCGAGGCGAGATCGCTACCCCAGGTCGCGAAGTTCGCGCCGTTGTTGCGGCAGGTGCTGGAAGGTCCTCGACACGCCGTAACGAGCCCACTCACTCGCGACATAGTCCTTCGCCTCCAACGCGCAGACCTCACCCCTGAGGGATTGAACTGGCCCCCAGCCGTCGAATCCATCGGTCGACCACTAGGAGTGGTCCGCCGACCCTGGGGGCGCGGGGACGTCGTCAGGTCATTCAGCGAACTGAACGCGCTAGTCCGACGCGAGGCCTGGAACCCTGCGCTCGATACGGACACCGATGACTGGGATGCGGACGACGTCCTCGATGAGGACCTCAACGACGATTTCGGCCCCGGCGAGGACGCAGACGACGATGACGACGAGACATTCAGGTTCTTCTTCGACTTCCGGTCATATTGGTGCGACCGACTAGCGAGGGCGTTCGGAGTGACCGACACCTCGATCGAGAAACTCGTAAACGAGGTGCTCATCGACCGGTGGAAGGTCGAGTGCCGAGGTCGAGTAGAGGACGATCCCCGGCACGAGCTGCGGCTGTACCCACGACACTCGTACTCACAGAAGTCCGAGTGGCCACAAGAAGAGGATCTAGACTTCTACCTGGCCGTCCATGGGTTGTACGAGGTCGCAGGCAGCCTGCTCCAACTTCTTCCGGTAGGCCAAACCTACGACGAGGACGAGGAGACAGGCGAGTCGGAGTACTCGCGGTTCCTCTCGCATCACGTCCCAACGCGCGCCGACGGAAGATGGCTGTCCGATCGTGCGGACGCGGTGCCCTTACAGGCACAGGTCCCTGGTAGATCAGGGGCCGTAGGGGGAGTCCGCGCCGACGAGACCACATGGCCGTTCGAGATCAACGCCACGATCTTCCGAGATGAACTGCAGCCTGAGCCGGATCTTCTGTCAGTCTCTGCATACCGGTCGGTCCAGCACTACAGCCGCAATGAAACGATCCACGTGAGCAGCGCTCTGGTTGCGCCAATCAGCGCACGATCTCTTCTGCGCGCGATGCAGACTGCGCCCGACACCCGGGCCTTCCGCCTCCCTGATGCGTCGAACCGTGAGTTCACATCCGAGGTCGTCGGGTTTGAGCTCACCGGCTGGATCGAGGAGCACGGGTACGCCGAAGGTCTGGACTGCAAGGACCCGCTCGCAAGCGGGATGCACTACCCACCGCAGCGCCCATCGACAGCTCTGCCAGCACTCGCCAAGCTCAGCCCAGACGCAGACATGCGTATCTGGCGAGATGGCGAGCAGATTGTCTTCATCTCCAGGATCTGGGACGACTCCGACGCCGGAACGAGCTCCCACGGCAGTTTCGGCCACCAGTTGCTCGTCGACCGGCCGAGCCTCTCCGCGCTGCTCCGGCGGCTGGACCGATGGCTCATCGTCGAGGTGCAGATCAGGCGGTACGTCGACTCTAGCGAGTACCGCACCTCCGGCGTCGGTAGGAACGACGACGAGCGGCTGCCTTATTTGGAGCCTTACACGAAGTACTTCTTGGTTGACCTCGCAGGAGACATTCATGACCAGTGAGAGCGACCCTGTCATCGAACTCGGCAAGAGCCTTGCCGACGCCCTCGACGCCAGCGACATCGTCGGACGATGGATGGCTCACCATCTCGCAGACCTCATCACCCGGTCCGAGGCACAGCCCGCCGATCAGGAGCTCGCGAGGGAGACGCGCGAGGTCATTTTGAAGCTGTGGGAACACAAGGCTGGCGGCCGATTCACGACAACGCCGTTCGGGTACGTGCAACCGGTCCTCGCCGCTCTCGCACGGCTCGAGCCAGATCCACCACCCTGGGCCCACTTCCGGACACTCTCCGCCGAGGAACTGCCGCCGGCCAACCGCCTGGCGCAGTATCCCATTCTCGAGACGGCATGCGACATGGACCGAGAGTTCGGGCAGTTGGTGCGGCTGGCCGTCGCACTAGCCGCTCAGGCCGCTCTGGAGCGTGAGGAGCCTTGGGTGGTTGCGGCCACGGCAGTGGGCGGCACCGAGGTCGACGACGTGCTGCAACAACTTCAAAGTAGGATCCGCGCCTATCGCCTCGAGACAGCGCTGTATCAACACCCCGGTTCCGCGGACGAGCCGTTCGATCCAGATGATAGTGACCTGCCGGAGTCCGCTCAGCCAACCCAGGTAGACGGAGACCAGCATTCAAGCTCAGCTGATGAGGTCGTCGCCATAGCCCTCAACGCGGCGATTGCTCGGTGCAGGGATCTTCTCGGGCGTCTTGATCACTTAGTCGCTGGGCCCAAACCCGCAGGTGCACCAACGACATCAGAGGCAACTGAGTCCGCCGAGTAGTCGTACTGCATTGTCAAGTTCGCGGTCTCTCGCCCGAGATCGTTCGCAATGACAACCGCTTGTCTGGCACACCCATCGACGCCCAGGTCCGCCTGAGGGTCGGCCATTGTCTCGGAGTCGATGGGAATGTCTGAGTCGCGTTCCATGACGGCCAACGCAGAGGAAAGCGCCGCGGGCCGCGCCGACAACGTTGGTTAGTCGCTGAGCCGGCACCGGACCGCCGGTCCGCGCGATAAGGCGCTCCCGCGACATTCTGGGCGGAATGATGCTCGCCGGAGTTGGCACACCTCCGCCCGCGCGAGCCGCTCTCGAAGCGACGATGGCCCCGGGGAACCCGGGGCCATCGCGCAGACGAGCCAGCAGAACCAGCTCAGGTCACGACTCAGATGTCGTAGTACAGCTCGAACTCGTGCGGGTGCGGCCGCAGCTGCACCGGAGCGATCTCGTTCTCCCGCTTGAACGACGTCCACGTCTCGATCAGGTCGGGCGTGAACACATTGCCGACCGTGAGGAAGTCGTGGTCGGCCTCGAGCGCGTCGAGCACGGCGCCGAGGGAGGTGGGGACCTGGGCGATCTCGGCCATCTCGTCCGGCGGGAGCTCGTAGATGTCCTTGTCGATCGGTGCGGCCGGCTCGGTCTTGTTCTGGATGCCGTCGAGGCCGGCGAGCATGAGGGCCGAGAAGGCGAGGTACGGGTTCGCCGACGGGTCGGGGAACCGGGTCTCGATGCGCTTGGCCTTGGGGTTGCTGCCGGTGATCGGGATCCGGACCGAGGCGGAGCGGTTGCGCGAGGAGTAGACCAGCGAGATCGGGGCCTCGTAGCCGGGGACCAGGCGGTGGTAGGAGTTCACCGTCGGGTTGGTGAACGCGAGCAGCGCCGGGGCGTGGGCGAGGATGCCGCCGATGTACCAGCGGGCCATGTCGGAGAGGCCGCCGTACCCGGTCTCGTCGTAGAACAGCGGCGAGCCGTCCTTCCACAGCGACTGGTGCACGTGCATGCCGGAGCCGTTGTCGCCGAAGATCGGCTTCGGCATGAAGGTGACCGACTTGCCCTGCTCCCAGGCGGTGTTCTTGATGAGGTACTTGAACTTCATCACGTCGTCCGCGGCCTTGAGCAGCGTGTCGAAGCGGTAGTTGATCTCGGCCTGGCCGGCGGTGCCGACCTCGTGGTGGGCTCGCTCGACCTGGAGGCCGCAGGCCTCGAGGTTCTTGACCATGTCGGCGCGCAGGTCGCTGTAGTGGTCGTACGGCTCGACGGGGAAGTAGCCGCCCTTGAGGCGGGTCTTGTAGCCCTTGTTCTCGCCGTCGTCCTTGCCGGAGTTCCACCAGCCCTCGACGGAGTCGATGTGGTAGTAGCCCTCGTTGACGCCCGTCGAGTAGCGCACGTTGTCGAAGATGTAGAACTCCGCCTCGGGCGCGAAGAACGCGGTGTCGGCGATGCCGGTCGAGGAGAGGTAGGCGAGCGCCTTCTTGGCGATGTTGCGCGGGTCGCGCGAGTACGCCTCACCGGTGATCGGGTCGTGGATGAAGAAGTTGACGTTGAGCGTCTTCGCCTTGCGGAAGGGGTCGATGTACGCCGTGGTCGGGTCGGGGAAGAGCGACATGTCCGACTCGTTGATCGCCTGGAAGCCGCGGATCGAGGAGCCGTCGAAGCCCAGGCCGTCGTCGAAGACGGACTGGTCGAAGGACGAGGCCGGCACGGTGAAGTGCTGCATCACACCGGGCAGGTCGCAGAAGCGGACGTCGATCATCTCGACGCCCTCGTCCTTGATGTACTTGAGCAGCTCTTCGCTGTTGTTGAACATTCGGTCCTCCTCGGCTGTGGCTCCGCGGCCCAGCCATCGGTTCAGCCTGTGGCGATCGGGGCGCTCCGGCACGGCGACGGGCCGGAAACCCTCCCCGGCAACCTACCGAATGACCTGTTGCGGTCGCAGTACCGCATTGTTTCGTCCGTGTTAACAACGTGCGCACGCCGAACTGCCCCGACCCGCTGAGGGGGCCGGGGCAGCTCGGGGGAGCGCCGGGGGTCAGCGGATGAAGAGCATCTCCTGGTACGTCGGCAGCGACCACAGGTCGTCGGCGACGACGGCCTCGAGCGCGTCGGCCGCCTCGCGGACGGCGAGCATCGCGGGCAGCACGGCGTCGCGGTAGTACGCCGCCTCCGCGAGCCCGTGGTGCTCGTCGGCGCCGCCCTGCGCGGCGACGAGCGCCGTGAGGCCGGTGCGCAGCTTCGTCACCAGCTCGGTGACGGCGAGCAGGTCGGTGGTGTCGGCGTCGACGCCGGCCGCCTTGAGGGCGGAGACGTTGGTGGCGAGCTCGGTCTGGTAGCGCACCGCGGCCGGGAGGATCGTCGTACGCGCGATCTCCTCGGTCAGGTTCGCCTCGACGTTGATCGTCATGACGTACTGCTCGACGCCGACCTCGAAGCGGGACTCGAGCTCGGCCTCGCTGAAGACGCCGTACGTCGAGAACAGCTTCTTCGCCTCGGGCGTCTGGTACTCCGGCAGCGCGTCGACCGTCGTGCGCAGGTTCTTCAGGCCCCGCCGCTCGGCCTCGGCGTGCCACTCCTCGGAGTAGCCGTTGCCGTTGAACACGACCGCGCCGTGCTGCTCGACGACCTTCGCGAGCACGGTCTGGACGGCGTCGTTGAACTCGGTGCCGCCCTTGACCGCGGCCTCCAGCTCGGTGGCGAGGTAGTCGAGCGCCTCGGCCATGATCGTGTTGATCACCACCATCGGGGCGGCGACGGTCTGGTTGGAGCCGGCGGCACGGAACTCGAAGCGGTTGCCGGTGAAGGCCATCGGCGAAGTGCGGTTACGGTCGCCGGCGTCCTTGGTGAGGTCGGGCAGCGTGTCGACGCCGACCGAGAGGACGCCCTTCTGCTTCGACGAGGTGGCACCGCCCCCGGCGATCTGCTCGAAGACGTCCTGCAGCTGGTCGCCGAGGAAGATCGAGATGATCGCCGGCGGAGCCTCGTTGGCGCCCAGCCGGTGGTCGTTGCCGGCGCTCGCGATCGAGAGCCGCAGCAGGCCGCCGTACAGGTGCACGGCGCGGATCACGGCGGCGCAGAAGACGAGGAACTGCGCGTTGTCGTGGGGGTTGTCGCCCGGGTTGAGGAAGTTGCCCTGGTTGCCGTTGCCGAACGAGAAGTTGACGTGCTTGCCGGAGCCGTTGACGCCGGCGAACGGCTTCTCGTGGAAGAGGCACTCGAAGCCGTGCGTCTTCGCGATCGACTTGAACGTCGACATGATCAGCTGCTGGTGGTCCGAGGCGAGGTTCGCGCGCTCGAAGACCGGCGCGATCTCGAACTGCCCGGGTGCGACCTCGTTGTGGCGGGTCTTCGCCGGGACGCCGAGCTTGAACAGCGCGCGCTCGGTGTCGTGCATGAAGCCGAGCACCCGCTCCGGGATCGCCCCGAAGTAGTGGTCGTCGAACTCCTGGCCCTTCGGCGGCTTCGCGCCGAACAGGGTGCGGCCCGCGTTGAGCAGGTCGGGGCGCGAGTTGACGAAGGCGGAGTCGACGAGGAAGTACTCCTGCTCGGGGCCGCAGTAGGACACCACGTTGTCGATGTCCTCGTGACCGAAGAGCGCGAGGATCCGCTTGGCCTGCTCCGACATCGCGTTCTGCGAGCGCAGCAGCGGGGTCTTGTGGTCGAGCGCCTCACCGGTCATCGAGACGAAGATCGTCGGGATGCACAGGGTGTTCCCGTTGGGGTTCTCCAGGATGTACGCCGGCGACTGGACGTCCCAGCCGGTGTACCCACGCGCCTCGAAGGTCGCCCGGATGCCGCCGTTGGGGAAGGAGCTCGCGTCGGGCTCACCCTGGACCAGCGTCTTGCCGGAGAACTCCCAGACCGCCGTACCGTCGCCCACGGGCTCCATGAACGAGTCGTGCTTCTCGGCGGTGAGGCCGGTGAGCGGGTAGAAGACGTGCGCGTAGTGCGTCACGCCCTTCTCCATCGCCCAGTCCTTCATCGCCGACGCGACGATGTCGGCCACGGCCGGGTCCAGCTTCTCGCCCTTCTGGATGGTCGCGGCCACCGACTTGAACACCGACTTCGGCAGGCGCTTCTGCATCACCGAGAGGGAGAAGACGTTCTCGCCGAAGATGGCGCCCGTCTTCTCGTCGATGTCGAAGAACGCCGCCGGCGCCTCGTTCGCCTCGATGGTGCGGATCGCGCCCAAGCGGGTCGGGTTCGAAGTCATGTGGAACTCCCAGGTGGTCTCAGCAGGTGCCGCCACACAGGCGACGTACCGGCGACGGTAGGGCGCGCAGATTTCGCAGGGTTGCCCGGATGTTTCGGCCGTGTAACAGGACGGCCGGGGCGGCTTCGCTAGCGTTGGGGCGTGATCGAGAACGCATCCTGGGGTCGCCGGATCCTCGCCCTGCTCGTGGACTGGCTGCTGAGCACCCTGGTCGTGATCGTCATCTTCGGGCTCGACGAGTACTCCAAGCCCGGCTCCTTCGCCTCCGGCGCCGTCCTCATCGTCTTCGTCGTCGAGTCCGGCCTGCTCACCTGGCTCGGCGGCGGCTCCGCGGGCAAGCTGCTCACCGGGCTGTGCGTCGTACCCGCCGACGGGCACCTGCGCCGCCTCAGCCCGATCAAGGCCATCGGCCGCCAGGTCCTGGTCGCCCTCGTCATCCCGCCCCTGGTCTTCCGCCCCGACGGACGCGGCCTGCACGACCTGTTCGCCGGCACCTCGACCGTCACCTTCGCGACCCTGCGCACGCTGACCAAGTAGCGCTTCGTCCGGCTCAGTAGCCGACGAGCTTCGGCTTGGCCTCGATCGCCCGCAGCGCCTGCGCCGCACCGTCGATCGTCACCGTCCCCGGGATCGCCTGCCACGCCCCGCCGCCGACCCTGAACCGACCGGTGTAGGTGGTCGACAGGCTCGGCCCGTAGTCGCCCTTGCGCCGGTAGTCGTGGGTCACCGTCAGGCGGGGGTACGGCGCCCCCGGCTCGGTCGTGCTGGTCGACTCGCCGTCGCCGAAGTGCCAGGTGAAGGTCGTGGGAGTGGCCTCGAGGGTGACGGACTGCTCGAGGAGGGTGACGGTGGTGGTGATCGGGGCGGTGCTGGTTGTGTAGAAGTTGGTCTTGAAGTTGACCAGGGTCAGGCCGTCCGGGGGTTGGATCACGAGGGTGCCGGCGGGGAGGGGGAGTTCGGCGAAGGCTCTCTGGACGTCGGCGGGGGTGAGGGCGGGTGTGTTGTCGCCATCAGCGTTGCAGAACACCGCTACGTCGGCGCCGATGACCGGCGTCTGCCCTGCACATGCTCCCTGGCCGATGACGACGTGCGGGCCGTCGGAATCGTTGCTCGTCGAGGCCTGATGGCCCCCGGGTTGGGGAGTCGCCGACTTTGTCCCGGTGGCGAACAGCCCGCCGGTGCCGGTGCCCGCAGTGACGTCTGGATCGTCATCAGCCACCGCCGGCGCGGAAAGCACAGCAACCAGAAGTGCCGATACTAGGAGGAGCATCTTCATTGCGGCTCCAGTACGTCCATGCGCCAGGCCCCGTCGAGCCAAATCAGGTAACTGAGGTAGTTCGTCGTGGCAGCGGTCATCACCTCGCGGCGCCCGTCACCATGCATGATCGTCTGCTCAGCATTGCGGACCTCAAAGCGTGCTTTGCAGCCATGCAGGGACCTGTCCGCGGCCTCAATCGGCTTGATTCGGGTGATCGTCAACTTGTACTCGCCACCCTCGGCGCGACCGCCGGCGCCGTAGAGGTCCTCGACTGCCGCAATGCCCTTTGTGCACCCGCCGCAGGTCTTGCCCGACGCCTTCCGCAGCGCCTTCACATCCCCCGTGACCTGCGCGTAGTTCACCAGCTCCCAGTAGTACTCGATGAACGCCCGAGCCCCCGCCTCACTCGCCTCCCTGGCGGCATCGGGCAGCGTCGGCTCCACCGGACCAGCGGAAGAAGAAGGGCTAGGAGGATCGATCGTCCCGGTCGGGCTCCACGACGAGGTCGGGTCCACGGGCGCCGGCCCGTCGTCGGTGCACGCACCCGCGAGCAGGAGGACGCCAGCCGCGACCGCGGCACGGATCGTCGTCGTACGCATGGGCCCTCCCGAGAAGCAGCGCGCCCGGACCGGGGACGCGCCGTGACGCTAACCCGATCCGGGCGACGAGCACCACCGGGAGGGTGGCGGGCTGTGGAAAACGCCGATCAGCGGCCGCGCAGGTTGCCGCGCATGCCCTTCATCGAGGTGGGCACGGGGCCGCGGGGGAGCGGGACCTTGGGGCGCTGGGCGTCGAGGGCGCGCAGGCGCTGGCGGAGCTCGGTGATCTCGGCGGGCTTGACCTGGCGGCCGAGCTTCTGGACGTGGCGGACCAGCTTGTCGAGCGGGACCTGGCCGTCCTCCTTGCCGACGAGTACGTCGTGCACGGGGTAGTCGCCGGCGACCCGCTCGTGCTTCTTGTGCTCGCTGGCCATCAGCGCCTTGAGCCGGCCGGGGTTGCCCTCGCCGACGAGCACGATCCCCGGGGGGCCGACGACGCGGTGGACCATGTCCTGCTGCTTGGTGAACCCGACGACCTCCTCGATCACCCAGCCGCGACGCAGCATGGTGAGGGCGCGCGCGGCCGCGCCGGGCTGGCCGTCGAGGCGGGCGAACGCCGCCTTCTGGGCACGCCGACCGAACACGATCATCACGGCGAGCAGGCCGATCAGGAAGGTGCCGATGATGGTGAGCACCAGCTTGAACGTGCCGCTGCCGGGCAGGACCCAGTGGAAGAGCGCGAAGCCGAGCCCGCCGGCCACCAGGAACGCGCCGAGCATCCACCAGCGGATGGCCGGGTCGACGTCCCGGGAC
Source organism: Nocardioides nitrophenolicus (assembly GCF_016907515.1). Lineage (NCBI taxonomy): Bacteria > Bacillati > Actinomycetota > Actinomycetes > Propionibacteriales > Nocardioidaceae > Nocardioides > Nocardioides nitrophenolicus. The sequence continues at coordinate 5,291,868 of NZ_JAFBBY010000001.1, forward strand.
ATCTTGTAGGTCTCGAGGATCTGCCGGCGGCGGCTCATCGTGGACGGGTCGAGTGGCGTGTTCGACATGGGGTGCTGCGGTCTCCTCAGGCAGTCGCTTCGGCGCGCACGTCACGCGCGGCCATCGCCTGACGATACAGACGTCCGGCCCGGTACGACGAACGCACGAGCGGTCCGGACAGCACGCCGGCGAAGCCGATCTCCTCGGCCTCGGTGGCGAGCTCGACGAACTCCTCGGGCTTGACCCACCGCTCGACGGGGTGATGGCGCACGGAGGGCCGCAGGTATTGCGTGATGGTGACCAGCTCGCAGCCCGCCTGGTGCAGGTCGCGCAGTGCCTGGGAGACCTCGTCGCGGGTCTCGCCCATGCCGAGGATCAGGTTGGACTTGGTGACCAGCCCGAACTCCCGGGCCGCGGTCAACACACCCAAGGAGCGCTCGTAGCGGAACGCGGGGCGGATCCGCTTGAAGATCCGCGGCACGGTCTCGACGTTGTGGGCGAGGACCTCGGGTCGGGACTCGAAGACCTCGGCCAGCAGGTCGGGGTCGCCGTTGAAGTCCGGGATCAGGTTCTCCACCCCGGTCTCGGGGTTGAGGTCGTGGATCGCGCGGACGGTCTCGGCGTACAGCCAGGCGCCGCCGTCGGGCAGGTCGTCGCGGGCGACGCCGGTGATGGTGGCGTATTTCAGGCCCATGGTCTGCACTGACTCCGCTACCCGCCGGGGTTCGTCGCGGTCCAGCGGCTGGGGCTTGCCGGTGTCGATCTGGCAGAAGTCGCAGCGTCGGGTGCACTGGTCGCCACCGATCAGGAAGGTGGCTTCCTTGTCCTCCCAGCACTCGAAGATGTTGGGACAGCCGGCTTCCTGGCACACGGTGTGCAGGCCCTCGGACTTCACCAGCTTGTGCAGCGCGGTGTACTCCGGACCCATCTTCGCGCGGGTCTTGATCCACGATGGCTTGCGCTCGATCGGGGTCTCCGCGTTGCGTACCTCCAGGCGGAGGAGCTTGCGCCCCTCGGGTGTCGCAGTCACCGCTTCAGCCTACTCCGGGGCCGGGAGCCGCCCGCCACCGGTGGAGACGGCTCAGCGCGCGGGGTAGCTCAGCACGGGTACGGCGGTCCTGGCCGGGTCCGGCCGCGGCTCGTAGTCGGGCGTGGGCACGTAGTCCGTCCACGCCAGGTAGGTGGCGAGGTGTCGTCGTACGGACCCGACGACCTCGCGCACCGGTACGTCGCGGCCCAGCTCGGCGCTCAGCGACGTGACGCCCGCGTCGGAGATGCCGCACGGCACGAAGCGGTCGTACCAGCCCAGGTCGACGTCGCAGTTCAGCGAGAAGCCGTGCATCGCGACGCCCTTGCGCACCCGGATCCCGATCGCCGCGATCTTGCGCTCGCCGCCCCTGTCGTCGGCCTTGAGCCAGACGCCCGTACGCCCCGGGATCCGCGCGGTCTCCACGCCGAGCTCGGCGCAGACCGCGATGATCGCCTCCTCGAGGCGGCGGACGTAGTCGACCACCTTCACGTGGTCGGGCAGCCTGACGATGGGGTACCCGACCAGCTGGCCGGGGCCGTGGAAGGTGATCTTGCCGCCGCGGTCGACCTCGATGACCGGTGCGCCACCGGGGTCGGCAGGACGCTCGTGCGCCTCGGTACGACGGCTCGCGGTGAAGACCGGCGGATGCTCGACGAGCAGCACCGTGTCGGTCAGCTCGCCGGCGACGACCTGCGCGTGCAGCTCGCGCTGCAGGTCCCACGCCGTGACGTAGTCGATGAAGTCGGGCCCCAGTCCGTCCTCGCGGAAGATCAGCGTCACGCAGCGAGCCTACTCCGGGCCTGTGGATGAGCTCCGCGATGTGTCGGGGGTTCGGTCCAAGATCGTCCCATGCTGATCTCGGGCCCTCGAGCCGTCCTCCTCGCCACCACCGCGGTCGTGCTCACGGTCGTCGCGGTGGTCGCGGGCCTGGTCCTGCGCGCCCCGTCCCGTACGCCCGACCCCGGCCCGCGCGCGAGCGCCGCCGAGCGGCCCGTGGTGGGCTCGCTGGCGGTCCTCCGCGACTGGGACCGCGCGCGGGCGCGGGCCTGGGCGGACGGCGACCTCGCCGGGCTCCGGGCGCTCTACGTCCGGGGCTCGCCCGCGGGCTCGCGCGACGTGGCGATGCTCCGGGCCTGGCTGCGCCGTGGCCTGCGCGTCGAGGACATGGCGATGCAGGTCCTCGGGATCGAGCTGCGCCGCCGCACCGACCGGCGGATCGTGCTCGTCGTGACCGATCGGCTCACCGGCGCCGTCGGCGTCCGATCAGGCACCGGCGAGCGGCTGGTGCTGCCCCGCGACGGACCGTCGACCCGCAGGCTGGTGTTCGTGCGGCCCGGCGACTCCTGGCTGCTCGCGTCCGCTCAGGACGCGGCTCCGCGCAGTCCCGTGGCCAGCACCGACCCCACGTCCGGGTCGGCGAAGTCGTAGCCGAGGCCGAGGAGCGCTGCCGGCCGGAGGTTGAGTGAGCCGAGCACCTCGTCGGCCATCGGTCCGGCCGCCAGCCGGATAGCCGGCGCGGGTGCCGGCAGCACCGCTGGCCGCCGGACCAGTCGCGCCAGCGTGCGGGTGAACTCGGCGTTGGTCGGCGTGACCGGTGCGCACAGGTTGACCGGCCCCGACGCCGTCGGGTGCTCGACGAGAAACGCGGCCGCACCCACCCAGTCGCGCAACGAGATGAGGGGGTAGTACTGACGACCGTTGCCCAGGCGACCGCCGAGGCCGGCGAGGAACTGGAGTCGCTGCTGGCGCAGCGGCGGGTTGGCGCGGTCCTGCACCGGCGCCGTGCGCAGGAGTACGACGCGCGCCCCGGCCGCGGCCGCCGGCCGGGTGGCCGCCTCCCACTCGCGGGCGACCCGGGTGAGCAGGGCATGGCCGCGGGTGTCGGATGCCTCGGTCAGCTCGACGGACCCGTGGTCGCCGTACCAGCTGACGCCGGAGGCGTTCACGAGCGCCGGCGGCTCCGGGGCGGCGGCGATGGTGGCCGCGAGCAGACCGGTGGTGGCCCGGCGGCTGGCCAGGACGTCGTGCGCCCACTTCTTGGAGTGGACGTTGCCGACCAGCGGGGAGCCGGCCAGGTTGACGACCACGTCGGCGGCCTGGACCAGGCCGGTGTCGACGGTGCCGGCCTGCGGGTCCCAACGGGACTCGGCCGGCGCGCGGCCGGGAGCCGGGTCACGGCGTACCAGGCAGGTCACGTCGTGGCCCCGGCCGCGCAGCTCGGTGACGAGCTGGCGGCCGAGGAAGCCGGAGGAGCCGGCGACCACGACGTGCACGGCGGACTCGCTCAGACCTCGAACTGACCGGACTCGAGGCGCTTCTTGAGGTCGCGCAGGAAGCGGCCGGCGTCGGCGCCGTCGACCACCCGGTGGTCGTAGGTGAGCGCGAAGTAGACCATGTGGCGCACCGCGATGGTCTCACCGAGGTCCTCGTCGTCGATCACCACGGGACGCTTCACCACCGCACCCGGACCGAGGATGGCGACCTGCGGCTGGTTGATGATGGGGGTGTCCCACAGCGCGCCGAAGCTGCCGAGGTTGGTGATGGTGAAGGTGCCGCCGGAGAGCTCGTCAGGACCGATCTTGTTGGTCCGGGTGCGCTCGGCGACGTCGGCGATCTTCTTCGCCAGGCCGGAGATCGACAGGTCGCCCGCGTCCTTGACGACCGGGGTCAGCAGGCCCTTGTCGGTGTCGACGGCGAACGCGACGTTCTCGCGGTCGTAGTAGGTGATCTCGCCCTTCTCCAGGTCGAGGTTGGCGTTGAGCGCCGGGTGCTGCTTCAGCGTGTCGATCGCCGCCTTGGTGAAGAACGGCAGGTACGTCAGCTTCACGCCCTCGCGCGACTGGAACTCCGCCTTAACGCTCTCGCGCAGCCGGGCGATGTTGGTGACGTCGACCTCCACCACCTGGGTGAGCTGGGCGGAGACGTGCAGCGACTCGACCATCCGCTCGGCGATGATCTTGCGCAGCCGGCTGACCTTGACCGTCTGGCCACGCAGCGGCGACGGCGTGGCGGGCGCGGCGCCCGAGGCGGCGGGGGCAGCGGCGGCGGGCGCGGCGGCCGCGGCCGGCGCCTTCGACGCGGCGGCGTCGAGGACGTCCTGCTTGCGGATCCGGCCACCGACACCGGAGCCGGTGACCTGGGCGAGGTCGACGCCGTGCTGGGCGGCGAGCTTGCGGACCAGCGGGGTCACGTAGCCGGGGCCCTCGCCTCCGTCGGCCGCGGGGGCCGGGGCCGCCGGGGCCGGCGCAGCGGGGGCCGGGGCAGCGGGCGCCGCCTCAGGTGCGGGAGCAGCGGGCGCCGGCTCGGCCGGGGCGGCCGGCTCGGCCGGGGCCTCAGCGGCCGGGGCGGGCTCGGCGGGCGCCGGAGCGGCCGGAGCAGCGGCCGGAGCAGCGGCCGGAGCACCCGACCCGATGATGGCGAGCTCGGCGCCGACCTCGACGGTCTCGTCCTCGGCGGCCTTGATCTCGAGCAGCGTGCCGGCGACGGGCGAGGGGATCTCGGTGTCGACCTTGTCGGTGGAGACCTCGAGCAGCGGCTCGTCGACGGCGACGGCGTCGCCGACCTGCTTGAGCCAGCGGGTGACGGTGCCCTCGGTGACCGACTCGCCCAGGGCGGGCAGGGTGACGGCGGTGCCCTCGGCGGAGCCCGACGCGGCGGGCTCGGGCGCGGCAGCGGCGGCCGGGGTCTCGGGGGCGGCCGGGGTCGGGGGAGCCTCGGCGGCGGCGGGCTCGGCGGCGGCGGGCTCGGCGGCCGGCTCAGCCGGGGCGGCCTGCTCCTCGGCAGCGGGAGCGGGGGCGGCGGCGGGCGCCTCGCCGGCCTCGCCGACGACGGCCAGCACGGCGCCGACCTCGACCGTGTCGTCCTCGTTCGCCCGGATCTCGACCAGCGTGCCGGCGACGGGGGACGGGATCTCCGTGTCCACCTTGTCGGTGCTGACCTCGAGCAGCGGCTCGTCGATCGCGATCTGGTCGCCGACCTGCTTGAGCCAGCGAGTGACGGTGCCTTCGGTGACGGACTCACCGAGCGCGGGGAGAGTGACTTCGGTCGCCATGGGTCTCATCCTTGCACCACGGAGAAGCCAAGTCGCAACGGCCCACCCACGGTTCGGGCAAACTGGGACCATGGGTTTGTTCGACCGGTTCCGCGGGCGCTCGAAGGTACGAATGAGTAACCCCGCGCGTGACGCCGCCCGCACGGGCTCCACGCGGGTGCGCGCCGCCGACCGCGCCGACGAGGAGCACCTGCGCACCTGGGTCCAGGAGCGGCGTGGTGTCGAGGGCTTCGTCGAGCCGCGGACGGCCGTGAGCGAGGTGACGCTGCTGCTCGTGGCCCACGACGGCGAGTGGACCCGGCGCCGGGTGCCGTCGGTCAACTGGGCCCACGACTTCTGCAACCGCCACCAGGTGCCGTCGTACGACGCCGCGGTGGTCGGCATCCCGCAGCGGATGCGCGACTACAACTCCCGGGTCAGGCAGGCACAGAAGCAGCGGGAGCAGCAGCGCCGGCAGTCGCCCGAGTCCTGAGGTACTCCACCAGGGTCGCCACGCCGTAGCCGGTGGCGCCCGGGACGAGGTGCCCCGACGGACCGCCCTTGACGAAGGTCGGTCCGGCGATGTCGAGGTGCGCCCAGGGCAGCCCGCCGGTGAACTCGCGCAGGAAGGCGGCCGCGAACAGGCCGCCGCCCCAGCGGATGCCGTCGTACTGGGCGAGGTCGGCGACGGTCGAGCTGTGGATCCGCTCGTCCATGAACTCGGGGATCGGCATCGGCCAGCCGTCCTCGCCGGCCGCGGAGCCCGCGGCGAGGACGGCGGCGACCACGTCGTCGTCGCCCATGACGCCGGCCATCTTCTCGCCGAGCGCCATCACCATGTGCCCGGTGAGCGTGGCGATGTCGAGGATGGTGTCGGGCGCGGCCTCGACCGCGCGGCCGAGGGCGTCGGCGAGCACCAGCCGGCCCTCGGCGTCGGTGTTGGTGACCTCGACGGTGGTGCCGTCGTAGGTGGTCAGCACGTCGCCGGGACGCATCGAGGAGGCGCCGACCATGTTCTCGGCGAGGGCGGCGTACGCCGAGATCCGCACCGGAAGGCCGAGGCGGGCGGCGGCGAGGGTGGCCTGGACGACGGCCGCGGCGCCGGCCATGTCCTCCTTCATGGTGGCCATGCTGGCGGCGGGCTTGATCCACAGGCCACCGGAGTCGAAGGTGATCCCCTTGCCGACCAGGGCGATGTGGGCGACGGCGTCCTTGGGGGCGTAGCCGAGCTCGACCAGGCGCGGGGGCGCGTCCGAGCCGGCGCCGACGCCGAGCAGCCCGCCGCAGCCGAGCTCGGCGAGGCGGACCTCGTCGAGCACGTCCACCTTGAGCCGGGCGGCGCCCTTGGGAAGTCCCTTGTTGGTGGCCTTCACCGCGTCCGCGATCGCGTCGGCGAAGGCCGGCGGGGTCAGGTCGCCGGGCGGCGTGTTTACCCAGTCGCGGGCGGCGAGCACGGCGTCGACGAGGACCTGGGCCGGCTCGACGGCCGCCACGACCTCGGTACGACGGGCGGCCGGCGTCAGCACGACGACCTCGGCCGGCGTGGTCGGGGTGGCGGGCTTGCTCTTGTAGGCCGTGAAGGCGTAGCCGCCCAGCCGGTAGCCCTCGATCACGGCGCGCACCAGCTCCGGCGTGTCGGCGGGCAGGGCGAGGGCGACCGAGGCCGCGTTGGTGACGGCGCGGGCGGCGTTGCCGGCGGCCCGGCGGACGCCGTCGGGGTCGGGGGAGGCGCCGAGCCCGACGAGCACGAGGAGCGGCGAGGCGATGGTGCCGCCGGTCGGCACCTTGGCGACCTCGCCCGGCGCGCCCTTGACGCCGACGGTGGCCAGCAGGCCGGCGAGCTTGCGTCCGTAGGCGGCGGCCACGTCCTCGGCGCCGGGCGCCAGCTTCCCGTCGGGCAGCACCCCGACGACCACCGCTTCGGCGCGGGTCTTGGCGGGGCTGGCCGTGCGGAGGGCGAAGGTCGTCACGCGTCGCAGAATAGCCACGCTCCCGCCGGGGAGCCGCATGCCATAGATTCCGGATCATGGCCGACGCGACCTCCTCGTCCCCGCTGACCAGCCCGCTCCACGACCGGCACGAGGCGCTGGGCGCCAAGTTCTCGGAGTTCGGGGGCTGGCTGATGCCGTTGGAGTACCCCACCGGCGTGGTGAAGGAGCACACCGCGGTCCGCGACGGCGTCGGCATCTTCGACGTGAGCCACCTCGGCAAGCTCGTGGTGCGCGGACCCGGCGCGGTCGACTTCCTCAACGCCACGCTGACCAACGACCTGCGCCGGATCGGCCCCGGCCGGGCCCAGTACAGCCTGGTCGTCGACGACGCGACCGGCGGGATCGTCGACGACGTGTTCACCTACTACCGCGACGACGACCACGTGCTGGTCGTCCCGAACGCCGCCAACAACGACGAGGTGCGCCGCCGGCTGGTCGCGGCCGCGCCGGAGGGCGTCGAGGTGCTCGACCACCACCGCGACTACGTCGTGCTGGCGGTCCAGGGCACCAGGTCCGACGAGGTGGTCGCGGGCGTCGGCCTGCCCGTCGGCCACGACTACCTGACCTTCGTCGAGGCGCCCTTCGAGGGCGCCGAGGTCGTGGTGTGCCGCACCGGCTACACGGGGGAGCGCGGCTACGAGCTGATCGCGCCGTCCGAGGTGGCGCCGGCGCTCTGGGACGCGCTGATGCGGGCCGGCGAGCCGTACGGCCTGGTGCCGGCCGGGCTCGGCGCCCGCGACACGCTGCGCACCGAGATGGGCTACCCGCTGCACGGCCAGGACATCTCGCCGGACATCACCCCCAACGAGGCCCGGCTGGGCTGGGCGGTCGGCTGGAAGAAGCCCGCGTTCTGGGGCCGGGACCGGCTGCTCGCCGAGCGCGAGGAGGGCCCGCGCCGCAAGCTGGTCGGCCTGGTCTCCACCGGTCGCGCGATCCCGCGGCCCCACATGAGCGTGCGCCTGCTGCGTGACGTCCCTCTGGGCGAGGTCACCTCCGGCACCTTCTCGCCGACGATGAAGAAGGGCATCGCGCTGGCCCTGGTCTCGACGGTGGTCGACGACGGCGCCGAGGTGATGGTCGACGTACGCGGCCGGCCCGAGGTCTTCCAGATCACCAAGCCGCCGTTCGTACAGCCCTCCGTGCGAGAGTCGTGACCATGAGCCTTCCCGAGCAGCCCGCGCCGTACCGCCCCTCCGCCCCGGCCGAGAACCCCTGGCACTGGCGCCTCGAGGACGCCTCCGGCGCCGAGGTGACGCTGACCGGTGACGCCGCAACGGAGTACGCCGAGGTCGCCTTCCCCAACCAGGGCGACGCCGAGTCGTGGATCGGGGAGACCTGGTCGGCGCTCGCGGACCTGGGCGTCACCCAGGTGACCCTGTTCGAGGTGGACCGCGAGGTCTATGGACCCATGTCGCTGTCGGCATGAGCACCCGCGACTTCCGCCAGGTCGACGTCTTCACGACCGAGGCGCTGCTCGGCAACCCGCTCGCGGTCGTCCACGGCGCCGACGGGCTCAGCGACGACCGGATGCGGGCGATCGCCCGCTGGACGAACCTGAGCGAGACCAGCTTCCTGCTGGCGCCGACGGACCCGGCGGCCGACTACCGGCTGCGGATCTTCACGCCCGCCGCGGAGCTGCCGTTCGCCGGCCATCCGACCCTCGGCTCCGCGCACGCCTGGCTCGAGGCCGACGGCGTGCCCGCGGGGGAGCGGGTCGTGCAGCAGTGCGGCGTCGGCCTGGTCGAGCTGCGCCGCGCCGAGGGCCGGCTGGCTTTCGCGGCGCCGCCGCTGACCCAGGCGCCCGTCACCGACGCCGAGATCGCGACGGTGGCCCGCGCGCTCCGGATCGCCCCCGACGACGTCGTCGAGGCGCGCCGGCTGGTCAACGGCCCGCACTTCGTCGGCGTCCGGCTCCGCGACGCGGCGGCGGTGCTCGCCCTGCAGCCCGACTGGTCGGCCTTCGAGGGACTCGAGGTCGGCGTCGTCGGCCTCCACGAGCCGGGCGGCGAGAGCGCGCTGGAGGTGCGGGTGTTCGGTCCCGACCTCGGCTTCACCGAGGACCCCGTGACCGGCAGCTTCAACGCCGCCGCCGCGCAGTGGCTGACCGGTGCCGGCACCCTGCCGCCGTCGTACGTCGCCGCGCAGGGCACCGCCATCGGCCGCCGGGGCCGGATCCATGTCGACACCGACGCCGACGGCACGATCTGGGTCGGCGGCGACACCCGGACGACCGTGCACGGGACGCTGTCCCTGTGACCGTAGGCTGAAGGCGTGCGCGCGTACCTCGACCTCGTCCAACGCATTCTCGACGAGGGCACCGAGAAGGGGGACCGCACCGGCACCGGCACGCTCAGCGTCTTCGGCCACCAGATGCGCTTCGACCTCAGCGCGGGCTTCCCGCTGGTGACGACGAAGAAGATCCACACCCGCTCGGTGTTCGGCGAGCTGCTCTGGTTCCTGCGCGGCGACACCAACGTGCGCTGGCTGCAGGAGCGCGGCATCACGATCTGGGACGAGTGGGCCGACGAGAACGGCGACCTCGGCCCCGTCTACGGCGCCCAGTGGCGCTCGTGGCCCACCCCCGACGGCGGCCACATCGACCAGCTCGCCCAGGTGATCGACCAGATCCGGGCCAACCCCGACAGCCGGCGCCACATCGTCTCCGCGTGGAACCCGAGCCAGGTCGACGACATGGCGCTGCCGCCGTGCCACAGCCTGTTCCAGTTCTATGTGGGTCGTGGGGCCGACGGCCGGCCGGCCTTGAGCTGCCAGCTCTACCAGCGCTCGGCGGACGTCTTCCTCGGCGTGCCGTTCAACATCGCGTCGTACGCGCTGCTCACCCACATGGTCGCCCAGGTGGCGGGCCTCGGCGTCGGCGACTTCGTGCACACCCTGGGCGACGCGCACCTCTACGCCAACCACCTCGAGCAGGCCCGGCTCCAGCTCACCCGCGAGCCGCGGCCGCTGCCGACGCTCGTGCTCAACCCGGCGGTCACCGAGATCGACGCCTTCGAGCTGGAGGACATCGCCGTCGAGGGCTACGACCCGCACCCCGCGATCAAGGCGCCGATCGCCGTATGAGCACTCCTGCCGGACGGCGGGTCACGATGGTGGCCGCCGTCGCCCAGAACGGCGTGATCGGCGCCGACGCGGACATCCCGTGGAAGATCTCCGAGGACTTCCAGCACTTCAAGGCCACCACGACGGGCCACGTGCTGATCCTGGGCCGCACCACCCACGAGGGCATCGGCCGGCCGCTGCCCGGCCGGACCACCGTCGTGCTCACCCGCGACCCCGACTACGCCGCCGAGGGGGTCGAGGTCGCGCACTCGATCACCGACGCGCTCGCCCTGGCCGACCGGCTGCTCGCCGGCCAGCCCGAGGACCGGCAGGTGATGATCGGCGGGGGAGCGGCGGTCTACGCCGCCGCGATGCCGTACGCCGATGAGCAGATCCTCTCCGAGATCCCGCTCGCTCCCGAGGGCGACACCCACTACCCGGAGTTCGGCGAGAAGCGCTGGCGCGAGGTCCGGCGCGAGCCGCGCGAGGGCTTCACCATCGTGTGGTGGGAGCGCTCGTTCGCCTGTGGCGGCTCCTGACCACGCGGCTGGCAGGGTAGGGGCATGGAGCTCCGTGTCTTCACCGAACCGCAGCAGGGCGCGACGTACGACGACCTGCTGGCCGTCGCCCAGGAGGCCGAGCGCCTCGGCTTCGGCGCCTTCTTCCGCAGCGACCACTACCTGCACATGAGCGGCGACGGGCTGCCCGGCTCGACGGACGCCTGGACCACGCTCGCCGGCCTGGCCCGCGACACCAGCACGATTCGCCTCGGCACGCTGATGACCAGCGCGACCTTCCGGCACCCGGGCGTGCTGGCCATCCAGGTGGCCCAGGTCGACCAGATGAGCGGCGGGCGGATCGAGCTCGGCCTCGGGGCGGGCTGGTTCACCCAGGAGCACACGGCCTACGGCATCCCGTTCCCCGACACCCGAGAGCGCTTCGAGCGGTACGCCGAGCAGCTCGCGCTGGTCACCGGGCTGTGGACCACGCCGGTCGGCGAGCTGTTCGACTTCGACGGCGCGCACTACCAGCTGAAGGACAGCCCGGCGCTGCCCAAGCCGGTGCAGACCAGCGGGCACCGTGGCGGCGTCCCGCTGCTCGTCGGCGGGCTCGGCAAGAGGCAGACGCCCGCGCTCGCCGCGGCGTACGCCGACGAGTTCAACCTGCCGTTCGTCGACGAGGAGACCACCGCCGCGCAGTTCGGCCGGGTCCGCGCGGCCGCGGAGGAGATCGGCCGCGACCCCGAGACGATCACCTGGTCCAACGCGCTGGTCCTCTGCGTCGGCCAGGACGAGGCCGAGGTCGCGCGCCGGGCGGCCGCGATCGGCCGCGAGGTCGACGAGCTGCGCGCCAACGGGCTGGCGGGCACCCCCGACGAGGTGGTCGCCAAGATCAAGCGCTACGAGGCGCTCGGCGCCCAGCGGATCTACCTGCAGACCCTCGACCTGGGCGACCTCGACCACCTGCGGCTGGTCGCGGCGGAGGTCATGCCGCACGTGTGACCCACATGTGACCCAGGTGTGACGCACGTCCGAGCCACGTCGACGGCGGCGATGTGAGGGTGACGCGGTCCGGGGCGATAGCCTGGCCCCATGACTTCTGCACCCTTCGGCACCCTGCTGACCGCCATGGTCACGCCGTTCCACGAGGACGGCTCGGTCGACCTGGACGGGGTGCAGAAGGTCGCCAAGCACCTGGTCGACAACGGCAACGACGGCATCGTCGTGTCCGGCACCACCGGCGAGTCGCCGACCACCACCGGCGCCGAGGACGGCGAGACGCTGGCCGCGGTCAAGGACGCGGTCGGTGACCGGGCCAAGGTGGTCGCCGGGGTCGGCACCAACGACACCCGCCACTCCGTCGAGCTCGCCAAGCAGGCCGAGAAGGTCGGCGCCGACGGGCTGCTCCTCGTGACGCCCTACTACAACAAGCCGAGCCAGCCCGGCGTGCTCCAGCACTTCCGCCAGGTCGTCGAGGCGGCCGCGGTTCCCGTCATGCTCTACGACGTCCCCGGCCGCACCGGCACCAAGATCGCCCTGGAGACTTACGCCGCCGCCAAGGAGTGGGAGACGGTCGTCGCGGTCAAGGACGCCACCGGTGACCTGTCCCGCACCGCCCAGCTGGTCGACCTCGGCTACGCCGTCTACTCCGGCGACGACGTCAACACCCTCGGCTACCTCGCCTACGGCGCGACCGGCCTGGTCTCGGTCGTCGGCCACGTCGCCGGCACCCACCTCCGCTCGATGATCGAGGCCTTCCTCGCGGGTGACCACGCCGAGGCGCTGCGGATCCACACCGGCCTGGTCCCCGCCTTCGAGGCGATCATGGGCGTGGCCAACTACGGCGCCACGACCGCCAAGGCGGCGCTGGAGCTGGCCGGGGTGCTCGACAACCGGTCGGTCCGACCTCCGCTGATGGCGCTCGACGACGCGGAGGTCGCCGACCTGCGCGCGGGTCTGGCGGCGGCGGGCCTGATCTGATGAGCCACCCGCACCCCGAGCTGTCCGCCCCGCCGAAGCTCCCGAAGGGCGGCCTGCGGGTCATCCCGCTGGGCGGTCTCGGCGAGGTCGGCCGCAACATGACCGTCTTCGAGTACGACGGCCGGCTGCTCATCGTCGACTGCGGCGTGCTCTTCCCCGACGACCACCACCCGGGCGTCGACCTGATCCTCCCCGACTTCGCCGCGATCCGCGACCGGCTCGACAAGGTCGAGGCGCTGGTGCTCACCCACGGGCACGAGGACCACATCGGCGCGACGCCGTACCTCCTGCGCGAGCGCCAGGACATCCCGCTCGTCGGCTCCCAGCTCACCCTCGCGCTGCTCAACGGCAAGCTGCGCGAGCACCGGCTGCGGCAGACCACCTTCCACACGGTCAAGGAGGGCGACCGGATCTCCTTCGGTCCCTTCGACCTCGAGTTCGTGGCGGTCAACCACTCCATCCCCGACGCGCTCGCGGTCGCGATCCGCACCGGCGCCGGCATGGTGCTCCACACCGGCGACTTCAAGATGGACCAGCTCCCGCTCGACGGCCGGATCACCGACCTGCGCGCGTTCGCCCGGCTGGGTGAGGAGGGAGTCGACCTCTTCCTCACCGACTCCACCAACGCCGAGGTGCCCGGGTTCACCACCGCCGAGCGCAAGATCACCCCGGTCCTGGAGCAGGCGTTCGCGGAGTCGAAGCAGCGGATCATCGTCGCCTGCTTCGCCTCCCACGTGCACCGCGTCCAGCAGGTCCTCGACGCCGCGGTCAAGCACAACCGCAAGGTCGCCTACGTCGGCCGCTCGATGGTGCGCAACATGGCGATCGCCCGCGACCTCGGCTACCTCCACGTCCCGCCGGGCGTGATGGTCGAGGCCAAGGAGCTGGCCGAGCTCGCCCCCGAGCGGCAGGTGCTCATCTCCACCGGGTCACAGGGCGAGCCGCTGAGCGCGCTGGCCCGGATCGCGCAGCGCAGCCACAACTTCGTGCACCTCGAGGAGGGCGACACCGTCGTCCTCGCCTCGAGCCTCATCCCCGGCAACGAGAACGCCGTCTACCGGGTGATCAACGGCCTGGCCCGGCTCGGCGCCCACGTCGTCCACAAGGGCAACGCCCTGGTCCACGTCAGCGGCCACGCGAGTGCCGGCGAGCTGCTCTACTGCTACAACATCGTCAAGCCGCGCAACGTGCTGCCGGTCCACGGCGAGGTGCGCCACATGCTCGCCAACGGCGACCTGGCCAAGCAGACCGGCGTCGAGAACGTCGTGTACGCCGAGGACGGGGTCGTCGTCGACCTGGTCGACGGCGTCGCGTCCGTGGTCGGCAAGGTCGAGTGCGGCTACGTCTTCGTCGACGGCCAGTCCGTCGGCGACGTCACCGAGTCCGAGCTGAAGGACCGCCGGATCCTCGGCGAGGAGGGCTTCATCTCGGTGATCGTGGTCGTCGACTCGGTCGCCGGCAAGGTGTCCGCCGGGCCCGAGATCCATGCCCGCGGCCATGCCTGGGCCGACTCCGACTTCGAGTCCATCAAGCAGCCGATCATCGACGCCGTGAACCGCTCGCTCAGCGAGGGCAGCACCGACACCTACCAGTTGCAGCAGACCGTGCGCCGCACCATCGGCCGCTGGGTCAGCGGCACCCACAAGCGCCGCCCGATGATCATCCCGGTGGTGGTCGAGGCCTGAGCCGGGCTCAGCCCATCTTGCGGACCGCGACCCGCGAGATCTGCGCGACCTTGCGGGCGGGCACCGTCGTCGGCTGCATGATCCGGGTGAGCAGTACCCGGCGGCCCTTGCGGACGACCACCGTCGTGGTCTCCTTCGGGCCGCTCGTGAAGTACTCGACCGTGCGGAACGCGACCCGCTGGTCGCCGAGCCGCGGCAGCTTCGCCCGTCGTACCGTCGCGTTCAGGCCCGCCCAGTGCTGGGCGCAGGCGGTGACGTAGGTCTTGGCGCTGCGCAGGATCGCCTTGGCCTGCGCCCGGCTGGCGAACTCGACCAGGTAGGTGTTGAAGGTCCGCTTCTGGACCGTGAGGCCGTAGCCCGTGCCGTACTCGCGCCCGGACGTCCCCTGGGCCTCGGCCCACGTCGAGCACGCCTCCGGGTTCGGGTAGCGCAGCACCTTGTCGCGGATCACGATGGTGCCGAGGTAGTCGTCGTTGCGGAACTGGGGGAACACCCGCACGATGTCGGCCCGGCTGACCACGTCGTGGTTGCGGACCGCCGCCTGGGCGCCGGGCGTGCTCGCGGCGAGCAGCGCGGTCAGGGTCGCGACGACGATGCCGACGCGGGTGGTCAGGGTGCGGGTGCGGCGCATTCCCCGAGCCTAACGAGACCGGCGCCCGCCCGGCGGGGGTGACCCGCCGGACGGACGCCGGTCGTGAGGTGGAGCCGGTCGGCTACTGCTTGCCCTTCAGCTTGATCGTGATCTTCTGGGAGAAGGGCGCGACCTTGGCGTCGCCGGGGTAGCTGACGGTCGCCTTGACCTTGCGCTTGCCCTTCTTCCACAGCTTCTTGAGCTGCTTCTTGGCCTTGACCTTCAGCACTCCGTTCACCACGGTCCCGGTGTACTGCTTGCCCTTGATCGTGACCGTCACCGTGCCGGTGGGCACGGTGCCGACGACCTTGATGGTGACCGTGCCCTTCTTGGCCGTGGCGATCGGCACGACGGCAGCGGTCCCGGGCGGGATGGCGGCGGGAGCGGTGCAGATGCTCAGCGCGACGTTGTCGATGTACCAGCCGTCGATGCCGTTGCAGCCGTCCATGCCGAAGTCGAACCGGAACTGGACGGTGTCGCCGGGCTTGGCCAGCTCGGCGAGGTCGATGACCGACGAGCCCCAGGCGCCGGTCGGCTTGCCGCCGTCGGTGCCGGTGAACGCCGCCTCGCCCGCCATGGGGTTGGTGTTGCCCCCGTCGGCGGTCTCGAGCTGGCCGCCCGGCGCGTTGTAGAGCCACGCCCCGTCCGGAACCAGGGCGTACGGTGCTCCGTTCACGCTCACCTTGACGTTGCCGCCGTCGAACTCGACCTCCGAGGCCACGTAGTGGTCGAAGGAGAGCCGGGGCAGCTCGCCGTCGGGGACGGTCAGCGTGGGCGTCGCCATGCTGACCCGCGACGAGTAGTCCTCGTCGTCGTCGTTGCAGCTGCCGTAGTTGCCGTCGTCGCCCTTGTCGTTGAAGTACAGCACCGACGGTCCGCCCTTGTGCTGGGTGCCGCCCTCGGTGACGAGCGGGAGCTTGTTCGTCACGGTCGGGTCGAAGTGGGCGTGCTCGGCGTCGACGTCCTTGGTCCACGTCGCGGGCAGCCCCGACTCGAAGCCCTCGGACCACAGGGTCTTGGTCACGGTCCCGTCACCGCACCCGATGGTGCCCTTCTTGAACATCGGCTTGAAGTTGCACTGCACCGGCTCGACCCGCAGCTCGGTGGCGTCGGCGACGGCCGCGACCGACGCGCAGTCGCTCGCGGTGATCGCCGGCAGCGCGCCGCCGTCGGCCTCGCGGCCGCCGGTGTCACTGACGCCAACGGCGAGCTTCTTCAGCGTGGTCACCCCGGTCAGGGCGGCACAGGACGCCTCCAGGCCGTCGGCCAGCTCGGCGAAGCCGGAGGTCGAGGTCAGGTAGTTCGTCTGGGTGTGCCAGAAGATGTTCGCCGCCTTGTCCAGGCCGATGCCGTCGACCGCGACGCCGTTGTAGGTGCCGCCGTCCACCAGCAGGGCGTAGGTGTGGTTGACCACGCCGGAGTTGGTGTGGACGCCGCCGCTGTCTGCCGTGTCGCAGTAGTACTCCTCGTCGCTCACCTTCGCCGGGTCGCCGTAGCAGTTCGGGTTCCACATGTCGCGGATCGCGCCGCCGAAGGCGGGATCGCCCTCACCGGACAGCCAGCGGTAGGAGTCGATGATCCCGCCGGGGGACTCGGCCTTGCTGACGCTGATCGTCACCGGCTCGTCGACCGACTTGATCGCGGTGCCGGAGTCGCCGTCGACCTGAGCGGCCGGGAGGGTGAACGTGGCACCCGGCATGTCCCATGGGTCGTACGCCGGATCGCCGCCGACGATGATGCCCACGGCGCCCGCGTCGACCGCGTTGGCGTCGAGGCCCTCGTAGTACTCCGCGAGGCTTCCGGCACCGCAGCCGGTGGTGAGATTCTCGTCGACGAAGACCCAATTGCCCTCGATGTCGTCGGCGTTGGTGAACGGCGAGCAGCCATCGGTCGGCAGGTCGTCGTTCGGCAGGTCGGACGCGTCCTTGCCCACCACGAGCGTCACCGAGGTCGGCGTCGCTGGGAAGTCCGGACCGCCGGAGGCCTTGACGGCGACGCAGTCGCCGGCGATCTCCGCGGGCGCCACGATCGAGATCGCGATGCCGAGGCTGTACTTCGAGCAGTCACCGACCGCGCGCGGCACGTCCGGGATCTCGTTGTAGCGCTCGTTGAGCATGTCGACCGTCTCGCCCCAGATGTCCGAGTAGGCCTCGTTCATCGCACCGGGCTGCCACTGGTAGAGCAGGCCGGAGGTGTACTCGGTGTAGGCGTGCCCCCACTCGTGGGCCACGGTGTCGTCGGAGGAGACGCCCGAGCAGTAGTTGGTCGAGATGCCGTTCCAGTTCGCGTTGGGGCACTGGATGGACGGGTCGTTGTTGACCGTCACCATCGTCGAGCCCTCGTCGTCGTAGGAGTCGCGGCCGAAGGAGTTCTTGAAGAACCAGTAGGCCTCGCCGGTGCCCTGCACCTCGTTCTGCTGGTCCTCGTCGAGTTCGCCACCAGCGCGGCTGACCGGCCAGTCGTCTCCCTCGAGCCACACGGTCTCGCGAGGTTCGTCGCCGTCGTACGCCTCGATCAGCTCGCGGTCGAGGTCGTGGGCGATCATGGAGTACCGATTCACCGGCTTGCCCGTGGCCGCGTCCAGGACGACGGTCTCCCGCACCTGCTTGCCGTCGGTGACCTCGATGACCCAGGCGAGGAGGTTGCGGCCCTCGACGCCCTGGATGGCGCCCATCCGGTAGATGGAGAGATCGGCCTTCGACACGGTGAGGTCGCCGCTGACCTTGGCCGCGTCACGTCCGCCGGCGGGAGCGGCCTTGACCAGCTTCTTGGCCTTCGCGACCGCGGCCGCCTCGTCCCACGCCGGTGTGGTCGCGACGTCGATGCCCGGCGCGACGTAGCCGCCCACCGAGGTCAGGTCGCCCTGACGGTCGACGTGGGCGCGGAGCTTGCTGGCGAAGACCGGCAGCCCCTGGTAGGTCTGGGTGAAGTCGACGGTGTAGCCGGCCGGCGACTCGCTGACGGTCCCCGAGCTCAGCTCGACGCCCGCCCCGCCGAAGGCACGCCCGTACTTGGTGACGTAGGCGGTGGCCTTCTCCGCCGCTCCGGTCGCTGACTTGACCGCCCGATGGGACGGGAACAGGTCGTCGGTCGCGCGGATGAAGCTGGTGCGCTCGGTGGCCGGCGAGTTGGTGACGGTGACCTTGCCGGCCGCTTCGTCACGCATCTGCTGGACGACCGACGGATCAGGGGGCGTCGCCACGGTCGGCGTCGACGGGATGACCACGAGGGCGGCCCCGACGAGCGAGAGTCCGACGCCCTTCCGCAGGGCGTCTGGAAGGTTGAGTCTCACGAATGTTCTCCTCGAGATAGAACGTGCCGTCGAGCGGCCTAGGGGATAGCCGCTCCTCCCGCACACGTTCTCGGCACCCTAGGGGCAGGAATGCGGGCGGTCCAGAGGTTCGGAGCAAACTCTGCGCCGACCCGCCGATCGGGCCGCAGGAAGTTCGGGGGCGATGCCCGGGGAGTCGCCGGGCCGCGGAGACACACCCCTCTGTGGTCCCTGTGACTGGAGTGACGATCGCCTAGGTTTGGTGTCATGGCGACCCGTACGTCTTCCCCGCCGGCGTCGCGCAGCAGGACCAGCTCTTCCTCCCGCTCGGGCGTGAAGAAGACAGCCAGCTCGCGTACCCGGAGTACGACCACCAAGAAGCGACCGCCGGCGAAGAAGTCGGCGGCGAAGCGGCCTGCCCCGCGCGCGGTGCGCAGTGGGCCCGGGCCGGTGCTGCGCGCGTTCACCGCGCTCGGCAGGGGAGTGGTCGCCCTCTGGCTCGCCTTCGCCCACGGGATCGGGGCGGTCACCCGCGGCGTGGGCCACGGTGCGCGCGACATCGACCCCGAGCAGCGTCGTGACGGCCTCGGGCTACTGCTCGTCGCCGTCGCCCTGGTCATCACCGGCGCGGTCTGGTTCGAGGTGCCCGGTGGCGTCATGGACTTCACCCGGGCGGCCGTGTCCGGGTCGGTCGGCAAGGTCGGCTGGCTGGTGCCGCTGCTCGTGCTCGCCGCCGGCTGGCGGATCATGCGCGACCCGGTCGGCAACGGCCCCGCCGGCCGTCAGGTGATCGGCTGGACCGCGCTGTCCTTCGGCCTGCTCGGCATCGTCCACATCGCCAACGGCAGCCCCGAGCCGGTGCAGGGCGACACCATGCCGCTGCGCGACGGCGGCGGCGCCGTCGGGTACGTCGTCTCGGCCCTGCTGCTCGACCTGCTCCGCTCGCCGGCGGTCGTCGTACCGCTGCTGGCGCTGCTCGCCGTGTTCGGCCTGCTCGTGATCACCGCGACCCCGCTCTACCGGGTCCCGGACCGGCTGCGCGAGATCGGCGACCTGCTGCTCGGGCGCCACCACGAGGAGGACGCCGGGCCGCTCAGCATCGACGACACCTTCGAGCGGATGGGCGACCCGGCGTACGACTCGCCGGTGCTCGCCGAGCCGAAGAAGCGGCGGCGCAAGAAGGACGAGGAGCCGAGCCCGGCCGAGGAGTCGATGGAGCTGCTCGAGCCCATCGACGTGCCACTGGCCGAGGACGAGCCGGTCGACCCCGAGGCCGGCTCCAACGCGCTCATCGCCCGCCGCCTGGCGCAGGCCGCCACGACGGCCGACGACGAGACCGGCGAGCTCGAGCCGCCGCCGCACGCCGACCTGCCGCAGCGCGTCGAGCAGCTCGCGCTGTCCGGCGACATCGTCTACACGCTCCCGGACGCCAGCGCGCTCAAGCCCGGCGACCCGCACCGGGCCCGGTCCAAGGCCAGCGACGACGTCGTCAGCCGGCTGCAGGGCGTCCTCGACGAGTTCAACGTCGACGCCCAGGTCACCGGCTACACCCGCGGCCCGACGGTCACCCGCTACGAGATCGAGCTCGGCACCGGCGTCAAGGTCGAGAAGATCCTCGGCGTCCAGCGCAACATCTCCTACGCCGTCGGCTCGGAGGACGTGCGGATCCTCAGCCCGATCCCCGGCAAGTCCGCGGTCGGCGTCGAGATCCCCAACACCGACAAGGAGATCGTCTCCCTGGGCGACGTGCTCCGGTCCAACGTCGCGCGCACCGACCACCACCCGCTGGTGGCCGGTCTGGGCAAGGACGTCGAGGGCGGCTTCGTCGTGGCGAACCTCGCGAAGATGCCGCACCTGCTGGTCGCCGGTGCCACCGGCTCCGGAAAGTCGTCCTTCATCAACTCGATGATCACCTCGGTGCTGATGCGCTCGACCCCCGACGAGGTGCGGATGATCATGGTCGACCCCAAGCGGGTCGAGCTCAACGCCTACGAGGGCGTCCCGCACCTGATCACGCCGATCATCACCAACCCGAAGAAGGCCGCCGAGGCGCTCGAGTGGGTCTGTCGCGAGATGGACATGCGGTACGACGACCTGGCCAACTTCGGCTTCCGCCACATCAACGACTTCAACAAGGCCGTCCGCGAGGGCAAGGTCGAGGTGCCGCCGGGCAGCGAGCGCACGTTGACGCCGTACCCGTACCTGCTGGTGATCGTCGACGAGCTCGCCGACCTGATGATGGTCGCCCCGCGCGACGTGGAGAGCTCGATCGTCCGGATCACCCAGCTCGCCCGGGCCGCCGGCATCCACCTGGTGCTCGCCACGCAGCGCCCGTCCGTCGACGTGGTGACCGGCCTGATCAAGGCCAACGTCCCGTCGCGGCTGGCGTTCGCGACGTCCAGCCTCGCCGACAGCCGGGTCATCCTCGACACCCCCGGCGCGGAGAAGCTGGTCGGCCAGGGTGACGGCCTGTTCCTGCCGATGGGCGCCTCCAAGCCGATCCGCGTGCAGGGCTCCTGGGTCAGCGAGCCCGAGATCCAGCAGGTCGTCAAGCACTGCAAGGGCCAGCTCGAGCCCAGCTACCGCGACGACGTCACCGCGCCGGCGGCGTCCAACAAGGTCCTCGACGACGACATCGGCGACGACATGGACCTGGTCGTCCAGGCGATCGAGCTGGTGGTCTCCACCCAGTTCGGCTCCACCTCGATGCTCCAGCGCAAGCTGCGCGTCGGCTTCGCCAAGGCCGGCCGGCTGATGGACATCCTGGAGAGCCGGGGCGTGGTCGGGCCGAGCGAGGGCTCGAAGGCCCGCGACGTGCTGGTCAAGCCCGACGAGATCGATGCCGTGATCATGACCATCCAGGGGGAGGCGTGAGCGAGATGACCGAGACCAGCCCGCGGATCGAGGTCCGCCGCAATGTCGCGCTGTCGGCCACCGTCGGCGGGTTCTCGGCCCTGCTGACGGTCGCCTTCGCCGTGCGCGCCTTCGGTGGCGGCACCACCTTGGACTGGCTGGCCTTCGGCGTGCTGGCCCTGGTCACCCTGGCCCACCTCGCGGCCCTCGTCGACGGCCGCGCGCCGCTGCTCGTCGCCGACGACCACGGCGTGCGCCTGCGCCAGGGGGCCGACTGGCGGGGCATCGCGTGGCCCGAGATCGACTGCCTCGAGCACCTCCCGCGCCGCGGCCTGGTTCGCGACGGACACATCCTCGTCGACGGCTACGACGACCAGCAGCTCGTCGTACCGCTGACCCTGGCGACGCGGGTGGTCGGCGTCGACAGCGGCTCGCTGAGCGACGCGCTCGCCGACCTCGCCGACGGCCGCGCCGACGTGGTGGAGGTGGTGCCGGGCATGAGCGACGACGGCACCTCGCCCCGCGCCGAGTCGGTGCCCCAGCTGAGCGACCTGTACGCCGACGAGGTGGCCGTCCCCGAGCAGCGGCGCGGCATCGCGGCCCGGGTGGCCGCCGGGCTGAGCGGACGGCAGGCGGACCTCGAGGACGTCCAGGAGGCGGACTACGAGGACACCGGCGAGGTGATCCTCGCCGCCGACACCGAGTCGACCGACGAGATCGCCGCCGTCCCCGCCGAGGACGAGGAGCCGCCCGCGCCCGAGCGCCCGACGGTGCTCGCCGCCCGGGTCGAGCTGGACCGTCCGGTCCTGGTCCGGGCGCCGGTGGCCGAGGCGCCGCTCGCCGCCGACGAGGCCGGTGACGTCACCGTCGTCCTCGACGACCTGGCCGTGCGGCCCGCCGCCCAGCCGGTGATCGGGCCGGAGCTGACCGCCGCGCGCGACCGGTTGCGGCTCACCATCGACCAGCTCTCCGAGCGCACCCGGATCCGTCCCCACGTCATCGAGGCGATCGAGGTCGACGACTTCGCCCCGTGCGGCGGCGACTTCTATGCCCGGGGCCACCTGCGCACCCTGGCGCGGGTCCTCGGCATCGACGCCGGCCCGCTCGTGGCGACGTACGACGAGACCTACGCCGACGCGCCGGTCGACCCGCGCCGGGTGTTCGAGGCCGAGCTCGCGACCGGTGCCGGCGGCTCGATCCGCAGCACCCGGGGCGGGCGCAACTGGTCGGTGCTGATCGCCGCGGTGATGGGTGCGGTGTTGATCTGGTCGGTGGCGAAGCTGGTGATGGGCGGCCCCGCTCCGATCGGCGACACCCCCGTCCTGAACCAGAGCGGCGGCATCTCCAAGGCCGCCGCCGCCAAGGGCGACCCGATCAAGCTGACCCTGGTCGCGGCCGGCGGGGGAGCCCAGCTGGTCATCCGGGACGCCGCCGGCGAGCGGGTCTTCGACGGGAACCTGGCCTTCGGCCAGACCTCCGAGCTGAAGGTCGTGCCGCCGGTCCGGATCTGGAGCTCCGACGGCTCGGTGACCTACGCCATCGGCGACGCCAAGCCGCAGGCGCTGGGCGACACCGGCGCGGAGGCCTCCAAGACCCTCGTGGCGCCCTGAACAGCCCTGATCACACGAGCGAGGAATGCCGGCGGGCCACCGTCCGCCGGTAGCCTGGGCCGGACATGACGAGCACACCCACGAACCCCGTCTCGGTCGCGCTGCTCACCCTCGGGTGCGCGCGCAACGACGTCGACTCCGAAGAGCTGGCCGGCCGCCTCGCCGCGGACGGCTTCACGCTCGTCGACGACCCGGAGGACGCCGACACCGTCGTGGTCAACACCTGCGGCTTCGTCGACGCGGCCAAGAAGGACTCGATCGACACCCTGCTCGCCGCCGCCGACCTCAAGGAGTCGGGCAGGCCCCAGGCGGTCGTCGCGGTGGGCTGCCTGGCGGAGCGCTACGGCGAGGAGCTCGCCGACTCGCTGCCCGAGGCCGACGCCGTGCTGGGCTTCGACGACTACCAGGACATCTCCGGGCGGCTGCGCTCGATCCTGGCGGGGGAGCGGCCGCACCCCCACACCCCGCGCGACCGGCGGCTGCTGCTGCCGATCAGCCCCGCGGAGCGCCAGGCCGTCGTCGAGACGCCGGCCGCCGAGGTCGACATCGCGATCCCCGGCCGGTCCGCGATCCGGCGCCGACTCGACGGTGGGCCGATGGCCCCGCTCAAGCTGGCCAGCGGCTGCGACCGGCGCTGCACCTTCTGCGCGATCCCCATGTTCCGCGGCTCGTTCGTCAGCCGCCGGCCCTCCGACGTGCTGCAGGACGCCCAGTGGCTCGCCCAGCAGGGCGTCAAGGAGCTCTTCCTCGTCTCCGAGAACTCCACCTCCTACGGCAAGGACCTCGGTGACCTCGGCCTGCTCGAGACGCTGCTGCCCGAGCTGGTCGCGGTCGACGGGATCGAGCGGGTCCGGGTGTCCTACCTGCAGCCCGCCGAGACCCGGCCCGGACTGATCCGCGCCATCGCGACCACGCCCGGCGTCGCGCCCTACTTCGACCTGTCCTTCCAGCACGCCAGCGCCAGCGTGCTGCGCCGGATGCGCCGCTTCGGCGACCCCGACAGCTTCCTCGGCCTGCTCGACCAGGTCCGCGGCCACGCGCCCGAGGCCGGGGTCCGCTCCAATGTCATCGTCGGCTTCCCCGGCGAGACCGAGGAGGAGTTCCAGACCCTGTGCGACTTCCTGGTCGCCGCGCGGATGGACGTCACCGGGGTCTTCGGCTACTCCGACGAGGACGGCACCGAGGCCGAGCGGCTCGGCGGCAAGCTCGACGCCGACGAGATCAACGCACGCGTGCAGCACCTCGACGACCTGGTCTCCGAGCTCACCGCACAGCGCGCCGAGGAGCGGATCGGCAGCACCGTCGAGGTGCTGGTCGAGGAGCTCGACCCCGACGGCACCGGCGACGGCACGGTCGAGGGCCGCGCCGCCGAGCAGGGACCCGAGGTCGACGGCACCACCCGGGTGCTCGGCGTACCCGAGGCGCGGGTGGGCGACATCGTCCGGGCCGTCGTCGTCGACTCCGACGGCGTCGACCTGATCGCCGAACCGGCAGGAGGACAGCCATGAGCGAGACGAGCACCGGCCAGGCCGCGACCAAGCCGAGCAACTGGAACCTCCCCAACGCGCTGACGACCCTGCGGATCGTGCTGGTGCCGTTCTACGGCTGGGCGCTGCTCTACGACGGCGGCGACTCGATCACCTGGCGCACCGTCGCCTGGGCGATCTTCTTCGTCGCCATGGTCACCGACAAGATCGACGGCGACATCGCCCGGGCCCGCAACCTGGTCACCGACTTCGGCAAGATCGCCGACCCCATCGCCGACAAGGCGATCACCGGCATGGCGTTCATCGGGCTGTCGATCATCATGGACACCTGGTGGATGTGGACGATCACCGTCGTCGTCCTGGTCCGCGAATGGGCGGTCACCCTGCTGCGGCTCTCGGTGCTCAAGTCGGTCGTCATCGCCGCCGCCCGCAGCGGCAAGTGGAAGACCGCGGCCCAGGCCCTCGCCCTCGGCTTCCTCACCCTGCCCCTGCTCGAGGTCGACGGCTGGCTCGACGTACCCGGCGAGATCACCTACGGCTTCGCGATCGTCCTGCTCCTCGTCGCCTTCGTGCTGACCCTGTGGTCCGGCTACGAGTTCTTCCGCGACGTGTGGAAGCAGCGTGCCTCGCTCCGCACTCCCACCGCCGACTGAGCCTCCACACTGAGATCGTGCGGTCCGGCGTACCGCAAGGGCAACATCTGACGGCTGGGCGTCGCCTTTTCGTCACTTGATTTTCCTCAACCCCTTGCCACCGCGACCGAGGCGCGGCCTAGGTTAAGGACCCTTCCCCCCGTTCTCTCGCGGCACTTCTCTCGGGCGCGCGCGATCGGTTGTCCCGTGCCGTTGTTGACGACCCCGGAAGAAGTTCATGCGTTCAGCGAAGCAGTTCCTTTTCGGCTCCCTCGGTGCGGCGCTCGCGCTCTCGGGGTTCGCCGTGGCCGCCGCCCCCTCCCCGGCGAGGGCCGACGTCGGCACGGCGATCGCGTCGTTCCCCTACAACCAGACGTGGTCGGATCCGGGCCTCATCACGGCCGCGAACGACTGGTCGGGCGTGGTCGGCGTGACGGGTTATCGAGGCGACGACCTGACGACCGCCGTCGGCACCGACCCGCGCACGATCGTGGCGGACGGCAGCGGGACGCCCGTGAACGTGATCGCCAACAACACCGGGTCGCTCAACTCCAACTCCAGCGGCGGCATCATCGAGTCGGAGGCCAACGGCGCGATCGCAATGCAGGGCAGCGGCACCGCCGATGCGCCCCACGTGGTGTTCCACCTCGACACCACGGGCGTCGGGGCGCCGACGTTCGCCTTCAACGCAAAAGACCTCGACGGCAGTGGGGACAACACCAACCAGCAGGTGGCAGTCCAGTACCGGGTAGGCACCACGGGGGACTACACCAACCTCGCCAACGGATACGTCGCCGACGCGACGACCGGTCCCAACGAGGCGACCGCGGTCACTCCCGTGAGCGTGACACTGCCGGCCGCTGCCGCCGGCTCCGCGCAGGTCTACATCCGCGTGATGACGACGAATGCCGCCGGCAACGACGAGTGGGTCGGCATCGACGACATCAGCATCACGGTCGGTGGCGTGGTCGAGCCCGACCCCCTCGACGCCGGGACCGCCAACGACATCACCACCACCGTCGACGCCCAGGTGAGCGCCACCCTCACCGCGTCCGGCGGCGAGGAGCCGTACTCCTGGTCCGCGACCGGCCTGCCGGCGGGCGTGACCCTGTCGACCTCCGGCGTGCTGTCCGGCTCCCCGACGACCGAGGGCAGCTACTCGGTGACCGCGACGGTCACCGACGACTCGACCCCGCAGCAGTCCGACCAGGTCACCTTCACGATCACGGTCGGCCCGGCTCCGTCGACGCTGTCGATCGCCACCATCCAGGGCAACGGCGATCGCTCGCCGTACGCACCGCCGACCGGCACCGGCCAGGGGACCGACGCGGTCACCACGACCGGCGTGGTCACCGGCATCTACAAGGACCCGGCGTTCGCCAACAGCGGGTTCGACGGCTTCACCATCCAGACCGGCGGCACCGGCCCCGGAAACAAGACCGCGGGCGCCTCCGACGGCATCTTCGTCTACTACGGCAGCAACGCGGTCCCTGACATCGCGGTCGGCGACTCGGTCCGGGTCACCGGCAAGGTCAGCGAGTTCTTCGGCCTCACCGAGATCAACGTGACCGGCACCGGCGTGACCAAGCTCGGTACGCCGCTGCCGGCCGTCAGCCCGCTCGTCACCGGGTTCCCGACGACCGACGCGGAGCGCGAGCCGCTGGAGAGCATGCTGATCCAGCCCAGCGGCGACTACACGGTGACCAACGCGTACGCCACCAACCAGTACGCCGAGGTCGGCCTCGCGTCCGGCGACCACCCGCTCAAGCAGCCGACCGAGTTCGCCGACGCCGGCGACGACGCGGCGCTGCAGGCGATCCGCGACGAGAACGCCGAGCGCGCCGTCACCCTCGACGACGGCACCGGCGTCAACTACCTCGGCAACCAGACCACCAAGGGCCAGCCGGTGCCGTGGCTGACCCAGGGCGCCGGTGCCAACCCGGCGCCGCCGCGGGTGGGCGCGGGCGTGACCTTCCACGCCCCCGTCGTGCTCGACTACCGCAACAACATCTGGAAGCTGCAGCCGCAGCTGCCGGTGACCACCGACGGGGCCGCGGTCGCGACCTTCGAGGACACCCGGGCGGGCAACCAGTTCCCGCAGAACGTCGGCGGTGACCTGAAGATCGCCACCTTCAACGTCCTCAACTACTTCAACACCACCGGTGTGGCGTACGCCGCCGCCGGACCGCTGCAGAACCCGCCGCAGGACACCTTCTGCACCTACTACACCGACCGGGCGAGCAACCGGATCGGCAACAACTCCTGCGGCGTGCGCCTCCTCGACGACCCGGACACCCCGGCCAACGAGGCGACCACCAACGACGGGCGCGGCCCCCGTGGTGCAGCCACTGCCGAGAGCCTGGCCCGCCAGGAGGCGAAGCTGGTCCACACCATCAACGCCCTGGGCGCCGACATCATCGGCCTGGAGGAGATCGAGAACTCGATCAAGCTCCCCGGTGAGTTCAACCGTGACGACGCGGTCGGCCGCCTGGTCCAGATCCTCAACGCCGCCGCCAACGACACCGTCTGGGCCTACGTGAAGAGCCCCGGCGAGGCGCTGACCGCGGCGGCGATCGCCGAGCAGGACACGATCCGGCCGGCCTTCATCTACAAGGTGGCCGACGTCGAGCCGGTCGGCAGCTCCGACATCCTCTTCGGCACCGACCAGTTCGCCAACGCCCGCGAGCCGCTGGCCCAGGTGTTCAAGGCGAAGGGCGCCCCCGACAGCGACGGCTTCGCGGTGATCGTCAACCACTTCAAGTCCAAGGGCGACAGCTGCACGGACGCCGAGCGCGAGACCGTGCCGTTGAAGTGCGCCGCGGGCGACAACGCCCAGGACGGCGAGGTGGGCGCGTTCAACGGCGACCGGGTCCGCCAGGCACAGCGCCTGGTGGAGTTCGCCAACGACTTCGCGGCCGAGCGCGACGTCGAGCCGATCTTCCTCGCCGGTGACTTCAACTCCTACACCATGGAGGACCCGATCGGCGTCCTCACCAGCCCGGAGGCCGGCTTCTCGCTCGTCGAGTCCGACCAGGAGAGCGACGAGAGCTACTCGTACGACGGCCTGTCCGGCTCGCTCGACCACGTGCTCGCCAACCCCGCCGCGCTGGACATGGTGACCGGTGCCGACATCTGGGAGATCAACGCCAACGAGGCGGCGTCCTTCCAGTACAGCCGCTACAACTACAACGTCACCGACTTCTGGCTGCCCAACCAGCCGTGGGCGACCTCGGACCACAACCCCGAGATCGTCGGCATCGACGTGCCGGACTTCACCCCGACCTCCTACCAGGAGATCCAGGTGATCGGCACCAACGACTTCCACGGGCGGCTGCTGCCCGACGGCGGCAACGCCGCCGGTGCGGCGCCGTTCGCGACGGCGGTCAAGGAGCTGCGCGACGAGAACCCGAACACGGTCTTCGTGGCCGCGGGCGACCTGGTCGGCGCCTCGACGTTCGAGTCGTTCATCCAGGACGACGAGCCCACCATCGACGCGCTCAACGCGATGGGGCTCGAGGTCTCCGCGGCCGGAAACCACGAGTTCGACCGTGGGTACGCCGATCTCGAAGGCCGGATCCGGGACCGGGCCGACTGGGAGTACATCGCGGCCAACCTCGACTATCCCGCGGGCACCCCCGAGGCGGACAAGCTCGCCGAGTCGTGGACCAAGACCATCGATGGCGTCAAGGTCGGCTTCGTCGGGGCGGTCACCGAGGACCTGCCCGGGCTGGTGAACCCGGCCGGTCTTGGCGGGATCACGGTCGATGACGTCGTCGACTCGGTCAACGCCGAGGCGGAGCGCCTGGTGACCGAGGAGTCCACGGACCTGGTGATCCTGCTGGTCCACGAGGGGGCGCCGACGACCGATTGCGGATCGAGCAGCTTCACGGACCCGGCGACAGTGTGGGGCAACATCGTCCAGAACACCTCGTCCGACGTGGATGCGATCATCTCCGGCCACACGCACCTCGCCTACAACTGCCGCTACTCCGTCCAGGACTGGGTCGACGGTGGCCGTGCGGTCACCAAGCGTCCGGTCGTCTCGGCCGGCCAGTACGGCACCAACCTCAACCAGCTCGTGTTCAAGTACGACGAGAACACCGGCGACCTGGTGGCGGTCAGCCAAGACGTGGTCGCCACGGCTGGTGTCGGCTACGCCGCCGACCCGACCGTGCAGGCGATCGTCGACGACGCGGTGGACTTCGCTGACGAGAAGGGCAGCGACATCCTCGGCCAGATGACCGGCCCCTTCCAGCGGGCGACGTACACCTCGTCGGCCGGTGCCACGGAGAACCGGGGTGGCGAGTCCACGCTGTCCAACCAGGTCGCGGAGGTGCAGCGCTGGGCGACCGACGAGGCCGGCATCGACACCGACATCGCGTTCATGAACCCGGGCGGGCTCCGGGCGGACATGGACGGCACAGTCAACGGCTCGGTCAACGACCTGACCTACCGCCAGGCCGCCGATGTGCAGCCGTTCGCCAACACGCTGGTCAACATGAAGCTGACCGGCGCCCAGCTCGAGCAGGTGCTCGAGGAGCAGTGGCAGCGCAACGCCCAGGGCGGTGTGCCGTCGCGTCCGTTCCTGCGGCTCGGTGTGTCGAAGGGCTTCACCTACACCTACGTGGAGACCCCTGTCACCGTCTCGGCACCGAACTCGGCTCCGGTCAACACCTTCCGGGGCGAGGTCACCGGGATGTGGCTCAACGGGGAGCCGGTCGACGCTGCACGCGTCTACTCGGTGACGGTGAACTCCTTCCTCGGTGGGGGCGGTGACAACTTCTGGGAGTTCGCGGACGGCGCCGACAAGGTCGACACCGGCCAGATCGACCTCCAGGCGATGGTCGACTACATGAAGCAGTACGCGGCGACCCCGCTTCCGGTCGACTACAGCCAGCGTGGGGTCGCGGTCACGCTTCCCACGGGTGCGCCGACCACCTACGGGCCCGGCGACACGGTCGCCTTCCAGGTCGGCTCCTGGGCGATGTCTGCCGCCGGTGACAAGCAGGACACCGAGCTGCAGGTCAAGCTCGGCGACACGGACCTCGGCTCGTTCCAGGTCGACAACACCATCGGCAACCAGCCCTACGACCGGTACGGCACTGCATCGGTCTCGGTGACGCTGCCGGAGGGCGTCGTCAACGGCGCCCGCGAGCTGACCCTGGTCGGCCCGGTGACCGGGACGTCGGTTCCGGTCGTCATCCAGGTCGAGGGCGGCGTCGACCCGGTGGATCCGCCGATGGAGAACCAGGCCGCTCCGTCGGTGTCGGGCGTGGCCCGCGTCGGCCAGACGCTCACGGCGAACGCCGGCACGTGGAATCCGCAGCCCGACTCGGTGACCTATCAGTGGTACGCCGACGGCGCCCCGATCGCCGGAGCGACCGCTCGCACGCTGCTCCTGACAGGCAGCCAGGTCGGCGCCCGGATCGCGGTCGGAGTCACGGCTCACGCGGCCGGTCACCTCGACGCGACCGTGACGTCGGCCCAGGTCGGCCCGGTCGTCAAGGGCTCGGCCGCGGTCTCGGTCAAGGTCAAGCCGAAGAAGGTCAAGGTCCGCAAGACCAGGGCGAAGGTGGTCGTCACCGTCATGACGCCGGACGGTGTCCCTGTGACCGGCACCGTCACGGTCAAGACCAAGGGCCAGAAGGCGAAGACGGTGACGCTCGTGGACGGCAAGGCGAAGGTCCGCCTGAAGGCATTCACCTCGACCGGTGCGAACCCGGTCAAGGTCACCTACTCCGGCAGCCCGCTGCTGTCGCCCGCCAGCGCCGTGACGAAGGTGCGGGTGGTGCGCTGAGCGCGGCCACCTGACGGCTCGCCTATCCGTCACGATTCACATCTCACGTACCGACAAACCCTCGGGAGGGACACTTCATGCGATCAGCACGACGAGTAGTCGCCGGCGCGCTCGGCGTCGGCCTGGCCGTCTCGGGCCTGAGCGCCCTCGCTGCGCCAGCAGCGCAGGCCGCCGACCCCGTCCAGATCCAGATCATCGGGACCAACGACTTCCACGGGCGGATCATCAACGAGCCCACGTCCGCGGCGGCCGGGGCGGCGATCATGTCGGCCGCGGTCAAGGGGCTGCGGGCGGACAACCCGAACACGGTCTTCGCCGCCGCCGGCGACCTCATCGGCGCCTCGACCTTCGAGTCGTTCGTGTCCAACGACAAGCCGACCATCGATGCGCTCAACGAGGCCGGGCTCGAGGTCTCCGCGGTCGGCAACCACGAGCTCGACCAGGGGTACGACGACCTGATGAACCGGGTGATGGCGGCCTATGACCCGTCCACCAACCCGGAGGGTGGCGCGGAGTGGGAGTACATCGCGGCCAACCTCAAGGTGCGCGCAACCGGTGACCCCGCCGTCCCGGCCTCCTGGATCAAGGAGATGGCCGGTGTCAAGGTCGGCTTCGTCGGCGCCGTCACCGAGGCGCTGCCGACCCTGGTCTCGCCGACCGGGATCGCCAGCATCGAGGTGAAGAGCATCGTCGAATCGGTCAACGCCGAGGCGACCAAGCTGGTCGACGACGAGGGCGTCGACCTCGTCGTGATGCTGGTCCACGAGGGTGCGCCGTCGACCAACTGCGCGACGATGAACACGTCGGGACCGTGGGCCGACATCGTCAACAACATCTCGCCCGACGTCGACGCGATCATCTCCGGGCACACCCACCTCGCCTACAACTGCGAGTTCCCGGTTTCCGCGTGGGCCGACCGACCGGTGAAGAACCGGCCGGTGGTCTCGGCCGGTCAGTACGGCGAGAAGCTCAACAAGCTGGTCTTCACCGTCGACCCCGACACCGGCGACGTCCAGGCCAAGACCCAGGAGATCCTCAACCTCAAGACCTGCAACAACAGCACCTCCTGCACGACGTACACCCCGGACCCCGCGGTCACCCCGATCGTGCAGAACGCGATCGACGTGGCCACGCCGATCGGCAACCAGGTGCTCGGTCCGATCCAAGGACCGTTCAATCGGGCCAAGCTGCAGAACGGGACGACCGAGAACCGTGGTGGCGAGTCCACCCTCGGCAACCTGGTCGCGGAGGTGCAGCGTGCCGAGACGCCCGTCGAGCAGGGTGGCGCGGACATCGCGTTCATGAACCCCGGCGGTCTGCGCGCCGAGATGGAGGGAACGCTGAGTGGTGACACCCGCAACCTGACCTATCGTCAGGCCGCCAACGTCCAGCCGTTCGCCAACGGACTGGTCAACATGGACCTGACCGGCGCCCAGATCAAGAAGGTTCTCGAGCAGCAGTGGTCGCGGACCCCCGACGGCACGCAGATCCCGTCGGGCCTGACGCGCTACTTCCTGCGGCTCGGCGTCTCGAAGGGCTTCACCTACACCTACCGTGAGGTCCCGGCGCCCGCCGTTCCCGTCCAAGGTGGCGGCAACCCCGTCGACACCTGGGTCGGCACGGTCACGGGGATGTGGCTCAACGGCCAGCCGATCGACCTCGCGCGGACCTACTCCGTCACGGTCAACGCATTCCTGGCCGGCGGTGGAGACTCGTTCTGGGAGCTCGCCAACGGCAAGAACGCTGCTCAGTGGGGCGTCACCGACCTCCAGGCGATGACCCACTACATGTCCACCCACACCCAGACGGGCGGTGCTGCGCTGCCGGTCGACTACTCGCAGCGCGCCGTCGAGGTGCACAACGTCGCCGCGAGCTACCCGGCCGGGGGCCGCGTCAAGTTCGACGTCGAGTCGTGGAGCATGTCCAACGCCACCGACGTCAAGGACTCCGAGATCGAGGTCCGTCTCGGTGATCGTGTCCTCGGCAGGGCGACGCTCGACAACGCCGTGGGAACCGCTGCCATCGACAAGACCGGCCTCGCCAGCATCGACGTCGTGCTGCCGTCGTCGACGCCTGCGGGGACGCAGACCCTCACCCTGGTGGGCGCGCAGACCGGTACCCAGGCGCGTGTCCCAGTCGTGGTGACGAAGGGCACGGTCGCATTGGGCGCCAAGCTCAAGCCGGGAAAGAAGGCCAAGATCGGCAAGACCCGGGTTAAGGTCAAGGTGACCGTGCTGGGTGCGGACGGCAAGCCGGTGTCCGGGCAGGTCAAGGTCAAGGTCAAGGGCCAGAAGGCGCGCACCGTGAACGTCGTCGACGGCAAGGCGAAGATCAAGCTGAAGGCGTTCACCTCGCTCGGCACCAAGAAGGTCAAGATCGTCTTCCTCGGCAGCGACAGCCAGGCGAAGGCGAAGATCGTCAAGAAGATCACGGTCGTGCGGCGCTGACCCGACACGCCTGAGCGGACCGAGGGCCTCGGTCGGTGCCCCGTGACACGATGCGGTCATGGAGTCACCGGCCGAGGCCCTCGTCCATGCGCTGCGCGACGCCGGCGCCAGCGTCGCGACCGCCGAGTCGCTGACGGGAGGGCGGCTGGCGGCGCGGCTGACCGAGGTGCCGGGCTCCTCGGTGGTCTACGCCGGCGGTGTGGTCAGCTACCAGACCCACATCAAGGTCGAGGTGCTGGGCGTCCCGCAGGACGTCGTCGACACGCACGGCGTGGTGTCGGCCGAGTGCGCCTCCGCGATGGCCGACGGGGCGCGCCGGCTGCTCGGCACGGCGTACGCGCTGAGCACGACCGGGGTGGCCGGCCCCGAGCGGCAGGAGGACCAGCCGGTCGGCACGGTCTTCGTCGGCCTCGCCGGCCCCGCCGGGACCCGCGCGCTGGCCCTCGACCTGTCCGGGGACCGTGCCGAGATCCAGGAGCAGACCGTCCGGTCGGCGGTGGCCGCCCTCGCCGACGAGCTGGCCGCGGCGCGCTCAAGGGCTGGGCAGCCAGCGGAAGATTCGGGCCTCGGGTAGCGTTGGGCCCAAGACCCGCCCCATTCACCCCCCAACCGACGGAGAGGAGCTCGCGATGGTGCTCTTCCGCCGATCGCTCGGTGACATCCTGCGGAGCCGGCGTACCGAGCTCGGACTGACCCTCCGTGAGGTCTCCGGGGCGGCCCGGGTGAGCCTGGGCTACATCTCCGAGATCGAGCGCGGTCAGAAGGAGGCGTCCTCCGAGCTGCTGGCGTCGTTGTGCGACGCGCTCGAGATGCCGCTGTCCGACGTGCTGCGCGAGGTCGCCGACGCGGTGGCCCTCGAGGAGGCCGCGGCCCTGGTGGCCGCCGCGCCGACCCCGATCGCCCCGCGCCGGACCCCGGTCGTCGCCTCCGCCGCCTGACCGTCGCCCGTACGCCCTGCGAGGGGTGTGCGCCTGTCATCCATTCCGATGACTTACCGGTCCGTGCCGGCGCCGCTAGCGTCGCGTGCACCCCGGCTGCTCCCTGCCGGGTGCAGGGGACGTCGAGGGGTGCAGCATGGACCTGGTCAGGCCGTCGTGGCGATTTCGATCCGCGTTGGTGCTCGCGCTCATCGCGAGCCTCCTCATCGGGGGATGGGGCATCAGCGAGCCGGCCGCGGCGCGGGCGGCGGCCGACCCCTGCCAGGCCGCGCAGGCCGCCGCGACCTCGGCTGATCAGGGACTCGCCAAGGCGCTGCAGCGGCTGGTCAAGGCGAAGCGGGCCCTGAAGAAGGCGAAGAGGTCCGGCCGCGGTACGAAGGCGGCCCGAGCGAAGGTGAAGGCGGCCAAGCGCAAGGTCAGCCAGGCGCGGGCCGGTGTGGCGGCCGCCGGCGCCGCCGTGGTGGCACAGTGCGGCTCGGCGCCGGCCGGACCCACGCCCTCACCGACGACCGGAGGCATCACCGGCACCGTGATCGCGACCGGCGCCCTCGGCGAGACCGTCGTGACGCTGTCCCCGATCGACGCGGGGGCGCCGCAGACGGTCCAGGCCGCTCCCTCGGGCGGGTACGCCTTCACCGACGTCGTGCCCGGCAGCTACACGGTCTGCGCCTACCCGGCCGAGCAGCCGGCCGGCTGCCACACGGTGGCCGGCTCGGACGCGGCGGCGCCGGTCGAGCTGGTCGCCGGCCAGCAGCGCGCCGGCGTCGACATCACCATCGGCGCGCCGACCAGGCTCAGCGGCACGGTCGTCGGACCCTCCGAGGGCCTGGCCGTCAGCGCGACGGGCGAGGACGGCGAGGAGACGACCGCGGCGGTCACCGACGGCGAGTACCGGATCGACCTCGCCGAGCCGGGCAGCTACGTCGTGTGCCTGGTCGCGCCCACCGGCGTCTCCGCCGACGCCTCCGACTGCAGCGACCCGGTCGCCGTCGCGCGGGGCGAGCAGGTCGTCGTACCGGACCTCCTGACCCACCGTCGGGCGACGGTGAGCGGGTCGGTCACCGACTCGTCCGGGGAGCCGGTGCCGATGGTCGCGGTCGTCCTCACCGACCTGGGGGGACAGGGTCAGCTGTTCGACTCCACCGACGCCGACGGTCGGTTCTCCTTCGCGGGCGTGTCGCCCGGCTCCTACTCGATCTGCTACCGCCCCAGCGACCCGGCGATGCTCGCCGAGTGTCGGGGCAACACCCCCGACGGCGACGGCGGCGGAACGCCCCTCGACGTCGAGGACACCGACGTCACCGACGCGGACACGGTGCTCGAGCGCGCCGGCTCGCTGTCCGGCACGGTCAGGGCCGCCGGCGCCGGAGCGGCGGGCGGGGTGACCGTCACGGCCTTCCCGGTGGGCTTCGAGGCGTTGACGGCCTCGGCGATCACCGACGCCGGGGGAGGGTTCACGATCGAGGGTCTCGTGCCCGGGTCCTACCAGGTCTGCGCGGACGTCGACGACACCTCGTTCGCCGTGACCCATCGGCGTACCTGCTTCGGGACGGCGGTCGACGGCGACCCGGTGCAGGTCGCCGCCGAGGCGTCGACCGATGACGTCGACATCGACCTGCGGCGCGCCGCGAGCCTCTCCGGCCGGGTGCTCGCCGCCGGGAGCGGGCAGCCGGCAGCCGGCCTCACCGTCGAGGTCGCCGACCAGGACGGCCAGGTGACCTATGCCGGCTCCGACGCCGACGGTCGCTTCGTGGCGTCCGGGCTCGACGCCGGCACCTACACGGTGTGCTTCGTCTCGGACGGCGGCACCGCCAACGTCGCGGACGGCTGTGCCTCCGGCGACGGAGCCGGGTGGGCCGTCGGCGAGGGCGAGGCCGTCGACGTGGGCGACCTCGAGCTCGCGGCCGGTGCCACCGTGACCGGGACCGTGCGCGACGCCGGCGGCCGGCCGGTCGCGGACGCGGTCGTCACCGTCCTGCCCGCCGACGACGGGGCCGAGCAGGCCGAGACCACCTCGGCCGCGGACGGAGCCTTCTCGCTGGTCGGACTCACGCCGGGCTCGTACACCGTGTGCGTCGAGCCGGCCGCGCCGCTGCTCGCGGAGTGCTGGCAGGACACGGCGCCGACGGACCCGGGCGGCGTGACCACGCTCTCGCTCGCGGCGGGCGAGTCCGCCCAGCTGGACTTCGGCCTCGCCCAGGCGGCCTCGGCCGGTCGGACCAGGACCGCCTCGGCGGCGGCACCGACCGCGGCTCTGCAGTCCTCGGCGTCCTGCCTCTCCCACCGGCTGCCCCGCAACGACGACGGCTCCTCGGCACGGGTCTCGCTGCCGTTCCAGCTGAACTTCTACGGCCGCCGCTACGACGCGCTGTACGTGAACAACAACGGCAACGTCACGTTCGACGCAGCGATGTCGACGTACACGCCGTTCACCATCAACGCCGACACGCCGCCGATCATCGCGGCCTTCTTCGCCGACATCGACACGCGGCCGGCGACGTCGGGGACCACGACCTGGGGCGTGACGTCGTTCGAGGGCCGGCCCGCCTTCTGCGTCAACTGGAGCCGGGTCGGCTACTACTCCGAGCACGTCGACCGGCGCAACAGCATCCAGCTCCTCCTGGTCAACACCAACCCGGGCGGCGACTTCGACATCGTGTTCAACTACGGCTCGCTGACCTGGGACACCGGCGACGCCAGCTCGGGCGTGTCCGCCGGCGCGGGCTTCTCCAACGGCGACGGTCAGGCCGCGCACTTCCGCCAGCTGCCGGGCAGCCTGCAGAACGGTGCCTTCCTCGACGGTGCCGCGTCCGGCCTCGCCCGCACCAGCACCGGCAGCTCCGTGCCCGGCCGGCACGTCTTCCACATCACCTCGGGCCAGTCGAGCCTCGGTGGTCGGTGTACGCCGACGTACTTCGTCAGCGTTCGCGGATCCGGCCAGACCTCGCGCGGCGTCGACGACAAGAACGCCTCGTCGGTGACGAAGGCGGTGTGGACGGGCTTCAAGCAGAGATACGACGCCGCGGGCCTGGCCTCCGACAAGGTCACCTTCTACCAGCTTCCGTACCAGGCGCTGAGCGTCGACGTCCTGACCGAGGGTCTCGACCACGGGGCGTACGACGAGCGGCTGGACCGCTTCTTCGACGTCAACCTCCGCCGCTATGTCGCCAGCATCCAGGACGGCATCGACGCGCTGACCGGCTACGTGGTCTCGCTGCGCAGCCTGTGCGCGCGACAGGGGGTCACGCCCAAGGTGGTGATGGCGGGGTACTCGCAGGGCTCGCTGGTCGTGCACGACTTCCTGCTCGCGGCGAAGTCGGACCCCACCCTCGCGAGCCTGGTCGCCGGCGCCGGGCTGGTCGCCGACCCGGCCCGGGTGGTCAACCCGGGCGAGTTCATCAACTGGGGGAACTCACCGACGTCCGGCAAGGGGATCTGCCCTTACTCCAAGGACGTGCTGAGCGTCGACGTGTGCGCCTTCAACGACGCACGGGACGTGCCCGGGCGCTTCGCGAGCGTGACGCAGTCGCTGTGCGTGGCCGGCGACGCGGTCTGTGACACCACCAGCATTCCGGGGTTCGACGTGTGGCGGATCAAGGCGCGCGCCGCGGAGGGGGCCCGGATCCACAGCGCCCTGGCCGAGACCCACGCCGGAGGACTCGCCACCATGGGCAGGTCGCTGTTCCAGAGATCCGGGCTGGGCTGACGGTCGGGCCGACGGTCGGCCGACAGGAGGGCTTCGCGGGCGCGCCGCTCAGCGGCGCGCCATCGCCTCCAGCCGGGCGATCCGGTCCGCCATCGGCGGGTGGGTCGAGAACATCTTCTGCACGTCGCCGGCCCGGAACGGGTTCGCGATCATCATGTGGCTGGCGTTCTGCAGCTGTGGGGTGGGCGCCAGCGGAGCGCGGGCGGTGCCGGTCTCGAGCTTGCGCAGCGCCGAGGCCAGGGCCAGCGGATCGTCGGTGAGGCGGGCGCCGTCCTCGTCGGCGTCGTACTCGCGGGTGCGGCTGATCGCCATCTGGATCACCGCGGCCGCGAAGGGCGCCAGCAGGGCGGTGCCGATCATGACCAGCGGGTTGGGGCGCTCGTCGTTGTTGCCGCCGCCGAAGATCGAGGAGAAGGCCAGGAACTGGGCGACCGAGCTGATCACGCCGGCCACGGCGGCGGCGACCGAGCCGGTGAGGATGTCGCGGTTGTAGACGTGCATCAGCTCGTGGCCGAGGACGCCCCGCAGCTCGCGCTCGTCGAGCAGGCTCAAGATGCCCTCGGTGCAGCACACCGCGGCGTGCTCGGGGTTGCGGCCGGTCGCGAACGCGTTCGGCGCCTGGGTGGGGGAGACGTACAGGGCCGGCATCGGCTGGCCGGCTCGCTCGGACAGCTCACGCACGATCCGGTACATCGCGGGCTGCTGCGACTCCGAGACCGGATAGGCGTGCATCGCCTTGATGGCGAGCTTGTCGGAGTTCCAGTAGCCGTAGGCGGTGGTGCCGACGCCGATCAGCGCGAAGATCCAGATGAACGCCGAGCTGCCGGTCGCCGCTGCGATCAGGCCGCCCACCGCGAGCAGCAGCGCGAAGATGGCGCCGAACAGGCCGGCGGTCTTGAGGCCGTTGAAGTGGCGGTGCATGCCAGGTCAACGAACGGCGGTGGGTGTCGCGTTCCGCACGTCGGACGAGACCCGGGTCACGTCGCCGGCTGGCAGCGCGGGCACCAGTACGTCGTGCGCTCGCGTCCGGCCTCGCCCACCGGTCCGGCCTGGATCGTCGTGCGGCAGCGCAGGCACGGCTGCCGCTGGCGTCGGTAGACCCAGACCGGGTCGCGCCGGTCGCCCGTGGTCAGCGGCTGGCCGTGCTCGAGCCCGGAGCGCAGCATCAGCCGGGCGCGGCGCAGCAGCCGCAGCGGGTCGGCCACGCTCGCGACCGGGGCCTGGGGGTGGGCGCCCTGGACGAAGCAGACCTCGGACATCCAGATCGTGCCGAGGCCCGCGACGACCGTCTGGTCGAGCAGGGTGCTGCCGAGCACGCGCCCGGGCGCGGCGGTCAGCCGCGCCAGCGCGGTGGTCTCGTCGTCGGCGGTCCAGGCGCCGAGCAGGTCGGGGCCGAGGTGCCCCACCACGGACTCCTCCTCGGCGGTGGGCAGCAGCTCGACCAGGCCGAGCCGGAAGCCGATCGCCTCGGCCCGCTGCGCGCTCAGCACCACGCGGGCCTCGTGGGCCGGCCCCGGCCACCCGGCGCCGGGCGCGATCACCCGCCAGCTGCCCTCCATCTTCAGGTGGGTGTGGAGGGTGAGCCGGGCGCGGTCGGGCAGGGTGAGTCGGGTCAGCAGGTGCTTGCCGTGGGTGGTGGTGCGCTCGACCGTGGCGCCGGTCAGGTCGGTGGTGGCGAGCTGGGGGACGCGCAGGTCGGAGCCGGCGAGGACCTGGCCGGCGAGCGCCCGGTTCAGCCGGTCGCTGGTGCGCCGGACCGCGTCGCCCTCAGGCACGGATCCGCAGCCCGCGCGGGGTGGCGACGAAGCCGGCCGCCGCGAGGGCGTCGCGCAGCGGGCCACCACTGCCGAGCAGGGCGGTGCCGTCGGCCTTCTCGACGGTGAGCTGGCC
The DNA here is from genome assembly GCF_016907515.1 of Nocardioides nitrophenolicus. Classification (NCBI taxonomy): domain Bacteria; kingdom Bacillati; phylum Actinomycetota; class Actinomycetes; order Propionibacteriales; family Nocardioidaceae; genus Nocardioides; species Nocardioides nitrophenolicus. Next base: position 5,331,406 of record NZ_JAFBBY010000001.1, read on the forward strand.
GAGCGTGCCCCGGCGGACCGCCGTCGACAGCGCCTCGGCCGCGGGAGCGAGCAGGTCGGGCTCCTCGGTCCAGGTGAGGAGGGTGCGGCCGCCACGCTCGACGTAGAGGACCAGCGCGCCGTCGACCAGCACGACCAGGGCGCCGGCCTTGCGGCCCGGACGGTGACCCGGAGCGTCCGGGCCGCGCTCGGCGCTCGGCCAGGGGAGCGCGGCGCCGTAGGGGTTCGCCGGGTCGGTGGCGGCCAGCGCGACGGCGACCGGCTTGGCGCCGGCGTCAGGGGCGGCGCCCGGGCCGGTCGAGGAGAACGAGCGGAGCCGGTCGACCGCGCCGGCGGAGCCGAACTGGGCGGCGCCGAGGCCCTCGACGAAGTAGCCGCGCCGGCAGCGGCCGGCGTCCTCGAACGCGCTGAGCACCTTGTAGACCGCGGCGAAGCCGCCCGGCACCCGCTCGTTGACGACCGCGCCACGGGTCACCACGCCGTGGCGCTCGAGGAGCTGCTCGGCGGCGGCGTGGGCGCGACGGGTCGGGTCGGGGTCGATCGCCGGCAGCAGCGCCCAGCGACCGGCGGTCTCGGGAGGGCCGGTGCGCGCGACCCGGCCGGGACGGGCGGGGGCGCGGCGGGTGCGGTGGGCGGCGCGGCCGGAGCGGGTCAGGGCACGCAACGGGGTGAGCGTGTCGTTGGTGAGGTGGCCGCTCCACACCAGGGCCCACAGCGCGGCGCTGACCGCGTCGTCGAGCGGGGCGTCCTCGCCGGCGTCGAGGCAGGCCCGGGAGACCTGGTCGGCGACCTGCCGGAAGAACCAGGCGCCGCCCGGCGCCAGCACGTCGAGCACCCGTTGGTGGAGCGGGTCCTCGACCGGCCCCGGCTCGGGGAGGGTGAGCGGGGCCCGGTCGGCGAGGTGGAGCGAGACCCAGCCGTCGCTGCCCGGCAGTGCACCGTGGCCGGACCAGACGACCTCGCCGGTGGCGGTGAGCTCGTCGAGCAGGGCCGGCTCGTAGTCGCGCACCCGGGCCGGCAGGACCAACGACTCCAGCGCGCTCGCGGGCATCGGCGCCCCCGCGAGCTGCTCGATGGTGTGGAGCAGCCCGTCGACGCCGCGGGGTCCCTTGCCGGTGGTGATCTGGTGCCAGGCGGTCGAGAACCGGGCCAACGTGGTCGGCTCGACCGGCTCGATCTCGTGGCGCAGCCGGGCCAGCGAGCGCCGGCGCAGCCGGCGCAGCACCTCGACGTCGCACCACTCCTCGCCCGCCCCGACTGGCCGGAACTCGCCGGACAGCACCCGGCCCTGCGCCTCCAGCCGCTGGAGGGTGTGGCGGACGACGGCGACCCCGAGGCCGAGCCGGGTGGCGACCTGGTCGACGGTGAACGGCCCGTGGGTGCGGGCATAGCGTCCGACCAGGTCGGCCAGGGGATCCTCGACCGGCTCGGTGAAGGCGGCGGGGGTGCCGGGCGGGGCCGGGACGCCGAGGCCGTCGCGGAGCCGGGCGACGTCCTCGACCACGGCCCACGCGTCGCCGTAGGCCATCCGCACCTCGACCACCCGCCGGGCCGCGACCAGGTCGGCCAGCCACTCGGCCACCGGCGCCTCGTCGCGGGCGCGGGCGGCGACCTCGGCGGCGGTGAGCGGACCGAGCAGCCGGAGCAGGTCGACCAGGCCCTCGGGGTCGCGGGCCCGGCGCTCGGGGAGGGTGCGTTGCAGCTCGGCCTCGACCTCGGCCAGCACGTCGGGGTCGAGCAGCTCGCGCAGCTCGGCCCGGCCGAGCAGCTCGGCGAGCAGCCCCTGGTCGAGGGTGAGCGCGGCGGCCCGGCGCTCGGCGAGTGGCGAGTCGCCCTCGTAGACGAACTGGGCGACGTAGCCGAACATCAGCGTGCGGGAGTAGGGCGAGGGCTGGGTGGTCTCGACCTCGGTGACGGTGACCTCGCGCTGCTCGACCCGGCGCAGCAGGGTGGTCAGCCCGGGCAGGTCGTAGACGTCGTTGAGGACCTCGCGCACGGTCTCCAGGACGATCGGGAACGCGGGATAGCGGGCGGCGACCTCGAGCAGCGCGGCGGCGCGCTGGCGCTGCTGCCACAGCGGCGAGCGGCGGCCGGGGTCGCGACGCGGCAGCAGCAGCGCCCGCGCGGCGCACTCCCGGAAGCGCGCCGCGAAGAGGGCGGAGCCGCCGACCTCGCGGGTGACGAGGTCGGCGATCTCGTCGGGCTCGAACGCGATCAGGTCGGCGCCCGGCGGATCGGCGTCGGTGTCGGGGATCCGGATCACGATGCCGTCGTCGGAGGCCAGGGCCTGCCCGTCGATGCCGTAGCGCTCGCGCAGCCGGGCGTTGATCGCCAGCGCCCACGGGGCGTGGACGGCGGTGCCGTAGGGGGAGTGCACGGCGAGCCGCCAGTCGCCGAGCTCGTCGCGGAAGCGCTCGACCAGGACCGTGGTGTCGCTGGGCAGGACCCGGGTCGCCTCGACCTGCTCGCGGAGGTAGGCGACGAGGTTGGCGGCGGCGTTGTCGTCGAGCCCGACCTCGCGAGCGCGGGCCTCGGCGGTGGCGTCGGGTAGCGCGGCGAGCTCGCGGGTGAAGGCGCCGATCGCCTCGCCGAGCTCGGTCGGGCGGCCCGCCGTGTCGCCCTTCCAGAACGGGAGCCGACCGGGCACTCCCGGCGCCGGGGTCACGATCACCCGGTCGTGGGTGATGTCCTCGATCCGCCAGCTGGTCGCACCGAGCGCGAACACGTCGCCCACCCGGCTCTCGTAGACCATCTCCTCGTCGAGCTCGCCGACCCGGCGGTTGGTGCCCTCACCCGCGAGGAAGACGCCGTAGAGACCGCGGTCGGGGATCGTGCCGCCGCTGGTCACCGCGAGCCGCTGGGCGCCGGGGCGGCCGCTGACGACGCCGGTGACGCGGTCCCAGGTGATCCGCGGCCGCAGCTCGGCGAACTCGTCGGAGGGGTAGCGCCCGGCGAGCAGGTCGAGCACGGCGTCGTAGGCCGAGCGGGGCAGCTGGGCGTAGGGCGCGCTGCGCCGGACCAGCGCGAACAGCTCGTCGACGTCCCACTCGTCGGCGGCGGTCGCGGCGACGACCTGCTGGGCGAGTACGTCGAGCGGGTTGGCCGGCACCCGCAGCGCCTCGATGCCGCCGGTGCGCATCCGGGCGACCGCCACCGCGGCGGGCGCGAGATCGCCGCGGTGCTGGGGGAAGAAGACGCCGGCCGAGGTCTCGCCCACCTGGTGACCCGCGCGCCCGACCCGCTGCAGCGCGCTCGCGACGCTCGGCGGGGACGCGATCTGGAGGACGAGGTCGACCGCGCCCATGTCGATGCCGAGCTCGAGGCTGCTGGTGGCGACCACCGCCGGCAGCCGGCCGGACTTGAGGTCGTCCTCGACCAGCGCCCGCTGTTCCTTGGACACCGAGCCGTGGTGGGTGCGCGCGAGCACCGGCGGGGCCCCGGCCGCGGCACCCGACTGGGCCATGATCTGCGCCGGAGGCGTGATCCCCTCGGTGGTCAGCTCGGCCGTGATCTCGTTGAGGCGCGCGGTCAGCCGCTCGGCGGTGCGGCGGCCGTTGGTGAACACGATGGTGGAGTGGTGCTCGCCGATCAGCTCGGCGACCCGCTGCTCGACGTGGGGCCAGATGCTGGCCCGGGCGGGAGGAGCGGTCGGGTCGTCGTCGTCGATCACCTGGCCCAGCTCGGTCATGTCCTCGACCGGCACCTCCACGCGCAGGTCCCACTCCTTGTGGGTCGGCGGCGCCACGATCTCGACCGGCGCGGAGCCGCCCAGGAAGCGGGCCACCTCCTCGGTGGGCCGCACCGTCGCCGACAGCCCGACCCGCTGCGCCGGCCGGGGGAGCAGCGCGTCGAGCCGCTCCAGGCTGAGCGCCAGGTGGGCGCCGCGCTTGGTGCCGGCGACGGCGTGGACCTCGTCGAGGATCACCGTCTCGATCCCGCGCAGGGTCTCGCGGGCCTGGCTGGTGAGGATCAGGAAGAGCGACTCCGGCGTCGTGATCAGTACGTCGGGGGGCCGGGTCGCGAGGCGGCGGCGCTCGGCGGCCGGGGTGTCGCCGGAGCGGATGCCGACCGTGACCTCGGGCAGCGGCCGGCCGGGGTCGAGCCGCTCGGCGGTCTGGCGGATGCCGGTCAGCGGGGCCCGCAGGTTGCGCTCCACGTCGACGGCCAGCGCCTTGAGCGGGGAGACGTAGAGGACGCGGGTGCGGTGCAGTCGGTCGTCGGGCGCGGGCGTGGTGAGCAGCCGGTCGAGCCCGGCGAGGAAGGCGCTGAGCGTCTTGCCGGAGCCGGTGGGCGCGACGACGAGGGTGTGCTGGCCGCGCGCGATCGCGTCCCACGCGCCGGCCTGGGCGGCGGTGGGCTCGGCGAAGGCGGCGCGGAACCAGGCGCGCGTCGCCTCGCTGAAGCGGGCCAGGGGGTCGTCCATCCCGTCATCCTCGCGCACGGCACCGACACAACCGTCACAATGGGCGGGTGGCTGTGGAGGAGGGGACCCGCCGGCGCGATCGGGCACTGCCCGTCGGCGTGGTCGGCGTGGTCGCGGTCGTGCTCGCGGCGCTGGTCGCGTGGCTGGTGCTGAGGGGCGGCGACGAGCCGACCCGGCCGGTCGCCGTACCGTCGCCGACGGTGACCCCGGCCCCGGCTCCCGCACCGCCCCCGCCGCCGAGGGATCCCTGCGCGCGGCCCGCGACCACCGGGTTCGCGCCGACGGCCGTCACCGTCCCGGGGATCGTCCGCCGGGCGCGGGTGCTGGCCCTGCCGCGCGACGCGGCCGGGGTGCCGGGCGTGCCTCCGGTCTCCGACAAGCTGTCCTTCGCCTGGGACCGCGGCGGCGTCGAGCCCGGGTCGACCGAGGGCCACGTCCTGCTGAACACGCACACCTGGCCCGACGGCACCGCCCTCGGCAACCGGCTGCTCTCCGGCCTGGAGGTCGGCGGCCGGCTCGTGCTGCGCGCCGGGAAGCAGGCGGCCTGCTACACCGTCACCGAGCGCACCGAGGTGCTGGCCAGCGCCGGCTACCCGGGCTGGGACGCGGTCGACGGGCCGCCGGCGGTGGTGATCGTGGTCTGCTCCGGGAAGCGGCTGGGGCCGGCGAACTGGACGCACCGCACGCTGTGGTTCGCCAGCCCGGCGACGGCTACCTGACCGCTTCCGGTACGACGACCACCCGCCCGTTGACCGCGGCCGGCAGGTGCCGCTCGAGCACCGTCGTCACCGCCACGATCGCGACGCACCCGAGCACCATCAGCGCGATCAGCGCGGCGCCCAGACCGTGCTCGAGGAGCACTCCCGCGACGATCGGCCCGGCGACGGTGCCGGCCTGGACGGCGGCGGCGTTGAGGGCGTTGTAGCGGCCGCGGAGGTGGTCGGCGGCGAGGTCGTTGTTGATCGCGGGCAGGGTGGGCTGGAGCAGGGTCTCGCCGATGCCGAACACGATGCCGAAGCCGAGCAGGCCGATGATCGCCAGCGCACTGCCGGGGGCGAGCGCGCCGGCGCCGAGGAGCAGCCAGGCGGCGGCCCAGAGCACGGCCATCACCGCCAGCACTCGGGTGCGGCGCCGGCCCCGGATCCGGCCCATCGCGGTGAACTGGAAGGCGACGATGACGAAGGTGTTGAGCGCGAAGCCGACGCCGATCAGCTCCGTCGACAGCCCGGCGTCGCCGCGGGCGAAGGCCGGCAGCCCGACCTCGAACTGGCCGTAGCCGATGAAGGTGGCGACGAAGGTCAGCAGGGTCAGCCAGCGCACCGCGGGACTGCGCAGGATGGCGCGGTAGCCGGGCGCCATGCCGGCCGCGAGGTCGCGAGGCGGGTGCAGCACCCGGCCGTGCAGGTGGCGCAGCGGACCGAGGAAGAGCGCGAGCGGGATCAGGCCGGAGGCCGCGTCGGCCAGGTAGATCGCGGTGAAGGTCTCCGGCCGCGCGACGTCGGCGAACAGCCCGCCCACGATGCCGCCGACGCCGAGCCCGAGGTTGGTGAGCGCGAAGTTCACGCCGAAGTACTGCTGGCGCACCTCGCCCTCGACCACGGTCGCGATGAGGGAGTTGAACGCCGGCCACGAGGCGCCGAAGTTGATGCCGAGCAGGACCAGCGCGACCGCTGCCGCGGCCGGGGTGGTCGCGAACGCGAGCAGCACGGTGCCCAGCACCATCGCCGACTGGCCGCCCAGCATGACCACCCGGGCGCCGTACCTGTCGGTGAGCGCGCCGCTGGGGCCGGTCACCACGAACGCCGACAGGGCGATGACGGCCATCAGTGCGCCGGACAGCCCGAGCCCGAAGCCGCGCACCTCGTGCAGGTAGATGAGGGTGAACGGCAGCACCAGGCCGCGGCCGAGGGTGGAGATCGCCACCGTGGACAGCAGCCACCGGCCTTCGGTGGGGAGTGCGGTCCAGAACGACTTCAACGAGATCATGCGTGGACCGTGTGCTTCACGACCGCAAATCCTACGGTTGTGGTGACCCTGCGACGAAATCGTGTCGGGTCAGGTCACCTCGGCGGTGGCGGAGCTCGCGCCGACGCCGTTGGCGGCCGCCGGGACGTGCCGCTCGAGGACCAGCGCCATCACCGCGATCGCCGCGCAGCCGGCGACCATCACGCCGACGTACGCCGCTCCGAGGTGGTGCTGCAGCAGGAAGCCGGCGACCACCGGACCGGCGATCGCCCCGCCCTGGAAGGCCGCCGCGGTGATCGCGTTGTAGCGACCGCGGGTGTGGTCGGTCGCGAGGTCGTTGGCCATCGCCGGGACGGTCGGCTGGAGCAGGGTCTCGCCGAGCGCGAACACCGCCATGTAGGCGAGCACGCCCGCGATCGCCAGGCCCCCGCCCGGCACCACGCCCGCCGCGCCGAGCAGCGCCCACGCCACCGCCCAGATCGCGGCCATGGCGATCATCACCCGGGTGCGCAGGTGTCGCTTGATCCGGTTGAGCACCGAGAACTGCAGCACCACGATCACCACCGTGTTGACCGCGAACGCCAGCCCGACGGTGCGGGTCGACACCTCCGCGGCCTGGCGCGCGAAGCCCGGGAAGCCGGCCTCGTGCTGGCCGTAGCCGATGAAGGTGCCGACGAAGGTGAGCAGGGTCAGCCAGCGCACCGCCGGCTGCCTGAGGATGGCGAGGTAGCCGACCGCCTCGGGGGTGGCGCCGTCCGCCGGCGCGCTCGCCCGCCCGTGGACGTGGCGCAACGGGCCGAGCAGCAGGGCGAGCGGGACCAGGCCGGTGAGCGCGTCGCCGACGAAGATCGCGGTGAAGGTGCCGGGCCGGTCGACGTCGGCGAACAGCCCGCCGACCACACCGCCGACGCCGATGCCGAGGTTGACCAGCGCGAAGTTGATGCCGAAGTACTGCTGGCGCAGCTCCCCGCTCACCACCGCCGCGATCAGCGCGTTGAACGCCGGCCAGGACACGCCGAAGTTGAAGCCGACCAGGACCAGCGCCACCGCGGCGAGCGCCGGCGTCGTCGCGAAGGCGAGGGTCAGGTTGCCGGCGATCATGGCGGCCAACCCGACCAGCAGCACCGCGCGGGCGCCGTAGCGGTCGACGAGGGCGCCGCCCGGACCGGTCACCAGGAAGCCGACCACCGCGATCAGTGCCATCAGGGTGCCGGACAGCCCTAGGTCGAAGCCGCGGACCTCGTGCAGGTAGATCAGCGTGAACGGCAGCGTCAGGCCGCGGCCGAGGGTCTGGATCGCGACGGTCGACAGCAGCCAGCGGCCCTCCCTGGGCAGCGCCGCCCAGAAGGACCTCACTTCGCCGGCAGCGACGCGGCGTAGGTCGCGCCGCGACGCACCCACGCGGCCAGCGCCTCGTCGGTGGCGAGGTCGGCGAGATCGACGCGCAGCCAGCCCGTCATCGACCGCCCCCGCATCTCCATCGGGTACGCCGGCGTGGTCGCCACCAGCTCCTCGCCCTCCGCCGGGTCGACGCGCACCATCAGGCCGCCCTGGCCGCTGGCCGCGAGCGCCATGTGGCCGTCGACCATGAAACCCAGCCCGCCGAACATCCTCTTCTCCGTCAGCTCGCGGCCCGCCGCCCCCGGCTCCTCGGCGAGGAGGTCGCGGAGCCGCCCGGCCAGCTCTTCGTCGTACGCCATGGATCGAGGCTAGGACCGGCCGCCGACAGCGCTCCGGCCGGCTACGGCCGCCAGGACGGGTCGCGGCCGATGAACCCGACCAGCCGGTCCTGCCAGGGCGCGTCCTCGGGGACCGGCACCCGGGCGCCGTACTGGCCGCTCTGGCGCAGCATCTCGTCGAGCGGTGCCATTCCCTCGACCATCACCCGGCAGCGCTCGGCGTCGAGGGTGTCGTCCTGGCCGGTGGCGCGGGCCAGGTCCCAGGTGTGCATGAAGACGTCGCCGGTGTAGAACTGCGAGATCGCCTGGGGGAGGTGCAGCAGAGGCAGCCGCGGGTGGTCGAAGACCACGTCCGCCGTGGCCGGGTCGTCGAGCAGTGCCTGCACGCCGGCGGCGTGGTGCTCCCAGGCCGCGACCGGGTCGGCGTCCACGTCGGGTCCGGCCGCGAGCCGCAGGTCGGAGCCGTCGGCGAGGAAGGCGGGGAACCACTCGACCAGGTGTCGGACGACGTCGCGGGCGCGCCACTCGGCGACCGGGGTCGGCGCGTCCCAGCCGTCCGCGCCGACTCCGCGCACCTTCTCGCCGAAGACGCCCGCGACGGTGCGGTGCTCCTCGGCGGGCTCGGCCGGGATCATCCCTGGGCTCCGGTCAGGGAGGCGAGCAGGCGGTCGAGTGCGGCGTACCCCTCGTTGACGCCGACCTCCATCCCGCTGGCGAGCATCCCGGCGCGGGACTCGAAGTCGTAGACCACCGACAGCGCCTCGAGCCGGCACCGGCCGCCGGGCAGCTCGACGAAGACCATGGTGTCGAGGCTGACCGCGTCGGGCATCTCCTCGAAACCGAAGGTCTGCACGATCTTCTCGTTCTGGTCGACCCGGTGCACCGCGCCGTAGAAGTGCGCGACCTCCGCGCCCTCCCGGGTCGCGGTGTAGCGGTACTCGCCGCCGGTGCGGATGTCCCACACGTCGATGTCCATCCCGATCGAGTCGGGACCCAGCCACTGCTTGACCAGGTCCGGCTCGACGTGGGCGCGGAAGACGAGCTCGCGCGGGGCGTCGAACTCGCGGACCATCCGCACGGTCGGCACCTCGGGGTCGGCCTCGATGAGGGTCTCGGGGGTGGTGGTCATCCTGCTGCTCCTTCGTTTCGCTGATCGTCCTCGCCCTGCATCCGGGCGAGGACCTGGTCCAGTCGGCGGTAGCGCTCCTCGGCCTGCCGTCGGTAGCGCTCGATCCACTTCGTCATCAGGTCGAACACCTCCGCGTCCAGGTGGACCGGACGCCGCTGCGCGTCCCGGCTGCGGCTGACCAGACCGGCCTCCTCCAGCACCTTGAGATGCTTGGAGACCGCCTGGAGCGACACGTCGTACGGCGCCGCGAGCTCGCTCACCGTCGCGTCGCCCGCCGCGAGCCGGGCCACCATGTCGCGCCGGGTCGGGTCGGCGAGGGCGCCGAAGACCCGGGAGAGTCGGTCGTCTTGCTCAACCATGTGGTTGAGTACACAGGGGGTGGCTGGGTTTGTCAACCAGTTGGTTGAGTGAGTGGGTGGCTGGGGCCGGGCGGGGCCACGCCGCTGTAACACGTAGTTCGCGCACCTACCGGACTCGCGCCGCATGTTGCGGACCCGCACGGACGCCGGTCCGCGACGTCCCGGGTCCGGGAGAGCAGCGAACAACGTGTTGCAGCGCCTGCGGAGGTCCTCGGCACCCGCCGCTCGCGGTCGGGCCTGCTGTAACACGTTGTTCGCTGGCCTGTGCGACGTACGTCGTATGTCACGGACCCGCACGGACGCCGGTTCGCGACGTCCCGGGTCCGGGAGGGCAGCGAACTCCGTGTTACAGCGCCGTGCACCCCGCCCACGCCGCCCGGAGCACCCCGCCCACGCCGCCCGGAGCGCCCCGCCCAGCCGACCCAGCTCAGCGCGGAGCGGAGTGCTACCGGCTGATCGCGCTGATGTGCCGCCAGAACGGGTCGTCGTCGGTCTCGGCGTCGATGTGGGGCGTGCGGGCGACGATCTCGTCGGCGCGGGCCGGGGTGGTGGCGCCGAAGGTGCGCCGCAGCCAGTCCTGCAGCTCGACGGGCGGGCGCAGGTCGAAGCGCTCGGACTCGTCGGCGTCGGCGAGCTCGCGGGCCAGGTCCTCGGCGGGGGTGAGGGCGTGCACCTCGGGCCAGGCCGGCTCGCCGTACCCGATCGCGAGGAAGCGCAGGAAGTCGACCGGGTCGTCGGCGATCAGGCCGACCCAGCTCGAGCCGGAGCCGGACCCGAGGTGGCCGAAGCGGACCCGGTCGCCGTCGTACCAGAGGGCGGCGTAGGAGCCGTCGCCGCCGGTCCGCGCGATGGGTACGACGGACGAGGTCTCGGCCGGGTCGTCGTTCCCGGTGTAGTAGCGCAGGTGCGCGGGGTCCGGGAGCGCGAAGTAGACGCCGGACTGGCCGTCCTCCGGCTCGCCCGGGTAGAGCCGCAGGAAGGTGCCGTGGTCGTTGTCGATCCGGGCACCGATCTCCTCGAGGAAGTCGAGGGCGGCGCGCAGGGTGTCGGGGAGCCGTCGGTCGTCGGTGAGCCCGGCCTGGAGCCGGTCGGCGAAGTCGCCCATCGCCGGCTCAGCCCCGCGCCATCGGCGGCGATACGACGGTCGCCGGGCCGCGCCGGTACAGCAATGCCCGCCGGCCACCGGCCTCGGTGGCCTCGCCCCGCACGTCGGTGGGGACGACGAAGCCGTCGGTCCCGAGCACCTTGCGGCGGAAGTTGCCGAGGTCGGGCGGCGTGCCCCACACGGCGGCGTACACCCGGCGCAGCTCGGGGAGCGTGAACGGCTCGGCGACGAACTCGGTGGCGAGGGTGGTGTACTCCAGCTTGGCCCGGACCCGCTCGCGGGCGTCGAGCAGGATCTGGCGGTGGTCGAAGGCGAGCGTGGGCCCGTCGCCGTCGTCGCCGCCCTCGAGCAGGTCGTCGACCACCCACCATCGCGCGTCGGAGGCGTCGGTGCCGGCCTGGGGCTCCGGCAGGTCGGGGGCCAGGGCGACGTGGGCGATCGAGACGACACGCTGGCGCGGGTCGCGGTCGGGGGCGGAGTAGGTGCGCAGCTGCTCGAGATGCCCGGGGAAGCGCGCCATGCCGGTCTCCTCGCGCAGCTCACGCCAGGCGGCCTGCTCGGCGTCCTCGTCGGGTTCGACGAACCCGCCGGGCAGCGCCCAGGAGCCGGCGTACGGCTCCTCTCCGCGCTCGACCAGGAGGACGGCGAGGGCGCCGTCGCGGATGGTGAACACGGCCAGGTCCACGGCCACCGCGAACGGCGGGTACTCGGTGGTGTAGCTCATCGGGTCACCTCCACGCCGGCCGCGGCGAGCTCCTCGAGCGCCGCCTTCGACGAGTCGGGTGCGACGCCGGCGTGCAGGCCGGCGAGCAGCCGGACCCGGAAGCCCTCGCGCACGGCGTCGAGCGCGGTGGCGCGGACGCAGTAGTCGGTGGCGATGCCGGTGACGTCGACCTCGGTGACCCCGGCGTCGCGCAGCACGTCGGCCAGCCGCTCGCCGTCGGCGGTGACCCCCTCGAAGGCGGAGTACGCCGGCTCGCCCATGCCCTTGACCACGTGGTGGGTCACGGCGGCGGTCGCCAGCTCCGGCGCGTACTCCGCGCCCGTCTCGCCCTGTACGCAGTGCACCGGCCAGGTGGTCACGAAGTCCGGCTCGGTGCCGGGCTCGTGGAAGTGGCCGCCGTTGGTGTCGCCCGCGTGGTGCCAGTCGCGGGAGGCCGCGACCACGGCGTAGTCGCCGGCGTGGGCGGCGAGGTGGTCGCTGATCCGACCGGCGACCTCGCGCCCGCCGGTGACGCCCAGCGAGCCGCCCTCGACGAAGTCGTTCTGGACGTCGACGACGACCAGGGCCCGGGTGCTGTCCATGGCTGTCTCCTCTCGGGTTTCTTCGCGCAGCGTGGTGGTGAGGTACGCCGGCCCGGCGGCGACGGTGCGCGCGTCGGCGGGCAGGGTGGCGAGGGTCGCGGCCGCGAAGTCCCGGACCTCGGCGAGCGTGGGCCGGTGCACGACCTCGCCGGCCCGGATCAGCGCCACCTGGACGGCCCGGGAGGTCGGGTCGGGTGGGGGAGCGGCCTGGCCGGTGAACCACTCGGCGCGCAGGACGCCGGCGTCGTCGTACGCGCGGAAGGCCTGCTTGCGGCCGCCGACCGAGCCCTTGTCCTTGGACTTCTTCGCGACCGGGCGCAGCGGCTCGCCGGGCCCGTCGGCGATCGCGACGAGCTTGTAGACCATGCTCGCGGTCGGGTGGCCGGAGCCGGTGGCGACGCGGGTGCCGACGCCGTAGCCGTCGATCGGGGCGTCCGCGAGCGCGGTGATCACGAACTCGTCGAGATCGCTGGTGACCACGATCCGGGTCCGCTCGGCGCCCAGGGAGTCGAGCAGGACCCGTGCCTTGTGGGACTCCTCGGCCAGGTCGCCGGAGTCGATCCGGATCGCGCCGAGGTCGGTGCCGGCGACCTCGACGGCGGTGCGGATGCCGTCGGCGATGTCGTAGGTGTCGACCAGCAGCGTGGTGCCGACGCCGAGCGCCTCGACCTGGCTGCGGAAGGCGTCGGCCTCGGTGTCGTGGGCGAGGGTGAACGCGTGGGCGGCGGTGCCCGCGGTGGGTACGCCGTACCTTCGGCCCGCTGCGAGGTTGCTCGTCGTCGCGAAGCCCGCGAGGTAGGCCGCGCGCGCGGTGGCGACGGCGGCCTCCTCGTGGGTGCGCCGGCCACCCATCTCGATGATCGGCCGGCCGCCCGCCGCGTCGACCATGCGTGCGGCCGCGCTGGCGATCGCGGTGTCGTGGTTGAGGATGCTCAGGACGAGCGTCTCCAGCAGCAGGCACTCGCCGAGGGTGCCGGTGACGGTGAGGATCGGGCTGCCGGGGAAATAGAGGTCGCCCTCGCGGTAGCCGTCGACGTCGCCGCGGAAGCGGAAGTCCGCCAGATAGCGGGCGGTCTCGGCCCCGATGACGCCCTCGGCCTCCAGCCAGGCGAGCTCGTCGGCGGCGTAGGTGAAGTGCTCGAGCGCCTCGAGCAGCCGGCCGAGTCCCGCGAGCATCCCGTAGCGGCGCCCCTCGGGCAGGCGGCGGGCGAACGCCTCGAACACGGCCGGCCGGCCGGCGCTGCCGTCGCGCACGAAGGAGTCGAGCATGGTCAGCTCGTAGCGGTCGGTGAGCAACCCGGTCCGGTCCATCACAGCTCCTCGATGTTGTAGTCAGTTTGACTATAACATGACTCCTCTAGGGTCCCAGCATGGCGCGCGGGCACGAGGCGGACGAGGCGGCCACTGCCTACGAGCGCCATCTGGCCGTCAACGACCGCGACCGCAGGCGCGCCCAGGGCTCGTTCTACACCCCGGCCGAGCTGGTCGACTGGGTGCTCGACCATGCGCTGCCGGCGGCCGGGACGGTGCTCGACCCCGCCTGCGGAACCGGGCACTTCCTGGTCGCGGCGGCACGCCGACTCGGCGTGCGCGCCGTGCACGGCTCCGACCTCGACCCGGAGGCGGTGCGGATCGCACGGGAGCGGCTGCAGGCACTCGAGCCGGACCTCTCGGCCGCGGAGATCGCCGAGCGGGTCGTGGTCGCCGACGGGCTGGTCGCCTGGGAGGGCCGGACCTTCGACGCCGTCGTCGGCAATCCGCCCTTCCTGGGTCAGCTGCGCCGGCGCTCGGCCGGGCGCAGCGAGGACCACCGGCGCGGCCTGGGCGCCTACACCGACACCAGCGCGGTCTTCCTGCGCCGCGCGCTCGACCTGGTCGGGCCGGGCGGCACGGTCGCGCTCGTCCAGCCGCTCTCCGTACTCGCCACGCGCGACGCGGGCCCGGTCCGGGAGGCGGTCGCCGCGCACGGCGCGGTCACCGACTTCTGGTGCGCCGCGCGGCCGGTCTTCGACGGGACCACCGTGCTCACCTGCGTCCCGGTGGTGCGCGTGGGCGCCCGGCCCGCCACCGACCCCGACGGCTGGGGCGCGCTGGCCGCTCCTCACTTCGGCATCCCGGCCGTGCGCCTGGTCAGTTCGCGGCCGCTCGGGGACCTGGCGACCTGCACCGCCGACTTCCGCGACCAGTACTACGGCCTGGCGCCCTTCGTCCACGACCGCCTGCCCGGCGGCACGCCGCTCGTCACCACCGGTCTGATCGACCCCGCCGAGCTGCGCTGGGGGAGAGCGCCGACCCGCTTCGCCCGCCGCTCGTACGACGCCCCGGCGGTCGACCTCGCCGCCCTGCGATCCGACGGCACGCTCGCGGCGTGGGCCGAGTCCCGGCTGGTGCCCAAGCTGCTGGTGGCCGGGCAGGGCCGGGTGATCGAGGCGGTCGCCGACGAGGCCGGCGGCTGGCTGCCGTCGGTGCCGGTGGTGAGCGTCGTACCTCATGACGGCGAGGACCTGTGGCGGCTGCTGGCCGTGCTGCTGGCGCCGCCGGTCGCCGCCCACGCCGCCACCCGCTACCTCGGCGCCGGGCTGACCGCGGGCTCGGTCAAGGTCAGCGCCCGCCAGCTCGCCGGGCTGCCCCTCCCGAGCGACGCCGGCGCGTGGCGGGCGGGCGCGCGGCTGGCCGAGGCGGCCCAGCGCGCGGACGCGGACGGGCGCGCGGCACGCCTCGGTGAGCTGGCGGAGGTGATGACCGCCGCCTACGGCCTGCCGGCCGGGCACGAGGTGGTCGACTGGTGGCGACGGCGGCAGGTGCGATCCCCGGGCGGCTGACGGGCGGCTGACGGGCGGCGTTTGCGGGAGCCGGCGGGCGGGCACGGGCCGAGGCGTGTCCCAGATGCTCGCGGCCCTCGTGCCCCACCTCCCGGCCGGCCTGGAGGTGCCCGACGAGCTCGAGCAGGCATGGAGCTGGATGGAGGAGCAGGGCTGGGGCATCGACAGCGACCACGGCTACTTCCTCACGCCCTACGCGGGCGAGCGCGTGCTCGGCGTCGTGTTCGGCGTCCTGGAGGAGTTCCTGGAGCACTGGCTGGTCCCGGGCTTCCCGGTCGGACGGCTGGTGCCGATCGGCACGATCGCTGGCGACGGCTCCGCCGTGGCGCTCTGGCTCGACGACGAGGGCACGCCGCGCTTCGTCGGCCTGGGCTCGGAGGGCGAGAGCTACCTCCTCGCCGACTCCGCCGTCGACTTCCTGCGGCTGGTGGCGATCGGCTACCGCGAGCTGACCGACTACGACCTCGGGCTGCCGCCCGGCGACGAGGAGCCGGTCGCGGCGCTGGGGCCCTTCCGGGCCTGGGTCGAGTCGACCTTCGGCGTGGTCGTGCCGTCGGAGTGGCCGGCCGTCGGCGAGGACGAGTTCACCGACTGGGTGGACCGGGCCAGCGGCACGCCACCGTCGGTGGACCTGCGCCGGCTGCCCGACGACAGCCCCGCCGCCGACGTGGTCGCCGGCGACGCGCGGGCGCTGCTCCAGCACCTCGGCGGTCCCGACGGAGCCGCCGCTCTGCGCGCGGTCGCGGCCACCGTGGGCGTCGTCGTACCTCGCGACGTCACGGAGCTGCGCTGGGCCGGAGCGGTGCTCCGGGCCAACGGGCTGGAGGTCGCCGTACGCCGGGGCGTGGTCGAGACGATCTTCGTCCGGGTGGCGTCCTACCCGCGTCCCACGGCGCTCCTCGACGGGCTCGACCCGGGCGTCGGCGCCGAGGACGCCGTCGCCCTGTTCGGGGCGCCGGAGTGGCGCGGCCCCCACGGCCTGCGGTACGTCGTCGACGGGCGCTACCTGCACCTCGAGTTCGGCGCCGCCGGCATCGAGCGGCTGACCCTGATGCTCCGCGCGCCATGAGGCGGCCGATGAATCGGGCCCGCGCGGCCGGTCTCCACCAGGCATGAGCGATTTCCTGGCCGACGGAGTCGAGCTGTTCGCGGGCATCTGCGTGCGGGACCACGCCGCGGTCCGGCCGTGGTACGAGGCGCTGTTGGGCGGGCCGCCGTCGTTCATGGCGCACGAGACCGAGTCCGTGTGGGAGGTGGCCCCGCACCGCTGGCTGGTCGTCGAGGAGCGTCCCGAGCGGGCCGGTGGCGCCGTGCAGACGCTCTTCGTCGCCGACCTCGACGACCGGGTGGCGGCGATCAGGGCCCGCGGGATCGAACCGGACGCCGAGGAGGTCTACGGCGAGGGCGTGCGCAAGGTGATCTTCCGGGACCCGGACGGCAACGAGGTCGGCTTCGGGGGCAATCCCGAAGCCGACCTCGTGACGGACGGCTGAGCCGGCGGCGGCTACGCCGAGGTGCAGAAGACCTCGGGGTCGGCGGCGACGGGAACCGGGTTGGGCGCCGTCGGCAGGTTGCCCGGGTTGTCGACGGTGAACGAGAGCCCCAGGCGGAACGGGCTGCTCAGCGGCACCGTGACCAGTTCCGACTGGGTCAGCCGGAAGGCCTTCGAGTAGACCGCGGCGTCGTCGCTGAGGACCGAGATGGTCGCCTGTGCCGTCGCGTCCGAGTTGTCGCCGAGGCCCAGGCGGGCGCGCAGCGCCACGCAGTTGCGGTTCACGTTGTAGTCGACCAGCCGCGTGGCGTAGCTCCAGTTGTACCCGACGAGCGCCGGGCCGTAGGCCGTCGCGTTGATCTGGACCGACTTCTCCACCGACCAGCCCGAGATCGTGCGCGTCTTCAGCTTGGTCAGGTCCTTCCACTCGTAGACCCCGACGGTCACCTTGGCGGACTTCTTCTTCGGGCCTGCGGCGCTGACCACGCGGTACTTGCGGAGGACCGCGGTGGTGGTCTTGTCCTTGACCCGGTAGGTGCCGTCGGCCTTGACCTTGACGGTCGCCTGGGCCTTCCACTTCGAGCCGGCCCGCTTCTGCTGGAGGGTCACCTTGGTGACCTTCTTGCTGGTGACGGCGCCGGTGACGACGACCTTCTTGCCCTTCTCGACGACCGTGCTCTTGACGGCGATGGAGATCGCGGGCGCGGCGGCGGTGGCGCGCACGGCCGACGGCGTCTCGGAGGTGGTGGCGACGGCGGGCGTCGCCAAGGTGACGGCGGCGGTCAACAGCAGGGCGGACGGCCCGGCGGTGAGAAGTCGCATGTGGTGCTCCCTTCGGTGGTTCCTGGCCTGGGAGGGATCCCCCCGGGCGGGTGTGCCGAAACCACAGAGGTCACATCCGTTTCGGAGACCCGCCCTATCGGCCGCGCAGCCGGCGGCCGAGAGTGCCGGCCGTGGCGACGACCGCTCGCGCCAGCCGGGCGCGCTGCCCGGCGTCCAACTCGTCGGTCGGGTAGGTGATGGCGACCCCGGCGACCGGCATCGCGTTGTGGTCGAGAACGGCGGCCGCGACGCTCGCCATGCCCTGGGTGACCTCGCTGTCCTCGACCGCGAACCCGCGCTGCCGGGTCTGGGCGAGCACCGAGCGCAACGCCGTGGGTGAGCTGGGGCCGACGCCGGTCCGGTCCACGAACGACGCCCGGTCCGGGTAGAGCGCGCGGACCTGGCTGGCCGGCAGGTGCGCGAGGATCGCGCGTCCGCTGGCGGTCAGGTGCGAGGGCAGCCGGACGCCGACGTCGGTGACGAGTGGGGGCCGTCCGGGGGCACGCTCCTCCACGACGTACAGCACGTCGCGGCCGTGGGGGACCGCGAGGTGGGCGCTGTGGCCGGTGCGGTCGACGAGAGCGGCGAGCGGCCGGCGGGCCAGGCGCTGCAGCGGGGCCTGACGTGCGTAGCCCGAGCCGACCTCGAAGGCCGCCACCCCGAGGCCGTAGCGACGGTCGTCGGGCAGGTGCACCACGAAGCCCTCGTCGGCCATCGCCTGGAGCAGGTGGTACGTCGTGGACCGGGGGATCGCCAGCTCGCGCGCGATCCGCTCGACCGGGACCGGCTCCGGCTGCGCGGCGAGGAAGCGCAGCACGCGCAGGGCCCTGGTCGCGGCGGGAACCTGGGGCATCGCAGCTCCTTCGCGGCTTGTCGGTGAGGTCACGCTGTCTCGGATCTGAGACTCATCATGCCGCGAGGCCCTGGTGGACGCCACCCCCTGAGGCACAGGATCGTGGCATGGAGAAAGTGACGATCGGTACGGGTGCGGTCTCGTTCGACGACGTGGTCGCGGTCGCCCGTGGGGGCGCCGGTGTGGTGCTCAGCGACGAGGCCCTGGCGGCCATCGACAAGGCGCGCGCGGTCATCGAGGACCTCGCCGCGTCCCCGACGCCCCACTACGGCGTCTCCACCGGGTTCGGCGCGCTCGCCACCCGGCACATCGCCCCCGAGCTGCGCGCCCAGCTGCAGCGCTCGCTGGTCCGCTCGCACGCGGCCGGCAGCGGCCCCGAGGTCGAGCGCGAGGTGGTCCGCGGCCTGATGCTGCTGCGCCTGTCGACGCTGGCGACCGGCCGCACCGGCGTACGGCGGGAGACCGCCGAGCTGCTCGCCGCCCTGCTGACCCACGGCATCACGCCCGTCGTGCACGAGTACGGCTCGCTCGGCTGCTCCGGCGACCTGGCGCCGCTGGCGCACTGCGCGCTCGCGCTCATGGGGGAGGGCCCGGTGCGCACGGCCGACGGCGAGCTCACGGATGCCGCCACCGCCCTCGCCGCGGCCGGGCTGACGCCGGTCGAGCTGCAGGAGAAGGAGGGCCTGGCCCTCATCAACGGCACCGACGGCATGCTCGGCATGCTCGTGCTCGCGATCCACGACCTGACCGAGCTGCTCAAGGTCGCCGACATCTCCGCGGCCATGTCGGTCGAGGGCCAGCTCGGCACCGACCGGGTGTTCGCGCCCGAGCTGCAGGCCATCCGCCCGCACCCCGGCCAGGCGGCCTCCGCGGCCAACCTCACCGCGCTGCTGCGCGACTCCGGCGTCGTCGCCTCGCACCGCGGCCCCGACTGCAACCGGGTGCAGGACGCGTACTCGCTGCGCTGCTCGCCCCAGGTCCACGGCGGCGTGCGCGACACGGTCGCCCACGCGGCCTCGGTGGCCTCTCGCGAGCTCGCGTCGGCCGTCGACAACCCGGTGGTCCTCGCCGACCAGGGCCGCGTCGAGTCCAACGGCAACTTCCACGGCGCGCCGGTCGCCTACGTGCTCGACTTCCTCGCGATCGTCACCGCCGACCTCGCGTCGATCGCGGAGCGTCGTACCGACCGCTTCCTCGACAAGGCCCGCAACCACGGCCTCCCGCCGTTCCTGGCCGACGACCCGGGCGTCGACTCCGGCCTGATGATCGCGCAGTACACCCAGGCCGCGATCGTCTCCGAGCTCAAGCGCCTGGCCAACCCCGCCAGCGTCGACTCGATCCCGTCGAGCGCCATGCAGGAGGACCACGTCTCGATGGGCTGGTCGTCCGCGCGCAAGCTCCGCCGCTCGGTCGACGGGCTCACCCGAGTCCTCGCGATCGAGCTGATGACGGCGGCCCGGGCGCTCAACCTGCGCGCCCCGCTCACCCCCAGCCCCGCCACCGGCGCCGTCGCCGAGCTGCTCCGCGGCGCCGGCGTCGGCGGCCCCGGCACCGACCGCTTCCTCGCCCCCGAGATCGACACCGCCTACCAGCTCGTCGCCGACCGCTCCGTCACCGCGGCCGTCGCGAACGTGATCGGAGAACTCGCATGACCACCCAGCAGGACAACCCGCGCCTCCCCATCCACGCCGCCACCGGCACCGAGCTGACCGCGAAGTCGTGGCAGACCGAGGCCCCGCTGCGGATGCTGATGAACAATCTCGACCCCGAGAACGCCGAGCGTCCCGAGGACCTCGTCGTCTACGGCGGCACCGGCAAGGCCGCGCGCAGCTGGGAGGCGTACGACGCCCTCGTGCGCACCCTGCGCGACCTCGAGGACGACGAGACCATGCTCGTCCAGAGCGGCAAGCCGGTCGGCGTCTGGAAGACCAACAAGTGGGCGCCCCGCGTGCTCATCGCCAACTCCAACCTGGTCGGCGACTGGGCCAACTGGGAGGAGTTTCGCCGCCTGGAGGAGCTCGGCCTCACCATGTACGGCCAGATGACGGCCGGCTCGTGGATCTACATCGGCACCCAGGGCATCCTCCAGGGCACCTTCGAGACGTTCGCCGCGGTCGCCGACAAGCGCTTCGACGGCACGCTCGCCGGCACGATCACGCTGACCGCCGGGCTCGGCGGCATGGGCGGCGCCCAGCCGCTCGCCGTCACCATGAACGACGGCGTCGCGATCTGCGTCGACGTCGACCAGAGCCGGATCACCCGTCGCATCGAGCACCGCTACCTCGACGTCCAGGCCGACGACCTCGACCACGCGCTCGAGCTGGCGGTGGCCGCGCGCGACGAACGACGCGGCCTGTCCATCGGCCTGCTCGGCAACGCCGCCGAGATCTTCCCGAAGCTGCTGGAGATGAAGGCGCCGATCGACATCGTCACCGACCAGACGTCGGCGCACGACCCGCTGTCGTACCTGCCCGTGGGCGTGCCGTTCGAGGAGTGGCAACAGACCGCCGAGCGCGACCCGGAGGGCTTCACGAAGGACGCGCAGGCGTCGATGGCCGCGCACGTGCGGGCGATGGTGGAGTTCCAGGACGCCGGCGCCGAGGTCTTCGACTACGGCAACTCGATCCGCGACGAGGCGCGCAAGGGCGGCTACGACCGGGCGTTCGAGTTCCCGGGCTTCGTCCCGGCGTACATCCGGCCGCTGTTCTGCGAGGGCAAGGGCCCCTTCCGCTGGGCCGCGCTCTCCGGCGACCCGGCCGACATCGCCGCCACCGACAAGGCGATCCTCGAGCTGTTCCCCGACAACGAGCGGCTCCACAAGTGGATCGGCATGGCCCAGGAGCGGGTCCACTACCAGGGCCTCCCGGCGCGGATCTGCTGGCTGGGCTACCAGGAGCGCCACCTGGCCGGCCTCAAGTTCAACGAGATGGTCAAGAACGGGGAGCTCAAGGCGCCGATCGTGATCGGCCGCGACCACCTCGACTGCGGCTCCGTCGCGTCGCCCTACCGCGAGACCGAGGCCATGCTCGACGGCTCCGACGCGATCGCCGACTGGCCGCTGCTCAACGCGATGACCGCCGTCGCGTCCGGCGCCACCTGGGTGTCGCTGCACCACGGCGGCGGTGTCGGCATGGGCCGCTCGATCCACTCCGGGCAGGTGTGCGTCGCCGACGGCACTGAGCTGGCTGCTGCGAAGATCGAGGCCGTGCTGACCAACGACCCGGGCATGGGCGTCATCCGCCACGTCGACGCGGGCTACCCGCGGGCGATCGAGGTGGCCGCCGAGCGCGGCGTCCGGATCCCCATGCAGGAGGGCTGATCACGTGACCCAGGTGGCCGACTTCGAGCAGATGTGGCGCGACCTCGCGCCCGTCGGACGCTCGGCGTCCTCCGGCGGCTACTTCCGCCAGCCTTGGCACTCCGCCGAGCTCGAGCTGCGGGCGTGGTTCCGCGAGGCGGCCACGGCCCGGGGGCTCGAGCTCGAGGAGGACCCGTT
Organism: Nocardioides nitrophenolicus; assembly: GCF_016907515.1. Lineage (NCBI taxonomy): Bacteria > Bacillati > Actinomycetota > Actinomycetes > Propionibacteriales > Nocardioidaceae > Nocardioides > Nocardioides nitrophenolicus. The sequence goes on from NZ_JAFBBY010000001.1 coordinate 5,352,855, forward strand.
CGGCAACCTGGTCGCCTGGTGGGGGCCGGACAGCCTCGGCTCGGGCACGGACAAGGTGCTCACCGGCTCCCACCTCGACTCCGTCCTCGACGGCGGTGCGTACGACGGCCCGCTGGGCGTCGTCTCGTCGTTCGCCGCGGTCGACCTGATGCGCTCGCGCGGGGTGCAGCCGGCGCGGCGGCTCGGGGTCGCGGCGTTCGTCGAGGAGGAGGGCTCCCGCTTCGGCCGGGCCTGCCTCGGCTCCCGGCTCGCCGTCGGCACCACCACCTGGGACGTCGCGCGCGAGCTCACCGACCGCGAGGGCGTTCGTCTGGGCGACGTGATCGAGGGAGGCACGTCGACCCTGCTCGACGGCGTCGCGACCTACGTCGAGCTCCACGTCGAGCAGGGCCGCGGCCTGATCGACCTCGACGCACCCGTCGGCGTACACAGCGCGATCTGGCCGCACGGGCGCTACCGCTACGACATCGCCGGCCGGGCCGACCACGCGGGCACCACTCGCATGGAGGACCGCGCCGACCCGATGCTCACCTACGCGATGACCGCGCTCGCCGCCAACAAGCAGGCTCGCCTCTCGGGGCAGCGCGCGACCTTCGGCCGGATCGACGTGCGGCCCAATGGCACCAACGCCGTCCCCTCCCACGTCACCGCCTGGCTCGACGCCCGGGCCGAGTCCGACGCCGCGCTGGCCGCCCTCGTCGCCGCCGTCGAGAAGCAGGCCCTCGACCGAGGCGGCCGCGACGGCACCACGGTCACGGTCACGCCCGAGTCGGTCAGCGGCGAGGTCGCCTTCGACACCGCGCTGCGCGACGAGCTCGTCGCGCGGCTCGGGGGAGTGCCGGTGCTGCCGACCCAGGCCGGCCACGACGCCGGGATCCTCCAGGACGCCGGCATCCCCACCGCGATGCTCTTCGTCCGTAACCCGTCGGGCGTCTCGCACTCGCCGTACGAGTCCGCCGAGACAGCCGACTGCCTGGCCGGCGTCGAGGCGCTGGCCGACGCGCTCACCGGGCTGGTCGCGCCGTGACGGCGTACCTGCTCGAGCGGGCGTGGGTCGACGGCCGGGTCCGGGACACCGTCCGGGTCGAGGTCGAGCACGGGCGGATCACCTCCGTCGATCCCGACGCCACGACCACCGGCATCCCGCTGCGCGGGCTCACCCTGCCCGGCCTCGCCAACACCCACAGCCACGCCTTCCACCGGGCCCTGCGCGGGCGCACCCAGACCGACCGCGGCACCTTCTGGACCTGGCGCGAGCAGATGTACGCCGTGGCCGGGCGGCTCGATCCCGACACGTACTACGAGCTGGCCAAGGCCACGTACGCCGAGATGGTCGCGGCCGGCTACACCTCGGTCGGCGAGTTCCACTACCTCCACCACCAGGCCGGCGGGACGCCGTACGACGAGCCCAACGCGATGGGCAACGCCCTCCTCGCCGCGGCCCGCGACGCCGGCATCCGGATCACTTTGCTCGACACGCTCTACCTGTCGAGCGGCTTCGGCGCCGCCCCCGAGGGCGTGCAGCGCCGCTTCTCCGACGGCACCGCGGAGGCCTGGCACGAGCGCGTCTTCGCGCTCGCCCCGCTGACCGGCGCCGCCTCCCTGATCGGTGTCGCGGCCCACTCGGTGCGCGCGGTCCCCGCCGACGCGCTGAAGGCGTTCGCCCCCTACGTCGCGGACGGCGTACCGGTCCACGTGCACCTCTCCGAGCAGGTCAAGGAGAACGCCGACTGCGTCGCCGCCCACGGCGTCACGCCGACCCGACTGCTCGCCGACCACGGCGTGCTCGGCCCGATGACGAGCGCGGTCCACGCCACCCACCTGACCGACGAGGACATCCGACTGTTGGGGGAGGCGCGCGCGTTCGCGTCGTTCTGCCCCACCACCGAGCGCGATCTCGGCGACGGCATCGGCCCGGCGCGCGCGCTGCAGGAGGCCGGATCGGTGCTGACGCTCGGCTCCGACAGCCACGCGGTCATCGACGCCTTCGAGGAGATGCGCGCCGTGGAGATGGACGAGCGCCTCGCCACCCAGGCCCGCGGCCACTGGACCGCCGCCGAGCTGCTGCTCGCCGGCACCGCCGACGGCCACCGCAGCCTCGGCTTCGCCGACGCGGGCGCGATCGCGGTCGGCCAGCGCGCCGATCTCGTCACCATCGACCTCGCCTCGCCCCGTACCGCCGGGACCGGCCGGGACGAGCACGCCGCCGTCTTCGCCGCGGCCGCGGCCGACGTCACGCACGTCGTGGTCGACGGCAAGGTCGTGTTCGAGGGCGACCACGGCGCCGTCGGGCGCTCCCTCGACGACGTGATCGGAAGGATCTGGAACCCATGAGCCTGCTCATCACCAACATCGGCGAGCTGGTCACCAACGACCCCGCCGCTGAGCCGGGCGACCTGCTCGGCGTGCGCACCGACGCGGCCGTCGTCCTCACCGACGGCGTCGTCTCGTGGGTCGGTGCGGCCGCCGACGCGCCCGCCGCCGACGAGGTCGTCGACGCCCAGGGCCGCGCGGTGCTGCCCGGCTTCGTCGACAGCCACAGCCACCTGGTGTTCGCGGGCGACCGGTCGCTGGAGTTCCAGGCCCGGATGGCGGGGGAGTCCTACGCCGCGGGCGGCATCCGCACCACCGTCGCGGCCACCCGTGCGGCGTCCGACGACCAGCTCGCGGCCGGCGTCGCACGCCACGTCGCCGAGATGCGCCGCCAGGGCACGACCACGCTCGAGATCAAGTCCGGCTACGGCCTGTCGGTCGAGGACGAGGCCCGCTCGCTGCGCGTCGCCCGTGAGTTCACCGACGAGACGACCTTCCTCGGCGCCCACGTCGTCGCCCCCGAGTACGCCGACGACCCGGCCGGCTACGTCGACCTGGTCACCGGCCCGATGCTCGAGGCCGCCGCCCCCCACGCGCGCTGGATCGACGTGTTCTGCGAGCGCGGCGCCTTCGACGAGGACCAGGCCCGCACCATTCTCGCCGCCGGTGCGGCCGTCGGCCTGAAGGGCCGCCTCCACGCCAACCAGCTCGGCGAGGGCCCCGGTGTCCGCCTCGCCGCCGAGCTCGGCCTCACCGCCGTCGACCACTGCACCTACCTCAGCGACGACGACGTCCACGCCCTGCGCGACGCCGGCACCGTCGCGACGCTGCTGCCCGGCGTCGAGTTCAGCACGAAGCACCCCTACCCGTCGGGCCGCCGGCTGATCGACGCCGGTGTCACCGTCGCGCTCGCCAGCGACTGCAACCCGGGCTCCTGCTACACGAGCTCGCTGCCGTTCTGCATCGCGCTCGCCGTCCGGGAGATGGGGATGACGCCCGCCGAGGCGGTCTGGGCCGCGACCGCCGGCGGCGCCGCCGCCCTCGGTCGCACCGACGTGGGCCGCGTCGTGGTCGGCGGCCGGGCCGACCTGCAGCTGCTCGACGCGCCCACCCACGTGCACCTCGCCTACCGGCCCGGCGTGCCACTCGTCGTCCGGACCTGGAGCGCGTGACGAGCCACTCGGCCTAAGGTGGCGGGCATGTCCCGCAGGCGCGCGATCTGGCTCTCCGTCGGTGGCGTCCTCGTGGTCGCCCTCGTCGCCGGGCTGGCGGTCTTCCAGCCCTGGCTACTGGTCGTCGACCGCACCGCCGACGAGACCGACGACCCCGCCGCCGTCGTCGGTACGGCGACCGGCGGGCTCGGCGACACCAGCGTGCCCTCGGCGCCGGGCGCGGAGCTGACCCGGGTGGTGCTCGCGTCGGCGGACTTCATCGACGGCGAGCACGGCACGTCGGGCACGGCCACGATCTACCGCCGTAGCGACGGCACTCGGTTCCTGCGCATCGAGGACCTCGACACCTCGAACGGCCCCGACCTCCACGTCTGGCTCAGCGACCGGCCCAGCGGCGGCGACTGCGCCGGCTGCCGCGATTCGTGGGGCATCTACGACGACGACGCCTACGTCCGGCTCGGCGAGCTGAAGGGCAACCAGGGCAGCCAGAACTACGAGATCCCGGCCTCGGCGGACCTGTCGTCGATGCGCTCGGTCGTCATCTGGTGCGACCGCTTCAACGTCGCGTTCGGCACCGCACCTCTAGCCTGACCTCGTGCAGCACCTGCGGATCACCTCGCCCCGCGACCTGACTCCCGCCGTCATCGACGCGCTCCGGGGCGACCCGGCGGTCACCGGTCTCACCTGCGTGCACGGCGCGTCCCTGGTGCCCGAGGGCGACGTCGTCGAGGCGGACGTGCCTCGCGAGGCGGTCAACGACGTCGTCGACGCGCTGCGTACGATCGGCGTGCCGCGGGAGGGCGCGATCCACGTGGTCCCGGTCGCGACCTGGCTCTCGCAGCCGGCCCTGGACGCGGAGCGCCGTACGCCGGGGTCGTCGGCCGACTCCGTGGTGTGGGCCGACGTCACCCAGCGCGCCTACGAGGAGTCCGAGCTCAACTGGACCTTCCTGACGTTCATGAGCCTGGCCACCCTCATCGCCAGCATCGCCATCGTCCTGGACTCGCAGATCCTCGTGATCGGCGCGATGGTGCTGGGGCCGGAGTTCGTGCCGATCGCGGCGCTCGGCCTCGCCCTCGTACGACGGCGCCCGTCCCTGCTGCGCTACGCCGTCCGCTCGCTGCTGGTCGGCTTCGCGGTCGCCATCGCCTTCGCCACGCTCGCCGCGCTCGCGGCGCGGGCGCTCGGCTGGGTCACGCTCGACCAGGTGACCGCGCCGCGGCCCGCGACGGCCTTCGTCTACACGCCCGACAAGTGGTCCTTCATCGTCGCGGTCGTCGCCGCCGCGGCAGGAGCCCTCTCGCTCACCTCGGCCAAGGTCGGCGGGCTCTCGGGCGTGTTCATCTCCGTCACCACGATCCCGGCGGCCGGCAACGTCGCGCTGGGCCTGGCGTTCGGCGTCCCCGACGAGATCCGCGGCAGCCTGCTCCAGCTGCTGCTCAACATCTCCGGGATGGCGGTCGCCGGCTGGCTGACGCTCGCCTTCCAGCAGGCGGTGTGGAGCCGGATGTCCGAGCGACGCGCGCTGCTGGCGGCCAGGATCCGCCGGCGGGACTGACCCGTCCGGCTACCGTGCGGGGCATGGCTCTGTCCGACGAGGATGCCCACGGCACCATGCCCAGCGCGCGCCGCGACCGCTCGGTCGTGGTCGACGGCTGGTTCGCCAGCCACGCCGACTCCGGGACGCCCGGCCCCCACCTGCGGCTGCGCGCCTCCGACTTCGAGGACCTCGTGATCCGCACCGACCAGGTGCCGATGCTGTGCGCGCTGCTGACCGCCGTCGCCGAGCGGATCGACGCCCGGTGGGCCGTCGACGGCGAGCGGTACGCCGACGAGGTCGTCCGGCGCGCGCCCGACCCCCAGGACCCCGAGGTCGAGCGCGCCGCGGCCCTGGCCCGACTGCGGTTCGTCGCCGACGTCGGCGCCCGCGCCGAGGAGGTGCTCGCACTGGTCCGTGCCGCCGACAGCACCGACGAGGCGGTCGACGCCGTGGCGGCGCTGCTGGACGCCGACCCGGCCGACGTACTGGTCCGGCTCGCCCGCTTCAACCTGCTCGGCCTGACCCGCGCGGCCACTGAGCGGCGCTGGCAGTTGATCGACGGCGATTGACCGGATCCCCGCTCGTGGCGGGGGATCCGGCGCCACGAGGATGGTCTCCGTGAGCAACGAGACCACCGCCGAGATCGTCCCCGACACCAAGGACTGGACCTGGGTGCTCGACCGTCCGTGCCCCGACTGCGGGTACGACCCGACGGCCGTCGACCGGGTGGCCTTCGGCGACGTCATCCGCGACAACGCGGACTTCTGGGTGTCGGTGCTCGAGTCGCCGCGCGCGGACGTCCGGCCCACGCCGACGGTCTGGTCGCCGACCGAGTACGCCTGCCACATCCGCGACGTCCACCGCGTCTTCCTCGGCCGGGTCGAGCAGATGCTGGCCGAGCCCGACCCGCGGTTCGCGAACTGGGACCAGGACGAGACCGCCGTCGCCGAGCGCTACGACGAGCAGCGGCCCGCGGCCGTCGTACCCGACCTGGTGGCGGCGGCCGACGCCGTCGCCGACGCCTACGACGCGGTGCCCGACGACGCCTGGGCCCGGCCGGGGCGGCGCAGCAACGGCAGCGTCTTCACCGTCGAGACGCTCGGGCGATACCACCTGCACGACCTGGTGCACCACCGCTGGGACGTCCGGTGGATCATGGGGGAGTGAGGCACACCGAGTTCTGGGCACGCATGGACCGCAACCTCGGTGACGGCTACGCCCGGGTGTGGGCCGACAGCTTCGTGATCGGCACGCTCGACCACCGCACCCCGAGCCAGGCGCTCGCCGACGGCGTCTCGCCGAAGGAGGTCTGGCGCGCGGTCTGGGAGGTGCGCGAGCTCCCGGAGAGCGAGCGGTGACCGGGCTGGCCGAGCCCGACCTGGTCCTCGGCGGGGTGCAGCGGCGCACCGTCCGCGTCCTCGTGCTCACCCAGGCCGTCGGCGCGGTCGGCATCACCATCGGCATCGCCACCGCGTCCCTGCTCGCGCGCGACCTCTCGGGCTCGGAGTCGATGGCCGGCCTGGCCCAGACCGCGCAGGTGCTCGGCGCGGCGGTCATCTCGTTCCTGCTGGCGCCGCTGATGGCGCGACGGGGGCGTCGTACGGGACTGGTGACGGGCTACGTCGTCGGCTCGGCCGGCGCGCTGACCGCGGTACTGGCCGGCGTGGCCGGCTCGATGGTGCTGCTCCTCGTCGGCGCGATGATGCTCGGCGCGACCACCTCCGCCAACAACGCCGCGCGGTATGCCGCCACCGACCTCGCCACCGACGACAACCGGGCGCGGTCGCTGTCCCTCGTCGTGTGGGCCACCACGATCGGCGCCGTCGCCGGACCGAACCTGACCGGGCCGGCCGGGTCCTTCGCCGACGCCGTCGGCATCCCGGAGCTGACGGGCCCGTTCGCGATCGGGGCGATCGGCATGCTCACCGCGGCGGTCCTGGTCGGGCTCCTGCTGCGCCCCGACCCGCTGCTCCTCGCACAGGAGGCGGCCGCGCGGGCGGTGCCGGGCGGCGTGCGGACGGGGTCGTCGTGGAGCCGGGCCGCGGCCACGGTGCGCGAGCGGCCGGTCCTGGGGTACGCCATCGCCGGGCTCGCGCTCACCCACGCCACCATGATCGGCGTGATGACGATGACGCCGCTGCACATGGAGCACGGCGGCTCCGGGCTCGAGGTGATCGGCATCGTCATCAGCGTCCACGTCCTCGGCATGTTCGCCTTCTCGCCGCTGGTCGGCATGCTCGCCGACCGGGTCGGCCGGCCGCCCGTGCTCGCCGCCGGGGGAGTCGTGCTGCTCGCCGCGCTGCTGCTGTGCGCGTCCTCGCCGAGCGGGATGTCGTGGGAGGTGACCGCCGGGCTGTTCCTGCTCGGCGTCGGCTGGTCGCTCGCGATGGTCTCGGCGTCCACCCTGGTCGCCGAGCACGCGCCGCTCGACGTACGCACCGACGTGCAGGGCGTCTCCGACCTCGTCATGGGCCTGACCGCCGCTGCCGCGGGAGCGGTCGCCGGCGTCGTGGTCGGCGGTGCCGGCTATCCCGCCCTCGCCCTCGGCAGCCTGCTGCTCGTCGTCGGCGTCCTCGGCTGCGCGGCCCGGGCGATCGCCGAGTCGCGCGGCGCGACACGCCGACTCGCCTGACGCGACTTCGAACAGGTGTTCGGCTAGGTTGGTCGTACGGCAGCACGTGGTCCCCTCAGGGTCCGTCGACTGTCCACAGGTACGACGTCCGAGCGAGTTGTCCACACCCACGCCACGACTGATCAGGTTGTGTCGGGACCTCCCTCTACCGTCGCCGACGTACCTGGCCCACCACGACACGAAGGACTGAGGACCATGGCTGGAGACGACCGGCAGAAGGCGCTCGAGACCGCCCTGCTCAACATCGAGAAGCAGTACGGCAAGGGATCGGTGATGCGGCTCGGCGACGACTCGCGGGCTCCCCTGGACGTGATCCCGACCGGCTCGATCGCGCTCGACGTGGCGCTCGGCATCGGAGGCCTCCCGCGAGGCCGCGTGGTGGAGATCTACGGACCTGAGTCCAGCGGTAAGACCACGGTCTCGCTGCACGCCGTGGCCAGTGCCCAGGCGGCCGGCGGCATCGTCGCCTTCATCGACGCCGAGCACGCGCTCGACCCCGAGTACGCCAAGGCCCTCGGCGTCGACACCGACGCCCTCCTCGTCTCCCAGCCCGACTCCGGTGAGCAGGCCCTCGAGATCGCCGACATGCTGATCCGCTCCGGCGCCCTCGACCTGATCGTCATCGACTCCGTCGCCGCGCTCGTGCCCCGCGCCGAGATCGAGGGCGAGATGGGCGACAGCCACGTCGGCCTCCAGGCCCGCCTCATGTCGCAGGCCCTGCGCAAGATGACCGGTGCCCTCAACCAGTCCAAGACGACCGCGATCTTCATCAACCAGCTGCGCGAGAAGATCGGCGTCATGTTCGGCTCGCCCGAGACCACCACCGGTGGTCGCGCGCTGAAGTTCTACTCCTCGGTGCGCCTCGACGTACGCCGCATCGAGACGCTCAAGGACGGCACCGACATGGTCGGCAACCGCACCCGGGTCAAGGTCGTCAAGAACAAGGTCGCCCCGCCGTTCAAGCAGGCCGAGTTCGACATCATGTACGGCAAGGGCATCTCCCGCGAGGGCAGCCTGATCGACGTCGGCGTCGAGGCGGGCCTGATCCGCAAGGCCGGCGCCTGGTACACCTACGAGGGCGACCAGCTCGGGCAGGGCAAGGAGAACGCCCGCACCTTCCTCAAGGACAACCCCGACCTGGCCAACGAGCTGGAGAAGAAGATCCTCGAGAAGCTCGGCGTCACCCCCACCGTCGACGGCGAGTTCAACGACCTCTCCGACGAGCCGATCGGCGTCGACAGTTTCTGATGGCGCGAGCGTGTCGCTCGTTCCTCGCGCCACGCTGCCGCGCGCGCGGTCGGGTTCCGTAGGTCCCGCCTTCGCGTGGCGGCAACGCGGCGGCACGCACTCCCCGTACGACGGCGGGGTCCCCGCTCCGAGCCGTCGGGACTGGTCGGACCCCGCGTCTGGCCAGGCGCCGCGTCTGGCCGGACCCCGCGTCTGGCCGGGCGCCGCAGGCGCCGGACGGACCAGCCCGGGCGGCGAAGTCGGGGTGCCGTCGGCGTTGGAAGGACATTCCCCTGGTGCAGGTGAGGGGCGCCGACGGCGGGGTCCCCGCTCCGAGCCGCCGGGACTGGTCGGACCCCGCGTCTGGCGGGGCGCCGCAGGCGCCGGACGGACCAGCCCGGGCGGCGAAGTCGGGGTGCCGTCGGCGTCGGAAGGACATCCCCTGATGCAGGTGAGGGGCGCCGACGGCGGGGTCCCCGCTCCGAGCCGCCGGGACTGGTCGGACCCCGCGTCTGGCCGGGCGCCGCAGGCGCCGGACGGACCAGCCCGGGCGGCGAAGTCGGGGTGCCGTCGGCGTCGGAAGGACATCCCCTGATGCAGGTGAGGGGCGCCGACGGCGGGGTCCCCGCTCCGAGCCGCCCGGACTGGTCCGGGAGGCGCCGGAGGCGCCTGGCCAGACCGCCCGGCCCGGCCCGACCCGGCGTGACGGTGACGACGTGACAGGAGACGACTGATGCGCGACGAAGAACCTCCCGACGACGACGGCTGGACCGAGGACGCCGACCCCGAGTCGGTGGCCCGCAAGATCCTCCTCGACCAGCTCAGCCTCAAGGCCCGCAGCCGCCACGAGCTCGCGGACCGTCTGGCCAAGCGCAATGTGCCGACCGAGGTGGCGACCCGCCTGCTCGACCGCTTCGAGGAGGTCGGCCTGGTCGACGACGAGGCCTTCGCCCGCGCCTGGGTCGAGGGCCGGCAGCGCAGCCGCGGCCTCGCGACGAAGGCGCTGGCCGCCGAGCTGCGGCGCAAGGGCGTCGACGACGACACCACGAAGACCGTGTTGGCCGAGGTCGACCCCACCCGGGAGGAGGAGGCGGCGGCGGCCCTGGTCCGCAAGAAGCTGCGCACCCTGCGCGGCGTGGAGCCACCGGTCGCGACCCGGCGGCTGGTGGGGATGTTGGCGCGCAAGGGCTACTCGCCCGGCGTCGCCTACGCCGTCGTACGACGTGAGCTCGGGGCCGCGGCCGGATCGCTGGACGCCGGTGCAGAATGGGCGGGTGACGACTGACCCGGCGCCGGCGCCCGAGCGCGAGATCCTGACCTACGAACTGTTCGGCACCGCGGTGCGCGACCTCGCGCAGCAGGTGGTCGACGACGGCTTCGAGCCCGACATCGTGCTGGCGATCGCCCGGGGCGGGCTCGGCCTCGCCATGGGCCTCGGCTACGCGCTCGACGTGAAGAACCTGTCGGCTGTCAACGTCGAATTCTACACCGGCGTCAACGAGCGCCTCGACGTCCCCATGATGCTGCCGCCGACGCCGGCTGCCATCGACCTGACCGGCATGAAGGTCCTCATCGCCGACGACGTGGCCGACACCGGCAAGACGCTGGAGGTGGTGCGCGACTTCTTCGCCGACCACGTTGCCGAGGCCCGCACGGCGGTGATCTACGAGAAGCCGTGGACGGTGATCCGTCCGGAGTACGTCTGGCGCCGCACTGACGCGTGGATCGACTTCCCCTGGTCGTCCACGCCACCGTTGGTGGACCGCCGCGGTGGGATGGCGCACTGACGTCGCACGTCAGTCGCGGCCCCACGCCGAGCTGCCGAGGCTGACCGCGCAGCCACCGGCGATGACCGCGAGACAGCCGAGGGCAACGAGGAGCTGCCAGGCTGAAGCCCCGGCCTGGGCCGGCAGCGGAAGCGGCACCGGCATCTCGAGGGCCTGGGTGGCGATACCGGCCAGGTAGCAGGCGAAGCCCAACGCCGGTCCGGCCTGTCGCCCGATCCCGATGACCGCGAGTGTCGCCACCGCGGCGCACAGCAGGACGTTGGCCGCGATCACCTCAGCCGGAGCGGCCGGCCGTGCGCTGACCACGGGGACCAGCGCGAGCAGGCCGACGAGGCTAGGAACGAGAGAACCGGAGACGACGCGCACGACGAGTCGGCATCCGGTGCGCTCCCAGGTCCACAGCTGCGGCCAGGTCAGCGCCGGCAGTGAGCAGGCCGCCATAGCGAGGGTCAACTCAGCGACGGAGACCGGCCGCACGGCGAGACCGGTGCCGATCTGGAAGGCGAAGACGCGATCGGCCAAGGCGACGGCGACCAGCGCGAAACCAACGGTCCAACAGCCGGCCGCGACGCAGCGACGCGACCGCACGACGACCAGCAGAGGTCGGGAAGGACCGCTCAGGTGAAGGGTCGGCCGGCGCATTCGCGGATCTCGCCGATCGAGGCCTCGACCGAGGCGCGAGCGTCGGTCTCGTCGCGACGGGCGAGCAGCCGGAACTGCTCGGCCGCGCCGGGTGAGGCGAGGGCGAGGCCGGGGGATCGACCTGCTTGCGCCAAGACCCAGCCGGCGACGGCGCTGCTCACCTCCCGCGCGTCGACGTCCATGGCACTCGGACGTTGACACGCGTCGAAGCCGGCGACGAAGAGCGCGATGTCGGTGCGGGCGATGGAGAGCCAATCCTTCCGTTGGCCCTGGATCTGGAGCTGATGCACGCCTGACTCGGCGTCGAAGCGGGCGACGGCCGCATCGACGAACGAGGAGGGAGGGAAGACCGCCGGCCCCGCCGCTGCGTTCAGCTCGACGACGGCGTTGACGAGGTCCGGGAGCAGCCCGGCGCGCGCGGGATGGACACACACCTTCGAAGACGAGGCTGGGCGGCACACAGGGCGGGCGTTGTCGCCCTCGACGAGACGGGTCTGCGACGTCGAGGTCGCCCACACGAGGACGACGACCGGCAGCAGCACCGTTCCGACGTTTGCCGCGGGACGCGCCCACTCGTCGGCTGTGCGGCCGCGCAACCACGCACTCGCGGCGAGCATGACGGCGGAGGCGACGGCACAGTAGAAGAGAAGACGCAGGACCGAGACTCTCGTCGGGACGGCGAGCCCGCTGACGACCCCGAAGTCGAAGACGGGACACAGCAGGTGAGAGCCGAAGAAGACGAGCACCCAGGCCAGGCCGAGAGCGATGGGCACCGCTAGATATGCCGGCACGACCAGGCCGATCAGGTAGCCGAGGGTGACGTAGGCGAGCAGGGCGGCGTACCCCGCGGCGATGGTCGCCACATCGAAGCTCCCATCGACCTTCGTCGCCTGGATCCGCGCCACGACCGGGGCGAGGCCGATGGTGTAGCCGAGTGCGCCGGCTGAGAAGACGAAGCCAATCTGCGACACGACGAGTGGCCCGCCGCGTCGCTGCGCGCCTGCCGGGACGTGCGCGCTGGTCGGCCGCGAGATCGAGCTCGACGTCCAGGCGCCGACGGCGGCGACCAGCATGCCGACCGTGAGGAGCGACTGTCGGAACTCGGCGGCGCCGGCGGCGGTGTCGCCGTAGGCCCAGCCGAGCAGCGGCCGGCTGTGCACGAATGCCAGGACGGCCGAGCCGACCAGCGCGGCCGCACCCGTGCGCCATCGGTTGGGCAGCCAGAGCCAGGCGGCTCGGCGCACGGTCGGCTCGCCGGCTCGCTCAGTCACGCGGCGTCCGTCGACGCGACCAGGCGTCGGTATGCCGACTCGAGGGCTGTCTCATGCGGCTCCCGGTCGGGGCTTGTCAGCGCGGCCATCTCGTCGGTCGTCCCCTGGAACACCGCGGCGCCCCGATTGATCACGACGACGCGGTCGGCGATCACCTGGACGTCCTCCAGTAGGTGGGTCGCCACCATGACCATGCAGGACGTGGCGATCTCTCGCAGATAGCCCCGCAGTCGGGCCCGCTGGTTCGGGTCGAGACCGACGGTCGGTTCGTCGAGGAGGAGGAGCGTGGGTCGGTGGGATATCGCGCAGGCGATGCCGAGCCGCTGTCGCTCCCCGCCCGACAGCGTCCGCGCCCGGTGCCGCCGCTTGTCGACGAGGCCGACCCGGGTCAGGGCATCGAGGGCAAGGCGCCCGCAGTCCCGCCGAGACCGGCCGTTGATCCAGGCCGCATAGGCCACCGTGTCCTCGACCGGAAGGCCGCCGGCGAGGTCGAACCGCTGTGGCAAGTAGCCGACGCGAGACTGGCGCGGTCGCACGCGGCCGGTAGCTACCGGAGAGCCGTCGATGGAGATCCGCCCATCGAACGGCCGCAGCCCCATGGTCACCGCCAGGGCCGTGGTCTTTCCCGCGCCGTTCGGTCCGAGGAGCGCGCAGGTGCCCGGACCCGCCGCGAAGGACAGCCGGTCCAGAGCGACGCGGCGTCCGTAGCTCGAGGTCACCTCGTCGAATGCGATCACGCCAGCTCGCCCCTCTCCATCGGCTCAGCACGAGGGGACGCGCCGGAGCCGCCCCGCGTCAATGCCGGGTTCGCGGATCGACGAGTCCGGCGCGCGTCGCCGGCGGGCCCGACCACTACGCTGAGGCCGTCCCGTCGCGTGCCGGGACGATCCATGACCGGCCACCTTTGAAAGGGGGACGGGAAGCGGTGCGGCAACGGCATCGCGCCCCTCACCACTATGGGCTTTCCTCTCTCGGACCTCACGTCCACGCTGCGCATCGCGCCCGGTCCGATCGACCTGAGCCGGATCGACACCGACGCCGCTCCCGGCTTCGACGGCGGCAAGAAGGAGGGCGAGGCCGCGCTGGCCGACCTGGGCCCGACCCTGGCCGACCTCCAGGAGCGGCTGTTCGCCGACGGCAAGTCCGGTGGCCGGCGCAGCATCCTGCTGGTGCTCCAGGGCATGGACACCTCCGGGAAGGGCGGCACGCTGCGCTCGACGGTGGGCCTGGTCGATCCCCAGGGCGTGCGGATCACCTCCTTCAAGGCGCCGAGCGAGGAGGAGCGGGCTCACGACTTCCTGTGGCGGATCACCAAGGCGCTGCCTCCGGTCGGCCTGATCGGCGTCTTCGACCGCTCCCACTACGAGGACGTGCTCATCGCGCGGGTGCGCGAGCTCGCTCCGCCGGAGGAGATCGAGCGGCGCTACGACGCGATCAACGCCTGGGAGGCCGAGCTGGCGGCCGAGGGCACCACGATCATCAAGTGCATGCTGCACATCTCGGCGGCGGAGCAGAAGGAGCGCCTGCTGGCGCGGCTCGACGACGAGACCAAGCACTGGAAGTACAACCCGGGCGACGTCGACGAGCGCGAGCTGTGGCCGGCCTACCAGGAGGCGTACGAGATCGCGATCGCGCGCACCAACACCGAGGTGGCGCCGTGGCATGTCATCCCGGCCGACAAGAAGTGGTACCGCAACCTCGCGATCGGGACCCTGCTCCACGACGCGCTGCGCTCCTTCGACCTCGGCTGGCCGAAGGCCGACTTCGACGTCGCCCACGAGAAGCAGCGCCTCGTCGACGAGAAGCCGTGGTGAGCGGCGGGGGAGGCCCGCGGATGGAGCAGGTCAAGGTCACCCGGTACGTCACGCCGCTGCGTGAGGGCGGCAGCCTGCCGGGGATCGTCGAGGCCGACGACCTCGGTACCTACGTCTGCAAGTTCCGGGGCGCCGGCCAGGGAGCGCGGGTCCTGGTGGCGGAGGTCGTGGTGGCGGGGATCGCCCGGTTGCTCGACGTACCCACGCCGGACCAGGTGGTGCTCGACCTCGACCCTGACATCGCCCGCTACGAGGCCGACGAGGAGGTGCAGGACCTGATCAACGCCAGCACCGGGCTCAACCTCGGCATCGACTTCCTGCCGGGCTCCTTCGGCTACGACCCGACGACCGGACCGGACCCCGACCTGGCGGGGCGGGTGCTCTGGCTGGACGCCTTCACCGCGAACGTCGACCGCAGCTGGCGCAACCCCAACCTGCTGGTCTGGCGCGGCACCCTGCAAGCCATCGACCACGGCGCGTCGCTGTACTTCCACCACTCGTGGTCCGGCGGCCCGGGCGATCCGGCCCGCTTCGCCGCGCAGCCGTACGACGCCTCCGAGCACATCCTGCGCGGGTTCGCCGCCCAGGCCGTCGCGCAGGACGCCCAGCTGGCGGCTCGGCTGACCGATGCCGCCCTCACCGAGGTACTGGCCGCGGTGTGCGACGACTGGCTGGAGCCGGTGCCGGGCGCGGAGACCCCCGACGCGCTCCGGGAGAGGTACGTCGCCTTCCTCGCCGCGCGCCGCGACGGCGGCCGGGCCTGGCTCCCGACGCCGGAGATGGCCTCGTGAAGCCGTACCAGTACGTGGCGCTGCGCTGCGTCCCTCGCGTCGAACGCGAGGAGTTCGTCAACGTGGGCGTCGTGCTGCACTGCCCCGCCGAGGACTACCTCGGGGTGCGCTCCTCGGTCGATCCCGACCGGATCCGCGCGCTCGACGCCGACGCCGACATCGCGGCCGTACGGGCGGCGCTGGAGGCGGTCGAGCGGGTGTGTCGCGGCGAGGCACACGCCGACTTCGGGGTGGGACTGCGCGCCACGGCGTACGGCTTCCGGGCCCAGAAGGACGACGTCAGCACCCGCTTCGGGTTCCTGAAGGCCCCGAAGAGCACCGTCCTGCAGCCCGGCCCGGTCCACGGCGGCGTGACGTCCGACCCCGCCCGCACCCTCGAGCACCTCCTGCAGCGGCTCGTTCTCTAGCGCGACCCGTCAGAAACTAGCCCCGAAATCGCGCCGACCCGGCAGAAAGTGGTCTCTGGCGAAGCCACTTTCTGCCGGGTCGGCGCGATACGAGAGCCAGTTTCTGCCGGGTCGGCCTAGACCGGGACCAGCTCGACGGCGCCGACCGCATACCGGGCGAGGATGGTGCGGGCGATCTCGGGGTGGGCGCCGAGGGGCTCGGAGACGGCGACGGCGCCGGCCTCGAGGGCGAGCTCGGTGGCCCGGTCGACCAGGTTGCCGGGTGCCAGGAACAGCGAGGCGACCGCGATGTGGCGGCGGCCCTCGGCGCGGAAGGCGCGGACCGCCTCGCCGGTCGCCGGCGGGGCGCTGGTGGCGTACGCCGCCGTGACGGGCAGCTTGTGGTGCGCGCCCCACAGGCGGGCGAGCCGGGCGACGGCCTGGTTGGCCAGCGGGTCGGACGTGCCGGCGGCCGCGAGCACGAGGGCGTCGAGCTCGCGGACCCGGGCGCCACGCAGGGCCGCGCGCAGCCGCTCGTCGAGCACCTCGAGGAAACGCGGCTCGAGGCCGAGCACGGCCGTGGCGCGGATCTGCAGGCCCGGGTGGCGGGCGGTCGCCTCCGCGATCACCTCGGGTACGTCGACCCGGGCGTGGAAGGCCTCGACCAGCAGCAGCGGTACGACGACGATCTCGTCGTACCCGGCCTTCACCAGCCGGTCCACGACGGTGTGGAAGCCGGGCTTGGCGAGGTCGAGGAACGCCTTCTCGATGCGCAGGTCGGGACGCAACGCCTTCGTGGCGTCGACGAGCGCTGAAACGGTGGCGGCCGAGCGCGGGTCGCGGCTGCCGTGGGCAAGGGCGATGAGTGCCGGGGCGGTCATCGTCGGTTCCCTCCCTCTTCCAGGGTGCGGTCCTCCGGGATCCGGATGGTCATGAGTGGATCCCGCATTCGGTCTTGTTGGTGCCGGCCCAGCGGCCGCTGCGCGGGTCCTCGCCGGGGGCGACCCGACGGGTGCACGGCGCGCAGCCGATGGACGGGTAGCCGTCGTAGACGAGCGGGTTGACGAGCACGCCGTTCTCGGCGATGTAGCGCTCGACCTGCTCGTCGCTCCACCGGGCGATGGGGGAGACCTTGACCTTCTGCTTCTTGGCGTCCCAGCCGATCACCGGCGCGATCACCCGGTTGTGGGTCTCGGCGCGGCGCAGGCCGGTCGCCCACGCGTCGTACCCGGCGAGCGAGTCGGCCAGGGGCTTGACCTTGCGTAGCGCGCAGCACAGGTCGGGGTCGCGCTTGTAGAGCTCGGGGCCGTACTCGGCGTCCTGCTCGGCGACCGACTGCACGGGCGTGATCGAGATCAGGTTGACGTTCATCGTGGCCGCGACGGCGTCGCGGGTGCCGATGGTCTCGATGAAGTGGTAGCCGGTGTCGAGGAAGACGACGTCGACACCGGGCACGACCTTCTCGGCGAGGTGCGCGAGGACCGCGTCGCCCATGGAGGAGGTGATGCAGAACCGCTCGCCGAAGGTGGCGGCGGCCCACTCGATGATGACCTCGGCGGGGGCGAGCTCGAGCTCGGCGCCCCAGTGGGACACCAGCTCGCGGAGCTCCTCAGGCGACCGGCCGGTGGTGTGGGAGCCGCGGAACTCGCGGGCGGCACGCGTCGTGGCGGTGGTCATGAGGCACCTCCTTCTTCGTTGGTACGGGCGTCGGACGCCCGGTTGATGAGGCCGAGCAGCTCGACCTTGAAGGCTCGACGGCACCCTCGGCATTCCCAGCCGGTGGGCTCGTGGGGCCACAGGTCGGTCTCGCCGCAGTACGGGCAGTGGTACGGCACGGCCCGCGACGACACCGACTGCTCGGACATCAGACGGACTCCAGCGCCTTCTCGCCGCGCAGCAGCTCCTCGTCGGCCCGATGGACCCAGGCGTCGAACGCCTCGCCCTCGGTGCGGTCGGCGAGGTAGTTGCGCACCACGGTGCTGACGTAGTCGTCGAGGCCCTTGCTGGTGACCTTGTGGGCGCGCAGCTTGCGGCCGAAGTTGGCGCGCAGGCCGATCGCACCGCCGAGGTGGACCTGGAAGCCCTCGACCTGCTCGCCGTTCTCGTCGACGACGAGCTGGCCCTTGAGGCCGAAGTCGGCGACCTGGGTGCGGGCGCAGGCGTTGGGGCAGCCGTTGACGTTGATGGTGATGGGCGTGTCGAGCTCGGGGAACCGCTTCTCGAGCTCGTCGACCAGGTCGCTGGCGCGGTTCTTGGTGTCGACGATGGCGAGCTTGCAGAACTCGATGCCGGTGCAGGCCATGGTGTTGCGCCGCCAGGCCGAGGGGCGCGCGGAGAGGCCGATCGCGTCGAGCCGGTCGAGCAGCGCGTCGACGACGTCGCCGTCGACGCCGATCAGCACGATCTTCTGGTACGGCGTGAGGCGGGCCCCCGTGACGCCGTACTCGTCGAGCAGGTCGGCGAGCTGGACCAGCAGGGTGCCGGAGACCCGGCCCGCGGTCGGCGCGACGCCGACGTAGAACCGGCCGTCCTTCTGCTCGTGGACGCCGACGTGGTCGCGGTGGCCGACCGGCGCCTCGGGGGAGGCGAGGGTGACCAGCTTCTTGCCGAGGTACTCGTTCTCGAGGACCTCGCGGAACTTCTCGACGCCCCAGTCGGCGACCAGGAACTTCAGCCGGGCGCGCGAGCGCAGCCGGCGGTAGCCGTAGTCGCGGAAGATGCCGGCCACGCCGGACCACACGTCGGGGACCTCGTCGAGCGGGATCCACACGCCGAGCTTCTGGGCGAGCATCGGGTTGGTGGAGAGGCCACCGCCGACCCAGACGTCGAAGCCGGGGCCGTGCTCGGGGTGCACGGTGCCGACGAAGGAGACGTCGTTGGTCTCGGGGGAGACGTCCTGGCTGGGGTGGCCGGTGAGCGCGGTCTTGAACTTGCGCGGGAAGTTCGAGAAGTCCTTGTTGCCGATGAAGCGGCGCTCGATCTCCTCCAGCGCGGACGTGCCGTCGATGATCTCGTCCTTGGCGACGCCGGCCACCGGCGAGCCGAGGAAGGGCCGCGGCGAGTCGCCGCACGCCTCGACGGAGTGCAGGCCGACCGCCTCGAGCCGCTCCCAGATCTCGGGGACGCTCTCGATCTCGATCCAGTGGTACTGGATGTTCTCGCGGTCGGTGACGTCGGCGGTGTCGCGCGCGAAGTCGACGCCGATCTGGCCGAGGGTGCGGACCGCGGCGGGGGAGAGCAGCTTGCCGTCGGAGCGGACCCGCATCATGAAGTAGCGGTCGTCCAGCTCCTCCTCTTCGAGGGCGCCGGTCTTGCCGCCGTCGATGCCGGGCTTGCGCTGGGTGTAGAGGCCCATCCAGCGGAACCGGCCGCGCAGGTCGGCCGGGTCGATCGAGTCGAAGCCGCGCTTGGAGTAGGTGTAGAGGATCCGGTCCCGCACGTTGAGCGGGTCGTCGTCCTTCTTGGACTGCTCGTTCTTGTTGAGCGGCTCGGTGTAGCCGAGGGCCCACTGGCCCTCCGCGCGCTTGGGGCGCGGGATTTCGGTGAACTTGGCTCGCTCGGGCTTGAAGCGCAGGTCAGGCATGCGGAGAGGAGGTCCTTCGCTGATGGGCGCCCACGGTGAGGGGCGCGCGGCTCGGGTGGATGCGGCGGCGGCGTCAGCGGGGCCAACACATCATGCTGCGCGTGCGCCCGAAGTCCACGTGGCGTCGAACCACGAGGTGCGCATGGGTGGCAGCAGTGACCATGTCAATGAGTCTCATCCCTCGGACGGCCCGTCCACAAATCCGAATCTCATTATCTGGATGCAAGTCTCATCATCCGGACGAGTGGGGCCGTGGGCACCCTCGTTCGGCCCTCCGCTGCGACGCATGTCACACCAGGTGTCACCTGTCAGTCCGCCAGCCCGCCGGCCGCACTACGCTGTGCGCCATGAGCGACAACTCCCTCAACGGCGCCCTCGTCAGCAGCGCGTACAACCAGGCCCTGGAGGTCATCGCCTCCGTCGAGCCCCGCATCGCCGACGCGACGCGCCAGGAGCTGGCCGACCAGCGCGCGTCGCTCAAGCTGATCGCGAGCGAGAACTACGCCTCGCCCGCCGTGCTGCTCACCATGGGCACCTGGTTCAGCGACAAGTACGCCGAGGGCACCGTCGGGCACCGCTTCTACGCCGGCTGCCAGAACGTCGACACCGTCGAGTCGCTCGCCGCCGAGCACGCCCGCGAGCTGTTCGGGGCCGAGTACGCCTACGTCCAGCCGCACTCCGGCATCGACGCCAACCTGACGGCCTACTGGGCGATCCTGGCCCACCGGGTCGAGGGCCCCTGGCTCCAGGACGCCGGCGTGAAGAACATGAACGACCTCTCCGACGCCGACTGGGAGAAGCTGCGCCACGAGCTCGGCAACCAGCGCCTGCTCGGCATGAGCCTCGACACCGGCGGCCACCTCACCCACGGCTTCCGGCCCAACATCAGCGGCAAGATGTTCCACCAGCAGCAGTACGGCACCGACCCGGCCACCGGGCTGATCGACTACGACGCGCTGCGGGCCAAGGCCAAGGAGTTCAAGCCGCTCATCCTGGTCGCCGGCTACTCGGCGTACCCGCGCCGGGTGAACTTCGCCAAGATGCGCGAGATCGCCGACGAGGTCGGCGCCACCTTGATGGTCGACATGGCGCACTTCGCCGGCCTGGTGGCCGGCAAGGTGTTCACCGGCGACGAGGACCCGGTCCCCCACGCCCACGTCGTCA
Source organism: Nocardioides nitrophenolicus (assembly GCF_016907515.1). Lineage (NCBI taxonomy): Bacteria > Bacillati > Actinomycetota > Actinomycetes > Propionibacteriales > Nocardioidaceae > Nocardioides > Nocardioides nitrophenolicus. The sequence continues at coordinate 5,373,177 of NZ_JAFBBY010000001.1, forward strand.
CCAGCACCTCCCACAAGTCGCTGCGCGGCCCGCGCGGCGGCTTCATCCTGGCCACCGAGGAGTACGCCCCGAGCGTCGACCGCGGCTGCCCGATGGTGCTCGGCGGGCCGCTCTCCCACGTGATGGCCGCCAAGGCCGTCGCCTTCGCCGAGGCGCGCACCCCCGCGTTCCAGACCTACGCGCAGGCCGTGGCCGACAACGCCAAGTCGCTGGCCGAGGGCCTGCAGCGCCGGGGGACCAAGCTGGTCACCGACGGCACCGACAACCACATCGTGCTGCTCGACGTCTCCTCCTTCGGCCTCACCGGCCGCCAGGCCGAGTCGGCGCTGCTGGACGCCGGCGTGGTCACCAACCGCAACTCGGTGCCGGCCGACCCCAACGGCGCCTGGTACACCTCCGGCATCCGGATCGGCACGCCCGCGCTCACCAGCCGCGGCTTCGGTGCGGCCGAGTTCGACGCGGTGGCCGACCTGATCGTCGAGGTCCTCTCGAACACCACGCCCGGCACCACCTCCGCGGGCGCGCCGTCGAAGGCGTCGTACGTCCTCGCGGACGGCGTGGCCGACAAGATCCGCTCGGCGTCGGCCGAGCTGCTCGACAAGCACCCGCTCTACCCGGGTCTCGACCTGGCCTGACTCAGCGCCAGGTGTAGGCCAGCTCCGGCCGGCCGCCGACCCCGCGGTAGCGGGCGCGGCGGTCGGCCAGGCCCTGGTCGGCGAGGTGCTCGAGATAGCGCCGCGCGGTGACCCGCGAGGTGCCGACCAGGTCGGCGACCTCGCTGGCGGACAGGTCGCCCTCGGCGTCGCGCAGTGCGCCGGTGACGGCGCGGAGCGTCTCGGCGCTCATCCCCTTCGGCAGCGGCGCGGGTGCGGTGGGCCGCAGCGAGCCCAGCAGCCGGTCGACCTCGTCCTGGACCACCTCGGCGGGTGTCGCGGCGAGCTGGGCGCGGTAGTCGGCGTACTGCTCCAGCTTCGCGCGGAAGGTCGCGAACGTGAACGGCTTGAGCAGGTAGAGCGCCACGCCCTGGCCGACCGCCTGCCGCACCACCTGCGAGTCGCGCGCGGCGGTGACCGCGATGACGTCGCAGTGGTGGCCCGCGCTCCGCAGGCCCGCCAGCAGCCCCAGGCCGTGCCCGTCGGGCAGGTTGAGGTCGAGCAGCACCAGGTCGACGGCCGCACCCTCGTCGCGCGCGGAGTCGAGGGCGCGGGCGGCCTCGCGCGCCGACCGGGCGACGCCGGCCAGGGTGAACCCGGGGACCCGCTCGACGTATGAAGCGTGCGCCTCGGCGGCGAGCTCCTCGTCCTCGACGACGAGCACCCGGACGCTCATCGCCGGGCCTCCGTGCGGATGGTGACGGTGAACTCGGCGCCACCGAGCGCGGAGCGTCCGATCGTGACCTCGCCGCCGTGGCGCCGGGCGACCTGGCCGACGAGCGCCAGGCCGAGACCGCGGCCGGCGCCGGGCTCGGCCTTGGTGGTCCAGCCGCGGTCGAGGACGTGCGCGGCCGCATCGTCGTCGAGGCCGGGGCCGCTGTCGCCGACCCGGATCTCGAGGCCCGCGTCGTCGCCGGAGAGCCGGACGTCGACCCGGCGCGGCTCGACGGCGGCCACGGCGTCGAAGGCGTTGTCGACGAGGTTGCCGAGCACGGTGACCAGGTCCCGCGGCGCGATCGTGGAAGCGGGCGGCAGCGCGCCGGTGATCCGCAGGTCGACGCCGTGCTCGGCGGCCTCGGCCGACTTGCCGAGCAGCAGTGCGGCGACGACCGGGTCGTCGACCGCACCGACCACCTGGTCGGTGAGCAGCTGGGCGACCTGCAGCTCCTCGGTGGCGAATGCGACGGCGTCGCCGGGCCGGCCCATCTCGATGAGGGTCACGATCGCGTGCAGCCGGTTGGCCGACTCGTGGTTCTGCGAGCGCAGCGACTCGGTGAGCCGCCGGACCACCTCGAGCTCACCGGTCACCGAGCGCAGCTCGGTGTGGTCGCGCAGGGTGACCACGGCGCCGACCTCGCGGCCCTGCCACTCGGCGGGCGCCGAGGAGACCACGAGGATCCGCTCGCCGGCGAGGTAGAGATCGTCGGACTCGGCGGTGCGGCCCCGGGCCGCGGCGACGAGGGCCGGCGCCAGGCCGAGCTCCTCGATCGGCGTACCGACGACGTCGTCGGGGAGGGCGAGCAGGCGGCGCGCCTCGTCGTTGGCCAGCTGCACGCGACCCGCGCCGTCGAGCAGCAGCAGGCCCTCGCGCACGGAGTGCAGGACGGCGGAGTAGTACTCGTACATCCGGGCCAGCTCCTGCTCGCCCATGCCGTGGGTGAGCCGGTGCAGCCGCCGGCCGAGCAGCCAGGCGCCCGCCAGCGCGACCGCGAGCAGCGCGCCGCCGACCAGCACGATCACGGTGACGTCGCGGCGCAGCCCGCGGTCGATGTCGCTGACCCGGATGCCGACGGACACGAGCGCGACCACCCGTCCGCCGTCGCGGACCGGTACGACGGAGCGCACCGAGGGGCCCAGGGTGCCGGTGTACTGCTGGGTGAAGACCGCGCCCCGCGGGGCGTCGCCGACGTCGCCGACGAACGTCCCGCCGATCTGGCTCGGGTCGGGGTGCGTGTAGCGCGTGCGGTCCAGGCCCATCACCACGACGAAGTCGGTGTCGGTGTCGCGGCGCACGTCCTCGGTCCAGGGCTGCAGGGTCGCGGTCGGATCGTCGGAGCGCAGCGCGGACCGGACGGTGGGGGAGTCGGCGACGGTCTGCGCGACCGCGACCGCGCGCTGGGTGGCCCGGCTGCGCGAGTCGCGGCGCGCGTCGTACGACGCCATCAGGATGCCGGTGAGCACCAGAAGCAGCACCAGGCCGACCTGGAGGAGCAGCACCTGCCGGGCGACCGGGGCGTCGCGGAGCGGACGGGGCAGGCGCACGCCTCATTCTCGCCCATGCCGGCCCCACGCCGGGGGTCCCGTTGTGGCGCGCGTCACGAACAGTACGAACACAACGGTGACGGTCGTCACCCGCGGTCGCAGAGTTGCCGGGTCACCCATCCGGACCAGGAGGAGCCATGGGCACCACCAGCACGACGAGCACGCCGCGCAGCGGCACACGCACCCACTACCTCTATCTCGCGGTGATCGGAGCGGTGCTGCTCGGCATCGCCACCGGTCTGCTGTTCCCGTCCTTCGCGGTCGAGCTCAAGCCGCTCGGCGAGGGCTTCGTCAACCTGATCAAGATGATGATCCAGCCGGTCATCTTCTGCACGATCGTGCTCGGCGTCGGCTCCGTGGCGAGCGCCGCGAAGGTCGGCCGGGTCGGTGGGCTGGCACTCGGCTACTTCCTGGTGATGTCGACGGTCGCGCTGTCGATCGGCATGCTGGTCGGCAACCTGCTGCAGCCCGGCGACGGCCTGCACCTCACCGCCGAGGCCGCGGCCACGGCCCAGGAGAAGGCCGCCGAGGGGCACGCCGACACGACGGCGTTCCTGCTCGGGATCATCCCGACCTCGGTGTTCAGCGCCCTGACCAGCGGCAGCGTGCTGCAGACCCTCCTCGTCGCGCTGCTCGTCGGCTTCGCGCTGCAGCGGATGGGCGCGACCGGCGCGCCGATCATCACCGCCGTCGGCCACCTCCAGCGCCTGGTGTTCCGGCTGCTCGCGATGATCATGTGGGCCGCCCCGGTCGGCGCGTTCGGTGCGATGGCCGCGGTCACCGGCCAGGGCGGCGTGGACGCGCTGAAGAGCCTGGCCGTGCTGATGGTGGGCTTCTACATCACCTGCGTGCTGTTCGTGGTCGTGGTGCTCGGTGCGCTGCTCAAGCTCGCCACCGGCATCAACATCTTCGCGCTGCTGCGCTACCTGGGCCGGGAGTTCCTGCTCATCCTGGCCACCTCCTCCTCGGAGTCGGCGCTGCCCCGCGCGATCGCCAAGCTCGAGCACGCCGGCGTCGACAAGACCACCGTCGGCGTGGTCGTCCCGACCGGCTACTCGTTCAACCTCGACGGCACCGCGATCTACCTGACCATGGCCTCGATCTTCATCGCCGAGGCGATGGGCACCCCGCTCGCGCTGGGCGAGCAGATCTCGCTGCTGCTGTTCATGATGATCGCCGCCAAGGGCGCGGCCGGTGTCACCGGCTCCGGCATGGCCGTGCTGGCCGGCGGGCTGCAGTCGCACCGGCCCGAGCTGGTCGACGGCGTCGGCCTGATCGTCGGCATCGACCGGTTCATGTCCGAGGCCCGCGCGCTGACCAACTTCGCCGGCAACGCCGTCGGCACCGTCCTGGTCGGGCACTGGACCGGCAGCCTGGACCGCGCCCGGCTGGACCGGGTGCTGGCCGGCGACGAGCCGTTCGACGAGACCACGATGGTCGACGACCACGCCGCCCCCGCGGCGCCGCGGGTCGAGGAGGAGCGGGTGCCTCAGCCGGTCTGATCGACCAGGTCCAGGCTGTAGCGGGCGATGGCTGCTCTCGTGGCGGCCATCGCCCGCAGCGCGTTCGTGGGCTCCTCCTCGAGCACCTCGAACGGGATCGCGGACAGCCCGCTGAAGATCAGCAGCTGTAGCGCGTGCGCCCGGCGGACCGCGCCGAGGTCGAGGTCGACGCCCTCGGCGGCCAGCCCGTCGACGTACGCCGCCAGGCAGGTCGCGTCGCGCTCGGCGAGGTCGTGGGCCGCGCGGCGCCCGATCTGGACGTCGCCGACGAGGAGCTGGCCGAGGTCGAAGCCGACCGGCAGCGCCATGAAGAACCCGAAGTCGATGAGGGTGAAGCCGTCGCGGTCGGGTCGGACCAGCAGGTTGTTGGGGCAGGCGTCGCCGTGGCCGACCAGCTCGGGCTGCGCGAGCAGCTCGGCGGTGAGCCGGGAGAGGTCGTCGACGGCGGCGAGCAGGCGCGGGCGCAGGTCGGCGAACGCCCCGGCCACGAGCGGGTGCCTCCAGACGTCCTCGGCACCGAGGATCGGCAGCACCTGGTGGCCGAGCCGGCCGTCGACGTAGCTGCGGACGTCCCACTCGGCGCTCCCGATCCGGGCCAGTGCCCGGATCCCGGGGCGGGCCGCGAACCGGCCCAGGAGGCGGGCGGCGCTCCGGTAGCGGTCGAGGTCCCAGGCGACCTCGACGGCCGGCACCACCTCGAGCCACACGGCGTACGAGCCGGCGTCGATGTCGTGGACGCCCAGGGCGCGCGGGATCGCCAGCCCGTCGGGCAGATGGTGGGCGAGGTCGGAGGCGTAGACCGCGCCCTCGGTTCGCCACGGGACCATGCCGGCCGCCCATGCCCGCACCTCGGGCGGCACCATCGCGAAGAGCGGCGAGCGCGACCACTCGTGGACGTGCTTCACGAACAGCCGGAAGTCGTGGGCGTGCCCGTCGACGGCCGCGGTCCCGCGGACCCACCAGCGGCCGCCGGTGGTGATCGCCGGCAGGGCGTAGTCGACCACCTCGGCGTACGACGAGACCAGCTCGACGTCGTCGACCCCGAGCAGCTCGGCGACCATCGCCGCGAGCACCTCGTCGGTGACATCGGCGGCGCCCAGGGCGGTGCGGTCGTGCATGGTGACCTCCTCGGTGGGCAGCCCGAGCGACGCAGATCACCCGATCGTAGGCCCCTCCGGATCCCCGGGGCACCGGTCGCGGGCCGCTAGCGTGAGCGCCATGGCGGAGGACTCGGGCATCCAGACGGTGCCGCCGTGGCCCCGCCGGCTGGCCCACCTGCTGTGGCGCCTGGTCGTCACGACGGTGAGCTCGTGCCTGAAGTACCGCGTCACCGGGCTCGCCGCCGAGGCCGCCTTCTTCGCGGTGGTGTCGGTCCCTCCGCTGATCTTCGCGCTCGCCGGTGGCGTCGGCTACGTCACCGAGCACTTCACCGCGGCCCAGATCGACGACGTACGCCGGGCCGTGGTCGACCTGTTCTCGCGCTTCCTCACCGACACGGCCGTCAACAAGGTGATCAAGCCGACCATGGACGACGTGCTGCGGGGCGGGCGCTTCGACGTGATCTCGCTGGGCTTCGTGCTCGCGCTCTGGTCGGGCTCGCGCGCGCTCAACGTCTTCGTCGACACCATCACGATCATGCACGGGCTCGGCGGGCACCGGGGGATCGTGCGCACCCGGGCGTTGTCGTTCGTCCTCTACATCCTCGCGGTGATCAGCGGCGCGATCACGCTGCCGCTCGTGGTGGCCGGGCCGAAGCTGGTGCGCTCCTGGCTGCCCAACCGAGCCGAGTTCCTGATGGAGTTCTACTGGCCGCTGATCGTGGTGCTCTGCGTGTGCTTCCTCGCGACGCTCTACCACGTGTCGGTGCCGGTGCGGACGAGCTGGAGCTTCAACCTGCCGGGGGCGGTGTTCTCCCTGGCCAGCTGGATCGTCGGGTCCTACCTGCTGCGCTGGGTGCTCACCGTCACGGCCGAGGACTCGCACTCGATCTACGGTCCGCTGGCGGCGCCGATCGCCATCCTGGTCTGGCTCTACATCGCCGCGCTGGCCGTGCTCATCGGCGCCGGCGTCAACGCGGCGTTCGACGAGGTGTTCCCGCAGGAGGCGACCCAGCGGGCGCGCCGGGAGCTGCTCGACCGCCTGCTGCGGCGCAGCCCGGACCCGGTGGAGTAGGTTCCGGCCGTGGGCGTGCTGAGCGGAGGAACGGCCGAGACCCCCCAGGCGGGGCAGATCGCGCTGCCCGAGCGGATCCGCTCGCCGTGGTGGCAGCTCGGCCGCCGGCTGCTGCTCGCGCTCGCCATCCTGGTCGGCACCGTGCTGCTCGTCTACTTCGACCGCGAGGGCTACCGCGACACCGGCGACGCGACGGCCGCCGACCCCAACGGCGTCATCTCGCTGGTCGACGCGATCTACTACACGACCGTCACCCTGAGCACGACCGGCTACGGCGACATCTCGCCGATCAGCGACCCGGCCCGCCTGGTCAATGCATTCATCATCACCCCGGCCCGCATCGGGTTCCTGGTGCTGTTGATCGGCACCACGCTCGAGGTGCTCGCGCAGCGCAGTCGCGAGCTCTTCCGGATCTCCCGTTGGAGGAACAACATGGGACACCACGTCGTGGTGATCGGCTACGGCACCAAGGGCCGCAGCGCCGTCGAGACCCTCGTCGGCAACGGCCTCGACCGGGAGCACGTCGTGGTCGTCGACCCGAGCCCGGTCGCACTCGCCGACGCCCATGCCGACCAGCTCGCCGTGGTGACCGGCGACGCCACCCGCCGGGGCGTGCTGCAACGCGCCGGCGTCGCGGAGGCCGACCAGGTCATCATCACCACCGGTCGCGACGACTCCAACGTGCTGGCCGCGCTGACCGTGCGCCAGCTCAACCCGGACGCCTGGATCGTCGCCGCGGTGAGCGAGCAGGAGAACGCGCCGCTGATGCGCCAGTCCGGCGCCGACTCGGTGATCACCTCCTCCGACGCGGTCGGCCGGCTGCTCGGGCTCTCCACCCTCTCGCCCACGCTCGGCACGGTGATGGAGGATCTGCTCACCTACGGCGAGGGTCTGGAGGTCGCCGAGCGCGAGCTGCTGGTCAACGAGGTCGGCATGCCGCCCCAGTCGCTGCCCGACCAGGTGATCGCGGTGATCCGCGACGAGAAGGTGTACCGCTACTTCGACCCGGTGGTCACCCTGCTCGCCCGCGGGGACCGGCTGGTCGTCGTACGGCCGGCGAAGGAGCTGCCGTGGGCGCCGCGGCCCGGCACCCACAACGAGGACTTCGCCACCGACGAGGACTGACCTCCGGCGGGGAGGGGACCGTCGCCGGGACCACTGGTCCTCCTGGACTATGCGCGCCGGCGCCGACCGGGCAGACCTGGTGCCGGCGCGGCCACGCCACGCGACACCGCGGCCGGGAACCGGCAGTCTTGGCCGCATGGGGAGAGAGTTCGGACCGTGGGTGCGCCACGACTGGTGCCCGCGCTGCTACCGCCTGACCGAGCAGACCCGGTGGTACCGCCGGCTGCTGGGCGAGCCGCCCGACCAGCACGAGCGCCGGGTGCGCTGCAACGAGTGCTCCGCGGACCTGGGGCGCGCCGCGAGCTGACTCCGCCGGGTTGCCCTCCGCGGATCGGGTACTGCGCGTGCGTATCCGCATTCGAGGAGGAGGCACAGCCATGCACCGCAAGAGCACGGCCGAACAGCTGAGGCACGACCTGCGCGATCTCGTCGACGCCGTCGTGCCCGACGTCGAGTCCGCCGTCCACACCGTGGCGGAGAAGGCGCCACCGCTGATCCAGCAGGGCCGCGCGGCCGCCGCGGAGAAGGGCGCCCAGGCGGCCACCTCACTCGCCGGCCGGATCCCCGACCAGGTCCGCGACCGGCTCCCGGACCCGGTCGCCGACCGGCTGCCGACGCCGCGCCGGCGACGGGGCCGGACGCTGCTGCTCCTGGGCGCGCTGGGGCTGCTGGCGGCGGGGGCCGCGGCCGTCGTACGCCGTCGCGAGGCTGTCGCACCCCAGCGGATCGAGCCCGATCCGGAGGAGCCGAGCCGGACCTGACGCATTCGAACATGTGTTCTATCCTGGCTCCATGACGGGGGTGCGGCACGTATGGGTCCGGCTGGCGTTCGTGCCGGTCGAGCTGCCCGGACTGGTGCTGCACTGGCGCTCGACCGAGCGCGGCTGGGAGGGCCTGGTGTCGTACGTCGACCGCGAGGGCCGGGCGGTGACCGAGTGGCTCGCGGCGACCTCGCTGCGCCCGATCGGACCCGAGCAGCAGGCCGCGTCGCCGGGGCGCTGAGGGCGACCGGAACCGGTCGGCGTCATCTCGTCGATTCCGCCACATCCGGCGGTCCCGGCCACTACTCTCGGTCCCGGTTCCCCAACCACAGCGTGCCCGACGAACCCCACACTCGCCGGGCGCGAGGCGCCCTGTCCGGCCTGGCCGGACAGGGCGCTCCTGGTTGCCCGGCGCGGCGACGTGATCGCGATGGGTAAAGCCTTCGCGAAGTCGCTCCGGGGCGTCGCGGGTCGGTCCTAGGGTGAGTCTGGACCGGGCGAGTCTGGGGGATCGGGGCCCGGTCGGCGACGACGAAGGGATCCCGCGCATGTCGATCGTGCGACGTCCGCAGCTGCGCGTGGACTCCTGCGTCCCTCCTTCCCCGGCTCGTGGCTGTTCCCTGCGTCGAGCCGGCCGTGGTCAGGCGTCCCCACTCTGCCTGACCGCGGGCGGGTGCTTTCCGGGAGACCCCTGAGTGCCTGTCGGACCCGGCCTGCCGGGTGTCTGCTCCGCCGCGGGAAGAGCGCGCCCGCGGCGGAGCGGACGACGCCGCTCGGCTGGTCGATGATGGGTCCGTGGACACCGAGACCAGGACCTACCGCACCGGCGACCGTGACGTCGTCCTCGACCTGACCCGCGACTGCGCCGCCTTCGCCGCCGGCCGCGGCGACGGACTGCTGCACGTGTTCGTGCCGCACGCCACCTGCGGGCTCGCGATCCTCGAGACCGGCGCCGGCAGCGACGACGACCTGCTCTCCCTGCTGGGCACGCTGCTCCCCGCCGACGACCGGTGGCTGCACCGCCACGGCACCCGCGGGCACGGTCGCTCGCACGTGCTGCCGGCGCTGGTGCCGCCGTACGCGTCGGTGCCGGTGCTCGGCGGCAGCCTCGCCCTCGGCACCTGGCAGAGCATCTGCCTGGTCGACCTCAACGTGGACAACCACGAGCGGGAGGTGCGGTTCAGCTTCCTGGCGGGCTGACCGGCCCGGTCGGGAATGCGGCGGGCAGGGAGGTGGTTGCACCCGTCAGCTGGTCCGACTCATGCCCCCGGGCCTCACCCTTCGCCGCTCCGAGCGGCCACTCGCCGAGAGGCGGCTGACGGACCAGCGAGCAGCACCGCACAGCCACCCGCCGGGTAAGCCCCGGTCCGGGTGGCTGTGCGCGTTCCGGGGCTCGGTCAGGCGACCTCGCGCCGGCTCAGCGTGGTCAGGCCCGCGAGCGTGGCGGCTGCGGCGATCAACCACCAGCCGGGTGCGAAGCCGCCGCTGCCCGAGTGGCCCTGGAGCACCGCCACGAGCGCCGCGACGCCGAGGGCGATGCCGACCTGGCGTGCCGTCGACAGCACCGCCGAGCCGGTCGAGAAGCGGGACGGCGGCAGCTGGCTGGACCCGACGGCCATCGCCGTCGGCACGCACAGGCCGACGCCGAGGCCGGTCAGCAGCATGCCGGGCAGCAGGCTGCCGGCGTACGTCGAGGTCGGGTCGACGAGCACCGCCCAGCTCGCGACGCCGGCCGCGAAGACCAGGCTGCCGAGGGTCAGGACGCGGTGCGCGCCGAGGCGGGCGGCGAGCCGGCCGGCGCGGGAGGCGACGAGGGGCACGAGCAGCGGCCCGGGCGCGACGCCGAGCCCGGACTCGAGGGCGGAGAAGCGCCAGACGTCCTGCTGCCAGAGGATGACCGACAGCAGCATGGCGCCGAAGGCGACGTGGAACACCAGCAGGTAGACGCTCATCGGCGCGAAGTGCGGCACCCGGAGCAGCGCGAGGTCGACGATCGGACGCTCGCCGCGCACCACCGAGAGCGCGGTCGCCGCGATGCCCGCGGCCGCGACCGCGAAGGCGCTCAGCGTGCCCGCGGACGTCCAGCCCCACTCCGAGCCGTTGACCAGCCCGCCGACCAGCGCCGCCACGCTCACCACCAGCAGCAGTGCGCTGCCGAGGCCGGGGCGGGCGTCGGCGTGCCGCGGGGTCTCCGGCAGCACCCGCAGTCCGACGGCGATCGCGATCAGCCCGGTGGGGATGTTGATGAGGAACACCCAGCGCCAGTCGGCGTGCACGAGCAGACCGCCGACCACCGGTCCCAGTGCCGCGCCGAGACCGCCGAGCCCGGCCCACAGGTGCACCGCACCCGCCCGGCGCTCCGGCGGCGTGGCCGCGAGGACGACGCCCAGCGACGAGGGGATCATCAGCGCCGCGCCCACGGCCTGGCCGACCCGGAAGCCGACGAGCGCGCCGAGGCTCGGGCTGGTCGCGCACAGCGCGGAGGCGAGCACGAACAGGGCGAGCCCGGCCAGGAAGACCCGCTTGCTGCCGAAGTGGTCGCCGAGCCGTCCGGCCGGCACCAGCAGGGCTGCGAACGCGATCGTGTAGGCGTTCAGCACCCACGAGAGGTCCGCGAGGCTGGTGACCCCGACCGCTCGCGCGATGTCGCCGAGCGCGACGTTCACGATGAACAGGTCGAAGCCGGACAGCAGGACGCCGACGGCGACGACCGGCATGACGAGCCGGTCGGTCGACGTACGCGGCGTGGTTAGTTGTGTCATGCAACGGACTCTAGGAGAAGTGCGTTTCGTGAAGCAACTGACTACTCTCGTGGCATGCGCCGCACCAGCTTCGCCGACATGAACTGCTCGATCGCCCAGAGCCTCGAGGCCGTAGGGGAGTGGTGGACGCTGCTGATCCTCAGGGACGCGATGATGGGCGTGACTCGCTTCGACCAGTTCCAGGCCCGGCTCGGCATCGCCCGCAACGTGCTGACCACCCGCCTCCAGTCCCTGGTCGACCACGGCATCCTCGCCGAGGTGCAGTACCAGGAGCGCCCGCCGCGCTTCGAGTACGTGCTCACCGCGAAGGGTGGCGAGCTGTGGACGGTGCTCACCATGCTGCGCCAGTGGGGCGACCGGTGGTCGGCGCCGGCCGGCGTACCGGTCGAGGCGGTGCACGACGCGTGCGGCCACGTCACCCGGGCCCGCCTGGTCTGCTCGGAGTGCGGTGAGCCGCTGCGCGGTGGCGAGCTCACGCTGCGGCACGGGCCGGGCGCGCCGGAGGGCGGGGTCCTGCCGGCCTGAGTCCCGTCGGAGCGGCGGGTCCCGTCGGGTCGTCGTACCCGGCATTCAGGTTGCCGATCCGTCGATTCCGCGACCCGGACGCCGGGTACGACGCGGGGGCCGGATCGGCGGACGAGCCGCCCCGCACCTCGGAAGACCAGAACCGATGAATCGCGAACCCGGGGAGGCCCGGGTGGGCCGCGCGCTACAGCGTCCGCGACCATGAGCGCCATGGCTGACCGGCAGGGCGACTCCGACGATCCCCCGGAACCCGCGGGTTCGGCGGACCTCGCGTCGGATCCGACGGGAGAGACCCGGATCCGTGCCAAGATCCGCGGCCTCCTCGCACGCGCCCGCGAGCGGCAGCGAGGGTCGGACGTGGCGGGCGACGTGGGCGATCGCGACTGCGGCTGCCACCGGGCGTACCACGAGCTCGGGGTGCATGCGCCCGGCTGGGACGAGAGGAGGCCGTGAGGGCTGCCGTCCGGGAGCTGTCGGAATGGCGAGGGGCGGTGCGGGTATCGGACGTGACGAGTCGGTCGCTGCTCCTCGTGGTTGCCGGCAAGACCCTGGCCGGGCAGGGCCTTGCGGAGCTCGGTCCGGTTGGGGGCGACTGGCGATGTCGCGGCACCTCGCGCCACCCCCTACTCGATCGAGCGGCTCATCGACGCGGGGCCGATTGGAGGCTGGCCGCGCCGTCCGGGTCGGCACGTGTCGTGCCGTTACACGCATGGGGCTCGCTCGGATCCGTGTGCCTTCCTGCGCCGCGGTCGTTGTCGTCCTGGTGATCGCTCTCACGGGATGCGGCGAGGACGAAGCGCGGGCGGGGGCCCGTCGCACGATGCCCCGAAGGCCATGGGCGCGGAGCTGATCGGAACACCGAGATCTGGGTGCGATGGCCCGTGGTCGTGCGCGTCCCCGAGAGCGGCGCCGAACCCAACGCCCCACTGGTCTGCCTGCGGTGACCGGTGATCCGGGAGTGCGGTCGACAGGCCGACGAGTAGGGCGAACGGTCAGGCGTCTGGGGTGGTATCGACCGACGCCGGCTCAACTAGAGCCCTGTCACCCTGACCCCGGCACGCGACTCCGGTTCGTGCCGGGTGAATGCGGCGCAGTGACGGCGTCGTCGCCACTTCTATGACTCGATCCCGCCGACTGGGACTCGATGCCGGCCGACTGTGAGTTGTCGGCGACCGCGTGCTCAGCTCTTCGGGCCGGCAAGGTGACATATCTCTTAGGGCAGCCTATCCTATAGGCAGCCTTCGGGCTGCGGCCAGGCCTTGTCCACCTGCTCGACTCCTGAGGATTGAGGTCGAGCGGGTTCGGTCGGGCCGCGCTGGGAACTGAATTAAGGAGCAGCCCCCCAGCAGGGGCGGCTAGGGCCCCACCCCGGCCGCCCCACCTCAAGCTTCATCCTTCTTGTCGGGCGGCGAGCGGCCGTCGAGGTTGACACCGGTGTGCATTGCGAGGACTGTCGAGGGACAAGTCTTCGAGCTGCAGCAATCTTGTCGGTCGCGATCGACGTTCCGGTCGCCAGGGCCGGGGGCGTGCCTGAGCCGGGGTCGAACTCCCGACCGTCAGGACCGGTGGGCCCATGTCCCTCGAACGAGCGATGCGCATCACGATCGTCGATGACCACGTGCTCTTCGCCGAAGCCGTGGCGCTCACCTTGGAGCACCACGGCTACTCAGTTCGGTGCGTCGATCTCGCAGGGCCCCGCGCAAGCTGGTGGCGCCATTGGCCGCCTCGGGGGCAGTGGTCGTCGTGCTCACCGCGAGCCTCAGCCGCCCCGAGTGGGGCGAGTGCCTGCATCGAGGAGCCCGAGCGGTGCTCTTGAAGTCGTCGTCGTTGAGCCAGATCGTCGGCGCCGTGCGGCGCACGCGCGATGGCCTTGCATTGATGCCGGCCGCGGACCGTGCTGAGCTGATCGAGGTCGCGGCCCGGCACCGGTCGGACAACCGTGACATCTTAGGCCGTCTCGAGCGGCTGACGCGTCGGGAGGCAGAGATTCTCGGGTCGTTGATGCGGGGGAACCCGGTTCGTGAGATCGCTCGGGCAAGGGTGGTCTCGGAGGCTACCGTTCGTAGCCAGGTGAAGATGATCCTTGCCAAGCTCGAGCTGACGTCGCAGCTGGCCGCGGTCGGCGCCGCGCACAAGGTCGGCTGGCGCTGTCCCCGGCCCTGAGCCGGTACGAGCGGCGCGGGCAGCAGGCTCTGCGGCCCCAGGTTCCTGCCGGTGACCGACCGCAGTCGGGGACGAGCCCACCCGTCCTTCCGTCTGCGGCCGCGCCGACGTCCTGCAGGAGGCGCATCGACTGAGTCGGCGATACTCACGACGCGGGCCGGTATCCGGGAACCGCTTCACCATACGAGCGGAAGGCGAGGGGGCGCGGCGATGGCCGCACGGACGGCGACGCTGGCCGGGGAGTTGGCGGCGCTCCGGGCGAAGGTCGACCAGACCAACGCCCACCTCGCAGTGATCGAAAGTACCGGCCGACGCCGAAGCCGCCGCCGCCCAGACGATGAGGTTGGTGTGATTCAACCGGCCATGTTCTGGCTCTGGTGGAACTCCAACGTGCACCACGGTGGGCAGATGAGTGCCGGCGAGTGCTGAGTGATAGTCATCGGAACGCCAATCCGATCCGGGGCGTCCGATGCATCCGATGCACCGAGGAAAGCGAAACCGCCCGTGACTCTGCGTTTTCGCAGGTCACGGGCGGGTTTGATGCTGGTGGGCGATACTGGGTTTGAACCAGTGACCTCTTCCGTGTCAAGGAAGCGCGCTACCGCTGCGCCAATCGCCCTTGTGGAGTTGTCTGTGAGGTGGGTACGGGATTTGAACCCGTGTACACGGATTTGCAGTCCGTTGCCTCGCCTCTCGGCCAACCCACCGCGGCGGCCCTACACACTGGCCTGGTCAGGCAGTGGGTCTGACCACTCCGAGCGGACGACGAGGCTCGAACTCGCGACCTCAACCTTGGCAAGGTTGCGCTCTACCAACTGAGCTACGTCCGCATCGCACTGCGTTGCTGGCCTTTCGGCCCGCCCTGCGGTGCGTTGAGAACAGTAGCCGATTGCGTGAACGGCGCCAAAACCGGGGTCCACTTCCGGCATGTCGGCGCCTGCGTCGGGCGGGCGGGGGCCTTCTACGCTGGCTCCATGCGCGTGTGGATCAACGGCCGAGTCCTGTCCGACCCGAGGGAGCCGGTGGTGCCGGTGACCGATCACGGCCTGACGGTGGGGGATGCGGTGTTCGAGGCGGTCAAGGTCGTCGGGGGGCGGCCGTTCGCGCTGGGGCGGCACCTGGAGCGGCTGGAGCGGTCGGCGGCGGGGCTGGGGTTGGTGGGCCTCGCCATCGATGACGTACGCCGAGGCGTGGCCGCGGTGCTCGAGGGCGAGCCGTTGCCGCTGGGCCGGCTGCGGATCACGGTCACGGGCGGCAACGCGCCGCTGGGCAGTGGTCGGGGTGAGGACCCGTTGACGACGATCGTGGTGGCGGCGCCGATGGAGCCGGCGCCGGAGACGACGGCGGTGATCACGGTGCCGTGGCCGCGCAACGAGCGGGGGGCGCTGGCGGGCCTGAAGACGACGTCGTACGCCGAGAACGTGGTCGCGCTCGCCGCGGCGCGCGAGAAGGGGGCGAGCGAGGCGGTGTTCGCGAACCTGGCAGGGCACCTGTGCGAGGGGACGGGGACGAACGTCTTCTACGTCGTCGACGGCGAGGTGCGCACGCCGACGCTGGCGAGCGGCTGCCTGGCGGGGGTGACCCGGGCGCTGGTGCTGGAGTGGTTCGGTGCGACGGAGGTCGACGAGCCGATCGAGGTGGCGGCGACGGCGGACGAGGTGTTCCTGGTCTCGACGACCCGCGACGTGCAGGGCGTGCACCGCTGGGACGACCGCGAGCTGCCGGCACCCGGCCCGGTCACGCAGCGGGCGGCGCAGGTGTGGCGCGAGCGCGAGGCGGAGCTGCTCGGCCTGGACCGCTGAGGGTCATCGGGGCGGGGCGCCGACCACGCTCAGCGAGACGCCCTCGCCGAGCCGGTACGGATTGGTCGCCAGCAGGGCGCCGAGGACCCGCCGCATCCGCGAGATCTCGGCACGCACCGTGACCTGGCGCTCGCCGTCGCCGTACAGCACCTGGCTGAGCGTCCCGGCCGACACCCCGGCCGGACCGGCGGCGGCGATGGCCGCGAGCAGCTCGGCGTGGCGGGGCGTGAGTGCGACCCGCCACGGCGACTCGCCGCCGCGCACCTCGAGGGTCGCGGGGGAGGCGTCGAGGTCGAGCACGGCCGAGAGCACGCGCCCGGACGAGGACGGCCGGATCAGCCACCCGCCGCGGAGCCGTTCGGGCAGGCACAGCCCGAGCCCGGGTACGGCGAGCGCCCGGTCGGGCTGCGGCGCCGCGACCCGGTCACGCACGGCGACGCCCTGGTGGGCGGCGACCCAGCCGTGGTCGTCGACGACGAGGAGGGGGCCGTTGGCGCCGGAGAGCAACGGCTCCGCCGTCCGGCGCAGCTGGTCGAGCCGCTCCTCGTGGTGCCGCCACAGCCGGGCCTCGGCGAGCCGGACGGACGCGGTCACCAGGGCCTCGATCGCCGGGTGCAGGGTGAGCGCGGGTCCGCTGACGTCGACGATGCCGAGCAGGGTGCCGTCGATCGGGTCGTGGATGGGGGAGGCGGTGCAGTACCAGGGCACCTGGGCGTTCTCGAAGTGCTCGGCCGAGAACAACTGCACCGGCGCGGCCTCCGCGAGCGCGGTCCCGATCGCGTTGGTGCCGACGGCCTGCTCGGTCCAGGTGGCGCCGTCGGTGAACCCGAGCCCGTCGGCCTGCCGCTTGACCCGCGGCGAGCCGCTGCGCCACAGCACGACGCCCTCGGCGTCGGCCACCACGACCAGGTAGTTGGACGCGTCGGCGGCGCTGAGCAGCAGCTCGCGGATCTCGTCGATGACCAGCGAGAGCCGCGACCTGCGCCGCCGCTCCTCGACGTCCGAGGGCGGCAGCGGGTCGCGGCCGTTGCGCCCGTCGGGGTCGATCCCGAGGCTCAGCACCCGGGTCCACGAGCGCGCCACCACGGCCCGCGGCCGCTCGGGCGGCGCGGAGCCGGAGAGCACCGCGTCGTGGATCCGGACCAGGTCGCGGGCCCGCATCGCGAGGTCGTGCGTGGCCATGGGTCCACCGTAGGCGCTGCCGTGTGATCGAGGCCACATGCAACAACGTGCAACGGTTCCCGGCCGTAGCGGTCGCGAGGTCGACTTCTCGGCATGACCCAGCTCGACGACCGGCCCGTCGCCACGGCCGACACCGACCCCGAGATCGACCCCGCCACCGCCTGGTTCGCGGCCTTCGAGGACGCCCTCGTCGCCCGTGACATCGACCGGGCCGCCGGCCTGTTCGCCGCGACCAGCTTCTGGCGCGACCTGATCGCCTTCTCCTGGAACCTGACGACCGTCGAGAACCCCGACGGCGTCGCCGACCTGCTCACCGCGACCCTCGACCGGGTCGACCCACGCGGCTTCCGGCTCACCGAGCCGGCCGACACCGCCGACGGCGTCACGACCGCCTGGTTCGAGTTCGAGACGTCCGTCGGACGCGGTCGCGGCCTGGTGCGGGTGGTGGACGAGGACGGCCCGAAGGCGTGGACCTTCCTCACCACGCTGTACGAGCTCAAGGGCCACGAGGAGCCCAAGGGAGTACGCCGACCGATGGGCGCCGAGCACGGCGCCACCAAGGAGCGCGTGACCTGGCTGGAGAAGAGGCAGGCCGAGGACGCCGCGCTCGGCGTCGACACCCAGCCCTACGTCCTCGTCGTCGGCGGTGGCCAGGGCGGCATCGCGCTCGGCGCCCGGCTGCGCCAGCTCGGCGTACCGGCGCTCGTCATCGACAAGCACCCGCGTCCCGGAGACCAGTGGCGCAACCGCTACAAGTCGCTGTGCCTGCACGACCCGGTCTGGTACGACCACCTGCCGTACCTCAAGTTCCCGGAGAACTGGCCGGTCTTCGCGCCCAAGGACAAGGTCGGCGACTGGCTGGAGTTCTACACCCGGGTGATGGAGGTGCCGTACTGGTCGAACACCGTCGCCACCGCCGCGTCGTACGACGAGGGCGCGGGGGAGTGGACCGTCCACCTCGAGCGCGAGGGCAGGCCGCTCGTGCTCAAGCCCACGCACCTGGTGATGGCGACCGGGATGTCCGGCAAGCCCAACATCCCGTCGTTGCCGGGCGCGGACGTGTTCCAGGGCGAGCAGCACCACTCCTCGCAGCACCCCGGCCCGGACGCGTACGCCGGCAAGAAGGTCGTCGTGATCGGCAGCAACAACTCGGCGTTCGACATCTGCGGCGCGCTGTGGGAGACCGGCGCCGACGTGACCATGGTGCAGCGCTCCTCGACCCACATCGTCAAGAGCGACACCCTGATGGACATCGGCCTCGGCGACCTCTACTCCGAGCGGGCGCTCGAGGCCGGCGTGACGACGGAGAAGGCCGACCTGATCTTCGCGTCGCTGCCGTACAAGATCATGCACGAGTTCCAGATCCCGCTCTACGACAAGATGCGCGAGCGCGACCAGGACTTCTACGACCGGATGGCCGCCGCCGGCTTCGAGCTCGACTGGGGCGACGACGGGTCCGGGCTGTTCATGAAGTACCTGCGCCGTGGCTCGGGCTACTACATCGACGTCGGCGCCGCCGAGCTGGTGGCGAGTGGCGACGTCAAGCTCGCGCACGGTCAGGTCGACCACCTGACCGAGACGTCCGTCGTCCTGGTCGACGGCACCGAGCTGCCGGCCGACCTGGTCGTCTACGCCACCGGCTACGGCTCGATGAACGGCTGGGCCGCCGACCTGATCAGCCAGGAGGTCGCGGACAAGGTCGGCAAGGTCTGGGGCCTCGGCTCCGACACGACCAAGGACCCGGGCCCGTGGGAGGGCGAGCAGCGCAACATGTGGAAGCCGACGCAGCAGGAGAACCTCTGGTTCCACGGCGGCAACCTGCACCAGTCGCGGCACTACTCCCTCTACCTCGCGCTGCAGCTCAAGGCCCGCCACGTCGGCATCGACACCCCGGTGCACCGGCTCCAGGAGGTCCACCACCTCGGCTGAGCGTCCGGGGCGTGTCTGGGGGCACCCCGATGTGAACCGCGGTCGCGAGATGCGTTAGAGTCTCCGACCGCGGTTCCTATCGGTTCCGTGTCCGGGCGATTGGCGCAGTGGTAGCGCGCTTCGTTCACACCGAAGAGGTCACTGGTTCGAACCCAGTATCGCCCACCGGACGGAGATCGGCCCCTGACCTGCGAAGCGCAGGTCAGGGGCCGTTCTGCTTCGGCCGCACCCGCGCCGGCTACTCCGCCTCGGGCCGGCCGTTGCTGATGATGAGCGGCCACTCCTCGTGGGCCAGCACCTGGCGGATCGACTCGTCCGCGGGCGACTCGCCGTCGTAGGGGATGACCAGCGTGGCCTCGTCGTTGACCGCGGCGAGCTGCTCCGGCTCGGCCGGGAGCGAGGCGCTGGCCAGGAGGCGGGCGCCCTCGATCGAGGCCGGGAGCTCGTCGGCGGCGACGTCCAGTCCCGCGAGCGTCTCCTCCCAGGCGTGCACGCCGACGGTGACCACGCCGTCGTCCAGGGTGCGCTCGGTCCAGGCGTCGGTCGCGAGGACGTAGAGCACGTCGTCGCCCTCGTGGCCGACGTCGCCCAGGCGTACGACGGCCCGGTCGCCGGGCGGCCCGTCGGCATCGACGAGCAGGGTCAGCTCGGGGACGTCCGGGCGCTCGGGATCTCCGCCGACGACCCATCGCAGCTCTGGCACGGGGACAGGGTAGTGGCCGGGCCTTCACCGAATCGGGGTATGCGCGCGACCCGGTGCCCTTCCTACTGTCGAAGCCATGAAGCTCCCCGCCGCGGCGGCCGTCGTGCTCGGCGCGACCAGCCTGGTCCTGGTGCCGACGTCGCCGCCGGCCGGGGCGGCCGTCCCGACCGTCGTGGCGAGCCTGGTGCAGAACATCTCGACGGCGGCCTGGGCGACGCCGCTGCCCGATCCGGCGGGCATCACCTACCTGCCGGGGCGGGACCACTTCCTGATCTCCGACTCCGAGGTCGACGAGACGCCGATCTACCAGAACGCCAACATCCTCGAGACGACCCGGACCGGGACGATCGTCGACCGCGGCGTCACGTCGGCGTACAGCCACGAGGCGGCGGGCATCGCGAGCAACCCGTCGAACGGGCACGTGTACGTCTCCGACGACGACCAGTTCCGGGTGCACGAGATCACGACCGGGGCCGACGGACGCTACGGCACCGCCGACGACGGGCACACCTCGATCAGCACGGCCGCGTTCGGCAGCACCGACCCGGAGGACGTGACCTACTACCCGCCGACGGGGGAGCTGTTCGTCCTCGACGGCGCGGACAACGACGTGCACCGCGTCTCGCCGGGACCGGACGGGATCTTCGACGGCGTGGCGCCGACGGGGGACGACACGGCCACCGAGTTCGACGTCCAGCGCTACGGCGCGGAGGACCCCGAGGGCATCGGCTACCACCCCGGCCGCGGGACGCTCGTGGTCGTCGACAGCACCTCGGACCGGATCTACGAGCTCAACCGGGACCTGGTGCTGGTCTCCCAGATCGACATCGGGGTGACCAACCAGCGGTTCGCGGCGGGGGTGGCGGTGGCGCCGGCGAGCAACGACCCGAGCCGGTACGACTACTACGTCGTGGACCGCGGCGTCGACAACGACGCGAACCCGAGCGAGAACGACGGCCGGCTCTACGAGGTGCGTGCGGACCTGCCGCCGATCGGCAACCTGGCACCGGTGGTGGACGCCGGAAGGGACGCGCCGCTCGAGGTCGGTACGCCGATCGACCTCGCCGCCGCCGTGCGCGACGACGGGCTCCCCGCACCGGCGACGGTGCGCTGGACCCAGGTGTCGGGGCCGGGACAGGCCGCGTTCAGCACACCCACCCAGCCGCGGACCAGTGCCAGCTTCGCGACGGCGGGCAGCTACGTGCTGCGCGCGACCGCGTCCGACGGCGAGCTGTCCGGCTCCGACGACGTCGCGATCACGGTCGTCGCCCGCGGGGCGCCACGACCGCTCGACACCCCCGTGGCCAAGGCGTTCGACGACGTCGAGCAGCGACCGACCGGGTACGCCGACTGGCTCGGCTCGACCCTGAACCTGCCGAACGCGGGGACCACCACCCAGACCATCGGCATCCGGTTCGCCGACCTCGCGGTGCCGGCGGGCGCGACGATCACCGAGGCATGGATCCAGTTCGCGGCCAGCGGCTCCACCAGCGGCACGACCACGATGCAGGTCCGCGGCATCGCCGCCGACGACACCCCGACCTTCACGACCTCGTCGACGACGGTGAGCTCGCGGCCGCGGACCACGGCACAGGTCGGGTGGAGCCCACCGGCGTGGACGTCGGGGCAGCGGGGCGCGGCCCAGCGGACCCCGGACCTGCGCACGATCGTGCAGGAGGTCGTCGGCAGGGCCGGGTGGCGACAGGGCGGTGCGCTGGCGTTCGTGCTGACCGGCACCGGCGAGCGGCGCGCGTCCTCGCACGACGGCGCGACCGCGCCCGTGCTGCACCTCGCCTACACCGTGCCGCAGCAGCAGGACGCGCCGCCCAGCGCCGCGTTCACCGCCACCTGCAGTGCGCTCACCTGCAGCTTCGACGGCTCGGGCTCCGCTGACGCGGAGGGACCGCTCGCCTCGCTGCAGTGGTCCTTCGGCGACGGCGGCACCGCGAGCGGTCCGTCCGCCCAGCGCGCCTATGCCGCACCCGGCAGCTACGACGTCACCCTCGTCGTCACCGACTCCGCCGGCCAGACCGCCACCGTGACGCACCCGGTCACCGTCGGCGACAGCACGCCGATCGGGTTCCGGGCCCTCGCCCGGACCAATGTCAACGCGACGGCGCCGTCGGTGACGGTGCCGGCCGTCGTCCGGGACGGGGACGCGTTGCTGCTCTTCGCGACCCTCAACGTCACCACTCTCACGGTGACGCCGCCCGCGGGGTGGACCCAGCTGGCCGACGTGGTCACCGGCTCGCAGCGCACCCTGCTGTGGCGCCGGGTCGCGACCGCGAGCGACGCCGGGACCCCGGTCGGCCCGCAGCTCAGCGGGTACGCGAAGGTGGCGCTCCAGCTCGCGGCGTACGCCGGCGCCTCGAGGACCACCCCCGTCGCGCTGGTCGCCACCCGCGGTGACCCCGCCAACACCGTCGACCACCCGACGCCCGCGGTCGCGGTGACCGGCGCCGGCCGCTGGCTGGTGTCGTACTGGGCCGACAAGTCCTCGGCGACCACGGACTGGCGCCCGCCGCCGGGCGTGACGGTGCGCGACGAGACCATCGGCACCAGCGGCGGTCACGTGGACGCGCTGCTCGCCGACGGCGGGGGCCCCGCGCCCGAAGGCGCGGCGCCCGCGCTCACCGCCACGACCGACGCCGCCAGCCGGGCCACGACCATCACGGTGGTGCTGCAGCCCGGCTGAGCCTCGGCGGGACGAGGGTCCCGATCTGCCGCGTTCGCCGGACAGCGCGGCTGCCCGCGCCTAGGCTCCCGCGCCATGAAGAGCCCCCGACTGACCGCTGTCCTCGTCACCGCCGCGCTGCTCGCGCCGGCCTCGCTCGCGCTGGCCGGCCCGGCCGACGCGGCCGCGCCGAAGACCTACCGCAACTGCACGGCGCTGAACAAGGACTACCCGCACGGTGTCGGCAAGCCGGGCGCGGTGGACAAGACGTCGGGGACCAAGGTCACCAACTTCACCCGCAACGCGAAGCTCTACAAGGCCAACGCCAAGAGCGACCGCGACAAGGACGGGATCGCCTGCGAGAAGGCCTGACCGGGCTCAGCCCGCCATCAGGCGTCCGCGGCGGCGTCCTTCTCCGTCGAGTCGCCCGCCGTGCTCAGCCGGCCGCCGGTGTCCTCCAGGTGCGCGCGGACGAACCAGTGGAAGAGCTCGAGCTGCTCGGTCTGCCCGATGAACATGTCCTGGGTGACCAGGTCGAGGTCGTCGAGCTCCTTGATCCCGTCCCGGTACGTCGAGATGACGCCCTGGTAGACCACGTCGAGGGCGGCGAGGTGCTGCTGCGTGGTGGCGCGGCCGATGTCGTAGTCGTCCCACGCCCGCCGGCCGACCAGGCCGCCGGGCGTGCCCTGCGGCGAGCCGCCGAGGGTGGCGATCCGCTCGGCGAGGGCGTCGGCGAAGCCGCGGACGGTGTCGACCTGGGGGTCGATCATCTCGTGGACGGCGATGAAGTGCGGCCCGACGACGTTCCAGTGCACGTGCTTGAGCGTGAGGTGCAGGTCGGTGCACGCGTCGAGGCGGCTCTGGAGCAGCTCGACGACGCGGGCGGCCGTCTTCTCGTCGAGTCCGGGCGTGGTGAAGTGCAGGGTCGGAGTGGATGCCATGGTCCCTCGGTACGCCGTCGGCGCCGGTTCAGACGGGGCACGACGAGGTCGGCGAACTGGCGCGCGGCGCGGCCCACCCGATCGGTACGATCGGGAACCGGCGCGCCGACCGGTCGCGCCGCCACCCGTGAACCACCCGAGGGAGTCCTTCCGTGCCCGACATCAAGGTCGCCGTACTCAGTCCTGACGCACGCCAGGAGCAGTCGGTCGCCACGGGCACGAAGGCCTGGGAGCTGTTCCGCGACGACGCCGACGTGATCGCGGCCCGCGTGGGCGACCAGCTCAAGGACCTCTCCTACGAGCTGGCCGACGGCGACGAGGTCGAGGGCGTCCTGATCGGCAGCCCCGACGGCCTCGACATCCTGCGCCACTCCACCGCCCACGTGCTGGCCCAGGCGGTGCAGCAGGTGTTCCCGGAGGCGAAGCTCGGCATCGGCCCGCCGATCCAGGACGGCTTCTACTACGACTTCGACGTAGCGACCCCGTTCGTGCCCGAGGACCTGGTCAAGCTCGAGTCCGCGATGCGCAAGATCATCAAGGAGAACCAGCGCTTCGAGCGCCGGGTCACCACCGACGACGACGCGCTGGTCGAGCTCGCCGACGAGCCGTACAAGGTCGAGCTGATCGGTCTCAAGGGCAACGCCGGCGAGGCGGCCGAGGGGGCGAGCGCCGAGGTCGGGGCCGGCGAGCTGACCATCTACGACAACGTCAACCGCAAGGGCGAGGTGGCCTGGAAGGACCTGTGCCGCGGCCCGCACCTGCCGACCACCAAGCGGATCCCGGCGTTCAAGCTGATGCGCAGCGCGGCGGCGTACTGGCGCGGCGACGAGAAGAACAAGCAGCTCCAGCGCATCTACGGCACCGCCTGGCCGAGCAAGGACGAGCTCGACGCCCACCTGCACCGCCTCGAGGAGGCCGAGCGCCGCGACCACCGCAAGCTCGGCCGCGAGCTGGACCTCTTCTCGTTCCCCGACGAGATCGGCTCCGGCCTGCCGGTGTTCCACCCCAAGGGCGGCGTGATCAAGCGGGAGATGGAGGACTACGTCCGCCGGCGCCACATCGAGGAGGGCTTCTCCTATGTCGGCACCCCCCACATCTCCAAGGACGGCCTGTTCCACACCTCCGGCCACCTGCCGCACTACGCCGACACCATGTTCCCGCCGATGGAGTTCGAGGGCGCGAACTACCAGCTGAAGGCGATGAACTGCCCGATGCACAACCTGATCTTCAGCAGCCGCGGCCGCTCCTACCGCGAGCTGCCGCTGCGGCTCTTCGAGTTCGGCAGCGTCTACCGCTACGAGAAGTCCGGCGTGATCCACGGCCTGACCCGGGTGCGCGGCTTCGCCCAGGACGACTCCCACTCCTACTGCACCCCCGAGCAGGCGCCGGCCGAGGTCAAGCACCTGCTCGACTTCATGCTGAGCGTGCTGCGCGACTTCGGCCTCGACGACTTCTACCTCGAGCTGTCGACGCGCGACGACAGCAAGGCCGACAAGTTCATCGGCAGCGACGAGGACTGGGCCACCGCCACCGCGATCCTCGAGCGGGTCGCCACCGAGTCGGGCCTCGAGCTCGTCCCCGACCCGGGCGGCGCGGCGTTCTACGGCCCGAAGATCTCGGTCCAGGCCAAGGACGCGATCGGCCGCACCTGGCAGATGGGCACGGTCCAGTACGACTTCAACCAGCCGGCGCGCTTCGGCCTGGAGTACACCACCTCCGACGGCTCCAAGCAGCAGCCGGTGATGATCCACTCGGCGAAGTTCGGCTCGATCGAGCGCTTCCTCGGCGTGCTCGTCGAGCACTACGCGGGCGCCTTCCCTCCGTGGCTCGCGCCGGTCCAGGTCGTGGGCATCCCGGTGGCCGACGCCTTCACCGACTACCTCTACGAGATCACGAACCAGCTCAAGGCGCGGGGCATCCGGGTCGAGGTCGACGAGTCCGACGACCGGTTCCAGAAGAAGATCCGCAACGCCCAGCTGCAGAAGATCCCGTTCATGCTCATCGCCGGCGGCGAGGACGCGGAGAAGGGAGCGGTCAGCTTCCGCTACCGCGACGGTCGCCAGGACAACGGCGTGCCGATCGACGAGGCGGTCGCCCGGGTCGTGGCCGCGGTCGAGTCCCGCGAGCAGGTCTGAGTCATGCTCGGCGCCGGTCGTCGGAGGGCGCTCGGCTGCGCCACGGTCGCGCTGGCCGGCGTCCTGACGGCCTGCGGCGGGTCGACGACGACCGGCGCGCCCCCGCGCCCGCCGGTCAGTACGCCGACCGCCACCGACACCGCGGTCGACGGCGCACCCGCCGGCGACGCGGGCGATCCGGGCGCGGATGCGAGCGACCTGGCCAAGCTGGCCGAGGAGGCCGCCCGCAACGCCGGGCAGCGTCCGACCAGCGACATCGCCCCGCGCGACGGTGAGGTGCTCGGCGGCGACGTGAGCTGGCCGCAGTGCCCGCCGGGCATGGGCATCCCCGAGAAGCAGGGCAAGGGCCTGCCGATGCCGCTGCCCGAGGCGCAATACGTCGTCCTCGGGCTGACCAACGGCCCCGGCTTCACGCCCAACCCGTGCCTCGCCGACCAGGTCGCCTGGGCCAAGGACAACGACGTGCTGGTCTCGGTCTACGCCGTGTCGAGCTACCCGAGCGCGGCCACGCTGAAGAAGTACGGCGCCGACGGGCCCTACGATGCGTCCGACCGGCTCGGCCGGCTGCGCAACGTCGGCTACCAGCAGGCCCGGTTCAACATCGGCACCATGGGCCAGGTCGGCCTGGTCAGCCCGATCGTGTGGATCGACATCGAGCCGGTGCCGAACTTCGACTGGAGCTCCGACCTGCGGGCCAACGCCGCGGTGATCGAGGGCGTGGCCCGCGGCTACACCGACGCCGGGTTCGCGATCGGCGTCTACTCCACCCCGGCGCTCTACCGCCGGGTCGTCGGCGAGCTGAGCCTCGGCGGCGTCCCCGAGTGGCGCGCCGCCGGCCAGACCTCGCGCGCCGAGGCGCTCAACCGCTGCGGACCCGACTGGTCGATCCAGGGCGGCACGGCCGTCATGGGACAGTGGGTGGAGCAGCAGCGCGACCAGAACCTGACGTGTCCGGGGATCGCGGCCGACCTCGGCCGCTGGTTCCACCGGTTCGCGTGAGGGGGACCGGGCGGCGTGCGTGGGGACATCGTGGGACGTGAGAGGGTTTGCCAATGACCTCGGAGGGTGTGGGCACCGAGCCGCTCGACGGGCGTCGGCGACGCTGGCAGGAGCACAACCAGGTGCGTCGCCAGGTGATCATCGACGCGGCGATCGCCGTACTCGAGCGCCAGACGCCGGGTGAGGAGGTCCAGGTCCAGGCGGTCGCCGACCAGGCGGGGATGAGCCGGACCGTGATCTACCGGCACTTCGAGGACCGCTCGGACCTCGACCGGGCCGTCCAGCGGGCGATCTGCGAGCAGGTCGGCAACGAGCTGCTGCCCGCGCTGTCCTACGACGGCACCCCGGACCAGATCATCCACCGCATCGTGGGCAGCTTCGTGCGCTGGGCCGAGGCCCACCCCACGCTCTACTGGTTCGCCGAGCGCGACCTGTCCGGCTGGGGGCCGAGCCCGCTCGGCGAGGCGGTCAAGCAGGTCGCCGAGGGGATCGAGGGGATCATGGCGATCGTGGTCGCCGCGCTGGGCGTCGAGCTCACCGACGACGACCGCGCGGCCCTCGACCCGTGGGTCTTCGGGATGATCGGCGCCGTCTTCGCCGCGGTGCGCCGCTGGCTGGAGCGCGAGGTGCGCGAGCCCGGGATCGAGGCCTGCATCTCGATCCTGTCGGAGTCGATCTGGCTGCAGATCAACGGGATGGCGCTCTCGCGGGGCCTGAACCTGCCCGACCTCCCGGTCGCCGACCTGCTCCAGATGCTCGGTCCCTCCGACGGCGCTCCCGAGGGCGGCGCATGAGCCCGGACGTGGGGGAGGCCGGGGCCTCCGGCGCCACCAGCCCCGACGGGCTGGACCGGCTGTGGACCCCCCACCGGATGGCCTACGTCCGGGGCGAGGCCGACGACCCCGCGGAGGAGCCGGCCCACGCCGAGCCACGCCCGGCCTGCCCGTTCTGCCGGATCACGCCGGACCCCGCCACCTCGACCGACGACGAGCTGGTGGTGGTCCGTGGGCGCACGGCGTACGTCGTGCTCAACCTGTACCCCTACAACCCCGGCCACCTGATGGTGCTGCCGTACCGCCACGTCGCCGA
The DNA here is from genome assembly GCF_016907515.1 of Nocardioides nitrophenolicus. Lineage (NCBI taxonomy): Bacteria > Bacillati > Actinomycetota > Actinomycetes > Propionibacteriales > Nocardioidaceae > Nocardioides > Nocardioides nitrophenolicus. Next base: position 5,400,556 of record NZ_JAFBBY010000001.1, read on the forward strand.
CTACCTCGACCTCACCGACGAGGAGACCGACGAGGTGACCGCGCTGACCAAGGCCGCGCTGCGCACCATCCGCGTTGTCTCTCAGCCCCACGCGTTCAATGTCGGGCTGAACCTCGGCGGCGCCGCCGGCGGCTCGCTGTCGGGCCACCTCCACCAGCACGTCGTCCCGCGGTGGTCGGGCGACGCGAACTTCATGACGGTGATCGGTGGCACCAAGACCCTGCCGCAGCTGCTGGGCGAGACCCGGGATCTGCTGGCTGTCGCCTGGGCCTAGTCACCCTCGATCCGCCGCAGGGTGGCGTGGCGAGCGTCGGCAGACGGGCGTGATGGCAAGACGCAGGCGCGAGGGTGGTCTGGGTGCACCATCGAGCGTCTGCAACGCAGCCAGCGCACCCGTATGTCGGCGCTCGGTAGTCACCCTGCGGGGGATCGAGGGTATGTTCCTGACCCGTGTTGGAGCGCTTCAAGGAGTTCTGGGCCGGGACCGTGCTGCACCCTGTGGTGCGGCTGTTCATCCGGCTGGGCATCAGCCCCGACGCGGTCACCCTCGTCGGCACGCTCGGCGTCAGCGCCGGAGCGCTGATCTTCTTCCCGCAGGGTGAACTGCTCATCGGCGTGCTGTTCATCACCGCGTTCGTGTTCAGCGACCTGATCGACGGGCGGATGGCGCGCGAGACCGGGCGGGTCTCGAAGTTCGGCGCGTTCTGGGACTCCACGCTCGACCGGATCGGCGACGGCGCGATCTTCGGCGGCCTGGCCCTCTACTTCGCCGGCACCGGCGAGGACCAGGGCGACAGCTACCTCTACCTGTGCGTGACCCTCTGGTGCCTGGTGATGGGCTCGGTCACCTCCTATGCCCGGGCCCGCGCCGAGTCGCTGGGGATGGACGCCAAGGGCGGGCTCGCGGAGCGCGCGGACCGGCTGGTCTCGATCCTGGTGATGACCGGGCTCGGGGCACTCTTCGACCTCCCGATCCTGATGTACGTCACCTTGTGGGCGCTGGCCATGGCGAGCACGTACACGGTCGTGTTCCGGGTGCTGAAGGTACGTCGCCAGGCGCTCGCGTCCGAGGGTCAGTCCCCCGCGTAGCGACCCGGCTCGCCGCCGTACGATTGGTCACATGAGCGAGCAGCAGGAGCACGGCACCACCCGGGTCAAGCGCGGCATGGCCGAGATGCTCAAGGGCGGCGTCATCATGGACGTGGTCACCCCCGAGCAGGCCAAGATCGCCGAGGACGCCGGCGCGGTCGCGGTGATGGCGCTGGAGCGGGTGCCGGCCGACATCCGCGCCCAGGGCGGGGTGTCGCGGATGAGCGACCCCGACATGATCGACGGCATCATCGCCGCGGTCTCGATCCCGGTGATGGCCAAGGCCCGGATCGGGCACTTCGCCGAGGCTCAGGTGCTGCAGTCCCTGGGGGTGGACTACATCGACGAGTCCGAGGTGCTGACCCCGGCCGACTACGCCAACCACATCGACAAGTGGGACTTCACGGTCCCCTTCGTGTGCGGTGCGACCAACCTGGGCGAGGCGCTGCGCCGGATCACCGAGGGTGCGGCGATGATCCGCTCCAAGGGCGAGGCCGGCACGGGCGACGTGTCCAACGCGGTGACCCACATGCGCACCATCCGTGCCGAGATCCGCCGCCTCGGCGCGCTGGCTGACGACGAGCTGTACGTCGCGGCCAAGGAGCTGCAGGCGCCCTATGACCTGGTGGTCGAGGTGGCGCGCACCGGCAAGCTGCCGGTGGTGCTGTTCACCGCGGGCGGCATCGCCACCCCGGCGGACGCGGCGATGATGATGCAGCTCGGCGCGGAGGGCGTGTTCGTGGGCTCGGGCATCTTCAAGTCCGGCAACCCGGCCCAGCGGGCCGAGGCGATCGTGAAGGCGACGACCTTCCACGACGACCCCGACGTGGTGGCCAAGGTCTCCCGGGGCCTGGGCGAGGCCATGGTCGGCATCAACGTCGACGAGCCGGCCCGCTCGATCCAGTTCGCCGAGCGCGGCTGGTGATCTCGGGCGGGCCACCCGCCCTCCCGCACGACCCATCGAGGCCGTGGTCCCGGAACCGGGACCACGGCCCGGTTCTTTACGGGACCAAAGTCCCGATTCTCCGGACGTGCCGTGCCGGAGTGTGATCCCCTTCGTTCTGGATCACGGGGCGCTTCCTGCCCCCTGGCCATCACGACCAGACCTGGGGACAACAGGCATGGGGACTGGAGATTCGATGAAGAAGACGACGAAGGGCGCGTTCGCGGCGGGAACCGCGGCCGTGCTGCTCATGGGTGGTGCGGGCACCCTGGCCTACTGGACCGACAACGACACCGTCGGCGGCGCCACCATCACCAGCGGACACCTGACGCTCGACGCGTCGGCCTGCCAGGGCAACACCGGCTGGCAGCTCGACGGCGGCACCGCGTTCAACCCGTCCAGCGACACCCTGATCCCGGGTGACACGCTGACCAAGACCTGCAACGCGGTCGTGAACGTCAAGGGCACCCACTTCGCCACGGTCGACATCCAGGCGACCGGGCCCAACGGCGCGCTCGCGGCGCCGTGGGACGAGCTGACCGTCGCGGCCACCGTGAGCGGCTCGCCGACGGGTGCCAACGGCGTGGCGGTGAACCAGGGCGCCAACAACGTCCCGGTCTCGATCACGGTCACCTGGCCCTACGGCACGGTCGCTGACAACGACCTCAACGGCGACCTGTCGAAGGTGCTGCAGGACATCGTGATCACCGCGGTCCAGAAGCACTAGGGACGATCGCTCTCGGCCGGACCGTGTTCGCCTGGATCAGGCAGGTCGTCGCCTGGCTGGTGATCCTCGGTGTCGTGGCCGTCCTGGCGGTCGCGGTCGTCGTACCGCGACTCGCCGGGGCGACGCCGTACACCGTGCTCACCGGCTCGATGCGTCCGACCTACCCGCCTGGGACCCTGGTCGTCGTCAAGCCGGTCGACGTCGCCGACCTCCGGGCCGGGGACGTCATCACCTATCAGCGCGAGTCAGGGGAGGCCGCGGTGGTCACCCACCGGGTGGTCTCCGTCGGCAGCCGGCTGAACGGCGACCTGGTCCTCACGACCCAGGGCGACGCCAACGGCGTGGCGGACCCGCCGGTCCGGCCGATCCAGGTGCGGGGCCGGCTCTGGTACGCCATTCCCTACCTGGGCTACGTCAACAGCGCGCTGAGCGGTCGGCAGCGTGAGGTCGCCGTCCTGGCGGTCTCGGGCGCGCTGATCGGCTACGCGGCGTTCATGTTCGCCGGCGCCCTGCGGGACCGCCGCCGCTCCGCCCGCGGCGCGCACCGCTCCACCACCACTACCAGCACCGTCAGCTGACCGAAGGAAGGTCTCCATGATCCGCCGCCTCGCCTCGCTCGTGGCCGCAGCCGTGCTGGCTGTCGTCGCGGCCGTGGCGATGGCCGGGCCGGCGTGGGCGGACGACGAGATCGGGCTGAGCAGCGACGGGGTCACCTGGGTGCACCAGCTGACCACGCCGCTGTACGACCCCGGCTTCGCGTGGGTGCCCGGCGACGTGGAGGAGCGCTCCTTCCGGGTCCGCAACGACGGTCCGTCCGCCGGCGAGCTCACCGTGCAGGTGGTCGCCCAGGACCCGCAGGCGCTGCTCGCCTCGCCCGACTTCCTGCTCGAGGCCCGGGTCGGGTCGGGAGCCTGGGTCGAGGTGGGCGCGGGTGTCACGCCGCTGCAGAGCGCGGTGCTCGACGTACCCCGCGGCGCGCAGACGAGCGTCTCGGTGCGCGGCACCTTCCGGCCCGAGGCGACCGCGGGCATGGACGCGATCGCGCCGTTCGAGGTGCGGGTCACCCTGTCCGAGGACGGCGACGTCGCCGGCCAGCAGGAAGGCAAGGGCGGCGGCAAGGGCGGCAAGGGCGACCAGGGGGAGGTCGGTGGTGAGGCGAGCGGGCTCCCGGACACCGGCTCGCCCGTCGGCACCGGGCTGATCTGGCTGGCGGCCGGCCTGATCGGCGCCGGCCTCGCGCTGGTCCGTCCGCGTCGCGAGCGCGACGACGAGAGCGTGGTGACCCATGGCTAGCGGCCAGCACCGCGCACCGCGGGCCCGTTGGTTCGGCCGGGGCCGGACCCGCGCCCTGCTGTCGGCGGGCCTCCTGCTGGGAACCGGGGCGGTGGCGACCTCGGCGTACTGGACCGACAAGGAGACCGTGCCCGGTGTGACCGTGCACAGCGGCGCCCTGCACATCGACCTGCCGGGCTCCAACCGGGTGCGCAACGAGACCTACGCCTGGTCCGGCTTCGACCTCACCGGCATCGCCGCCAACGGGTCCCGGGTCGCGACCCTGGTCGTCAGCAACCACAGCGACCCGCGGCTGTCGTTCTCCTACGACGTCAAGGCCGAGGCCGCGGACGTGGGGAGCGGCAACCTGGCCGCCGCGCTGCGGATCAGGGTGTGGCGGGGCGGCGTGACCACGCCCCCCAACCCGACCTGCACCGGCACCCAGATCGCCGGCCCCGGAGCCAGCACCTTCCCCTTCAACCAGCCGGCCGGAGCGAACATCGCCCCCGGCGGGTCGCAGACGCTGTGCGTCGAGGTGTCGCGGACGGGCGCCGCCGTCAACGCCGGCTCCCAGGCGACCCTGACCTTCACCTTCCCCGCGAAGCAGGTGCCGTGATGACCTCCACGACGCGGGTCGCCCGCGAGGCGCTGCTCTGGGTCGGTGGCATCCTCGGGGCGCTCTGCCTCCTGTCGCTGCTCGCCGGCTGGGCGCTGCAGGCGACCCCGCTGGTCTTCTCCTCGGCGTCGATGAGCCCGGCGTACGACGCGGGTGCGCTGGGCATCGCGCGCCAGGTCGACGCGACCGACCTCGCCGTCGGCGACGTGGTCAGCGTCCACGAAGCCACCGGCTCCCGGGTCACCCACCGGGTGGTCGCGATCGAGGCGCGCGGCAAGCGCGCCCTGCTCACCCTGCGCGGCGACGCGAACGAGGTGCCCGACGCCCAGACCTACCTGGTCGGCTCGGCCGACCGGGTCGTCCTCGGCGTCCCGTACGCGGGCTACGTGCTCAACGCCGCCGCGAGCCCGTTCGGCCTCGCCGCGGCGGCGGTAGTGGCGACCGGCGCGCTGCTGGCCGGCTTCGGGCGCGGCCGGCGGCTGGTGCCGGTCGGCCTGGTCGCCACGGTGGTCGCCGGCGTCGGCCTCGGTGCGACGGGCGTAACGCCGTGGGCCTTCACCTCGGCGTACTGGACCGACTCGGCGAAGGCGACCGTGACCGCCACGGCACCGGCTGGCCCGGTGATCAGCTGCGTCCGCAACGCCAACGAGACGATCACGCTGTCGTGGACCAAGACCAACAGCGCCTACACCTATGACTGGATCAAGCTGGCGCCGGGCGGCGGAGCGACGAGCAGCAACGACATCTCGCCGACCTCCGGCTCCGGACTCGGCGCGGCCACGGCCGTCAACGGCACCGTGTCGTTCACCCTGACCTCGACGAAGCCGGGCACCACGAGCTGGGACATCGTCGTCACCACGAAGCAGGGCGGCTCCGCACTCGGCTCGACGACCCAGCAGATCGGCGCGCAGGGCAGCCACGGGTTGTACTGCAGTTACCAGAACTGATCCGGACCCGCTGAACCGGTCGCCGCCCGGCGACGGACCGGCATGACCAGCGTCGCCCGACCCACCCCTAGGATCGGTGCCCATGCCCTCGATCGGAGTCTTCGCGCTGCAAGGTGACGTGCGCGAGCACCTCCAGACCCTCACCGCCCTCGGCGCCGACGCCTTCGCCGTACGCCGGCCCGCCGAGCTCGAGCGCTGCGACGGCCTCGTCCTCCCCGGCGGGGAGTCGACCACCATGGCCAAGCTGGCCCGCACCTTCGAGCTGCTCGAGCCGCTGCGCGCCCGGGTGCGCGCGGGGATGCCGACCTTCGGGACCTGTGCCGGGATGATCCTGCTGGCCGACCGGATCGAGGGCGGCACCGCCGACCAGGAGACGATCGGTGGGCTCGACGTCACCGTGCGGCGCAACGCCTTCGGGCGCCAGGTCGACTCGTTCGAGGCGGAGCTGGCGTTCGCGGGGCTCGCCGAGCCGGTGCACGCGGTGTTCATCCGGGCGCCCTGGGTCGAGCGCACCGGCCCCGAGGTCGAGGTCCTGGCCGAGGCGCAGGGCCACCCGGTCGCCGTACGACAGGGACACCTGATGGCGACCTCCTTCCACCCGGAGGTCGACGGCGACGGCCGGGTGCACCGGTACTTCCTCGACCTCGTCGGGTAGCCGGCGGCCCGAGAGATTCAGCCGCCGTTCGGGGTCGCGTCGCCCGGACGACGCCGCGGGACGCCATCGTCGGCGGGTGCGCCAGCAGTGGGTCGACGGGGTCCGCGGCCTCGCGATGCTCGCGGTCGTCGTCTTCCACGCCGAGCTCGTCGCCGGGCCGCTGGGGTGGCTGGCGGCTGCCAACCAGGACCTGGCCCACGTCCGGATGCCGCTGCTCATGGTCCTGTCCGGGCTCCTGCTGTCGCGCTCGCTCGCGAAGGGCCCGCGCCGGCACCTGGCCGGCAAGGCGCGCGCCGTGCTGTGGCCGTACGTCGTGTGGGCGAGCATCGACCTGCTGCAGGTGTGCGTCCATCTGCTCGCGACCGGCGAGCCGCTGCCACGCGACCTGCTCCGGCTGGCGGTCTACAACCCGTCGGGCTACCTGTGGTTCCTCGGGTTCCTGTTCTGCTACCACCTGCTCGCCACGCCGCTCGCGCCCTGGCTGCGCGGCGTCGCCGGGCCCGCACTGGTGGTCCTCGGCGGCACGGTCGAGGCCACCGACCCACACCGCTTCGTCACCCTGGCCGGCTGGTTCCTGGTGGGTGACCTGCTCGGTCGCGTGGTCGGCCCGCGGGTGCCGGCGGGCCTCCGCGCGTTGGTCGGCCGGGTGCGGTGGGGTCCCCTGGCCGCGATCGGGCGGCAGTCGGTCGTCTACTACGCCTGTCACCTGATCGTGATGGTGTACGCCGTGCGCCTGGTCCACCGGCTCGGGATGAGCGAGCCACGGCTGGTCGTGCCGGTGGCGGTCGTCGTACCGCTGGGGGTGGGGGCGCTGCTGGTGTGGCTGCGCCGGCACCGCTGGGTGGACGCGCTGTTCGTGTGGCCCCGGGTAGACTCCACGGCCGGCGCCGAGCAGAGCGGTGCCGATGCGCACCGAGACCAAGAGGGACGGGAATGTCTGGCCACTCCAAGTGGGCGACCACGAAGCACAAGAAGGCCGCGATCGACGCCAAGCGCGGCAAGCTCTTCGCCAAGCTGATCAAGAACATCGAGATCGCCGCGAAGATGGGTGGCCCCGACCCCTCCGGAAATCCCACGCTCTTCGACGCCATCCAGAAGGCCAAGAAGCAGTCGGTGCCCAACAAGAACATCGACTCCGCGGTCAAGCGCGGCGGCGGCCTCGAGGGCGGCGGCGTCGACTACGAGACGATCATGTACGAGGTCTACGGCCCCCAGGGCGTGGCCCTGCTCGTCGAGTGCCTCACCGACAACCGCAACCGCGCCGCGATGGAGGTCCGCACCGCCGTGACCCGCAACGGCGGCACCATGGCCGACCCCGGCTCGGTCTCGCGGCTGTTCACCCGCAAGGGCGTGGTCGTGGTCGCCAAGAGCCAGGACGCCAAGGAGGTCTCCGAGGACGACCTGCTCGAGGCCACCCTCGACGCCGGCGCCGAGGAGGTCAACGACCTCGGTGAGAGCTTCGAGGTCCAGTCCGAGGCCACCGACGTGGTCGCGGTCCGCACCGCCCTGCAGGACGCCGGCATCGACTACGACTCCGCCGAGGTCCAGTTCGTCGCCACCATGGACATCCCCGTCGGCGACCCCACCGCGGCCGGCAAGGTGTTCAAGCTGGTCGACGCGGTCGACGACCTCGACGACGTGCAGAACGTCTTCACCAACGCCGACATCCCCGACGAGGTCCTGGACCAGCTCGAGGACTGAGGTACGACGGCCGGGCGTGTCCCAGCCGATCCGGCGTGTCTACACCTATACATTCGTCTCCGAACACATGTTCGGGCGAAAGGTGACGACGTGCGCGTGCTCGGGATCGACCCGGGGCTGACCCGCTGCGGCCTCGGCGTGGTCGAGGGCTCCATCGGGCGTCCGCTGACCCTGGTCGACGTGAGCGTGGTGCGCACCTCCGCCCAGCTCGGCGTCCCCGAGCGGCTGGTCACCATCGAGCGGGGGATCGACGCCCGGCTCGACGAGTACCAGCCCGACGCGGTCGCCATCGAGCGGATCTTCGCCCGCTCCGACGTCAGCACGATCATGGGCACCGCCCAGGCCGCCGGCATCGCCATGGTGTGCGCCGCGCGCCGCGGCCTGCCCGTCGCGCTGCACACCCCCAGCGAGGTCAAGGCGGCGGTGTCCGGCAACGGCCGTGCCGACAAGGCCCAGGTCGGCGCCATGGTGGCCCGGATCCTGCGCCTCGACGCGCCGCCGAAGCCCGCCGACGCCGCCGACGCGCTCGCCCTCGCCATCACCCACATCTGGCGCGGCGGCAGCCAGGCCCGGATCGACGCGGCGCTCGCGGCCGCAGGAAGGCGGACCCGATGATCGCGTTCGTCCGTGGCCAGGTGGCCGCGCTCACCCTCACCAGTGCCGTCGTGGAGGTCGGGGGAGTCGGCCTGGAGCTGATGTGCACCCCCGGCACCCTCGCCCAGCTGCGCACCGGCGCCACGGCCACGCTGCCCACCAGCATGATCGTGCGCGAGGACTCGCTGACGCTCTACGGCTTCGCCGACGAGGAGGAGAAGACGATCTTCGAGCTCGTCCAGACCGCCTCCGGCGTCGGCCCCAAGCTCGCCCAGGCCATCGTCGCGGTGCTCTCGCCCGACGGCGTGCGCAGCGCGATCGCCTCCGACGACGTGCGCACCCTCACCAAGGTGCCCGGCATCGGCCAGAAGGGCGCACAGCGGATCATCCTCGAGCTCAAGGACCGCATCGGCGTCGCCGCCGGCACCTCCACGCCGGGCTCCGTCGCCGACCAGGCATGGCGCGACCAGGTGCACCAGGGCCTGGTCGGCCTCGGCTACAACGCCAAGGACGCCGAGAAGGCGGTCGACGCGGTCGCGGGCGAGGCGGGCTCGGCGCCCGACGTACGCGCGCTGCTGCGGGCGGCCCTGCGCTCCCTGTCCAAGGCATGAGCCTGAGAGGCTGAGGGATGCCCTTCCACGAGGACGACCTGGAGGCGGCGGAGGACCACCACCTCCGCTCGCTGACCGCCGCCGAGGCCGAGGGCGACGAGCGCGCGGTCGAGGCCGCGCTGCGTCCGCGCAGTCTCGACGAGGTGGTGGGTCAGGCCCGGGTGCGCGACCAGCTCGGCCTGGTCCTCGAGGCGGCCCGGCAGCGCGGCCGGGCGCCCGACCACGTGCTGCTCTCCGGCCCGCCCGGACTCGGCAAGACCACGCTGGCGATGATCATCTCCCACGAGATGAACGCCCCGCTGCGCATCACCAGCGGCCCCGCGATCACCCATGCCGGCGACCTCGCCGCCATCCTGTCCGGTCTCAACGAGGGCGAGGTGCTCTTCGTCGACGAGATCCACCGGATGTCGCGTCCGGCCGAGGAGATGCTCTACCTCGCCATGGAGGACTTCCGGGTCGACGTCGTGATCGGCAAGGGGCCGGGGGCGACCGCGATCCCGCTGGAGCTGCCGCCGTTCACCCTGGTCGGCGCCACCACCCGGGCCGGACTGCTGCCGGGTCCGCTGCGCGACCGGTTCGGGTTCACCGCCCACCTGGAGTTCTACGAGCCCGACGAGCTGGACCGGATCGTGCGCCGCTCCGCCGACCTGCTCGGCGTCGACCTCGCGCCCGACGGCTCCTCCGAGATCGCCGGGCGCTCGCGCGGCACGCCCCGGATCGCCAACCGGCTGCTGCGCCGGGTCCGCGACTACGCCCAGGTCCGCGCCGACGGCGTCGTCACCCGGCCGGTGGCCCAGGCGGCGCTCGACCTGTACGAGGTCGACGAGCTCGGGCTCGACCGGCTCGACCGGGGCGTCCTCGAGGCGCTGTGCCGCCGCTTCGGCGGGGGACCGGTCGGCGTGTCGACGCTCGCCGTCGCGGTGGGCGAGGAGCGCGAGACCGTCGAGGAGGTCGCCGAGCCCTTCCTGGTCCGCAACGGTTTCCTGGCCCGCACCCCCCGCGGCCGGATCGCGACGCCCGCCGCCTGGCTGCACCTCGGGCTCACCCCGCCCGCGCTGCCGTACGACGCGAGCGGGCCCACCCTCTTCGAGGACTGAGCGCCGGCGGACCGAGCGGCTCAGCCGAGACTCGCGGCCTCGGCCCGGCGTCGTGCCCACGCTTCTTCCGCGTCGGCGATCTCGTCGGCGTGCGCCCGCTCGAAGCTCGCCACCAGACCGGGCAGGGCGGCCACCGCCGCCACGTGGTGCGGCGCGACGCAGGTCTCGATCGCCGCGGCGATCGGCGCCTCCCAGGCGCGGAAGGACTCCCTCTTCTCCTCGGTGAGCTCACCCGTGCCGATGCCGAGCTCGCGCTCGACCTCCGCGGCCAGCCGGGCGGCCTCGGCGAGCGAACGGCCGCGCAGCTCGGGCACCTGCTGCTCGTCGACGCACGCCACGAAGTCCTCCGGCGACCCGAGGTCGTCGTACGCCGCGGCGAGGGCGTCGGTCCACGCCTCTCTCAGGCGCTCGACCACCGCCGGGAGCCGCAGCTCCTCGACCTCGTCGTCGCTCGGCCCCTCCCCGCGGGTCCGCTCCAGGCAGTCGTCCTCGGCCCGGACCTGATCGGCCGGTCGGGACGGCGGGTGGTTCCGACGGTCCTCGGTCGCCGCGTTCGTCGCGTTCACGTCGAGGTCCGCGGAGAACGGCCGGAACCCGGGCTCGACGAGCCACACGACGCCGCCGAGGGGTGAGGAGCTGCCGACCCGGGGGACGGACCCGCGCCAGTCGGTCCCGGGGAGGCCGCGCTCGGCCAGGCAGTCGTCGTACGAGCCGTTGAGCCGGTGTGTCACGACGACCTCGGCCGCCTGCCGGTCGGCCGTGGAGCCCCACCAGGTGCTCAGCTCGGCGACGGCCCGGCTGAGCGTCCGCGCGGTGTCCGCGGCGCTCGACTCCGCGGACCCAGAGGCGCCCAGGGCGCCCGCCGCGATGATGCCCAGCGCCGCCAGCAGCCGTCCCCGCGCACGTCCCACGGGCCGATGGTGAGGTCGGCCGGCGTCCGCGTCAACGACCGTGGGCCGCGTGGGCCGGGAGAACTTCCGGATCTGATATCCGGCGTCGATCCGTGCGCGGTCAGGGTCCCTGGCTACACTGACCGGCGGTCCCGGGGACGAGTTCGTCCTGCGGGGATCCGTCCGTGCCCTTTGGAGAGGTTTGTCTGTGAAAGACGCTGCGTCCCTGCTGCCGATCGTGGCGATCGCGGCCATCTTCTGGCTGCTGATCATCCGCCCCGCCTCGCGCCAGCGCAAGGAGGCCGCCTCGCTGCAGGCCAGCCTCGCGGTCGGCGACGACGTGATGCTGACCTCCGGCATCTTCGGCACCATCACCGGCGAGGCCGACGACCACCTCGAGGTGGAGCTCGCGCCCGGCGTCGTGATCCGGGTCGTTCGCGGCGCGGTCGCGTCCGTACGCCGCGACGCCGCGCCCGAGGCCGCCGAGACCGGCTCCGAAGACCCGACCGACCGTCCCGACGACGAAGAGGAGCGCTGAGCATGGCGTCCCGCCGCCCGCGCCCTGGGCGCCACCTGATCGTCTTCTTCCTCGGCCTGGCCGTGCTCTACGGCCTGACCGCGCTCTCCCAGGCCGGGGTCAAGGACCCGGAGACCCCGTGGCGCCCCGCGCTCGGGCTCGACCTCCAGGGCGGCACCCGGATCACCCTGACCGCCGAGAAGGCTCCCTCGAAGGAGAACCTCGACGAGGCCCGCCGGATCATCGACCAGCGCGTCAACGGCTCCGGCGTCGCCGAGGCCGCGGTCACCACCCAGGGCGGCCGCAACATCGTGGTCGAGGTCCCCGGCAAGACCAAGAACCGCAACCAGCTCGAGGAGACGGTCAAGCGGCAGGCCCAGCTCCGCTTCCGCCTGGTCGCCTGCTCCGACCAGCGGCCCGGTGCCTGTGACACCTCCGCCAGCACGGGCGGGATGGGCCTGGGCCGTGCGCCGCTCTCGCTCGCCGAGGACGACCCGACCGACGGTGCCACGCCGACCGACGGCGCGACCGACGGCGCGACCGACGGCGCGACGCCGACCGACGGCGCGACCGCCCCGAGCGACGCGCCGACCGACGTCCCCAGCGACGCGCCGACCGACGGTGCGACCGACGCCCCGACCGCGGAGGACCCGGGCGGCGACGGCAAGGCCTGGACCGTCAAGGACAGCATCGCCTGGTCCCGCAGCCCCGACCAGGCCTCGATCGCCGAGTTCGGCCAGTACGCCTGCGACGCCAAGGGCGTGCTCCTCGATGCCGAGGGCAAGGCCGCCGAGCTGCCCGACGACCCCGACAAGCCGCTCGTCGCGTGCTCCCAGCCGGAGGACGGGCTGAGCATCAAGTACCTGCTGAGCCAGTCGGTCGTCGAGGGCACCGAGCTCGACAACGCCGCCGCCGGCACCCCCCAGAACGGGGTCGGCTGGGAGGTGCAGATCGAGATGGGCAACAGCAAGGACCGGGCCCACCCGAAGGGCTCCGCCGGCGCGTCCTCGGACTTCGAGGAGGTCTCGCGGGCGTTCAACGGCACCGAGGAGCAGTTCGCGATCGTCCTCGACGGCAGCGTCATCTCCGCGCCCGTCATGAACGCGGTGATCACCGACGGCCGGTCGAGCATCACCGGCGACTTCACCGAGCAGCAGGCGCTCGACCTCGCCAACAGCCTCAAGTTCGGCGCCCTGCCGATCAAGTTCAACGACGAGCAGACCTCCGTCGAGGAGATCGGGCCGTCCCTGGCCGGCAACCAGCTCTCCGCCGGTCTGACCGCGGGCGCCATCGGCCTGATCCTGGTGATGCTCTACTGCCTCTTCTACTACCGCGGCCTCGGCCTGGTGGTGGTCAGCTCGCTGTTCGTGGCGGCGATCATCACCTACGCGCTGGTGCTGCTGCTCAGCAAGACCGCCGGATTCACGCTGACGCTGCCCGGCATCGCCGGCCTGATCATCGCGGTGGGTGTCACCGCCGACTCGTTCGTCATCTTCTTCGAGCGCATCCGTGACGAGATGCGCGAGGGCAAGTCGATGCGGGTCGCGGTCGAGACCGGCTGGGCCCGAGCCCGGGTCACCCGGGTCGCGGCCAACACGGTGCAGATCCTCTCCGCGCTGGTGCTCTACATCTTCGCCACCGGCGCCGTGAAGGGCTTCGGCTTCGCGCTCGGCCTCACCACGCTGATCGACCTCGCGGTGCTGTTCTGGTTCACCAAGCCGATGGTGTCCTGGCTCGCGCAGTTCAAGGCGTTCAACTCCGGGCACAAGCTGTCCGGCCTCAGCAAGGAGACGCTGGGCATGGACATCACGCCCTCCCGCCCCCGACGTCCCGCCGTCGCCGGAGGTGACGCCTGATGGGCAAGATGTCCCGGCTCGGCAACGAGCTCTACCAGGGCCGCAAGTCGATCAACTTCATCGGCAGGCCGTGGCTGTTCTACGGCATCTCCGCCGTGCTGGTCGCCGCGGCCGTGCTGATCCTCTTCCTCAAGCCGCTCAACATGGGCGTCGAGTTCACCGGCGGCACGACCGTGTCGGTCCCCGTCGGGGCCGGCAAGGCGACCCAGTCGGCCGCCGACGACCTGCGGACCAAGGTCGCCGACTCCGGCATCCAGAACGCCGAGAACCCGATCGTCACCACCGAGGGCGACTCCTCGCTCGTGATCCAGGTCGAGAACCTCAGCGAGAAGCAGCGTGGCGAGATCTCCGCGCTGGTACACGACGAGTACCCGAACGTCTCCGACGGCGACCTGTCGGTCCAGGACATCGGACCCAGCTGGGGTCAGGAGGTCGCCAAGCGCGCCGCGATCGGCGTCGCGATCTTCCTGTTCCTCGTCGTGCTGTTCATCTGGGGCTACTTCCGCGAGTGGCGGATGTCGGTCGCCGCGCTCATCGCCCTGATCCACGACGTGATGCTGACCGTCGGCGTCTACGCGCTGTCCGGCTTCCAGGTGACCCCGGCGGCGGTCACCGGTCTGCTCGCGATCCTCGGCTTCTCGCTCTACGACACCGTGGTCGTCTTCGACAAGATCAAGGAGAACACCACCGTTCTCCGCAAGAACACCCAGTCGTACGCCGACGCGGCCAACCTCGCGGTCAACCAGACCCTGGTCCGCTCGATCAACACCTCGATCGTCGCGCTCATCCCGATCGGCGCGATCCTCTACGTGTCGGCCGTCCAGCTCGGCGCCAGCTCGCTGCAGGACCTCGCGCTCGCGCAGTTCGTCGGCATGGGCGTCGGCGTCTACTCCTCGGTGATGCTCGCCCCGCGCGTGCTGGTCCACCTGAAGATGCAGGAGACCGAGGTCCAGATCCAGGCGCGCCGCGCCAAGGCCAAGCAGCGGGCGCTCGCCGACCGCTACGCCTCGGTTCCCGTCGGCACCGACGACGAGGCGCCGCTCGTTGGTGCGCGTGGCGGCGACCCCGACGCGATCCCCGACGAGCTGCTCGAGGAGGAGTTCGAGATCGAGGTCGAGGGCGACCCGGCCCCGCGTCGTACGGCACCCAACACCGAGGCCAGCGGCAAGGGCCGCGTGGTGCCGACCAGCAACCGCCCGGTCAGCGACACCGGCAGCTCCGGCCGCAACCAGCCGGTGCGGCAGACGCGGTCCAAGCGCGGCAAGAAGTAGCGCCGTGAGCGTCCGCGAGCGCGCGGTCGAGGCCCTCACCCGGCTGGTCCGGGACATCCCGGACTTCCCCGAGCCGGGCATCGTCTTCAAGGACATCACGCCGCTGTTGGCCGACCCGGCCGGGTTCGGATCGGTCGTGGCGGCGCTGGCCGAGTCCGGACGCGACGAGCGCGGGGCGGTCGTCGTCGACAAGGTGGTCGGCATGGAGGCGCGCGGCTTCATCCTCGCGGCTCCCGTGGCGCTGGCCCTCGGCGTCGGCTTCGCGCCGGTGCGCAAGGCCGGCAAGCTGCCGCACGACACCCACCAGGTCGACTACGCCCTGGAGTACGGCGAGGCGGTGCTCGAGCTGCACCAGGACGCCGTCGCGCCGGGGGAGCGGGTGCTGCTGGTCGACGACGTGCTCGCCACCGGCGGCACCGCGGGCGCGACCTGCGAGCTGGTGCGCCGCTGCGGCGCCGAGCCGGTGGCGTTCGCCGTCCTGATGGAGCTGGGCTTCCTCGACGGGCGGGCGGCCGTCGGCGACGTACCCGTGCACGCCCTGCAGCGGGTCTGAGGCCAGCACTAGACTGGTCGCCATGACCGAGGAGCGCACGACGCCACGGGTGCCGACGGCGCCCACCCCGGTCCCCAGCGAGCCCACCGGCGGTCGCGGCGTGCGTGCCCGCCTGGCCCGGATGGGCAGCCGCGCCCAGGCCGCGAACCCGGTCCTCGAGCCGCTGTTCCGCGCGGTCCGGGCCAACCACCCCAAGGCCGACCTCCAGCTACTGGAGCGCGCCTACCTCACCGCGGAGCGGCTGCACGCCGAGCAGAAGCGCAAGAGCGGCGACCCCTACATCACCCACCCGCTCGCGGTCACCACGATCCTCGCCGGCATCGGCATGACCGAGCCGACGCTGGTGGCGGCGCTGCTCCACGACACGGTCGAGGACACGCCGTACACCCTCGAGGAGTGTCGCCGCGACTTCGGTGACGAGGTCGCGCTGCTCGTCGACGGCGTGACCAAGCTCGACAAGGTCGTCTACGGCGACTCCGCCAACGCCGAGACCATCCGCAAGATGATCGTGGCGATGTCGCGCGACATCCGGGTGCTGGTCATCAAGCTCGCCGACCGGCTCCACAACATGCGCACGCTGCGCTTCGTCAAGCAGTCCACCCAGGAGCGCAAGGCTCGCGAGACGCTCGACATCTACGCCCCGCTGGCCCACCGGCTCGGCATGAACACCATCAAGTGGGAGCTCGAGGACCTCGCCTTCGCGACCCTCCACCCCAAGATCTACGACGAGATCGTCCGCCTCGTCGCCGAGCGGGCCCCGTCGCGCGACTCCTTCCTCGCCGAGGTGATCAGCCAGGTCGAGAAGGACCTGCGCGAGGCCAAGATCAAGGCGACCGTCACCGGCCGGCCGAAGCACTACTACTCGATCTACCAGAAGATGATCGTCGGCGGCCGCGACTTCTCCGACATCTACGACCTGGTCGGCATCCGCATCCTGGTCGAGGAGGACCGCGACTGCTACGGCGTCCTCGGCGTGCTGCACTCGCGGTGGAACCCGGTCCTGGGCCGGTTCAAGGACTACGTCGCGATGCCGAAGTTCAACATGTACCAGTCCCTCCACACCACGGTGATCGGTCCGCAGGGCAAGCCGGTGGAGATGCAGATCCGCACCTTCGCGATGCACCGCCGCGCCGAGTACGGCGTCGCCGCGCACTGGAAGTACAAGGAGGACGGCCGTGCCGGCAACGACACCGACAAGCCCGGCGACCTCGACGACATGAGCTGGGTGCGCCAGCTGCTCGACTGGCAGAGCGAGGTCGAGGACCCGGGCGAGTTCCTGGAGTCGCTGCGCTTCGAGATCAACCAGGCCGAGACCTACGTCTTCACCCCACGTGGCGACGTGATCGCGCTGCCGTCCGGCTCGACCCCCGTCGACTTCGCGTACGCCGTCCACACCGAGGTCGGCAACCGCACCATCGGCGCCCGCGTCAACGGCCGCCTCGTCCCGCTCGAGTCGACCCTCGAGAACGGCGACGTGGTCGAGGTCTTCACCTCCAAGGCCGAGGGTGCCGGGCCCTCGCGCGACTGGCTGAACTTCGTGAAGTCCCAGCGCGCCCGCTCCAAGATCCGCCAGTGGTTCACCAAGGAGCGGCGCGAGGAGGCGATCGAGCGCGGCAAGGACGAGATCGCCAAGCTGATGCGCAAGGAGGGCCTGCCCCTCAAACGGCTGCTGTCCCACGACTCGCTCACCCTGGTCGCCTCGGCCTTCCGGCTCACCGACGTCACCGCCCTCTACGCCGCGGTGGGCGAGGGCAACCTCGGCGCCCAGACCGTCGTACGCAAGGTGATCGAGCTGCACGGCGGCGACGAGGGCGCCCAGGAGGACCTCGCCGAGGCCGTCACCATCACCGGCCGCCGCGGCCGCCCCCGCCGCCCCTCCAGCGGCGACGCCGGCGTCATCGTCACCGGCTCACCCGACGTATGGGTCAAGCTCGCCAAGTGCTGCACCCCGGTCCCGCCCGACGCGATCCTCGGCTTCGTGACCAAGGGTGGGGGAGTCTCGGTGCACCGCAAGGACTGCACCAACGCCGCCAGCCTGCTCGCCCAGCCCGAGAAGCTCGTCGACGTCGAATGGGCCCCCACCGGCCAGTCGACCTTCCTGGTCAACATCCAGGTCGAGGCCCTCGACCGCTCCCGGCTGCTCTCGGACATCACCATGGTGCTCTCGGACGCCCACGTGAACATCCTCTCCGCGAACCTCACCACCTCCCGCGACCGCACCGCCAAGTCGCGCTTCACCTTCGAGATGGCCGACGCCAAGCACCTCGACACCGTCCTCAACGCCGTCCGCTCCGTCCCCGGGGTGTTCGACGCGTACCGGGTCACCCAGTAGCCGGTCCTGAGCAGGCGCGATCCGGGGTGCAGGAATCGCCGGTCGACCGGCGATTCTGTCACTTGTCGAGCGTTGCAACGCCCGACAAGTGACAGAACTGGCCGTCAAGTACGGCGTGATCGGGGGTTCTCCACAGCCTGGAGGGCTCCAGAAGCGGTTTTGTCGGAGCTGCCGTGCACTGTCCCCCGCATGCAGATTCCCTCCGATGACGCCCGCCTTCTCCCGATCGACCTTCGAGCAGACCTCCTGCGCATCGGTCATACCGACAGGTCCCTGGCCTCAGCCGTACGCCGCGGCCAGCTCCACAGACCACGGCGCGGCGCGTACGTCTCCGCCTCTGCATGGGCGCAGCTGTCACCCGCGGAGCAGTACGCCGTGCGATCCCGGGCGGTGGAACGCCAAGCAAGGACCGATGTGGTCCTCAGCCACAGTTCGGCCGTGCCTTTCTACGATGGCCCCCTGTGGGGACAGCCGTTGAGCGACGTCCACATCACGCGCCGTGACGGTCTGACTGGTCGCAAGGAGCGCGGCGTCCGGCAGCACCGGGGCCAGTTGCGGGAGGACGACGTGGTCGCCGTCCACGACTTCCACATCAGTGCCCCGGCGCGCACCGTGCTCGAGTGCGCGACCGTGGGATCGATCGAGTCGGCGCTGGTGGTGGCCAATGACTTCCTCCACCGGGGGCTGGTGACGCCAGAGGAGCTGCACGAGCGCTACGACGAGGCGATGGCCCACTGGCCACAGTCGTTGGGGACCCCCATCGTCCTACGTCTCGCAGATCCACGGATCGAGTCCGTCGGGGAGAGCCGGTGTTGGTACTTCCTCTACCGGTCGAGTCTTCCCAAGCCCATCCCACAGCTTGAGATCTGGGACGGTCAGGAGCTCGTCGCGAAGCTCGACTTCGCGCTTCCGGAGCACGGGATCTGGCTGGAGTTCGACGGCAAGGCCAAGTACGAGAAGTTCCTTCGGCCGGGCGAGTCGCCGGCGGATGCAGTCGTCCGCGAGAAGCAGAGGGAGAATCGCGTGGCTGAGCTGACCGGCTGGCGGTGCCTCCGGATCACGTGGGCCGACCTTGCGGACCCCGTCCGGTTGGCCGCCCGCATCCATGCGCTGATCGAGTCTGTCGCCTGTGCCAGACGGCGCGCGGCTGAGCGGCGCGCGAGCTGATAGGCGTGGACTTGTGGGGCAGTTCCTGCACTTGACCTGCGTTGCAACGGCCGACAAGTGCAGGAATCGCCGGTCGACCGGCGATTCCCGCACCTGCAGCGCACGCACCAGCTCAGCTGAAGTCCGCGGACGCCTTCTTGGCCATCTCCAGGAACGACTTCCGCCCCTCGAGGTTCTCCTCCAGCTCGCGGACCTTCTTCTCGTCCCCACGCGCCCGGGCGGCCTCGAGCTTGGCCTCGGCCTCGGCGATGGCGGCCTCGAGCTTGGAGACCATGTCGTCGGCGCGGGCGGACTTCTCGGGGTCGGTACGACGCCACTGGTCGTCCTCGGCGCGGCGCAGGACCTGCTCGACGGCGCGCATGCGGCCCTCGAGGTCCTTGATCCGGTCGCGGGGGACCTTGCCGGCCTCGTCCCACTTGTCGGCGACGGCCCGGAAGGCGGTCTTGGCGGCGGCGAGGTCACCGGAAGCCTCCAGTGCGGCGGCCACAGCCTCTGCCTCCACCAGGAGTGATTCCTTGACCACGGCGTTCGCGGCGAACTCGGTGTCGAGGGCCGCGTTGGCGGCGTCACGGGCGCCGAAGAAGGTGTCCTGGGCGCCGCGGAAGCGGCGCCAGAGCTCGTCGTCGACGGCCTTGGGTGCGGGGCCGGCGGCCTTCCAGTCGCGCATCAGGTCGCGGTAGCGGCCCGAGGTGGGGCCCCATTCGGTGGAGGACGACAGGGCCTCGGCCTCGGCGACCAGACGCTCCTTGACGACCCGGGCGCCCTCCCGCTTCTCGTCCTGCTCGGCGAAGTGGGCCTTGCGCGCCTTGGTGTACGCCGAGCGCGCGGAGGAGAAGCGGCGCCACAGCTCGTCGTCGGCGGCCTTGTCGATGCGGGGGAGCTTCTTCCACTCCTCGAGCAGCTCGCGCAGCCGGTTGGCGCCGTTGCGCCAGTCGCGACCGGAGGCGATCTTCTCGGCCTCGCCGGCGAGTCGCTCCTTCTCGGCCCGGGCCTCGGCGGCCCGCTCGGCCTTGGCGGCGCGGCGGGCGTCGCGCTGGGTGGCGATGACCGGGCCGAGCTCGTCGAGCTTGCGGGCCAGGGCGGCGAGGTCTCCGACGGCGTGGACGTCGACGAGCTGCTCGCGCACGAGCTTGACCGATGAGGTCGCCTCCTCGGGCGACAGTACGCCGGTCAGCACCCGTTGGTGGAGCAGGTCCACCTCGAGCGAGAGGTTCTCGTACCGCTTGGTGTAGAAGGCCAGGGCCTCCTCCGGGGTCGCGTCAGGCATCTGCCCCACGGCCCGCTCGCCATCGGTCGTCTTCACGTAGACGGTGCCGTCGTCGTCGACGCGGCCCCAGTCGGAGGTAGTCACAGTGGCCCATGCTAATCAAAGCCTCGGCCCTCGATAGGCTGGCCCGGTGCTGATCGCCGCTTTCCCCGCCGGACCGTGGGGCACCAACTGCTATGTCGCGGCCACCGCACCAGGCTCCGAGTGCATCGTGATCGACCCCGGCAAGGACGCGGCGGCCGGTGTCGCCGAGGTCGTCCGGGAGCACCGGTTGAAGCCGGTGGCCGTGCTGCTGACCCATGGCCACGTCGACCACATGTGGTCGGTGACGCCGGTCGCGGGCGCCTACGACGCCACCGCGTGGATCCATCCGGACGACCGGCACCTGCTCGCCGACCCGATGGCGGGTCTCTCGCCGGAGTCGGCCGGGATGCTGCTCGGCGGCGACTACAGGTTCACCGAGCCCGACGACGTCGCGGAGCTGACCGACGGTGCCAGTCTGGAGCTGGCGGGCCTGCGCCTGGTCGTCGACCACACGCCGGGCCACACCGAGGGCTCGGTCACCTTCCGCACCCCCTGGGACCAGGGCGCCGACATCTCCGAGGTGATGTTCTCGGGCGACCTGCTCTTCCAGGGCTCGATCGGCCGCACCGACCTGCCCGGCGGCGACCACGCGAAGATGCTCCGCTCGCTGCGCTCGAAGGTGCTGCCGCTGGCCGACGACGTCGTCGTCCTCCCGGGCCACGGCGAGCAGACCTCGATCGGGCGCGAGCGCGCCACCAACCCCTTCCTGCTCGACCTGCTCGACTCCGGCCCCGGTACGCCGCCCGGTCGAGTCACCCGAGGACTGTGATCGCCTGATGGCCAAGCCGACTCCGCTCAGCGGATTCCCCGAGCTCCTGCCCGCCCAGCGCTACGTCGAGCAGCAGGTCGTCGCGACCCTGGCGCGCACCTTCGAGTTGCATGGGTTCGCCAACGTCGAGACCCGGGCCGTGGAGCCGCTCGACCAGCTGCTTCGCAAGGGCGACACCTCCAAGGAGGTCTACGTCCTGCGCCGGTTGCAGGCAGCCGTGGACGGCAGCGCGAGTGATCGTGACAAGGGCATCGGCCTCCACTTCGACCTGACCGTCCCGTTCGCCCGCTACGTGCTCGAGAACGCCGGCAGGCTGGAGTTCCCCTTCCGGCGCTACCAGATCCAGAAGGTGTGGCGCGGCGAGCGGCCCCAGGAGGGCCGCTTCCGGGAGTTCACCCAGGCCGACATCGACATCGTCGGGCGCGACGCCCTGCCCTTCCACCACGACGTCGAGGTGGCCCGGGTGATGCTCGAGGCGCTGTCGGGGCTGGACTTCCTGCCCGGCTTCCGGCTCCAGGTCAACAACCGCAAGCTGATCCAGGGCTTCTACGCCGGCCTGGGCCTCGACGAGCACGGCATCGACGAGGTGATGCGCCTGGTCGACAAGCTCGACAAGCTCGACCCGGCCAAGGTCCGCGAGCTGCTGCTCACCGAGGCCGGCGTCACCGAGGACCAGGCCGACAAGGCGCTCGCCCTGGCGACGATCCGGACCAGCGACGACTCCTTCGTCGCCCGGGTCCGCGTGCTCGGTGTCGAGAGCGAGCTGCTCGACGAGGGCCTCGACGAGCTCGCGACGCTGGTGCGCGCCTGCGCCCCCCTGGCGACGGGCCGCACCCGGATCGAGGCCGACCTCTCGATCGCCCGTGGCCTCGACTACTACACCGGCACCGTCTTCGAGACCCGCCTCGACGGCTTCGAGTCGCTCGGCTCGATCTGCTCCGGCGGCCGGTACGACGCCCTCGCCTCCGACGGCCGCACGACGTACCCCGGCGTCGGCATCTCCCTCGGCCTGAGCCGTCTGCTCGTCCCGCTCGTCCAGCGCGGCGTACTGAGCGCCGACCGCTCGGTGCCGAGCGTGGTCGTCGTCGCGGTCACCGCCGAGGAGACCCGCGCCGAGGCCGACGCGGTCGCGACCGCGCTGCGCGCTCGCGGGATCCCGTGCGAGGTCGCACCCAGCGCGGCCAAGTTCGGCAAGCAGATCCGGCACGCCGAGCGTCGTGGCATCCCCTACGTCTGGTTCCCGGACCAGGGGGAGGTCAAGGACATCCGCGACGGGAACCAGGTCGCGGCGGACCCCGCGACCTGGCAGCCTCCTACCCAGGACCTGCGACCGCAGGTCGTCACCACCTCCACCTCTGAAGGGGAATCCTCGTGATCCGCACCCATGACGCCGGCGCCCTCCGCGCCGAGAACGTCGGCCAGACCGTCACCCTCGCCGGGTGGGTGGCGAATCGGCGCGATCACGGCGGCGTGGCCTTCATCGACCTGCGCGAGGCCAGCGGCGTGGTCCAGGTGGTGATCCGCGACGAGGAGGTCGCCCACAGCCTCCGCTCGGAGTTCTGCCTCAAGGTCACCGGCGAGGTCGTCGCCCGCGGCGAGGGCCGCGAGAACCCCAACCTCCCCACCGGGGCGATCGAGGTCGTGGCCAGCGAGGTCGAGGTGCTCAGCGCCGCCGCGCCGCTGCCGTTCCCGATCAGCGACCACGTCGACGTGGGCGAGGAGGTGCGCCTCAAGCACCGCTACCTCGACCTGCGCCGCAGTGCTCCCGGCAACGCGATCCGGCTGCGCAGCCAGGTCAACAAGGCCGCGCGCGACGTGCTGGCCGGCCATGACTTCGTCGAGATCGAGACGCCGACGCTGACCCGCAGCACCCCCGAGGGCGCCCGCGACTTCCTGGTGCCGGCGCGCCTCCAGCCCGGCAGCTGGTACGCCCTGCCGCAGAGCCCCCAGCTGTTCAAGCAGCTGCTCATGGTCGCCGGCATGGAGCGCTACTACCAGATCGCCCGGTGCTACCGCGACGAGGACTTCCGCGCCGACCGGCAGCCCGAGTTCACCCAGCTCGACATCGAGATGAGCTTCGTGACCCAGGATGACGTGATCGCCCTGGGCGAGCAGATCGTCGCCGCCCTCTGGAAGCTGGTCGGCGTCGACGTCCCGCTGCCGCTGCCGCGGATGACGTACGCCGAGGCGATGGCCCGCTACGGCTCCGACAAGCCCGACCTGCGGATGGGCCTCGAGCTCGTCGAGTGCACCGACTACTTCAAGGACACCCCGTTCCGGGTCTTCCAGGCGCCGTACGTCGGCGCCGTGGTCATGCCCGGCGGCGCCAGCCAGCCCCGCAAGCAGCTCGACGCCTGGCAGGAGTGGGCCAAGCAGCGCGGTGCGAAGGGCCTGGCGTACGTCCTGGTCCAGGAGGACGGCGAGCTCGGCGGCCCGGTGGCCAAGAACATCACCGACGAGGAGAAGGCCGGCCTGGCCGCCCACGTCGGCGCGCAGCCCGGCGACTGCATCTTCTTCGCCGCCGGCGCGGTGAAGGCCAGCCGGGCCCTGCTCGGTGCCGCTCGGCTCGAGATCGGCCGGCGCGGCGGGCTGCTCGACGAGAGCGCCTGGAGCTTCCTCTGGGTCGTCGACGCGCCGCTGTTCGAGCCGGCCGACGAGGCCACCGCGGCCGGTGACGTCGCGGTCGGCGGGGGAGCGTGGACCGCCGTCCACCACGCCTTCACCAGCCCCCAGGACCTCGAGGGCTTCGACCAGGACCCGGGCAACGCCCTGGCCTGGGCCTACGACATCGTCTGCAACGGCAACGAGATCGGCGGCGGATCGATCCGTATCCACCGCGAGGACATCCAGAAGCGGGTCTTCGAGGTGATGGGGATCGGCGAGGCCGAGGCGGAGGAGAAGTTCGGCTTCCTGCTCGAGGCGTTCAAGTACGGCGCGCCCCCGCACGGCGGCATCGCGTTCGGCTGGGACCGCGTGGTCGCGCTGCTGGCCGGCACCGACTCCATCCGCGACGTGATCGCGTTCCCGAAGACCGGGGGCGGCTACGACCCGCTGACGGCCGCGCCCGCGCCGATCACGCCGGAGCAGCGCAAGGAGGCGGGCGTGGACGCCCGCCCGGCGGAGCCGACTGAGCGACTGAGCGACTGAGCGACTGAGCGACTGAGCGCGGCCCGGCCCCGGACGAAGGGGCCGGGCCGCGGCTCGTTGGCCCCGGGCGTCGATCACGGACGTCGGCACGCCGTAGACACCGGGAAGGACGACCGTAGGAGGACACCCACGGCGAAGGAAAGTCCGGCGGTGGGGCCGTTGCGCCGGACGGTTTTCCGGTGGCCGAGACCAAACCGTTACCGCGCCGCTATCGCCTTGACGCACCGGGTGCGCCTAGTGTCACGGACGGCGCGTGGCCAGAGTGGCCCGCGTCGCATCCGTGACTCACGGCGACGAGGTGAAGATGACGATCCCGGGCTCCGAACTGGAGATCCACGAGACTGACGCCCCGATCGAGGACGACTCGGTCGTCTCGGTGGCCGGCCGGTCCCCGACCCAGCTGGCCATCGCCCGGTTCCGGGCCGACCGGCTCTCGATGATCTCGTTCGTGCTGTCGGTGTTCATCCTTCTCTGCGCGATCGCGGCCCCGATCCTGGTGGCGATGGGCGTCCTGGCGCCCAACGAGCAGCACCAGGACCTGCTCTCGGCCGACGGCATCGCGCCCGAGGGCGCCTTCGGCGGCGTCTCGTGGAGCCACCCGTTCGGCGTCGACCCCGGCCTGGGGCGGGACCTGCTGTCCCGGTTGCTCCTCGCGATCACCTCGTCGCTGACGATCGCGCTGACCGGCACCATTCTGACCGTGATCATCGGCTCCGTGCTCGGCATCGTCGCCGGCTTCACCGGTGGCTTCGTGGACGCGGTCGTCGGCCGGATCATCGACCTGACGCTCTCCTTCCCGCAGACCCTGATGCTGCTGGCGCTGTCCGGGCCGGTGGTCCTGATGTTCCGCAAGCAGATCTCCGACTTCCCGG
This sequence comes from Nocardioides nitrophenolicus, assembly GCF_016907515.1. Taxonomy (NCBI): domain Bacteria; kingdom Bacillati; phylum Actinomycetota; class Actinomycetes; order Propionibacteriales; family Nocardioidaceae; genus Nocardioides; species Nocardioides nitrophenolicus. The sequence continues at coordinate 5,425,533 of NZ_JAFBBY010000001.1, forward strand.
GCCTCGGGTTCTTCGAGAACGCCGACCTGGCCAACGGCTTCTTCGTGATCCTGATCCTGGCCGCGTTCGGCTGGCCCCCGGTGGCCCGTGTGGTCCGCGGCCAGGTGCTGTCGATCCGTGAGCGGGAGTTCATCGAGGCGGCGCGGCTGCTGGGCGCCTCGCGGCGCCGGCTGTACTTCAAGGAGGTGCTCCCGAATGTGTGGGCACCGGTCCTGGTCTACGTCACGCTGCTGGTTCCGGCGTACATCTCCGCCGAGGCGGCGTTCAACTTCCTCGGCGTCGGCATCAAGCCGCCGACCCCCACGCTGGGCAACATCCTCGCCGACTCGGTGAGCTTCACCAGCGCCGACCCGACGTACTTCTTCCTGCCCGGCATCCTGCTCGCGCTGATCGTCGTGGCCTTCAACCTCGTCGGCGACGGCGCGCGCGACGCGCTCGACCCGAAGTCGCACCGATAACAGCATCGACCCACCCAGACCCCAGTACTCCGTCGCCACAAGGGGACCCGGAGCACTGCGGCGCCGGCCCGGGCCGGCGTCACTACCGAAAAGGAGATAGTTGGATGGCCCTCAAGAAGCCATTGGCCGCCGTGGCCGCCACGGCGCTCGCGGCGACACTCGCCGCCTGCGGTGGCGGCAGCGACGACGGCGACAACAACAGCGGCAGCAGCGGCGGGAAGGCCGAGAAGGGCGGCAACGCCATCTTCCTGGTCGGCGTCCGCAACGTCGAGCACTGGGACCCCCAGCGCATGTACATCGGTCGTGACCTCAACAACTCGGGCCGGCTGTTCTACCGCAGCCTCGTGGCGCTGCCCGCGTCCAACGACCCGGTCGAGGGCACCACGCCGATCGCCGACCTCGCCACCGACACCGGCACCACCACCGACGGTGGCAAGTCCTGGAGCTTCACCGTCAAGGACGGCGTGAAGTGGGAGGACGGCAAGGACATCACGTGTGAGGACTTCAAGTACGGCGCGTCGCGCAACTTCGCGACCGACGTGATCATCGGCGGTCCCGCCAACTACCTGTTCACCTACCTCGACATCCCCACCGGTGACGACGACCTGCCGGCCTACAAGGGCCCGTACACCAAGAAGGGCCAGGAGCTCTTCGACAAGGCCGTCACCTGCGACGGGAAGACGATCACCTACCGGTTCAAGAAGGCGTGGCCGGACTTCCCGCTGTCGATCGCGCAGCTGCGCTACATGGACCCGTACCGCGAGGACCTCGACAAGGGCGACGCGAACAACTTCGCGATCATCTCCAACGGTCCCTACAAGCTCGACGGCGCCTGGAAGGAGGGCACCGGCGGCAAGTTCGTCCGCAACGAGAACTGGGACGCGTCGAGCGACCCGATCCGCAAGGCCTTCCCCGACACCTGGGACTTCCGCGAGGGTGACACCGACGAGGCCATCTACGAGCAGCTGCTCGCCGACTCCGGTGACGCGCAGTACGCCGTGACCGAGCGTCGTCTGCCGCCGGCCCTGTTCAGCCGCAAGGACGAGGCGGGCGACCGCTACACGCAGGTCGAGTCGCCGTACGTCGACTACGTGCTGCCGAACTTCAACTCCGAGGTCTTCAAGGACGCGAACTGCCGCGAGGCGCTGAAGCTCGCGACCGACCGCGCTGCCTGGATCAAGGCCGGCGGTGGCCCCGAGTACTTCACGGCCGCCGACTCGGTCATCAACCCGAGCGTGCCCGGCTACGCGCCCAACCCGGCCTTCGACGCCATGGGCGAGTCCGGCGACCCCGAGGCCGCCAAGGCCGCGCTCGACAAGTGCGCCGCGCCGAAGCCGGTGAAGATCAAGTTCACCTACTCCGGTGGCACGCCCACCTCCGACAAGCAGGCCTCCGCGCTGAAGGCCGGCTGGGACAAGGCCGGCTTCGAGACCGAGCTGGACCCGCTGGAGGACACCTACTACTCCGTGATCCAGAAGCCGGACGCCGACTTCGACGTCACCTGGGGTGGTTGGGGTGCTGACTGGTCCTCCGCCGGCACCGTCATCCCGCCGCTGTTCGACAGCCGGATCAACCTGACCGGTGACTCGAACGGCAACGACTACGGCAACTACAAGGGTGGCCCCGAGGTCAACCAGATGATCGACGACGCCTACGCCGAGCCCGACCTCGACGCGGCGGCGGACAAGTGGACCGCCGTCGACGCCAAGCTGGGCCAGGACGTCGCGTACATCCCGCTGGAGATCACGATCTTCAACTTCCTCCACGGAGGAAAGATCACCGGCTACGCCAACAACGTCTCGGTGAACGGCTACGCCGACCTCGCCGTGATCGGCGTGGAGAAGTGATTCTCCGCTAACCACGAGACAGTCGGGGGTCGCCCCCAGGGCGGCCCCCGACTGTCGGTGCCCACCGGCCCGCTCCTCCCACCCTGAGGTCATCTGTGCTCGCGTACGTCATCCGCCGGCTCTTCGCCGGCGTGATCATGCTCATCGTGATGAGCATCGTCACCTTCGCCCTGTTCTTCGCCTCTCCGATCGACGAGGCGTCCTTCATCTGCGGCAAGAACTGCTCGGCCGCCCAGAAGAAGCAGACCTCCGCCGCGATGGGCTACGACGATCCGTTCGCCGAGCAGTGGTGGAAGTTCGCCAAGGGCGTCGTCCAGGGCCGTGACTACCCCGACGACCCGAAGCTGCGCGAGACCGCGCCCGACACCATCGTCCACTGCGACGCACCCTGCCTGGGCTACTCCCGCGAGCGCGGCGACACCGTCACCAACCTGATCAAGGACACCTTCCCGGTCTCCTTCTCGCTCGCCATCTCCGCCTTCGTCCTGTGGATGGTCGGCGGCGTCCTGCTCGGTGTCACGGCGGCCCTGAAGAAGGGCTCCATCATCGACCGCGGACTGGTCGGCCTGTCCCTGATCGCCTATGCCTTCCCGACGTTCTTCGTCGGCCTCGTGCTCTACAAGTTCGTCGCCATCAAGTGGGGGCTGACCGAGATCCCCCACTACACCTCGATCGCCGACGGCGGAATCGGTGGCTGGCTGTCCGGCCTGACCCTGCCCGCGATCACCCTGGCCGTGTTCTTCATGGCCGCCTACGTCCGCATGACGCGGTCGTACGTGATCGAGTCCTTCCAGGAGGACTACGTGCGCACCGCCCGGTCCAAGGGACTGCCCGAGCGCACGGTCACCTACAAGCACGCCCTGCGGGCCGCACTGACCCCGATCGTCACCATGGCCGGCCTCGACTTCGCCGGCCTGATGGGCGGCGCGATCATCACCGAGTCGGTCTTCAACTACCCCGGCATGGGCAAGCTGGCCGTGCGCGCCAGCTCGGACTTCGACCTGCCGACCACCGTCGGCCTGGTCGTCCTGCTGGCCGCCTTCGTCATCCTCGCCAACATCATCGTGGACCTGTTGTACGCCGTCATCGACCCGCGCGTGCGGCTGGGCTGAGAGGAACCTCCCGAATGTCCACCACCTCCCCGTCCGCCACCACCACGAGCGCCACGGGCACCGGCCCGCTGCTGTCGGTGCGTGAGCTGCAGGTCCACTTCCCGACCCAGGACGGCCTGGTCAAGGCAGTCAACGGGCTCACCTTCGACCTCGACCGCGGCAAGACGCTCGGCATCGTCGGCGAGTCGGGCTCCGGCAAGTCGGTGTCGAGCATGGCGATCATGGGCCTGCACCGCGGCACCAACGCCCAGCTGAGCGGCGAGATCGTCCTCGACGGCGTCAACCTCCTCGACATCAGTGCGGAGGAGATGCGCAAGAAGCGCGGCCGCGAGGTCTCGATGATCTTCCAGGACCCGCTGTCGGCGATGCACCCCTACTACACCGTCGGCAACCAGATCGCCGAGGCGTACAAGGTGCACCACGACGTGTCCCGCAAGATCGCCAAGCAGCGCGCGATCGAGATGCTCGACCGGGTCGGCATCCCCAACCCCGACAAGCGGGTCAACGACTACCCCCACCAGTTCTCCGGCGGCATGCGGCAGCGCGCGATGATCGCCATGGGGCTGATCAACGACCCCAACCTGCTGATCGCCGACGAGCCGACCACCGCGCTCGACGTGACGGTGCAGGCCCAGATCCTCGACCTGCTGCAGGACCTGCAGCGGGAGTTCAACTCGGCGATCATCATCATCACCCACGACCTCGGCGTGGTGGCGGAGATGGCCGACGACGTGCTGGTGATGTACGCCGGCCGCGCAGTCGAGCACGGCCCGTGCAAGGAGATCCTCACGCACCCGGAGATGCCCTACACCTGGGGCCTCCTCTCCAGCGTCCCGGACCTGACCGGCGACACCGAGGCCCGGCTGATCCCGATCCCCGGCAACCCGCCGAGCCTGCTCAACCCGCCGACCGGGTGCGCCTTCCACCCGCGGTGCCCCCACCGCGACAAGGTGCCCGGCGACCTGTGCCGCACCGAGCTGCCGCTGCTCGTGCCCGGCCAGCGCGGGGCGCACCACACCAAGCGCTGCCACCTGCCCAACCCCGACGCGATCTACGCGGCCGAGGTGCTCCCGGTCATCGCGCCGGACCTGGCCGAGGAGCTGTGATGACGAACGAGACCACCATCCCGGGCCACGGCGCGTCCGTCGCGCCCAGCGACGCCAAGCCGATCCTCGAGGTCGAACAGCTGCGGATGTACTTCCCCGTCAAGTCCCCGGGCCTGATCCGGCGTACGGTCGGGCAGGTCCAGGCCGTCGACGGGGTCTCCTTCCAGGTCGCCGAGGCCACCTCGCTCGGGCTGGTCGGCGAGTCGGGCTGCGGCAAGTCCACGACCGGCCGGCTGATCACCCGGCTCTACAAGCCGACCGCGGGCGCGATCCGGTTCGAGGGCCAGGACATCGCGCAGGCCAACGCGGCCGAGCTCAAGCCGCTGCGCCGCGAGATCCAGATGATCTTCCAGGACCCGTACACCTCGCTGAACCCGCGGCAGACGGTCGGCTCGATCGTCGGCGCCCCGCTCGCGATCCACAAGGTGCTCCCGAAGGACAAGATCCTCCCGCGGGTCCAGGAGCTGCTCGAGATCGTCGGCCTCAACCCCGAGCACTACAACCGCTACCCCCACGAGTTCTCCGGCGGCCAGCGCCAGCGCATCGGCATCGCCCGCGCGCTGACCCTCCAGCCCAAGCTGCTCGTCGCCGACGAGCCGGTCTCCGCGCTCGACGTGTCGATCCAGGCGCAGGTCATCAACCTGCTCCAGGACATCCAGCGCGAGTTCGGAGTCGCGTTCCTCTTCATCGCCCACGACCTCGCGATCGTGCGCCACTTCTGTCCCGAGATCGCGGTGATGTACCTCGGCAAGATCGTCGAGATCGGTGACCGGGAGTCGATCTACAACAACGCCCACCACCCCTACACCCAGGCGCTGCTCTCGGCCGTGCCCGACGTGAAGCAGGCCGCCACCGGCGGGCGGATCGAGCGGATCCGGCTCCAGGGCGACGTACCCAGCCCGATCGACCCGCCCTCCGGCTGCCGCTTCCGCACCCGCTGCCCGATCGCCCAGGAGATCTGCGCCCGGCACGAGCCGCCGCTGCTCCAGATCGGCCGCAAGCACAAGGTCGCCTGCCACTTCCCGGGCCGCCTGGGCCAGGCGCCCCACGAGCCGCTCACCGCCGGCCTGCTCGGCGTCGACGCAGAGGGCCGTCCCGACCCCGGCGCCAGCCCGAGCACCGACCTGGTCGAGCAGCCCGGGTACGCCGACACCTGGTTCGACCTCGACAACAAGTCGATCGGTCGCGCCTGAGCGAGTCTCGCGGTCGGTCTGTTCCGGCGACCCGGCTCGAAGTGGCCCCGATTTCGCGCCGACCCGGCAGAAGATGACCTCGCACGAGGCCACTTTCTGCCGGGTCGGCGCGTTCGGCGAGCCACCTTCTGCCGGGTCGGCGCGTTCGGGGAGCTACTTTCTGCCGGGTCGGCGCGTTCGGGTGTCGACGTCGCTGACTAGGCTTGCTCATCGTGGATGACGAGCCCCAGCTGTTCGACACCCCGGGCTCGGCGGCCGGCTTCGGTGCGGGGAGCTCGGGCGGCTCGCTGGCCGACGCCACGCACTCCTCGGCGCCGCTGGCGGTGCGGATGCGTCCGCGCACGCTCGAGGAGCTGGTCGGCCAGGAGCAGCTGCGGGCCCCGGGCTCGCCGCTGCGGCAGCTGGTCGAGGGGGACCAGTCGTTGTCGCTCCTGCTGTGGGGGCCGCCCGGCACGGGCAAGACCACCATCGCCTCGATCATCAGCCAGCAGACCGGTCGGCGCTTCGTCGAGGTCTCGGCGGTGTCCGCCGGGGTCAAGGAGGTGCGGGCCGCGATCGACTCCGCGCGCCGCCAGCTGGTGGCGACGGGCGAGGAGACCGTCCTCTTCGTCGACGAGGTGCACCGGTTCAGCAAGGCCCAGCAGGACGCGCTGCTGCCGGGCGTCGAGAACCGGTGGGTGACGCTGGTCGCGGCGACCACCGAGAACCCGTCGTTCAGCGTGATCTCGCCGCTGCTCTCCCGCAGCCTGCTGCTGCGGCTGCAGTCGCTGACCGACGACGACATCGCGGCGGTGCTCGACCTGGCCGTGGCCGACGAGCGGGGGCTCGACGGCGAGCTGGTGCTCGAGGACGCCGCCCGCGACCACATCGTGCGCCTCGCCGGGGGCGACGCCCGGCGTTCGCTGACCTATCTGGAGGCCGCGGCGGGCGCCGCCCGCAGCAAGGGCAGCCGCACCATCGACGTCGAGACCGCCGAGACGGCGGCCGACCAGGCGGCGGTGCGCTACGACCGCGACGGCGACCAGCACTACGACGTGGTGAGCGCCTTCATCAAGTCGGTGCGCGGCTCCGACGCCGACGCCGCGCTGCACTATCTCGCCCGGATGATCGAGGCGGGGGAGGACCCCCGCTTCATCGCCCGCCGGCTGATGATCCTCGCCAGCGAGGACATCGGTCTGGCGGACCCCACCGCGCTGAGCACCGCCGTGGCCGCCGCGCAGACGGTGCAGCTGATCGGCATGCCCGAGGCCCAGCTGACCTTGGCCCACGCGACCATCGCGCTGGCGGTGGCGCCGAAGTCCAATGCCGTCACCACCGCGATCTTCGAGGCGATCGGCGACGTCCGGGCCGGCAAGATCGGCCAGGTGCCGCCCCATCTGCGCGACGCCCACTACGCCGGTGCGAAGTCGCTGGGCCACGGACAGGGCTACGTCTACAGCCACGACGCGCCCTACGGCGTCGCCGAGCAGCAGTACGCGCCCGACGTGGTCCTGGACGCGGCCTACTACCGGCCGACCGAGCTCGGCGCCGAGGCCGCGGTCAAGCAGCGGTGGGAGCGGGTACGCCGGATCATCCGTGGGCGGGCGAGCAAGTAGGCTTGCTCGTCGTGACCTCCGACCTCGCCGTCCCGACCTGGCTGGTCGTGGTGACCCTCGTCGCCGTCGCGGCGCTCGCGGTCGTGGCGTACCGGCTGTCCCGGTCCGTGCGCCAGGCGCGCGGCCAGACCGAGGCGCTGCTCACCGCCGCCGCACAGGACGCCGAGGCGCTGCGCGAGCAGCTGGCGCGGATCGAGACGGAGCTGCAGGCCGCGCAGGACGGCGCCACCCGGCGCGAGCGGACGCCGGTGGCCGTGGTCGACGACCGTGAGTACGTCATCACCGACCTGGGCCAGGAGCACGGGCCGCGGGTCCCGGCTCGGGTCGTGCCGGCGCCGATGTTCGCCGACATCGTGCTGCGCGAGAGCGTGATCAAGACGGCGGCGCTGGCCGCCGGGCTGCGGCGGGCGCTCTCGCCCGAGGTCCGCAACCGGATCCGCTTCGAGATGAAGCGCGAGGTCAAGCGCTCGCGCAAGGAGCGCCGGCTGCTGCTCAAGGCGGCCCGCCGCGACCTGGAGTCCCGGCAGCGCGCGACCCTGCGCCCGGACGTGGAGGTGTCGTCGTGAAGGCCGGCGTCTGGTTCGCGGCGGGAGCCGCCGCCGGCGTCTACGGCATGGTCCGGGTACGCCGCCTCGCCGAGGCGTTCACGCCCGACGGCATGCGCGACCGGATCGGCGCGGCCGTCCTCGGCGCGCGGATGTTCGGCGAGGAGGTCGCCCGCGGCCAGGCCGCGGCCGAAATCCACTTGCGACAGCGCTTCGACGGCGCGGACGCTGGTCCGCCCCAACTCATGAATCCCCAGTCCAGCAAGGAAGGCACCCGTTGAGCGAGCAGTACCTGAGCAGCGCGGAGATCCGCAACCGGTTCCTCGCCCACTTCGAGAACCGCGGCCACACCGTCGTACCGTCGGCCTCGCTGCTGCTCGACGACCCCAACCTGCTCTTCGTCAACGCCGGAATGGTGCCGTTCAAGCCCTACTTCCTGGGCCAGGAGACGCCGCCCTTCCAGCGGGCGACCAGCGTGCAGAAGTGCGTGCGGACCCTCGACATCGAGGAGGTCGGCAAGACCACCCGCCACGGCACCTTCTTCCAGATGAACGGCAACTTCTCCTTCGGCGACTACTTCAAGGAGGGCGCGGTCCGGTTCGCCTGGGAGCTGATAACCAACGCCCAGGCCGACGGCGGCTTCGGCTTCGACCCCGACCGGATCTGGGTCACGGTGCTGCCCGAGGACGACGAGGCACGCGAGGCGTGGAAGCGGATCGCGGGCCTGCCCGACGAGCGGATCCAGCCGCGCGGGCTGAAGGACAACTACTGGAACATGGGCGTGCCCGGTCCCGGTGGTCCCTGCAGCGAGATCTACATCGACCGGGGGGCCGAGTTCGGGCCCGACGGCGGCCCCGAGGCCGACGAGGACCGGTTCCTGGAGATCTGGAACCTGGTCTTCATGCAGGAGGAGCTCAGCGCCGTCCGGGCGAAGGACGACTTCGACATCGCGGGCCCGCTGCCGAGCAAGAACATCGACACCGGCATGGGCCTGGAGCGGGTCGCGTACCTGCTCCAGGGCAAGCACAACATGTACGAGATCGACACGGTCTTCCCCGTGATCGAGAAGGCGATGGACCTCTCCGGCAAGAGGTACGGCGCGCCCGGGGCCGACGGCCACGTCGACGACGTGCGCTTCCGCGTGGTCGCCGACCACGTCCGCAGCTCGCTGATGCTGATCGGCGACGGCGTCACCCCCGGCAACGAGGGCCGCGGCTACGTCCTGCGCCGGCTGCTGCGCCGCGCGGTGCGCAACATGCGGCTGCTCGGCTACCAGGACCCGGCGCTGCCCGAGCTGCTGCCGGTCTCGCGCGACAGGATGGGGGAGAGCTACCCCGAGCTGGTCTCCGGCTGGGACCGGATCGCCCAGGTCGCGTACGCCGAGGAGGAGGCCTTCCGCAAGACCCTCCAGGCCGGCACCCAGATCTTCGACCTCGCGGCGGGCGAGGTGAAGCAGTCCGGCGCGAGCACCATCCCGGGCGAGAAGGCGTTCGCGCTCCACGACACCTACGGCTTCCCGATCGACCTCACTCTCGAGATGGCGGCCGAGGCCGGGCTGAACGTCGACGAGTCCGGCTTCCGGCAGCTGATGGCCGAGCAGCGCGAGCGGGCCAAGGCCGACGCGCGCGCGAAGAAGGGCCAGCACGCCGACACCGCCGTCTACCGCGACATCCTCGACGCCAACGGCCCGACCGAGTGGCTCGCCTACGAGACCCTCGAGACCGAGTCCCGGCCGCTGGCGCTGCTGCGCGAGGGCGCGGCCGTGCCGGTGCTCGCCGGGGGTGAGATCGGCGAGCTGGTCCTCGACCGCACCCCGTTCTACGCCGAGTCCGGCGGCCAGGTCGCCGACGCCGGCGTGATCGAGTTCGAGGGCGGCGCCCTGGAGGTGCTCGACGTCCAGCGGCCGGTGCGCGGCCTGGTCGTCCACCAGGTCCGGGTCGTCGACGGCGAGCTGCCGGCCGACGCGCGGCTGCTGCACGCGAAGGTCGACCCGCAGTGGCGCATCGGCGCCCGCCAGGCGCACTCCGGCACCCACATCGTGCATGCCGCGCTGCGCGAGGTGCTCGGGCCGACCGCGCTGCAGTCCGGCTCCTACAACCGCCCGGGCTACCTCCGTCTCGACTTCGGCTGGCTCAACGCCCTCTCGCCGGACCAGGTCCGCGAGATCGAGCAGGTCTCCAACAACGCGCTGCGCGCCGACCTGCCCGTCGGCTGGCAGTACATGACCCTCGGCGAGGCCAAGGACTGGGGCGCGATCGCCCTCTTCGGCGAGACGTACGACGACCAGAAGGTCCGCGTGGTCGAGATCGGCGGTCCGTGGTCGCGTGAGCTGTGCGGTGGCACCCACGTCGACCACTCCAGCCAGGTCGGCACCATCGTGGTCACCAGCGAGGCGTCGGTCGGCTCCGGCAACCGCCGGATCGAGGCGCTCACCGGTGTCGAGGGCTTCGACTACCTCGCCCGTGAGCGCGACGTCGTCGGCCAGCTGTCCACGCTGCTCAAGACCCAGCCCGGCGACCTCGTCGGCCGGGTCGGCGACCTCGTGGAGCGGCTCAAGCAGACGGAGAAGGAGATCGAGAGGATCCGGCTCCAGCAGCTGCTCGCCGGAGGTGCCGCCCTCGCCGAGGGTGCGCAGGTGGTCAACGGGGTGCGCCTGGTCGCCCAGCGTCTCGACGGCGCCTCGGGTGGCGACGTCCGCACCCTCGCCACCGACGTGCGCGCCCGGCTCGCCGGCGACGCTCCGGCGGTCGTCGTCCTGGTCGGCGCGGCCGACGGCAAGGCCGCGATCGTGGCGGCGCTCAACGACGCGGCCCAGGCCCGTGGCCTCGCGGCCGGCGACCTGGTCCGCGCGGCGGCGCCCTTCCTCGACGGCAAGGGCGGCGGCAAGGCCGACCTGGCCCAGGGCGGCGGCACGGACGTATCCCGGATCGACGAGGCGCTCGCCGCCGTCACCGCCGCGGTGGCGCGGGGCTGAGTCGATGAGGCACGGCGTGCGCCTCGGCGTCGACCCGGGAGACGCCCGGATCGGCGTCGCCCGCAGCGACCCCTCCGGGATGCTCGCCACCCCGGTCGAGACGGTGCGCCGCGGCAACGGCGACCTGCGCCGGATCCACCGGATCCTCGCCGAGGAGAACGCCGTCGAGGTCGTGATGGGCCTGCCCCGCTCGCTGGGCGGCGGCGAGGGCCCGGCGGCGCTGAAGACCCGCGAGTTCGCCGTACGCCTGGCGCGGCGGATCGCTCCGGTCCCGGTGCGCCTCGTCGACGAGCGGCTCACCACGGTGACCGCGGAGGCTATGCTGCGCGACCAGCGCAAGGGAGCGAAGCGCCGAGCCGTGGTCGACCAGGTCGCGGCCGTCGTCATCCTCCAGCAGGCGCTGGACGCAGAACGCGCGACCGGCAACCCTCCGGGCGAGCTGGTGACCCCCACGCACGAGGAGACCCATGACTGAGCCGCACCCCGAGCAGGTCGAGGCCACGGGTCACGACCTGCTCCCCGGTACGCCCGCCGGCGGTCGCCGTCGCGCGGAGAAGCGCCGTCGGGGCGGCTGTCTGCCGATGCTGCTGGTGGTGCTCGTCTTCTGTGCCATCGTCGCCTGGTTCGCCCGGGGCGCGATCGCCGACGTCAAGGACATGTTCGCGGGGCCCGAGGACTACGCCGGTCCCGGCAGCGGCGAGGTCACCTTCGTCATCGACCCCGGCCAGTCGGTCTCCTCGATGGGCGCCGAGCTCGAGGACCTCGGCGTGGTCAAGTCGTCCGACGCGTTCGTCGACGCCGCCGCCAAGGACGGCCGCTCCACCAAGATCCAGGCCGGCACCTACCTGCTCAAGAGCCGGATGAAGGCCGCCGACGTCGTCACCATCCTGGTCGACCCCTCGCAGATGTCGCAGGAGACGGTGACCATCCCGGAGGGCAAGCGCACCTCCGACATCGTGAAGATCCTGGCGAAGAACACCGACTTCAAGGCCAAGCAGTTCCAGGCGGTGCTCGCCGACCCGGCCGCGCTCGGCCTGCCGGCGTCCGCGGAGGGCAACCCGGAGGGCTACCTGTTCCCGGCGACGTACACCATCACGCCGGCCGACACCCCGCAGTCGATCCTGGCCGCGATGGTCGCCAAGGGACAGTCGGTGATGACCGAGCTCGGCCTGGACGCCCAGGCGGAGCAGGTCGGCCTCACCGCCCACGAGGTGCTGACCGTGGCGAGCATGCTGGAGTTCGAGGCCAACCGCACCGAGGACTACCCGAAGGTCGCCCGCGCGATCTACAACCGGCTCGACATCGACATGGCGCTGCAGTCCGACGCCACGGTCGCGTACGCCAACGGGCTCTCCGGTGAGGTCTGGACCACCTCCGAGCAGCGTGACATCGACTCGCCCTACAACACCTACAAGCACACCGGCCTGCCGCCGGGCCCGATCGGCAACCCCGGCAAGGCGACCATCGACGCGGCGCTCCACCCCGCCGACGGGCCGTGGCTGTACTGGGTCGTGGTCAACCTGAAGACCGGCGAGACCGTCTTCTCGACCACCCTGGCCGAGCACAACGCCGCGACCGAGCGGCTGCGTGAGTACTGCAAGACCTCCGACGCCTGCTGATGGCGCGTCGATGAGGTGCGCGGTCCTGGGGGACCCGGTCGCCCACTCGCTCTCGCCGACCCTGCACCGGGCCGGGTACGCCGCGCTCGGCCTCGACGCGTCGTACGACGCCGTGCGGGTGCCGGCGGGCGAGCTGGCCGGGTTCGTGGCCGGCCTCGGCCCCGAGTGGCGCGGCCTGTCGGTGACCGCGCCGCTCAAGCGGGAGGCGCTGGCGCTGGCCGACGAGGTCTCCGAGCTCGCCGTGCTGGCCGGGGGCGCGAACACGCTGGTCCGGCGGGGCGGGCGCTGGTACGCCGACAACACCGACGTCCCGGGCGCCGCCGCGGCGATCCGGGAGCGCTTCGCGGGGCCGCTGACCGCGGCCACCGTCCTCGGTGGTGGTGCGACGGCGGCCAGTGTCGGGCTCGCGCTCGCGGACCTCGGCCTCGGCGCGATCACGGTCGCCGCCCGCACCCCGGCGAACGCCGAGGAGGCGGTCGCGGCGATCCGCCGCCACCCGCGCGGCCCCGTCGTCGACGTGCTGCCGCTGGCCGCGGTCGGCGCCGGCGGTGGAGTGCTGGTCTCCACGATCCCGGCGAGTGCGCAGACGCCCGACCTGGTCGAGCGGGTGCTGCCGGCCGACGTGGTGTTCGAGGTGACCTACGCCGAGTGGCCCACGCCCCTGGTCGCCGCCGCGCTCGACGCGGGGAGCACGGTCGTCTCCGGGCTGGACCTGCTCGTCCACCAGGCCGTGCTCCAGTTCGCCCTGTTCACTGGTCAGGACGGACCACTCGACGCGATGCGCTCGGCGGGCGAAGCGGCCCTCGCGGCTCGGTAGGTTGCGGTCATGGAGTGGGTCCCGGCGCTGGTCTGCGCGCTGATCGGCGCGGCGCTGGGGCTGCTCGTCCCGTGGCTGGTCGCGCGCTGCCCCGAACCGGAGCACGATCCCGACGAGAACCCGGAGGACTACCCGGACCACGTGCCGTTCGCCCGGCTGGCCGCCCGGCCCGGGCTGCGGTGGGGGAGCGCCGTCGCGTGCGGGCTCGCGGCCGGCGTACTCGGGCTGGCGCTCGGCTGGGGCTGGGCGCTGCTGTGGCTGCTGCCGCTGGTCCCGGTCTGCTGCGCGCTGACCGTGATCGACTACGTCACCTGGTACCTCCCGTCCCGGCTGATCCAGCCGGCCTGGCTGGTGACCGGCGTCCTGGTGGGGGTGGTCGCCGTCATCGTCGGCGAGCCGCGGGTGGCGCTGTGGGGGCTGATCGGGTTCGTGGCGCTCGGGGGCTACTACGGCCTGATGTGGCTGGTGAGCCCGCGCGCCATGGCCGGTGGCGACGTACGCCTGGGCGCGCTGCTCGGCATCGCCCTCGGGCCGTTCGGCGCCGGCGTGCTGATCGTCTCGGCGGTCGCCGCCGCGGTGCTCGCGGTGCTGGGGCTGGTGCCGCTGCGGCGCAACGGCACGATGATCCGGCGGCGGGTGCCGTACGGGCCCTTCCTGGTGCTCGGGGCGCTCGCCGCGATCGTGGTGGGACAGGTCCTCAGCGCCTGAGCCCACCGTGGGAGACTGGTGCCCATGTTGCGCTGGCTGACCGCGGGGGAGTCCCACGGCCCCTCCCTGGTCGCGATCCTCGAGGGCCTGCCGGCCCACGTCGAGGTCACGACCGATGACATCTCCGACTCGCTCGCCCGCCGCCGCCTCGGCTACGGCCGGGGCGCCCGGATGAAGTTCGAGGCCGACGAGGTCACCATCACCGGCGGCGTCCGCCACGGCCGCACCCAGGGCGGCCCGGTCGCGATCCAGGTCGGCAACACCGAGTGGCCGAAGTGGGAGACCGTGATGGCGGCCGACCCGGTCGACCCCGCCGTGCTGGAGGCGCAGGCGCGCAACGCCCCGCTCACCCGCCCCCGCCCCGGTCACGCCGACCTCGCGGGCATGCAGAAGTACGACTTCGCCGACGCCCGCCCGATCCTGGAGCGCGCCTCCGCCCGCGAGACGGCGGCCCGGGTCGCGCTCGGACGGGTCGCCAGCAACTTCCTGGAGCAGGCCACCGGCGCCCGGATCGTCAGCCACGTGCTCGAGATCGGCGGCGTCCGCACTCCCTCGCGCGAGCTCCCCACGCCCGACGACGTCGTGCGTCTCGACGCCGACCCGGTGCGCTGCCTCGACGCCGACGGCTCCAAGCTGATGGTCGAGCGGATCGACCAGGCCCACAAGGACGGCGACACCCTCGGCGGCGTGGTCGAGGTCGTGGTCCACGGGCTGCCGCCGGGCCTGGGCTCCCACGTGCACTGGGACCGCCGGCTCGACGCCCGCCTCGCCGGCGCGCTGATGGGCATCCAGGCGATCAAGGGCGTCGAGGTCGGCGACGGCTTCGAGCTCGCCGCGACGCCCGGCTCCCTCGCCCACGACGAGATCGTGCCCACCGAGGACGGCCTGCGCCGGGTATCGGGCCGCTCCGGCGGCACCGAGGGCGGCATGACCACCGGCGAGATCCTGCGGGTGCGGGCGGCGATGAAGCCGATCGCGACCGTCCCGCGCGCGCTGCGCACCGTCGACCTCGCCACCGGCGAGGAGGCGGTCGCCCACCACCAGCGCTCCGACGTCTGCGCGGTCCCCGCCGCCGGCATCGTCGCCGAGGCGATGGTGGCGCTGGTGCTGGCCGAGGCGGTGCTGGAGAAGTTCGGCGGCGACTCCGTGCAGGAGACCCGGCGCAACGTGCAGTCGTACCTCGACACGCTCCGGTTCAGGTGACCGGACCGCGGGCGGTCCTGGTCGGCTCGATGGGTGCCGGCAAGACCACGGTGGGGCGGCTCGTCGCCGCGCGGCTCGGCGTCGGGTTCGCCGACACCGACGCGATCGTGGAGGAGCGGACCGGCAAGAGCGTCCAGGACATCTTCGTCGAGGACGGCGAGGCGGCGTTCCGCGCGCTCGAGCGGGCCGTGGTCGCCGAGGCGCTCGCGTCGTACGACGGCGTGCTCTCGCTCGGCGGGGGCGCCGTGCTCGACCCGGCCACCCGGGCGCTGCTCGCCGCGCACCCCGTCGTCTTCCTGCGGGTCGGCCTCGCCGACGCGGTCAAGCGGGTCGGCCTCGGCACCGGGCGTCCCCTGCTGCTCGGCAACGTCCGGGCCCGGGTCAAGCAGCTGCTCGACGAGCGCACGCCGGTCTACCAGGGCGTCGCCAGGTTCACCGTCGATACCGACGGCCGCGAGCCCGCCGAGATCACCGCCGAGATCGTCGCCAGCCTCGAAGGGGAGCCCGCATGAGCCAGCCGACCGTGATCCCGGTGCCGACCGCGGCGCCGTACGACGTCGTGGTGGGCCACGGCGTCCTCGACCGGCTCCGCGGCCTCCTGCCCGCGGGCGTCCAGCGGGTCGCGATCATCACGCCCGAGTCGCTGGAGGACCTGCTCGAGCCCTTCGAGGACCTGCTCGACGGTCTCGACGTGATCGTGCTCCAGGTCCCCGACGGCGAGGAGGCGAAGAGCTGGGAGGTCGCCGCGGCGTGCTGGGAGTCGCTCGGGGAGGAGGGCTTCACCCGCTCCGACGCCGTGGTGACGCTCGGCGGCGGCGCGACCACCGACTTGGGGGGCTTCGTCGCGGCCACCTGGCTGCGCGGGGTCGCCGTCGTGCACGTGCCGACCACGGTGCTCGCCATGGTCGACGCGGCGGTCGGCGGCAAGACCGGCATCAACACCCCCGCGGGCAAGAACCTGGTCGGCTCCTTCCACGAGCCGGCCGGCGTCCTGTGCGACCTCGCACTGCTGGCGTCGCTCCCGCGCGCCGAGGTCGTCGCCGGGCTCGGCGAGGTGGTGAAGTGCGGCTTCATCGCCGACCCGCGGATCCTCGAGCTGGTCGAGGCCACCGAGCCCTCCGACCTGACGCCCGACTCGCCGGTGCTGCGCGAGCTGGTCGAGCGCGCGATCCGGGTCAAGGCCGAGGTCGTCGCCGGTGACCTGCGCGAGACCGGCGGGGTCGACGGCCACCCCGGGCGCGAGGTGCTCAACTACGGCCACACCCTCGCCCACGCCATCGAGAAGGCCACCGACTACTCCATCCGCCACGGCGAGGCGGTCGCCCTGGGCTGCGTGTACGTCGCCGAGCTGGCCGCCCGCGCCGGCTCCCTGGCGCCCGACGTGGTGGCCCGCCACCGCGCCGCCTTCGGCCGGGTCGGGCTCCCGACGTCGTGGAACGGCGCCGACTTCGACACCCTGCTCGCCACGATGCGCGTCGACAAGAAGGCCCGCGGCAACCAGCTGCGCTTCGTCGTCCTCTCCGAGCTGGCCCGGCCGGTCGTGCTCGCCGGGCCGTCCGAGGACGACCTCAGGGCGGCGTACGACGCGATCTCGGGCGGTGCGTCGTGAGCCGCCGCGACGTCTACGTCCTCAACGGCCCCAACCTGGGCCGCCTCGGCAGGCGCCAGCCGGAGATCTACGGCACCACCACCCACTTCGACCTGCAGAACGAGCTGATGCCGCGGTGGGGCAAGGAGCTCGGGCTCAAGATCCACTTCTCGCAGACCAACCACGAGGGCGAGCTGCTCGACTGGCTCAACAACGCCGCCGACAAGGCCTGGCCTGTCGTGCTCAACGCGGGTGCCTGGACCCACTACTCCTACGCGCTCTACGACGCCTGCGCCCAGCTCACCGCGCCGCTCGTCGAGGTCCACATCAGCGCGCCGTCGAAGCGGCCCGAGGAGTTCCGGCACACCTCGGTGGTCACGCCGCACGCCGCCAAGGTGATCGAGGGCCAGGGCATCGACGGCTACCGGCAGGCGCTCGAATTCATCGCGGCGCGGGGCGCCCAGTAGGATTGTCCGTCGGCCCGGCTGCGGGCCGCACGCTCTTGGACACCTCAACAGAAGGCTGACGCATGGCAACCACGAACGACCTCAAGAACGGCATGGTGCTGAACCTGGAGGGCCAGCTCTGGCAGGTGGTCGAGTTCCAGCACGTGAAGCCGGGCAAGGGACCCGCGTTCGTCCGTACCAAGCTCAAGCACGTCGAGTCGGGCAAGAACGTCGACAAGACCTTCAACGCCGGCACCAAGGTCGAGACCGCGACCGTCGACCGCCGCTCGTTCCAGTACCTCTACAACGACGGCACCAACTACGTCTTCATGGACGTGCAGGACTACGACCAGCTCGAGGTCGACCCCGCCATCGTCGGTGACGCCGCCGGCTTCCTCCTGGAGAACCAGGAGGTCATCCTGGCCACCAACGAGGGCCGCGTCCTGTTCATCGAGATGCCCGCCTCGGTCGAGCTCGTCGTCTCCTACACCGAGCCCGGCGTCGTCGGCGACTCCGCCACCGGCCGCACCAAGCCCGCCACGCTCGAGACCGGCGCCGAGATCCAGGTCCCGCTGTTCATCGAGCAGGGCGAGAAGATCAAGGTCGACACCCGCGAGGGCGGCTCGTACCTCTCGCGCGTGAAGGGCTGAGCACCCTCGTGGGAGCCCGGACCAAGGCCCGCAAGCGCGCCCTCGACGTCCTGTACGCCGCCGACCTGCGCGGCGAGACGGGCGTCGAGGCGCTGGAGCGGACCATCGCCGAGGGCGAGCCCCCGGCCAACCCGTACACCTCCGAGCTGGTGCGCGGCGTCAGCGAGCGCCGCGAGCGGATCGACGAGGTGCTCGCGGAGTTCTCCACCGACTGGAGCCTGGCCCGGATGCCCGCCGTCGACCGCAACGTGCTCCGGATCGGGGTGTGGGAGCTGCTGTGGGCCGACGACGTCCCCGACACGGTGGCGGTGACCGAGGCGATGGGGCTGGTCCGCGAGCTGTCCACCGACGACTCCCCGGCGTTCGTCAACGGGGTGCTCGGAGCGATCCAGCGGAAGAAGGGGACGCTCGTCTGAGCGGTGGTCCGGGCGGCTGGTCTGACCAGTTGACCAGTTGCGGTTTGGGACCAAAACGCGACGATTCGGGCCTCCTCCCCGCGGTCTCTGCCCAATTGGTACCGGTTCCACGCCAGCGGGAGCACCCGGCCCCCGCCAGCCTGACGTACGCCGAGCGAGCGGGGTGCCGGGCGCGACCACCCACGCCGCGCCCTGGCACCAGGCTGGTCTGACGACCACCGCCGTGCCACTGTGGCTCCATGCCGGAGCCGCTGGAAGCAGACGTCGTCGTGATCGGACTCGGACCCGGCGGCGAGCACCTCGCCGCGTCACTTGCGCGCGCCGGCCTCTCCGTGGTCGGGGTCGACCGGCGGCTGGTCGGCGGCGAGTGCCCGTACTTCGGGTGCATCCCGTCGAAGATGATGATCCGCGCCGCCGATGCGCTGGCCGAGGCGAGGCGGGTGGCCGTGCTGGCCGGCGGGGCCGAGGTGACGCCCGACTGGACGGTCGTCGCGGACCGGATCCGCGACGAGGCCACCGACGACTGGGACGACGAGGTCGCCGTCGAGCGGCTGGAGAAGGCCGGGGCGCGGTTCGTGCGCGGGCACGGCCGGTTGGCCGGCCCGGGGCGGGTCGTGGTCACGACCGACGACGGCGAGGTCACGGTGACGGCCCGGCGCGGGGTGGTGCTCAACACCGGCACCGAGCCCGCGGTGCCGCCGATCGAGGGGCTCGCCGACACGCCGTACTGGACCAACCGCGACGCCGTGCGCCTCCGCGAGCTGCCGTCCAGCCTCGTGGTGCTCGGCGGGGGTGCGATCGGGTGCGAGCTGGCGCAGGCGTTCTCGCGGTTCGGGGTCGAGGTCACGGTCGTGGAGGCGGGGGAGCGGATCCTCGGTCCCGAGGAGCCGGAGGCCAGCGGTGTCGTGGCCGCCGCACTCGACGCCGAGGGGATCGCCGTCCGGGCCGGCGTCGGGGTGACCGCGGTCAGCCACGACGGCGCGTTCGGCATCACCCTCGCCGACGGTACGACGATCGGCGCCCAGGCGCTGCTGGTCGCCGCGGGCCGTCGTACCAACCTCGGCGACATCGGCCTCGACACGCTGGGCTTCGACGACGGGGTGCGGGCGATCGAGGTGGACGAGCGGATGCGGGTCGCGGGCGTCGACGGGCTGTGGGCGATCGGCGACATCACCGGGAAGGGCGCGTTCACCCACATGTCGATGTACCAGGCGAACGTCGCGCTGCGCGACCTCACCGGCGAGGACGGGCCCTGGGCCGACTACCGCGCGGTGTCGCGGGCCACGTTCACCGATCCCGAAGTGGGCTCGGTCGGTCTCACCGAGGACCAGGCCCGCCGGTCCGGGATCCGGGTCGGCGTCGGGACGACCGCGCTGCCGGAGTCCAGCCGCGGCTGGCTGCACAAGGCCGGCAACGACGGCCTGATCAAGGTCGTGGTCGACCTCGACCGCGGCGTCCTCGTCGGTGCGACCGCGGTCGGACCGGCCGGCGGCGAGATCATCGGCATGCTGGTGACCGCGGTCCATGCCGAGGTGCCGCTCACGACCCTGCGCGGCATGCACTTCGCGTACCCGACCTTCCATCGTGCGATCGAGACCGCCCTCTCCGCCGTGTCCTGAGGTGGAGCCGGGGTAGGTTGGCCGACGACCGCTGCCTATCTCGGAGGTACACGTGAGTCATTCCTCGACCGACCCCGTGACCGATCACCTGGCCGACCCACTGACCGACCCGATCGGGCCGCCGCCCCCGGCCGCTCCGGTTCCGCCGCCACCCCCGGTGGGTGGGCCGCCGGTGGGTCCGCCGCCGTCGAGCCCGCCGTCGAGCCCGCCGGCGAGCCCGCCGCCCGGTCAACCGCCGAGCCTGCCGCCGACCCCACCGCCCGCCGTACCCGAGGCCGTCGAGCCACGCCGCTTCATGACCGCGACCGACTTCCTCGACCGACGCGACAGTGAGGCGACCCTCGGCCCGGCGACGTGGGGCTGGCGCGGTCGCGTACGCCGCTGGTCCGGCGGGCTGATCAGCCCGGCGATGGGCGCCGCCGAGCGGTCCTACGAGGCCGACCGGACCGCGATCCAGCGGGACTTCGACGGTCCGCGCACGATCGCCTTCGTGAACCCGAAGGGCGGCGCGGCCAAGACGACCGGTGTGCTGGCCGCGGGCCACACCTTCGGCACCGTGCGCGGCGGCGGGGTGATCGCGTGGGACAACAACGAGACGCGAGGCACCCTCGGGATCCGCGGCACGCGGAGTGCCCACCGCAACACCACCCGCGAGCTGCTCGAGAACCTCGGGCGGTTCACCGACGGCCACCAGTCCCGGATCGGCGACCTCGGCGCCTTCGTCCGCTCCCAGGGCGATGCGCACTTCGACGTCCTCGCCTCCGACGAGCGCCCCGACGTCACCGGCGTCATCCACGCCGGCGACTTCGCCCAGGTGCACGCCCTGCTCGAGCGGTTCTACCGGCTGCTCCTGATCGACACCGGCAACAACCTGCGCGCCGAGAACTGGCTCGCCGCCGCGGACGCCGCCGACCTCCTCGTCGTGACCAGCACGGTCCGCGAGGACACCGGCTACAGCGGCCTGTGGATGCTCGACGCGCTCCAGGACGCCGGTCACGAGAACCTCAAGTACAGGACCATCACCGTCCTCTCCGACCCGAGCCCGAAGGTCGACGAGGCGCTCGCGCGCGACCTCACGCAGGTCTACGAGCAGCGTACCCGCGGGGTCTACCGGGTGCCCTACGACCCGGCGTTGGTCTCGGGCTCCGTTGTGCCCTACGCACAATTGTCCACAGGCACCCGGCGGTCGTGGCTGCGGGCCTGTGCCGCGATGGCGACGGCGCTGTAGGTCCGCTCGCCGGCGGTCTCGGGTTGCGGTTTGGTCCCAAACCGCAGGTTCAGGACCCCGATCTGTGCGGTTTGGGACCAAACCGCAACGTCGATGACCACCGGACCCCGGATCGACACCCCGACACCGGGTACCTCCCGCGAGTCAGCAGACCGACGACGAGAGGAGCCCGGGATGGGTCTCGACGACAAGCTGAGCAACAAGGCCGAGGAGATGACCGGCAAGGCCAAGGAGGCCGTCGGGAAGGCCACGGACGACGAGGACCTCGAGAACGAGGGCAAGGTCGACAAGGCCAAGGGCAACCTGAAGCAGGCCGGCGAGAAGGTGAAGGACGCCTTCAAGTAGGCGGCCGAACGCTCAGACGACCGACCGGGCCCGGCGTGGTGCGAGCCACGCCGGGTCCGGTTCGCGTCCGCGGCGGCTCGGTCTGTAAAGTCGGCCCCGCAACATCCTTTAACGAGCCGTCCCGTGAGGCGGAGAAGGAGGTTCCGTCAGTCTTGCCTGCACCGCAGACTCCGGAGGCGCCCGCGAGCACGGGCCGCGTCGTTCTCGACGCCGGCGACATCAGCCGGGCGCTGATCCGTATTTCCCACGAGATCCTCGAGCGCAACAAGGGCGCCGAGGATCTTCTGCTTCTCGGCCTCCACACGCGCGGGGTCCCGCTCGCGCGCCGGCTGGCCGCCAACATAGCCGACGTCGAGGGTACGACGGTCGCCACCGGCGAGCTCGACGTCACCATGTACCGCGACGACCTGCGCTCGAACCCGACTCGCGCGCCGCACCGCACCCAGGTGCCGGCCGGGGGGATCGACGGGAAGACCGTGGTGCTGGTCGACGACGTGCTCTACAGCGGGCGCACCATCCGGGCGGCGCTCGACGCGCTGTCGGACCTGGGCCGCCCGGCGGTCGTCCGGCTGGCGGTGCTGGTCGACCGCGGCCACCGGGAGCTCCCGATCCGCGCCGACCACGTGGGCAAGAACCTGCCGACCGCGCGGAGCGAGCGGGTGAGCCTGCGCCTGGTCGAGACCGACGGCGAGGACGAGGTGCGGATCAAGTGAACAAGCACCTCCTCAGCATCGACGACCTGACGACCGACGACATCGAGCAGGTGTTCACCACCGCGGCGGAGATGCACGACGTGCAGCGCCGCGAGGTGAAGAAGCTGCCCGCGCTGCGCGGCCGCACGGTCATCAACCTGTTCTTCGAGGACTCCACCCGCACCCGGTCCAGCTTCGAGATCGCCGGCAAGTGGCTCTCGGCCGACGTGATCAACCTGTCCGCCAAGGGCAGCAGCGCGAGCAAGGGGGAGTCGCTGCGCGACACCGTGCTCACGGTGACCGCGATGGGCATCGACGGGCTGGTCGTGCGCCACGGCGCGAGCGGCGCGGCCGAGCAGATCAGCCGGTGGATCGACGTACCCGTCATCAACGCCGGCGACGGCACCCACGAGCACCCCACCCAGGCGCTGCTCGACGGCTACACCCTCACCCGCCGGCTCGGCACGCTCGAGGGCAAGCACGTCGCGATCGTCGGCGACCTGACCCACAGCCGGGTGTTCCGCTCCAACGTCAAGAGCCTCACCAAGCTCGGCGCCACGGTCACCGCGGTGGCCCCGCCGACGCTGATGCCGTCCGGGGTCACCGCGTGGTCCGAGGCCGCCGGCTTCGCGACCAGCTACGACCTCGACGAGGTGCTTCCCCAGGCTGACGCCGTGATGATGCTCCGCGTCCAGCGCGAGCGGATGAGCGGCGGCTTCTTCCCGACCGCGCGCGAGTACACCGTCGGCTACGGCCTCACCCGTGACCGGCTCGCCGGGCTGAAGCCCGGTACGCCGATCCTGCACCCCGGCCCGATGAACCGTGGCCTGGAGATCTCCGCGGACGCCGCCGACGCGATCGACTCGGTCGTCCTCGACCAGGTCTCCGCGGGCGTCGCCGTCCGCATGTCCGTGCTCTACCACCTGCTCGCCGGCGAGGAGACCTCCGCATGAGCACCCTGATCAAGGGCGCCACCCTGCCCGACGGTACGACGAGCGACGTGCTCGTCGACGACGGCGTCATCACCGAGATCGGCTCGGTCGAGGTGAAGGCCGACGCCACGATCGACGCCGCCGGTCTGCGCCTGCTGCCCGGCCTCGTCGACCTCCACACCCACCTGCGCGAGCCCGGCCGCGAGGACGCCGAGACGGTGCTCACCGGCTCTCGCGCCGCCGCGGTGGGCGGCTTCACCGCCGTCCTCGCGATGGCCAACACCAGTCCGGTGACCGACACCGCCGAGGCGGCTGAGCGGGTCCACGACCTCGGTCGCCAGGCCGGCCTGGTCGACGTCCAGCCGGTCGGCGCGGTCACCAAGGGCCTCGCGGGCGAGGAGCTCGCCGAGCTGGGCCTGATGGCGCGCAGCCGGGCCAGGGTCCGGGTGTTCTCCGACGACGGCAGGTGCGTCCACGACCCGCGCGTCATGCGCCGGGCGCTGGAGTACGTCAAGGCGTTCGGCGGCGTGGTCAGCCAGCACAGCCAGGACCCGGCGCTCGCCGGCCCGACGGCGTGCTGCCACGAGGGCGAGCTCTCCGGACAGCTCGGCCTGCCCGGCTGGCCCGGCGTCGCCGAGGAGGTCATCGTCGCCCGCGACGTGATGCTCGCCCGCCACACCGGCAGCCGGGTCCACGTCGCCCACGTGTCGACCGCGGGCAGCGTCGAGGTGATCCGCTGGGCCAAGGCGCAGGGGATCGGCGTGACCGCGGAGGTCACCCCGCACCACCTGCTGCTCACCACCGACCTGCTCACCGGCTACGACCCGACGTTCAAGGTCAACCCGCCGCTGCGCCCCGACGAGGACGTCCGCGCGCTGCGCGAGGCGCTCGCCGACGGCACCATCGACGCGGTCGCCACCGACCACGCCCCCCACGCGCGCCACGACAAGGAGCACGCCTTCGTCGACGCGGCGTTCGGCATGCTCGGCCTCGAGACCGCGCTGCCGGTCGTCACCACGGTGATGGTCGAGAACGGCCTGCTCGACTGGGCCGGCGTGGCCCGGGTGATGAGCGCCAACCCGGCCGCGATCGCCGGCCTGGAGGGCCACGGCCGGCCGATCGCGGTCGGTGAGCCCGCCAACCTCACCCTGGTCGACCCGGCCGCGCAGGTCGTCGTCGACCGCGCCGCCAGCGTCTCGCTGAGCCGCAACAACCCCTGGCACGACCGCAAGCTGACCGGAAAGGTGATCGCCACGCTGCTGCGCGGCACGCCGACCGTCCTGGAAGGAGCGCTCGCATGAGCACCCCCGCCCTGCTCGTCCTCGAGGACGGCCGTACGTTCCACGGCGAGGCCTACGGCGCCGAGGGTGAGACCTTCGGCGAGGCCGTCTTCAACACCGGCATGACCGGCTATCAGGAGACGCTGACCGACCCGTCGTACCACCGCCAGGTGGTCGTGATGACGGCGCCCCACATCGGCAACACCGGCGTCAACGACGAGGACCCGGAGTCGAAGCGGATCTGGGTCGCCGGGTACGTCGTCCGCGAGCCCGCGCGGATCCCCAGCAACTGGCGCTCGCGCCGCAGCCTCGACGACGAGCTCAACGCCCAGGGCGTCGTCGGCATCTCCGGCATCGACACCCGCGCGCTGACCCGCCACCTGCGCGAGCGGGGTGCGATGCGGGTCGGCATCTCCACGGTCGAGACCGACCCGGAGGCCCTGCTCGCCAAGGTGAAGGCGTCCGCCGAGATGAGCGGAGCCAACCTGTCGGAGGCCGTCTCCACCAGCGCGGCGTACGTCGTGCCGGCCCAGGGGGAGCGGCGGTTCACCGTGGCCGCGCTCGACCTCGGCATCAAGGACATGACGCCCTACCGGATGAGCGAGCGCGGCATCGAGGTCCACGTGCTGCCCGCCACCGCGTCGATCGACGAGGTGCTGGCGGTCCAGCCGGACGGCCTGTTCTTCTCCAACGGCCCCGGTGACCCGGCCGCGACGACCGGCCAGGTCGAGCTGCTGCAGCAGGCGCTCGCCCGGGACCTGCCCTACTTCGGCATCTGCTTCGGCAACCAGCTGTTCGGGCGCGCGCTCGGCTTCGGCACCTACAAGCTGAAGTACGGCCACCGCGGGATCAACCAGCCGGTGATGGACCTGACCACCCGCAAGGTCGAGGTCACCGCCCACAACCACGGGTTCGCGGTCGACGCCCCGCTCGATGCGCCCACCGAGACGCCCTACGGCACCGCCACGGTCAGCCACGTGTGCCTCAACGACGACGTCGTCGAGGGCCTCGAGCTGCGCACCCCCGAGGGGAAGCTGAAGAGCTTCTCCGTCCAGTACCACCCGGAGGCCGCCGCCGGACCCCACGACGCGGCGTACCTCTTCGACCGGTTCACCACGCTCCTGGAGGAGAACGCCTGATGCCGAAGCGCGACGACATCAAGTCCGTCCTGGTCATCGGCTCCGGCCCGATCGTGATCGGCCAGGCCTGCGAGTTCGACTACTCCGGGACCCAGGCCTGCCGGGTCCTCAAGGAGGAGGGCCTGCGGGTCATCCTGATCAACTCCAACCCGGCCACGATCATGACCGACCCGGAGTTCGCCGACGCGACCTACGTCGAGCCGATCACCCCCGAGTTCGTCGAGAAGGTGATCGCCAAGGAGCGTCCGGACGCGATCCTGCCGACCCTCGGCGGCCAGACCGCGCTCAACGCCGCGATCGCGGCGCACGAGAGCGGCGTACTCGAGAAGTACGGCGTCGAGATGATCGGCGCCAGCTTCGAGGCGATCCACCGCGGCGAGAACCGCGAGCTGTTCAACGCCATCGTCGAGAAGGTCGGTGGCGAGGTCGCCCGCTCCTTCGTGTGCCACTCGATGGACGAGGTCGAGAAGGCCGCCGGCGAGCTGGGCTTCCCGATCGTCGTCCGCCCGTCCTTCACCATGGGCGGCCTCGGCTCCGGCATCGCCTACGACGAGGCCGACATGCACCGCATCGCCGGCGCCGGGCTCTCGGCCTCGCCGACGACCGAGGTGCTGATCGAGGAGTCGATCATCGGCTGGAAGGAGTACGAGCTGGAGGTGATGCGCGACAAGGCCGACAACGTCGTCATCATCTGCTCGATCGAGAACTTCGACCCGATGGGCGTCCACACCGGCGACTCGATCACCGTCGCGCCGGCGATGACCCTCACCGACCGCGAGTACCAGCACCTGCGCGACCTCGCCATCGGCATCATCCGCGAGGTCGGCGTCGACACCGGCGGCTGCAACATCCAGTACGCCGTGAACCCCGCCGACGGCCGGGTGATCGTGATCGAGATGAACCCCCGCGTCTCCCGGTCCTCGGCGCTGGCGTCGAAGGCGACCGGCTTCCCGATCGCGAAGATCGCGGCGAAGGTCGCGGTGGGCTACACCCTCGACGAGATCCCCAACGACATCACCGAGGAGACCCCGGCGTCCTTCGAGCCGAGCCTCGACTACGTCGTGGTGAAGGTGCCGCGGTTCGCGTTCGAGAAGTTCCCGACCGCCGACCCGACGCTGACCACCCACATGAAGTCGGTCGGCGAGGCGATGGCGATCGGCCGCAGCTTCACCGAGGCGCTCAACAAGGCACTGCGCTCGCTGGAGAACAAGCACGCGCCGTTCGACTGGGCCTCGCCGGTCGGCGACAAGACCGCCCTGCTCGACCAGATCAAGGTGCCCCACGACGGCCGGCTGCAGAAGGTGATGCAGGCGATCCGCGCCGGCGCCACCCAGGAGGAGATCCACGACGCCACGAAGATCGACCCGTGGTTCGTCGACCAGGTCTTCCTCATCGACGAGGTCGCCCAGCGGGTCGCCGCGACCGAGACCCTCGACGCCGGGGCGCTGCGCCTGGCCAAGCGGCACGGCCTGTCCGACGCCCAGATCGCGGCGATCCGCGGGCTGCAGGAGTCCGAGGTCCGGATCGCCCGGCAGACACTGGGCGTGCGCCCGGTCTACAAGACGGTCGACACCTGCGCCGCCGAGTTCGCCGCCCAGACGCCGTACTACTACTCCTCCTACGACGAGGAGAGCGAGGTCCAGCCGCGGGCCGAGGGCAAGCAGGCCGTGATCATCCTCGGCTCCGGGCCGAACCGGATCGGCCAGGGCATCGAGTTCGACTACTCGTGCGTCCACGCCAGCCTCGCGCTGGCCGAGGCGGGCTACGAGACGATCATGGTCAACTGCAACCCCGAGACGGTCTCGACCGACTACGACACCTCCGACCGGCTCTACTTCGAGCCGCTCACGCTCGAGGACGTGCTGGAGATCTACGAGGCCGAGCGGGCAGCGGGCCCGATCGCCGGCGTGATCGCGACGCTCGGCGGGCAGACGCCGCTCGGTCTCGCGCAGGGCCTGCAGGACGCCGGCGTCCCGATCGTGGGCACCAGCCCCGAGGCGATCGACCTCGCCGAGGAGCGCGGTGCCTTCGGGCGGGTGCTCGCCGACGCCGGTCTGGTCGCGCCCAAGCACGGCACCGCCGTGTCGTACGACGAGGCCCAGGCGATCGCCCACAGCATCGGCTACCCGGTGCTGGTGCGGCCGTCGTACGTCCTCGGCGGGCGGGGCATGCAGATCGTCTACAGCGACCAGGCGCTCGAGGCGTACATCGCGGCGGCGACCGAGATCAGCCCGGACCGGCCGGTCCTGGTCGACCGGTTCATCGACGACGCGGTCGAGATCGACGTCGACGCGCTGTACGACGGCACCGACCTCTTCCTCGGCGGCGTCATGGAGCACATCGAGGAGGCCGGCATCCACTCCGGCGACTCGTCGTGCGCGCTCCCGCCGATCACCCTCGGCAACGCCGAGATCGCCCGGATCCGCGAGGCCACCACGGCAATCGCCGAGGGCGTGGGCGTGCGCGGCCTGATCAACATCCAGTTCGCGCTGGGCGCCGACGTGCTCTACGTCATCGAGGCCAACCCG
Source organism: Nocardioides nitrophenolicus (assembly GCF_016907515.1). Classification (NCBI taxonomy): domain Bacteria; kingdom Bacillati; phylum Actinomycetota; class Actinomycetes; order Propionibacteriales; family Nocardioidaceae; genus Nocardioides; species Nocardioides nitrophenolicus. Next base: position 5,453,573 of record NZ_JAFBBY010000001.1, read on the forward strand.
CGCGCCTCGCGCACGGTGCCGTTCGTGTCCAAGGCGACCGGCACCCAGCTGGCCAAGGCCGCGGCCCGGCTGATGCTGGGGGAGTCGATCGCCGAGCTGCGCGCGACCGGCGTGCTGCCGGCCGAGGGCGACGGCGGCACCCTGCCGGCCGACTCGCCGATCGCGGTCAAGGAGGCGGTGCTGCCGTTCAACCGGTTCCGCACCAAGGACGGCCAGTTCGTCGACACCGTGCTCGGTCCGGAGATGAAGTCGACCGGCGAGGTGATGGGCTTCGACGCCGACTTCGGCACGGCGTTCAGCAAGTCGCAGGCCGCGGCGTACGGCCCGCTGCCGACCTCGGGCAAGGTCTTCATCTCCATCGCCGACCGCGACAAGCGGACCATGGTGTTCCCGGCGCGGGTGCTCGTCGACTACGGCTTCGAGATCCTCGCCACCCAGGGCACCGCCGAGGTGCTGCGCCGCAACGGCGTCCAGGCGACCGTCGTCCGCAAGCACTTCGAGGGCAAGGGACCCGAGGGCGAGCCGACCGTGGTCGACATGATCCTGGCCGGCGACATCGACCTGATCGTCAACACCCCCCACGGCTCCACCACGTCGTCGGGCGGTGGCGGCGACTCGCGCATCGATGGCTACGAGATCCGCTCCTCGGCCGTGCTGACCGGTACGCCGTGCATCACCACCGTGCAGGGGCTGGCGGCCGCCGTCCAGGGCATCGCGGCGGTGCGCGGCGGCACGATCGGCGTGCGCTCCCTCCAGGAGTGGCACGCGTGAGGCTCTACGACCGCCTGTTCGACCACGTCCTGGTCAAGCTGGACGCCGAGCGGGCGCACCACCTGACCTACGACGCGCTGCGCGCCGGCGGCCCGCTGCTCTCCCGGGCACCGATCCCCGGCGTCGCGCCGGTGCGCACCATGGGCCTGACCTTCCCCAACCGGCTCGGCCTGGCGCCCGGCTTCGACAAGAACGCCCGGGTCTACGACCGGATGGGCGCCTTCGGCTTCGGCCACGTCGAGATCGGCACCGTCACCGCGCTGGCCCAGCCCGGCAACCCCCGGCCGCGGCTGTTCCGGCTCCCCGAGGACCGCGCCATCGTCAACCGGATGGGCTTCAACAACGACGGCGCCGTCGCCGTCGCGGCCCGCCTCGCGAAGCGCCGGCGCCGGACCGGCGGCCTGGTCCTCGGCGTCAACATCGGCAAGTCCAAGGTCGTCCCCGACGACGACCAGGCCGCCGTCGAGGCCGACTACGAGACCTCGACCCGGCTGCTCGCGCCGCACGCCGACTACCTCGTGGTCAACGTCAGCTCGCCCAACACGCCGGGCCTGCGCAACCTGCAGGCCGTCGAGAAGCTCGCACCGCTGCTGGCCCACGTCCGTCGTACGGCCGACCAGGTCACGTCCGCACCGCTGCCGCTGCTGGTGAAGATCGCCCCCGACCTGTCCGACGACGACGTGCTCGCCGTCGCCGACCTGGCGCTCGACCTCGGCCTCGCCGGGATCATCGCGACCAACACCACGATCTCGCGCGAGGGGCTGCGCACCCCCGCCGCGAAGGTCGAGGAGATCGGCGCCGGTGGCCTGTCGGGAGCGCCGCTCACCGAACGCTCGACCGCGGTGCTGCGGCTGTTGCGCGAGCGGGTCGGGCCGGAGCTCACGCTGATCGGCGTCGGCGGGATCACGACGCCCCAGCAGGCCCGCGACCGGGTCGCCGCGGGGGCCGATCTCGTGCAGGCCTACAGCGCGCTCGTCTACGGTGGCCCGATGTGGCCGCGACAGATCCTCCAGGCGCTGTGAGATGAGCTTCGGGGACTACCAGATCGAGCTGTACCTCGGTGCGCTCGGCGGGGTGCTCCCCGCCCACCCCTTCGACTACGCCGACCTCGAGGCCCGTGCGCTCGCCGCGCTGCCCCCCGAGCTGCGCACCTACGTCGCCGGGGGAGCCGGCGACGAGGCGACTCAGCGGGCCAACGTGGCGGCCTTCGAGCGCTATGCCGTGGTGCCCCGGATGCTGCGCGCTCCGGCCGAGCGCGACCTGTCGGTCGAGCTGTTCGGTCGCACCCTCGCCAGTCCGCTGCTGCTCGCTCCGGTCGGCGTGGTCGGGATCTGCACCCCCGACCAGCACGGCGACGTCCATGCCGCCGAGGTGGCCGCCGCGACCGGCGTACCCCTCATCGGCTCGACGCTGATGAGCGACCCGCTCGAGGAGGTCGCCGCCGCGGCGGGCGAGGCCGGGAAGTGGTTCCAGCTCTACACCCCCAAGAACCGCGACCTCGCGGCCAGCCTGGTGCGGCGCGCCGAGCAGGCGGGCTACGAGGCGATCGTGATCACCCTCGACACCTGGGTGCCCGGCTGGCGGCCACGCGACCTCGCGAGCGGCAACTTCCCCCAGCTGCGCGGCAAGGCGCTGGCCAACTACACCTCCGACCCGGTCTTCCAGGAGATGACCGGGCCGAACCCCGATCCGGGCACGGTCGTGATGACCTGGGTCGGCACCTTCGGGCACCCCGTCACCTGGGACGACCTGCCCTGGCTCCGGTCGCTCACCGACCTGCCGATCCTGCTCAAGGGCATCTGCCATCCCGACGACGCGCGGCGCGCGCTCGACGAAGGGGCCGACGGGATCTACTGCTCCAACCACGGCGGCCGGCAGGCCAACGGCGGGGGAGCGGCGCTCGACTGGCTGCCCGATGTCGTCACGGCGGTCGACGGCCGGGCACCGGTGGTCTTCGACTCCGGCGTGCGCACCGGCGCCGACGTCGTCAAGGCGCTCGCGCTCGGCGCCGACGCGGTGGCGATCGGCCGGCCCTACGTCTATGGGCTCGCGCTCGGCGGGGTTCCCGGCGCGGTCCACCAGGTCCGCGCGATGCAGGCCGAGGCCGACCTGATCATGGCCGTCGACGGCTATCCCACCCTGGCCGACCTCGGCCCCGACGCCCTGCGGAGGCTCTCATGACGTTCGGCGCCCGCCTGCACGCCGCGATGGCCGAGCGCGGTCCCTTCTGCGTCGGCATCGACCCCCATGCCAGCCTGCTCGAGGCCTGGGGGTACGCCGACGACGTCGCCGGGCTGGAGCGCTTCGCCCTCGGCGCGGTGGAGGCGGTCGCGCCGTACTGCGGCATCGTCAAGCCCCAGTCCGCCTTCTACGAGCGCTTCGGCAGCCGTGGGGTCGCGGTCCTGGAGCGGGTGATCGCGGAGTCGCGCGCGGCGGGAGCGCTGGTGCTGCTCGACATCAAGCGCGGCGACATCGGCTCCACCTCCCAGGCGTACGCCGACGCCTACCTCGACCCGGCGTCCCCGCTCGCGAGCGATGCGGTGACGGTGAGCCCGTTCCTCGGCTTCGGCTCGCTGCTGCCGTTCGTCGACACCGCGCGACGCTTCGACGCCGGCCTCTTCGTGCTCGCCGCGACCTCCAACAAGGAGGGCCCGGAGGTCCAGGAGGCCGTCACCGGGGGCCGCAGCGTCTCCGGCGCCATGCTCGACCACCTGCGCCGGCTCAACGCCGACGCGACCCCGCTGGGCTCCTTCGGGGCCGTCGTCGGGGCCACCCTGGAGGACGACCGCGGCCTCGACCTGGCCTTCCAGGGCCCGATCCTGGCGCCCGGCTACGGCGAGCAGGGCGGCACCATCGCCGATCTGCGCCGGATCTTCGGCGCCGCCGTCGGCAACGTGCTGGCCAGCTCCTCGCGCGGCGTGCTCCGCCTCGGGCCCGACCCCGTGGCGCTGCGCGACGCGGTGCTGCGCACCAACGACGAGCTGCGCGCGCTGCGGGGGTGAGCGTGCGCCGCATCCTGCCCCTCGTCGTCGTGGCGGCCCTGGTCGTCGCGTTCGCGGTCGGGCTGCTGCTGGTGCGCGGCAGCGGTGACGACGACCCGTTCGCGGACTACTGCGCGGCGGTCGCCGAGCACCGCCAGGACGTCGGCGCCGCCCTCAGCGCCGGTCCGACCACCGGCCTGCTGCGGGCCCTGCCCAGCTTCGAGGCACTGGCGAAGGAGTCGCCGGACGACATCGCGGGCGACTGGCGCCTCGTCGTCGAGCGGATCAGCGCGCTGAAGAAGGCCCTCGACTCCGCCGGGGTGGACCCGGCGACGTACCGCTTCGACCAGCCGCCGGCCGACCTGCCGGCCGACGACAAGGCCTCGATCGACGCCGCGGCGGCCGGGCTGGGGTCCGCGGACACGGCCACCGCGCTGGCCCACGTCGAGCAGCAGGCCCGCGATGTCTGCAAGACGCCGCTGAGCATGTAGCGGCCACCTCCGAGCCCCGCATTGCCCGTCACGTCGGGCAATGGCTAGATTGACGCTGCTGCCCCCGTTGACGAAGGACATCTCTCTCGTGGCCCTGCCCCCGCTCACCCCCGAACAGCGCCAGGCTGCCCTCGAGAAGGCAGCCGCCGCCCGCCGGGAGCGGGCCGAGGTCAAGAACCGGCTCAAGAACTCCGGAGCCTCCATCCAGGAGGTGCTCCAGCAGGGTCAGGTCAACGAGGTCATCGGCAAGATGAAGGTGCTCGACCTGTTGCAGTCGGTGCCGGGTCTCGGCAAGGTGCGCGCCCGCCAGGTCATGGAGCGGCTCGGGATCGCCGAGTCGCGCCGGGTGCGCGGGCTCGGCGCCAAGCAGGTCGCCGCGCTCGAGCGCGAGTTCGCCCCCGACGCATGAGCCGAGCCAAGCTCTTCGTCCTCGCCGGGCCCACCGCGGTCGGCAAGGGCACCGTCGCCGCCGCGATGCGCGAGCAGCACCCCGAGATCTACCTCTCTGTCTCGGCCACGACGCGCCCACCGCGGCCGGGCGAGATCGACGGCGTGCACTACCACTTCGTCTCGCCCGAGGAGTTCGACCGGCTGGTCGCCGAGGGCCAGATGCTGGAGTGGGCCGTGGTCCACGGCGTGCACCGCTACGGCACCCCGCGCGGTCCCGTCGACGAGGCGCTCGCCGCCGGCCGGCCGGCGCTGCTGGAGATCGACCTCCAGGGCGCGCGCCAGGTCAGGGAGTCGGCTCCCGACGCCGTCTTCGTCTTCCTCAAGCCTCCGTCGTGGGACGAGCTGGTCCGCCGGCTGGTCGGCCGCGGCACCGAGGACGAGGAGGAGCGGGAGCGCCGGCTGGCGACCGCGCGGGAGGAGCTCGCCGCCGAGGCGGAGTTCGACGTGACGATCGTCAACCGGGAAGTTCATGCTGCCGTGGAGGAGTTGGTAGCCTTGATGGTTGAACTCTGATCGCACACCCGATCACCCACCCACCTCAGTGAGGCTTCTCCACGTGTCTGCCCCGAACATCGCCGCCGAGGGTGTCACCAACCCTCCCATCGACGACCTGCTGTCCAAGACCGACAGCAAGTACAAGCTGGTGCTCTACAGCGCCAAGCGCGCCCGGCAGATCAACGCCTACTACTCCCAGCTCGGCGAGGGCCTGCTCGAGTACGTCGGTCCGCTCGTCGAGACCCACGTCCAGGAGAAGCCCCTCTCGATCGCGCTGCGCGAGATCAACGAGGACCTGCTGACCTGCGAGGACATCGACCCGGCCGAGCTCGCCGCCGAGCAGGCAGCGGCCGCCGCCGTCGCCGAGGCTCCGGTCGCCGACGCCGAGTGATCCGACCCGCATGACGTCGGCTGGGGCCCGGCCCCGAGTGGTGCTCGGCGTCGCCGGCGGCATCGCCGCCTACAAGGCGTGCGAGCTGCTGCGACGGCTCACCGAGTCCGGCCACGACGTGACCGTCGTACCGACCGCGGCGGCGCTGGAGTTCGTCGGCGCGCCCACCTGGGCGGCGCTGTCGGGCAAGCCGGTGTCCGCCGAGGTCTGGGACGGCGTCCACGAGGTGCCCCACGTCCGGCTCGGCCAGACTGCCGACCTGGTCGTCGTCGCCCCGGCGACCGCCGACCTGCTCGCCAAGGCCGCCCACGGTCTGGCCGACGACCTGCTCACCAACACCCTGCTCACCGCGCGGTGCCCGGTCGTGCTCGCCCCGGCGATGCACACCGAGATGTGGGAGCACCCGGCCACGGTCGCCAATGTCGCCACGCTGCGCTCGCGCGGCGTGCTGGTCGTCGAGCCGGCCGAGGGCCGGCTCACCGGCGCCGACACCGGCAAGGGGCGGCTGCCCGAGCCGGCCGAGATCTTCGAGGTCGCGCGCGACGTGCTGGCGCGGTCCGCCCGGTCCGACGGCTCCGACAGCGCCCGGGTGCTCGACCTGGCCGGGCGCCACGTCGTGGTGTCCGCCGGCGGCACCCGCGAGCGCCTCGACCCGGTCCGCTTCCTCGGCAACCGGTCCTCGGGCCGCCAGGGCTACGCCCTCGCCCGGGCCGCCGTCGCCCGGGGCGCCGAGGTCACCCTCGTCGCCGCCAACGTCGACCTTCCTGACCCGGCCGGCGTGAAGGTCGTCCGGGTCGAGTCGACCGCCGACCTGCGCGACGCCGTCGTCGGCGCCACCGCGAGCGCGGACGCGGTCGTGATGGCCGCCGCGCCCGCCGACTTCCGTCCCACCGAGCTGTCGGACGTGAAGATCAAGAAGGCCGACGACGGATCGGCTCCGACGATCACGCTGCAGCAGAATCCCGACATCCTCAAGGAGATCTCGACCTACCGGGCCCGCCCGGACGCCGTGATCGTCGGGTTCGCCGCCGAGACGGGCGACGCCACGGGCAGCGTGCTCGACCTGGCCCGCGCCAAGCTCGCCCGGAAGGGCTGCGACCTGCTGGTCGTCAACGACGTGAGCGGGGGAGCGGTCTTCGGCAGCACCGATAACGAGGCGGTGATCCTCGGCGCGGACGGGTCCGCGGTCGACGTACCGCACGGGTCGAAGGCGGCCCTCGCCCACCTCATCTGGGACCAGGTGGTCACCCGACTTTCCTGAGACCCGCCGGCATCACCTCCATCGGTCCGTATCGTTGGACCACAGCCCATCCAGCCCCCAACGCAGGAGTTCCCACCACCATGACCGGACGTCTGTTCACGTCGGAGTCGGTGACCGAGGGTCACCCGGACAAGATCGCCGACCAGATCAGCGACACCGTGCTCGACTACCTGCTCGAGCACGACCCCAAGAGCCGGGTCGCCGTCGAGACGCTGCTGACCACCGGACTGGTCGTCGTGGCCGGAGAGGTGACCACCGAGGCGTACGCCCCGGTCGCCCAGCTGGTGCGGGACAAGATCCTGGAGATCGGCTACGACTCCTCCGACAAGGGCTTCGACGGCAACTCCTGCGGCGTGCAGGTCGCCATCGGCGCCCAGTCGCCCGACATCGCCCAGGGCGTCGACACCGCCGAGGACGTGCGCCTCGGCGGCTCCTCCGACGAGCTCGACAAGCAGGGCGCGGGCGACCAGGGCCTGATGTTCGGCTATGCCTGCGACGACACCCCCGAGCTGTTCCCGCTGCCGATCAAGATCGCGCAGACGCTCGCCGAGAAGCTCACCGAGGTCCGCAAGGACGGCACGCTCGCCTACCTCCGTCCCGACGGCAAGACCCAGGTCACCATCGAGTACGACGAGGACGACCGCGCGGTCCGCGTCGACACCGTCGTGCTGTCCACGCAGCACGCGGAGGACGTCAGCCAGGAGCAGATCGCGGCCGACATCAAGGCCAAGGTCATCGAGCCGGTGCTCGAGCAGTTCAAGACGAGCGTCCCGTTCGACGGCTACAAGCTCCACATCAACCCGACCGGCAAGTTCGTCGTCGGTGGCCCGATGGGTGACGCCGGCCTCACCGGCCGCAAGATCATCGTCGACACCTACGGCGGCATGGCCCGCCACGGTGGCGGCGCGTTCTCCGGCAAGGACCCGTCCAAGGTCGACCGCTCGGCCGCCTACGCCATGCGCTGGGTCGCCAAGAACATCGTCGCCGCGGGCCTGGCCCGCCGCGCCGAGGTCCAGGTCGCCTACGCGATCGGCGTGGCCAAGCCGGTCGGCGTCTTCGTCGAGACCTTCGGCACCGGCGTGGTGCCGGACGAGAAGATCCAGGAGGCGGTGCTCGAGGTCTTCGACCTGCGCCCGGCCGCGATCCTGCGCGACCTCGACCTGCGCCGCCCGATCTACGCCAAGACGGCCGCCTACGGCCACTTCGGCCGCGAGCTGCCCGAGTTCACCTGGGAGCGCACCGACCGCGCCGACGCCCTCAAGGCCGCCGCGGGCGTCTGAGCGACCCGGCTCGAACTGGCCCGGTTTTCTCGCCGACCCGGCGGAAAGTGGCGCTGATTTCCCGCTGACCCGGCAGAAAATGACCTCCCACGAGGCCACTTTCTGCCGGGTCGGCGCATTTTTGGAGCCAGTTTCTGACGGGTCGCGGGATGGATCGGACCCCACTGGTACAACTGCCGCCATGACCCCCACTCCCGACGAGCCGGCTCTGGAGCTGCCCGGTCTCGTCCGGGACCGTGCGGCCGAGGGGCGCGCCAAGGCGGCGGCCACCCGGGCGCGCAAGGTCGCCGAGGCCGAGATCGCCGAGGTCGACCCGGTGGCGCGGGTGGTGCTCGACCTCCCGCTGGCCCATCTCGACCGCACCTTCGACTACGCCGTGCCCGCGGCGATGGCGGCGGGGGCGGTGCCGGGGGTCCGGGTCAAGGTGCGCTTCGGCGGTCAGGACGTCGACGGGTTCGTGGTCGCCCGGGCCGCGGCCTCCGACCACGACGGCCGGCTGGCGCCGCTGCGGCGGTTGGTGAGCGCCGAGCCGGTGCTGAGTCCCGCGGTGGCGGCGCTGTGCGAGCGGGTCGCCGAGCGGTACGCCGGCGTGAGCGCCGACGTACGCCGGCTGGCGGTGCCACCCCGCCATGCCACCACCGAGAAGGAGCCGACGCCTCCCGAGCCGCCGCTGGTCCTCGTCCCGACGGCCGCCGACGAGGCCTGGGCCGCCTACCCCGCCGCTGCTCCCTTCCTCGCCCACCTGCGCGAGGGCCATCCGCCCCGCGCCGTGTGGTCGGCCGGCCCGGGCGAGGACTGGCCGGCGCTGCTCGCCCAGCTCGCCGGCGCCGCCCTGGCCGCGGGGCGGGGCAGCGTGCTGTGCCTGCCCGACCACCGCGACGTCGCCCGCCTCGACGCCGCGCTGAGCGAGCTACTCGGCGAGGGACATCACGTCGCACTCCACGCCGACCCCGGTCCGGCCGCCCGCTACCGCGAGTTCCTCGCGGTCTCCCGGGGCGAGCGGCGGATCGTGGTCGGCACCCGCTCCGCCGCGTTCGCCCCCGTCCGCGATCTCGGTCTGGTCGTGGTGTGGGACGACGGCGACGACCTCCACGCCGAGCCGCGGGCGCCCTACCCCCACGTGCGCGAGGTGCTGCTGCTGCGCGCCGAGCAGGAGCGCACGGCCGCCCTGGTCGGCGGCTTCGCGCGTACCGTCGAGGCGCAGCACCTCCTCCACACCGGCTGGGCCCGCGAGATCGCGCTGCCGCGCGCGACGCTGCGGGAGCGGGCCTTGATCGGTGTGAGCGGTGCCAGCGACGTGGCGCTCGACCGCGACCCGACCGCGGGCGCGGCCCGGGTGCCGAAGGAGGCCCACGACGCGCTGCGCTGGGGCCTGGAGCGCGGACCGGTCCTGGTGCAGACCCCGCGGGCGGGCTATGCCCTGCGCCTGGCCTGCGAGCGTTGCCGCACTCCGGCCCGGTGCCGGGCGTGCGCGGGCCCGCTCGAGCTCACCGGGCCCACGACGCCGCCGCGCTGCCGCTGGTGCGCGACGGAGGCGCCGAGCTGGTCCTGTCCGGAGTGTGGCGCCACCGGCCTGCGCGCCCCGGTCGTCGGAGACGCCCGCACCGCCGACGAGCTCGGCCGCAGCTTCCCCAAGGTCGCTGTGGTGTCGTCGTCGGGCGACCAGGTCCGCGCGCGGGTCGGGCCGCAGCCGCGGATCGTGGTCGCGACGCCGGGGGCGGAGCCGGTCGCCGAGGGCGGGTACGCCGTCGTCGTGCTCCTCGACACCTGGTGGGCGCTGGGGCGTGACAGCCTGCGGGCGGCCGAGGAGGCGGTGCGGCGCTGGTGCAACGCGGTCGGCCTGGTCGCCCCCGGGGGGCGGGCGCTCGCGGTCGGGGATCCGGGGGTCCCGGCGCTGCAGGCGCTGGTGCGGTGGGACGCGGCGGGGTTCGCGGCCCGCGAGGCCGAGGAGAGGCGCGAGGCCCGGCTGCCCCCGGCCGCGCGGATCGCGACGGTCACCGGCCCCCCGGGCGCGCTCGACGACCTGCGTGCCCTGCTCCAGCTGCCGGAGCCCACCGAGGTCCTCGGTCCGGTGCCGACCCGCGATCCGGAGGTGGAGCGACTGGTGCTGCGCGTGCCGCGGGGAGAGGGGGTGGCCCTGGCCCGATCGCTGGGCGAGGCGCAGCGGCTGCGCTCGGCGCGCAAGCTGGAGCCGGTGCGGATCCAGGTGGACCCATGGGAACTCTGAACCCCCGATGGGCAGCCACTAGGCTGACGCGGTGGCGATCCGACCCATCCGACTCTTCGGCGACCCCGTCCTGCGCAAGCCCGCGATCGAGGTCGTCCACTTCGACGCCGAGCTGCGTCAGCTGGTCACCGACCTGACCGACACCATGCTCGACGCGCCCGGCGCCGGCCTGGCCGCACCCCAGATCGGCGTGGGGCTGCGGGTGTTCACCTGGTACGTCGACGGCGAGGTCGGCCACCTGGTCAACCCCAGCCTGCAGCTGTCCGACGACACCCAGGACGGCCCCGAGGGCTGCCTGTCGCTGCCCGAGCTCACCTACGACTGCCTGCGGGCGCTCTCGGTGGTGGCCGCCGGCTTCGACATGCACGGCGAGCCGATCACCGTCGAGGGCTCCGACCTGCTGGCGCGCGCGATCCAGCACGAGACCGACCACCTGGACGGCATCTTGTTCATCGACCGCCTCGACGACGCGGGCCGCAAGGCCGCGATGCGCGAGATCCGGGAGTCGGAGTGGTTCGGCCTGGACCGGCCCACGGTCCGGGTCTCCCCGCACGCCACGGGCGGGTTCGGCCGATGAGGGTGGTCTTCGCCGGCACGCCTGAGGTCGCCGTCCCGGCGCTCGACGCGATCGCCGCCTCCGCCCATGAGCTGGTCGGCGTCGTCACTCGGCCCGACGCCCCGGCCGGGCGCGGGAGGAAGCTGACGCCGAGCCCGGTGGCGCTGCGGGCGGCGGAGCTCGGCGTACCCGTGCTGAAGCCGGCGCACCCGCGCGAGCCCGAGTTTCAGGACGCCCTCGAGGCGCTGGAGCCCGACTGCTGCCCGGTGGTCGCCTACGGCGCGCTGATCCCGCGCAGCGCGCTCGACATCCCGGTCCACGGCTGGGTCAACCTGCACTTCTCGGTGCTGCCGGCCTGGCGGGGCGCGGCGCCGGTGCAGCACGCGATCTGGGGCGGCGACGACTACACCGGCGCCACCACCTTCCGGATCGTGGAGGCGCTCGACGCCGGCCCGACCTTCGGCGTGATGACCGAGCGGATCCGCCCGACCGACACCGCCGGCGACCTGCTCGGCCGGCTGGCGGAGGGCGGCGCGAGCCTGCTGGTGGCCACCCTCGACGGCATCGCCGACGGCTCGCTCGAGGCCCGCGAGCAGCCCGCCGACGGGATCAGCCTGGCGCCCAAGATCAGCGTCGACGACGCCCGGGTCGACTGGACCGAGCCGGCGGTCGGCGTCGACCGGCGGATCCGGGCCTGCACGCCCGGACCCGGCGCCTGGACCACCCTCGACGACGAGCGGATCAAGCTGGGCCGGGTCGAGATCGTCGCCGACGGCCCCGAGCTCGCCCCCGGGGCGATCCAGGTCGGCAGGAACGAGGTCCTCGTCGGTACGGCGAGCGACCCGGTCCGGCTGACCGAGGTGAAGGCCTTCGGGAAGAGGCAGATGGGCGCGGCCGACTGGGCCCGCGGCGTACGACTGCCGGAGGCCGCGCGCTTTGAGTAGGCCGTCCTCGGGCAGGCAGCGGCGGCGGGCGGTGGATCCCGCCCGGCTGGCCGCCTTCGAGGTGTTGAAGGCGGTGCGGGTCGACGACGGCTACACCAACCTGCTGCTCCCGGCGACGCTCGCCCGCCATGGCCTCAGCGGCCGCGACGCCGCGTTCGCGACCGAGCTCGCGTCCGGGACGATCCGCCGGCAGGGCACCTACGACGCGGTGCTGGCCGCCTGCAGCGACCGCCCGCTGCGCAAGGTCGAGGCCAAGGTGCTCGACGCCCTGCGGCTCGGGGCCCACCAGCTGCTCGCGATGCGGGTGCCGACCCATGCCGCGATCGACACCACGGTCTCGCTGGTGCGCGACCAGGTCAGCCAGGGCGCGGCCGGGTTCGCCAACGCCGTGCTGCGCAAGGTGGCCGCCCGGGACCTCGACTCCTGGCTGGCCGACGTCGCACCTGACGACCTGGCGGTCGCGCACAGTCACCCCGCCTGGGTGGTCGACGAGCTGCGCCGCGCGCTCGGCGGCCGGGCCGAGGAGCTGCCCGCGCTGCTGGCCGCCGACAACGACCCGCCGCGGGTGACCCTGGTGGCCCGGCCGGGCCTCGCGACGCGGGAGGAGCTGCCCGGTACGCCGACCCGGTACTCGCCGTACGGCGTCGTCCTCGACGGCGGCGACCCCGCTGGGATCGCGGCGGTGGCCGAGGGACGCGTGGGTGTGCAGGACGAGGGCTCCCAGCTGGTCGCGCTCGCGCTGGCCTCCGCGCCGGTCGAGGGACGTGACGAGCGCTGGGTCGACCTGTGTGCCGGTCCCGGCGGGAAGGCGTCCCTGCTGGCGGCGCTCGCCGCCGAGCGCGGCGCGCGCCTGACCGGCGTCGAGCTGCACCACCACCGGGCCCGGCTGGTCGCTCGTGCGGCCGCATCCAGCGCGGGACTCGCCGGTGTCGTGCAAGCCGACGCCACGCACGCGCCCTTCGCCGACGCGAGCGCCGACCGGATCCTGCTCGACGCGCCGTGCACCGGCCTCGGCGCGCTCCGACGCCGCCCGGAGGCGCGTTGGCGGCGTCGTCCCGCCGACGTGACCGAGCTGGCGGAGCTGCAGCGTGCGCTGCTGGCCGAGGCGGTGCGGGTGCTGCGGCCCGGGGGAGCGCTGCTGTACGCGACCTGTTCGCCCGTGCTCGCCGAGACCGCCGAGGTCGTGACCGCCGCCCTCACCGACCATCCGCACGTCCGGCTCGAGGACGTGGCCGCGCACCTGCCCGTCGTACCCGATGCGGAGGGACCGCTGCCCGGCACCGTCCAGCTGTGGCCACACCGCCACGGCACCGACGCCATGTTCCTGGCCCTGCTCCGCACGGAGTGAGCCCCGCGGAATGAACCAGGAAAGTTGACGGTTCAACCAGTCATGAAGAAGATCGGCTTCCTCTCGTTCGGCCACTGGACGCCGAGCCCGCACTCCCAGACCCGGACCGCGGCCGACACGCTGCTGCAGTCCATCGACCTCGCGGTCGCGGCGGAGGAGCTGGGCGCGGACGGCGCGTACTTCCGGGTGCACCACTTCGCCCGCCAGCTCGCCAGCCCGTTCCCGCTGCTCGCGGCGATCGGTGCGCGGACCAGCCGGATCGAGATCGGCACGGGCGTGATCGACATGAGGTACGAGAACCCGATGTACATGGTCGAGGACGCCGGAGCCGCCGACCTGATCTCCGGCGGACGACTGCAGCTCGGGATCTCCCGCGGCTCACCGGAGCAGGTGGTCGACGGCTGGCGGTACTTCGGCTACGCGCCCGCCGAGGGCGAGACCGAGGCCGACATGGCCCGGCGGCACACCGAGGTGCTGCTCGAGGCGCTCAAGGGTGAGGGCTTCGCCCAGCCCAGCCCGCGCCCGATGTTCGCCAACCCGCCCGGCCTGCTCCGCCTCGAGCCGCACTCCGAGGGTCTGCGCGACCGGATCTGGTGGGGCGCGGCGTCCAACGGCACCGCCCGCTGGGCCGCCGAGCTCGGGATGAACCTGATGAGCTCCACGCTCAAGGAGGACGAGAGCGGCCAGCCCTTCCACGTTCAGCAGGCCGAGCAGATCCGGGTCTTCCGCGAGGCGTGGGCCGCGGCCGGGCACGCCGCCGAGCCGCGGGTGTCGGTCAGCCGGTCGATCTTCCCGCTCGTCTCGGACGAGGACCGGATGTACTTCGGCGGCCGCCCCGATGACGACCAGGTCGGTCAGATCGACGACATGCGCGCGATCTTCGGCCGTTCGTACGCCGCCGAGCCGGACCAGCTCGTCGAGCAGCTGCGCGGCGACGAGGCGATCGCGGCGGCCGACACGCTGCTCCTCACCGTCCCCAACCAGCTCGGCGTGGACTACAACGCGCACGTGCTGGAGTCGATCCTGACCCACGTCGCGCCGGCGCTGGGCTGGCGCTGAGGGCCGGCGCCGACGTGCGGTTTGGTCCCAAACCGCACGATTCGGGGGTGCGGGCGTTGCGGTTTGGTCCCAAACCGCATGAATTCGGGCCCGGATGTTGCGGTTTGGGACCAAACCGCAAGCCGACCTAAACGCTGTTCGGGACGCCCCCGCCGCTGCCGACCTGCGCGAGGAACCGCCGGATGGTGTCGCGGCTCCTGCTCAGGCACTCGATCCGCTTCTCCAGGCCGACCAGCTCGTCGGCGAGCAGCGTGGCGACCTCGGCGGAGCAGGTGGGCTGCTCGAGCGCGCAGGCCGCCTCGGCCTCGAGCAGCACCTTGACCAGCCGGGTCGGTACGCCGGCCTGGACCAGTCCGGCGACCCGCTCGACCCGCTCGACGTGGCTGTCGCCGTACGTGCGGTAGCCGTTGGGGAGACGGTCGGCGGCGAGCAGGCCCTGCTGTTCGTAGTAGCGGATCAGCCGGGCGGCCACGCCGGTGCGCTCGGCGAGCTCTCCGATTCTCATGTCTGCTGCCTCACATTCTCGGCGCCCAGCCTTGACATTGACATCAGTGTGAAACTCTAGCGTCGATGGCATGACCCTCTCCACCCCGACCGCCAGCGAACCCACCAACAGCCCCACCACCGCGACGACCGACCGGCTGCCCTGGCCGGTCCTGCTCACCCTCGGCGGCGCGACCCTGGTCATGGTGACCGGCGAGATGCTGCCGACCGCGGTCCTCGGCCCGATGAGCCGCGGCCTGGACGTCTCGGAGGCCGCGGCCGGGCTGCTGGTCAGCATCTGGGCGGCGGTCGTGGTCGTCGCCAGCATCCCGCTGGTGCGGCTGACCCGTGGGCTGCCGCGGCCGGCGGTGATCGCCGCCAGCCTGGTGGCGTTCGCGGTGGCCGCGGCGGCGACCGCCCTCGCGCCGACGTACGCCGTCGTCCTGGTCGCGCGCACCCTCGGCGCCGCGGCCGTGGGGCTGCTCTGGTCGACGGTGAACGCGCACGTCGCGGACCTGGTGCCGGACCGCCAGCTCGGGCGGGCGACGTCGATCGTGCTCGGCGGGGCGACCCTCGGCATGGTGCTCGGTACGCCGATCGGGCGGGTGGTCGCGGACGTGGCCGGTTGGCGGGCGTCCTTCGCGGTCCTGGCGGGAGCGAGCCTGGTGGCGGCGGTGCTGGTGCTGCGGGTGGTGCCACCGGCGGTCGCGAGCGCGGTGCCGACCGCCAGCGCACCTGGCACCGGTGAGCTGCGGCCGATGCTGGTCGTGACCCTGCTGGTCGCGCTCGCGCTGGTCGGCCACTACGGCGCGTACACCTTCGTCACCCGCCTGGCTGGGCCGCCGGCCGTGGCGCTGCTGGTCTTCGGCCTGGCGTCCGCGGTCGGCGTGGTGCTGGCGGGCCGGGTCGAGCGCACGGCTCTCGGGCTGGTCGCCAGCACGGTGCTCACGGCGCTGGCCGTGCTCGCGGTCGGCACCCTCGGCAGCCTGCCGCTGGTGGCGCTGTGGGGGCTGGCGTCGGGCGCGCTGCCGCCGTTCGCGCAGACCCTGGTGCTGCGCCTCGCCGGCCCCGGGCACCGGGCCCTGGCGGGGGCGCTCATCCCGGTCCTGTTCAACGGTGGCATCGCCGTGGGTGCGGCGCTCGCGTCCGGCCTGGTGGCGGCGTACGGCGTCGGCGGGCTGGGGCTGCCCGCCGCGGCGCTGGTGCTGCTGGCCGCGGCGGGGCTGGCCCGAGCCACCCGGTGAGGGCTCTCAGTCGACCCAGACCAGGCCCTCGCCGAGCTGCCGGATCTCGGCGTCGGTGGTGCCCTGGCCGCCCTGCACGCTGAGGAAGATCCCGTCGTGCGCCTCGGTGACGTAGACACCCGGATCCGCGCCCTTGTCGGGCGAGGAGAGCCACGCGTCACGCTCGGCGGCGTCGCGGATCACCAGGCTGGCCACCCCGCCGTCGGCGGAGGTGCAGCCGGCCTTGTCGTCGACGAGATACCACTCGCAGGTCCACCCCGCGGGCACCGTGACCGGCGGCCGGTCCACCTTGCCGAGCATCCCGAGCGCCTCCGCGTCGGCCATCGAGATCGCGAAGGTGATCCCGGGCAGGTCCTGCGGGAGGGCGAAGCCGTCCGACCACCACTGCTGGATCACGTCGACCGGGCCGCTGACGACGGCGACGAAGCCGGTGCCGGCGCCGGTCGCCATGCTTCCGCCCAGCTCGTAGAGGCCGTTCTCGTCGTCGCGGATGGTCGCGGTCAGCCCGTTGCCGAGGTCGAGCACCTGTCCGACCTGGAGGCCGGACGGCGCCGCGCTGGTCGTCGGCGCGGCCGCGACGGAGCGGTCCCGAGCCGCCGTACCGCCGCCGGACAGCGCGCTCGCCGCCACCGATACGACGACGACCGCGGCCACGCCGGCGAGCGCGCCGGACGCCGCGAGCCGGCGCCGGCGGCGCAGCCGTCTCCCGGAGGCGAGGGCGGTCGCGGCGAGGTGCTCGAGGTCGGGACGCTCGTCCCGCACGCGCTCGCGCAGGGCAGGTCCGACGAGCGGTCCGAGGGAGTCGAGGTCGGTCATGGCAGGGTCCTCTCGGAGATCGGGGCGAGCAGGGGCCGCAGCCGCTGCAGGGCACGGCGGGCGCGGGTGCGCACCGCCACCTCGCTCAGCCCGAGGTCGGCGGCGGTGTCGGCGACGCTGCGGTCCTCCCAGTAGCGGAGCACCACGACGGCGCGGTCGAGCGGGGCGAGGCCGGCGAGCGCGGCCAGCAGGTCCACCCTGAGGTCCGGGTCGACGCCGGCGTCCGGCGGGCCGACGTCGGCGTCGCTCAGCTCGCTGGGACGCTCGCCGTTGCGACGCAGCCGTCGGTGGGACAGGAAGGTGTTGAGCAGGGCGGTCCGGGCGTAGGCCACCGGACTCTCCGCCGAGCGCACCCGTGGCCAGCATACGAAGACCTTGGCGTACGTCGCCTGGGTCAGGTCCTCCGCGAGATGGTGGTCACCCGTGAGCAGCATCGCCGCCTGGTGGAGCTGGGTGCCGGTCTCGCGCACGAACGCCGAGAACTCCTCGGCCTGCCGGTCTGCCTTCACACCCATCTGACGCTCCGGACCCGAGGCCGCGTGACAGGTCAGTCCAGGACGTGGCGCAGGTAGCGCCGCGGGTCGTCGAGATAGCGCCGCCAGTGCTGCACCAGCTCGAGCTCCTCCCACGTCGTACGGCGCAGGCCCCAGTCGCCGACCTCGAGGATGGTGGCGCCCGGCATCGCCGCCAGGACGGGGGAGTGCGTCGCGCAGAGCACCTGCCCGCCCTCGCCGACGACGCGGTCGAGCACCGAGATCAGCCCCAGCGACGAGGAGAACGAGAGTGCCGCCTCCGGCTCGTCGAGGCAGTAGAAGCCGGGTGAGTCGAACCGGGTGCGCAGCACCTCGAGGAAGGACTCGCCGTGGCTCATCTCGTGGAACACCGGCTCCGAGCCCCGGCTCGGGTGGGCCTCCAGGAAGCTGTACCAGCCGTGCATCGTCTCCGCACGCAGGAAGAAGCCCCACCGCCCCGCGCCGAGCCCGCGCTGGAGCCGCAGCGCGCGGTGCAGCGGTGATTCGGACTCCCGGGTCGTGTGCCGGCCCTGGGTGGTGCCGCCCTCCGGGGAGAGCCCGTACGCGACGGCGACCGCCTCGACGAGGGTCGACTTGCCGGAGCCGTTCTCGCCGACCAGGAAGGTGACCCCCTTCGCCAGCTCGAGGCCCTCGCGTACCACCTGCGCTACGGCCGGGATCGTCATCGGCCAGGCCCGCGGGTCGAGCCGCTCCTCGGCGCTGACCCGGACGACGGGCGGCTGGTCGAAGTCCACGCGCTCACGCTATGTCCTAGGTTGGGCGGATGCAGCCCTGGCAGCGCCGCACGACCCGGATCGCCTACGAGAACCCCTGGATCCGGGTCCGCGAGGACGAGGTGGTCCGCCCCGACGGCAGCGACGGGATCTACGGCGTGGTCGAGGTCCGCAACCCGGCGGTGTTCGTGGTGCCGCTCACCGAGGACGACGAGGTGGTCCTCGTCGAGATCGACCGCTACACGATCGGCGAGCGCGCCTCGCTCGAGCTGCCGGCCGGCGGCTCCGACGGTGAGGACGTGCTCGCCGCAGCGCAGCGTGAGCTGCGTGAGGAGACCGGCCTGGTCGCGGCGCACTGGCAGGAGATCGGCCGGATGAACGCGCTGGTCGGCGTGGCCGACGCGCCCGAGGTGGTCTACCTGGCGCGCGAGCTGACGTACGTCGGCGACGAGGCCCTGCTCGAGGACGGCATCCGCGCCGTCCACCGGGTGCCGCTCACCGAGCTGCTCGCCCGGGTGGGCCGCGGCGAGATCCGCGACGGCGAGAGCCTGGCCTGCCTGCTGCTCGCCCTGGTGGCCCTCGGCCGGGTCGGCTGACCGGTACCCTCAGCAGCCATGGCGTCCCCCGCGGTCGAGATCGAGGTCGAGAGCCGCATCGTGCGGGTGAGCAACCCGGACCGGGTCTACTTCCCGCAGATCGGCGCCACCAAGCTCGACCTGGTGGAGTACTACCTCGCCGTCGGCGAGGGGCTCGTGAACGCGCTGTGGGAGCGCCCGTGCATGCTGCACCGCTTCCCCAAGGGCCTCGACGGCGACAAGGTGCACCAGAAGCGGCTCCCGGCCGGCGCTCCCGACTGGGTGGAGACGGTGCAGCTGTACTTCCCGCGCTGGAAGCGCACCGCCGACGAGCTGTGCGTGACCGAGCTGGCCTCGGTGATCTGGGCGGTGCAGATGTCGACGGTGGAGTTCCACCCGTGGAACAGCCGCCGCGGCGCGACCGAGCAGCCCGACGAGTGGCGGATCGACCTCGACCCCGGCCCCGCGTCGTCGTACGACGACATCCGGCGGGTCGCCCACGTCGCCCACGAGGTGCTCGACGAGCTCGGCGCCGTCGGCTACCCCAAGACCAGCGGGAGCAAGGGCCTGCACGTCTACGTCCGGATCAAGCCGGAGCTGGACCACAAGGGCGTACGGCGGGCGGCCCTCGCCTTCGCCCGCGAGGTCGAGCGACGCGCGCCCGACCTGGTCACCACGACCTGGTGGAAGAAGGACCGCGACCCGGCCGCGGTGTTCGTCGACTACAACCAGAACGCCCGCGACCACACCATCGCGGCGGCGTACTCGGTGCGCGGGCTGCCCGACGCCCGGGTCTCCACCCCGGTCCGCTGGGACGAGATCGACGACGCCGACCCGCGGGACTTCACCATCCGCACCGTTCCCGCCCGGTTCGCCGAGCTCGGCGACCTCCACCACGACATCGACGACCACGTCTTCGACATCGCGCCGCTGGTGGCGTGGGCGGACCGCGACGAGGCCGAGGGCGCGGAGGACCCGACCGAGTGAGCTCGGCTCAGTAGAGCCCGGCGCCGGGGACCTTCGGGTCGGTCGCCTCCCAGTGCGCGCCGTCGGTGGTCCGGTAGACGCCCTCCAGGGTGCCCTGGAAGGTGACCTTCCCGATCCGGACCGCGTCGGTGAGTCCGGCGTAGGGGAGGCCGCGGGTCTCGCCCAGGCTGCCGTCGTCGGCCAGCACCCAGCCGTCCGAGTCCGCGCCGAGCAGCGCGACCCGACCCTCGGCGAGCGGCAGGAGAGTGAGCCCGGGCTCGGGGGCCTCGCCGATCGCGGTGGTGGTGCCGTCCGGCGTCCAGCGGAAGACCGTGTCGCTGCACAACCCGTAGGCGTGGTCGCCCGCGGACGCCGTCGGCGCGCAGGGCCCGGCGAGGGGCGTCCAGTCGGCGCCGTCGTCGGTGCTGACCCACGCCTCGCCCTCACCCTCGGCCGGTACGGCGACCAGGGCATCGCCGACCGAGAGCAGGTCCGGCCGGTCGACGGGAACGGTGACCGGCACGCCCCGGGAGCCGCCCGCGGCGACCCGCCAGACCAGGTCGCCGTCGCTCACCCAGGCCGCGTCGCCGTGGACGATGACGACGGGCGGCGACGCCGGGGGCGACGCTCGGCCCGGCAGCTCCACGGGCGTCCAGTGCTCGCCGCCGTCGGCGCTGGCCACCAGCCCGGTGTCCTCGACCGCCCACAGGGCGCGCCCGTCGTCGGCGGCGCCGATCGAGAGCACGTCGGGCGCCGCGAAGGTGTGCACCTGGCGCCACGCCCCGTCGCGATAGCGGTGCAGCACGGAGCAGCCGCAGCCGTAGCGGTCGACGACGACGGCGTACGCGGTGCGGCCGCCCACCGCGAGGTGCCGCGCCTGGTCCGGCCAGGGGGTCGTGTCGATGCCGTGCAGGCCCGTGGGGCTGGGCGCCGGGTCGGGTGGGACCTCCCGGAGCCGAACAGCGCCGACGGCGATGGCGACCACCACCGCGGCGACCGTCGCGACGGTGACCGCGCGAACCCGGGCGGCCCGCCGCCGTCGGACGCCGTCGCGGACCCGGCCGGTCATCGTGGCGGCGTCCACGCCCCGCGCCGGCTCGGCCGCGAGGGTCTCGCGCAGCAGGTCCTCGATCCGGTTCATGAGGTCTCCTCGACGTCGGCGAAGGTGGGCAGCTCGGCACGCAGCACGGCCAGCGCCCGGTGGGCCTGGCTCTTCACCGTGCCGACCGAGCAGCCGAGCACGTCGGCCGTCTGCGCCTCGGTGAGGTCCTCGTAGAAGCGCAGCGCGATCACCGCCCGTTGGCGCGGTGGCAGCCGGCGTACGGCGGCGTAGAGGTCGTGGTCGTGGGGCCGGTCCGTCGTCACCGATCCGGGGTCGCGCTCGGGCAGCGGCCGCTCGCGGCGCAGCTTGCGCCAGACCGAGATGCTCCGGTTGACCATGGCCCGTCGGACGAAGGCCTCGGGATCGTCGAGGCGCCGCCAGCGGGGCAGTGCGCGCTCGAGCGCGTCCTGGACGAGGTCGGCGCCCCGCTGCTCGTCACCGGCCAGGGCGCGTCCCAGCCGGATCAGGTGGGGGAGCCGCGCCGCGACGAAGGCGTCGAAGGCGGCGTCGTCCCGGTCGGTGTGGTCGTGCATGAACCGAGGACGCCCGAGCGGCCGAAATGGTTGCCTGCGCGGCTCAGGCGCTGAGCGGCTCGTCCAGCGCGGCGCGCAGCTCCCGGGCGTGGGCGTGCAGGATCACGGCGGCGAAGCCGTTGCCGCACGCGTCCTCGTGGTCGGCCTCGCGGTCCCACGCGTCGGCGAGGCGGTGCGCCTCGGCCCGCGGGTCGGCCTCCAGAGCGCGTTCGACGGCTCGCTTGCGGGCCTCGCTGTTCATCATCGGCATCGGTGCCTCCCCCACGTGTGCTCGGGCTCCCATGATCGGCCGATCGATGCCGCGGCGGAGCGATTTGCCCGAACTGGTGGGGTCAGGCGTCATCCCACACGACGGCGCTGATCCGCCAGCCGCCGGCGGTGCGGACCAGCTGCAGCGACTTCGCGCCGGACCCGGTCCTCGGCTCACCGTCCTGGCGCCACGACTTCGCATAGGTGCACCACACCTGGGCGATCTCGCCGAACCGGTCCACCCGTGCGCTCTCGACCCACTCCCGGAAGTCGGACAGGGCGCCGCTCCCGAGCAGCGCCACCCGGGGCGCGATGAAGGACTCGACGTCGTACGTCGTGAGCCCGGCTCCGGCGGCGCTGACCAGCAGCGCCTCCGGCAGCAGCACCGCCCGCAGGTCCTCGGCGCGGGCGGCCGCCTCGGGACCGCTCACGAAGGCGGCGAAGAAGCGGTCCACCACGGCGCGGACCGCCCGGTCGTCGGCATCCTGGTCGGGCATGCCCACGATCATGCCCGAACGACGCGCACCCCTAGACTGGCCGCCCGTGGGCCACATCCAGATCACGCCGTCGATCCTCAACTCCGACTTCGCCAGGCTCGGCGAGGAGGTCGCCCGGATCCCGGGTGCCGACTGGGTGCACGTCGACGTCATGGACAACCACTTCGTGCCGAACCTGACCTTCGGCCCGGCGATGGTCGAGGCGCTGGCGCGGGTCAGCCCGGTGCCGCTCGACGCGCACCTGATGATCGAGGACGCCGACCGCAACGCCCCGGCGTACGTCGAGGCGGGCTGCGGCTCGGTCACCTTCCACGTCGAGGCGGCCAAGGCGCCGGTGCGCCTGGCCCGCGAGATCCGAGCGGCCGGCGCGCGGGCCTCGATGGCGCTCAAGCCCGCGACGCCGATCGAGCCCTACGAGGACCTGCTGCCCGAGCTCGACATGGTGCTGATCATGACCGTCGAGCCCGGGTTCGGCGGCCAGAGGTTCCTGGACCTGTGCCTGCCGAAGATCCGCCGCGCGCGGGCGCTGATGGACAAGCACGGCGTCGAGACCTGGCTCCAGGTCGACGGCGGGGTCTCGCTGGACACCATCGAGCGCTGCGCGGAGGCCGGGGCCGACGTGTTCGTCGCGGGCTCGGCCGTCTACTCCGCCGCGGACCCCGACGCCATGGTGGCCGCGCTGCGGGACAAGGCCGCGGCCGCCCGCGCCTAGTCTCCTCGACCCGCTACAGCTCCGGCGGCGCTCCCACCTCGACAGGTACGTCGGGCCGGTGGCCGCCGGCCCAGGTGAGCACCTCCTGCAGCGGCTCGAGTCCGTCGGCGCCCACCACGACGCTCAGCGCGGCGGCGGCCGGGGAGATGCCGAAGGCGTGGGCCAGGTCGGCGCTGATCGTGGGGCTGCCCTGCACGGTGATGTCGGCGTCGTGGGCGGCCACGAACCGGAGCACCGGCAGGTGGCGGGCCTCCTCGACGTACGGCGGCACGATCTCCCACCAGCGCACCTCGACGAGCGCCACGTCGGACCAGGCGAGCGTCGCCGCGACGTCCGGGCCGCGCACCGTCACGCCCACCCCGTCGAGCTGGACGACGGTGGGGTGCCGCAGCCGGGCCCGGCGGCCGGCGGTGCGGAGCACGCCCCAGCCGAGGATCACCACTCCGGCCAGTGCGAGCATCAGCGCGTCGAGGCGATCGAGCGGCGAGAGGCCCTGGCTGGCGATCGCGGCGAGGGGCGCCACGAGCAGCACCGCGCCGACCCCGATGGCGACCAGGGCGAGCGGCGGCCGGCCACCGGCGGGGGCGGGCAGGCGGACGTCCATGACCCGGACCCTAGCCTTGTCGGCATGGACCAGCCGCCCGTCGTCGCCGAGATCCACCTCGCCAAGGCGTCTCGGCTGCCGATGCAGGCGAAGGACGCGGTCGAGGTGGAGGCCGGGCGTGGCATCGTCGGCGACAGGTACCACGGGACCCGGCACCGTCACGTCACCGTGCAGAGCCGGGAGACGCTCGACGAGGCGGCCGCGGCGTACGGCCGGCCGGTGCCCAGCGAGCTGACCCGGCGCAACCTGACGATCAGCCACGGCGTGGTGCCCCGGGAGCCGGGAGCCCGGATCCGGGTCGGGGAGGTGCTGCTCGAGGTGGTCCGGGTGGCCGCACCGTGCAAGCTGCTCGACGACACGATCGGCGCCGGAGCGCAGGAGGCGCTCCGGCGCCGCGCGGGAACCGTGTTCCGGGTGCTCGAGGGCGGGACGATCCGGGTCGGCGACCCGGTCGACCTCGCGGTCAGCTCTCCAGCGCCGCGTCCAGCGTGATCTCGACGCCGGTCAGCGCCTTGCTGACCGGGCAGCCGATCTTGGCGGCACCGGCCGCCGCGGCGAAGCCGGCCTCGTCGAGGCCCTCGACCTCACCGCGGACGGTGAGCGTGATCCCGGTGAGCTGGAAGCCCCCGGCCGGGTCGGGCCCGAGGGTGACGTCGGCGGAGATGTCGAGCGCGATCGGCGTACCACCGGCCTTGGCGATCTCGTTGGAGAGCGACATGGCGTAGCAGGCGGAGTGCGCCGCGCCGATCAGCTCCTCGGGGCTGGTCGTGCCGTCGGCGTCGTCGGCGGCGCGCTTGGGGAAGGACACCTCGAAGGTCCCGGCGCCGGAGGAGGTCAGCTCGACCTGTCCGGAGCCGTCCTGGAGGCCGCCGTTCCAGGCGGTGCGGGAAGTGCGCGTGGGCATGAGATCCTCCGAAACGGGTTGCAATTGGGCACAGACTGCATGCTGACGGCCCCAATTGTTGCGGTTTGGGACCAAACCGCAATGCCCGACGCCCGCCTCAGCCAGGCTCAGGCCACCGTCAGCACGCAGTCGGCGAGCACGGGCGAGCCGTCCCGCTCGCCGCCCTCGATGGTCGCCGAGCCGATGATCGAGGAGCCCTCGCGCCAGCCCGCCACCCGGATCGTCTCGCCGGGGAAGACCACGCCGGCGAACCGGCCGGTGAACCCGCCGACCGCGGTGGCGTCGCCGCCGAGCAGGCCGTCGGTGAGCTCGCGCAGGACGATGCCGTAGGAGCACAGCCCGTGCAGGATCGGCGCGGGGAAGCCGGCGGCCTTGGCGAAGCCGGGGTCCGCGTGGAGCGGGTTGCGGTCGCCGCACAGGCGGTAGAGCAGGGCCTGCTGCGGCGTCACGGCGTACGACGACACGTGGTCGGCCTCCCGTGACGGCACCACCACCGGCTCGGAGGAGCCCCGGTCGCCGCCCCAGCCGCCCTCGCCGCGCACGAAGATCGACGAGCGCACCCGCCACAGCTCCTCGCCCTCGCCCGAGGAACCGGCGGTCGCCACGCCCTCCTGCCAGATCACCGCCGCCTTGCCCTTGTCCCAGACGTCGGTGATCGACGTGCGGACCGTGGCGGTGCCGGACGTCGGCAGTGGTCCGGACACCGAGATCGACTGCGAGCCGTGCACGACCTGGGCCAGGTTGATGTCGCAGCCCGGCAGGTCGAGCGGCGGCGGGTCGGTCTCGTGGAAGGTCGGGGCGACGACGCCGAACGACGGCAGCACCTGGAGCGCCGCGTCGTCGAGCGTGTAGCGCAGCGCCGAGGGCGACAGGTTGTCCCCGGCGCGCGAGCCGGCGCCGATGCCCAGGTGGTAGAGCAGGACGTCGGACTCGGTCCAGGAGAAAGTGCGGGCGCCGAGGTCGGCGCCGATCGCGATGGACGGGTCAATCGGCATGGGCGATGTCCTCTGCGGCGAGATATCCGAACACGATGGCGGGCCCGATCGTGCCACCCGGGCCGGGGTAGGTGTTGCCCATGACGGCAGACGAGACGTTGCCGGCGGCGTACAGGCCGGGGATGACCGAGCCGTCCTCGCGCAGCACCCGCGCCCGCTCGTCGGTGACCAGGCCGCCCTTGGTGCCGAGGTCGCCCGGCACGATCTTGACGGCGTAGAACGGGCCCTTCTCGATCGGCGCGAGCGAGCAGTTCGGCTTCACGGTCGGGTCCGAGTAGTACTTGTCGTACGCCGACTCGCCGCGGTGGAAGTCCTCGTCGACGCCCGAGCGGGCGAAGCCGTTGAACCGCGCGACCGTCGCGTCGAGGGAGCCCTCGGGCAGGCCCAGCCTGCCGGCCAGCTCGGCCAGCGTGTCCGCCCGGACCACGACGCCCTCCTTGTACCAGCGCCCGGGGAACGGCTGGCGCCCCGGGACGCCCGCGAACAGGTAGCGGTTGCGGTAGGTCTGGTCGAACACCATGTACGACGGCACGTGGTCGACGCCCGTGGCCTGCCCCTGGTAGATCTCGTGGGTCGCCTCGACGTAGGGGAGCGCCTCGTTCATGTACCGGCGGCCGGCGGAGTTGACGATGATCGAACCGGGCAGGTTGCGCTCGGCCAGGCAGAACCAGGCCCGGCCGGGGAGCGGGATGGTGGGTCCCCACCAGGCGTCGTCGAGGAGGTCGGTGGCGGCACCGGCCGCCGTACCGGCGAGCAGGCCGGCGCCGGTGTTGGACGCGGCGCCCGTGGACCACTCCGCGGAGGTGGGCTGGGGGAGGAACTTCTCGCGCAGCTCCTGGCTGTGCTCGAAGCCGCCGGAGCCGAGGACCACGCCGCGTCGAGCCCGGATCTCCCGACGGGCCCCGCCGGACTCGACCACGACGCCGACGACCCTGCCGTCCTCGACGAGCAGGTCGAGCAGCGCGGTGTCGTACGCGACGGGTACGCCGGCGTCGACCAGGCCCTTGCGCAGCCCGATCGCGATCGCGTTGCCCATCGCGAACATCTTCTTGCCGGTGAGGATCGCGAGCAGGCGCTTGACCATCACCTTGACCATCGTCAGCGGACCGCGCAGGGTGCGCAGGCCCAGGCTGAGCTTGCGGAAGTCGGCCTGGGTGACGATCAGGTTGGCCGGCGCCTTGGTGTACGGCGGGTGCAGCCGCGCCAGCTCCTCGCCGAGGAACCGGGCGTCCATCGGGACCGGCTCGACGCTGCGCCCGCGCGGGCGGCCGCCGGGCTGCTCGGGCAGGTAGTCGGCGTACTCCGGGACCCAGGTGAAGCGCAGCGGCGTCTTCTCGCGCAGGAAGTCGAGCACCTCCGGGCCGCGGTCGAGGTAGGTGTCGCGGCGCACCTTCGGGACGACGTCGCCGACGATCGAGTCGAGATAGGTCCGGGCCGCCTCCCGGTCGCCGGCATCGACCTGGCCGGCGGCCTGGAGCGCGTAGTTGCCGGGGATCCACACGCCGCCGCCGGAGCGGGCGGTGGAGCCGCCGAAGTGGGCGCTCTTCTCGACCAGGACGGTGTCGAGGCCGTGGTGGGCGGCGGCGAGCGCGGCCGACATGCCAGCACCGCCGGCGCCGACCACGACGACGTCGTAGGAGTCCTTCATGGCAAAACTGTAACAGGTTCTAGTTGGTGGCGGCGGGGCCGCCGGCGCGGTGTGGCGCGGCAGGGGTGGCGCTCCCGGGGGTTTCATCTCGCCTCGTCCGGGCAGTTCCAGAACGAATCATTCGTCACACTCCGCATTGGGGGACAAGCATGAAGAAGACGAACGCGGTCGGCTGCGCGCTCGCGGCCGCACTCGCTCTCGGGACCGCGGCGCCGGCCATGGCGGCGGACCTGGTCGGCACGCCCAAGAAGAACAAGATCGTCGGCACCGCCGACAGCGACCAGATCATGGGTCTCGGTGGCAACGACAAGCTCTGGGGCGGCGAGGGCGACGACCGGATCGAGGGTGGCCCGGGCAAGGACAAGATCTGGGGCGGCAACGGCGACGACTACGCCCTGATCGGCGGCGAGGGCAACGACAAGATCTTCGGCGAGGCGGGGCGCGACTACATCGACGGCGGCGCCGGCAACGACAAGATCAACACCGGCGACGGCGCCGACAGCGCGGCCGGAGCCGACGGCAACGACAAGATCCGGGCCGGCAACGGCGACCCGACCATTCCCGAGACCCGCTGGGACGAGGCGACCAAGACCCAGGTGCCCGACGGCTACCGGGGCGCGAACCTCTCGGGTGACGGCGGCAAGGACAAGCTCTGGGGCGGCTTCGGCAATGACGTCCTGGCGGGCGGCGACGACAACGACAAGCTGAAGGGCTCCGAGGGCTCCGACAGCCTCTACGGCCAGGCCGGCAACGACAAGGTCGTCGGCGGCAACGGCTACGACACGGTTCTCGGCGGCAGCGGCGACGACAAGGTCTCCGGTGGCGGGGGCGACGACTACCTCTCCGGTGGTCCCGGCAAGGACAAGGTCAAGGGCGGCCCGGGCAACGACCGCTTCGTCGAGATCGACGACGCGTCGTACGTCGGCAGCCAGGTCGCGGCCGAGGGTGACGTGTTCAAGGGCGGCCCCGGCAACGACACCTTCGGCGACCGGGGGGCTCTGCTGACCGGTCTGTTCAGCGCCGTGGGCGGCCCCGGCGACGACACCTACTGGGTGGGCGAGGTCGACGAGGGCACCAAGCTCAAGCCCGGCGCCGGCAATGACACGCTCTACATCAAGAACCCGTCGAAGGGCATGACGATCAAGTGCGGTCCGGGTGCCGACCGGGTGTTCTTCAACATCGCGGTGAAGAAGGTCAAGACCAAGGGCTGTGAGTCGGTCCAGTACGGCAAGACCCCCTTCTACTTCGACCCCGCGGGCGAGCAGGCCGTGTGGTGGCGCCAGCTGCGTCACTGACGGCTGGCGGTGAGCACCAGGGGCGCCGGACCGGTGGGTCCGGCGCCCCGTTCGCGTCCTGGGGCGCGCCCGCTTGTGCCAAAAGTAGAACCTGTTCTAATCTGGTCGAGCACACACTGTCGCAGACACAGGAGCTCCCATGAACCAGGACTTCGCCCCCGAGGTGACCGCCGTCCTCGACGGCGTGCGTGACCTCCTCCCGACCATCCGTGAGCGGGCCGAGGAGGGCGAGCGTCTCCGGGTGATCCCGGACGCCTCGATCAAGGAGCTCGAGGAGACCGGCTTCTTCCGGCTGCTCCAGCCGAAGCGGTACGGCGGCATCGAGGCCGACCCGGTCGCCTTCTACACCGCGGTGCGCGACATCGCCTCCGCCGACGGCGCCACCGGCTGGGTCGCCAGCGTCGTGGGCGTCCACCCCTGGCAGGTGGCGCTGTTCGCCGACGAGGCCCAGCAGGCGGTGTGGGGTGACGACCAGAGCGTGCGACTCTCGTCGTCGTACGCCCCGACCGGCAAGGCCGTCATCACCGAGGGCGGCTTCCGGCTCTCCGGGAAGTGGAGCTTCTCGTCCGGCTCCGACCACTGCAGCTGGGTGCTGCTCGGTGGCCTGGTGTTCAACGAGGAGGGCCAGGTCGTCGACTTCCGCACCTTCATGGTCCCGCGGGAGAAGTACCAGATCGTCGACGTGTGGAATGTCGTCGGGCTGCGCGGCACCGGCTCCAACGACATCGTGGTCGAGGAGACCTTCATCCCCGAGGCGTTCACCCTCTCGATGGGGGAGACCGGCGCCTGCCGTGGTCCTGGCCAGGCGGTCAACGACAGCGACCTCTACAAGCTGCCGTTCCACTCCATCTTCACCAGCACCATCGCCACGCCGATCATCGGCATGGCGAAGGGCGCGTACGCCGAGCACGTCGAGATGCAGCAGAAGCGGGTCCGCGCGGCCTACCTCGGCGAGAAGGCGTCCCTCGACCCGTTCGCCGCGGTCCGGATCGCTCGGGCGTCCTCCGAGATCGACGCCGCCTGGGCGCTGCTGGTCAACAACATCCGCGAGGAGCAGGCCCACGTCGCGAAGGGCGAGCAGATCCCGCTCGAGCTGCGCCTGCGCGTGCGGCGCGACCAGGTGCTCGGCACCGCGCGCTCGATCGAGGCGATCGACGCGCTGTTCGAGGCGTCGGGCGGCCGGGCGCTCGCGGAGGGCACCTACCTCCAGCGGGCGTGGCGCGACGCGCACGCCGGCCGGGTGCATGCCGCCAACGACCCCGAGCGCGCGCTGCAGATGTACGGCGGCCAGCAGTTCGGCCACAAGGTCGACCCGGGGATGTACTGATGGGTGACTTCTCGAAGGAGGCGACCCGTCGCAGCGCCCAGGTCAAGACCGAGGCGGCCGGCGAGATCACGCTCAACTACTACGAGGCGGGGGAGGGCGCCGGGCTGCCGCTGGTGATGCTCCACGGCGGCGGCCCCGGCGCGTCCTCCTGGTCGAACTTCGGCCCGGCGCTCGAGGGCTTCGCCGCCCACTACCGCACCATCCTGGTCGACCAGCCGGGCTTCGGCGGTTCCGACAAGCCGCCGGTGGTCGGCAACTTCTACCGGTTCGCCGCCGACGCCGTCGTCGCCCTGCTCGACGAGCTCGGCATCGAGAAGGTGCACCTGCTCGGCAACAGCCTCGGCGGCGGGACGGCGATGCGGCTCGCGCTGAGCTACCCCGACCGGGTGGGCCGGCTGGTCCTGATGGGACCGGGCGGGCTCTCGCTGAACCTGTTCCACGCCGACCCGACCGAGGGCGTGCAGCGGCTGATGGACTTCGGCGCCCACCCCAGTCGGGAGTCGTTGCGCGCCTTCATCTCGACCATGGTCGTCAACCAGGCGCTGGTCACCGACGAGCTGGTCGAGGAGCGCTTCGCCGACGCCACCGCGCCCGGCGCGCAGGACGCGATGCGCTCGATGGGCATGTCCTTCTGGAACCCCGAGACCGCCGAGGACGGCATGCTGTGGCGCGAGGCGCACCGGCTGCGCAAGCACACCCTGCTCACCTGGGGCCGCGAGGACCGGGTCAACCCGCTCGACGGCGCGTTCGCGGCGCTCAAGCTGATCCCGAAGGCGCAGCTGCACGTGTTCCCCAACTGCGGGCACTGGGCACAGATCGAGGCCGCCGACGAGTTCCGCGAGATCACCGTCGGCTTCCTGAACCGCCACCGAGAGAGGGGCGCCTGATGACGATCGACATCAAGTCGATGGGCTACATCCGGGTCGCGAGCACCGACCTGGAGGCCTGGACCACGTTCGCCGGCAAGGTGCTCGGCCTCGCCGAGGGCCGCGGCCCGAACCCGGACCACCAGTACTGGCGCATCGACGAGGTCTCCGCGCGGATCGTGGTCTTCCCGTCCGACGTCGACCAGCTCGACTGCACCGGCTGGGAGCTCGCCGACCACCAGGCGCTGCAGAACGCCCGCGAGCACCTGCAGAAGGCCGGCGTGGAGTTCGAGGAGGGCACGCCCGAGGAGCTCGCCGAGCGCCGGGTGCAGGAGCTGGTCCGCTTCCGCGACCCGTGGGACAACGTCTTCGAGCTGTTCCACGGCATCACCTACGAGGCGCGACCCGTCGTCACGCCGTACGCCGCCACCTTCGTGACCGGCGAGCAGGGCATGGGGCACATCGTGGTGCCGGTGCTCGACGACGTCGAGGCGCTGCGCTTCTACACCGAGGTGCTCGGCTTCCGGCTGCGCGACTCGATGAGCATGCCGGGCGAGTTCGTCGGCAAGGAGCCGGGCAGCAAGGTCTGGTTGCGCTTCCTCGGCGTCAACCCGCGCCACCACTCGCTCGCGTTCCTGCCGATGCCCAACCCGAGCAAGTGCGTCCACGTCATGCTCGAGGTCGACAAGCTCGACCACGTCGGCCGCGCGCTGGAGCGGGTCCGCAAGCACCAGGCGCCGCTGTCGGCAACGCTCGGGCGGCACATGAACGACGAGATGATCTCGTTCTACGTCCGCTCGCCCGGCGGCTTCGACGTGGAGTTCGGCACCGAGGGGATGACCGTCGACGATGCCCGCTGGGTCGCCCGCGAGTCGACCGCGGTGTCGTACTGGGGCCACGTCTTCGGCGGCCAGTGAGCCGCGTTAGCGTGACCGGTGTGAGCGAGATCCCCGAGGGCATCAGCCCCGACGCGCGGGAGACCTGGCCGCACCCCGAGCTGATCCAGTCCTGGCTCGGGGACGCGGAGGTCGACTTCGAGCTGCGGCCCGGCGAGGAGGTCGCGGTCCACGACGACCCGGACGCCCGGGCCGCCGCCCGTCGCTTCCGCGACACCCTCGGCTGCTTCGCGTCCGGCATCACCGTGATCACCACGATGAGCGGCGACGAGCCGGTCGGCATGACCTGCCAGTCGTTCTCCAGCGTGTCGCTCGACCCGCCGCTCATCACCTTCATCCCGGCGCGCAGCTCTCGCGCCTGGCCGGCGATCCAGCGCTCGGGACGGTTCTGCGTCAACGTGCTGGCAGCCGACCAGGAGCACGTCTCCGGGCAGATGGCGACCAAGGGCATCGACAAGTTCGCCGGGATCTCGTGGGAGCCGGCCGAGGTGACGGGCTCGCCCGTCATCCAGGGCACGCTGGCCCACCTCGACTGCACGATCCACGCCGTCTACGAGGGCGGCGACCACTTCATCGTGGTCGGCAGGGTCGAGCACCTCGAGGCCCACCCCGAGGACGCCACGGTCACCGAGCCGCTGCTCTTCTTCCGAGGCCGGTACCGCACCACCGACTCGTGACCCGGACCCCACCGGGCCGTTGAGCCCCTGATCGAGTACGACGAGCGATCCGGGGGGATCGATGCGCAGGCGCTGTTCAGCCGAGATGCCGGTGGTGGCCGGGCTGGCGGTCGCGTTGGTGGTCGCGTTGGTGGTCACGCTGGTCGTCGGCGTGCTCGGAGCCCTGCCCGGGGCGAGCGCGACTCCGTCCGGTCCGCGCGACCCGGCGCGACCCGCCGTCGAGGTGCGCCCGGTGCCCCACGCCGGCGTCCGGGACTTCTGGACGCCCCAGCGGATGCGCGACGCCGTGCCCCTGGACCTCGGGGCGTCGGGCTCGCTCCCTGGCTCCGCCGTGCGGGGGCGCACCACCGCGGCGGCCGCGCCGAGTGGGCTGCGCAGCACCGGCAAGCTGTACTTCAGCGACGCCGGCGGCACCGCGGTGTGCTCGGCGTCGTCGGTCAACACCGCCGAGCGCAACCTGATCATCACCGCCGGGCACTGCGTCCACGGGCTGCGGCTCGGCTGCGAGCTGCTGTGCGGAGCGCGCCACTACTACGGCAACTTCCTGTTCGTGCCCGGCTACGACCACGGCGCCGCGCCCTACGGCAGCTGGGTGGGCGTGGCCGTCGTGGCGCAGCCCACCTGGGTGAGCGCCGAGGACGAGGCGCACGACCAGGCGCTGGTCCAGCTCGCGCCGCGCGGTGGCGTCAACCTGGTCGACGTCGTCGGCGGCAACGGGCTGGCCTGGAACTACCCGGCCCGCGAGGACGGCGTGCGCGTGGTCGGGTGGCCCGCCCAGGCGCCGTACGACGGCGAGAGCCGCCAGGAGTGTGGCGGATCGACGACCGCCTCGGGCTACACCTCGACCGTGGGAGACGCCCAGATCGCCTGCCCGATGACGGGTGGCGCCAGTGGTGGGCCGTGGTTCCTGCGGATGGCCGGTGCCGACACCGGCTTCATCTTCGCCGTCACCTCGCGCCGGCCCAAGGACGGCACGCCCCTTCTCTTCGCGGTGCCCTTCGACTCCACGATCGAGAGCCTGCTCGGCGCGGCCCGGAGCGCTGCCGCACGGCCGGTCACCGGCCGAGCCGTGCCGGCACGTCCCAAGCGCAGGCTGCGGCTGGTCGCGATGAGCGCCAGCGTGGGCTACGGCGAGACCTACCAGCTGGTCGCCGAGACCCGCCGGGTCCGGCGGATCGTGCTCCAGATGCGTACCGTGCCGGGAGGACCCTGGCAGCGCGTCGCCCGGGCCCGGATGAGTGGCGGCGTCCGGGTGTTCGAGCAGGCGGCGCCGCCCGGCACCCGCTGGTACCGGATCCGCGAGCGGGGCACCCGACGGCACAGCGCCCCGGTCGCGGTCACCGTCGGCGCCTGCCCGCTGCCGCTGGACCGCTCGCCGGGGGTGCTCAGCGCGGTCCGCTGCACCAGCCCGGTCGGCTGACCGGCGCCCCTACAGCTCGACGGCCGCCCGGTGGCGGTGCGGCGCGCCCGCGAGCTGCCCGAGCGCGTGGGCGCGCTTGAACACCAGGTGGGCGTCGTGCTCCCAGGTGATCGCGATGCCGCCGTGCAGCTGCACGCACTCGCTGGCGGCCAGGGTCGCGGTCTCGACGGCGTACGCGGCAGCGGTGTGGGTCAGGAAGACCGCCTCGTCCGGATCGGTCGCGGTGTCGGCGAGCGCGTACGACGCCGCCCAGCTCGCCGAGCGGGCCAGCTCGACCCGCGCGAGCAGGTCGGCCATCCGGTGCTTGAGCGCCTGGAAGGAACCGATCGGGCGGCCGAACTGCACCCGCTCCTGGAGGTAGCCGACGGTCATCTGCAGCGCCCGGTCGGCGAGACCGACCGCCAGGGCGGCGCCGGCCGCGGCGCCGATCAGCTCGGCCCGGGCGCGGGCGGCGGCGCCGTCGCCCACCACCGTGAGCTCGGCGTCGGACAGCTCGAGGTGGGCCAGCCGGATGCTCTGGTCCATGGACTCCGCCCAGGTGGCGCGTGCCCCGACGACCTCGACCAGGTCGTCGCCGCGGACCGCCAGCATTACGGCGGCCCGGTCACCGTCGAGCACCGGCCCCTCGTCGAGTGCGAGGGTGCCGATCTCGCCCGCGGCGAGGCGGGGGAGCAGCCGTTGCCGGGCCTCTGGCGTACCGCCGGCCAGCAGCGCCTCGGTGGCGATGGTCGTGGCGAGCAGCGGGGACGGCGCGACGGTGCGGCCCAGCTCCTCCAGGACGACCGCGGTCTCGAAGAAGGTGGCCCCGACGCCGTCGTACTCCTCCGGAACGGCGAGTGCCGCCACCCCGATCTGCTCGCACAGCGTCGTCCACAGCGCCTCGTCATAGCCCCGGTCCGAGACCGACGCGGCGCGGACGGCGGCCGAGTCGGCCCGCTTGTCGAGCAGGCCGCGGACGGTGGCGGCCAGCTCGGCCTGCTCCTCGCTCAGCTCGAACCGCATCATGCGCTCCGCAGGGTGGCCAGGATCCGGGCGCGGTGGTCGGCGGGCGTGCCCCAGGCGGAGACCAGGGCGCGGATCTTGGTGATCCAGACGCTGAGGTCGAACTCCTGGGTGTAGCCGATCGCACCGTGCACCTGCAGCCCGGTGCGCGAGGCGAGGTACGCCGCGTCGGAGCAGGCCACCTTCGCCGCCGACACCGCGCGCGGGGTCGGGTCGAGCGCGGCACCGAAGACCAGCGGACGCGCGAAGTCGAGCGCGATCCGCACGTCGGCGAGCTTGTGCTTGATCGCCTGGTACGAGCCGATCTCGCGGCCGAACTGCCTGCGCTGCTTCACGTAGGTCACGGCGTCGGCGAGCACCCGCTCGCCCGCGCCCAACAGCTGGGCGGCGGTGGCGAGCACCGCGAGGTCGTACGCCGCCGCGAGGTCGCCGTGCTCGACGGCCGGGCCGGGGGTGACGTCGAACAGGTGGCGGCTGCGGTCGACCGAGGTGTGGGCGGTCGCGGCGGTGGCGGTGTGCAGGGCGCCGTCGACGACCGTGTAGATGGCGTCCGCGACGTCGGCGTCCAAAGCACGCGGCATCGCGACGGTGGCGACGCCGTCGACCTCGACGCCCAGAGCAAGCGGTAGGTAGGCCGCGGACTCGACCCACGGACCAGGGACGGCGTGCCGACCAAGCGCTTCGAAGGCCACGCAGACCTCCACCGGCGAGGCCTCGGTGGCGAGCATGGTCAGGCCCTGCTCGGCGAGCCGCTCCCACAGGCGCAGGCCGGGGTCGTGGTCGCCCGCGGCCCAGGCCCGGGCCGCGGCCACCGGGTCGGCGGCGCTGAGGAGCGCGTCGAGGGACGCGGCGAAGTCCTGCTGGTCGGTGGTGAGCTCGAACCTCACTTCTGCACTCCCTTGGGCTCGCGGGGCAGGCCGAGGATCCGCTCGGCGACGATATTGCGCTGGATCTCGTTGGTGCCGGCGTAGATCGGTCCGGACAACGAGAATGTGTAGCCGTCGAGCCAGCGGGACTCGAGCTCCGCGTCCGCGCCGAGGAGGTCGAGCGCGGTCTCGTGGAGGGCGACGTCGAGCTCGCTCCACCAGACCTTGTTGACCGATCCAGCAGCGCCGACATCGCCCCCGTTCTTGAGCTTGGTGACCGTGCCCCACGTGTAGAGGCGGTAGGCCTCGGCGGCCAGCCAGGCGTCGACGACCCGGTCGGCGACGCGCGGGTCGGGCTGCTCGTCGTACAGCGCGAGCAGGCGGTCGGCGGCCGCGGTGAAGCGGCCGGGGGAGCGCAGCGAGAGCCCGCGCTCGTTGCCGGCGGTGCTCATCGCTACCCGCCAGCCGTCGCCGGGAGCACCGAGCACGTCGGCGTCGGGCACGAACACGTCGTCGAAGAACACCTCGGCGAAGCCCTCCTCGCCGTCGAGCTGGGCGATCGGGCGGACCGTCACGCCCTCGGCGTCGAGGGGGAACAGGAAGTAGGTGAGGCCGGCGTGCTTCTGCGCCTCGGGGTCGCTGCGGAACAGTCCGAAGCCCCAGTGGGCCAGGGCGGCGCGCGAGCACCAGATCTTCTGGCCGTTGAGCACCCAGCCGCCCCGCTGGTCGTCGCGCCGGGCCGTCGACTTGAGCGAGGCGAGGTCGGAGCCGGCCTCGGGCTCGCTCCAGCACTGCGCCCAGACCCGCTCGCCGGTCGCCATCGAGGGCAGGAAGCGGTCCCGCTGCTCGGGCGTGCCGTGCTCGAAGATGATGGGCGCGAGCAGGAAGATGCCGTTCTGCGACACCCGCAGCGGCGCGCCGGCCCGGTAGTACTCCTCCTCGAAGATCACCCATTCGACGAGCGACGCCTCGCGACCGTGGTACGCCGTGGGCCACGACACGACGGACCACCGGTCGGCCGCCAGCTTGGCCTCCCACTCCTGGTGCAGCACGAAGCCCTCCGCGGTGTCGAGGGACGGCAGCGGCTCGGCGGGGACGTTCGCCGCCAGCCAGGCCCGGGCCTCGGCCTGGAAGGCCAGCTCGGACTCGCTCAGTTCGAGATCCATGTCAGTCGGGGTTCCTCATCGGCGTGGCGGTCGGCACAGGGGAAATGTAGGCGAGGGCGATGCCCAAACCAAGCATTTGCTTGGTAGAGTACCAGTCATGAACCTCACCGAGGGGCCTGAGGACCGCGCGTTCCGCGCCGAGATCCGGGAATGGCTCGGCGACCACCTGACCGGCGAGTGGGCCGCGCTGCGTGGGCTGGGTGGCCCGGGGCGGGAGCACGAGGCCCACGACGAGCGGCTGGCGTGGAACCGGCACCTCGCCGAGCACGGCTGGACCGCGGTCGGATGGCCCACGGAGCACGGTGGTCGCGGCCTGTCGCTGTGGCAGCAGGTGATCTTCCACGAGGAGTACGCCCGGTCCGACGCGCCGGCCGGGGTCAACCACCTGGGCGAGCAGCTGCTTGGTCCGACGCTGATCGCCTTCGGCACGCCCGAGCAGCAGCAGCGCTTCCTGCCCGAGATCGTCGGCGTCCGCGAGCTGTGGGCGCAGGGCTACTCCGAGCCCGGTGCCGGCTCCGACCTCGCCAACGTGCAGACCCGGGCCCGCCTGGACGAGTCGGCCGGCGAGTGGGTGATCGACGGGCAGAAGGTGTGGACCTCGCTCGCGCACCTCTCGGACTGGTGCTTCGTCGTGGCGCGGACCGAGCCGGGCTCACAGCGGCACCAGGGCCTCTCCTTCCTGCTCGTCCCACTCCGCCAGGACGGGGTCGAGATCCGCCCGATCGAACAGCTCACCAGCGGGTCGGAGTTCAACGAGGTCTTCTTCACCGGCGCACGCACCTCCGTCGACCTGGTGGTCGGCGAGCCCGGCCGTGGCTGGGGAGTGGCGATGGGCCTGCTCGGCTTCGAGCGTGGCGTGTCCACCCTGGGCCAGACCGTCGGCTTCGCGCGCGAGCTCGAGAGCGTCGTCGCGCGGGCCAAGGACAACGGCTCCATCGACGACCCCGTCGTGCGCGACCGGCTCGCCGCGCTCAAGACCGAGCTGGCCGTGATCCGCAGCTTCGCGCTGCGTGCGCTCGCGCTCGTCGAGGGGGGCCAGGACTCGGCCGCCGGTGGGGGAGCGGGCTCGATCTTCAAGCTGGCCTGGGCCGGCTGGCACCGGACCCTCGGCGAGGTCGCCATGGACGTCGCGGGCCGCGACGGCCTGCTCACGCGCGGCGGATCGTCGTACGACCTCGACGACCACCAGCGCCTCTTCCTCTTCTCGCGTGCTGACACGATCTACGGCGGCAGCGACGAGATCCAACGAAACATCCTCGCCGAGCGCGTGCTCGGCCTACCGAAGGAGCCCCGCGGATGACCGCCATGCGACCCGAGCAGCCGACCCCCGACTACGTCCCGGGCCACGACCTGCTGGCCGGCAAGGTGGTCGTCGTGACCGCCGCGGCCGGTGCCGGGATCGGTGCGGCCGTCGTACGCCGGGCGCTGGAGGAGGGCGCCAGGGCCGTGGTGTTCAGCGACACCCACGAGCGCCGGCTCAAGGAGGCCGAGGAGGCGCTGGCCGCGGAGTTCGGCGCCGACCGGGTCCGCCAGCTGGTCTGCGACGTGACGAGGGAGGAGGACATCACCGCCCTCCTCGACGCGGCCGACGAGTTCGGCGGCGTCGACATCATGATCAACAACGCGGGCCTGGGCGGCACGGACTCGATCCTCGAGGTCACCGACGAGGTCTGGAACCGGGTCATCGACATCACGCTCACCGGTACCATGCGGGCCACCCGGGCGGTCGGCCAGCGGTTCGTCGCCGCGGGCAAGAAGGGCGTCATCGTCAACAACGCCTCGGTCATCGGCTGGCGCGCCCAGGAGGGCCAGGCCCACTACGCCGCCGCCAAGGCCGGCGTGATGGCGCTGACCCGCTGCTCGGCGCTCGACCTCGCGCCGCACGGCATCCGGGTCAACGCGGTCTCGCCGTCGCTGGCGATGCACCCCTTCCTGGAGAAGGTCACCTCGCCCGAGCTGCTCGTCGAGCTCAAGCAGCGTGAGGCGTTCGGCCGGGCCGCCGCGCCCTGGGAGGTCGCCAACGTGATGGTCTTCCTGGCGAGCGACTACTCGTCGTACCTGACGGGCGAGGTCATCTCGGTCAGCAGCCAGCACGCCTGATTCCCCGAACTTCCAACGCAAGGAGACCTGCCATGGCTGAGGCCTACATCGTCGACGCGGTCCGCACCGCAGTCGGCAAGCGCGGCGGCGCGCTCGCCGGCGTCCACTCCGCCGACCTCGGCGCCCACTCGATCAGCGCGCTCGTCGACCGCACGGGCATCGACCCGGGCGCCGTCGACGACGTCATCCTGGGCTGCTGCGACACGCTCGGCTCCCAGGCCGGCGACATCGCCCGTACGGCGTGGCTCGTCGCGGGCCTGCCCGACCACGTCCCCGGCGTGACCATCGACCGCCAGTGCGGCTCGTCCCAGCAGGCCGTGCACTTCGCGGCCCAGGCGGTGATGTCCGGCACCCAGGACCTGGTGGTCGCGGGCGGCGTGCAGAACATGAGTGCCATCCCGATCTCGGCGGCGATGCTCGCGGGTCAGCAGTACGGCTTCTCCACGCCGTTCGCCGAGTCGCCGGGCTGGCTCAAGCGCTACGGCGACCAGGAGGTCAGCCAGTTCCGCTCCGCCGAGATGATCGCGGAGAAGTGGGACGTCTCGCGCGAGGACATGGAGCGCTACGCGCTCGCCTCGCACGAGCGGGCCCGGGCCGCGATCGATGCCGGCCGGTTCGCGGGCGAGATCGCGCCGTACGCGCTGGAGGACGGAACCGTCTTCGACACCGACCAGTGCCCGCGCGACACCTCGCTCGAGAAGATGGCGGCCCTCCAGCCGCTCGCTCCCGGCGGCCGGATCACCGCGGGCGTCGCCTCGCAGATCTGCGACGGCTCCGCCGCGCTCCTCGTGGCCTCCGAGCAGGCCGTCAAGGACCACGGGCTCACCCCGCGGGCTCGGATCGTGCACCTGTCGGTGCGCGGCGACGACCCGGTCTGGATGCTGACCGGCCCGATCCCGGCGACCAAGCATGCGCTTGCCAGGTCCGGGATGTCGGTCGACGACATCGACCTGTTCGAGTGCAACGAGGCGTTCGCCTCCGTCGTCCTCGCGTGGATGAAGGAGACCGGGGTCCCGCACGAGAAGGTCAACGTCAACGGCGGCGGCATCGCCCTCGGACACCCGATCGGCGCGACCGGCGCCCGGCTGATGACGACGCTGCTCAACGAGCTCGAGCGCACGGGCGGGCGCTACGGCCTGCAGACCATGTGTGAGGGCGGTGGGCAGGCGAACGTCACCATCATCGAGCGTCTCTGAGAAGTCGCACCGCTCACCGCGGAACCCCGGTGTGCCCTCCCTGCGTAAGGGAGGGTGACACCTGAAGGGAGCTGCGATGCGCAACCAGCACGACGAGGCGTTCGACGAGTTCGCCACGACCGCATGGCCGCGGCTGCACCGCATCGGCTACCTGCTGACCGGCGACCACCACCTGGCCGAGGACCTCGCCCAGGCGGCGCTGGTGCGGACCTACTCCTCCTGGAGCCGGGTCCGGGCCGGCGACGCCCCGGCGTACGCACGGCGGGTGCTGCTCAACCTCAACATCGACCGCCTGCGCCGCAGGCGCGTGGTGGAGGTGGGCGACGCCGCACTCGACGTCGTCCCGGAGGCGGGGCGGTCCACGGTCGAGGACCGGGACCTGATCGTGCGCCTGCTCGCCGGACTGACCGAGCGGGAGCGGCGGGTGGTGGTGCTGCGTCACTACTGCGACCTGAGCGAGGCCGCCGTCGCGGCCGAGCTGGGCATCGCTCCGGGCACGGTGAAGAGCGCGCTGTCGCGCGCCCTCGCCAAGCTGCGGGTGTCGATCACCGAGGACACCGACGAGCTGAGGGGTGCGTTGTGAGCGAGCGAGATGTGGCCGAGCTGGAGCAGCTGCTGACCGGGACCGGTGCGTCCGGCCCGGGACCCGACCTGGACCTGATCCGCCGTCGTGGACGGAGCCGCCGGCGGGTGCGGCGTCTCGGCGCGGCCGGCACCGTCGTCGCCGGCGCGACGCTGGTCACGGTGATCGCGGTGGCGGCCACGGGCGGGTCGGAACGGGCGGCCGACCCCGCGGCGCCGACGAGGTCCGCCGCACCCACGTCGGAGGGGCTCAGCGAGCTGGCCCGCCGGGCGCTGGCCGAGATCCCGGGCGCCGAGCAGGTCTCGCCGTCCCTGGTGGCGATCCCGGCGCCGGGATCGCGCTCCCTCGGCGGCGACATCCCGGTCGAGGTGCACGGCGAGGCCGTCGAGCTGCCCGACGAGGCATTCCTCGGCGTGACGCTGTTCGACCGCAAGGACCTGCCGGCCTGGCTCTACGACGGCACCGAGGCGACCGAGAGGGCCGCCGGCGACGAGGAGGACGGCTGGGAGACCGGCACGACCGACCTCACCGGCGTCGCCGTGGACGCCGGACCGCGCTACCTCGGCTGCGTGACGACGGAAGGCGCGGGCGAGCTGCCCGAGGGGGTGACCTGCTACCCCGCGATGCTGACCCGTCAGGGCGACAGCTGGAACTACGAGTGGGGAATGGGCACCGAGCGCTTCCTCCAGCGCGGTGCGCCGATGGAGGTCTTCACCACGGAGTCCGACGCCGACGGCGTGCCGGGGACGCTCGCGATCGCCGGGCTCGACGGCACCGACGTCGCGCGCGCGGTGTTCGTCGGCACCGACGGCGCCCAGGTCGAGGGCACGGTCCTGGCCGGGACGCTGGTCCCCGGGGAGTCGATGTTCTTCGGCGAGGTCGCCGGGCCGCTGGCGCGGGTGATCGCGTACGACGCCTCCGGTGAGGTCATCGAGGACCACCCCCTGCGCGACTGCGACGACCCGGTCGACTGCGAGGTGCGCTGATCCGGGCCCAGGTCAGCCGAGCTCAGCTGCGGCGGCGCCGGCGGCGCTCGGTCTCGAAGACCAGCCGCCGGATCCGGTCGCCGTGGACGGACGGGTCGACGAAGCCGACCGCGACGCCGAGCCCGCCGCTGGCGAACCGGACGTGCCGCACGACCGTGGCGGCCTGCACCAGGTTGTCGCCGGCGAGCCGGACCGTGGCCTGCACGGGGGCGCCGACCGGCGGCGGCTGGGTGCGGACGCTGGCCATCAGCCCGCCCTCGCTGACGTCGACCACGACACCGATCAGCTCCCGTTCGTCCTCGACGAGGTCGTCGTGCCAGCGGAGCAGGACCGGCATCGAGATCCGGGCGCGGAAGTAGGCCCGCTCCTGGAGCCGAGCGGCGGGTGCGGTCGGGCGCAGCAGCCAGACCTCGCCGTACGCACGACGTCCGGGGCGGGTGCTGACCGGGCACTCCATCCGCCCGAGCGGGTAGGTCCAGGCCACCGTGGCGTCGAAGTGGTACTCCTGCGGGTCCAGGCCGGCCGGACAGGCCACGACCAGGGTCGTGGAGCCGTCGGCCTGCGGCTCGAGGTCGAGCACCCTGGCCTCCAGCGCCACCGGCGCTCCGGCGGTCGGCCGCAGGGTCAGGCTGACCGTCTGCAGCACGCCGGGATGCACATCGGGCGGGACGTGCGTGTGCTGCATGCCGTCCCGATCGGCCGCGCGCCGTCGTACCTGAGCGAGGATGTCGGACCTGACTGCTTCGATGTCCTCATGATCGATCACCTCGGCATCAACTGCGCCGACCTCGCGGCGGCCAAGTCCTTCTACGACCAGGTGCTCGCGCCGCTGGGCTACGGCCGGGTCCTCGACTACGACGTCGCCGTCGGCTACGGCCCCGAGGGCGATCCCGCCTTCTGGCTGAGCAGCTACGCCGACATGCCGGCCCAGCGCGAGGTTCATGTCGCGTTCCGCGCGGCGGACGTCGCCGCCGTCCACGCCTTCCACGAGGCGGCCGTCGCCGTCGGCGCCGAGGTGCTCCACGCGCCGCGGGCGTGGCCGGAGTACCACCCGGGCTACTACGGCGCGTTCGTGCGCGACCTCGACGGCAACAACATCGAGGCGGTCTTCCACGGTCACGCCCCCGACGCCTGATGAGCCCCGACCTCGCCCCGATGCTGGCGCGGGGCGTCACCCCCGAGGTCGAGGTGCTGCACGGTGCGCGCCTCGACCCCGATCACGAGCGGCGCGACACCGGCTGGGTGTTCACGGTCGCCGACGGGGTCGACGACGTCTACGAGGCCGACATCGAGGACTGAACGCCGCCGGTCGGGCTCAGAGCACCGTCCACCACAGGCCGACGATCCCAGGAACCAGTCCCAGCAGCAGCCACGGCGAACGCCATGAGCGGCCGTTGATGACGAGCGTGGCGGCGATCCCGCCGACCATGAACGCCACCGCGATGAGGTTGAGCCCGATCCGGGCGTCCATCCGGTCGTCGGCTACGTGGTCGGCCGCGATCACGAAGCCGGCCGAGAGGTGCAGGATCGTGGTGACCACCAGCACCGACACCACCCGGCGCTGCACCCGCTGCAGGCGCTCGATGTCCTTCGGGTCCGGCGCCTTGCGGGGCGCGTTGGGGTCCATCAGGTGACGGCGGCGAGGGCTCGCTGGGTTCGGGCCGGCCCCCTGCTGCGACGTCTGGTTCACGAGCCCAGGGTATCGGTGGGCGCGGGCCGGGCCCGCATCGGAGCAGCGCCTGAGCTAGGAGTACCGGTGACTCTTCGCCGCGTGCCCGCGCTCGCGGGTGCACGTGCGGCCGCTGATGTTGCGGTGCCCGCAGAGCGCCTCGTCGGCGCCGTCCTCGGCCGGCGCCACCGCCGGCTGAGCCTTCGCGGCCTTCGCGGCTTTCGTGGCCTTCGCCGCCTTGGCCGGCGTAGCGGCCTTGGCGGGCGTGGCCCGCTTCGCGGCCGGGGCCGAACCACCCGCGCGGGCCTGGGCCTCGGCGTACCGGGCCTCGCGCATCGCGCGCACTGCATCCATCTTGCTCATCGGCCACTCACCCGACCGACCCTAGGGGAGGGGTCCGACACAACGGGGGTGGGGGCGGCGAGGAGACGCGGCGAGGGCGCGACGGGACCTGCCCGTCGCGCCCTCGTTCGCGAGATCGATCACACGACGTACGACGATGCCCGCTTCAGCTCGCCGGCGGCCTCGACGACGATCC
This sequence comes from Nocardioides nitrophenolicus, assembly GCF_016907515.1. Lineage (NCBI taxonomy): Bacteria > Bacillati > Actinomycetota > Actinomycetes > Propionibacteriales > Nocardioidaceae > Nocardioides > Nocardioides nitrophenolicus. The sequence goes on from NZ_JAFBBY010000001.1 coordinate 5,496,988, forward strand.
GCTCGATCAGCTCCTCGCACGACGGCAGGTCGTCGATCACGCCCACGACCTGGCCGCTGGCGAGCACCCCCGCGGAGGTGTCGCCCTCGACCAGCCCGGCACGCAGCATGGTCGGGGTGTTGGCGGCGAGTGCCATCTGGCCGAGGGTGCGCCCCTGTGCCTTCTTCATCGCGCGACCGTCCTTGAGCAGCTCGGCCCAGGACATGCCCGACGCCTTCTTGAACTCCAGGGTCCGGCGCGCGGTCGGGCCGAGCCGGCGTACCGCGGAGGTCTCCTCGAGCGACTCGACGAAGTCGGTGCGCAGGATCCGGTGCGGCATGCCGTCGACCTTGGTCGTGACGACGGTGTCGGACAGGCCCTTCGACAGGTAGAGCTCCTTGACCGCCTGCGGGACCGCGGAGTCGCGGGTGAGCAGGAAGCGGGTGCCCATGCCGACGCCGGCCGCGCCGTACGACAGCGCGGCGGCGAGACCGCGGCCGTCGAAGAAGCCGCCCGCGGCGATGACCGGGATGTCGACGGCGTCGAGGACGGTCGGGAGCAGCAGCGTGGTGGGTACGGCGCCGGTGTGGCCGCCGCCCTCGCCGCCCTGGACCATGACCGCGTCGGCGCCCCACGAGGCGACCTTGACCGCGTGCTTGGCCGCGCCGATCGACGGCATCACGACGATGTCGTGCTCCTTGAGCTTGGCGATCAGCTCGGGCTTGGGGGCGAGTGCGAAGGACGCGACCTTCACCCCGTGGTCGATGAGCAGCTGGCAGCGGTCGGCGGCGTCACCGGCGTCGGCGCGCAGGTTGACGCCGAACGGCCGGTCGGTGCGGCCCTTGACCTCGATGATCGCGGCCTCGAGCTCGGCGAAGGTCATCGTCGCCGAGGCGAGGATGCCGAGGCCGCCGGCGTTGGCTGTGCCGGACACCAGGCGCGGGCCGGAGACCCAGCCCATGCCGGTCTGGACGACGGGGTGAGGTACGCCGACCAGGTCGGTGAAGGGCGTACGGAGCTGCTGGGCGATCACTGCGCCACCTCTTCCTGGGGAACCTCCTTGAAGCGCAGACCCTTCGGGTCGAGCATCTCGCGGATCAGGGTCAGCTCCTCGTAGGTCGGCTCCCGGGTGGACGCGACCTCGGCCGGGATCTCGAGCGCGAACCCGGTGGCGGCGACGACGTCGTCGACGCTCACGCCGGGGTGGAGCGAGACCAGGCGCATCGTGTCGTCCGCGCCCCCCATGTCGAAGACCCCGAGGTTGCTGACGACCCGGTGGATGTCGTTGTAGCGGCTCGCGCCGATGCCGGCGGCCTTCGCGCGCTTCGGGCCGACGCCGGAGACGGTGTCGACCCGCTCGACGAAGACGCGGGGGGAGTGGCGGGGGACCCAGTACGACGTGCGGTGGCCCACCGTGTTGCCCGGCGCCCCGCGGGAGCCGAGCAGCTGGCGGGTCGGCTGGGCGAACGGCCCGATCGCGGAGATGTTCTGGTTGCCGTCGCGGTCGACCTGGGTGGCGCCCATCATCACGTGCCGCCGGCCGTAGGCGATCACGTCGAAGACCTTGCGGAACGGGATCCAGCCCTCGACGACGTCGCCCTTCGCGAACAGCGGCGGCGTACCGGCGAGGAAGAACGCCTCGCCGTCGGAGATCACCAGGTCCGGGTTGCTGGTGAGCTTGGCGAGCCGGACGCCGAGCATGGGCAGCAGTCCCATCGGGCTGGCGAAGATCTCGCCGTCGTCCTTGAAGGCGTCGGCGATCGCGGCGGCGCAGACGTCCGCCCGGGTGTAGTCGCTCACTTGGCGTTCTCCTCGGTGAAGGCCCGAACGGCCGCTTGGTAGGCCGCTTCGTCGCCGGCGAGGAAGCGGTCGTGGAATGCCTGCCAGTCCTCGTCGGATCCGGACGCCGCCGAGGCGTACGCCTTCTGGAAGCGCTCGTCGCGCTCGTAGTCGGGCACGCAGTTGGTGAAGTGCGCACCGTTGGGGGTCTCGACCACGCCGGTGACCATCATCCGGTTCAGCAGCACCCGCTGGACGGGGGTGTCGACGGTGAGCCCGGCGGTGTCGACGATCTGCTCGACACTGAGATAGGTGCGGTCGGCCGCCATCGCGAACAGGTCGTCGAAGTACGGGTCCGGGCCGAGGTAGGTCGCGTTGCCGTGCATGTCGGCGCGGTTGAGGTGGACCAGTGCGACGTCGAGCTTGAGCGCGGGCACGGCGACCAGCTCCTCGTGGCCGACTCCGTCGTCGTACGGGCTGGTGACGGTCTTGATCCACGGGTTGTTGACCAGGACGTCGGATCCCAGCCCGGCGCGCATCGGCAGGAACGGCAGCCGCTCGGCCGCGGCCTTGAGTCCGGTCTGGAACATCCCCTCGTCGAGCTCGACGATCTCGGGGATCGCCGCGGTCTGGCGGGCGCGCTGGAAGTTCGGCTCCAGGGGGATCGAGTCGAGGCTGACGAAGGCGTAGACCAGGCGCCGGATCTTGCCGGCACGGGCGAGCAGGCCGACGTCGGCACCGCCCCAGCTGACGATGGTGAGGTCCTCGAGGTCGGAGTTGCAGATCGCGCGGACCAGGGCCATCGGCTTGCGCCGCGGGCCCCAGCCGCCGATCCCGATGGTCATCCCGCTCTCGAGCGAGGCGATCACGTCGTCGATCGACGTCCGCTTGTCGCGGGGCTTGCGGCTCACTGGGCGCCTCCGGCCTTGGTGGTTCCGGCGAAGTCGTCGCGGAGCTCGTCGCTGACGCCCATCAGGTTGAGCTCGAAGGTGAAGCCCTGCTCCCAGCGGTAGGACTTGTTGACGTCGACCGGGTCGATCCCGTTGAGCGCCTCCTTGGCGGCCCGGATCACCTTGGTGTTCTTGGCGGCGATCTCCCCGGCGACCTTCAAGGCGGCCTCGTCGAGCTGCTCGCGGGGGACGACCTCGAGCACGGAGCCGAACTGCACGAGCTCTCGCGCGGGGATGGTGCGGGCGGTGAAGTAGAGGGTGCGCATCATGTGCTGGGGGACGAGGCGCGCCATGTGGGTCGCGGCGCCGAGGGCGCCCTGGTTGACCTCGGGTACGCCGAAGAACGCGTCGTCGCTCGCGACCACGATGTCGGCGTTCCCCACCAGGCCGACGCCGCCGCCGACGCAGAATCCGTTGACGGCCGCGACGACGGGGACCGAGCACTCGTAGACAGCCTTGAAGGCGGCGAAGCAGCCCTTGTTGGCTCCGAGCAGGGCGTCGAAGCCGCTGGTGTTCTGCATCTCCTTGATGTCGACGCCCGCATTGAAGCCCTTGCCCTCCGCGCGGAGCACGACGACCTTGGTCGCCAGATCGGCGCTGGCCTCGTCGAGTGCGGCGGCCACGTCGAACCAGCCCTGGACCGTGAGGGCGTTGACCGGGGGAGCGTTCATCGTGACGACGCGGATCCCGTCCGGCCGCAACTCGCTGGTGACTGTCATGCCGGGAATGCTACCAAGCATTTGCTTGGTATTGTGCGTCCTGTCCCGCATCGGAGTGGGCGAACCGACGTCGTAGAGGAGACCGAAGTGAGCAGGTTGCTGGAAGGCCGGGTCGCGATCGTGACCGGTGCCGGACGAGGAATCGGACGCGCCCACGCGCTGGAGCTGGCGCGCCATGGCGCGCAGGTCGTCGTCAACGACTTCGGCGTGTCCGCCGCCGGCGAGGGCACCGACGAGTCGCCCGCGCACCAGGTCGTCGCCGAGATCGAGGCGATGGGCGGAGCAGCAGTGGTCAACGGTGCCGACGTCGCCGACTTCGCCGCCGCCGAGGCCATGGTCCGACAGGCGATCGACACCTTCGGCGGGCTCGACATCCTCGTCAACAACGCCGGGTTCCTGCGCGACCGGATGCTGATCAACACCAGCGAGGAGGAGTGGGACGCCGTCATCCGGGTCCACCTCAAAGGCCACTTCGCCCCGCTCCGGCACGCCGGCGCGTACTGGCGCGCCGAGGCCAAGGAGGGCCGCCAGCGCGCGGCCCGGGTGATCAACACCTCCTCCGGCGCCGGCCTCCAGGGTTCACTCGGCCAGACGACGTACTCCGCCGCGAAGGCGGGCATCGCCGGCATGACCCTGGTCGCGGCCGTCGAGCTGGGCCGGTACGGCGTCACCGTCAACGCGATCGCGCCGGTCGCCAAGACCCGGATGACCGAGGGCGCGTTCGACACCTCGGCCATGGCGCTGCCCGAGGACAACTCGCCCGTCGTGGCCTGGCTCGCCTCCGAGGAGGCCGGCGACGTCACCGGCCGGGTGATCGAGATCGACGGATCGGTCATCACCGTCGAGAACGGGTGGTCGCACGGCCCCGCGCGCGACAACGGCGCCCGGTGGGAGGCCGAGAAGGTCGGTGTCGCCCTGCGTGACCTGCTCGCCGAGGCGCCGACCCCGGAGCCGGTGTACGGGACTGCCTGAGCGCGGTGCTTGCTGACCGGCCGCTCTTGGTTCGCGGGGCGGGTGGTGGTCAGGCCAGTTCGGGATTGGGCAGAGACTGCAGGTGATGGGCTCGAAATGTTGCGGTTTGGTCCCAAACCGCAGTTGAGCTGGCCCGTGGGGTTCGGGGTGTTGTCGAGGTCGGCGTGGTGTGTCGCGCTCCGGGTGGCGAGGTGGTCAGGCCAGCTCGGGATTGGGCAGAGACTGCAGGTGATCGGCTCGAAATGTTGCGGTTTGGTCCCAAACCGCAGTTGAGCTGGCCCGTGGGGTTCGGGGGTGGCGCCGAGGTCGGCGTGGTGTCGCGCTCCGGGTGGCGAGGTGGTCAGGCCAGCTCGGGATTGGGCAGAGACTGCAGGTGATCGGCTCGAAATGTTGCGGTTTGGTCCCAAACCGCAATCACGTTGACCCGGAGGTCGGCGGGAGCGGCGGGGCCACCACTTGCTTTGTTCGAACACTTGTTCGAACATGGTGGGATGAGCGTCCGCCCCCTCGAGATCGACGACCCCCGGTCGGTCGTCGACCAGCTGCGGGGGCGGATCGCTGCCCTCGAGGGTGGTCCGACCCGGCTGGGGGTGCCGGTGCTGCCCCTGCTCGCCGGGCTGGTCCAGCTGCGCACCGGCGGGGTCTACGGCGTCGACTCGGCGACGCTCGGGCTGGCGCTCGCGGCGGGCGCGTCCCAGGCCGGGGAGTGGGTCGGGTTCGCCGGCTGGGACGACTTCGGCGCCGAGGCAGCCCAGCAGCAGGGGATCGTGCTCGGCCGCACGGTCCTGGTGCCCACCCCCGGGGAGCATTGGCTCGAGGTGACCGCCGCGCTGGTCGACGTGCTCAAGGTCGTGGTGCTGCGGCCGCCGGGCGGGGTCGACGCCCGTTCCGCCTCGCTCCTCGAGGCCCGGTTGCGCGCGCGGTCGGCGGTGCTGGTCGTGCAGGGGGAGTGGCCGCGCTGTGAGGCGCGGATCAGTGCCGAGCAGGTCAGCTGGGAGGGGATCGGTCAGGGGCGGGGCCGGCTGCGCGAGCGGCGGACCACCCTCGTCGCCCGGGGCGGCGGGCGGATGCCGATGCGGGCGGAGGTGGTGCTGTGATGCGGACGATGGTGCTCTGGTGCCCCGACTGGTCGGTCACGGCTGGCCTGCTCGAGCTGGCGGACTCCGGCGCCGAGCAGGGGGTGGCGCTGGATGCCGCGGCGCCGGCCGTCGTCCTGGCCAACAACAAGGTGGTGGTGTGCAATGCCGCCGCCCGCGCCGAGGGCGTACGCCGGGGGCACCGGCGCCGCGACGCCCAGGCGCGTTGTCCCGAGGTGGTCCTGCTCGACGCCAACCCCGACCGCGACGCCCGGTGGTTCGAGCCGGTCCTGACGGCGGTGGAGACGGTGCGGCCGGGGGTGGCGCCGTTGCGGCCCGGGCTGCTCGCGGTCCCGGCGCCAGGACGCTACTTCGCCCGCCGTGGGGCCGGTGGCGCGATCGACGGCGAGGAGGCCGCGGCGGCGGTCCTCGCCGAGCATCTCGTCCAGGCCGGGGTGTGGGACAGCCGGTTCGGCGCGGCCGACGACCTCTACACCGCCGAGCGGGCCGCGCGGGAGGCGCCGCCTCAGGCATGTCTCTCGATCGCGCCGGGGTCCTCGGCGGAGTTCCTCCGCGGCCTGCCCGTCACGGTCCTCGCCGACGACGGGCCCGAGGGCGCCGAGCTCGCCGACCTGCTGCGCCGGCTCGGCCTGGTGCTGCTCGCCGACTTCGCCCGGCTCACGGCGAGCGAGGTCGCCAACCGGTTCGGCGGCTACGGCGCCGACGTGTGGCGGCGGGTCCAGGGGCGGGAGGTGACCCGGCTCGCCTCCCGCACTCCTCCTCCCGAGCTCGCCTGCGAGATCGCCTTCGAGCCGCCCCTCGACTCCGCCGAGGCGGTCACGTTCAGCGTCCGCACCACCGCCGAGCGCTTCGTCGCCGGACTGGCCGACCGGCAGCTGGTGGCGACCTCGGTGCGGATCGAGGCGGAGTTCGAGGACGGGGTCTCCGCGCGGACCTGGCTCCATCCCCGCTGCTTCAGCTCCCGCGACCTCGTCGACCGGGTGCACTGGCAGCTCCAGGCCGGGATGGCGTCCTCGGGGCTGCGCAGCCGCAAGGGCACCGGCGAGACGATCACCTCCGCGGTCACCCTGGTCCGCTTCCTGCCCGATGTCGTCGAGCCGGCCGGCGACCATGCCGACGGGCTGTGGGGCGGGGGTGCCGAGGAGCAGGTCGTCCGCGGCGTCGCCCGGGTCCAGGCGATGGTCGGGTACGACGCCGTCCGGGTCCCCGTGCTCCAGGGTGGGCGCGGCGCCGCGGACCGTCAGGCGCTGGTGCCGTGGGGGGAGCGGCCGGTCGGCCTGCGTCCGGTCGAGCGCCCCTGGCCCGGCCGGATCCCCGGCCCCGCCCCGAGCCGGGTCTTCGCCGCCCCGCTCGAGGCCGAGGTGGTCGACGAGGTCGGGGTCGCCGTGGCCGTCACCGCGCGCGGGCTGGTGACCGGCGAGCCGTGGCGGCTGCGGATCGGCCGGCGCTGGTGCCCCGTCGCCTCCTGGGCCGGGCCGTGGCCGGTCGACGAGGGCTGGTGGCTGGCGCCGGGCTCAGCCGGCTCGGGCTCGGGCGCCGAGGCGGGCCGGGCGGCCCGGTTCCAGCTGGTCGGCGTGGACGGCCGGGCCTGGCTGATGTGCTGGCGCTCGCCCGGCAGCTGGGAGGTGGAGGCGGCCTATGACTGAGCCTGGCTGCCTGAGCCTCACAGGTAGTCGCCGGCCGCCGGTGCCGACGGACGCCACCCGCCCTCGCCCGCCTGGGAGAGCAGCGCGGCAGTGGTCACCGCGTCCCGGGTCTCGAGCACCGTGGCCCGGACCAGCTCCTTCAGGTCCGCGCCGGTCGCGCCCTCGGTGGCCCGCGCCACCGCCGTCAGGTCGAGCGGGGCGTCGCACCAGGCGAGATAGCGCCGGAGGATCGCGAGCCGGCCCTCGACGCCCGGCGGCTCCATCCGGATGACCGTGTCGAAGCGGGACGAGCGGCGGGCCGCCTTGTCGATCTTCCGGTGGTCGTTCGTGGACGCGACGACCACGACGCCGCTGCGGTCGGCGAGGCCGCCGTCCATCACGTTGAGGAACTCCCGCAGCCGGTGCGGGTTGGTCTGGCCGCGCTCGCCGGCGATCAGGTCGAGGTCGTCCATCAGGATCAGGCTGGGCGACAGGTCCGCGGCGAGGTCGAAGAGCTCGGTGAGGAAGTGCTCGGTGACGTAGGTGTCGGGCACCAGGACGGTCGTCGTCCCGTGCAGCTCGCGGGCGATCACCGTGCCGAGCTGGGTCTTGCCGGTGCCGGGAGGTCCGACGAGCAGCAGCCCGGTGCTGGTGCCGAGGCCGCGGGCGGCGAGGTCGGGGGCGAGCTCCAGCACCCGGTGCACGCCGCGGTCCACGGTGTGCCACACGGCGGCGTCGAGCTTGAGCAGGTCGCGCGACGCGGCCGGGGGAGTCCAGCGCTCGAGGACCAGCCCCCGGTTGCCGGCGCTCAGCCGATAGGTGCCCTGGCGGTACGGCGAGCCGGTGGTGCGGCAGCGACGCAGGAGCCCGTCGAGCAGGTCGGGCAGCCCGTCCGCGTCCCGAGGACGGCCGATCAGCTCGAGCTCGGTGCCGAACCGGTCGGATGCCAGCCGGACCACGACGGGGACGCCGGCGAGCGTGCCGGCCGGCAGCGACATGGTGACCGAGCTGAAGGCCCGCACGTCGCCGCGTGCACCCGGGACCGTCTCGGACCGCGCGGGCCGGGACGGCGACGCGCCGACATGCTCGGCGCTCCAGCGTGCCCGCGCCTCGAACAGCCAGTGTCCGACGGCGTGGGCGACGGGGTGCTCCGGCGCCTCCCTCAGCACGACCAGGTCGGGGACCGCGACACCGAGCCAGGCGGCGGCATGCTCGTAGGGAGTCGGCTCGGTCTGCTCGCGGCGCTCGAACTCGCGGTCGATCGCGGTGGCGAGCAGCCGCAGGGCGGGGGCGGGCGCCTCGGCGAGGAGCTCGAGGGCGTCGATGTCGGTCATGGTCACCACCTTCGGTTCGATCGGGGACGGGTACGGGGCACAGTCGGCCAGTGTGCGGTGACCTCCGCCCGCCACGCCACTGGATATCCGGACCGCCCGCGACCTACCCTGCTGGAGGGAGGGCGTCACCCTTGGAGGAGTCATGGGACGCACCGGCAAGTCGGCCGACCTGGTCGGGCGCAACCTGCGCGCCCTCCACGGCGCGCTCGAACACAGCGTCACGATCCAGATGGCCCGCCTGCAGGGCCTGATGGACGACCTGGTGGCGCGCGGCTCGCTGACCCGGGCCGAGGCCGACCAGCTGCTCGGCCAGCTCGTCAGCACCGGCCGGGCCTACTCCCAGGCGCTGCTGCAGGTGCTCGACACGGTGCGCCAGCCGGCGCGACTGCCGGTGCCGAAGCTGCCGCTCCCGCCGATCCCCTCGCAGCTGCGGCCCGGCCGGCGGCGCACCGACCTGGCGCCGGTGCCCGCGGCCGACGTGCCGGACAACGTGGAGTCGCTCGTCGTCCCCGACCTCGCCCGTCTCACCATCGCGCAGGTGAAGCCCCGGCTGGCCGCGCTCGGCCCCGACGAGCTGCGGCGGGTCCGCGAGCGCGAGGTGACCGGCAGGAACCGCAAGGGCGTGCTCGCCGAGATCGACCGGCTGCTGAGCTAGTAGCGCTCGGCGGGGGCGAACCCGTCGCCGGTGAGCACCGGTACGACGTCGTCGGCGTCCAGGTCCGCGGCGACCACCACGTCCGCGCCGAAGCCGAGGTCGATCAGCTCCTGCCCGCTCGCGCACTCGTCGAGGGCGCCGGACAGCGTGCCGGCCACCGCCCGGTACGCCGCCAGGGCGTGCCTCGCCTCCGGCGCGAGGAGACCGGCCAGCGAGGCCGGCAGTGCGTCGAGGACGGCGCCGGCGCCCCACAGGTCCTCGACCGCGGGACGCAGCGAGTCGTCCGGCCAGCGCTCGCCGGCGGGGACGACGGCGACGCTCGCTCCCTCCTCGATGCGGTGCACGAGCCACCGGGCGACCGCGGAGCGGTTGCGCAGCGCCGCGCCGACGACCAGGAGGTCCGGGGCGCCGGCGCGCAGCGCCGAGCAGATCGTGGAGCCGTTGGGCGAGGGGAGCACCAGCCGCGCGACCTGTGGTCCGGCGAGGAGGTGCGCCGGCGACAGGCTCGGGGCCGGCTCGGCGAGCAGGCGCGCCTCCAGCCGGCCGACGGCGAGGACGGCGTCGCGTTGGTCGGCGTACTGCTGGGCGCGCTCGTCCCTCCACGCGAAGGGATGGACCAGGGTGCCGCGGGAGACGGCGACCGACAGGCTCGTGGTGAAGGAGAGCACGTCCACCACGACCGCGATGTCGGCTCCCTCGACGACCGCGGCGCCGCCGGTCGGTCCCCATTCCAGCCGGATCCGGTGGCGCGCCTGGTGGTGCGCGGGGGCCGGTCGACGAGGGGGAGGGTGGGCCATCGCCGCAGCCTAGGCGAGCCGGACGGGTCACTCCTGTAACGAATCCGTGGTCCCGGCCGCTGTGAGGGGGAGACAAGGGCTCGGGATGACAGGGAGTGGGAGATCGTGCGGTTCACGGGAGTTCGGTCGGTCGTCGGTACGACGCGGGGGGTGGTGGCGACGGCGGTCGCGGTCCTGCTCACGGCCGGGCTGCTGGTGGCCGGGCCGGGACGGACCGAGGCGGCCGCGACGAAGCGGGCGCCCGACCCGGCGCGCGTGGTGACCCCGGGGATCGTGTTCAACCACCCCTTCCGCAGCACCAAGAAGAAGACCCGGATCCAGCGCAAGATCATCAGCACCGTCAAGAACGTCCCGGCGGGGGAGACGATCCGGCTGATGACCTGGAACTTCGACTCGCCGAAGCTGACGAAGGTCTTCGTCAACGCCCACAAGCGCGGCGTGTCGGTGCAGATCATCATGGCGCGGGGGCTGGCGAAGTCGCAGGGGCCCGGTCGCTCGTACCCGACGCTGCGCAAGGCCCTGGCGAAGGGCAATGCGGACCGTCCCAAGCCGCTGCGGAGCTGGATCCGAACCTGCGCCTCGACCTGCCGGGGCAAGGGCGGCGCGATGCACTCCAAGCTGATGCTGGTCAGCCGCTCCGGCGCGACGAGCTGGATCGCGATGCAGGGCTCGGGCAACTTCACCGGTGCCGCGGCGGTGCAGCAGTTCAACGACTGGACCACCATCACCGAGAACCAGCCGCTCTACGACGGCTGGATGACGATGTGGAAGCAGGCGAAGAAGGACAAGAACACCAAGCCGCTGCGATTCACCGTGCCGAGCACCACGACCCCGGGCTCGACCATCACCTCGATCTTCGCGCCGCACAAGAAGAAGGTCGACCCGGCGCTGAAGGTGCTCAACCAGGTCCAGTGCACGGGCGCGAGCAACGTCCCGGGCGGACGGACCAAGGTGCGCATCGCCAACGCCGTGTGGGGCGACCAGCGCGGCGTGAAGGTCGCCCGCAAGGTGCGTGCCCTCGCCAACGCGGGCTGCGACGTACGCATCGTCTTCATGATGATGCCGCTCAAGATCCGCAACATCCTGCGCGGGCTGCCGGCGAAGCAGATGGTCTACATCACCGGCGCGACGGCCAACAAGTTCAAGGACCGCTATGTCCACCTCAAGGGCCTGTCGGTGCAGGGCAACGTGGGTGGCCGGGCCGACGGCAACGTGGTGCTGTCGAGCAGCGAGAACTGGACCCAGCTGGGCTGGCACTCCGACGAGCAGAACGTGATCTTCTGGGACGACGCCGCCCTGGCGGCGAAGTACGCCGACCAGGTGGATCTGATCTACCGGCAGGCGCCGCGCAGCATCAACAACTACGTCAACTCCGCCGACCCGAACGGCCGGATCGTGCCGGGGACCGAGTTCCTCGCGCCGAAGGACTACCCGTTCCACGAGCTCGAGCTCGGCTGAGCCCGCCGCGGGCGGGCTCACCCGCCGGGCGTCTGGCTGCTGTCCCGGCGGGTCCCCTCGGGGTCGTCCGTGCGCTCGTCGGACTCCTCGAGGATCGCCGCGGCCTGGTCCTCGGGGGCGTCGCTGCCGGCCTCCCGCTCCTCGGGCAGCAGCTCGGCGCGCTCGGCGACGCGCTCGTCGTCGCGGGGCCGGTCGGGCCGGTCGGGCTGGTCGGGATGGGTCTCGGTCATGAGGGCGCCGTACCCGCTGCTCCCGGGCGCAGACGCCGCGCTCAGTGCTCGAGCGCGGCGTCCCACCGGTTGGCGATCAGCCTGAAGCTGGGGAGGTCGTCGAGCGAGGTCAGCGCCTCGTAGATGCGCTCGTAGCGCGTCGAGGCGATCCGCCAGGCGCCGTCGGGGTCGCGGCGGTAGCTGTCGACGTAGTAGCCCCCGCCCCGGATCCGGACCTTGAGGTCGGGCACGATCACGGTGTCCTCGAACGCCCACGAACCGGTCGCGGTGTCGCCGTCGACGTCGATCTCGGGGTGGTTGGCGATGTGGACGGTGATGATCCCGGGCCCGAGGTTCTCGGCCATGTAGGCCACGACCGCGTCGCGGCTGTCGAAGTGCAGCGGCTCGCCCATCGCCTGGGTGCCGTAGCGCGCACTGACGTCGGCGGCCAGGCAGTCCGCGTACTCGTCCCACAGCTTGAGGTCGAGGGTGCGGAAGTAGCGGTGCTTGAGGCGCTTGATCTCCTCGATCGCGACAAGGTCCATGGCGGCACTGTAGAACGTGTTCTAGATCTGGTCGAGGGTGTCGGCGCCGGGTGGCAGCATCGGGTGGGTGGACGACGCGCGGACCCTGCTGCTGGCCGAGCGCGACGAGGCGGTACGCCGGCTGGCCGGCCTCACCGGCAGCTTCGCCGAGGTGGTCGCCGCCTCGCGCGACACCAACGCCGACGACGAGCACGACCCCGAGGGCGCGACGATCGCGTTCGAGCGCTCCCAGCTGGCGACCCTGGTGGCCCAGGTGCGCCACCGGCTGGCCGAGATCGACGCGGCCCTCGCCCGGCTGGACTCCGGCGGCTACGGCCGGTGCGAGGCCTGCGGGCGGCCGATCGCCGCGGCCCGGCTCGAGGCGCGGCCCACCGCCCGCACCTGCGTCGGGTGTGCCCCGCCTACGCTGGCCCGGTGAGCGACGTACTCGACGAGGGGCCGTTCTTCCATGGCACCAAGGCCGATCTGCGGGTCGGCGACCTGCTGACCGCGGGCTTCCGGTCCAACTACCGGCCCGAGGTCGTGATGAACCACGTCTACTTCACCGCCCTCCCCGACGGTGCCGGCCTGGCGGCCGAGCTCGCGCCGGGGGACGCCGAGCCGCGGGTGTACGCCGTCGAGCCGACCGGGCCCTTCGAGAACGATCCCAATGTCACCGACAAGAAGTTCCCGGGCAACCCCACGCGCTCCTACCGCAGCCGGGACCCGCTCCGCGTCGTCGGCGAGGTCCACGACTGGACCCGGCTGACGCCGGAGGCGCTGGCGACCTGGCGGGAGCGATTGGCGGAGCTGCGGGAGAGCGAGCGCGGCGAGATCATCAACTGACGCCTTGGCGGTCGAACACCTGTTCGACTAGGCTGGCCGCATGGGCTGGAACAACCCACCGGTCCCGTGGCACGAGCTCGAGCGGCGGCTGTCGGGGCGCGCGCCCGCGCTCGAGGCGCCGGTGTCGCGCCGCAAGCGCCCTCGGGTCGAGCCGGACCAGGTCGTCCGGCCGGCCGCGTCGACGCCGTACGCCGAGCTCCACTGTCACAGCCACTTCAGCTTCCTCGACGGCGCCAGCTCGCCGGTCGAGCTGGTCAAGGAGGCGGTCCGGCTGGGCCTCGACGGGCTCGCGCTGACCGACCACGACGGGTTCGCGGGGGCGCCGCTGTTCGCTGAGGCCGGGGCCGACTACGAGCTGCGGACGGTCTACGGCGCCGAGCTGACCCTCGGCGTCCACCGCTCCCAGAACGGCATCCCGGACCCGGAGGGCAGCCACCTGCTGGTGCTGGCCCGTGGCGTGGAGGGCTACCACCGGCTGTCGGGGGCGATCACCGAGGCGGGACTGCGGGCGCCGGAGAAGGGCAGCCCCGCCCACGACCTCGACGAGCTCGCCGAGCGGGGGCGCGGGCACTGGGTGGTGCTGACCGGATGTCGCAAGGGCCCGGTCCGCCAGGCCCTCGCCGCGGCGGGCCCCGCGGCGGCGGCCGCGGTGCTCGACGAGCTGACCGACCGGTTCGGACACGAGCACGTCGTGGTGGAGCTGACCGCCAGCGACCAGCCGGGCGGCGAGGAGGACAACGACCTGCTGGCCCGGCTCGCCGACGACCGCCGACTGCCGGTCCTGGCCACGGGCAACGTCCACTTCGCGGTCCCCGAGCGGCGGCGACTGGCCGCGGCGATGGCCGCGGTGCGGGCGCGGCGCAGCATCGCCGAGCTCGACGGCTGGCTGGACCTGTCCGGCGGTGCCCACCTGCGCAGCGGCGCCGAGATGCTGCGGCGGTTCGCGCACCGGCCGGACGCCGTCCACCGCTCCGTCGTCCTGTCCCGCGAGCTGGCCTTCGACCTGCGCAAGGCCTCGCCGCGGCTGCCGAAGCAGGGCATCCCCGAGGGCAGCACCCCGGCCGAGCACCTCCGGTTCCTGCTGGAGCGGGGCTTCGCCGAGCGGTACGCCCACCTGCCCCACGCGAACGCGGCCCGCCAGCGGGTGGAGGCGGAGATGCGGGTGATCCTCGAGAAGGACTTCGCCGGCTACTTCATCATCGTCCACGACATCGTGGAGTTCGCCCGGAAGAAGAAGATCCTGTGCCAGGGGCGGGGATCGGCGGCGAGCAGCGCGGTCTGCTACGCCCTGGGGATCACCGCCATCGACTCGGTGCTCTACGACCTGCCCTTCGAGCGGTTCATTTCCCAGCACCGCGAGGAGGAGCCCGACATCGACGTCGACTTCGACTCCGACCGGCGCGAGGAGGTGATCCAGTGGGTCTACGACACCTACGGCCGCCGCAACGCCGCGCAGGTCTGCAACGTGATCAGCTACCGGCCGCGGATGGCGGTGCGCGACGCCGCGAAGGCGCTCGGCTACTCGCCGGGTCAGCAGGACGCCTGGTCCAAGCAGGTCGACAGCTGGGGGAGCGAGGTCGAGCGGGACCTCGGCATCCCCGACCACGTCGTGTCCCTCGCCGAGGAGCTGATCGGCGCGCCCCGCCACCTCGGCATCCACTCCGGCGGCATGGTCCTCACCGAGCGCCCGATCGGCGAAGTGTGCCCGATCGAGAAGGCGCGGATGGAGAAGCGGACCGTGCTGCAGTGGGACAAGGACGGCTGCGAGTCGATGGGACTGGTGAAGTTCGACCTGCTCGGTCTCGGGATGCTCGGCGCCCTCGACCACATGATCCGCCTGGTCGCCGAGCACCTCGGCCAGGAGTGGACGCTCGCGACACTGCCCAAGGAGGAGCCGGCGGTCTACGAGATGCTCGGGCGGGCCGACTCGATCGGCGTCTTCCAGGTCGAGTCCCGGGCCCAGATCGGCACCCTGCCGCGGCTCAAGCCGAACCGCTTCTACGAGCTCGCCATCGAGATCGCGCTGATCCGCCCCGGCCCGATCCAGGGCGGCGCGGTCCACCCCTACATCCGCCGCAAGACCGGCCGCGACGAGGTGAGCTATCCCCATCCGCTGCTGGAGCCGATCCTCGAGCGCACGCTCGGCGTACCCCTGTTCCAGGAGCAGCTCATGCAGATGGCGGTCGCGCTCGGCGACTGCACGCCCGACGACGCCGACCTGCTGCGCCGGGCGATGGGCTCCAAGCGCGGCATCGAGCGGATCGAGAAGGTCAAGGACAAGCTGTACGCCGGCATGGCCCGCAAGGGCATCACCGGTGACGCGGCCGACGCGATCTACGTCCAGGTGCTGTCCTTCGCCGGCTTCGGCTTCGCCGAGTCCCATGCCCTCAGCTTCGCGCTGCTCGTCTACGCCTCGTCCTGGTTCAAGCTCCACTATCCGGCGGCCTTCCTGGCCGGGCTGCTGCGCAACCAGCCGATGGGCTTCTATTCCCCCCAGTCCCTGGTCGCCGACGCCCGCCGCCACGGCGTCGTCGTCCTGCCTCCGGACCTGGCGCGCTCCGGCGTCCAGGCCGGGCTGGAGCCGTGCGAGCCGACCGGCGACGACCCGCTGCGCCACGACGGCGCGCTGGCGGTGCGCCTGGGACTGGACGCGGTCAAGGGGATCGGCGCCGAGGTCGCGACCCGGATCGTGGCGGCTCGCGGCGAGGCACCGTACGCCGACATCCGCGACCTGTCCCGCCGCGCCGGGCTGATCCCCGCCCAGCTCGAGGCGCTCGCCACCGCCGGCGCGCTCGACGGCTTCGGGCTCGACCGGCGCCAGGCGCTGTGGATGGCCGGGTACGCCGAGGACGGCGCCCAGCTGCCCGGCAGCACCCCCGCGCCGGCCCCGCCGACCCTGCCGGAGATGACGCCGCTGGAGGTGACCCTCGCCGACCTGTGGGCAACGCGGATCTCGACCGACGTCCACCCCATCCAGCACTTCCGCGAGACCCTGAGCGCCGCCGGCATCAAGGCGGTGGGGGACCTGCCGACCACCGAGGCGGGCCGCCGGGTCCACGTCGCGGGCCTGGTCACGCACCGCCAACGCCCGGGCACGGCCGGGGGGATCACCTTCCTCAACCTCGAGGACGAGACCGGCATGCTCAACGTGGTCTGCTCGCCGGGCGTGATGCGCGCCCACCGGCAGGCCGCGCGCAACCGGGTCGCCGTGGTGATCCGCGGTCTGGTCGAGCGTCAGGACGGTGTCACCAACCTGGTCGCCGACCGGGTCGAGCCGCTCGACGTCGTCCTGCCCGGCACGGGCGACGCGCTGCAGGCGCGGCAGTCGTCGCGGGACTTCCGGTGAGAAGCGGAACCGGCCCCGACCTGGTGTGGTCGGAGCCGGCTCGTTCGGTCGGGCTGACAGGATTTGAACCTGCGACCCCCTGACCCCCAGTCAGGTGCGCTACCAAGCTGCGCTACAGCCCGAAGCCCCGCCGCAGACGGCCGGTGGGGCGAACGGAACACTACCGCAGCCCCTCGGGCACCCCCGAATCGCCCCTGTCGTGGCGCGGCC
Source organism: Nocardioides nitrophenolicus (assembly GCF_016907515.1). Classification (NCBI taxonomy): domain Bacteria; kingdom Bacillati; phylum Actinomycetota; class Actinomycetes; order Propionibacteriales; family Nocardioidaceae; genus Nocardioides; species Nocardioides nitrophenolicus. The sequence goes on from NZ_JAFBBY010000001.1 coordinate 5,513,488, forward strand.
TGCATGACGCGCGTCGCGTCGCGTCGTAGGGTGGGGGCTTCTCGGAAACCCCCCAACCCCCCGATTCGTTCGAAGGCTGCCGAGACTCATGCTCCCCTCTGCGGTCCTGCTCCGGTCCCTGCCGACCGAGAACAGGCTCTGGTGATCCCGATGGTCCGATTCACCGACATCGTCGACTGGTACGAAGGCCGGCTCGACCCGACCGCCGCCGCCCAGGTGCAGCGCGCCCTGGACGCGGGCGACGAGCGGACCTGGAAGGCGGTGCGCTGGCTGCAGCGGTTCAACGCGGCGGCGGCCTCGCTGCAGCTCTCCTCGCCCCCGCCGATCGTGCGCCAGAACCTGCGCCAGGCGTTCCAGGACTGGGCGGCCCGCCCGGTCGACCGCACGTCGCCGCGCAGCGTGGTGGCCCGGCTGATCTTCGACAGCCGCCGGGCCGGGGCCCGCACCGGCACCCGGTCCGGTGACGAGAAGGCCTCCGCGGGCGCCGCGGAGACCTTCCACCTCGCCTTCGGCAGCGACGAGGTCGACGTGATGGTCGACGTGACGCCACTCGCCGGTGACCGGGTCCGGCTGGAGGGGCAGGTGCTGCCGGCGGACGCCGCCACCTCGACGGTCTTCGAGGCGTCGGTGGTCGCGGGCGGGGAGACCTTCCGGACGGTGGAGGGAGACCGGCTGGGCCGGTTCAGCTTCGCCTCGCTGCCCGACGACCTGCGTGAGCTGGTCGCCGAGAACCACGACCTGCGGGTCAGCGTCGCCCTCGGCTCGGGGACAGGCCCTAGCTAGGCGTACCCGGCGGTCAGTGGTGGCGGCTGGCAGGTGGGGATTCATCACGGGATGTAGGCGAACCCGTGGTTCTGTAGCGGAGTTCCACTACAGGAGTGGTCATTCGCCTACATCCCGTGGTGAATCCCCACCCAGCACGACCGCCCAACCGCCCAACGCTGGTCAGCACCGCGCGGGGGTCGCGCGGACCCGATGGCGGTGGCGATTTTTCTCGGCGCGGCGCGGATCTTTTGTCGCCGGCCGGCGCACTGGTGTCTCGACAGGCTGGGTGCACCCCGGCGCGGGCGGTGCGAGGACGAGGTGACTGGTGGGCGCTGAGCAGATCCGGCCGGGTCGAGGTGAGCGCCGGTGAGCGCCATGGGCGCGGGCCACCTCCTCTCGCCCGACATCCTGGGCCGGCCCGGCGCCGAGGCGACCCGAGCCCTGCGCGACGCCCTGCGGGCCGCGGTGCTGCCGCTCGCGCTGCCCGGGAGCGAGCCGGTGCGCGAGCGCCGGGAGATCCTGCTCGACCAGCTCGACGACTACCTGCTGCCCCGGCTGTCCGAGCCGGACCGGCCGCTGCTGATCGTGGTGGGCGGCCCGACCGGCGTCGGGAAGTCCACCATCGTCAACACCCTGGTGGGTGAGCGGGTCAGCCAGTCCGGGCTGATCCGGCCGACGACTCGTTCGCCCGTCCTGATCCACCATCCCGACGACGCCCCGTGGTTCGCGCGCGACGGGATCCTCGCGGCCTTCGACCGGGTCGACCACACCACCGACGACCCCCGCGTGCTCCAGCTGGTGCCCACCACCGCCGTCCCGCGGGGCACCGCCCTGCTCGACGCGCCCGACTTCGACTCGATCGACGACGCCAACCGGCGCCTGGCCACCCGGCTGCTCGCGGCGGCCGACATGTGGCTCTTCGTCACCTCCGCGAACAGGTACGCCGACCAGGTGCCCTGGCACCAGCTCGACATCGCCCGCCAGCGGGACACCCCGCTCATGGTGGTCCTCAACCGGATCCAGCCCGAGGACCTCGACGTGGTCTCGACCGACCTGGTCCGCCAGCTCAACCGCCGCGGGATCGGGCGCGGCAAGGTCGTGATCGTAGAGCACGGCCGGGTGGCCGACGGCCTGCTCGACACCGACCAGGTCGACGCCATCCGGGGCGCGATCCAGGACCTCTCGGCGGCGCCGGTGATCCGCCGCGACATCGCCGCCCAGTGCGTGGCCGGCGCGCTGCGCGAGGCCGGCAAGGTCGCCGACCAGGTCGCGGCCGCCGCCGACGAGCAGGTCGGGGCGGTCGGCGAGCTGCTGCGCGTCGCCGACCGGACCTACGACGCCGCGCAGGCCGCCCTGGTCCGCGCCGCGACCGACGGCTCGGTGCTGCGCGGCGGCCTGCTGGCGCGCTGGCAGGAGCTGGTCGGCACCGACGAGCCGCTCGCGCCCGCCGACCTGCTGCAGCGGGTACGCGACCGCGGCGCCACCGTGGCGCCCGAGCAGCTGGACGCGATCGAGCTCGCACTCGACCTGGCCCTGGAGGCGCTCGTCCTCGAGCACGCCGAGCAGGCGGCCGAGGCCACCGGCCGTGAGCTGCGGGCGACGCCGTACGGCGCTGCACTGCTGGACTGGTCCGCCGACGACCTCACCCGGCCCGGCCGCACCCTCGCCGCCCGGAGCCGGTCGGCCGTCGCGACCTGGCGCCGGGCCCTCGGGAGCGCGGCGAGCGGAGCCGACGAGACCGGCCGGGTCGCCCGGCTGCTGTCGGTCGCGCTGGCGGTCGGCGCCCTGACCGGCCCGGGAGCGGTCCCCGCGGCCCGCACCAGCCTGGAGGCGCTGCTCGGCGACCTGATGGCGCTCGAACGGGACCGCTACCTGCGCCCCGTCATGACCTGGGGCCTGACGCCCGACGCGCCCCGGCTGGTCCGTGGCGCACGCAGGACCGTCGACGAGGTCCTGGGACGACCCAGCTCGATGCCGGCCATGGCGCCGCGGGAGAGGAAGGTGCCGGCATGAGCGGAGGTCTGGGAGCGGTGTTCCGCGACGCCCCGGCGTCCTTGGTGGGCCGCCAGTCGGCGCTCGAGCGCCGCCTGGACGGGCTGCGAAGCGCGGTGAAGGAGGCGCGCGGCCGCCTCGACGACGGCCTGCTCGACGAGATCGAGGCGACCGCGGCGCGTGCCGACGGCCGGCTCGGCCTGTCCGCCCGGCACACGGTGGTCGCCATCGCCGGCGCGACCGGATCCGGCAAGTCGACCACCTTCAACGCACTGGCCGGCGTGCCGCTCTCCGAGTCGAGCGCGCAGCGCCCGACGACCGCGGTCGCGAAGGCCCTGGTCTGGGGCGAGCCGGACGCCGAGGTGAGCGACCTGCTGGCCTGGCTCGGCGTGCCGCCCGCCCACCAGTTCTTCCGCTCGACGCTGCCCGACGCGCCGCCGCGCGGGATCCTGCCCGAGGGCCTGATCCTGCTCGACCTGCCCGACCACGACTCGGTCGAGACCGCTCACCACCGGGAGGCGGAGCGGGTGATCCAGCTCGCCGACGCGATGATCTGGGTGGTCGACCCACAGAAGTACGCCGACGCCGCGATCCACCAGCGCTTCCTGCGTCCCCTGGCCGGCCACCGCGCCGTCACCATGGTGGTGATGAACCAGGTCGACACCGTCGCCGAGGAGGACCGGCCCGGCCTGCTGCGCGACCTGCGCAAGGTGCTGGTGGCCGACGGCATGCGCGATCCCCGGGTGCTCGGCATCAGCGCCCGCGGCGGCCTCGGCGTCGACGAGCTGCGCACCGCCGTACGCCGCCGGGTCGAGGACAACCAGCACGCCGAGGAGCGGATGGCCGCCGACGTCGACGCGGCCGCCGCCACCCTGGCCCGGGCCGCCGGAGACGCGCCGCGCACCGTGCCCGACGTGTGGGTCGACGACCTGGTCCGCCGGGTGGCCGAGGCCGGCGGCGTCCCGGGCGCCGCGGTCCGCGTCGAGCGCGCGGAGCGCCGCGAGCGCGCCGGCGTCCGGGTCGGTCCGGTCGACGGCGCCGCAGTCAGCGCCGCGGTGCGTGCCTTCGCCGACCAGGCGGCCCGTGATCTCACCGACGTCTGGGGGGCGCCGGTGCGCGCGGCCGCGACGGGGCGGCTGCCGCTGCTCACCGAGCGGCTGGACGCCGAGCTCGGGGCGGTGCGCCCCTCGCTCGGCGCCGACGCCGGTCGCGGCACCCTCGCCGGCTCCGCGGGGGTCGCGCTGCTCGCCCTGGTCGGCGCCGGCGTCCTGGCCGGTCTCGGCCGGCCGGTCCTCGGCGCCGTGCTCGGCGCGCTGGCGGTGCTGGTCGGCGCCGGTGGCTGGCTCGCCGCACGCTCGGCGCGCCGCCGTGGGGCGCTCGACGACGGCCGCGCGCTGGCGGCCGACAGCGAGCAGGTGATCGGCCGGGTGGTGCGCGCCCAGGTGGTCGACCCGGTGCAGGCCGAGCTCGCGTCGTACCACCGCTTCCGGGCGGGCCTGGACGCCGCGACTGTGAGCCGCGCAACACGCTGAGCGAGGTTTGGCGAGACGTCATATCAGGTCTGAGAACGCTGCGACCCAATGTCGTGACGGGGTCTCCACGTGCCCGTTGGATGAGCGTCGGAGTGGGGGCTCGGGGCCCGCATCCGGGCACCACCCGTATTGGGCGTCGCGCGCGTGACCCGCGCCTCCCGCCTCGAACCAAGCGAAGGACCATGGCCATCCCCTCCTGCGGCGCTCCCGCCCACCCCGAGACCGACGACCAGGACGCCCCCGTGGCGAAGGTGATCCCGCTGCGGTCGCTGCCGCGCGCCACGGAGGCCGAGCCGACCGACGGCGAGCTGCTCGCCCGCTGCCGCCAGCGCGACCCGGAGGCCTGGGACCTGCTCGTCGGCCGCTACGAGCGGCTGGTCTACTCGGTGGCGCGCCGCAACGGCCTCTCGGCCGACGACGCCGCCGACATCACCCAGGGCACCTTCCTGACCCTGATCGACTCCCTGGACCGGATCAAGGACGAGGAGCGGCTCGCGTCCTGGCTGATGACCGTCACCCGACGCCAGTCCTGGCGGGTGCGCAACCTCAGCCGGCGCGACGTCCAGCTCGAGGTCGCGCCCGAGGAGGTCGACGAGTCCCAGGAGGACTGGGCCGCGACCCTCGCCCTCCACGACGCGCTCGCCGAGCTCGGCGGCACCTGCAAGGACCTGCTGGAGGCGCTCTACCTCGACCCCGAGTCGCCGAGCTACGCCGAGATCGCCCAGCGCTTCGGGCGCTCGATCGGCGGCATCGGACCGCTGCGCGGCCGGTGCCTCGACAAGCTGCGCGGCATCCTGACCGAGGAAGGTGCCTGGTGACCCGGCGCGCGACGTTCACCGAGATCGTCGACTGGATCGAGGGCCGGCTGCCGGCCGAGCGCGGGCAGGGCGTCGCCGACGCCGTACGTCGCGACGACGAGGCCGCGGAGGCCGCGGCCTGGGTCGAGGACTTCCTGGCGACCACCGAGCGGCTCAAGCTGGAGGCGCCGCCGTCGGACCTGCGCGGCGAGCTGCGCGCGATGTTCCGCGAGCCCGCCAACTTCCCCGCCGACCAGGGCTGGACTCGGGCCCGGCTGCTCTACGACACTCGGGAGCCGCGGGTCGCCGGCGTCCGCGGACCCGACACGCCGGGCCAGTCGCACCTCGCCTTCGACAGCGACGCCGGGCGCTTCGTGCTCGAGACCGGGCCCGCGTCCGCCGGCCACGTCGAGCTGCGCGGGCTGCTGCTCACCGAGCGCGCCCCGGTCGCGGCCGAGGTCACCCTGCTCGAGGGCGGCGTCGTACGCCGACGGGCCGTGTCCACCTCCGACGGCCGCTTCGAGTTCGACCAGGTGCCGGTCGTCGTCGACGAGCTGCGGATCTCGCTCGACGGGGTCCGGGTCGCGGCGCCGCTCGAGCTGGGATGAACCGCGCCGACGAGGTCGCCCGGCTGCTGGACCAGGCCGAGCGGATCCAGCATCAGGACCTGCCTCGCTGCGCGAAGCTGCTCGACCGGATCTCGGCCCTGCTGCAGGACACCGACGACCCGGCGAGCCGAGCCCGGCTGGGCGTGCTGCGCGGCGAGATCGAGCTGGACCGCGGCAGCCTCATCGGCGCGATCACGGCGTTCCAGATCGCGCGGATGGACTGGCTCGCCGCCGGCCGCACGCTCGAGGCGCGGGAGGCCATGCTCGGGCGCACCGCGGTGATGCTGGCCGCGGGGGAGTATGCCGACGTGGTGCTCGTCGTCGGCCGGATCCTCACTGGCATCGAGCGGGGCAGCGTCGGCGACGAGGACGTCGCGACCCGGCTCCACGTCCGGGCCCACCAGCAGCTCGGCTCGGCCCACGCCGCGGTCGGCGACCTGGCCGCCGCCGTGCGCCACTTCGACCTCGCCGACGACCTGGCCCGCCGGATCGGCGATCGGCTGTCCGTGGCGAAGATCGGGCTGCACCGCGGCCGGGTGCTGGTCGCCGACGGGCTGGTGCACCGGGCGCTGGACGTGCTCTGCGACGCGCGGCGCGAGCTGCTGCGCGAGGGCGCCACCCTGGACGCGGCGAAGGCCGTGATCCCGATCGCCGAGGCGCTGGCCGCCGCGGGCACGCCGGTGTCGGCGATGGAGCTGCTGGAGCGGATCGCGCCGACCCTGGAGGCCCAGGGAGTCGGGCTGGCCGAGCGCGACCGGGTGCTCGCCGAGGCCCTGCTCAGCGCCGGACTGGCGGAGGAGGCGTTGACGCGAGCCGCCTCGGCCCGCGACAGCTTCCGCGACTCCGGCCGGATCGCCGACCTGGGCCGCACCGAGCTGGTCTGCGCCGCCGCGGCACTGCGGCTCGGACGGACCGACGCCGCCGCCCGCTCGCTGGACGCCGCCGAGCGGCTCAGCGAGGAGTGCGGCGACGTGGTGACCCGCGACGAGGCGCGGCTGCTGCTGACCCGGATCGCCCACCTGGACGGTAACCAGACCGCCGTCGGCATGCGGCTGGCGCGGATCCAGAGCGACGACACCACCCTCGAGGTCAACCGGGTCCGGGCGATGGTGCTCGCGGCCTGGGCCGCCACCGACCCGGACGAGGCCGAGGCCCGGATCGCGCGCGCCTCGGCGGAGGTCGACCGGCTGGCCCGCCCCGAGCTGCGGATGGAGCTGCGCCTCGCGCGCGCCCGCTTCCTGCGCCGGGCCGGCCGCACGAGCGACGCCGCCGACGAGCTCCGCGCGGCCTGCGCGATGCAGCCGCTGCTCGCCCAGCGCCCCCGCGCCACCTCGAGCCGCGGCGGGCTGCTGGCCGAGGCGAGCGACGAGCTGATCGACCTGCTGGTCGCCGACGGCCGCCACTCGACCGTGATCGAGGCCTGGCAGCGGGTCCGCGCCTCGAAGGCGTCGGCGTTCACCACGCTGCGCGAGCACACCGCCGGCTGGCATGTCGACGACGCGGCCGGCTCGGTCGCGGACACCGACGACCTGATCGACGCCGCGCGCCGTCGTACGACGGACCCGGGCCGGGCCGACGCGCCCGACCTGCCGCCCGTGCCGGAGGGGCCGGCGGTCGACTACTACGTCATCGGCAACGACGTCATCGCGTTCGTGATCCGCGAGGCGCAGGTGTTCGTGCGCCGACTGACCGGGATCAGCTCCGAGACGGCGCGGCTGGTCGACGGCTGGCGGCACGAGTGCCACATGGTCGCCGCGCTCGGAGCCACCGGCCCGACGTCCTCCCGCCTGGACGCGCTCTACGAGGTGCTGGTCGCCCCGCTCGCCGACCTGCTCAGCGACCTCGAGCTGGAGCCGCTCTCGGTCGCCGCGCACCGGCACCTGCTCGGCGTGCCCTTCGACGCGCTGCTCGACGTCGGCGCGCCGTGGCGCGAGCGGTTCGCGCCGGTGCGCGACCTGGTCGACGCGCCGGTCGAGGCCGCGGCCTGCGGCACCTCGGTGCTCGTGCTCGCGCTCGCCGACGAGGACGCGCCCGAGATCGCCACCGAGGCCGACATGATCGCCGCCCTGCTGCCGGACGCCGAGGTGCACCGTGGCGAGGCGGCCACCTCGAAGGTGCTCGCCGAGCGGATGGTCGACGCCGACGTCGTCCATCTCGCGACCCACGGCCGCTTCCACGCCGGCAACCCGCTGTTCTCCGCGCTCCGCCTCTCCGACGGTTGGCTGACGGCGGCCGAGCTGGTCGACGGCAGCTACCCGATGCACGACCGGGTGGTCGTGCTCAGCGCCTGTGGCTCGGGCCGCGCGGCCGGCAACCTGGTCAAGCCGATCGGTCTGGCGTGGGCCTGTCTCAACGCCGGCGCCGCCGGCGTGGTCGCCTCGCTGTGGGTGGTCGACGACGCGGTCACCGTGGAGCTGATGACCGAGTTCTACCGGCATCTCGCGGCGGGCGACACACCACGTCGTGCGCTCGGCCTGGCGCGCCGACGGGTCGCAGCGTCCTACCCGCACCCCTACTACTGGGCGGCCTTCCGCTACTTCACGCCGGCGTCGTAGCCCGGGGCGTGCACGCCGAGGTCGTGGTAGCAGGGGTGGCAGCGGCAGCTCGGCTCGGTGGTCGGGGGTGTGGACGTCGGCCTCATGCACCACTGGTGCGTGGTGGGGCCGGGTCTGATCCACCATCGGGCGGAAATTCCGGGCTCGCGGGATCACGGGGGCCGGCGGCGCGCACCAGTGCGACGTGAGCATGCCGCCGACGTCCCTTCGCGCCGAGGTCCTGCAGGACTGGCGGGCCAACCGACCCGACCCCCGTGGCCGGCTGGTGCTGGCCGCCTTCCGGCTCGCCCACCGCGCCAGCCGCAACCGGTCCGGGGCCTGGCGGGTGCCCGCGACGGCGTACGGGCTGCTCTACCGGGTGCTCGTCGAGTGGGTCCTCGGCATCGAGATCCCCTGGAAGACCTCGATCGGGCCCGGGGCCCGGCTGCGCCACGGTGTCGGCCTGGTCGTCAACGACCGCTCGGTGATCGGCGCGCGGGTGCTGCTGCGGCACGGCGTGACGATCGGCAACGCCCGGGCGGGCGGGCCGTGCCCGGTGATCGGCGACGACGTCGAGATCGGCGCCGGGGCGGTCATCGTCGGCGGCATCACCGTCGGTGACGGCGCCCGGATCGGCGCCAACGCGGTGATCACCAAGGACGTGCCGGCCGGTGCCGTGGCGGTCGGCAACCCGATGCGCCTGCGCTGAGGTCCGAGCGTTGTCGGTGATCGGTGAAAGAAATCGGCGATCACTGGATCAGGGCGGGGCCCGGGACGCACTGGTGGAAGGACACCAGCACCCAGCAGAAGGCCCGATCGACCGATGAACGTGCGCGAGCACCCCACCAGCCAGGCGCCCGGCCGGCCGGACGGGCGGCCGCGCTCGGCGCCCGACCTGCCGACCTGGCCGCTCGGCGTGCTCTTCGCCGGGCTGCCGCTGTGGTGGGCGAGCGGCGTGCTCGACGTGGTGACCATCCCCTTCGCGCTGCTCATGGCCTGGCTGATGGCCCGCGCCGGCGGGATCCGGGTCCCGCGGGGCTTCGGCTGGTGGGTGCTCTACTGCGCGTGGGCGCTGGCCTCCGTCGTGATGCTGGACCGCGCGGCCGGGATCGTGCTCTTCGGCTACCGCTGGCTGCTGTGCGTGGCCGCCGGCGTGATCTTCGCCTACGTCTTCAACGCCCGGGCGACGATCACCTCGCGCTATCTCACCGGCACGCTGACCCTCTGGTTCCTCTACGTCACCGTCGGCGGCTACCTCGGGCTCGCGGTCCCCACCGGATCGCTGCGCACCCCAGCCAGCCACCTGCTGCCCGGCGCCGCGCGCGCCAACGAGCTGATCGGCCAGATGACGGTCCGGCCGTTCGCCCAGTACAACCCCAACGGCTTCCTGGAGGTCTCGCCGCGGCCCACCGCGCCCTTCCTCTACACCAACAACTGGGGCAGCGTGTACTCGCTGCTCGCGCCCTTCGTCCTCGTCTACCTGCTGCACACCTGGCGCACCCGGCGTGGGGCGGCCGTGGCGGTGCTGCTCCTGGTGTCGACGATCCCGGCCTTCCTCACCCTCAACCGCGGCATGTTCATCAGCCTCGGCATCGCGGTGGCCTACCTGGCGGTGCGGGCCGCGCTCGCGCGCAAGGGCGCGATCGTCGCCGCGGTCGCGCTGAGCGCGGTGCTCGGCGTGGTGCTGTTCAACGTGCTGCCCGTGAGCGAGCGGATGGGGCTGCGGCTCAACGAGGAGGCCGAGGGCACCAGCAACACCGCCCGGCTCTCGCTCTACGAGCAGTCGCTCTCGGCGGTGGCCTCATCGCCGCTGCTCGGACACGCCACCCCGATCCCGTCGGCGAACCCCGAGGAGCCGAGCGTGGGCACCCAGGGTCAGCTGTGGATGATGCTGGTCTCCCACGGACCGGTCGCGGCGCTGGCGTGGGTCGCCTTCTTCCTGGCGATGTACGCCCGCGGCCGGCACCGAGGAGACCCGCTGGGCGTCGCCGCGTGCACGACGCTCCTCGTCGGCACCGTCCAGCTGCTGTTCTACGGCATGTTGCCCTACGGCCTGCCGCTCCTCATGATCGCCGCCGCCGTCGCGGCCCGCGGTCCCGAGCGCCTCGTCCTCACCGAAGGAGACCCCTCATGACCGCGACGTCCCCGCCCCGCGTCGGCGTGGTGATCCCCACCCGCGCCCGTCCCGAGCTGCTGCGCCGGGCGATCGCGTCGGTCGTCGCCCAGGACTACCCGGGCGTCGTCGAGACCGTCGTGGTGTACGACGGCACCGCGCCCGACCCGAGCCTCGCGTCGGCCGAGCCCCGGCGCCCGGTCCGCGTGGTCACGAACCAGCGCACCGCCGGCCTCTCGGGGGCCCGCAACACCGGCATCCTCGCGCTCGACACGGCGTACGTCGCCTTCTGCGACGACGACGACCACTGGCTGCCGTCGAAGGTACGCCGGCAGGTCGCCCGCGCCGAGCAGCCCGACCGGCCCGAGCTGGTGACCTGCTCGATCACCGTCGACTACGACGGCACCCGCACCGACCGCTTCGCCGGCACCGACACGGTCACCCACGCCGACCTGACCCGGTCGATCTACGCGATGCTCCACTCCTCCTGCTTCTTCTTCGACCGCCGCGCGCTGGTCGACGAGATCGGCCTGATCAACGAAGAGCTGCCGCAGAGCCAGCTCGAGGACTGGGACATCAAGCTGCGCGCCGCCGAGCGACGGCCGATCGCCCACCTCGACGAGCCGCTCACCGTGGTGCAGTGGGGCCGAGCCTCCATGTTCGCCCGCCGCTGGGACTCCAAGAACGCCGCGCTGCGGGCGATCCTGCAGCTCCACCCGGCCATCGCCGCCGACAGCAGGGGCGCCGCCCGGGTCTACGGCCAGCTCGCCTTCGGCACGGCGGCCGCCGGCGAGCGCGCCGAGTCCTGGCAGTGGATCCGGCGCACGCTGCGCACCGACCCGCGCCAGTGGCGCGCGGCTGTGGCGCTCGCCGTGCTGCCCCACCCGCCCAACGCGGAGCGGGTGCTCAACACGCTGCACCGGTTCGGGAGGGGCGTGTGAGCGCGCCGACGCACACCGAGCAGCAGATCACCACCAGCAGAGAGGGAACCCGGACAGTGAGCGCAGACCTGCAGTCCACGGTCGAGATCGGCCGCCTGGTCCTGGTGCTGCGGCGCCGGTGGGCGGTCGTGGCCCTGGTGACGGCGGGCCTGGTCGTGCTGGCCAGCCTGTGGCTGGTGCTCGCGCCGAGCTCGGCGACCGCGACCACCCAGGTCAACGTCAACGTGATCGCCACCGACCCGTTCGCGGCCCAGCGCACGTCGTCCGACCTGATCGACGCGGCGACGGAGCGCCAGATCGTGCTGTCGTCGGAGGTCGTCGAGCGGGCCGCGGCGGACCTCGGCAAGGGCGCCACCGCCCGATCGGTGCGCGCCGGGCTGGACGCCCAGATGGTCACGGGGTCCACGGTGATGCGGATCAGCTGGACCGGCGCCGACCCACGGCACGCCCAGGAGGTCGCCGACGCGGTCGCGACGGAGTACCTCGCCTACCGCGGCGAGCAGGCCACGGCCCGTCAGCAGGACGCGCTCGAGCCGCTCGTCGCCCGCCGCGACGCGCTCAACGCCCAGCTCCAGCAGACCGACGCCGGCCGGAGCGCGATCCTCAGCGAGCTGAACCTGGTGCTCAGCCAGATCACCAAGGTGTCCGGCCTCGCGACCTCCGGCGGCACCGTCCTGGTCAAGGCGAGCGACACCACGCCGGCCACCGGCACCAAGGCGTCCACCCTGCTGCTCGGCGCCGGCGTGCTGGGGCTGATCCTCGGCGCGGTCGTGGTCGTCCTCGGCGACATCATTCGGCGCCGGGTCTACGACACCGGCGACGTGGTCGACGGCAACGGCGGTCCGCTGCTCGCCCGGCTCCGGGCCCGCACCATGGCCGACCTCGACGACCCGGCCGACTCCGACGCGCTGCGCTCGGTCTGGCACCGGCTGCGGATCCAGATCGCCGACGACATCCCGGTGATCCTGGTCATCGGCGCCTCCGTCGGCGCACCCGTCGCCGAGGTGGCCCGGGCGCTCGAGCTCGCCGCCGCGGCCGTCGACGACGCGAGCCCCCAGGTCTCGCGCCGGGTCCGCGCGCTGGCCGTGCCGGCCGAGGAGGGGTACGCCGTCGCGCTCTCCCTCGCCCCACGGGCCACCGTCGTGGTCCTGGTCGCCGAGGACGGGCGCACCACCGTGCGCCGGCTGGCCGTGCTCGCCGACCACCTGCGGGCGGTCGGCGTCGAGCCCGCCGGGACGGTCGTGGCGCACCGGTTCGCCGAGCCGGTCGCCACCCAGCCGGGCACGGGCTCGCCGGCACCGGCCGAGGCGGCCACCCCGGCCGCCGAGCTGCAGAAGGGTGAGTCGCGATGAGCATGCTCGCCGAGCGCCGGGAGGCCGCGCCCCGCTGGCTGAAGGACGTCGCCAACCTGACCACCCGCGGCTACGCCCTCGGGACCTCCGCGACCCGTCCCGGACCGGACTTCCTGGTCGTCGGCACCAAGCGCGGCGGGACCACCTCGCTCTTCAACTACCTGCAGCAGCACCCCTCGCTGCTCGGGCTCTTCCCGCAGCCCCGCGGCCGCAAGAGCACCGACCACTTCTTCGCCTCCGGGCAGCACAGCGACCGCTGGTACCGCTCCCACTTCCACACCGAGGCCTATCGCAGCCGGGTCGCCCGCCGCGAGGGGGAGCGGCCGCTGGGTGGCGAGGCGTCGCCGTACTACCTGTGGGACCCGCGGATCGCCCGCCGGGTGCACGCCGCCTATCCCCAGGTGAAGGCGATCGCCCTGGTCCGCGATCCCGTCGAGCGGGCCTGGTCGCACTACCAGGAGCGCACCGAGAACGGCGTCGAGCCGCTCGGCTTCGCCGAGGCGCTGGCCGCCGAGGAGTCCCGCACGGCCGGGGAGCTGGAGCGGATGCTCGCCGACCCGACGTACCACAGCACCGCGCACGACTGGTACACCTACCGCGCCCGAGGGGTCTACCTGCCGCAGCTGCGCAACTGGCTCTCGGTCTTCCCGGCCGACCAGCTACTGGTGCTGCGCAGCGAGGACATGTACGACGACGTGCAGGCCGTCTTCGACCGGATCTGCGCCTTCCTCGGGGTGCGGGAGTACGCACTGCCCGACCTACGACCCCGCAACGCCAGCCGGACCAAGTCCTCGGTCCCGGAGCCGTGCCGCCGCGAGCTGGCGGAGTTCTTCGAGCCGCACAACCGCGCGCTCGAGGAGTTCCTCGGGCGCGAGCTCGGCTGGACCGCACCGGGCGCACTGCGATGAGCGGGGCAGAGCTCGGCGCGCTCGCGCACCTGGTCGAGCAGCTGTGGGCTCCGGCAATCGCCACCGGCGACCTGCGCCTCGAGGTCGGCCGCGGTCCGACCCCCGGCTGGACCGACGTGGAGACCTACCAGGCGCTGCCGTCGGTCACGGCCGCGACGATGCTGCTCCCCACCGCCGACCGGCGGGTGCTGGCCGGCTCGCTGCTGAACTTCCGCGGGCTGCGGGACCCGCGGACCCGGGCCCAGCGCCGGGTGCTCGGCTCCGTCGTGGCCGGGGGGCTGCCCCTGCCCTTCCCGCACGTCCGGCTCCAGGCGCGGTCCGGCGCCGGCCGGGTGCCGCTGCCGACCGAGCAGGTCGCCGTCGACCTCGGCCTGCCGCGGGTGCACGCGTCGATCGGCGTCCGCACCGGCTCCAACCGCAAGGCCACCCTTCAGCTCGTCGACGACGACGGCGCGGCGGTCGGCTTCGCCAAGTTCGCCTGGGACGAGGCGAGCACCACCGCCGTCGCCACGGAGGCAGCGGCGCTGCACGCCCTCGGCGGTGGCGTCGACGGGGTCCGCGCGCCGCGACTGCTGGCGCGGGGGACCTGGCTGGGGCGGCCCTACCTGGTCACCGAGCCGCTGCCGGCCGCGAGCCGGCGCCCCGCGGCCGGGGCGCTGCCCAGCGCCGAGGAGCTGTTCGCGCTGTGCCCGGTCGTGCGCCGGGACCTGGTCGCCCGCTCCGGGCAGTTCCAGGGCCTGCGCGACCGGATCGACGGGCTCCGGGCCGCCGGCGTCGACGCCGAGCTGGTCGACGCCCTCGACGACCTGCTCGACCGGCTGGCCGACACCGAGGTGCCGGTCGCGGCCCGCTGGCACGGCGACCTCACCGCGTGGAACACCGCGCGCGACGAGCAGGACCGGCTGTGGTGCTGGGACTGGGAGTCGACCGAGGCGGACGCCGTGGCCGGGCTCGACGCGGTGCACTGGGTCGCGGGCGGCGCCACCATGACCGGCGCCCGCTACGACGGCGCCCTGCTCGCCGCGGCGCTGCGCCAGGCGGGTCCCGCGCTCACCGCCGCCGGTCACTCACGGGCCAGCGCGGCCGTCGTACCGCTGCTCTATGTGGCCTCCCTGGTGGAGCGCGCGGTCGCCCTGGCCGTCGGCAACGGACGGTGGGACGACGCGTGGCTGCGCCGCGACGAGGCTGTAGCGCTCGTCGCGCACGCCCGCGCGCTCGCACCCGAGCGGACCGGGGCCGATGTCCGCGGTTGAGACCAGCCGGCCGGAGGTCGGCGCCGAGCTGCGGTCCGCGGCCCGCGGCGGCGTGGTGACCGTCGCCGGCGCCGCGACCAGCACGGCGATGGGCTTCGTGCTCACCATGGTGCTGGCGCGGCAGTTCGGCGCCACCGGCGCGGGCGTCGTCCAGCAGGTGATCGCCGTCGCGACCCTCGCCCTCGCGTTGGGGCGGGTCGGCACCGACACCACCGCGGTCTGGCTGCTGCCCCGGCTGCGGACCCAGGACCCCGGCGCCCTGCGCGCCGCGTGCACCACCCTCCTGGTCGTCGCCGCGCTCGGCGGCAGCGTCGTGGCCCTGGCCTGGCCGGTCGTCGACGCTGCGACCGGCGGGACCGTGCTGGGCGACGCGCGGGTCGACGACGCCTTCTCCGCGGTGGCCTGGGCGCTGCCGTTCGGCGCGGTGATGATGACCGCGCTGGCCGCCACCCGCGGGTTCGGCGGGGTGCTGCCGTTCAACCTGATCGGCAACATCGCCGTGCCCGGGCTGCGCCCGGTGATCGTGGTCGTGATCGGCGCGCTCGGCGGCTCCGCCGTCGCCGCGGCGACCGGCTGGGCCGTCGTGCTCGTCCCGGGGGCGGTGCTCGCCGTCCTGGTGCTCGCCCGCCGGCTGCGCGGCGCCGAGCGGGTGCTCGGCGTACCGGGGACGGGACGGCCGTCCCGGGCGCTGGTGCGCCAGATCCTCGGCTTCGGCGTACCTCGCACGGTGTCGACGCTGCTCGAGCAGGCCCTGGGCTGGCTCGACGTCGTCCTGGTCGGCATCCTGCTCGGGCCCGCCGCCGCCGGTGTCTACGGCGTCGCGTCCCGCTTCGTCGCCGGCGGCCTGGTCCTGATGACCGCGCTGCGCATCGTGGTCGCCCCCCAGTTCAGCGCCCGGCTCGCCGCCGGAGAGAACGCCGAGGCCGGGCGGCTGTACGCGATCACCTCCACCTGGATCGTCTTCTTCGGCGTGCCGATCTACGTGCTGCTCGCGTGCTTCGCGCCCTTCGTGCTGTCCATCCCCGGTCCCGAGTTCGCGGGCGGCCGGACCGCGATGATCGTGCTCTGCGTCGGCGGGGTGGCCCTCCTCGCCGCCGGCAACCTCCAGTCGCTGCTGCTGATGACCGGCCGCAGCGGCCGGGCCCTGGTCAACAAGGTGGTCGTCGTCGCGACCGGCGTCGGGTGCAACCTGCTGCTCATCCCCGCCTGGGGGATCGCCGGCGCCGCCGCCACGTGGGCGCTGTGCTGGATCCTCGACGGCCTGCTCTCCGCGGTCCAGGTCAGCCGCCTCACCGGCATCCGTCCCTCCGTCGGCCGGATCGCCGCCGGGATCGGCGCCGGCACCGCCGTCACCGCCCCGGCCGCGCTCGTCGGCATCGCCGTCGGCGGCCAGTCGCTCCTCGGCTTCGCCGTCGCCCTGGTCCTCACCGGTGTCGGCGTCCTCGCCGCGGCCCGGGTGGGCCGGTCCTTCCTGCACCTCGACCAGTTCTCGGGGATCGTGCGGCGGCGGGGCGCGGCGGGTGGTCCCTGAGCCGTCGCGGGTGATCGGCGCCGATCCGGTCAGGCGCCCTTGCGCACCCAGGTGCGGAGCGAGTCGACGAGCATCGTGGCCCGCTGGCCGGACCAGTCGTCGCCGGGCCGGGGCTGGCCGCCCCAGCCGCCGACCTGGAGGTTGACCCGCAGGCTCCAGCGCTTGCCGGCGTCGTAGTACTCCTCGTACCAGCTCGGGGAGCCGGCGCAGAACGCCGAGGTCACCCGACCGTCGATCCACATCACGATCAGGCCGGGGGTCTTGCGGATGACGTAGTCGTGCCAGGCGGTGCCGGTGCGGTCGCCGAGGTCGGCCAGGTCGAAGCGGCGGGCGGAGACCTGGTGGTCGTCGCCGTACGCCGTGTGGATGCTCTGGCTGACGCGGGGCGGCTCGCCGGGGCGGCGGGTGGTCTCGACGAGGTCGATCTCCCCGCCGCTGCGGTCGGTGGGGCGCAGCCACAGGGGCGCGGCCCACAAGCCCTGGCGCGAGGGGGTCTTGGCCCGGATCGCCACCTGGAAGGTGGTGGGGAGGGCGTAGCGGCCGTCGGTGTCGACGTAGCCGGAGGTGTAGCTGCGGCCGCCGGCGGACTCCTGGCGGGCGGTGATCGCGAGCCGGCCGTTGCGGGTCGTGACATTGCGCTCGAGCAGGTACGCCGAGTCGTGGTTCAGCAGGGTCTGGTCGCGGGTGCGCCAGATCCTCGGCCGGAGCCGGTCGAAGTCCTCGGTGAGGTCGGAGCGCCACTTCGCGGAGCTCGCGGGGAGGTCGGGGGAGATGACCGAGCGTGGCCGGCCGAGGAGGCAGCCGCGGCTCGCGGCGGGGACCTGCCGCAGGTCGGTGAGGGTGAGTGGCCCCGACGGCGTCGGTACGCCGGAGGGCCGGGTGGGCGCGGCCGGAGCGTCCGCGCCGCCCGCGTCGGCGCCCTCGCCGCGGACGGCCGCCTCGTCGAGTCGTACGACGACCAGCGCGGTCGCGAGGGCGGCGACCAGCGCCAGCCCGAGCCACACGCGGCGGCGACGGGGCGCGGCGGGCATCGGCCGAAGTCCCTCCCAGGTCGGGCCCGGGGTCAGCCAGGTCATCCCGCGTCGGTCGCGAGTGCCTGCAGCCGGAAGGTCAGGTCCGGCGTCGCCCGGTAGTTGAGGTGCGTCTCGACGGCGATCTCGTTCGCCCCCGCACGCAGGAGGCCCAACGGTACCTCGATCACCAGCGGATCCGCGGCAGCCGCGGCGTCGCGGATCGCCGCGGTCGCGTACGTCGTCGAGGTCAGCGGTCCGTCGGGCAGGCCCTTGCGGCCCACCTCGACCCCGTTGACGTAGACGGCGGCGCCGTCGTTGGCGAGCGCGATCAGCTTGAGCGAGGCGAGCCGGCTCGGGTCGGCGATGTCGACGGTGCGCCGGAAGTAGGCCGTCAGCGGCCGGTCCTTGGTGGCGGCGAAGGTGTCGATGGGCGTGGTGACCGAGGTGGCTCCCCAGCCCAGCACCGCGGAGCCGCTGGGCCAGGCGGCGTCGTCGTAGTCCGGCTGCGCCCAGCGGTCACCGGGCGCGGTGCTCTGGTACCACCAGGACCAGGAGGCGTTGCTCGCGACCAGCTCCCGGACCTGGGCGACGGTGAGCACGGGGGTGCTGGCCGAGACGTTGCCCGCGCCGTCGGCGGCGCGCACGAAGTAGCGGGCGGCTCCGTCGTAGGGGAGCGTGATGGTGGTGGCGGTCGTGGTGACGATCGGGCGGTCGCCGCGCAGCACCTGGTAGCGCACGCCGCTGGGGTCGCTGCTCGCGTCCCAGCCGAGGGTCACCGAGGTGTCGGTCTGGCCGACCACGCGCAGGTTGGTGGGCCGCGACGGCGCGCTGACGTCGCGCGGGCTGAACCGGGCGAACCCGCCGGAGGGGTCCTTGGCGCTGCGGGCGGACGCGGCGGTCACGATGTCGCCGCCCATCCAGACCCGGCCGTTGGAGTCGGTGGTGATCGCCCAGATGCCGCTGCCGAGGCGCGACTTGAGCGTCGGCGTGAAGCCGGGGATCCGCTCGCCGGTCGCGGCGTCGAAGGCACCGGCCCAGTGCACGGTGTCGGCCTGGGTCCACGGGGTGGAGTTCAGCGGCCAGGTGACGGCGTCGGTGTAGGAGTTGGCGTTGCAGTGGCAGCCGGCGTACATGACGTCGCCGTCGCGGCCGAATGCCTGGAGGTCGCCGTGCGGGTCGAAGATGGTGGTCCGCTGGCGGGCGAAGGTGGTCGGCGAGAAGCCGAACATGCTGTGCTCCGAGCCGCCGACCCAGACCTGACCGGGCCCGGTGGCGACGGTGCGCTGGTAGTCGTTGGTGTTGCTCCAGGTCGGGTTCCAGGCCGGGGTGGCCAGGGAGCCCGAGCCCGCGACCAGGACGGCCGCCGCGCGGCGGGCGCTCACCGCGCCCTTGGCCTGGGAGAAGAAGCCGACGGCGTAGACCTGTGCGGAGTCCTCCGAGCCGGCGACACTGGCGACGGTGCCGTTGAGCTCGGGATTCCAGCCCGAGACCGGGACCCCGTCGGACGCCCGGAGCAGGGCGAGGTTGCGCATGTAGGACCAGCCGGACTGGCTGTCGGCCTTGAGGTGGGTGAAGCCCCCACCGACGACGAGCCTGTCTCCGACCACGGCCAGCGAGCGCACGGAGGCGACGCCTCCGGTGAGCCGGTTCTCGACCTGGGTGGACCAGTCGGTCGCGGTCGCGCCGGTCTGGGGGTCGAGGGCGACCAGGGCGGCCGCGGGCCGGCCGTTGACCTGGCTGAACAGGCCGCCGGCGACGATCCGGCCGTCGGGCAGGGTCGCGAGGGTGCGGATCTGCTGATCGAAGGTGGGCCGGAAGGAGGAGATCCAGTTGCCGGTGTTCACGTCGAACGCGGCGAGATAGGGCTGCTCCCACTGGCTGCCGTCGTCGGTCGTCACGTAGCGGAAGTTGCCGGCGACGAACATCCGGTTGCCGGACTGGGTGAACGCCTGGACCTCGACGTCGCCCTCGGCCGAGGCGTTGGACGCGAGACCGGAGACGCTCCAGTTGAGCGAGTCGGCCAGCGAGGCCGCCTGGGCCCGCTGCAGGACGGCGGGCGTGCCGCCGTCGGGGATCGCGGCGAAGGAGGTCGAGGTGACCCGCGGGCGCAGGTAGACCTGGGTCACCGGCAGCGCACTGCCGGCGTTGGTCGGCGAGTAGAGGTACGCCGACGCGGCGTTGGACCCGATCGCCTTGGAGCCGTAGGCGAAGCCGTAGTTCCAGCCGGTGATCTCGCGGCTGCGGGTGTCGACCCACTTCCACGTGCTGTCGGTGCCGAAGGCGTTGGTCGTGCCGCCGGTCTTGACCGTCCCCGCGATCGTGTACGACGACATCGGGTGCAGCGCGTCGAAGTTCCAGACCCAGCGGTCGCGGCGCGCGAGCTTGAACCGGGTCTCCTGCCAGCTGGAGCCGTCGTTCTTGGCCGCGCGGCGCAGCCGGATGCCGTCGGCGAGGGCGTCGACCCGGCCGCCGTCGAGGAGCTGGTCGATGGTCGCGCTCGCCATCTGGTGCACGTCCTGCCCGCCGGCGTAGCCGGGGTCGAGCAGGCCGGCGTCGGCGTTGCGGCCGTCGTAGTCGGTGGTCCAGCCGTTGCGGCCCTTGCCGACCATCACCCAGCCGCCGCCGTCGGTGGTCTGGTCGCAGTAGACCTGCAGCGGCTCGGCCATGGCGGGCGTCAGCAGCCAGTAGCTGCCGCTCGGCGCGCTCGGGCGCTGCTGCTTGATCTCCCAGCAGGAGCCGGCCGCGGTCTCGGGGGCGTTGCCGAGCTGGGCCGCCGGGATCGGCTGGCTCGCCACCGCGGCGGTGGCCGGCACGGGGTCGGTGAGGGTGACCAGGCCGGCGGCGAGGGCGAGGGAGCTGAGGACCGCGGCACGGACGCGAAGCTTGGGCAACGGGGGATCCTGACGTGTCGGGCATGGGAGGGTGTGCCCCATGCGGGCACGAGTGTGGTCGGAGCGGCCGCCCCGCGTCGTCCACAAGGTTGTTGAAGAAGAGGTCGAGGAATGGTGAGACAGGTCACGCCGCGGGTCGCGCTCGCGCTGGCGACCGCGGTCCTGGTGGCGGGCTGCTCCGGCGGCGAGGACCCGGACCGGCCGGCGGCCTCGCCGAGCGCGGACGAGGCCACGTCGTCCTCGGGCTCCGCCCCGAGCGGCGCCCCGAGCGGAGCCCCGAGCGGCAGCCCGGGCGCCGCGAGTCCGGCGCCGCCCCAGGTCCGCGCCCAGGGCGTGCCGTCGGCGACCGCGTCCGAGGCGTCCGCGACCGTCGGCCAGGCGCTCGCCTCCCTCAACGCCGCGCTGGGGACGCCGGCCGAGGCGGCCTCGCTCCTCGACGACGCGGTGGTCGCCGGGGCGGCGCGCGAGGCGCTGCTCGCACAGGCGGCGGAGTACGAGGACAACGGCTGGACCGTCACCGGCCAGCCGTCCATCGTGCGCACGGTGGTGCGGGGCAAGGGCGCGCGGGTCCGGGTCCGGGCCTGCGTCGACCAGTCCGCCGTCGTGGTCACCGACAGCGCCGGCAACCGGCTGCCGACCGGCACCGGCGCGCCCCGCACCTGGATGATCTTCACGCTGGTGCGCACCGACGCCGGCTGGCAGGTCGTCGAGCAGACCTTCCCCGCCGACCCCGACTGCTAGGGCTGGTCTCTCAGGTCGGCGTCCTCGTGAGCGGGGTGTCCGGCTGGGGATTCACCACGGGATGTAGGTGAATGACCGCTTCTGTAGTGGAACTCCGCTACGGAACCACGGATTCGCCTACATCCCGTGGTGAATCCCCACCCCACCCCACCGGGAAGCCGGGTCGACGACCACGACCTGACGAACCGGGTACGCCGGGGCCTGCTCAGGCGACGTGCGACATCGCGGCCGGCACGGGCACCAGGGCCGGCCGGCTGCGTCGGGTGACCGCGAGCGTCGCGGCCCGGCGCAGGTGGTCGACGCTCAGCTGGGCCGGGTCGGGTACGGCGACCACCAGCCCGCGCGCGGCCAGGCTCTGGACCATCCGGACCTGGTGGTCGTCCACGTGCTCGCCGTGGGCGGCGTGCCGCGGCAGCACGACCGGGACCTGGCCCGCGTCGAGCGCGGTGAGGATGGATCCCGCGCCGCCGTGGGTGATCACGACGTCCGCGGACCGCATCGAGGCCGTCATCTGCTTCGCCGTGAGCCAGCGGTTGCGGTCGGCGCCGTCGCTGCCGAGGGTCTCACCGACCTGCCAGGTCACCTCGACGCCGGTGGGCACCGCGCGGACGATGGCGTCGACCGCGCGCGGGAACGGGAAGTGCTCGCTGCCGAGGGCCACCATGGCCCGGCGGAGCGGGAGGTCGGCGTGGCCGGCCGTCACCTCGAAGGCGCTGAACGCGTCGAGACCGTGCTCCCACGGCGCCGGCCAGCCCGGCTGCGGCGCGAGCAGCCGGGCCTTCGGCAGCAGCGCGGCCAGCCGCCCGGTGACCGACGGGCTGTCCATCCGGGCCACCGACTCGACGTACAGGATCGGGGTGCGCAGCAGCGCGGCCGCGACCAGGTGGGGCGTCGACTGGGCGGCTCCGGTCGAGACCACGAGGCGGGGCCGCAGCCGGCGGTGCAGCGCGACGGCGAAGCCCAGGTTGCGCGCCGCCTTCACGTATTCGCCCGACTGGACCAGCGGGGACCAGGTGACCTGCTCCCGGGCGAGCCGCTCGTCGGTCTGGATGTGACGGGGCAGCACCCAGTGTCGCTCCGCCCGCGGGATCTCGAGCGCGTCGACGACGAACTCGAGCTCGTTGAAGTGCCCGCCGACGGAGGACGTCAGCAGGACCGGGTCGAGAGCGGTACGGGCCATGCACCGAGGCAACCTCCGCCGATCACCCGAGTGGTGGCCGATCGGAAAGCTTCAACAATCTTGGCGAAGCCGATGGATCAGATGTGGTCGGTTCCCGCACTGGAGAGGGGAGCGCCGGGTTCGGGCGCTCGGTGAGACCCGCTCGACAGCGAGACAGTGAGGAAGCCCGATGACGACACGCCAGGCCCGGTCGCGTCCCGCCCAGCATCCGAGGCCCGCTCGTCATCCGGGTGGCACCACCGCCGACGCCCAGGTTCGCCGCTACCAGGCGCAGCTGCACGAGATCAACGCCACCGTCGCCGGGCTCGCCTCGGCGGCCGAGCTGCTGCCCCTGCTGCCCGGCGCCGAGCGCGCGCGCTTCGAGACGATGATGCTCAGTGAGCTGCGCCGCCTGCAGCGGGTGATCGTCGGCGAGCCCGCGACCGCCTGGGGCGAGATCGTGGTCGACGAGGTGCTCGCCCCGCTGGTCGCCGCGCACGCCGCCCGCGGGCGGACGGTGCACTGGTCCGGCTGCGGGCTGCACGCGGCCGGCAGCGCCGACGTGCTGAGCGAGGCGGTCAACGTGCTCCTCGACAACGCCGCCCGGCACGGCACGCCCGACGACATCCGGATCGACGCCCGCCGGTACGCCGACCGCGTGGAGGTCAGCGTCGTCGACTCCGGCCCCGGCGTCCCGCCCGAGCTGGGCGCGGAGGTCTTCGGCTGGGGCCGCCACCGGCAGGACTCGCCCGGACAGGGCATCGGCCTCGCCGTGGCCCGGGGCCGGCTGCGCGAGTGGAATGCCGACCTGCGCCTGGAGGCCGCGCCGCTCACGACCTTCGTCATCGACCTGCCGGTGGGCCGCCGATGAGCACCGTCCAGCGCCGGGTCGCGATCCTCGACGACCACGAGCTGCTCGCCGAGTCGCTCGAGATCGCGCTCTCCGTCCACGGGTACGACGTGCGCCGGGTCCCGGTGCCCGCCGACGGCGGCGCGCCCCGGACCCTCGTCGACGCGCTGGTCCGGCTGCGTCCTCGGGTCCTGCTGCTCGACCTCGACCTCGGCAGCTTCGGCGACGCGACGGTCCTGGTCGCGCCGCTGCGCGCGGCCGGGGTGCGGGTCGTCGTACTGACGGGGGAGACCGACCGGGCCCGGTGGGGCCGGGTCCTGGCCGAGGGGGCACACACGGTGCTGTCCAAGGCCAGCGCGCTGATCGAGGTGATCTCGACGGTGCGCCGCGTCGACGACGGCCATGCCGTGCTGACGCCCGAGGAGCGCGCCGAGCTGATCGCCGCCTGGCGCGAGCGGCTGGCGGAGCGGGGCGCCGACGAGGTCCGGCTGGCCCGGCTCAGCCCGCGTGAGGCTCGGGTCCTCGGCCTGCTGATGGAGGGCATGCACGTGCGCGACATCGCCGTCGACCGGGTGGTCTCGGAGGCCACCGTGCGCTCCCAGGTGCACTCCATCCTGACCAAGCTCGACGTGTCGTCGCAGCTGGCGGCGGTGACCCTCGCCCACCGCAGCAACTGGCGCCCGCCGGTGCCCGCCTAGATGACCAACTCCAAGGTCTCGCACGCTCCGCGACGCTCACCACGCACGCTGACGGCGTTGCCGACGCTCGACGTACGCCCGGTATGCCATCGCGACGGTTCCTTGTCATCGCACGCGTTGAGCGCCGCTCGCTTGCACGATCCCTTGGAGTCAGTCATCTAGCGACGCCTCGAAGAAATCTCCGCCGCGGTGGATCAACGCCCGCCCCGGCCCGCACTGGAGGGAGGTCAGGTCGTCCGGCCCCACTTCCGGACGACCTGGCACCCCATCCCTGACCGACACAGGAGCTGTTCCGTTGGCCGACCCGACTGATGACGCCGCCCCGCACCCCGGCGACCCCGCCGCGGCCGAGAGGCCGAGCTGGCCGGCGTTCATCCCCCACCGTGAGATCGACGGGCTGCTCGAGCGCATCGAGAACGCCGCCGCCGTCGAGCCCGCCGAGGCGGCCCGCCTGCTGCGGATGATCTCGAAGGAGGCGCAGCGGCTGCGGGCAATGGCGCTGCGGATGACCACGGAGAAGCTCGCGGAGGCCGATCGGGAGGCCAGCGGGATCCTCAGCGAGGCGCTCAGCCACGCCGACACGATGCGCAGCGTCGGGCTCGCGACGCTCAACTCCCGCCTCGACGAGGCGGACCAGCTGATGGCGACGGTCCGCGAGGCCTTCCGCCTCGAGCTGCGCGCCACCGACCTCAGGGACGCCTGACCGCGTCCACCGCCGCGACCACCCCCGACGACCCTTCCCTGGAGGAACCGATGTTCAACCGCCCGCGCAACCAGAGCGGACAGCAGTCCGCGATCGCCTCCGCCTTCGACGACGTGCTCGCCGAGCTCGGCTCGACGTCCGCCGACGACACGACCGAGGCCGCGGCCACCGACGCCCCCGAGGGCGGCGACGGCGCCGAGGCCACCGCGACCCCGGCCGCCGCCCCGGCTCCGTCGGTGACCGACCGGATCACCGAGCACGCCGAGACCCTGCGGGCGACTCGCGACGCCCAGCACAAGGCCGAGGAGATGCTCGCCCTCGCCGCCACCGCGCGCAGCGAGGCCACCGACCAGGCCGAGCAGATCGTGCTCGAGGCGAAGACCGCGGCCGAGCAGGTCCGGGCGGCGGCGGACGAGGAGGCCGAGCGCACCCGGCTCGAGGCCGTCGAGTGGGTCAAGGAGCAGCGCAGCCGCGTCGAGAGCGCGACCGCGCTGCTGACCCGCAACGCCGAGCGCGACGCCGAGAACATCCGCACCGAGGCGATGCGCTCGGCGATGATCGAGGCCGAGCAGACCGCCCGGCTCTACGTCGGCGAGGCGGCCGCCCGCGGCGCCCGCGACGCCGAGGAGATCCGGGGCACGGCCCGCGAGGTGCTGCACCGCGCCGCCGAGCTCGGCTCGGACCTGCAGACCTCCCTCGGCGAGCTGGTGCAGGTCCTCCAGCTGGCGACCGGGGCCGTGAGCGACCAGCTGCAGGCCATCGACGCCCTCCTCGACGAGGTGCGCCGGGACTCGGCGGCCGCGCCGGCGCCCGCACCCGAGCCCTCGTCCGCGAGCGACGAGCCGGCCGTCGAGCCGGCCGACGAGCCGGCGGCGCAGACCGACCAGGACACCGCCGCGACGGCCCAGACCGAGGAGCCGGCCGACGGCTCCCGCAAGCTCGGCGCGCTCTTCCGCGACCAGGCCAGCTGACCGCTCGCCCCATCACCGCACGCCGTACATCCAGTGAGGACCAGTCATGACCACCACACTCCTTGACCCCACCGACCAGCCGTCGGTGTCGTCGGTGGCCCGAGGGGGCTTCCGGGCACTGGGCGCCCTCGTCTGGCGCCGCCGCTGGGTGGTCCTGCTGGTGTTCGCCCTCGTCATCAACGCGGTGGCCGCCGGCCTGGTGATCGCCCCGCGCGAGTACACGGCGTCGGCCCGGGTCGCGGCGACCCCGCCGGCGACGGCGACCACCGGCTCGCCGGCCAGCTACACCGACCTGCTCGGCACGGTGGCCGACGTCGCCCGGTCCCGTCCGCTCCTCCAGGACGTCGCGGCCCAGGTCTCGCACCGCTCGGTCTCGAAGCTGCGCGACGAGGTCGAGGGCAAGGTCATCCCCGGCACGGTCATCATCCAGGTCTCCGTCCACGACACCGACCCGGACCGGGCCGCCGAGATCGCCAACCTGGTGGTCGCCGCGCTGCCCGAGCACGACCCGAGCAGCGGCTCCTTCGAGTTCAAGGTGACCGAGGAGGCCGTCGCCCCCGACCGGTTCAGCTCGCCGAACGTGCCGGTGACCGCGCTCGCCGGACTGCTGCTCGCGCTGCTGCTCGCCGTCATCGCGGCCGCCGTGGTCGACCGGCTCTTCCGCACCGTCACCGAGGCCGAGGAGGTGGGTGCGATCACCCAGACCTCCGTGCTCGGCGTGATCCCCAAGCCCGAGGACCTCGACAGCGTGCCGGCGATCGAGCCCCGCGCCGACGAGTTCCAGGCGCTGCGGGCGCTGCGGATCGCCATCGAGTTCGCCAGCGTCGAGGACCCGAGCCGGCTGCTCGTCGTGTCCTCGGCCAGCACCTCCGAGCCGGCCGCCGGCTGGCTCGAGGTCAACGTCGCCGCCGCCCTGGCCGACGTGGGCCACCGGGTGCTGGTGATCAACGCCGACCGCGACGCCAAGGTGCACCCCGCGCTGGAGAACCCTGGTGAGCCCGGCCTGTACGACGTGCTCGCGGGCTCCTGCGACCTGCGCGACGTCGTCATCGCCGGCCCGGCGCCCCGGATCGACGTGCTCCCGCTCGGTCAGGCGCACCTCGCCGCGCCCAGCCTGCTCGAGATGCGCTTCCGCGGGATGCTCGACGACACCGAGGGCCTCTACGACGTGGTGATCGTCCACGCCGCCTCGGTCGCGAGCTCCGAGGACGCCCGGATCATGGCTATCCACGGCGCGATGGTGCTCACCGTGCCATCGGGCCGGGTGCACCCCCGCTCGGTGCAGCGCGCCGCGGAGCACCTGCGCACCATCCGGCTGCGTGTCCTCGGCACCGTCCTCGTCGGCGCCCGGCCCGGCCGCCGCAAGCGTCGTCCCCGCTCTGCCTGACGTCTCGGACCGAACATCTCCCAGGAGTGGCACCGATGAGCACCACCACCCAGGCTCCGCCCGACAGCTCGGAGCGTCCCGAGACCTTCGCCGGCATGGCGGGCTTCCTCGCCCACCTCGAGTACGCCGTCACCGTCGACGCCGACGAGGCGCCGCACGTGCTGCGCTCGCTGGCCGACCACGCCCGCCGGGTCCGCAGCAGCACCTTCCGCCGGACCACCGAGATGCTCGACGAGGGCAGTCGCGAGGCCGACCGGATCGTGGCGCAGTCCACGGCCCAGGCCGAGCGGATCCTGCGCTCCGCACTGGTCGCGCTCGACGACCGGGTCGCGGAGGCCGACCGGGTGACCGCCGCGGCCCGCACCGCCGTCGACATCGAGCTGCGGGCCGAGCGGCTGGATCCGGAGCCCGCGCCGTGACCGCCCAGCAGAGCTCCCCGGAGCTGCTCTCCGTCGCGGTCCCTCTCGTCCCGGCCCAGGTCGAGGAGCCCTCGGCCGACGTCCCCTTCTTCCGGGTCCAGCGCCACGGCCGGGTGCGAGGCGTCACCGAGGCCGCTTTGGCCGGCCTGCTGCTGGTCGCCCTGCTCCCCGTGGTGGTGCTGGTCGCGCTGCTCGTCGTCACCACCAGCCGCGGCCCGGTGCTCTTCCGCCAGGAGCGCGTCGGTCACGGCGGCCGGGTGTTCGAGGTGCTGAAGTTCCGCACCATGTACGCCGACGCCGAGGCGCGCGCCGCCGAGGTCTTCAGCGCGCACAACGACGGCTCGGGGCCGCTCACCAAGCTCCGGTCGGACCCGCGGGTCACCCCGGTCGGGCACTGGCTGCGCCGGGTCTCGCTCGACGAGCTGCCCCAGCTGTGGAATGTCGTCAACGGCACCATGGCCCTGGTCGGCCCGCGCCCGAACACGCCGACCGAGGTCGCGCGCTTCGCGCCCGCCGAGCACCGCCGGCACGCCGTGCGCCCCGGCATGACCGGGCTGGCGCAGGTCAACGGGCGCAGCGACCTGGAGTGGGACGAGGCGATCCGGCTGGACCTGGAGTACGTCGACCACCACTCCCTGAGGATGGACCTGGCCATCCTGCTGCGCACGCTGCCGGCCGTCTTCGGTGGCCGCGGAGCGTACTGACATGCGGGTCCTGCACGTCGTCGAGTCGCTCGGCGGGGGAGTGCTGAGCTCGGTGCTCAGCATGGTCGACGCGACCTCCGACATCGACCACCAGCTGGCGATCTGGCATCGACGCGAGCATGCCGACACCGGCGACCAGCGCGCCGTGTTCGGCGGCGTCCACGACCTGCCCGGCCCGCCCCACCGGGCCGCGCGCTCGCTGCGCGACCTGGTGGCCGCGCTGGCGCCGGACCTGGTCCACGCGCACTCGTCGTACGCCGGCGTGCTGGCCCGCTCGTCGGACCTCGGCGTGCCGGTGGCCTACAGCCCCCACTGCTTCGCCTTCGAGCGCACCGACCTGGGGACGATGAGCCGGACGGCGCTGCGCGAGGTCGAGCGGTCGCTGGTGCGTCGGACCGACGTCCTGGTGGCGTGCTCGCCCCACGAGGCGGGCCTGGCCGCCGAGCTCGGCTTCCGGCGGGTGGTGACCGTCCCGAACCGGGCGCTGCACCCGCCGGAGGGCCGGGTCCGCCGTGGTGAGCCGTTCCGGGTCGTGGCCGTGGGCCGGGTCGCTGCTCAGAAGGACTGGCGCCACCTGATCGCGGTGAAGCGCGAGGCGGACCGGCAGGCGGTCGCGGACGAGAGCGAGCCGCTGCGCTGGGAGTGGCTCGGGAGCGGCGACGCCGACGGCGAGGACGCCCTGCGCGACGCGGGGGTCGAGGTGTCGGGCTGGCTGCCGCGCACCGAGGTCCTGGCGCGGCTGGGCTCGGCCCAGGCGTACCTGCACACGGCGGCCTGGGAGGGTGCGCCGGTCAGCATCCTCGAGGCGGCTGCCATCGGTCTGCCGATCGTCGCGCGGGCGCTGCCCACGCTGGTCAGCGACGACGTCCCCGGCCTGGAGTCCACGGTCGAGGGCCTGGCCGAGCGGCTGCTCGACCTGCGCGGTCAGCTGGCGTGGACCCGTGCCCACCGGCGCTCCCTGGCCTTCTCCGACGACCATTCGGTGTCCCTCCAGCGCTACCGCCTCACCACCGCCTACCGGCACGTGCCCGCCGCGGCCCGCCGGCGTCCCGAAATTCCCGGGGCCGGGATGGATCACGACCGGCTTCCCGACGCACTGGTTCGGTGACGGCCGGCCCCCGACGGGCCGGCTTCCCCCCATCAGAGCGGAGTACGACGATGACCCCGGTCCTCGATGCCGTGACCGTGCCCGCGGGCGAGCCGCAGCGACTGCGGGTCACCGTGGTCCAGCAGGGCGGCGTGCTCGGCGGGGCCGAGCGCTGGCAGCTCACGCTCGCCGAGGCCACCGACCGGCTGGACCTCGCCGTGATCGCGCTCGGCGGCGGTCCGACCGCGGACGCCTGGCGGCGCCGGGGGGTACCGGTGGCGCGGGTGCGCTCCGAGCGGCGAGCCGCACGGATCCCGTTGCTCGCGGCCCGGGTGGGCGCGGCGCTGCGCTCGGCGAAGCCCGACGTCGTGCTCGCCCACGGGGTCAAGGCCGCGCTCGCCGCCGCCCCGGCGGCCCGGGCGCTCGGCATCCCCTTCGTGTGGGTCCGCCACGACGGCTCGTTCGCCGGCTGGCCGACCGCTCTCCTCGACCGGGTCACCGACGGCCAGATCTCCACGGGCTCCTGGCTGTTCGAGGGCCGGCACGCCGCCCGCTCCCTGCTGCTCAACCCACCCCGCACCACCGACCACCTCACGCGGGACCAGGCGCGTGCCGCGCTCGGCGTCGACCGCCCGGAGGACCGCCTGGTGGCGGCGATGGGCACCCGCATCGTCCACGGCAAGGGCATCGACGACGCCATCCGGGCCCTCGCCGATCCCGCGACCGAGGCCTGGGACCTGGTCGTCGCCGGCATCCACGACCCCGACGACACCGGCGAGCAGGACCGGCTCACCGCACTGGCGGACGAGCTCGGCGTCGGCGGCCGGGTCCGCTTTCTGGGCGAGGTCCCCGGCTTCGGCCGGCTCGCCCGGGCCTTCGACGCGGTGCTGGTGCTGACCAAGCCGACCGCGACCATGCCCTGGCACCGCGAGGCGTTCGGGATGGCGGCCTTCGAGGCGCTCACGGCCGGCGTCCCCGTCGTCGTCACGCCACCGCTGGGCGCGATGGCCCAGGACGGGGGCGTCGAGGTCCGCCCCGGCGCGCCGGCCGACGTGGCGGCGGCGCTGGTGGCCCTCGCCGACCCCGGCACCCGCGCCCGGCGGGGCGCGACGGGCGCCCGGGTGGCCGCGGCGTATCCCGACGCACCGACGGCGGCCGGCGTCCTGGTCGACTTCCTCGCGGACCTGGCGCACCGGCCCGGCGTCGGCGAGCGGACGACGGGGCCCGCGATCAGCGTGGTGACCACCGTGCTGAACGACGAGGCGGCGGCCAAGGAGCTGCTCTCCGCACTCGTGCCCCAGCTCGGCCCCGACGACGAGGTGATCGTCGTCGACGGCGGGTCCCGCGACGACACGGTCGGCGTCGTGCGGGCCTTCGCCGCGTTCGACGAGCGGGTGCGCCTGATCGTCGAGCCCGGCGCCGGCATCTCGCGGGGCCGCAACATCGGCATCCGCGCGGCCACTCACGACCGGATCGCCTGCACCGACGCCGGCTGCGTGCCGGCCCCCGGCTGGCTCACGGCCTTCCGCCGGGCCTTCGCCCGGCACCCCGAGGTCGACCTGTGGACCGGGACCTACCGGGTCGAGTCGCACCAGCCCTGGGAGCACGCGCTCGCCGCGGTCGGCTACCCGCAGGTCGAGGAGCTGGCCCGGCCGACCCCGCTCGTCCGCGCCTACGGCCGGCTCTTCGGGCGCGCCTTCGACGCGTCCATGCCGACCGGCCGCTCGGTGGCCTTCGCCCGCGTCGCCTGGGCGAGCGTGGGCGGCTTCCCGGAGGATCTGCAGACCGGTGAGGACGTGCTCTTCGGGCGCAGCATCGTCGCGGCCGGTGGCACCGCCCGGATGGTGCGCGACGCCGAGGTGAGCTGGGCGCAGCGCCCGACCCTCCGGGCCAACCTGACCATGTTCCGCCGCTACGGCGAGGGCAGCGGCAACTCGCTCGACCCTCGGCTGCTCGGCCGCGACCTCGCCCGGGTGGCCGCCTACACCGCGGCCGCGGGCGTCGCGGTCCGTGGCTCGAGGGGCGCGCGGGCCGCCGCGGCGGCCGGCCTCGCGGCCTACCTCTCCCTGCCCGTGGCCCGGGCCGTCCAGGGCCCCGACCCGCTGCGCTCCACGGCGCTGGTGCCGCCGATCGCGGCCGCGCGCGACCTCGCCAAGGCGTACGGCGCACTCGCGGCCGCCTCCCGCCGTCGGAGCCGACCGCGATGACGCTCCCGGCCCGCCCTCCGGTGCCCGCGCTGGCGGTCATGGCCGTGATCGCCGTGCTGCCGTTCGGTGGCGCCGTCTCGATCGTGCTCAGCGTCGCCTTCCTCGCGATGGCGCTGCCCGCCGCGATCGCGCTGTGGTTCCTGGTGACCGACCAGCGGCCGGTGCCGGCCTCGCTGCTGCTCCTCGGCCTGGGCCTGGGCGTCGTGACCAGCCTGGTCGCCGCGGCCGGGGGAGTGAACCCGGGGGAGGCGGTGATCCGGGTGGTGATCGCCTGCATCGCCCTGGGCTACGCCGTCGGCATCGCCATGGCCCACCGGCCCGGCTTCGAGCACGGCGGCCTCGACCTGCTGGTGGTGATGGGCGGCTGCGTGGGCGCCTACGCGCTGTCGGGCGCCGGCGCGCTGCAGGCGGCGGCCGGCGGCTGGGTCGTCGACGGCCGGCTGACCGGCCCGTTCTCCCAGCCCAACGAGCTCGGCATCTTCTGCGCCGGCCTGCTGCCGGTCGCCGTCACCTGCCTGGTGACCGCCCGCTCGCGGGCCCGGACCGTCGTGCTCGCGGTGGCCACGTCGAGCATCGTGCTGGCCTGGGTGCTCAGCATGTCGCGGGGCGCCTGGATCGGCGGCTGCGTGGCGCTCGTCGCCATCGCGATCGCCGTGCCGCGGACCCGACGGCTGCTGCGGCGGGCGGGCGCGGCCGCGGTCGCGACCTGCGTGCTGGCCCTGGTGCTGCCGACCGGCGTCCCGCTGCTCGGCATCCTCGGCACCCGGCTGCGCTCGATGGGCAACACCGGCGCCAACGAGTACGACGCCCGTCCGCTGATCTGGGGCGAGGCATGGCGCCAGATCTCCGACCACCCGTGGTTCGGTGTCGGCCCCGACGGCTACCGGGTCGCCGCGACGGACTCGGTGAGCACCGTCTCGGCGTACGGCGCCGACCACGCCCACGACCTCTACCTCACCGTCCTCGTCGAGCGCGGCGTGATCGGCATGACCGCCGGGATCGTCGTCCTTGCCGGCTGCCTGGTCGCCGGTCGTCGGCACCTGCTCGCCCAGGCCGCCGCGGCCCGCGTCGACGACCAGGAGAGTGCCGTGCTGTCGGCGCGGAGCCTGGCGGTGCTCGCCGGGCTGCTGGCGATCGCCGTCCACGGCGTCTTCGACATGCCGCTGTGGAACCCCATCGTCTACGTCTTCACCTGGACCCTCCTCGGCATGGCCATCGTGGCCGAGACCGTTCCGCTCGCCGGCTCCGCGCGGGCCGCAGTCCCGACCGTCCGCACCCCCCAGCAAGAAGCGAGGACCACCCCATGACCACCGCAGGACAGGCCCAACGACAGCGGGACCGATGGCGCTACATCGGCATCCTGGTGGGTGGGCTGGCGCTCGCGATCGGCTTCGGGATCCAGCTGATCCTGCTGATCCCCACCACCTACACCGCCACCAGCGCGGTGGCGCTGCGCCCGCTCGCGGCCGACGTCCCGGCCGACACGGTCGAGATGCTCGCCCACGAGTACGGCGTCTCGCTCAGCTCGGCCGAGACCGCCGACCTGGCCGGCTCCGACGCTGCCTCCGGTGGGACGGCCGGCAGCAACGACGCGGACGTGTCGGTGAGCACCGTCCAGGACCCCGGCACCGCCACGCTGCGGATCGTGGTCGCCTCGACCAGCCGGAGCGCCGCGATCCAGGTCGCCAACGAGCTGGCGGCGTACGCCGTGGCCCAGGGCGAGGACGACACCACCACCCGCGTGGTCCCCGTCGTCGAGGCGGGCGTCGCCGGCGTGTCCGCCGTCCCTCCCCGCAAGCTCTACATCGCGGCCCTGCTCTGCCTCGCCGCGCTGGTGCTGGCGGGCGGGCTGTACCGGATCCGGGAGCGGACGTGAGGACCCGCGCACCTGCCCGGGTGCTGATGTACCACGGTGTCGACCACGTCGGTCGCGAGCGCGACCCGCACGGCATGTTCGTGACGCCGGCCAACTTCCGGGCCCAGATGGAGCTGCTGCTCGAGTCCGGGTTCGTCCCGGTCACCGAGGACGCCTACCTGGCGGCCCTCGGCGGCGACCGGCTCCCGCGCCGGGCGGTGCTGATCACCTTCGACGACGGCTACCAGGGCGTCGGCGAGCATGCCGCGCCGATCCTGGAGTCGCTGGGGATCCCGAGCGTGCTCTACGTGCCGGTCGGCCTGCTGGGCGGGCGGGCCGACTGGCTCGGCGACCGGCTCCGCTACCCACTGCTGTCCGCTGGGGAGGTGCAGGGGCTCCGTACGCAGGGGATGGCGATCGGAGCCCACGGCCTCGACCACGCGGACCTCACCCGCCTCGGCGACGCGGAGCTGCTCCGCCAGACGCAGGAGACCCGCGACACCCTCGCCGAGCTCCTCGGCACCGAGGTGCCGACCTTCGCCTTCCCGTACGGCGCCCATGACGCGCGGGTGCGGGACGCGGTGGCGGCGGCCGGCTACCGTGCCGCCTTCTCCGTCCACGAGGCCGCGGGCCGGTTCGGCATCCAGCGGGTCGACGTCAACGCGACCGACACCCTGCGCACGCTCCGGGTCAAGCTGCACGGGCTCTACCCGGCCGCCCGGCGTACCTCGCGGCACGTGCCCCGCGCCAGGCGCCTGGTCCACGACCTGCTCGGCAGCGCCCACGACGACTCCGGCGCGCTGGCGGTGGCGCGCCCATGAGGCGGCTGCTGCGCCGGGTGCTCATCGCGGTGGCCGTGGTGGTCCTGTGGGCCGCCGGCACCCTGGTCACCCAGCTGAACTCCGCGCAGTCGGCGGACCCGCCACCGGCCCGCCCGGCCCCGACGGCGACACCCGACCCGACGCCCGATCCGGGCGAGCCGGCCGCCGCCGCGGTTCCCGACCTCCGGCTCGGCGTCCAGCTCTCGGCCCACCACCGGCCGGGCCCCGGATATGCCCGCAAGGTGCTGGCACGGCTGGCGCGGTCGGGCGCGCGCTGGGTCCGGGTCGACGTCGGCTGGGCCACCCTCCAGCCGAACCGGACCGGCCCCTTCGAGCGGTGGTACGCCGAGCTGATCGACGACGTGCTCGCCGCGGCCCGCGACCACGACATCCAGGTGATCCTCGAGTTCTGGCTCACCCCGGCCTGGGCCAGCCCCAACGGAAGCAGCTATGCCCCACCCACCGACCCCGGCGCCTACGCCGGCGCCATCGGCCGGGCGGCGCAGCGCTGGGGCCACCTCGTCGACGCCTGGGAGATCTGGAACGAGCCCAACTTCGAGGGCTTCTTCGAGGGCGCCGACCCGCAGACCTACGTGAACCTGCTCTGCGCGGCGTACCCCGCCGTCAAGGAGTACGACGACGCCCCGGTCCTGTTCGGCGGCATCATGTACAACGACGCGCCCTGGCTGACCCGGGCCTACGAGGCCGGCGCCGCGGGCTGCTTCGACGCGCTGGCGGTCCACCCCTACATCGGGCCCAGCGACGCGGCCCCCGAGACCGCGTCGGTCGGCGCCGTGTGGCGGCTGACCAGCACCCCGATGGTGCACGACGTGATGACCACCTGGGGCGACGGCGGCAAGCAGATCTGGATCACCGAGCTCGGCTGGTCGACCGGCACCGAGAACGACGGCAACGCCTGGAACCGACCGGTCTCCGTCCCGCAGCAGGCCGACTTCCTGCGCCGCGCAGTGCGCCTGGTCCGGGCGGAGTATCCCTATGTCGGGCCGATCATCTGGTACCGCGACGTCGACGGCCCGACGGAGGCGTACCAGGACGGCTTCGGCCTGCTGCACCCCGACCTGCGCGCCAAGCCGGCGCTGCGGTCCTTCGAAGCGGCGGTGCGGGGCGAATGACGAGGTCACCCGGCCGGCACTTCGGCCCCCGATGGATCAACCCGGCCCGCCGCCCGCACTGGTGAGGGGCCATGGCTGATCCGACGCGCTCGAGCGAGCCCTCCGCGGAGGAGGGCGCCCTCGTGCTGCCCCCGAACGGGGCGGTCGAGGAGGTCGCCGGCTGGGACCAGGGGCTCGCGTACGTCGAGACGGTGCTGGCCCGGCTGGTTGCCGACCGCACCGAGGCGGCCGACCTGATCCGCGCCCGGGCGCGGGTGACCGCG
Organism: Nocardioides nitrophenolicus; assembly: GCF_016907515.1. Lineage (NCBI taxonomy): Bacteria > Bacillati > Actinomycetota > Actinomycetes > Propionibacteriales > Nocardioidaceae > Nocardioides > Nocardioides nitrophenolicus. Next base: position 5,548,716 of record NZ_JAFBBY010000001.1, read on the forward strand.
GTCGACGAGGCCCAGGCGCGGGCACTGGCCCATGTCGTGGGCGAGGCCGTCCGCGCGGCGCTCCGGGCGGACACGGACCGGGCGGCCGCGCGGCTCGAGCTGGCCGAGCGGGTGCGAGCGGTGCTGCCGCTGCGGGCCGCCGCGGTCGAGGTGCTCGCGGGACTGGACGCCGCGCTGGCGGCGCTGCGCGCGGGGGAGCGGGACCTGACGCGGATCCTCGACGAGGAGCGGATCCGATGACGGCCGCCGTCACCACCGGCCCGCCGCGCGTGAGCCCGCCGCCGGTGAGCCCGGTCGCGGGCTCGGGCTGGCTGGGTCTGGGCGCGGTCGCGGCCAAGACCTGCCAGACGGCCGTCCTGCTCGTGTTCGCCGCGGTGCTGGCGCCCGACGAGTTCGGGATCATCTCGCTGGCCGCCGTGCTGCTGAATGTGTGCGTCGTGCTCGCCGACCTCGGCACCAGCACCGCCCTGGTGCCGTTCCGGGGCGACGCCGAGCGGGCGGCGCGCAGTGCGCTGTCGCTCGCCCTGGCCCTGTCGGCGGCCATCGTCGCGGTGGTGTGGCTGGCGGCCCCGTGGCTCGCGGTCCAGCTCCGGATCGGCGCCGAGGGGGCGGGGGTGCTCCGCGGCATCGTGCTCTGCCTGCCGCTGGCGGCCGCCGCCGGCGTCAGCGCGGAGCTGCTGCGTCGCTCGCTCGACTTCCGGCGCCGGGTGCTGCCCGACATCGGCGGCAATCTCGTCGGTGCGCTCGTCACGGTCGCGGCGCTCGCGGCCGGTCAGGGCGCGTTCGCGCTGGTGACCGGCCAGCTCGTGCAGGCGGCGCTGGTGCAGCTGCTGTTCTGGGCGCTGCGCCGTCCGGTGCTCCCGGGCTGGTCCCGCGGCGACGTCCGCGCGCTGCTCGCCTTCGGGGGCGGCTGGGCCGGCAGCAGCCTGCTGACGCTGCTGATCCTCAACCTGGACTTCCTGCTCGTCGCCCACCGGCTCGGAGCCCACGACGTCGGTACCTACTCGATGGCGTTCCGGCTCGCGTACATGCCGTACCTGCTCATCGCGATGGTGATCGGCGGCAGCCTGTTCGCCCACCTCAGCCGGATGCGCGCCGCAGCCGTGGGCCGGGCCGCGGTCGACGCCGCGCTGTTGGTCCACGCGCTCGTCGTCCCGCTGTACGTCGGCCTGCTCGTGCTCGCCCCGGGCCTGACCCTGCTGGGTGAGCAGTGGGCGCCCGCCGTCCCCGCGCTGCGCTGGCTGGCGGCCTACGGCCTGGTGCTCAGCGCGCTCGAGGTGCTGGTGGTGGTCCTCAAGGCGGCCGGCCGGACCACGGACGTCCTGGCGCTGACCGGTCTCCACCTGGTGCTGCTGCTCGTGCTGCTGCTCCTGGTCGTCGACCGCGGCATCACCGCCGTGGCGGCCGCCCAGCTCGGCGCGGTGGTGCTGACCGTCGTCGCGGCGGGCGTCCTGGTCGCACATCGGGTCCCGTCGATCTCCTGGCCCGAGCTCGGTCGCGGCCTGCTCCCGGTGGCGGCCGGCGGCGGGGCGCTCGGGCTGACCGCCCTCGCCGTCGGCGGCCTGCTGCCCGTCGCCCGCAGCTCGCTCGTCGGCGTCCTCGCGGCGGGCGGGGCGGCGTCGGTGGCCTACCTGACGACCGTCGTGCTGCTCGACCGGGCCGGCCGCACCGGCCTGGGGCGGGTGCTGCGCCCGGGCCGCTGGGCCGCGCCGTCGGCCATGATCGCCGGGCTGACCGCGGCCGCGCTCGCCACCGCCGCGTTGGCGGTGCTGGCGCCGGTGCCCGTCCTCGTCACCCTCGCCGGGGGAGCCGTGGTCGCCGCGGCGCTCGCCCGGCTCGAGTGGGCGGCGGTGCTGCTGGTCGTCGCCGAGCCGTTCGGCGACCTGCTCCGTGAGGCGCACCCGGAGGCGGTCAAGGCGGTCGGACTGCTGCTCTTCGCCTCCTGGCTGCTGCGCCTGGTCGCCGGCGCGGGCCCGTCCGTGACCCGGCATCCGGCCGGCGGCGCGCTCGGCGTGATCGTGCTGGCCCTGCTGGCGTCGTCCGTCCTGCGGGGGATGGATCTCGCGGTCGGCCTCGACCACGCGGTCAGCTATGCGTCGTACGCCCTCGTGGTGGCGGCCCTGGTCGACGCCGTACGCCGGGGCCGCCCGGGTGCCGAGGCGGTCGCGCGGCGGCTGGCCACCTGCTTCTTCCTCGCGTGCACCGCGGCCGCCGTGGTCGCGACCCTCCGCTTCCTCTCGACGGGTGGCCGGGCCGCCGGCCCGCTGGAGGACCCCAACGACCTGGCCTTCTTCCTGGTCGCCGCGCTGCCGTTCGGGTTCGTGGTCGCGCACCGGCGCTCGCCGCTGGCGACGGCGGGCGTCCTGGCCTGCGCGGCGGCGCTGGTCGTGGCGACCTGCGCGACCTTCTCCCGCGGAGCGCTGCTCGCGCTCGTGGTCATGCTGCTCGCGGCGCTCGCGCTGCGCACCCTGCGGCTGACGACCGTGGTGGGGCTGGGGCTCGCGGCGTCGGCCGCGCTCGGGCTGCTGTGGGCGAGCCATGCCGACCTCGTCGAGCGCAGCATCGCCGAGAAGGAGCACATCGCGGCCGCCAACGTCGACTCGCGCTACACGACCTGGACGATGGCGGCCGAGATGACCGCCGACAGCCCGCTGCTCGGCCAGGGCCCGGGCGGGTTCGCGGCGGCGACGCCGGCGTTCGTCCCCGGGGACGTGGCCGCGGTGCCGCAGACGGTGGTGCACAACATGTACCTCGACGTCGCGTCCGAGCTGGGCCTGCTCGGGCTGGTCGCCTTCCTCGCCCTGCTCGGCTACGCCGCGCGCGGCGCGGCGCGGGCCCGGCGCGTCCCCGAGCGCCGGGTGGTGGCGGACGCGGTGCTCCTCGGGTTCGCGGGGACGCTCACCGCGGCCTGCTTCCTGAGCGAGCAGTTCTACCTGCCGGTCTGGCTGCTCGTGGCGCTGGGCGTCGCCCTCGACCCGGGGCCGGTCGCCTCCGAGAGGCGGGTCTGAGCATGCGCGTCCTCCAGCTGATCACCCAGGGCCGGGGCGGCCCGGTCGACCACGCCGTCGAGGTGGCGATCGAGCTCGCCCGGCAGGGCCACGACAGTCACCTGGCCGGCCCGCCCGGTCCCCACCTCGCCGCGGCCGCCGAGCACGCCGTGACCGTCCACGTCGCGCCCGTCGACCGGGCCGGCGACCTGCGCGGCGTGGGTGAGGTGCGCCGGGTGCTCGCCGCGGTCGACCCCGACGTCGTCCACCTCCAGGACCGCCGGGCGGGCCTGGTCGGGCGGGTGCTCGCCGGACCGCGGTCGGTCCCGACGGTCTACACGCTGCACGGCGTCCCCGACCGGCTCGCCGGCCTGGTGCCCGGCAACCTCCCGCTCGCGCGGCCCCGCCGCCGCGACCGGCTCCGCTACCTGGGCCTCGAGGGCCTGCTCGCCCGGACGCCCCGTTCGGCGGTGGTGACCCCCTGCCAGGCGCTGGCCGCCTATGCCCGCGACCACGTCGGCATCGCCGGGCACCGGGTGCACGCCGTCCCCAACGGAGTCGGGCGGCACTGGCTCGGCCAGCAGACCGGCCCGGCGGCGGACCCCGGCCCGGTCCGGGTCGTCTGGCTCGGCCTGATGCAGCCCGTGAAGCGACTCCCCGACCTGGTCGCCGCCGTCGACCGGGTGCCCGGCGTCCGGCTGCGGCTGGTGGGCGACGGTCCCGAGCGGTCCCGGGTGGAGGCCGCCGCGGCCGGCTCCACCCACCCCGAGCGGTTCGCCTTCGCGGGCTTCGACCCCGACCCGGTCCGCGCCCTGCGCGCCGCCGACGTCGTCGCGCTGCCGTCGGCGGCCGAGGCCTTCCCGATGGCGCTGCTGCAGGCGATGGCGCTGGGCCGGCCGGTCCTCGCCACCCGCGTGGGGGGCGTCCCCGAGCTGGTCCGCCACGCACGCGACGGCCTCCTGGTCGACGCCGGCGACGTCGGTGGGCTGGCCCGGGCCCTGACCGACCTGGCCACCGACGCCGTGCTCCGGCGCCGCTTGGGCGAGAGTGCCCGGCTCCGGGTTCGCGAGAACTACGCGATCGACCGCACCACCCGGGCGCTGGTGGACGTCTACGAGGGGGTCGCCGGATGAGGATCCTGACCGTCATCCCCGAGCTCGGCGCCGGCGGCGCCGAGGTGGTCGCGCTCACCCTGGCCCGGGCCGCGACCGCCGACGGGCACCACTCCCGCATCGCCAGCGCCCCGGGCTTCCGCGTCGCCGAGGCCACCGCGGCCGGCATCGCGCACACCGCGCTGCCCACGATGGGCCGGCGGCCCAGGGACCTGCTGCGCGCCGTCGTGCGCCTGCGCCGGCTGCCCCCGCCCGACCTGGTCCACGCCCACAACCCGAAGGCCGCGCTGCTCTGCCGCCTCGCGTTCGGACACCGGGCCCCGCTCCTCGTCACCCTCCACGGCGTCGCGGACCACGAGCTCGGGACCGCCGTCCGGATCCTGCGCCGGGCCGCCGACCACGTCGTCGTGGTCTCCCCGCACCTGCGCGAGCGGCTGCTCGTGCACGGCTTCCCGGCGTACCGGGTCTCGGTGGTGCCGAACGGGGTGGACCGGCTGCCGGCGTACCCCCGGCAGCGGGCGCGGGCCGAGCTCGGCATCGCGCCCGACGAGGTCGTCGCGCTGTGCCCGGCCCGGCTGGTCGAGCAGAAGCGCCACGATCTCCTGGTCGAGGCCTGGGCCGCCCTGGACCGGCCGCCGTTGCTTCTCCTCGCCGGCGACGGACCGCGCCGCCCGGACGTCACGGCCGCCATCGCCCGCCACGGACTGCGCGACCGGGTCCGGCTGCTCGGGGAGCGGGCCGACCTGCCCCGGCTGCTGGCCGCCAGCGACCTGCTCACCCTGGCCACGGACTGGGAGGGCCTGCCGATCGCCGTGCTGGAGGCGCTCGGCGCGGGCCTGCCCGTCGTGGCCTCCGACGTGCCCGGCATCACCGACCAGTTCGGTGACGCGGTCCACGTCGTCCCGCCCGGCTCCGCCGCCGACCTCGCCGCCGGACTGCGTGCCGTCCTGGTCGAGCCGGCGCTGCGGGCGCGGCTGTCGGCCGCCGGCACCTTCGCCTTCGACCGGCGCTTCGCCGCCGACCCGATGATCGCGCGCTACCGCGACCTCCAAGCCGCCATGACCGGAAGCTCGGTCCGGATCCCCACGACGACGGGAGTTTCACCATGAGTCCCACCCGTGACAGCCACAGCCGGTGGCTGCTGTACCTCGGCGCCGGCTGCATCGCCACGGGCCTGGTCACCGGCCCACTGCTGATGTCGGGCATGCTCGGCGGCGACGGCGGGTCGCACGACGACGCGCCGCCACCGGCGGCCTCGCCGGCCCCCGCGACGCCCGGCGACGGAGGCGCGACCGCCGGCACCGCCGGAGTCGGTCCCGAGGTGGTGTCCTGGGGCCAGGAGGGCCGCCAGCTCGCCGTCGTCCTGCGCAACGACTCGGACCAGGTCCTCGACGAGGCCCGGGTGCGGATCACCGGGCGCAGCGCCGCGGGCAACGTCGTGGTGTCGACCAGCGGCCCCGAGAACGACGTGTGCTGCACCGTCTTCGGCCTCCCGCCGGGTGAGGAGTTCGGGGTCTACGCCCCGATCGACCCGGCCGCCGCCGAGATCACCGACGTGACCGTGGAGTACGTCTCGACCGACTTCCGCCCGGTCCGCCCGGAGGAGGCGCGGGTGGTCGCGCGCAAGGGCCGGCTCGAGCGCACCGACGACAACACCGTGGTCACCGTGACGCTGCGGGCCACCGGACCGGTCGGCGACCACGTCGCCGCCCAGGCGATCCTGGTGGACTCCGCGGGGAACCTCGCGCAGGTGATCTCCGGGCGCTACTGGTGCTACGAGCCCGGCACCCGCCGTCGGATCCGGCTCGAGCTCTACCGGCCGGTGCCCGCCGACCTGCGCCTGGACCGCGTGGTGGCGCACTCGATCCCCGACGGCGTGCCCCACGGTGGCAAGGGCCGGTGCTGAGCGATGAAGGTCCTGGTCACCGGGGGCGCCGGCTACATCGGCAGCACCGTGGTCTCCGCGCTCCTCGACGCCGGGCACCGGCCGATCATCCTCGACGACCTGTCCTCGGGACGCGCGGAGTTCGTCCGGGGCCTGCCCTTCCACCGCGGTGACATCGCCGACCAGCCGCTGATACGCCGGATCCTGACCGCCCATCCCGACCTCCGCTCCGTGGTGCACTGCGCCGCGCGGGTCGTCGTACCCGAGTCGGTGACCGACCCGGTCGGCTACTACCGCACGAATGTCGCCGGCACCCTCGAGCTGGCGGCCGCGCTCGCCGACGGCGGCGTGCGCGACCTGGTGTTCAGCAGCTCCGCGTCGGTGTACGCCGCCGGGCCCGACGCCGGGCAGGCCCTCGGCCTGGACGAGGACGCGCCGCTCGGACCGAGCAGCCCCTACGCGCGGACCAAGGCGATGATGGAGGCGGTCCTCGCCGACGTCAGCGCGGTGACCGGCCTGCGCACCCTCGCCCTGCGCTACTTCAACCCGATGGGGGCCGACCCGGCGCTGCGCACCGGCCCGCAGCAGCCGGTGCCCGCTCACGTCCTGGGCCGGCTCGTGGAGTGTGCCCGCCGGGGCGAGCCGTTCCGGCTCACGGGCGTCGACTACCCGACGCCGGACGGCACGGGGATCCGCGACTACGTCCACGTCTGGGACCTGGCCCGCGCCCACGTGGCCGCGGTCGAGGACTTCGACCGGGCGCTCGCCGGATCCCGGCACCAGGTGATCAACCTCGGCACCGGCCGCGGCACCAGCGTCCGCGAGCTGGTCGACACCTTCGCCGCGGTCTCCCGTCGGAGCGTCGAGGTCGTCGAGGCGCCGCGCCGCGACGGCGACGCCGTGGGTGGCTACGCACGGTGCGAGCGGGCGGCCGAGCTGCTGGACTGGAAGGCCGAGCTGGACCTCGCCGCGGGCGTGCGGGACGCCCTGGCCTGGTCCGTCCACCGCGGCAGCGTGCTGCCCGATCTCGCGACGGCGGTCCGATGAGCCGGCAGCTGCTCGACGACCTCCGCCGGGACCCGTCCCTCGTCATCGACGAGGCGCGCCGGCCCGCTGACCGGGCCCGGATCCTGCGGGAGGTCGAGGGCCGGCAGTGGGCCGCCGAGCACGGCATCCCGACGGCGGAGACGGTCGCCGTCGGCCGCCACGGTGCCTGGCTGGTCAGCCGCCGGCTCGAGGACCGGCCGGGCGTCAGCCTGGCGTACCTGCAGGCCGCGCTCGACGTCGCCCAGCGGATCCAGCACGCCCCCCGCCCGCGGCTGGCCCCCGTGGCCGACGCCTGGAAGGCGCCGCGCTCAGCAGCGGTCGCGAACGCCGCGCGGCTGGCGGCCGGGGGAGTGAGCCCGCGCGAGTACGTCGCGACCCGCGCCACCGCTCAGCGGGTGCCGAGCACGGCGATGATCCACAACGACTTCCACCGCGACAATGTGCTCGACCTGGGTGCCGGAGCCGGCGTCGCGGTCATCGACTGGGAGTTCCTGACCCCCGGCCCCCCGCACCGCGACTTCCTCCAGCTCCTGGTCAACGTCCGCGACGACGACCTCGCCCACGAGGGCTGGGAGCTGCTGCTCCGCCAGGCTCCGGCCGCCGAGCACGAGCTCATCGGCCGGCAGTTCCCGTGGCTCGCGCTGCGCACCTACGCCTCGCAGCTCACCGCGGCCGACCCGGACCGCGACGTCGCGCAGCGCGCCCACAACCGCAAGCGTTGGCGGCAGGCCCGGCGGTGGTCGTCGTCCCTGCGTCGACCGCGTGGATCAAACCGGCCGTGAGCACGCACTGGAGGATCGTGACCGAACAGCTGACCGCGGCCCCGCCCTGGACCACGCGGGTCGTGACCGGTGCCGCGGCCGGCGCCCGGATCCGCGAGCTGGCCGACCACCTCGACGCCGCGAGTGAGGCGTACTGCACGACCGCGGCCTGGCTCACGGCGGCCGCGACCCACCTGCCCGGCGAGCCGGTCGTGCTCACGGTGGGCTCCGCCGACGGGCCGGTCGCCGGCGTCGCCGCCCTCAGCCGGACCCGGCGCCGCGGGATCTGGCGGATCGAGCTCCTCGGTGGTGAGCTCAACGACTACGGCCGGCTCCACCACGACGACGCCGCGGCCGGCGCGGCCCTCGCCGACGCCCTCGCCGCGTGGGTGGTGACCGAGCACGCCGCCTGGTCCCTCGACCTGGCGCAGCTGCCCGCCGACGACCCGGTGGTCGCCGGCCTGCTCGCGCGCCTGCCCCGCGCCCGGCTCGAGCCGGGCGCGCCGATCCCGCAGATCCGCGGCATCGGCACCGACTACCGGGTGAGCCGCAACCGGCGGCGCAAGGCCAACAACGCGCTCAACCGGATCGCCGCCGACGGGCGCCGCGCCGAGCAGCTCGTGGTCCGCGACCGCGCGGAGCTGGAGCGCTGGCTGCCCGTCGTGACCGACGTTCGACGTCGACGTGACCACGCCTGCGGGCGGCGCAGCCACCTCGACGATCCCGCGGTCCGCGCCTTCCACGAGGCGTTCGTGCGGGACCTGTGTGCCGCGGGCGCACTCACCCTCGACCTGCTGCTCGTCGACGACGCCGTCGCCGGCTACGGCATGGTCGTCGAGGAGCGCGGCGTGCACCGGGTGTTCGACGGCCGGGTCGCCGACGGCCTGGAGCACTACCGCGGCGCGCTCGTCTGCGACCTCGCCGCCACCGCCCGCGCGGAGGCCGACCCGAGCGTGACCACCTTCGACTGGCTGCGGGGGCGCACCGACGGCAAGTTCGGCAACCACGAGGAGCGCCGGGTCGGGCTGGTGGCGACCTCCGGGCCGGCGGTGGCACGGCTCGACCGCTGGGAGCGCGCCGCCCGCGACCGGGTCAAGGCCGCCCTGCCGGGCGCCGCGCTGCGGAGGATCGCCGCGCGGTGACCACCACGACGAGCGCCCCGCCCGACGACACCCTGCGCCGCACCGGTACGACGGTCGCGGCCCTGGCCGCGTCCGAGCTGCTCGGCAAGGTCGCCACCTTCGTGATGTTCCTGCTGCTCGCCCGGGTGCTCGGGCTGGCCGCGTTCGGCGTGCTCTCCCTCGGCTTCGGCCTGGGCCTGCTGCTCGCCGTGCTGTCCTCGTCGGGGCTCGACTCCCGGCTGATCCAGCTCGGCAGTGCCCAGCCCGAGCTGCTGGACCGCTGCTACGGCGCGCTGGTCGCGATCCGGGCGGTGCTCAGCGCGGCGATCTGCGTGGTCACCTTCGCCGTCCTGCTGCTGGTGATGGCGCCGTCCGAGGCGGTGACGGTCGGCCTGGTCGTCGTGGCCTGCCTGCTCGACATCTTCACCGACGCCGCCCGCGGCTGCTGCGGCGCCCGGCAGCAGCAGCACCGCTCGGCGGTGGTGCTCGTGGTGCAGCGCTTCTTGACCCTGGCCCTGGTCGCCGGCGCCCTCGCCGTGGCGCCGCGGGCCGACCTGGCCGCGCTGGCGTATGTCGTCGGCACCCTCGGCGGCGTGGTCGCGATGCACCTGGCCGCCCGCCGCGCCGGGGTCCGCCTGCAGGTGCGGGGCAGCCGCGCGGAGGTCCGGCTGCTGCTCCAGGCGGTCCCCGTGATGGGCCTGAACGCGTTCGCCTCGATGGGCCTGTTCCGCATCGACACCGCGCTGGTGGGCGTCCTGCTCGGCACCACCGCGGTCGGCGTCTACTCGGCCAACTACCGGATCTTCGAGACCGTCACCTTCGTGACCTGGACCCTGTCGCGTGGCGTGGTCCCGGTGATGGCGAGCCGGCCCGACGACCTCGACCACGTCCGCCGGTGGGGCCAGCTGTCGATGCTCGCCATGCTGGCGGTGTACCTGCCCTACGGCGTGCTGATGGCGCTGCGCGGCGACGACATCGTCACCGCCCTGCTCGGCGCCGAGTACGCCGACCCGGGACTGCTCGTCGCGCTGGCGCTGGCACCGGCGTTCTTCGGCATCGGGCACCAGTGCGCCTCACTGCTGCTGGCGCTGCACCCGGACCCGATGGTGCTGTTCGCGAGCGTCCTCGCCCTGGTGGCCAACATCGCGCTCAACCTGGTGCTCATCCCGTGGTGGGGGCTGCTCGGCGCCGCGATCGCCACGACGGTCTCGTTCGCGATCCAGGCGGTGGTGCTGCTGGTCGTGGTGCATCAGCGGATCGGGTCGCTCGTCCCACCACGCCGCCTGCTCGGCCTCGCCGTGGGCTGCGCGGCGGCCGCGACCTGGTGCTCGGCCGTCTCGCCGCTGTGGCCGGCGGTGCTGGCCGCCGGGTCGGCGTACCTGGTCGCGACGGGGGTGGTCAGCCTGGCGGCCGACCCCGCGCTGGTGCGCGACGCCCGCGGGCTGCGTCGCCACTGACGCGCGCACCATCCGACGCACAGCGCCCAGGCCGCGACCACGAGCAGGTCGTCGAGGTGGACGCCGTGGCTGGCGCTCAGGGTCAGGATGATCGGCCCCGAGAGCCGGGAGCTGCCGGCCAGGGCGGGGACGCTGATCCCGCTGACGAGAAGGGCGAGCGCGGCCAGCTGGATGCGGTACGACATGGTCCGGCAATCGTAGTTCCGCGAAGCGGGGCGAGCCCGTCGATGTCAGATCCGATATCGCGCCGCCGCAAATGCGCGAGCTCGCTTGGCCCGGCAGGGCAATGTTGTCCCGCACGGCGCGGAGTCCGGCCGGCGAAGGGGGCGCTCGAGAATGTGGGGGATCGTCGCGTCGTTCGAACGACGGGCGGACGGCGACGCGGAGCTGACCGAGGTCTGGTCGCGGGCGGTCGGCCGTCTCACGGTGCGCCGGGGCGTGCCCGCCCCGCTCGCGCGCGCCGTCGTGGCGAACGCCCTCGCCGTCATCCACTTCGGCGAGCTGTCCGACCTCGAGCTGCTCGACCGCCTGGTGCGCGAGTTCGGCGGCCGGCAGGTCGCCGAGCTCCAGGACGAGGGGCTGCGGGTCGTCGACGGACCGGACCGCCCCCTCACCACCGCCCTGGCCCAGGCGCTCGGACACCATGCCTGGGGCCTGGAGCCGGCACCGGCCGGCGGCGTCGACCTCACCGCGCGCCCGGACCTGGTCACGGCCTGCGCCGAGGCGGGCATCTGGCTGATGTGCGTCGGAGCGGCGGACCCCGAGCCGCCCGTGCTGACCACCGTCGAGGACGTCCTGGCGGTGTTCCGCGACGGCGGCGTGCCCGCGTGGCGTGCCCTGGTCGCCGCGAGCCGGGCCGAGCCGTGGTCGGGCGTCAGCGAGGAGCACCTCAAGCTGCTGGACCCGGTGGCGCACGCCGCCGAGGTCAGCTGCCTGCGCGCGGTCAGCGAGATGATCCGGCGCATCGTCGAGGACGAGGAGCGCGCCGCCATCGCGGCCCACATCCGCAACGCGATCGCCGAGACCGGGCTGACCCAGCGCGAGTTCGCCAGCCTGGTCGGAACCTCCTCGTCGCGGCTCTCGACGTACGTCACGGGGACGGTCACCCCGTCGGCGGCGATGCTGCTGCGCATCAACCGGGCCGCCCGTCGGGTCCGGCGCGGCGACACCGCTGACTAGAGCGTGTCTCCCAGGTCAAGCCCGTCCGTCACCCGAAGGGGTGACGGATTTTCACTTTTTACCTTCTTCTCGCGGAAATCGCGTCATGAAAGCGCGCTCACTCCGTCCAGTGGCTGTCGGCTCGCGCCGGCAGCTCCTCGGAACTCCCCCTGAAGGTGACCGCCATGACCCGTTCCCCAGCCTCCGTCCCCACCCTGCCGACGGCCGTCCTCCTCGAGGACACCGTGCAGGACGTCCGCCGCCGAGCGGACCGGATCGAGGCCCGGGATCCCGCGACCGGGGCCGCCTGGGAGCGCTGGGAGGCGGAGCAGGGGCGGAAGGGACCGGCCACCTTCGCGGCGGTGCTGGCGAGCTTCGTCGCGCTCGCGGTCCTCGACGACCCCGAGGACGTCGACCGGGCGGCCACCCTCGGTGCCGAGCTGGGACTCGAGCGCGTCGCCCAGCTCCAGCACCGTGCCGGCCGGGTGCTGGAGCTCGACGACGACCGCCCGCTCACCACGACCGTCGTGCACCGGCTGCTGGCCGCACAGGACACCGCCGACCTGGGCCGGGCCCTGCTGTTCGCCGGCGTCGACGTCGAGACCGGCACGACCCACGAGGTCGCCGCGGTCCGCTCCGCGCTCGTCGCGTTCGCCCGGGGCGGCTCGGTCGCGGCGGGTCGGCGCGCCCTCGGGCGCCTCGCCGCCGAGCCGTGGGGTCCCCTGGCCGAGGAGCTCGTCGAGGGCGCCGACGCGGCCGACCTGGAGATCGTCGAGACCCTGGTGGGTTGGAGCCGCGAGTGGCGCACCGACCAGGACCGGCGCCTGGTCGGACGGCAGGTCCAGCGCCTGGTCGCGCTCAGCGGGGTCACCCAGCGTCAGTTCGCGGCCCGGATCGGCACCTCGCCGTCGCGGCTGTCGAGCTATGTCACCGGCTCGGTGACGCCCTCGGCCACGCTGCTGCTGCGCATGCAGCGCTCGGCCCGCGCCTTCCGAGGAGAGCTGGGTCCCGCCTCGACCGCCCGCGCGTGAGACCCGAGGACCCGGCTGGGAGTGGTGACGGCGGGCGAGGTCTCAGACCGGCACCCGGTCCAGGAAGCCGTGGACGTCGCGGATCCGGCCCTCGGCGTCGAGGACGACGACGTCGAAGCCGATGACCACGGGCTCGGCGCCCTCGGGTCCCAGGCCCCACTGGAAGCGCAGCCGGTCGTGGTGGCCGTCCACGGTGCCGACGGGGCTGAAGACGAAGCCCGGGAACTGGTCCCGGACGCCGTCGACGAGGGCGTGCAGGGCGGCGCGACCGGACACCTGGGCGAGTGGGTCGGTGTAGCCGACCTCCGGCGCGAAGTGCTCGGCCAGCAGTCGCTCGCGCTCGGCGGGGGCGGCGTTCCAGGTGGCCAGGTAGGCGTCGACGACGTGGTTCATGACTCTGCTCCGTTCGTGGTGCGGTGGTGGACGGGCACCACCGTGGTGCCCCGGACGGCGTCGCGACCATGACCTGCGAGGTCATGGGTGGGCGTCCGCCGGCTGCCTAGGCTGAGCCGCATGACCACCGCCGTGGAGAGCCCCCGGGTCGGGCCGCTGCTGCGCTCCTGGCGCGAGCGGCGGCGGTTCAGCCAGCAGGAGCTGTCCAACCTCTCGACGGTCTCGACCCGGCACCTGAGCCGGGTCGAGACCGGACGTGCGCACCCGACACCCGAGATGATCCTGCACCTCGCGGAGAGCCTCGACGTGCCGCTGCGGGAGCGCAACCGGCTGCTGCTCGCCGCGGGCTACGCACCCCGCTACTCCGAGCGCTCGCTCGACGACGGCTCGCTGGCCGTGGTGATGGCCGGTCTGCGCGACCTGTTGGACGCCCACCTGCCGTATCCGGCGGTGCTCCTCGACGACTACTGGGACATCGTCGACGCCAATGCCGCGACCGGCGTGCTGCTGGCCGGCTGCGCGCCCGCGCTGCTCGAGCCGCCGATCAACGTGGTGCGGCTCTGCCTCCACCCGGGCGGGCTGGCGCCGCGGATCGCCAACCTCGCCGCGTGGACCGGCCACCTGCACCACCAGGCGCTGAGCCGGGCCGAGCGCACCCACGACCCCCGCCACCACGCACTGGTCGCCGAGATCGTGGACCTGTCCGGCGGCGCACCCCGGCTCGACCCGGCCCTCGGGCCGGTGCTCGGGCTGGAGCTGCGCACCGACGCCGGCCTGCTGCGGATGTTCAGCACCTCGGCCCAGCTGACGACCGCCGCCGACGCCGCGCTGGAGGGGCTGCGACTGGAGACCTTCCTGCCCGCCGACGAGGTCACCCGCGAGATCCTGTCGCGCCAGGTTCGGCGCTAGGTTCGAAGGGTGCAGACCACTCAGATCCGCCTCGCCGCCCGCCCCGTCGGAGAGCCCACCGACGACGACTTCGCCTTCGTAACCGAGGACCTGCCGGCCCTGGCCGACGGCCAGGTGCTGCTCCGCACCCTCTACCTCTCGCTCGACCCCTACATGCGCGGTCGGATGAGTGCCGCGAAGTCGTACGCCGAGCCGGTGCCGGTGGGCGGCGTCATGGTCGGCCAGACCGTCTGCGAGGTGGTCGAGAGCCGGTCCGAGCGCCGCGCGGTCGGCGACGTCGTGCTCGCCTACACCGGCTGGCAGACGCACGCCGTCGCCGACGCGCGCCACACCCGCGTCCTCGACCCCGAGGCGGCGCCGGTCTCGACCGCGCTGGGCGTGCTCGGGATGCCGGGCTTCACGGCGTACGCCGGGCTGCTGGAGATCGGCCGCCCCCAGCCGGGGGAGACGGTCGTGGTCGCCGCCGCGACCGGCCCGGTCGGCTCGGCGGTCGGGCAGATCGCCCAGCTCAAGGGCGCGCGCTCGGTCGGCATCGCCGGGGGAGCGGAGAAGGTCCGCGCCCTCACCGAGGAGTTCGGCTTCGACGTGGCGCTCGACCACCGCTCGCCGAGCTTCCGCGAGGACCTGGCCGCGGCCACGCCCGACGGCATCGACGTCTACTTCGAGAACGTCGGCGGCCAGGTCGCCGCCGAGGTGACCCGGCGGCTCAACCTGTACGCCCGGATCCCGGTCTGCGGGCTGGTCGCCGACTACAACGCGACCGAGGCCCCGGCCGGCCCGGACCGGCTGCCGGCGTTCATGAGCCGGGTCCTCACCTCGAGCCTCACCGTCCGGGGGTTCATCCAGAGCGAGTTCGAGCCCACCCTGTCCGAGGCGTTCCGCCGCGAGATGACCCCGTGGGTGCGCGAGGGCAGGATCCGCTACCGCGAGGACATCGTCGAGGGCCTCGAGAACGCGCCCGCGGCGTTCCGCGGCCTGCTCGTCGGCCGCAACTTCGGCAAGCTGCTGGTGAAGGTCGGGGACTGAGCCTCTCGGTGATGCGGCCCGCGGGGGTCCAGGGTGGGTGCGCTGGCCTGGTTGGTCATCGACCCGGTTGCGGGCTTGGGGCTGGTGGGCGCGGATTCATCACGGGATGTCGGCGAACCCATAGTTCTGTAGCGGAGTTCCACTACAGAAGCGGTCATTCACCTACATCCCGTGGTGAATCCCTGCCCCGCCGACCCGCAAAGGCACCCTTGCCTTAGGTGTTACTCGCGGTAACATCTGACCATGGGCATCGGCGTCGACGCGACCAGCTACCAGGACCAGCTCCGGACTCTCTCCGAGGCCTCGGTCGAGCATCACTTCGACGCCTTCGTCGACATCGCGTGGGACGACCCGGCGTACGCCGTCGACCCGCGGGACCCGCGCTGGATCCTTCCCGACGTCGACCCGCTCGGCCGCACCGCGTGGTACCGCTCGCTCCCGCGGGAGCGCCAGATCGAGGTCGGCTTCTACCGCCAGACCAATGTGGTCAAGGTCGGCCTGCAGTTCGAGCAGGTGCTCATCGCGGGGCTGATGATGTACTGCCTCGACCTCCCCAACGGGCGCGCCGAGTTCCGGTACTCCACGCACGAGGCGACCGAGGAGTGCCACCACACCCAGATGTTCCAGGAGTTCGTGAACCGGACCGGCCTGGACGTCCCCGGCGCCCACAGCCTGTTCCGGGCGCTCGGGCCGTTCCTGCCCCTGGCCGCGAAGCACCTGCCCTTCATCTTCTTCGTCGGCGTGCTCGGCGGTGAGGAGCCGATCGACTACGTGCAGAAGGTGATGCTGCGCTCCGGCGCCCCGATGCACCCGCTGCTCGAGCGGATCAGCCAGATCCACGTCGCCGAGGAGGCCCGTCACATCGGCTTCGCCCACCAGTACCTCGAGCACCGCGCGCCCCGGCTCAACGCGCTCGAGCGGGCCTTCGCCTCGGTGCTCACGCCGGTGCTGATGCGGGTGCTGTGCGACGCGATTGTGGTGCCCGGCCCGAAGGCGATCCGCGCCATGGGCATCCCGCGCGAGGTCGCGCGTGAGGTGTGGTGGCGCAGCCCGGAGTCGCGAAAGTTCCTGCGCGACATGTTCGGCGACGTCCGGATGCTGGCCGAGGAGACCGGCCTGATGAACCCGGTCGCGCGCCGGGTCTGGCGGGCGCTCGGCATTGCCGGCCGACCGAACCGGTTCCGCAGCGAGCCGGCGCCGGCGGCCGACTGACATCGGGCGATCTCCGAGAGCGAGACCTACGCTATTCTCAATAGAGACGCTCCAATGAGAACAACGGCTACACTGTTCCCATGTCCACCTCCGGCGTGGCCGTGCATCTCTCCGTTCCGGCCCACGGGGCCCGGGAGGTCCCTTGGCGCCAGGCGCACCGCGGCGGCACCGCCGAGGACCGGAAGCTGCGGGCCGTGGTCACCTCGATCCCGCCGGAGATCGCGGCACTCGACCTGTGGCTGCCGGCCGCGCTGGCCGCGGAGTGTGACGAGGCGATCCGCGCCGTCGCCGCCCTCGACGCGACGCGCGGCGACCACCTGCGCCCCCTCGCCACCCTGCTGTTGCGCGCCGAGTCGGTCGCGTCGTCCAAGATCGAGCACGAGGAGGCCTCGATCGAGGACTATGCGCGCGCCCTCCACGGGAGCCGGGCGAATGCGTCGGCCACCGCGATGGTGGCGGCCGGGGGAGCGGTCGACGCCCTGCTCGCCGGCGCGATCGACGGCGCCGGCCTGAGGCGGGCGCACGGCCTGCTGATGGCGGCCGACCCGAGCGAGACGGCGTACGCCGGGCGCTGGCGGGACCTGCAGAACTGGATCGGTGGCTCGAACCACTCACCGCGCGGGGCGCTCTACGTGCCGCCGCCCCCCACGATGGTCGAGCGGTTGATGGACGACCTGGTCCAGTTCGCCCACCGCACCGACGTGCCCGTGATCCTCCAGGCGGCGGTGGCGCACGCACAGTTCGAGTCCATCCACCCGTTCACCGACGGCAACGGCCGGATCGGCCGGGCGCTGGCCGCGGCCGTCGTACGCCGCCGCGGCGTCGCCCGCCACGTGGTCGTCCCGACCGCGTCGGCCCTCGTCGCCCAGCGTGAGCGCTACTTCTCCGCGCTCGACGCCTACCGGGCCGGTGACGCCGCTCCGGTGGTACTGGCGGTCGCGCGCTCCGCCCGGATCGCGGCCGAGGAGGCGCATGCGACGGCGGACCTGCTCGCGGCGCTTCCCTCCGGCTGGCGCGAGCAGGCCGGTCGCCCCAAGGCCGGTACCGCGGCCGCGCGGCTCATCGATGCGCTCGGGGCCGAGCCGATCTTCACCACCGACGAGGTCGAGCGCCGCCTCGGCGTGCCGACCGCCAGCGCCTACCGCGCCGTCGAGCGGCTCGCGTCGGCCGGGATCGTCCGCCGCCTCACCGACCGCAGGCGCAACCAGGTCTGGGGAGCCGCCGACGTGCTCGACGAGCTCGACGACCTCGGGGTCCGGATCGGCGTCCGGGCCCGGCGCGAGCTGGGCTGAGACTGTATTCACCCGGCTGAACCTGCTCACGAGCGATACCAGTCCGGCAGCTCGCTGGGACGCAGGTCGGTGTCGTCGCCGGGCCGGGTGAGGGTCAGCACCGCCCGCACGATCTCCGGCCGCTCGTGGAGGGCGTCGGCGACCGCGCCGAGCCGCTCGGCGACATCGGACTCCGGGGCGTCGCCGACCAGGTCGACGGCGGCGACCAGGAAGATCCGGTCGGCGCCGACCCACTCCATGTGCAGGTAGCTGATCCGCGCGATCTCGGGATGCTCGAGCAGGGCCCGCAGGGCGATGTTGCGGGCCAGGGGCGTGACCGCCTCGCCGGTGAGGAAGTCCATGTTGCGACGGATCAGGAAGAGCGCGACCGCGCCCAGGAGCACGCCGACCAGGAT
Organism: Nocardioides nitrophenolicus; assembly: GCF_016907515.1. Classification (NCBI taxonomy): domain Bacteria; kingdom Bacillati; phylum Actinomycetota; class Actinomycetes; order Propionibacteriales; family Nocardioidaceae; genus Nocardioides; species Nocardioides nitrophenolicus. The sequence continues at coordinate 5,566,502 of NZ_JAFBBY010000001.1, forward strand.
CGACCCGATCGCGTCCCAGACCGCGTCGCCGGTGAGCTGGTGGAGCAGGATGCCGACGAAGGCGATCGCCAGGCCGACCAGGGCGGCGAAGTCCTCGGCGAAGACCGCGCGCAGCATCGGGTTGGAGGTGATGTGGAGGTAGCGCAGCGGATGCAGCCGGCGGGGTACGGCGGCGTCGCGGGCCTGGCGCAGCGCCTGCAGGAAGGAGGTGCCCTCGAGCAGGAAGGCCAGGCCGAGCACGGCGTACGCCCAGGCGTACGACGGCGCCTCCTCGGTCGCGTGCAGCGACTGCACGCCGTGCCAGATCGACACCGCGGAGCCGACCGTGAACAGGCCGAACGCGGCGAACATCGACCAGATGTAGCCGACCCGGCCGTAGCCGAGGGAGTGCTCGGCGTCGGGTGGCCGGGCCGCCTTGCGCTCGCCGACGAGCAGAAAGACCTCGTTGCCGGTGTCGGCCCAGGAGTGCGCGGCCTCGGCGGTCATCGACGCCGAGCCGGTGACCCCGGCGGCCACGGACTTCGCGAGCGCGATCAAGGCGTTGGCGCACAGTGCGACGAGCACGGTCACCAGGCTCTCGCTGCGCTCGCCACCGGCGCCGCCGGCCGCGCTCCCGCCCCCGCCGTCGTCGATGGCCGCGTGCTCGGGGGTGCTCATCCAGCCATTGTGCTGGCTCAGCCGGCGCCGTCGGCGAGGCTGCGCCGCATGTCGACCACCCACTGCTTGTAGGCGACGTGGGAGGCGCGCAGCGCGTCACCGGGCCAGTCGTCGGGCAGGAGCGAGGGCGGCAGCACCGGATCGGCGAGCAGGTGTCGTCCGGAGGTGGCGCAGGCGGTGAACCGGAGCACCGGATCGTCGGTGGCGGTCGCGTCCAGCAGCAGGCGGGCGGTCGCGGCCCAGCCGTCGAGGTCCCACAGGCGGGCGGCGAGGGCCCGGGGGTCGGCGGCCGGAGCGGCGCCGGTGAACCGCTCGCACACCTCGCTGACCGCCTCCGGCCAGGCCAGGTCGAGGTTGGCCGGCCGGGTCCACAGACCCTCGCGGAGCTCGCCGAGCCGGAGCTCGGTCAAGGCGGTGCGCAGCTCCGCCCGGTCGCTCGCCGTGCGGCCGGCGGTGGTGACGGCGACCAGCTCCCAGGTGCCGTCCCAGGGGCGCAGCGACGGATGGGCGGCCTCCTCCTGCCGGCGCTGGCGCGCCGCGAGGCGCTCCGAGAGCTGGTAGCAGCCCTCCTCGTCGCGCACGACGTCGCCGGCCGTGGTCATCCGCGAGAGCGCCACCCGCACCGTCGCCTCGGCGAAGCCGACGAGCGACGCACCCGCGACCAGCTCGCGGGTGCTCAGCCGCGGCACCTCCGCCCCGAGGAGCAGGGTGAGCAGCGCGGACCGGGTGGAGACGGGCTTGAGGACAGACATGACGCCGGCGATGTTACAGATCCGACGCGACTGTCGGCGAGCTGTTGTGATCTGTGTCTAACGCTCTTGGCGCGGCTGTCGCTGATGTGTAACGGTGCCGCCATGACGAAGCGACTCGAGGGACGAACCCTGATGATGTCCGGCGGCAGCCGGGGGATCGGGCTGGCGATCGGACTGGCGGCGGCGCGTGAGGGCGCGAACGTCGTCCTCCTCGCGAAGACCGACGTTCCGGACCCGCGGCTGCCCGGCACCGTGCACACCGCCGCCGCCGAGATCGAGGGAGTCGGCGGTCAGGCGCTCGCGGTCGTCGGCGACGTCCGCGACGAGGCGTCGGTGGCGGACGCCGTGGCCCGGGCCGTCGAGCGCTTCGGCGGCATCGACATCTGCCTCAACAACGCCTCGGCGATCGCGCTCGACCCCACCGAGGAGCTCCCGGTCAAGCGCTTCGACCTGATGACGCAGATCCAGCTGCGCGGGACCTACCTGCTCACCCGCGCCTGCCTGCCGCACCTGCGCGGGGGGAGCAACCCGCACGTGCTCTCGCTGAGCCCGCCCCTCAACCTGTCGCCCGAGTGGCTCGGCAAGCACCCGGCGTACACGCTCGCGAAGTACGGCATGTCGCTGCTGACCCTCGGCTGGGCGGCGGAGTACGCCGAGGCCGGCGTCGCCGCCAACTGCCTGTGGCCGCAGACCCTGATCGCCACGTCGGCGGTGCAGAACCTGCTCGGCGGCGACACGGCGATGCGGAAGGCCCGGACCCCCGAGATCATGGCCGACGCCGCGATCGAGGTGCTGACCCGGCCTTCGCGGGAGTTCACCGGCAACGCCGTGCTCGACGTCGACGTGCTCCGCGAGGCCGGCGTGAGCGACCTGTCGGCGTACGGCGGCACCGGCGAGCTGGAGTACGACATCTTCGTGGACCCGCCGTCGGGAGCCGGCCGGTGAGCGGCCCCCGTGACGCGTACGCCGCCACCCTGGGCGTCGAGGTCGTCGGCCACGGCGGCGGCCGGGCCGAGGCCCGCGTCGTGGTCACCGAGGACCACCTGAACCCCCACGGCACCGCGCACGGCTCGTTCCTGTTCTCGCTGGCCGGCATCGCGCTGGCCGCCGCGGCCAACGACGCCGAGCACTCGGGTGTGGTCAGCGCGGTCCACATCGACTACGTGCGACCCGCGCGGGTGGGCGATGCGCTGCTGGCCACCGCCGAGGTCGCCGAGCGGCTGGCCAAGGAGGACCTGTTCGTCGTCCGGGTCACCCACGGCGCCGAGCTCGTGGCGCGGGCCAACGGACGCGCCAACCGGCGTACCCGCTAGGTCCTAGGACTCCAGGGCGAGCCGGAGCCGGGAGAGCCGACGGACGAGGATGCTCGGTACCCAGGCGGCGGCCTCCTCCTCGGGGCCGTCGAGCCGGAAGGACCGGGTCCGGGTGAGCAGCGCGCGGACCGCGACGGTCGCTTCCAACCGGGCGAGAGCCGAGCCGACGCAGAAGTGGATGCCGCGCCCGAAGGCCAGGTGCTGGCGTACGCCGCTGCGGCCGAGGTCGAGCTGGTCCGGCTCCTCGAACCGCTCCGGATCCCGGTTGGCGGCGCCCCAGAGCAGCAGCAGGGTGCCGCCCGCGGGCAGGTCGACCCCGCCGAGCCTGGTCTCGCGGGTGACGTGCCGGTAGTGGCCCCGGAAGGGCGACTCGAGGCGCAGGCACTCGTCGAGGAAGGCGTCCACCAGGTCCGGCTGCCCGCGCAGCAGGTTCTGCAGGCAGCGATCCGTGGCGAGCCGATGGGCAGCCGTCCCGAGCAGGCCGGCCGTCGACTCGCCGCCGGCACCCACCAGCTGGAGCAGCACCAGCACTGCCGTCTCGGGCGCGAGCTCCCCGAGCCGGACGCGGAGCGCCAGCTCGCCCATCAGGTCGTCTCCCGGCCGGTCGAGAGCCGCGTCGAACCGCTCGGACAGGTAGCGGTGCAGGTCCAGCGAGGCGCGCACCGTCGCGTCGAGCCGGCCCTCGGCGAGCCAGCCGCCGAGCATCTCGGTGCTGTCGTAGGCCCACCGCAGCAGGTCCGGGACGTCCTCGGCCGGCAGCCCGATCAGCTCGGCGACGAGCACGAGCGGGAGGCGGTCGGCCAGGTCCGCCGCCCAGTCGCCGCTCGCCCCCGAGAACGAGGACGCCCACAGTCGGTCGACCTGCCCGGTGACCGGCTCCTCGAGCGCGCGGATCCGGCGGCCGATGGTGCCGAGCACCGCCGAGCGGTGCACCTGGTGGCTCGGGGCGTCCGCGGTCGCCAGCACCTGCTCCACCGCGCCGCCGCCGTCCATCGGCAGGGTGGTGGTGCTCCCGTCCGGCCGACGGAGCAGGACCGAGCGCAGGTGCGACGAGTAGGTCTCCGGCGCCGCCAGCACCTCCTGGACCAGCGCCCACGACGACACCAGGTGGACGTCGGTCCCCGCGACCCGGTGCACGGGTGCGCGGGACCGCAGCCGGGCCAGCGCGGGGTACGGGTCGGCGACCAGGGCCGGGTCGAAGACGTCGAACATGGGATCAGGGTCGAGCCACCGGGACCCGCCGTCAACGGAACCGGACAGGTGCTCCGGACCGGTCCGGACGGGTGTCTCATTCCAGGCGGGAGCCTGGTCAGGACCTGTCTCGGTGCGAGACGCTCGCGCCATGCCGACCACCGACTGGCTGCTCGCCGACGGCCGCCGCGCGAGCGCCGTAGGACGCATCCACCGCGCCGCCCGCGAGCTCTTCCTCGAGCGCGGCATCGAACGCACCACCGCCGACGCCGTCGCCCGGCGCGCCGGCTGCTCCCGGGCGACCTTCTACCGCCTCGTCGGCAGCCGGGCCGCGCTGGTCGACGCACTGCTCGCCGCGGGCGGGGCGGCCGTGGTCGCCCGGGTCGAGGAGGCGACCGCGGGTCTCGACGGCGCCGACCGGGCGACGGAGGCCGTCGTCACGGCTGCCGCGGCGATCCGCGCGGACCGGGTGCTGACCGCGTGGCTCCGGGACCGCGGCAGTCTCGACGACGTGCTCGGCGGCCCACAGGGCAGCGCCGCGATCGCCCGCTCGCTCACGGGGATCGTCGGCGCGGGCGACCGCGACGGGGAGTGGATCGTCCGGTCGGTGCTGGCGCTCGTGGCGATGCCGGGGCGGGACGCCGACGCCGAGCGGGAGCTGGTGGCGAGATATGTCGTCCCGCCGCTCGGGCTCACCCCCGGCTGATCGCCCGCTCGGTGCCGAGGCTCGCCCGCGCGGCGGCGCGGGTGCCGGCGTCGCGGGAGCCGGGCGCGGCGTGCCCGGCGTGCGCCGCGCCCTTCCAGGTGCCGCGGATGCCGTGGTCGCGCTGCATCCGGCCGAAGTAGTCGACCACCTCGACCTCCCGGGCCCGGATCGCGAGCTCCGTCGACGTCGGCCCGTCGACCACCGGGGCGTCGGCGGCCACCGCGGCGGCGCGGGCCGCCGCGCGGGCCCCGGCGAGCCGCTCGCCGACGTGGTCGGCCCAGGCCTCGTAGAACGCCGCCCGGGCGGTCGAGCCGTGCACCGGCTTGAGCTCCCACCGCCGGCGGCGGGCGTTCCAGACCTCGCGCTGGTCGGCCTTGTGGGCGCCCGAGCGCAGGTGGGCGTCGCCGTCGGCGACCATCTGGGTCACCAGCGTGGCGTAGAGCGCCTGGACGACCGCGATGTCGGAGGGGAAGCCGTAGAGCGTGACCCGGGTGTTGCTGGTGTAGATCGCCACCCGGACGTCGTTGGCGCGCGCGATCTCCAGGATCAGCCGGACGTAGCGGGCCAGGGAGCGCTTGCCGGTCTCGCCGATGAGCACCGTCTCCCAGGTGGGCTCCTCGCGCCTCTCCTCGGCCCCGGCCGTGGCCCGGGCGACGGCCAGCGCGATCTGGTGGCGGGTGGCGAGGGACTGGGCCTTGGCGAAGAAGGCCTCGCGCTCGGCGGCGTTGGACGTGCGCTCCGCCTGCCGCAGCAGCCGGCCGATCCGCAGCAGGGTGCGGTCCTCGCCGTCGACGCCGGTGTCGAGTCCGTGGAGCCGGTAGGCGGTGTGGAGCAGGTCGGCCAGCACGGGCATGCCGACGTCCTCGAGCAGCCGGAGCTGGGTCGTGCGGAACTCCGGTCCGTGGCCGACCGGGCCGGCCAGGTGGTGGGCGAGCTCGTGGAGCACCACCGCCGCGCGCAGCGACCAGGCGCCGCCGACCTCGCGCGGCGGGATCGCGATCACCCCGCGGGCCGGGAGCTCGTCGTACTCGTAGTGGGCGCGGGTGTGGCCCCGCCGGGCCCGGACCAGGACCGGCACCGAGGCCAGGTCGCGGCCCGCGCCGTCGTCGTAGGCGCTGCCGGTCGCGACCAGGTGGGCCAGCACCCGGTCGACGAACTCCTGGACGTGGGCCGGGTCGGTGAACCGCGGCTCGGTCTCGGGCTCGAAGGACTGCACCGCCGACCCGACCTGGATCCGCAGCGGCCGGCCAGGGGCACGGGACGCCTCGTCGAGCCAGCCGGCGTACAGGTCCTCGGCGGCGTAGACGTCGGGGGTGTCGGGCATGGGGCCCAGCCTGTCAGGCAGCCCCGACAGTTCCCTCGACACCCGTCGCCAGCTCGCCCCGCAGCCGGTCGCGCAGCTCGACCAGCTCGGTGACCGCCTCCACGAAGCGCACCGTGCTGTCGCCGACCCCGTTGTCGTCGAAGTAGTGGTGCCTCATCGCGGCCCGGGCGATGCGGTGCTCGTCGTGGTCGAGGCGGTCGGCGAGGAGCTCGGTCAGGCCGGGCAGGTCGTCGGTGTCGATGACGTCGGCACACCGGCTGACCGGGACCTCCTGGCGCAGTCGCTCGGCGTCGTGGTGCCGGTCGGTGATCAGGATCGGCTTGTCGGTCTGGAGGTAGAGCCAGTCCAGGCCGACCGAGGAGACGTCGGTGACCATCGCGTCGCAGCCCGGGAAGACCGCGAGGATGTCGCCCTGCCAGATCGCGGCGTGCCCGGCCTCGGGCTCGCGCTCGGCGGCCCGCTCGACCAGCTCCAGGATCGCCTGGTGCGCCTCCCGGATCGCGGGAGTCAGGCTGGTGGTGACCTTCGGGTGCGGCTTGTAGACCAGCCGCACGTTCGGGACCGCCAGGACCGAGCGCACGATCTGCACGCCGAACACGTCGACCGAGGTGTAGTCGTTGTAGTCGGCGTCGCCCTCCCAGGTGGGCGCGTAGAGGACCGTGCGCCGCTCGCTCGCCGGCAGCAGGGGAGCGGGGCGCAGGTCGAGCTGGGGACGCCCGATCCGCACCAGGCGGTGCTCGTCGAGCTCCATCAGCGCCGCGCGGTGCCGCTGGACGGCCGCCTCGCCGGCCACGAACACCCGGTCGTAGGCCTTCGCGTTGTTGGACACCATCGACTGCTTGTCGCTCTCGCCGTGGTTGATGTGCACGTGCAGCATCCGGCCGTCGAGCAGCGAGTTGAAGTTGAGCATCGAGTTGTTGCAGTAGAGGACGACCTTGGCGTCCAGCCCGTCGTACGTCGCCGCGAGGTCGGCGAAGCCCGGCGCGAAGTGCACCGGCAGCGAGGTGCGCTCCTCGACGACCTCGCGGGTGCGCTGATCGCGAGTCAGGATGCCCACGGGATGGGTGTCATCGAGCCGTTCCAGCACCGGGATCCACTGGAGGAGCTGGTAGACCCGGGTCGGGTCGTCGGCGAAGTAGGCGATGACGTGAGGCTTCTGCACCGCCAGATGATACGGCCACGAACGGTGGGTGGACGAACTCGCCGGGGCCGCCGAATGTTGCTTTTCGGTAACCTCTGCCGGTGCTCGATCTCCGGCGCCCGCTCCGCCGCCTCCTCAACCGCTCCGTGCATGCCGCCTGGCGCTGGGCCGAGCACGTCGGCGACGTGGCGCCCGGCACCGCGCTGGCCGACGACTTCGGGAGCTTCGGGCCGGGAGCGTGCCTGGCCTTCCCGCTGTCCGACGTCGTCAACGCGCGCGCGATCCACGTCGGCCGCGACACCCTGATCGGCAAGTACGCCACGCTCTCGGTGGGCTACGGGCCCACCCAGGAGGTGCTGCCGGAGCGTGGCCTGGTGATCGGCGAGCGGTGCGTGCTGGGTGCGCGGATCACGATCACGGCCCACGAGTCGATCGAGATCGGCGACGACGTCTGGTTCGGGCAGGACGTGTTCGTCTCCGACGCCAGCCACGGCTACGCGGACCCGACGGTCCCCGTCGGCCTCCAGTTCGGCGCGCACCAGCCGATCTCGATCGGCTCCGGCACCTGGGTCGGCCACGGCGCGATGATCCTTCCCGGTACGACGATCGGCCGCAACGTCGTCGTCGCGGCGGGCTCGGTGGTCCGCGGCGAGGTGCCCGACCACGCCGTGGTGGGCGGGGTCCCGGCCCGGCTGATCCGTCGCCTCGACGCCGACGGCGGCTGGTCCCGGGTGCGCGACGACGCGCCTACGCTGACCTCATGAGCCGGATCGAGGAGCTTGCGCGCTTCGTCGGCATCGACGGCGACTACGACGACCTGTGGGCCTGGTCGGTCCGCGACCTCGACGGCTTCTGGTCCGCGGTGGCCCGCCACCTCGGCTTCGACCTGCCCGGACCGGTCCTCGCCGAGGAGCGGATGCCCGGTGCGGTCTGGTTCCCCGAGGCGCGGGTCAGCTACCCGGCGGCGGTGCTCGGCGGGCGCCCGGACGACGAGGTCGCGGTCGTCGGCGCGAGCGAGGACCCGGCCGCGACGGTCGAGCTCACCTGGGGCGAGCTGCGCCGGCGCACGGCGAGCCTGGCCGCGACCCTGCGCGGGCTCGGCGTCGGGGAGGGCGACCGGGTGGTCGGCTTCCTGCCCAACACCCCCGACACGATCGTGGCCTTCCTCGCCACCGCCAGCCTGGGCGCGGTCTGGTCGGTGTGCGGCATGGACTACGCCGGCTCGGCCGCGCGCTCCCGCTTCGAGCAGCTCGACCCGGTCGTCCTGGTCCACGCGTCGTCCTACGTCCACGGCCAGCGGGTCCACGACCGCGGTGACGTCGTCGCCGAGCTGCGGGCCGCGCTGCCCACGCTGCGCGCGGTCCTCGAGGTCGGCACGCCGGCCTGGGAGGAGGCGCTGGGCGCCGACGTCGCCTTCGAGCCGGTGTCGGTTGCCTTCGACCACCCGCTGTGGGTGCTGTTCTCCTCGGGCACGACCGGCCGGCCGAAGGGAATCGTCCACGGCCATGGCGGTGCGCTGCTCGAGCAGGCCAAGGTGGCGGCGTACCACTTCGACCTCGGGCCCGGCGAGCGCCTGCTCTGGTTCACCACGCCCTCGTGGATGATGTGGAACTTCGTGGTCGGCGCCCTGCTCACCGGCGCCGGCGTGGTCACCTACGACGGCAGCCCGACGTACCCCGCGACCGACGGCCTGTGGGCCCTCGCCGCGCGGCACCGGGTCAGCGTGGCCGGGATGAGCCCCGGCTACATCGCCGCCTGCCAGAAGGACCGGGTCGGGCCGCGCGGGCACGACCTGACGGCCCTGCGCCAGGTCGGCGTGTCCGGGTCCGCCTTCCCGGCGACCAGCCAGGAGGCACTGCAGGCCGAGCTCGGCCCCGAGGTGCGGATCGGGTCGATCAGCGGCGGCACCGACGTGGTCAGCGCCTTCGTCGGTCCGGCCCCGACCCTTCCGGTGTGGCCCGGCGAGCTGTCCCGGCCCTGTCTCGGCGTAGCCCTGGACGCCTACGACGAGGCGGGGCAGCCGGTGCGCGGCGAGGTCGGCGAGCTGGTCGTGACCCGGCCGATTCCCTCGATGCCGCTGTACTTCTGGGCCGACCCCGACGGCAGCCGCTACCGCGAGGCCTACTTCGACGTCTATCCCGGGGTGTGGCGCCACGGCGACTGGATCACCATCACCGACCACGGCTCGGTCGTCATCCACGGCCGCTCCGACGCCACCCTCAACCGCAACGGCGTCCGGATGGGCAGCGCCGACATCTACGAGCCCGTCGAGGCCCTGCCCGAGGTGCGCGAGGCGCTGGTGATCGGCCTGGAGGAGCCGGACGGCGGCTACTGGATGCCACTGTTCGTCGTGCTCGCCGACGGCGTCGTGCTCGACGAGGCCCTGGCCGCGCGGATCCGGGAGGCGGTGCGCACCCAGGCCTCGCCGCGGCACGTGCCGGACGTCGTGCTCGCCGCGCCGGGCGTCCCGCACACCCGCACCGGCAAGAAGCTGGAGGTGCCGGTGAAGAAGGTGCTGGCGGGTCAGGACCTCGGCGGCTCCTACGATCCCGGTAGTGTGGACGACCCAGAGCTGATCGACTGGTACCGAACCGTGGGCAGGAGCCGCAGAACCCGATGACCGCCTGGCTACTGCTGGGACTCGCCATCCTCCTCGTGCTCGCGTGCGGCCTGTTCGTCGCGGCCGAGTTCGCCTTCGTCACCGTCGACCGCGGCCAGGTCGACCGGGCGGCCGCCGAGGGCGACGTGTCGGCCATCGGGCTGCAGAAGGCGCTGCGATCCCTGTCGACCCAGCTCTCCGGAGCCCAGGTCGGCATCACCATCACCAACCTGGCCATCGGCTTCCTCGCCGAACCCGCGATAGCCGAGCTGCTGCGCGGCCCGCTGGAGTCCGCGGGCGTCGCGGAGAGTGCGGTCCGCCCGGTCGGCGTGGCGCTCGGACTCACCCTGAGCACCCTGCTGACCATGCTGATCGGCGAGCTGGTGCCCAAGAACGTCGCCATCGCGCTGCCGCTCACCACCGCACGGCTCACCCAGCGCCCGATGCGCGCCTTCACCGCGGTGTGCCGCGGCCCGATCAGGGTGCTCAACGGCAGCGCCAACGCCATCGTGCGCCGCCTCGGCGTCGAGCCGCAGGAGGAGCTCCGGTCCGCGCGCAGCTCCACCGAGCTGGCCTCCCTCATCCAGCACTCCGCCGACGAGGGCACCCTCGACGCCGACACCGCGGAGCTGATGGAGCGCTCGGTCGAGTTCGGCACCCGCACCGCCGGCGAGATCATGACCCCGCGGGTGCGGACCCGCTCGCTCGACGCCAACGACCGGGCGAGCGCGGTGATCGCCCTGGCCCGCGAGTCGGGCAACTCCCGGTTCCCCGTCCTCGACGACACCGACGCCGTGGTCGGCACCGTCCACGTCAAGAACGCCGTCGCGCTGCCGCTCCACGAGCGGGCGACCACCAAGGTCAAGCACCTGATGGCCAAGCCGATCCTGGTGCCCGACTCGCTGCGCCTCGACCCGCTGCTCGCGCTGCTGCGGGCCGACGGCTTCCAGATGGCCATCGTCCTCGACGAGTACGGCGACCACGCCGGCATCGTCACCCTGGAGGACGTCATCGAGGAGATCGTCGGCGACATCGCCGACGAGCACGACCGGCTCGGCAGCCGCGGCCGGCTGCGCCGCGACGGCACCTGGTCGCTCTCCGGCCTGCTGCGGCCCGACGAGGTCGAGGACCTCACCGAGATCGAGCTCCCCGAGAGCGAGGACTACGACACCGTCGCCGGGCTGGTGCTCAAGGTGCTCGGGCGGATCCCGCAGCCGGGCGACGCGGCCGTCGTACCGCTCCCGTCGAGCGGGGAGGACGACGACGAGCCGCTGCGCCACGCCGTGCTCACCGTCGACCACATGGACGGCCTGCGCATCGACCGGCTCTCCCTGCGCGTCGAGGAGGTGACCCCGACCGATGGGTGACCTCGCCGGAGTCCTGCTGGCCGTCTTCCTGCTGGCCGCCAACGCCTTCTTCGTGGGTGCGGAGTTCGCGCTCATCTCGGCCCGGCGCAGCCAGATCGAGCCGCGCGCCCAGGCCGGGTCGCGGATGGCCCGGATCACGCTCACCGCGATGGAGCGGGTCTCGGAGATGATGGCCGGCGCCCAGCTCGGCATCACCATCTGCTCGCTCGGCCTCGGTGCCGTCGGCGAGCCGGCCCTGGCCCATCTCATCGAGCCGGTGTTCCACGAGCTGCACGTGCCCGACGAGTGGCTGCACCCGGTCGCGTTCGTGATCGCGATGACGATCGTGGTCTTCCTCCACGTCGTGCTGGGAGAGATGGTCCCCAAGAACATCGCCATCGCCGGCCCCGACCGGGCGGCGCTGATCCTCGGCCCGCCGATGCTCGGCATCGTCACCGTGCTCCGCCCGATCATCGCCTCGGTCAACGCGATCGCCAACGGCATCCTGCGGCTGCTCCGGATCGAGCCCAAGGACGAGATCGGCAGCACCTTCACCCGCGAGGAGGTCGCCGCGCTGGTCGAGGAGTCCCACGGCGAGGGCCTGCTGGCCGAGGACGAGTACGACCGGCTCTCCGGCGCGCTCGGCTTCACCGAGAAGACCGTCGCCGAGGTCACCATGCCGCCCGGTTCGCTGGCCACCGTCGTCCGCGGGTCCACGGGTGCGGACGTCGAGGCCCTGTGCGCGGCCACCGGCTTCAGCCGGTTCCCGGTCCGCGCCGCGGGGGAGGAGCTCGACCTGCTCGGCTACCTCCACATCAAGGACGTGCTCGAGCCCGACGAGGAGCGTCGAGAGCGCCCCGTCGCCGACCGCTGGATCCGGCCGTTCGCGACCGTCACCGGCGACACCCTGCTCCACGACGCGCTGGAGGTGCTCCAACGTCGCGGCGCCCACATGGCGCGGGTGGTCGACCCCGACGGTACGACGCTCGGCGTGGCCGCCCTCGAGGACGTGATCGAGGAGCTGGTCGGCGAGATCCGCGATGCGGCGCACTCCGAGGAGTCATCATCGTGACCGTGTGGACGCTGCCGAACCTGATCAGCTTCCTCCGGCTGCTCGGTGTGCCGCTGTTCCTGTGGCTGGTCCTGGGTCCGGAGGCCGACGTGCTCGCGCTCGTCGTGCTGATGGCCTCGGGCGTCACCGACTTCCTCGACGGCTGGCTGGCCCGTCGGCTGGACCAGACCTCCGAGCTCGGCAAGCTGCTCGACCCGATCGCCGACCGGCTCTACATCCTCGCCGTCGTCGTCGGGCTGGCGATGCGCGACATCATCCCCTGGTGGGTGGCCCTCTCGCTGCCGCTGCGCGACCTGCTGCTGTGGGGCCTGGTGCCCCTGCTGCGCACCCGCGGCTACAGCGCGCTGCCGGTCCACTTCCTCGGCAAGGCCGCCACCTTCAACCTCCTCTACGCGTTCCCGCTGCTCCTGCTCGGCGACGGCGAGGGCCGGGTCGCGACCCTGGCGCAGGTCTTCGGCTGGGCGTTCGCGCTGTGGGGGATCGGCCTGTACTGGTGGGCCGGCGTCCTCTATGCCTGGCAGGTGCGCCGGCTGCTCGCGACGACCGAGCGACCGAGCCATGCCTGAGTCGCTCGACCGGGCGCGCACGCCCCTGCTGACGCTGATCACGCAGGAGGCGCTCGACCGCGACTACCAGGTCGCGGCGTCCAAGGCCGGTCCCGCGCGCGCGGAGACAGGCGTCCGCCGCGGCTACCGGGTCGGCGTCGTCGTCGTGGTCGGCGTGTTCGCGATGCTCGTCACGGTCGCCGGCGTGCAGACCTCCCAGAACGCCGACGTCGACGACGCGAGCCGGGCCAGCCTGATCGAGCGGATCGAGGCGCGGCGAGCCAATGTCCGCCGCCTCCAGGACGAGCTGGCCCAGCTGCGGGCGGCCAACGCCGCGGCCGAGGACACGCTGCGCACCCTCGGCCGGCGGGTCAGCGACCTGCAGAGCCGCCGCATCGCGCTCGGCGGCCTCACCGGCTTCGGGCCGGTCACCGGTCCCGGGGTCCGCGTGACGCTCGACAACCCGCCGTACGCCGGTCCCAACGAGCAGCTGCGCGACTCCGACCTCGCCCTCCTCGTCGACGGGCTGTGGGCCGCGGGCGCCGAGGCGATCTCGATCAACGGCCAGCGGCTCAACTCCCACGGCGGGATCACCAACGTCGGCGAGGCGATCGAGGTCAACGGGATGGGCGTGGCCCCGCCGTTCACGGTGCTCGCCATCGGCGACCGCAAGACCCTCGCCTCGAAGTTCGCCGAGAGCCAGGCCGGGCTGCGCTTCTTGAGCCTGGCCCAGCAGTACGGCTTCGAGCAGAAGATGGACAATGTGGACGACCTGCACCTGCCTGCCGCGCCCGGCGCGCTCGCACGGCTACGGTCGGCCGAGCAGAAGAAGAAGAAGCCCCAGGGGCAACAAGGAGGTGACGCGCCGTGATCGCGGTTCTCGGACTCGTCGTGGGCGTCGTCCTCGGCTTCGTCTTCCAGCCCGACGTGCCCCGCACGATCGAGCCCTACCTGCCGATCGCGGTGGTGGCGGCTCTCGACGCGGTGTTCGGGGCGCTGCGTGCCTACCTCGACGGCATCTTCGACGACAAGGTCTTCGTCGTCTCCTTCCTCAGCAATGTCGTGATCGCGGCCGGGATCGTCTACCTCGGCGACCGGCTCGGCGTCGGGGGACAGCTCTCCACCGGCGTCATCGTGGTCCTCGGCATCCGGATCTTCACCAACGTCGCCGCCATCCGCAGGCACATCTTCCATGCCTGAGCAGGACGCCGAGCCCGGCGCGGTCGCTCCCGGTCCCGAGCAGGGCCCGGTCGACCGGCTCAAGGTCGCGCTGCTGCGCCCCTCGCGCCGGCAGCTGGTGGCCGCGGCGCTCCTCGCCCTGCTCGGCTTCGGCGCCGTCACCCAGGTCCGCACAGCCGGCACCGACGACACCTACGCCGGCCTGCGCGAGCAGGAGCTGATCGACCTGCTCAACGGCCTGGCCGGCACCCGCCAGCGCACCGAGACCGAGATCGACCGCCTGGACGAGGTGGCCAGCGGGCTGCGGGACGACTCGTCCAAGCGGCAGACCGCGATCGACCAGGCCGAGGCCGAGGTCGACGACCTCAACATCCTGGCCGGCCTGGTGCCCGTGACCGGCCCGGGCCTGCGGGTCACCATCGAGGAGGAGGACGGCCGGGTCCGGCTCGGCTCGCTGCTCGACACCATCCAGGAGCTGCGCACGGTCGGCGCCGAGTCGATCGAGATCAACGGCACGGTCCGGGTGGTCGCGCAGACCTCGTTCGCGGAGTCCGACGGCGGCTTCCTCGTCGACGGGGAGCGGATCGAGGCGCCGTACGTCATCGTGGCGATCGGCGAGCCCGGGGCGCTCGCCAACGCGATGACCTTCGCCCTCGGCCCGAAGAAGCAGCTCGAGGAGGACGGCGCCGTGGTGGCCGTCCAGCAGCTGCGCACGGTCGACATCGAGTCCGTGGTGCGCCGCGAGCAGCCTTCGTTCGCCGTTCCCGACTAGGAAGTCGCGCGCACGGGTGTGTCGTCGCGCGCGGAGCAGGTGTCACCTACCCGCGCGATCTCCCCGGGCAGTAGCCTTCGGGCCATGACGAACCCCGCGGACCTGAAGTACACCGTCGAGCACGAGTGGCTGCGGCAGCCCGGCGAGTCGGCCGGCTCGGTGCGGGTCGGGATCACCGACTACGCCCAGGACGCCCTCGGCGACATCGTCTACGTCTCCCTGCCCGAGGTGGGCGCGACGGTCACCGCCGGCGACTCGTGCGGCGAGCTCGAGTCGACGAAGTCGGTCAGCGACGTGTACGCCCCCGTCTCCGGCGAGGTGGTCGCCGTCAACGAGGCTCTCGACGCCACGCCCGAGCTGGTCAACAACGACCCCTACGGCGCCGGCTGGCTCTTCGAGGTGGTGCCGGCCGACGCCGCCGATCTCGACGGGCTGCTCGACGCCGCCGCATATGAGGCCCAGCTCGACAACTGATCCGGTAGGTTCGTAACAGACCCACCGTGAGGAGCAACTGATGCCGTTCTGCACCGCCTGTGGTCGGCAGAACCCCGATGACGCCCGCTTCTGCTCGCAGTGCGGGAACCGCCTGGTCGCCCCCGAGCCGGCGCCCGTGAGCGACGCGACCGCCACCATCCAGTTCGGCGGCGGAGCCGGCGCGAACGCCGGCGTCGAGACGTCCGACCGCGCCCTGAGCCCGGTCGACGCCGCGGCCGTCGACGCGCTCCCGGTCGGCCATGCGCTGCTCGTCGTCCAGAAGGGGCCGGGCTCCGGCAGCCGGTTCCTGCTCGACGCCGACGAGGTCAGCGCCGGCCGCCACCCCGAGAGCGGGATCTTCCTCGACGACGTCACGGTCTCGCGTCGGCACGCCGTGTTCCGCCGTGACGGCGACAACTTCACCGTCGAGGACGCCGGCAGCCTCAACGGCACCTACGTCAACCGCGACCGGATCGAGAAGGTCCAGCTCAAGGACAGTGACGAGGTCCAGGTCGGCAAGTACCGCCTGGTCTTCTTCGCGGGTCACGAGAGCGCCTGAGGGACGGCTGCGGGATGACTGCTGCCGTCGCTCGGGGCGAGCGGGAGCCACGGCTCAACATCGGGCAGGTGCTCGACCGGCTGCGGGCCGACTTCGAGGACATCAGCATCCCCAAGATCCGGTTCCTCGAGGCCGAGGGCCTGGTCAAGCCGGAGCGCACCCCCGCGGGCTACCGCAAGTTCTCGGAGGCCGACATCGAGCGGCTGCGCTACATCCTGCGGATGCAGCGCGACCACTACCTGCCGCTCAAGGTGATCGGCGAGCACCTCGACGCCATCGACCGCGGCCTGGCGCCGCCGGAGCCGGAGCCGGTCGTGCCGACCGTGCCCACCGTCGCGCTCGGCGCCGACGGGCTACCCGCGCCCGAGTCCTTCCGCCGCACCGACCGGTTGCGACTCTCGCGCAAGGAGCTGATCAAGGTGGCCGAGATCGACGAGGAGCTCCTCGGCCAGCTCGAGTCGTTCGCGCTGATCAGCCCCTCGCCGACCGGCCACTACGACACCGACGCCCTGGTGATCGCCCAGACCGCGCGCGAGCTGGCCGACTACGGCATCGAGCCGCGCCACCTGCGCGCCTTCCGCGCCGCGGCCGACCGCGAGGTCGGGCTGATCGAGCAGGTCGTCACGCCCCGCAAGGGCCGCGACGCGGGGGCCAGCGCCCGCGCGGAGGAGGCGGTCAGCGAGATCGCCGCCCTGTCCGTGCGGCTGCACGCCACCCTGGTCAAGGCCGGGCTGCGCCGGCTCTGAGCCCTCCGGGGCGGCTCGACCCGACGCAGTAGGCTGGACGCATGCGCGAGGTCGACGTGATGGGTGTCCGGGTGGAGATGCCCTCCAACCAGCCGATCGTGCTGCTGCGGGAGGTGTCCGGCGAGCGCTACCTGCCGATCTGGATCGGGGCGGTCGAGGCCACCGCGATCGCCTTCGCCCAGCAGGGCGTCGTCCCGCCCCGGCCGCTGACCCACGACCTGATGAAGGACGTGCTCGCCGCCACCGGCAACGAGCTGAGCGAGGTGCGGATCACCGACGTCCGCGAGGGCGTCTTCTACGCCACCCTGGTCTTCGCCTCGGGCGTCGAGGTCAGCGCGCGCCCGTCCGACTCGATCGCCCTCGCGCTGCGCACGGGGACCACGATCTACTGCGCCGAGGACGTGCTCGCCGAGGCCGGGCTGGCCGCGCCCGCCGAGGAGGAGGACGAGGTCGAGGCGTTCCGCGAGTTCCTCGACCACGTCTCGCCGGAGGACTTCGGCGCCGAGGGGTGAACCTCAGGCTCAGGGTGAGGGTTTTCGGCGACACGCCCGGTCACGTCTTTGACCGGCCCGATGCCCCGGCCGTACCGTGAGGGAGTCGAAACGACAGCAGTGCAATCCCCCCTGCATCCGCACCGCGACCTGGAGGATCCGTGAACGAGCAGCAGCCCGAGAAGGTCGGTCAGGACGTGACCGCGGCGACTGCTGCCGCCGAGGAGCAGGGCCTGCTCTTCACCGATGACGTGTCCCCGCTGCCCAGCGACCTCGGCTACCGCGGCCCGACCGCGTGCAACGCCGCCGGCATCACCTACCGCCAGCTCGACTACTGGGCCCGCACGGGCCTGATCGAGCCGAGCGTGCGCGGCGCGAAGGGCTCCGGGTCCCAGCGGCTCTACAGCTTCCGCGACATCCTGATCCTCAAGATCATCAAGCGGCTGCTCGACGCCGGCATCTCGCTGCAGAACATCCGCACCGCCGTCAGCCACCTGCGGGAGCGGGGCACCGACGACCTCACCCAGGTCACCTTGATGAGCGACGGCGCCTCGGTCTACGAGTGCACCAGCAATGACGAGGTGATCGACCTGCTGCAGGGTGGCCAGGGCGTGTTCGGCATCGCCATCGGCGGCGTCTGGCGCGAGATCGAGGGCACCCTCGCCGAGCTCCCGAGCGAGCACGCCAACGTGTCGGAGCCGTCGGCTCCGGTCGCCGGCGACGAGCTCGCCGCGCGCCGCGCCGCCCGCAACGTGGGGTAGCCTGTCAGTCGCTGTTGATGCCGCACGGGAGAGTCAGACCCCGTGTCTGCGCCGAAGGGGCAATCCCTCCCCGGAACCTCTCAGGCGCCAGGACCGTGTGGAGCAGGCAACTCTGAAGGCGCACTGGCGCGCCGACAGAGGGGGAGGGCTCGAACGCATTCGACCCGACCCGAGGAGCACGCCTGCTCATGAGCGCCCCCTTCGTCACTCGTCACATCGGACCCGACGACGCCCAGGTCGAGACCATGCTCGACCGTCTCGGTCACGCATCTCTCGACGCCCTGATGGACGCCGCCGTACCGAAGTCCATCCGCTCCTCCGAGCCGCTCGGGCTGCCGGCCGGCGTCGACGAGGAGACGGCCGCCGCGGAGCTGCGTGCGCTCGCGGGCGCCAACGTCCCCGGCGAGTCGATGATCGGGCTGGGCTACCACGCCACGGTGACGCCCGCCGTGATCCGGCGCAACGTGCTCGAGGACCCGAGCTGGTACACCGCCTACACGCCCTACCAGCCGGAGATCTCGCAGGGCCGGCTCGAGGCGCTGATCAACTTCCAGACCATGGTCTCCGACCTGGCCGGCCTGCACACGGCCGGCTCGTCGCTGCTCGACGAGGGCACCGCCGCGGCCGAGGCCGTGGCCCTGGCCCACCGCGCCAACCGCAAGGCCACCGGGCCGTTCGTGGTCGACGCCGACGCACTGCCGCAGACCATCGACGTGGTCGCCACCCGCTGCGAGGGGCTCGGCATCGAGATCGTGGTCGCCGACCTCGGCGCCGGCCTGCCCGAGGGACCGGTGTCCGGCGTGCTGGTGCAGTACCCGGGCGCCTCCGGCCGGGTCCCCGACCTCGAGCCGATCATCGACGCCGTCCACGAGCAGGGTGGCCTGGCCGTCGTCGCCGCCGACCTGCTCGCGCTGACCCTACTCGAGGCGCCGGGCGCGCTCGGCGCCGACGTCGTCGTCGGCTCGGCCCAGCGCTTCGGCGTGCCGCTGTTCTACGGCGGCCCGCACGCCGGCTTCATGGCCGTGCGCGAGGGACTCGAGCGGCAGCTGCCGGGCCGCCTGGTCGGCGTGTCGGTCGACGCCGAGGGCCACCTGGCCTACCGCCTCGCCCTGCAGACCCGCGAGCAGCACATCCGCCGCGACAAGGCGACCTCCAACATCTGCACCGCGCAGGTGCTGCTCGCGGTCACCGCGGGGATGTACGCCGTCTACCACGGTCCCGACGGGCTGCGCGCCATCGCCGGCGACATCCACGGCTTGGCCCGCCGCGCCGCGGCGTCCCTCGTGGCCGCGGGGGTCGAGGTCGTCAACGAGAGCTTCTTCGACACCCTCACCGTCCGGGTGCCCGGCCGGGCCGAGGCGGTCGTCGCGGCCGCCCGCGAGGCCGAGATCCACCTGCGCCTGGTCGACGCCGACACCGTCGGCGTCGCCTTCGGCGAGACCGCGGGGGAGACGACCCTGAGCGCCGTCCTCGGTGCCTTCGGCGTCACCGAGGTGTCGGCCGAGGGCGACGCCGGACTGCCCGAGGACCTCGAGCGCACCACCGAGTTCCTCACCCACCCGGTGTTCAACACCCACCACAACGAGACCTCGATGCTGCGCTACCTGGCGCGCCTCTCCAACCGCGACTACGCCCTCGATCGCGGCATGATCCCGCTCGGCTCGTGCACCATGAAGCTGAACGCGACCACCGAGATGGAGCCGATCTCGCTCGCCGGCTTCGCCCACCTGCACCCCTTCGTGCCCGCCGCCGACGCCGACGGCTACCGCCGGCTGATCGACCAGCTCGAGGGCTGGCTGGCCGAGGTCACCGGCTACGACCGGGTCTCGATCCAGCCCAACGCCGGCGCGCAGGGCGAGTACGCCGGCATGCTCGCGATCCGCAACTACCACCGCGCCAACGGCCAGGGACAGCGCGACGTCTGCCTGATCCCGTCCTCGGCCCACGGCACCAACCCGGCCTCCGCGGTGATGGCCGGCATGAAGGTGGTCGTGGTCAAGGCCAACGACGACGGCACCGTCGACCTGGTCGACCTGCGCGCCAAGTGCGAGCAGTACACCGACACGCTCGCCGCGATCATGGTCACCTACCCCTCCACCCACGGTGTCTACGAGGAGACCATCACCGAGCTCTGCGACCTGGTCCACGAGCACGGCGGCCAGGTCTACATCGACGGCGCGAACTTCAACGCCCTGCTCGGCTACGCCGCGCCGGGCAGGTTCGGCGGCGACGTGTCCCACCTCAACCTGCACAAGACCTTCTGCATCCCCCACGGTGGCGGCGGTCCCGGCGTGGGTCCGGTCGCGGTGCGCGCCCACCTGGCGCCGTACCTGCCCACCCACCCGCTGCACCCCGACGCCACCCGCCGCGAGGGCACCGGCGCGATCAGCGCGGCGCCCTTCGGCTCCGCCGGCATCCTGCCGATCTCGTGGGCCTACATCCGGATGATGGGCGGCGAGGGCCTGACCCGCGCCACCGCCGTCGCGGTGCTCTCGGCCAACTACGTCGCCGCACGCCTCGGTGAGCACTTCCCGGTGCTCTACCGCGGGGATTCCGGGCTGGTCGCCCACGAGTGCATCCTCGACCTGCGCCCGATCACCGCCGAGACCGGCGTGAGCGTCGACGACGTCGCCAAGCGGCTGATCGACTACGGCTTCCACGCCCCGACCATGTCCTTCCCCGTCGCCGGCACGCTCATGGTGGAGCCGACCGAGTCCGAGGACCTGGCCGAGCTGGACCGGTTCTGCGACGCGATGATCGCGATCAAGGGCGAGATCGACCGGGTCGCCGCCGGGGAGTGGGACGTCGATGCCTCCCCGCTGCACCACGCCCCCCACACCGCCCGGGCGCTGGTCGGCGAGTGGGACCGCGCGTACTCCCGGGAGGTCGCCGTCTTCCCGGCCGGCATCTCGCCCGACAAGTACTGGCCGCCGGTGGCCCGGATCGACCAGGCCTACGGCGACCGCAACCTGGTCTGCGCCTGCCCGCCGACGGAGGCCTACGCCGAGTGACCTCCTACGACGACGCGCTGGCCGCACTGCAGGCCGCGGGCCGGCTCCCGTCCGTCTCGGCCGCGGTTGCCCGCGGCGGCACGCCGGTCTGGCAGGGCTGCGTGAGCGTGCTGCCCGACCGGGAGGTGACCAGCGCGTCGTCGTACCGGATCGGGTCGATCACCAAGACCCTCACCGCGGTGCTGGTGCTCCAGCTGCGCGACGAGGGCCTGCTGTCCCTCGACGACCCGATCGGGCGGTTCGTGCCGGCGGGTGGCTACGCCTCGGCGACCGTGCGCGACCTGCTCGCCCACACCGCGGGACTGCAGAGCGAGCCCGCCGGTCCCTGGTGGGAGCGCGTCGACGGTGGCTCCGTCGCGGAGCTGCTCGCCGCCAACGACGGCAGCGGGCGGGTGGCCGCGGCGGGGGACTACTACCACTACTCCAACCTCGGCTTCGCGCTCCTCGGCGAGGCCGTAGCGCGGCTGCGTGGCGAGTCCTGGTGGTCGGTGGTCCGGTCCCGGCTGCTCGAGCCTCTCGGCATGACCGCGACGGCCTACGACCCGCCGGCCGACCACGCACCCGGCCGCAGCGTCGACCACTTCGCCCACACGCTCTGGGCCGAACCGCACACCGACACCGGTGCGATGGCTCCCGCCGGGCAGCTGTGGAGCACCGTCGGCGACCTGCTGCGCTGGGCCGACTTCCTCGCCACCGGACACCCCGGGGTGCTCTCCGCCTCGACCCTCGACGAGATGGCCACCCCCGTCGGTGCGGCGTCGGCGTACGGTCTCGGGCTGCGGCTGCTCTCCACCGGTGGTCGCACCCTCGTCGGCCACACCGGCTCGATGCCCGGCTTCGTCGCCTCGCTGTTCGTCGACCGCACCACCCGCGATGCCGTGGTCGCACTGGCCGACGCCACCACCGGACTCGGCGCGGAGCGGGTGCCGGAGCTGTTCCTGGCCGCCTCGCCCGGTCCTGCGTCGGGGGCGGTGGCGCCGTGGCGGCCCTCGCCGCGGCCGGTGCCGGCGGTCGTCGCGGACCTGCTCGGGGTCTGGTTCTGGGGGAACACCGGCCTCGGCCTGGAGTGGACCGGCGGCGAGCTACTGGTGCGCGACCTGCGCTCCGGTGAGCTCGAGGAACGCTTCACGCCGACCGGCGACGGCTTCCTCGGCATCGACGGCTACCACCGCGGCGAGACGCTGCGGGTGGCCCGGCGTGCGGACGGCACGGTTGGTCATCTGGAGTGCGCGACCTTCATCTGGACCCGCACGCCGTACGACCCCGATGCCCCCATCCCGGGGGGTCCTGCTCCGGCCGCGTGACCGGAGGGGGCATGATGCTCCCGTGAACGAGAACACGTTCCAGTTCGCCTGGTTCCAGCAGTCCACCGCCGGCCTCGACCCCCTGCCGCTCGCCCAGAGCCTGTGGCGCGAGGACCAGATGCACGGCGTCGCGGTCAGTGGCCTCCTCGCCCGCGCCCTCGAGCAGACGCTGGCCGCCGCCGGCCGGACCGGACTGGTCCCCGCCCGCTACCACGTCGACCTGTTCCGTCCCGCCCGGATGAGCACCACCACCGCCTCGGCCCGCATCGTCCGCGAAGGACCCCGCCTCGTCCTCCTCGACGCCGTCGTCGAGCAGGACGGCGAGGTCGTCGCCCGCGCCGGCACCACCTTCCTCGCCCCCTCCGCGGACGTCGCCGGCGACGTCTGGACCCCTCCGGGCGACCGCCCCACCCCGCCACCCGCCGACCGGCTCCCCGAGCCCGGGGAGCACCACGTCCCCTGGTTCGCCAGCGCCGCCCCCTGGTCCGACGACTTCGGCGACCACCAGAACGCCGGCCGCCACCAGACCTGGCAGACCGCCGTCCCCATCGTCGCCGGCGAGGAGTGCACCCCGTTCCAGGCCGTCGCCTCCATCGCCGACGCCACCAGCATGGTCACCAACTGGGGCACCCGCGGCGTCGAGCACATCAACACCGACATCGACCTCGCCCTGTGCCGGCTCCCCGACAGCACCCGGCTCGGGCTCCGCGCCACCCACCACGTCGCCGCCGACGGCATCGCGGTCGGCACCGCCGAGGTGTTCGATGCGTCTGGTGTGCTCGGGAGTGCCAGCGTGACCTCGCTGGCCAATGCCCGGCGTACGGTCGACCTGTCGGGTGGGGTGGAGCCGCTGGGCGCGGTCTGAGGGGCGGTCAGCTGTTGCGGTTTGGTCCCAAACCGCAACATTTCGGGCCGTTCACGTGCGGTTTCTGCCCAAACCCGGCGCGCTATCGGTGACCTGGATGGTCGTCGCGCCGCCGGCCGGGCGGGCGGCGCGAGCTGCGAGTGGTCGCTCCGCTGCGGCCACCGAGCCGGGCTGCCGAGTCCGGCCAGCGAGTCCGGCGACCAGTCCGGTCGTGCCGGCGGTCGAGTGCTCGACGACCGGACCGGTGCACCCACCCGGCTGGGCCGTGACCGCATTGCGGTTTGGACCCAAACCGCACGAATTCGGGCCGGTTGGCTGCGGTTGTTGCCCAATTCCGTCGGCGTTGGAGGCTGTCGGCGGCCCGGCGACCGACACCTGCACTCCGACGAGCGGCGGACCGGACAACCGTGGAGCTGTACGTCGGAGCCCGGCTCGGCGCCGCGCTGAGCGTTGCGGTTTGGTCCCAAACCGCAACATCTCGGCCTCAGAACTAGCGGTTTCTGCCCAATCCCACCCGCACCGGTCCACCTGAAACCGCTCCCGGGACGTCACGGCGCCACTGGCCGTAGACCTCGAGCTCGCCCCGGCTGCGGACCAGGCAGTCCGGCCGGGTCACCCCGCCTGAGCGTCGTCCACGACCTCGGCGTCGACGGCGAGGTCGAAGTCGAAGGTGAGCTCGTCGCGGTCGAGATCGGCGAGGGCGGCGAACTCGCTGGAGGTCAGCGCCTTGGGTGTCTCCTCGATCTCGCTCGGGGCGGGGATGGTGGCGATGGGGTCGGCGGCGTTGAGCTTGCGGGCGGCGGGGAGGACGGAGCGCTCGAGGGAGCCGGTGAAGGTGTTGAAGTCCTTGACGCTGCGCTGGATCGAGCGGCCGAGCTTGTCGACGTGCTCGGAGAGCTTGAGGATGCGGCGGTAGAGGACCTGGCCGAGCTCGAAGAGGACCTGGGCGTCCTCGGTGAGCGCCTCCTGCTTCCAGGTGAAGGCGACGGTCTTGAGCATGCCCCACAGGTTGGTGGGGGTGGCCAGGACGATGCCCTGCTTGAAGGCGTGCTCCATCAGCGAGGGGTCGACCTCGAGGGCGGCGTTGAGCAGCTGCTCGTTGGGGATGAAGGCGACGGTGAACTCGGGGCTGATCGCGAGGCCGGTCCAGTAGCCCTTCTGGGCGAGGGTGTCGACGTGGCCGCGGACCTTGCGGGCGTGGTCCTCGAGGAGGCGCTGGCGCACCTCGGGGTCGAGGCCCTCGCGCTGGGCGTCCATGAACGCGTTGTAGGGGACCTTGGCGTCGATGGCCATCTGCTTGCCGCCGGGCAGGTTGATCACCATGTCGGGGCGACGAGCGCCCGAGTCGGCCTCGACGGAGTGCTGCAGCTCGAAGTCGACCCGGTTGAGCAGGCCGGCGGTCTCGACGAGGGTGCGCAGCTGGGTCTCACCCCAGGCGCCGCGGACGGCGTTGTTCTTGAGCACCGAGGCGAGGGTGTCGGCGGCCTTGCGCGAGTCCTCGACCGAGCGCTGGGTGTGCTTGATCTGGGTGGCGAGCTCGGTGTGCTGGCGCACCCGGGCCTTCTCGAGCTCGTCGACCTTGAGCTGCATCGAGCGGAGGTGCTCGACCACCGGGGTGAGCGTCTTGAGGACCTGGGTCTGGCCGGCCTCGCCGCGCTCGCGCTCCTGCTGGGCCTGGCGCTGCTGCTCGACGAGGGTGCGGTAGCGGGCGCGGGCGTCGTCGACGGCGTCGCGGAGCTCGTCGACGGTGGCCAGGGCGCCGGTCAGCTCGGCCTGGACCGCGGCGCGGGCGGCGGCCTCCTCGGCGCGGGCCTCGGCGGTGGCCGACTCGCCCTGGAGCCGGACTCGCTCGATCTCGTGGCGCAGCTCGGCGAGGGCGGTCTCGTGACGCGCCGCGACCACCTCCGGAGCCTCGCCCGGAGCGGCCGGGAGAGTGGCCTGGCGCACCATCCAGCCGACTCCCGAGCCGAGCAGGAGACCGAGGAGGAGAGCGAGGAGGATGGCCATGGAGTCAGTCAAACAGGAGGGTCCGACGGAAAGGGGGAGGGGCACGCCGCCGCGCCGCTCCTTCCGCTGAGCGAAAGGCCAATCTTGTGGCTCAGGTCACGTCCCTCCTAGCGTCGGGGCATGACCGATCATGTCGTCCTCGTCCACGGTGCCTGGCACGGAGCCTGGTGCTGGGAGCCCGTGATCCCGCACCTCGAGCAGCACGGGCTCACCGTCCACACCGTCGACCTGCCGAGCTCCGGCTCGGGAGGCACCCTCGCCGACGATGCGGAAGCGGTCCGCGCGGCCGTCGCAGCGGTCGGTGACCAGGTCGTGCTCGTCGGTCACTCGTACGGTGGCATGGCGATCTCCGAGGCGTCCGCCGGAGCGGCGACGGTCGACCACCTCGTCTACGTCACCGCGTTCCTGCTGCCCGCGGGCCTCTCGCTCCTCGACGCCGTCGGCGGCACCGCGCCGCCCTGGTGGATCGTCGACGAGAACGCCGGCACGGTCGGCGTCACCGACCCGGTCGCGGTCTTCTTCGAGGACGTCGACGAGCCGACCCGGAACGCCGCGGTCGCGCGCCTCTCGCCGCAGTCCCTCGCCTCGTTCCAGGGCCGGCTGACCGGGGCCGGCTGGACGGAGCATCCGTCGACGTACGTCGTCGGCGAGGTCGACGCGGCGATCCCGCCCGTCGCTCAGGAGGCCATGTCCGCGTCGGCGGGGACGGTGCGCCGCCTCGCGACGGGCCACTCGCCGTTCCTGGTCCGCCCCGCCGAGCTGGCCGAGCTGATCGCCGAGGCAGCGGGCCGAGGCGGAGCTCAGGCGTAGCGGACGGTTCGCTCGCCCTTGGTCCAGCCGTAGAGCGCGAGCCCGCCGGCCTCGGCGAGGCGGACGGAGAGCCCGGTGGGGGCGCCGACGGCGACGAGGGCACCGATGCCGCTGGCGATCGCCTTCTGGACCAGCTCGAACCCGGCCCGGCCGCTGACGACCAGCACCGCCTCCGCCGACGGCTCGCCGGCGAGGATCCGCGCGCCGACCACCTTGTCGACGGCGTTGTGCCGGCCCACGTCCTCGCGTACGGCGACCAGGACGCCGTCGACGGTGAACAGCCCCGCCGCGTGCGCGCTGCCCGTGCGCTCGAAGAGCTGCTGGTGCGGCCGCATCAGGTCGGGCAGCCGGCGGACCAGCTCGGGGGAGGGGAGGGGGCCCGACCACGGCAGCGACGGCCGGCGGGCGAGCACCTCGTCGACCTCGTCGGTGCCGCAGACACCACAGGCGGCGGACCCGGCGCTGAGCGCGTCGAGCTGGCTCGGCACCCGGTCCGGAACGGAGTCGAGGGTGAGCGTGACGACGTTGAACTCCTGCTCGGGCCGCAGCTCGACGTCGGTGCAGTAGGCGACGCCCGCGGGTCGGCCGAGTCCCTCGTGGTAGACCCATCCGGCCGCGAGCTCGAAGTCGCTGCCGGGCGTGCGCAGCGTCGTCCACACCCGGCGCGCGGGCGCCCCCGGCCAGGCCAGCCGGATCTCCAGCGGCTCCTCGGTGAGCAGCCGGTCCTCGTGGCGTCGTACGTCGTCGCCGCGGTGCTCCTCGACCCGCAGCCGGGTCGTCGGTCCGGGGCGTCGCGCCTTCACACCGGTCACCTCACGGCCCGCCGGCGGCGCAGCTCGTCGAGCCGGTCGGTCAGCCGGCGGCGTACGGCGCCCGGGAGGTCCTGCTCCAGTGCGGCGACGGCCGCTCCCTCGGTGGCGTCGTCGAGGTGCGTGATCGGGAAGTACGCCTCGACGACGTCGCCCTGCACCCAGCCCTGGTGGGCGCCGATGATCGTGGCGAGCTGCTCGAAGTAGGCGGTGGCGAACGGAGCCGTGATGTCGAGCTGACCTGCCTGCCACAGTCCGTGGCCGGCGGCCTTGACCTCGTAGTTGGGCACCGAGACCTCGCCGGTGGCCCGGGCCCAGGCGAACTCCTTGGCCTCGGCGGTCGGCAGCGAGGAGACCGCTCGCGCGTGGTGGACCGTCGCCGCGCCGCTGCGCTCCGCGGCCAGCGCGGCGTCGAGCGCCGCCCGGTCGGTGGCACCGATCTCGGCCAGCCGGCGCCGCGCCTTCCAGCGCAGGTCGCTGTCGGCGACGATCCCCTCGGGCAGGTCCTCGCCCGCGGCCCAGCGCTCCAGCTCGCCCGCGTCCTCGGCCGACAGCACCGTCGCGCGGAAGGCCGAGAGCTGCAGCTCGGAGCCGGGGGCCGCGGCGCCGGCGGCTCGGCGCACGGCGGCGTGGTAGCGCTGCGTCGTCCCGGCCGGAGCGAGCGGCAGCACCGTCTCGAGCACCCAGGGCAGCAGGTTGCGCGCGCCGTCGGACGTGTCCTCGACGGGCGGCGCGGTGGCGAGCAGCTCGGCCACCTGGGCGGGGGTGATCGCGCCCTCGAACATCCCCAGTCGGACGCTGTTCCACATGGTCGCACGCAGCTGCGGGTCGACCATCGCGGGCGCGAGGGCGGGCAGCGCCGCCATCGTCACGGCGTCGGGCGGGCAGACCGCCCAGGTGGACTCGACGGCGTCGAGCAGCACCGGCGCGTCGCCGGCGTCGAGCGGCGTGGCCGGCCCGTCGACGACGAAGGGACGCTGGGTCCAGCCGTCGGGTCCGTGGATGGCCACGACCAGGTCGTGGCGACGGTCGGCCGGGTACGCCGCCGGCGACGTACGACGGACCACCCCGGCCGAGCGGTCCAGGTCGAGCCGGTCGGCACCCGGGGTGAGCAGCCAGTCCTTGACGAAGCCGTCGAGGCTGGCACCGCCGGCGGCCCGCTCCCAGCTCGCGAACAGGTCGTGCATGGTCGCGTTGCCGAACCGGTGCAGCTCGAAGTGCTCCCGCACGCCGCCGAGGAACGCCTCGTCGCCGAGTCGGCGGGCGAGCTGGCGCAGCACGTTGGAGCCGCGGGCATAGGAGATGCCGTCGAAGTTCTGGAGCGCCGACAGCGCGTCGGGCGCGGCGTTGCCGGCGACCGGGTGCGTCGTGGGGCGCTGGTCGGCGGTGATGCCCCACGTACGCCGGGCGTAGGAGTCGTGGAGCGGTCCGTCGGCGTACTCCGTGGCGTCGGTGATGACGCGCAGTCCCATGTACTCGGCGAAGGACTCGTTGAGCCACAGGTCGTCCCACCACTGCGGTGTCACGATGTTGCCGAACCACTGGTGCGCCATCTCGTGGGCGATGATGTTGGCCCGGAAGCTGCGGTCGGCCCGGGTGCTCGCGCCCTCGAACAGCAGCGGGTCGCGCAGCGTGATGCAGCCGGGGTTCTCCATGGCCCCGGCGTTGAACTCCGGCACGAACGCCTGGTGGTAGTCGCCGAAGGGGTAGCGGATGCCGAAGAGCCGGTGCAGCTCGTCGAAGGACTGCCGGGTCAGGGTCAGCAGCTCCTCGGCCTCGCGGTCCAGGGTCGCGGCGAGGCTCTGGCGCGAGCTCAGGCCGAGCGGGATGCCGTCGTGCTCGTCGCGGATCAGGTGGTAGGGCCCGGCGACGACGGTGACGAAGTACGTCGCCAACGGCTGCGTCGGCCCCAGCGCCCACTGCTTCGCCGCACCGTCGCCGCCCACCTCGACGGCCGGGGCGTTGCCGACGACCAGCCAGTCCGCGGGCGCGGTGACCCGCAGGGAGTAGGGCGCCTTGAGGTCCGGCTGGTCGAAGCAGGCGAACACCGAGGGGGCGGCGTCCATGAAGGACATCCCGTAGACGTAGGCATTCCCGTCGACCGGGTCGACGGACCGGTGCAGGCCCTCCCCGTCGTTGCGGAAGCCCATGGTGGCCTCGACCACGAGCTCGTGCTCGCCGGCGGCGAGGTCGAGGCCGAGCCGGGCGTCCCCGAGCCCCTCGACGTCGAGCGGCCGTCCGTCGAGCCGAACGGCGTGCAGGGCCCGCGGCTTGACGTCGACGAAGGTCTGCGCGCGCTCGCTGCGGAACCGGATCGTGGTCAGCGACCGGAAGGTCTCCTCGCTCGACGACAGGTCCAGCTCGACGTCGTACGACGTCACGGAGAGCACGCTCGCGCGGTGCTCGGCTTCGGCGCGGGTCAGGCTCATCCGGCCAGCCTAGAACCCGTCCCGGCAGGCCGTCCGATGTGGGAGGGTTCGGGCCATGCGTCCGTGGACCCAGGTGCCGCCCCAGCCGGGCCGGCGGTTCGTCATCACCGGCTCCAACGGCGGCCTCGGCCTCGAGACCGCGCGGATCCTCGGCTCACGCGGTGCCGAGATCGTGATGGCGTGCCGCAGCGCCGAGAAGGCCGAGGCGGCCGCGCGGACCGTGCCGGGATACGACAAGGGGCGGGTCGAGGTGCGCCAGGTCGACGTGAGCTCACTGGAGTCGGTCCGGGCCTTCGCTAAGGAGCTGGAGGCCGACGGGCGGCCGGTCGACGTGCTGGTCAACAACGCCGGCGTGCTCGGCGTACCGCACTCGGTCACGCCGGAGGGCGTCGAGCTGCACTTCGCCACCAACTATCTCGGGCACTTCCTGCTGACCCGCCTGCTGCTGCCGCTGCTCACCGACCGCGTGGTCGTGGTCAGCTCCCGCGAGCACCGCTCCGGCGCGATCGACCTCGACGACCTCGGCTGGGAGCGGCGGCCCTACCGTCCCTTCCAGGCGTACGGCGACTCCAAGCTGGCCGACCTGCTCTTCATGCGCGAGCTGGACCGCCGGCTTCGAGCGGAGGGCTCGCCGCTGCGCGCTGTCGCCGCCCACCCGGGCGCCTCGGCGACCAAGATCACCGGCGGCTCGGGCCATCCCGTGATCACCGCGATCGGCTACTACGGGCAGAAGCTCGTCGGGATGCCGGCCTGGCGCGGGGCGCTGTGCACGGTCTACGCGGCGACGATGGACGTGCCGGGCGGGACCTACATCGGCCCCCACGGGCGCACCGAGCTGTGGGGCTGGCCCGCGCCGGCGCGGATGTCGCGGAAGGCCGACGACACCGCGCTGGCGCAGGCGCTGTGGGAGCGCTCGGTGGCGCTCAGCCGATCTTGATGCTCTCGAAGGTGACCGGCGTGTTCGGGCGGCCACCGCCGCTCTGCGCCCAGTAGCCGTCGTTGCCGCTGGCGGTCGCCTTCTTCAGCGTGGCGATCGAGGCGGCGTCGAGGTGACCCCAGACCGTGTAGTTCGGCGGGAACTGCGAGTCGCCGAACACGATGAAGAACTGGCCGCCGCCGCTGTGCGGCTGGCCGGTGTTGGCCATGGCGAGGGTGCCGGCCGGGTAGGTCTCGGTGCCGTCGACCTCGTCGGGGATGGTGTAGCCGGGGCCGCCCGTTCCGGTCTTGGGGTCGGCGTCGGTCGCCTTCGGGTCGAAGAACGGATCGCCGCACTGCAGGAACTCGAAGCCCGGGTCGTTGCCCTGGCGGTGGCACGAGGTGTTGTCGTAGTAGCCCTGCTTGACCAGCGAGACGAACGACTCGACGGTGCACGGCGCCTTCGCGGCGTCGAGGGTGACGGTGAGCTCGCCGATCGACGTGGTGAACACGGCCTTGACGTCGCTGGTGTACTCCGGCGTGGTGGGCGGGAGGTCGACCGGACGGGCGGGGTCGCCCTCCTCGACCCAGTCGCACTGCCCGGCGGCGTCCGGCGTGCCGGCGGTGGTGGTCTCGGCCGCGGTCGGGGTGGACGGCGAGTCGGCCTTCTCCGGGTCGCTGGCGGTGTCGTCGCCGCAGGCGGAGAGGGAGGCGAGCAGCAGCAGGGCCGGAACTCCGGCGAGCAGGCGAGAGCGCATGGGGCGCATCGTACGCAGCCGACCTGAGCACACCGGGGTGCGTCCAGGGCGTACGTTGACGGCATGGACCTGGGCATCCACTACGCGAGCTTCAGCCACCCCGAGTGGGACCGCCGGCTGGCCGACCGACTCGCCGGCACCGTCCGGATCGCCGACGAGGGCGGCATCTCCCTGTTCACCGTGATGGACCACTACTTCCAGATGGAGATGTCCGGCGGGCCGGGCGAGCCGATGCTGGAGGGCTACACCACGCTCGGCTACCTCGCGGGCCGCACCGAGCGGATCCGCCTGGGCCTGATGGTCACCGGCGTGACGTACCGGCACCCCGGCCTCCTGGCCAAGATCGTGACGACGCTGGACGTCCTGTCCGGGGGCCGCGCGTGGCTCGGGATCGGCGCCGCCTGGTACGAGCGGGAGCATGCCGGGCTGGGCGTGCCGTACCCACCCGTGGGGGAGCGGTTCGACCGGCTGGAGGAGACGCTGCGGATCTGCGCGCAGATGTGGAGCGACGACGACGGTCCCTTCGAGGGCGAGCACTACCGGCTGGCGGAGACGATCTGCGTCCCCCGACCGGTCCACGGCCGGGTGCCGGTCCTCGTCGGCGGGTCGGGGGAGCGCCGCACGCTGCGGCTGGTCGCGGAGTACGCCGACGCCTGCAATCTGTTCACGGGGGAGGGCCCGGCCGGGGTGGCCGCCAAGCTCGACGTGCTCCGCCGCCACTGCGACGACGTCGACCGGGACTACGACGAGATCCGCAAGACCATCTTGTGGTTCGGCGATCCGGTCGCCGAACCCGACCGGTTCGCCCGTGAGATGGAGGAGTACGCCGGCCTCGGCGTCTCGCTCGCGGCGGTGATGCCGCCGACCGACGATCCGGAGGGCTGGGCCGCGGCCCTGGTGGAGCAGGCGCTGCCCCGGGTCTGACCTCGGCGGCCGGGAGGTGCGGCCCCCGGTGACCGTGACAGGGTGAGGACATGGACGACGACGCACTCCTGATCGACCGCCAGCCGCTCCCGGCCGGCGTACCCGATCGTCTGGCGGCACAGCTGCGCTTCCTCGCCGAGGCCGACAAGCTGAAGACGATCCTGCGCGCCTCGCCGCTGGCGGCCGCGGACCGCCGCGAGAACGACGCCGAGCACTCCTGGCATCTCGCCCTGATGGTCGTCCTGCTCGCGGAGTACGCCGAGGAGCCGATCGACGTCGGTCACACGATCCGGCTCGTCGTCGTCCACGACCTGGTCGAGATCTACGCGGGCGACAGCCCGGTGTTCGTCCCGGGTGCGGCCGACGACCAGCAGGAGCGCGAGATCGCCGCCGCCGAGCGGCTGTTCGGGCTGCTGCCACCGGACCAGGCCGCGTCGATGCGGGCGCTCTGGGACGAGTTCGAGGCCGGCGTCACGCCGGAGGCGCGCTTCGGCAAGGCGATGGACCGGCTCGAGCCGATGCTGCTCAACTGGCTCAACGGCGGCGGCACCTGGGGGATGCCCGGCGCCTCCGAGGCCACCGTCCGCGCCCGCGAGGCCGGGGTCGTCGCCGCCTCGACCACGCTCGGCGCCGTCACCTCGCTCCTCGTCGACGAAGGACTGCGCCGCGGCTGGATCCGGCCATGACCACCCCCGAGCGCTGGACCGCCGCCACCGTCCACCCCGACATGTGGCTCGACGCCGCCGAGGACCCCCGCGAGCGCGAGGGACCCCCGGCCGCAGGGGAGCGCGCCACCCTCGAGGAGTACCTCCACGACTACCGGCTCACCCTGCGCCTCAAGTGCGACGGCCTCGACCCCGGGCAGCTCGCCCGGCGCTCCGTACCCCCGTCGACGATGTCGCTCCTCGGCCTGGTCCGCCATCTCGCCGAGGTCGAGCGCGACTGGCGCAACTGGATCACCACCGGCCCCGAGCTGCCCGGCCTCTACGGCGAGCCCGACGGCGACTTCGACGGCGCCGTGGGGGAGGCCGCCGTCGTCGACGCGGCCTGGGCCGACCTCGCCCGCGAGCAGGAGGCCACCGACGCCATCCTGACAGCCTTCCTCGACACCGGCGCGGACCCGTCCGCGGCGCTCGGACGCTCGCAGGTCGTCGTACGGGACCTGATGGTGCATCGGATCGAGGAGTACGCGCGGCACTGTGGTCACGCGGACCTGCTCCGGGAGTGCGTCGACGGACGGGTGGGGCAGTGAGCTGATGAGCAAGGTGCGGATCCGCTACGCCTCCTGCTGCGCGGCCGTCGTCCGCGGTCGCGAGGGGGCCTGGCTCGGACCGGCCGGCTCCACAATGCGCGGTGAGTGCGGGTGAGTGCCCTCAGCCCTTCGTTGCGGCCTCGGCTTCTGCGGTCAGGTTCTTGAAGTCGTAGCCCTTCCAGCTGCTCATCTCGCCCCCGGGCTCGGTCTCGAACGAGATCGCTCGAGGAAGGGTGCCCCTCACCACCATCGCGTCCTGAGCGATGCCGGGTGCTGGTTCGACCGCGACCTGGGGTCCGGGGTGGACGGCCCAGCGTTCGCCCATCACGACTACCCGCGTCGTGGTGGGCAGCGCCTTGGCGAAGGCCGCGAGATCGGTGATGGTCGTCGGGGCGCCCGCTTCGCGGGTGGACTGGCCATTCTCGTCGACTTCTTCGATGCCTCGGCTGAGCGCGACATAGACGTACTCGTCATCACGGGTGCTCGGCGGTCGACGAAAGGTGTGGACGACCTTCACCCGCACGAGAGCGAACCGCTCCCGGATGTCCGGGTACCCGAGTCCCGACTCGGACTCGAGCACCGTCGGGCCTTCCTCTACCCCGTCGATAGTCCCGGCGACGGCGACCTCGATGCCAGGAACCGTCAGGAGGGCCCGAGGTGATCGGAACATCTCGGCGTCGACCGTGCCGGCGGCGGTGAGGACCGAGAGGTCGACGTGGGAGGCTCGACCCGACGGCGAGGACCTACCGGAGTCGTTGGTCGCGTCGTCCGTGGCGCACCCGGCGAGCAGTGCCGCAGCCAGCAGCGCGACGAGAAGCCCACTGGGTCGTCGGGCCTGCACGTGGTCCGACGTGCGTTCGCAGTCATCGTCATGGCTCTCTCACCACCAGCTCCGTACGTGGGCGAGGTGATGGGCGCCGTAGGTGCGTGTCCACGCTTCGCCGCCCGCCTGGTAGCCCGAGATCATGCAGGTGATGGCGGGTCGGGGGACGTGTAGTACGGATCGCCGTTCCCATAGTGGGCCATGCCGGCAGTGTGGCCGATCTCGTGGCAGACCTTCTTTCGGACTGCGTTGGTGGTGGAACCGCCATCACGAGGCTGCTGACAATCCAGCCGCCGCTGGCTCCGGACCACGACCATGCCGTCTGCGGTGTCGATAGGACACGGACTGCGACAACCCCGGTCAGGCATCGGGGGAGTCAGGTGACGCCGGGGAGAGCGCCACTCTGTCGCGAGAGGGGTCGCTCGACCTTCACGACTGGACGCGCTGCGTATCAACTTCGCACCTGTTGAGCCGATCTGACGTGCTGCGAGGCCGCAGGCTCGGTCACACACTCAGGGCACAGCCGTCGGGTCGTCGATCGCGTACGCTGAGGCGAAACCTCACCGGAACGCGCCACGTCACGGCGCTACAGATGACTCGATCTGAATCTCGCGGAATGCCGTTGCGGCCCCGCACGTCCAGGACTGCGAACGGCGAATGGGCGCAGTCGTATCTCAGCTCATGGGAGCACCTCGTGAAGCGGGCCGAGGCTGGCGTTGCCTCTCACCTCACTGGCTGTCCGCAATGTGACGGCGACGAGGGGCGCGAGGCCCGGGACCAACTTGAGGCACTGATCGTTCGCGGTGGCCGCAGAGGAGAGCGCCTTCGCCGGTTGGTCGCTCCGATGGATGATCGGTTCATGCAAGCCACTACGTCCGACCCGCTCGCGGCGACTGGTGGCCGGTGGTGGTGGCGTCGGCATCTCGACTGATTGGCCTGGAGCCCAGAGCGCCCGATGTTGAGCGATGCCATGCTTGGTCGCATGCAGGAATGGCAGCCTGACCTCAACGTGAAGGTGCCCGAGTGGCTCGCCGCGGGCGTTCGGGTTCGGCACTCGACCTTCGGTGACGGGACGGTCGGCAGGGTTGGGACCTACAAGGACGTGCCAAGCGTCTGGATCGACTTCGACGGAGGGGAGACGAAGGCTCTTGCTCTTGAGTTCGGGCTGGCGCACCTGACCCCGGCCCCTCGCTCAATACGACGGCGGTGGTTTGGCGGCAACGGTGGATGAGGTGCGCGGTGAAGACGTCCAGCACGGGCGCGAACGCCCGCTGGCCGAGCGAAAGCCCTCATCAACGCCATGGAGGAGGGCTACGTTTGCGATTTGTTGCCCGAGAGCTACGTGATCACACAGTACGGCCGGGAACGGGACTTCCCACCTTTGACGCTTGAGGACGCCCGGGAGGTATTTGGTCGCCTGGCCGCTGACGGCCTGGTCGGCACGTACGTACTCAACCAAGATGGCGAACTCCTGGGTGACGCAGCGATCCCATCCGTTGCCGACGACGAGGTGTGGACGAGGCCGGCGAGTGGCGGCTTGTGCCTGTACCTGACGGAAGCTGGCGTCGCGGCGGTCGGACTGGAGCGAAAGCCGTGATGGCAGAGAGCATCGGCGCAACTGGCTGATCGCCAAGCGGAGGTCCGGCTCCCCGGTAGGGAGTGCGATCCGTGTCCCATACGCAGACTACGGAATGACATAATGTCACTTATCGGCGCTTTCCCCACGGACTGATCTGGGCCCGGTCGCAGTGGATGCGCCTGTGGCTGGGACGCGCAGTGCCAAACCCGGTCGACGTCGGACCGGCCGACGACAACAGTCGTTGTCGCAGAAGCGCCGTCCTGTCTTGGCGACCACGATCGTCGTCGCAGAGGTTCTGCGATTCGAAGGTTCACTCGACTTGGTCTCCCCTACGAGGACGCCGTGGCTCGCTTCCTCCCCAGAGGCCGCCTTCGGTAGGTCGTCCTGATTCCTCGGCGAATCGGCCCACTCGGCTCCACCTGACATAACCAGCACAGCGCATGCTCAGCCCACGACGATGTCGAGTCGCTCGATCCGTTCGCCGTCGAGCAGGAACCGGTAGTCCAGGTCCGCGGTCCCGCCCGGAAAGTCGCCCTCGAGGTGGTGGCCGACCACCCAGGTCTCCCCGTCGCGACGTACGCCGGTGAGCCGGGTCGTGTAGTTGAACTCGGCCCCGGCCTCGGTGACGAAGCGCCGGAGCGACTCCTCGCCGCTGAACGACTCTCCGACGTCGGAGATCAAGGCCGTGGGCGTCAGCAGGGACAGGGCGGCGTCGGCGTCGCGGGCCTCCTGGGCGTCGAGGTAGGCGCGGATCGTGGCGGGCAGCTGCTCGATGTGGGTGTGGGTGTCCATGTGGTCGAGCGTCGCGACTCGGGCGCGGCGAGAGTCAAGGATTGGAGTCTCCCCCAGGGAGAGAGTCCACACTGCATCCATGTTGGCGATCGGTGAGTTCTCGCGGCTGACCCACCTCAGCATCCGTACCCTGCGCCGCTATCACGAGGCAGGACTGCTCGAGCCGGAGCTGGTCGACGCGTCCAGCGGCTACCGCTACTACTCGGGTGACCAGATCCCGACGGCGCAGGTGATCCAGAGGCTGCGCGAGCTGAACGTCCCCCTCGCCGACGTCCGGCGCATCCTGCGCTCCACCGATCCCGGCGAGCGGGCGGCACTGGCCGCCGAGCACCTCGAGCGTCTGGAGTCCGAGTTGGTGCGCACCCGCGTGGCGGTCAGCTCGTTGCGCAGGCTGCTGGCGCCGGAGCCGGCGCCGCTGCGGGTCGAGCTGCGCGCGGAGCCCGCGGTCACGGTTGCCGCGGTCGAGGACGAGGTGAGCGCCGGCGACGTCGATGCGTGGTTCGCCGGGGCGATGGCCGAGCTGGACGCCGCTCTCGGGCCGGCGGCCGACGCGGGACCGGCCGGCGGCCTCTACGACAACGAGCTCTTCGAGAGCGGACGCGGACGGCTGCTGCTCTATCGACCCGCCCCGGAGCCGCCCACGCGTGGACGGGTCCGCCCGGTCCGGCTGCCCGCCGTCGAGCTCGCCGTGACTACGCACGAGGGCGAGCACGACGGCGTCGACGTGACCTACGGTCAGCTCGGCTCCTGGGTCGTCGACAACGCGTTGACCGTCGCCGGGCCGGTTCGGGAGCGCTACCTGGTCGGCCCCCGGGACACCGATGACAGCACCGCGTGGCGCACCGAGATCGGATGGCCGGTCTTCCGGGTGACCACCGACCTGGCGTGACCCCTCACACGTGCTCCCGCAGGAAGGCGATCTGGTCGGCGACGACCTGGCCGAAGAGTGGCTCGACGTACGGATCGAAGTGGCCGCAGGAGTAGACCTTCACCGTGGCGTGCGCCATCCGGGCCGCCGTCGCCTCGGCGACCCTGCGGGGAGTGACCGTGTCGCTGTCGGCGATCTGGACCAGTGCGGGGCAGGTGACGGCGGCGGCCCTGCGCTTCGGTGAGTACAGACCGATCTTGAGCGCGATCCGCGCCGCGACGTGCGTCGGGTAGCTGTCGCGGGTGATGCCCGACTCGGCCATGAGCCGGTCCATGCCGGGCAGGGCATCGGGAGTGGTCATCGCCCCGGCCTGACCGGGTGCGGCGGCGCACTCCAGGTAGACGGGCGCTCGTCCTCGGAGTGCGCGCAGCTGGTCGCGGAGGCCGAGCGGGAGGACCCGCAGGCTCGCGCGTACGCCGGTCGCCCGGACCGCGGCGGGCCCGCTGACGTGGGGCACCTGCGCGATGATCGCCGCCAACGACTCCCCCTGGCCGGCGAGGCTGATGACATGGCCGCCGCCGAAGGACGTCCCCCACGCCACGATGCGCCGGCTGTCCGCCTCCGGCAGTCCGCGCGCGAAGGCGAGCGCGGCGCGCCAGTCCTGGTGCTGCATCCCGATGTCGAGGAGCTGGCGCGGGGTCCCGTCGCTCTCGCCGAAGCCGCGGTAGTCGAAGACGACCGCCAGGTAGCCGGCCGCGGCGAACTGCTCGGCGTAGGCATAGAGCCGCAGGGCCCGGACCGCGCCGAACCCGTGGCCCATCACCACCGCCGGCGCGCCCGCCTCCGGGACGGACCTGGGCCGGTAGACCCGCGCTGCGCAGGCGACGCCGTCGGAGAGGAAGGTCTCCTCGGACCAGGTGAACGGGGCTGGCGTGCTGGTCACGATGCACCTCCGGGCTGCGGGCTGCGGGCTGCGGACGACGTTTCTTGATCGACGTTCAAGAGACCGTAGGGCGGCTCTTGAATGTCGGTCAAGATAAGGTGACGCATGCCTCGGAACCGCCGGCCTCGCGAGCGCGAGGAGAAGCGTGGCGAGATCGTCACGGCGGCCACGGAGCTCTTTACCCGGGCGGGCTACGACGAGACGCCGATGACGGCCATCGCCGCGGCGGCCGGCGTCGCGGCGAACACGATCTACTGGTACTTCAAGGACAAGGACGCCCTCCTGGTCGCCGTCCTCGACCATGTGCTGGCCGAGGCACTCGCCGACGCCGGGCAGCGCACCGCTGAACCCTGGGAGGATCAGCTGCTCTGGGCGGTCGAGCGCCTCGAGCAATACGCCCGCCTGGTCACCGTGGTCCACGCGCGCACCGCCATCTCCCCTGTCGTCGACGCCTGGCACACCGGCTTCCACGAGCTCGCCGAGCGGATGCTGGCCGATGGCTTCCGCCGCACCGGCATACCCGAGGATGCACTGCGCGCCTCGACGCGGATCGGCGTGTTCGTGATCGAAGGGCTCCTGCTGCACCCGGACGAGGCGGCGAGTCGCCGCGAGGTGATCGACCTGGTGGCACACCTCGGCGCGAGGGGTCGTGCGCCGCGCGACGACTCGACCGAGCCGTAGCCACGTCCGAGCAGCTGGCGGAGCCTCAGCGGGCGAAGATGGCCCGCACCGCCCCTTCGTCGCCCTCCAGCGCGACCGACTCGCGGACGTCGTCGAGACCCAGCACGCCCGCGGCCAGGCCGAGGACGACCATCGGGTCGGCTCGCAGCACGGCGTCGAGCGGGCGCCCGTCATGCCGGGCCACCTCGAGGCCCGACTCGGTCGCGCGCACCTGGAACACCTGGTCGTCGACCGCCAGGCCGACCGTCGGGGACTCCCCCGGTGGCCGTACGACGTCGAGCAGCGCCGGAAGCGCGACCGCCAGCCACTCGGGATGGAACGGGTCGTCGCCCGGGCCGCTCACCATGAGCGGGGTCGACCAGCGGATGAGCCCCTGGATCGGGCCACGCAGCTCGCCCCCCCAGGGCGTCAGGGCGTAGACGACGGCACTGCCCGTCTCGGCGGGCCGGCGTTCGACGACGCCGGCCGCCTCGAGATCGCGGAGCCGGTCCGAGAGCAGGTTGGTGGCCACGCCCGGGAGCCCGTCGAGCAGCTCGCGATAGCGGGCCGGGCCCATCAGGAGCTGCCGGACGACGAGCAGGTTCCAGCGGTCGCCGACGACGTCCAGGGCGCGGGCGAGGCCGCAGTAGTGG
The DNA here is from genome assembly GCF_016907515.1 of Nocardioides nitrophenolicus. Classification (NCBI taxonomy): domain Bacteria; kingdom Bacillati; phylum Actinomycetota; class Actinomycetes; order Propionibacteriales; family Nocardioidaceae; genus Nocardioides; species Nocardioides nitrophenolicus. The sequence goes on from NZ_JAFBBY010000001.1 coordinate 5,605,532, forward strand.
CCATAGCTTCGGCTCATGGATTTTGCTTGACTTTCTAAAGCGCGATTGAGAATCTCAAGAATATCTGACCGAGAGGAACCCGGCCATGCCCGCAGGAGTCCGGCCCGCATGGGTCGACGACACGCTGTTCCCGTTCGAGAGCCGCTTCGTGGACGTGGACGGCCATCGGGTCCACTACGTCGACGAGGGCTCAGGGCCCATCCTGGTGATGCTGCACGGCAACCCGACCTGGTCCTTCCTCTGGCGCGACGTGATCCGTGAGCTGCGGACCGACTTCCGGTGCATCGCCCTCGACTACCCCGGCTTCGGCCTGTCGACCGCGAAGGCCGGGTACCGATACCTGCCGGAGGAGCACGCCGAGGTGGTGACGGCCTTCGCCGACGCCCTCGGCATCGTCGGCGCGACCCTGGTCGGCCAGGACTGGGGCGGTCCCATCGGCCTCGCGGCCGGTCGGCGTCGTCCCGGCACCTTCGACCGGCTGGTGCTCGCCAACACCTGGGCCTGGCCGACCAACGGCGACCCCTACTTCGAGCTCTTCTCGCGGATCGGCGGCTCCGCACCCCTCCGCGCGCTCGCCCGACAGTCGAACCTGGTCGTCAACGCCTTCGTCCCCGCCGGGCACCGCCGGCGCAGGCCGACGCCCGCCGAGCTCGACCACTACCGACGTGCGCAGGACAGCTCCCGCCGGCGGCAGGCCGCCGCCGTGCTCCCCCGCCGGATCACCGCGAGTCGCTCCTTCTTCCAGGAGCTCGAGTCCGGCCTCACCGTCCTCTCCCCCCTCCCCACGCTCATCGTGTGGGGCGGCGCGGACAAGGTGTTCCGCACCAAGGAGCGCGCGCGCCTGGAGGCCACCTTCCCCGACCACGAGACCGCGATCGTCGAGGACGCCGGCCTGTACGTCGGGTCGGACGCGCCGGAGGAGTTCGCGGCCGCGATCCGTTCCTGGCATCCCGCGGACGTCGCGTGAGTCGCCGGGCCGGCATCCTGGTAGCGGTCTATGCCGCCGTCCTCGCGATCAACCTCGACGTCACCATCGTCAACGTCGCGCTGCCCAGCATCGCCGGCGAGCTCGGCGCGAGCACCCGGGGCCTGCAGTGGGTGGTCGACGGCTACAACCTGTCGTTCGCGGCGTTGGTGCTCGCCGCGGGCAGCCTCTCGGACCGCTACGGACGACGACCAGCACTCCTCGTCGGGCTGCTCGGGTTCGCGATCACGAGCGCGGCCGGCGCACTGGTCGACAGCACCGGCGCGCTGATCGCGGCCCGCTTCGGGATGGGCGTCTTCGCGGCGCTGATCTTCCCCACGACGCTCTCGATCATCTCCAACAGCTTCCCCGACCGACGCCAGCGTGCGGCCGCGCTGGGCGGGTGGGGCGCGGTCGTCGGCGTCGGCGTCGCCTCCGGACCCGTCACCGGCGGGCTGCTGCTCGAGCACTTCTACTGGGGCAGCGTGTTCTGGGCGCTGGTCCCCCTCGCCCTGGTGGCCGCGGCGCTCGGGTTCTGGCTGGTGCCGGAGTCCCGCGGCGACTCGGTCCCGGCGCTGGACCTGCGCGGCCTGGCCCTCTCCACCGCGCTGCTCGGGGTCCTCGTCTACACGGTGATCGAGGCCCCCGCGCGCGGCTGGGCCGGCTCCGCGAGCCTGACCGGTTTCGCTATCGCGGTCGCGCTGGCGGTCGCCTTCGTCGCGGCCGAGCGGTCCGCGGCCCACCCGATGCTCGACGTACGGCTGTTCGCGGACCGGAGGTTCAGCGCGGCGAGCGGCGCGGTCACCGTCACCTTCTTCGCCTTGGCCGGATTCATCTTCCTGATCACGCAGTACTTCCAGGTGGTGCGCGGGTTCGGGCCGCTGTCCACCGGAGCCCGCATCCTCCCGGTCGCCCTGTCGATCGCGGTCGCCTCGATCGTCGGCGGGCTGCTCGCCCCGCGTCTGGGCACGCGCTCGGTCGTCGTCACCGGGTTGATCTCGTTCGGTACGGCGATGGCGTGGATCGCCGGCAGCGTCGACGTCGCCACGCCGTACTGGTCGACGATCGTGCCGCAGATGGTGCTGATGGGCCTGGGCATGGGGCTGATCTCAACCCCAGCGACCGAGTCGATCATGCTCGTGCTGCCGCCCTCGCGGGCCGGCATCGGCTCGGCCGTCAACGACGCGACCCGCGAGCTCGGCTCGACCCTCGGCGTCGCCGTCGTGGGCTCGACCTTCTTGTCGATCTTCGGCTCCCGGCTGCTCGACAGCGCCTTCGTCGCCACGGGCAAGGCAACCGAGGCCGCCGACTCGGTGCCCTTCGCGTTCGGGGTCGCCGCCGCTGATCCCGCCCTGCTCGAGATCGCCCGAGACTCGTTCCTGTCCGGCCTCACGGCGTCCTGCCTGCTCGTCGCCGGCCTCTGCTACGCCGCGGCCGCGGCCGGCGTGTTCGCGCTGCCCGGGCGCGACTTCCGGCCGGTGCCGGTGGCCAGTCGGGCCACGCGAAATGGTTGGCGATCCGGCTCGCTCCGTTGATGTACTGGCATCCAGCGTGCGTCTGCCACGTGACGGAGGTAGCGGAGATGACCAGCTATGACGTGCTGTCCGAGGTGTACGAATGGCTCATCGCGGACGCGAAGCTGGATCCGGCCGAGTTCGCCGCGGCGTTCGACGACGTCCTCAGTCTGCTGCCGCCGAACCCCCGGGTCCTGGACTGCTCGTGCGGTACCGGACAGTTGGCGGTCGGCCTCGCCGCGCGTGGCATCGAGGTGGTAGCAACGGACGCCAGCGAAGGGATGGTTCGCCGGACCGCGGCGTTGTCCGAGAAGCACGGGACGACTGTCCGCACGGTGCGGGCCAGCTGGGAGGAGCTGCGCCACCATGGCGAGAGCGAGGCCTTCGACATGGTCTTCTGCGTCGGCAACTCTCTGCACCATGCCGTGGGCGCGCAGGGCAGAGCGGCCGCTCTGGAGTCGATGGCGCTACTCCTGTGCCGCGGCGGGCGTCTGGTGCTGACCTCCCGCACGTGGGAACGCGTGCGGGCCAGGGGTTCGCGACTCGAGGTTCGCGAACGACTCGTCCGTCGGCACGGTCGCGATGCCGTGGTGATCTACCGTTGGGAGATCGCACCGCGCTGGGAGGACGAGCACCGCATCGAGATAGCGATCGCGCAGCTCGATGCGGCCGGGGCGGTGTCCGTCCGCTCGGAGCTGCTGTCGTGCTGGCCCTACCGTTACGACGAGCTGGAGGACGATCGCGGGGTACAGCTGCCTCGTGCTCTGGACCTGGTCACGGCTGCATGCGGCCGTCGTCGCAGTGGAACGGCGGCAGGATGGTCAGGTCGGCGGGGATGTCGGGGCCGAGGATCTGGGTGAGCAGGGCGCGGCGCCCGTCGAGGTCGGGGAACGGCAGGGCGTTGAGGCGGGCGGTCAGGTCCATCACGACGGCCACACGCTCGGCGAACGCGCGGGACTCGGGTGTTCGGGTGGGGATCCGCTGCTCGTTGCGCACGGAAAGGATGCTGGCACGAACCTGGTCGCCCGGCGCGCGGCGCGCGGGTTTGCGGTAACACCAGCGACGAGCCGGACACTACAAGGACATGAGCACTCCCGAGGACGTCGAGTTCAGCGAGGCGTGGCGCCGTGACGGCCCACGCGTGGCCGCCTACGTACGCCGTCACGTGGCCGCCGACGACGTCCAGGACGTCGTCGCCGAGACCTTCGCCCAGGCCTGGCGGCGCTGGGCCGACGTACCGGAGCCGCCGATCGGGTGGCTGATCGCGACCGCCCGGAAGGTGATCGGCAACAGCCGGCGCTCCGCACGCCGACGTACGGCGCTCGCGGACCGGCTGGCGCTGCTCGACGGAGCGGCCCGGCCCGAGGGCGACGCGGCGATGCTGGCGACCGACCGGATGGCGGCGCTGGAGGCGCTCGCGTCGCTGCCGGACAGCCAGCGGGAGGCGCTGCTGCTGGTCGCCTGGGACGGGCTCTCCCCCGATGCGGCGGCCGAGGTCCTCGGGATCCGGCCCGGGACCTTCCGGGTCCGGGCGCACCGCGCCCGCGCGGCACTGAGCGCGCTCGACCCACCGGCGCAGTCCTACGCCGCCACTCCCCACCGACCTCTCACCGAAGGGGGACTCCGATGACCACCGACCTCGGCCCCGCCCGCATCACCGCCCTCGCCCCGACTCCCCCGCCCCTCGACCCCGACTGGTCCGAGGCGACGCTGGCTCGGATCCTCCGAGAGGACCGGGCACTCCCCCATCCCGCGGCGGTACGACGTCGGCGCACCCGGCGACGCACCGCCATCGGCCTCGGCCTGGCCCTGCCGATCATCGGCGCCGCGACCGCTGTCGCCATCGGCGGCCCCACCGAGGTGGTGTCGAGCGTGATCCACGACTTCGCCCGCCAGCCGAACACCACCGGGAACGGGCTCGGGCGCCTCGACGAACCGGCGCTGGTCGCGAAGTTCGACACCGACCATGGCGTCTTCGCGTTCTGGGTGGCGACCTCCTCCACGGGCAAGGTCTGCTACGCCATGAGCGACGGCGTCTGGGACGGCACCGGTACGCCGACCAAGCAGGAGCTCGAGTACGGCTGCGACGGCGTCATCTGGGTCGGCGACGACGTGCCGCCGCAGGAGGTGACCGCGCCGGACCAGCTGGGTGGCTACTTCACCGACAGCGAGCCGCTCGTCTACGGCATCTCGCCGTGGCCCACCGCGACCCAGGTGCGCGTGCAGGCGCCCGGGGTGGACCGGACGCTGCCCGTGCGAGCCGACTCGCACGGCTACGGCGCGGCGCTGCCCGAGGCGGTCGGCGTACCGCAGGTGACGCTGACCTTCCTCGACGCCGCGGGCCAGGTGGTCGGCACCAAGGTCAGCGTCGCGCCGGTGGGCTGACCACGCTCCCTGGCCGACCCTGGTCGGGCAGCGTGTAGTCGAGCTCGACCCGGTGGGTGCCGTCGGCGTCGACGGTGAGCGAGCCCCGGCCGCTGATCCCGGTCAGCGCGCCGGTGCCGCTGTCGGGCACCACGGTGAAGTGCTCGTCGAACCGGTCGTCGCCGTGGGTCGAGGCGGCGTGCACGAACCCGAAGCTCCCCGACCGATCGCCGAGGGTGCCCTCGAACGCTTCGACGGCGACATAGGTGCCGGCTCCGGTGTCGGCGTTGAGGCCGCCGACGAACCAGGTGACCGAGCGGCCGGCCAGATCGCCGGCGAAGGTCTTCACCATCGCGGCAGCGTCGGCCGGCGCCGCGGTCCGTGGTACGTCGCCACCGCCCACGGACGTCGGGAGGTCGAGGGGCGTCCAGTCGGACACGGTGAAGGTCGCGGCGGCTCTCATGGGTCCGACCGTAGGGCCGGCGACCGACACCCCGCTTGAACGAACCCGACAGGCTCAGCGCCCGCCGGACACGTCCAGCACCGCGCCGGTCGTGTACGACGACGACTCGTCCAGCAGCCAGCACACCGCGGCCGCCGCCTCGGTGGGCGTGCCGGGGCGTCCCATCGGCACCGACGGGGCCACTCGCGCCAGCCGGCCGGGCTCGCCGTTGCGGGCATGGATCTCGGTGTCGATCAGCCCCAGCCGCACGCTGTTGACCCGGATCCCCTGGTCAGCGGTCTCGACCGCCAGCCCACGGGTCAGCGTGTCGACGGCGGCCTTGGAGGCGGCATAGTCGACGTACTCCCCCGGCGAGCCGAGCACCGCGGCCCGCGAGGAGACGTTGACGATCGCGCCGCCGGATCCGGCCGGGGGCGCCATCAGCCGCACCGCCTCCCGGGCGCACAGCAGCGCGCCCAGGACGTTGACCTCGAGCACCCGGCGCACCCGCTCCGCGGACAGGTCCACCACCCGGGAGGTCGGCGCCACGATCCCGGCGTTGTTGACCAGCCCGCGCAGCGGCCCCGCCTCCGAGGGCAGCGCGCGGAACACCCGCTCGACCGCACCCTCGTCGCTCACGTCGAGCTCGACCGCCTCGGCCCACGCGCCGGCCGCAAGGCAGTTCGCGACCACCGCCTGCGCCGCGGCCCGCTCGGAGCGGTAGGTCAGCAGCACGCTCCATCCCGACCCGGCCAGCATCCGGGCCGTGGCCGCACCGATCCCGCGGCTGCCACCGGTCACCACCGCCAGTCGTCGCTCCATGCGACGACGCTATCGACTCCTTTCTAGTCCAGGCAGAACTCGTTGCCCTCCGGGTCCGCCATCACGATGTGTCCCCCGGCCATCGGCGGCGCCGGCTCATGGCGCTCGACGCGCCGCGCCCCCAGAGCGACCAGGCGCTCGCACTCCGCCTCGAGCGCCGCCATCCGCTCCTCCCCCGCCAGGCCCGGCGCGGCCCGCACGTCGAGGTGGACCCGGTTCTTGGCGACCTTGTCCTCCGGGACCCGCTGGAAGAACACCCGCGGCCCCACGCCGTCGGGATCCTCGATCGCCGAGCGGGCGTTGCGCTCGGACTCCGGGACGCCGATCCGCTCGAGGAACGCCTCCCAGGCCGCCCAGGGGTCGTCGCCCTCGCCGAGCGGCACCCCGGGCGGGCCTGGGATGACGTAGTCGAGGGCGTCGCGCCAGAACGTCGAGAGGGCGCGCGGATCGTGACAGTCGAAGGTGATCTGGAGGTGTCGGCTCATGGTCCAGGTCTATCGGAGACCTCCGACACAACCCCTTGCCGTCTTCAACGTATAGCGCACAGGGGGGCTTGTGGCAAGGCCCCCTGGAGCGGGCAGAATCCCGGTCTCCGCCGAGCGGAGGACACACGAAACGCCCATGGGAGCTGAGGATTTGACCGACGCGTTCGACCTGCACGATCACCCCGCGAAAGCCGACCCCGCGTTGATCGGGCCCGACCGGACCCGCTTCGCCGCCATCGAGACCAGCCTCGAGCACACGGTCGCGGAGCTCGAGGACCGCCTCGCCGACGTACGCCGGCAGCCGGGTGGCACCGGCCAGGAGGCGATGGACCGCGACCTCGAGGTGCATCGGCTCAGCGCGCGGCTGCGCGCCCTGCGCCGCTACCGGCTCGACCTGTGTCTGGGCCGGATGGTGACGACGACCGGCGAGACCGTCTACGTGGGCCGGTTCGGACTCACCGACGCGGACGGCCGGCGACTGCTCGTCGACTGGCGCTCCCCGGCCGCCGAGCCCTTCTTCGGCGCCACGCACGCCGAGCCGATGGGCCTGGTCAGCCGACGCCGCTACCGCTGGACGGCCGGGCGCGTGAGCGACTACTGGGACGAGGTCTTCGGCGCCGAGGCGCTCGCGGCCGGCGGCGCCGCGCTCGACGACCAGTCGGCCTTCGTCGCCAGCCTGGGCAGCAGCCGCTCGGAGCGGATGCGGGACGTGCTGGCCACCATCCAGGCCGACCAGGACGCGATCATCCGAGCCGGCTCGCGCGGGACGCTGGTCGTCGACGGCGGCCCCGGGACCGGCAAGACGGTGGTCGCACTGCACCGCGCCGCCTATCTCCTGTACGCCGACCCCCGCCTCGGTGACGGCCGCGGCGGCGTGCTCTTCGTCGGTCCCCACGAGCCGTATCTCGCCTATGTCGCCGACGTGCTGCCCAGCCTCGGCGAGGAGGGGGTGCGCACGTGCACCCTGCGCGACCTCGTCACCGAGGGCCGGACCGCGGTCGAGGAGCGCGATCCCGAGGTGGCCCGGCTGAAGGCCGACGCCGCCCTGGTCGGCGCCGTCGAGCCCGCCGTCCGGCTCTTCGAGGAGCCGCCGACCGAGGGCATGGTCGTCGAGTCCGCGTGGTCGGAGGTGTGGCTGAGCGCGACCGACTGGGCCGAGGCGTTCGCCGCGCCGGATCCGGGCACGCCCCACAACGAGGCCCGCGACCAGGTCTGGGAGGCGTTGCTCGACATCCTCGTCGACAAGCACGACGAGGTCGACGCGACAGAGGAGCAGCTCCGCGCGTCGCTGCGCCGCAACCGCGAGCTCACCACGGCGCTCACCCGGGCCTGGCCGATGCTCGAGGCGACCGATCTCGTGGGCGACCTGTGGGAGGTGCCGGCGTACCTGCGGCACTGCGCGCCCTGGCTGTCCCCCGAGGAGGTGCGGGCGCTGCGCCGGAACGGCCCTCAGGCCTGGACCACCGCCGACCTGCCGCTCCTCGACGCCGCCCGAGCCCGGCTCGGCGATCCCGACACGGCGCGCGAGCGGAGGCGGCAGGAGGCGACCGCGGCGCGGGAGCGGGAGGAGATGGACCGCGTGGTCGACCACCTGATCGCGACCGACGACTCGGACATGATGATCATGTCGATGCTGCGCGGCGCGGACCTGCGCGGCGCGCTCGCGACCGAGGAGCGGCCCACCCCGGACCGGTACGCCGGCCCGTTCGCCCACGTGGTCGTCGACGAGGCCCAGGAGCTCAGTGACGCGGAATGGCAGATGCTGCTGCGCCGCTGCCCGTCGCGCAGCTTCACCGTCGTGGGCGACCGGGCCCAGGCCCGGCACGGCTTCGCCGAGTCGTGGTCCGAGCGGCTGGGGCGCGCGGGACTGCACGACATCGAGCTCGCCCGCCTGACCATCAACTACCGCACCCCGACCGAGGTGATGGCGGCCGCGGAGCCGGTGATCCGCGCGGTGCTTCCCGACGCCAACGTGCCGACCTCGGTCCGCAGCACCGGCGTACCGGTCCAGCAGGCCGGCCGCGCCGACCTGGACGCGATCCTCGCCGACTGGGAGCGGACCCACGCCGAGGGCGTCGCCTGCGTCATCGGCGACCCCGATCGCGCCGACACCCCGCGGGTCCGCTCGCTGAGCCCCGAGCATGCGAAGGGGCTGGAGTTCGACCTGGTCGTGCTGGTCGATCCGGACCAGTTCGGCACCGGCATCGAGGGTGCCGTGGACCGCTACGTCGCGATGACCCGGGCCACCCAGCGTCTGGTGCTCGTGACCTGAGTCGGGCCTACTGGCCGGCCTCCAGGGCAGCGACCAGCTCGTCGAGGAGCGGCTTCGCGTCCTCGGCGATCGAGAGCGACAGGAAGGACGACATGGCGACCAGCACGTCGTACCGGCCCTCCTTGCCGCGCTTGCCGGGCTTGTGCTTGACCTGCACCTCCCGGTAGGTCGAGACCGGATTGCGGGCGGCCTCGTCGAGACCGTTGTGGCGGAACTTGGCGAGGGTGGCGCCGTCGAAGACCAGCGACTCGCCGTTGAGGCCCTTGAGCTCGATCACGCCCGAGAGCCTAGGGCTCGAGCCACCTCCCCGCCCGCAGAATCGTGCGGCCCACGGTCTCGTTCGACTCGCGCCAGGCCTGCACCCGCTCGGGACGCAGCACGAGGAAGACGTAGCCGGCCAGGCCGCGGGGATCCCAGTCGGCCTGGGCGGCGTACGCCGCCCCGAGGGCGGGGTCGTCATCGACGCCGACCGAGCGCTCCAGGACCGCGTCGATCATGGCGACGTCACGGGTCGGACCGAGCCCGAGCCGGGCGCGCCCGGAGGCGAGCAGGTTGCGCGCCGTGACCGAGCCGCCGTCGACCGCGACGACGACCCGCTCGCCCACCCAGGCCAGGGACACCGGCACCAGGTGGGGGACGCCGGCGGCCGACGCGGTCGCGACCCAGACGTCGATCGCGGGTGTCGCGAGCAGGGCGCGGGTGTCGGCCTGCCGGGTCGCCCGGTCGCGTGCCGGGGGCGGGTCGAGGGCGGCCACGCGGGACTTCAGCCGGCCTGGTTGATGCGGACGTGGTTGCCGGCCGGGTCGCGGAAGGCGCAGTCGCGCACGCCATACGGCTGGTCGATCGGCTCCTGGATGACCTCGGCGCCGGTGGCCTGGATCTGCTCGAAGGTCGCGTCGAGGTCGTCGGTGCGGAGAACGATCGTGGCGTAGGTGCCCTTGGCCATCATCTCGGCGACGACGCGCTTCTCGTCGTCGGTGATGCCGGGGTCGGCGGCGGGCGGCGCGAGCACGATCGAGGGGCCGGTGGAGCCCTTGGGTGCCACGGTGATCCAGCGCATCTCGCCGTAGCCGACGTCGTTGAGGACCTCGAAGCCGAGCACGTCGCGGTAGAAGGCCAGCGAGGCCTCGGGGTCGGTCTGGGGCAGGAAGCTGTGCTGAATGCTGATGTCCATGTCGCTCACGCTAGTGGCGTCTCGAAGTGGGGTGCTTCTCGATTCCTGACCGATGCGGGACCGGCCGCGGGGACGTCCGGACTGGTCTGTGCACCGCCCCGCCGCACGGGCCGGGTCACCTTCTTGGTGACGCACGACGGCGGCTCGGCGAGCCCGTCCTCGGGCGACGGGGCGTCGTCGCGATAGGCGCTCGGCGGTACGCCGACCAGCTCGGTGAACCGGGTGCTGAAGGTGCCGAGCGAGGAGAAGCCGACCTCGAAGCAGATGTCGGTGACACTGAGGTCGCCGCGGCGCAGCAGGGCCATCGCGCGCTCGATCCGGCGGGTCATCAGGTAGGAGTAGGGCGGCTCGCCGTACGCCTTCTTGAACTCCCGGCTGAGGTGCCCTGCCGACATGTGCACGTCGCGGGCCAGCGCCTCGACGTCGAGCGGCCGGGCGTACTCGCGGTCGATCCGGTCGCGCACCCGACGCAGCAGCGTGAGGGTGCGCAACCGTTCGGGATCGAGGGTGCTCACGCACCCATGATGTACTCCACCGACGGTCCCGCGGTCCAGCCTCCGTCGACGGCGAGCTCCGCGCCGGTGGTGTACGACGCCGCGTCGCTCAGCAGGTAGAGCACCGCGCCGACCAGCTCCTCGGGGCGCCCGACGCGGCGGAACGGGTTGTTGGGGAAGCCGCCCTCGTCGGCGACGATCCCGGTCGGCGCCGTCATCGGGGTGAGCACCATGCCGGGGTGCACGGAGTTCACCCGGATCCGGTCGCGGCCCAGCTCGACGGCCGCGAGCTTGGTGAGCCCGCGCACGCCCCACTTGGCGGCGCCGTACCCGCTGGTGAGGGCCATGCCCATCAGTCCGGCGGCCGAGGAGATGTTGACGATCGAGCCGCCCCCGGCGGTGCGCATCGCCGGGACGACGGTGCGCAGGCCGGTGTGGACGGCGACCAGGTTGATCTCGATGATCCGGCGGAAGGTCTCGGTGCTCTCGTCGGCGGTCGGCTGGCCGGTGGCCGAGATGCCGGCGTTGTTGACGAGGCCGTCGATCCTGCCGAAGGTGTCGAGGGTGGCGGCGACCGCGGCGGCCCAGGAGTCCTCGTCGGTGACGTCGAGGTGGACGTAGCGCGCGGCCGCGCCGAGCTCCTGGGCGACCGCGGCGCCGTCGTCGTCGAGCAGGTCGCCGATCACGACGCGCCCACCCTCCGCGACGATGCCGCGCGCGAACGCGGCGCCGAGTCCTCGCGCGCCGCCGGTGACGAGGACGACCTTGTCCTGCAGGTCCATGGTTTCTGCCTTCTCTCAGTGGTGAGGTACGTCGGCGAAGAGCGCCGCGCCGACCGCGGCGGCCGCCTCGGGGGCGGTGAGCCCGTCCTCGACCATGTGGGTGAGGGCGGCAATGGCCAGCACGATCGCCTGGCCGCAGCCGACGGTGGTCGCGACGGCGTCCTGGGTCGTGCCGAGGCGGGTGGCGACGCCGGGGCGGAGGGCCGGGGTGGTGGCGTAGCTCGCCTCCAGCCAGACCCGGCGCAGGGCGAGGTCGCCGAAGACCGTGCGCATCAGCGCCCGCGAGGAGTCGTCGGAGCCGTCCGCGAAGGTCGCGACGAAGGCCCGGCACAGCGCCTCCCCCAGCGGCAGGTCGGCGGGTTGTGTCGCCAGCGCCGCGGCGTAGGCGCGGTTTCCGTCGTCGAAGAGGGGGCGCAGGCAGTCGGGCTTGGTCGGGAACCAGCGGTGGAAGGTGCGCTCCGACAGCCCGGCCGCGGCCACCAGGGTGGCGACGGTGGGGCTGGAGTCGCCGGCGGCGACGAAGACGTCGGCGCAGGCCCGGGCGACCCCGAGCAGGGTCTCCTCGTCCGGTGGGCGTCGGGCCATGGCTCCACCGTACGCCGAAGTGGCAGGATCTGCCATTAATGCCGGGTGTGAGTAGGGTCGCAGTCATGGCCCGCCGGATCGAGCTGTCCAGCCCCGTCGGCGTCCGCTGGGAGCCGGACGAGCAGCGCGGGGTGGGCGCCCTGGTGCTCGGCGGCTCCAGCGGCCGGGTCGACGACCAGCGCGCTCGGCTGCTGGCCGATCAGGGCGTCCTCGCGGAGTCGATCCGCTGGTTCGGCGGTCCCGGGCAGCACGACGGCCCCTGGGAGATCCCGCTGGAGACCTTCGCGGCGCGGGCCGTGGCGCTCGCCGGGGAGTGCGACCGGGTGGTACTCGTGGGGGTGTCCTTCGGTGCCGAGGCGGCGCTCGCGACGGCCTCCCTCACCGACGCCCCGATCGACGGCGTGGCTGCGTTCGCGCCCAGTGACGTCGTGTGGGCCGGGGTGACCGAGGAGGGCCGGCAGACCTCCCACTGGACGCTCGACGGCGCCCCGGTGCCGTTCGTGCGCTTCGTGCCCTGGGAGCCGACGACGGACCCGCCGGCGTACCGGGACCTCTATGCGCGCTCCCGGGCCGCCGCTCCCGACGAGGTGGCGGCCGCGACCCTCCCGGTCGAGCGGATCGCGGAGGTCGTGCTCGTCGCGGGGGACGACGACCAGGTGTGGCCGGCGCGGGAGCAGGCCGAGGAGATCGTGCTGCGCCGAGCCCGCCACGGCCGACCGACCGCACTCGTGGCCGATCCCGACGCCGGTCATCGGGCGGTGCTGCCCGGCGAGCAGGTCGTCACGGCGGGTCGGCGGATGCGGCGCGGCGGCAGCGAGCAGGCCGACCGCAGGCTCGGCAGCGCTGCCTGGACCGCACTCACCGAGCTGCTCGGCGCACCCTAGGGTCGGGGGCATGAGCCAGCCGCCACCCCCGCCGCCCGGCCACCTCCGCCTGCACCTGCAGGGCAACCGGATGCTGAGCATGATCACGCCGAGCGTGAAGATCAACGGCTGGCCGGTGCCGGCGCGCTACGGCGAGAACGTCTACCCGATGCCGCCCGGGGTGCACACCGTCTCCGGCCACGCCCAGTGGATGTGGACCTACGGGCAGGCGGACCAGCAGTTCCAGGTGGGCCCGGGGCAGGTCGTCGACGTCTACTACGCCGCACCGGCGCTGACCTTCCTCCGCGGGGCGATCGGCTTCGAGAAGCAGCGCTCCCCCGGCTTGCTCGCCCTCGTGCTGATCCTGGTCTCCGTGCTCGCCCTCGCCGTCGGCCTGCCGGTGGCCCTGATCCTCGCGACCGCCTGAGAGTCCTCGCGCCAACCAGAGCCGTCGTACCGGACGAAATCGTCGTGGTCTCGACCGATTTGCGACCAGATCGTCCGGTACGACGGGAGAACCGATCGACCCCACCTCGACCCCGACGACAGGAGCTCCCGATGAGCCAGCGCAGTGACCGGTCCTGGTGGGGCTGGGGCACCGAGACGGCCCAGCTGAGCGCGGCGGAGGTCGCGACGCTGACCGACCGGGTCTCGGCGCTGCTCCCGCACCAGGACCTCACCGACCACGCACCGCCGGACCCACGCGGTCTCGACGTCCCCCGGCCCCGGCTGCGGCCGCCCGCCTCCCTCGCCCCGCTCTGCTCGGTCGACGTCGTCGACCGGCTCGGGCACGCCCGCGGCAAGGCGTTCCGCGACGTCGTCCGCAACCTCCACGGCGACCTCGCCCACGTGCCCGACCTCGTGGTCCGGCCGCGCGACGAGCGGGACGTGGTCGACGTCCTCGACTGGTGTACGTCGACCGCTACCCCCGTGGTGCCCTACGGCGGCGGCAGCTCGGTCGTCGGCGGGGTCGAGCCGCGCTTCGACGCACCCGCGGTCAGCCTCGACCTGACCGCCCTGGACCGGGTGCTGGAGGTCGACGAGGTCAGCCGCGCCGCGCGGGTCCAGTCCGGCGTCCACGGCCCGGCGCTCGAGGACCAGCTGCGCCCCCACGGCCTGACCCTGCGGCACTTCCCGCAGTCCTTCGAGTTCTCCACCCTCGGCGGCTGGCTCGCCACCCGCGCCGGGGGCCACTTCGCCACCCTCGCCACCCACATCGACGACCTCACCGAGTCGCTCCGGGTGGTCTCTCCCGCCGGCACCGGCGAGTCCCGACGCCTGCCCGGGTCCGGCGCCGGGCCCTCGCCGGACCGGATGTTCCTCGGCTCCGAGGGCACTCTCGGCGTCATCACCGAGGCCTGGATGCGGCTCCAGCGGCGCCCGCGGTGGCAGCGCACCGCCACCGTCGGCTTCCGCGCCTACGACGCCGCGGTGGCCGCGACCCGGGCCGTGGCCCAGTCCGGGCTGCATCCCGCCAACTGTCGCCTGCTCGACCCGGCCGAGGCCCTCATCAACGCCGGCACGAGCGTCGGCGGTGGCCTGCTCATCCTCGCGTTCGAGTCGGCCGACCACCCGGTCGACGCCTGGCTGGAGCGCGCCCTGGAGCTGGTGGGCGACCACGGCGGCGAGGTCCTGGCGACCCGCGACCGCACCGATGCCCCCGGTCGGGACGACGCGGCGCAGGCCTGGCGCTCGGCGTTCCTCCGGATGCCCTACCAGCGCGACGCCCTCGCGCGGCGCTCGATGGTCGTCGAGACCTTCGAGACGGCGTGCACCTGGGACGCGTTCCCGGCCTTCCACGCCGCGGTCACCGGCGCCGCCCAGCGTGCGATCGACGAGGTCTGTGACGGTCAGGGCGTCGTGACCTGCCGGTTCACCCACGTCTATCCCGACGGCCCGGCGCCGTACTACGGCATCTACGCCGGCGGCCGCTGGGGCAGCACCGTGGCCCAGTGGGACGAGATCAAGGTCGCCGTCTCGACCGCGATCGCCGACCACGGCGGCACCATCACCCATCACCACGCGGTCGGACGCGACCATCGCCCCTGGTACGACGCGCAGCGGCCCGAGCCCTTCGCCGCGGCGCTGCGGGCGGCCAAGGCAGCGCTCGACCCGGCCGGAATCCTCAACCCCGGGGTCCTGGTGTGAGCCCGGTCAGGCCGGCCCGACCCACTCCTCGCTGCGCGCCCAGAGCTCGCCGGCCAGCTCGTCGGTGACGACCTTCGACGGCGTCTTCTCACGCTCGGCGTCGTAGTAGCGGCCGGTGGCGTCGGCGACCTCGGGCGAGGTGCCGCAGTACAGCGAGGTCCGCGCGCCCTGCTCGGGCGACTTCATGAACAGCTTCATCGCCTGCCGCAGCCCGAACGGCACCTCGCGCCACACGTCGGACGCGATCGCCCCCGGATGCAGCGAGTACGTCGTCACGCCGGTCCCCGCCAGCCGCCGGCCGAGCTCGCGGGCGTGCAGCACGTTGGCCAGCTTCGAGACGCAGTACTCGTCGAACGCGGTACGGGTGACCGACGGCCGGCGCACGGCCTCCCAGTCGATGCCGCGGGCCCGGTAGTGGCCGGCGCTCGCGACGTTGACGATCCGGCCGGGCCCGGTCTCGACGATCCGGTCGCGGAGCAGCTCGGTGAGCAGGAACGGGCCCACGTGGTTGGTGCCGAAGGCCAGCTCGAAGCCGCTCTCGGTCATTCCCCGCTTGCCGGCCAGGCCCGCGTTGTTGACCAGGACGTCGAGCCGCTCCCCCGACGCGAGGAAGGTCCGCGCCGCGGCGCGCACCGACTCCAGGTCGCCGAGGTCGAGCGGCAGGAAGTCCAGGTCGTGGTTGCCGGTGGCGGCCGTCAGCTCGCGGATCGCGGCCCGGGTCCGCTCCTCCGAGCGACCCGCGATCACCACCCGCGCACCACGCGCGGCCAGGCCCCGCACCGTCTCCTTGCCGATCCCGGTGTTGGCCCCGGTCACGAGGAAGGTCTTGCCGTCGAGGTCGCCCATGGCGGCGATCCTCGCCGCCGACCGGCCAGGATGTCGTCCTCCCCGAGTCGCAATCGGGCGCCGCGCCGTGTGACTCATCTCACTCTGACGATGTGACGCAGGTCATGCGAGGGTGGATGGCATGAGTCTCCTCGCCATCGTCGTCCTGCTGGCGCTCGTGCTGCTGTTCGTCCTCGCCGTCGCTGCGCTCTTCGGCGTGGTCCTGGTCGCCGGCCGGTCCGGGCGCAGGGCCCAGGCCGCCGAGGCCCGCGAGCACCGGGGTCAGTCGATCGCCTGACCCAGGACCGCGCCCACGTGGGCGCGCACGTCGTCGGCGCCGGTGATCGTGACCCGCTCGTCGCTGACGCGGTGCCACAGCCAGGCGTCGAGGTCCGCCGCGGTCCCGGTGACCACCAGGTCGGCCGGAACCCCGGGAGCGGCGACGACGTGCTGGTCCGGCTCGTCGCTGCGCTCGACGCCCTCGGGCGTCGTTCCGGAGAAGGTGCCGAGCTGCACCCAGACCGAGGTCGCCGTGTCCGTGGCCCGGAACTCGGCGTACTGAGGGCGCGGGTCGAAGCGGCCCCAGGGCGGCAGCCCGCCGTACATCACGCCGAGGGCCTCGTCGATCCCGTCGGCCGCCAGGTCCGCGGGCAGCCCGGTGATGGCGCCGGCGGCGAGCTCGGCGTCGAGGCGGTGGATCAGCGCCTCGTGGGCCTGTCGCCGGTAGGTGAAGCCGACCCGCTGGTCGCCGGGCACCGACCACGACCACGCGGGCTCCGCGGGATCGGCCGCCCCCAGGACCGCCGCGAAGGCGTCGTGGGTGGCGCGGAAGGTCGCCAGGATCTCGGCGTAGGTCGCCGGGCGCTCGGGCTCGACGTACGCCTCCGGCGGCGCGGGCCGATGGCGGATCACATGGGTCCAGAAGTGCTGGACCTCGGTGAGATGCCAAGCAAGGTCGGCGACGTCCCAGTCGGGGCACGACGGCACCCGCGCATCGGGCGGGCAGCTTCCCAGCACCTCGGCGAAGCGCGCCGACTCGACCCGCAGGTGGTGGAGGTAGGCGGCGGGAGCCAGGCGGGTCACGGCTGCAGCAGCACCTTGATCGCGCGCCGCTCGTCCATCGCGCGGTAGCCGTCGGGCGACTCCGCGAGCGGCAGGGTCAGGTCGAACACCTGGCCCGGGTCGATCCGGCGGTCGAGGACCATGGGCAGCAGCTCGGGCAGATAGCGGCGCACCGGCGCCATCCCGCCGCGGACCCCGACGTTCTTGTCGAAGAGCCGGCGCGCGGAGAGCTCGACGCCGTGGGGCGCCCCGACGAAGCCGACGCCGCCACCGGGGCGGGTCACCTCGATCGCGGTGGTCATCGCGGCGTCGGTGCCGACGCACTCCAGGGCCGCGTCGACACCGACCCCGTCGGTCAGCTCGAGCACCTCCGCGACGGCCTCCTCGCCGCGGGCCGCGACGACGTGGGTGGCGCCGAACGACCGGGCCACGGCCTGGCGCGGCTCGTGGCGCGACATCGCGATGATCCGCTCGGCGCCCATGACCGAGGCGGCCAGGACGCCCGAGAGCCCGACCGCGCCGTCACCGACCACGACGACGGTGTGGCCGGGCCGCACACCGGCGGACACGGCGGCGTGCCAGCCCGTGGGCATCACGTCGGACAGCGCGAGGAGCGAGGGCACCAGGTCGGCGTCGGGGACGCCGCCCGTGCGGACCAGGCTGCCGTCGGCCTGGTTGACCCGGGCGTACTCGGCCTGGCCGCTGGCGGTGAACCCCAGGTTGGTGCAGACCGACTGGGCGCCGTTGCGGCAGTGGGCACAGGTGTTGTCGCAGTGACAGAAGGGCACGACCACGAAGTCGCCGACCCGGACGTCGCGCACCTCGGCGCCGACCTCCTCCACGACGCCGATGCACTCGTGGCCGATCGTGGCGCCCGGGCGGATCGGGTTCTCGCCGCGGTAGGGCCACAGGTCCGAGCCGCAGATGCAGCCCGCCGTGATCCGCACGATCGCGTCCGTGGGCTGGCGCAGAGTGGGGTCGGGAACCTCGTCGACGCGGATGTCACGGGTACCGTGGATGGTGGTCGCACGCATGTGAGGATCCTTTCAGATCGCCGTGGCGTCTTGCGTTATCTCATATGTGAGTTACCGTCGTCGCATGAGCTTGGACCCGTCCCACGAGGACTACAAGGGCCGGATCGGCAACCTGATCCGCGACGCCCGCAAGCACCGGGGCCTCACCCAGGCCCAGCTCGCCGAGCGGCTCGCCACGAGCCAGAGCGCGATCAACCGCATCGAGAAGGGGCACCAGAACCTCTCCCTGGAGATGCTGGCCCGGATCGGCGCCGCCCTCGACTCCGAGATCGTGGCGCTGGGCGCCGGCCCGACCCACCTGCGGGTCAAGGGCCCGACCACGCTGTCGGGCAGCATCGACGTCAAGACCTCGAAGAACGCCGGCGTCGCACTGCTGTGCGCGTCCCTGCTCAACCGAGGTCGGACGACGCTGCGCAAGGTCGCGCGGATCGAGGAGGTCAACCGGCTGCTCGAGGTGCTCGACAGCATCGGCGTGCAGACCCGGTGGATCAACGCCGACAACGACCTCGAGATCATTCCGCCCAAGGACCTCGACCTGACCCGGATCGACGAGGAGGCCGCGCGGCGGACCCGCTCGGTCATCATGTTCCTCGGCCCGCTGCTCCACCGCACCGACACCTTCGAGCTGCCCTACGCCGGCGGCTGCAACCTCGGCACCCGCACCGTCGAGCCGCACATGTCGGCGCTGCGGCCCTTCGGCCTCGAGGTGAAGGCGACCGACGGCTGGTACCACGCCCAGCTCAACCGGGCCATCGTCCCCGGGCGCCCGATCGTGCTCACCGAGCGCGGCGACACGGTGACCGAGAACGCCCTCATGGCCGCCGCCCTCCACCCCGGCACCACCGTCATCCGCAACGCCTCGTCGAACTACATGGTCCAGGACCTGTGCTTCTACCTCCAGGCGCTCGGCGTCGAGGTCGAGGGCATCGGCACCACCACCCTCACCGTCACCGGGCGGGAGTCGATCGACGTCGACGTCGACTACTCCCCCAGCGAGGACCCGATCGAGGCCATGTCGCTGCTCGCCGCCGCGATCGTGACCCGCTCCGAGATCACCGTGCGGCGCGCGCCGATCGAGTTCCTCGAGATCGAGCTCGCGGTGCTCGAGGAGATGGGCTTCCGCTACGACCTGTCCGAGGAGTACCTCGCGGCCAACGGCCGCACCCGCCTGGTCGACATCACCACCCACCCCTCGGACCTGGTCGCTCCCCGCGACAAGATCCACCCGATGCCCTTCCCCGGCCTCAACATCGACAACCTGCCGTTCTTCGCGGTGATCGCGGCGGTGGCCGACGGCACCACCTACCTCCACGACTGGGTCTACGACAACCGGGCGATCTACCTCACCGAGCTCAGCAAGCTCGGCGGACGGGTGACCCTCCTCGATCCGCACCGGGTGCAGATCGACGGCCCGACGTCGTGGACCGGCACCGAGCTGGTCTGCCCGCCGGCATTGCGGCCGGCGGTCGTCGTCCTGCTCGCCATGCTGGCCAGCAAGGGCACCTCCGTGCTGCGCAGCACCTACGTCATCCACCGCGGCTACGAGGACCTCGCCGAGCGGCTCAGCTCGCTCGGCGCGGACATCGAGACCTTCCGCGACATCTGATGGGCTACCTCCCGCAGGGCAAGGTGCTGGCCTTCGCCCATCGCGGTGGCGCCTACCACCCCGAGATCGAGGGCCTGGAGAACACCCTCGCGGCGTTCCGGCACGCCGCCGAGCTGGGCTACGACTACCTCGAGACCGACGTCCACCTCACCGCGGACGGCGTGCTGCTCGCCTTCCACGACGAGGTGCTGGACCGGGTCACCGACCAGCGCGGCGCCGTCCGCGAGCTCACCCTGGCCGAGGTACGCCGGGCCAGGATCGGCGGGCGCGAGCAGGTCCCGACCCTGGTCGAGCTGCTCGACGCCTTCCCGAGCGCCCGCTTCAACATCGACCTCAAGGCCGACGGCGCGGTCGACGCGCTCGCCACCCTGGTCCGCGAGCGCGAGCTGTGGGACCGGCTGCTCGTCGCGTCCTTCTCGCGGTCCCGGATCCGCCGGTTCCGGGCACTCACCGACGGCCGGGTCCCGACCGCCGCCGACCCGTGGCAGATCGTGGTGTTCCGGCTCTCCCCCAGCGCCCGGCTGGCCCGGCTGCTGGCGGGCGACGGCTTCGCCGCCTTCCAGGTCCCCCACCGGCAGCGCGGGCTCACCGTGACCACCGCCGGGTTCGTCCGCCGGGCCCACGCCGCGGGCCACCAGGTGCACGTGTGGACCATCGACGACCCGGCCGAGATGACCACGCTGCTCGACCGTGGCGTCGACGGGCTCTTCACGGACCGCACTGATCTGCTCAAGGATGTCCTCCAGGGACGCGGCCAATGGTGGTCCGCGCAGGGAGGGACGACATGAGCATCGCGGACCTGGGGCCGCTCAACCGGGCGCGCGAGCAGCGCGCCTGGTACTTCACCGACTGGGCCGCCTCGGCGTTCCAGACCACGGTCGCGGGCGTGCTCTTCGCGCCCTACCTGATCTCGGTGGCGGAGAATGCCGTCGGTGAGCACGGCCGGCTGCACGTGCTGGGGCTCTCCATCGCGCCGGGGGCCCTGCCGTCGTACGTCATCACGCTCTCGACGGTGCTCAGCGTCTTCTTCTACCCGGTGATCGGCGCCTACGCCGACCGGATCGCGCGCAAGCCCGACCTCCTGGTGGCGTTCTCGTGGCTCGGCGCGGCCGCGGCCGGCGGGCTGTTCTTCATGAGCGGCGAGAACTGGCTCTACGGCAGCATCGCCTTCATCGTGGCCAACCTCGCCGGAGGCGCCGCGATCGTGGTCAGCGACTCGATCCTGCCGGTGATCTCGACCGAGAGCGAGCGCGACCGCGTGTCGTCGACCGGCTGGGCCTACGGGTACGCCGGGGGCGGGCTGCTGCTCGCCGTCAACTTCCTGATGGTCAGCTTCCACGACGCGATCGGCCTCGACAAGGAGATGGCCGTCCGGCTCTCGCTGCTCTCCGCGGCCGTGTGGTGGGCGGCCTTCATGGTCATCCCGTGGCGCGGCATCCGGCGCCACGAGCCGGTCGCCGTGGAGGAGGTCGAGGGCGGCGCCCTGGCCCGGTCGTTCGGGCAGCTCTGGGCCACGCTGAAGGACCTGCGCAACTACCCCGTCGCGCTCACCTTCCTGGCGGCGTACCTGTTCTTCAACGACGGCATCCAGACCGTCATCAACTCGGCGTCGACCTTCGGCACCAAGGAGCTCGGCTTCGGCGACGGCTTCGTCCTCGGCACCTACCTGCTGGTCCAGCTCGTCGGCATCGGCGGCGCCCTGCTGTTCGCCCGCGTCGCCGGGCGCCACGGCGCCAAGAAGGTCATCCTCGCGGGCCTGGTCGGCTGGATGGCGATCGTCACGGTGGCGCTCGTCGTCCCCGAGAAGCAGATGGTGTCCTTCCTGCTGCTCGGCGTGGCGATCGGCATCGTGCTGGGCGGCACCCAGGCGCTCGCGCGGTCGTACTTCTCGCTGTTCATCCCGCGCGGCAAGGAGGCGGAGTACTTCAGCCTCTACCACGCCATGGACCGCGGCACGTCCTGGTTCGGCACGCTCACGTTCGGGCTGGTCTACCAGCTCACCGACTCCTACCGGCCCGCGATCTTCGCCCTCATCGCGTTCTTCGTCATCGGCGGGCTGCTGCTGCTCCGGGTCGACACGGAGCGGGGCATCCGCGAGGCCGGCAACGCCCGGCCAGCCGTGGTCTGAGCGCGGATCCGGGGCGGCGGGGTCCCGACTGGTCTGGACCGGGGTCCCGTCCTGGGCGGATCCGGGTTGGAACCTTTTCGGCCTGGGTAGCGTTGAGTGGATAGACGAAACATGGGAGGTGAAGTCTGATGGCTGAGCGCACACTGCGCGGTGCCCGACTGGGGGGCCAGTCCTTCGAGGACGAGCGGGGTATCGAGTTCGCAGCACGACAGCAGGTCGGCTACAAGTGTCCCCAGGGACACGAGTTCGAGATCACCATGTCCATCGAGGCCGAGGTGCCCGCGGTCTGGGAGTGCCCGCGCTGCGGTCTGGAGGCCGAGTCGACCGCCGGCATCGAGCGTGAGGTCAAGGCCGAGAAGCCCCAGCGCACCCACTGGGACATGCTGCTGGAGCGCCGCTCCGAGAAGGAGCTGGAGGAGATCCTCACCGAGCGTCTGGAGCTGCTCCGCGGCGGCGAGATCGGCCCGGCGCACCTGCACCGTGCCAACGCCCGCAAGAAGAAGCCGGCGAAGGCCTGATCCGCCGGATCACTGCTCGTCGATCACCTCGCCCCGGACCACCGTCGGTCCGGGGCGAGTGACATTTGCGCGCCGGACGACCTGGCGTCCGGCGTAGGCCACCAGCAGGCCGCGGAACAGCGGCCAGGTGACCGGCAGGATCAGCAGCAGGCCGAGGACGTCGGAGATGAAGCCGGGGCTGAGCAGGAACGCTCCGCCGAGCATGACCAGCGCACCGTCCGCGAGCTCACGGTGCGGCATCCGGCCGGTCTCGATCCGCTCGCGCAGCGCGAGCCAGGCCCGTCGGCCCTCGCGCTTCATCAGCCAGGCGCCGAGGATGCTGTCGACGACGAGCAGCAGGATCGTCCACCACGGGCCGATCACCTGGCCGACCTTGATCAGCACGACGATCTCGAGGATCGGCATCACCACGAAGACGACGAACAGCAGCAGCGCCGCCCTCCGGCTGCGTGCGGTCCTCGTGCTCATCGTCTGCTTCCTCTCATCGGGTGCTGCGGTGCAGCTCCCTCGTCGCAGCGGCGGGGCCGCGGACGCTCGTCCAGCGCTGACGCAGGCCCCACCAGGTGATCCGCTTGAGCGACTCCAACGCGACCTGGCCGCTCATCTTGGACTCGCCACGGACCCGCTCGACGAACTCGATCGGCACCTCCCGCACGGTCAGTCCGGCCCGCAGGGTGCGGGTGACCAGGTCGGTCTGGAAGACGTAGCCGGTCGAGCGCACCTCCTCGAGCCGGATCCGCTCAAGCGTCGAGCGCCGGAACAGCCGGAAGCCGGCGGTGGCGTCGCGCACCTGGATGCCGAGGAGCATCCGGACGTACAGGTTGCCGCCGCGCGAGAGCAGCTCGCGCTGCCAGGGCCAGTTGACCACCGAGCCGCCCGGGATCCACCGGGAGCCGATCACCAGGTCGGCGTCCCGCAGTGCGGTCAGCAGCCGCTGGAGCTGCTCGGGCTGGTGGGAGCCGTCGGCGTCCATCTCGCCGATCACGTCGTAGCCCGCGTCGAGAGCCCACGCGAAGCCGGCGAGGTACGCCGCGCCGAGGCCGCCCTTGCTGGTGCGGTGCAGGACGTGGACCTGGGCATCGGCCCGCGCGATGCCGTCGGCGATCGCACCCGTGCCGTCGGGCGAGCCGTCGTCGACGACGAGGACGTCGACGTGGGGCTGGGCGGTGCGGACGCGGTCGATGATCCACGCCAGGTTCGCGGCCTCGTTGTAGGTCGGCACGACCATCACGGTGCGGCCCAGGGTGGAGTGCTGCTCAGACAACGGGTGCCTCACTCGGGGTCGGGGAGAGCTCAGTCGGCTCCGCGGCGGGAGTCTCCTGCGCGGGACCGTCGAACTGTCTCCTTCGACGGTACGTCACGGCACCAGCCACGAGAGCAGCGAGCGTCAGCAGGGTGAACATCCGGGCCGGCCAGGCACCCAGCCGCATCGCCGGGGTGAGCGCGGTGCTCAGCCCGACCCGCTCGACCAGCACGCTGGTCGTCCGCGGCTTCGCCGAGGCCACCACGCTGCCGTCGGGAGCGATCACGCCGCTCTGGCCGTTCGTCGACGCGACCGTGAGCCACCGGCCGGCCTCGATCGCCCGGAGCCGGGTGATCGCGAACTGCTGCTCGATCTGATGGGTGAAGATGAAGCTGGCGTTGCTGGTCTGGACGGTCAGTAGCTCGGCGCCCGCGCGCACCTGCGGGGGCATCACGTCGTCGTAGGCCACGTCGAAGCAGATCGCGTCGCTGACCCGGACGCCGGCGACCCGGAGCGGCTCGGTGCGGGTGCCGCTCTTCATGTCGCGGGTGATCAGGGCGAGCTGGCCGAAGGTCGGGTTCCAGATGTCGCGGAACGGGATGTACTCGCCGTAGGGAACCGGGTGGTGCTTGGTGTAGCGGTCGCCCGGACCGGTCCGCGGGTCCCAGACGATGCCCTGGTTGAGCACGTACTTCGGGCCGCCGTCGACGATCGCGCCCACCATCACCGGCACCTGGACGGCCGCGACGGCCTCGCGGATCCCGGTGTTGACCTCGCCCGGCTCGAAGGGGTCGACCGCGGTGGAGTTCTCGGGCCACAGCACGAAGTCGGGTCGCGGCACCCGGCCGGCGTCCACGTCGGCGGCCAGGCGCACGGTCGCGTCGACGTGGTTGCGGGTCACGCCGAGGTGGTCCCACAAGATGTCGTTGCCGGGACCGGGGACGTCGCCCTGGACGACGGCGACCGTGGTGGACCCGGTCTCGGGGACGTCGTACGGCAGCACCGCGGGCGTCACCAGCACCGCCAGCACGCCCACCGCCGCCGCGGCCGAGCCCCGGCGCCGCTCGCGGGCCAGGACGGCCTCGGCGAAGCGGGCCAGGCAGAACCCGGAGAGGGCGAGCAGGAAGGACAGGCCGGTCATGCCGACGTACGCGACCGCGGGGGCGGCCGGGGTGTCGATCGCCGCGAAGGCGATCCGGCCCCACGGCATGCCGCTGAACGGCCAGCCGCTGCGCACCGTCTCCATCGTGGTCCACGCGGCCGCCAGCCACAGTGGCCAGGCCGGGAGCCGGCGCAACAGCGGTACGGCGAGCCCGAGCAGGCCGTAGAACAGCGCCTCCACCGTCGACAGCGCCACCCAGGCGTCGGGGCCGACGGAGTCCTTCATCCACACGATGTGGCTGAAGTAGAAGACCACCCCGAACACCAGACCGACCAGCCCGGCCCGGCGTACGCCGTGGCCCCGGGTCGCGAGGGCGTAGCAGGCCACCCCGAGCGGCAGCAGCCACGGCAGCGCCACGGGTTCGTAGGAGGCGGTCAGCAGCACGCCACCGACGACGCCCAGACCGACCGCGGGAATGAGGGGACGCCGCTCCACGGCGAGAGCCTACGGCTCTCTGCAGGCGGCGGAAGGACCCGGGCCACCTTCGGACCGTCCCGGCTCCCGACTGGCTGCCGACGCACGCGACGTTGTCTAGGGAGACCCGGGTCCTTCCGGCTCGCTCTCGAGGAGCGAACCGACCTCCGCGAACCGTCCCCGTGCGGAGCTGGTGCTACTCCGCCGACATACGGCCACTCGGACGCCGGTCCGCCGGCCACGACCTGCACGAGCGAACGTCTCCGTACTCTGGTGACGCTCACCCTTCCTGTCAACCGTCGTCTGACCTGCGGTGATACGCGTTCCCGCAGGTCAGCGCGGCCCGCTGGACGGCCAAGTTCCGTCGACAAATCCGCGCTTCCACGGCGTGTCGCGACGCGACACGCCGACAGCCGGCTCAGTGACCGACGGGCCGGTTCTCGTAGTAGGTCGAGAGCACGATGGTGGTGCGAGTCGACACATTGGCCGCCGCGCGGATCCGGCCGAGCAGCAGCTCCAGCTCGACCGGGCTGGTCGTGCGGACCTTGAGGAGGTAGGACTCCTCCCCCGCGACCGACCAGCAGGACTCGATCTCGGGGATGTCGACGAGCCGCTCGGGGCAGTCGTCGGGCTGGGAGGGGTCGATCGGCCGGATCGCGATGAAGGAGGTCAGCGGGACGCCGATCTCGGCGTAGTTGACCGTCGCGCCGTAGCCGAGGATCAGGCCACGCTGCTCGAGCCGCTTGACCCGCTGGTGCACCGCCGAGGTGGACAGTCCCGTGGCCCGCCCGAGGTCGGTGTAGGACATCCGTCCGTCCTTGGCCAGGAGCTCCAGGATCTGCCGGTCCGTCGCCTCGACCGCTGGATTGCTGCTCTGACTCACGGGCTCACCCTAATAGGCTGCGCGGTGATGACTGAGCGCCTTCTACTCCTCGATACGGCCAGCCTGTACTTCCGGGCCTACTTCGGCTCCCCCGAGCTGCTCGCGCCGGACGGCACCAACGTGAACGCGGTGCGTGGCCTGCTGGGCTACATCGCCCAGCTGAGCGACCAGTACCGGCCCACCCACCTGGTCTGCTGCTGGGACGACGACTGGCGACCGCAGTGGCGGGTGGACCTGATCCCGACGTACAAGGCGCACCGGGTGGTCGAGGAGGTCACCGGCGCCCCGGACGTCGAGGAGGTGCCCGACCCGCTGGAGCTGCAGGTCCCGGTCATCCGCGAGGTGCTCGCCGCGTTCGGCATCCCCGTGATCGGCGCCCCCGGCTACGAGGCCGACGACGTCATCGGCACCCTGGCCACCGGCGCCGGGATGCCGGTCGACGTGGTGACCGGCGACCGCGACCTCTTCCAGCTCGTCGACGACGCCGCCGGCGTCCGGATCCTGTACGTCGGCAAGGGCGTCGGGCGCCACGAGCGGGTCGACGAGGCCTGGGTGCTCGACAAGTACGGCGTGCGCGCCGACCAGTACGCCGACTTCGCCACCCTGCGCGGCGACGCCTCCGACGGGCTGCCCGGCGTCAAGGGAGTCGGCGAGAAGACGGCCGCCTCGATGCTGCAGAAGTACGACGACCTCGCCGGCATCATCGCCGCCGTCGAGGACCCGGCCAGCGACCTCGGCCCCGGACCGCGGGCCAAGATCCGCGAGGCCGCCGACTATCTCGCGGTGGCCCCGCAGGTCGTCGCGGTCGCCCGCGACATCGATCTCCCGCGCGAGAACCTCGCCCTCCCCCGCACCCCGGCCGACCCCGAGCGGCTGGCCGAGCTCGTGGAGCGGTGGTCGCTGTCGTCGCCGGTGGAGCGGCTGACCGGGGTGCTGGCCGGTCTGGACGCCTGAGTCGGCGGAGGTCGGCGGTCTGACTGCCGATTCGCGAAGACCTCATGCCGGCTTGGTCGACCTGACGGCCTCAGCGTCGCACGGTCGAACGTGTGCAGCGTCGCGCAGGCAGCGGCCCAAAGGTTCCGAGCCTCGGTGCTCGGCATGACCGCCGCCGTCGCGTTCGTGGGGCTGGTCGCGGTGGCCGTGCAGGCCGGCGCCGGCGGATCCGACGGCAGGGCGCGCAACGCGGGAGCGTGGGGGACGGAGCCGAACCCCACGCTGCTGACCGCCGACCGCGCCGAGATCCCCGAGGTCATCTCCCAGGTCGCGGAGCGAGCGGGCCTCACCGGTCAGGGCACTCCCCGGTTCGTGGCGCTCGACGCGGACCTCCGCGAGGTCGACGTCGCGAGGGCTGGGTCCGCCTACCTCCTCTACGGCGACGAGGCGACGCGGTCGGTCAAGGTCTTCGTGGGCATGGCCGACGG
Source organism: Nocardioides nitrophenolicus (assembly GCF_016907515.1). Lineage (NCBI taxonomy): Bacteria > Bacillati > Actinomycetota > Actinomycetes > Propionibacteriales > Nocardioidaceae > Nocardioides > Nocardioides nitrophenolicus. Next base: position 5,632,737 of record NZ_JAFBBY010000001.1, read on the forward strand.
CGACGGCAGCTCCCGGACCCTCTGCTCGTCCGCGGCGCCCGCCGTCCTGGCGTGCGACGTACGGGACGCCCGGGACGGCGACGTCGTGGTGAGGTCGGTGATCGCGCCGGGATCGCTCGCCCCCGACGCCGCGTTCGCGACGCCGCTCGAGACGCTCACGGCGATCGCCGAGTCGCCGGCCCTGCACTGGCGCTAGGAGACGCGACGTAACACGGATTTCATTCCATTTGGTAGTACCCCGAAATGCGCCCTTCCTAGGTTCATCGCCACCGGGGCCCGATGCCGTGCCCCCTGGCCCCGAGCCTGCGGCCCGAGCCGCAGGCCGATGACCGAGAGGGTTCTCCCATCGTGTTCCCCACCCGCGCCCGCCTTGTCACGGGCACCGTCCTCGCTCTCACCGCAGCCCTGGGCCTCAGCGCCTGCGGCGGCTCGAAGTCCGGGGAGTCGAGCGCCGCCGAGAGCTGCGTCGACACCTCCGGCGACACCATCAAGCTCGGGTTCCTCAACTCCACCTCGGGCGCCATGGCGATCAGCGAGCAGACCGTCCGCGACTCGCTCGGGCTGGCCGCGGAGGAGATCAACGTCTCCGGCGGCATCCTCGGCAAGAAGATCGAGCCGGTCGTCGAGGACGGGGCCAGCGACCCCGCCGTCTTCGCCGAGAAGATCGAGAAGCTGCTCACCGGCGACTGCGTCGCCGCGGTCTTCGGCGGCTGGACCTCGGCCTCGCGCAAGGCGATGCTGCCCGTGGTCGAGGCCGACGACGGACTGCTGTTCTACCCCGTGCAGTACGAGGGCCTCGAGGCGTCTAAGAACATCTACTACACCGGCGCGACCACCAACCAGCAGATCATCCCGGCGATGGACTTCTTGAAGTCCAAGGGCGTCAAGACGCTCTTCCTCGCGGGCTCCGACTACGTCTTCCCGCGCACCGCCAACAAGATCATCAAGCAGTACGCCGCGGAGCTCGGCATCGAGATCGTCGGCGAGGAGTACGTGCCGCTCGACGACGACGACTGGACCACCCAGGTCGCCAAGATCGTCGCCGCCAAGCCGGACTTCGTGTTCAACACCATCAACGGCTCGTCCAACGTCGGCTTCATCAAGGCCTACTACGAGCAGGGCCTGACCGCGAAGACCACTCCCATCATCTCGGTGTCGATCGCCGAGGAGGAGGCGCCGGCGATGGGCAAGGACGTCACCGGGCAGTTCGCCGCCTGGAACTACTTCGAGTCGGTCGACAGCCCCACGAACGCCGCGTTCATCAAGGCATTCCAGGACAAGTACGGCGCCGACCGGCCGACCTCGGACCCGATGGAGGCGGCGTACACCTCGCTGTACCTCTACAAGGCGCTGGTCGAGAAGGCCGACTCCTTCGACGTCGCGAAGATCAACGCCGCCGCCGACGGGGTCAGCTTCAACGCGCCCGAGGGCACGGTCACCATCGACGGCGAGAACCACCACATCGCGAAGACGGCGCTGATCGGCCAGATCAACGCCGACAACCAGTTCGACGTGGTCTGGTCCTCCGACGCCCCGATCGAGCCCGACCCCTTCCTCAAGGGCTACGACTGGTGGGACCCGAGCAAGGAGTGAGCTGAGCCGGCCCCGACCGATCCGCTCATCCCCCGGGGTGCCGCGTCCGCGACGCGGCGCCCCGGGCAGTCAGGAGATCCCTCTTGGACGCCTTCACCACCCCGCTGCTCGCCGGTACGGCGACCGGCGCGCTGCTCCTCATCGCCGCCCTCGGCCTGGCCCTCACCTTCGGCCAGATGGGCGTGATCAACATGGCGCACGGCGAGTTCCTCATGGCCGGCGCGTACACCGCGTACCTCACCCAGCAGGTCGTCACGAACGCCGACCTGTCCATCCTGGTGGCGCTGCCCGTCGCGTTCGTGGTCGCCGGCCTGCTCGGGCTGCTGCTCGAGGTCGCGATCATCTCCTGGATGTATCGGAGGCCGCTGGACACGCTGTTGGTCACCGTGGGCGTCAGCCTGCTCCTCCAGCAGCTCGCCAAGGACGTCTTCGGGGCCCAGGGCGACCCGGTGCGCACGCCCGGCTGGCTGGAGGGCAATGTCGACGTCTTCGGCTACCACTGGCCGTACCGGCAGATGTTCACCATCCTGCTGGCGCTGCTCGCCCTCGCCGGGCTGGGCGCGCTGCTCAAGTACACCGCCTACGGCCGCCGGATCCGGGCCACGGTCCAGAACCGGGATCTGGCGGAGACGATGGGCGTCTCCACCCGGGCGGTAGACCGGGTCACCTTCTTCGTCGGCTCGGGACTGGCCGGCATCGGCGGGGTCGCGGTCGCACTGATCTCCGGGACCAACCCGAACCTCGGGACGACGTACATCATCTCGGCGTTCCTCGTCGTCGTCGCGGGCGGCCTCGGCCAGCTGCGCGGCACCGTGATCGCGGCCTTCGCGGTCGGCATCGTCACCGCCTTCCTCACCGACTGGCTCAGCTCGAGCATGGCGCAGGTGCTCACCTTCGCACTCGTCGTGATCTTCCTGCAGGCCCGCCCGCAGGGCCTGTTCACCGTGCGCACCAGGGGGCTCGCATGACCGTCCTGCTCAAGCACGCACGCAGCTGGGGCCCGCTGCTGGCCATCGCCGTGCTGGCGGTCGTGCTGCTGGTCGTCGCCCCGGCCGTGCTCAGCCCGTTCCGGCTCAACAACCTCGGCAAGTACGTCTGCTGGGCGATCGCCGGCGTCGGCATCGGCCTGGCCTGGGGACGCGGCGGCATGCTCGTCATGGGCCAGGGCGTCTTCTTCGGGCTCGGCGGCTACGCGATGGCGATGCACCTCAAGCTCGAGGCGGCGATGGCGAGCGGCGGCCCGGACGCCATCCCCGACTTCATGGTCCTGTACGGCGACGCGACCATGCCGGGCTGGTGGGAGCCCTTCCGCAGCGGCGCGTTCACGCTGTTCGCCATCGTGGCCGTGCCCGCGGTCGCCGCGGCGATCCTCGGCTACGCCATCTTCAAGCGGCGGGTGAAGGGCGCCTACTTCGCCATCCTCACCCAGGCGCTGGCGGTCGCCTTCGCGACCTTGCTCATCGCGACCATCAAGCAGACCGGCGGGTTCAACGGGCTCAACCAGTTCACCCAGTTCTTCGGCTACAACCTCTACGACCCGGTCAACAAGAAGATGATCTACTCGATCGCGGCGATCGTGCTGATCGCCTGCCTGGTCGTGGTGTGGCAGCTCTACCGCAGCCGCTTCGGGGAGCTGCTGGTCGCCGTCCGCGACGGCGAGGAGCGGGTCCGCTTCCTCGGCCACGACCCGGCGAACATCAAGCTGGTGGCCTTCGTCCTCGCCGCGGTGATGGCCAGCATCGGTGGGGCGCTGTTCGCGCCTATCACCGGGATCATCTCCCCCTCCGACGTGGACGCCACCGCCTCGATCCTGCTCATCGCCGGCGTCGCGCTCGGCGGCCGGGCGCTGCTGCTCGGTCCGGCGCTCGGCGCGCTCGCAGTCGGCTACGGGCGCACCTACCTCTCGGAGTCCTTCCCCGACCAGTGGACCTACTTCCTCGGCCTGCTGTTCATCGTGGTCATCCTGTTCTTCCCCTCGGGGCTCGGCAGCGTGTGGTCGCAGGTCACCAGCCGGCTGCGCAAGGAGGGCACGGCGTGAACGACGACTATCTCGAGATCCGCGGGCTGAGCGTGGAGTTCGACGGCTTCCGGGCCATCGACGGGGTCGACCTGACCCTGCTGCAGGGACAGCTGCACTTCCTGATCGGTCCCAACGGCGCCGGCAAGACCACGCTCGTCGACGCGGTCACCGGCCTGGTGCCGGCCACCGGGCTGGCGCGCTACCGCCACCACGACCTGCTGGCCCTGCGCTCGCACCGCATCGTCCGGGCCGGGATCGGCCGGACCTTCCAGACGGCGACGGTGTTCGAGAACCTCACGGTGCTGCAGAACCTCGACATCGCCGGCGGCGTGCACCGCTCCCCCTGGCGGATGCTGCTCGCCCGGCGCGGCACGCCGTCGTACGTCGAGGAGGCGCTGGAGACGATCGGGCTGAGCCACTTCCGGGACCGCCCGGCGGGGGTGCTCGCGCACGGCCAGAAGCAGTGGCTGGAGATCGGGATGCTGCTGGTCCAGGACGCCCGGGTGATGCTGCTCGACGAGCCGGTCGCCGGGATGAGCGCGGAGGAGCGCGACGAGACCGGTGCGCTGCTGCGCCGGATCGGCGCCGAGCGGACCATCGTCGTGATCGAGCACGACATGGACTTCGTGCGCAGCTACGCCGACGTCGTGACCGTCATGCACGGCGGCAAGGTGCTGGCCGAGGGCAGCGTCGCCGAGATCCAGGCCGATCCCCGCGTCCAGGAGGTCTACCTGGGCCGCACCGTCGAGGAGGCGGACCATGCTTGAGCTGCGCGGAGTCACCGCCGGGTACGGCCGGACCCGGGTGCTGGAGGACGTGTCGATCGAGGTGCCGGCCGGCGGAGCCGTGGCGATCATGGGCCACAACGGCGCCGGCAAGACGACCCTGCTCCGGGTCGCGGTCGGGCTGCTGCCGGTGATGGCGGGCCAGGTCCTCCTCGACGGCGAGGACGTCACCCGGCTGCGGCCCAGCAAGCGGGTCGCCCGGGGACTCGGCTACGTGCCCCAGGGCCAGCTGTCGTTCCCCCAGATGACCACGCTGGAGAACCTCCACCTGGTCACCACCGACCGGTCCGCGGTCGACGGCGTGCTGGACACCTTCCCCGCCCTGCGCGAGCTGCTCGGGCGGCGCGCCGGGCTGCTGTCCGGCGGCCAGCGCCAGCAGCTCGCCATCGCCCGCACCCTGCTGACCCGCCCGCGGCTGCTCATCCTCGACGAGCCGACCGAGGGCATCCAGCCCAATGTGGTCGCCGAGATCGAGTCGGTGATCACCGCGCTCACCGAGCGGGGCGACCTGTCGGTGCTGCTGGTCGAGCAGCACGTCGGCTTCGCGCTGCGCAGCACCGGCGCCTACTACGTGCTGGAGTCCGGGCGAGTCACCTCCTCGGGCACCGGCGGTCCGGGCGCGCTGGACGCCGTCCGCGCGGCGATGGCGGTGTGACGTGCACCTGACACCGTCCGACACCGAGAAGCTGCTGCTCAGCGTCGCGGGCATGGTCGCCCGCGACCGGCTCGCCCGCGGCGTCCTGCTCAACTACCCCGAGGCGGTGGCGCTGCTGTCGTGCTGGGTGCTCGAGGAGGCCCGCGCCGGCGCCCTCGTCGCCGAGCTGATGGAGCGCGGCCGCGAGGTCCTCGACCGCAGCCAGGTGCTGCCCGGGGTCGCCGAGATGATCGTCGACGTCCAGGTCGAGGCCACCTTCCAGGACGGGCGCAAGCTCGTCACCCTGCACCACCCGATCGCATGAGGAGCCAGCAGTGGGCATCGTGACCGAGGGACCGGGCGCCGTACGGGCGGCGCCGGGGACCATCGTGCTGAACGGCGACCGGCGGCCCGACGAGCGGCTGGTCCTGGTGGTGACCAACACCGGCGACCGGCCGGTCCAGGTCGGCTCCCACTTGCACCTGGTCGACGCCAACAGCGCCCTCGCCTTCGACCGGGAGGCCGCGCACGGCTTCCGGCTGGACATCCCCGCCGGCACCTCACGGCGCTTCGAGCCGGGCACCTCGCAGCAGGTCGCGCTGGTCGCCCTCCGCGGCGCCCGCGTCGTACCCGGCATCCAGGTCAAGGCCGACGGGGGTCGGCTCGATGGTTGAGATCAGCCGCGCGGAGTACGCCGCGCTCTACGGCCCGACGACGGGCGACCAGGTCCGGCTCGGCGACACCGACCTGTGGCTCGAGGTCGAGCGGGACCTCGTCGCCGGTGGCGACGAGGCCGTGTTCGGGGGCGGCAAGTCGATCCGGGAGTCGATGGCGCAGTCCACCCGGACCTCCGCCGAGGGCGCCCTGGACACGGTGATCACCGGTGCGCTGGTGCTCGACCACTGGGGCGTGGTGCGCGCCGACGTCGGGATCCGCGGAGGCCGGATCGTCGCCCTCGGCCGGGCCGGGAACCCCGACATCGCGGACGGCGTGCATCCCGACCTGGTGATCGGGCCGGGCACCGACGTGGTCTCCGCGGAGGGCCGGATCCTGACGGCCGGGGCGATCGACGTGCACGTGCACCTGCTGTCGCGCTCCCAGCTGCACGAGGCGCTCGCGACCGGCATCACCACCATCGGTGGTGGCGGCACCGGTCCCTCCGCGGGCTCCAAGGCCACCACCGTGACACCGGGCGCCTGGCATCTCACCCAGGTGCACCGGGCGCTCGACCCCGTGCCCCTCAACGTGCTGCTGTTCGGGAAGGGCAACACGGTGAGCGCGCCGGGGCTCGCCGAGCAGGCCCTGGCCGGCGCGGCCGGGTACAAGGTGCACGAGGACTGGGGCTCGACCCCGGCCGCCATCGACGCGGCGCTGCGGGCCGCCGACGAGTTCGGCCTCCAGGTCGCGCTGCACTCCGACAGCCTCAACGAGGCCGGGTACGTCGAGTCGACCATCGGCGCGATCGCGGGCCGCGGCATCCACGCCTTCCACGCCGAGGGCGCCGGCGGCGGGCACGCACCCGACATCCTCAAGGTGGCCACCCTCCCCCACGTGATCCCCGGCTCGACCAACCCGACGCTGCCCCACACGGTCAACACGGTGGCCGAGCACCTCGACATGCTGATGGTCTGCCACCACCTCAACCCGCAGGTGCCCGAGGACCTCGCCTTCGCCGAGTCCCGGATCCGCGCCACGACGATCGCCGCCGAGGACCTGCTGCACGACCTCGGCGCGCTGTCGATCACCTCCTCCGACGCCCAGGCGATGGGCCGGATCGGCGAGGTCGTGTGCCGCACCTGGCAGGTGGCCCACGTGATGAAGCAGCGCTTCGGCGCGCACGCCGACCTCGGCGGCGGCCCCGCCGACAACCTGCGCGCCCGGCGCTATGTCGCCAAGTACACGATCAACCCGGCCATCGCGCACGGCATCGACCACGAGGTCGGGTCCGTGGAGCCGGGCAAGCTCGCGGACCTGGTGCTCTGGGACCCACGGTTCTTCGGGATCCGGCCGGAGGTGGTGATGAAGTCGGGCACGCTCGTGTGGGGCGCGCTCGGTGACCCGAACGCCTCCATCCCGACACCCCAGCCGGTGGTGCTGCGGCCGACGCTGGTCGACGACGGGAGCGCGCACGCGGTCACCTTCGTCGCCCCGGCGGCGTTGGAGGACGGGCTGGCCGACCGGCTCGGCCTCCGACGCCGCCTGGTCGGGGTCCGCCCCACCCGCGAGCTGACCAAGGCGGACATGGTCAACAACGCCGCGCTGCCCCGCATCGACATCGACCCCGAGACCTTCGAGATCGACGTCGACGGCGAACGGGTGGTTCCCGCGCCCGCCACCGAGCTGCCCCTCGGCCGGCTCTACTCGATGTTCTAGGCGCTCTCGGCCATGACCCATCCCGACCTGATCCTGCTGCTGCTCGCAGACGCGCGGCTGCCCGTCGGTGGGCACACGCAGTCCGGCACGCTCGAGGGAGCGCTCGGCCAAGGGCTCGGCGCCGCCGACGTGCCGAGCTACCTGCGCACCCGGCTGCTCAGCAGCACCCGGGTCGAGGCCGGGACCGCCGTCGTCGCCCGGGCGAGCGTCGTACGCCGCGGGTCGCTGGTCCCGGTCGAGCGGGCCTGGGCGGCGCGCACGGTCTCGCCGGCGCTGCGTGAGGCGTCGCGGGTGCAGGGCCACGCGCTGCTGCGCCTGGCCCGGCGTACCTGGCCCGACGTGGCGCGGCCGCTGGACGAGGTGCCACGACCGAGCCGGGCCTGCGTCCTCGGCGCGCTCGCCGCCGGGCTCGGCCTGGGCCCCGGCTCGCTGGCCCGGCTGGTTGCCTACGACGACGTCCAGACGGTGTGCGCCGCCGCCCTCAAGCTGCTGCCGCTCGACCCGGTCACCGTGGCCGGCTGGGTCGCCGAGGCGCTCCCCGGCATCGCCGACCTCGAGACCGCCGTGTCCTGGGCCGAGCTGCCCTCCGACATCCCCGCCTGCTCCGCACCCCAGATCGAGACGTGGGCACAGGTCCACGCCGCCAGCACCAGGAGGTTGTTCCGTGCCTGAGCACACCCATCCCCATCGACCACTCCGGCTCGGCGTCTGCGGACCGGTCGGGACCGGCAAGAGCTCCCTCATCGCGCTGCTGTGTCGTGAGCTGGCCGGCCGGCTGCAGCTCGCCGTCGTCACCAACGACATCTACACCGACGAGGACGCCCGCTTCCTCCGCTCGGCCGGCGTCCTCGATCCCGACCGGATCCGCGCGGTCGAGACCGGCGCCTGCCCCCACACCGCGATCCGCGACGACATCAGCGCCAACCTGACCGCGGTGGAGGAGCTGGAGGAGGAGTACCCGGGACTGGACCTGGTGCTGCTCGAGTCCGGCGGCGACAACCTCACCGCGACCTTCTCCCCCGCCCTCGTCGATGCCCAGGTCTTCGTCCTCGACGTGGCCGGCGGCGGCGACGTCGCCCGCAAGGGTGGGCCCGGGATCGAGCGGGCCGACCTGCTGGTGGTGAACAAGACCGACCTGGCGCCGTACGTCGGGGTCGACCTGCCGCGGATGCTCGCCGACGCGACGGCGGCCCGTGGCGACCGGCCGGTGATCGGACTGTCCCGCACCGACCGGGCCAGCATCGACGCCCTCGTCGCCTGGGTGGACGACGTCCGCGCGGGGCACGCGTCCGGCGTACTGGTCCCCGTCGATCCGGGCCCGATGGCGCGTCACGTGCATGCTCACGAGCACTGAGCGCACCGCCCGCACGCGAGTGCGGGTCAGTCGCACCGACACCGGACGGTGCCGGGTGCGCAGCACCGTCACCCTCTCCGACCCGACCGCGTCCTCGCTGCGACCGCTCCTGGTGCACCACGACGCCACGTCCGCGCGGGTGTCGCTCGTACCCGAGGGCGCGCTGCTGCTCGCCGGCGACCGGGTCGAGGTCGATCTCGCCGTCGACGCCGGCGCCCGCCTCGACGTGATCGAGCCGGGCGGCACCGTCGCGTTCGACATGCGCGGCGGACGGGCCGCGTGGGACGTGCGGATCGCGCTGGGCCGCGGGGCGGTGCTGACCTGGGCCGGCGAGCCGTTCGTCGTCGCCGCGGGCGCGGCGGTCGCCCGCAGCCTGCGGGTGCGGCTGCGCGACGGCGCCGTGCTCGCACTGCGGGAGTCACTGGTCCTCGGCAGGCACGGCGAGGAGCCGGGGCGGGTGCACCAGGCCACCGAGGTGGTCACCGGCGCCGGGCCGGTGCTCGTGGAGGACCTCACCTTCGACGCGCTCACCGCTCCTGCGCTGCTCGGTGGGCACCGGGTGATGAGCTCCGTCCTGCTCGTCGGAGCGCCGCCGAGCGCCCCGGCCGGACCGGACCGCTTCGACCTGGAGGGCGGCGGCACCCTGTGGCGCCGGCTCGGCGTCCAGGCGCACGAGAGCGACCTGGGCCCGACCTGGCGCGCCGTGCGTGAGTCGATCGGGTCCGAGGCCGGCTAGTGGACCCGCTAGTGGACCCGCGCGATCTGCTCCTCGACCCGGAACTCCAGCCCGTCGGCCGCGGCGACGTACACGTCCTGGTCGAGGAGGTTGCCGTCGAGGCGCACCAGCCCACGCGGACTCTCGTAGAAGTGCCCACGGGGCAGCGACCGCGCGGCCTCGACGGTGAGCGCGCCCGCGACCTCACCGACCCGCGCCAGGAACAGGATCGCCTCGTAGCAGGACTCCCCGACCGCGTTCAGCGCCGGCGCCCAGCGGCCCCAGCGCGCGTAGTAGTCGCGCGCCAGGGCCGAGCCCTCCGCGGTGGCGAGCCGGTCGAAGTAGGCCGCGGCGGCGTACAGTCCCCGGTTGGCCTCCGCTCCCCCGGCGAGCAGGGTGTTCTCCTCGACCGCCGGGCTCAGCCGCGGCAGCGCTCCGGCCAGCCCGGCGCGTCCGAACTGCCGGTTGAAGTGGACCGCGTCCTGGCCCATCAGCAGCATGATGACGCCGTCGACCGGCTCCCGCGCCAGCGCCTCGACCACGCCGCTGAAGTCGCTCGTGCCGAGCGGCAGGTAGGTCTCGCTGACGATCCGCGACGGCGTACTCTCCAGGGCGAGCCGGGCCGTGGCGCCGGTGACCCGCGGGAAGACATAGTCGTTCCCGACGATCGCCCAGCGCCCGACGCCGAGCTGCTCACGCATCCAGTGCGCCGCAGGCAGCAGCTGGTTGATCGGCCGCTCCCCGATCAGGAACAGCCCCGGCGTCTCATCGCCCCCCTCGTGCATCGCGGCGAACGCATAGACCACCCGGCCGCCGACCCGCCGGGCGATAGCCTGGCGCACCGCGGAGATGTGCCACCCCGCGATCGCCTGCACCCGGCCGGAGTCGACCAGCGCACCGACCTCCTCGGCCACCGCCACAGGCTCCCGGCCGGCGTCGACCACCACCAGCTCGACCCGCCGCCCGGCGACGCCGGTGCCGGCGTTCAGCTGCTCGACCGCGAGCTCGCCACAGGCAAGGCAGGAGGGGCCGTAGAGCCCCGTCGGACCCTGGAGCGGGACGACGAAGGCGACGGACAGGACGTCGTCGCTGCGCGAAACGGGCACGGGACCTCCGTGCGGCCTTCGGCTGCTGCGACCGGCGACGCTGCTGGCGACGGATCAACCGGGACGTGGGGTGCGCCACCTAGGATAGGGCCCGGACCGTCGTCCGTCCCGAGGAGGCCACGATGACCCACCCGTCGAGCCTCGCCGTCCAGGTACGCCGGGTCGAGGCGGCCCTCCGCGCCGAGCTCCAGCCGATCCTCGACGAGCACGACCTGACGCTGGAACACTGGCGGATCCTCGCCGTCCTCGCCCACCAGCCGGGGCTGGGAATGACCTCGGTCGCCACGGCGGCCGTCGTACCCGCCGCGAGTCTCGCCCGGCATGTCGACAAGCTGGTCGAGCGCGGCCTGCTGATCCGCCGGATCGACCCCGCGGACAAGCGGCGGGTGGTGGTGGCCCTGTCGCCCCGGGGGGAGGAGTACGCCGGGAGGCTGCGGGAGGTCGAGGGGGCGGTGGTGGACGTGGTGGGTGGGTTCGGTCGGTTTCGGGATTGGGCAGAGACTGCAGGTTGAGGGGCTGAATTGTTGCGGTTTGGGACCAAACCGCATGCGTGAGGGCTCGTGAACTGCGGTTTGGGACCAAACCGCAACTGACGAACCGGGCCCGTCAGCTGCGCCAGTCGCCAGCAGCCCAGGCAGACGGGTCGGCGGCCCGGGCGACTGCTCCTGCCCAACCGGGTGGTCAGACCAGTCCACGTTTGGGCAGAGACCACACCTCAGAGCGCCGAAAAGTTGCGGTTTGGGACCAAACCGCAACGAGGAGGACCGGACGAACCACGCCACGCCGGCAACGCCCCAGGTCACCCGGTCGCCACGATCCCCCTCCGCAGCAGCTTGACCAGCTGCCGCGCCGTGTCTCGGACCGGCGTACCGGCGGCCGCGTCGGCGATCTGGCCGGCGAAGTCGATGAGCTGCTTCATCTGGCGCACGAAGTCGCCGGCGGTCTGGTCGTTGCGGGTGATGATCTCGTCGAGCTCCTGCCCCTCGGCCCAGCGCCAGGCGGTCCAGGCGAACCCGGCGTCCGGCTTGCGCAGGAAGTCGAGCCGGTGTTCGCGCTCGAGCCGCTCGAGATCGCCCCACAGGCGGGTCATCGCGTCGATGGTGACCTGGATGGCGCCGCCGGGGACGTTGGCCGGGCCGTCCTCGGGCCGCCGTGCCTCGTAGACCAGGGCCGACAGCACCGCGCCGAGCTGCGGCGCGGACAGGTCGTCCCACAGACCCGTCCTCAGCGACTCGGCGGCGACGAGGTCGAGCTCGGAGTAGATGCGCATCAGGCCGCGCCCGCGCTCGGTGACCTCGTCCTCACGCAGGTAGTCGAGCGCCTCGAGGACCTCGCAGACCCGGTCGAAGGTGCGCGCGACGGTGTTGGTACGACGCTCGATCCGCGCGGCGAGGAGCTCGGAGTCCTTCTGCAGCTTGGCGTGCCGTTCGGCCCAGCGGGCGTGGTCCTCGCGCTCCGCGCAGCCGTGGCAGGGGTGCTCGCGGACCTGGGCCCGCAGCGCCTGGATCTCCCGCGCCACGCCCTCGTCGACGGGGCCGCGCTCGGCCTTGGGCCGGGTGACCGACAGCGGCAGCGCGCGGACGGCCTCGCGGACCTGCTGGGCGATGTCCTTGCGCTGGTGCGGGTTGCGGGCGTCGACCCGCTTCGGCAGCTTGATCCGGGCGACCGGCTCGACCGGGGTCGGGAAGTCCATCATCGCCAGCCGGCGGCCCTGCCGCTCGGCGGTGATGACGAGCGGGCGGTGGCCGTGCTCGGACAGACCGGGGTCGACCACGACGGCAGGCCCGGCGAACTTCCCCACGGGTACGACGATCACGTCGCCCGGCTGAAGTCGTTCGAGCGAGGCGAGCGCCTCGTCGCGGCGGTCCTGCCGGCGTACCTTGCTCGACTCCTTCTCCAGCTCGGAGATCCGCCGGCGCAGGCCGGCGTACTCCATGAAGTCGCCGAGGTGGCACTGCGCCGCCTCGGCGTACCCGGCGAGCGCGTCCTCGGCCTTGCGCAGCTGGCGGGCGAGCCCGACGACCGCCCGGTCGGCCTGGAACTGCGCGAAGGACTGCTCGAGCAGCTCGCGTGCCTGGTGCCGGCCGAAGGAGTGCACGAGGTTGACCGCCATGTTGTACGACGGCCGGAAGCTCGAGCGCAGGGGGTAGGTCCGGGTCGAGGCGAGACCGGCGAGCTCGCGCGGGTTCATCCCCGGCTGCCAGAGGACCACCGCGTGCCCCTCGACGTCGAGGCCCCGCCGCCCGGCCCGACCGGTCAGCTGGGTGTACTCGCCCGGCGTGATGTCGGCGTGGGTCTCGCCGTTCCACTTGCTCAGCTTCTCCAGCACGACGGTGCGTGCCGGCATGTTGATGCCGAGCGCGAGGGTCTCGGTCGCGAAGACGATCTTGATCAGCCCGCGCAGGTACAGCTCCTCGACGCACTCCTTGAACGCCGGCAGCATCCCGGCGTGGTGGGCGGCGACGCCGCGCGACGCGGCGTCGAGGAAGTCGTGGTACCCGAGCACGTGGAGGTCGGCGGACGGCAGCGCGCCGAGCGTGCTCTCGACGTACGCGATCACCTCGTCGCGCTCCTCGGGCGAGGTGAGCCGGAGGTTGGCGTCGAGGCACTGCTGGACCGCGGCGTCACAGCCGGCGCGGCTGAAGATGAAGTCGATCGCCGGGAGCAGGTTGTCGCGGCGCAGCCGTTCCACCACGTCGAGGCGCCCGGGGATCCAGATCCGGCGGCCGTTGCCGACATTGCGGCTGCCGGGGCCGCCCTGCCGGGAGCCGCGGGGCTGCCGGTGGCCCTTGAGCCGGCTCGACGCCCAGTCGTCGCGGGCCAGCTTCATCAGCTCGTCGTTGACCGGCGCGCCCTCGCGGACGAAGCCGGCCGCCGCGTCCACGTCGGTCGAGGCGAACAGGTCGAGCAGCCGTCGACCGACCATGACGTGCTGGAACAGGGGCACCGGGCGGCGCTCGGCGACGATGGTGCGGGTCGAGCCGCGCACCGTCTCCAGCCACTCGCCGAACTCCTCGGCGTTCGACACCGTCGCCGAGAGCGAGATCACCGACACCGACTCGGGCAGGTGGATGATCACCTCCTCCCAGACCGCGCCGCGGGAGCGGTCCGCGAGGTAGTGCACCTCGTCCATCACCACGAAGCCGAGGCCGACCAGGGTCCGGGAGCGCGCGTAGAGCATGTTGCGCAGCACCTCGGTCGTCATCACGACCACCGGCGCCTCGCCGTTGATCGTGGTGTCGCCGGTCAGCAGGCCGACCCTGTCGGCACCGTACCGCTCGACCAGGTCGTGGTACTTCTGGTTCGACAGCGCCTTGATCGGCGTCGTGTAGAAGCACTTGCGCTCGGTCTCCAGCGCGAGGTGGACCGCGAACTCCCCCACCACGGTCTTGCCCGCGCCGGTCGGGGCCGCGACCAGCACCCCGTCGCCGTCCTCGACCGCCTTGCAGCCCTCGACCTGGAAGTCGTCCAGGTCGAACGCGAAGCCGGCCGCGAAGTCGCGGAAGACGGGGTGCTCCTTGTGCTTGCGGTACGACGCGTAGCGCTGCGCCGGGCTGAGGTCGTGGTCGTGGTCGCTCATGCGATCACCTGCAGCGACCCGGGCACGCACTCGACGGTCAACGGCAGCGGGCCGAACCGCTCGCCGTCGGCGTACCCGACGATGCCGGCGCTGGCGACGGTCACCCGGCGCACCCGGTGACGCTCGTACTGCGGATGGGTCACGTGACTCCCGTCGAAGAGCTTGGGGAAGGTCCGCAGCAGCTCGACCCGGCTGAGCGGCTTGATCAGGACGACGTCGAGCAGGCCGTCGTCGAGCTCGGCACCGTGGGTGATCCGGAGCCCGCCGCCGAAGGACGGGCCGTTGCCGACGGCGACCAGCATCGCCTCCACCTGGCGCTCGGCGCCGTCGAGGTCGAGCAGGTAGCGCAACGGCCGAAAGGTGCGCAGCTCGGCGAGCGTCGCGAGGTTGTAGCGCAGCTGCCCCTTCGGCCAGCGCATCCGGTTGGCCCGCTCGTTGACGACCGCGTCGAAGCCCGCGGCGAGCACGCCGCCGAAGTAGCGCTCGCCGATCCGGGCCAGGTCGACCGTACGCCGGGTGCCGTGCAGGATCCGGACGGCGGCCGCGGCGCCGTCGCCGCGCGGCAGGTCGAAGTAGCGGGCGAAGTCGTTGCCGGTGCCGGCCGGGAGGATGCCGAGCGGCACGTCGGTGCCGGCGACCGCCTGGATCCCGAGGTTGACCATCCCGTCGCCCCCGCAGACCACCAGCGCGTCCGGCTCCTCGGCCGCCGCGACCCGGGCCAGGTCGAGCGCCTCGTCGGCGTCGCGTCCGGTGAGGGCCGTCGTACGCCACCCGGCGCCGTGGAACCGGGGCAGCGCCTCGTCGCGCATGCGGGCGCCCCGCCCCTTCCCCGAGGTGGGGTTGGTCAGGATGATCGCGCGGGGCACGGGGTGAAGGCTACAGATCGAGGGGGCTGGCCTCGTCGGGCGAGAGCCCCGCATTGATCGCCCTGCCGGCTCGGCGGCGGTCGTTGAGGCGCGCGATCACCTCGGAGACGAGGAAGAGCACGACCATCGGCGCGGCCATGAAGGTCATCGTGAACGGGTCGCCCGACGGCGTCATGACGGCGGCGAAGATGAAGGTGCCGACGATCATCCACGGCCGGTGGGCGCCGAGGGTCTTGCCCTTGAGGATGCCGGCCATGTTGAGCAGCACCACGAAGACCGGGATCTCGAAGGCGATGCCGAAGCCGAGCAGGGTGCGGCTGAAGAAGGTGAGGTAGTCGTCGAAGTCGACCAGGTTGGTGAGCCCGTCCGGGTTGAGCCCGATCAGGATCTCCAGGCCCTTCGGCAGGGTGACGTAGCCCAGGAGCACGCCGACGAGGAACAGCGGGCCCGCGATGATGGCGAAGATGCCGGTCCAGCGCTTCTCGCTGGGGTGCAGGCCGGGGACGATGAACGCCCAGATCTGGTAGAGCCACACCGGGCTCGCCGCGATCAGCCCGGCGAGCCCACACAGCTTGAGGTGGAGCAGGAAGCCGGCGGCCGGACCCGAGCTAGTGCCGAGGCTGGTGCCCTCCGGCAGGCTGTCCTGGGCCGAGCGGTAGGGCTCCCAGACCAGGTCGAAGAGCGGGTCGAAGAAGAACAGTCCGACGATGAAGGCCGCGAGGACGGCGAAGCCGGCCTTGAGGATGCGTGCGCGCAGCTCGCGCAGGTGGTCGGACAGCGCCATCCGCCCGTCGTCACCGACGGGATGGACGGGCTTTCCGATGAAGAGCTTGAGAAGACCCGTGAACGCCAAGGTCAGGCGTTGTTCTCGCGACGCTCGTCGACGATCTCGCCCTCGGCGATGTCGTCGGCGGCGGGCAGCTCACCGGTCGACGTCGTGGGCTTCTTCTTGTCGTCCTCGTCGTCGCGCAGACCCTTCGTCTCGGCCTTGAAGATCCGCAGCGCCTGGCCCGTGCCGCGGGCGAGGTCGGGGAGCTTGGCGGCGCCGAAGACGAGCACCACGATCGCCAGGATGACGAGCCACTCGGCGCCCTGGGGCATTCCGATCAGGGGAAACATCGGCGGGGACCAACTCTCGATCGTCGGGTTGTGCTGTCGTCCACCATCCTACGCCGCCCTCAGCGATACAGGCTGAGGGTCTCCTGTGCGCGAGCGGTGAAAGTCTCGGTGAACTCCTGAGGACTGACCACGCTCGCGTGCGGCGCCAGCCGCAGCAGCAGCCGGGTCAACCACCGACGGTCCACCACCACCAGGTCGACGTCGGCCGAGCCGTCCTCGTGGACCCGGATGTCGCGCATCGGGTAGTAGTCCGTCGCCCACCGGGCCGCCGGCTCCAGGTGCAGCGTGACGACCGTCGCGTCGGGGACCGCGTCGTCGGTGAACAGCCCGTCACTCAGGTCCCGGGGCGCCCGGACCGGCGTACTGCGCTCCGTCGGCAGCAGCTCCGCCTTCGTGATCCGGTCCAGCCGGAACAGCCGGTCTCCCCCGGCGCGATGGCAGTGGGCGTCGAGATAGGAGAACACGCCGTGCGAGACCACGCCGTACGGGTCCACCACCCGCTCCGACTCCTCGTCGCGGGACGGCACGAAGTACAGCAGCCGCAGCTGGCGTCCGGTCGCGACCGCCTCGTCGACCAGCGCGGTGAGCTGGGCGGCCACGACCTGCTGGGCGTCGCGCGGCGACGGGGTGATCTCGACGTGCGGCGCACCGGCCGCCGCCTCCAGCTTCGCCAGCACGCGATCGACGAGCTCAGGATGGGCTCCCGCGGCCGCGGTGTCGCGGAGCATCCGCAGCGCCACGATCATCGCCGACGCCTCCGTCGCGCTCAGCCGCAGCGGCCTGGCCAGGTAGTCGGCGTTCTCCACCCGGATCACGCCCTCGCTGACCGGGCTGCCCTCCTCGGTGACGATCGCATCGAGGTCGACGTCGATCAGGTCGTCCGGCATGCCGCCCGGCAGACCGCACATGAACAGCACCCGGAGGTCCTGCACGACCTGCTTGGGCGTCGTACCGAGGAGCTGGGCCGCCTCCTCGAGGCGGACGCCGTCGCGGTGGTGGAGGAACGGGACCAGGGTGAGCAGGCGGGCCACCTGGTCGCGGGCGCCTGGCGCCGGTGTTCGCCTCACCGAAGGGCCCCCTGACGTTGCGGTTTGGTCCCAAACCGCAACATTCCTCGGCGTGTCGTTGCGGTTTGGGACCAAACCGCAACGCCCAGCCCGCTCACGAGACCACCTCCGTGAGCCGCGCGACGACCTGCTCCCGGACCTCGACCGGCTCGACCAGCACCACATCCGGCCCGTGCGACAGCACCTCGTCGGCCAGCCCCTGGCGCGGGCGGACCAGGACGACCCGGTCCCACCCCGTGCGGTCGTCGGGGCCGTCGACGCCGACGTCCACCCGCTCGGCCACGCGGCGCAGTCCGAGCCCGGCACCCTCGCGGACGAGCAGCACCGCCGTCGTGGTCGGGATCGGCGGGGCCATCCGCCGGGCGATCTCACGGACGTCGGTCTCCGGCGGTACGTCGTAGGCCCCCGGCAGGCCGACCAGCTCGACCTCGCCCTGGACCCGCGAGAGCCGGAAGACCCGCTCCGCGGCCCGGTCGGCGTCGTAGCCCACCAGGTACCACCGTCCCGAGTAGCGCACCACGCCCCACGGCTGCACCCGGCGGCGCATCGGTGCGTCGGCGTCGGGGCGCTTGTAGACGAACTCGATCGCGGTGCGCTCGCATACCGCGATCCAGCACTTCTCGAACGCCGGCTCTTCCGCGGTGAGGAGTGGCCGGGCGATCTGGAGCGCGTCGAGGTCGACGTCGATGCCGGCCGCGGTGAGCTTGCGGACGGCGTCGGTGGTCGCCTGGGCCATGGTGGCGTGCTGCCACACCCGGGAGGCGATGCCGACCACGGCGGCCTCCTCCGGCGTCAACTCGACGTCGGGCAGGGCGAACGCCTCGGGCGGGATCCGGTACCCGACCTCGTCCTCGAAGAGCGGGTCGATCGTCGCGACCTCGATGGGTACGCCGAGGCTGCGCAGCTCCTCCTTGTCGCGCTCGAACATCTTCTCGAAGGCGTCCGGGCGCGAGTCCGGGTACAGCAGCTCGCGGATCCGCTCCTTGGCGATCGGCCGTCGCTGCACCAGGAGCATGATCAGCAGGTTGAGGAGACGCTCACTCTTCGGTGCTGGCATCCGTGCTCGGCTCGGCGCTCGGGTCGGTCGCGCCATCGGTCGGGGCCGCCCCGTCGGTCGGAGCCGCGTCGGCACTGGGCTCCGGTTCCGGGGTCGGCGGCGTGTCGGCGGCGTCGAGGATGTCGACGACGAAGTAGAGCGTCGAGTTCGCCGGGATGTCCTCGCCCTGGGCCTTGTCGCCGTAGCCCAGCTTCGGCGGGATCTCGATCATCACCCGGCTGCCGACCGGAAGGCCGACCAGCGCTTTCGACCAGCCCTTGACGACGCTCGCGGACTTGCCGCCGACGACGGCCTCGAGACCGGTGCCCTTCGAGTAGTTCTCGTCGAACGGCTTGTCGGCGCCCGGAAGCTGGCCGAGGTAGTTGACCAGGATGGTCTGGCCCTTGGCGACGACGGGGCCGGTGCCCTTGGTCAGGGTGGCGACCTCGAGGTCGCCGCTCGGCTTCGGCACGCCCTTGAAGTCGAGGCCGGCGGGCAGCCCGGCGTCCTCGACGATCGTCGGCGCCCAGGCCGGAGCGGACTCCTCGGTGCCTTCGGGGCCGGCGATCTGGGCGATGTCCGCGACGAAGAGCAGACCGTCCTCGTTGCCGATGTCGAGTCCCGCGAGCAGGCTCGCGGCCTGGCTGCCGAGGTAGCCACCGAACGCCACGTCGCTGCCGACGGTGACCGCGATCCGGCTGCCGACCTTCTGGCCGGCCTCGATCTGGTCGGCGAAGCCGAGGGAGAGCAGGTCGGTGAGGGTCTGCGGCTCCTTCTCGGTGCCGACCTTGACCAGGGTGCTGAGCGACTCGGCGGCGTAGCTGTCGAAGGGAACCTTGTGGGTCCAGCCGTCGGCGAGGGTGAACTCGACCCGGACGACGTCGCCCTTCTTCAGCGTCGCGCCGTCACCCTCGGTGAGCACCTTCGTGACCGGCTTCTTCGCCGTCATCACCGACTTCCAGTCCAGCTTCGGGGACTCGCCGACGGGACCACTGACCGTGACGGCGTCGAGGCCCTTGGCCTGGTCGGAGTCCGACCCGCCGCACGCCGCGAGCGCGAGGCTCGCCGGGAGCAGGGTCGTCAGGAGGAGCATCGAGGGACGTCGCAGGCGCATCAGCACGCGCAAACCCTACCGAGTGCCCGAAGGCTTGTGTCACATGCCGTCGATCAGGCGCTGCACCCGCTCGTCGTACGCCCGGAACGGGTCCTTGCACAGCACCGTGCGCTGAGCCTGGTCGTTGAGCTTGAGGTGCACCCAGTCGACGGTGAAGTCGCGCCGCCGCTCCTGCGCCCGGCGGATGAACTCCCCCCGGAGCCGGGCCCGGGTGTTCTGTGGCGGCACGGACTTGGCCTCGAAGATCTTCAGGTCGCTGCTCACCCGGGCGACGGCCCCGCGCTTCTCGAGCAGGTAGTAGAGGCCACGGCCGCGGTGGATGTCGTGGTACGCCAGGTCGAGCTGGGCCACGCGCGGGTGGCTGAGCGGGATGCCGTGCTTGGCGCGGTAGCGGTCGATCAGCTTCCACTTGATCACCCAGTCGATCTCGCGGTCGACCAGGCTGAGGTCGTCGGACTCCACGGCCTTCAGCCCGCGCTCCCACAGGTCGAGGGCCCGCTCGATGATCGGCGTGGAGATGCCGCGCCGGTCCACGAAGTCGCGGGCCTTGGCGAGGTACTCCCCCTGGATGTCCAGCGCGCTGGCCTCCCGGCCGTTGGCGAGGCGGATCTTGCGGCGGCCGGTGACGTCGTGGGAGATCTCGCGGATCGCGCGGATCGGGTTCTCCATCGTGAGGTCGCGCATCACCACGTCCTCCTCGATCATCCGCAGCACCAGGTCGCAGCTCGCGACCTTGAGCATCGTCGTCGTCTCGCTCATGTTCGAGTCGCCGACGATGACGTGCAGCCGGCGGTACTTCTCGGCGTCGGCGTGCGGCTCGTCGCGGGTGTTGATGATCGGCCGGCTCCGGGTGGTGGCGCTGCTCACGCCCTCCCAGATGTGCTCGGCGCGCTGGCTCACGGAGTAGCTCGTGCCGCGCGGGGTCTGGGTGACCTTGCCGGCCCCGACGATGATCTGCCGGGTCACCAGGAACGGGATCAGTACGTCGGCGAGCCGGGAGAACTCGCCGGCGCGGGACACCAGGTAGTTCTCGTGGCAGCCGTAGGAGTTGCCGGCCGAGTCGGTGTTGTTCTTGAACAGGTAGATCTCACCGGCGATCCCCTCGTCGTGGAGGCGCTGCTCGGCGTCCAGCAGCAGGCCCTCGAGGACCCGCTCCCCCGCCTTGTCGTGGGTGACGAGCTCGGTCACGTCGTCGCACTCGGGCGTGGCGTACTCCGGGTGGCTGCCGACGTCGAGGTAGAGCCGGGCGCCGTTGCGGAGGAAGACGTTGCTGGAGCGTCCCCAGCTCACCACCTTGCGGAACAGGTAGCGCGCGACCTCGTCGGGGCTGAGCCGTCGCTGTCCGCGAAACGTGCACGTGACGCCGTACTCGTTCTCGATCCCGAAGATCCGACGGTCCATGTACGCACATTACTGCGGTGGTGCACATCGGGTACCGGACTCGCATGGACGCGCCGAACGAGTTCGCTCCCCGCCCCTCCGCCAGCGCCCCGGTGTGGTTCGACCGGCCCCGTCTTGAGCCCTTCCCGCCGTTGGCCGGGCGGGCGTCGTACGACGTCGTGGTGGTGGGCGGCGGGCTGTGCGGACTCCTCGTCGCGCTGCTCCTGGCGCGGGGCGGGCGGTCGGTGGTGGTACTGGAGGCACGGCGGATCGGCGCCGGCACGTCGGGGCACACCACCGGCAAGGTCAGCCTGCTGCAGGGCACCAAGCTGAGCCGGGTGCTGCGGCGCAATCCGCCGTCCGTGGCCCGGGCCTACGTCGAGGCGGGCCGCGAGGGCCAGGCCTGGCTGCGCCGGTTCTGTCACGAGCACGACGTCGCCGTGGAGACGCGGCACGCGACGACGTACGCGACGACCCGGGTCGGGCTCCTGCGCGCCGAGGGCGAGCTGGCGGCCGCGCGCACCACCGGGCTCGGGGTGCGGTGGAAGCGGTCGAGCGAGCTGCCGTTCCGCGTGCTCGGAGCGGTGCGCCTCGACGGGCAGTACCAGCTCGACCCGCTGCAGCTGCTCGACGCCGTACGCGACGCCGCGCTCGCCGAAGGCGTGGTGGTCCACGAGGACACCCGGATGGTCGGGGTCGAGCACAGAGGGGACGGTGTCGTGGTGCGTACCGATGCCGGGGAGGTCACCGCGGGCACGGCCGTCGTGGCGACCAACCAGCCCACCCTGCTGCGCGGGGCCTTCTTCGCACGGCTGCAGCCGCAGCGTTCGTACGCCGCCACCCTCGCCGCCGACTGGACGCCCCGCGGCATGCACCTCTCCGCCGACCTCCAGACCCGCTCCCTCCGCTCGGTGCGGGCCGGGGTCGGCGAGGAGCTGCTGATGATCGGCGGCTCCGGCCACGTCACCGGACGCGGGTCGGCGACCGAGCGGCTGGACCGGCTGCTCGGGTGGGCCGCCACCACCTTCCCCGGAGCGCAGGTGCGGCACGTCTGGTCGGCGCAGGACCAGTCACCGGTCGACGGGCTGCCGTACGTCGGGCCCGTCGTCCCGGGCGACCACCGGATCCAGGTCGTTACCGGCCTCGACAAGTGGGGCCTCAGCACCGCCCCCGCCGCGGCGCTGCTCCTCGCCGCGTCCCTCCTCGGCGGCAGCGAGCCAGCGTGGGGGCGGGCGTTGCGGACCTGGGCGCCCCGGGAGGTGCTCGCCGCGGGTCGGGCCGCCGTCGTCAACGC
Organism: Nocardioides nitrophenolicus; assembly: GCF_016907515.1. NCBI lineage: Bacteria > Bacillati > Actinomycetota > Actinomycetes > Propionibacteriales > Nocardioidaceae > Nocardioides > Nocardioides nitrophenolicus. The sequence goes on from NZ_JAFBBY010000001.1 coordinate 5,654,773, forward strand.
CGAAGTGGGCTGGCGGATGGCGTGCGGGCACGCCCGTCGGGTGCTCCGGGCCGACAAGGCGCCGTTGTGCCCGCACCTCGGTGGGGTGCTGGTGTGGAATGGCGCCGAGGAGTCGTGGGACTGCCCGCTGCACGGGTCCCGGTTCGGGTCTGACGGGGCTGTTCTCGAGGGGCCGGCGACTCGGGCGCTGGAGTAACTGCACGGCTCTGCGGTTTGGTCCCAAACCGCACGAATTCAGGCCGGTGTCATGCAGATCGTGCCCAAACGACGGGGTCGGTCGAGCGGTACCACCGGTTCATCACCCGGTCGCGTCCCTTCGCCGAGTAGAACGAGTCGTCAATGAGCGCTCGCCACCTTCGCAGACGTTCCGCCTGATGAGGACGGTTGAGTGCGCGGTCGAGCTCGTGCATCACCGTCGCGGCGTGGTTGAGCAGGTCGTCGAGCGTGAACCCGCGGCGCCTGTAGCGAGTACTGGCGATCGCGCGCTCACGGCGTAGGTCGCGCTTGTGAACGGCCGACTCGCGGTGGACCGCGCCGTCGTACTCGTGCAGGTCGAGCGTGCCCAGTACCTGCAGATCCGCCCGACAGACCCAGCGTCCGTGATCGTCGTGTACGTCGATCTGTGAGGCCGTGGGGATCTCCAGCACATCGTGGAACAGCCGCAGGATCGTCTCTCCGGCGGATTCGGCGCGACGATCATGCACCTCCCAGACCCGGCTCAGGCGACGAGTGCCAGGTCGCTTTGTCTCGAGGATCTCCTGGATGGCGTCGTCGTCGATGTGGCCGAGACGGGCGGCCGAGTCGACCATGATCGTGAGGTCGAGATCGCCAAGGTCACGGGCTGCTCTGAGCAGAATCTCGGCGGGCGCGTCGACAGGAAGTCCGTGCGCCGTCGATGGCGTCGAGTCATGGGTCAACCGCGAGCAGATGAGACCGGGGCGCCGAGGTCGACACTGGCCACGTACGGCGGCGAAGTGGGGAACCTGCTCCGGCAGGGCGGGCAGCTTCCATCCGAGCAGCCGCGCCGCAGTGACGTGGGTGAAGACGGCGCCGGGCGGCAGGACGAGGAGGAGAGCGCCCAGGTCGCGGAGGAGGTTCTCCCAGTCGCCGATCTCTGGTGTCTCGATGCGATACAGGCCGTGCGCGACACGCTGATGGCCCGCGGCGCGTACCTCGCCGCGGATCGCGCCGTCTGCGCCCATCTGCATGTCGACAGCGTCGGTGAGGAGGACGCCTCACTCAAGCGGCAGTTGCTGGCCTGTGGATACCGCTCTGACGGCCGGTTGCCAGCTGACGCCATTGGGCAGAAACCGCAGCCAGCGGGCCGGAATTGTTGCGGTTTGGGACCAAACCGCAACAACCCGAGCCGCCAACCGCTAGAGCGGGGGCGCGACAGGCGGCTCCCCAGAGGGCGGCTCACCACTAGTGGGGTTCTCCAGCGGCGGTACGTCGCCGGAGACCTGGTCGGTCGGGTCGCCAGGATCGTCCGACCCGGCACCCCCGGACGACTCGCCACCCCCAGACGACCCCGACCCTCCGGACACCCCGCCAGCCTGCACCCCGTCGTCGGGCAGCGGCGCGGCGTGCTCGGGGGTGCCGCGGGGGCCGAGGAGCTCGGCGACGCGGGCGGGGCGGAGGCGGGAGAACTTCCGCGGCTGCACCCGGGTCCGGTCGAGGACCGCTACCTCGAGGTCCTCGACGGGGATCACCCGGTCGCCGTCGCCGGTGTGACCGAGTGCGGCCACGGCGACTGCGAGGGCCGAGGCCAGGGAGGCGCCGGCGGCGTAGTGGGCGGACAGGTACGTCGAGACCGTCTCGCTGTCGCCGCCCATGACGGCGAAGCCGTGCTCGTCGGCGACCCGGCCCTCGTAGGTGAGGCGGTAGATCTGGTCCTCGTCCGCGCGCGAGCCGACCTCGGCGACGAAGATCTCGACCTCGTAGGGCTTCTCGCCGCCGGAGGAGAAGATGGTGCCGAGGGTCTGGGCGTAGGCGTTGGCGAGGCCGCGGCCGGTGACGTCGCGGCGGTCGTACGCGTAGCCGCGCATGTCGGCGAGCCGGACGCCGGCGATGCGGAGGTTCTCGAACTCGTTGTAGCGGCCGACGGCGGCGAAGGCGAGGCGGTCGTAGAGCTCGGAGACCTTGTGGAGGGCCTGGGAGGGGTTCTCGGTGACGAGCAGGACGCCGTCGGCGTACTGCACCGCCGCGAGGGACCGGCCGCGGGCGATGCCCTTGCGGGCGAAGTCGGCCCGGTCCTTCATCAGCTGCTCGGGCGAGACGTAGAAGGGGGTGCTCATCTCAGGCCTCCTCCCCCGCGCCGGGCAGGGGTGCCAGTGGACCGTCGGGGCGGCCCATCCGGGCGCCCACCACCTGGTCGGCGAGGGCGCCGATGGTGGCCTCGTCGAGGGCGACCGCGCCGTCGGCGGTGACGACCCACACGATCGGGAAGATCCGGCGGGTCAGGTCGGGGCCGCCGGTGGCGGAGTCGTCGTCGGCGGCGTCGTAGAGCGCCTGCAGGCAGACCCGGACGGCGTCGTCGGACGACAGGTCGTCGCGCCAGAGCTTCTTCAGCGCGCCGCGGGCGAACAGCGAGCCCGAGCCGACGGTGAAGAAGGACGCCTCCTCGTGGCGGCCGCCGGTGACGTCGTAGCCGAAGATCCGGCCGGTGCCGCTGTCGAGGTCGAAGCCGGCGAACATGGGGACGACGGCGAGGCCCTGCATGGCCATGCCGAGGTTGGCGCGGATCAGCGCGGAGAGCCGGTTGGCCTTGCCGTCGAGGGAGAGGATCGAGCCTTCGATCTTCTCGTAGTGCTCGAGCTCGACCTGGAACAGACGCACCATCTCGACGGCGAGCCCGGCGGTGCCGGCGATGCCGACCACGGAGTACTCGTCGGCCGGGAAGACCTTCTGGATGTCGCGCTGGGCGATCACGTTGCCCATGGTGGCGCGGCGGTCGCCGGCCATCACCAGGCCGCCGGGGAAGGTCACCGCGACGATGGTCGTGCCGTGGGGCGCGAGGTCGCCGGCGCCGGTCGCACCGGCGGGCAGCGACCGGCGCGCCGGCAGCAGGTCAGGGGCGTTCTCGGCGAGGAAGTCGCTGAAGGAGGAGGTGCCCGGGCGCAGGAAAGCGCCCGGGATGCGCGCGTCGCTCATCGGGGACTACTCGCCGCCCTTCTGGATGAACGACTTCACGAAGTCCTCGGCGTTGGTCTCGAGGACGTCGTCGATCTCGTCGAGGATCGCGTCGACGTCGTCGTCGAGGGCCTCCTTGCGCTCGGCCACGTCGGACTCGGGAGCGACCTCGGTCGTCTCCTCCGCCTCGTCGGACCTGCGCGGCTGCTTCTGCTCCTGAGCCATGACGCCAGCCTAGCCACTCACCGACTGAGCGCGCGGACCAACTCCTCCGCGGTCGCGCACCGGTCGATCAGCTCACCGACGTGGGCCTTGCTGCCGCGCAGCGGGTCGATGGTCGGGACCCGCTGCAGCGACTCGCGGCCGGGGAGGTCGAAGATCACCGAGTCCCAGGACGCGGCGGCGATGTCGGGGGCGTACTTCTCGAGGCAGCGGCCGCGGAAGTACGCGCGGGTCTCGGCCGGCGGGTTGGTCATCGCCGACTCGACCTCGGCGTCTCCGAGGAGCCGCTGGATGCGGCCCGCGCCGACCAGGCGGTGGTAGAGGCCCTTCTCGGGCCGGATGTCGGAGTACTGGTAGTCGATGAGCTGGAGCTTGGCGTCGTCCCAGGCCAGCCCGTCGCGGGAGCGGTACTGCTCGATCAGCTTGAGCTTGGCGACCCAGTCGAGCTGGTCGGCCAGCGACATCGGGTCGGACTCGAGCCGACCCAGGACGTCCTCCCAGCGGTGCAGTACGTCGACCGTCTGGGGATCCGCGTCGGCGCCGAAGCGGTCCTCGACGTACTTCTTGGCGAGGTCGAGGAACTCCAGCTGCAGCTGGACGCCGGTCAGCCGCCGGCCGTCGGCCAGGGTCACGGTCTGGCGCAGCGTGGGGTCGTGGGACACGGCGCGCAGCGCGGCGACGGGCGTGTCGACGGCGAGGTCACGAGTGATGAACCGGTCCTCGATCATGGCGAGGACGAGCGAGGTGGTGCCGACCTTGAGGTAGGTCGCGATCTCGGAGAGGTTCGCGTCGCCGATGATGACGTGCAGCCGGCGGTACTTCTCGGGATCGGCGTGGGGCTCGTCGCGGGTGTTGATGATCGGCCGCTTGAGGGTGGTCTCGAGCCCGACCTCGACCTCGAAGAAGTCGGCGCGCTGGCTGATCTGGTAGCCGTGGTCGCGCCCGTCCTGGCCGCGACCGACCCGGCCGGCGCCGCAAAAGACCTGGCGGCTGACGAAGAAGGGCGTGAGGTGTCGGACGATGTCGGCGAAGGGGGTGGAGCGGCGCATCAGGTAGTTCTCGTGCGCGCCGTAGGAGGCACCCTTGTTGTCGGTGTTGTTCTTGTAGAGCAGGATCGTCGGGTTGCCGGGGAGCTGCTGGGCGCGCCGGGCGGCGTCGAGCATCACCTGCTCCCCCGCCTTGTCCCACCGGACCACGTCGAGCGGGGTGACGACCTCGGGGGTGGAGTACTCCGGGTGGGCGTGGTCGACGTAGAGCCGCGCGCCGTTGGTCAGGATCACGTTGGCGAGGCCGAGGTCCTCGTCGGTGAGCTGGGTCGGGTCGGCGATCTGGCGCGACATGTCGAAGCCGCGGGCGTCGCGCAGCGGCGACTCCTCCTCGAAGTCCCAGCGCGCGCGCCGGGCCCGCACGGTGGCCGTGGCGTAGGCGTTGACGACCTGGGAGGAGGCCACCATCGGGTTGGCGGTCGGTTGACCCTGGACCGAGATGCCGTACTCCACCTCGGTGCCCATCACGCGGCGCACGCTCATGCGTCCAGCCTACGGCGTCGGTACGACGGAACGGCGGGATGCCGACGCCCGGTTCGGGTAGCGGACCTGGAGGGGGGTGGTCCACGGTGACGAAGGTGGAGCAGGGTACGGAGCGAGCGGCGCGCGAGACGCGCGACCACCCGGCGGTCACCGGGGTGGCCCGGGCCGGGATGGCGGCGTACGGCGTGGTCTACGTGATCGTGGGGTGGCTGGCGGCACAGCTGGCGCTCGGCCACCCCGACGGCTCGGCGTCCGGTCAGGGTGCCCTGGAGCAGCTGCGGGACCAGCCGCTGGGCGCGGTCGTGCTGTGGTTGGTCGCGGTGGGCCTGGCCGGTCTCGTGGTGTGGGAGCTGTGTCAGGCCGTGGGCGGCCACCGCGACCAGGAGGGTGCCCGGCGGTGGCTGGCCCGAGCCGTGTCGGCGGGTCGCGGCGTCGTCTTCGCCGTGCTGGCCGTGCTCGCGGTGCGCACCGCGAGTGGCGGTGGTGCTTCAGGCGGCGGCTCTGGCGGCGGTGGCCTCACGGGGCGCCTGCTCGCGCTGCCGGTCGGGCCGGCGATGGTGGTCCTGGTCGGACTCGGGATCGCCGGCGTCGGCGTCTTCAGCATCGTCCACGCCATGTCGGACCGCTGGCGCCGGGGCGTCGAGCCGCAGGCACGCGCCGGGACGCTGGGCAGCGTGGTGACGGCGCTCGCGCGGATCGGCTTCGCGACCCGCGGCGTGGCGTTCCTGGTGCTGGCCGGGATGTTCGCGTGGAGCGGCGTCACCCACGACCCGTCGAAGTCGGGGGGCCTGGACCAGGCGATCGTCCGCTTCCGCGACGAGCCCTACGGGCCGGCGGCGATGGTCGTCGTGGCGCTCGGCCTCGGCTGCTACGGCCTGTTCCACGTCCTGCGGGCGGCCTTCCTCCGCGAGGACTGATCCGCGAGGACCGACGCGACGTGCCGGGCCCGAAGGCCCGGCACGTGCGGGAGTCAGCGGCTCTTCGCGACCTTGACGGCGGCGGTGACGCCGAGCGCGACGAGGGCGACGATGATGAGCTTCTTCATGGGATGGCTCCTTCGGGAGTCGAGGGGGTGGTCGGCCCCATCATGACAAGCCGGTGGGAATCCGCGCCCGGCGACGCGCGGCACGCAGCGGGTCAGCCCCCGAGAACCCCGCGCAGCGCGGCCAGGGTCCGGTCGACGTCGCCGCGGTCGGTGTACGGCGCCAGGCCGAGCCGGAGCCCGCCGCCCGCGGGGAGTCCCAGCGCCCGGGCGCCCTCGGCGGCGTAGAAGGTGCCGGCCGAGGCGCAGATGTCGTGGTCCGCGAGCGCGGCGACCAGCTCCTGCGGGTCGCGGCCCTCGACGGTGAGCAGCAGGGTCGGCGTACGCCGGGCCGCCCGGGACAGGACCCGCACCCCCGACAGCTCGGCCAGGCCCTGCTCCAGGACGGCGCGGAGGCCGTCCTCGTGGGCCTCGACCGCGCTCATCGCGCGGGTCAGCCGGCCCCGGCGGTCCTCGCCGGCCCGCTCCGCGACCAGCGACGCCAGCACGTCGATGGCCGCGCTGGTGCCGGCGAGCAGCTCGTACGGCAGGGTGCCGAGCTCGAAGCGCTCGGGCACGGCGTCGGTCGACGGCGCCAGCTTGGCCGGCCGCAGCCGCTCCAGGGCCGCGCGGCGAGCGACGAGGACACCACAGTGCGGTCCCAGGAACTTGTACGGCGAGCAGACCAGGTAGTCGACGTCGAGCGCCCCGAGGTCGACCGGGGCGTGGGCGACCAGGTGCACGCCGTCGACCCAGACCTCGGCGCCGTGGGAGCGCGCGAGCGCCGCGACGGCCGGCAGGTCGGGGCGGGTGCCGACCAGGTTCGAGGCGCCGGTGATGGCGACCAGCCGGGTCCGCTCCGAGAGCTGGGCGGCGACCCGCTCGACCGGGATCTCCGCGGTCTCCGGGTCCGGGTCCACCCGGCGGACGACGGCGCCGGCGGCCGCCGCGGCGAGCACCCAGGGCCGGATGTTGGAGTCGTGGTCGAGGGTGGAGACGACGACCTCGTCGCCGGGCGCCCAGTCGGCGGCGATGGTGCGGGCCAGGTCGAAGGCGAGCTGGGTGGCGCTGCGGCCGGCGACCACGGCGTGGTCGTCGTCGGCCCCGAGCAGGTCGCCGACGGCCGTGCGGAAGCCCTGGACGACCGCCTCGGCGTTGCGGGAGGACGCGGTCACCGAGCCCCGGTTCGACAGCGGCGCGAGCAGGACCGCCCGCATCGCGTCGGCGACCGGGCGCGGGGTCTGGGTGCCGCCGGGACCGTCGAGGAAGACGGTGCCGCCGTCGAGGGCCGGGACCAGCGAGCGCAGCCGCGCCACGTCGTACGTCATCGGACCACCCCGTCCTGCAGCACCAGCCGGAGATTCTCGGCGAAGCGGCCCAGGTCGGCCCAGTCGCCGTCGAGGACGACGAGATCGGCCCGGGCGCCGGCGGTGACGGTGCCGACGTCGTCGAGACCGAGCAGCTCGGCGCCCGACCGGCTGGTCGCGAGCACCTCCGCGGGTCGCATCCCCGCCTCGGCGAGCAGGCCCAGCTCGCGGTGGTTCTGGCCGTGGGCGAACACACCGCTGTCGGTGCCCAACGCGATCCGCACCCCCGCATCGTAGGCGCGGGCGACGGCGGCGAGGTGACCGTCCGCGATCCGGCGCGCCTTGTCCTCGACCTCCGGGGGGACCCGCATGCCCGCGTCGATCGACTCGACGAGGGCGACCGGGGCGAGCAGGGTCGGGACCAGCCAGGCGCCGCGGTCCAGGAGCAGCTCGATCCCCTCGTCGTCGAGGTACACCCCGTGCTCGATCGAGCGCACGCCCGCGCGCAGCGCCCGGTGGATCCCCTCCGCGCTGTGCGCATGGGCCATCACGCCGAGCCCGTGGTCCGCGGCCTCGGCGACGCAGACGGCCAGCTCGTCGGCGGAGAACTGCGGGTGGTGCGGGTCGTCGCGGGTCGACATCACGCCACCCGAGGCGCACACCTTGATCACGTCGGCCCCGGCCCGGGCCAGCTCGCGCACCCGCAGCCGCATCCCCTCGACCCCGTCCACGACGCAGGCCGGACGCCCCGGGTGCGGGACGAGGAGCCGGACGTCGTCCCCGTGGACGGTCCACCCGTCGGCGTGGCCCCCGGTCGGGCTCAGCACCGAAACCGCCGTCCGCAGCCTCGGCCCGGGCAGCAGCCCGCGCTCCTGGGCGACCTTCATCCCGAGGTCGGCGCCACCCGCGTCGCGCACCGTCGTGACGCCGGCCGCGAGCGTCGCGGCCATCGCCCGGGCGGCCTGGAAGTACTGCAGTGAGAACGGCTCGGCCTGGAGCCGCTGGGAGTCCATCCCGTCGAACACCAGGTGGACGTGGCAGTCGACCAGGCCCGGCGCGACGACCGCACCGCTGACGTCGAGGACGTCCACCCCGCCGGCCGGCGCCGGGGCAGGCAGGTCGAGCCCGACCGCCGCGACCCGGCCCTCGGCGACGAGTACGTCGGCCCGCACCGGGGCGGTTCCGTCCCCGACGAGGACGTGACCACCCCGCAGCAGGGTGCTGGTCATCCAGCGATCTCCTCGACCGCCCGGAAGTCGGTGTCGTAGCCGAACCGGCGGGGACCGCTGATCTCGACGCCGGCCGGGGTGCGCCAGTGCGCGTCGGCCGGCAGGCCGATCACCGCGACCCGGTAGCCGTAGCGGATCACCTCGGACGGGATCGGCTCGCCGGAGTCCAGCTCCATCGCCATGATCAGGTCCGGGGTGGTCGCCACGAACTCGCCGTTGCGGGTGGCCGCCAGGTTCTCGTTCTGGAAGTACATGACGAACTCCTGGCCCTCGAAGGCGTCCAGGCCCACCATGGTCGCCTCGCCGATGGTCCAGCCGTCCTTGTTCTGGCGCTGCACGGACTGCACCTTGCCGGTGAACAGCAGCACGCCGTCCTGCTGGTCGAGCACCGCCTGCACCGGGTTGACGTGCTGCTCGCGGGCCTCGCGGATGGCGCGGCCGATGTCGGAGGCCGTCGTGAGCGCGCCGCGGACCAGCCGCTGCTTCGCCTCGGCGCCGGTCATCGGGTAGAGCGCCATCGCGGCGTTCGCACCGCTCGCCAGGACGCCGGCCCGGGCGTAGTCCTCGGCCCAGGCGTTGGTCGCGGTCTCGGCGAACATGGTGTTGCCGTGCTCGTCGAGCATCACGAAGGGCGTCGCCTTGCCGCCGTAGAGGGTCGGGGTGACCATCTCCAGCTTCGGGAAGGCCCGGCCCATGCCGTCGGCGTCGATGACCGGTACGCCGGACGGACCGGCACAGGCGAAGGGGGTCACGGCGTTGAGGCCGCCGGCCTCGGCCGGGCACACGTAGTCGTACTTCTGGCCGGTGAACCGCTCCAGCTCCTGCAGCACGCGCTCGTACTCCGCGGCGCGCGGCAGCTTCTCGATCAGCACGCCGGGGGCGCCGATGCCGGCGATGAACACGATGTTGGCGTCGTCCGGCACCTCCTCGAGATCCACCAGCGGCACCGGGCCGTGCTTGCGGATCGCGTCGCGGGCCAGCAGCATCCCGACGTGGGGGTCGCCGCCGCCGCCGGAGCCGAGGATCGTCGATCCGAGGGTCATGTCGAGCAGTGCCTGCTCGTCGATCAGCTTCATGCCAGTGCACCTTCCAGCTCGCTCTTGGTGGCCGTGAACGGCCCGACTGCCTTGATCCGGACGTGGACCGCGCCGCCACCGGGCAGGTGGGTGAGCGGCACGTCCTCCACGTCGATGACCCGGACCAGCTCCGGGTCCGCGCCGGCCTCGACGGCGAGCCGGCAGGCCTCCTCCTCGGCCTCGGCCAGCACCTCGGCCCGGGTCCGGGTGGCCAGCGAGTAGGTGCGGTCCACCTCTCCCCCGGCCTCGGCGAACGCCGCGCCGACGGCGTTGGCCACCCCGGCCTGGTCGGGGATGACCAGGTCCTCGAGCCCGGGCACCGCCTTGAGCAGCGGGGCACCCCCGCCGACCACGATCACCGGTACGGCGTCCTCACTGAGCTTGGTCCGCTCCACGGCGTGCACCAGCCGGTCGCGTACGACGCCCAGCGCGCGCTCGGTCGTGGCGGCGTCGATCCCGGCGGCGCGGGCGGCCTCGCCCACCTCGGGCGCGCCGGCCGCGACCGCGACGTCGGTGAAGGTCACCGTGGATCCGCCGAACACCAGCGCCTCCTCGGTGATCCGGTAGCCCACGCTCTCCGGACCGACGACCGCGCCACCGTCGGCGACGATGGTGCCGCCGCCGAGGGCCAGCGAGAAGACGTCGGGGATCCGGAAGTTGCTGCGGACCCCGGCGAGGCTCATCGCGACCGTGGACTCCCGAGGGAAGCCGTTCTGCAGCAGGCCGATGTCGCTCGTCGTACCGCCCACGTCGACGACCACGCCGTCCTGCAGGCCGGTCAGCAGCGCCGCGCCGCGCATCGAGTTGGTCGGTCCCGAGGCGATGGTGAAGATCGGGTAGGCCCGGGCCCGGTCGAGGGACATCACGGTGCCGTCGTTCTGCGAGAGCAGCACGGGCGCGGCGATGCCGACCCCGGCGACGACCTTCTCGAGGCCGTCCACGACGTTCTCGGCGAGGCCGAGCAGCGCGGCGTTGAGGATGGTCGCGTTCTCCCGCTCGAGGAGCCCGACCCGGCCGACGTCGGCCGACTTGGTGATGGTCGCGTCCGGCAGCTCCTCGGCGAGGATCGCGGCGGCCCGGTCCTCGGGCTCCGGGTTGACCGAGGAGAACACCGAGCTGAGCGCGACCCGGCGCAGGCCCGCGGCGCGGATCTCCGCGGCGATGGCGCGCAGTCCGGGCTCGTCGAGCTCGGAGAGCAGCCGGCCGTCGAACTGGGAGCCGCCGGCGCACACGAAGATGTGCTCGCCGACGACCGCGCGCAGGTGCTCGGGCCAGCCGCTGTGCGGGAACATGCTCTGCGGCGGGGTGGCCAGCCGCACGAAGGCGACCGGCTCGAGGCCGCGGGCCTGGGCGATGGCGTTGATGAAGTGGGTCGTGCCGATGAAGACCGACGAGACGTCCGCGGCGTCGACGTCGTGGAGCACCTCGGTGAGGGCGACGAGGATGCCGGACGTGACGTCGGGGGTGGTCGGGCTCTTGGTCGAGGCCACGACCCGGGAGCCGTCGAGGACGGCGGCGTCGGTGTTCGTGCCACCGACATCGACTCCGATGCGCAGGGACATGGGGAACTTCCTCTCGAGAGGGGTGGAGGCGCGGGGGTGCGCAGGTCAGTCGCGGCGGGCGCGGTCGATGCCGACGGCCACGAGGAGGACGACGCCCTGCACGGCGCCGATCCAGAACTGGGGCATCCCGCTGAGCAGCAGGATGTTGGCGAGCACGACGAGGAACAGGATCCCGAGCAGGGTGCCGAACAGGCTGCCCTGGCCGCCGGAGAACCGGGTGCCGCCGAGCAGCACCGCGGTCAGCGCGAAGAACTCGTTGCCGAGCCCGGCCGAGGGATCCGCCGCGCCGAGGTTGCCGAGCAGCAGCAGGCCGGCGACGCCCGCGCACAGGGAGCAGATGCCGTAGCAGGCCATGGTGATCGCGGTGACCGGGAGACCCGCGAGGCGGGCGGCCTCGCGGTTGCTGCCCACGGCGTACACGTTGCGGCCGAAGACGGTGCGGTTGAGCACCACCCACAGCAGCGCGAACACGACCGCCGCGACCACGATCGGGGTGCGGATGCCGAGCACCTCGCCGTTGGCGAGGGTGTCGAGCGCGGGGCTGTGGACCGGCTTGCTCGCGCCGTCGAGGATCACCCGAAGCAGGCTCGGCAGGATCGTGTACGTCGCCAGGGTGACGATGAAGTAGTTCATCCGGGCCCGGGTGATCAGCAGTCCGTGGACGACGGCGCCGATCGCGGTGGCCGCGAGCAGGCAGACCACGATCATCAGCCCGTCGGTGAAGACATGGCCGACCAGCAGGTAGACCAGGCCCCCGGTGAAGCCCTGGACCGCGCCGGTCGACAGGTCGAAGCCGACCTGCAGGACGACGAAGGTCTGCCCGAGCGCCATGATCAGCACGGCCGAGTAGGTCGCCAGCTGCAGCATCAGGTACTCGGTGTCCCGCATCTGGGCGACGAAGGGCATCGAGCCGAGGAACATCGCGAGCAGGATCAGGCCGAACAGCGTCTGCTGGCGCAGCGTCGGCGGCAGCGCCCGGACCCGGTCGAGCACCGGGTTGCCCGAGCCGGAGGGCTCCACGGGAGCGGTCACGGCGGTCATGCGAGCACCTCTTCCAGGTTGTCGGTGGGATCGGTCGGAGGCACGGCGGCCGGCGCGGTCGCGCCGAGCGACGCCGCGAGCACCTCGTCGGGCGTGGTGGCCGAGCAGTGCCGGTCGAGCACCACCCGGCCGTCGTAGAGCACGACGATGCGGTCGGCGAGCGCGAACAGCTCCTCGAACTCGCTGCAGACCACGAGCACCGCGGTGCCCTCCTCGGCGCTGGCGACCAGGGCGTCGTGGATCGCGCTGCGGGCCGCCGCGTCGACGCCCTGGGTGGGCTCGTCGGCGATCACGACCCTGGGCCGTCCGGCGAGGGCGCGGGCCACCGCGACCTTCTGCTGGTTGCCGCCGGAGAGCAGCCCGGCCTGCTTGTCGGGCAGCGGCGGCCGGATGTCGTACGACGCCACCAGGCTCCGCCCCACTCGGCGCTCGCCGCGCCGCGACCGGAACGGCCCGGTGCGCAGCGTGCTGTCGCCCTGGCCGAGCAGCAGGTTGGCCTCGACGCTCTGGTTGCCCATGATCGCGGCCGCGTGCCGGTCCTCGGGGACGTAGGCGATGCCCGCGGCGCGTGCGGACCGGATGCTCCCGGTCCGCACGCTCGTCCCGGCGACCGTCACCGTGCCGTGCGCCGGATGCGACCCGGCGAGCGCGGCGGCCAGGCGCGAGCGGCCGCTGCCGCTCTGCCCGGCCACGCCGACGATCTCGCCGGCGCGGACGACCAGCTCGGGCACGTCCAGCCCCCGCCAGCCCTTCAGGCCGGTGGCCCGGAGCACCGCCGGGGCGTCGGCCGGCGCGCGGTGGTCGCGGTCCACGCGCGACTCGGCGGACAGCAGCGCGACGATCTCGCGCTCGGTCTGCGGGGTGACCGCGCAGTCGAGCTGGACCCGGCCGTTGCGCAGGGCGACCACGTCGTCGGCGAGCTCGAGCACGTCCTTGAGGCGGTGCGACACGATCAGGACGGTGCCGCCGCGCTCCCGGAAGGAGCGCACCAGTGCGTGCAGCGCGACCACGCCGTCCTCGTCGAGCACCGCCGTCGGCTCGTCCAGCAGCAGCACCTGGGGATCGCGGGCCATCGCCGCCGCGAGCTGCACGAGCTGACGCGTGGACTTGTTCAGCGAGCCGGTCGGCCGGTCCAGCACGTCGGCGGGAAGCAGTCCCGCGACGTGCCGGGCCGCGAACCGCCGGGCCTTGCGGTCGTTAAGCAAGAACCCGGTGCGACGCGCCGGACTGACCAGGCTGACGTTCTGCCACACGGTGAGGTGCCCGGCCAGGGTCGGCTCCTGCGGAACCAGGACCACCCCGGCGTCGAGCGCGGAGTGGACCGAGCGGACCTCGTGCGAGCCGAAGGCGAGCACCCGGCCGGCCGAGGGAGCCAGCAGCCCCGCGAGGATGCGCAGCAGCGTGCTCTTGCCGGACCCGTTCGCGCCGACCACGGCGGTGACCCGTCCCGGGGCGAAGCTCAGCTCGACCTCGTCTAGGGCGAGGGTCGGACCGAACCGGCGGGACACGGACACGACCGACAGCGCGGGTGTCGTCTCGAGACGGTGGGCGTTCACGGCCGGTGCCTCAGTAGGTGTGCGGGAGCTCGACGTACTGGATGCGCTCGGGCCACGGCACGAAGTCGGCCACGTTGTCCTGCGTGAAGATCGTGCCGAGCGGTGCCTCGACCACCTCGTTGTCGAGCTGCTCGCCCTCGAGCGAGCGGGCCACCAGCTCGGCCATCTTCTTGCCGTAGTTGGTGCCGTCGAAGTCGTACGACAGTGCCAGGTCACCGGTCCGCAGCTGCTCGATGTTGGCGTCCTCGCCGGCCATCGTGGCGATCTTGACGTGGTCCAGCACGCCGGCCTGGCGGGCCGCGGCGATCGCTCCGGTCGCGGAGGCGGAGTTGTAGACGACCAGCGCGTCGAGGTCGGGGTGCTGGGCGAAGATGCCCTGCGCGATCTGCTGGGCCCCCGGGGCGTCGTCCTTGAGGTTGCGCTGGTTGGCCGGGTCGCCGACGATCTTCAGGCCGCCGGCCTCGAGCCCCTCGACCGCGCCGGCCACGGCGTTCTCGATGTTGTCGGTCGGGATGCCGGACAGCACCGTCGCCTCGCCCTCGCCGCCGACGATCTTCGCGAGCGCCTCCCCGGTGTCCCGGCCGCGCTGCTCGTCGGGGAAGGCGAGCTTGCCGGTCACGTCCAGGCCACCGAGATCCTGGAAGATGAACAGCGGGATGCCGGCCTTCTCGGCCGCGGCGACACCGGGGCTGATCGAGTTCACGTCGAGCGGGAAGGCGACGATCGCGTCGACGTCCTGGGCGATCGCCTCCTGGATGCGCTGGTTGGCGACCGCGAGGTCGAGCTGGTTCTGCGCGTTGGTCTGGTAGACGTCGACCAGCTTCGCGCCCTGGGCGTTGAGCTCGGTGGCCAGGCCCTGGGCGATGCCCTCCATGAGGGCGTTGCCGGGCATGCCGTCGATGTAGGTGACGGTCTTGCCGGCGAGCGGACCCGAGGCGTCGATGGTCGCGGCCTTGACCTCGGGGGCGGCGGGGCCGGAGCCGCCGCTGCCGGTGGTGCCGCTGCTGCACGCCGTGATGGCCAGCGTCGCCGAGGTGGCGAGGGCGAGGAGGAGTGGACGGTTCATGATGTCTCCCGGTGGAGGGGCTGTCGGTGTGGCGGCAGTCAAGTGCGACGGGAGCCCTCGGCGCAGGAGGCATTGAGCACTGCTCGCCGGTCCGCACTGAGCACATCGCCCGATCCGCGCGGGTCGCGGCCCGGACCAGCGCCGGCAGCCGATCGCGACCGGCGTCACACCACTGGGCGATCTGCCCAGGGTCCGCGCCAGTGACTGTGCAGGACGCCTGGCAGGCGGTCCGCCGCTGTCACTAGGCTGCCGGCGTGGACCGCGTGCTGCGCCTCGGCATCGACGTCGGTGGGACCAACACCGACGCGGTGCTGCTCTCCGGCGACACCGTGGTCGCGACCGCGAAGGAGGCGTCCACGGCCGACGTCACCAGCGGCATCGCCCGGGCCGTCGGTGCCGTCGTCGCCGCCCGGCCCGGCCTGGCCCGCGAGGTCGCCGCCGTGATGATCGGCACCACCCACTTCCTCAACGCGCTCGTCGACGGCTCCCACCTCGCGCCCACCGCCGTGATCCGGCTGGGGCTGCCCGCGGCGGCGGCCGTGCCCCCGCTGTCCGGCTGGCCGGACCGGCTGCGCGCCTCGGTCGGCGGCCATGTATTCATGTGCCACGGCGGTCACGAGTACGACGGCCGGCTGATCTCCCCCTTCGACGCCGCCGAGTTCCGGGCGGCCGTGGACGCGGCCCATCACGCCGGCGCCCGCTCGTACGCGATCTCGTCGGTGTTCTCGCCCGTGGCACCGGACCTGGAGCTCGCGGCCGCCCAGCTGCTCGCCGAGGAGCTGCCCGACGCGCCGGTCAGCCTGTCCCACGAGATCGGCACCCTCGGCCTGCTCGAGCGGGAGAACGCGACCGCGCTCAACGCGGCACTGCGGGAGCTGGCCGAGGTCGTGACCGACGGCCTGGTCGGCGCGGTCCGCGCGGCGGGCGTCGCGGCGCCGATCTTCCTCAGCAGCAACGACGGCGCGCTGATGGGCGTGGAGTACGCCCGCCGCTTCCCGGTGACCACCCTCGCCTCGGGTCCGGCGAACTCGATGCGGGGCGCCGCCGTCCTCGCCGGCCGGACCTCCTGCACCGTCATCGACGTCGGCGGCACCACCGTCGACGTCGGCGTGCTGGAGCAGGGCTACCCGCGCGAGGCGCCCGACGACGTCAGCGTCGCGCTGGTGCCGACCAATGTCCGGATGCCCGACGTCATCTCGCTGAGCTTCGGGGGCGGCAGCGTCGTGGGCGGCAGCGCCGACCGGCCCACCCTCGGCCCGCGCAGCGTCGGGCTCCGGCTGCGCCAGGACGCGCTGGTCTTCGGCGGCGACGTGCTGACCGCGACGGACATCGCGGTCGCCGCCGGCCGCAGCGACCTCGGCGAGCGCGGTCTCACCCGCGGCGTGCCGCGCTCCCTCGTCGACGCCGTCCTGGCCCAGGTACGCCGCTCCCTCGGCGACGCCGTCGACCGGATGCGGCTCTCGGTGGATCCGGTGACCGCGGTCGTCGTGGGCGGCGGGGGCGCGATCGTCGCCGACGACCTGCCCGACGTCGCCGAGGTGATCCGCCCCGAGCACCACGAGGTCGCCAACGCCGTGGGCGCCGCCGTCGCCCGGGTGAGCGGCGAGGTCGACCGGGTGGTGACCGCGACCGGAGCCGGCGCGCGGGACGCGGTCGACGCCGCCGCCCAGGAGGCGGTGGACCGGGCCATCGCCGCCGGCGCCCGGCCGAGCACGGTCCAGGTCGTCGACACGGTCCGGCTGCCGCTCAACTACCTGCCGGGCGAGGCCTACCGGGTGCGGGTGAAGGCGGTCGGCGAGCTGGCCCTCCAGGACCCGCTGCCGGAGGTGCGCCGTGGCTGAGCGGCGCATCGAGCGCGAGGACGTCGACGCCTTCGCCGCCGGGGCGGCCATCCTCGGCGCGGGCGGCGGGGGCGACGTGCGGGTCGGTGCCCACCTGCTGCGGCACCTGCTCGCCGAGCGCTCGCTGCGCCTGGTCCCGGCGGCCGACCTCCCGCCCGACGGGATCGTGGTCCACACCGGCGCGGTCGGCTCCCCCGACGTGATCTCCGAGCGGCTGCTCAGCCCGGTCGACCTGGCCCGCGCGGCCGCCGCGGTGGCCGAGCAGGTGATGGGCCCGATCCGGGCGGCCGCCGCGTTCGAGATCGGCGGCCTGAACGCGCTGGTCGGCGCGATCGGCGCCATCGAGCTCGGCCTGCCGTTCGTCGACGGCGACCTGATGGGGCGTGCCTTCCCGAAGCTCACCCAGAACACGCTCGCGCTCAACGGCGTCGCGCCGGTGCCGCTGGCCGTGGCGAGCCCGGCCGGCGACGTGGTCGTCGTGCCGCTGATGGGGCCGCGCGCCGTCGAGCCGATCCTCGCCGGCATCACCGCCGGCATGGGCGGCGCGGCGTCGGTGGCGGGCTATCCGATCGCCGCGGGCGACCTGGACCGGATGGGCGTGCGCGGCAGCGTGAGCGCCTGCATCGAGCTGGGCCGCCGGTTCCTGGCCGCCCGGTCGGCGGCGCTGCCGGTGCTGATCGGCGACCTCGGCGCCCGGCTGCACGGCGTCGGGCGGGTCGAGGAGATCGTGCCCCGCAGCAGCACCGCGCCCGGCACGCTCACCGTCATCGACGGCGGCGACGGCGCCGTGGTGCGGGTCGACCACCAGGAGGAGTTCCTCGCCACCACCGTCGACGGCGTCCCGGGCGCCAGCACGCCCGACGTGGTCGCCGTCCTCGACAACCGCAGCCGGCGACCGCTCCAGGTCGAGGAGGTCCGGGTCGGGCAGGCGGTCGTCGTCTGCTCCCTGCCCGCGCTGCACACCTGGCCCGCGAGCGCGCGCCACCTGGTCGGCCCGAGCGCCTTCGGCCTCGTGGAGATGGAGGAACGATGAGCGAGACGCTGCGCGTCGCCGACCTGCTGGGCGAGCCGGAGCTGCGCGACGCGCGGGTCGTGGCCGGCGCGGCCGGCCTGGAGCGACTGGTCCTCGACGTCGGCTGGTACGACGCCGACGACCCCGAGGCGGTGGCCGACAGCCTGCTGCTGTGCCGGCCCGAGGCGGTCACGCCGGCGTACCGGCTCGACGCGCTCGTCCGCCGGGCGCACGACTCCGGGGTCGCGGGCCTGCTCGTGGTCGCCCAGACCGAGCTGCCGCTGCTGGCCACGAGCCGGCTGGCCGACCGGCTCGCCGTACCCCTGGTGTGGCTGCCGCGCGGGCGGCCGGTCCAGGTGCTGCAGGAGCTGACCGTGCGGGTCCGGGCTCCCGAGCTGGCCGAGGCCCGGGTCGTCAACCGGGTCGTCCGGCGCATCCACGGGCGCCACACCGCGCCCGAGATCCTGGGCGCCGTCGCCGACGAGCTGGGCGTGCCGGTGTCGATGCTGACCGCCGACGGCCGCAGCCTGGTCGGTCCCGAGGTGGAGCTGCCGCCCGACATCCACCTGGACCGGGCCATCCCGCAGCGCGACGACGGCTGCCTGGTCCACCCGGTGCACGACCCCGACAGTCCCCGGGTCACCGCCTGGCTGGCCTGCCGGCTGCCGCGGCCCTCCCACGGCCGGATGAACCAGGTCGCGAGCGCGCTGGCCGTCGCCGAGCCCCACGTCCGCAGCTGGCTCACCACCCAGCGGGCGCAGAGCCGGCACGACGCGCTGGTCGAGCGGCAGACGCTCGCCGAGATCGTCGCGCACCGCGACGGGGTCAGCCGCGGGGTCGTCGAGAGCGCCGTCTCGCTCGGCTGGCAGCTGCAGCACTGGCATGTCGGCGTGCACGCCGTGCCCAGCCCCGGCCTCGACGACAGCGAGCGCGAGCGGGCCCGCGCCCGCTGGGCCGCGGAGCTCGCCGCGCAGGGCATCGCCGTGGTCGCCTGCCAGGACGACGGCGACCGCTGGCTGGCCTGGTCCTCGGCGGAGGCCGAGCCCCCGACGGCCGACGCGCGCGCCGTCCTGCAGCGGGTCCGCCGCGCCGCCGCCGCGATGCCCCGCGACCTCGGGATCGCGGTCGGCATCGGCCGCCCGCACCGCGGTCCCGGCGGCCTGGTCGAGACCCTCGACGAGGCCCGCAACGCCGCGCTGCTCGCGCTCAGCCACGACTACCGGCCGGTGGTCGAGCACTCCGACGAGCTCGGCGTCGCGCGGCTGCTGGCCACCTGGCAGGAGTCGGAGGTGACCCGCTCCTTCGCGGAGACCGCCCTCGCGCCGCTGCTGGATCCCGCCTCCCAGGGCCTGCTCGCGACCCTGCGCGCCTACCTGGAGTGCGGTGGCTCCGTCGTCGAGACCGCCGCCGCCACCGGGGTGCACCGCAACACGATCACCACCCGGCTCCAGCAGATCCGCGACCGGCTCGGTGTCGACCTCAACGACCCCAGCCAGCGGCTCGCCCTCCAGGTCGCCTGCCGGTCGGTGCGGGCCTGAGCCCGCTGACCCGCCGGTGGCCCCGGCGGATGCGGCTACCGGCCCAGCCGGCCCGCCGGGCCTGTGCATCTCGCCCATGCCCGGCCGCGCGGCCCCGGACCTAGCGTCGGAGCTCCCCGACCAGAGGAGCACCTCATGCACATCCGCGTCATCCTGCCCGCGATCGGCGACACCTTCCTGCAGGCCGCCCTCGACGACGCCACGTCCTGGGCGCTGCCCGACACCAAGATCGACGCGGTCCCGCTGCTGCGCGGCACCGCCAGCATCGAGTCGGAGTACGACGAGGCGCTCGCCGCGCCCGGCATCCTGGACCGGATCGCCGAGGCGAAGGCCGACGGCGTCGACGGCGTCTTCATCACCTGCTTCGGCGACCCGGGCGTGCACGCGGCCCGCGAGGTGATCGACGTACCGGTGGTCGGCGGCTACGAGCCGGCCATCTTCACCGCGATGGCCCACGGCGAGCGGATCGCGATCATCACCGTGCTCCCCAACGTGCTCCCGATGCTGCGCTCCCTCGCCCGCCGCTACGGCGTCGAGGACCGGATCTCGGCGATCCGGGTCATCGACCTGCCGGTCCTCGGCCTCGACGACCACGAGCTGATGATCGAGCGCCTCTCCGAGCAGGCCGTCGACCTGGTGGAGTCCGGCGAGGCCGACGTCGTCGTGCTCGGCTGCACCGGGATGCTCGGCGTGGTCGACCGGATCCGCGAGGCGCTGGCCGCCGCCGGCCACCGGGTGCCTGTCGTCGACCCGACCGGCGCGGCGATCTCGTGGCTGGAGAGCAGCGTCCGCCTCGGGCTGTTCCCGAGCCGCACGACCTACATGGTGCCGCCCGACAAGGCCCGCAACGCGTGAGTCAGCTCCCCCTGCAGAGCCCCGGCACGGTTCCCGTGCCGGGGCTCTGGCTCACCGTCCTCGGTCCCGCCGCGCTGGCCGCCGTACTCGCCGACGAGGCCGCCCGGCCCCGGTGGCTCGGGATCGACCTCCAGCACGGCGAGATCGCGGCCGCCGACCTCCCCGACCTGCTGCGCTGCGCCGAGCTGCACGACACCCCGGTGCTGGTCCGCACCGCCGACCACTCCGCCGCCGCGATCGGTCGCGCCCTCGACCTCGGCGCGCGCGGGGTGGTGGTGCCGGCCGTCGAGAGGGCGGGTCAGGCGGCGTCCATCGTCGCGGCGACCCGGTTCGCCCCCGACGGCGTCCGCAGCGACGGCTACCGACGTCCCCGGGCCCGCTCGACCGGGCTGCCCGGCTTCTCCGACCCGCTGGTGCTGCCGATGGTCGAGACCGCCGCCGGCCTCGCCGCGGCCGGGGACATCCTCGGCGTCGACGGCGTGAGCGGCGTCTTCGTCGGGCCGATCGACCTGGCCCGCTCGGCCGGCTGGCGCCCCGACGGACCCGAGCTGCTGGCCGCCGTCGCCGACCTGTCCGCGCTCAGCCGGGACCACGAGCGGCGGCTGGCGATGTTCGCCCTGTCCGCCGAGCACGCGGCCACGCTGCCGCCGCTCGACCTCGTCGCCCTCGGCACCGACCTCGGCCTGCTCGGCACGGCGGTGTCCCACACCTTCGGAGAGGCCCGATGACCCTTGACTTCACCAGCGACCACGCCGCCCCCGCCCATCCCGCGGTGCTCGCGGCGGTGGCCGAGGCCAACCGGGGCCGGACGCCGTCGTACGGCGCCGACCCGTGGACCCGGGAGGCCGAGCGCCGGCTGCGGCAGGTGTTCGGCCCGACGGCGTCGTACGTCCCGGTCTTCAACGGCACCGGGGCCAACGTGCTCGCCCTGTCCGCGATGACCCGGCGCTGGGAGTCGGTGCTGTGCGCCGAGGACGCGCACGTCCACACCGACGAGACGGCCGCGCCGGAGCGGGCCGGGCTCAAGCTGGTGCTGGCGCCCTCACCCGCGGGGCGGATCCGGCCCGGCGGGCTCGCTCCGCATCTCGCCCCGGGCAACCGGCACCGGGCCCAGGTGTCGGTGCTCTCGCTCACCCAGAGCACCGAGCTCGGCACCTGCTACGACGTCGCCGACCTGCGCGCGCTGTGCGCCGAGGCGCACGACCTCGGGCTCGCGGTGCACCTCGACGGCGCCCGGCTGGCCAATGCCGCCGCCACGCTGGGCGTCTCGTGGGCCGAGCTGACCACCGCCGTCGGCGTCGACGTGGTGTCGCTGGGATCGAGCAAGAACGGCGGCCTGCTCGGCGACGGCCTGGTCGTGCTCGATCCCGGCACCGTGCCCGGCATCGAGTTCCTGCAGAAGGCGGTGGGACAGCTGCCCGCCAAGACCAGGTTCGTGTCCGCGCAGCTGCTCGCGCTGCTCGAGGACGACCTGTGGCACCGCAACGCCGAGCACGCCAACCGGCAGGCGTCGCGCCTGGCCGCCGGGCTCGGCGCGCTCCCTGACGTCGGCCTCCCGGTGCCGACGGAGGCGAACGCGGTCTTCGTCGACCTCGCCGCCCCCGTCGCCGACCGGCTCACCCAGGACGTCGCGCTCACCACCTGGCGGGCGTCCGGAGAGCGGCGGCTGCTGCGGCTGATGACGGCCTGGGACACCGACCCCGCGGACGTCGACCGGGTCGTCGCGCTCGTCGCAGCGGCCCTGGGGGCGGGCCGCCCGAAGCGCGCCGACCAGGTGTGCAGCTCGCCCACTGCCCCGGCCGTGCCGCGTCCCTAGGGTCGCCACCATGACCGACACCTCCCTCGCGGCCGACCCGAGCACCACCTTCGGCGCCTCGCTGGCCGACCACATGGTCACCCTGCGGTGGACCGCCGACGGCGGCTGGTCCCCCGCCCGCGTCGGGCCGCTGGCCGACCTACGGCTGTCCCCGGCCGCGATGGTGCTCCACTACGGCCAGGCCATCTTCGAGGGGATGAAGGCCTACCGCGGGGACGACGACGCGATCCGGCTGTTCCGCCCGGAGGTGAACGCCGCCCGGCTGCAGGCCTCCGCCCGGCGGATGGCGATGCCCGAGCTCCCGGTCGCCGACTTCGTGACGGCCCTCGAGCTGTTCACCGCGGCCTGTGCGGACGTCGTACCGGCGGGCTCGGGGCGCAGCCTCTACCTGCGGCCGTTCATGATCGCCACCGAGGCGGCGCTCGGCACCCGGCCCGCGCGGGAGTACGCCTTCCACGTGATCGGCTCCCCGGCCGGCTCCTACTTCGCCTCCGGGTACGACGGCATCCGGGTCTGGGTCGAGGAGCACCAGCCGCGGGCCTTCCCCGGCGGCACCGGCGCCGCGAAGTGCGCCGGCAACTACGCCGGCGGGATGCTGATGCAGCAGGCGGCCGCCGACCGCGGCTGCCAGCAGGTGCTCTACCTCGACGCCCGCGAGGGCCGGCACCTCGAGGAGCTCGGCGGGATGAACGTCGTGGTGGTCCTCGAGGAGCCCTCCGGCACCACCCTGGTCACGCCGCCGACCAGCGACACCATCCTGGCCGGCGTCACCCGCGACTCGATCCTCACCCTGGCCCGCGACCTCGGTGCCCGCGTCGAGGAGCGCCAGGTCGCCTTCAGCGAGGTCCAGGCCGGTGCCCGCTCCGGCCGGGTCGCCGAGGTGTTCGCGTGCGGCACCGCCGCGGTGGTCACTCCGGTGGCCGAGCTGTGCTGGTCCGACGGCTCGGTCCAGGTCGGCGACGGCCGCCCGGGCCGGTGGACCACGGCGCTGCGCGATGACCTGCTCGGCATCCAGGAGGGCCGCAGCCCCGACCGCTACGGCTGGACGCGGGTGGTCCGATGAGCGCCCGCACCGCGGAGCTCGCGGCCCGTCTCGACGCGCTGCTGCCGGACGTGCTGGCGCGGCTGGACGAGCTGGTCGCCGTACCGTCGATCAGCGTGGACCCGGCGCACCGCGCCGACGTGCTGCGCAGCGCCCGGCAGACCGCCGAGGCGTTCAGCGACCTCGGCGTCGACGTCTCGGTGGTGTCGGTCGACGGCGGCCAGCCGGCCGTGCTCGGCCGCTCCGCACCGGTCGACGGCCCGACCGTGCTGCTCTACGCCCACCACGACGTCCAGCCCACCGGCGACCTCGACGCGTGGACCAGTCCACCCTTCACGGCGACCCGGCGCGGCGAGCGGCTCTTCGGACGGGGCTCCGCCGACGACAAGGCCGGCATCGGCGTCCACCTGGCCGCGCTCGCGGTCCTCGGTCCCGACCTCGGCTGCAACGTCCGGATCCTGGTCGAGGGCGAGGAGGAGATCGGCTCCCCGAGCCTGCCCAAGCTCCTGGTCGAGCACCGCGAGGCGCTCGCCGCCGACGTGGTCGTCGTCGCCGACTCGGTGAACTGGGCGGTCGGCACGCCCTCGCTCACCACCTCGCTGCGCGGGATCCTCGACCTCGAGGTCGCCGTCGGCGTCCTGGACCACGACCTGCACTCCGGCGCCTGGGGCGGCGCGGTGCCGGACGCCGCCGGCGCGCTGGTCCGCGCCCTCGCCACCCTCTACGACGCCGACGGGGCGGTCGCCGTGCGGGGTCTCGACGGCCCGGCCCGCACCCCCGCGGTGGAGTACGACGAGCAGGTGCTCCGCGCCGACGCCGGCGTCCCCGCCACCAGCCGCCTCCCCGGTCGCGGCTCGCTCACCTCCCGGCTGTGGCGGCAGCCGTCGATCACCCTCATCGGCACCGACCTGCCGCCCGTCGGCGAGGCCGCGCACGTGCTCCGGGCCCGCGCCACCGCCCGGCTCTCGGTGCGGATCCCTCCCGGCGTCGTACCCGAGGCGGCGGTGGACGCCGTCACCGCGCACCTGCGCGCGCACGTCCCGCACGGCGCGGTCGTGGAGACCACCCTGCGCGCCAGCGCGCACCCGGTCGACCTCGGCGACGACAGCGCAGCCCACGCGGTGATGACCGGCGCCCTGCGCGACGCCTGGGACGCCGAGCCGGTCGAGATCGGTGTCGGCGGCTCGATCCCGCTGATCCACCTGCTCGCCGAGACCTTCTCCGACGCGACGGTGCTGGTCACCGCCGTCGAGGACCCGGACACCCGGGCGCACGGGATCGACGAGAGCCTGCACCTCGGCGAGTTCCGCAAGGCGTGCCTCGCCGAGGCGCTGCTGCTCGACCGGATCGCGTCCGGTCTCGCCGTCTAGAGGTACTGGCCGGTGTCGTTGACGGTGTCGATGGACCGGCCCGGCTCGGTGCCCTGCTTGCCGGTGATGAGGGTGCGGATGAACACGATCCGCTCGCCCTTCTTGCCCGAGATCCGCGCCCAGTCGTCGGGGTTGGTCGTGTTGGGCAGGTCCTCGTTCTCCTTGAACTCGTCGACGCACGCCTGGAGCAGGTGGGACACCCGCAGGCCCTTCTGGTCGTGGTCGAGGAAGTCCTTGATCGCCATCTTCTTCGCCCGGTCGACGATGTTCTGGATCATCGCGCCGGAGTTGAAGTCCTTGAAGTACAGGACCTCCTTGTCGCCGTTGGCGTAGGTCACCTCGAGGAAGCGGTTCTCCTCGGTCTCGGAGTACATCCGCTCGACCGTCGCCCGGATCATGCCGCCCACCGTGGCCTTGCGGTCGCCGTGGAACTCGGCGAGGTCGTCGGCGTGCAGCGGCAGGCTCTGGGTGAGGTACTTGCTGAAGATGTCGCGCGCCGACTCGGCGTCGGGCCGCTCGATCTTGATCTTCACGTCGAGCCGGCCGGGCCGCAGGATCGCCGGGTCGATCATGTCCTCGCGGTTCGAGGCCCCGATGACCAGCACGTTCTCCAACAGCTCGACGCCGTCGATCTCGCTGAGCAGCTGGGGGACGATGGTGTTCTCGACGTCGGAGGAGACCCCCGACCCGCGGGTGCGGAAGAGCGAGTCCATCTCGTCGAAGAACACGATGACCGGCGTACCGGTGCTGGCCTTCTCGCGGGCCCGCTGGAACACCAGCCGGATGTGGCGCTCGGTCTCGCCGACGTACTTGTTGAGCAGCTCGGGTCCCTTGATGTTGAGGAAGTACGACTTCCCCTCCTGGCCGGTCTTCGCCGCCACCTTCTTCGCCAGCGAGTTCGCGACCGCCTTCGCGATCAGGGTCTTGCCGCAGCCCGGCGGGCCGTAGAGCAGGATGCCCTTCGGCGGCTTGAGCTCGTGCTCGGCGAACAGCTCCGGGTAGAGGTACGGCAGCTCGACGGCGTCCTGGATCGCCTCGATCTGGTTGCCGAGGCCACCGATCGTGTCGTAGGTGATGTCGGGGACCTCCTCGAGTACCAGCTCCTCGACCTCCGACTTCGGCACCCGCTCGTAGACATAGCCCGCGCGGGAGTCGAGCAGCAGCGAGTCGCCGGCGCGCAGGGTCTCGCTCAGCAGCGGCTCGGCCAGCCGCACGACGCGCTCCTCGTCGGCGTTGGCGATCACCAGCACGCGCTCGCCGTCAGCGAGCACCTCCTTGAGCATCACGACCTCGCCGACCGTCTCGTAGTCGAACGCGGCGACCACGTTGAGCGACTCGTTGAGCATGACCTCCTGGCCGCGCCGCAGCGTGTCGAGCTCCACACTCGGGCTCACCGTGACCCGCAGCTTGCGACCGCCGGTGAACACGTCGACTGTGTCGTCCTCGTTGCGCTGCAGGAAGGTGCCGAATCCCGCCGGCGGCTGCGCCAGGCGGTCGACCTCCTCCTTGAGCTTGAGGATCTGGTCGCGGGCATCGCGCAGCGTCCCCGCCAACCGCTCGTTCTGGGCCGTCACCGCCGCCAGCGACCGCTGCGCCTCCGCCAGCCGCCCCTCGAGCGAACGGGCCGCGCCGGACGGGCTGTCGACCAGACGGCGCCGGAGATCGCCCACCTCCTCCTCGAGGTAGCGCACCTGGTCCTCGAGCTCTTCCCGGCTCGGGGAGCGGTGTCCGCCTGTCGTGCCTTCTCCCATGCTCGTCATGGCACACCTCCTTGGTCCGACACTACTCGGGCGGGTGTTACAAGGAAGTGATTAATGCGGTTTGGTCCCAAACCGCATGTTTCGGGCCGGAATTGTTGCGGTTTGGGACCAAACCGCAACGTCCGGACCCCCTCAGTCGTCGGCCGACGTCTCCGGCACCCCCGGCGGCCGCGGCCCCTTGTAGTCCGGCCCGTACGCCCCGGGAGCCGGCCGGCGCTTCTTCAGCGGCGCTCGCTCCCCCGGCGCCATCCGCCGCGCCGTGACCAGGAAGGCCGTGTGCCCGATCATCTTGTGACCCGGCCGCACGGCGAGCCCCTCGACGTGCCAGTCCCGCACCAGCGATTCCCACGGCGCCGGCTCGGTGAACCCGCCGTGCACCCGCACCGCCTCGACGAACTTCGACAGCTGCGTGGTCGTGGCGACGTACGCGCACACGATGCCGCCGGGCAGCAGCGCGTCGGCGGCGGCGTCGAGGCAGTCCCAGGGGGCGAGCATGTCGAGGATGATCCGGTCGCACCGCTCCCCCGACGCGGGCAGCGCCTCCGCGAGGTCGCCGAGCGTGAGCCGCCAGGCCGGGTGGTCGCCACCGAAGAACTGGGTGACATTGCGGCGGGCGACGTCGGCGAACTCCTCCCGCCGCTCGTACGACGACACCCGGCCGTACGGCCCGACGGCCCGCAGCAGCGAGCAGGTGAGCGCCCCGGAGCCGACGCCGGCCTCGACGACGTGGGCGCCGGGGAAGATGTCGGCCATCGCCACGATCTGCGCGGAGTCCTTCGGGTACACGACCGCCGCGCCGCGCGGCATCGACACCACGAACTCCGAGAGCAGCGGCCGGAAGACGAGGTACTCCCCGCCGACCGAGGAGGTGACCGCGAAGCCCTCCTCGCGGCCGATCAGCTCGTCGTGCTCCAGGTGGCCCTTGTTGGAGAAGAAGCGCTTGCCGGGCACGAGCTCGAAGTTGTGCTTCCGGCCCTTCCCGTCGACCAGCCGGACCCACTCGCCGGCACGCAATGGGCCGCGGTGGACACCGGACCAGGCTTCGGGGGGTACGTCGCCAGTGGGGTCGTGGGGCGCATCGGTCACCGGCGCAATCTACCGGCTCACCTGCGCACGGCTCGGATCAGGTCGGCGGCGGAGAGGACGCCGTACACCCGGCCGTCGTCGTCGAGCAGCACGTACTCCGAGGCCGGGGTGGTGCGCACCTTGTCGAGCAGCGCCGCGCCGGTGATCCGCACCGGCAGGGCCAGGCCCGGCTCGAGGGTGCGCGCGACGCTGGAGACGGCCACCCAGGGCGCCCGTTCCGCGGGTACGGCGCGGGCGGCGGTCTCGTCCACCACGCCGACGGGCCGCCCGTCGGCGGTCGTGGTGACGATGCTGCCGGCGCCCGCCTCGCGTGCCTGGCGCATCGCCTCGGCGAGCGGCAGGTCGTCGGGGACGCTCAGGGCGCGCCGGGCGAGGTCGCTGGCGACCACGCCGTCGAACTGGCGGGTGATCCCGGCGACCGCCAGCGCCTGGCTGGCGCCGGTCCACAGGAAGAGGGCGACGATCAGCAGGACGAGCGGGTTGACGAGCGAGCCGTCACGGGAGGCCCACAGCGCCCACACCGCGACCAGGACCGCCGTACCGCGTCCGGTCCAGGCGGCGACGGCGGTGCCGGTGTGGACCCGGCCGGTGATCGCCCAGACGCCGGCCTTGAGCACCCGGCCGCCGTCGAGCGGCAGGCCCGGCACCAGGTTCAGTACACCGATCATCAGGTTCGCGCCGGCCAGCCCCTCCACGACCAGGCGCAGCAGCCCGTCGGGGGTGACGAACCACGCCGCCAGCGCCGCCGCCCCGACCGCGATCGAGGTGATCGGACCGACCACCGCGATCCAGAACTCCTGACGCGGGCGCCGCGCCTCGCCCTCGATGGCGGTCGCGCCACCGAGGAAGTGCAGGGTGATCGAGTGGACCGTGAAGCCGAACCGGCGGGCCACCACCGCGTGGGAGGCCTCGTGGAGCAGGACGGCGAGGTAGAGCGCGATCGCGAAGGCGACGCCGACGACGTAGGTCCACACGCCGAGGCCGGGCTGCACCTGCTCCACGCGCGGGCTCATCACCACCGCGATCAGGCCCGCGATGAGGAACCAGGAGCTCGAGACCAGGACGTCGCTGCCCGCGATCCGGCCGATCCGGAACATGCCCCGGGGCAGGGGCGCGCGCTCCTGGGCGGGACGTCGACTTCCGGACACGTGACGAGGCTATCCGGGAATCGGCTGCCGGACGTCGTCGGCCCGGTTGCTCGTCGAAGTGATGCTCCTGTCGACCTCAGAGCCGAGCGGAGCCTGGCTCAGCGCTCGACGACGAGCTGCCAAGCGAACCCGATGCGGTTGAACGGCTCTCGGTCGCACAGCTCGACCTCGAGGGCCAGGAGCTCTTCGAAGAAGGCAGGGTCGTGCTTGGCCGTGTTGTCGACCAGGAGGTCGTTGGCGATCCGGTTGCCGTAGACGCCTACGGGCGTGAGCCCCACTGCGGTGGCCTCGTTCGTGGTGGCGTCGACGCCTACCTTGCGGGCTTCGGTCTGGAAGGTCTCGACCTCGGCGCGTTCGGCGTGGAGCTCGGCGAGTGCGGCGGCCGGGCCGCCGTTGAGCAGCTCCCGCAGGACGCGGCCGTCGGGGTTGACGTCCATGATGGAGAGCCGCCCGCCAGGACGAACGCGGGTCGCGAGTGCTGCGAGGTCAGCGCTGTCGCGGCTGCGGTAGCGCAGGACGAAGTGACACATGACGAGGTCCCACTCACCAGCGGGCAGGTCGTCGAGCCCGCCCAGCACGGTCGTGACGTTCGTGCCGGCGGCTGCTGCGCGACGCTCGGCCTCGGCGAGCCACTCGGCCGACGGATCGACGATGGTCACCTCGTGCCCCGCCGACGCGAGTGGTACGGCGTCCATGCCGTCGCCGCCCCCTACGTCCAGAACGCGGATCCGGTCGCCGAGGTGCTCGGTCTGACGGCGCAGGACCTCGCCGACGACGCCGTACCGGATTCGCGCCCACGGGGTCTGTGTGTACTCGCGCCAGGCCGCCAGCCTCTCGCCGAACACGTCAGTCATGTGAGCAGTCTGCCGCCGCCCGACTTCTGCGGCGGCCGGCATACTGTCGGAGGGCTGTCCTAGTGTCGATCGCATGACCACCACACCAGCGGCTCCCGGCGTCGAGCCGGCCGATCCGTCCGAGCGGGGCGGCACCCGCGTCGACGGCGTCGAGGTGCTGGGCGCGCTGTCCCCGTCCCGGGTCGGCGACTTCCTCAACTGCCCGCTGCTCTACCGGTTCCGCAGCATCGACCGCCTCCCCGAGCCCGCGTCGCCCGCCGCCGTGCGCGGCACGGTCATCCACCGCGTCCTCGAGCAGCTCTACGACCTGCCCGCCGCCGAGCGCACCCCCGACCAGGCCGACCGCCTGCTCGCCCCGGCCTGGGCCGAGCTGCAGGAGCTCGAGCCCGCCGTCACGTCGATGTTCCCCGAGGACGGCCCCGAGATCACCGCCTGGCTGGCCTCCTGCCACGACACCCTCGCCAAGTACTTCGACCTCGAGGACCCCACCCGCCTCGAGCCCGCCGAGCGTGAGCTCTACGTCGAGACGCTGACCGACGCCAAGCTGCTGCTGCGCGGCGTGATCGACCGGGTCGACGTCGCGCCCGACGGGGCGATCCGGGTGGTGGACTACAAGACCTCGGCCAGCCCCCACGAGATGTTCGAGGCCAAGGCGCTCTTCCAGCTCAAGTTCTACGCCCTGGTCCTGTGGCGGATGCGCGGGGTCGTGCCGAAGATGCTCCAGCTGGTCTACCTCGGCAACAGCGAGGTGCTGCGCTACGAGCCCGACGAGCGCGACCTGCTCGCCACCGAGCGCAAGGTCCTGGCGGTCTGGGACGCGATCCGCGCGGCTACCGAGCGGCGGCAGTTCGAGGCGCGCAAGGGCGCGGTCTGCGCGTGGTGCGCCCACCAGGCGCTGTGCCCGGCCTACGGCGGCACGCCCCCGCCCTACCCGGTCGAGCAGGTGACGAGAGACGAGGAGCCGGAGACGGACGAGGAGGTGGTCAGGCCGGATCCAGCGCGCCCAGATCCGTCGGCGTGAGCCCCTCGAGCGTGTCCCGGAACGCCCGGCCGGGCCCGGGCGGCACCGGGACGTGGTTGGGGACGACGAGCACCGTGCAGCCGGCGGCGGCGGCCGACGTGGCGCCGGTGGGCGAGTCCTCGATGGCGACGCAGTCCCCGGGGTCGACGCCGAGGGCGGCGGCAGCCGTGAGATAGGGCTCCGGGTGGGGCTTGCCGTTGTCGACCATGTCCCCGGTCACGATGACCCGGAAGGTCTCGGGCGGCAGGTGCTCGAGGATCGGCGCGACGAACCGCTGGTACGACATGGTGACCAGGGCGCACGGCACGCCCGCGTCGTGCAGGGCGAGGAGCAGCTCCCGAGAGCCCGCGCACCACGGCACGGCGTGACGGACCTGGGCGACGACGCCGTCGAGCAGCAGCTCGACGACCTCCTCGGCCGACTGGGCGAGGCCGAGCTTGGCCTTGATGTACTCCCCCGACACCAGCAGGTCGTTGCCGACCAGGTGCATGGCGTCCTCGTGCGTCCAGGTGCCGCCGTGCTCGGCCGCGATGGCCTCCTCGGTCGCCATCCAGTACGGCTCGGTGTCGACGAGGGTGCCGTCCATGTCCCACAGGACCGCAGCAGGAAGCTTCACGAGCCCACCCTAGGAGCCGGAGCCCCGCGGCTGCTCATCGGCGAGCCCGACCGTCCGGGACCCGCCGGTGGCCGCACCGCGCCATCAGGGGCGACGGAGGTCGGCGACGGCGGCCGCCAGCCGCCGCACCACCTCGGTCATCAGGTCGGGCTCGAAGGTGAACGGGAGCCGGAGGTGGTCGTCCCAGGCGCCGGTGGGGTCGGTCTCGCGGCCCGGCGTGACCTCGACACCGTGGCGCAGGGCGACCTGCGCGAGGATGCCGGCGTCGTAGCCGGGCAGCCGGATCCACAGCGCGGTGCCGCCGGCGGGGGCCTGCCACGACCAGTCGGGCAGGTGGGTGCGGAGCAGCGCGCCGGCGTGCGCGAGGCGGTCGCGGGCGACGGCGGTCCGGTCGGCGGCGAGGGCGGCCAGGTCCGGCACCAGGCGGGCGGCGACCGCCTGGTCGAGCAGGGGCGTGCCCATGTCGGCGTGAGCCTTGAGCCGGGCGAGCTCCTCGACGTCCTGCTCGCTGGCTCGCACCCAGCCCAGGCGCAGGCCGGCCCACAGGGTCTTCGACAGCGAGCCGGCGGTGAGCACCCGTCCGCCGGCGGAGGCGGAGGCGGCGACCGGCGGCGGGAGTGGGCCGTCATGGGTGAGCGCGGTGGCGTAGGCGAGGTCCTCGACGACCGGTACGCCGTGCTCGGCGGCGGCCCGCGCGACCTCGGCGCGGCGCCGGGCCGACATCAGGGTGCCCGTCGGGTTGTGGAAGCTCGGCATCACGAACAGCGCCGCCACCTGCTCCGCGACGAGCATCTCGCGGAGCCGGTCCACCCGGAGGCCCTCCTCGTCCGTCGGTACGCCGACCATCCGGGCGCCGACCGCGCTGAAGGTGTCGAAGCAGCCCGGCCAGCTCGGCGACTCGACGGCGACGGTGGCGCCGCGCTCCAGCAGCAGCTGGGAGACCAGGGCGAGGGCCTGGTGGGTGCCGGTGGTGACCAGGACCTGCTCCGCTGACGTCGGCAGCCCGAGGCCGGTGTGGTGGTCGGCGAGGGCCTGGCGCAGCGCGGGCAGGCCGCGCGGCAGGTACCCGACCTCGTCGAGCAGGCTCGGCAGGTCCTCCTCGACGACGTCGGCCAGCGCCGAGGAGATCCGGGGGTCGCCGGGCTCCAGGGCGTACCTCATCGAGATCAGCCCGTCGGGGGCGTCGTCGAAGCGCCGCACGGTCGCGGCCGACAGCCCGCGCCGCAGCCGGCGGGTCACCGCGGCCGGCTCGCGGTCGGCCGGGGCCGCGATCCGGCTGCCGCTCCCCTGCCGGCTCTCGAGGACGCCTCGCCCGCGGAGCTCGTCGTACGCCGCCACCACCGTCGCCCGGCTGACGTGCAGCGCCCGGGCCAGGTCGCGCTCCGACGGCAGCCGGTCGCCGGCGACGAGGGCGCCGTCGCTCACGGCGCCGGCGAGCGCCGCGGCGAGCTGGCGGTAGAGCGCGCCGGTGCCGGACAGCGCGTCGCCGAGTACCCGCGCGAGCTCGACGGGGTCGCGAAAACGGTCCACTTGCGCCTCCATTGGCCCGGGTCCGCCCGGGCGGTCGGCGCCCACGCTAGAGGACGTCCTCGCCACCCGAACGGAGTCCGCCGTGAGTCCCGCCCTCGAGCCCGGCCAGCTGCTCGCCTTCGCCGCCGCGTCCGTCGTCCTGGTCGGCATGCCCGGCCCCAACACGATCTACATCACCACCCGCGCCCTCGCCCACGGGACCCGCGCCGGCGTGGTGTCGGTGCTGGGCGTGGAGAGCGGCACCGCCGTGTACGCCGCCGCGACCGCGCTCGGGCTGTCGGCGCTGATCGCGACCAGTCCGACCGGGTTCGCGGCGATCCGCTATCTCGGCGCGGCCTACCTGGTCCTGCTCGCCGTGCGCGAGCTCCGCCGTCGCCGCCGGCCTGGGGATCCGGCGGAGACCGGACCGGCCGCACTGGGCCGGGTGTACCGCGACGGGCTGCTGATGAACCTGCTGAACCCGAAGGTGGCACTGTTCTTCCTGGCCTTCCTGCCACAGTTCCTGACACCCGGCGCGACCGGCGCCGCGGCGCAGGCCGAGGTGCTTGCCCTGGGCCTGGTCACGGTGCTGGTCGCGCTGGCCGTCGACCTGACCTACGCCGTGGTCGCGGGCGGCCTGGGTCGCCGGCTGCGCGCCGCCCGCGGGCCTCGGCGCGACGCTGGGTCGAGGTCGAGGCTGGCCGGGCTGCCCGTGGCCGGGGTCTACCTGGCGATCGCGGCGGCGGCCGCGACCGGGACCGGCGCGGGCGGCTGAGCGATCAGGCCGGTGGCGGGCCGAGGATCTCCTGGCCACCGGCGACGCCGGCGGCCACCAGCGCGCCGAGGCCGACCTCCCAGCCGTCCGGGCGGGGGTCGGTGACCCGTCGTCCCGCGCCCCGGAAGAAGGCCTCCATCCCGCTGGGGGTGCAGATGGTCAGCAGGTCGACGTGCGGGGAGGTGAACCGGTAGGCGTGCGGGACCTCGCGCGGCAGGAACATCGCGCCGCCCTGCCCGACCTCGTGCCGCTCGTCGCCGACCCAGAACACGCCGTGCCCGTCGAGGAGCACGAACATCTCGTCCTCCTTGCGGTGCAGGTGGAGCGGCGAGGCGGCGCCGGCGCCGAGCGTGCTCCGCACGACGGTGACCTGGCCGGCGGTATGGGAGCCGTCGAGCAGGATCTGGAGCTCCGAGCCCTCGATCCACTCGATCCGGTCGTGGTCGCTGGCCTGGGCGATGTAGGCGAGGCTCATCGGGTTCTCCCGTCGTCGAGGTGGTGTCGATTCGACTACCCACCGTCTAACCAATATATGGACGGTAGGATCCCCGGGTGGCCGAGGTCAAGAGGCGCTATCACTCACCCCTGCGCAGTGAGCAGGCCGAGGCGTCCCGCGCCGCGGTGCTGCGCGCGGCGCGGGAGCTCTTCGTCGAGCAGGGCTACGGCCGCACGACCATCGAGCAGGTCGCCGCCCGCGCCGGGGTCAGCAAGCCGACCGTCTTCACCGCCGTCGGCAACAAGGCCACCCTGCTCAAAGTGGTCCGAGACGTGGCGATGGCCGGCGACGACGCCCCCCGCACCGTCACCGAGCGCGAGGACGTCGCCGCCATCGC
Source organism: Nocardioides nitrophenolicus (assembly GCF_016907515.1). Lineage (NCBI taxonomy): Bacteria > Bacillati > Actinomycetota > Actinomycetes > Propionibacteriales > Nocardioidaceae > Nocardioides > Nocardioides nitrophenolicus. The sequence goes on from NZ_JAFBBY010000001.1 coordinate 5,688,587, forward strand.
CGCGGCCGGTGACCTCGACCGGGCGATCGCGCTCACCGCACGCCACATCGTCGACGTCAACGCACGCTATGACGAGGTCCACGAGGTGATCCGCGGCGCGTCGGGCGCCGACCCGGCGGTCGCCGCGCTGTGGGAGACGAGCGAGGCGGAGCGACACGTCGGTGCCGGCCACCTGCTCGCCCGCCTCCACGCGGCGCCCGCTCTCCCCGTCCGCCGCGCCCAGGACCTGCTCTGGCTGCTCATGGCGACCGACCACTACCACCGCCTGGTCGTGGGCCAGGGGTGGTCGCGGCGGGCCTACGAGCGGTGGCTCACCGAGGGGATCCGGGCGCTCTTCGAGACGTGATCCTCAGTCCTCCGGGTCGTAGCCGAGGTTGGGCGAGAGCCACCGCTCGGCCTCCTGGACCGTCCAGCCCTTCCGCTCGGCATAGTCGGCGACCTGGTCGCGGCCCAGCCGCCCGACGACGAAGTACTGCGCCTCGGGGTGGCTGTAGTAGATGCCGGACACGGACGCGCCGGGCCACATCGCCATCGACTCGGTGAGCTCGATGCCGGTCGCGGCCCGGACGTCGAGCAGCTCCCAGATGGTCCGCTTCTCGGTGTGGTCGGGGCAGGCCGGGTAGCCGGGGGCGGGCCGGATGCCGGTGTACTTCTCGGCGATCAGGTCCTCGTTGCTGAGCTGCTCCTCCGGGACGTGCGCCCAGAACTCGGTGCGCACCCGCTGGTGCAGGCGCTCCGCGAACGCCTCGGCGAGCCGGTCGGCGAGCGCCTCGAGCAGGATCGCGGAGTAGTCGTCGAGGTCCTTCTTGAACGCCATGATCCGCTCGGTGGTGCCGAGCCCGGCCGTGACCGCGAACGCGCCGACCCAGTCGCCGGGGCCGGGTGCCAGGTCCGCGCCGATCGGGGCGACATAGTCGGCGAGCGACCGGTTCGGGACGCCCTCGCGGTGCTGTCCCTGCTGGCGCAGCTGGTACAGCGTCGCGCGGACCGCCGCCCGCGACTCGTCCGCGTAGACGACGACGTCCTCACCGGTGCTCGCCGCCGGGAACAGCCCGTAGACGCCGTTGGCCCTCAGCCACTTCTCCTCGACCAGCCTGTCGAGCATGGCCTGCGCGTCGTCGTACAGCTTGCGCGCGGCCTCGCCGTGGGTGGGGCTGTTGAGGATGTCGGGGAACTTGCCCTTCATCTCCCAGGCGTTGAAGAACGGCTGCCAGTCGATGTACTCGCGCAGCTCGGTGAGGTCGTAGTCGGCGAGCACGTGCACGCCGGGCGTCCGCGGCTGCGGCGGCGCGTAGCCGTCCCACGAGATCGGCGACTTGTTGTCCTGCGCGTCGGCGAAGGAGAGCTGAGGCCGCTCGGACTTCTGGGAGTGCCGCGCGCGCAGCGAGTCGTAGTCAGCCTGGGTCGCCTCCAGCAGCGCGGGACGCTGCTTGTCGTCGAGCAGGGCGGCCGCGGTCGGCACCGACCGGGAGGCGTCCTTGACCCAGACCACCGGACCGTCGTACTTCCGGTCGATCTTGACCGCGGTGTGGGCGCGCGAGGTCGTCGCACCGCCGATGAGCAGCGGGATGTCGAGCCCGAGGCGCTGCATCTCGGTGGCGAAGCCGACCATCTCGTCGAGGCTGGGCGTGATCAGGCCGGACAGGCCGATGATGTCGGCGCCGACCTCCTTGGCCGTGTCGAGGATCTTCTGCGCCGGCACCATCACGCCGAGGTCGATCACCTCGTAGTTGTTGCACGAGAGCACCACGCCGACGATGTTCTTGCCGATGTCGTGGACGTCGCCCTTCACGGTGGCGAGCACGATCGTGCCGTTGGTGTCCTTGCTGTTGGCCAGCTCGGGGTTGTTGGCCTTCTCCTCCTCGATGAAGGGGATCAGGTACGCCACGGCCTTCTTCATCACCCGGGCCGACTTCACGACCTGCGGGAGGAACATCTTCCCGGCGCCGAACAGGTCGCCGACGACGTTCATGCCGTCCATCAGCGGACCCTCGATCACCTCGATCGGGCGGCCACCGCGGGCGGCGATCTCCTGGCGCAGCTCCTCGGTGTCGCCCTCGACGAAGCCGTCGATGCCCTTGACCAGGGCGTGCGTGATCCGTTCGCCGACGGGCAGCGAGCGCCACTCCTCGGCGGCCGCCTCGACCTTCTCGCCGTTGCCGCGGTGCGCCTCGGCCAGCTCGAGCAGTCGCTCGGTGGCGGCCAGCGAGTCGTCGGTGCGGTTGAGGACGACGTCCTCGATCGCGTCGCGCAGCTCGGGGTCGATCTCGCTGTAGGGCACGAGCGCGCCGGCGTTGACGATCCCCATGTCGAGGCCCGCCTCGATCGCGTGGAACAGGAACACCGCGTGGATCGCCTCGCGCACCGGGTTGTTGCCGCGGAAGCTGAACGAGACGTTCGAGATGCCGCCGGACACCTTGGCCCCCGGCAGGTTCTGCTTGATCCAGCGGGTCGCCTCGATGAAGTCGAGCCCGTACGTCGCGTGCTCCTCGATGCCCGTGGCCACCGCGAAGACGTTGGGGTCGAAGATGATGTCCTCGGCCGGGAAGCCCACCTGGTCCACCAGGATCCGGTAGGCCCGCTCGCAGATCGCCTTGCGGCGCTCGAGGTTGTCGGCCTGGCCGTCCTCGTCGAAGGCCATCACGACCGCGGCCGCGCCGTACTTCTTGCACAGCTGGGCCTGCTCGATGAACTTCTCCTCGCCCTCCTTCATGGAGATCGAGTTGACGATCGGCTTGCCCTGGACGCAGCGCAGCCCGGCCTCGATGACCTCCCACTTCGAGGAGTCGATCATCAGCGGCACCCGGCTGATGTCGGGCTCGCTGGCGATCAGCTTGACGAAGCGGTCCATCGCGGCGACGCCGTCGATCATGCCCTCGTCCATGTTGACGTCGATGACCTGGGCGCCGGCCTCGACCTGCTGCGCGGCGACCGAGAGCGCGGTGTCGTAGTCGCCGTCCTTGATCAGGTTGCGGAAGCGCGCGGAGCCGGTGATGTTGGTGCGCTCACCGACGTTGACGAACAGGCTGTCGTCGGTGATGGTGAACGGCTCGAGGCCGGAGAGCCGCATCGCCGGCTCCAGGGCCACCGGCTCGCGGACCGCCCGGCCCTCCATCCGGCGGGCGATCTCGGCGATGTGGTCGGGGGTGGTGCCGCAGCAGCCGCCGACGATGTTGAGGAAGCCGGACTCGGCGAACTCGACGAGTACGCCGGCGGTGTCGGCCGGCGACTCGTCGTATTCACCGAAGGCGTTGGGCAGGCCCGCGTTCGGGTAGACCGAGACGAACGAGTCCGCGAGCCGCGACAGCTCGGCGACGTAGGGCCGCATCTCCTTGGCGCCGAGCGCGCAGTTGAGGCCGACGGCGAGCGGCTGGGCGTGGCGCACCGAGTCCCAGAACGCCTCGGTGACCTGGCCCGAGAGGGTGCGGCCGGAGGCGTCGGTGATGGTGCCGGAGATGACGACCGGCCAGCGCCGGCCGGTCTCCTGGAACAGCGTCTCGACGGCGAAGATCGCGGCCTTCGCGTTGAGCGTGTCGAAGATGGTCTCGATGAACAGCAGGTCCGAGCCGCCGTCGACCAGGCCTCGGGCGGCGACGAGATAGGCGTCGACGAGCTGCTCGTAGGAGACGTTGCGGGCGCCCGGGTCGTTGACGTCGGGACTGATCGAGGCGGTGCGGGTGGTCGGCCCGAGCGCGCCGGCGACGTACCTCGGCCGGCCGGTCGCGGCGGCGACCTCGTCGGCCACGCCCCGGGCCAGCCGGGCGGCGGCGACGTTGAGCTCGTAGGAGAGCTCGGCCATGCCGTAGTCGCTCAGGGAGATCGCGTTGCAGTTGAAGGTGTTGGTCTCGACGATGTCGGCGCCCGCGTCGAGGTACTCGCGATGGATGCCGGCGATGATCTCGGGCTGGGTGATCGAGAGCAGGTCGTTGTTGCCGACCAGGTCGCTCGGCCACTCCTCGCGGCTGGCGAAGCGCTCGCCACGGTAGCCCGCCTCGTCGGGACGGTCGCGCTGGATGGCCGTGCCCATCGCACCGTCCAGGATGACGATGCGCTCGCGGAGCAGCTGGGTGAGCTCGTCGGTCGCGTCGGGGCGCCACTGGGGGGTCGTGGCGTCGTGACCCGCGATCTCGGACATGTCCCATCCTTCCTGTCGGAAGGCGTCCTTGGTTCCTCGGCCGAGCGTGGCGGAGCGTCCAGGGTGGACGGTCCGTTGCAACGCCTCTCGGTTGGTGCCGATCCTACTCGGGTCCGCGACTAGGCTCAGGAGAGTGATGGAGATCGAGACGGTCCCCGAGCTGGTCCGGCCCGTGGTGATCGCGGCGTTCGAGGGATGGAACGACGCCGCCGAGTCGGCGACCGCGGTGGTCGACCACCTGATGAAGGCGTGGGACGCCCGGGTCGTCGCGGCGATCGACCCGGAGGAGTTCTACGACTTCCAGGTCAACCGGCCCACCGTCGGCATCGACGAGAACGGCTTCCGCAAGCTGACCTGGCCCAGCACCCACATCGCGGTCGCCTCTCCCCCGGACCTGGACCGCGACGTGATCCTGGTCCGCGGGATCGAGCCCAACATGCGCTGGCGCCAGTTCACCGCCGAGATCCTCGCCACCATCGACGACCTCGGCGGCGAGCTGTTCGTCACCCTCGGCGCCCTGCTCTCCGACAGCCCCCACACGCGGCCGATCCCGGTGTCCGGCTCCACCACCGAGGCGGACCTGATGGACCGGCTGGTCCTCGAGCAGTCGACGTACGAGGGACCGACCGGGATCGTCGGGGTGCTCCAAGACGCCTGCGCCCGGGTCGACATCCCCGCGGTGTCCTACTGGGCCGCGGTCCCCCACTACGTCGCCCAGCCGCCGTGCCCCAAGGCCACCTTGGCGCTGCTCACCCGGCTCGAGGACCTGCTCGAGATCCCGATGCCCCTCGGCGACCTGCCCGACGAGGCGCGGGCCTGGGAGCGCGGGGTCGACGAGCTGGCCGAGGAGGACGAGGACATCGCCGACTACGTCCGCTCGCTGGAGGAGTCGCGCGACACCGCCGACCTCCCCGAGGCGTCCGGCGAGGCGATCGCCCGGGAGTTCGAGCGGTATCTCAAGCGGCGGGGCGAGGAGTCCTAGTCAGCCTCGGGCTGAGCCACGCCGTTGCGGTTTGGTCCCAAACCGCAACTTTTGGCGCCCTCCAGCTGCGGTTTCCGCCCAAACCCGAGGTGGTCTGACCAGCTGCCGCTCGGTGGACGACGGCCCCCGCGCCCGTTCCGACAGGAGCTCCACGCCGGCCGGCGACCGAGCAGCCCGCTTGCGGTTTGGTCCCAAACCGCAACATTCGGCGCCCTCGACCTGCAGTTTCCGCCCAAACGTGAACTGGTCAGACCACCTCAACCGGCCCGCCGATCACCCGACCGACCCGCCAGGACCGACCAACCAGGACCGACCAACCCCCGTACGGCGCCCGCTACAGCGCGAGCCCGAGCGCCGCGTCCAGCACGGGCAGCAGCGTGACGGCCGCCTCGGCGTCACCGGTGTCGGCGAGCCCGTCGGTGCCGAGCGTGGCCCGGACCCAGGCGTCGACGGCGGCGGTGGCCCGCGGCGCGTCGAGGTCGTCGGCCAGCGCCGCGAGGATCTCCTCGACCACCGGCGCGGCCGGCGCCCCCGCACCGAGCGCGAGCGCCCGGCGCCAGGCGGCGACGTCGTCGACGGCCTGCCACAGCTGGGCGTCGGTCCACTCCCAGTCGGTGCGGTAGTGGTGGCGGAGCAGGGCGAGCCGGATCGCCATCGGGTCGATGTCGCTGTTGCGCAGCGCGGAGACGAAGACCAGGTTGCCGAGCGACTTCGACATCTTCTGGCCGTCGTAGGCGACCATCCCGGCGTGCGAGTACACCTTCGCGAACGGCTCGCCCGTCGCCACCTGGACGTGCCCCGCGCACATCTCGTGGTGCGGGAAGACCAGGTCGCTCCCGCCGGCCTGGACCTCGAAGGCGCCACCGAGGTGCTGCAGCGCGATCGCCGCGCACTCGATGTGCCAGCCGGGCCGGCCGGGGCCGAACGGGCTGTCCCAGGACGGCTCGCCCTCGCGCTCGCCGCGCCACACGACGCAGTCGAGCGGGTCCTTCTTGCCGTCGCGGTCGGGGTCGCCGCCGCGCTCGGCGAAGAAGCGGAGCATCGTGTCGCGGTCGTAGTTGGACTCCGCGCCGAAGGCGGGGTCGGCGGCGACGGAGAAGTAGAGGTCCTGGTCGACCCGGTAGATCGAGCCCGCGGCCTCGAGCCGCTCGATCAGCTCGATGACGAGCGGGATCGACTCGACCGCGCCGACGTACTCGACCGGCGGGAGCACCCGCAGTGCCTCCATGTCCTTGCGGAACAGCTCGGTCTCGCGCTCCGCCAGCTCGACCCAGTCGACGCCGACCTTGTCGGCCCGCTCGAGCAGCGGGTCGTCGACGTCGGTGACGTTCTGGACGTAGCGGACGTCGTGTCCGGCGTTGCGCCACGCGCGGTTGAGTAGGTCGAAGGCGACGTAGGTGTTGGCGTGGCCGATGTGCGTGGCGTCGTAGGGGGTGATCCCGCAGACGTACAGGCGCGCGGCGCCGTCGGGGCGGCTCTCGACCTTGCCGCCCGTCGCGGTGTCGTGGAGGACGACCTGGGGGCCGGTGACCGGGAGCACCGGGAGGCCCGGTGCGTTCCATGCGCGCATGCCTTGATGTTAGGGGTTGGCTCTAGAAGGGCGGCCACGGGATCGCCGGCCAGCTCCCCGACGGGCCCGGCAGCACGCCCGCGGCGAGCAGTCGTTCGGTACGCCGCTCCAACGCGCGGATCTCGTGCTCGGCGAGGTGGGTGGCCAGCCGTTCGCCGAGCTCGCCCCGGACCGCGGCCAGCACCGCGGTGACGACCTCGGTCTCCTCGGAGGTGAGCGGCAGCCCCGCCCAGCCCCACAGCACGGTGCGCAGCTTCGGCTCGTGGTGGAAGGCGACGCCGTGGTCGACGCCGTAGCGGTGGCCGCCGGGCATCGCGAGTACATGCCCGCCCTTGCGGTCGGCGTTGTTGACCAGGACGTCGTAGACCGCGAGCCGGCGCAGCGCCGCCGAGTCCTCGTGGACCAGGGTCACCGGGTGGTCGCGCTCGTCGAGCCCCTCGACCACCTCCAGCCAGCCGTCGGGCACCTCGCCGGAGCGGACCAGGGTGACCGCGTCGTCGTCGGGGTCGACCTCCTGCCACTCCTGCACCATGCCCGGGCCGTGGGGTCCCTCGCCCCACCAGGTACGCGGCACCAGGCCCCAGCCGGTGGCCTCGGAGACTGCGTACGCCGCGATCTCGCGGTCGGCGAGGGTGCCGTCGGGGAAGTCCCAGAGCGGCCGCTCCCCCGCGACCGGCTTGTAGACGACCTCGCGTCCGTCGAGCTCGGCGAGGAAGGTGGCATTCGAGGCCGGCATGATCCGGCCGCGGATCTCCAGGCTCACCGGCAGGATCACTGCTCGGTGGGCTCGCGCCGCTTGAACCCGTTGGCGCGCACGCACAGGTGCCCGTCGGGGTCGATCGGCTGGCCGCAGAACGGGCAGGTCGGGCGGCCGGCGCCGACGACGTTCTCGGCCCGGCGGACGAACGCCCGGGCCTGGCCAGGCTCCAGGCGGACCAGCAGCAGCTCGGCCGGGTCCTCGCCGTCGGTGAGCTCGACCGGCTCCTCGCCGACCGGGAACACCTCGACCACGACCCGCTCGTCGTCGGGGTCCCACGACAGGGTCATGGTGCCGGCGCGGAACTCCTCCTCGATCGGCAGCTCCAGCGGCTGGTCGTCGGCGAGCCCGAACGGCGCCATCGCCGGGACGACGCCCTGGGTGCGCCCGTCGGCGATCACCTCGTCGAGCAGCTCGTCGATCCGCTCCGCGAGCGCGATGACCTGCTGCTTCTCCAGCGCGACCGACACCAGCCGGGCGCCGGCCCGGGCCTGCAGGAAGAAGGTGCGACTGCCGGGCTCGCCGACGGTGCCGGCGACGAAGCGCTCGGGCGGGTCGAATCCGTGGACGATCGGCATGCTCCGAGCCTAGTGGTCCACTAGTGGTCCGCCGAGCCAGGACCCGCGCCGCCGCCGACCACGGCGCCCTCGGCCTTCGCCCGCCGCTTGCGGCCCGGCTTCGGGGCCAGCCAGGACAGGTCGCCGTCGTGGGTGTTGCTGGCGAGGACGTAGGGCCGGTCGGGGGCGTACCTGACCACCGACACCGAGGCCGGGTCGACGTTGATCCGCTGGAAGAGGTCCAGGTGCATGCCCAGGGCGTCGGCGAGCACCGACTTGATGATGTCGCCGTGGCTCACCGCCACCCAGACCGCACCCGGGCCGTGCTCCTCGGTGACGGCGGCGTCGATGCGTCGTACGGCGGCCACGGCCCGGTGCTGCATCGCGACCATCGACTCGCCGCCGGGGAACACCGCCGCCGAGGGCTGGCGCTGGACGGTCTGCCACAGCGGCTCGCGCAGCAGCTCCTTGATCGCCCGGCCCTGCCACTCGCCGTAGTCGCACTCGGCGAGCCCCTTCTCCGTGACCGCCCTCGTCACGGCGTGCCCGCGCTCGCGCTGGGCGACCGCGATCGCCTTCGCGGTCTGCTTGCAGCGCTCCTGCGGACTGGTCACCAACGCCGCCAGCGGGACCGTCCCGATCCGGCCGCCGGCCCGCGCTGCCTGCTCGATGCCGAGCTCGTCGAGCCGGACGCCCGGCGTACGGCCCGCGAGCAGGCCGGAGGCGTTCGCGGTGGTCCGGCCGTGGCGGACGAGCAGCAAGGTGGCCATGGCGGGGAGCCTAGCCATAGCGTTGGCGCGTGATCGTCGACAGCGCCGTCTACCGCCAGGGCGTCCGCCTCCCGGTGGACTGCCATCTCCACGACTACGCCGCGCTGCGGGCGGCGGCCAGCGCGGAGCACGACTTCGTCTGGGTCGGGCTGTACGAGCCCAGCCACATCGAGCTCGGCGAGATCGCGAAGGCCTTCGACCTGCACCCGCTCGCCGTCGAGGACGCGGTCGTCGCCCACCAGCGCCCCAAGCTGGAGCGCTACGACAACAGCCTGTTCCTGGTCCTCAAGACGCTCTGGTACGTCGACGAGGACGACGCCGTCGAGACCGGCGAGATCAACGTCTTCATCGGCGCCGACTTCGTGATCACCGTCCGCCACGGCCGCGGATCGGCGCTCAGCGACGCCCGCCACGACCTGGAGAAGAAGCAGGCCGTCCTCGACCACGGCCCCTCGGCCGTGATCTACGCCGTCTGCGACGCCGTCGTCGACGGCTACACCGCGGTCGTCGCGGAGCTGCAGGTCGACGTCGACGAGGTCGAGGCATCGGTCTTCTCCGACAAGCGCACCCAGGACGGCGACCGGATCTACATCCTCAAGCGCGAGCTCTCCGAGGTACGCCGCGCCGTGCTGCCCCTGCGCGAGCCGATGCGCCGCTTCGCCACCGGCGCCGTCGACCTCGTCGAGGCCGAGGCCGCGCCCTTCTTCCGCGACGTCAGCGACCACCTCGCCCAGGCCGCGGAGGAGATCGACACCCTCGACCTGCTGCTGTCGTCGGCGTTCGACGCGCACGTGTCCCGGATCGCCATGCAGCAGAACGACGACATGCGCAAGATCTCGGCGGGCGCGGCGCTGGTCGTCGTGCCGACGCTGATCGCGGGGGTCTACGGCATGAACTTCCGCCACATGCCCGAGCTGGACTGGTCGTTCGGGTACCCGTTCGCGCTGCTGCTGATGGCGTCGACGATGGCGGGGCTGTGGATCTTCTTCAAGAGGTCGGGCTGGTTCTGAACCCGTTGGCCCGGCCTCGGAGTGAGATGCTCGCCTCGTGACCGACTGGGACCAGTTCGTTCGAGAGGTGACGTGGTTCGCCGACGGCAGTAGGCAGATCCGCGTGGGCGCGCCGTCGCGATGGTCCCGCGGCTCGGTGCTGACCCTCCCGGGGATGAGCCGCCTTCTGGAGTCCGCGACCGTGACGCCGGTCGTTCGAGACGACCGGTCCTACGAACTGCTTGCCTGGGGACCACCAGAGCACCGCCGGGGCTGGCTCTGTCTCCCGCCTGAGAAGTCGCCCCTACCCGGTCGACTCCATCCTGACCACCTCAGGCTGCTGGAGCGCATCGGCGGGATCGTGGAGTTCTTCGGTGAGCCTCCGTGCTGGTGGAACAACCAGAACGAGGTGCTGACGTTGTCGGCCGCGGGATTGTCTGTGGCCGCGGTGCTGACCGACTACTCGTGGCTGTGGACGGACGACGGCCTGGAGCTCCCCGTAGACCCCGACGACTTCTACGCCGTTGCCGTCGAGGCCAACGGGAACTTGACCCTCGCTCATCGCGGCAGTGGCGCCGTGCTGTTGTTCGCCCCCGATCATGCCTTCGACGGGGTGACAGCACTGGCTGGAAGTCCGCCGTACTCGCTCATGACGATCGATGCGGCGCCGGACCTGACCACCTGGATCGAGTCCACCGTCGACGCTTGGTCCACTGCCTGACCTGCGAACAAAGAACGACGGGCATGGTGCTCGAAGAACTCTCACCCAAGGCCCTCCCAGAACTCGGCCCATGGGTTCTGGTTCGCCATCGCCTTGAAGGGGGCTTCGACGGGTGGCTTGTTCTGGTTCTTCAGACGGTCAGGCTGGCTGTAGTCCGCTGGCGACGTCGCCTCACTGCTGCAGTTGCCCGACCACCAGAGGCAGCTACGCTGCCGTCGTGGATCTGTCTGAGCCCTATCAGCAGGCCGACGGCCTGTGGTGCGTCTCGGTCAACCCGGGTCACGCCGACGAGTTGCTCGGTGCGCTCGATCCCGAGTTTCCCTTCGTGCTGATCGAGACGTGGGACGGCGACTCTGACTGGCACGAGGCGGTAGTGAGCGTCGGCCCCAACGACGTGGCCCGGCCACGTCTCGTTCGTCACCACTCGTTCGATCTCCTCGTCACGCCAGTCGAGGCGCGAGGTGTCGGCGTCCACCTGCGGGCTCAGGGTCTCGCGGGTGGTGGCCTGGGCTGCTTCCAGTTCCGGGAGCGTCCAGCGCCCGCTTTCCGCGTTCCCGCATCACTAGCGGGACGCCGTTCGGCGTTGGAAGGACAGAAGGTCGAGATAGCAATCGAGCTGCCGCACGATGGTGAGGTCGCAGTCGTCGCCTCACCGAGCAGGGCGCGCCTGATCGCCTATGGACAGCGACTGGCCTGAGTGGTCCCGCCCGCTCCCCGTCAGCGCCTGTCGGGAACAACACCGCGACAACTTCCGCCACATGCCCGAGCTGGACTGGTCGTTCGGGTACCCGTTCGCGCTGCTGCTGATGGCCTCGACGATGGCGGGGCTGTGGATCTTCTTCAAGAGGTCGGGGTGGTTCTGAGCGGCCACGCGCACTCACCCCTCGCCGGCATAGCCCCGCAGGAACACCCGCGCCCCGGTGCGAACGACCGCCTCGTGGGCGGGTGAGCCGGCGCCGCCGGGGAAGTCGTCGGCGGCGATCAGCTGCAGCAGGTGCCGGGCGGCCAGCTCGGGGTCGGGGAGGTCGAGGCCGAACCGGGGGGCGAGCTCGGCGAGGCGCGCCGCCAGGGCCCGGCGTACGGCGAGCGGGCCGGCCTCGCGCCAGGCGCGGAGCGCGGCCTCGGGGATGTGGTCGCGTTCGGCGCTGACCTGGCGGACCAGGGCCCAGTGCTCGGACAGGTCCTCGGCGCTCCGGCGGCCCCAGTCGAGCCCGAGCGCGACCAGCGCCGGCTCCAGCTCGCTCACGTCGCCCAGGTGGCGCTCGATGATCGCGATGTGCCGATCGGCCACCTCGGCCGAGCTGGCCGCGATCACCGCCTGGAAGAGCCCCGCCTTGTCGCCGAAGTGGTTGTAGAGGGTGCGGGTCGACACGCCGGCCTGCTCGGCGATCGCGTCGACGCTGGCCCGGGTGTAGCCGTCGCGGGCGAACAGCGTCAGGCCCCCGGCCAGGAGGTCCTGACGCTTGGCGGCTCGGGGGCTCATGGGACGGGATCCTACCAATTTGCACCGAACGTTGTACTTTGGTTGACGACCAGAACTACAACGTACGTTGCACATTGGGAGACAGACATGACCACCATCGGACTCGTTCTCGGCAGCACCCGGCCCGGCCGCCGCGGCCACCTCATCGGCGAGTGGGTCGCCCGGCGGGCAGCCGCCCGCGACGACGGCGTGGGGTACGTCGGGCTCGACCTCCTGGAGTTCGGCCTCCCCGTCCTCGACGAGCCGCTCCCGGCGAAGTGGGGGCGCTACGACCACGAGCACACCCGGCGGTGGTCGGCCGCCGTCGGGGCGTGCGACGGCTTCGTCTTCATCACGCCGGAGTACAACCACGCCGAGCCCGGCGGCCTCAAGAATGCGATCGACTTCCTCTTCGACGAGTGGGCGCACAAGGCCGCAGGCTTCGTGACGTACGGCATCCAGGGCGGCTACCGCGCCGCCGAGAGCCTGCGCCTGGTGCTGGCCGAGCTGCACGTCGCGACGGTCCGCCAGCAGGTCGCGGTCAACCTGATGACCGACTTCGAGATCGTCGACCCGACCGAGCCCGGCAGCTACCGGCCCGCCGAGCACCACGAGCGCGACCTGGCCACCCTGCTCGACGAGGTCGTGGCGTGGTCGACCGCGCTCGCGCCGCTGCGCTCCGCGCCGGCTGTGCGATGACCACGGTCGAGGCGACCGAGACGGAGATCCCGCGCGAGGTGTGGCGGCTGGCGTGGCTGATCGCGTGCGGCGCCTTCGCCACCGGGCTCGACACCTCGGTGGTGCACGTCGCGCTGCGCACCATCCAGCTCGAGTACGACGTCACGCTGGCCGCGGCGCAGTGGGTCTCGACCAGCTACCTGATCGCGCTCGCGGTCTCGCTGCCCGTGTGCGGCTGGCTCGGCGACCGGCTCGGCACCGGCCGGCTGTGGCTGGGCGCGCTGGCGGCGTTCACCGTCGCCTCCGGGCTCTGCGCGGCCGCACCCAGCCTGGAGCTGCTGGTCGCCGCCCGCGTCCTCCAGGGACTCGCCGCCGGCCTGCTCGTGCCCGCCGGCCAGACCATCCTCGGCCGCGCGGTCGGACCCGGACGCCTGGGTCGGGTGATGTCCCGCCTCGGCATGGCCGTCGCGCTCGCCCCGGCCCTCGGACCGGTCCTCGGCGGCCTGCTCCTCGACGACCTCGGCTGGCGCTGGCTGTTCCTGGTCAACCTGCCGATCGGAGCAGTGGTCCTGCTGGCGGCGCGGCGACTGCTCCCCACGCCGCCCGGCAGCGCCGGCACGCCGCTCGACGGCGTCGGCCTCGCCGCGCTCAGCATCGGCCTGCCGTGCACCGTGTACGGCCTCACCGCTCTCGGCGCCGGCGGCTTCCACCCCGTGCCGATCCTCGTCATCGGCCTCGCCGCCCTCGCGCTGTACGTCGTACGGAGCCGGTTCCGCCCGGAACCGCTGCTCGACCTCGGCCTGTTGCGGATCCCGGCGTTCCGCGCGGCCGGCGCCACGATGGCGGTGGCCGGGGTGCTGATCTTCGGCTCGACCCTGCTCTACCCGCTCTACTTCCAGCTCGCCCGCCACGAGGACGTGCTGACCACCGGACTCCTGACCTTCGCGCTCGGCCTCGGCACCGCCCTCACCCTGCCGCGGGCCGGCCGCCTCGTCGACCGGTACGGCGGCGGCCGGGTGGCACTCGCCGGCGGCCTGCTCGACCTGGCGGTCTCGATCGAGCTGGTGAGCGTCGGGGTGGACCAGCCGATCCTCGTCATCCAGCTGCTGCTCCTGCTGCAGGGGGCGGGGACCGCGCTGCTCGCCGTACCGCTCACCGTCGCGGCGTACGCGGCCGTGCCCCCGCACCGGCTCGCCGACGCGGCCGTCCAGGTCAACATCGTCAACCGCATCGGCGGAGCGCTCGGCGCGGCGATCTTCGTGGTGGTCATCGACCGCGACCTGGCCGCAGGACCCGCCGTGGCCCTGCGCCACGCCTTCGCCTGGCAGCTCGGCGCGGCCGCCCTGTCGGTGGTCGGGGCGCTCCTGCTGACCCGCGTGCAACGAGCCGGCCCCCCGCGGGCCGGGTGACCCTAGGCCGTCAGCACGCCGGTGGCGAGAAACACCAGCACCGCCGCGCCGAGCACGACCCGGTAGACGACGAACGGCGTGTAGGACTTGGTGGTGACCCACTTCAGCAGCCAGGCGATGGCGGCGTACCCGACGACGAAGGAGACCACGGTGGCCACCGCCGTCGGAGCCCAGCCGTAGTTGGCCTCGCCGGCGTGGGCGACCCCGACGTTGCCGATCTCCTTCAGCTCGAACACCCCGGCGCCGACGACGGCCGGGATGGCCAACAGGAAGGCGAACCGGGTCGCGGCCTCGCGCTCGTAGCCGAGGAAGCGGCCCATGGACAGGGTGGCGCCGGAGCGGGACACGCCGGGGACCAGGGCGAGGGCCTGGGCACCGCCCATCAGCGCGGCGTCGCGCAGGCGCATCTGCTTCATCGCCTTCTCGTTCCTGCCGACCCGGTCGGCGAGGCCGAGCACCAGGCCGAGCACGATCAGGGTGCAGCCGATGATCCACAGATTGCGGAAGTCGCGCTCGATGACGTCCTTCAGCAGCACGCCGAGGATCACGATCGGCAGCGAGCCGACGATGATGTACCAGCCCATCCGGGCGTCGAGCGCGCCGCGGTACTCCGGCTTGAACAGCGAGAGCACCCACGCTCGGGCAATGCGCCAGATGTCCTTGCGGAAGTACACCAGCACGGCCAGCTCGGTGCCGATCTGGATCACCGCGGTGAAGGCGGCGCCCGGGTCGCCCCAGCCGAAGAGCTCGGGGAAGATCCGCAGGTGGGCGCTGCTGGAGATCGGGAGGAACTCGGTCAGCCCCTGGAGTACGCCGAGGAACACTGCCTGCAGGAAGTCCGCCACGAGGGGCCATCCTAGGGACACTCCGGTGACGACCGTCATCGGCGCGCCCGGCGTGCCCGGCGCGTCCCGCTCGGCCGGGCCGATACCTTGTGCCCCATGCAGCAGCGGTACGTCGGCGCCAGCGGCCTCCAGGTCTCGCGGCTCGCCCTCGGCACGATGACGTGGGGCAAGGACACCGACGAGCACGAGGCGCGGGACCAGCTGACCGCCTTCGTCGAGGCCGGCGGTACGACGATCGACACCGCCGCCGGCTACACCGACGGCCGCTCCGAGGCCCTCCTCGGCTCCCTGATCGGCGACGTCGTCCGCCGCGACGACCTGGTCCTGGCGACCAAGGCCGGCATCTGGCGGCGCGGCACCGACCGGCTCACCGACACCTCGCGCGGCGCCATGCTGCGCGGCCTCGACACCTCGCTGAAGCGCCTCGGCACCGACCACGTCGACCTGTGGCAGGTCCACATCTGGAGCGACGACGTCCCGCTCGAGGAGACCCTGGGCGCGCTCGACCTCGCGGTGAGCAGCGGCCGGGCGACGTACGTCGGGATCTCGAACTTCAACGGCTGGCAGACCGCACGGGCGGTGACCCTCCAGGAGGCCGCCGCCGGGCGGGCGCGGATCGCGTCCACCCAGATGGAGTACTCCCTGGTCAACCGCCGCATCGAGCGCGAGGTGCTGCCCGCGATCGAGGCGCTCGGCCTCGGCCTGTTCCCCTGGTCACCACTGGGGCGCGGCGTACTGACCGGCAAGTACCGCACCGGCACCCCGTCGGACTCCCGCGCCGCGTCGCCCGTCTTCGCCGGCTTCGTCGACGCCTACCTCGACGACCACAGCCGCGGCATCGTCGAAGCCGTCGCCCGCGCCGCCGACGGCCTCGGCTGGACCCCGCTCGAAGTCGCCCTGGTCTGGGTGCGCGACTCCCCCGGCGTCACCGCGCCGGTCGTCGGCGCCCGGACCGCCGCCCAGCTCGCCGGGGCGCTCGGCTCGGAGGCGAAGACGTTGCCACCCGAGATCCGGGCCGCGCTCGACGACGTCTCCGGAGGTGCCGCATGAACGTCTCCCTGCTCCGACCCGGCGTGATGCGCGGCCTGGGTCGCGGCGTCGAGTGGGAGTTCGAGCGAGTCACCTTCGACCGCGGGTTCTCGCGGAACATGGTCGCCAAGCTGCTCGTCGAGCGGGCCGAGCATGGTGGGTGGGAGCTCGATCGGGTGCAGATCGGGCCGGATGGGCGGCGGCGGGTCGTGCTGCGGCGGAAGATCATCCGGGCTGTGCGGACTGCGTGACTGTTGCGGTTTGGTCCCAAACCGCAACAATTCGGGCCCTGAACACACGGTTTGGTCCCAAACCGCAGCCGGTCAGGTGGTCAAGAGGCCAGGTGGTCAGACCAGTTCGACGAACCGATCCATCACCCTCGCCCCGAACTCCAATCCCTCCACCGGCACCCGCTCGTCCACCCCGTGGAAGAGAGCGGTGAAGTCCAGGTCCTCGGGCAGCCGGAGCGGCGCGAACCCGAAGGACCGCATCCCGAGCTTGGTGAAGTGCTTGGCGTCGGTCCCTCCGCTCATCAGGTACGGCGCGACCAGCGCCTCGGGGTCCTCGGCGAGCAGGCTGCGGGTCATCGCGTCGACCAACGCGCCGTCGTACGGCGTCTCCCAGGGCGCCTGGCGCGAGACGAAGTCGATGTCGACGCCCTCACCGGTGAGCTCGGCGAGGGTGGCGAAGAACTCGTCCTCGTAGCCGGGCAGGAAGCGGCCGTCGACGTGGGCGGTGGCGTCGGTGGGGATGACGTTCACCTTGTAGCCCGCGGACAGCATCGTCGGGTTGGTCGAGTTGCGCAGTACCGCGCCGAGCATCCGGGCGGCACCGCCGAACTCCTCGACCAGCGTGGGCGCGTTCTCGGGGGTGGCCTCGACGCCGGCGAGCTCGCCGACGGTGGCGAGCAGGGTCCGCATGGTCGGGGTGAGCCGGACCGGCCAGTCGTAGGCGCCGATCCGCGCGACCGCGGAGGCGAGCCGGGTGACGGCGTTGTCGTCGTTGAGCATGGAGCCGTGGCCGGCGCGGCCGCGGGCGTTGAGCCGCATCCAGGCCATGCCCTTCTCGGCGGCCTCGATCAGGTAGAGCCGGCGTCCGCGCACCGTCGTGCTGAAGCCGCCGACCTCGCCGACGGCCTCGGTGCAGCCTTCGAACCACTCGGCGTGGTTCTCGACGAGGAGCTGGGCTCCGTCGTGGCCGCCGGCCTCCTCGTCGGCGGTGAAGCAGAGCACCACCTCGCGCTCGGGCGCCCGGCCGGCGCGCTGGCGGGCCCGGACCACGGAGAGCAGCATCGCGTCGAAGTCCTTCATGTCGACCGCGCCGCGGCCCCACACGTACCCGTCCTGCACCTCCCCCGCGAACGGGTCCACCTGCCAGTCCTCCGCCGCCGCTGGTACGACGTCGAGGTGGCCGTGCAGCAGCAGCGCACCCCGCCCCGACCCATCCCCGGAGCCGCCCCAGCGCGCCACCACGTTGGCCCGGCCGGGCTTGGTCTCGATCACCTCGGCGGCGATGCCGACCTCGTCGAGCAGCCCCGCGACGTACTCCGCCGCCTTCCGCTCGCCGGGCCCCTCGCCCCCGCCGTAGTTGGAGGTGTCGATCCGGATCAGCTCGCGACACAGCTCGACGACCTCGGCCGCGGGATCGTGCTCGGACGTCGGCGTGGGAGTCGTCGATTCGGCCATGTCGTCATCGTTGCACGCCCCCCACCACTAGCGTGCTCCAGTGGCCCCTCGCAGATGGAAGCAGTACCGTCCCGACGGCACCCCGGAGCCCGACGGTGCGCCGGCGCAGCCGCCCACGCACCGGCCGTACACGCCGCCGAAGCAGCCGAAGCCGGTCCGCAGCCTCGAGGAGCGGACCGTACGCCGGACGGGCGGCCCGTCGGCCAAGCTGATCGTGGGCGGACTGGTCGCCGTCGCCGCCGCCACGACCCTGATCGTCGCCCTCGGCGGGGGTGACGACGACGCCGCCGCGGGTCAGCCGCAGACCGACCAGGGCTTCGACGCCCTGGTGGCGGCGCTGCGGGAGGAGCGGGACTCCACGTTGGTGCGCCGAGCGGTCATCTATCCCGAGTACGCGAGCGTCTCGGTCCCCTACAAGCCGGACGACCCGAGCGACGAGCGCCAGCTCGACTACTACTGGGACGGCGAGCTGAACGAGCCGTCCAAGACCACCGGCGACGAGGAGGCCTTCGACCTGACGAGCGTCGAGAGCAGCGTCCTCGACGCCCTGTGCCCGCAGGTAGAGAAGCTCGTCGAGGACCCGACCAACTGCTACCTGATCATCGAGAAGCCCGACGCCGACGACGAGACTCCGGCCTGGATCTCGGCCTACGCCAGCAACGAGTTCAACCAGACCGCCTACATCGAGTACGACCTCAACGGGACCCAGGTGGAGGTCCACCCGGCGTCGTGACGTCCGCGACGGTGGCGGCCAGCGCATTGACGAGCGCGTCGCCGTCGACGGTCAGGGCGACGCCGTACGCACCGCCCCCGATCGACACTGTGCCGGTCACCCGGCTGTCCGCGATCACGGGCAGTGGGGTGAGCGAGCCGAGCGGCGTGATCGTGCCACGGACGTAGCCGGTCACCTCCCGCGCGGCGTCGGCCGACGGCATCGAGATCCGGTTGACGCCGAGCAGCGCGCGCAGCAGCGGCCAGGAGATCTCGCGGTCACCGGGCACCAGCACGAACCGGTGGTCGCCCTCGGCCACCCGCACCACCATGGTCTTCACGATCTGCCGCGGCTCGATCCCACGCGCCGCGGCGGCCTCCTCCAGCGAGCCGACCGGACCGTGCCGGGTCACCGCGAACTCCAGGCCGAGCGCCTCGGCTGCGGCGATCGCCCGCGCCGACTGGTCGGTCGGGGCGGTCGGGTCGGGCTCGCTCATGACGACGATGCTAGGACGTGACCCGATAGGCCGCCGGGGCGTCGTCCGGCACGGCGGGCCGCACGGGCGCCACCGGCGCCACCCGTCGGTACGCCGATCCCCGGGGCGGGCGCGGGTCGGGCTGACCCTGGTTGGGCCACAGCGCCACCGCCCGCTCGGCCATGGCGGTGATGGTCAGCGACGGGTTGACACCGAGGTTCGCGGCGACGGTGGAGCCGTCGATGACGTGCAGACCGTCGTACCCGTGGAGGCGGTGGTACGGGTCGACCACGCCGGTCGCCGCGGACTCCCCGATCGCGCAGCCGCCGATCAGGTGCCCGGTGGCGGGGACGTTCACCAGGTCGGCCCAGGTGCCGCCGGGGATGCCGTCGATCTCCTCGGCCACGCTCCTGGCGACCTCGTGGCCCTGCGGGATCCAGACCGGGTTCGCGGCGCCGGTCCCCTGCCGGGTGGTGAGGGTGCGGCCCCACGGCCGGCGGCGCAGGTAGGTGGTGAGCGAGTTGTCGAGGCTCTGCATGACGAGCAGCACGATCGTCTGCTCCGACCAGCCTCGCGGGTCGTGCAACCGGGGCAGGTCGCGGCGCCGGCGCCACATCTCCCGCAGCCCGGCGACGGCCCGGCTGCGGCCGTCGGCGGGGGCGTCGGTGAGCGTCGCCATGAGCAGGCCGAGCAGGTTGCTGCCGCGCCCGTAGCGGACCGGCTCGACGTGGGTGTGGTCGTCGACGTGCAGCGAGGAGGTGATCGCCACGCCGCGGGAGTAGTCGACCTCGTCCCCACGGGCCCGGACGCCGAGGATCGCCTCGGAGTTGGTGCGGGTCAGCTCGCCGAGGCGCGGCGAGACGGCGGGCAGGCTGCCGCTCTCGCGCAGCCGGTGGAGCAGCCGCTGGGTGCCGAGCGAGGCGGCCGCGAAGACGACCTGGTCGGCCGTGAACGCCCTGCGCCCCCGGCGCACCTTGCCGTCGGTGCGGCGGGTCGCGACGTCGTACCCGCCGCCGGGACGGGGCCGCACGTCGGTCACCGTCGTCATCGGGTGCACCACGGCACCGGCCGCCTCGGCCAGATGGAGGTAGTTCTTCACCGTCGTGTTCTTGGCGCCGACCCGGCAGCCGGTCATGCACGCACCGCAGTCGGTGCAGGTGGTGCGCTCGGGCCCCGCGCCGCCGAAGAAGGGGTCGGCCACCCGCTCGCCCGGCCGCTCGCCGAAGAGCACCCCGACCGGCGTCGGGCCGAAGCTGTCGCCCACGCCGAGGTCGTCGGCCACCGCCCGCATCACCAGGTCGGACGGCGAGCGGCGCGGGTACGGCGTGACGCCGAGCATCCGCCGCGCCTGGTCGTAGTACGGCGCCAGCTCGTCGGCCCAGTCGGTGATGCCGGACCAGTGCGGGTCGTCGAAGAACGCCCGCGGGGGCTCGTAGAGGGTGTTCGCGTAGACCAGCGAGCCACCCCCGACACCGGCGCCGGTGAGCACCAGCACGTCCTTGAGCAGCGTCATCCGGAGCAGGCCGTAGCAGCCGAGCGCCGGGTGGAACAGGTAGTCCCGCACCTTCCACGATGTCGTCGGCAGCTCGTCGTCGGCGAAGCGCCGGCCGGCCTCGAGCACGCCGACGCGATAGCCCTTCTCGGCCAGGCGCAGCGCGGTGACGCTGCCGCCGAAGCCGGAGCCGATCACCACGACGTCGTAGTGGGTCATCGGGAGGCTCCTTCGGTGACGCGGAAGTCGGCGGGGTCGACGTGCTCGGTACGGCGCTGGTACTCGCGCACCGTCCCCGGCCAGTTCGTCGTGATCCGGCCGCTGGGGTCGCGGTACCAGCTGGCGCACCCGCTCCACACGCTCTCCCCCAGTCGGCGCTGCATCTCCTCGTCGTACGCCGCGGCCCGGTCCGCCCGCACCTCGATCGGCCCGGCCCCGCCGAGCGAGGTGACCGCCTCGGCGACATAGCGCGCCTGCGCCTCGAGCATCCCGATGATCGAGCTGCCGCCGAGGTTCGTGTTGGGGCCGTAGAGCACGAACAGGCCGGGGAACGCGGGGACGGTGATGCCGAGATGGGCCCGCGCGCCGCCCTGCCAGGCGTCGGCGAGCCGGCGGCCGGCGCGGCCGCGGATCTCCATCGGCGCCAGGAACTCGGTGGCCGCGAACCCGGTCCCGAAGACCAGGACGTCGGCCGGGTGCAGGACGCCGTCGGCGGTCCGGATCCCGCCGGCCTCGACCGCCTCGATCCGCTCGTCGACCACGTCGACGTGGGGCCGGCTGAGCGCGGGATACCAGTCGTTGGAGAACAGCAGCCGCTTGCAGCCCAGGGGGTAGTCCGGCACCAGCCGGGCCCGGAGCTCGGGATCGCGGACCTGCCGGCGCAGGTGCAGCCGCCAGGCCTGGTGCAGGACGCCGGCCAGCCGGCCGTCGGAGTCGAGGGTCCGGTTCAGCTGCTCGGTCAGGTGGAAGACGCCCTCCCGGGTGAGCCGGTGCAGGCGCGGACGCCGGCCGAAGCGGCGCTGCTGGCGCGGGGAGTAGGCGCCGTCGGGCTTCGGCACGACGTACGGCGCCGAGCGCTGGAACACGGTGAGCCCGGCGACCCGGTCCACGATCGCCGGCACCACCTGGATCGCGCTCGCGCCGGTCCCGACGACCGCGACCCGCCGGCCGGTCAGGTCGACGTCGTGGTCCCAGGTGGCGGTGTGGAAGGCGGATCCGGCGAAGGACTCCAGGCCGGGCAGGGCAGGGACGGAGGGACGGGAGAGCTGGCCGACCGCCGAGACGAGCACGTCGGCGTGCAGCTCCTCCCCGCCGGCGAGCCGCACCGTCCACCGCCGGTCCGCGTCGGACCAGGTCGCGCCGGTGACCTCGGCGCCGGTGCGCACCAGGTCGGCCAGCCCGCTGCGCCGGGCGTGCTGCCGGATGTAGTCGAGGATCTCGGGCTGGCGGGCGTAGCGGTGGGACCAGTCGTGCTTGGGCGCGAAGGACCACGAGTACAGCACCGACGGCACGTCGCACGCCGCGCCCGGATAGGTGTTCTCGCGCCACACCCCGCCGACGTCGGCGGCCCGCTCCAGCACGGTGACGTCGGCGACGCCGGCCGCCCGGAGGTGGTGGGCGGCGGCCAGGCCGCCGAAGCCGGCGCCGATGACGATCACGGAAGGAGGCACGCCTGCACGCTAGGAACGATCAGGGGGCCGGTGCCAGCGAGCTCCGGCCAGGCGATCCATAATTCCGGCCATGATGTCCGTGCCCTTCGAGCCCGCCGCCGCCCGCGACTGGCGCTTCCCCCGCCATGTGGCCGGGACGGCGCTGCTCGTCACAGTCGGGGCCGAGGCCGGCGTACCGGTGGCGACGCTGCTGCGGGGCAGCGGCCTGGGCGCGCGCGACGTCGCCGACCCCCGGCGCGAGGTGACCGCCGAGCAGGAGCTGCGGGTGGTGCGCAACCTGCTCGCCGCCGCGCCCGATGTCACCGGCACCCGGGTCGGGTCGGCCTACCACGCCTCGACCTTCGGGCCCCTGGGCTTCGCCCTGCTCAGCAGCCCCACGCTCGGCGCGGCCGCGAACCTGGCGCTGCGGTTCATCGACCTCAGCTTCACCTTCACCATCCCCACGGCCACCGTCGCGGACGACCAGGTCGTCGTCCGGGCCGACGACCGCGGCGTCCCCGACGACGTACGGCACTTCCTGGTCGAGCGCGACCTCACCGCGATCTGGACCGTGCTGCACGAGATCTGCGGCAGCCTCGCCGGGCTGCGCGCCACCTGGGACCCGTCCGGCCGCGCCTTCCGGTTCCCCACCCACTGGCTCGACCAGCCGCTCCCCCAGGCCAACACCCACGCCTGCGCCCTCGCCGAGGCCCTGTGTCGCGACCTGGTCTCGCCCCGCCGGGGACGCGACACCTTCACCGGCCAGGTCCGCATCCTCGTCGCCCAGCACCTCGAGTCCGGCGCCCCCATGGCCGACGTCGCCGCCGCGCTCGGCCTCAGCGAGCGCTCGCTGCGCCGCCGCCTCGCCGACGCCGGCGCCACCTACCGCGGCGTACTCGACGAGGTCCGCTCCGCCGCCGCCGAGGACCTGCTCGCCGAGGGACTCCTGCTCGACGAGGTCGCCCTGCGCCTCGGGTACGCCGAGGCGTCCAGCCTGGTGGTGGCCTACCGCCGCTGGACCGGCCGCACCCCCCGCGCTCAGTCGGCGAGCGCGCGCAGGTAGCGCCCGGTCGTCCGGTCGTGCACCCCGGGCGCGCTGTAACACGCAGTTCGCCGGCCTATCCGACCCGGGACGTCGCCTGGAGCGGGTCGTACGGGTCCGCTACATCGGGTCGGGGTCCGGGAGAGCAGCGAACTGCGTGTTACAGCGGGACACGCCCTGGACGCGGACTGCTCGACACCGCACGTAGCGCCCGGCCATCCCGTGCTGCACCACCGGCGCGCTGTAACACGCAGTTCGCCGGCCTATCCGACCCGAGACGTCGCCTGGAGCGGGTCGTACGGGTCCGCTACAGCAGGTCAGGGTCCGGGAGAGCAGCGAACTCCGTGTTACAGCGCGACAGCCCCCTCAGCCCCTCGGCAGGCAGGCAGGCCAGCTCGGCGGCCCGCAGCGGCGCTGCCGGATCGGGGCCGAGCCTGGCGGTCCGCACGAGCCCGGCACTCGTCGCCCAGGACGCCCGATAGCATCGGAACTCCCGGCCCCGTCCGACGGTCCCCGACCGTCCCGGACCCACGACGCGACGGAGCAGCGTGCCCACGATCGACCCCCGCCGTCTGATGGTGCTGCGCGCCTTCGTGCACTCCGACTCGGTCACCGCGACCGCCGCCGCACTCCACCTCACCCCGTCCGCCGTCTCGCAGCAGCTCAGCGCGCTGGAGCGCGAAGTCGGCCACGCGCTCGTCGTGCGCACCGGGCGCAAGCTTGCTCTCACGCCGGCCGGACGGATCCTCGCCGAGCACGCCGAGGAGATCAGCGCCCGGCTGAAGCTGGCCGAGGCCGATCTCGCGGCCCATGCGGGCGGCGTCCTCGGCCAGCTCCGGATCGGTGCCTTCCCGACCGCGATCGGGTGGGTGGTCGCGCCGGCGATCGTCGAGCTGCGCCGGCAGGCGCCCGGGGTCGACGTCACGGTGGTCGACGCCGAGGCGCACATGAGCCACCGGATGCTGATGCGCGGCGACATCGACGTCACCGTCAGCCTGGAGTACGAGTCCGACCCCGAGCGCGACTCGCCCGACATCGCCAAGTTCCCGCTCTACATCGAGCGGTTCAAGGCGGTGCTGCCGCACGGCCACCCCCTCGCCGGCGAGGAGGGCATCGAGCTCACCCAGCTCGCGACGGAGGGCTGGATCATGCCCTCGCCGGGCAACCCGTGCCGCACGATGGTGCTCCAGGCGTGCGCCGAGGTCGGCTTCCACCCACCGATCACCCATGTCTCCGACGACTACCGCGCGGCGGTGGCGCTGGTCGCCGCCGAGGCCGGCATCTGTCTGGTCCCGGAGTCGGCGCTGTCGGCGCGCGACGCCGACCTGGTGACGGTGCTGCCGACCCGCGGCATCGCGCCGCTGCGCAAGGTGATCATGACGACCCGGCGCGACAACCAGGGACATCCCGTCGTCCGCGCGGGACTCGAGGCGATGCGGGCCGCGCTCGCCGCGCCGGACGCGGAGATCTACGGCCCGCTCGCGCGCTCGGACACCTTCAGCGTCGAGTGACCGCCACCGTCGGGGCGCTCTCGCGGAGGAAGGCGTCGACGTGGCGGTGGTACTCCTCGGGCACGTCGCGGCGCACGCAGTGCCCCGCGCCCTCGATCACGACCACGTCGAAGCCCGGAGCCACGGCGGTGAGCCGGTCGCGGGAGTGCTTGTCGACGATCACGTCGCCGGTGCCGGTGACCAGCAGCGCGGGTACGCCGGCCGGGCCGACGGTGATCTGGCGGGCGGTCGGCGTCCAGATCCGACGCTTCTCGTGGAGCCGCTGGTCCATGTAGTCGGTGTCGACGGCCTTCATCGCCTCGGCGAGCGGCCGCAGCTCCTGCTCGGGCCAGTGCGGCTTCAGCTCGCGCTGCAGGTCGACCAGCTCCTCGACGGTCGAGCTGTCGACCTCGTCGAACGGGTCGCGCTCGCGCTGGTCGGCCGGCACGCTGAGCCACGGGTTGGGTCCGGCCTCCGGCACCCACCACGGCGGGTCCTCGAGCACGACGCCGGCCACCAGGTGGGGCGCGTCGGCCGCGACGAAGGCCGCGATCCGGGCGCCCATCGAGTGCCCGACGACGAGGGTACGGCGACCCGTCGCCTCGAGCAGGTCGGTGAGGATGTCGATCGCGTCCTGCACCATCACGTCGGTCGACGGGACGCCCTCGTGGTCGGGCCGGCGGCCGGGCGACCTCCCGTGGCCGCGCGCGTCGGGCGCCACGATGTGGAACTCGCCGCCCCAGCGGTCCACGGCGTCGCCGTAGCACTCGCCGGACTCCACGGCGCCGTGCAGGATCAGGATGGCGGGCGCATCGGCTGCGTCCCGCCCGTACGTCCGGACGAACAGGTCGGTTCCCACGTGTCTTCTCTCTATCGGTGCGTCATGTGCTGATCGTGGCACGGCTCGTCGGCGTCGTGCAGCGCTCGGGCGAAGGTCAGGTCGGCAGCTCGGCCTCCGGGGTCGCCGCGACCAGGGCCTGGGTGCAGGGGTGCTGCGGCGCGCGGAAGATCTCCTCCGACGGCCCGGTCTCGACCACCCGGCCGCGCTGCATGACCGCGACCCGGTCGCTGTAGAGCCGGATCACCGCCAGGTCGTGGCTGACGTGGAGGAAGGAGATCCCCTGGTCGCGCTGCAGGTCGGCGAGCAGGTTGAGGATCTGGGCACGGACGCTGACGTCGAGCGCGGAGGTCGGCTCGTCGGCGATGATCAGGTCCGGCTTGAGTGCGAGCGCCCGCGCCACCGCGACGCGCTGCAGCTGCCCGCCGGAGGCCTCGTGCGGGTAGCGCCCGAGATAGTCGGGGCCCAGGCCCACCGACTCCAGCAGCGCCACCAGCTCGGCCGTCGACGTGCTCTCGCCGTGCGCGCGGTAGACGTTCTCCAGGGTCTGGCGCACGGTCTGGCGCGGGTTCAGCGAGGCGAGCGGGTCCTGGAAGACCATCGCCACGTTGCGCCGCAGCCGGCGCAGCCCGCGCCGGCCCAGCGTCGCCAGGTCCTGGCCGTCGGTGCGCACCCTCCCCGAGGTCGGTACGACGAGCCCGTTGGCCATCCGCGCCAGCGTCGACTTCCCGGACCCGGACTCGCCGACCAGGCCGAGTGCCTCACCGCGCTCGACCCGCAGCGAGACGCCGTCCACGGCCAGGTGGCCGTGGCGTCGCCGGCCGAAGCCGCCGGGCGTCCGGTAGCGCTTGCTGACGTCGGTCATCTCCAGGATCGGCTCACTCATCGGGCGACCTCCTCGAGGGACGGGAGCTGGTCGAGGTGGCAGGCCGCGCGGTGGGCGTCGCCAGGGCGGAAGGTCGGCAGCGGAACCTCGACGACGCACCGCTCGCCGACCCGGTCGGCCAGCCCGCAGCGCGGCGCGAACGCGCAGCCGGGACCGGCGTCGCGCAGGGACGTCGGCGCGCCCGGGATGGCCCGCAGCCGGGTCCGCTCGCCGCCGTCGTCGAGCCGGGCGTCGAGCCGCGGCGTCGCGGCGCGCAGGCCCGCGGTGTAGGGATGGGCCGGCTCCACGAAGATGTCGCGCAGGCTGCCGTACTCGGCCTCGCGGCCGGCGTAGAGCACCAGCACGTCGTCGGCCGCGCTCGCGACCACCCCGAAGTCGTGGCTGATCAGCAGCATCGCCATGCCGAACTCCCGCTGCAGCTCGCGGAGCAGCGCCAGGATCTGGGCCTGCACCGTCACGTCGAGCGCGGTGGTCGGCTCGTCGGCGATGAGCAGGGCAGGCCGGTTGACCAGCGCCATGGCGATCACCGCGCGCTGGCGCATCCCGCCGGAGAACTCGTGGGGGTAGCGGCGCACGGCGGCCGCGGGCTCCGGGATCCCGACCCGCTCCAGCATGTCGACCGCCCGCCGCCGGGCGTCGCGGCGCGAGACCGACGGGTCGTGCAGGCGCACGGCCTGGGCGATGTGGGTGCCGATGTCGAGATAGGGACTGAGCGCCGACATGGAGTCTTGGAACACCATCGCGACGTCGGCGCCCCGGACCCGGCGCAGCGCGCGCTCGTCGGCGGCGAGCAGGTCGCGGCCCGCGACGAGGATCCGGCCCCGGGCGCTCGCCCCTCGTGGCAGCAGCCGCATGATGGCGCGGCCGGTGATGGTCTTGCCCGAGCCGGACTCCCCCACCACGGCGAGCGTGCGGCCGCCGTCCAGGCTGACGGACAGGTCGCGGACGACGTCGAAGGTGCGCCCGCCCGAGGTGAACGAGACGGTCAGGTCCTCGACCTGGAGCACGGGGTCAGGCACGGCGGATCCTCGGGTCGAGAAGCGGCAGGAGCAGGTCGACGACGAGATTGCCGACGATGATGAGGAACGCCGAGAAGAGGGTGACCCCGACGACGATGCTCAGGTCCGACTCGTTGACGCCCGACAGCAGCAGGTCGCCGAGCCCGTGCAGGCTGAACACCTTCTCCGCGATCACCGAGCCGCCCAGCAGCGCGGTGACGTCGAGCGCGAACATCGCGCTGACCGGGACCAGCACGCCGCGCACGGCATGCCGGTTGACCTGCCGGGGCGAGGCCCCGCGCGCGGTCATCGCGACCAGGTGCTCGCCGGAGAGCTCGTTGAGCAGCTGGGTGCGGGTGATCCGGATGTAGCTCGCGGCCAGGATGAACGAGAGCACCATCCAGGGCCCGATCAGGTGCCAGGCCCACTGCGCCGGCGACTCGGAGAACGACACGAAGCCGGAGAACGGCAGCACGTTGAGCATGAACCCGAAGACCTGGACCACGAGCAGGCCGACCAGGAAGGTGGGCACCGAGAGGCCGAACATGGCGAAGCCGGTGGAGAACCTGTCGAGGATCCCGCCCTTGCGGATCGCCGACAGCGCGCCCAGGCCGATCCCGACCACGAGACAGAGCACGCCGGCGCCGAGCGCGAGCGAGAGCGTCACCGGCAGCCGCTCGCCGATGAGGGTGGTGACGTCGCTCCTGTTCGGGAACGAGTAGCCGAAGCACGGCGCCGCGCACTCGACCTGCTGCGAGCCCTCGCCGTACGTGCGGCCGGCGACGATCCCCTTGACGAACTGGCCGTACTGCCACACGACGCTCTGGTCGGTCTGCATGTAGGCGCTGACCTTGGCCTTGGTCTCCTCCGGGCACGGCTTGCCGCACATCGCGCGGGCCGGGTCCTTGGAGGCGCCGAAGAAGAGGGCGATCGTGACGAACGCGATCGCGAGGAGCATGAACACCGCGGTGACCATGCGACGGGCGATGTAGGCGATCATGCGGCATCCTCCGTGCGCACGTCGAGGACGTCGCGGAGCGCGTCGCCGGCGAGCGTGGCGCCGAAGACGATCAGGAACACCACGGCGCCGGGGAAGAGCATGTACCAGACGTCCGCGCCGCTGTAGATCCACGGCAGGGAGTCGGAGAGCAGCTTGCCGAGGTCCGGGATGTCGCCGCGCAGGCCGACCCCCAGGAACGACAGGCCGGCGACCACGCTGACGTTGGCCGGCAGCGACATCGCGAACAGCACGACGACCAGGCCGAACAGGTGCGGCAGCATCTCGCGCCGGATGATCTGCCACGGCGGGGCGCCGGTCGCGCGGGCGGCCTCCACGAACGCGCGGGCGCTGATCGCGCTCGCCTGGGCGCCGATGATCCGGGCCGGCACGGTCCAGCCGAAGAAGGCGAGCACCAGCACCAGCACCAGCCAGCGCGGCAGCTCCGGCGGCGCGATCGCCATGATCGCGATCACGAACATCAGGCCGGGGAAGCCGAACATGAAGTCGATCGCCCGCCCGGCGACGGCGTTGAACCAGCCGCCGAAGTAGCCCATCGCGGTGCCCAGAACCGCGGCGACGACGATGGCCAGGATGCTCGCGCCGAACGCGATGAACAGCGAGGACCGGATGCCGTAGACGATCTGCGCGAACAGGTCGACCCCGGTGACGGGTACGACGCCCAGCCAGTGCTCGCCGCTGACGCCGCCGAGCGCACCGAGCGGGCGGCCACCGTCCGGGTCGAGCAGGTCGGTGTGGAAGGTGTGTGGATCCTGGCCCTCGAGCCGGACCAGCAGCGGGGCGCACAGCCCCGCGACCAGCGGCACGACGAGCATGACCAGCCCGGCCACCCCGGACCGCTTGCGGAGGAAGCGGCGGAGGACCGACGTACGCCGGCCCTCCGCCTGCTCGATCTCAGTGATCGACACCGACGACCAGCTCGTTCGCGAACGGCGGGTAGGCGGGCATGAAGTAGTTCAGGATGTTCGATCCCGCGAGCGCCTGCGTGCGCTGCACGAGGAAGGGCACGATCGGGGCGTCCGCCATGATCTGCTTGTCGATCGCGGCCCACATCTCGGCGGCCTTGTCGAGGTCCGGCTCCGAGATCGCGGCGTCGATCGCGGCGTCCACCTCGGGGTTGGAGTACTGCGAGGCGTTGCCGCCGCCGTTGCCGATCTCGCTCGAGGCGAACAGCGGCTGGATGGTGCTCATGCCACTCGGGAAGTCGGCGCCCCAGCCGTTGGTCGTCAGGTCGTAGTCACCGTCCTTCGACGAGATCAGCTCGTACCAGGTGCTGCTGTCGAGGCCCTCGAGCTCCACGTCGATGCCGACCCGCGCGAGCGAGTTCTTGACGCTCTGCGCCTCCTTCTCCTCGATCGCGCTGACGTCGGTCGGGTAGGTCAGCGTGAGCTTCAGGTCCGTCACGCCGGCCTCGGCGAGGAGCGCCTTCGCCTTGTCGACGTCGCCGGTGTCGCCGCCGTCGTAGAGGTCGTAGTCAGTGGCGCCGGGGATGCCCTCGGTCATGATCGAGGAGGTGATCTGGCCCCCGAACCTCGGGCCGCCGTACACGCTCTGGATCTCGGCCTTGTTGATCGCGTAGTTGATCGCCTGGCGCACCCGCAGGTCCGACAGGCCGGGCCGCTTGACGTTCATCGCGAGGTAGCGGAAGTAGCCCGACGGTCCGTTCGCCAGCCGGTCCGAGATGGACTTGTCCGACTCGATGCGCTGGAACTGCGACGGCGAGATGAGCGCATTGCTGATCGCGTCCTTGTCGTCGCCCTTGTCGTCGATGAGCCGCTGCACGATCGTGTCGTTGTTCAGGCCCATGTCGAGGATGATCTTGTCCGGGCCGGCGAGACGGGCCTGGTCGGTGTCCGCCTTCCAGTTCGGGTTGCGCTCCAGCACGGCCTGGGTGCCCTTGCTGAAGCTGGTCACCATGTAGGGGCCGCTCGCGACCGGGTGCTCGCCGTACGTCTCCGGCTCGGTGTCGGCCGCCTTGGGCACGGGCGCGAACGCCGGCATGCTCACGATCCACGGCCAGTTGCCGAACGGGCGGGTCAGGTGGAAGACGATCTTGTGCTCGTCGACGACCTCGATGGAGTCGAGCTCCTTGCCGTCGTACGGCCCGTCGTAGTCGGCAGCGCCCTCGAGCAGCGTCTTGTGGTAGCCGAGGCCGCCCTGGAACATCGGGGCGAAGGAGCGCTCGATGCCGTACTTCACGTCCTGCGCGGTGATCGGGCTGCCGTCGGAGAACTCAAGGCCCTCCTGGAGCTCGAAGGTCCAGGTCTTGCCGCCGTCGGTCGTCGTACCGGTGTCGGTCGCGAGGTCGGGGACGAGGATCGTGTCCTTGTCGGGGAAGGTCTGCCAGGACGTGAGCCCGCGGTGCACCCACCGCAGCCGGCTGGTCGGCACCATCTGCGCGTTGGCGGTCTCGAAGGACTCGGTCGCCTTCCGCGAGAGGTAGTGCAGCGTCCCGCCCTGGGGCACCGACTCCATCGCGCTGGTCGTCTTGTCCCTGGTCGAGTCGGACGACGACGAGTTGGCGTTGCAGCCGGCCGCCGCGAGGGCCAGGACGAGCGCGAGCCCGACGGGCACCACTCTCCGGGTTCGTTTCGTCATGGATCGCGCTTCCTGTGAGGCGGTCCCGATCCGATCGGGTCCGCGGCTTGGATCTCAGGAAGGGAGTCTCTTGGCGAGCGGGAGGGCGCGTCCATCGAGGAGTTCTGCACCGGATGTTTAAGAGAATCTGAACGATCAGACGGCTCCGCGCGCGCGTGGACCACCATAGCGGCCGATGGTGCTGCTCGGAAGACGTCGACGTGCACCTGGGCTACATGTCGGCAGCCCAGGTGCAGAGGACCCGGCGGCGCGCTCAGGCGCCATGGAGAGGATCAGGACAGCTTGAGTCCCGCCGACCAGTAGCCCGCCAGCGACGTGGTGACGTCGATCCCCGCCGTCACGGTCGAGCGGACGACCAGGATGGCCTGCGTCTGGTCGGTCAGCGGGACCGAGAGACCGGTCGTGCTGCAGTCCGCGATCGTGCCGATCGGGAGGATCCCGGTCAGGGCCGGGGCGAGCG
Source organism: Nocardioides nitrophenolicus (assembly GCF_016907515.1). Lineage (NCBI taxonomy): Bacteria > Bacillati > Actinomycetota > Actinomycetes > Propionibacteriales > Nocardioidaceae > Nocardioides > Nocardioides nitrophenolicus. The sequence continues at coordinate 5,719,834 of NZ_JAFBBY010000001.1, forward strand.
TGCAGGTCGCGCCCGGGACCGGGGTGAAGACGTTGTTCGGGGTCGCCGAGGTCCACAGCTGCACCTGGAGACTGAGGCTGGTCCCCACCAGCGACATCGCGCCGGTGTTGGTGAAGTAGCCGTGCATGGCGGTGAGCGTGCTGTCGCCGGTGATCGGCTGGGCGAGGCCCGCGACCGCGTTGCCGGACGCGTCGATCATGCCTCCGACGATCTGCACGCCACTGACCGATCCGGCGCCGTTGATGGGAAGCACGGTGACGGTGTTGTTGAGGCCGCCGAGGACCGTGGTCGTGACCGCCACCTGGCCGCTGCTGCTCGACAGCATGGTCCCGGAGCCCGGAGCGCCCGCGGGGCCGGTGGCCCCGGTGGCTCCCGGCTCGCCCGCGGGACCGGTCGCTCCGGTCGCGCCGACCGGGCCGGCGGGTCCGGTCGCACCGGTCGCTCCGGCCGGGCCGATGCCACCGTCCTGGCCGGCCTGGCCCGCGGCGCCGGTCGCACCGGTGGCGCCCGTCGGCCCCATCGGACCCGCCGGGCCGATGCCGCCGGTCGCACCCGGCGCACCGGTCGCGCCCGGCGCCCCCGTCGCCCCGGGGGCACCCGCGGGACCGGCCGGTCCGGCGACCCCGTCAGCTCCGGCGGTGCCCTGCGGGCCGCGGTTGCGGTCCCCGCCGCGGGTCCAGCGGATGTGGCTCTCGCCGGGCCGGCACTGCTTGACGTTCTTGACGACGCGGATCTTGCCGGTCTTCGTGCTGAAGCAGGCGCTGATGACCCGCACCTCCGGCTTTCCGCGGTCGACGGCCTGCGCCGCCCCACCGGAGCCGACGAGGGTCGCCGTCGCCAGGGTCGCGAGAGACAGGGAGATGAGGGCACGAGGCCGGAAGCTGGTCACCGCCGCAACCTAGTGGCCGCCGTGCCGCCGCACTCGCGATCGGCGAAAGTCGGGACCTCGTCCCGGCCGCTCGGTCAGCCGTACGACGGCTCAGTCGTAGGACGGCTCAGTCGTAGGACGGTGCCTCGACGTTCGCCATCGACGGGTCCAGCTCGACACCGGTGGCGAGATGCTCCTCGGCCTCCTTGGTCTCGCCGAGGTGCAGCAGGGCGAAGCCGAGCCGCATGTGCGCGGCGGCCAGCTTCGGGTCGACGTCGAGTGCGCGCCGGTAGAGGTCGACCGCTCCCTCGAGGTCGCTCGCCTCCAGCAGGATGCCCTTGTTGTAGAGGGCCGGCGCGAACTCGGGTTCGGTGGCCAGCGCTGCGTCGTAGTGCGCGCCCGCGTCCTTCGTCCGGCCGGCCTTCTGGTCCAGCAGACCCAGGTTGTAGTGGGCGTAGACGTTCTCGCGATCCAGCTCGAGCACGTTCTCGAAGGTGGCCCGCGCCTTGGCGTCCTCGCCCGCCTCGAGCTGCCGCAACCCGGTGTGGACCAGCGTGTCGGCGGCCGACGGGCCCGCCGAGGACTCCGCCGCCGGGGCCGGCTTCTTCTCGTCGTCCCCGCTGCAGCCGGTGACGAGGACGAGCGTGGCGAGGGCGAGGGCGGCGAGCGTGGGGCGGGACACGGCGGTCAGTCTAGGGATGCGGGAGGAGTGCCTGCCGCAGGACGTCGAGCGCCGTCGGCGTCAGATCGGCGTGCAGCATGGCCACCCCGCGTCGGGCACGGCCGTGCTCGACGATGGGACGTACGACACCCAGGTCCACGTCACTCGCCAGGACCAGCAGCGCCGAGGTCCCCGGAGCCAGCGCCCGTCGCACCTCGACGAGCAGCTGCTGGTCGATCCCCGCGCCCGCGATCCGCTCCGCCAGTGCCGAGATCGGATCAGCCGACTCCACTCCGGGACGCGCCAACAGCCGCACCAGCTCGCCCAGCACCGACATCTCAGGCGGCGATGCTCGCCGCCGAAGGACACGGACATGGGGCCGATGGCTGCCCCGCACCCAGGTCACCACGGCAGCCTCGGCGACCACCACCGCGCCCCGGCGGGCTAGCTCCTGGAACCGGATCTCCCCCGCCGTGGCTCCCAACGGGGAGTCGTAGACCCAGATCGTGAGCGACGGCGCGGCCCGCCACCGCCCGGACGTGCAGGCGTCCCGCTCGGTCATCTGCCCCCCTTCCGCCGTACTTCTCCGTGGTACCCACTGCGCCGAGAACACCGACCTGACGCGAGCAGGTCGACAGCGAGGGCGGACGGCGAAGAGGCCGGCCCGCGTGCAGACGGGCCGGCCTCTCGGTCGACGACTCAGCTGACGAGCACCCTCAGATCCGCGGGTCGTCACGGTGGTGGACGACGGTGTCCCGGGCCTCGCGACGCCACGGCGGGGCGTAGAGCAGCGACAGCACGATGGCGAGCACCCCGGCGACGATCAGGATCGTCCCGAGGGCACCGTCGTCGACGAAGCTCAGGTCGACGGTGATCACGTCCATGACGAGGATCAGGCCGAGCACCAGCAGAACGATTCCCAGTCCGATGTACATGACGAGGCGGTGCCCGCGCCCCGCGGAGCCATACCGCCGCGGTCGGTAAAAAGCGAGGAACCCCAGGTGAGACCTGGGGTTCCTCGTCGGTGTCCGAGGGGGGACTTGAACCCCCACGCCCTAATACGGGCACTAGCACCTCAAGCTAGCGCGTCTGCCAATTCCGCCACCCGGACGAGTGCGGTGAAACCGTAGCAAAGCCTGGCCGCAGACGTGGAATCGGCACCCCGATTCCGGACGCCGGTCACCGGGGTCGCACCAGCTCCACCACGAGGCCGCGGCCGGGCTCCGCCTCGCTCACCGCGATCCGCAGCGTGGCGGGAAGCTCGGCGGACAGCTCCTCGGCCTCGGCGTAGGAGCCGAGCTGGAGCAGGGCGGCCCCGTCGGCGTGCAGGTGGCGGTCGATCAGGCGCACGCACTCGCGGGCGCGGTCGAGACCGTCGGCACCACCGTCGATGGCCAGCACCGGGTCGGCGGGGAAGCAGCCGACGTGCTCGCTGCGCACCCACGGCGGGTCCGCGATCACCAGGGCGAACACCTCGTCGGAGACGAAGGCGTCCAGGGCGTGGTTGCGGACCTCGACCAGGTGGCCGCGGCCGGCCGCGGCGGCGTTGCGCTCGGCGTACGCACAGGCCACCGGGTCCACGTCCACGCAGACCAGCCGGCGCTCGGTGCCGGCGACGGCGAGCAGGCCGATGTGGCCGACGCCGCTGCACAGCTCCAGCACCGGGCCCGGGGGAACGACGTCGAGCAGCTCCCGCGCCCAGGCCGACTGGGATCGGGTCCAGGCGCGCGGGGCGAGCACCCGGTCGTCGTACGCGATGCTGAGGGAGCCGAAGGTCATGGTCCGCTCGTCCGGTCCGCCCACCGTTCAGCCGAGCGTCTCGCACTCGCAGCAGACGAGGCAGGTCCACCACTGGACCAGGACGGAGCCGTCGGCGGCGTGGGTGACGCTCCCACGGACGTGGTCGGTCCTCCGCGCGCAGGCCAGGCACTCCAGGCTCCGGACCTCGCTGGACTCGTCGGCGGGCGGCTCCGTGGGGCGGCCGAGAGAGGGAGGGGAGGTCACACCACCACGCTAGGCAGCGGCGCGGCCCGCCGGTATCCGCTGGGCGCCAGTCTCGGTGGCCGCCCAGCGAATGCCTCAGCCGCGGCGCAGGGTGGTGCCGGGCGTCTCGCCGTAGGTCATCCGGTAGGACTGCCCGAACCTGCCCTGGTGGGCGAAGCCCCAGCGCAGCGCGATGTCGGCGACGTTCGCCCCGTCGCCGGGCCGGGCCGCGGCGAGGTCCTTGCGGGCCCGGGCCAGGCGGACCTCACGCAGGTAGGCGGTGGGGGTGGTGTCGAGGTGACGGCGGAAGGCGAGCTGCAGGGACCGGACGCTGACGTGGGCGGCGGCCGCGATCTGCGCGGGCGACAGGTCGAGGTCGGCGTGGGCGTCGATGTAGGCGAGCGCCCGGCGTACGGCGGCGGGATGGGCGTCGCGTCCCTCGGCGCGGCTGGGGCCGGCGACGGAGGTGTTGGGGAAGGCCTCCAGCACCTGTGCGGCGAGGTAGCGCAGCCCGGTGCCGAGGACGAGCGGACTGGCAGCCGCCTCCGGGTCGGCGAGGACGGTGCGGTCGAGGTGGTCGACGGCGGCGCGCACCCGGCGTGCGGCGGCGGCGCTGACCGGTCGGTGGCCGGTGAGCCGCACACTCGTGTGTCCCGGGGCGGGCGAGGCGACACGGGCCAGTACGTCGGGATCGAGCCTGGTGACGGTGTAGGTGGCCCGGTTGATCGTCCCGGCGTAGGCCCGCTCCGGCGGCGCGAGGGTGAACAGCTCTCCCGCACCGAAGTCCTCGGCCGTTGCCCCGTCGGGGCCGTGCGCGTCGATGCTGCCTGCCTCGATGTGGCAGAGGCTGATCATGCCGAGCGGCTCGACGTCGTAGGACATCTCGAAGCGGAGGTCCAGCCGGTCGACGCTGATCTCGGGCGCCGCGGCCCGGACGACCCGGGTCGGCGCGCTCGCGGTCGTGCTGCCGATCCGCATCGGGGCGTAGTGGGCGCTCAGGAACTCCTCGGTCTCCTCGAGACCGTCGCTCTCGAACAACATCCGGACCCACCTTCCGCGCACGGCTTCTCGACTGTAGTACCCGGCGCCGACGGTCCTGACCGTCCGCGCCCTTGAACCAGCGCCCGACAGATGCCACGGTGGGGAAGGTCTCTGACCTCGAACCGAGAAGGCAAGCCATGCTCACCCTCACTGAGAACGCCTGCACCATCGTCAAGCAGATGACCGACGCCCCCGACGTCCCGGACTCCGCGGGACTGCGCATCACCCAGGCCGAGGCCGGCTTCGCCGTGTCCGCGGCCGACCAGGCCGAACCCGGAGACCAGGTCGTCGAGCAGGACGGGGCCACCGTCTACCTCGACTCCGGCTCCGCCACCCAGCTCGACGCGATGGTGCTCGACGCCGGCATCGACGACGCCGGCACGCTGCAGTTCGGGCTGCTCGCCCAGGCCTAGCGCGCGGATGAGCCGCTGACGGGATCACTCTGGGATCGTGGGTGCATGCAGGATCTGCGCATCGCCTTCGCTCCTGGAGTGACCCCCGACAAGTGGGCGCGGGTCTGGCGCGAGCGCCACCCGCGGATCCGGCTGCACCTGCTCCCGATCGAGGAGCACCAGCAGCGCGCCGTCCTCGACGACGGCAGCGCCGACCTCGCGCTGGTCCGGCTGCCGGTCGACCTCGAGTCACCCGCGCCGCTGCACTGCGTGCGCCTCTACGACGAGGTGCCGGTCGTCGTCGCCGGCCGGGAGCACTTCGTCGCGGCCGCCGACCCCGAGACCCCGGTTCCGCTGAGCGATCTCGCCGAGGAGCAGCTGGTGCTCCCCCATCAGTCCGGATGGACGCCCGACGTCGAGCAGCTGCCCTTCCCCGCGATGAGCGTCAAGGACGCCATCGAGGTCGCCGCGTCCGGCACCGGCATCGTGATCGTGCCGATGTCGATCGCCCGGCTGCACCACCGCAAGGACGTGGTGCAGCGTCCGGTCGAGCTCGATCCCACCACCGTCGCCCTGGTCTGGCTGCGCGACGCCGACAGCCCGCTCCACCAGGACTTCGTGGGCGTGGTCCGCGGTCGGCGAGCGAGCAGCAGCCGCTGACCGGTCAGGACCAGAGCGCGCCGACCCGCGCCGCGCTCGCCCGGCCCTGGTCGCGGCCCGCGCGCGCGGCGGCGGGCCGCAGCGACAGGTCCATCGCGTTGCGGCCGAACAGCTCCTCGGCCTCCGGCAGCACCGTCTCGACCCGGCTCCCTGCTGACCGCAGCCGCGCCACCTGGCTGGCGAGATGCAGCCCCCACGCGGCCGGCGCCCGTGACCGGCCGCCGAAAGGCGACAGGACGAGCACCCGCTCACAGCCCAGCGCCAGGTCGGCGTTGTCGGCGTTCGCGCGGTAGCCGCCGTCGATGTAGGACCGCTCCCCGATCCGGTACGCCGGCCCGCTGGAGCAGCTCGCCGCGACCGCGTCGACCAGGTCGACCCCACTGTGCCGGTCCAGCTCGACCGGCTCACCGGTCGCGGCGTCGACGGTGGTGACCAGCAGCTTCCGCGCGGGCCAGTGCCGGTCCGGCAGCCGGGCCGCCACCGTGCTGCGCCAACGCTCCTGCCAGGACCCGTCGCCCGCCAGCTCCAGCGCAGCCGCACCCAGCCGACGACGCAGGTCCGCGGGGTCGGTGGCTGCCGCGATGATCCGGTCGATGCGCTCCAGCTGATCCGGCACCGCACGCGCCGGCCGCGGTCGCGCGGGGCGCCGCGGCACCGGCGCCTCGAGCACCGCGTCCAGCAGCTCGGTGGCGGCCACCCCGCACAGCTGGACGGCCGTGGTCGAGCCGGCCGACGTACCGACGACCAGGCCGGCGTCCATCACGTCGACGCCCTCCTCGAGCAGTCCGGCGACCACGCCGACCAGCCAGGCATTGCCGGTGGCGCCGCCACCGCCGAGCACGAGCGCGCGGGACCTGCTCATCCGAGATGCTCCGCCGCCCACTCCCCGAGGATCCGGGCGCTGCGGTCCACCAGGGCGGCCCACTCCCACGCGCCCTCGTCGGCGTTGTCGGAGACGTGCTTGACCAGCCGGACCGGTACGCCGAGCTCCTGGGCGACGTACGCGACGGCGTAGCCCTCCATGTCGACCAGCTGCGCCTGCTCGGCGAGCCGGGCCCGAACGACCGGGTCGGTGACGAAGACGTCGCCGGTTGCGAGCACCGTCTCGCCCGTGCCGACGACGAGGCGCTCGCGCGGGTCGTAGCCGAGGGCCCGGATCGCGTCGGCGTTGATGTCGTGGTTGAGCACCGTACCGACCTCGTACAGGCCGTGCTCGGCGGCCAGCCCGTCGTGCAGGGCGCCGGCGGTGCCGAGGTTGACGATCTCGAGGTCGCCGAGATCGTCGCGGACCGCCAGATGGCGCGCGAGTGCGGTGGCGGCGGCGGTCTTGCCGATCCCGGTGACCAGCACCTCGATGCCGGCGGGCACGTGGGCGACCTCGGCGCGGGTGGCGGCGACGACGAGCGGGCGGGGCACGGCGCTCACCCTAGTGTGAGCCCGTGCATCCTCCTCGGCAGGCCACGGGCGAGACCGTCGTCGCCCGCGCTCCCGGCCGGGTCAACCTGATCGGCGAGCACACCGACTACAACGGCGGGCTGTGCCTGCCGTTCGCGATCCAGCTCGCCACGACGGCCACCGTCGCCGCTCGCGCGGACGACCGGATCCGGATGAGCAGCGACCAGGCCGCGCCGGACGACCCGCACTGGCAGCGCTATGTCCATGGCGTCGTCACCGAGCTGCGCCGCGCCGGCTGGGAGCTGCCCGGGCTCGACCTCGCGCTCACCTCGACCGTGCCGCTCGGCGGCGGGCTGTCCAGCTCCGCGGCCCTGGAGTGCGCGGTCGCCACCGCGCTGGCCGGGCTGCTCGGGATCCCCCTCGACGGCGCCGGGCGGCGGGAGCTCGCCGAGATCTGCCGTCGCGCCGAGACCGACCAGGTCGGCGCGCCGACCGGCGGCATGGACCAGCTCGCCAGCATGCTCGGCTCCGCGGGCCACGCGCTGCTCATCGACTTCGCCGACGCCCGGTCGCCGGTCACCACCCCCGTACCCCTGCCCGTCGCGGCCGCCGGGCTGGTGCTCCTCGTCACCGACACCCGGGTGCGCCACGTGCTCGCGGACGGGGACGGCGGCTACGCCCAGCGCCGGCGGGAGTGCGCGGCCGGTGACCGACGCCGGCTGCGCCACGTCGCCTCCGAGAACGACCGGGTCCGCGCCGCGGTCGCCGCCATCGGCGCCCAGGACTGGCCTGGCCTCGGCAGCCTGATGACGGCCTCCCACGCCTCGCTGCGCGACGACTACGAGGTGTCCGTGGCGCAGCTCGACCTGGTCGTCGAGACCGCCGTCGGCGAGGGTGCGCTCGGCTCGCGGCTGACCGGCGGCGGGTTCGGCGGGTGCACCATCACCCTGGTCGCGGCCGAGCGGGCCGCCGCCGTACGCACCGCGGTCGACAGCGCCTTCCACGACCGAGGCTGGTCCGCCCCCGCCCACCACCTCGTCGAGCCCGGGCCGGGTGCGGCGCTGCTCAGCGCTGCGGGATGAGGCAGAAGGCGCCGTCGGAGAAGCCGGCGGGCCGTACTCCGAGCGCCTGGTTGAGCCGGGCGCGCTGGTTCTCCCAGGCGACCTCGGCCGCGAGCTCGGTGAGCTGAGCGCCACTGAACCGGGCCTCGAGCCGGGCCCGCAGCTCGTCGGGTACGACGGCGGGCGACGCGCTGATCGCCGCCGCGAAGGCCACGACCAGCTGCTCGTCGTCGGTGAGGGCCGGGTTGCCGTCGGGCTCCAGCAGCGCGACCAGCTTGTCCTCCGGCACGCCCTCGCTGCGCGCGAGCGCCGCCCCGATGTCGAGGCAGAACTCGCAGTTGACGACCATCGCGGCCTTCGCCGTGGCCAGGGTCTTGAGGTGGGCGGGCAGCCGACCCATCAGCAGCAGCGACGTCTCGTAGGTGCCTTGCGCGACCAAGAGCTGCGGGCGGCGTACCAACCGGCCGGCGAGGTCGCCGCGGTTGCGCTTGGCGGAGGCGAGGACACGCACGTGGACCCAGATCCGCTCGAGGATGCTCATGTCCCTCCTTCGCGGGTGCCGCGCCGGGTGTCACGCCACTGCCACCACCAGGTGCCGAGCAGCGCCACCCCCAGCACCCCCTCGACGGTGTGCAGCGCGGAGCCCGCCGCGAACTGCCCGAACTCCCCCACCCCGTGCACGCCGAGACTCAGCGCCAACGGCGTGCAGGTGAGCACCGACAACCCGCCCCAGGCCCGGCGGACGGCGGCCGACGCCGCACACACCGCCGCCGCCACCAGCGCCAACGACATCTCGAACAGCGCATGCGGCGCGAACGGCTCGCCGATCCCCTCCGCGATCCACTCGCCCGCCACCAGGTTGCCGACCGCCTGGAACCCGAACGCGGCGGCCAGGGCGAGCGCGACCACCGCCATCCCCCGGCTCGGCCGGTCGGCACGTCGGGGGGCCCGGGCGTCGACCCGGGCGCCGATCCGGGCGTCGATCCGGGCCACGAGGGCGGGCGGCGGCGTCGAGCGCGCCGCGTCGGTCAGCCACAGGACGGTGTCGAGGGCGTCGGGCCTCGGGTGGTCAGGCAACGACTCGTCAGGCATCGTCGAGCACCTCGCGCAGCCGGGCCACCGCGCGGTGCACCAGCATCCGCGCCGCGCTCGGCGTCACCCCGAGCAGCGCCGCGATCTCCGGCGAGCTCAGCTCACCACCGAATCGCAACGCCACCGCCTCCCGCTCCCGCGCCGTCAGGTGACCCAGCCGCCGTCGCACCTCGTCCGCACCCAGCCGGCGCAGCACCTCGCCCTCCGGATCGTCCTCCGCGGTCCCACCCGCCAGCCCCGGCGCGGCCGGATCCGTCGGCAGCTCCCGGCCGTTGCGCCGCCACCAGTCGGCCACCGTGTGGCGGGCGATGCCCATCAACCACGCCCCCACCCCACCCCGGGCGCCGTCGTACCGGTCCCAGGAGCGGATCGCCCGCTCGAACACCTGACTCGTCACGTCCTCCGCATCGGCATCCGCGGGCACGCGCAGGCGCACGTAGCGCCACACGGGCGTCACGTGCTCGGCGTACACCTCGGCGAACCCGCCGGTTCCTGGTTGCATCCCGACCTTCTTCGCACGACGCCGCCCCGGTGTCACGTGGCTGTTTCGGTCTGCGGTTTGGGACCAAACCGCAACAATTCCGGCCGACCACCTGCAGTCTCTGCCCAATCCCCCGCTGGCCTGACCACCCCACCACCGCCCCCAAACCCAACCCGCCGACAACGAGAGCTCCCCCGACCCCGATTGCGGTTTGGTCCCAAACCGCAACAACTCCGGCCGACCACCTGCAGTCTCTGCCCAATCCCCCACTGGCCTGACCACCAAAAACAGCCGTGGCCCGCCCTCGCCGTAGCGAGAGCGGGCCATGACCTCCCCGCGGGTCAGCTCACTTGAGCTCGGCGCTGGACAGCCCCAGCACCCGACGCGCCACGATCAGCTGCTGGATCTGCTGGGTGCCCTCGAAGATGTCGAGGATCTTGGAGTCGCGCGCCCACTTCTCGAGCAGCTCCTCCTCGCTGTAGCCGACGGACGCGCACAGCTCGACGCAGGAGAGCGTCACGTCGGAGCCCACCCGGCCGGCCTTGGCCTTGGCCATCGAGGCCTCGAGCGAGTTGGGCTTGCGGTTGTCGGCCATCCACGCGGCCTGGAGGGTCAGCAGCCGCCCGGCCTCCCAGTCGGCCTCAAGCTGCAGGAACTTCGCGGCCGCCGCGCTCTGCAGCAGCGCCGGGCGGTCGTAGTCGACCTCGATCCCGGCCGCAGCGAGCAGGTCACGGGTGAGGTCGAGCGACGCCCGCGCGCAGCCGACGGCCATGGCGGCGACCAGCGGACGGGTGTTGTCGAAGGTCGCCATGGCGCCGGCGAAGCCCTGCTCGACGTTGATCTCGGGCGAGCCGAGGAGGTTCTCCTTCGGGACCCGCGCGTCGGTGAAGGTGATCACGGCCGTGTCGGAGGCGCGGATGCCGAGCTTCTCCTCGAGCCGCTCGACCTTGACGCCGGGCGTGCCCTTCTCGACGACGAAGGACTTGATCGCCGCGCGGCCCAGCGACTTGTCGAGGGTCGCCCAGACGACGATGCAGTCGGAGCGCTCGCCGGAGGTGACGAAGATCTTCTCGCCGTTGATGACGTACTCGTCGCCGTCGAGTACGGCGGTCGTCGAGATCGCCGCCGAGTCGGAGCCGAACGACGGCTCGGTGATCGCCATCGAGGCCCAGCGGCCCTTGAAGCGCTCGAGCTGCTCGTCGTTGGCGACCGAGGCGATCGCGGAGTTGCCGAGGCCCTGGCGGGGCATCGACAGCAGCAGTCCGGTGTCGCCCCAGCACATCTCGGCGACCGAGGTCACCGAGGCCAGGTTGGCGCCGTTCTTGACGGTCTTCTTGTCGGAGTCGTCACTGTCCCGACGTACGCCGGTCGCCCCGGCCCCCTCGCTCGCGCCGGACTCGGAGAGCCCGTCGATCATCGCCGCGAGCATGTCGAGCTCCTTGGGGTACTCGTGCTCGGCGATGTCGTACTTGCGGGAGATCGGTCGCAGCATGTTCATCGCGACCTGGTGGGCCTGGTCGACCAGGGCCCGGTGCTTCTTCGGAACCTCGAGGTTGATGGCCATCAGACCAGCACCGTCCCTTCCATGATGCCGATGGCACGCAGGTCGCGGTACCACCGCTCGACCGGGTGCTCCTTGACGAATCCGTGACCGCCGAGCAGCTGGACGCCGTCGAGGCCGATCTGCATGCCCTTGTCGGTGCACGCCTTGCGGGCGAGCGCGACCTCGCGGGCGAAGTCCTTGCCGGCCGCCGCGCGCGCGGCGGCGCGGTAGGTCAGCAGACGCATGCCCTGCAGCTCGATCGCGATGTTGGCGACCATGAAGGCCACCGACTGGCGGTTGGCGATCGGCTCGCCGAAGGCCTCGCGCTCCTTGACGTAGGGCGTGACGTAGTCGAGCACCGCCTGGCCGGTGCCGACCGCGAGCGCGCACCAGGCGAGGCGGGACAGCCGCACGCATTCGGTGTAGGTCGTCCCGTCGGTCTCGCCGAGCACGGCGTCGGCGGGGACCTTGACGTCGTCGAGCACCAGCTTGGTCAGCGACGCCGCGCGCACTCCCATCGCCGGGTCGCCCTCGATGGAGAGGCCCTCGGTGGAGGACTCGACGAGGAAGAGGACCGGCTTGCCGTCGAGGCTGGCGCCCACGACGAAGAGCTCGGCGTGGTCGCCGCGGGCGACCAGGCTCTTGGTGCCGTTGAGGACGTAGCCGTCGCCCGACTTCGTGGCGGTGGTCGACGGGCTCAGCACGTCGAAGAGCACGGTGGGCTCGTTGAGCGCGAGCGCGGCGGCCGGGACGGTGCCGTCCTCGGCGCTGAACGCCGGGAGGTAGGTCTGCTGCTGGGCGTCGGTGCCCCACAGGCCGATGGCGGTGGCGACCGAGCCGGGCGCGAGGGTGGCGACGGCCAGGCCCATGTCGCCCTGGGCGAGGGCCTCGGCGACGAGGGTGCCGGCCATGGCCGAGCGCTCCTCGGACACCCCGCCGAGCGACTCGGGCAGGCCGAGGATCGGCAGGCCGATCTCGAGGCTGGCCTTGAGCACGTCGTCGGGCGCGGCGCAGGCCTTGTCGGCCTCGAAGGCCGCCTCGCGGACCACCTCGGCGAACTCGGTGACCACGTCGACGAGCATCTGCTCGTCCTCGCTCGGGGTGAGGTCGAAGACACCGCTGGCCGCGGCCGACGCGGCGGCGGGCCGAGCGCCGGGCTGGCCCTTCTTGCCGGCCTTGGCGAAGGTCCGGCTGGCGTTGGTCATGGTCTTGAACCCGGTGCGGGTGACCGAGAAGACGGCCTGCTCGGCCGGCTTGCGGAGGCGGACCTTGTCGAGGAGGTCGGTCTGGGCGAGCCGGTTGAGACCGGCGACGAGGTAGCCGATCGGGTCCCGGCTCTCGCTGCTCGGAACCCCGTGCTTGCCACCCGGCTTGAGGTTGCTGATCAAGGACATGACAGCAAATGTAACTATGAGTTACACATTGCGCTACAGCTGGTCCGAAATCACCCGGTGTGATCTGGGCGTCAGTCGATCCGCACCGCGACGGTGGTGCGCGGCAGGGTCAGCAGCACACTGCCCGTCCCGCCCGTGCTGGTGCGGGTGGTGACCCGCCGGGTCCCCTCGATCACCAGCGTCCCCGAGGTGAAGGACGCCGGCACGACGAACGCGGGGTCCGGCACGGGCGTGTCCGGCGACAGATCGCGGCGCGGGTACGCCGTCCCGTCGGCCGCCTCGAGGTGGAGCTCGGCGAGCTCGAAAGCGCGTGGGCGCGGGTCGTCCGGCGTCGTGTAGGTGACTTCCACGGCCAGGTAGGCGCGACCCGGGTCCCGCAGCCCGTGCGGGCCGTTGAAGAAGAAGAGCCGGGCCGCGCCGACGTGCACCGAGCGCACGGCGTCCCGGCCGAGCGGCGCGTCCGCGGTCGGGCGCAGGACGACGTCGGCGTCGACGTCGGCGCGCAGCCTGGGCCGGGCGAGGACCGCGATGTTGCGTCCCGTCGCCGTGCCGTCGACCAGCGAGACCCGCTGGTCGTAGCCGTCGGCGTCGAGTCGCAGCTCGACGACGGCGTCCTCCCCCGCCGCGACGACGTACGACGGCCCGCCGGGTGGCAGCGGCACGGACGTCGCGTCGACGACGACCGCCAGACCCGCCGCGGACCACGGGACGCACGGCTGCTCCTGGCACGGGCCGTCGGCGAGGGTGAAGGCGCGCAGCACCGCGCCGGGCGCGGCCCGGAAGGCGCCGGACCCGTCCTCGGCCTGCTCGAGCGTGCCGAGGCCGCCCACCCGGACGCCGGCCGTGCGTCCGGCCAGGGTCGCGGCGGTGACCCCGGAGCCGGCCGCGGCGCCGGTGGCCACGATCGTCCCGGGCGGCACGAGGCGCGGGCCCGCCGGTGCGGCGCGGCCGGCGGGACCGGTCCCCGGCGGGGCGGCGCCCCGCGACACGAGCACCGCAGCGACGGTGAGCACGACGACCACCAGGACCGCGACGCCCACGAGGACCGCGACCGTCAGCCCGCTCCGGCCGGCCGGCCGGCTCGCCGGGGCCGACGGGTGTGCGGGCGACGACGGGAGCAGGGGGCCGGCCAGCACGGTCCGCTCGTCCGGGAGCACCGTGCGCGGCTGCGACCCGACGACCTCGTCCTCGGCCACCGCGCCGAGCCCGAACAGCAGGGCGGCGAGCGCCCAGCGGGCGCTGATGACGTCCGCGCCCCCGCGCAGCGCGGCCAGCCGGAAGGCCTGCGCGTCGAGGGTGTGCCGGGGCTGGGCCCCGTCGGCGAGCTGGGCCCGCACACGGGCCAGCGTGCCGAGCCGGATGGCGTCGGTCAGCAGGTTCACCTGGCCGTCGGTCGTCCGGCCGGTCGAGGCGTAGTCGTCGAAGGCGGCCCGGAAGTCCACCGGGTCGTCGAGCACCGCCGGTCCCAGCCGGGCCACCAGGGCGGCCAGCTCGTGGTGGGTCTCCACCCCAGCACCATGGCACCGGCGCCCGCCATACGCCCCGGCCCCGCCCCATCTATACCGAGTTCAGGGGACGGCACGGCCGCGACCGCGACCGTAGGTTCGACAGCACCGACGCTGACTGATCGCGGACACCTGGGGGCGATGATGCGAAGGATCCTGGTGACGGCTGCGGCCGTCCTCGCCGTGCTCGGCATCGTGCCGGCGCCCCCGGCGATCGCCGCGTCGCAGACGGTGGTCGTGGCCGGCTATGCCTTCCCCGCGGGCCTCCGGTATGTCGCCGGCGGTTGCACGGGCACCGGCACGGCGACGCCGTACGCCGCCTACCGCGCCGGCAGCGTGCTCGGCGACCACGCCATCGGGCTCGCCTTCGGTGGACACCCGGGCGGCATGGGTGGCGTCTCGGCCTGGGTGTCCGACCCCGGCGACCTGCTGGACGCCGCCCTCGCGACCTACCACCCGAGCCCGCTGCCGGGGACACCCGGAGTGGACGGGCACATCACCATCGCGTTCGACGCGTTCGGGAACGGCTTCCAGACGTCCTGGCTCGTCGGGCGCTACGACGTGTCGAACCTGACCGGCTGGCACCTCGGCGACGACGTCGCCGACATCGCGACCGACTGGTACTGGTCGGACGACTCCACCCAGGAGTACGCCGGCTGGACGCTTCCAGAGGTCGCCGGCGACTGGGGCCCCGGGTCGGGCGGCGCCTGGCTCGACTTCGAGTTCGGCTGCCGTGGTCGCGACTTCTTCTTCGACGACCTGCGGCTGCGGACCTCGGCGGGCACCACCACCTACGACTTCGAGGGCGTGCCGAGCCAGGCCTACATCTCGGCGGCGCCGACCCACCACAGCGCCGCGCTGGAGCGGGGGATCACCCGCCTGGACCTGGTCAAGGGCCAGGACCACTACCTGCTGGCCGACGCGAAGACGCCCGGCGACGGCGTCTGGTCGCCCGGCTACGTCCCCGGCACGGCGACGCTGTGGGCCCGGCCGTGGGGCGCGCCCGGCTTCTCCCCCGTCGCGAGCGGCGGCTTCGGGACCGACTCCTATGCGCAGTTCCACGTCCAGCCGGACCGGCAGACCGAGTACCAGGTCCGCACCAGCGGCGACGACACCTTCGAGGCCAGCGCGTCGGCGACCCTGCTGGTCACCGTGGCCCGGCAGGTCAACGCCCGCGCCCCCGCCACGCGGGTCCGCCAGGGTCAGCCGATCCGGGTCCGGGGCCGGATCGCACCCGGCGACGCCGGCGTGCGGGTGAGCCTCCAACGCAAGGTGGGCAAGCACTGGCGCACCGTCGACCGGGCGCGGACCCGGGCCGGCGGCCGGTTCGCGCTGCGGGTCGACGCCAACAGGGTCGGCCGCTGGACCGTCCGGGTGTCGGTCGCGGCCGCGAAGGGCAATGGCGCCAGCGTCACACCGGGCACCCGGATCAGGGTCGTGCCCCGTCCCCAGCCCCAGCCGCAGCCGGCTCCGGCCCCCGTCTACGTCCCGGTGCCCGTCACCCACGTCCCGGCCGAGGAGCCCAAGGGCACGGTCCCGCCGTCCGCGCACCACCGGCTCAGGCCGTCGCAGCGGCTCTCCTAGCATGGGGCCATGCCCGAGGACCTCGACCACACCGCAGCGCACGCCGTGCTGGCGCCGTACGGACCGCTGCCCCGCGGCGGCCGGGTCCGCCCGATGACCCGCTGGGGCACGCCGGTGATGCACCGGCCCCAGGCCCGGGTCGAGGTCTACGACGACGCGCTGGCGGCCCTCGCCGCCGACATGGTCGCCACCATGTACGCCGCCGACGGGGTCGGCCTGGCCGCCTGCCAGATCGGCGAGGACGTCGCGATGTTCGTCTTCGACTGCCCCGACGCCGAGGGCCGCCGGGTGGTCGGCGTGGTCTGCAACCCGGTCCTGGTCGAGCCCGAGGGCGTCGAGCGGCGCCTCGACGACAGCCCGGAGGGCTGCCTGTCCTTCCCCGGCGCCTTCGTCGACTGCGCCCGCCCCGACTACGCCGTGGTGGAGGGCACCGGGCTCGACGGCGCGCCGGTGCGCTTCGAGGGCGACGGCCTGCTCGCGAAGTGCCTGCAGCACGAGACCGACCACACCCTCGGCACGGTGTTCGGCGACCGGATCTCGGCCAAGGCGATGAAGAGGCTGCGCAAGCAGCACGACGCCGCCGCGGACGAGTATCCGGCGGACTGGCCCGCGTGAGCGACCCGGTGGGCTAGCGTCTGGCCATGCCCGTCGACCCGTCCCTGGCCGGTCTCCTCTTGGCGATCGAGGCCGGCACCCCGATGTCCGAGCTCTCCCCCGCCGACGCCCGCTCGGCGTTCCGCGCGCTGACCGTGGGCGGCCGCGCCCCCGGGACGCTGGCCCCGGTCGCGTCGGTCACCGACGACGAGGTCGCCGGTGGCGCCGGAGCGCTGCGGGCCCGGGTCTACCGACCCGAGGGCGCGGGGCCCGTCCCGACCGTCGTGCTGCTCCACGGCGGCGGCTGGGTGGTCGGCGACCTCGACACCCACGCCGCCATGGCACGCTCGATCTGCGCCGGCACCCGCTCCGTGGTGGTCGCCGTCGACTACCGCCTCGGCCCCGAGGCCCGGTTCCCGGCCGCCGCCGAGGACGCGATCGCGGCGGTCCGCGACATCCGGTCCCGGCTCGGGGACTACGGCGGCAGCGACGTCCTCGCGGTCGCCGGCGACTCCGCGGGCGGCAACCTGGCCGCGGTCGCCGCCCAGCACGTCCCCGGGATCGCCGCCCAGCTGCTCATCTACCCGGCGACCGACGTGCTCGGCGACTACGCCTCCCGCAAGGAGAACGGCACCGGCTACTTCCTCGACGACGCGACCATGGTCTGGTTCGTCGGCAACTACGTCGACGCCGACACCGACCTCAGCGACCCGCGGCTCTCCCCGCTGCGTGGCGACCTCACCGGCCAGCCGCCGGCGGTGGTCGTCACCGCCGAGTTCGACCCGCTGCGCGACGAGGGCATCGCGTACGCCGACGCGCTGGCCGCGGCCGGCGTACCCGTGCGGCAGACGACCTATCCCGGCCTGATCCACGGCTTCTTCGACATGGGACCGTGGTCACCGGCCTGCCAGGCCGCCGCCGACGACACCGTCGCGCAGTTCGCGGAGCTGCTCGCTCAGGCCTGAGCGTGGCTCGGCAGCACGCACGCCGCGTCCAGGCCGAGCACCCGGTTGAGCCGGCCGAACGCGAGCCACGAGCCCAGGCACATCGACAGCTCCACGATCTCGCGGTCGGAGTAGTGGGTGCGCATCCGCTGCCAGAATCCGTCGTCGATCCCGTGGTGGTCCAGCGCGTAGCGCTCGGCGTACTCCGCGGCGAGGCGGGCCCGGTCGTCGAGGTCGCGGGTGGTGCGCCAGTCCTGGACGGCACGGTCGAAGGTCTCCTCGACCTTCTGGCCGTCGCGCTCGGTGCGCCAGTCCTGGCAGAACAGGCAGCCGTTGATCTGCGCGATCCGCAGCCGCGCGGCCTCGAACTCCCGCAGGCCCAGGGTGCTGTGCTCGTAGACGCTCATCGCCAGGGTCGAGGCGGCGGGGCCGATGCCCGGCACCAGCTCGCCCCACACGTAGGTGATCGGGTCCTTGCCGTCGGGGATCTCGAGGAACATCACGCCTCCTCGGGCCTGGTGCGCAGGTACGTCGAGGGCACCAGCGGGACGTCCAGGCCGTCGTAGAGCCCCGGCGCGGCGGTGCGCAGCCACGGGATCGCGTTGACCAGCCGGTTGGCCGCCGTGGCGTTGCCGCCGGCGGCCCGGTTGCCGCCCTCGTCGGTGGCCTCGACGTTGATCTCGATCCGCGGCCGGCCCTCGACGATCACCCGGTGGGCGCCGTCGCCACCGTCGGGCGGCAGCGGCCAGTCGGTGGCGCAGTCGGCACTGATCCGGGTGACGTGCTCGATCACGATCCGCGGCTCGCCGCCGACGATGCCCTGCACCTCGAAGCGCAGGCCGCCCTGGGTGCCGGCCTCGAAGTCGCCGAGCGCGGTGCGCACCGAGGCGTCCAGCGCGCGGCGCTCGACCGTCTCCCGGAGCTCGTCGACCTCGACGCCGAGCGCCCGCGCGATCAACCGGATCTGACCGCCCCACACCATCGACGGGATGCCCTCGGCCACCATCGGCGGCTCGTAGTCCATCGGCTGGCCCATGCCGACGATGTAGCGGACCGAGTCCTCGGCGTCGTACGTCGAGTAGTCGAAGATCTCCTGGCAGCGGACCTGCTCGATCTCCGAGGCCAGGCCGCTCACCAGCGCGGGCAGCAGGTCGTTGCCCCAGCCCGGGTCGATCCCGCTCACGAACAGCGCGCTGCCTCCGTCGGCGCACGCCTTGCTCAGCGGGTCGGTCAGCTCGGCCGGGGCGCCGCGGTGGTCGTAGAGCGCGTAGACCGACGGCGTCACGACGACGGCTCCCCCGGCGAGCGCGCGGCCGATGTCGGCGATCGCCTCGTCGGGGCGCAGCTCGCCGGATGCCGTGTAGGCCACCGCCCCGGCACCGTCGAGCGTCGCGAGCGCCGCGTCGACGTCGGTGGTCGCCGCGACGCCCAGGGAGCGGCCCAGCTCGGCGAGCTCGCCGGCGTCGCGGCCGGCCTTGGCCGGGTCGCTGACGAGCACCGCGGCCAGGGTCAGCCCGGGGTGGGCCGCGACCGCCCGGATGGACGCTCGGCCCATGTTGCCCGTGCCCCAGACGACGACCGGCACTGCTCGGTAGAACGTGTTCTCATCCGCCATGGATGGGACCCTAGGCCGCCCGGGGCGCGAGCGGTAGTGCGACAGCGTGTCAGTTTTTGAGAGATCTTCATGAACTCGCCGGCGTCCTCAGAAGGGGTACCGCTCGATCTCGGCCTGCATGGTCACCCACTGCAGGTGGCAGAAGGTGTCCAGGTTGGCCTCGGCGCCGCCGAAGTGACCGCCGCTCCCCGACGCCTTGATGCCCCCGAACGGGATGACGGCCTCGTCGTCGACGGTCTGGTCGTTGATGTGGACCATCCCCGACTCCAGCCGCGCGCTCAGCTCGAAGCCGCGCATCGCGTCGCCGGTGAGCACGCCGACCGAGAGCCCGTAGGGGTCGTCGTTGACCAGGGCGACCGCCTCCTCGACGTCGTCGTAGGCGATGACCGGCGCGACCGGGCCGAAGATCTCCTCGCGCGCGGCCGGCTGGTCCGGGCGGACGCCGGCGAGCACGGTGGGGCGGTAGAACAGGCCGTCGTAGGTCCCTCCCGCGGCGAGGCGCGCGCCGGCGGCGACGGTGTCGGTGACCAGTCCGTGCACCTTGTCGCGCTGGCCGGCGTCGATCAGCGGGCCGAGCGCGACGTCGCCGGCGAACGGGTCGCCGACGCTCAGCGCCTCGGCCTTCGCGGCCAGCAAGTCGACGTACTCGTCGGCGAGGGCGCGGGGCACCAGATGCCGTCCGGTCGTCATGCAGATCTGGCCCTGGTGCAGGAACGAGCCCCAGGCCCCGGCGGAGGCGGCCCGGTCGAGGTCGGCGTCGGGCAGCACGAGCAGGGCGTTGTTGCCGCCGAGCTCGAGGTGGACCTTCTTGAACATCGGCGCCGCGGTCGCCGCGATGGCCCGTCCCGCGGCGGTCGACCCGGTGAAGCTCAGGCAGGGGACGTCGGGGTGGGCGACCAGGCGCTGCCCGGCCTCCGCTCCCCCGGGCAGCACCGTCAGGACCCCGTCCGGCAGCCCGGCCTCGTGCAGGATCTCGGCGAGGGCGACACCGCCGGACACCGCCGTGCGCGGGTCGGGCTTGAGCACGACGGCATTGCCCAGGGCGAGCGCCGGCGCCACCGAGCGCATGGACAGGATCGCCGGGAAGTTGAACGGCGAGATCACGCCGACCACGCCGACGGGCACGTGCCGGGCGAGCGAGAGCCGGGGACGGGTCGAGCGGAGCATCCGACCGTACGGCGCGGACGCCGTGGCCGCCGCCTCCCGCAGCTCCGAGACCACCAGGCCGTGCTCGAAGGCGGCCTTGCCGGGCGCGGAGCCGGCCTCCCGCTGCAGCCACGGGATCAGCCGCTCGGGCGCTGCCTCGGCGATCGCGGCCGCCCGCAGCAGGACGGCGGCGCGCCGGTCGTAGGGCAGGTCGGCCCAGGCCCGCTGCGCGGTCCGGGCCCGGGCGACGGCCCGGTCGACGTCGGCGGCGGATGCCTCGTCGAGCGAGGCGAGCACCTCGCCGGTGGACTTGTCGGTGACGTCGATCATGCCGGGACCTCCTGGGTCGGGACGGGAGTGGAGATGCGCTCGAACCGCTGCGGGATCACCACGATGGCGACCGCGGCGAGGACCGCGACGAGGGCGAAGACGTAGAAGCCCCACGGGTAGGCGAGGTCGGCGGTGACCAGGGCACCGGTGATCGCCGGCCCGACGATCGAGCCCAGCCGGCCCACGCCGGAGGCCAGGCCGAGGGCGGTGCCCCGCAGGTGGGGCGGGTAGTAGCGGGTGATCCAGGCGTAGACGAGGACCTGGGCGCTGAACACGAAGACACCGGTCAGGAACACGGCGCCGTTGAGCAGCACCGTCGGCAGGTGCACGCTCAGCACCGCCAGCAGCACCGCGGCGGCGGCGAACCAGCCGAGCGTGCTGCGCCGGATCCCCCTCGCGTCGCCGACGATGCCCGCGAGCACCAGGCCGGCGATGCCGCCGAGGTTCAGGAGCAGCAGCAGGGTGAGCGACGCCGCGATCTCGTAGCCCGCCTCGCGCATGATCGTCGGCAGCCAGCTGTTGAGTCCGTAGACCAGCAGCAGGCCCATGAAGCAGGCGGCCCAGGTCGCCAGGCTCGCGGTGCGGTAAGGCGCCCGCAGGATCTCCGACGCCCGCGGCGCCGGCGTGTCCGTCGTACCGGCCCCGCGGCGGGCCAGCGCGACCGTGTTGGTCTCGGGGAGCTTGAGCCACATCAGCGGCAGGATGACGAGACCGGCGACGCCGCCGATGACGAACAGCAGGTGCCACTCCGGGACGACGGCGAGCGCGACGAGGGCGGTCAGCACGGCGCCGACGTGGTAGCCGGTCATGGTCAGCGTCGTCGCCCGGGCGCGCTGGCTCTCGGGCGTGGCCTCGCTCATCATCGTCAGCGCGGCCGGCATGCAGGCGCCGAGACCGAGTCCGGCGACGAAGCGCAGCGCGCCGAAGGTCTCCGGGTTCGTCGCGAGCGGCACGGCGAGGGTGAACACCGAGAACAGCGCGATCGAGGCGAGGATGCAGCGGCGCCGCCCCCAGCGGTCGGACAGCGGCCCGACCAGGATCGCGCCGACCATGATCCCCACCAGGGAGACGGTGGTGACGAAGGTGGCCGATGCCTTGTCCATGCCGACGTGCCCGCCGTCGAGGATCGTCGGCAGCGCGGCGCTGAGGGCGACGATGTCGAAGCCCTCCAGGGTGACGGTCGCCCAGCAGAGGGCGCGGACCCAGGTCTGGGTCCGGTCGGGTGCGGTCATCGGTGCTCCTGGGATCAGTGCGGCGTGGTGAGGGTGGTGTCGACCTGGACGAGTCGTGGTCCGTCGGGCTCACGGGCGAGCTCCCGCTCGAGCGAGGCGACGTCCTTGACCCGAGTGCCCGGCACGCCGTAGCCCTCGGCGACGGGCACCAGGTCGAGGTCGGGGATGTCGAGGCCGGGGACGTCGGGGGTCCCGAGCAGTCCCGCGAACCAGCGCAGCGCGCCATAGCTGCCGTTGCGCAGGATCACGATCGTGAGCGGGAGCCGCAGCTGCGCGGCGGTCCACAGGGCGGTGATGCCGTAGTTGGCCGAGCCGTCGCCGATCACGCCGACCACGCGGCGCTCGGGGCGGGCCAACGCGACACCGACGGCCGCGGGCAGGCCGAAGCCGAGGCCGCCGGAGGCGGGCCAGTAGAAGCTGCCGGGGGCGCGCAGGTCCATCTGCTCCCAGAAGTCCGCGCTCGTCGAGGTCGACTCGACGACGTACGCCGTGTCGGCGGGCTGGGTGCGGCGCAGCGCGGCGAAGACCTCGGCGGGCCGCAGCCGGCCGTCCTCGCCGGCCGCCGGCTCGGGGCAGGCGACCCAGCGCCGGGTGTCGGGAGCCTGCTCCGCGGGGACGCCCAGGCGCTCGGCGAGCCCGGCGAGGACGGCCGCGGGCTCGGCGAGCAGCGCGTCGCCGAACGGCGCGCGGGCCGCGGCGGCGTCGTCGTCGGTGACGTGGACCAGCGCGGTGCCCGCGGGGAGATAGGGGGCCGGCTCGTGCTGGTGGTAGCGGAACACGGGCGCGCCCAGCACCACGACCAGGTCGTGGCCGGTCATCGCGTCGTGGACCGCACGGATGCTCGCGGGGAGCACGCCGCGGAACAGGCGGTGCCGGTTGGGGAACGGCAGCCGGTACGGCGACGGGGCCACAGCGACCGGGGCGTCGAGGTGCTCGGCGAGGCGCACCAGCAGGTCCGCCGGCACCGTCCCGTCCAGGTCCGACCCGAGCACGAGCAGCGGCGCGCTGGCCGCTGCGAGCCGGCCGGCGAGCTCGTCGACGACCGCGGGATCGACGCCCTGGGCCCGGCGGACGGTCCGGTGCACCACGAGCTCGGAGCCCGCGGGCGCCGGGCGCTCCCAGTCGTCGTACGGGACGGAGACGAAGGACGGCCCGCGCCGGCCGGCGGTCGCGCTGTGGATCGCCTCGGCGAGCGTGCGCGGGACGTCGTCGGCGCTCAGCGGCTCGGCGGCGAAGCCGGTCAGCGGCCGGGTGAGCTGACCGGCGTCGACATTGGCGAGCATCACGTCCTGGCCGACGGTCGAGCGGACCTGCTGGCCGGCGAGGAGCAGCAGCGGCGAGCGGGAGACGGCGGCGTTGCTGAGCCCGCCCATCGCGTTGCCGGTGCCCGACGCCGCGTGCAGGCTCACCACGCCGAGGCCGCCGCCGGCCTGCGCGTAGCCGTCGGCCATGCCGATCGCGGCGCCTTCGTGCAGCGCGAGGACGTAGCGCATCCCCTGGGGCAGGCCGGCGAGGAACGGCAGCTCGTTGGAGCCGGGGTTCCCGAAGATGACGGAGACCCCGGCCTGCTCGAGCAGGGCGTGGCTGTGGTCGCGGATGGTGGCGGTCGTCACACGGGAACCGTAGGTTCACGACACCATCGATGACCAATAGAATCGGCGACACCCCGACATAGATCGCATCGATATCCAGGGAGGCCGGCGTGGACCTGAACGAGGTGCGCACCTTCGTCACGCTCTACGAGACCGGCTCGGTCACCGGCACCGCAGAGCGGCTCCACGTCACTCAGCCGACCGTGAGCTACACCCTCGCCAAGCTGCGGCGCCGCCTCGGCGACGACCTGTTCACCCGGTCCCGCTCCGGGCTCGAGCCGAGCGCCCAGGCCACCTCGATGTACGGCCCGTTGCGTGAGGCCCTGCTGACCATCGAGCGGACCGTGGCCGGCGCCGACGGCTTCGACCCCGCCACGACCGACCGGGTCTTCACGGCCCTGCTCTCGGAGTTCGGCGAGCTGTCCTTCCTCCCGCTGCTGCTGCCCGAGCTGGCCCGGCACGCACCCCGGGCCCGGCTGCGGGTCGAGAGTCTCCTCGTCGACGACGTCATCGAGCAGCTGGTCCGCGGCCGGGTCGACCTCGCCCTGACCGGGTCGCTGATCGACGACGAGCGGCTGGAGCGGCGTCCGTTCATGAGCGTGGGCTGGGCGATCATCGTGGCCGCCGACCACCCCCGCATCGGCCAGCCGGTCATCGAGGCCGAGCAGTTCGCCGCCGAGCGCTTCATCCACGTCCGCAGTCGCGCCGGGCACGACGGGCCCACCCGCCTGCTCGACCAGGTCGGACTGCGCGGCCAGGTCGAGCTCGAGCTGACCAGCTACTCGTCGGCGCCCTACGTCGTCGCCGCGACCGAGCTGATCTCGATCGTCCCGCGCCACATCGCCGAGGTGTTCTCCCGGCGGCACGGGCTCCAGGTCGTCGAGCTGCCCTTCTACGTCGCGCCGATCGACGTCGCGGCCTACACCCGGCGTACGCCCGGCCCGGCGCAGCAGTGGCTCGCCGACCTCGTCGTCACCACGCTCTCGCAGCGGCGGCTCGCCTAGAGCGGGTCCTGGCGGCGAGCGGTGACATAGCAGGCGACGGCGGTCGCGGCGGCGACGTTGAGCGAGTCCACGCCGTGCTCGATGGTGCGCGCCATCGGGATGATCGCGCGCCGGTCGGCGGCCTGCTCCCACCGCGGGGACAGGCCGTGACCCTCGGAGCCGAGCACCAGCGCGACCTTGTCCTGTCCGCGCACCGCCTCCTCGATCGGCACCGCGTCCGGCGCAAGGGTCAGCGCGACCGTGGTGAACCCCCGCGCGCTCAGGTCCGGCAGCGCGTCGTACCAGTCGGGGAGGCGGGTCCACGGCAGCGCGAACACCGCGCCCATCGCGACCTTGATCGCCCGGCGGTACAGCGGGTCGGCGCAGCGGGGGGCCAGCAGGACGGCGTCGAAGCCGAGCGCGGCGCCGCTGCGCAGGATGGCGCCCACGTTGGTGTGGTCGACGATGTCCTCCAGGACCAGCACCGAGCGCGCGCCGGCCAGCACGTCGTCGAGCGAGGGCAGCGGCCGGCGCTGCAGCGAGGCGAGCGCGCCGCGATGCACGTGGAAGCCGGTGACCTGCTCGGCGAGGGCCTCGGAGAGGACGTAGCAGGGCGCTTCGCTGCGGTCGAGGACGTCGGCCAGGCCGTCGAGCCAGCGCGGCGCCATCAGGAAGGACCGGGGTGCGTAGCCGGCCTCGACCGCGCGGCGGACGACCTTCTCCCCCTCGGCGAGGAAGAGCCCGTGCTCGGCCTCGAGATGCTTGCGCAGCTCGACGTCGCGCAGGTCGCGGTAGTCGCCCAGCCGGGGGTCGGCGGGGTCGGCGATCTCGACCAGCTCGGCCATCGTGTCCTCAGAAGGCGTCGGGGTGGGCCACCGCGACGACCTCGCCGATCACGATGATCGCGGGCGGCTTCACGGCCTCCTCGGCGAGCCGGTCGGCGAGGGTCCCGAGGGTGGCGAGGACGGTGCGCTGGGTCGGCATGGTGCCGTCGCAGATCACCGCGACCGGCGTGGCGTCGGGACGCCCGCCGGCGACGAGGGACTTCGCGATGTGGGGGGCGTTCTCGACGCCCATCATCACCACGACGGTGCCGCGCATCCGGGCGAGGGCGTCGTAGTCGACCAGCGACTCGGGGTGACCGGGCGGCAGGTGCCCGGAGACGACGGTGAACTCGTGGGTGACGCCGCGGTGGGTGACCGGGATCCCGGCGATGCCCGGGACCGAGACCGGCGAGGTGAGGCCCGGGATCACCGTGACGGGTACGCCGGCCGCCCGGCACGCGATGATCTCCTCGAAGCCGCGGCCGAAGACGAAGTTGTCGCCGCCCTTGAACCGCACGACCCGCTTCCCGGCCAGTGCCCGCTCGACGATGATCCGGTTGATCTCCTCCTGCTGCGCGGAGCGGCCGCGGGGCAGCTTGGCGACGTCGACCAGCTCGACGTCGCTGGGCAGGTCGCCGAGCAGCTCGCGCGGGGCCAGCCGGTCGGCGACCACCACGTCGGCGGCCATCAGCGCCTTGCGCCCGGCGATCGAGATCAGCTCGGGATCGCCCGGGCCGCCGCCGACCAGGGTCACGCCGGGGGTGCGCTCCGGCGTACCGTCGCGATGGTGGGGCGCGGCGATAGTGCCGTCGCGCAGCCCGGCGAGGATCTCGTCGCGCACCGACGCCGAGCGGCGGGGGTCGCGGTTGCCGACCACGGCCACGGTGATACCGGCCTCGCGACCGACCGCGGGCGTCCACGCCGTCCCGAGGGTCGCGTCGTCGGAGCGGACGCAGAACACCCGCTGCGCCTCGCACAGCGCAGAGACGTGGTCGTTGACGGCGCGGTCATCGGTGACCGCGATGACGTACCAGGCGCCGTCGAGGTCGGCGTCGGCGAAGGCCCGCTCGTGCCAGGTGATCTCGCCCGAGCCGACCAGGCCCTCGATCGCCGGGGTCACCGACGGCGACACGACGTGGACGTCGGCGCCGACGGCGATCAGCTGCGGCACCCGGCGCTGGGCGACGTGCCCCCCGCCGACGACGAGCACACGGCGCCCGGCCAGGCGCAGTCCGGAGGGGTACGGCGGGAAGTCACTCACATCGCCCATTCTCCCGGCATCCACCGGGGCGCCCCTGACATGGGCCCAGTCCCCGGACTACGTTCGGTGACATGAGTCTCGATCGCCCGGTCAGCCCGGACCCCTACACCCTGCTCCCCGCCGTACCGTCGTTCACGGTGACCAGCGCCGACGTCACCGACGGCCAGCCGCTCGACGACGCCCAGGTCGCCGCCCACGGCAACACCTCGCCCCAGCTGTCGTGGTCGGGCGCCCCGGAGGGCACGAAGTCGTACGTCGTGACCTGCTTCGACCCCGACGCCCCCACCCCGAGCGGGTTCTGGCACTGGGTCCTCGTCGACCTGCCCGCCGACGTCACCTCGCTCGACACCGGCGCCGGCGCCGAGGGCGCCACTTTGCCGGGCGGCGCCTTCATGTGCCGCAACGACGGCGGCCCCAAGGCGTTCATGGGCGCCGCGCCGCCGCAGGGCGACCAGGTGCACCGCTACTACTTCGTGGTGCACGCCGTCGGCGAGGAGACGCTCGGCGTCGACTCCGACGCCTCCCCCGCCGTGGTGTCGTTCAACCTGGCGTTCAAGACGCTGGGGCGGGCGGTGCTGTACGGGACGTACCAGCACTGAGCGGGTGCAGGAATCACCGGTCGACCGGCGAAACTGTCACTTGACCTGCATTGCCGACACTTGACCTGCGTTTCTGTCACTTGTCGGGCGTTGCAACGCCCGACAAGTGACAGAACAACCGGTCGACCGGCGATTCATGCACCCCCGTCACAACCCCATCGACTTGGCGATGATCAGCTTCATCACCTCGGACGTCCCCCCGTAGATCCGGGTGACCCGGGTGTCGGCGTAGAGCCGGGCGATGGGGTACTCGTTCATGTACCCGTACCCACCGTGCAGCTGCAGGCAGCGGTCGATCACCCGCCCGGCGACCTCGGTGCAGAACAGCTTGGCGGAGGCGGCGTCGACGGCGGTGAGCTCCCCGGCGTCGTGCGCCTCGAGCGCCCGGTCGCAGACGGCCTGGGCGGCGTCGACCTCGCTCTGGCAGGCGGCGAGCTCGAACTTGGTGTTCTGGAAGGACGCGACGGTGGCGCCGAAGACCTTGCGCTCCTCGACGTAGGCCTGGGTGAACCGGATCGCGGCGGCGGCCTGGGCGTAGGCGCCGTAGGCGATGCCGAGGCGCTCCTGGGGGAGGTTCTGGCCGAGATAGGAGAAGCCCTCGTTCTCCTCGCCGAGCAGGTCGGCGGCGGGGACCATGACGTCGGTGAACGACAGCTCGGCGGTGTCGGACGTCCGCAGTCCGAGCTTGTCGAGCTTGCGCCCCACCGCCCAGCCCTCGGACGTGGTGTCGACGCAGAACAGCGAGATGCCGAAGCGGCGGTTGCTCTCGAGCGGCGGGGAGGTGCGGGCGCAGACGATCACGCGGTCGGCGAGCACGCCGCCGGTGATGAAGGTCTTGGCGCCGTTGAGCACGTAGTGGTCGCCGTCGCGCTTCGCGGTGGTCTGCATGCCGGCGAGGTCGGAGCCGGTGCCGGGCTCGGTCATCGCGATCGCCCACATCTCGGTGCCGGCGACGAAGCCCGGCATCCAGCGCTTGAGCTGCTCGGGGGTGCCGAGCTTGAGGAGATACGGCAGGCACAGCTCCACGTGCACGCCGGACCCGCCGAGGTTCACGCCGGCGCGGGCGCACTCCTCGGTGAGGATCGCGGAGAACTTGAAGGAGTGGATCCCCGCGCCGCCGTACTCCTCGGGGACCTCGATGCCGAAGACACCCAGGTCCCCCAGCTTGGCGTAGAGCTCGCGGGAGACCTGCCCGGCGTCGTACCACTCCTGGTAGTGCGGGACCACCTCCGTCTCCAGGAAGGCCCGGATGGTCCGGCGGTAGTCCTCGTGGTCCTCGTTGAACACTGTGCGGCGCATGCGCTCATGCTGCCACCGGCGTCAACGCACCGAGCTGCCACCCGCCTCGCGCAGCAGCTGCTCGAAGGGGGTCGGGGCCGCGAACTCGTCCTCGACGGTACGACGGCGGGGCGCCGCCGGGGCCGACCCGGCGCCGAGCAGCGCGGCCAGCTCGCCGGCCGCCCGCTCGACCCGCTTGTCGAGCGAGCCGTCGTCGGTGGCGCCGAAGTCCTCGCTCGCCGCGAACACCCCGGTCGGGACGACGACCGCCCGCAGGTAGGCGAACAGCGGCCGCAGGGCGTGGTCGAGCACCAGGCTGTGCCGGGCGGTGCCGGCGGTCGCCGCGATGACGAGCGGCTTGCCGTCGAGCAGGCCGTTCTCGAGCACGTCGAAGAAGGTCTTGAACAGTCCCGAGTACGACGCCGAGAACACCGGCGTCACGACGACCAGCCCGTCGGCGTGCCGCACGGCCTCGATCGCCTCGGCGAGCTCGCCGGTGGCGAAGCCGGTCAGCAGGTGGTCGGCGAGCGCGTGGGCCAGCGGCCGGAGCTCGACGTGCTGGACGTCGACCTCCTGGCCGCGGGCTCCTACGGCGCGCTCGACGGCGTCGCCGAGCTTGTCGGCGAGCAGCCTGGTCGACGACGGGACGGAGAGTCCCGCCGAGACGACGACGATCCGGGTGGTCATGCCTGGACCTCCTCGGCTTCCTCGGCACGGTCGGTGGTGCCGGTCATGGTGTCCTCGGCGTGCACGCTCACGTCCTTCGCTCCCCCGGCCGCGGCGACCAGCGAGGCGTGGGTCGGCGCGTCCGGCACGTCGGCGGGCCGGCCCTCGGCGAAGCCCTTGCGCATGTCGGGCAGGATCTCGCCGAGCAGGTCGAGCTGCTCCAGCACCGTCTTCAGCGGCAGGCCCGCGTGGTCGACCAGGAAGAGCTGGCGCTGGTAGTGCCCGGCGTACTCGCGGAAGGACAGGGTCCGCTCCAGCACCTGCTGCGGCGAGCCGACGGTCAGCGGGGTGTGCTCGGTGAAGTCCTCGAGCGAGGGGCCGTGGCCGTAGACCGGCGCGTTGTCGAAGTAGGGGCGGAACTCCCGCACCGCGTCCTGGCTGTTGCGGCGCATGAAGAACTGCCCGCCCAGGCCGACGATGGCCTGCTCGGCCGTGCCGTGGCCGTAGTGCGCGAACCGCTCGCGGTACAGGCGCACCATCTGCTCGGTGTGCGACTTCGGCCAGAAGATGTGGTTGTGGAAGAAGCCGTCGCCGTAGTAGGCGGCCTGCTCGGCGATCTCGGGGCTGCGGATCGAGCCGTGCCACACGAACGGCGCGACGCCGTCGAGCGGGCGCGGGGTCGAGGTGTAGCCCTGCAGCGGGGTCCGGAAGCGACCCTCCCAGTCGACGTTCGCCTCGGTCCACAGCCGGCGCAGCAGCGCGTAGTTCTCCACGGCCAGGTTGATGCCCTGGCGGATGTCCTTGCCGAACCAGGGGTAGACCGGACCGGTGTTGCCGCGGCCCATCATCAGGTCGACCCGGCCGTCGGTGAGGTGCTGGATCTTGGCGTAGTCCTCGGCGATGAGCACCGGGTCGGTGGTGGTGATCAGCGTGGTGGCGGTCGAGAGGATGATCCGCTCGGTCTGCGCCCCGATGTAGGCGAGGGTCGCCGTCGGGTTCGACGCGATGAACGGCGGGTTGTGGTGCTCGCCGGTCGCGAACACGTCGAGCCCGATCTCCTCGGCCTTCTTCGCGATCGCGACGGTGGCCTTGATCCGCTCGTACTCCGACGGGGTGTGCCCGGTCGTCGGGTCGGTGGTGACGTCGCCGACGGTGAAGATGCCGATCTGCATGGTCCGCTCCTGGTGGTGGTGGTCAGTCACCCGGCTCAACAGGTGACATGTCAACTATATTCCATCGTCCGTCCATCGCGGACACCGGGCCGCACCGTGCTCTCTAGACTCGGGCCGTGACCGAGACCAGCACCGTCGACATCCTGGGTGAGCCGTGGATGGCGGAGACGATCGCTCTCGACGACGACTTCGAGGGCGAGGTCGTCGCGACCCTGGTCAGCCACCCGGCCGCGGAGCCGACCGGACTCGCCACCCTGCACGTGCACGGCTTCTCCGACTACTTCTTCCACACCGAGTACGCCGCGTGGTGGCGCGAGCGCGGGTTCGCGACCTACGGCCTGGACCTGCGCAAGTACGGCCGCTCGCTGCGCCCGCACCAGTCGGCGACGTACGTCGCGGACCTGAGCGAGTACTTCGCCGAGCTGGACGCGGCGTGGGAGCGGATCACGGTCCGCGACGGCCATCGACGCGTGGTGCTGTCGGGCCATTCGACGGGCGGCCTGGTCGTGGCGCTGTGGGCCGACGACCGCAAGCCGCCCGAGCTGGCCGGACTGCTGCTCAACTCACCCTGGCTGGACCTGCAGGGGCGGGCCTGGATGCGCTCCCCCGTCGCGAACCGGATCATCGAGGAGGCCGGACGCCGGCGGCCGCTGCGGGAGCTGCCCCGCGACGTCAGCGGCTACTACGCCCGCAGCCTGCACCGCGACCACGAGGGCGAGTGGGACTTCGACCTCACCTGGAAGCCGGTCGAGTCCTTCCCGGTGCGCTTCGGTTGGCTGCGCGCGGTCCGGCACGGCCATGCCCGGCTGCAGGCGGGGCTGGACGTGCCGGCGCCGGTGCTGGTGCTCTCCTCGGACCGCAGCGGACACCCGACCGCGATGGACGAGGAGGTCTTCACCACCGACATCGTCCTCGACGTCGAGCAGATCCGGCGCTGGTCGGTCGCCGTCGGCCGCCATGTCACCTATGTCGCCGTCCCCGGGGCGGTGCACGACGTCGTACTCTCCCGCAGCGAGCCCCGGGCGCGGGCGTACGACGAGATCGAGCGCTGGCTGGGCGCCTACGTCCGGACCTGAGCCGCGCTCAGCTGCAGCGGTAGACCCCGTCCGAGCGGGTGTAGCAGTCGTCCACGTTGCTCTCGGCCCAGACGCCGAGCGCGATGATGGCGCCCACGCCGAGCAGGAAGAGCGCGAAGCCGACCCAGCCGACGATGATGCCGGCCAGCGCCAGCCCGCCGCCCTGGTCGTTGCGCTGCCGGATCTGGCTCTTGGCGACGTGGCCGAGGATCGCGCCGATGATGCCGGTCGCACCCAGGCAGGCGGTGAGCGAGATGACGCTGACCACGAGCGAGGCGATCGCCAGGCCGTTGGTCGTCGGCGGCGTCGGGTACCCGTACGGCTGCGCCGGCTGCCCGTACGGCGCCTGGCCGTACGGCGCCTGGGGCTGGCCGTAGGGCTGGTACGGGTCGTTCCCGGAGGGCGGAGTCGTCATGGCGGAAGGATCCCACGGGGGCGCGGGCCCGACCACTAGGGTTCCCCTCATGGACCCCGTCACCGGACTCTCCCTGGGCCGCATCGCCATCGGCGTCGGCGCGCTCGCCGCTCCCTCGACCACCGCCCGGGTGTTCGGCCTGGACCCGGCCAGCAACCCGCAGCTCGGCTACATGGGCCGGATGTTCGGCGCCCGGGAGATCGCCCTCGGCGCGGTCACCCTGGTCGCCCGCGGACCGCTGCGCCGCAATCTCACCGTGGTCGGGATCGCCGTCGACGGCGCGGACCTCGCCAACGGCGTGATCGAGCTCGGTCAGCGCAATGTCTCGAAGCTCTCCAGCGGGATGCTCATCGGCGCCGCGGCCGGCGCGGTCGGCTCCGGCGTGCTCGCCCTGGTCCGCGGCCGGGGCCGCGCGAAGGCCACCGCCTGACTCACCACACCATCGTGGCCACGGCCACCAGGCCGACGACCACGATCACGCCGCGCAGCGCGATCGGCGGCAGGGTGCGGCCGACGGCGGAGCCGAGCAGGCCGCCGCACACCGCGCCGACGCCGACGAGCAGCACGATCAGCCAGTCGATCCTGGCCTCGCTGCCGAGCAGGCCGAGCTCGGCGACCAGCACGAAGATCAGGCCGGCGACGCCGTTGACGACCGCGACGAGCACGTTCTTGACGCCGTTGAGCCGCTGCAGCGACTCGGAGACCCCGATGCCGAGGACGCCCATCAGGATGACGCCCTGCGCGGCGCCGAAGTAGCCGCCGTACACGCCGGTCCCGAAGACCGCCAGCGGCACCCACCAGGACCGCTCGGCGGCGCCCTCCCCCCGCTCCGCGGCGCGGGCGGCGACCGCCCGGGACAGCCGGGGCTGAACGATGACGAGCACGATGCCGAGCAGGATCAGCACCGGTACGGCGGCCCGGAACGCGCCGGGAGGCAGCACGAGCAGCAGCACGGCGCCCAGCACGCCACCGGTCGTCGAGAAGGCGAGCAGGCGCAGCACCCGCTCGCGCTGTCCGGCGAGCTCGCGGCGATAGCCGAAGGCGCCCGCGACGCCGCCGGGCACCAGGCCCAGGCTGTTGGACATGTTGGCGGTCACCGCAGGCACGCCCAGGGCGAGCAGCGTCGGGAAGGTGATCAGCGTGCCCGACCCGACGACCGCGTTGATCGTGCCGGCCCCGACTCCCGCGAGCAGCACCGCCGCCATCTCGAGGAGGGTCACTCGGCGGTGGGATCCTTCTGGCCCGGGTGGGCGGCGCTCTCGGCCTCGGCGATCGCCTCCTGGACGGCGGCACTCGTGCCGGTGTCGGGCAGCTCGAGCTCGGTCGGGCCCATGTCGACCCGCTTGGCCGGGCCGGGCGTCGACTTCGGGATGCCGGCGATCTCGTGGATCGAGGAGCCGAGCCCCTCGAGCGCCTTGGTGATCTCGGAGGGGATCACCCACACCTTGTTGGCGTCGCCCTCGGCGATCTTCGGCATCATCTGGAGGTACTGGTAGGCCAGCAGCGACTGGTCGGGCCGCCCGTCGTGGATCGCCTGGAAGACCGTCTGGATGGCCTGGCCCTCACCCTGCGCGCGCAGGATCTGCGCCTCCCGCTCGGCCTGGGCCCGCAGGATCTGGGACTCCCGCTCACCCTCGGCGTTGAGGATCGCGGACTGCTTGTTGCCCTCGGCGGTCAGGATCGCGGACTGCCGCTGACCCTCGGCGGTGAGCACGAGCGCGCGCTTGTCGCGCTCGGCGCGCATCTGCTTCTCCATCGCGTCCTTGATCGACGGCGGCGGGTCGATGCCCTTGATCTCCACCCGCTTGACCTTGATCCCCCAGCGGCCGGTGGTCTCGTCGAGGACCGCGGACAGCCCGCTGTTGATCGACTCACGGCTGGTCAGGGTCTGCTCGAGGTCCATGCCACCGACGACATTGCGCAGCGTGGTCATGGTGAGCTGCTCGATGGCCTGGATGTAGTTGGAGATCTCGTACGTCGCCGCGATCGGGTCGGTCACCTGGAAGTAGATGACGGTGTCGACGTCGACGGTGAGGTTGTCCTCGGTGATCGCCGCCTGGGGCGGGAAGCTCACGACCTGCTCGCGCAGGTCGATGACGTAGCGGACCTTGTCGATGAAGGGCACCACGAAGTTGAGGCCGGCCGGCAGCGTCTCCTTGTACTTGCCGAACCGCTCCACGATGCCGGTGTAGGCCTGTGGGATCACCCGGATCGACTTCGCGATCACGGTGATGACCAGCAGGAGCAGGAGGACGAGCAGGACCAGGACGGTCATCGGGGCTCCTCGAGTCGGGGGTCGGAGACAGGTCGGACGTGGGCCGTGGCGCCGGCGATGGAGACCACCTCGACCGCCTCGCCGACCGCCAGGTCGGCGGTCGGCGGCTCGGCGACGGCGAGCCAGGACTCGCCGCCGATCTTGACCCGGCCGGCACGGTGGGCGGCGACCGGCTCGGTCACGATCCCGCGGCTGCCGACCAGGCTGGCCGGGCCGAGCACCAGGTCGGGGCCGCCGTGGAGGCGGCGCACCAGCGGCGGGCGGACGGCGCCGAGCAGCAGCACGGATGCCGCCGACGCGACCAGGACCGTGACCACCACGCTGTCGGTGACCAGCGCGGTCAGCGAGCCCGCGACGGCGCCGCCGGCGAGCATCAGCAGGAACAGGTCGAGGCTGACCAGCTCGGCCACCGCGAGCACGATGCCCGCGCCGAGCCAGGCCTCCCACAGGTGCTCCCGCAGCCAGTCCATGGCACGAGCCTAGCCGCGGTGGTGCTGCTTGCGCCGGGCGGCGTAGCGGCCGTCGTGGTGCTCGAGCACCAGCGGCATCCCGAAGGTCGCGGACAGCGCCTCGGCGGTCAGGGTGTCCTCGAGCGGCCCCTGCGCGACCACACGACCGCCGCGGAGCATCAGGACGTGGGTGAAGCCCGGCGGGATCTCCTCGACGTGGTGGGAGACCAGCACGGTCGCGGGCGAGAGCGGGTCGTAGGCGAGCACCGAGAGCGTGGAGACCAGGTCCTCCCGGCCACCGAGGTCGAGGCCGGCGGCCGGCTCGTCGAGCAGCAGCAGCTCCGGGTCCGTCATCAGCGCCCGGGCGATCTGGACCCGCTTGCGCTCACCCTCGCTGAGGGTGCCGTAGGTGCGGTCGGCCAGCGCGGCGACGCCGACCTCGCGCAGCAGCGCGTCGGCGCGGTCGTGGTCGACGGCGTCGTAGGACTCCTTCCAGCGCCCCAGCACGGCGTACGACGCGGTGAGCACCAGGTCGCGCACCGTCTCGTTGCGCGGGATCTGCTCGGCGACGGCGGCGCTGGAGACGCCGATGCGCGGGCGCAGCTCGAAGATGTCGACGGTGCCGAGCAGCTCGCCCAGGAGCCCGACGGCCCCGGACGTGGGATGCAGCTGGGCGCCGGCGATCTGCATCAGCGTGGTCTTGCCGGCACCGTTGGCGCCGAGCAGGATCCACCGCTCGCCCTCGCGCACCACCCAGCTGACCCGGTCGAGCAAGGTCGCCTGCCCACGACGCACGGACACCTCGGCGAGCTCCAGCACGGCGGACATGCGAGCCACCTTAACGAGTAGGGTCGACGGGTGAGCGCACTCCCCGTGTCCGCCCGGCTGGCATGGTGGGGAACCGCCTGGCTGCGCGGACTCGCCGGTCCCGACGAGGTCCTCGACGCCGTCCACGGCGACGACGTGACCCATGTCGTCAGTGGGGACTCCTCCCTCCTCCTGGAGCTCGCCGCCGCCCGCAACGCCGGCGCCGACGGGGTGGCCGCGGCCTTCCCGGCGCCCGGCGACCCGGCCGGCCTGCGCGGCCCCCGGGAGCTGACCGCGGCGGCCGTGGAGGCCGGCGAGGTGGTCCTGCTGCCCGGCGCTGGGCTGGTCCCCCGCCAGGTCGGGCGGGCCGTCGAGTGGACGGTGCTGCCCGCCGAGCGGCGCCCCCCGCCCGACCTCGGCGAAGCGGACCGGCGGCTGCGCTCCGAGCTGCTCGCCGCGGCGAACCTGCTCGCCGACCTCGACGTCGCCCGCTGGCAGCCGCGCGTCGCCGACGAGCTGCACGACCTGCGCGCCGGCGTACCGCTGGCCGCGCCGTCGGGCACCCCCGCGCGCTGCGTCGACCTCGCCGGGCGGGCGCTGCACCTCGAGGCGGTCGTCGAGCTCGCGCTCCAGGACGACGGCGGCGCGCTGTCGGCGAGCGCGGCCGCCGCCCGGCGCGACGCGCTGGAGCCGCTGGAGCGCGCGGCCCGGCACGCGCTCACCGCGGCCTGCTCGCCCGACGGCTGGCCACCGGCGGCCACCGGGCACGCGCACCGGTAGCCTGCACCCCGCGATGAGCCCTCACGACGACACCCTCCTGATCACGGTCACCGGCGCCGACCGACCCGGCGTCACCTCCGCGGTGCTGGACAGCCTCGCCGGCTCCGGTGTCACCGTCGTCGACCTGGAGCAGATCCTGATGCGCGGGCGGCTGGTGCTCGGCGTCCTGGTCACCGCGCCGCGCGACCGCAAGCGGCTGCGTCGCCGGCTGGAGTCCAGCGTCGAGGCGCTCGGGATGACCGTCGAGATCGAGAAGGGCTCCGGCGACAACCGCTCCCGCCCCAAGGACCGCGCCCACGTCACGGTGATCGGCGCGCCCCTCAAGGCCTCCGCGATGGCCGCCGTCGCCGGGCGGATCGCCGACTGCGGTGGCAACATCGACCGGATCGAGCGGATGGCCCGCTATCCCGTCACCGCGCTCGAGCTCGACGTCTCCGGCGCCCGCCCCGACCGGCTGCGCCAGCTGCTCGCCGTCGACGCCGCCGCGCACGGCATCGACGTCGCCGTGCAGCCCGCCAACCTGCTGCGCCACGGCGTACGGCTGATCGTGATGGACGTCGACTCGACCCTGATCCAGGGCGAGGTGATCGAGATGCTCGCCGAGCACGCCGGCTTCGGCGCCGAGGTCGCCGAGGTCACCGAGCGGGCGATGCGCGGCGAGATCGACTTCGAGGAGTCCCTGCGCGCGCGGGTCAAGCTGCTCGCCGGCCTCGACGCCTCGGTCCTCGACCAGGTGTACGACGCCATCGTCGTCAACCCCGGCGCCCGCACCATGGTCCGCACCCTGCGCCGGCTCGGCTACCGCTTCGCCATCGTCTCCGGCGGCTTCAGCCAGATCACCGACCGGCTCGCCGCCGACCTCGGCATCCACCGCGCCCGCGCCAACACCCTCGAGATCGTCGACGGCCGCCTCACCGGCGAGGTCGTCGGGCCGGTCGTCGACCGGGCAGGCAAGGCCACCGCGCTGCGCGAGTTCGCCGCCGACCTCGGCGTCCCCGAGGACGCCACGATCGCCATCGGCGACGGCGCCAACGACCTCGACATGCTCGCCGCCGCCGGCCTCGGCATCGCCTACAACGCGCGCCCCGTGGTCCGCGAGGCGGCGGACACCGCGCTGAACGTGCCCTACCTCGACACGATCATGTACCTCCTCGGCATCACCCGCGAGGAGATCGAGGCGGCCGACGCAGCGGTCGGGATCGTCACCCCGGCTCCGCCGGTCTGAGCGGTGCGGGAATCGCCGGTCGACCGGCGATTCCGTCACTTGTCGGCCGTTGCAACGCCCGACAAGTGACAGGAACGCCCGTCAAGTACCGCTCCGAGCGTCAGGCTCGGCCCACCTCGAAGGCCACCAGCCGCCCACCCATCGCCGCGACGTCCTCCCACGGGCCCGCGACCTCGAACACCGCCGCGGCGCTCGTCGGGAAGCTGCCGAGCTCGACTGCTCCCGACGCCTCGCCCTCGCCGTCGTCGAGCAGCTGGACGAGCATCGCCATGGTCGGGTTGTGGCCGATCACTACCACCGTGTCGGCGTCGGCGGGAGTGGTGCGGATCAGCTCGAAGACCCCCTCCTCGTCGGTGCCGTAGAGGTTGCCGTCGATCCGCGGCGCGAGCCGCCAGCCCGCGCCGGCCGCGACGACGTCCCAGGTCTCGCGGGTGCGGGCGGCGTAGGAGACGTAGGCGACGTCGGGGACGACGCCGAAGCCGCCGAGCCAGGCGCCCAGCGCCCGGCCGTCCTCCCGCCCGCGGTCGCTCAGCACGCGTTCGACGTCGGAGGGTGCGAACTGCTCGGCCTTGGCGTGTCGGACGACGACGAGCAGCCGTTGCTTCTCCACCCGGGCATCGTAGTCCCCGTGACGCCGTACGGAATCACCCATCTGGTCCCGCTGGCCGTGTTCGCCGCGGGCCTGGTGGCGGCGGTGCTCGTGGGCCGCCGGGACGCGGTGGCGTACGACGGCCCGACCCGGTTCAGCCGGACCTGTGCCGTGCTGATCCCCCTGGCGACGGTGCCCTTCCAGGTGATCGACCTGGTCTACGACTTCGACCTCGGCGTCACGCTCCCCCTGCACCTGTGCGACCTGGCGTGGATCGCGGCCACCTGGGCGCTGTGGACGCACCACCCGTTCCCGGTGACGCTCACCTACCTGTGGGGGCTGACCCTGACCGTCCAGGGCGTGCTGACGCCCTCGCTCAACGAGGACCTCCCCCACCCGCGCTACTTCGCGTTCTGGGCGCTGCACCTGCTCATCGTCTGGGCGGCGGTCTACCTGGTGATCGGGCTGCGCCGGGCGCCGAGCTGGCGCGACTACCGGGCGGCGGTGCTCACGACGTTGGGGTGGGCGGTCGCGACGTACGCGTTCAACCGGGTGGCCGACACCAACTACGGCTACCTCATGCGCAAGCCGGGGACGTCGATCCTCGACCTCCTCGGGCCGTGGCCGTGGTACGTGCTCGAGGAGATCGGGATCGTCGTCGTGGTGTGGGCACTGCTCACCGTGCTGGCGCAGCGGTGGGCTCGTCGTACGCCGGGCTAGGAGTCAGGCGCCCATCGCGTGGAAGCCGCCGTCGACATGCACGATCTCGCCGGTGGTGGCGGGGAACAGATCGGAGAGCAGCGCACACACCGCCTTGGCGGTCGGCTCCTGGTCGGTGTTGTCCCAGCCGAGCGGCGACTTGGTCGTCCACATCGACTCCAGGTCCTCGAAGCCGGGGATCGCCTTCGCGGCGAGGGTGCGCAGCGGGCCCGCGGAGACCAGGTTGACCCGGATCCCGTCGCCACCGAGGTCGCGGGCCAGGTAGCGGGCGCACGACTCCAGGCCCGCCTTCGCGACACCCATCCAGTCGTAGACCGGCCACGCGACGCTGGCGTCGAAGGTGAGCCCGACGACCGATCCGCCGTTCGTCATCAGCGGACGGCAGGCGACGGCGAGCGACTTGAGGGAGTACGCCGAGACCTGGACGGCCTGCGCCACGTCCTCCCACGGTCCGTCGAGGAACTTGCCGCCGAGCAGCGTCTCGGGGTTGCCGTAGGCGATCGAGTGCACGACGCCGTCGAGCGTCGCGTCCGCGCCCAGCGCCTCGCGCACGGCGTCCGGCAGGGCGGCGAGGTGCTCGGCGTCGGTCACGTCGAGCTCGATCACCGCCGGCAGCTCCGGCAGCCGCTTGACGATGCGACGGGTGATCCGCAGCGCCTGGCCGAAGTTGGAGACGAGCACCGTGGCGCCCTGCTCCTGCGCGAACTTCGCCACCGCGAAGCCGATCGAGGTGTCGAGGGTGACCCCCGCGACGAGGATGTTCTTGCCCGCAAGGATTCCAGTCATCTCAGTGCCCCATTCCCAGTCCGCCGTCCACGGGGATCACCGCGCCGGTCACGTACGCCGCCTCGGGGCTGGCAAGGAACAGCACCGCCCCGGCGATCTCGGTCGGGTCGGCGTACCGACCCAGCGGGACCTGATTGCGGATCCCTTCCTTCTGCTCATCGGTCAGCACCGCCGTCATGTCGGTGTCGACGTACCCGGGGGCGACCACGTTGGCCGTGATCGAGCGCGGCCCGAGCTCGCGCGCCAGCGAGCGCGCCATGCCGACCAGGCCGGCCTTCGACGCGGCGTAGTTGACCTGTCCCGGCGAGCCGAGCAGGCCCA
Source organism: Nocardioides nitrophenolicus (assembly GCF_016907515.1). NCBI lineage: Bacteria > Bacillati > Actinomycetota > Actinomycetes > Propionibacteriales > Nocardioidaceae > Nocardioides > Nocardioides nitrophenolicus. The sequence goes on from NZ_JAFBBY010000001.1 coordinate 5,759,173, forward strand.
CCACGCTCGAGATGAAGATGATCCGGCCCTTCCTCTGCCGCAGCATGCCCTTCGCGGCGCGCTTGGCCAGGCGGAAGGAGGCGGTCAGGTTGGTGTCGATCACCGAGGTCCAGTCGTCCTCGGACATCCGCAGCAGGAGGGTGTCCTTGGTGATCCCGGCGTTGGCCACCAGCACCTCGACCGGCCCGTGCGCCTCCTCGGCCGCCACGAAGGCCGCCTCGACCGCGGCCGGGTCGGTGATGTCGGCCGTGAGCTCGAGCGCGCCCTCCGGCGCACCCCCGCTCCGGGTCGTGACGGCGACCTTGTCGCCCGCGGCGATGAAGGCCTCGGCGATGGCGCGGCCGATGCCGCGGTTGCCGCCGGTGACGAGGACGGAACGTGGTTGGCTCACGCTCCGTGACGCTAGTCGGGGCGGTGGTCCGGGCTCACCGGCGGCGGGCACCAAGTTCCCGGCGCTGGGTTGTAGGACCCCGACAAACGGGGTGGAGCTGCGGGGTGCGGGCTTGTTGCGGTTTGGTCCCAAACCGCAACAATTCGGGGTCAGAATTGCGGTTTGGGACCAAACCGCAACGCCACCACCCCGCGCTCCGAACGAAACCCACCAAATCGGCGGGCCGCCCGAGGCCCCGACCTACTCGTCGTCCTCCAGCCGGAACCCGATCTTCATCGTGACCTGGAAGTGCTCGACGGCCCCGTCCTTGATCTGGCCGCGCACCTGCGTGACCTCGAACCAGTCGAGGTGGCGCAGGGTCTGGCTGGCACGCTCGATGGCGTTGCGGACGGCCTGGTCGATGCCGTCGGGGGAGGTGCCGACGATCTCGCTGACGCGGTAGGTGCGGTTCGACATGCCAGCAGCGTACTCAGCGGGTGCCGGGCGTAGGGTGGGGGTCATGGACGCCATCCGCATCACCACGGCCGGCTCCAGTCCGCAGGACGATCTGGCTCGGCGTCAAAAGAAGTATGTCATCGCGATGACCATCCGCACCCTGTGCTTCGTCGGCGCGGCGATCAGCGGCGCGGCGGGGATCCACTGGCTGTGGCCGATCCTGATCGCGGGCGCCATCGTGCTGCCGTACGTCGCCGTGGTGATGGCGAACGCCGGCGACTCCCGCAGCAGCGAGCTGCCCCTCACCGGTGGTGGGGACGCGCAGCGGCAGCTGGGGCAGGCCCACCACGACGAGCAGGGCGGTCATGGAGCCTGACGTCTGCTCGGCGCGGGGCTGTCGGGAGCCCGCCGGGTGGCAGCTGCTGTGGAACAACCCGAAGCTGCACACTCCCGACCGGCGCAAGATCTGGCTGGCATGCGGTGCGCACCGGGAGTCGCTCGAGGCGTTCCTGGGCGCGCGGGGCTTCCTGAAGGAGACCGTCGCCCACGAGCAGCAGCGCTGACCGGAGTCCGCTCAGCCGCCGATGGCCGACATCGGCCGGTCCGGCTGCAGGAAGGTCGGGTCGTCGATGCCGTGGCCGGGGAGCTTGCCCCACATGGCGGTGCGCCACCGGGCGGCGAGGTCGGCGTCCGAGGCTCCGGTGCGCAGGGCGGTGCGCAGGTCGGACTCGGTGCGGGCGAACAGGCAGTTGCGGACCTGGCCGTCGGCGGTGAGCCGGACCCGGTCGCAGTCGCCGCAGAACGGGCGGGTGACCGAGGCGATGACGCCGACGGTGGCGGGGCCGTCGTCGACGCGGAAGAGCTCGGCGGGCGCGCTGCCCCGGGGCTCGGCGGCCGGCGAGAGCCGGAAGACGGAGGACAACGACGACAGGATCTCGTCGGCGGTCACCATCGAGGATCGGTCCCAGCCGTGCTGCGCGTCGAGGGGCATCTGCTCGATGAAGCGCAGCTGGTAGCCGCGCTCGAGGCACCAGGCGAGCAGCTCGGGGGCCTGGTCGTCGTTGACGCCGCGCAGCAGGACCGCGTTGACCTTCACCGGCCCGAGACCGGCGGCCTCGGCGGCGGCCAGGCCCTCGACGACGTCGGCGAACCGGTCGCGCCGGGTGATCTGGTGGAAGGTGTCGCTGCGGACGGTGTCGAGGCTGACGTTGGCGCGGTTCAGGCCCGCCTCGGCGAGCGCGGAGGCGGTGCGGGCCAGGCCGAGCGCGTTGGTGGTGATCGACATCTCGACGTCGGCGTCGAGGGCGCGCACTTGACGCACGATGTCGACCAGGCCGCGGCGCACGAGCGGCTCGCCGCCGGTGAAGCGCACCTCGGTGACCCCGAGCTCGCGGACCGCGACGCCGATCAGCCGCACCACCTCGGCGTCGGTGAGCTGCTCGTCGGTCGGCATCCAGTCCAGGCCCTCGGGCGGCATGCAGTAGGTGCAGCGCAGGTTGCAGCGATCGGTGAGCGAGACCCGGAGGTCGGTCGCGATCCGTCCGTGCTGGTCGATGAGAGGCTGCACACACCCAGTCTAGGTGGCGCCCCGGTTGGCTCCCGGCTGGTGCCGGGTCGCGCCGACCCGATGGCTACCGTTGTCCCGTGCTTTCCTGGCTGTCCTCGTGGCGATTCCTGCTCAGTCGCCGCTGGGTGCTGTTCTTCCTGGCCATCATCCTGGTCGGCTGGGCGACCTGGTGGCTCGGCGAGTGGCAGTTCGGGCGCCTCGAGGACCGCAAGGAGCAGAACGCCGTCGTCCGGGCCAACGAGCAGCGCGACCCGATCGATGTCGCTGAGGTGCTCGCGCCCGGTCGCGAGGTCGCGGAGGAGGACCAGTGGCGGCTGGTCACCGCGACCGGTGAGTACGTCCGGGACGACACCGTCGTGGTCCGCTACCGCACCCGCAACGGCTACCCCGGCGTCGAGGTGGTCGTCCCCCTCGTCACCACCAGCGGTACGACGCTCCTCGTCGATCGCGGGTGGTACGGCACCGACAACCCGGTGATCAAGGGTGCCGAGCTGCCCGCTCCCCCGGCCGGCCGGGTGACGGTGACCGGATGGGTCCGCGCCGACGGCACGGGCAGCAGCACCGAGGTCGACGACCACTCCACCCGGGCGATCGCCAGCGGCCCGATCGGCCGGGCGATCGACCGGGAGGTCTACACCGGGTTCCTGGCGCTCAAGTCGGAGGACCCGGAGCCGGAGACCGAGCTGGCGGCCGTCGAGCTGCCCGACCTCGGTGAGGGTCCCCACTTCTTCTACGGCCTGCAGTGGTGGTTCTTCGGCGTCCTCGCCGTCGGCGGCTTCGGCTACCTCGCGTGGGACGAGCGCAGGCTCGGCCCGCGGGGCGAGCGGGTCGGCACCAAGCGCCGCTCCGGTGGGCCCTTCTCGCGGCGCAACGATCAAAGGGAGCGCAGCATCCCGCCGTCGACGGGCAGCATCACCCCGGAGACGTACGACGCCGCCGGCGACAGCACGAACGCCGCCACCCGCCCGAACTCCTCCGGCAGCCCGTAGCGCCGCAGCGGGATCTGCTCCGAGGCGGCCGCACGTGCCGCGTCGGCGTCGCCGCTGCCGGCGTCCAGCTCGGCCACCCGCTCGGTCGCGAGCCGGCCCGGCAGCAGCCCGTTGACCCGGATGCCGCGCGGGCCGAGCTCGTCGGCGAGGGTCTTCGCGGCCATCGCGAGCCCGGGGCGCAGCCCGTTGGAGATGGCGAGGTCGAGGATCGGCTGGCGCACGCTGCTGGACAGCACGAACGCGATCGAGCCGCCGTCGCCCAGCACCGCGCCGACCTCGCGGGCCAGCCGGACCGCGCCCAGGAACACCGCGTCGAAGGCGGTGCGCCACTGCTCGTCGCTCATCTCGGTGATCAGCCCGGCGGGCGGCCCGCCGACGCTGATCAGCGCGCCGTCGACCCGCCCCCAGGTGGCCCGCGCCGCCTCGATCAGCCGGCCCGGGGTGTCGGCATCCGCGTTGTCGGCCACCACGCCGTGGGCCGACTCGCCGAGCGCCGCCGTGGTGGCGCGCACCGACTCCTCGTGCCGCCCCGAGATCACCACCCGGGCGCCGTCGGCGACCAGCGCCTCGGCGGTGGCCCGGCCCAGGCCGCGGGTGCCGCCGGTGACCAGGTAGACGCGGTCGGTGAGCTGCAGGTCCATCAGGAAGACTCCATCGACTCGATCTCCTCGGCGATCCGCGACACGGGTACGACGTCCGGGGCGCCCTTGCGCGCCGCGTCGGCCGTGTGGTCGTCGGGCTGCCGCTGACTCTCGCGCTCCGCCTCCACCCGCTTGAGGTAGTGCTGGAGCTCGCGGGTGTGCTGGTCGGAGTCCCAGCGCAGGTGCCCGCGCACCAGGTCGGCGACGTACGGCGCCGCCGCGGCCCCGCGGTCGAAGGTCTCGAAGGAGACCCGCAGCCGCCGGGTGAGGATGTCGTCGAGGTGCCGGGCGCCCTCGTGGGTGACGGCATAGACCGCCTCCGCCATCAGGTAGTCCTCGGCGCCGGGCAGCGGCTCGCCGAGGTCGGGCTCGGCGGCGATGAGGTCGAGCACCTCGAGCACCAGCGAGCCGTAGCGCTCCAGCAGGTGCTCGACGCGGTTGATCGCCAGGCCGGACTGGGCCGCGAGCGCGCGGCGCTGGTTCCACAGCGCCTGGTAGCCGTCGGCGCCGACCAGCGGGACGGTCTCGGTCACGCACTCCCCCGCACGCCGGCCGAGGACCGTCTCCAGTCCGTGCACCGCCTCGTCGACGGCATCGGCGGCCATCACCCGGTAGGTGGTGTACTTGCCGCCCGCGACCACCACCAGCCCCGGCACGCTGTGGGCCACGGCGTGCTCGCGCGAGAGCTTGGACGTCGCCTCGGACTCGCCGGCGAGGAGCGGGCGCAGCCCGGCGTAGACGCCCTCGACGTCGTCGCGGGTGAGCGGCACCTCCAGCACTCGGTTGACGTGCTCGAGCAGGTAGTCGATGTCACTGCTGCTCGCCGCCGGGTGGTCCTTGGAGAGCTCCCAGTCGGTGTCGGTGGTGCCGATGATCCAGTGCCGCTTCCACGGGATCACGAAGAGCACCGACTTCTCGGTGCGCAGGATGAGGCCGGTCTCGCCGCGGATCCGGTCGCGCGGCACCACCAGGTGGATGCCCTTGCTGGCGCGGACCTTGAACTGCCCGCGCTCGCGGGCCATGGCCTGGGTCTCGTCGGTCCACACGCCGGTCGCGTTGATGACCTGGGAGGCGCGGATGTCGAAGCGGTGCCCGGTCTCCAGGTCGATCACGGAGGCGCCCACCACGCGCTCGCTCTCCTTGATCAGCCCGAGCACGCGGGTGCGGGACGCGACGGCGGCACCGTACGTCGCGGCGGTGCGGGCCAGGAACATGGTGTGCCGGGCGTCGTCGACCTGCGCGTCGTAGTAGCGGATGGCACCGACCAGGGCGTCCTTGCGCAGTGACGGGAACGCCTTGCGGGCACCCCGGCGGGTGAGGTGCTTGTGGACGGGCATGCCCTCGCCGTAGCCGCTGGCCTTCGACATGGCGTCGTACATCGCGACGCCGGTGCCGGCGTACCAGCGCTCCCAGCCGAGCCCGGTCAGCGGGTAGAGGAAGGGCACCGGACGCACCAGGTGGGGCGCGAGCCGCTGCATGAGCAGCCCGCGCTCCTTGAGCGCCTCGGCGACCAGGCGGAAGTCCAGCATCTCCAGGTAGCGCAGCCCGCCGTGGACCAGCTTGGAGCTGCGGCTGGAGGTGCCGGAGGCGAAGTCGCGGGCCTCGACCAGCCCGACGGACAGCCCGCGGGTGGCGGCGTCGAGCGCCGCGCCGCAGCCGACGACCCCACCGCCGATGACGAGGACGTCGAGCGGCTGGGTCTCCAGCCGCCTGAGCGCGGCGGTGCGAGCCCGCGGGGAGAGGGGCGCCGCCTTCACCGCTCCGCCACCTCCACCCAGTCGAGGGTGCGTTGGACCGCCTTCTGCCACTGGGCGTAGCCCGCCCGTCTGCGCTCCTCGTCCCACGCCGGCTCCCAGCGCACGTCCTCCTGCCAGTTCTGCCGCAGCTCGTCGGTGTCGCGCCAGTACCCGACGGCGAGCCCCGCGGCGTACGCCGCCCCCAGCGCGGTGGTCTCCGGCACCACCGGCCGCGACACGGGTACGCCGAGCACGTCGGCCTGGATCTGCATGCACAGCCCGTTCAGGGTCACCCCACCGTCCACCTTGAGCACCTCCAGCTCGACCCCGGAGTCGGCCGACATCGCCTCGATCACGTCCCTCGACTGGTAGCAGATCGCCTCCAGCGTCGCCCGCGCGACGTGGGCGTTGGTGTTGAACCGGGACAGCCCGACGATCGCGCCCCGCGCGTCGGAGCGCCAGTACGGCGCGAACAGACCGGAGAAGGCCGGCACGAAGTAGACCCCGCCGTTGTCCTCGACCTGCCGGGCCAGCGACTCCGACTCCGCGGCGCCGCTGATGATCCCGAGCTGGTCGCGCAGCCACTGCACCGCCGACCCGGTCACCGCGATCGAGCCCTCCAGCGCGTAGACGCAGGGCTGGTCGCCCAGCTGGTACGCCGGCGTGGTGAGCAGCCCGGACTTCGACCGGACGATCTCGGTGCCGGTGTTGAGCAGCATGAAGTTGCCGGTCCCGTAGGTGTTCTTCGCCTCCCCCGGCGCGAAGCAGACCTGGCCGACGGTCGCCGCCTGCTGGTCGCCGAGGATGCCGGTGATCGGCACCTCGCCGCCGAACGGGCCGTTGGCCCGGGTCACGCCGTAGGGCGTGCGCGCCGAGGACTCCCTGATCTCGGGCAGCATCGCGCGCGGCACCCCGAAGAACCCGAGCAGCTCCTCGTCCCAGTCCAGGGTCTCCAGGTCCATCAGCATGGTGCGGCCGGCATTGGTGACGTCGGTGACGTGCACGCCACCGTCGGGCCCGCCGGTGAGATTCCACAGCACCCAGCTGTCCGGCGTACCGAACAGGGCGTCGCCGCGCTCGGCCGCCTCCCGGGCGCCCGGCACGTTCTCCAGGATCCACTGCAGCTTGCCGCCGGAGAAGTAGGTCGCCGGGGGCAGGCCGGCGCGATGGCGGATGACGTCGCCGCGACCGTCGCGGTCCAGGGCGGCGGCGATCGCGTCGGTGCGGGTGTCCTGCCACACGATGGCGCTGGTGAGGGGGCGACCGGTGCGGCGGTCCCACACGATCGTGGTCTCCCGCTGGTTGGTGATGCCGACGGCGGCGAGGTCCTCGGCGCCGAGCCGGGCCTTAGCGAGCGTGGTCTGCACCACCGCGGAGGTCCGCTCCCAGATCTCGATCGGGTTGTGCTCGACCCAGCCGGCCCGGGGCAGGATCTGGGAGTGCTCGAGCTGGTGCCGGGCCACCTCGCGGCCACCGTGGTCGAAGACCATGAACCGGGTGCTCGTCGTGCCCTGGTCGATCGCCCCGACGAACCGTGCCTCAGCCATGGGTCGAAGCCTACGGACCTGCGGGGTGCCTCAGGGACATTCCGGATGCGGGTCGTCGGCGGGCTCTGTCAGGGTGGGGCCATGACAGCAGTCGCGGCGCGCGCCATCGAGCTCCACAAGCGCTACGGATCGGGTGACTCGGAGGTCCGCGCGCTCGACGGGGTCTCCCTCGACATCGGCGCCCGCGAGTTCACCGCGATCATGGGCCCGTCGGGCTCCGGCAAGTCCACGTTGATGCACTGCCTCGCCGCGCTCGACACCCCGACGTCGGGCGACGTCGAGATCGGCGAGGTCGCGCTGTCCCGGCTGCGCGACAAGGCCCTCACCGCGCTGCGACGCGAGCAGATCGGGTTCGTCTTCCAGGCGTTCAACCTGGTGCCGACCCTCACCGCGCGCGAGAACATCCTGCTGCCGCTGAGCCTCGCCGGCCGCAAGCCCGACCAGGCCTGGTTCGACACCGTCGTCGACACCGTCGGGCTGCGCGACCGGCTCGGCCACCGTCCGTCGCAGATGTCCGGCGGGCAGCAGCAGCGGGTCGCCTGCGCGCGGGCGCTGGTCAGCAAGCCGTCCATCGTGTTCGCCGACGAGCCGACCGGCAACCTCGACAGCACCTCGGGGGCGGAGGTGCTCGGCTTCCTGCGCCGCAGCGTCGACGAGTTCGACCAGACCATCGTGATGGTCACCCACGACGCGGTCGCGGCGTCGTACTGCGACCGCGTGGTGTTCCTCGCCGACGGCCGGGTGGTCGACGAGCTGCGTGAGCCGAACCGCGAGCTGATCCTGGAGCGGATGACGTGCTTCGGCTGACCCTGCGCAACCTGCTGGCCCGCAAGGTGCGGCTCGTGATGAGCGGGCTGTCGATCATCCTCGGCGTGGCGTTCCTGTCCGGCGTGCTGGTGTTCAGCAACGGCCTGTCGGCCACCTTCGACGGCATCATCCACGGCTCCACGCCCGACGGCGTGGTGCGGGCCGCCGACACCGCGTCCTTCGACGGTGGCGTCTCCGGCCAGACGGCCCGGGCGCTCACCCCCGACGACGTCACCCGGCTCGCGGGTCTGCCCCAGGTCGCCCGTGCCGACGGCGACGTCGCCGGCTTCGGCATGAGCCTGCTCGCCAGCGACGGCACCCTCGTCGGCGGCACCGGCGCGCCGACGCTCGCCTTCAACCACACCGACGGACCCAACATGGACGGCGAGCGGGCGCTGCTCCTGACGTCGGGCCGCTGGCCGGGCGGGCCGGGCGAGATCGTGCTCGACGAGGCCGCCGCGAAGGCCGGCGACTACCGCGTCGGCGACCAGGTCAAGCTGCTCGCGCCGTTCGGGACCCTGGAGCGGACCGCGACGCTGGTCGGCACCGCCGAGTTCAACGGCGGCGGCACCGCCGGCGCCACCCTGCTCGTCTTCACCACCGAGGAGGCCCAGCAGCTGTTCCTCGGCGGCAAGGACGTCTACAACCAGATCAGTCTCACCGCTGCCGACGGGGTGTCCCAGGAGCAGCTGGTCGCCGCCGCTCGGAAGGTGCTGCCCGACGGCTTCGAGGCGGTCACCGGCGACAAGGTCGCCGAGGAGTCGCAGGACGCGGTCGGCAGCTTCCTCGGGATCATCAGCACCTTCCTGCTGGTGTTCGCGATCATCGCCGTGATCGTCGGCGGCTTCATCATCGTCAACACCTTCACCATCCTGGTCGCGCAGCGCACCCGCGAGCTGGCCCTGCTCCGTGCCCTCGGCGCCGGGCGCGGCCAGGTCACCCGCTCGGTGCTGCTCGAGGCGCTGGTGCTGGCCGTGGTCGCCACGACGCTCGGGATCGGCCTCGGCCTGGTCCTGGCCCGCGGGCTCGCGGCCCTGTTCCGCTCGATCGGGCTCGACATCGCCAGTGCGGCCCTCGACCTCACCCCGCGGGCGGTCGTGACCAGCTATGTCGTCGGCATCGGCGTGACCATGGCGGCGGCCTATCTCCCGGCCCGGCGCGGCGCGAAGGTCGCCCCGGTGGCGGCGATGCGGGCCGACGCCGTGCCGGAGCGCGGGTCGCTGCGTCGCCGTACCCTCGTCGGGGCGGTGCTACTGGTCATCGGCGGCGGCTTCGCGGTCGCCGGCGTCGTCGGCGCGCCAGGCTCCGACGCGGCCTGGATCGGCGTCGGCGCGGTGATCTGGATCCTCACCGTCGCCGCGATCAGCCCGGTCGTCGGCAAGCCCGTGCTCGCCCTGTGCCGCTCGCTGTTCGGCGCGGTGTTCGGCACCACCGGCCGACTGGCCGGCGAGAACGCGCTGCGCGACCCCCGTCGTACCGGCGCCACGGCCTCGGCCCTGATGATCGGCCTGGCCCTGGTGTCCACCATCGGCGTGCTCGCCGCCTCGCTCAACGCCTCGGTCGACGACGTCGTCGACGAGCAGTTCACCGCCGACCTGCTGGTGCAGAACTCCAACTTCCTGCCGTTCTCGACCTCGATCGGCGACGACGTCGCGAAGGTGCCGGGCGTCGAGGTGGTCAGCCGCCAGCAGTGGACCGCGGCCCACGTCGCCTCGGGGCCGGGCGAGGGCGACACGGTGAGCGTCGCCGGCAACGATGCGGCCTACGCCGAGATCTACCACCAGGACGTCGTGTCCGGCGTCGCCTCCCCCACCGGCGCCGAGGCCGTGCTCTTCCGCTCGGTCGCCAAGGAGCTCGGCGTGAAGGTCGGCGACCCGCTCGACCTCGGCTTCCAGGGCGGCACCACGCTGCAGCTGAAGGTCGCCGGCATCGTCGAGTCCTCCGACACCACCTCCGAGGTCAGCATCCCGCTCGACCAGCTGGTCGCCGCCGGCGTGCTGCGCCAGGACTCCACCCTCAGCGTCCTCATCGAGCCCGGCGCCGACAAGGCGAAGGTCCGCGACGCCGTCGACGCCGCCGCCGCGTCGGCCCCGATCGTCGGCGTCTTCGACAAGCAGGGCTTCGCCGACCAGATCCGCGACCAGGTCAACCAGCTGCTCTACATCATCTACGGGCTGCTGGCGCTGGCCATCGTGATCGCGGTGATCGGGATCGTGAACACCCTCGGCCTCAGCGTCATCGAGCGCACCCGCGAGATCGGCCTGCTCCGCGCCGTGGGCATGAGCCGCGCCAAGCTGCGCCGGATGATCACCCTCGAGTCGGTCGCCATCGCCGTCCTCGGCGCCGTGCTCGGCATGGTCCTCGGCCTGCTCATCGGCATCCTGCTCCAGCGCTCGCTCTCCGACGACCTGAGCAGCCTCGGCCTCCCCCTCGGCCAGCTGCTCGCGTTCCTCGTGGTGGCGATCGTGGTGGGCGTGCTCGCCGCGGTGGTCCCGGCGGTGCGCGCCGGCAGGCTCGACGTGCTGGAGGCGATCGCGAGCGAGTGAGGGGCTGCTCGGCGTCGCACCCGGCATCTCGGTCGTGATCTCGTCGATCCGACGACCCGATCGCCGGGTACGACGAGCCCAGGGTCAGGCCAGCGCCACCAGGTCCGCGTAGTCCGGGCTCCACAGGTCCTCGACACCGTCGGGCAGGATCAGCACCCGGTCCGGCTCCAGCGCGTGCACCGCCCCCTCGTCGTGGGTGACCAGCACGATCGCGCCCTCGTAGCGCCGGATCGCGTTGAGCACCTCCTCGCGGGAGGCCGGGTCGAGGTTGTTGGTGGGCTCGTCGAGGAGCAGCACGTTGGCGGCCGAGACGACGAGCGAGGCGAGGGCGAGCCGGGTCTTCTCGCCGCCGGAGAGGACGCCGGCCGGCTTGTGCACGTCGTCGCCGGAGAACAGGAACGAGCCCAGGACCGAGCGGGCCTCGGTGTCGGTCAGCTGGGGCGCCGCGGACTGCATGTTCTCGAGGACGGTGCGGGAGACGTCGAGGGTCTCGTGCTCCTGGGCGTAGTAGCCGACCTTCAGGCCGTGCCCGGCGACGACCTCGCCGGTGTCGGGCTTGTCGACGCCCGCGAGGATCCGCAGCATCGTGGTCTTGCCGGCGCCGTTGAGGCCGAGGATGACCACGCGCGAGCCCTTGTCGATGGCCAGGTCGACGGCGGTGAAGATCTCCAGCGCGCCATAGGACTTCGACAGGTCGTGCGCCGAGAGCGGGGTCTTGCCGCAGGCGGCCGGGGTGGGGAACTTGATCGCGGCCACCTTGTCGGCCTGGCGCTCGCCCTCGACGCCCTCCATCAGCTTCTCGGCCCGCTTGAGCATCTGCTGGGCGGCCGAGGCCTTGGTCGCCTTGGCCCGCATCTTGTTGGCCTGGTCGGTGAGCGTCTTCGCCTTGTTCTGGGCGTTCATCAGCTCGCGCTTGCGCCGCGCCTCGTCGGTCTCGCGCTGGGTGAGGTAGTTCTTCCAGCCCATGTTGTAGACGTCGATGACCGCGCGGTTGGCGTCGAGGTGGAAGACCTTGTTGACGGTCTCCTCGAGCAGGTCGTTGTCGTGGCTGATCACGATGAAGCCGCCCTTGTAGGACTTCATCCAGTCCCGCAGCCACAGGATCGAGTCGGCGTCGAGGTGGTTGGTCGGCTCGTCGAGCACCAGCACCTCGGCGCTGGAGAACAGGATCCGGGCCAGCTCGACGCGGCGCCGCTGGCCGCCCGACAGGGTGCCGAGGGGCTGCTCCATCAGGCGGTCGGGGATGCCGAGGCTCTGCGCGATCTGGAGCGCCTCGGTCTCGGCGGCGTACCCACCCCCGGCGTCGAGCTCGTCCTGCGCGCGCTGGAACTTGCGGAACGCCTTGTCGCGCTCGCCGGGGTCGTCGGAGGCCATCGCGACCTCGGCGGCCCGCATCCGTCGTACGGCGTCGTCGAGGCCGCGCGCCGACAGGATCCGGTCGCGGACGATCACCTCGGGGTCACCGACCCGGGGATCCTGCGGGAGGTAGCCGAGCTCGCCGGAGTTGGTGACCGAGCCGCTCGCCGGCAGCGCGTCGCCGGCCAGCACCTTGGTGAGGGTGGTCTTGCCGGCGCCGTTGCGGCCGACCAGGCCGACCTTGTCGCCGGGGCCGACCCGGAAGCTGACGTCGTCCATGAGGAGCCGCGCACCGACGCGTACCTCGAGCTGGTGCACCGTGATCATGAGGCGGCCATTCTCCCACGCCCGTTCGGCGCCCCCTAAATGGCGGTGCCGTCCTCTAGGGTGCTGCCGTGGTGCGATTCAATCCGAAGGCCCGCCTCGACCAGTCCCGGGTCCGCGACGCCGGCTCCGGCGGCGGTGGTGGCCTGGGTGGCGGTCTCGGGGGCGGGGGCATGCGGCTCCCCATCCCGGGCGGCAAGGGCGGCGTCGGCGGCCTGATCGGCGTGATCCTGGTCGTGGTGGTCACCCTCCTGCTCGGCGGCAACCCGCTCAGCGGCGGCGGGGGCGGCACCGGCGGGCTCGGCAACGTCTACTCGCCGTCCCGGCTCAGCGACGCCCAGGAGGGCACGGACCGCTACGCCGGGTGCCAGACCGGCGAGGACGCCAACAACAGCCAGGACTGCGCCCGGGTCGCGATCGAGAACTCGCTGACCTCCTACTGGCGCAGCGAGCTCGGCGGCGAGTTCCGCCCCGAGCAGGCCGTGGTGACCTTCACCGGCTCCGTCAACACCGGCTGTGGCGCGGCGTCCTCGGCGGTCGGGCCGTTCTACTGCCCCAGCGACGAGACGATCTACCTCGACACCACCTTCTTCGACGACGTGCTGGAGGCCCAGCTCGGCGGTCCCGACGGCAGCTTCGTCGAGTTCTACGTCCTCGCCCACGAGTACGGCCACCACATCTCCAACCTGCTCGGCTTCATGGCCAAGGTCCGCAGCCAGCAGACCGGGCCGCAGAGCGACGGCGTCCGCCTCGAGCTGCAGGCCGACTGCTACGCCGGCATGTGGGCCAAGCACGCCACCACCACCGAGGACGCGTCGGGCGAGAAGCTGATCCTCGACCTGACCCAGGACGACATCAACCAGGCCATCGAGGCCGCGAAGTCGGTGGGCGACGACTACATCCAGAAGCGGGCCGGCGGCCGCGTCGACCAGGAGGCCTGGACCCACGGCTCGTCGGCCCAGCGGCAGAAGTGGTTCATGGTGGGCTTCCAGGAGGGCACCATCGACGCCTGCGACACCTTCTCGGCCCCCAAGGTCTGACGCCGAGGAGGCTAGAGGTCCAGCAGGGCCTCCATGTGCGCGAAGGTGCGCTGCAGCGCGCGCAGGTGCGGCGCCACGGCCGGGTGCCGGTACTTGCCGGCCAGCGCCCCCTCGCCGCCGGCGACCCGCGCCAGCGCCCACTCGGCGCGGTTGAGTGCGGTGTAGACGGAGACCACCTGGGCGCCGAGGAGCACGCTGTCGCGGTCCGCGACACCGTCGGGCAGGCCCAGCAGGTAGGCGTCGAGCAGCGGCTCGAACTCCTCGCGCGACGACAGCGACAGGTAGCCCAGGTCACCGCCGGCGGGGCCGTGGCCGAGCGTGCCCCAGTCGATGGCGAGCGCGTCGTCGCCGGCCCGGCCGGGGATGTTGAGCGCGGTCGGGTCGCCGTGCTGCGGGACCTGGGGCAGCACGTCGAGCAGGCTCAGCATCCGCTCGCGGTGGGTCCACAGATGCTCGGCGACATCGGCGACGGTGGTGCGGGCCAGGGTCGGCCAGCCGCCTCGCCGGGCCACCCGGGCCATCCGGTCACGGAGCAGCGAGCTCGCGAGAAATGCCGGGTGGCCGAGGTCAGCGCCGGCGAACCGGCCCAGCGACAGGGCCAGGAACAGCCCGCTCGACGCGGCGTCCTCGACCCAGTCCCGGACGATGGTGACGCCGTCCGGGTCCTCCTCGACCGACGCCTCCGCCGAGCGCAGGCCGGGCGTGGCCGCGGTGAGCCCGGTCAGCAGGACGTCGGCCTCGCGGCGCCAGTACCCGGCATGACCGCGCTCGGAGAGCCCGGCCGGATCCCCCGGCGCGGGCGCGGCAAGCCGCTTCACCACCACGGGCCGCCCGCCGAGCGCGGTGCGCCACACGCCGACGGTGGACGTCCCCGTGCCGCCGGGGAGCGCCACCCAGTCGGGCTCGGGCTGCCACATGGTGGGCAAACTAGCCGATGTCGCGCTCGCGGAACCGCCACCACGCCACGGTAAGCAGCGCGGCGGCCACCGCGCTCAGTCCCGCCGCGCTCCCCCAGCTCCACGTCTCGGCGGGCACCGACGGCACGTGCGCGTACGGCGAGAGGCCGGTCAGCCAGCCCGGGAGGTCCAGCAGGTCGCCGAGCAGGCTCAGGGTCAGGCAGGCAGCCGGCCAGGCCCAGACCAGGACCGACCAGCGCAGGCCGGCGGCGAGCGACAGCACGGCGAGCGCGGCCACCGCCCAGGCGGCGGGCGCCCAGGCGAGCGCCGCGACGAGCAGGTTGCCGATCCCGGGACCGTCGGCGGCGACGTACCCGAGCCACAGCCCGGCGCCGGTCACCAGCAGCAGCCAGGCGGTGCCGGCCAGGGCCAGGACCGCGGACGCGGCGAACCACCGGCCGCGGCTGGTCGCCGTGGCGAGCACCAGCTCGGCGCGCCCGTCCTCCTCGTCGTGGCCGGCGTGGCTGACCACGGTCACGGCGAAGTAGGTGAGGACGACCGCGACGATCGACAGGATCGCGGCGACCAGCGCGCCGCCGAGCTCGTCGATGATCGACCGGGCGGCCTTCGAGTCCAGCAGGTCTCCGACCCCGGGCGCGATCATGCCGAACACCACGCCGAGGACGCCCGCCGCCACCGACCACAGCACCAGCGTGGTGGCGTGCACCTTCACCGTCAGCGCGAAGGCATCCGCGAGCCGCGGGGACCCGGTCCGCGGGCCCGGCCGGGTGGGCACCAGCCCCGAGCCGAGGTCGCGCCGCGACCGGAGCGCGAACGCGGCCGCCACGAGCAGGGCCGTCACCAGCAGGTAGCCGGGCAGCAGCCACCAGCGCACCTCGCCGTACGCGCGCACCTGGGTGTTCCAGCCCAGCGGCGAGAGCCAGCTCAGCCAGGCCGGGCCGGTGTCCCCGGCCGCGCGGAGCACGTAGAGGACGCCGACGGCCCCGGCGGCGTACGCCGCGCAGGTGCGGGCGCTCGCGGAGAGCTGGGCGGTCACGGCGCCGACACCCGCGGCCACCAGCGCGGTGCCGCCCCACAGCGCGCCGAAGGCGAGCGAGCCGACCGGGTCCAGCCCGGCGAGGGTGTTGCCGAGTGCGGTGAGCAGGCCGAGCGCGACCGCGAGCACGAGGGCCTCGAGCAGGGTGGCGACCAGCGCCGCCTGCCGGCCCACGGCGGTGCCGCCGACCAGCTCGGTGCGGCCGGTCTCCTCCTCGACCCGGGTGTGGCGGCGCACCACGACCACGAACAGCACGGCCACGAACACGGCGTAGAGCACGGTCATCTTGGTCATCGCCAGCTCGCCCTCGCTGGTGACGTCGAGGACCGGCCCGTAGAGCGCGACGATCGCGGGACTGGCGTTGATGGCCTCGGCTGCCCGCACCCGGTCGGCCTGGTCGGCGTACAGGCCCGGGGTCGCGGCCGCCGACGCGACGCTCATCAGGACCAGTACGCCGAGCGCCACCGGCGCGAGGACCCGGTCCTGGCGCAGCGCGAGCCGCAGCAGCAGCCGCCATCCGGTCATCGCCCGGCTCCGGCGCGGTCGCGGTAGGCGTCGAGGAAGAGCTCCTCGAGGCTGGGCGGGGTGCTGGTGAGGGCGGTGACGCCGGCGGCGGTCAGCGCGGTGAGCACGGCGGGCAGGCCGTCGGGGTCCACGGTGCAGCTCACCTGGCCGCCGTCGACCGCGAGGTCGTGCACTCCCGGCACGGCGCCGAGGTCCGGGGCCGGGCCGGTCAGGGTGGCCACGATCCGGCTCCGGCTGAGGTGGCGCAGGTCGCTGAGTCGCCCGCTCTCGACCACCCGGCCCTCGCGGATGATGGTCACCCGGTCGGCGAGCCGGTCGACCTCGCTGAGGATGTGGCTCGACAGCAGCACGGTCGCGCCGCGCGCGGTCTGCTCGGCGACGCACTCGTTGAAGATCTGCTCCATCAGCGGGTCCAGGCCCGAGGTCGGCTCGTCGAGGATGAGCAGGTCCGGGTCGGTGGCGAACGCGGCGACCAGCGCCACCTTCTGCCGGTTGCCCTTGGAGTAGGCGCGGCCCCGCTTGGTGGGATCGAGCGCGAACCGCTCGACCAGCTCCTCGCGCCGGGAGGCGGCCGGGTCGGCGCCCCGCATCCGGATCAGCAGGTCGACGATCTCGCCGCCGCTCAGGTTCGGCCACAGGCTCACGTCGCCCGGAACGTACGCCAGCCGCCGGTGCAGGCTCGCCGCGTCCCGCCACGGGTCGCCGCCGAGGATCCGGACCTCGCCGGCGTCCTTGCGCAGCAGGCCGAGCAGCACCCGGATGGTGGTCGACTTGCCGGCGCCGTTGGGCCCCAGGAAGCCGTGCACCTCCCCCGGCTCGACGCTCAGGTCGAGCCCGTCGAGGGCGCGGAAGGAGCCGAACGTCTTCACGAGGCCACGAACCTCGACGAGGGGGCTGGTCATGGCTCCATGATGCAGCGCTGGGCCCTCCGCCGAGTCGAGCTCGGCCTCGACGGAGGCTCGCGCGCCGCCGTACGCGAGGATCGGGGCATGCAGATCGCGACCGACGACCCGCGCCGACCCGACGTGCTCGGCCTGCTCGAGGAGCACCTCAGCGACATGTACGCGACCTCACCGGCCGAGAGCGTGCACGCGCTCGACCCCGACGCCCTCGCCGCGCCCTCGATCACCTTCTGGACCGCCCGCGAGGACGACCTCCTGCTCGGCTGCGTGGCGCTCAAGCGGCTCTCCGACGAGCACGCCGAGCTCAAGTCGATGCGCACCGCCACCGCGGCTCGCCGCCGCGGCATCGCCGGACTGCTCCTCGACCACGTGCTGACCGCGGCCCGTGAGCGCGGCCACCGCCGGATCAGCCTGGAGACCGGCACCGAGGACTACTTCGCCGCGGCCCGGACCCTCTACCTCGGCCGCGGCTTCACCGAGTGCGGCCCGTTCGAGGGCTACGTCCTCGACCCCCACAGCGTCTTCCTCACCCGGGAGCTCTGAGCCCGGCGGCGCCGGCGTTGTGGACGCTCACCACCAGCGCCTGGGCGTCACGGAGCGCCTGCTCGAGCACCGCCCGCCGCGGATCCGGTACGGCGAGCCACGGCCCGACCACGCCGACCGAGTGCAGCCGCGGGTCGGCGAGCACCTCGTCCACCGCGCCCCGGTCTCCCCCGGCCACCACCTCGCCGACCCCGGCCAGCACCGTCGCGGCGTGATCGGCGGCGGCCTCGTAGGCCACCCGCGCCTGGTTCGCCCGCCGCCGGGCGAAGCGCTGCTGCGACTGCCCACCGGCCTTGGTCCGGCCCTGGACGTGCCGCCGGCCGACCTTGCTCGCCGTCAGCGCACCGCCCTCGATCCGGGCCATCGCGAAGCCGCCCTTGCGCACCAGCAGCACGCCCCAGCCGGCCGGCGCGACGGCATGCTCGGCCAGCTCGTCCGGCGGCCCGTCGTAGTCGCGGGAGAAGGGCAGCCGCGCGGTGAAGGAGGACCCGTCGGTGCCGGCGCCGTGGACGCCACCCTCGACGGTCGCCTGCACGACACCACCGTGGGAGGCCGCGAAGTTCGCGAGCCACCGCTGCCAGCGAGCGGGCGGGACCAGGACCTCGGGCACAACCGGACCCTATCGACAAGAACCTGTTCTACTCTGACGCCATGGCCGCCCTGCACCCCTGCGAGCGCGTGGGCATCGACTACGTCGACACCGCCCCGCACCGCTTCGCCAACAGCGTCGACCTCGCGATCACCCCGGACCAGCTGTTCGAGGTGTTCGCCGACGCCGACGCGTGGCCGCGCTGGGCGAAGGTGATCCGGCACGTCGAGTGGACCTCGCCGCTCCCGCCCGGCGTCGGCAGCACCCGCGTGGTCTCGATGCTCGGCGGACTCAAGGGTGCCGAGGAGTTCCTGCTCTGGGAGCCCGGCCGGCGAATGGCCTTCCGGTTCAACGCGGCCTCGGAGCGCTCGATCCGCGCCTTCGCCGAGCGGTACGACGTCGAGCCGACCCCGCGCGGCTGCCGGCTCACCTGGACCCTGGCCCTCGACGTCAGCGGCCCCGGCCGGCACCTCATGCCGCTCAGCGGCCTGGCCTGCGACCTGGCCTTCCGGTGGTTCCTGAGGAGCCTGCGCCGCTACACCGACGCGCGCTACGCCGCCTGACCCTCGTCAGCCGCACGTTCGTGCGGCCACCCTGGGATAGCGCGGGGTCTCCCGTCGCCGTCCCGCCACAACCCGCACGAACGTGCGGAAACCGCGTGCTTCTCCACGCCGAACTGGCTATCGTTGACTCCAGCCGCACGTTCGTGCGGTTCCTTCCGAAGGAGGTCACCGATGACTGGCTCCCCGGGCGGCCACCTGGCTGCCCAGGTCCGCGCCCGTCGGGCCGTGCTGCGGCTCCGCCAGGACGAGCTCGCCGACCTGGCGGGCGTCTCCGAGCGCTTCGTCCACGCCTTGGAGAAGGGCAAGCGGACCGTGCAGCTCGACAAGGTCGTCGCGGTCCTCAACGCGCTCGGCCTCCACCTGGAGATCCATCGCGGCGCCGACAGCGAGATCCGGTGAGCGAGGCCGCCGCACAGCTGCCGTCACTGCGCTTCGTCGAGCGCGCCGACGTCTACAAGGGCGGCCGGGCGGCCGCCACCCTCACGCGGGTCAGCGACGGCATCGAGTTCCGCTATCGCGACGCCTGGCTCGACGCCGGCGAGGAGCCGGTCGCGACCACGCTCCCCCTCACCAGGGATCCGCTGGTCACCCCCGGGGGCGCGCTGCCGGCGTACTTCGCCGGCCTGCTTCCCGAAGGTCGTCGCCTGGGCGTGCTGCGACGCGAGACCAAGACGTCGGCCGACGACGAGCTGACCCTGCTCCTCGCGGTGGGCGCGGACGCGATCGGGGACGTCCAGGCCGTCGCCGAGGGCACCACCCCCGCCGAGGTGCCACCGCGGGTGGCCATCGAGGACATCGGGCGAATCAGCTTCGCCGACCTTCTCGTCGAGCTGGGCGTGCACGCCCAGCGTGCCGCGCTGCCCGGCGTCCAGGAGAAGACGAGCGCCGCGATGATCAACCTGCCCGTCGCCCGGGCCGGCGAGCGCGCGATCCTCAAGCTGAATCCGGTCGACCAGTATCCGCACCTCGTCGAGAACGAGGCCTTCTTCCTCAGCGCCGCCCACCGCTCCGGCCTCGTCGTCCCCGCCCACGAGCTCGTGACCGACCGGGAGGGAGCCCCCGGTCTTCTCGTCCGCCGCTTCGACCGCGTCACGGTCGACGGCACGGTGCGCGCGCTGGCCGTCGAGGACGGGTGCCAGGCCGCGGGACGGCCGCCCGCTGACAAGTACCGCCTCGGCGTCGACCGCGTGTTCGGAGCCCTCAGCGCCGTCTGTGACGCACCCGCCCTCGCCGGCCGCGACCTCGTTCGTCAGCTGGCCTTCGCCTTCCTGACCGGCAATGGCGACGCTCACGCCAAGAACTTCTCGGTGCTGCAGGACGGATCCGGCGAGTGGCGTGTCGCTCCCGCCTACGACCTGCCCTGCTCGCAGGTCTACGGCGACAACACGATGGCGCTCGCCGTCGGCGGACGCACCGACGCCGGCCTCGGCGCCGACGACCTCATCGCACTCGGCCTCCGGCTGGGCGTCCCCGAGCGAGCCAGCCGCCGGCTGCTCGACGACCTGACCGCCCGAGCGGACCGTTGGCTACCCGATCTCGACCGGCTCCCGTTCGACGCGGGACGCATCCGCAAGCTGCGCCGGGTGATCGACCATCGACGCCAGCGACTCCGGGCCTGACCCGCCGCGCACCGGTTTCGTAAATTCCTGACCGAAGCCCCACGCCGCGGCGTCGCGAGAACATAGCGTCGCGGGATGCTCCCGCTGCCGCGCGGCCCGCTCGCGCTCCCGCTGGTCACCCTGGTGGCCGCGCTGGCCACCCTGGCCGGCGTACCCGCGGCCGCGGGCGACACCGGCCTGCCGAGCCTCACCGTCGGCACGACGGTCCGGGCGGTCGAGCCGACGGTGCAGGAGTACTGCTGGACCTACCCCGACGTGGTCACCCCGGAGGGCGAGATCGGCTCCAGCACCTGCGACCACCGCAGCCCGCGCAAGGAGCCGACGCTGCGCCACGACGGCGCGCTCCGGCTCACCTTCGCCGCGACCGGCTGGCGCTGGACGGCGCGCTACCAGAGCCTGCGCTCGACCAGCCCGTCCTGCCGGGCCACGGCACGAGTGCGGCGCGTCGACGAGCACGACTACCGGGTGCGCCGTCCGGCGCACCACGGCAGCTACCGGGTGACGCTGACCGGCCGCGGGCCGGAGGGGCGGATCGTCGCGGCGTTCGTCTGGCGCTACGGCCGGGGTCCCTGCTAGACCCGTCGTCAGACGTTGAAGCCGAGGGCGCGCAGCTGCTCGCGACCGTCGGGGGTGATCTTGTCGGGACCCCACGGCGGCATCCAGACCCAGTTGATCGCGACGTCGTTGACCAGGCCCTCGAGCGCCGACTCGGTCTGGTCGGTGATCACGTCGGTCAGCGGACAGGCCGCCGAGGTGAGGGTCATGTCGAGGACGAGGTTGGTGTTCTCGTCGACGTGGATGCCGTAGACCAGGCCGAGGTCGACCACGTTGATGCCGAGCTCCGGGTCGACGACGTCCTTCATCGCCTCCTCGATGTCGGCGAGGGCCACGTTGGAGGAGGCGTTCGTGCTGCCGCCGGCCTCGGGGACCTCGGGCAGGTCGCTGTTGTCGATGGACTCGCTCATCACTTGTCTCCGTCTCCCGCGACGACCTGCGCCGTCGCGTCCTTCCACGCCATCCAGGACAGCAGCGCGCACTTCACCCGCGCCGGGAACTTCGCCACGCCGGCGAACGCGATGCCGTCCTCGAGCACGTCCTCGTCGGGCTCCACGGCGCCCTTGCCCTGCATCAGGGTGAGGAACTCCTGGTGGATCTCCATCGCCTCGTCGACGCTCTTGCCGACCACGAGGTCGTAGAGCACCGAGGCGGATGCCTGCGAGATCGAGCAGCCGAGGGCGTCGTACGACACGTCGTCGACGACCCCGTCGGCCAGGTGCACCCGCAGGGTGACCTCGTCGCCACAGGTCGGGTTGACGTGGTGCACCTCGGCCGTGTGGTCGGCGTGCTCCCGCAGCCCCTTACCGTGGGGGTTCTTGTAGTGGTCGAGGATGATCTCCTGGTACAGGGCATCCAGGTCGGTGGCAGCCATCGCTCAGTCCAACTTGAAGTAGGAGCGGGTGTATTCCAGCGCCTCGACCAGGGCGTCGATCTCACGCGGCTCGGTGTAGAGGTACGACGACATCCGCGTCGAGCTCTGCACCCCGAACCGGGCGTGGGCCGGCTTGGCGCAGTGGTGGCCGGCGCGCACGGCGATGCCCCGGCTGTCGAGCACCTGCGCGATGTCGTGGGGGTGCACGCCGTCGAGCTCGAAGGAGATCGCGCCGCCGCGCAGGGCCGCGTCGAGCGGACCGAGCACCGTCAGGCCCTTGACCGAACGCAGGCCGTCGAGGGCGTAGGCGGTGATCGCCTGCTCGTGGGCGTGGATCGCGTCCAGGCCGATGTGGCCGAGGTACTCCACCGCCGCGCCGAGGCCGATCGCCTCGACGATGGGCGGGGTGCCGGCCTCGAACTTGTGAGGGATGCCGGCGTACGTCGAGCCCTCCATCCGCACGGTCTCGATCATCTCGCCGCCACCGAGGAACGGGGGCAGCTGGTCGAGCACCGCACGCGAGCCCCACAGCACGCCGATGCCGGTCGGGCCGACCACCTTGTGGCCGGTGAAGGCCAGCAGGTCGGGGCGCTCCTCGGCCGGCATCGCGGCGAGGTCGATCGGCAGCTGGGGCGCGGCCTGGGACGCGTCGACGACGACGATGGCGCCGACCGCGTGGGCGCGCCTGGCGATCTCGGCGATCGGGTTGATCGTGCCGAGCATGTTGGACACCCAGGTGAGCGAGACGACCTTGGTGCGCTCGGTGATCAGCTCGTCGACGTTCGAGAGGTCGAGCCGCCCGTCGTCGGTCAGGCCGAACCAGCGCAGCGTCGCACCCGTGCGCTGGGTGAGCAGCTGCCACGGCACGATGTTGGAGTGGTGCTCCATCTCGGTGATGACCACCTCGTCACCGGCGCCGACCTGGAGCGGACCCGCCCAGGCCAGCGTGTTGGCGACCAGGTTGAGCGCCTCGGAGGCGTTCTTGGTGAAGATCACCTCGTCGCGCTCGGGCGCGCCGATGAACGCCGCCACCTTGTCGCGCGCGGCCTCGAACGCCTCGGTCGACTCCGCGCCGAGCTGGTGCATCGCGCGGGCGATGTTGGCGTTGTGGCGCTCGAGGTGGTCGACCATCGTGTCGATGACCACCTGCGGCTTCTGCGAGGTGTTGGCGCTGTCGAGATAGACCAGCGGCAGCCCGCCCGCGAGCGTGCGCTCGAGGATCGGGAAGTCCTTGCGGATGACCGCCAGCTCCGGGAGGAGCCCCTCCAGGGTCATGGTCAGACTCCGGCGGTCGTGAAGCGCTCGTAGCCGTTCGCCTCGAGCTCGTCGGCCAGCTCGGGGCCACCCGACTCGGCGATCCGGCCGTCGACGAAGACGTGCACGACGTCGGGCTTCACGTAGCGCAGGATCCGCGTGTAGTGCGTGATCAGCAGCAGGCCCTTGCCGTCGCGTGCGGCGTAGTCGTTGATGCCGTCGGAGACGACCTTGAGCGCGTCGATGTCGAGACCGGAGTCGATCTCGTCGAGGATCGCGAACTTCGGGTCGAGCAGGTCGAGCTGGGCGATCTCGGCGCGCTTCTTCTCGCCGCCCGAGAAACCCTCGTTGACCGAGCGCGACGAGAACTGGGTGTCGAGCTTCATCCGGTCGAGGGCGCCGTTGACGTCCTTGACCCAGGTGCGCAGCTTGGGCGCCTCGCCGTCGATGGCGGTCTTGGCGGTGCGCAGGAAGTTGGCCATCGAGACGCCGGGCACCTCGACGGGGTACTGCATCGCCAGGAACAGGCCGGCGCGGGCGCGCTCGTCGACGCTCATCTCGAGCACGTTCTCGCCGTCGAGGAGGACCTCGCCGCCGGTGACGGTGTACTTCGGGTGACCCGCGATGGAGTACGCCGTGGTGGACTTGCCCGAGCCGTTGGGGCCCATGATCGCGTGGGTCTCGCCGTCCTTGATGGTCAGCGTGACGCCCTTGAGGATCTCCTTGGCTCCGTCCTCGGTGTCGACGGACACCTGCAGGTTCTTGATCTCGAGGGTGCTCATGCGGGGGTGACTCCATTCAGGGTCGTGGTGACGTCGACGTAGATGTCGCCGTCACGCACTTCGACGGGGAAGGTGGCGACCGGTTCGGTCGCCGGGAGGCTGGTGGGCTTGCCGGTGCGCAGGTCGAAGGTCGAGCCGTGCAGCCAGCACTCGATGGTGCACTCGGCGACCTCGCCCTCGCTGAGCTGGACCGCGGCGTGGGAGCAGAGGTCCTGTAGGGCGTAGACGTCGTCGCCGTCGCGGGCGATCGCGACGTCGTAGCGGTCGACGGTGACCCCGAGGGCCTCGTCGGTCGGCACGTCGGCCAGCGACGCCACGCGCTCGAAGCTCACAGCGCACCCTCGAGGACGTTCTTGGCGAGCTCGGCCTCGACGGTGGCGGCGAGGCTCTCCTCGAGCTCGGGGACGCCGACCTGACGGATCAGGTCGTTGAAGAAGCCGTGGACGACCAGGCGCTGCGCCTCCTTCTCGGAGATGCCGCGCGAGCGCAGGTAGAACAGCTGCTCGTCGTCGAACCGCGCCGTCGCGGACGCGTGGCCCGCGCCCTCGATCTCGCCGGTCTCGATCTCCAGGTTGGGGACCGAGTCGGCCTGGCAGCCGTCGGTGAGGACCAGGTTGCGGTTCTCCTCGTAGGTCTCGATGCCCTCGGCGACCTTGCGGATCAGCACGTTGCCGATCCACACGGTGTGCGCCTTCTCGCCCTGCAGCGCGCCCTTGTAGACCACGTTCGACTTGGTCTTGGGGGCGGTGTGGTCGACGAAGAGGCGGTGCTCGATGTGCTGTCCGGCGTCGGCGAAGTAGAGGCCGAGCATCTCCACCGCGCCACCCGGGCCGGCGTAGTCGGCGGTGGTGTCGTGGCGCACCACGTCGCCGCCGAAGGTGATGTCGACGTGCTTGAACTGCGCGTCGCGGCCCACCCGGATGTGGCGGTGGCCGACGTGGACGGCGTCGTCGGCCCAGTCGTCGATCGACACGACGGTCAGCTGGGCGCCGTCCTCGACCACGATCTCGACGTTGTCGGCCAGGGTCATCGAGCCCTCGAAGCGGAGCACGACGATGGCCCGGCTGAACCGCTCGGCGCGGATCACGGCGTGCGCCGCCGTGGCCTCGTCGGTGCCGGTGCCCTCGATGGTCACGAAGACCGGGCGCTCCAGCACCGCCTCGGCCGGGATGGTCACCGCCAGGCTGCTCTTCGTCTCGGCCAGGGCGCGGGCGGAGATGCGGTCCCACGGCACCAGCCCCGAGACGCCCTTGAGCGAGTCGTCCTCGACCCGCTCGACCTTGACGCCCTCGGGGGCGTCGAAGGTGGGCGTGTACGACGTGCCGGCGAGCGGCGCGTCGGCGTGGATCTCGCGCAGCCGCTTGAGCGGGGTGAAGCGCCAGATCTCCTCGCGACCGGTCGGCACCTCGTGGGCGTCGACGTCGAACGATCCTTCGGGGTGGAGGTGGCTCTCGACCTTCTCGAGGGCGTTCTCCAAGACTTCGGCGGTCATCAGCCGACGGCACCTTCCATCTGCAGCTCGATCAGGCGGTTCAGCTCGAGGGCGTACTCCATCGGGAGCTCCTTGGCGATCGGCTCGACGAAGCCGCGCACGATCATCGCCATCGCCTCGTCCTGCTCCATGCCCCGGGACATCAGGTAGAACAGCTGGTCGTCGGAGACCTTCGAGACCGACGCCTCGTGGCCCATCGACACGTCGTCCTCGCGGATGTCGACGTAGGGATAGGTGTCGGAGCGGCTGATCTGGTCGACCAGCAGCGCGTCGCACAGCACGTTGGACTTCGAGCCGTGGGCGCCCTCGTTGACCTGGATCAGGCCGCGGTACGACGTGCGGCCGCCGCCGCGGGCGACCGACTTGGACAGGATCGAGGAGGAGGTGTGGGGCGCGGCGTGGACCATCTTGGCGCCGGCGTCCTGGTGCTGGCCCTCGCCCGCGAAGGCGATGGAGAGCGTCTCGCCCTTGGCGTGCTCGCCCATCAGGTAGACCGCCGGGTACTTCATGGTCACCTTGGAGCCGATGTTGCCGTCGACCCACTCCATCGTCGCACCGGCCTCGCAGACCGCGCGCTTGGTGACGAGGTTGTAGACGTTGTTGGACCAGTTCTGGATGGTCGTGTAGCGGCAGCGGCCGCCCTTCTTGACGATGATCTCGACGACCGCGGAGTGCAGCGAGTCGCTGCTGTAGATCGGCGCGGTACAGCCCTCGACGTAGTGGACGTAGGCGTCCTCGTCGACGATGATCAGCGTCCGCTCGAACTGGCCCATGTTCTCGGTGTTGATCCGGAAGTAGGCCTGCAGCGGGATGTCGACGTGGACACCCTTCGGGACGTAGATGAACGAGCCGCCCGACCACACCGAGGTGTTGAGCGCGGAGAACTTGTTGTCACCGACCGGGATGACGGTGCCGAAGTACTCCTTGAAGAGGTCCTCGTGCTCCTTCAGCGCGGTGTCGGTGTCGAGGAAGATGACGCCCTGCTCCTCCAGGTCCTCGCGGATCTGGTGGTAGACGACCTCCGACTCGTACTGCGCGGCGACGCCGGCGACCAGGCGCTGCTTCTCCGCCTCGGGGATGCCGAGCTTGTCGTAGGTGTTCTTGATGTCCTCGGGCAGGTCCTCCCAGCTCTGGGCCTGCCTCTCGGTGGACCGCACGAAGTACTTGATGTTGTCGAAGTCGATCGCGGACAGGTCGGAGCCCCACGTCGGCATCGGCTTGCGGTCGAAGAGCTTGAGGCCCTTGAGCCGCAGGTCGAGCATCCAGCCCGGCTCGCTCTTCTTCGAGGAGATGTCGCGCACGACGTCCTCGTTGAGGCCGCGCTTGGCGTTGGCGCCGACGTCGTTCTTGTCGGACCAGCCGAAGTCGTAGCGACCGATCCCCTTGAGCTCGGGGTTCAGCTCTTCGATCGAGGTCATGACGTGACCTGCTCCTTCTGTGTTGAGGGGATGCACGTGGTGCACACCCCGTCGCCGTGGGCGATGGTGGCCAGGCGCTGGACGTGGGTGCCGAGGACGCGACCGATGGCCTCGGTCTCGGCCTCGCACAGCTGGGGGAACTCGTGGGCGACGTGGGAGACCGGGCAGTGCTGCTGGCACAGCTGCTCCCCCACCACCGGCAGCTCGCGGACCGAGGCGGCATAGCCCTCGTCGGAGAACACCAGCGCGAGCACCTCGGCCGGCGACGCCGCCGGGTGCTCGGCCGCGACCTCGGGGAAGCGGCGCTCGATGAACGCGGCCCGCCGCTCGGCGAACGCGCGCACCGCCTCCTCCCCGACCGTCTCTGCGAGGAAGCGGATCGCCTCGGTGGCCAGGTCGTCGTACTGCTGGTCGAAGGCGTCGCGACCACGCTCGGTGAGCGCGAACACCTTCGCCGGGCGACCCCGGCCGCGGGTGCCGGCGGGACGCGGGTCGCGGGCGTCGACGGCGCCCTCCGCGAGCAGCTGGTCGAGGTGGCGTCGTACGGCCGCGGGGGTGAGCTGGAGGCGCTCCGCGAGCGCCGCCGCCGTGGACGGGCCGTTGACCAGGATCGAGCGCGCGACGCGCTGACGCGTCGGCTGATCGGTCTCGGTCACGAATTCCACAACAGCAGTGTGCCGTTATTGATTCCGGCGGTTCAAGGAAGGCAAGGCTTAGTGAGGTGACCCTCACCGCTCGGTCGGGCTCGGACTGGTGTGCCGCAGCCACGCCAGCCCCGCGAACGGCAGCACCAGCGGCAGGAAGCCGTAGCCCTGACCGAAGTGCGACCAGACCGTCTTGTCGGGGAACAGGTCCGTGGCGAGATAGCTCAGCGTGCCGACGGACAGCACGCCGAGCAGCTCGATGGTGACCGCGATGCCGGCCACCCGCCAACCGGTGCTGCCGCCGAGCAGCAGGCAGGTGGTGGCGACCAGGTAGAGGACGGCGGCGACCAGGGAGAGGGAGTACGCCAGCGGCGCCTTGCCGGGCTCCAGGCCGAGCTGGACGGCGGAGCGGCCGGTCGCGGCCACCGCGAACAGCCCGTAGACGAAGACCAGGGCGCGACCCCAGCCCTCGGAGAGCGGATGCGCCGGCTGGCCGGCGCCGCCGCGGGCGGACGGCTCAGGCACCGCGACCACCCCACACGTCCCACAGCCGCACCTCGAGGCCGGCGACGGTCGCGACCCCGAGCAGCAGGATCGTGGTGCCGACCCGGGACCGCTCGGCGAGCGCGAAGAAGGCGGCGACGATCGGCACCAGCAGGTTGGTGACCAGATAGCTGACGAACACCGCGCCCTCGATGTCCCGCTCGGTGCGGGCCAGGGCGACGACTCCCCCCACCAGCTGCACCAGCATGACCACCTCGACCACGGCCAGCCCGATGAAGTGGGAGTCCTGAGCCGCCCGGTCGCGGACCAGGTCGACGACGAGGACGACGGCGAGCACGCCGGCGAGAGCCAGCGCGACGCCGTACAGCCAGGGATTCACGGCGGTCAGCGTAGACGGCTCGCCGTCGGCGACAATGACCCGCATGCAGCTCGACCAGCTCGACCGCCTGATCGTCGGCGCCCTCCTGGAGGACGGACGCGCCACCTTCGCGCAGATCGGGCAGCGGGTCGGGCTGTCGGCGCCGGCCGTCAAGAGGCGGGTCGATCGCCTGGTGGCGTCGGGGGCGATCACCGGGTTCACCGTGCGGGTCGACCCGGCCGTGGTCGGGTGGTCGACCGAGGGCTACGTGTCGATCTACTGCCAGGGCTCGACCACACCCGGCGAGATCCTCGCGGCCGTCGACCGGCTGCCCGAGGTGGTCTCCGCCTCGACCGTCACCGGCGAGGCCGACGCGATCCTCCACATCCACGCCGCCGACATCCGGCACTTCGAGCAGGTGGTCGAGCGGATCGCGGGTGAGCCGTTCGTAGCGCGGACCCGGAGTGAGCTGGTGCTCTCGCCGCTCGTTCGGCGGGAGCAGGGCAGCCTGCCGGACTGAGGTCTTCCTGGGACCCGCGCGCTGTTGCGGTTTGGGACCAAACCGCAACAATTCGGCCCATTCACCTGTGGTCTCTGCCCAATCGCCGACTGGCCTGACCACCCACGCCGTCACCCACCCAGCAACCCCAACGCACAACAGATCGCCGCCAGATCCCAGATCTGCGAAACGAATCACCGCCACCCAGCAACGAGCGCCCCTCGATCTTGTGCCGCCGCCTTCCTAGGCTGTCCGGGTGACCGACTCCCCCCGTGCCGACGCCCTGGTCGTCGCCGTATGGCAGCCGGACGGGCCGCTGCTCGACGTGCCCGCCGCCCTCCTCGCCCTCGGCGCCACCGCGGCCGAAGCGGCGGCCCGCGGCGCGCGGCTGCTGGTGTGTCCCGAGCTCACCCTGACCGGGTACGACGTCGCTCCCCAGGCCGGCGAGCTCGCCGAGCCGGCGGGCGGCCCGATGGCCACGGCCGTCGCCGACCTCGCCGCGAAGCACGGACTTGCGATCGCGTGGAGCTGGCCGGAGCGGGACGGCGACCGGGTCCACATCGCCGCCGAGCTGGTCGACCGCGACCGCACCGTGCTGGCCCGGCACCGCAAGGCCCACCTCTACGGACCGGACGAGGCCGCCGCCTACGTCCCGGGCGACGGCGCGCCGGCTGTCGGCGAGGTCGACGGGTACCGGGTCGGGCTGCTGGTCTGCTACGACGTCGAGTTCCCCGAGCAGGTGCGGATGGTCGCCCTCGCCGGGGCGGACCTGCTCGCGTGCCCGACCGCCCTGATGACGCCGTACGACGCCGTCAGCACCCTGCTCGTACCGGCTCGCGCCTTCGAGAACCAGATGGCCGTCGCCTATGCCAACCGCGCCGGCACCGAGCACGAGCTCACCTACACCGGGCTGAGCTGCGTCGTCGGGCCCGACGGCGTCGACCTCGCCCGCGCCGACGACCGGCCGGGGCTGGTCGTCGGCACCCTCACCTCGGCGGCCCTCGACGCCGCGCGCCGCGCCAACACCCACCTGGCCGACCGCCGGCCCGAGGTCTACGGAGGCCTGACCCGATGACCACCGGACAGACCACGCCAGACCCGGCCCACGTCGTACCCGCTCCGGTGACGATGCTCGGCCCCGACTTCCCTTTCGGGTACGACGAGCACCTGGCCCACCCCGCCGGCCTCGGCTCGGTCCCCGCCGAGCACCACGGTCGCGAGGTCGCGATCGTCGGCGGCGGGCTCTCCGGCATGGTGACCGCCTTCGAGCTGATGCGCCTGGGCCTGAAGCCGGTGGTCTACGAGGCCGACCGGATCGGCGGGCGACTGCGCTCGCAGCCCTTCGGCGGCCCGCACGGTCCGATCGCCGAGCTCGGCGGGATGCGCTTCCCGCTGTCCTCACGCGCCCTGTTCCACTACATCGACCACCTCGGGCTGCGCACCTCGCCGTTCCCGAACCCGCTCTCGGAGGCCACGCCGAGCACCGTCGTCGAGCTCGGCGGGGAGTCCTTCTACGCCCGCGGGTACGACGACCTCCCGGCCTTCCTCAAGGACGTCGCTGACGCCTGGCACGAGGCGCTGGGCGAGATCGGCTTCGCCGACGCCCAGCGCGCGATCGCCGAGCGCGACGTGCCCGCCCTCAAGGAGCTGTGGAACCAGCTGGTGCTCAGCCTCGACGAGGAGACCTTCTCCGGCTTCCTCGCCAACTCCAAGGCGTTCGGCTCCCGCTCCTTCCGGCACCGGGAGGTGTTCGGCCAGGTCGGCTTCGGCACCGGCGGTTGGGACACCGACTTCCCGAACTCGATGCTCGAGATCCTGCGGGTGATCTTCACCAACGCCGACGAGGACCACCAGCTGATCCACGGGGGCGCGCAGCAGCTGCCGGTGGGGCTGTGGCGGGACGAGCCGGAGTGCGTGCACTGGCCTGCCGGCACCTCCCTGGAGAGCCTGCACGGCGGCTCGGCGCTGCCCGGCGTGGCCCGGATCACGCGCGGCGAGGGCGACCGGTTGGAGGTCACCGACCGCTGGGGCACCACCCGGTCGTACGACGCCGTCGTGGTCACCTGCCAGGTCTGGCTGCTGTCGGCGCGCATCGACGTCGACGAGTCGCTCTTCTCTCCCGACCTGTGGATGGCGATGGAGCGCACCCACTACATGCAGTCGTCGAAGACCTTCGTCCGCGTCGACCGGCCGTTCTGGAAGGACGTCGACCCGGCGACCGGTCGCGACGTGATGAGCATGACGCTCACCGACCGGCTGAACCGCGCGACGTACCTGCTCGAGGACGACGGCGCCGCGTCGATCTGCCTGTCGTACACCTGGAACGACGACGCGCTGAAGTGGCTCGCGCTGCCCGTCGAGGAGCGGGTCCGGCTCCAGCTGCACTCCCTGCGCAAGATCTACCCGGACGTCGACATCGCCTCCCACATCGTCGGCGACCCGATCACCGTGTCCTGGGAGTCCGACCCCAACTTCATGGGCGCGTTCAAGGCGAACCTGCCCGGGCACTACCGCTACCAGCGGCGGCTGTTCTCGCACTTCGTGCAGGACGACCTCCCGGCCCACCGGCGCGGCATCTTCCTCGCCGGCGACGACATCTCGTGGACCGCCGGCTGGGCCGAGGGAGCGGTCACCACGGCGCTCAACGCGGTGTGGGGTGTCGTGCGTCACTTCGGCGGCGCGAGCGCCCCGGGCAACCCCGGTCCGGGCGACCGGTTCGCCGAGCTCGCACCCCTGGCCCTGCCGGACGGGCTGTGACCGGGCGTTCCTAGACTGTCGCCGTGCCTCACGCTGCTGACCTTGCTGTCGAGGTCGACGGCCTGGTGATGAGGTACGGCGACACGGTCGCCGTCGACGGCCTGTCGCTCACCGTCGAGCGCGGCACCATCACCGCCGTCCTCGGCCCCAACGGGGCCGGCAAGACCACCACCCTCGAGACCTGCGAGGGCTACCGTCGTCCCCAGGGCGGCACCGTCCGGGTGCTCGGCCTGGACCCGGTGCGCCAGCGGGCCGACCTGCTCCCCCGCATCGGCGTGATGCTGCAGTCGGGCGGCGCGTGGAGCGGCGCGCGGGCCGAGGAGATGCTGCGGCACTTCGCCCGGCTGCACGCCGCGCCCCAGGACGTCGGCCTGCTGATGGAGCGGCTGGCGCTGCACGAGTGCGGGCGTACGCCGTACCGGCGGCTGTCGGGCGGCCAGCAGCAGCGCCTGGGGCTGGCCCTGGCGCTGGTCGGCCGCCCGGAGCTGGTGTTCGTCGACGAGCCGACCGCGGGCATGGACCCGCAGATCCGGCGGGCGGTGTGGGAGCTGCTCGAGGAGCTGCGCCGCGACGGCGTCACCGTCGTACTGACGACGCACTACCTCGAGGAGGCCGAGCGGCTCGCCGACAAGGTGCACATCGTCGACCGCGGCCGCCTGGTCGCGAGCGGCACGCCGCTCGAGCTGACCCGCGGCGGCACCGTCGCGACGCTGCGCATCGTCGTCACCCAGCCGTTCCCCCCGGGCGCACCGGCCGCGCTGGCCGCCGATCTCGGCCCCGGCACCGAGCTCACCGAGCTCGACCCGCTCAGCATCCAGCTCTCCGGGCCCGCCGACAGTACGACGCTCGCCACCGTCGCGGCATGGTGCGCCGCGCACGACGTGCTGCCGGAGTCGCTGTCGCTGGGCCAGCGCAATCTCGAGGACGTCTTCCTCGAGCTGACCGGGCGGGAGACCCTGTCGTGAGCACCTTCGCGCCCGCCCCCGGCGCCGCACCCGTCCTGCGCCAGCTCCTCACCCAGGCCTGCATGGAGGCGCGGCTGATGCTGCGCAACGGCGAGCAGCTGCTGATCGCCGTGGTGATCCCGGTGATCGTGCTGGTCGGCGCGGTCCGCGGCGTCGAGCGGGTCGGCTTCGACCTCGACGGGCGACCGATCGACGTGCTGACGCCCGGCGTGCTCGCGCTCGCCGTGATGTCCACCTCGTTCACGTCGCTGGCGATCGCGACCGGCTTCGAGCGGCGCTACGGCGTACTGAAGCGCCTCGGCACCGCTCCCCTGTCCCGCGGCACGCTGCTCGGCGGCAAGGTGCTCGCGCTGCTGCTCGTCGAGGTCTTCCAGTTCGTGGTCATCGGCGGCGTCGGGCTCGCCCTCGGCTGGTCCGGGCCCTCCGGCGTCGGCGGAGCCCTGCTCCTCGTGCTGGCCGCCCTGTTCGGCACCGCCGCCTTCGCCTCCCTCGGACTGCTCCTCGCCGGCTCGCTGCGGGCCGA
The DNA here is from genome assembly GCF_016907515.1 of Nocardioides nitrophenolicus. Lineage (NCBI taxonomy): Bacteria > Bacillati > Actinomycetota > Actinomycetes > Propionibacteriales > Nocardioidaceae > Nocardioides > Nocardioides nitrophenolicus. The sequence continues at coordinate 5,791,871 of NZ_JAFBBY010000001.1, forward strand.
GGCCACCCTCGCCGCCGCCAACCTCGTCTACCTGCTGCTGCTCGCCGGCGGCGCCGTGATCCTGCCCGCCTCGCTGTACGGCGGGCTCGGCGACGTCGTGCGCTGGCTGCCCTCCGGGGCGCTCGGCGAGGCGGTCCGCGCCGCCTGCGACGGGGCGCTCGCCGTACGCGACCTCGTGGTGCTGCTCGCCTGGACCGTGCTCGGCTCCGCCCTGACCGCCCGAACCTTCACGTGGGAGTGACCGTGAGCACCGCGACCCGACTGACCGACCTCCGACGCGGGCTGGAGACGCGCCTGGTGCCGCTCGCCTGGGCGAACCTCGTCGCCAACATCGGGATCGTGGTGACCGGCGGCGCCGTGCGACTCACCGGCTCCGGCCTGGGCTGCCCGACCTGGCCGAAGTGCACCGAGGAGTCCTACACGACCCACGCGGCGCTCGGCATCAACGGCATCATCGAGTTCGGCAACCGGCTGCTCACCTACGTCCTGCTCGCCATCGCACTCGCCTTCGTGGTGGCCGCCTGGCGGCGCGGCGGCCGGGTGCGCGCCCTCGGCCTGGTCGTGCTCGCCGGCATCCCCGCCCAGGCCGTCGTCGGCGGCATCACCGTGCTCACCGACCTCAACCCCTGGGTCGTCGCCGGCCACCTGCTGGTGTCGATGGCGATGGTCGGGGTCTGCGTGTGGGTGCTCGACGACCTGACCGGGCCGGTGCGTGGGGTCGCCTCGGTGGCGGTGCGCCGGCTCGGGTGGGCCACCTTCGGCATCGGCTGGGTGGTGCTCTGGCTCGGCACCGTCGTCACCGGCTCCGGGCCCCACTCCGGCGACCTCGAGTCCCGGCGTACCGGACTCGACCCGGAGGTGGTCTCCCACGTCCACGGGATCTCGGTCGGCGTCCTGGTGGTGCTGACCGTGGCGCTGCTCCTGGTCGCGCGCGGCCGCGGCGACCGATGGGTCGCCACCTTCGCGGGGATGCTGCTGGTCGTCGAGCTGGCGCAGGGACTGCTGGGGTACGTGCAGTTCTTCACCGACCTGCCCGAGGTGCTGGTCGGGCTGCACATGCTCGGCGCGGCGCTCGTCGCGGCCGGGTTGGCCCGGGTGGTCGTCACCACGTACCCGCGGGGGTGAGTCGGCCGCGCTTCGGGCGGGCGTTCCACTGATCGGACCGTCTGGCGTTGCGGTTTGGGACCAAACCGCAACAAATCGGGCCCTGGGCATGCGGTCTCTGCCCAATCGCGGCCTGGTCTGACCACCTCACGGCCGGTGTCAAGCCCGCCCCGCCGAGACCTACTCACCGAGCCCCTGCCCACCGCCCGGTCGCCCCCACCCCGATTGCGGTTTGGTCCCAAACCGCAACATTTCGACCCCCAGGCATGCGGTCTCTGCCCAATCCCGGACTGGCCTGACCACCTCACCAAGCGCGCACCGAGCACACCGAGCACACCAAGCACACCAAGCACACCAAGCACACCAAGCACACCGAGCACACCGCCGCCACCGACGGAGCCACCGCCCCGCCGGCCCCTGCCGGCCCCTGCCGACCAGCGCCGTCAGTGCAGCAGCGGGTCGATCGCCACGGCGACGAACAGCAGCGACAGATAGAGGTTCGAGGAGTGGAACAGCCGCATCGGCTGGAGCACGCTCAGCTCCTCGGAGGTCCGCGCCCGGCGGTGGAGCCCATGGGCCTGCACCAGGAAGACGGCGCCGAGCACCCCCGCCGCGATCGGGTACGCCGGCCCGGTGGACGCGACGGGCCACAGCACGAGCGAGGTCGCGACCATCACCCACGAGTAGACGACGATCTGCAGCGCGACGGCGCGGGCGGGCTTGACAACGGGGAGCATCGGGACGTCGACCTGAGCGTAGTCCTCGCGGTAGCGCAGCGCGAGGGCCCAGGTGTGGGGCGGGGTCCAGAAGAAGACGACCAGGAAGAGCACGACCGGCACCCAGGACAGCTCGCCGGTGACGGCGGTCCAGCCGATGAGGGCCGGGAAGCAGCCGGCGATGCCGCCCCAGACAATGTTCTGGGTGGTCCGCCGCTTGAGAAGCATCGTGTAGACGAAGACGTAGAACGCGTTGGCCGAGACCGACAGGACGGCCGACAGGGGGTTGACCCACACGGCCAGCACGACCGTCGAGACGACGCCCAGCACCACGCCGAAGACCAGCGCGGCCCCGGGCGAGACGATGTGGCGGGGCAGCGCCCGGCGTCGGGTACGACGCATCTGCTCGTCGATGTCGCGGTCGTAGACGCAGTTGAAGACCGACGCGGAGCCGGCGGAGAGGGTGCCGCCGATGACGGTGGCGACGACCAGGCCGAGGGCGGGTACGCCGCGGGCGGCGAAGAACATCACCGGCACGGTGGTGAGGAGCAGCAGCTCGATGACCCGCGGCTTGGTCAGCCCGACGTACGCGAGAACGACGTCGCGGAAGGTCGCCTTCTGCGGTCCCTCGTCACCGGACAGCAGCTCGGGGCTGGTCGGGTCGACGTAGGTCACGGAAGTCCTCGCAAACAGGGGCAGAAGCGGTCCGAGTGTAGCCCGACTGGGTCCCGGGCCGGGCACCGAGCCGGTGTCGTGCTCACCACGGACGTCGGTAGGCTCGGAACCATGATCCCGGACCTGGACTGGACCGACCTCGACCGCAAGGCCGTCGACACCGCGCGGGTGCTCGCGATGGACGCCGTCCAGAAGGTCGGCAACGGCCACCCTGGCACCGCCATGAGCCTGGCGCCGGCCGCGTACCTGCTGTTCCAGAAGGTGATGCGCCACGACCCCGCGGACCCGGCGTGGATCGCGCGCGACCGCTTCGTGCTGAGCTGCGGCCACTCCTCGATCACCCTCTACACCCAGCTCTTCCTCGGCGGCTTCGGCCTCGAGCTCGGCGACCTCGAGGCGCTGCGCACCTGGGGCAGCAAGACCCCGGGTCACCCGGAGTTCGGCCACACCGCCGGGGTCGAGGTCACCACCGGCCCGCTCGGCCAGGGCGTCGCCAACGCGGTCGGCATGGCGATGGCGGCGCGCCGCGAGAAGGGCCTGCTCGACCCGGCGGCCGGCGACGGGCCGTCGCTGTTCGACCACCACGTCTACGTGCTCGCCTCCGACGGCGACCTCGAGGAGGGCGTGAGCAGCGAGGCGTCCTCGATCGCCGGCACCCAGGAGCTCGGCAACCTCACGGTCATCTACGACGCCAACCGGATCTCGATCGAGGGCGACACCCACATCGCGTTCAACGAGGACGTCGCGAAGCGCTACGAGGCCTACGGCTGGCACGTCCAGACCGTCGACTGGACCGGCAACGACCACAACGACCTCGCCCACTACGAGGAGGACGTCCCGGCCCTCTACGACGCGCTGAAGGCCGCCGACGAGGTCACCGACCAGCCGTCGCTGATCGTGCTGAAGACGGTGATCGCCTGGCCGGCGCCCAACGCGCAGAACACCGAGGCAGCCCACGGCTCGGCGCTCGGCGCAGAGGAGGTCGCGGCCACCAAGGCGGTGCTGGGCTTCGACCCCGACAAGAGCTTCGAGGTCCCCGCCGACGTGCTGGCCCACACCCGGGGCCTGATCGCGCGCGGCAAGGCCTGGCAGGCCGAGTGGCTCACGGCGTACGACGCGTGGGCCGCCGCCAACCCGGAGCAGGCCGCGCTCCTCCACCGGCTCAAGGACCGCCGCCTGCCCGACGGCATCGAGGACGCGCTGCCGGTCTTCGAGGCCGACGCCAAGGGCGTCGCCACCCGCGCCGCGTCCGGCAAGGTGATCAACGCGATCGCCGGCATCATGCCCGAGCTGTGGGGCGGCTCGGCCGACCTCGCCGGCTCCAACAACACGACCATCAAGGACGCCAAGTCCTTCCTGCCTCTCGACCGCGGCGTCGAGGAGTGGCCCGCCGACCCCTACCAGGGCCGGGTGCTCCACTTCGGCATCCGCGAGCACGGCATGGGCGCGATCATGAACGGCATCGCCGTCCACGGCGGCACCCGCGTCTTCGGCGGCACCTTCCTCACCTTCTCCGACTACATGCGCGGCGCGGTCCGGGTGGGCGCGCTGATGGGCGCTCCCGTCGTCCACGTGTGGACCCACGACTCCATCGGTCTCGGCGAGGACGGTCCGACCCACCAGCCGATCGAGCACCTCGCGGCGCTGCGCGCGATCCCCGGGCTCGACGTGGTCCGCCCGGCCGACGCCAACGAGACCGCCGCCGCGTGGCTCCAGGTGCTGCGCAACAGCGACCGCCCGGCCGGGCTGATCCTGAGCCGCCAGAACCTGCCGACCTTCCCGCGCGGTGCCGAGGGCTACGCCACCACCGACGACGTCGCCAAGGGCGGCTACGTGCTGCTCGACGCCGAGGGCGGACAGCCCGATGTCGTCCTGCTCGCCACCGGCTCGGAGGTGCAGTACGCCGTCGCGGCCCGCGCCCAGCTCGCCGCCGAGGGCGTCCACGCGCGGGTGGTCTCGTTGCCCTGCCTGGAGTGGTTCGACGCCCAGACCCAGGCCTACCGCGACAGCGTGATCCCGCCGACCGTCAAGGCGCGGGTCTCGGTCGAGGCGGGCGTCAAGCAGGGCTGGCGCGAGTACGTCGGCGACGCCGGCCGGATCGTCAGCATCGACCACTACGGCGCGAGCGCGGACGCCGGAACGCTGTTCCGCGAGTTCGGCTTCACGCCCGAGGCCGTCGTCCAGGCGGCCCGCGAGAGCATCGCCGCGGCTGCCCGGGACTGAACCGGGCACCACCAGAACGAAACCCACCGCTGAGGAGGAACCGATGACTGATCGACTGAAGGCCCTCGCTGACGCGGGGGTGTCCATCTGGCTCGACGACCTGTCGCGCGAGCGGATCGAGACCGGCAACCTGGCTGACCTGGTCCGCGAGCGCTCGGTCGTCGGCGTGACGACCAACCCGACGATCTTCGCGAGCGCGATCGCCAACGGCGAGCGCTACGACGCCCAGGTGCGTCAGCTCGTCGAGGGCGGCGCCGGCGTCGACGAGGTGATCTTCGCGCTGACCACCGACGACGTGCGCAACGCCTGCGACGTGCTGTCCCCCGTGGCCGCCGCGCATCCCGCCGACGGCCGGGTGTCGATCGAGGTCGAGCCGACCCTGGCCAACGACACCGACGCCACCATCACCTCCGCGAAGGCGCTGTGGGCCGCCGTCGACCGCCCCAACGCGCTGATCAAGATCCCCGCCACGCTCGAGGGCCTGCCGGCCATCACGGCGACCATCGCGGCCGGGATCAGCGTCAACGTCACCCTGATCTTCTCCGTCGAGCGCTACCGCGCGGTCATGGACGCCTACCTCGCCGGCCTCGAGCAGGCCCGCGACGCCGGCATCGACCTCGGCACCATCCAGTCCGTGGCCTCGTTCTTCGTGTCGCGGGTCGACACCGAGATCGACGCCCGCCTGGAGAAGATCGGGACCGACGAGGCGCTGGCCCTGCGCGGCCAGGCCGCCGTGGCCAACGCCCGGCTCGCCTACGCCGCGTTCGAGGAGGTGCTGGCCTCGGAGCGCTGGCGGTCGCTGGCGGCGGCCGGGGCCCACCCGCAGCGGCCGCTGTGGGCCTCGACCGGCGTGAAGAACCCGGCGTACTCCGACACCCTCTATGTCACCGACCTGGTCGTGGCCGACACGGTCAACACCATGCCGGAGAAGACCCTGCTCGCCTTCGCCGACCACGGAGAGGTGAACGGCGACCAGGTCACCGGCCGGGCCGGCGAGGCGCAGGCGGTGTTCGACCGGATCGCCGCGGCGGGGGTCGACCTCGAGGACGTGTTCGTGACCCTCGAGACCGAGGGAGTCGACAAGTTCAAGGTCTCCTGGACCGAGCTGGTCGCCACCGTCGAAGCGCAGATGGCGGCGACGTCGGGCCAGGCCGGAGCCTGACCTCCGTGGGCGCGGCTCCCGTCGACCCGACCGCGACCGAGGCCTGGCGGCGGCTCACCGAGCTCGCCGCCGGCTTCCGGCCCGACCTGCGCCGGATGCTCGCCGACCCCGAGTGGGTGGCGCGCTCCACGGTGCGGGCGGGCGAGCTGCGCGTCGACCTCTCCAAGAACCTGGTCACGCCCGAGATCTGGAAGGCGCTGCACGCGCTCGCCGGCGAGGTCGAGCTTCCCGCCCGACGGGACGCCATGTTCCGCGGCGAGCACATCAACGTCACCGAGGACCGCGCGGTGCTCCACACCGCCCTGCGCCGAGCAGCGGGCACGGACTTCGTGGTCGGCGGCGCCCCCGTCGTGGAGCAGGTCCGGGCGGTGCTGAGCCGGGTCTACGCGTTCGCCGACGACGTCCGCTCGGGCGCCTGGCGCGGGTTCACCGGCCAGCCGATCCGCACGGTCGTCAACATCGGCATCGGCGGCTCCGACCTGGGCCCGGTGATGGCCTACGAGGCGTTGAAGCCATACGTCCACGACGGCCTCGAGTGTCGCTTCATCAGCAACATCGACCCCACCGACGCCGCCCAGGAGCTCGCCGGACTGGACCCCGCGACCACGCTGTTCATCGTGTCCAGCAAGACCTTCGGGACGCTGGAGACGCTGACCAACGCCCGGCTGTGCCGCACCTGGCTGCTCGACGGCCTCGGCGTCGGCGAGGAGGCCGTGGCCCGCCACTTCGTGGCCGTCTCGACCGCTCTCGACAAGGTCGCGGAGTTCGGGATCGACCCGGCGAACGCCTTCGGCTTCTGGGACTGGGTCGGCGGCCGCTACTCCGTCGACTCCGCCATCGGCACCTCCCTGGCGGTGGCGATCGGACCGGAGCGCTTCGAGGAGTTCCTCGGTGGCTTCCGGGCCGTCGACGAGCACTTCGTCAGCGCGCCGCTCGAGCAGAACGTGCCGGTCCTGATGGGCCTGCTCAACGTCTGGTACACCAACTTCCTCGGCGCCCAGTCGCACGCCGTGCTGCCCTACTCGCAGCTGCTGCACCGGTTCCCGGCGTACCTCCAACAGCTCACCATGGAGTCCAACGGCAAGAGCGTGCGCTGGGACGGCTCGCCGGTCACCACCGACACCGGAGAGGTGTTCTGGGGCGAGCCGGGCACCAACGGCCAGCACGCGTTCTACCAGCTCATCCACCAGGGCACCCGGCTCGTCCCGGCCGACTTCATCGGCTTCGCCACCCCGGCGTACCCGCTCGTCGACGGCGAGACCGACGTCCACGAGCTGCTGCTGGCGAACTTCCTGGCCCAGACCAAGGCGCTGGCGTTCGGCAAGACCGCCGAGGAGGTGCGCGCCGAGGGCACGCCCGAGGCGATCGTGCCGGCGCGGGTGTTCTCCGGCAACCGGCCGACCACCTCGATCATGGCGCCCGCGCTCACCCCGGCGGTGCTCGGCCAGCTGATCGCGCTCTACGAGCACATCACCTTCACCCAGGGCGTGGTGTGGGGCATCGACAGCTTCGACCAGTGGGGCGTCGAGCTCGGCAAGCAGCTCGCGCTGCAGATCGCCCCCGGTCTCGCCGGTGACGCCGCCGTCCTCGCCGAGCAGGACGCGTCCACCCGGGCGATGATCGACTACTACCAGGAGCAGCGCCGCCGATGACCGAGACTCCCCCGCCGCTCGTCGAGGTCCATGCCGACGCCGAGACGCTCGCGACCGCGGTCGCCGGCGAGCTGCTCAACCGGATCGCCGACGCCCAGGCGGCCGGCCACGTCCCCCACGTCGGGCTCACCGGCGGCACCATCGCCGAGGCCGTGCACCGCGAGGTCGCCCGCCTGGCGCCGGCGTCCGGTGTCGACTGGGGCGCGGTGGTGCTCTGGTTCGGCGACGAGCGGTTCGTGCCCGCCGACTCCCCCGAGCGCAACCTCAATCAGGCCCGCGCGGCCTTCCTCGACGAGGTCGGCGCCTTCCGGGTCCACAGCGCACCCGCCTCCACCGAGGTCGGCTCGGTCGAGGAGTCCGCGACGGCGTACGCCGACAGGCTCCGCGCCGAGGGCGGCCCCGAGTTCGACGTGCTGATGCTCGGCGTCGGCCCCGACGGGCACGTCGCCTCGCTGTTCCCCGGCCACCCGGCCCTCGACGCCGTCGGCGCGGCCACGGTCGCGGTCCACGACTCCCCCAAGCCGCCGCCCGAGCGGGTCAGCCTCACCTTCGAGGCGGTCAACCGCGCCCAGTCCGTGTGGTTCCTGGTCAGCGGCGAGGCCAAGGCCGACGCCGTACGCCGGGCGCTCGCCGAGGACGGTCAGGTCACCGAGACCCCGGCCCGTGGTGTCGCCGGCCGCACCGAGACCGTCTGGTTCCTCGACGCGGCCGCCGCCTCGCTCGTCTGACCCGTCAGCAACTGGCCCCGCAATCGGGCCAGTTTCTGCCGGGTCGGCCGAATAACAGAGCCAGTTGGAGCCGGGTCGGCTCAGAAGATGATCTCGCCGGACTTGCGGCGCGAGCGGAGCAGCTGGATCGCCTCGTCGAGGATGACCTCGGCCTCCTTGTCGGAGCGCCGCTCCTTCACGTAGGCGAGGTGGGTCTTGTAGGGCTCGATCTTCGGCGCCGGCGGCGCGTTCTCGGAGTCGAGACCGGCGGGCAGGCCGCACTTCGGGCAGTCCCAGGAGTCCGGGACGGACGCCTCGACGGAGAAGGTGATCACCGAGCGGTGGTCGTTCGCACAGAAGTACGTGACGGCCTGCCGGGGAGCGGCCTCGCCGCGCTCGGCCTCGCCCATCGGACCCGCACCGACGCGACTCCCGCGGATCGCGTTCCCACCACCAGCCAACGGATTCTCTCCTCAAGCCCTCGGACGACCCGGCACTGCCCGGGTCGGTTGCAAAGCGATCTGTGCTGTCAGTTCTGATAGGCGAGCAGGAGGCCCAGTGCGATCACGCAGGCGAACCAGATCACGCCGATCCCGACCGTGAACCGGTCGAGGTTGCGCTCGGCGACCGAGGATCCGCCGAGCGAGCTCGACACACCGCCACCGAACATGTCCGAGAGGCCGCCGCCCCGACCCTTGTGCAGCAGCACGAGCAGGATCAGGATCAGGCTCGTGATCACGAGCAGCACAGTCAGAAGCGTCGACACGCGAGGAATCCTACGTCAGGCCCGGTACTAGGACAGCACCGGCATGTCGTAGAAGCGGCAGATTCCGCCGAACTCGTCGGCCTCGAGGCTCGCGCCGCCCACGAGAGCGCCGTCGACGTCGGCCTTGGCCATGATGCCGGCGACGTTCGCGGCCTTGACCGAGCCGCCGTAGAGGATCCGTACGGCGTCCGCCGCCTCGTCGCCGAACAGCTCGCGCACCTTGCCGCGGATCGCCGCGCAGACCTCCTGCGCGTCGTCCGGGGTGGCGACCTCGCCGGTGCCGATCGCCCAGACCGGCTCGTAGGCGATCACCAGGCCGGCGACCTGCTTCGCGGACAGCCCGGCCAACGAGCCCTCGACCTGGGCGTTGGTGAACGCGACGTGCTCCCCGGCCTGACGGATCTCGAGGCCCTCGCCGACGCACACGATGGGCGTGATCTTCTCCCCCAACGCGGCCTTCGCCTTGGCGTTGACCACCGCGTCGGTCTCGGCGTGGTACTGGCGCCGCTCGGAGTGGCCCACCACGACGTACGAGCAGCCCAGCTTGGCGAGCATCGCCGCGGAGATCTCCCCGGTGTAGGCGCCGGCGGCGTGCGCGGAGACGTCCTGGGCGCCGTAGCGGATGGCGAGCCGGTCGCCGTCGATGAGCGTCTGCACCGAGCGGATGTCGGTGAACGGCGGGATCACCGCCACCTCGACCTTGCCGTAGTCGTGGCGCTTGTCGGACAGCGTCCAGGCCAGCTTCTGCACGAGGACGACGGCCTCGGCGTGGTTGAGGTTCATCTTCCAGTTGCCCGCCATCAGCGGGGTCCGTGCAGCGGCCATGTCAGGCGCCTTCCTCTTCGAGGACAGTGATGCCGGGCAGCTCCTTGCCCTCGAGGTACTCGAGGCTGGCGCCACCACCGGTGGAGATGTGGCCGAACGCGGCCTCGTCGAACCCGAGCGTGCGCACGGCGGCCGCGGAGTCGCCACCGCCGACGACCGACAGGCCGTCGACCTTGGTCAGCGCCTCGGCGACCGCACGGGTGCCCTCGGCGAAGGCGGCCTGCTCGAAGACGCCCATCGGGCCGTTCCAGAACACCGTCCGGGCGTCGGCGAGCGCGGCGGCGAAGGCCTGGCCGGACTCGGGACCGATGTCGAGACCGAGGGCGTCGGCCGGGATCGCGTCGGCCGCGACCACGCGTGCGGAGGCTTCGTCGCCGAAGCTGTCGGCCACGACGACGTCGGTGGGCAGCACGATCTCGACGCCCAGCTCCTTGGCCCGCGCCTGGTAGGCACGCACCGTGTCGAGCTGGTCCTCCTCGAGCAGGCTGTTGCCGACCTCGAGACCGTCGGCGCGCAGGAAGGTGAAGACCATGCCCCCGCCGATGAGCAGCTTGTCGGCCTTGCCGAGCAGGTTGTCGATCACGCCCAGCTTGTCGGACACCTTGGAGCCGCCGAGCACGACGACATAGGGCCGCTCGGGGTCGACGGTGAGCCGGCGCAGCACCTCGACCTCGGCGGCGACCAGGCCGCCCATGGCGTGCGGCAGGCGCTGCGCGACGTCGTAGACGCTGGCCTGCTTGCGGTGCACCACGCCGAAGCCGTCGGAGACGAACGCGTCGGCGAGGCCGGCCAGCTGGTCGGCGAAGGCGCCCCGCTCGGCGTCGTCCTTGCTGGTCTCGCCGGCGTTGAACCGGACGTTCTCCAGCAGCGCGACCTCGCCGTCGCGCAGCGCCGCCACGGTCTCCTGGGCCGAGGCGCCGACGGTGTCGGTCGCGAACGCGACGGGCGCGCCGAGCAGCTCGCCCAGGCGGGCGGCGACCGGCGCCAGGGAGTACGCCGGGTCCGGCTCGCCCTGGGGCCGCCCGAGGTGGGCGGTGACGACCACGCGGGCGCCGGCGTCGGCCAGCGCGCGGATCGTCGGGACGCTGGCGCGGATCCGGCCGTCGTCGGTGATCCGGCTGCCGTCGAGCGGGACATTGAGGTCGGAGCGGACCAGGACGCGCTTGCCACTGACCTCGCCGAGGCCGTTGTACTCAGTCACGGGGTCAGAGCGTAGTGCCCACGTGCGTGATCAGGTCGGCGAGGCGGTTGGAGTAGCCCCACTCGTTGTCGTACCACCCCGCGACCTTGACCTGGTTGCCGATCACCTTGGTCAACGGCGCGTCGAACACGCACGACGCCGGGTTCGTCACGATGTCCGACGACACGATCGGATCCGTCGAGTACACCAGGAACCGGCCATCAGCAGCCGCCTTCACGATCGCGTTGACCTCCTCCACACTCGTCTCCCGCGACGCCTCGAACGACAGGTCCGTCAACGACCCCGTCGGCGTCGGCACCCGCAACGCATAGCCGTCCAGACGACCCTTCAGCTCCGGCAGCACCAACCCGATCGCCTTCGCCGCACCGGTCGAGGTCGGGATGATGTTCAGCGCCGCCGCCCGCGCCCGGCGCAGGTCCTTGTGGATGTTGTCCTGCAGGTTCTGGTCCGCGGTGTAGGCGTGCACCGTGGTCATCAGCCCCTTCACGATGCCCAGCCCGTCGTTGAGCGCCTTGGCCATCGGCCCCAGACAGTTCGTCGTGCACGAGGCATTCGAGATCACCGTGTGCGCCGCCGGGTCGTAGACCTCGTGGTTGACCCCCATCACGATCGTCACGTCCTCGTTCGACGCCGGCGCGGAGATGATCACCTTCCTCGCCCCACCGCCATCGACGTGCGCACGGGCCTTGGTCGCATCGGTGAAGAAGCCGGTCGACTCCACCACCACGTCCACCCCCAGGTCGCCCCAGCCCAGCGCGGCCGGGTCACGCTCGGCGAAGGCGCGGATCTCGGCACCGCCGACGGTGATCGCGGTGTCGGTCGACTCGACCTCGGCGTCGAGCGGACCCAGGATCGAGTCGTACTTCAGCAGGTGCGCCAACGTCGCGTTGTCGGTGAGGTCGTTGACCCCCACGATCTCGATGTCGGCGCCGCTCGCGCGCACCGCCCGGAAGAAGTTGCGGCCGATCCGGCCGAACCCGTTGATGCCTACGCGAACAGTCACTGCGAACCTCCTGGGAGAGCGGGACCTTCTCGGTCCTCCGACCCTATCCCGGAGGCGGGAGCCGCGTCAGGGGTCGGCTCAGGCGTCGCCGGCGAGCATCTCGGGCGTCAGCGACGCCTCCGTGTCGGGTACGCCGAGCTCCTCGGCCCGCTTGTCGGCCATCGCCAGCAGCCGCCGGATCCGGCCGGCGATGGCGTCCTTGGTGAGCACCGGGTCGTGGAGCTGTCCGAGCTCCTCGAGCGATGCCTGCTTGTGCTCCAGGCGCAGCTCGCCCGCCATCCGCAGGTGGTCGGGCACCTCGTCGCCGAGGATCTCCATCGCCCGGTGCACCCGGGCGCCCGCGGTGACGGCGGCGCGGGCCGAGCGGCGCAGGTTGGCGTCGTCGAAGTTGGCGAGCCGGTTGGCGGTGGCCCGGACCTCGCGCCGCATCCGGCGCTCCTCCCACGCCATCAGCGTCTCGTGGGCGCCGAGCCGGGCGAGCAGCTGACCGATCGCGTCGCCGTCGCGGATCACGACCCGGTCGACGCCCCGGACCTCGCGGGCCTTGGCCTGGATGCCGAGCCGGCGGGCGACACCGACCAGGGCCAGGGCGGCCTCGGAGCCGGGGCAGGTCACCTCGAGCGAGGAGGAGCGGCCCGGCTCGGTGAGCGAGCCGTGGGCGAGGAAGGCGCCGCGCCAGGCGGCGACGGCGTCGCACGCACCACCGGACACGACGGCCGGTGGCAGGCCGCGCACCGGTCGGCCGCGCTGGTCGAGCAGGCCGGTCTGGCGGGCCAGCGCCTCGCCGTCCTTGACCACCCGGACGATGTAGCGGCTGCCCTTGCGCAGGCCGTTGCCCTGCACCATGACGACCTCGGAGCCCTGGCCGTAGATCTCGGAGATGTCCTTGCGCAGCCGGCGCGCGGCGGCGCCGGTGTCGAGCTCGGCCTCGACGACGATCCGGCCGCCGACGATGTGGAGCCCACCGGCGAAGCGCAGCATCGAGGCGACCTCGGCCTTGCGGCAGCAGACCTTCGTCACCGGGATGTTGGCAAGCTCCGCCTTGACCTGTGCCGTCATCGCCATAGGGGCGATCCTAAGGCGAGGGTCAACAACCCTCGAAGACGCGGGCGTACGCCGCGGCCAGCTTGGCCGGGTCGTGCCGCACGCTCCCGTCGCCGGCGGCCACGTCGTCGACGACCAGCCGCGCGCCGATCGCGGCCACGACCTCCTCGAGCTCGCCGAGGCCGTCGGCGACCGACGTACGGTCGGCCAGGACGACGTCGATCGCCAGGTCGGGTGCGTGCTCGACCAGGACGGCGAGGTGGTCGGCCGGCCCGAAGCCACCGGTCTCACCGGCCTGCTCCTCGAGGTTGAGCACGACGACCACCCGAGCCGGCGTCGCGACCAGCGCCTCGCGCAGCCGCGGGACGAGCAGGTGCGGGAGCACGCTGCTGAACCACGAGCCCGGCCCGAGGACCACCCAGTCGGCGGCGGCGATCGCATCGACCACCGCGGGGCTGACCTCCGGGTCCGCCGGCTCCAGCGCGATCTCCGCGATCACCCCGTCGGTCGTCGCGACCTCGACCTGGCCGCGCACCGTGGTCAGCACGTCGGGCTCGCCGGGCACCAGGCCGCGGACCCGCGCGGTGATGTCCATCGGCGTCATCGCCATCGGCAGCACCCGGCCCTTGGCGCCGAGCAGCCGGCCGACCCAGTCGAGGGCGTCGACGTGGTCGCCGAGCAGCTCCCACAGGCCCACGATCAGTAGGTTGCCGACCACGTGGCCGCGCATCTCGCCGTCGCCCGCGAACCGGTGCTGCAGCACCTGCGCCCAGGTGGCGCCCCACTCGTCGTCGCCGCAGAGCGCGGCGAGCGCCATCCGCAGGTCACCGGGCGGCAGTACGCCGAACTCGCCACGCAGGCGGCCCGACGAGCCGCCGTTGTCGGCCACGGTGACCACCGCGGTCAGCTCGTCGACGGTGAGGTCGTCGAGCAGCTGGCGCAGCGCGCTCAGCGAGGCGTGCAGGCCGTGGCCACCGCCGAGCGCCACCACGGCCTGCGCCCGCTGGTCGGTCCCGAGGAGGTCCGAGCTCACTCGCGCCCCAGATCCCGGTGGATCGCGCGGGCGACGTAGCCCTGCTCCCCCATCCGGCGAGCGATCTCCTCGGTCATCGCCACGCTGCGGTGCTTGCCGCCGGTGCAGCCGATGGCGACCCGCATGAACCTCTTGCCCTCACGCAGGTAGCCCTCGGCGACGCCGGACAGCAGCGCGACGTAGCGGTCGGCGAACTCCGCGGCGCCCGGGCGCCCCAACACGTAGGCCGACACCTCGGCGTCCTGGCCGGTGCGGGGGCGCAGCTCGGGCACCCAGTGGGGATTGGGCAGGAAGCGCATGTCGGCGACGTGGTCGGCGTCGACGGGGATGCCGTACTTGAAGCCGAAGCTGATCACCGAGACCCGCAGCCGGGTGGTCTCGGGCGTGCCGAAGGACTCCGCGATCCGGTCGGTGAGCTGGTGCACGTTGAGGCTGCTGGTGTCGATGACCAGGTCGGCCTCGGAGCGCAGGTCGGCGAGCACGACGCGCTCGCGCTGCAGGCCGTCGAGCAGCCGGCCGCCCTGCTGGAGGGGGTGCGGCCGGCGCGCCGCCTCCTGGCGCCGGACCAGCACCTCGTCGGTCGCGTCGAGGAACACCAGGGTGGTGGTGCGGCCCGCGACGCCGTGGGCGAGCGCACTGCGCAGGCCCTGGAAGAAGGACCCGGACCGGACGTCGACGACGACCGCCACCGGCTGGGCCGGACCGTGGCTCTCGTCGACCAGCCGGACCACCTCCGGGAGCAGGCTGGGCGGGAGGTTGTCGACGACGAAGAAGCCGAGGTCCTCCAGCTCCTTGGCCGCGGTGCTGCGGCCGGCACCGGTCATCCCGGTCACGACCACGAGCTGCCCGTGCGTCTCATCCATGGGCGTCATTGTGACCGGTCGCGGGCGCCGTCGCCGGTTCGAGGGCCTCCTTGATCGCGCTCGCCGTCCGCGGCCCGACACCGGGCACGGCCGCGATCTCCTCGACGGTGGCGGCCCGCAGCTTGCGCAGCGAGCCGAAGTGGCGCAGCAGGGTCTTGCGCCGCACCTCGCCCAGACCGGGCACGTCGTCGAGCAGGCTCTCGACCATCGACTTGGAGCGCCGGTTGCGGTGGTGGGTGATCGCGAACCGGTGCGCCTCGTCGCGCACCCGCTGCAGCAGGTAGAGCCCCTCGGAGGTGCGCGGCAGGATCACCGGGTCCTCCTCGCCGGGCACCCACACCTCCTCGAGCCGCTTGGCGAGACCACAGATCGGGATGTCGTCGATGCCGAGCTCGTCGAGCGCGCGCTGCGCCGCCGCGACCTGCGGGGCGCCGCCGTCGACGACCACCAGGCCCGGCGCGTAGGCGAACTTGCGCGGCCGGCCGGTGTCGGGGTCGACCAGCATCGGGCCGGTCCCCGCATCGGGATCCCCGGGCCGCAGCTCCGAGCGAGCCTGCTCGTCGAGCAGCCGCCGGAACCGGCGGGTGATGACCTCGTGCATGGCCTTGACGTCGTCGGAGCCGTCCTGGTCCTTGATCACGAACCGGCGGTACTCGCCCTTGCGGGCCAGGCCGTCCTCGAACACCACCATGGACGCGACGATCTCGGTGCCCTGGATGTGGGAGACGTCATAGCACTCGATCCGCAGCGGCGCCTCGTCGAGCTCGAGCGCCTCCGCGATCTCGGCGAGCGCGCGGTTGCGGGTGGTCAGGTCACTGGCCCGCTTGGTCTTGTGCAGCGCCAGGGACTCGGTGGCGTTGCGCGCCACGGTCTCCTGGAGGGTCCGCTTGTCGCCGCGCTGCGGGACCCGGATCTCCACCTTGGCGCCGCGCAGGTCGGAGAGCAGCTGCTCGAAGGTGGCGTGCTCGGCCGGCAGCGCCGGCACCAGGATCTCTCGCGGGACGGCGTCGCGGACGTCCTCGGGCGCCACGCCGGCGTACAGCTGGAGCAGGAAGTCCTCGACCAGCGCCGCGGTGTCGCCGTCGTCGGTGCGGTCGGCCACCCAGCCCCGCTGACCGCGGATCCGCCCGCCGCGCACGTAGAACACCTGGACCGCGACCTCGAGCGGGTCCTCGGCGAGCGCGATCACGTCGGCGTCGGAGCCGTCGCCGAAGACCACGGCCTGCTTCTCCAGCGCCTTGTTCATCGCGCCCAGGTCGTCGCGCAGGCGCGCCGCCTTCTCGAAGTCCAGCGCGTCGGAGGCGGCGTACATCTCCTGCTCGATCCGCCTCATGAACGGGCGGGTGCGGCCGGCCATGAACTCGCAGAAGTCGTCGACGATCGCGCGGTGGTCCTCGGGCGAGATGTTGCCGACGCAGGGGGCTGAGCACTTGTCGATGTAGCCCAGCAGGCACGGCCGCCCGATCTGGCTGGATCGCTTGAACACGCCATTGCTGCACGAGCGCATCGGGAAGACCCGCAGCAGGATGTCGACGGTCTCGCGGATCGCCCAGGCGTGGCTGTAGGGGCCGAAGTACCGGGTGCCCTTGCGCTTGGCGCCCCGGCCGACCATCACCCGCGGGAAGTCCTCGGACACGGTGACCGCGAGCCACGGGTAGGACTTGTCGTCGCGGTACTTCACGTTGAAGCGCGGGTCGTACTCCTTGATCCAGGAGTACTCCAGCTGGAGCGCCTCGACCTCGGTGCCGACCACGGTCCACTCGACCGAGGTCGCCGTGGTGACCATGGTGGCGGTGCGGGGGTGCAGGTTGCCGATGTCCTGGAAGTACGACGACAGCCGGGCCCGCAGGTTCTTGGCCTTGCCGACGTAGACGACGCGTCCGGTGCGGTCGCGGAACCGGTAGACGCCCGGCTGGGTGGGGATCGAGCCGGGCTTGGGCCGGTACGACAGAGCGGGTGTCACGTCCTCAACCCTAGTTAGCGGTGCCGACACTCCCTTATTCGAGTTGGTCGCGTGCTTTACTAGAGTTATGCGCTGTCGGGATGCCTACGGGTACGAGCTCACCACCGGTCCCCTGGCCGCCGACGCCTACGTCGACGGCATCCGCGACCTGCTGCGGCTGCGCACCGGCGCCGCGAGCCGGATCGCCACCGCCATCGCCCTCGACCCGACGTTCGCGCTCGGGCACGCCGCGCTCGCCCTGCTCGGCCACGAGATGTGCGTCGAGGTCGACATCGCCGCCCGGCTCGCAGACGCGCGGCTGCACGCCGGCCGGGCCACCGAGCGCGAGCGCAGCCACGTGCACGCGGTCGAGCGGCACCTCGTCGGCGACTCCGCTCCCCTCGTGGCCCACCTGGCGGCGTACCCGCGCGACGCGCTGCTGCTCTCCGTCGCGATGCCGACCATCGCCTTCGCGGGCGTCACCGACGTCCCCGAGCAGGCCTGGCGGATCGTCGAGGACGCGGCCCCGGCGTACGGCGACGACCCGTGGATCACCGGGCTGATGGCGTTCGTGCGCCAGGAGCAGCGCCGCTTCGACGAGGCGATGGAGCTGTCCTGTCGCTCGCTGGCCGCCGAGCCGTCCGGCGGGCACGCCGCCCACGCCCGGGCGCACGCCCACTACGAGACCGGCGACCACGCCGCAGGCCTGCGCTGGATGGACGGCTGGATCACCGGCGACGGCGCCGCGACCGACAGCCTCACCCACTTCTCCTGGCACGCCGCCCTCCACGAGCTGTCCATCGGCGACCTCGCGGCGGTGCGCGCCCGCTACGAGAGCCAGCTCCACCCCCGCCAGGCCGTCGGCTGCCGGGCGCTCGTCGACACCGGGTCGCTGCTGTTCCGGTGGGCGATCACCCCGGACGCGGTCGACGTCCCGCCGGTCGCGGAGGTGGTCGCGGTCACCGGGCGCGACGTCCTCGAGCGCCCGGGCACCGCCTTCCTCGGCCTCCACGCCGCGGTCGCCCTGCTCGCGACCGACGACCGGCCCGGCCTGCGCCGACTCGCCACCTGGTGCGCCGGCCACCCCAACCCGACCCACCGCGAGGTCGTCGCGCCGCTCGCGACCGCACTCGAGCTGCTCGCCGCCGGCCGCTGCTCGGCCGCCGCCGACCGGCTCGCCGCCCTCGCCTCGTCGACCTGGCGGCTCGGCGGCTCCGACGCCCAGCGCGAGATCATCGAGGAGGCCCGGATCGCCGCCCTGCTCCGGGCCGGACGGTACGACGACGCGCGCCAGGTCCTCGACGCCCGGCTCGACCGCCGCGAGTCGCCGCGGGACCGGATCTGGCGCGCCGGCGCCGGCATCCCGATCCTGGCCGGCTGAGCCGCTCCGGGCGCTGGGGCCGGGCCCGCTCAGGCGGCGAGGATCTTGTCGCCCTGGACGTCGATCTCGACCTTCGCCAGCGCCGACGGGGCGGGACCGCCCTCGACCTCGCCGGTGCTCGCGGAGTACGACGAGCCGTGGTTGGCGCACAGGATGGTGTCGTTCTCGACCGAGGTCACCAGCAGCCCCTGGTGGGTGCACACGGCGGTGAACGCGGCGTACGTCCCGGCGCTCGGCTGGGTGATCACGATCTTCTGGTCGGTCAGGATGACGCCACCGCCGACGGGCACCTCCGAGGTCGACGCGAGCTCGGTGCCGCTCGCGACCTTGGCGCTGGACGAGCCGCCGTCGTCGCCGCCGGCGCAGCCCGCCAGCGCGGTCGCCACGCCGAGCGCGCCGAGCCCGGAGAAGACGATCCGCCGGCTGGCCCGGACCTCGCCGAGGCTCATCCGCGCTGCACCTGACCGTCGACGACGGTGACCGTGACCTCGGGCAGCGCGACCGACGCCGGGCCGGACTCCACCGAGCCGTCCGTGGCGGAGAACGTGCTGTTGTGGCACGGGCAGTGGATCGCGCCGTCGGACACCGAGCCGACCAGGCAGCCCTGATGGGTGCAGAGCGCCGAGAAGGCCTTGAACTCCCCCGCCACCGGCTGGGTCACCACGAGCTCGTCGGACTTGAGCACCACGCCCCCGCCGACGGGTACGTCGGCCGCCGCCACCAAGCCACCGGCCGCGGTGGGCGCGCTGGTGGAGCTGGTCGACGGAGCCGTGGTCGCGGCGTCGGGGGTCTGGGCAGACGTCGGGGCGGACGTCGGGGCGTCGGTCACCGGGTCGCTCGCGGCGGTCGAGTCGTCACCGCAGGCCGCCAGCAGCGGAACGCCGATCCCGAGCGTCGCGGCCCCCGAGAGGGCGCGCCTCCTGCTCACCGTGGAAGTCATGCGCGCCAGGCTACGGGCCGCCCCTGAGAGCGACCTATGAGGACGCCTTGGCCGCCCCCTTACGGGCCGCCGCCTTCTTCGGCGCGGCCTTCTTGGCGGGGGCCTTCTTGGCGGCGGTCTTCTTGGTGGGCGCCTTCGCCGCCGCGGGAGCTCGCTTGGGCGCGGCCGGCTGGCGGGCGGCCCGGCCGTCGAGCAGCGGCTGGAGGAAGGTGCCGGTGTGGCTGCCGGGGGTGGCGGCGATGTCCTCCGGCGTTCCCTCGGCGACGACGGTGCCGCCCCGCGAGCCCCCCTCGGGGCCCATGTCGATCAGCCAGTCGGCGGTCTTGATGACGTCGAGGTTGTGCTCGATCACCAGGACGGTGTTGCCCTTGTCGACCAGGCCGGACAGCACCCCGAGCAGCTTGCGGATGTCTTCGAAGTGCAGGCCGGTGGTCGGCTCGTCGAGGACGTAGACCGTGCGGCCCGTGGACCGCTTCTGCAGCTCGGCGGCCAGCTTGACGCGCTGGGCCTCGCCCCCCGAGAGCGTGGTCGCCGGCTGGCCGAGTCGGACGTAGCCCAGGCCGACCTCGGTCAGCGTCTTCATGTGGCGCGCGATCGCGGGCACGGCCGCGAAGAACTCCTGGGCCTCCTCGATCGGCATATCGAGGACCTCGGCGATGGTCTTGCCCTTGTAGTGGACCTCGAGTGTCTCGCGGTTGTAGCGAGCTCCGTGGCACACCTCGCACGGGACGTAGACGTCGGGCAGGAAGTTCATCTCGATCTTGATCGTGCCGTCGCCGGCGCACGCCTCGCAGCGCCCGCCCTTGACGTTGAACGAGAACCGGCCCTGCTGGTAGCCGCGCATCTTGGCCTCGGGGGTCTGCGCGAACAGCTTGCGGACGTGGTCGAACACTCCGGTGTAGGTCGCCGGGTTGGACCGTGGGGTGCGCCCGATCGGCGACTGGTCGACGTGGATCACCTTGTCGACGTGCTCGAGGCCGGTGATCTTCTGGTGCCGCCCCGGGATGGCGCGGGCGTTGTAGATCTGCTTGGCCAGCGAGGTGTAGAGGATGTCGTTGACCAGGGTCGACTTGCCGGACCCGGAGACACCGGTGACGGCGGTGAACACGCCGAGGGGGAAGGCGACGTCGACGTTCTTCAGGTTGTGCTCCCGGGCGCCGATCACCTTGAGCTCGCGGCCCTTGGTGCGGGGGCGGCGGACGGCGGGCACCGGGATCTCGCGACGGCCGGAGAGGTACTGCCCGGTCATCGAGTCGGGGTGCTCGAGCAGGTCCTTGACCGTGCCGGAGTGGACCACCTGGCCGCCGTGCTCGCCGGCGCCGGGCCCGATGTCGACGATCCAGTCGGCCACCCGGATGGTGTCCTCGTCGTGCTCGACGACGATCAGGGTGTTGCCGAGGTCCTTGAGCCGGACCAGGGTCTCGATCAGCTTCTGGTTGTCGCGCTGGTGGAGGCCGATGGACGGCTCGTCGAGGACGTAGAGCACCCCGACCAGTCCGGCGCCGATCTGGGTCGCGAGCCGGATCCGCTGCGCCTCGCCGCCCGACAGCGAGCCGGAGGGCCGGTCGAGGGAGAGGTAGTCGAGGCCGACGTCGAGGAGGAAGTTGAGCCGCTCCTGGATCTCCTTGAGCACCCGCTCGCCGATCTGGCGCTCGCGGGCGGACAGGTCCAGGTCGCGCAGGTAGGCGGCCGCCTCGTTGATCGGCAGCGCGCAGACCTCGGCGATGTTCTTGCCGCCCTGGTCGCGGGCGCCGAGCGTGACCGACATGGACACCGGCTTGAGCCGGCTGCCGGCGCACACCGGGCACGGCACCTCGCGCATGAAGCCCTCGAAACGCTCCCGGCTGGTGTCGCTCTCGGCCTCGCGGTGCCGGCGCTCGACGTAGGTGCGCACGCCCTCGAAGTCGGCGTAGTAGGACCGCTCGCGGCCATAGCGGTTGCGGGTGACGACGTGGACCTTGGTGGCGTGGCCCTCGAGGATCGCCTTGCGCGCCTTGGGCGGGAGCTGCTCCCACGGGGTGTCGACGTCGAAGCCGAGCTCCTCGCCGAGGGCGATGAGCAGCCGGCCGAAGTAGTCGGCGACGTGGGCGTGGCTCCACGGCTGGAGCGCACCCTCGGCCAGGGTGGCGGTCGGGTCGGGGACGACCAGCTCGGGGTCGACCTCCATCCGGGTGCCGAGACCGGCGCATGCCGGGCAGGCGCCGAACGGAGAGTTGAACGAGAACGAGCGCGGCTCGAGGTCGTCGGTCTCGATCGGGTGCTCGTTGGGGCACGCCATCTTCTCGGAGAACTTCAGCTCCTGGCCGCTGTCGACCAGGTCGAACACGACCAGGCCACCGGCCAGCCCGAGCGCGGTCTCGACCGAGTCGGTGAGCCGGCGCTTGGCGGACTCCTTGACCGCGAGCCGGTCGACGACCACCTCGATGGTGTGCTTGTACTTCTTGTCGAGGGTCGGCGGGCTGTCGAGGTTGTGGGTCTCGCCGTCGACCCGGGCCCTGGAGAAGCCCTGGGTCTGGAGCTGGCGGAAGAGCTCGACGAACTCGCCCTTGCGGCCGCGGACCACCGGGGCCAGCACCTGGAAGCGGGTGCCCTCGTCGAGGGCGAGCATCCGGTCCACGATCTGCTGGGGGGTCTGCCGCTCGATCGGGGCGCCACAGGTCGGGCAGTGCGCGCGGCCGGCGCGGGCGTAGAGCAGGCGGAGGTAGTCGTAGACCTCGGTGATCGTGCCGACCGTGGAGCGTGGGTTCTTGCTCGTCGACTTCTGGTCGATCGACACCGCCGGCGAGAGGCCCTCGATGAAGTCGACGTCGGGCTTGTCCATCTGGCCGAGGAACTGGCGCGCGTACGCGGACAGCGACTCGACGTAGCGCCGCTGGCCCTCGGCGAAGATCGTGTCGAAGGCGAGGCTCGACTTGCCCGAGCCGGACAGGCCCGTGAACACGATGAGCGAGTCGCGGGGAAGGTCGATCGAGACGTCCTTGAGGTTGTGCTCGCGTGCCCCGCGGATGATCAGCTGATCGGTCACTACCGGTCCCTCGTGAGAGTGTCGTCGTCTTCGAACAAGTGTTCGCCATCGTACGTCGGCAGGCAAGCCGCCGCGCACAGGGAACAGCCTCTCACCCACCGCCGACACAACCCCTGTCCACGCTCGCCGAGCAGGCATGATGTGGCCGTGACCACTCCCGCCGCCGCCCTCGACGCCGCCACCGGACGGCTCCTCGCCACCGCCCGGGCCCTGCCCGCCGCCGCGTGGTCGGCTCCGTCGCTGTGTGCCGGCTGGACCCGCGGCCACGTGCTCGCCCACCTCGCCCTCAACGCGGAGGGCCTCGCCGGCGTGCTCCGTGGGTACCGCGACGGCACGCCCGTGACCATGTACTCCTCCGACGAGGCGCGCGACGGCGACATCGCCGTGCTCGCCACCGCGACGCCCCAGGAGATCCTGGCCCGCCTGGTCGCCGGCAGCGCCCGGCTGGCCGAGGTGCTCGACGTGGCCGCCGGACTGGCCCCGGGCAGCACCTTCGAGCGCACCCCGGGCGGGCAGCCGATGCCCGCGGACGCCGTACCGCACCTGCGCCTGCGGGAGGTCGAGATCCACCACGCCGACCTCGGCGCCGGCTACACCGCCTCCGACTGGCCGCCCACGACCGCCCTGTCCTTCCTGCGCGACGAGGCCGAGCGGTACGACGGCCCGGGCTTCCACGTGGTCGCGACCGACGAGCCCGCCCGCTGGGCGTTCGGCTCCCCCGGCGCCGACGCCCCCACCGTCAGCGGGCCCCTCGGCGCCCTGGCCTGGTGGGCGACCGGCCGGACCGCGGCGCCAGTAGTCTCGAGCACGACCGGAACGCTGCCGAGCCTGGAGGGACGATGAGCTACACCGGAGAGGTCACCGTCGGCGGGCCCGCCGACGTCC